>JAFECE010000010.1 GCA_018242295.1 Pseudomonadota bacterium
GGTGCGCGGCAAACCACGCTTGCCCGCGAGATCCAGTTGACAGGCACGGGGGTGCACAGCGGAGCTCCGGTATCACTCACACTGCATCCTGCAGAGGCTGATACTGGGCTCCGCTTTCTCGTTACAAAACGAGGAAAAGTCATTTCGGAAATCGCGGCACACGTAGCTAACGTCAAAAATCTTACACTTTGTACCGTCATCGGCGATGACGCCGGAGCAACGGTCGGAACTGTCGAACATCTTCTGGCAGCACTTCGCGGCCTCTCCATCGACAACCTCTATATCGAGATCGACAGCAAAGAAGTTCCGATCATGGACGGCAGCTCGGCGGTTTTCGTCGACGCCATTGATCGGGTCGGTATCCGCGAGCTTTCCGAGCCGCGCAAATACATCAAGGTTCTGAAGCCGGTTCGCGTCGAGGAAAATGGCTGCTGGGGCTCGCTTGAGCCGCACGCCGGTTTCCGCATGGACGTGGAAATCGACTTCCAGTCTCCGGTCATCGGCAGGCAGCGTCTGCAATACGAGATGAGTCCCGGCGTGTTCCGTCATGAGCTTTCTCGCGCCCGTACCTTCGGGTTCATGAGCGACGTCGAGAAGCTGTGGAAAGCCGGTCTGGCGCTCGGCGCCGATCTGACGAACACGGTGGCGATCGGTGAAGACAAGATCATGAACAAGGAAGGGCTCCGCTATCCGCAGGAGTTCGTCCGCCACAAGATGCTCGACGCCGTTGGTGACCTAGCGCTGGCCGGTATGCCGCTTCTCGGGGCTTATCGCTCCTATCGGGGTGGCCATCGTTTGAATTCGATGGTTCTGCAGGCCCTGTTCGCTGACGCTTCGAACTGGGAAATCGCGCAGGCGCCGCGTGCACGCGCTACACGGTCGCCGGTCCATCTGGTTCCGCAAACCGTCGTCGCAGCGGAATAAGCGCAAGCTTATTCCCTGTTCGATTTGGCGCACGGCCCAGGCGAGATTCTCTCGTTCGGCAGCCCGGAATGCACCACATTCTGGCGATAGCCTAGCTAAGGTGGGCCGTTGGCGGGGATATGCTGGCGATTCACCTTTCGGGGCGAGCTTCGGGGTGCTATCCGCATGCGATCGTCGACAGGATTTGGCTGGCGTTGAGACAACGTCGGCCTGTGTGGGAAGCAACGCGGCGCATGATGATATCGACGCGAGACATCAAGAAAGTTCTTGGGGCTGCTGCGGTCGCGGTGACGCTTGCCGTCGCCGGCTGCTCAGGCAACAAGCTCGATACATCGGCTCTCAATCCGGATCCGCCCAGCAAGATGTTTGCTGACGCCGATGCGATGATGGCCAAGGGCAATTTCGAAGACGCCGCGGTAAAGTTCGAGGCGGTCGATCGCGAGCACCCCTATTCGCAGGAAGCGCGGCGGTCCATCGTCATGGCTGCTTACGCTTACTATCGCGCCGGAAAGTCGCCTGAGGCGATCGCCTCGGCCGAGCGCTACATCACGATGCATCCGGGCACGAAGGAAGCGCCTCTGGCGCACCACATCATCGCGTCCGCCTATTTCGACGACTTGAAAACCGCGAACCGCGATCAGACGCCGGCGCGCAAGGCGCTCGAGCAGCTGAAGATATTGAAGAGCCGTTATCCTGACAGCGAATATGCGCGCGATGCCGACAACAAGATCCGCATCTGTCAGGACAACATCGCAGCCAACGAGATGGAAGTCGGCCGGTATTACCTCAACAAGCACAACTACGTCGGCGCGATAAACCGCTTCAAGACGGTGGTGAGCGACTATCAGACGACGGCGCATGTCGAAGAGGCGCTGGCGCGCTTGGTCGAGTGCTACATGGCGCTCGGCATCACCAAAGAAGCACAGAACGCTGCCGCTGTGCTTGGCCACAACTATCCCGACAGCAAATGGTACAAGGATTCCTACACGCTCCTGGCGAACGGTGGATTGGCCCCGCGCGAGGACGGCGACTCCTGGCTGTCCAAGACATGGAACGCTGTCCCTAAGCTGAGCGTACCTAAAATGAGCTTCGGCAACGGCTGATTTGCCGGTTTTCGTCTGAAAATCGCCTCGTGCTAGAGTTTGAAGCGCGGCCGGATATCCGCCGCGCTTTTTTCTTTGCTTCGCAAGTTATTTGAGATCGTCATGTCTCCAGCAGGTTCGAAAAAGACATCCAAGGGCCGCGCATCCCCGCCTGCAAAAAAAGAAACGGCTGCGGCGGAAATCGCGCGGCTGGCGGCCGAAATTTCCCATCACGATGATCTCTATTACCGGCATGACGCGCCCGAGGTCTCGGACGCGGAGTACGATGCGCTTCGCCTCCGCCTCGCTGAATTGGAAAATGCTCATCCGGAGCTTCGCCGTTCCGATAGTCCCACAAACAAGGTCGGGGCGGCACCGGTCGCCGCGTTCGGCAAGATCCGGCACGACGTGCCGATGCTGTCGCTCGGCAATGCGTTCGATGATCAGGATGTCGTCGATTTCGCCGAGCGCGTGCGCCGCTTTCTGAAGCTCGGCGACGACGGTGTCTTGGAGGTTACGGCCGAACCCAAGATCGATGGGCTGTCGATTTCCATACGATACGAGGCAGGCGTGCTCGTCCAGGCGGCAACGCGTGGCGATGGCACGGAAGGCGAGAACGTCACGGCGAACATCAAGACGGTCGAAGAAATTCCGCATAAGCTCAAGGGCCGGAACGTTCCCGATCTGATCGAGATTCGCGGCGAGATCTATCTCGGGCACAAGGATTTTGAAAAGCTCAACGCGGCGCAGGCGGCGAGTGGCGACAAGGTCTTCGCAAACCCCCGGAACGCGGCCGCCGGATCGCTCCGCCAGCTCGATCCATCGATTACGGCGAAGCGGCCGCTACGGTTTTTTGCATATACCTGGGGGGCCGCATCGGAGCTTCCGGCAGATACGCAAGAGGGCGTCGTTCAGAGTTTCGGAGCGTGGGGTTTGCCGGTCAATCCGCTGATGCGCGTCGCGACGACGACCGAAGACTTGCTCGCGTTCTATCGCGATATCGAGCGCAAGCGCGCGTCGCTCGGCTACGATATCGACGGCGTCGTCTACAAGGTGAACCGGCTCGACTATCAGGAGCGACTGGGCTTCGTCTCGCGCTCTCCGCGCTGGGCCATTGCGCATAAGTTCGCGGCCGAACAGGCGACGACGGTGCTCGAAAAGATCGATATTCAGGTGGGGCGCACAGGAGCGCTCACGCCGGTCGCGAAACTTCGGCCCGTCACTGTCGGCGGCGTCGTCGTGTCGAACGCGACGCTGCACAACGAGGACGAGATTGCGCGGAAGGACATCCGCGAAGGTGATACCGTCGTCGTTCAGCGGGCGGGCGATGTCATTCCGCAGGTCGTCGAAGTCGTGCTCGACAAGCGGCCGTCGCATTCCAAGCCGTTCGAGTTTCCGACGGTCTGTCCGGTTTGCGGCAGTCATGCCGTGCGCGAGTCGGTGGAAGAAACGGGCAGGGCTGACGTCGTTCGCCGCTGCACGGGAGGGCTTATCTGTCCGGCGCAGGTCAAGGAACGCCTCAAACATTTTGTTTCGCGAAACGCCATCGACATCGATGGGCTTGGCGCAGAGAAGATCGAGTTTTTCTTCGACGCCGGGCGCATCAAGTCGCCGGCCGACATCTTCACGCTCGAGAGGCGGGATCAGGAGTCGGCTGAACCGCTGACGAAGGTTAGAGGCTTCAAAGAGACGTCGGTTCGCAAGCTCTTTGCCGCGATCGATGCCCGGCGGGAGGTCGCGCTCGACCGGTTTCTTTTTGCGCTCGGCATTCGGCACATCGGGGAAACGACGGCGAAGGATCTTGCCAAGGCTTACGGCACGCTCGAAGCTTTGCGCGCGGCCGTGGACGCCGCCGTCGCGGGCGGCAAGGGCAGAGATGCTTACGAGGACATCGATAACATCGAAGGCATCGGCGAAACGGTCGTTGATGCGCTCATCGATTTCTTCGGCGAGCAGCACAATCAAGAGCAAGTCGATGCGCTGCTCTCGGAAGTGAAGGTCAAGCCATACGAGCGGCTGCAAACGAAAGCTTCGCCCGTTACCGGCAAGACGGTCGTCTTCACCGGAACGCTAACGAAGCTGACGCGGAACGAGGCGAAGGCGCAGGCGGAACGGCTTGGTGCAAAGGTTTCGGGTTCCGTTTCGAAAAAGACGGATTATGTCGTCGCGGGCGCCGAGGCGGGATCGAAGCTCGATAATGCGCGGGCGCTGGGCGTGACGGTGCTCGACGAGGACGGGTGGATCGCGCTCGTCGGTCAGAGCTGATCGATCGTTTTGATTCAACTCGACTTCAGCGCGATGAATATCTCGCCGCCGCGCATAGTGATTTCAATGCCCTGATCACCATCGGCCGCCTGCGCCAAAAGCGCGACGATGTTTTCCGGGCGGTCAGCGCAGGCCTGGCCTTTCAAGGGCTGCGGAAAATGCGGCGCCGCCGTCAGTTCGTAGATTTCAAACATCTTACTCTCCCTCATGCTGAGCATGTGGAGACGTAATGATGGCGGGCGTTTTCCGCTGTAACCGATGGGACAAGCGCAGCGCGAACTAGACCGGCTGCGTCGCCTGCTTCAGCCAGTTGCGTGAGGATGGATCGAGGCCGGGCGCAAGCGCGTCGAAGACATGCTTATGGTAGGCGTTGATCCAATCGGTCTCGCTTGCATCCAGCATTTCGGAGACGATCAGCCGGCGATCGATGGGCGCGAGCGTCAGCGTCTCGAAGGCCATCATCTCGCGCTCGCCTCCCTCGACGGGTTCGGGCAGCGTCACGAGCACGACGTTCTCGATGCGAATGCCGTACTCGCCGACCTTGTAGTAGCCGGGCTCGTTCGAGATCAGCATTCCGGCGTGGAGCGGCGCCATGCCGGCGCGCGAGATCGATTGCGGTCCCTCGTGCACGGAAAGATAGCTGCCGATGCCGTGGCCGGTTCCGTGATCGAAATCGGCGCCGATCTGCCAAAGCGCGCGCCGCGCGAATGGATCGAGATCGATGCCGCGCGTGCCTTTCGGAAAGCGGGCCGTTGCGACGGCGATGTGGCCTTTCAGAACGGCCGTGAAATGCCGCTTCATATCTTCGCTCGGTTCGCCGATCGCGACCGTGCGGGTGATGTCGGTCGTGCCGTCCGGATACTGACCGCCGCTGTCGATGAGGAAGAGCTCGCCCGGACGCATGCGCCGGTTGGTTTCTTCCGTCACGCGATAATGGACGATGGCGCCGTTCGGTCCTGAGCCCGAGATCGTCGGAAAGCTGACGTCGCGGAGCATGTTCGTATCGCGCCGGAATTCTTCGAGCTTTTGGACGGCCGTGATCTCGTCCAGCGTTCCGTCGGCGGCCCAATCGTCGAGCCATGCGAGGAAGCGGACGACGGCGTGACCGTCACGCAGGTGGGCGGCGCGTGCGCCGATCACTTCGGCATCGGTCTTGATCGCCTTCGGGACGATGCATGGGTCTTGTCCGCGGGCGATGAGCTTTGGCCCGAGTTTCGCGCCGAACCAATAGGCGGCGGTTTCGGTATCGAGGCGGACGCGCTTGCCCTTCGCTTTCAGCTCTTTCAATCGGGCTGCGAGCATTTCGGGCGGAAGAAGCTTTGCGACCGGGGTAACGGCGGCGCGGGCCTCGGGATCGAAGCGATCGGGCGCGATGAAGAGTTCGGCTTTGCCGCTCGCCGGCACGATTGCGAATGCCAGCACGACCGGATTGTGGGCGACGTCGCTGCCGCGAATGTTGAACAGCCAGCAGATGGAATCCGGCAGTGTCAGGATGGCAGCGCCCTGGCCTTCCTCCTTCAGTCGCCCTTGCAACTCAGAGAGTTTGTCGGCGGGCGTTCTGCCGGCAAACGCAATCGGCTGGGCAATGACCGGATTTTGCGGAGGCGCGGGCCGGGCCTTTCCCCAAATGCTATCGATCGGATTGCTTGCGAGCGCTTTGAGCTTCAGTCCTTTCGGCGAGACGGCCTTTTGCAGCCGTTCGATCTCGCCGGTGGTGTGGTTCCAGGGATCGAAGCCGATGGTTTGGCCATTGCCGAGATGCCCGGTCAGCCATTCGGAGATCTTATTGCGAGGCAGCAATGAGACCTCGAAGATATCCTTATCGGTCTCAACTCCGGCCTGCACGGTGTAGCGGCCGTCGACGATCAGGACGGCAGCTCGTTTCGTGACGATGGCGATCCCGGCGGAGCCTGAAAATCCGGTCAGCCATTTCAGGCGCTCGGCGGAGGCGGGCACATATTCGCCCTGATGCCTGTCGGCGCGTGGGACGAGAACGGCATCGAGCTTTGCGCGTGCCATCAGTGCACGAAGCGCCTTCACGCGTTCGGCGACGCGTTCCGGCTCGGACGAGGATTCGAATGTCTGCAGCATGGGAGAGTTTCTAAGCGGCAGTGCTCAAGCGGGCAATGGCGGATTTCAACGTCGTTCGAGCGTCAACGTGGACCATCCCGTCAAGCGGTCGTGGCGGACGAGCGAGAAGCCGTGGGCTCGATAGGTGGCGAGAACCTCCGGCGCCTGTGGGATCAGAATCCCCGAGAGCACCAGCGTTCCGCCGGGCACGACCGAGCGGGAGATTGCAGGCGCGAGGCCGATCAGAGGCCCAGCCAGGATATTGGCAATGAACAGGTCGAACGGGGCGCGGCTTCGAACTTTCGGGTGTCCGATGCCACTCGCGACGACAAGCGCGATGCGGCTCGCGGCACCGTTGAGCCTTACGTTTTCCGTTGCGACCTTCACCGATTGCGGGTCCATGTCGGCGGCGATGATCTCGGCATACGGCAGTGCCTTCGATGCCGCGATGGCCAGCACGCCCGAACCGCAGCCGAGGTCGAAGACCCAGTTGAAGGACTTCGCGCGCGTCAGCCGATCAATCGCCAGGAGGCAGCCGAGCGTCGTCGCGTGGTGGGCGGTACCGAAGGCTTCTCCGGCGTCGATCAGAATGGCATTCGGACCGCCGGCGATGCGGCCCTTGTCATGGCTACCGTGAATGGTGAAGCGGCCCGCATGGACGGGCGGTAATGCGGCTTGGGAAATCGCGACCCAATTGAGGTCGGGCACGGTTTCGACGGTGAACGGGGGCAGCGGGCCTTGCACGAGAGGCCCGAGTTCGGCTGCCAGATCGCGATCGCCCGCGTCGGCATCGAAGTAGGCTTCGAGCCGCCAGCGATCTGGACCGTCTTCGAAAACGGTCAGTGCGTCCGGCGGCGGCTCGATCAGATCCTGCAGTGCGTTGCCGGTCTCATAAGCAAGTGATCGGTCGCCAAACTGCGCCGCGAATTTTTTGAATGCCATTCGATTTTTCAGTTCTAGGCCGGTCTGCCTTCGAACTCATAGCCTTCCGTGCTGACGGGGTCGGGTAGGTGATCCAGGAACAAGTCCCACTTGGCGTCGATATGCTTCGCCGCCTCGGCCGGTGGCAACGTGACGAAGGAGCCATCCGGCTTTTCGATAACGATGCCGTCGCGGATCAAACGATCGAGCGCGTCGTCGATTTCGAAATCGATTTTCACGCCGAAGGTGCGGGTCAAGTAGTTCTCGATGGCGAGGTCGATGGACGGCAGATCGGTACGCGTCGACTTTTCCTTGGCGAGAACACTGTAGAGCAGCATTTCCTCCTTCACGTCCTCTTCGGCGCCGCGGGCTGCGATTTTGAGGATGACGCCGCGGTTGTCGGCCATGGTGTGGAAGTAAAGGTTCTGCGCCATGATCACCAGGTAGCGCTGCTTCTGATTGAGGAAGCCCATGGCTTGCCGGGCGGCGATGCCGCCCAGCCCCGCCAGCGCACCAAGCGCCGCGATCGGATTGCTCATCAAAAGCGCGACCTTGCCGGCCGCGCCGGCAGCGCCCATTCCGATGCCGCCGCTGGCCGTCACGCCGAGACGAAGCTTGTCCATCGGCCGGAAGCGGACCCTTGTATTCGGAAAGATCATCTCGACGTCCGTGCGCGGAATGTTCTTGAAGAGCTTCAGGTAAATATTCTTCTCGTTCATGCTCTTCGGGAAATGTGCGCGGTTGCGGGCGACGTGTTTCTCCGCCGCCTCGCGCGAGAGTTTCATGTTGCGCATGGCTTCTTCAACGCACGTCTCGACCGACTTCAACTTGAACATCATGAAGAGCCGCTGGAAAATCGGAACGTCAAATTCTTCCTTGCGCAAAAACTTGCGAATGCGCCGCCGTTCATACTTCCGGTTCGACGCGCCGCGATAGAAGATCGAGATGCGCTCGAACTCTTCCATGTCGACGAACAGATCGAGGCCGTAGTGGCTATCGCGCGTCATAATGAGCTCGACGTTGCTCGGATCGATACGTTCGTAGTTGGCCCGCTGCAGCAGGCTTTCGACGCCTTCGAAAACCCGGTGCTGTAACGATGCGCGCTCATCGTCCGAAAAGCTGCGCGTCATCAGCAGGTCGCTGTCGGGGGAAAAAGCTTCATAGGACTGCTCGAGATCGAGAAGCAATGCGAAGTACTGCTGCTGGCGCCAGTAATCGAGATAGCGGAAGAAGCGGCGCGCGTCGGCGGCTTGTCCGGCCGGCCAAAGAAAGGGCTTCGTCAGGCGGTCAAGCAAAGCAAAACGCGTTACGGGAATGAAGCGCTCGCGTTTGCGCGTATCGTCGGGCTCAAGAATGTCTATCGGCTGGCGCTCGGCGTCCTCGGGAACCTCGGCTGGTTTCGCTTCGAAGTCCGTGAGATCCGCCAGCCGCTGAAAAAGGCTTTGCCTTTGCTGTAATCGGCCTTCCGCAAAGTCTGCCGACGCCATGCACAACTCCCCGAACTTTATGTTTCGATCCCAGCTTCTTACGCAATGAAGTTCATAGCGGGTCGCTGGAGGTCACGCGAGCCTCGCAACCCTTCGTCGCGGAATGATGACGAGCATTTCGCCGAGACCGGTGCGGATTAGCCAGCCCTACCAGAGGTTGATGATACATCGCAAAGTTCCATGGCGCGCACAATTTTTCGGTTCATAACTTTCGCTTTTGGCTTAGTAGACACGATCTTGGGCTAGGATCGTGCACAACTGGAGTTAGAGGGGAATTTTCGCTTTCGGGGGCGGACGATCATGGGGGCTTTGCGTTTTTTGGCCTCGGGCTTTGCGGTGTGCATGGCCCTTGGGTGTGGTGACGTCGCGGCAGACGAGCTCGTTCTACCTTACAGTTGCGCGATGGACAGAGGCGCTCCGCGCCTCTCGCCGTCGGAAGAGACGACCTATCGCATCATCGGCCCTCGGGAGGATCTCGCTTTTCCGTCATGCTCCGGCTCGGCTGCGTGGACGTGCGAGACGATGATGGTCTACAAATTTTCGATCGAATGCGGGGGGCAGCGCGTCGCCTGGGCCAAGGTTGCCGCATCAGCGCGAGCTTCGGGCGTTCGGCTACCCGATCAACTTCCACCCGGGTACGCGCCCGTGAGCAAGCTCAGGGGGCGTTTCGTTTTCCCGGGGTTCGGGCATACCACGACGCTGGCGCATGTCGCATCACAAGAACTTTCCGCTGATGCGGTCATCGAGCCGGCTGCGCTGCGTTCCGAACGCGCGCCCGAGCCCGAGACGACGCATTGGATTACGGTCGTCGATCCGGCGGCGGCGTCGGCGTCCGGCGCTGCTTCGGGGAATGCCTTCAAAGTTGCCGGCTTTGTCTCAATGCTTCTCATCTCTTTGATGGCGGCATGCCTGTTCTGGGTGCGCCGCCGGCAACTGGGATCATCCGCGTTCCAGCAACTCGCCGGATGGACAGGATCGCTCGCCGCGCGCGTTAGAGATTTAGGGGCGGCATCGTTTGCCCGTGGAAGTTCGGCTTTCGGCAAAAGCTATGAAAGTTGGAAGGCAGCATCGGCCCACGACGGCGACGATGCGGAAGATGCCAATCCGTTGGCTCACGTGCACACACGGCTGCACGAAACGGAGACTCTCATTGCCGGCCTTCCGGGCGATCTCCTGTTACGGGATGTGCTCGCGTCGGAACTCGATAGTTTGTACGACCGCGCGGCGGAGCTTGGACGTCGCGTTGGGCAGATCGCGCCAGAGAAGATGCGGGCGTCGGTTCGTGCAATCACCCGCGATCTCGAGCGTATCGCTCGCATAGCGCAAGGGGCGGTGCCGGCGTCTCACGATGAGAGCGCGATGGCAGAGCGCGACGCGCCTTCGACGGTATACGAGGCTTACCGTATCCTCGGGCTCAATCCCGATGCTCCAGACGCTGCCGTCAAGAAGATCGTCGATGCCTTGCGGATGTCCTGGCATCCGGATCACGCGCGCGATGAAGCTGACCGCCGGTACCGCGAACAGCGCATCAAGCAGGTCAATGCCGCGTGGGATTTGTTGAAGGTCAGGCAAGCGGTGGCAGCTTGAACGAAATCGCCAAAAATAAACGGCACCGCTCAGATCCAAGCGGTGCCGATTATTCGAGTCCAAACTCTGTTCTTCTTTCAACTCATGATGAGTAGCGATGGGCGACCGGAAGGTTTCGAATTTCCTCCTCGGTCAGCGGCGTCATGTCAGTCAGCAGGTAGTTCCTGCGATTTGCCCGGCTCAAATCACGCTGAACACCAATCCGCCGCGCGGGAACGTCCCCGTCCTTTCCGCGCACGACGCCTATCTTACCCCTTAACGGGAAGCGGTAAGTGCTCATGGATAGCTCCTTTCAAGGACTCTACCCTCCCAAACAACGGTCCCCCGTTTCGGTTTCACGTCCCTGGAAATTTATTTTAGATCAGGGACTTAAAACGCAAACGCGTCCGATCAACGCCGGCAACCCGGCGTCGTAAAGTTTTGATTTAGCTGATGAACCCCCACGCTCAACGAGCTGGGGATAACATGTCCTGCAATTACGGCAATAAGAAGAAACTAGCGGCGGGAATTAGACATCGCCTGAGCATTTGCTTTCGCAAATCCGTCATACAACATCGACGAAACTCGCGACAACGCGCTTCGTCGAACCGTCATCGAATTCGATGGTCAACTTGTTCCCGTCGATAGCCGTCACGGTTCCCTCGCCGAATTTTTCGTGGCGCACGCGCGTACCTTTTTTGAACGACGGCGCGTCGGCGGTTGATGCGGCTACAAGTTCGCCTTCGAGCGTCAGCGGTCCCCTGGATCTCTTTTTCGGATCCTTTTTGCTGCTGCTCCAGGATTGCTGGGCGCGCTGCCATCCGGGCGTATTGTACGTCGACCGGAATGGTTCCGATCCGCCCGCGCGATCGAAGCGGCTTTGCCCGAAGCCTCCACCATAGCCGAACGGGTCAGGCCTGCCGCCGAACGGCATCTCGCTCTCGACGACTTCGACAGTGGCGACCGGCAGCTCATCGACAAAGCGTGACGGAAGCGCCGATTGATAGAGGCCATGCGTCCGGCGATTCTGAGCGAACGAAATCTTGGCGATCCGTTTTGCACGCGTGATGCCGACATAGGCGAGCCGGCGCTCTTCCTCGAGGCCTGCCTTGCCGCTTTCATCCATTGAGCGCTGATGCGGAAAGAGGCCTTCTTCCCAGCCCGGAAGGAAGACGATGCCGAACTCCAATCCCTTGGCGCCGTGGAGCGTCATCAGGGAGACGCGGTCGCCGTCGCTGCCCTGCTCGGCGTCCATGACGAGGGAGACGTGCTCGAGAAAGCCCTGCAACGAGTCGAAATCGTGCATGAAGCGCACGAGTTCTTTCAGGTTTTCAAGTCGCGACTGCGACTGCGGACTTTTGTCGGCTTGCCACATCGCCGTGTAGCCAGATTCATCAAGGATCAGCTCAGCGAGATCGGTATGGCGCATGTGTTCGAGGCTTGCGCGCCAACGTTCGAACGACTGCGTGAGGTCAAACAACGATTTGCGCGCACGGGGCGTCAGCTCGTCGGTTTCGACGATCTCGCGGGCGGCCTGATAGAGCGGGATGGCGCGGGCGCGCGCCAGCTCGTGGATGCGCTTGACTGTAGTATCGCCAAGGCTGCGCTTCGGCACGTTGACGATGCGTTCGAACTTGAGATCGTTGGCGGGGTTCGCCACGACGTCGAGGTAGGCGATCGCGTCCTTGATTTCCTGACGTTCGTAAAAGCGCGGACCACCGATGACACGATAGGGAAGGCCGAGCGTAATGAACCGATCTTCGATCGCGCGCATCTGGGACGATGCCCGAACCAGCACGGCCATATCGTTCAGCCGTTCGCTCTTGCGCTGGAACTGCTCAATCGCTTCGCCGATGGCGCGGGCTTCGGCTTCGTCGTCCCAGAAATTTGCGACGCTCACCTTCGCGCCCGCGGCACCGTCGGT
Source organism: Pseudomonadota bacterium (assembly GCA_018242295.1). GTDB lineage: Bacteria > Pseudomonadota > Alphaproteobacteria > Rhizobiales > Hyphomicrobiaceae > Hyphomicrobium_B. The sequence goes on from JAFECE010000010.1 coordinate 12,240, forward strand.
GAAGAGCGTCTTGCCGAGCCGGCCGTCATTCTTGGCGATGAGGCCGGAGGCGGCGGCGAGGATGTTTCCGGTCGAGCGATAGTTGCGTTCGAGCCGGATGACTTTCGCCCCGGGGAAATCCTTTTCGAAACGCAGGATGTTATCGACCTCGGCGCCGCGCCAGCCGTAGATCGACTGATCGTCGTCGCCGACGCAGCAGATGTTCGGCGATCCCTTCGCGAGGAAGCGCAGCCAGAGATATTGGGCGACGTTGGTGTCCTGATACTCGTCGACGAGAATGTAGCGGAACCGGCGATGGTAGTCGGCGAGCACGTCAGGGTGCTCGCGGAAGAGCCGGAGGCATTCGAGAAGCAAATCGCCAAAGTCGCAGGCATTGAGATCCTTCAGCCGGGCCTGATAGGCCGCATACAACTTCGCGCCTTGGCCTGCCGCGAAATTGTACGCTTCGCCTTCAGGAATCTTGTCGGGCGTCAGGCCGCGATTTTTCCAGCTGTCGATCAGGTTGGCGAGCTGACGCGCCGGCCAGCGATCCTTGTCGATGCCATTGGCTTCGATGACCTGTTTCAGGAGCCGAACCTGGTCGTCGTCGTCGAGGATCGTGAAGCCAGGCTTCAGGCCGACGAGCTCGACATGGCGGCGGAGGATTTTAACGCCGATCGAATGGAACGTGCCGAGCCACTGCATGCCTTCGAGTGTGCCGCCGATGAGCGTGCCGATGCGCTCGCGCATTTCGCGCGCGGCTTTGTTCGTGAACGTCACGGCGAGAATTTGCGACGGGTAGGCGCGGCTAGTCGCAAGAATGTGGGCGATGCGCGTCGTCAGCACGCGCGTTTTGCCGGTGCCGGCGCCAGCAAGTACCAAGACCGGACCTTCCGTCGTTTCGACGGCGTCGCGTTGCTCGGGATTGAGGCCTTCGAGATAGACTGGCTGGCCGCGCGACGCCGCTATTGCGCGCGCAGAAATGGACGGGCTGTTCCTGTCATCTTGGCGCGCTGCTCGGGGCGCCTCAGGCAGATCGAACGGCGGGTCGTCATCGTGCGGCAAATCTCCGCTGCCGGCGGCGCCCGGTTTCTGAATTGAGGTCATGGCACTCAGGTAAACCACCGAGGCTGAACGTACAACCGGCGCGGCGCCCCGCCGCGGACGGGCTGCCAGTGTTTTGTCAAAACGATCCACAGCTATTCAAGCATCTGAAAAGACGAACAATCCGGATAAAGGACATGTTCCATTTTTCAGTCTTTGCGAGGAACGCGGAAGCCCTTCGGCTGCCGCTCAAGGAAGATTGCTTCGTCAGGATTGTACGGTGCCGAGTTCATTCAAAACCGTAGGTCGGATTATGACCATTTCGAATCGAACCTTGGGATTGCGCTATTGTCATTCGCGCGTATTGAAGGAGGATCGCACGCGGTCAATTTCCGATCGCGTCAACGTGGAGAATTCCACGACCTTCTATGACATTTACAAATCCGCTAAGCTTATGATCTAAGGTTCTCAATTCAATCTGTGGGCGTACCTGTGCATGCCCGTTGGAATTGAGCCAAATTTCAAGTTCAGAGTGAACTGCCGCCGTGCCATACCGGTGTACAAGGCAGGGACGTTATTTCAATGATGTCCGCCAGTGTGCTTTGCGTTTCCGGCGCGGCTCAAAGAGACGTTCATGAACAACGGGCTATTATATTTTGGCGGCCTCCTGGTCGTTGTTCTTTCGGCGCTTTTTGCCGTACCCAATTTTGTCGACTGGAACGGATATCGCGGGGTCTTCGAGGAGGAGGCATCGAAGGTCCTGGGCCGTGACGTCCGCGTCGGCGGCTCGGTCAACCTGAAGCTGCTTCCAGTTCCCTACGTCCGTTTCGAGAAAGTTCGCATCTCCAACCTGTCCGGTCAGACGGGCGAGCCGTTTGTCCGTGCAGAGAGCTTCACGATGTGGCTTTCAGGGCCAGCGCTGCTGCGCGGGGTATTGGAGGCTAGCCAGATCGAGCTCGATAGGCCGGTTCTGACGCTTGCCGTCGATGATAAGGGCGGAGGGAATTGGACCAACATCGAGTTGAAGCCGGGCGATCTGCCGTTCGTGCCGCATGACGTGGCGCTTCGCTCGGTGCGGCTCAAGGACGGTGCGATATCCATCTACAACGCCGCTTCGGAGCGCGTCGCATCGCTGGACGGCATCGACGGCGAACTTTCGGCCGACGGCCTCAAAGGTCCCTTCCGTTTCAAGGGCTTGGTCGCGTGGTCGGGAGTCGCGCACGACGTCAAATTCGCGACGGATGTTCCCGGCCCCGACGGAGCATTCGCACTCAAAGTTTCCGCGCGCGGCGACAGCTCGCCCATTGCCTACATGCTGGACGGGCGCGTTTCCGATTTGAGCAACAAGCCGACATTCAAGGGCAACTGGACAGGAAAACTTGGCATTCCTGGCAGCGAAACGATTGCCGCCACTGGCAAGGCGCCGCCGCTTCTCGACCTCAAAGCGGACGTCACGGCCGATGCGCTTGGCGCAAAGTTCGAGAAGCTCGCGCTGTCGCTCGACGACTCGGCCGCTCCGCAAATGATTACGGGATCGGCTGTCGCCACCTGGACGGCGTCGCCCCGGCTCGACCTTTCACTGCAATCGAAATGGCTCGACATCGACCGGCTTGCGGGCGCGGGGCAAGGAAGCGCCTCGTTCGCGAAGCTTAAGCAACTCACCGGCGGTTTGATGCAATCCGTTGCGGGTGACAGCACGGCGACGGCGAAGATTAATCTCGAACAGGTGAAGGTCGGCGGCGAAAACGCGGGCGGCCTGTCGATAGATGCGGTTCGGCAAGGCAATGTCACGCATCTCAATACGTTCAAGGTGAGCTTGCCCGGCGGATCGCGGCTCGATCTTGCGGGCGAACTCAAGAACAATGCGGGCAAGTTCAGCTTTGCCGGTAATGCATTCATCGGTGGCAGCAGTTTTGGACGCCTCAAAGCGTGGGCGGAGAAATCCGGGGTTCCGATCGATTTCAATGCCGACGGTTCTTATTCGGCCGCGGGCAAGCTCGAAGTCGACGACACGCACTTCGCATTGACGGATGCCTCGGGCGATCTGTCGGGCAGGGCGCTTGCCGGTGAGCTCAAGATCCTGCGCGGCGACCGGCAGCTCACGGATTTGACATTGCAGGCCGCCGATCTCGACACGCGAGAAGTTTTCCCGAAAATCGCCGCTGCGCTGAACAGCGAATTCCGCCGGTCGCTCGGTCTTCACAAAGTCGAAGGTGCAGAGGACCCGCGCGCGGTTTTGCCGGGTGACGTGCGGCTGCGCGTCATCGCCAGCAGGCTGACGGACGGCGACGCGACTTATCGCGACGTCGATGTTTCGTTTGCGATCGAAGGACGCGACGTCAAGCTGCCGGTGGCGCGGCTGACCACGGCGAACGGACTTTCGATCGAACTCGAGGGCCGCGTCGAGACGCGTGACGGCGGACCGGCCGGCACGTTCGCGTTCGATCTCGTCGGCGCGACGCCCGACGCGATGCGCGATCTGGTGAGCAAGGCCGGGCTTTCGACAGTGCTCGGGGAGGATCGCTTCGCGGGATTGAAGGCTGGAAAGATCGCCGGGCTCATCCGGCTCGGCCTCAGGTCGCCGACGGCGACGGACGTGACGTTCGACGGACTATTGAACGGCGCCAACCTGACCGGCACGGCGGAATTCGACGGTGGCCTCGGCGGCTGGCGATCGCAACCGAGCCGCATCCGCACCTCGCTCGATGCGCCGTCGTTATCGTTGCTGCTGACGACGCTCGGCCGAGGCGGCGTGAGCAACCGGGCCGTCAGCGCCGATCAAGCGGCGCAAAAATCTCGCGCGTCGCTCGTCACGGCAGGTATTATCGGCACTGACGCGGAAGCGCATGCGGACATCACGTCATCCGATTTCAACATGAGCTTCACCGGCAAGTCGCGATGGCCGGAAAATGCGGCGCTGGCGCTCGACGGAACGCTTGATTTCAAGGCGGCACAATTTACCGACGCTCTCGTTGCTGCCGGGATTTCGTTGCCGAGCGGCGCCGAAGACGTTGCGGCTCGTGGTTCGCTGCAAATTGGCCGCGATGCAAATGCCTGGACCATCGCGACGCGCGATTTCTCACTCGGCATGTCGACCCTTGCAGCTCATCTGACTGTCACGCCGAAGGCCCAAGCCGTGCAGGTCGATGGAAACATCGATGCGGATCGCGTTGCGTTTCAGAGCCTGCTCGCGGCCGTCACCGACGCCCGGCCGCAGCAACCGGCGGTGACAGCTGCCGGATCAGACGTCGATAATGACGCGGCTGCGGATGCGCAACCGATCTGGCCCGAGGGGTTGTTCAATTTCGCAGCGCTCGGCAGCACGCAAGCGACGCTCAAGATCGCTTTCAAGACGCTTGATTTGAGCGGTGGCCTTGCAACGCATGATGGCAAGCTGACGTTGATGCTCGGTCCCGGAAAGCTCGCGGTGAGCGATCTCAGCGCTGCGGCAGCCGGTGGGCAGTTGAGCGGGAATGTCGGATTCGAAAAGGTATCGAACGGGGTCGCATTTTCTTCGACGCTGAAACTCGATCAAGCCAAATTGTCGGCCGTCAGCGCGACCGGAAAAGGTACGGCGACGATCGATCTCAAAGCGGAGGCACGGGCGCAAAGTCCGGCCGGTCTCGTCGCGGTCATGACCGGGACGGGCAACGCGAAATTTGCGGACGCTGAAATTTCGGGCCCATCGACCGCGGCCGTCGCACAAATCGTCGATGATGTACTTGGCGGGAAATTGCAGAACGAGCAGCGGGCCATATCGGCGGCCCTTGCCAATGCGCTCAATACGTCGAAGCTGACGATCGGCAATCGCGCGTTCGCCGTTTCGATCGCCGACGGCTCGATCAAGCTCGACAAGTTCGTGCTCGACGGCGCCGACGGTCAATTGGAGGGCAACGTTACCGCCGATCTCGCGATGCTCGACATGAATGCGGCTTTCCAGCTTACATCGAACGTCAGGCCTTTGCCGCCGCCAGCAATTCCGCTTGCGAATTGGACGCCGCCGCCTTCGAAGGGACCGCTGCCAGCCGTCGTGGTGCTTTATGACGGTCCGCTCGACAATCTCGGCGGACTAACGGTCAAGGCGGATGCCGCCAGCCTTCAGCGCGAACTCGTCGTCAGGCAGATGGAGCGCAATGTCGAAGAGCTCGAGCGATCGCGCCGCATCGATGAAGAGCGCGTTCGTCTCGAGAAGGAACGTCGCAAGAAACTCGCCGCCGAGCGCGCCGCGGCTCTGGCGGCTGCGAAGAAGAAGGACGCGGAACGCTTGGCGCCAGGCAACACGGACGCGGCCGGGACTGCGAACGCGCCGAGCCAAGCCCAACCTAACGTGCCCCCCGCTACGCCACCTGTGCCGCCGCAATCCCCATCGACGGAAAGCCGTCCGCCGGCGAGCAATCCACCCGCGCAAGCGGCAGAGCCGCAAGATGCCGCGAAGCCTCAGGACGCGCCGGGCAACACTGTGTTGACGCCGAAAATATCGGTCGAGCCTCTTCCGCCACCGGACGGCGCAGCTGCCGGTGAGCCGAATGCAGCGACAGGTACGGTCGTGATCGATCCTGAAACGGGCTTACCCGTTCCTAAGCCCGAGCCGGCGGTCCGGCCGTCGACTGGACGTTCGACGAGCGCCCAGAAGCAGCCTCGCCGGACGTCTTCGGACGAAGTGATGAAGAGCCTAGGCGGCTTCCAGTAATTCTCCGGCCCTGACGCGCGGCAGCAGCCGGGAGCGGTCAGTTGTCGTCCATCTTGAGGGCGTTGATGAACGCCTCTTGAGGGATTTCGACTTTTCCGAACTCGCGCATCTTCTTCTTGCCGGCTTTCTGCTTGTCGAGGAGCTTTCTCTTTCGTGAGATGTCGCCGCCGTAGCACTTGGCCAACACGTCTTTCCGTAGAGCTTTGATCGTTTCGCGCGCAATGACCTTGGCGCCGATCGCGGCCTGGATCGGAATCTGGAAGAGATGCGGCGGAATAAGCTCCTTCAGCTTTTCGCACATCGAGCGGCCGCGGCTTTCCGCGCGCGATCGGTGCACGATGATCGACAGTGCATCGACCGGCTCGCTGTTGACGAGAATGGAGAGTTTCACGAGGTCGCCTTCCTCGTAATTCTTGATGTGATAGTCGAAGGATGCGTAACCGCGAGATACGCTCTTCAGGCGGTCGTAGAAGTCGAACACCACTTCGTTGAGCGGCAACTCGTAAACCACCATCGCGCGCGAGCCGGCGTAGGTGAGCTGCTTCTGGCGGCCGCGCCGGTCCTGACATAGCTTCAGCACGGCGCCGAGATAATCGTCGGGGACGAGGATGGTAGCCTCGATCCACGGTTCTTCGATGTGATCGATTTGGGGAATCTCCGGCATGTCGGCCGGATTGTGCATCTCGATCATTGAGCCGTCGCGCATATGCAAGTGATAGATGACGCTCGGCGCTGTCGTGATGAGATCGAGGTTGAACTCGCGCTCCAGACGCTCTGTGATGATCTCAAGGTGCAAAAGGCCCAGGAAACCGCAGCGGAAGCCGAAGCCCAACGCAGCCGAGCTTTCCGTTTCGAACGAGAAGCTGGCGTCGTTCAAGCGAAGCCGGCCCATTGCCTCGCGAAGATCTTCGAAATCGGCGGCATCGACGGGGAAGAGGCCGCAGAAGACGACGGGTTGCGCCGGCTTGAAGCCGGGCAGGGCCTCGGGGGTCGGATTTTTTTCGTCCGTGATCGTGTCGCCGACGCGGGTATCGGCAACTTCTTTGATGGCAGCAGTGAAGAAGCCGACCTCACCGGGTCCGAGTTCATCGAGCATTTCCTGTTTCGGCCGGAAGATGCCGACGCGCTCGACCTGATAGCTGCCGTCCGTTGCCATCAACTTCACGCGCTGGCCCTTCTTCAGGGTGCCGTCAATGACGCGGGCAAGCACGATGACGCCGAGGTATGCGTCATACCAGCTGTCGATCAGCATTGCCTTCAAAGGCAGTTTCGGGTCGCCTTTCGGGGCCGGCAGGCGTTCGACGATGGCTTCAAGGACGGCTTCGACGTTGAGGCCGCTCTTGGCCGAGACGCCGATCGCGCCCGAGGCATCGATGCCGATCACGTCTTCGATCTGCTGCTTGACGCGATCCTCGTCGGCGGCCGGCAAATCGATTTTGTTAAGTACGGGCAGAATCTCGAGATTGTTGTCGAGCGCCTGGTAGACGTTGGCGAGGGTCTGGGCTTCGACACCTTGGCTCGCGTCAACGACGAGGATGGCCCCTTCGCAGGCGGCCAGCGATCGCGAGACCTCGTAGGCGAAGTCGACGTGGCCGGGCGTGTCCATCAAATTCAATTGATAAAGCTCGCCGTTTTTCGCCCGGTAATCGAGCCGGACGGTCTGAGCCTTGATCGTGATGCCGCGTTCCCGCTCGATGTCCATCGAGTCGAGGATCTGCTCCTTCATTTCACGATTTGAGACATTGCCGCAAAGCTGGATCAGCCTGTCGGAAAGCGTCGACTTGCCGTGATCGATGTGGGCGATGATCGAGAAATTTCGAATATGTGAAATGGCTGTCATGGGCGGGGCTCATAGCACCCGGAACTGACCGGCAAAAGGGGCGTTAAGCCACTGAGCGGGTTGCGGGGCCTGATTGATCGCCGCACGTCGATAAGAGTGGCGGGAGCGGTGGCGGTGTGCCAGAAATCTTCTCGCGCCCTTTGTGCTCCCCGGCGCCCCTGGAGAACCGATATGGCGAATTCATCGTTCGAGGCGAACCCGGCTTTTACCAAGCTCGGGGATGATGCGAAAAAGGCAGTCACTCAGGCGTTCGACGCCATGGCCAATTGGCGGGCGGAGCTTGCCGAACTCGGAGAGAAAAACAGCAACGCCGTCTTCGACAAGATGGCGGAGGCGGCCAAATCTCTCGGTTGGCCCACGGATTTCGTGGAACTCAGCCGCAGGCAGATGCAAAATGCATCGAAGCTGCAACTCCAGGCCGTCGATCAGGTCATGGATGTTTGGGAGAAGCAGGTGAAGGCGCTCGGTAATCCTGGGCAAATGCCGAGCTTTCCGACGTTCCCGAACTTCCCGAACGTGCCTGGGTTTGGCGCCGGGTCGGGTTTCCCGCCGTTTTCAGGCACCAATGGCGGCGCCTTCCCCGACTTTGGCAGCGGCGGGGCCGTCAACCCTGTGCAGTTCTGGCTGCAAGCCGCAGAGATGTGGCAGAAGGGCTGGCAGCAGGCCATGTCCACGTGGCTGGACGGTCAGCAGACGCCGGGAAGCAGATCTTCCGGCGGCAGAGGCAGCGCGCGTTAGTGCCCTGAACTCGCCTGCAATTTGCAGATTCAAGGCGCCGGCTCCCCGTGGGACCGGCGCTTTTATCGTTTAATTTATCACAATGCGGCAACTTTCTGCCCGCCGATGCCGTTGCGGCCGCGTTTCGCTGTGTCTATCGTTCCGGCCGCGAAAGCTCGCACGCGGGACAGCAACGTTTCGCGCAAAGATAATAAGGGTCTGCGCGACGGCACTTCGCGCTAGCACGGGGAACGCTCTATGACGATGTCGAAGCCGGCTTCGGCGAACGCCGCAAGCGTATTTGGACGCGATTTTCTTGCCTCGATTGTCGTTTTTCTGGTGGCCTTGCCATTGTGCATGGGCATCTCGATCGCGTCGGGCTTGCCGCCAACAACGGGCATCATCACCGGAATTATCGGCGGTATCGTCGTCGCGACGATCTCCGGCCAACCTATGCAAGTCAGTGGACCGGCCGCCGGGCTTACCGTTCTCGTCTATATGCTCGTTCAAGAGCACGGCGCCGCCATGCTCGGCACGATCGTGCTTTTCGCTGGGCTCCTTCAGATGCTGGCGGGCTATTTGAAGCTTGGCCAATGGTTCCGCGCGGTGTCGCCGGCCGTCATTCACGGCATGCTCGCAGGCATCGGCGTGCTGATTTTCGCTTCGCAGTTTCATGTCATGTTCGACGGCAAACCGATCGGCAGCGGCGCGCAGAATCTGATCGGAATCCCGAACGCCTTTCTCGATGCGATCCGCAGCGGCGACGGACGTCAAACGGCCGGGCTCGTCGGATTGCTGACCATCGTCACCATCGCTGGATGGAGCGCTTATTCGCCCAAATCCATGAAACTCGTGCCGGCGCCGTTGGTCGGCGTCATCGTGGCGGTGATTGCGGCGAAGCTTCTCGGGTTGGAATCGATCAAGTTCGTCGATGTTCCGAGCAACATCTGGGAGTGGTCGCTGCAGATGTATCCGACGCCTGAGAAGCTCATGAGCATCTTTGAGCCCAATATGATTATCGGCGCGGTTTCCATTGCCTTAATTGCGAGCGCGGAAACGCTTCTCTGTGCGACGGCCGTCGATCAGATGCACACCGGGCCTCGCACGAAGTACGACAAGGAGCTTTTTGCACAGGGGGTCGGTAATTTGATCTGCGGCGTTCTCTGTGTGCTGCCGATGACGGGCGTGATCGTTCGCTCAAGCGCGAATGTTGCGGCGGGAGCGCAGACGCGATGGTCAGCAATTCTCCACGGCATCTGGCTTCTGCTTCTCGTCGTGTTCTTTCCTGCGGTGCTAAAGCTCATTCCGCTTTCCGCGCTCGCCGCGGTTCTCGTCTATACGGGCTACAAACTCGCGTATCCGAAGATCCTGCCGACGTTGCGATCCTTCGGTTGGGCCGAAGTCGGGATCTACGTGATCACGGTCGTCACGATCGTACTGACGAACCTTCTCGACGGCGTGCTCGTTGGCCTCGGGCTGTCGCTTCTGAAGCTCGTCTATGCGTTCTCGCATCTCGAAATCACGACGCAGGAAGGGCCGGACAAGCGGGTCGACGTGCATCTCAGAGGATCGGCGACGCTCGTTCGCCTGCCGATGCTCGCTTCGGCGCTCGAGGGGCTGAAGCCTGGCGCGCAGGTTCACGTCCATATCGAAGATCTCGATTATATCGATCACGCGTGCATCGATCTCTTGTCGAACTGGGATCGCCAGCATGGCTTGAGCGGCGGCTCGCTTTCGATCGAATGGGATGCGCTCAAAAACAAGTATCAGCAACGCAGCGGCAATGCGCTCGAACGTGCTGCCGCCAAGGAGAGCGCGGCGGGGGCCAACGCAGTCGCGTAGCCGGGGGGCTCACTCAACGGCTCCAGCAACGGTTTTCGTTCGTTTGCGCGATGGTCTGGCGGCCAGCGGAGACACCGCTTGCCCTGCACGCGAATAGGCCATAGATTAGAATTATTCTAATTCTATGGTATGAGGCGATGCGGCAGTTCAAAGATCTTGATCAACGCGAAATCCTAGCGCTCGCAATTTCACTCGAGGAAGAGCACGGCCGCATCTATGCGGATTATGCGGCCGGGCTTGCTACCGACTATCCGGCGTCGGCGAAGATTTTCAAGGAGCTTGGAGAGGAAGAGAACGAGCATCGGCGCTGGCTGATCGATCTCTTCCAGCGGAAGTTCGGCGACCATATTCCGCTTATCCGCCGTCAGGACGTATCCGGCTTCGTTCGCCATGATCCGATCTGGATGATCCGGCCGCTCGGCATCGAGAAGGTGCGCCGGCAGGCCGAGCAGATCGAGGCGGAGACGCTGAGTTTCTATCAGTCCGTGCTGGCGCGCGCTTCGGACGCTGAAATCCGCAAGCTTCTCGGCGATCTGATTGCGGCTGAAAACGACCACATCAAGATTGCCCACGACGTCGCTGCAGTAGAGCTGACCGACAAAGCGAAAATGAGCGAAGATCAAGCGGCGCGGCGCTCTTTTGTGCTTCAATATGTGCAGCCCGGACTGACGGGCCTGATCGACGGCTCGATCTCGACCCTGGCACCGATCTTTGCTGCAGCCTTCGCCACGCATAACACCTGGCAGACATTTCTCGTCGGCGTCGCTGCGTCGGTTGGAGCCGGAATATCCATGGCCTTTGCCGAGGCTCTTTCCGATGACGGGGAGATCTCAGGACGCGGCCATCCGTGGCTGCGCGGCTCGGTCACAGGATTGATGACGGCCCTTGGCGGTCTTGGACATACGCTTCCCTATCTCATTCCGGATTTCTGGACCGCGACCACAATTGCCGTCTGTATCGTATTCTTCGAGCTTTGGATTATCGCCGGAATTCGCTCGCGTTTCAGCGAAACGCGGTTCTGGCGGGCGGCGTCGGAAGTCGTGGTCGGCGGCCTAATTGTCTTTATGGTGGGCATCCTGATCGGCAGCGCTTAGACAAGAGGCCGGGAAGGCCTCATTCAGGCCATAGTCTCTTGACGCTCTCCAGGCGGCTGGCAAAAGTGCCGGCTCTTATCAATGGCCGAAGGCATCTCATGCGCGCAGGTTTTCTCGTTTTCTCGGTGGCATCACTCATGCTTGCGGGGCTTTCCGCGACCGCCAATGCGGAAAGCACTCCGCCGCCACCCCCGAACAAGCGCAATTGCCAGAACACGATACCGTTCAACCGCTGGCTCGCCGACTTCAAGCAAGAAGCCATATCCGAGGGCATCCGTCCGGAGACGATCGAGGAGACGATCGGTGGCATGACACCCGATCAGGGCACGATCGCCCGCGACCGGAAGCAGGGCTTCTTCTCGCAGACATTCGTCGAATTCTACTTCAAGCTCGCCACCAAAGGTCGCGAGCAGATGGGCCGCACTTACCTGCAGCGCTATCGCCCCATCTTCGATCGTGCCGAGAAAGAGTTCGGCGTGCCGGGCGCGGTCATCACCGGGTTCTGGGCTCTTGAAAGCGACTTCGGCGGCGGTATGGGCAAGCTGCCGGTACTGCATTCTCTCGTAACCTTGGCGTGGGACTGCCGTCGCGGTGATATGTTCCGCGAAGAGTTGAAGGCGGCGATGAAAATCGTGGAGCGCGGCGATCTGACCCCCGATCAGATGATCGGCTCATGGGCGGGCGAACTCGGTCAGACGCAATTCCTGCCGCGCCACTATCTCAACTACGGCATCGATTACGACGGCGACGGCCGCGTCGATCTCATTCGCAGCAATGCCGACGTCATCGGATCGACGGCGAAGTTCCTCGCGTCGATGGGTTGGCGGCGCGGCGAGCCGTGGCTCGAGGAAGTCCGCGTCACGAAGGAGCTGCCGTGGGATAAGGCCGATTTGGCTATTCAACTGCCGCGCTCGCAATGGGTCGCGTGGGGCATAGAGGGTGTCGGCGGTAAGCGGCTTCCGGCGGATGGCCTTCAGGCTTCGCTCGTGCTGCCAATGGGACGCAACGGCCCGGCCTTTCTCGCTTACCCGAACTTCCTCGTTTATACGCAGTGGAACCAGTCGCTGACCTACGCGATGACGGCCGCGCACCTTGCGGCGCGCATGGCGGGTGCGCCGAACCTCAGCCGCGAGAGTGGCAATGTCGCATCTCTCAGCTACGAACAGCTGAAGGAGCTGCAAAACCTCCTGAAGCGCCGGGGCTTCGATGTCGGTGAGATCGACGGCAAGCTTGGCGCGGGTACGCGCAAGGCCGTCAAAGAAATGCAGATGAAGTTTGGCTTGCCGGCTGACAGCTATCCGACGGCCGAGCTGCTGACAGCGCTGCGCGGACGCAGCTAGGCGGCTTTGTGCAATTGCGCCGGCGGCTCGTGTTCTGCGAGCCGCCGGCGCAATCATTTTCGATCACCGCAAAAAATGGCGTCTTGCACTTAGTGCAGCTTGACCTGCGGTTCGGTGCGGCGGGTTAGAATGCGCGAAAGGGTATCGAGCGCGACCTTGATGTAGCCGTGCAGCGCGACCTCGTGCATCTTGTAAAGCGACCGATACATAATCTTCGCGAACCAGCCTTCGATGCGCAGCGATTTGCCTTCGATGAAGCCCATCAAATTGCCGACTGTCGAATATTTGCCGAGCGAAACCAGCGAACCGAAGTCGTGGTATTTGAACGGCGCCAGATCCGTCGCGCCGTTCATGCGGCGCTCGATCTGCTTCACGAGGTGAGTCGATTCCTGATGCGCTGCCTGCGCGCGCGGAGGGATCGGTGCCGTTTCGCCGTCGGGCAGCAAATAGGCGGCATCGCCGATGACAAAGATGTTGTCGTCCTTCGTCGTCTGCAGCGTCGGTTTGACGATGAGCGTGTTCATGCGGCTGACTTCAAGACCGTCGAGTTTCGAAAGCACGTCCGGGCCTTTGACGCCAGCGGCCCAGACGACAAGCTCGGATGGAATGAATTCGCCGTTACCCAGCGTCACGCCTTCGGCCGTGACTTTCGTGACCGGACTGCCGACACGGATATCGACGCCAATGCCGCGCAGGATGTTCGCGGTCGCCGCGGAAAGGCGCTCGGGAAGCGCGGGCAAGATGCGCGGTGCCGCTTCGATCAGCGTGATCTTGAAGTCTTTTTCGGGGTCCAGCTTATCGAGTCCGAATTCGATCAGGCCACGGGCCGCATGGTGCAGCTCTGCCGAAAGCTCCGATCCTGTGGCGCCGGCGCCAATGATTGCAACGTGAAGCTGGCCGTCTCTTACGGGGCCTGGCTGTGCGTAGGCGCGGACGCAAGCGTTCAGGAGACGCCGGTTGAACCGTTCCGCCTGCTCCGGCGTGTCGAGCATGATCGCATGCTCCGCCACGCCCGGTGTTCCAAAATCGTTGGAGACGCTGCCAATCGCGATAACGAGGGTGTCGTAGTTGAACCATCGATCCGGCGTGATTTCCCGGCCGTCCTCGTCGTAGGTCGCAGCGAGATGCACGCGCTTGTTGGTGCGGTCTAGCCCGATCATCTCACCGTAGCGATAACGAAATCCGTGCCAATGGCCTTGAGCCTGATAGGACAGCTCGTGGCGTCCGGTATCCATGCTGCCTGCCGCGATCTCGTGCAGGAGTGGTTTCCAGATGTGCGTGCGCGCACGATCGACGAGGGTAATTTCGGCCTTACCGGTCCGGCCGAGCCTTTTGCCGAGCTGTGTCGCGAGTTCTAGTCCTCCCGCGCCGCCGCCGACGATGACGATACGATAGGGCTGCTTTCCAGTGGTGCCTTCGGGCAAGGTAGCGGGAGCCTGCAAATTCATATTGGCCTCATGCGCAAAGTCATGTCGGCGGCATTATCAGGAACGTAGTTCGCCGCCCGTCGCCTTCTTAACATCCGTTACTATTTTTTTGGTTATCGTTTCGATCGCCTGATCGGTCAGCGTTTCAGTCGCAGGCTGGATCGTTATTTCTATGGCGATGGATTTTTTGCCCTCGGCCGCGAGACTGCCGCCTTCGAAAACGTCGAATACGTTGACGGCACGGATCAGCGTCTTGTCGGCATTGGCGGCGGCCTTCACCACGTCGCCTGCGGCGACGTCTTTCGGGACGATGAAGGCGAGATCGCGTGTCACCGACAACAGATCGGATGCGGCAAGCGCCGGCTTGGCGCGCGATTTCTTTTTCTCCGGCGGCAGGGCGTCGAGGAAGATTTCGAAAGCGGAAACCGGGGCTTCGACGTCGAGCGCCTTCAAAGTTGCCGGGTGAATTTCGCCGAAGTAAGCGAGCACGGTCTTCGGGCCGAGCTTGAGCGCAGCCGACCGGCCCGGGTGATACCATGCCGGGGCATCGCGCGTGATTTGCGCTTTCGACGGGTCGAACCCAAGCGCGGAAAGTGCCGCAAAAACATCAGCTTTCACATCGAATATGCCGACGGGGTTGGCGTTGCCGTCCCAGTGCCGGTTCGCGCCTGAAAGCCGCGCCGTTCCCGCGCGCACGCCTGCGGCGCTCGTGTACTGATCTTCCGGCTGCTCGCCGCGATAGGCCTGCCCGAGTTCGAACAGGGCGACATCGGCCAGTCCGCGATTGCGGTTGCGCGTCACGGCCGTCAGCAGGCCAGGCAGCAAGACCGGACGCATTGACGACATTTCGACCGAGATTGGATTTCCGAGGTCGAGAGCCGGGGAGCCACCGCCGAAATGCGTCGCCTGGTCTTTCGGGATGAAGCTCCACGTCACTGCTTCGACGAAGCCGCGGGCTGCGAGAAGACGGCGGGCGCGCCGGGCGCGCTTCTGCTTTTCCGTCAGCACAGCGCGCGCGATGCCGTCCTGGCGCGGCAGTGGTGTCGCGGGAATGCGGTCGAGACCGGCGATGCGTACGACTTCTTCGACGAGGTCGGCGGGGCCGTGGACGTCAGGACGCCACGTCGGGACCGTCACTTTCGCGGCGTTCGGCTTGCCTGAAATCGTGAAACCCAGGGCTGTGAGCGTATTCGAGATTTCCGTTTCTGTGAGCTTCACGCCCGACAGCTTCTCGACGCGCGCGAAGTCGAACGGAACGACACGCTCTTCGATGGGCTCCTTGCCGGCGACCTTGGCTTTTGAGGCTTCGCCTCCGCAAAACTTCAGGATCATGTCGGTGGCGAGATCGAGACCCGGACGAACGGAAGCCGGATCGACGCCGCGCTCGAACCGGTAGCGGGCGTCGGTCACGAGGCCGGTCTTGCGGCCTGTCGCGGCCGTGCGGACGGGATCGAACCAGGCGCTCTCAATGAGAACAGCTTTGGTCTCGGGTGTGCAGCCCGTGCTTTCGCCGCCCATGACGCCGCCGAGACCCAATGGTCCGCTGTCGTCAGCGATCACGCACATCGTGTCGTCGACCGTGTATTCCTTGCCGTCGAGCGCGAGAAACTTTTCGCCATTCTTGCCGAGACGGGCATGCAGCGCGCCCTTGATCTTGTGTGCGTCGTACACGTGCAGAGGGCGGCCGCGATCGAGCGAGATGTAATTCGTGACGTCGACGAGGGCGTTGATCGGGCGCAGGCCTGCAGCTTTCAGTCGGCTCTGCATCCAATCGGGAGACGCACCATTCGCGACGTTGCGGATCGTTCGCGCGGCGAATACCGGGCAGGCATCAGCCGTTTCGGGTGTGAATTCAAGCTTGACCGGGATTTTGCAGTCGAAGGCTTCGTTAAGCGGTGCAAGCTTCGGCTCGGGCTTCAGCTTGCCCATGCCTGCGGCCGCGAGATCGCGGGCGATGCCGCGCACGCCGGTGCAGTCGGGACGGTTCGGCGTCAGTTTGACTTCGATGATCGGATCGTTGAGACCCACGACATCGATATAGCGGGCGCCGACGTTATCGGCCCATTCCGCGGGCAGATCGAGAATGCCGTCGCTTTCCTCGGAGAGCTCGAGCTCGGCGGCCGAGCACATCATGCCGTTGGAGACGACGCCGCGGACTGGTTTTTTCTCCAACGTGATTTTCGAACCTGGAATGTAGGTTCCGAGCGGTGCGAATACCGAGACCATGCCGGCGCGGGCGTTCGGTGCGCCGCAGACGACCTCCATCAGCGGCTCGCCCTTCGCGATCTCAACCTGGACGACCTGCAACTTGTCCGCGTTCGGATGTTTCTTCGCCTCGACGATGCGCGCGATCTTGAAGGCGCCGAGCAGCTTCGCCGGATCTTCGATGCCTTCGACTTCGAGGCCGATGGCCGACAGCGTCGTCGCGATCTCGTCGACGGATTTCTCCGTGTCGAGGTGATCCTTCAGCCAAGAGAACGTGAATTTCATTTTTCGCGCCTTTAGGTCGACAGCCCGCCGCCGAGGGTTGGGACGTCGAGCATCGAGAAGCCGTAGTGGCTGAGCCACTTCAAATCGCCGGAGAAGAACGAGCGCAGATCGGGAATGCCGTACTTCAGCATCGTCAGCCGGTCGAGGCCGACGCCGAATGCGAAGCCTTGATACTTCTCGGGATCGAGCCCGCAGTTCCGAAGCACATTCGGATGAACCATCCCGCAGCCGAGAATTTCCAGCCACTGGCCGGGCTTGCCGATCGCTTCGGCGCCGATGTCGACTTCCATCGACGGCTCTGTGAACGGGAAGTGCGAGGCGCGGAAGCGCATCTTCACCTCGTCGACCTCGAAGAAGGCCTTGCAGAATTCCTGCAGCACCCATTTGAGGTGGCCCATGTGGGTCGACTCGTCGATCACGAGGCCTTCGACCTGATGGAACATTGGTGTGTGCGTCTGGTCGCTGTCCATGCGGTAGACGCGGCCGGGCGCGATGATGCGGATTGGCGGTTTTTGCGCGACCATCGTGCGGATCTGCACGGGGCTCGTATGCGTGCGGAGCAACAGCCGCGAG
Source organism: Pseudomonadota bacterium (assembly GCA_018242295.1). Classification (GTDB taxonomy): domain Bacteria; phylum Pseudomonadota; class Alphaproteobacteria; order Rhizobiales; family Hyphomicrobiaceae; genus Hyphomicrobium_B. Next base: position 29,276 of record JAFECE010000010.1, read on the forward strand.
CCATCAGCTTTCGGTGAAAAATAGAACGTGTCGTGATCCTGGCGCGCCGGGTGCTCGGCCGGGATATTGAGCTTGTCGAAGTTCATCTCGTCCGTCTCGATGTCCGGACCTTCGGCGACCGAGAAACCCATATCGGCGAAGATTTCGACAACCTCATCGAGAACCTGGCTGACCGGATGAATACGGCCCTCAGCGACGGGGCCAAGACGCACAGGCAGCGTGACGTCGGCGCGCTCGGTCTTGAGGCGTTCATCGAGCGCCGCCATTTCGAGCACGGCCTTGCGGGCATCGAGCGCGTCGGAGACTTTCGCCTTCAGCGTGTTGACGGTCTGGCCGAAGCTCTTGCGCTCTTCCGGGGGGAGTGAGCCAAGTTTGCTCATCAGCTCGGACACGCGGCCCTTTTTGCCGAGCGCCGAAACGCGGACGGCGTCGAGCGAGGCCAGATCGCCGGCGCCGGCAATCTCGGCCAGGAGGCTGGTTTCGAGTTCGGAGAGAACGTCAGAAGTGCTCATGCAAAACCTCGTCCGGGCGCGGGTCCCTGATGTCATCCCGGACGACGCGCGGCCTTTGTTTGGCAGGCTTGGTGCGCACGATCAACTCCGCGCGACGATCCGCGGGCTCATATTCGTGAGCCAGATCGCCGTCGGAAGTGCTGGGTCCCGGCTTTACGCGACCGCGCTTGACGCGCGGCCGGCTTCGGCCGGGATGACGATCTTTTGTTAAGCTGCCTTTGCGACCGGCGAAGAGGCGGCGGCTGCAGCCTTGTCGACCAGAGCCTTGAAGCCCGCCGGATCGTTGATCGCGATATCCGAGAGGACCTTCCGGTCGACCTCGATGCCGAGATTCGTCAGGCCGTTGATAAAGCGCCCGTACGTCAGACCGTGCTCGCGGACAGCAGCGTTGATGCGCTGGATCCAGAGCGCGCGGAAATTGCGCTTACGACGCTTGCGGTCACGATAGGCGTACTGCTGCGACTTCTCGACCGCCTGCTTGGCAACGCGGATCGTATTCTTGCGGCGGCCATAAAAACCCTTGGCGGCCTTGATGACTTTCTTGTGCTTGGCGTGGGCGGTAACGCCACGTTTGACGCGGGCCATTGGAGAAAGCTCCTGGAATTAGTGCTTCAAGATGGGAAGAGATTTCGTTTGCCGCTTGGGGCTTCCTCAGGGAGCCAACGCCAAGCGGCGGGAGATCTCAGCGGTTATAAGGCATGTACTTCTTGACGATCTTCGCGTCAGAATCGTTCAGCACGCCTGTGCCGCGCGCCTTCTGAATGAATTTCGCCGTGCGCTTGATCATGCCGTGACGCTTGCCGGCCTGGGCGGCAACTACCTTGCCCGTGCCGGTCATCTTGAAGCGCTTTTTGGCGCCGCTCTTCGTCTTCATTTTAGGCATTTTGCTTTGGTCCTTATATCGCTCACGGGCCGCACCGCCGATTGCTTGCGCGCTCGGCTGGCCCTCCGCGGGGGCGGCCCTTGCGCCGGGCCGCCTTGCGGCCCCGGCCCCTTTGGGTCCGAAGTGCGGAGGCGAGCTTGAGGCGCTCAGTGCCTGGGTTCTTTACGAACCGAAGTACGATCACCGGGTGGCGATTGCACTCTCGGCCGCATCTCTGCGACCGGTCCTGCGAAGGGTGCTTTTTGCGGTTTCCGCTTGTTTTTCAAAAGCATAAGAACCGCCACGGCATGCCTCGCCGGGCGGCTCTGGGCGGGTTTATAGGGGAGCCATCGGAACTTCGCAACATTTTCGGCAAGCGATGCGAAAAATGCAACGCGCGGACGGATTTCGGCGGAGACCTGCGAAATTCTCAAGAGTTACATTAGAACTAAATACAGAGTTAATGCGTTGTTAAGGGCGCAAAAGCACGAGGGAGACGGGCCGTGAAGCAGATCATCGATCAGATCGTCAGTTTGCTGCAGCAGGGCATCACGGCCATTTTCAGGTTCGTCGAGCTTGTCTGGCAGTGGTCGTTTGGCGAGATGCTGGCGATCTTTCAATCGAACTGGCAGGCGCTGCCGATTTGGAAAATCGCAGTGCTCGTGCTCGTCGTCATCGCCATCATCTACGTGCTTTACAAGGGCTTCTTCCAGCTCTGGGCGGCGGCTGAGCAGATCTTCAAGGCGTTTGTCGAGCTGTTGATGGTTCTCGTTTCCATCCTGCCATACGTGCTGATCGCGGGCCTGATCGCGGCGGCGGGCAGCTACGTGATCCAGCACGTCAACCTCTAGCGCCAAGTGTTCAGGCTTGCGACGCGGGCTCGGCGACTGCTGGCTCGCTCGCATTCGTGTTCTTGCTGAAGACGATACGCGTGCGGACGTAGTAGAGCGAGGCGAAGCAGATCAGCACAGAGATCGTCTTGCCTTCGATCGGCGGCAGGTTCAACTCATGCACTGTCAGCCAGATGATGCCGGCAGTCAGAAGCAGGCCGAGCAGCGACGTTCCGACGAACTCCATGAACAGGCGATGCCGCGATTTGTGCGACATGTCATGCAGGAAGACGAAGTTTGTCGTCAGCGCGAAATTCACGACCATTCCGACGCCGTAAGCGATGACGCTCGCAAGAATGGGAAACCCGAAGAGAGAAGTAAGACTGAGAAAGATCGTGTAATCGACGACGGTCGAAGCCAGGTTGACGCCGGTATAAAGCAGGGCATGGCGAACCTTGGGGTGCATTCCGACGGCCTTCTCGCGACTGATTTCGAACGATGCGGGAGATAAAGCGGACTGGCAAGAGAACCGCTGTAACTTGGGAAACATCAGGACTTTTCGCGCGGGCGAGTTACTAGCGCGGGGCTCTCTTCCGCAGCTTTCTAGGCGGTTAGGGAAACTTCGGTTATGCGCCAAATCGACCGGAGCCATTGCTCTCACCCTCGGTATTGCCGCCGGTGCTTCGCGGTCCACGACGGTACACAGCAGAAAATTTCCATTTGCCGCGGATTGCGTCTCGTTAGCTCCCGTTGACTGGTGCGCGCGTCCACATCTGGCAAGCTAGGATGGCCGTGTTGAAGTGGCGTACTTTGAGAGTTTGGTCATGAGACTCGATCCGTTCGTCGTCGCGATTTTCTTTTTGGCGGCGCTGCCAACTGCTGCGATCAGTTTGCGTTCCGCAACCGGCTGGCGCGTAGGCGTGGTCTTCGCGGCGTTCTATCCGGCGTTGGTCTTGCTCGTCGGAATTTTGATGATTGCCGCATTTATTTCGCTTGCCGCGCTCGGTCTGGTGGACCTCGATTGAGGACCAAAATCGCTTAGCGTTTCGCGGGGAACAGCGGCGATAGCCGTGGCTGTGGTGCTGTGGGCTGCATCAAATGCAGCCTATGGAGCAGCGCCATGTACCATATCGTTCATATCGGCTTGAACAGCGACGCGCTGAAAAAGCTGGACGAACTGCGGCAAGCTTATCCAAACCTCTATAATCGCCAGGATATTATCCTTCGCCTTCTCGCCGATGCGCACCAGAGTTTGGCAAACAACGCGCCGCAACCTAAGCTTCAGCTCGCTGCGTGACGAATATTGCGGAAACTCCGTCTAGTTCAGTGTTCATTCAGTTTTTAGACGACACATTTTTCGCGCACGTTTGTTGCGTGCGTTTCTTTAATGCGTTCGTTTAAATTGCGGAGATGAACATGCGTATTGCACCACTTCTGGCAGCATCCGTTGTCGCCATCGGCTTGTCCGCGGCGAGTTCCGGTTCGCAAGCTGCCCCGTTGGCACCCCTAAAAGGTCTCGAGACAAACCAGTCGCTCGCGACGCAGGTTGATTTCCGGCGGTCCTGCTGGCGTTGGCGCCACATATGTGCCGATCGCTGGGGTTGGGGCGGCCCGCGTTTCCGCCGCTGCATGTGGCGTCACGGCTGCTGACGCTTTCACATCATGCGCGGCGGCGCGTTGCAATCGCCGCGCATTTTCATATGTGCAAATTCATTCGACGCAGGCGGGTCGCCAACAGGCTCATGACGCGTAGTGCGAACTGCGGGTCGTTGCGCACGACGGCGAGAAATGCCGGCTTGTCTATCGCGACGACTTCGGTCGGTTCGGCGGCCATTGCTGCCGCACTTCGCGGGCCATCGTCGATCAGCGCCATCTCACCGAAAATGCCGCCGGTGCGGACGTTTTCAAGCACCGTGCCGTAGGTGATGATGTCAACCCGGCCCGATCGCACCATGTACATGGCGTCACCTGGATCGTCTTCGAGAAAGATCTTCTCGCCCGCCTCGAAATGGCGAAATGGCGCGCCAATGTGGTCAAGTATCGAGAAATCAAATGGCCGGTCATCGCTCATGCGGCCGTTCCCCCGAAAAGACCTTCGGATACGGCAACGCTAGAACCGTCCGTCAGCGAGAGCAAGTCCGCCGGCGAGAATCAGAGCAAATTGGGAGTGAGACGAAGGAGACACGGATAAGGGGGACAAGGGCGGGGCGGATAACCCCGCCGCAGTCAGATCATTTGGGGGCGAGCACCATCACCATCTGGCGGCCTTCGAAGCGTGGTTCGCTCTCGACCTTGGAGATGGACTCGGTGTCGGCTTTCACGCGCTGTAGCACCGCCATACCGAGTTGCGAGTGCGCCATCTCACGGCCGCGGAAGCGTAGCGTTATCTTGACCTTGTCGCCGTCTTCGAAGAAGCGTTTGATCGCCCGCATCTTCACATCGTAGTCGTGATCGTCGATGCCCGGACGCATCTTGATCTCTTTCAACTCGACGATTTTCTGATTTTTGCGGGCCTCGGCGGCCTTCTTCTGCTCTTGGAATTTAAACTTGCCGAAGTCGAGGATCTTGCAGACCGGCGGCTCCGCGTCGGGCGAGATCTCAACGAGATCCAGTCCGGCCTCTTCGGCGCGGGCAAGAGCATCGAATTTTGCAATGACGCCGACGTTCTGGCCTGTCTCATCGATGAGACGGACTTCTCGGGCCCGAATTTGGTCGTTGATGCGGGGCCCTGAGTTTTCCCGGCTCTGAGGCTCGGGTCGCATTGGTTTACGGATGGTTCAGCTCCTTTTGTGGTTCCAATTATGACCGGGGGCAGATTCCGCCCCCCGTCAGCGGCGAACATGGGAAGCAACGGGCGCCTAAGTCAAGCGGGGCGCCTGAGCAAAATTGGCAAATGAGGCTATTTCGCTCATTTTCCGAACACCTCCCTTTGCCGCATGGCCGTCTGGTGGGGCAAATGGCCGTTATCGCCAGTGGTCAGCAATCCATGGAGTGGGGAGGACGTACTTGTAAAATTTCTTCCAAGTTGCGTTCACGGGCCAAATTCCATCGCGGGCCTCATCGGGGTCCGGCTTGCCGTGAAATGCCACGACCCGGGCTTCCGGCGGTAGGCGCGGGGTGATGAAAAAATTCAGCGGCCAGGCCGGAATCAAGGAATGCTTGAAGCTCAGGCACCATTCCGGAGGGAAGAAAACGACGTCTTCGCTTTCGGCCGATATATATTGCTGCTCAATCCGGTAGCGGCCAAGAATGGCTTCCGGATCGGCGTTGAAGGTATCGAAGATGTGGGACATCTTCCCGACCGGAAATCTGTAGATCGAGGTATTGCCTATCCGCTCATTAGGTTGGGTCCAGTTCTGCGCAACGCAGAAGCGACCCGGCTCAAAGTCGAAGAAGTCATCGATCTGTCCAGTAATGACAACGTCGAGATCGAAGAACAGGACGTCGCCTTCGAGATCGAGAAGCGGATACTGCCAGAGCGACAACTTCCGCCAGGGTGTCGTGAATTCGCGTTCGGGCAGGTTGATCGGCGGCAGCGGCGCAATCTGCACCCAGGGGTCGGCTCCCTTCGCGTCGTCCGTGAAGCAAATGAGGCGTGTCTCACGCCGTGCGTTTCGCCGGACCATAGATGCCAAGCGATTGAGGTAGTCGATACCGTATCGAGCGCCCCACTTTATACAGATTACTGTTTGCATCGCCTCGTTTGTTACTCTTGCGTCCCTACCGTATCGGCCACCCAGCCGAAGTTCTTTCTATCTAGTACTAATGGAAAAACGCCATAAGCTTTCGGCCCCCGCCCCACAGCATTGTCTCATGCTGTTGACAAGTCAAATGGGCTTTGACCAGCCGGAATCGGCTTTCGAAAGGAATTCGAGGGCGACAACTGGCGAAGGTCGCCGGGACTGAGTGAGGTATATTTTACGAGTGAACGCCTCGACGGCGCCGCTAAGCGCTGAGCAGCCGTTGATAAACGGCCAGCGTTTTCGAGGTCAGCTGGTCCAGCGTAAAGCGGCTACGGACGTTGGCCGATCCCCTTTGGCCATAGGCTTTCCGCTTTTCGGCCGGCCAGCCGAGCATCGTTTCGATCGCGTCGGCGACAGCTTTCGGATCCGCGTATGGTACGCGCAAGCCGGATGCTTCGTCCGGCTTGACGTCGGGCTCGGTCAGCGCGACTTCGCGGCCGGGGCCGGTATCCGATACGATCATCGGCACGCCCATCGCCTGACCTTCGATGGCGACGCGCGGCAGGCCTTCTTGCTCCGAAATATTCAGCGCGATGTCGCTGATCGCGTAGGTGGCGGCCACGTCGCGCACGTGTCCGGGGAAGCGCAATTGATGCGCAACGCCGAGCTTTTCAGCCTGGGCTTCGAGCTGCTCCTTGAAGGCCGGCTTTTCGATTTCGCCCGCGAGAACGCAGACGACGTCCGGGGCGCCGCGCTCCTTCAATATTCCGAGGGCGGAAACAAGATGGTGCTGCGCTTTGCGGGGCGTGATGCGGCCTGCCAATATCAGCACAGGCTTCGATCCATCGGCGTTGAGCAGAGTTCGAACGGCGGCCAGTCTTTCAGGCGTCAGCAAAGCCGGGTCGAAAACGGTTGAATCAAATGCGCGATGTATGACGGCGATGCGCTTCTCGGGCGTGTGGTAGCGCGTGCGGATCAGGTGCGCCATGTAGTCCGACACCGCGATTACGGTATCGCTGCGCGCCATGACGCTATTGTAGAAATTCTTCAGCCGCGTTTTTTCGGAATATTCGGAATGGTAAGTTGTTACAAAGGGCGTGGCGGTACGCCGGGCAGCGTAAAGGGCGCTCCAGGCCGGGGCGCGGCTGCGGGCATGAATAATGGAGACGTTTTCACGGCGAATGATGTTTGCAAGTTGCGAAGCATTTTTCGCGAGAAGCAGCGGATTCTTCGTGGCAAGCGGCATCGAGATATGCTCGGCACCTGCAGCCAGAAGCTGATCAACGAGCGGACCGCCAGCGGATGCCACCAATGCGCGATGACCGTTCTTGACGAGCGCTGTCGCGATCTGCAGGCAGCCGAGTTCAGCGCCACCGGCGCGCATCCGGGGAATGACCTGCAACACTGTGAACGTATTTTTCATTTCAGCTCATCAAGCGGAGTCGTCGAGACCAACGATGGACAGTCCCTATAAGATTGCGTCAGCCGAACCGCAAATCCTTCCTGTCGGGACGGGGGCTGAGGCACGGGAAATTCCCTTCATTGCGCAGCGCCCTGCGAAATCCAGCGGGCTGGGTCTTTTTTGGCTCTCGGGCTTCATGTCCGAGATGTCGTCGACGAAAGCCACGGCTGTTGCGCAGTGGGCTGCGGAGCATAACCTTGCATCGACGCGGTTCGATTATTCCGGCCACGGCGTCGCTGCCGGGCGCATCGAAGACGGGACAATCGGGCGATGGCTCGAAGAAGCCCTGGCTGTTTTCTCCGAGGTCATCGGTGGGCCGCAGATTGTCATCGGTTCGAGCATGGGTGGGAATATCGCGCTTCTGCTCTTGCGGAAGCTTTTGCGAGAACGCCCAGAGGAGGCCGCACGCATCAAGGCGCTCGTCCTGATCGCGCCTGCGTGGGACATGACGGAAGAGTTGATGTGGAAGCGGTTTTCCGAAGAGACCCGCCGCGAGATCCTGGAGCGTGGGTTTTTCAAGCAGCCGTCGGCCTATGCAGAGCCCTATACGATTACGCGCCGCCTTATCGAGGATGGCCGCGAGCATCTTCTGGCGCGAACGCCGTTCGATCCGGGACGGCCTGTCGTGATCGTGCAAGGCTTATTGGACGTCGATGTGCCAGCGTCTCACACGCGAGAGCTCACGACCTTTCTGACGGGTGGCAAGGTCAAGCTGATCGAGGTCGCCGACGCGGAGCATCGGCTGTCGCGGCCGCAAGATCTCGATTTGCTTTTCGCTGAAATCAGCAAGCTGCTTTAGTGCTATTTGTCGTTGCCGGCTGCTGCATCCGGTTCGGGAAGGCCCTCGGCGACGGCCTCTTCGAGCCCTTCCGGGCCGGTGGCCGCGGCAATGGCTTCGGGCACCACCCAAATCCGGAAATCCTGCGTCGCGACACCGTTGTCGCAAAGGAGACCGCCGCCGTCGTTGCGGCAGCTTTTGTCGGCCGCGATCGTGAAGGCTCCGGCGGAAGCGCCGCGGCTTTCGCCGACTTCAATGACTTCGATGCGCGCGTCGGCGTCGATCCTGACGCCGCGATAGACGCAGGCGGATTTCCCGGCGCAGGGATCTGACGTCGTCTCCTCCGTCGTTCGTAACGCGACTGCCTGCGTGCGCGGCATGCTTACGGCTGGCGCTTCGATGCCGTTTGAAAGCCAGCAGCTCTCGTCGATACAAATGATCGGATCGGGTTTGAAACCGAGCGCTCTGCCATCGACATCGAGCACAAGCAACACCGTGGCTTGCGTTGTGTCGGGCCTCGGAGCCTCGGCGACAATCGTCCGTTGGCTTTCCGATTTCGGGGGGGCGGTTGTCGCGACGGGAACCGGCACCGGTTGCTTTTCGGCTGCGGGAGCGACGGCGGGCGGCGGGGCAGGTGCAGGTGCTGCCGGCACCGCGGGCTCAGCCGCAATCTGCTGCGGGTGGACTTCCTGCTTTTCGCGATCGGCCTCTTCGGCGCGCGCGCGGCGAAGCATGTCCGCCTCGTAATCGGCGTCCGGCTTTCTTGCTGTCGTTGATGGCTTTGGTACTGGTTTTGGTGATGGTTTTGCCGCCGGCTTCGGAGCCGGTTCATCGCTCGCCTCGGAGAACTTTTGCGCGATCGCCTGGGCAGGATCGACAGGATCGACAGGATCGGCACGGACGCCGAGCGCGAAGGTCAGCACCGCCGTCGCTACAATGAGCGCTCTAATCGCCATGGAAAGCTCGTCGTCCCGCTCGCATCGGCACGCCCTGTCGGGGCGCAGCCGCTATCGTCTTTATCCTCTATTCTGGCGGAATGGGGGAAAAGGTGTGACCACAAACCAAAAAGGGTTCGCTAAAGCTCGGCGATCGCCTTTAGCCCTTCAACGTACGTGGGATACGCAAGTCTAACGCCGAGTTCGGATTTCATCCGGGCGTTCGAGACCTTCTTGCTCTCGACGTAAAAACTTCGTGCGGCCGGGGACAGAGCGGCATCAGCGGGGTCGGTTGCCGGTGGGCAGGGCAGGCCCAGCAGCTCGGCGCCGTAAGCGATGACATCCTGCGGAGGCGCGGGAAGATCGTCCGTCACGTTGAAGATATGGACGCCGGGCGAAAGGTCGATGCTTGCCTGCACGGCCGTTGCGATATCCGCAACATGGATACGGTTGGTCAGTTGACCGGGCTTGAAGACGCGGCGTGCCGTCCCTGCCTTCAGCTGATCGATCGCGCTGCGACCGGGCCCGTAGATTCCCGGCAGGCGATAGATGACGAGGGCTTTGCCGGATGCGCGCGCAAGGTCGATCCAGCCATTCTCAGCTTTGACGCGACGTTGCCCGCGCTCGGTTCCGGGCCGCGTCTCCGTCGTTTCGTCCACCCAGTTGCCCGAAGCGTCGCCGTACACGCCGACTGTCGAGAAGTAGCCGATCCAGCGAATGGAAGGACTGGCGGCGATTGCAGCTCCATAGTGCCGCAAGGCCGGATCGCTCTCGGCATCCGGTGGAATGGATAGCAGCACATGCGTTGCGCTTTGCAGTGCGTCGGCGACATCGTGGAGCGCATCGGTTCCATCGAAGAGAAATGGTTCGAAGCCCAGCTCGGAAAGACGCTCGACCTTTTCAACGTGTGCGGTCGTTCCGGCGACGGTCCAGCCTTGGGCGAGGAGGCGCCGGCCGAGTTCGCTCGCGCAGTAGCCCAATCCGAAACAGAAGAGCCGGCTCATGCGCCTTGAGTTCCTTCCATTGGCAAAGTCCATTCGGCGGCGACTTCGGGATCGCGCTCACGGTCTTGATAGCGCTTTTGCAGGGCTTCGATCTCGCCGGGGTTTGCAAGGCGGCGTGACGCCCAGATCGCCATCGCCCGAACAAGAGCGGAACTGTCTTCCATCAGTGGTTCGATGTGTCGAAGCAGTGATCGATCGCCGGAATTTCCGGAGGCGATCAGCGCGTTGCGCACGACACGGTCGCGCCCGGTTCGTTTGATCGGCGTGCCGGCGAAACGCGCCCGAAATGTAGCATCGTCGAGCGCGAGGAGTTCGGCGAGGGGTGGATTGTCGGTTTCGGGGCGCGCTGCGTAACGGATCTCGGTCGCGGCGCCTGCAAACTTATTCCACGGGCAGACGGCGGCGCAGTCGTCGCAACCGAATACGCGATTGCCGATGGGCACGCGGAATTCCGGTGCGATATGTCCTTTGTGCTCGATGGTCAGGTAGGCGATGCAGCGGCGTGCGTCGAGCTGATACGGCGCGGGGAAAGCGTTCGTCGGACAGATATCGAGACATCGCCGGCATGAACCGCAATGGTCGCTGATGCCGGCATCCGGTTCCAATGCTGCCGTCGTCAATACGGCGCCGAGAAAGAGCCAGTTGCCGTGGTCGCGCGAAACCAGGATCGTGTGCTTGCCCTGCCAGCCGAGCCCGGCCTTGGCGGCCAGCGGCTTCTCCATCAGCGGTGCGGTATCGACGAAAACCTTGACGTCCGCGCCGGATCGTTCAGCGAACGAGCGCGCCAGCGATTTGATCTTTTTTTTCAGCACATCGTGGTAATCGCGGCCTTTGGCATAGACCGAAATCGCCGCATTGGAGCGATCGCGAAGGGCATCCAACGGATTGCTCGGCGGCGCATACGATTGGCCGAAGATGATGGCGCTCTTGGCGTCCGGCCAAAGCTTCAGCGGACCGCTCCGCCGATCGGCATGGGTTTCCATCCAATCCATGTCGCCGTGACGCTTTTCGCCCAGGAAGTGCGCCAGGCGTGCGGTAAGCTCCGTGTCGTCGGCCAGCCGTGCGATCCCGACGGCATCGAGCCCGAGCTTCGATGCTTCGGCACGGATCATATCCGCGAGATCGGAACCGGATTTACGGGCGTCGAGCATACGAGCGATTTAGAAATCGAGATCGGAATAGGCAAGGGGCGGCGCGGTTCCGGGCACCCGGTCGCCGAGCAGGGCGCGGAAAGACGGCCGCGACTTCATCCGTTGATACCAGATTTTGACCGCGGGGTAGTCGCTCCACGGGATCTCGCCAAGGTAGTCTGCCGTCGAAATCTGGGCGGCTGCGGCGAAATCCGCAAAACTCAGCTCATCGCCGCCGATCCAGCGCCGATTGTCGGCGAGATACCCCGTGTAAGACAAATGGTATTTGAGGTTGGCGCGGACGGCACGCAGAACGCCAGGATCGGGAGCGACGGGGCCCGACGGCCGCATCGAGCTATAGACCTTCTCGATCAGCAGCTCGCGCGTAACTTCGCGGTCGAATTTGCCATGGTACCAGTCGATCAGGCGGCGGACTTCTGCACGATCCTCGCGATTGCCCGGGATGAGCGGGGGAGGTCCCGGCGTCGCCATCGTCGCGACGGGGAGCACTTCTTCAGCGATGAATTCCGAGATCGAATACGCACCGCAGAGGATCAGGCCGTTGTCGAATTCGAGAACCGGCATCTCGCCCGCTGGGTTCTTCGCAAGAAAGCTCTGGCGCCATTCCCATGGGTTTTCGTCGACGAGCTGAACTTCAACGCCGTATTCGGCAAGCGCCAATCGAATGGACCGTGAACGCGGACAGAGGCGATACTGCGTAAGTCGCGGAGGCATGTGATTCCTATTCTGTTGGTCGCGCCATTATACACCCGCTGTCGTCGATTCGATGGCAACTCGGCTAAACGACCTCTTTGGAATTGCCGCAATTTCTGGTAACGCTCGCCCGCGTTCGGAGCGCGAAGGAGCACTGATGGAAACGTGGCAAGTCATACTGCTCGGGCTGATCGAAGGCCTGACGGAATATTTACCTGTTTCCTCGACGGCGCACCTTCTCCTCACAGAGCAGGTCATGGGCGTGACGTCCTCGGGGCGCACGTTTGAAGTGTTGATCCAGCTCGGCGCGATCCTTGCCCTTCTGACCGTCTACGCGGGCAAGCTTTGGCACATCGCTCTCGATTTCCCGAGCAACGCCAGAACGCGGCGTTTCGTTTTTGCGGTCTTGATTGCCTTCCTGCCGGCCGTTTTTATCGGCGTCTTGGCACATAAGATCATCAAGGAAGTGCTCTTCGAATCGCCGTTGATCGTGTGCACGGCGCTGGTCGTCGGCGGCATCATTCTGCTTGTCGTCGATCGGATTAAGTACAAGCCGCGCTACACGGACGTTATGGACATTCCTCCCTTGACGGCGCTCGTCATCGGCTTCGCCCAGTGTCTCGCAATGATCCCCGGCGTTTCGCGGTCGGGTTCGACGATTGTCTCGGCCGTGCTGCTTGGCGCCGATAAACGCACCGCGGCAGAGTTTTCGTTCTTTCTCGCCATGCCGACGATGACGGGAGCGTTCGCCTACGATCTCTATAAAAACTGGTCGATTCTGACGCCCGACGATGTGAGCCACATCGTGCTCGGCTTCGTCGCGGCGTTCGTGACGGGTGCCATCGTGGTTCGCTATATGCTCGATTTCATCTCGCAGCGCGGACTATCGTACTTCGGCTGGTGGCGCCTGCTTGTCGGCGGCATCGGACTGGGCGTGATCGCGGTCCTGCACTGAGGCGAGACATTTTTTGATCACGCTTGACGGCTCGTGTTCTGCGAGCCGCGTGTGTCTTAAGAGCCGGTCAGGCTGCGTGCGACGTGAGGGGCTTCGTGAGAACGCTCCGGAGGCTCTCGACGTCTTTGGCGGTGCGCAAGCCCTCGAGGGTCGCGGGGTCACGGACGAGCCGGGAAATGCGAGCCAGAGCCTTCAAATGGTCGGCTCCCGCGTGTTCTGGCGCCAGCAGAAAGAACAGTAGATCGACGGGTTCGCCGTCGTGGCTTTCGAAGGCAATGGGACGCGCGAGGCGCGCGAAGAAGCACGTGATCTTCTTCACGCCAGGAAGTTTGACGTGCGGGATCGCAATCCCACGGCCAAGGCTCGTAGAGCTGAGACGCTCCCTCTGCACCAGTGCTGCGTAGATGTCGCCGGCGGCAACGCCCGTCAGGCTCTCGGCCTTCTCAGCCAAGTCACGCAGCGCCTGCTTTTTGTCCTCAGCCTCGAAACGCGGAATAATCGCGTCAGGGGCGAGTATGTCTTCGATATTCATTCAGGCTCCATCCACGATGATATGGCCGCCAATGTGGCTACCGGGCCAGCTTCCTGGACGGTCGCCACATTGCATTGATCGAATTAAATAAACTGCCCTCAATCCGCATGTTCCGGCGCGGAGGCGCCATTCGCCTTCGCTGCCGTAGGCAGATCGGCGTCGATCCACCCAATGTGCCCGTCGTTTCGCCGGTAAACCACGTTCAGCCCACCATGCGCAGCGTTCCTGAAAATCATGAAGGACGCTTCCGACAGGTCGAGTTTCAGTACAGCTTCACTAACCGTCATATGGCCGATGTTCCGCTGGCCCTCGGCAATAATAAGCGGATTCGCCTCGTCCTGCTCGGGCTCGTCGTCGTCGCCTAGGCTCACGATATAATCGCGTGCTTCGATGTCGACCTTGCGACGTGCAGCTGCAGCCGGCGAGGTGTGATGCTTAATGCGGCTCCTATAGCGCTTCACGCGCGTCTCCAGCCGGTGTGCGGCGGAATCGACGGAGCTGTACGCGTCGCCACCTTCGCCGTGGGCCTCGAGCAGAAGACCGCCTGCAACATGGACCGTGCAGGACGTCTTAAACACCTCGCGCTCGCGTTCGAGCCGGATGTGGCCGTTCACTTCGCGCGGAAGAAACTTTTGGAGGATGCCCCGGATCTTGTCGCCGGCGTAGCTTTGGAAAGCGTCGCCGACTTCGATGTTTTTACCAGTGATTTGAATGGTCATGAAAATGCCTGTTCTGCACTTACCGAGGCTGCGTTTGCCGTTGTCGAGCGCAATGTGCTCATAGGCTCCGAGCTGCCTTTTTTGAAGCCTTGGGAACGTGTGACCGACACTCAACCCAGCCTCTCACAGTATAATCGTTAGGCCCCCCCATGTGCCCTGTCAAATCACGCTTTCGGCTAAGAATGTAACTGAAAGTCTCTTTTTTCTCAGCGGGTTATGTTCTGAGAATCATGCAAAGTCGCCGAGACGTTCAACCAGTTTCTTGTCGCGTCGGCGTTGTACCGAAGAGGGTATGCGCATCGCCTCTCGATACTTTGCGACCGTGCGGCGGGCAATCTCGATGCCTTCGCTTTTCAGGCGGTCCACGAGCTGATCGTCGGACAAAACATCGCCGGCGCTTTCCGCGTCGATCAGCTGCTTGATCCGATGGCGGACAGCTTCCGAGGAGTGCGCTTCCCCATCGGCGGCAGAGGCGATCGCGGAGGTGAAGAAATACTTAAGCTCGAATATTCCCCTTGGCGTCGCGATGTACTTGTTCGAGGTGACGCGCGACACAGTCGACTCGTGCATCGAGATCGCGTCGGCAATTACTTTGAGATTGAGCGGACGCAGATACTGCACGCCGTACATGAAGAAGCTGTCCTGCTGGCGCACGATCTGTTCGGCGACCTTCAGGATCGTGCGCGCTCGCTGATCTAAACTCTTAACGAGCCAATTGGCCGTCTGCAGGCAATCGAAGATGTAGCCCTTGTCGCGCTCGTTGGCCGCGGACTTGGCGATGCGCGTGTAGTAGGTGCGATTGACCAGAACGCGTGGCAGAGTGTCGCTATTCAGCTCGACGTGCCATCCACCGTCCGAGGCGGCGCGGACGATAACGTCCGGCACCACCGGCTGAAGCTGAACGGAGCCAAACTTCAGGCCCGGCTTGGGATTGAGCCGTTTGATCTCGCGGATCATATCGGCAAGCTCGTCCATATCGATGCCGATTGCCCGCTTCAGCGCCGGAATGTTGCGGCTGGCGAGCAGGTCCAGGTGCGCCAAAAGCTGTGCCATCAGGGGATCGTAGCGATTTTGCTCCTTGAGCTGGAGCGCGAGGCATTCGGCCAGCGACCGGGCAAAGATACCAGGCGGATCGAAGGTCTGAAGCTTGCCGAGCACGCTTTCGACCAATTCGAGCGGCGCACCGAGACGCTGAGCGAGCGTTTCAAGGTTCGCGGGGATATAGCCGGCCTCGTCGACGAGATCGATCAAGTACTGGCCAATCAGCCGCTCAACGGGGTCGCTAACGGTCAGCGGCAGCTGACTGCTCAAGTGGTCCCGGAGTGAAATCTGATTGGCGACGAAATCCTCGAGGTCGTTGTCGCCGTCGCCGCCATTGTGCATGCGCTGGGAGACGTTGGCCCAGCTCAATCCTGATGTTGCAGCCGAGGTCGCGCCGGAGCCGGGCTCGCCCGTTCCCGGCTCCTGGAAGACGTTGCCAAAGTCGACATCAAGGCCGCCGGTATGGTCGTTGACGGGCTCGCGCAGATCGAGCCAGCGGTCGTCGGCGGCGCTTTCCTCTGCTCGTTCAACGATCGGCTCGTCGGCAGTCTTAGCGTTCGCATTGTCGTCGCGCTCGAGGAGCGGGTTGCGTTCGAGCTCGGAGTCGACGAATTCGGTGAGTTCGAGATTGGAGAGCTGCAGGAGACGGATCGCCTGCTGCAGCTGTGGCGTCATTACCAGCTGCTGGCCTTGTCTCAGCTCTAATTTTGCTGAAAGCGCCATGCGCTAACCCGCTGCTCCGTTTCCGTAAATTCGGAGCGACATATACTCAACGCGCGTTAACGAACATATCGCCAAGGTAGACTCGCCGCACATCTTCATTCGATATGATTTCAGAAGGCTTGCCCTGTGTCAGAACTTGACCATCATAAATAATATATGCGCGATCGATCAGGCTTAATGTTTCGCGAACGTTATGGTCTGTGATCAACACACCAATACCGCGTTCGGTCAAGTGGCGAACCAACTGCTGGATGTCTCCGACGGCTATGGGGTCGATGCCGGCGAACGGTTCGTCCAGCAACATGAACGAAGGACGCGAGGCCAGCGCGCGGGCGATTTCGCAGCGACGACGTTCACCGCCCGAAAGCGCCATCGCTGCCGATTTTCTGAGCCGTGTGATGGAAAATTCCTCGAGCAAGCTGTCCAGTTGCTCTTTGCGCGCCTTACGGTCCGGCTCGATCAATTCGAGGACGGCCATGATGTTTTGCTCGACCGTCAAGCCGCGGAAGATCGAGGCCTCCTGAGGAAGATATCCGACGCCGAGGCGGGCGCGCTGATACATCGGCAGCTTGGTGACGTCCTCGCCGTCGATCGTGATGCGACCCTCGTCGGCGGCGACGAGGCCAGTGATCATGTAGAAAACAGTCGTCTTACCGGCACCGTTCGGACCCAGAAGGCCAACGGATTCGCCCCGGCCGACCGCCAGGTTCACGCCCTTGACGACCATCCGCTTGCGGTATGACTTCTTGACGTCGAACGCCGTGAGCCAGCCATCGGCGCCGATGGCGTGCGGGTCGTCGGAGGAAGGTGCCTGGAGTGCGCTCACGCCGTTGGTGTGCCCGCTCGCGCCATTGGCGCCTGCACCATTCGACTTCGATCTGAGGCGAATTGGTAAAGCCTTAAACACCCGATACCTCGCAGCCCTTCGTGCCCTATTGCCGCCGCTTCAAATGCCGCTATGCCGTTCGCAAGGTCAAGGCGACGTACGGACCTGCCAGCTATCTGCCTGGATCTTCGATTTCTTCAACTGACCGGGATAAAAGACAGCGCTCGGACGTTCGGCCTTGAAGACCTCGCCATTGCCGCCGCTCTCGCGGCTCGTCATCACCGTTCCGCTCGTTGCCGTCGGCTCGGTCTTGATCGTGGCCTCGCCAGTGTTCATGTCGATCACCAGTCTTGTTCCGTTCACGATATTCTTGCCCTGGGTCAGCACGACGGCGCCGCCGAGCGTCGTCAGGTTTTTCTTGACGTCGACCTCAGCCCAATCGCCGGTAGCCGTCTGCCCATCCTTGGCGGTCACGACGACTTTCTTGCGGGCGGTCAGGTGCGTCAACGACGCGGGCGTGCCGGCAGCCGCTGCAGCGCCATCGGAAGACCCGATCCCGGCATTGCCGGTGTAGAACGCGGTCAGCTCCTGCGATCGCATCGAGATGTTGCCCTGCACGGCCGAGACGTTGCCTGTGAACAAGGCGGTCTTTGCCACGTCATCGACGTCGAGTTTTTCGGCAACGACGTCATAGGGCGAATTCGGATCGGTTTTGAAAGCCGCACCGAACGAGATACCGCCACCGCTATCCTGATCGTCGTCGGCCGGTTGGGAACCCGCCTTCGCCGACGGCCGCATGAAATGCGCCGTGATCCGTCCCGCACCTATTCCGGTACTCGGATCCGCCGGCGACGTCAGCTGCATCTTGCTCGTCGTGCGGTGATAGGTCAGGCGGCGCCCGCGGAGCACGTTCGGTCCCTGCGTTACGACGACGGTACCGGTTAAAACCATCGTCTGCGCCGTCTGATCGTAATCGACACGATCGCCCACGGCTTTCTTGTCGTCGCCTTGAGTGAGCACGACATCGCCTTCGAGAACGGCGGTGTTCGAAATCGTATCGAACAGGGCCGTGTGGCTGGTCGCGGTCTGGCCGTTCGGCTGCTCGAGTACGACGGTTTCTGTCGCGAGAATTTGCTTGACCTTCGTGCCCTGGCCGCCGGCGTCCTGCGGAACGGACTTCGTGGCATTGCCGCCTTCGGGAGCGACCGAGCCTTCATAAGTGACGGTCATCTCGGGTGCGGTCATGGTGGCCCCTGCCTGGGTCGCGACGACTTTGCCCGTATAGAATGCGGTTTTCTTGACGTCGTCGATGTCGAGCCGATTGGCTTCGACATCGACAGGCTCTCCGGGCTTTCCGAAGGGAAGCGCTTGATCAGCCGATTGATCGCCGGCGGCGGACGGAGCTTCCTTCGGCTTCATATGTGTCCGCACGTTATCGACGAACGTATATTCTTTCGCCTTTTGACGGATGGTCAGTTGGTTGGACGTGATTTGTCCCGCGCCCATCAATATCGTCGATGGCTGATCGGACGTGATGATGTTTTCCTTCGTCCTGATCGTCGCACGCGTCAGCTTCGCGGTCAGTCCTCCGTCGCCCGTCACGTCGATTGAGTCGTAAAGCTCCAGGACGTTTGTATTGTTGTCGAAGAGTCCGCGGGCCGCGACGAGGTTCGTCTTCTGCTTTTTGGCATCCGTCAGCTCGCCGGTGATGCCTTGCAGATGAATGGCTGTGAGTGACTTCAAATCCTGTTGCGCGGTTTCGGCCTTCACCCAATAGCGGCCGCCGTCGGCGTTGAAGCCTTCGTAATGCGGATTGTGCATCTTGAGATTGTCGGCAACGATCTGCGGAACTTCCATCGGCGGGAGCGACGGTCCGATTCCGGCGTTGCCGAGAATGTTCATGGTTGAAATCGCGACCGTCGCGACGGCGGCGAGCGGCAGCGCGATTTTCAGAATCCGGACGCGCTGGGAATGGCGATGGGCGGCCATCCGGCTTTGCGTGCGATCGCCGGCAATAACGATGCTGTTGCCCGTGGCGCGCGCAGGGCTACCCGCGACAGCCGTATTACTCGATGTGACAACCGCAGTGGCCATTAAATTCCCCCCAAGGTCCCTAATCTCGCCGGTAATTGGGGAGACTTTGGGACCTTATGCTCCGGCTCTGGCGCTTAGCCGCGGCCGGGGTCAGTGCGCGAATATATCGTCTTCCTCGAACCCGGCGAGGTCGAGGCGGGCACGCGTGGGTAAGAAACCGAAGGCCTTTTCAGCCAAATCCTGCCGGCCTTCTCTCGCGAGCATCATATCGAGCTTCTTCTTAACCTCGTGAAGATGCAGAACGTCATTCGCCGCATAGGCCTTTTGGCTATCAGAAAGCTCAGAGGCGCCCCAGTCACTGCTTTGCTGCTGCTTCGAAAGCTCTATTCCAAGCAGTTCGCCGACGAGGTCTTTCAGGCCGTGGCGGTCGGTGTAAGTGCGGGAAAGCTTCGAGGCAATCTTGGTGCAATAAATGGGTGTGGTTGCAACCCCGAGGTACTGCTCAAGCACGGCGATATCGAAGCGGGCGAAATGAAAAATCTTGAGAACTTTCGGATCGGTCAGAAGGGCTTTGAGACGCGGCGCGTCATAGTTCTTACCGTCGAACTTCACGAGATGGGCCGTGCCGTCGCCACCTGAGAGCTGCACCAAGCACAGGCGATCGCGATGGGGGTTCAATCCGAGCGTCTCGGTGTCGATCGCAACGCCATTCGGAAACGTCAGGCCGGCAGGTAAATCACTTTTGTGAAGCTTGATCTTGGGCGCGGTCATTGTTTCATTTCCGTCGTCGCCGCCGCGGTCGAGACAGCTCGTCGCGATGCCACGAGTCTCGCCGAAGTTATCTTGCCGGAGGCTAAATGATTGATGTTGTTACGCTCTAAAACTCAAAGCGAGATAGGTCTGTAGCATTCGGCCGCGGCCGAGGGCAAGAACAGGCTTCTTCGGGGGAATAACTTCGCGGAAATGCAACGTCCGGCAGCGTTTTTCGGCGTGCTAGGTGCCGCGCTATCTGGTTGAGGCCGTTGAGCCCGCGCCGGCAGGGCCGCTTCCCGTATCGATCGTCGCTTCGACCGACATTCCAGGCCGAACGAGAGTGCCGAACGCCGGGTTTTGATCGAGGACGATCTTCACCGGGACCCGCTGGGCGACTTTCGTGAAATTTCCCGACGCCGCATTCGGATCGAAAGACTGCGACGCGAAAATGCCCGCAGTCCCCGGCGCCCAACTCTCGACATGGCCTGTCACCTTCAGATCTGGAAAGGCGTCGACCTTGACGCGCGCTGTTTGTCCGGTCCGCACATTCGTCATCTGGGTTTCCTTGAAATTCGCGATGACCCAAACATTGGGAAGCGATACGACGGTGATGATCGGGGCACCTACGCCGACGAATTGCCCGGGACGGACCTGACGCTGGCCGACGATGCCGTCCACGGGCGACAGGATGCGCGTGCTGGTCACGTTGTTCTGCGCGAGGTCCGACACGGCTTTGGCAGCGCGCAGCTGGGCTTCGAACTGCACCTCAGCGGGATCGAGGCTCGCGAGAGCGGTTTTTTGCTGATCGAGCTGGGCTTTGCTGAGAGCCAACTGAGCCGTGCTTCGTCGTGCGTTGCTGTCAGCTTGCTCGACGCGTTGCGTCGTACCGATATCACTCGATTTCAGCAGATCGTGCTGGCGCTTGGCTTCGAGGGTGTAGCGATCGAGATCGGCCTCAGCTGCGTCCACCGTGGCCCGAGCCTGGCGCAGAAGGCTTTGCTGGCCTTCTTTCCGATTGACGAGATTTTCGAGGTTTGCCTGCGCGGAGGCGACGTTCGCTTGGGCCTGAACGAGCGCGGCATTGTAATCGGTCGCGTCGATTTCGGCGATGAGATCGCCCTTCTTCACAGCCTGAAAATCAGCGACCGGCACCGATCGGATGTAGCCTGAGACCTTGGCGGCAAGGGGTGTAACGTCGCCGGCGATGAATGCATCGTCCGTGGTTTCGAGTGTGCTCGTTGCCGGCTCACTGTGCGCGACGCGCGTCCAGCTATCATCGGTTTTGGTGAAGTGCCATGCCAGGATTCCTGCCGATGCGATGGCGGCAATTGCGAGCATCCTCGGAGCCAATGCGCGCGCGCGGCGCGGAGAACGAGGGGAGGGCGAGCCATCGGTCATAACTTTTTCCTGGCTTCGCGGAAGAAAGCCTCACGGCCGCTAAACTCGTCGGCTTCAAACGCGGCGGTCGGGCCGGCTCCGTTGCAAACAATCGCCGCGCCGTGCGGGACGATCTCATCGGGAACGATAGGTTGTTACTTTCGGCGCGCTCGGAAGTTCCTCTCGCGGCTTATTCTCGCGTTTCAGGCGCGGCAGCCATCGAGGAAAAGCTTGGCGCAGATCCGGGCTCTTGCCTTGATCTCTTCGGGCGAAGGAGCGGGCGCCAACCCGAGCATCGCGGTGCGCTGTAAATCCATCACCATCATTCCGCGCAGTGCGCTGACCGTTGCGACAGGATCATCAAATTTTAGCAATCCGCGGTCGCGCTGGCGTTCCAGCCACAACGTCATGGCTTTCGTGGTCTGCGTCACGGCGACCTCGTGAAAGGTCGCGGCAAGCTCGGGACAGCGATCCCTTTCGCCTATGACCAGCCGGAGCATGGCGATCGTTTCCCGGTTGAGTGCCAGGTTGCCGAAGGCGATAAGGAAATGCTCGACGGCATCGGCGAGTTCGTAGCGATCGAGGTCGGAAGGCTCGACCGCGAGCATGAAGCGCGCCGTCCGGTCGGCAATGACCTTCTGGAAGAGATCTGCCTTGGCGGGGATGAGCCGGTACATGGTCTTGGTCGAGATGCCGGCGCGCAGGGCGACGTTTCCCATCGTAGTGGCCGCGTAGCCCTTTTCCTGGAACTCCACGGCGGCGGCCTCGATCACGAGGTGCAGCGTCTCCTCGTCGGGCCGGATTTGTGGTCGGCCGCGGCAGCGCTTCGGAGCCGTACTAATTTGTCCCATGATCGTTTTCCAAATTCCTGTTGACATCCATTTTATAGTGCCTATTTTGGAAAGCGTCAAATTTCCTAATGGTCGCGGCAAAGGGGCCGCGTTTGGCTGCGAGGAGCAGGTTCCATGGGCCTTCATTCCACTGCCCTGACGGCGGATCGGGCGATTTCCGACGTCGAAACAGTACGTTACGTCCCGGCATCAGGGCAGAAGCCATCGAATGTCGAAGATTTTAGAGCGCCCGCGGGCGATGACAGACACGTCGAGGCGCAGCCGCCTGTTCAAGCTCTGAAAAGGGGGCGGGGCGCGCTCATCGCCGGGGCAAGCCTCGCGGTTCTGGCTGCTGCTGCTTACTTCGGCTGGCAGTATTGGACGGTTTGGCGTTTTCAAGTCTCGACGGACGACGCGTACGTTCAGGCTGACAACACGACCATTGCGCCGAAGGTATCAGGTTATCTCTCGGATGTTCTCGTTGGCGACAACGAGGCGGTGAAGGCGGGCCAAGTGCTGGCGCGGATCGACGATCGCGATTTCAAAGTCGCTCTCGATCAGGTGAAGGCCGACGTTCTCGCGTCCAAGGCGGCGGTTGCAAACAAGCAGGCGTCGCTCGACGCGCAACGGTCGGTGATCGACAGCGCCAAGGCGACCATCGATGCCGATCGCGCCAATGAGACGTTCGCGGAGCAGGACAATCAGCGCTATTCGCATCTCGCAAACACGGGATACGGCAGCGTTCAGAACGCTCAGCAGGCGACGTCCCGGATAGCAGCGGCGCGTGCCGCGATTGCGCGTGATACGGCCGCGCTCGCAACAGCGACGAAGCAGACTGACATTTTGAAGGCGGAGCTTGCACAGGCGCAGGCGACGCAGGCGCGTAATGAAGCCGTGCAGCGGCAGGCCGAACTCAATCTTTCCTATACGAATATTCTGTCGCCGGTCGACGGTTTCGTCGGGAACCGCACATTGCGTTCTGGTCAGTTCGTTCAGGCCGGTACGCAGTTGATGGCGGTAGTGCCGACGTCTGCCGCTTACATCGTTGCGAACTACAAAGAAACGCAGCTTGCGGACGTTCGCCCGGGGCAGGCTGTGTCCGTTGAGGTCGACATGTTTCCTGGTATCGAGATTCCGGCCCATGTCGATAGCTTGGCGCCTGCGAGCGGTCAGCAGTTCGCGCTTTTGCCGCCGGACAACGCTACGGGCAACTTCACAAAGATCGTTCAGCGCATTCCGGTGAAGATCACGCTCGACAAGGGTAATCCGCTGGCGAACGAGCTTCGTCCAGGCATGTCGGTCTACCCGACAATTGAAACGAAGAAGGCCAATGAAACCGCAACGTCCATCGCAGCGAAGTAATGGCGATGGCATTGTTCCGCGGTGGAGTAAGCAGCAATGGCAAGCACCGTTCAAACAGCGGCCGGCGCGGATGTTCCGAAGGCGGCCGCCGATAAAGCAAGCCTGACGACCTGGATCGCCGTGGTCGCCGGCATGATCGGCGCCTTCATGTCGATCCTGAATATCCAGATCACCAACGCATCGCTCCTCGATATCGAAGGCGGGATAGGTACTGGCGCAGACAACGGCGCGTGGATATCGACGTCATATCTCATCGGCGAAATCGTTGTCATTCCGATGACTGGATATCTCAGCCGCGTCGTCGGTTTTCGCCGGTACATTCTCGTCAGCACGTTTTTCTTTGCCGTGTTCTCGATGGCGTGCGCGTTTGCGCACGATCTCGGCACCATGATCGCGATGCGCGGTCTTCAGGGGTTTGCCGGTGGTGTGCTCATTCCGATGGCGTTCACGATGGTCGTAACGAAGCTGCCGAAGCCTCAGCAACCCGTGGGCTTGGCGCTTTTCGCCATTGCCGTGACCTTTGCTCCCGCCATCGGCCCGACGATCGGCGGGTATCTGACCGAGAACTACGGCTGGCAGAAGATCTTTTTCATCAACGCCATCCCGAGCGCGATCATGATCGTGGCGCTGTGGTTCACGCTCGAGAAGGAAAAGATGCAGCTTGGTCTTCTCAAGGAAGGCGATTGGGCCGGCATCGTGACGATGGCAGTCGGCCTTTCGGCGCTGCAGACGCTGCTTGAAGAGGGCAACAAGGATGACTGGTTCGGCTCGTCCTTCATCGTGAAGCTAGCCGTTATCGCGGTTGTGTTTCTGACGGCGTTCGTGTGGATCGAGCTTAAAGTGCAAAAGCCGCTCGTCGATCTCCGGCTGCTGAAGAACCGGAATTTCGGTATCGGCACCGTCGCCAATATGCTCGTCGGTTTCGCGCTGTTTGGAACGGTCTACGTGTTGCCGCAGTATCTCGGGCAGGTGCAGGGCTACAACGCCGAGCAGATCGGAAATGTGCTTGCGTGGACCGGCTTGCCGCAGCTGCTGATCATTCCGTTCGTGCCTTTGCTGATGAAACACTTCGACGTGCGCTACATCGGCGTGGCGGGCATCGCGCTTTTTGCTCTGAGCTGCTTCATGAACGTCAACATGTCGCTCGACTATTCCGGCGATCAGTTCCTGGTGCCGAATATCGTGCGCGCGGTTGGCCAGGCGCTGATCCTGACGCCGCTGACGGCGATCGCGACCTCGAGCATCGCACCGAAAGACGCGGCCAATGCTTCCGGTCTTTTCAACATGTTGCGCAATCTGGCGGGCGCCGTGGGCACGGCTGCGCTCGAAACGATCATTACGAAGCGAGAGCAGTTTCACTCCAACATCATTGGGCAGTCCGTGACGGTCTATCGTGACGAGGTTCGTCAGCGGATAAACGAGATGACGAGCTACTTCATGGCGCACGGTATTTCCGATGCCGCCGCTGCGCGCCATCAAGCGATCATTGCGCTCGGCAAGACGGTCAAGCGGCAAGCGCTGGTCATGGGCTTCAGCGATGCGTTTGCCGTGATCGCCGTCATGCTGGCTATCGCCGCGGTCGCCTTGCTTTTTGCGCAAAAAGCGCAGTCTCGCGGCGGCGCCTCAGCGGCACATTGATGAAGTTATTCGTCGGCGAGGGACAGAGGGCGCGCGACTTGTTCGAGCGGTTTGCGTTCGGCGGCGGCCGCTTTCAGCCAGGCGATGCCAGCCGCAATCAGCATCAACGCCGTGCCGATGAGATAGCCCATGAACACGCTATAGCGCGATCCAGTATCGATAAGATGGCCGAGAAGCGCGGGGCCGATGACGCCGCCGACACCTGTGCCAATAGCGTAGAAGAGCGAGATGGCAAGCGCTCGAACCTCGAGCGGGAAGGACTCGCTGACTGTCAGATAGGCTGCGCTCGCTGCCGCCGATCCGAAGAAAAACACGATTACCCATGCGACGGTCAGCATGGAATCGGACACGAGATCGGCTGCAAACAGATATCCAGTGACGGCGAGCAGGATCGCGGAAACGCTGTACGTCGTGATCAACATCGGGCGGCGTCCCCAAATATCGAAGAGCCGTCCGAGGAGCAGCGGTCCAAGGAAATTTCCGGCTGCGAAGGGGAGAAGATACCAGCCGATTTTATCGGTCCGGACGCCGTAGAACGACGAAAGTACGAGTGCGTAGGTGAAGAAGATCGCGTTATAGAAATAGGCTTGCGCGGTCATCAGCGCGAACCCGACGATTGCCCGGTCGCGGTTCGTTTTCAGGATGGATCTCGCGACCTCCATGAGGGGCGTATGGCTTCGCGTTTTCAAGCGTGTCGTCGTGATTGAGCTATCATCGAGAACGTGATTTTCGTGTCGAAGTCGCGCCTCTATTTCGCCGACGATCTTGTCGGCCCTTTCCGGCATGCCATGTGTGATGAGCCAGCGCGGGCTTTCGGGGATCCATAGGCGCAGCAGGAAGATGAGTGCACTCAAGCCTCCCCCGAGCAGGAAGGTGAGCCTCCATCCCAAATCGTTGGGTATCAGAGCGCTATCGAGCAGGACGACCGACGCCAGTGCGCCGAGTGCCGCGCCGAGCCAGAAGCTGCCGTTTATCGTCAGATCGGTCCAGCCGCGATAGCGAGCGGGCACCAGTTCTTGGATCGTCGAATTGACGGCCGTATATTCGCCTCCGATGCCGGCTCCGGTGACAAATCGAAACAGCGAGAAGCTTAAGAGATTCCACGATAACGCCGTCGCGAGCGTCGCGATCATGTAGGTCGTCAGCGTGATGAAAAACAGCTTCTTGCGGCCGAGCCTGTCCGTCAGCCAGCCGAAGAATAATCCTCCGAGCACAGCACCAGTAAGATAAGAGCTGTTCGTTATGCCGACATCGGTGTTGGTGAACTGTAGCGCCGGGCTTTCCTTCAAAGCTCCCGCTATGGCGCCGACGAGCGTGACCTCCAGCCCGTCGAGAATCCACGTGATGCCGAGCGCGACGATGACGAGGACGTGGAACCGTCCAAACGGCAAACGATCGAGGCGCGAGGGTATCGTCGTTTCGACGATCGTACCGCTTTCAATTCTCTCGCTTGCAACCGGCTTTTGCATGAACCACAGGACTCAATCGCGCCTCGGATGGAAACGCGCGAGCCGTGCAGCGGTTCAATTCGGTGCTATTGCCGTTTAGACGAAGCCTTCAGGCCCTCGATGCGGCTCATACGGTTCTTCGAGATGGGCAATTTCCTCGTTCGTCAGCTTGAGCGAAACGGACTTTATCGCGTCGTCGAGCTGATGGGGCTTGGTCGCGCCGATGATGGGCGAGGTCACCGCGGGTTTGCTCAGCATCCAGGCGAGGGCAATCTGGGCTGGAGAAACGCCTCGCGCCTTCGCGACATCAAGAACGCGATCGACCACCGGCTTGTCCAACTGCTTCGACTTTTCGTAGAGCCGATCGGCAAACGGATCGTTCCTGGCGCGCTCCGTTTGGGGCTCGTCCTGCCAGGGACGCGCCAAGCGCCCGCGTGCCAAGGGCGACCATGGCGTGACGCCGATGCCCTCGGATTGACAGAGCGGCAGCATCTCGCGCTCCTCCTCACGGTAGAGCAGGTTGTAATAGTCTTGCATCGATATGAATTGCGCCCAGCCGTTGGCGCGTTGCAGGCCGAGTGCCTTCATGAACTGCCAGGCGTGCATCGAGGATGCGCCGAGATAGAGCGCCTTTCCTGAGCGGACGACCTCATCGAGCGCTTCAAGCGTTTCCTCGAGCGGTGTCTCGTAGTCGTAGCGATGGATGATGTAGAGATCGACGTAGTCGGTGCCGAGGCGCCTTAGGCTGTCGTCGATTTCGGACATGATGGCCTTGCGCGAAAGGCCCTTGCCATTCGGTCCGAGCCGCATTGGCGAATAAACTTTCGTGGCAATGACGACTTCCTCTCGCCTGGCAAAATCGCGAAGAGCGCGGCCGAGAACGCGCTCGCTTTCGCCGTGTGAATAGACGTTCGCGGTGTCGAAGAAATTTATGCCTTGTTCGAGAGCGGACTTGATGTACGGGCGACTGTCCTCCTCGTTCAACGTCCAGGTCCATTTCATGACGCCGCCGTCGGATTGGCCGTAGCTCATGCAGCCCAGGCAAACGCGGGACACTTCGAGACCGGTGTGACCGAGCTTGACGTACTCCATGGATACCTCGCAGGGGATGAGAGCGCTATCGGGGCGTCTTTGATGTAGGACTCGTTTCGATCATTGCAAAGTGCGCCTATTCCATTGTCCGTCGGAGAACATCCGCGCGGGTGAAACGAAGGCGCAGGCTTTGGGAGTGCGTTGGGAGGAAAGGGAAGCCCGGGCTGTCACGCGTCAATGCTTGTCGATAGCCGGGCGATGGTGGCGTCGTTTTTCGCCGCCTTCAAACCATATCGCCACTGCGGTGGCCAATATGACTCCCGCCACTGCCCCGGCGTTGCTCGCGATGATGCCGCCGGCTGCCCATGAGACGCCGATCAATATAAGTGACGGAAGAACTGCGTTGGCTCTGGATTTTGAAAGCGCGGAGGTTATAACCAAAGCGCCAAGGACGGCACCGATGGCGCCGAAATAATAGTTGCAGATTGCGCCGACGAAGACGATGACCAGGGTCACGCCAGCCGTCCCTCAGGAACCGCGAATCGGTGGTTACGCGCTAAATTTTACACCGGCTCTAAAAGAACGCTTGGTGACAATTTAGACAAAATGCGCCGTATGTGCCGTTCTATTCGGCAATTCGCCTTAAAGGACGCCGGATTCCGCGAGGAAGCGATATCGCGTCCATTTTAACTGGCGAGCTCGCGCACTCTCCACCCGCTCGCGGAGCTGTCTGATGCGTTTCATCTCGTGCAGATCGACGACCTTGCCCCGGCACGCCCTCGTATATGAGACGAGCTCATATTCGGCGGCGTTGAGACGAGCAGTTGCTTCGCGCTGGAAGAGTGACAGGAGCTTCGTGTTCATGGGAGCGGCCCTCTCGCTCAAGGTATGCGATTTGAGGCGCCGCAAGAAGAGACCTCGTATCGATCTCCACAACTGCGGAAATCGGATCGATGTTTCGGCTGCTTCCGGATTACTCGCTCGCGAGCATCTTGAACGTTGATGCCGCAATTGCCACCTAATGGAAGAGCGAATAGGAGGCGACTATGTCCGGCGACGTGGCTCCCGTCATTATCTTCATCGCAAGTTTCTACGCGTTCGGGTTCGTTCTCGTTTACGCCCTGGCGCGCGCATGGGACCAGGCGTTGTCGACGCGCCATCGCAAAGAATTCGCGCACGCGCGGCCGTCGGCGAACGTGCGCAGCCGGCGGATGGGTGCGTTGCACCACCGTTGAACCGAACCTGATACAAGAGCGAAAATGTCAACAATCGACGGGGTGACGGTGTTTGTCTTCTCAGCGCGGCGATCGCGATCTAATTTGGAAAATCTTCGCGCGAGGATCGCCGCTGTTAACTTCTCGCTGTCGGATTTCTGATATCGTACGTATACCTCATATCCTCCCCCCGGATTGAGGTCTTTGAGCGTGGGCACTCGGCCACCCCTCTTCCCCCCGCCGGGTGCCCACCATTCCATTCAAGCCATAGAAGCTACATCTCTGCTCGCAATGCGCGCATGATGATGCGACCAGAGGAGTCTTCCGATACGGCCCGCCTCGGCTGATCTTCGGGGATGGCGCGTCTCGGAATTCGTCGCATCCAGCCAGCGACGCGCGGCCGCGCAATTGCGCCCATCGTTTTGGACTGCTTGTCGTTGTGCTCGGCTTCGTCGAGCGCCTTTGCCAACTCGTCGGCGGAGATCGCTGGCGCGCTCGGGACAATGACGTTACCGGCTTTTCCAGGCGTAGCGATATTTTTCTGCGACGCGAGTACAACATTCACCCGTGTCGGCCGGCTCTTAGACGTCGGAGCCAGGGCCAATTGGGCGAGAGCTTCCCGGGCGAGTGTCTCGCCGACCGTTACGACGGTCCATGAGCTGGCCACGATCAAAGCAATATAAAATAAAGACGCATAAACTCGATCTGACATGGCTCAGCCAATTATTTGCGGCTTTGCGCCCCGTGGAGCAACCTAGCAGAATACGCCCTGAGGCCATGGCTGTTCCCTGGTTGTGATGAAAATCCTCTTAGCGAACAATGCGGAGTTGTTCGCGATGGCGGTCACGGGCCGCTGATAGAATTGATTGCTGTCCGGATGGCATCAAGACCATCGGTCAGCGCGGCTGGTCCAGGCTGCAGAATGAGCGGCGACTTGATCTCATGGATCCTGTTTTTGCTCACCGCAGGAACGTCCTGCCATCCGTCGCGTGCGCGTATTTTTTCCGGTCTTACCCTTTTGCCGCACCAGGACGCGAGAATGATGTCCGGTGATCGCTCCGCCACCTCGGCGGCAGCCACGATGCGATCTCTGGCGGCGGGCTCGCTCCGCTTCTCAGGAAAGATATCCTCGCCGCCCGCAATTTCGATAAGTTCGGAGACCCAGCACAAGCCCGTTATCAACGGGTCATCCCATTCCTCGAAATAGACGCGCGGGCGGTGCACGGCCGAGCGAGTTTCACAGCGGATATTTTCGATGCGCTCTTCGAACGACTTCGCGAGGGCATCGGCTTTATCGCTGCAGCCGATCAGTGCGCCCAGGGTGCGGATCATTGCGAAGATGCCAGCGATATCACGCTGATTGAAAATGTGGACAGCCAGGCCCGCGCGCGCGAGATCGGCGGCAATGGCGGCTTGAATGTCCGAAAATGCAAGGACGAGATCGGGCTTCAGCGCCTCGATTTTTGGAATGTCCGCCGATGTAAAGGCTGATACGCGTGGTTTCTCGCGGCGGACTTGCGGTGGCCGGACTGCATACCCCGAAACACCGACGATCCTATTCTGCTCGCCGAGAAGGTATAGCGTCTCGACCGTTTCTTCGGTCAGGCAGACCAGCCGGCGGGCGGGAAAGCAGCGCATGTGGTTTATTCCGTTGGATCTATCGCTTAGGGTTCGGGGTAATGAGTCATCATATCGTGTCTATCTCCCGCAGCGCGGTTGGCCGGACTTTTTTCTTCGTGCTCCTTATATTTTGCGCGGCTGTCACGCCGTGGGCCCAAGCAGCGGATCTTGAGCTCACCTATCTCGTCCATGAGCCGGCGAAAACATCCGAGCATTCGCCGTTGATCGTCCTGCTTCATGGCAGCGGCGCCGATGAAAACGATATGATTGGTCTCTGGCCGCAACTGCCTGAAGGCTTCGTCGTCGTATCGCCGCGCGCACCATTCGGAGACGCGGCAAGCGGCTATCGATGGTATCGCAAGGGGAGGTCGACGAGCGCGGATATCAGGCTCAGCATTGCCGCCATCGGCAGGCTCGTTGAAACGGCGATCAAGCGGTTTGATGCAGATCCGCAAAGAGTTTTTCTGGCCGGTTTCAGCCAGGGGGCGGTGCTCGTCTACCATGCCATTCTGCAAGATCCCGGGAGGTTTCGCGGCGCTGCGGTGCTCAGCGGCTCGCTTTATGGTCTCGATGCGCACGAACTTTCCCCGCGAAAGGACTGGCAGAGCGCATCGCTTTTCATCGGGCATGGAACGGCCGACGCGCGCGTTCCATTTGCGACTGGAAAGGCTGCCCATTTGCAACTCGATCGTCTCGGCGTACCGAACGAATTTCATGCCTATCCCGGCATGCAGCATGAAACTCAGAATCGCGAAATTGTGGATCTCGCTCGGTGGCTGACATCGCGCGCCGCCGAGCCGTAGCTAACCGCCGGCGCGAACTTTATCCTGCGTCTTGGTCTCGAAATCAGAGGCGTCGTGGCGCTCGTGCAATTGCCGCGACGGTGCGCCTGAGGTGCGGTTGACCATGAGCCCCCGCCTGACGGCCGGCCGATCGCGGAGCGTGCTCGCCCAGCGACGAACATTCTTATAGTCTTCCACTGAGAGGAACTCACCGGCTCCGTAGAGCGACCCTTGCACCAGCTGGCCGTACCAGGGCCAGATTGCGATATCGGCAATCGTGTAGGTATCGCCCGCGATGTACTCGCTTTCCGCCAGCCGGCGGTCCAGCACGTCGAGTTGGCGCTTTGTCTCCATTGTGAAGCGATCGATTGCGTATTCGATCTTCGTTGGCGCGTAGGCGAAGAAATGTCCGAATCCGCCACCGAGGTAGGGCGCGCTGCCGACCTGCCAGAACAGCCAGGACAAACATTCGGCACGTGAGGCGCCCTCTGCCGGGAGGAAGGCGCTACCGAACTTCTCGGCGAGATACAAAAGGATCGCACCGGATTCGAAGACGCGGATCGGCGTCGGGCCGCTCCGGTCCATCAGTGCGGGGATTTTGGAGTTGGGATTTACTTTCACGAAGCCGCTGCCGAACTGATCACCTTCGGAGATATTGATCAGCCAGGCGTCGTATTCGGCGCCGTACTGCCCGAGCGCCAGCAGCTCTTCGAGCATGATTGTGACCTTTACGCCGTTGGGGGTGCCTTGCGAATAGAGTTGGAGCGGATGGCGACCGACCGGCAAATCCTTATCGTGCGTCGGACCCGCAATCGGGCGATTGATGCTGACGAACTGGCCACCGCCCGGCTTGTTCCAGGACCAGATCTTCGGGGGCGTGTAATCCGTCATCGCGCAAGCTCCTTTAAGGCCATGCCATGTTCGCAACGCGCATACAATTCGCGATTGCCATCACTTCAATGGTTCAGTTCGAAATAACGTCACTCGCAGTCCCCCGTGCGAGACAGGCCCGCCGGGCGGCAGGAACGGCAGACCGGTCGCTTTGGCAAGCGATGCCTCGCTTGTGATGAGGCCCACTCTCCAGCCGCCGAAACGGCTCCTCAGCGTCTGTCCCAGCGAACGATATAAAGGTTGGAGGTTATCCCTGTCGCCGATCCGGTCGCCATAGGGAGGATTGACGATGACCAGGCCGGGGGGGCCGCTGGGCGCCGTCAATTCGGTAACAGCGAGTTGCTGAAACTCTGTCATCTCGGAAACACCGGCGCGCTCCGCATTGGCATGGCTCATGCGGATCGCTCCCGCGTCGAGGTCGCTGCCGAAAAACCGGAACGCGAGTTTCCTCACATTGGCTACGGCCTTGAGACTCTTCCAAGCTGCTTCGTCGAAGGTCGCCAATTGCTCGAAGGCAAAGCGTCGCGAGCGTCCGGGCATCAACCCGGCCGCGATTTCTGCTGCTTCAATGATGAAGGTTCCGGATCCGCACATGGGATCGACGACGGGCTCGGTTCCAACGTATCCGCATTGGCGCAGGAAAAGCGAAGCTAGCGTTTCCCGCATCGGCGCCTTGTTGACGGCTTCCTTATGGCCGCGCTTATGCAGGGACTCGCCTGAGGTATCGACGGCGATGGTGCAGAGATCGTCGTCAATGCGGGCTTTGATGATGACTTCAGCGTCGGCCGAAAGCGGCGCGCCCAATTCCTCGCGGATCGCTTTTTCGATGCGTTGCGCTGCGGCGCCCGAATGATAGATGCGCGACCCTTTGCAGGACGCCTGGACGCGGAAGGCCACATCGGGGCGCAGGACGTCGCTCCAGACGAGGCGGCGGGCGCGTTTGTCGAGCTGAGCAAGATGCATGGCGCGGAATTCGCCGATGCGGGCGAGAACGCGGCCGGCGCCACGAAGCTCGAGGTTTGCGCGCCAGACCTCGGACCAGCCGCCCCTTACCGTCACACCGCCCGTGATGACTTTCGGTTGTTTGAAGCCGTGTGCCTCGGCCTCTTTGCAAAGCACGGGTTCGAAGCCGGGAGAGGTTGCAAGGAAGATTTCGAATTCGCCATCTGTGGTCATCCCGTCTGCATATCGGGAAGAGGCGGGAGCAGCGACGGTTTTGTCGCCGCGGCTTTCGTCGGTCCGAGAGGGAGCCCGCGTTAACTCATGACCGGTACGCCGAGGATCAATCCCATCCCAAGAATGATTTGATATGCATCCATGCGTTCGATACGCCGTTGCTGGACGTCTTGGCCTCCTTGAGTGGCGGCGGATTGGCGGGTTCGGAGGGCGGCGCAGTGGGCTTTAAAGGCTCGCTCGGTGCTTGCTCCAGCAACGCTGCCTTGGCCTCTTCGAGACTGGCATGGCTCGCGGGGGCGTTTTTGCAGGCCTCGTCGCTCGCGACCCGACAGTGACCGAGGCCTTTGGATTTGAGTGCCTTCAGGCAGGCTCGCTCGACGAGGATGTGGCCGAAGGGAGCGGATTCGACCTTTTCCGAATTGTCGACGACACAGAGCTGCGCCGCATCGGAGCCCTTGCAGCGTACACAGACAGGCGAGCTGCGGCTTGCCGTGGCGGTTAACGTGAGAACGACAGCCGAGCTTGCGAGGACCCTCAGAACGAGAGTCTGACTTTCTTTGACTGCCAAAACCCGTGCTCCCATCCCGGGCCCACGATTAGGCGTGTCGGCGTTTTGTTTTGGGCAGCCGACTTCCAATCTTGTAATGTTTCCCGGTCAGCCGGGACCGGAGCGGCCGGCCTAACATACATAACGGTGACAGTTCGGCCGCAATTCCGTCACTCCCCGCAACGAGTTCGACGCCAAATGATCGAAAACGGCTTAATCGTCAGGCCGCTCGCAAATACGAAGATGTAATGCGGATTTTACTTATTGAAGACGACACCGAGACAGCGAGGCTGATCACTGACAGCTTGACGCTGGACGGGCATCAAGTCGACGTGGCTTTCGATGGCGTGGATGGCTTGAAAAAAGCGGTGGTTGGGGCCTTTGACGTGCTGGTCATCGATCGCATGCTTCCCCACCTCGACGGTCTGAGCGTCGTGCGGAGCCTCCGGCAGGCAGATGTCACTTCCGGCATCCTTGTCCTCACGGCCGTCGGCGGGATCGAAGACCGTATCGAGGGTCTTGCAAGCGGCGCCGACGACTACCTCGTCAAGCCGTTCGCGCTCGGAGAACTTCTCGCACGCGTGACGGCGCTTGGGCGGCGGCCACCAAGCCCGAAGCAGGATTTCCTCTTTAGGATCGACGATCTCGAGGTCAATCTCGTCAAACACGAAGTGCGGCGTGGTGGAGATGTCATACATTTGCAGCCGCGTGAATTCCGAATGCTTGAAATCCTCATCAAGAACCGCGGACGTGTCGTCACGCGGTCGATGATTCTCGATCAGATGTGGGGATTGGAGACGGATACCAAGACTTCGATCGTTCAAACGAACGTCAGCCGTTTGCGGTTGAAAATCGACCGGCCGGGGGACACGCCTCTTATTCGCACGGTGAGAGGCTTGGGTTACATCATTGACCAGCCTGCATAAATTAACGCAGAGAACGGCATTTCGTCTGGCGGGCTTCGTCGCTGTCGTCATCACGCTGACGAACGTCCTCATTTTCGCGATTTTATATTTCGTTATCAGCGAACAGCTCGGCCAGCATTTGAAGGCGCACACCGATGAGGTTCGCGCGACGCTCGCCGACGTGCAGGCGGACGAGAGCGATGGATTTCGCGAGCTTTCGGCGGCCGTCGCGCGGCATGCTTTCGTTGCCCAGTCGGATGAAGATATCTACCTTTTGACGGACGCCGACGGAAAATACGTTGCCGGCAACGTCAGTTCGTTGGATCGGTTTGAAGGTTGGCGAACGATCCCGTGGAATGACTTAAAGCTCATCGGGCAATGGTCGTCATCACGAGCGAGCGATGCCGTCATCGGAACCTGGACGCCGGTAAAAGGCGGCTACCTGTTCGTCGGAGACGGCAACGGCGACATCAAGGATGCGCAAAGGCTGCTTCTCACGGGACTGTTGTGGGGTATTGCATTATCCGTTATTTGCGCGCTTGCCGGTGGGTATCTCCTCGGTCTCAAAGCGCAGCGGCGCGTCGAGGAGATGGAACACGTGCTCGACGCCGTTGCCTCGGGCGATTTCCATCGGCGTATCCCGAGGAATGCCGCCGCCGATGACATCGATCATGTTGCGGCGCTTATCAACGTCACGCTCGATCGATTGCAGAGGCTGATCGGCAACCTGAAGCAGGTCTCGGTCGATATCGCGCACGATCTCCGGACGCCTATAAGCCGGATGCGGCAGAAGCTTGAAACCGTGAGGTCGGACACATCGAATATCGACACCTACAAAGCGGCGGTTGATCAATCGATCTGTGAAATCGACAATATCGCCGATACCTTCGATGCGCTGTTGCGGATTTCCGAGATCGAGGCGGGAGCGCAAAAGGCAAAGTTCGTGGATGTCGAGTTGAATGGCCTGTTGGCGAACATCATCGATGCGCTGGAGGCGGTAGCGGAGGAGCATCAGCATCGGTTGCGCGCGCCACGCGGGGCCGGTGATCCTGTGACCGTTCGAGGTGACCGCCGGCTCCTCAATCAGCTCTTTGTCAATCTCATTGAGAACTCAATTGTTCATTGCCCGCGTGGTTCCGAAATCGAGGTCGAAGTGATCAACGACGCGCAACACCCCGTCGTCCGCGTTCATGATACGGGACCA
Organism: Pseudomonadota bacterium; assembly: GCA_018242295.1. GTDB lineage: Bacteria > Pseudomonadota > Alphaproteobacteria > Rhizobiales > Hyphomicrobiaceae > Hyphomicrobium_B. Next base: position 64,795 of record JAFECE010000010.1, read on the forward strand.
GGCATTCCGGCGGAGGAGCGAGAAAAGGTATTCAGGCGGCTCTACCGTCTGGAAAAGAGCCGGACGACGCGTGGCAGCGGACTTGGCCTCAGTCTCGTTGCCGCGATCGCCGAACTCCACAGTGCGAAAATCACGCTGGCGGACAACAAGCCCGGGCTGGTCGTCGAGGTCACGTTCGATCAGGCGCGGCGCGCCGGTTAAGCGGCGAGGGCTGCCGCTTAGACCGGTTCGCTATTTCCTGAGATTGCCGAGAACAGCATTTGGATGACGGCGACTGTGAGCGCCATAAAGACCCCGGCGAAAATGACATCGGAGAGAAAGTGCCCACCTTCCGCCATGCGCACGAAGCCGCATAAGCTTCCGAGGATGAGCCCGGTTACCATCCAAGCGCTCGCGGCTGCCGGAAACAGGAGTGCAGCGGCGAAACACACCACGAAGATCGAAGACGCTTCACCGGAAAAGAACGAACAATTTCGTGGGCATTCCTGCGATTTCACCAGCGGTGGCGTGTAGGCCTTCGAACCTCCGAATTCGACCACTGTTGAAGGCCGCGCCCGGCCCCAATGGTCCTTGAAGCCGAGGTTAGCGATCGCCAACGGACCGACCACGACGCAGACGGCGAGAAACAGCCATTTATTCGAAGATAGCGTGAGCCATGGGCGTCCTGTCGAGAGGGTAATGACGCAGCCTGCCAGCCCAACGGCACAAGCACCGTAAAAAAGGATATTGAAAAGCAGTCTCGCGGTCCCGAAAAACGGTGATTCACGGCCGCTGAAGTGGCGTTCGGAGTCGACGAGCCGCTCCGATACGGCGAGATCGAGATTCGGATAAATGGAGAAGACAATCGCGCTGACAATGCCAACGAGCAAAGCGCCGAAGATAAGCACTTTCGCGGTTCTGCGTTGCGGATCGCCAGCGGCAATCGCCGCGGAAGACGCGGTCATTTCACGTAAAGCCAAGAGTTGCCCCAATCGAAGTTTTGGCGTGGAAACTCCGTGAGCATTAGGCCCGGATCTGGGCGAATATCTGTCGATTTCATATGGTTTGCGAAATCGTCTCCATCAGCGTGTGAGCATTGCAAGGGTTCTCGCCGTTATTCGGAACGCGGCGAGGATTTGCGGCCGGACCAACGCAGCGAGACGTAAAGGACTGTCAATAGCAGCGCCAAGGTCACAAGCGAAGCATACTCACGAGGCAGGCTCAAGCCTCCAGCATCGATTGGCTTCGTCAGAAAATCGCCAAAGGTTGCGCCGAACGGGCGTGTGAAGACGAAGGCGATCCAAAACAAAAGTACGTCGTTCATTCGCGTGAAGAAATGCAACGCGGCTACGGCAACAATGATTCCGGCGGTTACCAACGCGCCTTGAATGAAGCTAAGTCCGACATTGTCTACGAGGTAATCGCCGAAAGCTGTTCCAAGGCTATTTGAGAACAGAACCGCGATCCAGAACATGATCTCGGCGCTTGGCGCGGCAATGGGATATACCCGCAAGTTGCCGACGCGAGCGTACCAAACCGCGAGGCTGAGGGCCAATCCGGTCACCAGTATGATCGAACCAGCGAAATAGCCTAGGCCTAACGAGCGGTCCATGAAGTCCGATATTTCGGTGCCGGCCGTCGTCGTCGCGATGATCGCTGTCCAGAACAGGGCCGGCTGGTAAACCTTGCTTCCGATCTGCGCCCACAGAATGATGCTCAGTATGCCGAAGGTGATCGCGAGGCCAACGTAGTATCCGAGGCCGAGAGACATTGAGATGAAGTCGCCGGCGGTTTCGCCTAGCGTCGTTGCCAGCACCTTCATGATCCAGAAGAAGATCGTGACCTCTGCGATCTTCGAATAGGTGGCATTATTTTCGGCTGTATAGTTTCGGTTCATTCGTCATCCATCCACTGCAAGATGTTTGGCGCCCGTTGTTGGCGTAGATCAGGAGATTGGTCGGATCGGTGCGATCCAAGGCTGTCAAATCAACCCAGCACTTCGCACGTTTGAACTGTCTGGGATGCCTTGCTGCGAAAATGCCTTTCGATGGCTTCGAGAGCCGCTCTCCGGTCTCGATAGACTCTTCTATTTTCGAGGTAGCCATTGGCGATCAATGTCAGCGTCGCGGTTCCGACGAGCTTGGACGAGCGAAGGTTAGCCAGAATGACTTCAAACGTTTCGGTATCGAGGGACGGACCGGCGAGCTGGCTCGTGATGTCTTTTACCAGCGTGAGGTCCGCCGATTTAAAGCGCTTGGAGCTGTGGTTCGCCATCTGCGGCAAGACTGTGATCTCGGCGATGAAGGCCTCGACGGACGCTCCGGGACGGCCACAGAACAGCTCGAGGAGGGTACGGAGTGTGTTGGCTTGCTTTGGGGCGCCGGCGTTTCTGAAACCGCGTTCCATGGCTTCTAGGCTATCCTTCAACTGCAACGGATAAACCGTAGACGGGTTCAAGCGTTTCAGTCGCGCAAGGATCGTTTCGCTCGAGCCCTGCTCGAGCCAGCCGGCAAAATGATACAATTCCTGGGACCTCTGGAATTCCGCCAGTTCAGCGAACGCGCGAAGAGTGCGCGCTAATTCCTTAGTGTGCATTGCCTGATTGACCTGTCCGTTCGCCTCGAAGGTCCCGGCAAAGTTATGGCCGTTGGCGGTCGCTTTGGGGCGAAATGCTCACAGTTCTGTATGGCTATCTGTCGAGCCTGAACGAGCTGTCTCACCTTATGACGGGCATGGGTTTGGGTCGTACCCGCAGTTCGCCGGGCAATTCCGGAACTATCGTTCGAGGCGCGGCGTTCAAGGCCAAGCTGAAGAGGATGCCGGGAGGTTTCCATGGGAAGAATTGACACAGCGGATGAGGTTCGTTCCGCGTCGCACGATTTAACGGACAGAGCCGTGGATGCCGGATTGAGAGCCGTCGATTCATTGGATCGGGCGGTCGCAAGCGCTCATGACACGGGCCACAAGCTGGCTGCACAAACCTCCGAACTCGGCGACAATTTGCAGAAAGTTGCCAAGAATTTCTCGAATGCCGTCGACAAATCCGTTGCCGAGCAGCCGCTGACGACGCTGGGCGTGGCTGTCGCGGCCGGCTTCATTCTCGGCGCAATCTGGAAGGCCTAGGTTCGGAGTTACCCGGTGTACACAAGCCTATTCAAAAGAGCCGAAGCAAGTGTAGAGAGCGCAATCGGCGAACTCGGGAATCGATTGCTGATCGGAATTCCGTTTGTCGTGGCGATTGGCTTCGCCGCGGAGAGTTTTTCATCGTTCGCCAACCGCACCTATGGTCCTGAAGTCGGCAATCTCATCGTCGCCGGCGGATTCGTCATGTTGGGGTTTATCGTTGCGCTGATCATCAAGCTCAGAAAGCGATCCGGCCCATCGCCGGAATTGCACGAAGAAGCCGTCGCGGAGGAACCTCCGAGCGCAGGTCTGTCTTTTCTGGAAGACGAGAAGGTCATGAGTATCGTGACAGCTGCAGCACCGATCGTCCTTCCGGCGATGCTCAGGACAGCCACGAAGAATTGGCCGCTCATTCTAGCGGCGGCGGCAGGCCTCTATGTGTTTAGCCGTTCCGAGAATGCGGGAGGCACAACGCAACCGGCTCCTCCGCAAGTTTGATAAGGAGAGTTCTATGGGATCCGCAGGTATGAATCGTTTGGATGACGAAGTGACGGACGCTTCGGATCGGGAGGAGAATGGATCGATACTCAGTGATCCGACGGTCGCGCTGCTCGCGGCGGGCGCCATCGGCTTCGCGGTAGGTGCGGTGATCTGGCGGTATCGGAAATCTAACGCTTCTTCGCATGGCTCTCTGGAGCGAGCGCTGGATATGGCGCGATCGGGTGCAACCGACACGGTTCAGAAACTCCGGAGGAGATTGCGTGACGAAGGCGATTCTTCGGCCCAAATCGAAGGTGCAGCAAAGAAGCATCTGGGCCGATTTATTGACGCCGTGCAGAGACGTGCCCACTAGGCGCAGCGCCTTCCTGCATTCAATCGATATGCTGGACAGCATCGCGCGATTATGCGCCGGTGCTGTTTCGGTTATGCATTTCCCGGTGCGCCGCAGCGTTCCGTATGGCAGGAGTGTTGGCTCGATATGCAACTTACTCACAAGATCATCGTCCATATGGTCCTGATTGCCGGACTCGCGCTGATTGTCGGGCACTACGGTCATTTGGGCGAATCTAGACCAGCGGATGCGCAGTCGTCGGAGTAACTGGCAGCGGTGATGATGCGGTGTCGTGTTGAGGCGCGGGCAGCCGAAGACCGTCGTATTCGGATATTTGGGATTCGGCGTGCGCGTTTATCCGGACAACTGGAGATGGGCGGATAGCGATGCCAGGAGATATCGCTGGCGCGAACGCGAGGGACGCGGATACTGACGCAACGGTATCTGGATTGAATTCTAAAATTCAAATTGGCGGTCGCATGCGTTGCGACTGCCACAGATATTAAAGAAACACCCCGACGAGCGAGGGTTGCTGTCGGGGTGCGGGGTCTCTCCCAAATTTGCCAATGAGGGTGAGAGGCCCCGACCGTCGCGTGACCCTCGATTCGGTGCAAGAGAGAAAGTCTCGGTTTTCAACAGTATGCAGATCTTATCCACGAACGCCGTACTTCAAGGCTGATAGTGGAAATTCCCGCTATTTCTTCTCCAAAAGCAATTTGGCGCGTGATGCCAATGCACTAGCAGCGAGTTCCGCGAAGCGCTGCAGAAGCCATGGCAAGACAAGTTCGAGCCGAACGGCATTGTCGCTGACCAAAACCGTTCCGCTTGCTTTATGCCCCATTCCGCTCAGGCTGAATTCCAAAAGATCACCATTCCAAATCTCGCGCTCTATTGCGACGAACGGAAGATGCACCGACGCCAAGCCGCTCTTCAAACGACGAATGGCCTCGTCCTTTCCCAAGCGGTGCGGAATGGTGATGACTACGGGGTCTGACACTGACCTGTTCCTCAAATCGAAAAGCGACAATCAAATCTGCGCATTTTGTCCAGCCTATAAACGTCCGGCCACGGCGCCCCGATCCAGACGGAGGGCAATGGTTCTGTCACCGGCGCGAAGCCATCGGATTTGGTCTTATTTTTTGGTCAAATATTGAGCCCGCTTTAAACGCTGCGTGGATAGCCTCTACACTTCCGAGTGCGGAAATGCCGTCGAAGGACGAATTTATGTCTCAGGTGCTTAGAGGTGGCGTAGCTCGCCTCGAAGTGATGACAAAGTTCACGCTTGCGACGCTGGCGCTCGCCAGCGGAATCTATACTTACATCGGCGTGCGAAGTCTGCTCGAAGGCCCTCCGATCGAGGTGCTTCTCGCTGCGATCGTTTATTCGGCAGCGGTTTCCGTGGCGATATTTGCATTTTGGACGTATTTGATGCGATTTCTTCCGCACGTGCGGCAGGCATCGTCGCGGCGGCTGATGTATGTCGCCATGTTCATCGGCAGCGTGATGATCGTTGCAATGTCGGCTTGGCTCAATGCGGCTGCGTTGGCGGGGTCTGCCGCGCTCGAACAGCATATGGCGAGTGCAACCGACCAATATCAGCAAAGCTTGGATATGGCGCATGGCAATGCGCTCGCGGCGCAGGGGCTTCTGCCGGATGTTCAGATCGCAGCGAAGCGGTTTTTGATCCTTTCCGGTCAAGAGCGTCAATCGGGTGCGCTCACCGGCACCTCGGGCAGCGGAACTGTGGTTCAACTGACCGCGCAAATGTCGACACAACTCGATGCGCTTGCGGGTGAAATAGAGGCATCGCGGGACCGGATAAAGACGCTCTTTGAATCGGGCAGCAGCACGCTCGAGAAAATGCGTCAGCTCACGTCGGGAACGGGTCCGATCGAGGACCGCACGAACGATTTTGCCGCCGAGACCGTAACCCTGACCGGCATCATTGCCGACCTGCAGCGGACGTCGATCGCTCCGGCGGTGAAGCGAACGGCCGACGCTCTGTCGAAAAGCTTCATTGCGCCGGCGGCTGATGGACGGACAGCGAGCCTGGTGGACCGGCAGAACCAAGTCGTCGGGAAGGTCGAGCAGTCGATCAAAGCTCAATCGCAGGCATTGTCGGCTGCGGCGGGCGAGATCCTCTCGCGACCCGAGGCGAAGCCCATCAGGTTTGTGCCTTTGTCGAGAGCCGAAGCCGTGATTCAATACGGCACCGACTTTTTGCCGAGTTGGGCCGGTGCCATCTCGCTCGATCTCATGCCGGCTGTGTTGATTTTCATCCATTCGATCGTCTTCGAGGCGATACGCAGGGAAGAAGGCGTTGCGCGTGACGAAGATGGAGTGACTGCTGGTGAAATGATGCGCGCACTCAAGATCTACAATAATCTGCACGCGATGGAGGCACGGCCAGCAATGGCGATGGCGTCCTCTGTCGATGAAAAATCCGCTGCGGCGGAAATGCCGGTTGCCAGTGGACCCGATAGGCCGCCAGGAAACGTCGCCTCCATCAATCCTGTTATCGGGTTCACCCGCTGACGCCCATGGCCGACCAATCCATGTCTCCGGGAAGAGAGGGTGGTATCGAGGGCTCGATCATTCGAATGATCTTTCTGCTTCTCCTGACGGCAAGCGGAAGCATCCTGGCGTTGGATTTTCGCGAGGGAATGAGCCGGGCTTGGGATGAGGGCGGAGAACAGGTTACGCGCGTTGTCATTCAGCCACCATCGCGGACCGATCAGGAACGTCCGTATTTTCCGAAAGCCATGCCCGTGATCTCCGGAACCGAAAGTCCGAGAATGCCGGGCCTTGCGGAGAAGCCGACGCCGGAGATGATCGCGAACCGGATGTCATTTTACCTCGGATCCAACGGCGACGTTTCGGCGATCGGAAGAATTGAGCCGGGAAGCGCTGCCGATTTCGAAAAGTTTCTCGATCACGATGGGCGAAACGCGAAGAAGATCTGGTTTCTCTCGCCGGGCGGGTCTGTTCCCGATGCGATAAGCATGGGCCGCTCCGTGCGCAAGCGCGGTTTCGATACGATGGTTGCCAATGGCGGATATTGCGCTTCCTCATGTCCGCTGGCGTTTGCCGGAGGCGTTCACCGCTTGGCTGGAAAACGTGCCTTGATTGGTGTCCATCAGGTTTCGGCGATAGCGAAAGGGACCGAATCCTGGGGCGACGGCATTTCGGCTGCGCAGCAGATTTCGGCGCGTTGCGTCGAATATCTCGTCAGCATGGGTGTCGATCCGGAGAGCTGGATCAAGGGTATGCAGACGCCGAAGGAACGCCTTTATATTTTCAGGTCCGAAGAACTCCAGTCGCTGAAAATCACGACGGGAATGGCGAAGACTTGAGCGGGGGTCCTTCGCGGACTGGGGAAGCGGTTGTTGCAACGAAAGCATGGGCCGCGCGTTCTCCCTAAATGGATGCGGGAGTACGCTTCATGACCATTCGAAAAGTGAAATCGGGCTACCGCCTGGTCTCGAAGAAGGGCAAAAATCTCGGAACCTATAAGAGCAAAGCCGGCGCTCAGAAGTGCGAAAAGCAGGTTCAGTTCTTCAAGAAAAAGGCCGCTCACGGATAGCAATTTTGACGGCCGGATTTTTCCACATGCGGATTGCGAACTGACCGGCGTTTTCAACATATCGTCCACCGTAAAGATGGCGCGGCGAGACCTGCCGCCCCTTTTGCGACGGGTTTTTGCAGGAAGCCTATGCGCCTCGCAAGCATGAGGAGGCCCAAGAATGATCCGACAAGCGCTGCACCGTGTCACGTCGCCGACGACCCATGTCGACGATATTTCCTGGCGGGTCGGGATCTTCGCGCTTGAGCGGCTGCGGTCCGATCCTGAAAGTTGGCTGTCGCCAAATGTGCTTTGGGCGGAATATTTTTGCTGGTGTGGGGCGAAGGATGTGCAGCCGTTGCCGGCCGCCAATTTTCTCGAGAAGTTCGATGAAGCTGCCGTGAGCCTCGGCGCCCGGAAGTTCCGTGCAGGCGACACGGTCGGCTATGCCCGGATCGCCTTCAGGCCAGCGTCTTGATTGCCGGACATCAGAGCGCGGTCACGCCTTCCATTTAATGTTTTCATTTCGGCGCAGAGCAGCTTCTGCATGATGGATGCAGGCGCTGTGTATGGCGCGCCGATGCATAATATCGAACAGCGTTCGCGTTTTTATATCCGTCGGCCAATTTGCTTCCGAAACGAGTGCGATCCTTCGTGTCAGTTCGGTCGCGATCTCCTTGTGCCACATCAACGCGTCATCGAGGGTATAGGCGTCGAGCGCTTCTTCGCAGCAATACTCCAACCATGCCATGTCGCCACGTGTTGGCGGACTGCTACTCTCACGCATCGCTTCCTCCACTCTCTTACCTGTGAGACGCGGGATGGAGGCGATTTGTTCCAGGAGACGGACGGCCTAGTTCGACGCTCGGAAAATATCAGCAATTTCCGAAAAATTATGGCGCGTAGCCGACACCGGACGTGCCTGAATCGGGAGTCATGGCGGCATCGGCATTGCTCGGGGCCACGACAGCATTCACGGAAGGCGACTGCAAATCGGCGTTAAGCGAATAAGCGCTCAGTGCCATGAAAGATATGAACAATGCGGACAGCCCTGCTACAAACGACTTCATCGTTACCCTCGCAAAACCATGGATGAAACGCTATTGCTCGGCCTTAGGTTCCCCGCCTGACGTGCTGGTTGAAACCGTGTTTCGCCTTCAGACATCGCCAGGAATATACTTCCTACGCTGCCTTTTGCAGTGTCGCGCTCATCGCTTCGCAGCTGTCAGCGCAGGTACTGCAGGCATCTACACAATCCTGCATGTCGCCGACTTTTTCGCAGCTCTCGGCACAGGCGCGGCAGATTTGTGCGCAGACGCTGCATACGAAGACGTGCTCGGGAATTCCAGTCAACAATATCGCAGCAGATGCGTTGCAGATTTCCGAACAAGCGACCATCAATCGGAAATGATCGGGCTCGGTGTGTTGTCCTCCCGATTCAAGGCAATGGTTCATGGCTTCGTTGAAGCAAGTGGTCGCGCAGATCTGGCAAAGGTCGGCGCATGCCCGCATTTCGGTACTGAGCTCTTGCATCGCAAGCAACCTCCATTCCACTCTAGTTTTTGTGTGAACCAGTGAAAATGGCGAAGGGTTGCGTCGCGTTTGTGTGCGCCGAGGTGATGGAAACTGCATAAAATATTCAGAAAATGCGCGGCTCTAATTGGGGGGCGAAGTCAAAGGCGTGGGCGGCATCTACACAGAGCTTGATTTCAACAGGGCAGTTCATCCCGAAGAAGGGTCGTGCCTTTGTCGATTACCTGGCAACGGACTTCAATCAAACGTGCCGCAACGTGATGATGAGGTGGCTCCGGCGTCCTGGTGATCGCTGGTTTCACTGACAGACGAAGTGCCGGGTATTTTGCCCGGCCGATGGGGGCACCGTGCCCTGGCTAGTCCTCGCAGGCTTAGGCACCTTTCACCTCCCGTTCGTGGATCAGCTTTGGGAGTGTAGGTGTAGGCTTAGTCTTACGCCCCGCTTTCCTTGATCAAGTTCGAGCCCCGTGCTTGCCGTTGAACGCTATATAGTTTCATAGCTATATCGCAGACAGTTCTTGGCCAATAATAAAGTTGGGAGGAATTCATGCCTTTGGACTCGTCAATTCCTAGTCATCTGAGATGCCCGCGCACTCGCTCGCGCCGGGTCAGCGATAAATGGAATCCACCGGTTTCAATGTATTCGGCGCGCGGCGCGGAATCGATCGAGAACCTGACGATGGCTTACCTTGGCGTTCAGTCCAAAGGCGACGACATGAAAGGGCCGGCGTGCGCAGATTTTCAAAAGATCTTGCAGAGCTTCAAGCGGTCTGACGGTCCGGCGCGTTACGATCTCGTTCAGTTCACGGATGGCCAGGGTTATCTCAATCTGATCGCCGTCGCTTATTGGACCGATCCGGCCGCGTATGACAGGTGGAAGGACAGCTCTGCCATCGCAGACTGGTGGGCATCGGACGACCGCCTCAAGGAAGGCGTCGGCTATTTCCGCGAAGTACTGCGCCCGCGCATGGAGCAATTCGAGACGATCTTCACCCACGAGCACGGGCCGCTCGAGGGTGTCAGCATTTTGATGGGTGGCATGAGCGATCCCATCTTGGAGCACGGCTATTGGGGTTCGATGCGCGACCGTCTGCCTCTCTCGCAGACCGATCCCATGGATCCATCAGGCGAACTCGCCGTGAAGACGGGAACGCCCTCGCTTGGCGGACGCGTGGTCGTCTCCGGTCATGAAAACGTGGCGCTCATCCGCTCTGGTGAGGATTGGAGCAAGACGGAAGGCGAAGAGCGGCGAACCTGGTTCGAAGATATCCAGCCGGTGCTGCTCGAGGGCATGGATTACCTACGCGATGACGGCCTCGAGGCCGGCTGCTATTGCAATCGTTACGTTTATCACATGGACGAGAGTGGCAATCCGCTGGAGAAGGGCTTCGGTTATAGTCTCTGGCGGTCGCTTCGCCATCTCGAGCTATGGGCGGAATCGCACCACACCCATCTGCAGATTTTCGTGACGTTCAACCGGCTCGCCAAGAAATTCAAAGAGCTGACGCTTTATCACGAGGTCTCGGTATTCGACGCCTCAGCGCAGTATTTCGAATACATCAACTGCCATCCGAAAACGGGCGTTCTACGCGCTGTCTAGGTAGCGATCTCCGAACACCTGTGACGCGGCGCCAGCCTCCGGTTGGCACCGCAAGAGCGGGCCGAATTCGGGTGTCCCAAGATGCTAGCTCATGCTGAAGCGCTCTAGTACCTCGTACATCCACTTCGTTCGCAGGCGTGCATTCCCTTGCTCAGACATTTCTCGTTGGCGCTTTGCAATGCGCCAGCTTGAGAGGCGGCAGGCGAGCCGGTGACCGTGTGCCATCTCGTCGGGGATGAACTATAGCCGTATGCGCTGCAAACCCAGTAGCCGACACTCAGATAAGTCGGCGGGTGAGCCGCCGCGTCATCAGCAGTCGCGGAGATGCAAAATACGCCAAGCACCAAGGCCGTCCCTCGTATCGAGATCATTTGGATTTTTCCTTTATTGTTTTTTTAATTGTCCGATTGGGAAACGCTGAGGCGCAGTGACGTGCCTTGCGGATATGCGCCTCATTCGACGGTCCATGATTCGCATTTGGAATTTGCTTCGTGCAATTCCAGGTTCAGCGTCTTTATTCCGACTACCGAAGTGCGATATGACGATACATGAAGGAATGGCTCATTCCATTTGACCCGGGCGTTGCCGAATCCAGAGCTTATTCCCAATTGTATTTAAAGCTGGTTGGGGGTTCGCGTATACTGAGACTAATCACAGTGGTTTCGGGGCCCCAAGGGAACGTGATGCGCAGCGAGTTACCTCGCATGCCTATCCCGAAATTTTCGCCGTGAAGATCCTGTTCAGGTGACTACCAGCCACCACCTTCGTCGGCATTGACATCGGAGCGATTCCACCAACCGCCGCCCGAAGCTTGGAACAACGCGGCCGTATCGGCATAGCGATTTGCCTTGGCCTGAATTTTAGCAATGATTGCTTGCTGATAAGTGTTTTGGACGGTGAGCACCTCCAACACGTTCACTTGGCCGAGTTCAAGCTGTCGCTTCGTGAGTGTTAGACTCAACTCGGCTGCGGTGGCGGCGGCCTCTGCCGCACGCAGTGCTTTTGCATCACCTTCAAGCACTTGAAGTGCGTCGGCTACGTTCTGAAATGCCCCAATGGCAGTGCTTCGATATTGTGCGGCGGCTTGGTCCAGGCCTGCCTCGGCAGCGCGCTGTTGTTGCTCAAGCGTGAACCCATCGAATATCCGTTCCGTGGCGCTGCCCGCTATGGTCCAGAATGTGCACGTTGGGCCACATACGAAGAAATCTACGAAAGATGCCGATTGCCTCCCAATATTCGTGCCGTTGATGTTGAATTGAGGCAACCGGTTTGCAATAGCCACTCCAACATGGGCGGTTGCAGCGTGCCAGTTGGCTTCTGCGGCGCGCACGTCGGGGCGTTGCTGAATTATCGCCGACGGTAAACTCACAGGGATTTTCGAGGGCAGCCGAAGCGAACTGAATTCGAAACGCTCAGGTAGCCCTTCACCCGAAAAGTGGCCGGAAAGAGCAATGAGCGCATCGCGTTGTCGTACCAAGGCATTTTCGAGGGGTGGAATCGTTTGCTCGGCTTGTGCCAATGCCGCCTTTTGTGCGGCCAGGTCGAGCATCCCGACCTGACCGGCATTGTACCGGCGTTGGACGAGTTCCAAAAGGTCCCGTTCAATCTTGATGATCTTGTGTGTGGCAGCGATCTGCTCGCGCAACGACGCTTCTTGAATTGCGGCGAGGACGATATTGGACGTGAGCGTCAGATACGTCGCTTCAAGTTGAAATCTCTGAACGTCAGCTTGAGCCTCCAAGGCTTCCACCTGGCGCCGGTTGCCGCCGAAAACGTCTGGCGCATATGTGACAGAGAGCTGTGCTGTTTGTAGAGTGAAGTATGGCGTCGCCGTAGGCGTGGAGGGGACGAGCACGCTGCTGCTGACTTTTTGCCGAGTCGGCGAATAGTTGGCATCGATCGTGGGAAAGAAAAAACCCCGCTGTGCATTAGTCGTGGCATTGGCTGCGCGTAACGCAGCCTGTGCCGCAGCAAGATCGCTGTTATCTTTCAAGGCTCTTACGATCAGGCTATTGAGAGGTGGGGAACGATATAAGGTCCACCAATCGGCAGGGATGTCTGCGCCGTGAGTAAATGTTTGATGTTCCCCTGCGGCACTCCCGGGCGCCTTCAACGCTTGAGGCGTCACGGAGCTGACCTCAGGCGGTTTGGGCGGCTGGAAATTGGGTCCTACGGCACATCCCGAGATGCCCAGCAATACCGACGCGAGCGTGAACGGCGTCAATGCTAGCCCGCCGAAAGTCCGCTTCATGAGGCCGCTGCTATCTCGAGACAGTCGCATCGGAGCGGCGCTTCCCTGTTCGCCGCCCGGTGCGGTCAAACGACAAATGCAGAATGGGTCAGATTCGGCATTAATCGGCAATGCCGCGGCGTCAAAAGGTCGAGGACGCGGGATATCTGTCACGCCCTTCGCGTATTTTTCGCGCCGGCACGTTTGTCGAAGCCTTTGACGGCGAATCTTTCGTAAAATATCGTCAGTTGGGTTAGGGGTACGGTCATGCGCCGAATCGCTTTCTTGATCGCTGTGCTGATCTTTGCGGCGCCGTCTGCTCTCGCGAACGACGGGCGCGAACTCGAACTCGGGATGACGCAGCGAGAGGTTGAGCGAATAACAGGCCCAGCTGATGTTGTGCGGTTGGAACGCAATGGTGTTCAGTGCTTTGGCTATGAACCACATCCGGAGCGCCTACCCAACGTTCTCTTCGTGCGTGAGGGAGCGTTAATTGCTTTTCGCGCTGGCCGCCTCGTCAAGCAGATCGAGGTCTACCCCTACAACATCGATATCCAGTGCTCGCAGATTGCGAGCGAATGGGACTTGCCTCCTTCGAGGCCGATAACCTGTTTCCGAAAGTTTTGGATTCACTGCCCGTAATAGGGAGAATGCCGGCGCTTGCGCGCGCGATGCAGTGGATGCCCCCATCCCCGAAAGCCCGATAGTTAAACCTTCATCGTTTATTAATCAAAGCGGTGAGGGGCGAAACTGGGATTTGTAACAGTTGACCGTGGCCTACGAATTATTTGTTAGATTTCGCATGAGCCGGCGGATCATCGACCTTGTGGCCATTTATGGAATGCATGACGGCAAAGCTCAAAAGAGTTCTGGCTGTATCGGCATTAATTGTCGTCGCGGAATTCAGCAATTGGTGTTGGCCGCTGGGGCAGGACGCCGGATTTGCGACCGCCGCCAACGCGACAGCAGAAGAACGTGCAGCCATATCAAAAGATGCAGCGAATACCGTTGACCTTGAAGTCTCGCAATTGAATGCCGTCAAAGTTGCTGCAGTCCAAATGCGAGATTTCCCCCAAGAAAAGGAGGCAATTGGCAGCATCGACTTCAATGAGGAATTATCGGTGCAGGTCTTTTCCCCGTATTCGGGACGGATCGTCAATCTCTACGGCAAGTTGGGCGATAACGTGCGGAAGGGGCAGACGCTATTTACAATCGACAGTCCCGATCTTTTGCAAGCAGAGTCCAACCTGATTTCAGCCGCGGGCGTCCTGGACCTCACAAATCGCAATTTGGCTCGCCTCAAAGAACTTTTTAAATCTCACGCGATTGCGCAAAGAGACCTTGAGCAGGCGACTTCGGATCAGCAAGCCGCCGAGGGTGTGTTGCGTGCGGGACGCGATACCGTTCGGCTCTTCGGCAAGAGCGAGGCTGATATCGATCGCATCATCTCTCAGCGTGCGGCCGATCCCATTCTTGTCGTGCCGAGTCCTATAGATGGTCAAATTACGTCGCGGAACGCGGCGCCAGGGCTCTTCGTTCAGCCCGGTGGCGTGCCGGCTCCATACTCTGTAGCGAACATCGACACGATGTGGATGCTGGCCAACGTGTCGGAGGCCGATAGTCCGGCCTTTCGTGTCGGACAAGCCGTTACTGTCACCATCGCCGCGTTTCCCGATCGAACGTTCAAAGGCAAGATCACTGCGATCACGCCGGTTGTCGATCCAAATACACGGCGTGTTCTTGTCAGATCCGATATCAGCAATCCGACGCATGAACTTCTTTCCGGGATGTTCGCGGACTTCAACATTCAAATTGGTGACCCGATTCATTCCCTCGCCGCGCCGCTCGGCGGCGTGGTTCGTGAGGGCGATGGAACGACGAGCGTCTGGGTCACTTCGGATCGCCGGCGCTTTACAAAGCGTACAGTGGAGGTCGGTCTCGAACACAAAGGCTATTGGCAGATCTTATCGGGTGTCGAAGCTGGGGAGCTCATCGCTACCGAAGGCGCGGTCTTTCTGAGCAATATGTTGATAGCCGGTCATGCCGACTGACAGGAATGCATCGCAAAGAGGCGTAGCGGGAGCGGGGTATGCTTAAAGACATCCTTGCCTTCGCGCTTGTTCGCCGGCCAATCGTTCTCTTGAGCTTGTTTGTTTTTCTTGCCGCGGGCCTTTTTGCCTTTT
Organism: Pseudomonadota bacterium; assembly: GCA_018242295.1. Lineage (GTDB taxonomy): Bacteria > Pseudomonadota > Alphaproteobacteria > Rhizobiales > Hyphomicrobiaceae > Hyphomicrobium_B. The sequence goes on from JAFECE010000010.1 coordinate 79,837, forward strand.
CGAGGCTCAATATTGAAGCTTATCCGAACCCGGCCCCGGTGATTCTTGAAATCACCGCTCAAGCACCCGGTCTCTCCGCTGAAGAGATGGAGCGGTATTACACGATACCGATGGAAGTCGGTCTCTATTCGACGCCAGGAATCGTCAACATCCGATCGACGTCTTTTTATGGATTGTCGTTCGTGCGGGTCACGTTTTCTTGGGGGGTCGACTATTATACAGCCTACACGCGGGCGGCTCTCAACCTTCAGCAAAATGTAAGCCTGCCGAACAGTGTCGTTCCTACCATTCAAGGCTCAAGTTTGGTGGGCGAGGTCTATCGGTACCAACTCGTCGGTCCTCCGAATTTCGGGCTCACGAATCTACGAACGGTTCAGGATTGGATCGTGAGCCGCCGGCTCTCAACTATTCCCGGTGTCGTCGCGATCAACTCATGGGGCGGTACGACAAAGCAATTCGACGTCGAGGTGAACCTCAACAAGCTCGATGCTTACGATGTAACGATTCCGCAAATTATCAGCGCACTTGGCAATGCAAATATCAATGTCGGCGGCCGTGAAATCGCTATTGGCCAACAGTCCGTGAATATTCGCGGAATTGGATTGTTCGATAGCGGTGGTGAAAAGAATTTGACCGAAGGCATCAAAGTCAGCGACATCGAAAATGTCGTGCTGTCGCAGGTCAATGGTGTTCCGGTTCAGGTCAAGGACGTAGCGAAGGTAGCAGTGGGTTATCGGCCTCGCCTGGGCATAGCGGGGCGCGATCTTGAGGATGATGCGGCATTAGCCATTGTCGTCATGGGACGCACCTACCACACCAACGAAGTGGTTCCTCTCATCAAAGCAGAAGTTGAAAAATTAAACACCGACGGAAGCCTGCCGGCGGGCGTGAAGCTCGTTCCTTATTATGATCGCACGACGCTCGTGGAGGTCACCACCCACACGGTTCTTCATAACCTCGTCTTCGGGTGCCTTCTGGTTTTTTTAATTCAGTGGGTCTTTTTAGGAGACCTGCGCAGTGCGATTATTGTCGGAACGAATATTCCATTCGCGCTATTTTTCAGCGTCATTATTCTGGTTCTTACCGGAGAAGACGCGAACCTGTTATCCGTCGGTGCGGTCGATTTTGGCATAATCGTCGACTCCGCGGTGATTCTCGTCGAGAATATTTTCAGAAATCTTCAGGCCAACGCTGAAACACGCCAACACATCCTCGATCAACTGACAGAAGGACGTTTCGGACCCGATCCCACTCACCCGGTTAGAGGCGCGGGTGCTTGGACGGATCGCTTGCGGATCATCCTTGCAAGCGGCTTGCAAGTCGGTGAGCCCGTGTTCTTCTCGGCGGCCATCACGGTTGCTGCGTTCGTTCCGCTGTTTACGATGCAAGGCGTTGAAGGACAGATTTTCGGTCCGATGGCCCGAACCTACGGCTATGCGCTTATTGGTGCGTTGATTGCAACCTTCACGGTTACGCCGGCCCTCGCGTCTTACCTGTTGCCAGAGAGAGTCCGGGAGGTCGAGACCATAACAGTTCGCGTTCTCCGCAGAATGTATACTCCCATGTTGAGTTGGTCGCTTCGCCATCGCCGGCTGATGGCTGCAGTAGCGTTCGCGTTCCTCGCTGGAAGCGGGTTCATTGCATCAAGACTGGGAAGTGAGTTTTTGCCTCACCTCGAAGAAGGCAACCTATGGATCCGTGCCTCAATGCCTCCGACGATTGCGCTCGAAGCCGGCGAGCCAACGGTGCGCAAGATGCGCGAAATTTTACTTCGGCACCCTGAAATCATAACTGTAGTCTCGCAGCACGGCCGCCCCGACGACGGAAGCGATGCTTCGCCGTTCTCCAACGTCGAGCTTTTCGCGCCGCTCAAGCCTTTCGATCAGTGGCCTGCCGGCCTAACGAAGGATATTCTTGTCAATCAAATTCAGCAGGAATTCACTGCTGTGATGCCCGGTGTGACATTCAATTTTTCGCAATACATCCAAGACAACGTCGAGGAGGCGCTGTCGGGTGTGAAAGGCGAAAATTCCGTCAAGATTATTGGCCGTGACCAGCAGGTGCTGGAGACGCTTGCAAGACAAGTGCAACATGAATTGGAGCAGGTTCAAGGTATCGAAGATCTCGCGGTCTTCTGGGTTCTTGGACAGCCTAACCTGAACATCAAAATCGATCGGCAACGTGCTGCGCGTTATGGCCTTAACGTCGGCGACGTCAATACTGTCGTGCAGGCGGCGTTGGGCGGTACCCAAGCTACGACACTCCTAGAAGCGGATCGTCAATTCGGTGTTGTCGTTCGGCTCGCTGCGACCGACCGGAGCGATTTGGAAGCGATCAAGAGGATCAAAGTCGGCTTCATGACTCCCTCAGGCAGGAACGCCTATGTTCCGTTGAGCGAGCTTGCTGATGTTAAAATTGAGACCGGGGCTTCATTCATTTATCGGGAAGCTACACAACGATACATCCCCGTCAAATTCAGCATTCGTGGAAGAGATCTCGGCGGCACCGTCGCGGAGGCCCAACAACGGATCGCAGAGCACGTTAAACTGCCACAAGGTTATCGTGTCGTTTGGGCGGGCGAGTTCGAGGAGCTCCAAGTTGCCAAGCGACGTCTCGAAATCATCGTTCCGATCAGCGTTTTGCTGATCCTGGTTCTCCTCTACGGCTTGTTCAATTCGCTCAGAGATAGCCTTTTGGTGCTCGCCGGAATCCCCTTCGCGGCTTGCGGCGGCATCCTCGCGCTCTATTTTAGTGGACTGGCTTTTAGCGTTTCAGCCGCGGTCGGGTTCGTATCGCTTTTCGGCGTGTCGGTGATGAACGGAATATTGATCATGACTTACTTCCATGAAGTGAGAGCGACCGGTATGAGGACGATCGACGCGATGTTCCACGCCGCTGAACAGCGCATGCGCCCGATGTTGATGACGGCGCTTTCGGCCTGCATCGGCCTTCTGCCTGCCGCCATTTCGACCGGTATCGGCAGCCAGGTCCAGCGTCCTCTCGCGACGGTCGTCGTGGGTGGAATGTTCATCGGACCTATCGTTCTGCTTATTGCGGTGCCGGCCGTTCTGACATTCTTCCTCGAGAGGGATGAACCGCCAACTACGGGCGAAGGCTCAACGTGACGATGGGAGGATCTGATGACGATCAGACGCCGCCTTTCGATGTTCCTGTTGCTTGCTGCCCTTCCTTTGCATGCGGCTTGGCCGGAGGAAGGATCGCATGCGAAAACGTCCGAAAAGCCGGCCGATATTGGGAAGGGGGGGCCACGATCGAAGGACCGACCTAGGACGCAGGCTCCGGACCGTCCCGATAAATCCGGCCGCGCGAAGCCCGCGCAGCCTTGGGATCGTCGTGGGATCTCTAACCGGTCCGGCACGGTGGAGACGCCCGTTCCCACAAAAGGGAAAGGGGGCAACGACATGAACGCTGGTCCTCAGCCGCCGCTGCAAGGGGACGGGTCGACACAAGTCGACCACATGTTGAAGGTGGATGAGACGCTCATTCGAAAGCGCATCGAGAGTCTTGCAGGCGCGATCGGCCGATCGAAGAGACCTACAGCCGACAGCTTATCAGCATCTCGCGCTCTGAGCCGATCTCCCATCGCCGGCACCAGGAATGCCATCGGCGTTCGCATTCCAAGTGGATCTCCAGGTGGACTTGCTGCACCCCAGCACATTCAAGTTCGTCCAGCGACGAAGCTCAACACTCCAAATACGCTGATTTCCAGACAGAAAGAGCTCGGGCGGGGCCCGGCAATCGTAAGCGGAACCGTTCCGCACACGCAGGCGGCGATCAACGGAACCCAGATGCGCCGCAAGTACCGATAAAATTTACTATGTAAATCATCGTGCTTGCGATGTTCAGGGTATTGCGGGATCTAGCCGTCGAGATTATTTTTATTTGTGTGTTTCTGGCTCTGAGGTTGGGAGTATGGCTCTCTTCCGTGAGGCAAACGAAGCAGGACGGCCGGTTTCCCCGGGTGTACGCATCATGGGGCTGGTGTTACGTTTGTTGATCATTTTGGCGTTGCTCGTCCTTACCGCCAGAGTTAGCGCTCCACAAAGCAAGTCACTCTGGTCTGTATATGAAGCGCCCCTGGACCTCTTGCGGCTGGTTCTGGGAATGTCCGTAGGCATATTTATCGGCGCCCAAATGTTCGTGGGGGTGCCGAACAACGAGGCATGCCGGACGTGGGCTTATTTGGGAATGATCGTCCTTCCGTTCACGATCATATGCATTCTAGGTGTGTGGTAGGATTACAGAAACCTTCAAGCCATTCTGAGGGCGTCAAGACGACGCCTCACGTCTTGACGCCTCACGTCTTTATGAGCTTTTCAGCAACGGCCTTGACGGCTGCTTCGGTCCGCGTGGCGACGCAGAGTTTCGTTCGCGCACTATCCGCGTGAAAATCGATTGTGCGTTTCGTGAGGCCGAGAATGGAGGCAATTTCTGCCGATGTCTTGCCTCGCGCGATCCACGTCAGGATCTCGCTTTCCCGTTCGCTCAAGACGACGTTCTGAGGCCAATAGGCCTTGCGCGCGACGCCAGCGAGACGTGCAACCAAGATCGTCTGAAGTATTTCATAGTCGATGGGTTTGGTGACATAGTCGTCTGCGCCAAGCTGGCGTCCTTTGAGCTCATTGGCGCGGTCCGCAAGGGCGGTAAGAAAGATAACCGGCATTTCGGAAAATCTAGACGTCAGCCCAACGAGCTTCTCCAATAGCTCAAAGCCCGACATCACGGGCATGTTAATATCCGATAAGACGAGATCGGGAGGGTCTCGCAAGATAGACGCGAAGGCCTGATGACCATCGTAGGCGAGTTCGACCGCGTAGCCCAAATCGCGAAGTTCCTCCGCGATCAGTGCCGCCGTTTCGCGATCATCTTCGACACAGAGGATTCTCTTGCGGGTATCCGACATTGAGCGATTATACTGCTTTCAGCGATAGCTACCAACGATAAGTCGATGAAAATGCGGCAAAACCTCTGCGTGGCAGCTCACTGATGCATTGGCGAGACTCCATTCGTTTTCAGCTCACCTTCATTTTTCTATGCATGCTTTTCCTTGTCGTGCTTGTCGGTTCGTTCAGCATTTGGCGGCTCAGCGGCTTCAACGCTCTCTCCGCTGACGTTTCTGAAGTTTGGCTGCCAAGCACGCGCGTGATCGGCGACCTAAACAACTTTACTTCAGATTTTCGGGCAATCGAAGGCAGTTATCTGCTCGCGACCAGTTCTTCCGAGATCGATCCGATCCTCAAGGAGATGGAAGGGTTAGACCACTCGATTTCTGAAGCCGAAACCCGGTTCGAGGCCATACGTCATGACCCCAAAGAGGCGGAGCTCTATGCTGACTTCAAACGGCAATGGATTCGCTATCGGGAGGTTGTCGGCCGCCAGATGGCGTTGGTTGAACGTGGCGACACGGGTACTGCTGTCGTCAATTACAAAAATAGCTCACGAATTTCCTATGATGCCGCGAGCGACACGCTCGGAGCGCTGACCGACCAGATCGTGTCAAGTGCCCAGGCAGCAAAAGATCGTTTGGCCCATGCGTACAGAAATGCATTCTGGCTCATTTGCGGCGCGATATCGATTGCCGGCCTGCTTGTGGCGGTAGCGCTCGTCTACATCAGATACTCCGTTTCCAAGCCCCTTGCGCAATTGACAGACTGCATGCTCCGCCTCGCGGCCAACGACGTCGACGTGGAGATCGGCAACATTTCGCAGAGAACCGAGATCAGTAAAATTGCGCGGGCGGCGGTCGTTTTCCAAAACAATGCCGTCGATCTCATGCGCAGTAAAGCCCTACTCGCCGACCAAGCAAGCAAGCTCGAGGAGCAGTTGGCCTATGAGCAACGACTTACCCTTTCGCAAAGAAATTTCGTCTCTATGGCGTCGCACGAATTCAGAACGCCGTTGACGATCATTGACGGGCATGCGCGGCGAATGGAGAAGATGAAGGATAGGATTTCAGGGGAAGAGCTGATCGACCGACTTTCGAAGATTCGATCGGCGGTGCGGAGGATGTCTTACGTCACTCAAAATTTGCTCGAGTCCGCACGTCTCGCCGAGGCGTCACCCACATTTGAGCCGGGCGAATTCGATATCATTTCGCTGCTTCACGACGTTTGCCAAATCCATAGAGAGGTGAGCCCATACACACCCATCAAAGAAAGTTTTGCCGTATCTCACGTCAACATTATTGGAGACGAGCGATTGCTGCATCAGGTGTTCAGCAACATCATCTCTAATTCAGTGAAGTATTCTCCGGACGGTTCGGCGGTCTGCGTCGCCGCGAAAGAGCATAATGACCACGTGCAAATAATCGTAGCCGATGAGGGCATTGGAATTCCGGAGCCGGATCAAGAGCGGTTATTCGAACGCTACCATCGCGGAAGCAATGTCTCGGGCATCGTTGGCACCGGTGTCGGTCTATATCTCGTCAAAATGGTCGTGGATCGCCACGGTGGCAGGATCGTAGTGGAAAGCGGCGTCGGCATCGGGACGAAAGTTATCGTGGATCTTCCGAAGGTTCTCGGAGCTGATCTGCCGGCGGCTGTTTGAGAAATTTTGTTGGTAGGGCCAACTCAAAATTGAGCCGCGGATATTCCGCGCCCGTCCAGATTGGCCGCTGAGGACGAGGGAATATTCTCCGGGACGCATATTTTAATAATGAAGCGCGGTGCGTGCACCGACCACAATGGCGTGAAGTTCTGGGTCGCCGCTCGGATGCCAGACATATTGTAAGTCTGGCTGTAAAGTCCACCCAGGTACAATCTGGTAGACATAACTGAGTTCTACGTTAGCCTCGAAATCCTGTACAGGGACCGATGTGCCGGTGAACGCCCCGAGATCTCGATCGAAGTCGGCGCGCCCATCAGAGTACTTGGAATAAATAAATCCCAAACCGAATTTGTCATCAGGGCGATGCGGCACCATTCCGCTTACAACAATCCCGCCGTCAACATAGAAGTCGATCAGATTCCGGTCTGACGGACTCCCCGAAATGCGGGTGTAAACACCTATTCCGCTGTCTTTCGGGGCGCCAGTGGGGTGATAAATCTGCTGATCGATGACGGCATAGATACCTCCGTCGCCTCTATGCCTTGCTGCCTCGCCCGATCCAGCTGGGTTGGCTAACAGAGTGCCGTCATTCGCGAAACGTTGATCATCAAACGAACCAAAATGTCCCCACGCGCCAAACTTATAAGTGTGGCTTAGTCCCTTATCGGAAGGGTCGTTGCGCAGCTGAATTTCAGCGATGACAAATGCAGGGTCAGCGACGCGGAAATTCACTCCGTAGTGATTGCGATTCTGCGGGTCACCAGGCCCGGGTCCCGCGGGATCTCCGTTGAGCACGGCAAAAAGTAAAGTTGTCTTTGAGTCGGGCGCATACTTTATCCGTACGCCAGGTGTGGAGAGAGGGTATGCCGCGCCGCCACTGGGCAAATCTTCCGCGACGATGGTCGCCCAGTCACTTTGCAGGAACATCGCGCTAAGATCACTGAAGAAGAATTCTTCGTCGGCTGCCAATTGGCCAATTCGAACGCTTCCTTTGCCCTTATCGAATGTTTGTTCGAGCCAAAGTTCTGAAAGCCGCGTTGTCGACAGGGCCTCGATAGCGGCAATGGTGTTGATGCCGCCGACATAATCGCGCAGTATTTGGCCCGTGTTGTGAATTTGAAAGATGTTTGCGAAGACACTTGCGCCGTGCCAGCCGATTGCCTTTTCTAGGTCGACCGTCAATCGCGTTTCAAGGAGACCTTGGTCGATCATGCCTCTTTTTATGCCGCCGTCGACATTCGCAAGGCCATCATTTGTGTAGTTGAAGACGGCCGTGATGCCATATCCCGCAAGTTCTTTCCGGGTGCCGAACGGATCTCCATGATTTGGCAAGCTGCTAGCGATAGAGGGGGCTGTTATGCCGTTGGCGTCCGGGCCGGCATCGTCCGCAACCGCCGGCAACATCGGCAGGCAAATCGCGATAAGCGCCAAGCAGGTGGTCAAGGCACGTCTGCACTCGTTCACGAACAGACCGTTCGTGAAAAGAATAACTGACATTCGTCCCTGTGCCCCCCAAAGACACCGCCGACCAAAAAACGTCGTCGTCGTTAGCTAACACTTAGCGAGAGCTTGACCATCTAGGTTAGACATCCCCTGCGCATATCATTATGTGTACAGTTGTTGTAAACAACTCGGCCGGATCGCCTAGTGCGGCCAGACTAACAGCGGGCGAGTGACTAAGCAGATTATGCTGGCAGAATCGATAAATTCAGCTCTTCAGTCGAAAACGTTTTCGTAGCTGTGATTCGCGTCGGAAAATATTCCGCCAACAGCCCAATTCTCGCGCTGCGACTCGAGATCATAGCTGTTCCATCATTGGATTTCGCTTGGGACGTGCGGGATATGCAATGTTGGGCTCAGCGAGGGCCCCTGACTACACACCCCGGCATTGCCCCTGCCCATCTAATGATCCGGCGTTTTGCGTGACGCCCGCTAGAGTATATCTACCTGCCGTCCTCTAGCGGATTGGCATCGTCACCGGTTCTTCGGAGGCGGTGCGGGGGTGCCTTGAAGCCGCTCGCGCTACAATCCGATTGCGGGAAGGCTTTTCCAGATCATGTATGCGGCGACGACGAAGATGAGCACTGCGAATAGAGTCGTGAGCATGCCCCGCTCTTTGGCTAGGTGTCTGGCGACGCGGGTGCCGGCCCATCCTCCTGCGATGCCGCCCCCGATGAATACGAGTGCGAGCGGCCAGTCGATGAGACCGGAATAGGCATAGTTTATCGCGGTGGTGAGCCCGAACGCGGTCACGGCAATCAGCGACGTGCCTATCGCATTCAGAATCGGCATCCCCGTCGAGCCAACCAGACCCGGCACGATGAGAAAGCCGCCGCCAATGCCGAAGAACCCGGAAAAGAGCCCGGTGCCAAGGCCGTAGCTGAGAACCTTGGGGGCTTTCTCGCGATTGCATTCGGCGTCAGGGTTGCCGGCGTCGCCACGCCCCTTCAGCATCAGGACGCCGATGAGCACCATGACCATCGCAAACAGAATGAGGAGCTTTTGGCCGTCGATCGCCTTGCCCATGGTGGAACCGAGCAGAGCTCCGATCACGCCGGAGGCCGCATACATTCCGCCGCAGCGCCATTTCACTGTCTGTGCGCGGGCGTGGCCTATGAGGCCCGTCATGGCATTTATGGCGACGGCGAATGCGCTTGTTCCAATGGCAACGTGCGGGTTGGCGAGGCCCACGAAGTAGACCATCAGCGGTACGGCGAGTATGGACCCACCGCCACCGACAAGGGCAAGCGTGAAGCCGACCAGTGATCCTGATACGGCGCCGAGGCAATATTGCAGAGGCTCCAGTGTCACGCCGATTCCTCGATGAGGTGCGGATGAACCATCCATTCGCGCCCCTTAAGCATGCCCCGCCAATAGATCGGCGGCAGCAGTCTCTCTTTCAGAAACCACGCGGCGCGGCTTGGGCGTGTTCCGTCGATCAGCCAGGTGGGGAAGCTTGGAAGCAGCTTGCCGCCATATCCAAATTCTGCGAGCACGATCTTGCCGCGTTCGACGGTGAGGGGGCAGGAGCCATAGCCATTGTAATCTGCGGCTGGTTGTTTGCCCTCCAGGACAGCGAGCGCATTGACCGCGACCACGGGCGCTTGTTTGCGGGCTGCGGCGGCCGTCTTCGCATTGCTTGTTCCAGCCGCATCGCCCAGGGCGAAGACGTTTTGATAGCGCACGTGCTGCAGCGTCGCCTGATCGACTTCGATGAAGCCACTCGGACCAGCGAGCGCGCTGCGGGCAACGAACTCGGGCGCCACTTGGGGAGGCACGGCATGAAGCAGGTCAAATGACCGCTCAATCCGTTCAACGGAACCATCGGCGGTCTTGCGTTCGAGGGTGGCAATTTTCCTTTGGCCGTCGACCGCAACCAGCTTTGATTCCAGGCGAAGATCTATGCCGTATCGCTTGATGTAGTTTTCGAGTGCCGGCACATAGGCTGGAACTCCAAAAAGCACCGCGCCGGCGTTATGAAATTCGACGTTGATATTCTGAAGCGCGCGGGCGTCGCTCCAGATGTCGCAAGACAGGTACATCGCCTTCTGCGGCGCGCCGGCGCATTTGATCGGCATTGGCGGCTGGGTGAAGAGCGCGCGGCCGCGACGGAATTCTCGTACCAGCCGATAGGTATAGGGCGCCAGGTCGTAACGATAGTTGGACGTCACGCCGTTGGAGCCGAGCGCTTCAGCAAGACCCGGGATGGCATCCCAAGCCAGCTTGATGCCTGGTGCGGCGACCAGCACGTGATATTTCACGATCCGCCCATCGGCGAGCTGGACCTGGTTCTGCTCAGGCAGGAATCCGGTGACGGCCGCCTGAATCCATTCGACGCCATTCGGAATGACGCTGGCTTCGCTGTGGCGCGTCTGCTCGGGCGAGAAAACGCCGGCCCCAACCAAGGTCCAGCCCGGCTGGTAGTAATGAGTCTCTGCTGGATCGATGACGGCGATGGAGATTTTTCGGTTGCGCTTGCGCAGGCTTGCCGCTGTAGAAATTCCGGCCGATCCTCCGCCGACGATGAGAACGTCGTAGGTCATCGGGCGCGTTGCTTTGGCGCGTCGCTCGAGCGCCGGCCTGAGGGAGTTCAGGTCGTAACCTGCGCGCTTCGCGGTTTCGATCGCGGCTGCAGGATCGTTCGAGTCGGAATCGGCTAACGCCCACAGCGTCGCCGAACGCGTGCCGCTTCGGCAGAATGCCAATATCGGGCGAGGGAGATGCGCGAGTGCATCCTGCATCGCATTGGCATCGTCGTTCGTGATCTGCCCCGGGACGACCGGCACATGCGCGAACGCCATGCCGTTGCTTTCGGCGAGGCGGGATATGTCCGATGCCGTTGGCTGCCCCTGCACTTCGCCGTCAGGCCGATTGGACACGATCGAGCGGAAGCCCATTTTTGCAGCTTCGGCAATGTCTGCTGCCGTCAATTGCGGCGCTACGGAGAATGTGGGGCTGAGTGCCTTGAAGGGCATGTGAGCATCTCCTGGATTACGCTCGGCTCAGGCTTCGCGCTGAAAAAGCGAGTTTGTGCAGTCCCATGCCCGCGGCCATGGCTAGCAAGAAGAGGAGCGCCGACCTCGGATGGACCGCCAGCGCTGCTATGCCCGGCCCAGGACAAATGCCGCCAAGACCCCAACCGATTCCGAAAATCGCCGCACCGCTGATCAATCGCCAGTCGATGTCGCTCGTCGAAGGAAGAGAAGGGCTGTTCGACGCAAGCGGGTTTCGGCGGCGTTTCAATACCCGCCAAGCAACGGCCATGGGCAACAGCGCGCCGCCCATGACGAAAGCCAAGGTCGGATCCCAATTGCCGGTCACGTCGAGAAACGCGCGGACCCTCGCCGGATCGATCATTCCGGATATGGCAAGACCGGCGCCAAAGAATACGCCGCTGAGCAATGCGAGTACGTTCTCTCTCGTCATGTGGACAATCCCAGAAGTCGCATCATCGTGACCGTGAGCACGCCCGCGGCCATGAAGGTAAGCGTCGCGACAATGGAGCGTGTGGAAAGCCGGGAAATGCCGCAGATACCATGCCCGCTCGTGCAACCCGATCCGAGCCGCGTACCGAAGCCGACAATCACGCCTGCGATGAGCAGCAAGGGCGGAGCGGGGAACTGAGCATTCGCGCCGGCGACAAGCTCGACCAGTCCGGCGCCAAGGGGCAAGCCCGCGATAAAGGCCCACGCCAGCTGCCGTGGCGTGTCACCGGACGATATACCGAATGCCCGTGCGAACAGCCCGCTGACGCCAGCGATGCGCCCGTTACCAAGCAACATGATTGCTGCGGCCAGGCCGATGAGAAGACCGCCGACGAGGCCCTGCACAGGAGCAGCCTGAGGAAAGCCCGGCATCACAGCACGTTCAACGGAAGTTTCAGATAGCGCGTTCCATTCTCCTCAGCCTCGGGGAGATGTCCTCCGCGCATGTTGACTTGGACCGAAGGCAGAATGAGTTTGGGCATCGCGAGCGTCGCGTCCCGACGCGTCCGCATGGTCACGAATTCGTCTTCGCTCACGCCTTCGTGCACGTGGATGTTGCCGGCTCGCTCGGCGCCGACCGTTGTTTCCCAGGCATACACATCCCGCCCATCAGCCTTGTAGTCGTGGCAGAGGAAAAGACGCGTCTCTTCCGGCAGCTGCAAGAGGCGGCGTATCGAATGATAAAGCTGATGCGCATCGCCACCGGGGAAATCCGCACGGGCGGTGCCGTAGTCGGGCATGAACAGCGTGTCGCCCGTGAAGACCACATCACCGATGACATACGCCATGTCAGCCGGCGTGTGTCCCGGTACGTGCAGTGCAATCGCCTCGATCTCTCCGATCTGAAAGCGGTCGCCGTCGGCAAATAGCCGATCGAACTCCGATCCGTCGCGTTCGAACTCAGTGCCGACGTTGAAGATTTTGCCGAAGACATTCTGGACACGAATGATCTCGCGTCCGATCGCCAGTTTGCCACCGAGCACATTCTGCAGATACGGCGCAGCCGAGAGGTGGTCGGCATGTGCGTGCGTCTCCAGCAGCCACTCGACCTTCAACCCGTTGGTGCGGACGTAAGCAATGATCGCATCCGCGGATTTCGTGTTGGTACGACCAGCCGCTTGATCGAAATCCAGCACGCTATCGATGATCGCCGCCGCACGGGTGGCAGGATCATGTACGACGTAGCTCACCGTGTTCGTCGGTTCGTCGAAGAAGGCTTGGATAGCGAGCTTCGCTCCAGATTCGCGCGATCTGCGGATCAAGCCGTCGGCTTGGCTGACGATGGGGTCCATGGGTCCCTCCTTTGATTTCATAATTTATGTAATTGTGTATTTTTCTTGCGTCAAGCGGCCTTGGTGTGGCAAGGAGGCGCTATGGAAAATACTGTGACGACGGGCGATCGACCCCTCCGAATTGGAGATTTGGCGCCCAATTTCCGGGCTCGCACGACGCAGGGCGAGGTGAGTCTCGACCAGTTTAGCGGAAGATGGGTGGTGTTCTTCTCGCACCCGGCCGATTTCACGCCGGTCTGCACCAGTGAATTCGTGGCCTTGGCCAAGGCGGCGCCGCGGTTTGCCGAGATGGACTGCGCCTTGCTTGGATTGTCCGTCGATAGCCTGTTTTCTCACGTCGCGTGGTTGAATGCGATTAGGGAGCTATCGGGTGTCGAGATCCCGTTTCCTGTCGTCGAGGATCCCTCGATGGCGATCGGGCGTGCCTACGGGATGCTCGATGAAAAATCCGCGGATTCGTCCGCCGTTCGCGCAGTCTATTTCATCGATCCCAAAGGGATCATCCGCGCCCTGAACTGGTATCCGATGAGCGTCGGAAGATCGGTCGAAGAGATGCTTCGCATGGTCGCGGCGCTTCGGCGCTCGCAGAACGGCGACGCTTTCACGCCCGCCGATTGGCAGCCCGGCGACGACGTTCTTGTTCCGCCGGTCGTCTCGCAGGGCGGCTCGACGGCGGCTCTACCGCACAACTGGTTCTATCGTTTGAAAGCAGACAGATGAGCGCCCTTTTCCAGTCTCGTGAACTCGCGGATGCAGCGACCGAAAAAATTCGTGTTTTCGCGCAGCCGCAGCGTCTGATGATCCTTTCTTATCTGTTCGGCGGCGAGCGAGGCGTAGCGGAGATCGAGAAAGCAACGGGTATTGCTCAGCCAACGCTCAGTCAGCAACTTGCAGAGCTTCGCCGTGCAGATCTCGTCGTCACGCGCCGCGAATCCAAGCTGGTCTACTATCGCCTCGCGAGCGATAACGTGGTGCTTTGCGTGCGTACGCTGGAAGCGATGTTTGGCCGTGATGAGATCCTTGAGCCGGCAGAGGAGCAGGGTCAGCCGAGCCGACGCGCCGTCAAAGCCGCGGCTCAGACTGTGGAGGCTTCTCTTGGAGCGGCGGCCTTCGCGAGGATTATTTGAGGCAATCTTTGAGAATTGAAAAGCGCCTAAGAACAGAACGACGATTAAGCGCGTGAATCTCAATCCGGTAGTAAGAAATCCACGACCAAATCTGGCAGATTCTTCTTGTCGGGAACTTCGATTACCGTTTCGACGATGCTCGCATCAGGAATGCCGTCTGGCTGTGCCGGGTTGACCCCAAGAAAAATCCGAGCCTCGGATATTCGGGCCTCGGGGAGGAGGCGTTCGTTCTATTGCGGCTTAGCTGCAGCAAGGGGGAAGTGGCGTCAGGACCGCGCATGACTCACTGACGAATTCAAAAGCGGTGAACGCAATATCTTCAATCCTCGCGCCGGTGCACGTCGTGAACGACGATGCCTTCCTCGGGGCTCGGAAGCTCAAGCCAGCTTCTCTGCTTCAGGCTTCGTTTTGTATCTTCATAGCCGCTTTGCCAATGCTCGTGCATCGACGTCGCTGAGAATTCGTGGTCCTTGGCGTGCCCCTCGTAGGACTTCTGCTGATAGATGAGCTGCACGATGGTGAACTGTGGGAGATTGGAAAGCTCTTCTTTGAGCTTGCGTTCATCATTGGTCAGATCCGCCTCGGGGATCCGACATAGGGCAGCGTAAAGCTGGCTCTTGCGCCGGTGCAAACGCCGATAGACGTCGGTATTATATCGGGTGCGTGATGAATACATGATGTCTTTATGCCGTCCAAGCACGTCACCCATATCGCGCGGAAGAGCCCCGCGAGACGAAAATAGGTCGACTTGGAAAACCAGCGTGTTGACTCGATCTTCCTGCTCTAGAAGGTGCTGCAACGGCGTGTTTGAGACGATACCGCCGTCCCAAAAATAGTCGGTGCCAATCTTCACCATTGGAAATGCGGGCGGCAGCGCGCCGCTCGCCATAACGTGCTCAGGACCGATTTCTTCGTCGCGATTGTCGAAGTATATGAAATTGCCCGTGAGCACGTTGACCGCACCAACTGAGAAGCGCTTCAGCCGCTCGTTGATCAGAGAGAAATCAACGAGATCGAGAAGCGTCTCTCTCAACGGCGAACAATCGTAAAAGCTTGTCGCCGTAGCGGCGCCGGCAGGACTCATCCAAGCGTTCAATTTATGGGGTTGGAAAAAGCCGGGCTGACCTTGCGTCATCGTCACCATTGCGCTGGTCATGTTGCGGAGCTGGCGAAAAATATCGCCGTCCGGCGTGTACGACCAAATCCGGCGATCCGTGACGCGTCGCCAGAACTCTCTTAGCTTTTCAGTGCGATGACCTGGCTTATTGCCGGCAATAATGGCTGCGTTGATGCCGCCGATCGAGACGCCAGTCACCCAATCTGGTTCGACGCCCGCTTCCGACAATGCCTGATAAACGCCAGCCTGATAGGCACCCAGAGCGCCGCCACCTTGAAATATGAGAGCGATACGGCCGCATCCTCGCGGGCGCCATGCGAGCTCTTCTCCTGGCTGTCGGGAGAAGTCGTGTTCCTTGACCCTGTCGGCGACTTTCGCGTCCATCAGCATGTCCTTCCGCAGATCAGGGAAAGTCTAGGGCACGCGTTGTTGCATGCGTGTGACGCGAGTTCGACTAGCGTCCGTTGGCTGTCTGACAAACAAATCAGTTCGCCTTCGCAATTCGAAAGCGGCTCGCTTGTCACACAGGTTAAACCTCCATGCTTCAAAGCCCGTCGACGGCGGCTTCGCCAATTTTGAATGCTTCTGGGAGTGGATATGGCCGTCAAGCGCAACGCGTTCGTCACCGGCTCAACGAGCGGCATCGGACTCGGCATTGCTCGTAGCCTCGCCGCGCTCGGTCATAACGTCATGCTCAACGGTTTCGCCGACCGCGAGGAAATCGAGCATCTGAAGGCCGACATTGCGACGACCTATAACGTCAAGGTGGTCTACAGCAACGCCGACGTGAGCAAGGCCGAGGCTATCGCGGGCGCTATCGATCAGGCGAAAGCCGAACTCGGCGAAATCGACATTCTGGTCAATAACGCCGGTATTCAGTTTGTTTCGCCAATCGAAGATTTCCCGATTGAGAAATGGAATGCCATCATCGCCATTGATCTCGCCGCCGCATTCCACGCTATTCGCCTCGTGCTCCCCGGCATGAAAGCGCGTGGCTTCGGCCGTATCATCAATGTCGCATCCGCTCATGCACTCATCGCATCGCCGTTCAAATCGGCGTACGTGTCAGCCAAGCATGGCATTGCCGGGCTGACAAAAACGGTCGCGCTCGAGGCCGCTGAGCACGGCGTGACTGTCAACGCAATTTGTCCCGGATACGTACTAACGCCTCTCGTTCAGAAACAAATTCCCGATCAGGCGCACGCACGCGGCATTTCGAAGGACGAAGTTATTCGCGACGTCCTGCTCGCTGCGCAGCCGACGAAGCGGTTCATAACCGTAGAAGAAGTGGCCGCTCTCGCGGCTTTTCTTGCTGATCAGCAGACGGCCTCGATCACCGGCGCGATCATTCCAATTGACGGCGGATGGACTGCACACTGACGATCTGAGGGCCACGGCAATTCGCTGAACAGGGGACTTTTGAGATGCGCGCCGAAGACATCCGCAACCTGCCCTCGATGCCGCTCGCGGGCCCGAGCTATCCGGCCGGCCCATATCGCTTCGTCGATCGCGAATACATGATCATTTCGTACGAAACGGAGCCGGCGCTCATCCGCGAGCAGTTACCCGAACCGCTGGAGCCGATTGAAACGCCGATTGTGCATTACGAATGGATCGCAATGCCGGATTCCTCAGGCTTTGGCAGCTACACCGAATCCGGTCTCGTCATTCCATGCCGGTACAATGGCGAGGACATGAATTTCGTCGCCCAGATGTACCTCGACGACGATCCGCCTATCGTCGCCGGCCGCGAAATCTGGGGCTTTCCGAAGAAGTACGCTCACCCGAAGCTTGAAGTTGTCAAGGATACGCTAACGGGCACGCTGGAATATGCGGGCCAGCTCGTTGCAATGGGCACCATGGGCTACAAGCACCTTTCGATGGCTGGAAATGGCGCGGCCACGACGGCGATCCTGTCGAAGACACAGGTCAATCTTAAGGTGATCCCGGGCGTGGACGGCAAGCTACAGATCTGCCAGCTCGTGGCATATAACTTGACCGAGATTTCGATCAAAGGCTCGTGGATGGGGCCGGGGCGATTGCACCTCGTGCCTCACGTCAATGCACCGGTGGCTGATTTGCCGGTGCGCAAGATTGTCGGCGCTCGCCACTTCATTGCCGATCTGACATTGCCGTTCGGCCGCGTCTTGCACAATTATCTTTAGCATCCAGCCGCAGCGTTCAGCTTGACGGTGGACGTCTATCTTCGCCGTCGCGACAGAGGAAGGCGTTGCCGACTACACTCGGGCGCTGGAGCTTGGCGGCATTCTCGGCGTGGCGAACCGGCAAATCGGCATCGGCACATATTCCCCCCGCCTCGACCGTAACGGCAACTCGGTGCGAGGTGTCGCGAGCTATCGATTGATGTCGGATGGCCTCGGTCCGTACTCTTTTGACCTGACGACCACGGGTTCGGGTTTCGTGGGTTCGTTTTTCACCTCGGACGCAGCCGAAAGCTGAAGCCACATACCCAATTGGTCAAAAAGCCGGGAAGCGGCACGAAGGGTCTGGAAAAAACGAGGCGTATGGATCAGGTCGAATGGGCCTCGGGAAACGCTGTGAATTCAGAGCCTTGGATCGACATTAAACTGTTATAAAAATCTTAAAATAATGACATCTTAAGCTTGCGGGAGGGGGGCATGATGCGTTTGGACCAGATTGAACTGCCGGGCGACGTGTTGAAAGTGAAGCTGACGGGTCCGCTTGATATTGCCGGCGCCGGGGAAATTGACATGCCGTTCAGCGTCATCGCCGGTCACAATGACAAGGTGATCGTCGACTTCACAGACGTAACCTTTTTAGCTTCGATCGGGATCAGAGTGCTTGTGAAAGCTGCGCGCGCCATCAGTCGAAGAAATGGGCGCCTCGTTGTTTTCAATCCGACCGAAGATGCGCATAAGGTTCTTCGTTCGACCGGCGTTGACACGATAATTATGGTCGTAACTGACGAACCATCTGCGATTGCGGCGTGTTCTTAGAGTAGATGAGCTTAGAGTATCGGATTAGCCTCAAACCTACCGCTTCTGAAGTGACGCGGTTCAACGCGTGGCTAGATGAGAAGTTTGCACAAAGCCGACTTGAAAAGTCGCTGGCTGCCGATTTGAAGCTTTGCCTGAATGAGGTCATGGCGAATCTCATCAGCTATGGATTCGCGGGTACTGTCGAACCGTTGGCGCTCGTCGAAATTAGACTTCGTCCGGGCTACGCGAGTGCGACTGTCGCCGACAACGGAGTCTATTTTGATATCCGTGAATTCAATTCGTCGAAAGCGCGAGACCTGATGAATGGAGATCCCGGAGGCTTTGGTATTGCCCTCATCAAAGAACGCGCCAGCCGGATCAACTACCAGCGAGACGGAGGATTGAACCGGCTGGAGATCGTTTGCGAGGCTAGCCCTTAAAGCTCATCGCGACGCATGTAATATCATCCGATTGCTCGGTTCCCTTGCTAAATCTCGCGATTTCGTCCGTGAGCGAACGAACCAAATCAGACGAGGTCGAAAAGCTTTTCCGGTCCATCCACTTCACCAACCGCTCCTGACCGAAGACGCGGCCGTCGATGTTGAAAGCCTCGGTGATCCCATCGGTTAGAAGAAGCATGGTATCGCCGGACCCCAACTGGCGTGTAGCCGTCGGGTATTCAGCGAAATCAAAAAGGCCTATAGCAGGGCCCATGTAGTGCAACTGTTCCCAGCCCTTCGAGCCAACGAGCAGGAGCGCGTCGTCATGGCCGGCACTGGAGAATGTCAGGGCACCCGTTTCCAGGTCTAGCAAAGCGTAGAAAATCGTGACGAACATACCCTCTGTGTTGTCGCGAGATAGTATAGCGTTGACTTTCGAAAGCACGTGCCCGGGCTCGTCAACTTCAAAAGCAATGGTCCGCAGCACCGTTCGAGACACGCTCATAAACAGCGCGGCCGGAACGCCTTTGCCGGAAACATCGCCGACCACAAAGCCGAGCTTTTTATCGTCGATCAGGAAATAATCGTAGAAATCGCCACCTACGGACTTGGCGGGCTTCATGACCGCAAAGATGTCGAACTTGTTTTCAAGCGGACCCGTCGGAGCTGCCTGGGGAAGAAAAGTGCGCTGGATCTGCGCCGCCGATTCCATCTCCTGTGCAATGCGCTGCAGTGCCTGGCGGCCGCGGTTACGCTCGCTTTCGGCCTCGAAGTAGAGGTAGCCCGTTCCCAATATGTAGGCGGCGGAACTGGTCAAAATGGGGAACACTGCGTCCACAAGCAGTCCATGAGAAAAAGCCCAGAGGCTACCCGAGACAAACAGACAAACGGTTGCGAATCCGACGATGGCGGCAATGCGTGCGCCCCACAGATAGATCATCGTCGCGAGCAGCAGGGTCGAGATCACCGTGACGGCGATTTCCATTCCCCGCGCGTAGTCCGGACGGACGAGTGGGGCACCATCGATCAACTGTTCCAGTGCCTGCGCATTGATTTCGACGCCGGAAATGACGGGATCGAGCGGGGTTGCGCGTAAATCGAGAAGACCCGGCGCGCTCGTACCGATGATTGCGATGCGGCCTTCGAGGCTGCCCGGCGGAGCGGCATCTCGGAGCACGTCGGCTGCAGAAATCGAGCGTTTAGGATCGTGCCGCGAGAAGTGAAGCCATAGCTGGCCATCGGCATCGGTCGGGATGATCGCGTCACCGATCCCGACCGTCGTAATGCCCGTGTTTCCTGTGAAGTCACCCTCCCCAGCGGTGCGCACGCGGATCGTCTTCGCGCCGCTGAGCACCCGCAACGACTCGCCAACGAGCGAGGGATAGAGCTCGCCCCCTATGCCGACAAGCAGCGGGATACGGCGGAGGATTTGGTCGTGGTCCGGGAACCAGTTCAATGCACCGATTCCGGCGGCCTCGCGCGCAAGAACGGGGATATTGCCGGATGCGCCAGGGAAACTGTGAGCGAAAGCAGTGGCTTTCTCGCCGATCGTCGCAAACGATGCCTTGGCCTGTGAGGTGAAGCCCGTATTCCTGGACGTGCCGATGATGCCGAGCACGACGGGGTGGCCGCTTAGCGATTTCGCCATCACATCGTCAGGGGATGGGCCTTCAGCATACGTGTCGAGCAGCGGCTTTAACGCGGGGGCGTTGCGCAATGCCTCCGGCAATTGGTCCAACACGCCCGGCGTCTGATCGGGAAACACCATATCGAATGCCACGACGCGAACGCCGGACGCAAAGAGCTTGTCAACGAGCCGAGCGAGGACGTCGCGTCTCCACGGCCAATTCCCGACTACCTTTATCGAAGGTTCGTCGACATCGATGATGCGGACGGGATAATCCGTGTTCACTGCTTTCGGCATTGTTTGCTGCAAAACGTCGAAGCCGAGCAAGCGCAAACGTGCTATAAATTCCGGATCTTTCTCGCGAAGCAGCACGCTTGCTGCCAGAACCCCGGCGATCAGCAGCCAGTAAGTCGCGCGAATGCTCAGCCAGCCATCGCGAGGCACCCAATTTTGCGGCATGTCGACGAAAAAAGCCCGTGGTGGATTTCGGAGGCCATGATACATAAGGCTCAAAATGGGGGAAATACTTTCTTCGGACATTTTGCATGCGGAGCAATTTGAGCCTTCAGCGTGTTTGCCAGTTCGTCGTCCTGCTCGCGGCACTATTGCTAACGTTCGATAGGCAGGCGCTTTCGGACGATGGTACGCCCGAAATCGGCACGGCCGTAACGATCAAGCGTCAGGTCGTGGCAACGCTCGGCGAGGAAAAGCGAGATTTGCAGGAAGGTGGCCGGGTTCACCGCTCTGAGTATCTGGAGACGGGGAACGAGGCGCAAGCGGAGTTGAAGCTCGACGACCAGACGAAGCTTGCTCTCGGGCCGAACGCCGGTTTGAAGCTCGATGATTTCGTGATCGGAAAATCAGGCGGTGTCACGAGCATCGGGGTCAATTTCATCAAGGGTACGTTTCGTTTCATCACCGGATCAGAAAAGAAAGATGCCTATCGCATCGACACACCTTCAGCGACGATCGGCGTGCGCGGAACGGTGTTCGACGTCTATGTCGACGGTAACGGCGATACCCTGGTGCTTCTCCATGAGGGCGAAGTCGATATCTGCACGAAGACGCAAACGTGCCGCCGTCATAACACGGTCGGGCGCATCGTTCGGGCGACGGTGGGGGGCATACTTTCGGCGCCCCTCAAGTTTTCAAAGGACCTCATTCCGGGACTGGGAGTCGGCACTGCATTTCCGTTTGTTGGTAAGACCCTGCGTATCGATCCGATCCGGCGACTGAAAACCGCCGACATCATTGCGGATCCCGCGACGAAAGCGGGACGCTCTATCGCGAAGGGTGCGGGCGATATTGGTCGTTCGCTTCGGAAAGCCATCCCATTTTAGATTGATGGGGCGTACATTGGGGGGAGACCGCTTTGGGCAGACATTGCCTCTGGCGCGCCTCTTCACGTGTCCGGCCAAGCTCGGAAAGCGACGGCTCGTCGAGGTGGCCTCTCGTGCGCTCTTCCCTGCTCCGGAGGTCCGCTAATCCGATCGCGCGCGTGAACGATGCAATCAAGCATTTGCTCGGTGGCATGGCACGTTGCCGCGTTGCGCTGGACATATCGGCGTCAGATGCCGACAATCTGAATTTGACCGCAAGGACCGGAGTGAAGGGACGGGGAGCACCGCTTATTTTGCGGAGCATGACACAATGAGGAAAGCACGCAAAATGATCCCTGTTTCCCACGCCCCGGCCGCGAAAGCTAAAACAGCTCGATCGGCCGGCACCGACACCGAAAAGATCTATTGGAATGCCGTTAAGGCCCGTGACCGAAATTTCGACGGCACGTTCTTCTATTCCGTCGCAACAACGGGCGTTTATTGCCGGCCGTCGTGTGCGGCGCGGCTCGCAAACCGCGAGAATGTCGCGTTTCACGCCTCTTGCAAGGATGCGGAGCGCGCCGGTTTTCGTCCGTGCAAGCGTTGCAAGCCGAATGAGCCGTCGCTCCATGAGCGCTATGCCGCCATGGTCGCGGAAGCGTGCCAGTTGATTGCCAAGGCGGAAGAGCCACCAACGCTCGATGACTTGGCTCACACGGCGGGCCTCAGTCCGTATCACTTCCATCGGGTCTTCAAGACAATCGCTGGCGTTACGCCCAAGGCTTACGCTGTCGCGCACCGCCAGAAGCGCGTGCGCGAGAACCTGACGAAGTCCCGCTCGGTGACGGAAGCTATCCATGAGTCGGGTTTCAATTCGAGCGGCCGCTTCTACGCTAATTCTGCTGAGGTGCTCGGTATGACGCCGACCGACTTCCGGTCGGGCGGCACGAACGCAGACATGCGTTTTGCTGTCGGCGAGTGCTCGCTTGGCTCGATCCTCGTCGCGGCCAGTGAAAAAGGTATCGCCGCAATCCTTTTCGGCGTCGATCCCGAAGAACTGGTTCATGAGCTTGAGGACCGGTTCCCCAAAGCCAACCTGATCGGCGGGGACAGTGCTTTCGAGGACGTGATGGCGAAGGTCGTCGGCTTGGTCGAAGCGCCTGAAACCGGACTTGACCTTCCCCTCGACATGCGCGGAACGGCCTTCCAGCACCGCGTCTGGGAGGCGCTCCGTGAGATTCCGGTCGGAAGCACGGCGACCTATGCCGAGATCGCGGAGAAGATCGGAATGCCGAAGGCCGTTCGGGCGGTGGCCGCCGCCTGCGCCGCCAACAAGATTGCGGTCGCTATCCCTTGCCACCGCGTGATCCGTAATGATGGCCAGCTCTCCGGCTATCGCTGGGGCGTGGAACGCAAACGCAAGCTCATTGCGCGCGAGGCCAAATCATGAGCGCCCTCACAATGCGAAAGGCCAAAGAGCCTGGCATGGAAGCCGCCAAGGTCGATTGGCCACGCGTCGAGCAGGATCTCGACGCACAGGGCTTTGCGCGAATGCCAGAACTTCTTCCACGCGAAACCTGCGAAGCCATCGCGGCGCTCTATGACAAAGATGCGGGTTTCCGCAGCCGGATTGTCATGGCGCGGCATGGGTTTGGGAAGGGAGAATACAAGTACTTCTCCTATCCCTTGCCGCCGTTGGTTGGAGAGCTACGGACGGCGCTCTATCCCGATCTCGCTCGCATCGCCAACCGTTGGAACATGGAGATGGGGATCGATATTCAGTATCCTAAAGCCCACGCCGACTTTCTGGAGCAGTGCCACGCGGCGGGACAGACTCGCCCGACGCCGTTGCTCCTCAAATACGAAGCCGGCGACTACAACTGTCTGCATCAGGACCTTTATGGCGACCACGTGTTTTCGCTGCAGGTTGCGATCCTCTTGTCCGAGCCAGGTCGGGATTTTGACGGCGGAGAATTCGTCTTGACCGAGCAACGCCCGCGCATGCAGTCGAGGGCGGCGGTCGTGCCACTCAAGCAGGGCGACGCCGTTGTGTTCGCGGTCCATCATCGTCCGGTGCGGGGCTCACGCGGTACATACCGTGTCAACCTCCGCCATGGCGTCAGCGAGATCCGCAGCGGCCACCGCTACACCGTCGGCATCATTTTTCACGATGCCGAATAGCTGAACGATTGACGGGAGAGACGATACGATGCCCACCGAATTCTCCACGTGTCCCATCATCGCCACTGGGGCCGCGAAGACGGCTCTCAGCAATCTTTGCGCCCGTCATGGGGGCATCATCCTTCACGTCACCGGTTGTTGTTGCGACGGGCGCACGCCACTTTGCCGTCCCGCGCCAAACGAAAAGAGCACGAGCCATGCCGACGGCATATAAGTCCATATCTTCGCCGGTGGGGACGCTGAAGCTGATTGCTAGTCCAGCAGGGCTTGTCGCGGTTCTTTGGGAAAATGACAAACCAGAGCGCGTGCGTCTTGGACAACTTCACGAAGATCTGGCTCATCCCGTCTTGCGGAAAGCGGAGACACAACTTCGTGAGTATTTCTCCGGCGACAGGAAAGAATTCTCAGTGCCGCTCGATCTCAGGGGCACTGAGTTCCAGACAAAAGTCTGGAGCACATTGTTGACGATTCCTTTTGGGCAGACGCGCAGCTATGGCGAAATCGCCCGGCAAATCGGCGTCCCCACCGGATCGCGCGCCGTCGGCGCCGCCAATGGACGCAATCCCGTATCGATCATCGTTCCTTGCCATCGCGCCATCGGCACCAACGGTTCGCTTACGGGCTTTGCTGGCGGGCTTGAGAGGAAACGCTTCCTCTTGGACCTTGAACGCAGTGGTGGAGAACGAACGCGCGGCCAAGAAGGACAACAACGGCTTGATCTCTAGGCTGATATGGCAACGTTTTCATCCGTGCCCGATCTTTTCGCCCACAGCGAGCCTTCGCGCGTCGAACTCGGCTCCGGCGCCGTACTCTTGCGAGGCTTAGCGCATGACAAGGCGGAGCACCTTTTGGAAGCCATCGAGACTGTTATCGCCGTCGCGCCTTTCCGGAATTTCGTGACGCCCGGCGGGCATACGATGTCCGTGGCGATGAGCAATTGCGGCAACGCTGGCTGGGTGTCGGACCGGCGCGGCTATCGCTACGACCCTCTCGACCCCTCGACACAAATGCCCTGGCCCGCGATGCCCGATGTGTTCACGGAGTTGGCGCGCCGCGCGGCCGCCGAGGCGGGATTTGACGGCTTCGCGCCCGACGCCTGCCTGATCAACCGCTATGATCCCGGCACGCGCCTCACGCTGCATCAGGACCGGAACGAGCGAAACTTTGGAGCGCCGATCGTATCGGTCTCACTTGGGCTACCGGCCAAGTTTCTGTTCGGCGGCTTGACGCGTACGGACAAAGTATTGCGCCTCACGCTCGAACACGGCGACGTCGTTGTGTGGGGCGGCCCGTCCCGCCTTGCATTCCACGGTGTCGATATACTGAAGGACGGTGTGCATCCTGCTACCGGCCGTTGCCGCATCAATCTGACGTTCCGTGAGGCGTTGTGAGAGCGAGAAAGAAGTTCCTCGGCTTGAAAAACGATGGCGGATTTGCCGACAACTTAAAATTCAGGGGCAGAGAAATCTAAGAGAACGTCGGGGACTTCCGATTTTTCGGCAATACGTCTACGCGCGGCACAAGCGGAACTCTGTCGCTGTCAGGTCGTCGATCCAAAAAATGTCGCCGACCACGTCCGATTAGTGGCAAGAGCTACCTAAGTTTCAACCTCAGAATTTAGTCAAATTTTCGCCGACCGCGGAGATGGCCGATAACCGGCAGTCAAGAACGGAGATGATATTCCACATTCGGGCGCTCTGTTGCAGCACGGAAATTCAGCGCTGCTCTCTGGCTCAAGAAACTGGTGTGTATGCTGATCAATATATGGGTAGCTGCATATGCCTGATCCAGAGATTGCGTCCGGCCGTGACACGCGTGTCCTATCGCCCTTCGCTTTGGCTCAGGACGCTTGGACATATTCGATTGATGCTTGGCAGCGGAGCGTCCTTTTCCTCGATGCGCTTGAGCAGAGAAGCTCGCGCTACTATGAGCATGCCGCTAAATCCGCGCCGCATGTTCTGAAGTTTGCGTGCGAGCTTTTGGTCGACGGCCGCAAATTGCCGAGGCCCGTGAATTACGGGCTCGTGCGCATCGTCCCGTCTGAGAAAGATAAGCCGGACAAGCATAAGCGGCCGTTCGTGATTGTGGACCCGAGGGCCGGGCATGGGCCCGGCATTGGAGGGTTCAAGCCGCAGAGCGAGATCGGTGTGGCGATGAAGGCAGGACATCCTTGCTACTTCATCGGCTTTCTTCCTGACCCGGTTCCGGGCCAGACCATTGCGGATATCGCCAACGCGGAAGCTGTTTTTCTCGAGCACGTGATCAATCTTCACCCGGATGCCGATGGCAAGCCTGCCGTGATCGGAAATTGCCAAGCGGGTTGGGCTGTCATGATGCTCGCAGCGGAACGACCTGAACTTTTTGGTCCGCTCATCCTAGCCGGATCACCTCTATCGTATTGGGCCGGCGTGCCGAAGCAGAATCCGATGCGCTATACCGCCGGTATGCTCGGCGGTACCTGGATCACCGCACTTCTCGGAGACGCCGGAAACGGCAAGTTCGACGGCGCGTGGCTCGTCTCGAATTTCGAGAACCTCAATCCGGCGAATACTCTTTGGACGAAACACTACAATCTGTATTCCAATATCGATAGCGAGACGCCGCGGTATCTGGACTTCGAGCAGTGGTGGGGCGGACATGTCCTGCTGAACGCCGGCGAAATACAATTCATCACTGATGAGTTGTTCGTTGGAAACAAGCTCTCGTCAGCAGAGATCACGTCCTCCAACGGTACGCGCATAGACCTTCGCAACATCCGCTCGCCGATTGTCGTCTTTTGCTCCGAGGCGGACAACATTACACCGCCACCTCAGGCACTCGATTGGATTCTTGATCTCTACGACAGCGTCGACGATATCCGCGCCCACGGGCAGACGATTGTTTACTCCGTGCACGAGTCTATCGGACATCTCGGCATCTTCGTTTCAGGCTCGGTCGCCAAGAAGGAGCATGATGAATTCGCGAGCAATATCGACTTGATCGATGCTTTGCCGCCTGGGCTCTATGAAGCCGTGATGACACCCAAAGACGGGACAGACCCAGCCGCCAATCTTATTGTTGGCGACTACCTCGTTCGATTTGAAGCCCGCTCTTTGGATGACATCCGTGCGCTGGGTGACAACAGCGTGGAAGTTGATCGCGAGTTTGCCGCTGTAGCGCGTGTCTCAGAAATCAATCTCGGGCTGTACCGCACGTTTCTTCAGCCTTGGGTCAAAATGTGGGCGAACGAGAGCACAGCCGAATGTATGCGCAGGTTTCATCCGTTGCGAATGCAGTATGAGATTTTTTCGGATGCTAATCCGCTCCTGAAGCCTCTCTTGTCCAATGTCGCGTTTGTCCAGGAAAACCGCCAACTGGTCCCGGAAGGCAATATTCTCTGGCAGGCTCAGGAACGATGGAGCAACTGGCTCATTGAAGGGCTCGATGCGTACCGCGACCTTCGCGATAACGCGATGGAGGCGTGGTTCCATGCTTTTTACGGTTCGCCGCTTCTACAGGCTCTCGTTGGGCTCAGAGCCTCCCGCGACAATCCTCGTCATAGGCCGGGTGATGATCCTGCCCACCTTGCGCTGGTTGGCGAAAAAATTGCGGATCTCAAGAACCGAATGTCTGATGGTGGTCCGCGAGAAGCCGTTATCCGCGCGCTGATCTATGCCCGCATGCCGGACGGAATCGTGGATGAGCGCGGGTTCAATCTTCTCCGCCGCATGCGAGAGGAGACCGGCAAAGGCATGTCCCTCGCCACATTCAAGCAGATCCTGCGAGAGCAATTTCTGATGCTGTTGCTGGACGAGCGCCGCGCCATCGATGCAATTCCAATCATGCTTGCGAGAAATCCGGACCTTGCGTCCCGGATGAAGGGAAAGTTCGATCGCATGATCGAGCTGGTTGGCGTTCATAGCAAATTGGCGCGGACCCGGCTGACGGAAATCGAGGCGATTTTCGAAAACGACGACTCTCGGATTTCTCCTTCAAAGCAAACAGGCGCCGGCCCGTCCGACGCAACGGCTAGGGTTCCGAAACACCACTGAATAGCTGCATGGTCGTCGGCGGAATCATTTCTGAGGAGAGCCAAAATGGCGAATGCCGCCGTCTCGGAATTACATAGTCACGAGAAATATGAACGGCTCGTCGCGGCTGCCCAACGCCTTCCGGCGCTTCGGACGGCGGTGGCGCATCCTTGCGATGCGTCCTCTCTCCGGGGCGCGCTCGAAGCAGCCGACGCGGGATTGATTAAGCCGATCCTCATCGGCCCCAAAAATAAAATTACCGAGGTCGCCAGGGAGATTGGCGCGGATCTGAGCGGTGTAGAGCTGATCGATGTCCCGCACAGTCAGGCAGCCGCGGAGAAAGCCGTTGAGATCGTTCGTGCCGGGAAGGCGGAGTTGCTCATGAAGGGCAGCCTTCACTCCGACGAACTGCTGGGTGCGGTGACGAACCGGGAGAGCGGACTTCGAACGGGGCGGCGCATCAGTCACGTGTTTGTAATGGATGTTCCCAATCATCCGCACACATTATTTATTACGGACGCTGCCGTGAACATTGCGCCCGATCTCATGGCGAAGCGCGATATCGTGCAGAACGCAATAGATCTTTACGCCGGTCTCGGCCTCGGCAAGCCGAAGGTCGCAATTCTCTCTGCCGTTGAGACGGTTTCTCCCGCCATTCCCTCAACGATCGATGCAGCTGCGCTCTGCAAGATGGCTGATCGTGGGCAGATCACGGGTGGTGAGCTTGATGGACCTCTCGCATTCGACAATGCCATTAGCCCAACCGCCGCAGGCATCAAGGGCATCAAGTCGCCGGTTGCGGGACAAGCACAGATCCTGGTCGTTCCGGATCTCGAAGCCGGCAACATGCTCGCCAAGAACCTCACTTTCATCTCGAACGCGGATGCAGCCGGAATCGTTCTTGGTGCGAGGGTGCCGATCATTCTGACTTCACGTGCCGACGCTGTTCGCGCGCGCATGGCTTCTTGCGCCGTGGCTATGCTTCTTGCCCACAGCCGGCGGGCGACCGCCCCAATCAAGGCCTAGCCGATGCCCGAAACGATCTTGGTGGTGAATGCCGGCAGCTCAAGCATCAAGTTTCAGCTGTTTGCCATCGGACAGGGCGACCAGCTCGACCGGCGCCTCAAGGGTCAGATCGAAGGTATTGGAACACGGCCACGATTGTCGGCGCGCGACGCGAACGGTGCAAGTGCGGTCGACGAGTCATGGAGCCCGGATGAAGTCGGTGAATTGTCCGATGCGCTCGACAGGCTTGTGGTATTCCTGCGCAATTATGTTGGAAGGTTACCCGTTGCGATCGGTCATCGGGTCGTACATGGCGGTCCGGACTTTGTCGAACCGACGACGGTCACTGGCCGCATCATCGATCGCCTTCAACGTTTAATTCCGCTCGCTCCGCTGCATCAACCGAACAACCTCGCGCCGATGAAAATCGTTCTGGAGCGGCAACCCCAACTCTTGCAGGTCGCCTGCTTCGATACTGCCTTTCACAGAGGTCATCCCGAAATTGCCGATCGCTATGCGATTCCGGAAAATCTCTACAAGGAAGGCGTGCGGAGATATGGCTTTCACGGGCTGTCGTATGAGTACATTGCGATGCGGCTCCGTGAAGTGGCGCCGGAAATCGCCGACGGGCGAGTCGTCGCGGCTCATCTCGGCAGCGGAGCCTCGATGTGCGCACTGTCGGCCGGGAAAAGCATCGAGAGCACTATGGGATTCACTGCGCTCGATGGTCTGCCGATGGGCACGCGGCCGGGTCAGTTGGATGCCGGGATTGTGCTTTATCTCATAAATGAGAAAGGCATGACCACGAAGAAGGTCGAGCACTTTCTCTATCACGACTGCGGTCTCAAAGGTCTCTCCGGCATCAGCAACGACGTCCGCGATCTGCTCGCGAACTCCGATCCGCGAGCCAAGTTGGCCCTCGATTATTTCACGTATCGCATCGCGCTCTTTGTGGGTCTGCTTGCAGCCGCACTGGGCGGGATCGATTCCCTCGTTTTCACCGCAGGTATCGGGGAGAATGCTCCTACAATTCGCCAAGCCGTTACCGATCGCCTGTCGTGGCTTGGCGTTGAGCTTTCCAAAGCTGCCAACGAAAAAAACGAACTGCGCATTTCGAGTAAAGGGTCGCGCGTCGCCTGCTATGTCGTCCCGACCGACGAGGAACTTATGATCGCCAAGCACACGCTCGGGGTATTGCGAAAGTCTGCCTCAGAGCAGCTCAAGGAGAAGCGGGCATGATCGATGTCTCGTCGCTGAACCTGCTCAAGGGTAAGAAGGCGCTTGTTACCGGCATAGCCAACGATCAATCCATCGCGTGGGGATGCGCCAAGGCATTCCAGGCTTTTGGTGCGGATATCGCCATCACCTATCTCAACGATAAAGCCAAACGTCACGTCGAACCTTTGGCTCGTGAAGTCGGGGCATCGATCTTTGTGCCGCTCGATCTTCAACAGGACGGCCAACTGGAGAGCGTATTCGAAAAAATAGAGAAGACATGGGGTAAACTCGATCTCTGCCTTCACTCGATCGCATACGCGCCAAAGGATGATTTGCAGCGGCGCGTCGTCGATTGCTCCAAGGACGGCTTCCTCAGCGCGATGGAGATCTCGTGCTGGTCCTTCATACGAATGGCCAAACTCGCCGAGCCCCTGATGAAGTCCGGCGGGGCATTGTTCACGATGACCTATTACGGCTCGCAAATGGTGGTCGAGAACTACAATCTTATGGGGCCCGTAAAAGCTGCTCTTGAATCAGCGACACGGTATTTGGCCGCCGAGCTTGGCCCGAAGGGAATTAGAGTCCATGCGATATCGCCCGGTCCACTGAAGACGCGCGCGGCATCCGGCATTACGGAATTTGATCAGCTTCTTCAAAAAGCGCAGTCGAAGGCGCCAAGCCGCAGCTTGGTATCCATCGACGATGTCGGAGTGGCCGTTGCGTTTCTGGGGACGGATGCAGCGAAGTTGATCACTGGCGAGACGATGTACATCGACGGAGGATACCATATCATCGATTAGCCCAAACGTGATGCCCCTCGAAGATCCCAATGGGAGGCAAATATGAGCATGCCAAAAAAGATCGGCCTGGTCGTTCTTGGAGCGATTGCCCTCGTAGCGGGTGTCGTTGTCTGGAAGTATGCTACGGTGACGATGACCTCTCTGGTCGAGAACGCGTGGTGCTCGACAATGGAGAAAGCGGAGGTGTGCCACTTTCGTGGTTACCAGCACTTCCTAATCTGGACGATAATCGGGATCACGAATTTGTTTATCCTTGGCTTGCTCTTTGATCGGATCCGCGATCACTACTCTCGTTGACGAAGCAGTTGGTCTAGCAGTTCCCGGAACTGCTATATGAAGGAAGGCAGGTAAATTTCCTCCGCTTCATCCAATAATGACCTAGGGAACCTCGTGCGGATTCAAATTTCTCTTGAACCAAGTCTCCCAGCTGAAGAGTTCCGGGACATCCTAGTGGCGTCGACCCTAGCCGAAAGGCGTCCGGCAGATGACCTAGCGCGATTGGAAGCAATGCTGCGTAGTGCTGACGTGATTGTCACCGCGAGGGACAGTGGGAAGCTCATAGGCGTGTCCCGCGCAATAACTGACTTTGCGTACTGCTGCTATCTCTCAGATCTGGCCGTTGACGTTGCGTATCAGAAGCAGGGTATCGGGAAACGGCTAATCGAGGAAACACACAAAACGGCGGGAGAGCTAACGACGCTGATTCTTCTCGCAGCACCGGCTGCCGAAAACTATTACCCTCGGATCGGCATGAAGCATATGCCAAGCTGTTGGGCTATTCCCCGTCAGAAGTAAGAGGTTTGAAGTGACCTCTGGCTACAAGCTCCCGCCGAATGGCCATCGGGAATTCGCGGGCCGAAGTGCATAGCGCGCCATGGGGCGCTGGTCTCTTCTGCGTTTTCGAACCTTACAATTCCGTATCTCTCGCGCCACGGTTGGATCATCCTCCGCACTTAGCGTGCAGTCCAAAACGGGGCGACATGCAGTGCACTTTGCTTATTTGACTACGTTCCTCGCTATTCTTGCCAAAGTCGTTGCGGCTGTCATTGTAGGGTTCATCACTCTTTTCGGCCTTATCCCATGGCTCATCGGGAAAATTTTGAGGTGGTGACCCGTACATTCCTCGGAGCGCCTCGCTCGTGCGCCTGTCCGAAGCTCGAATAGGCAGCTCATTTGGACGAACCCATTTCATGAGGGTGTTCGGGATTATTTGTTTGCTCGCAGCAGCTTTGCTCAGCTGTGTTGCTGGAATTTATACCGCCACGAATGAGGCCATAGGCTTGGCTCTAGCGTTGGTCGCATGCTTTGCGCTTCTGGTCGGCGTGAAGGCGCTCGCTGATAGGCGCTAGGTTCGATCCCTGCACGCCTTATCGCCTTCAAGACCTTCGGGTGCTCAGAAATCCTTCCGGTCCAATGCCGATGCATTGCTTATTGCTATCAATGATGCGGTAGCCTTGAGCGCCGAATTTCGTCGCCATCTTGGGCAGATGGGTATCGGCCTGATCCATAGCCTCTTCAGGCGTCGATCCAAGCGCTAGCTCCGTATAAATCGTTGGTGTCTGACCGGCCGGCGCCGAAAGATATTCGATGAGGTACACCGTTTCTCTCCCTTGTTTTTTCAAACATACCACGGAGATCACCACCAGACACGCGCACAAATTTTTGGGAATTGGATCGCCGATCTCTCGCCACGACCACACATTCTCCACGAAGACGGAGTAGCGGGTGCTGCTGTAAAGCGTCTGCACAGGGCATTCGAGGGGACATCATCATCATGGGACGCATTCTTCATGGCGCGCTCGCGGCTAGCGCCTTCCTGACTATCGCCGCGCCTGCCCATGCCGGTGGTGGCGATTTCGCTGCCGGTGTTTTTGGCGGGCTCGCTGCGGGAGCCATCATCGGGTCCGCAGGACGGCCCTATTACGATCCCCCGCCGCCGCCAGCCTACTATTACGAAGGCCCGCGGTACGAGGGACCTTATTGCCATTGGGAACGCGGTCGCCGCTATTGGGACGATTACGAGGGCGTTTGGCGGTATCAGCGCGTCAGGGTCTGCGACTAGTCCGTCGTACTCTAGAGCAGAAGAGGAAAAAGGCGTCAGACGCGGTAGAACGACGCCTTTTCGCAGACGAACTGATTAGCCCGCTGGCTCGCATATCACGTCAGACGTTTCGCGATACCGTTCGCCGTAGTGGGATTGATCAGCGCTCGCGCCACTTCCTCATCCAATCCGTCGTAATCGAATACCGGGTTCATCGAGACGGTTTCTTCCACGATGTGCTTTCGAATTTCGAGCAACATCGTGGTTGTCGCTTCGTCTTGGTGAGCTTCTCCAACTCGCTTGCGTTCTGGTGACATCTTCCTCTCCCACTCTCTTCCGTGTTCGCGAAAACGGCAAACGCCCGAGCGTGAGCCCCGTTGACGGATGGGTGGGAACAAAAAGAGAACGAAAATTTTGTGGCAGACCGCATTATTCGGAACAACGGCTCGACAGGACCGTTGACCCAACATCGCAAAAGGAGAGGGCGAATGAAAACCGCGATGTTGGCGTTGTTGCTTTCACTTGGCTCGACCGCATGCTTGGCAGCGGCTGCCTCGAAAAGCGAACATGTCGGCGATTTGATTTGCGCCGTTGGCGACCAAACCCCAAAAGCCGGCATGATCTGCGTCTTCCGGAACAAGAACACGGGGCTGGAAGAAACGTATCAAGGCAGTCTTGCCAATGCCGGCGTCGCGAAGTCCGTAACTCCCAAACGCACTATGCTTTGGTCCGTAAATGCGAAGCCTACGGTCGAACTCAAACCGGGCGTCCTTGCGCAGCGTTATGAGGCGCCTGAGAGCGAGCAGAAGACAGCAAAGTCTGTTGAAGGAGAAGTGAAGCCGGGCGTGTCTCTGAATTTGATCACGGATAAGAACGACGATCTGTCGGCTCTAGCGACGCTTACCTTGGAACTGAAACTTCTTTCCGCGCCGACCTGAGAGGTTGCCATTTATCGATGCTCGCCGTCGTAATGGGTTACGTTCGTAATCATTGTATGGCGGCCGCCCCGCAAACGGTCGAATAAGCGGATGAGGTGTTGCAACGTCTCCAGGTGCTCGGCGAGCGGAAGATCCTTGGAGACAAGGCGGAGGGCGCTGCCCTCTTTGGGATGCGTCAGCAGGCGGGACATCGTCTCGACGCCCTCCTTGATGAATGGCGCGCGGCGCGAGCACCGGGCGTGATCGTGGGACGGCCTTCAAAGTTGAGCGAGGCTGAAATCGAAGCGATTATCTCTGAGGCGCGCTCTCATTCATTCTTTGATCTTGCCCATCGGCACGAGGTATCGGCTGCCACGGTTGGGCGGGCGATCTCTGGCCGCTGAAAAGCGTATGCGTGAACCAAAGCGAAAATGTTGTCGTGACCAATGTCTGTTTCAGGGCGAACAGCCGACGTCAGCGTCTGTAACGCTTTGGGTCAGAAGGAGACATTGGACTATACCCGATCGAACTCATCAAAGAGATCCGTGGTTCAGAGACAAACGAACCCCAATGGAAGCCTGCGCGGTGCACCGAGCGCTTTGACGAGACTGTTTCTCTTGAGACCGAGAAGCGCTGACCTTTGCCAAGCGAGAGTTTGTGGCGCTTCAGGACGGGGCCCATCGCATCCTGCCAATCAAGAACTACACCGTCGCGCAGCACAGCTCGGCCTGCCCTAGACAGTAAAGCCTTCGCGCTGAAGCCAATTCGGCAAGGCATCACATGCGCTGCAACCCGGTAGATTTTGGAAATCCGTAGTTTTACGGAGGGTCTCGTACAGAGGCTTAGGGTCGGTCAGTTGTCAAACAATGGCTGCAACAACGGAAGGGGTTTGGGCAAATTCAGCAATAGGGGGTAACAAGTGAGGCTTTCAGTCATTGTTAGTGCAATAGCGTTTGGTGGTTTGGCGGCTTCAGCAAATGCCGCTGACCTCGGAGGGGCAGATGCGTACGGGGCGTATAATTCACCCGGTTCTCCCGCCCCTCTCATTGCCAACTTCTTTGATGGGGCAGCGCCTGGCTCCATGACGGTCGCAGGTATAAC
Source organism: Pseudomonadota bacterium (assembly GCA_018242295.1). GTDB lineage: Bacteria > Pseudomonadota > Alphaproteobacteria > Rhizobiales > Hyphomicrobiaceae > Hyphomicrobium_B. The sequence continues at coordinate 114,544 of JAFECE010000010.1, forward strand.
CGTCTATGGCGCGGTCGATTACAGCGCCGTTTACAATTCACACGGCGCCACTCCAACTGGCACTCTCTATCAGGGCTCGCTCTACCAAATCTCGAAGATCAGCGGGGGGCCGCAATTCAACGCTACCAATAATGCCATGAGCCAGTCGTTCGTTGGCGTGAAGGCGAATGAAAAGCTTTCTGACCTTTTCGGTATCGACTCTCTGACTGGCTGGTCGTTCATCTCTGATGCTCAAATCGGCTTCGATCCGGCTTGGGGAGATATTGCCGACGTCTGCAGAACACTACGTATGAACAACGGCCTCGGCGCTTTTCCTCTTGAGCAGACCGCAAATCTCGATGGCAGCCGTTGCGGCCAGATCTTCAATGGACCGCTTTACGGCGGTATCAAAAACAATGACCTCGGCCAGCTGACGTATGGCCGTCACAACTCCCTTTTGAACGACGCTCTCGGTGCTTATGACCCGGAGGCCGGTTCGTATGCATTCTCGCTGTTCGCTTTCTCGGGAACCGTTGGCGGCGGCGGCGGCGCCACCGAGGATGCGCGCTGGAACAACTCAATTCGCTATGCAAATACCATCGGAATGTTCCGGGTAGCCGGCATGTATCGGTTCGAAGGCATGGAACAGGGCGGCGACGCTTATTCGGGAAATATCGGTGTCGATCTTCCCGGTGCGCTCAAGGGTCTGTCTATCGATGGGGTTTATGGCCACTTCAATAGTGCCATCGCAGCCAGTAATCTGTCGGCCGGCGACTGTGCAGCTCTTGCGACCAGTATTGCGGCCTGCCAGCGTCTCGATATCTTGAGCGCCACTGTGTCGGATAACGACGTCTGGTCGATCATGGCCAAGTACAATTTCGGCCATTTCGGCTTCGACAACGTCACCGCCATGGGTGGTTATGAGCACATCAATTTCTCCAATCCTAATAGCGAGCTCAACAGCCTGACCACCATCGGGGGCTATCAGTTGTTTGCCGGCGACGTGAACTACAACAAGTATCTTACCGACAAGCAGCTCGATCTATTTTGGTTCGGCGGCAAGTGGGCGATCTCGCCGAAGCTGACAGCTGCGGCCGCCTGGTATCATTACGATCAGAACACGTTCGTTACGAATTCCGGAACGAGCACCACTGCCTCGAACTGCAACGGTAAGTCGGGGACGGCTGCAAGCGGGAGCTGCGCCGGGTCGTTCGATTGGGTCAGCGCCTCGCTGGACTATCAATGGACAAAACGTCTCGACGTTTATGCCGGCGTCTCGTACTCGCAGGCCGACGACGGTCTGGCCAGCGGCTTCACTTACACCAACACTTGGAACCCTGCCTTTGGTGCTCGCTTTCGGTTCTAACGACGCACTCTGAAGCGGCAAGGGCGGCACGCTTTCTGGACGTCTAGCCAAACCGCAGTTTCACGCACTGCAAGAGTATCTCTCTCTTTCATATCCACACTCCAGGCGCGGCTCCGGCCGCGCCTGTCTTTTTTTAATGGCTCGCGGCGGAGAAATCGAATTGCAATCTCATCCCTCGGAAGATTGCCACGGTATTCTTGCGGATGTGACTGCGCTTGCGTCATTCGGCGTACGGAACCGAGCGGAATAACGCTCTGCAATCGGACCAACTAAATTTGGTGGCGATGCCAATCCAATTACGGGGACGCGCCCCGTATCCCCGTCGTTGGCTCCACGAGCATCAAACCGATCAACTTCAGGACAGGGACCATTGCGATGCTTAAGCTTCCCGTCGTCGCCTCCATTTCACTTCTCGCGCTAGGATTCGCAACCGCAGCAAGTGCTCACGCGCGATGTGATGGAGACTTCCAGCTGATCAACGGAAGCTGGGTTGCCACACGGTATTGCCAACGAATGTCGGCAGAGCGCATCGCTCACGCTGAGCATGCGCATATTACTCACAATACTGTTCGGCGGAGCGATGAGACGCCTGAGGAGTTTTGCCGCTGGCATAATGGCGAAATCGAGACTGATACCTACTGCTCCAGCTACAACGACTGATCCGGAAAACGATGCGGAGATCAATATGCATGCTGAGTGCGGGCGCGATAGCGCTCGCCCTTTCCGCCTCTGCCGCCATGACGTCAGCCCAAGCAAGATCACTCTGCGATGGAGATTTCGAGCGGACGGCGGGCGGCTGGGTCGCGACCCCACGCTGCCAGAAGCATGAGGCTGCTATGGTGGCGGGAGAAATGCATCAACGCCTGACCGACGGAACTGCATCGCCCAGTGACGTGACTCCGGATGAATTCTGCCGTGGCAATAGCGATATCAGGGTTTCAACCTTCTGCGCAGCTTACAAAGACTAGAAGCGCTCGGTGCCGCCTTGAGGGTGACTCCGGTTCGCTTTGAGCGAGCCGACCATCTCCTCCAGGCGCACTGCAATTCTTACGAGATCTGCGATATTGCGAGCTCCCGTCCTTTCCATTACCCACGCCCGATACGTTTCAACGGTACGCGGACTGATTTTTAGGGCGAGCGCTATTTCCTTGTTCGAGTGTCCTTTGACGGCCAAATCCATTACTTGCCGCTGTCGATCCGAAAGCTCGTTGATGCGTGCCGCGAGACGCATCGTCTCCTGATCCTGACTGCGCTGATTTTCGGCTTCTCCGATTGCCGAAGAAATGCTCTCGATCAAACGATCGGGAGAGAAAGGTTTTTCGATGAAATCGTGGGCGCCGGCCTTGAGGGCGGAAACAGCCATGGCCACGTCGCCATGGCCCGTAATCAGGACAAGGGGGACCATCGGCCATTTCTTAGCGAGCTCTTTCTGAAGCTCCAAACCCGTCATGCCCGGCATACGGATGTCGCAAACGACGCACGACGGGAGCTGTTCGCCTTGTAATGCAGAAAGAAACTTCTCGGCAGAGGAAAATGCGTAGACGCCAAATCCGCGATTGCTGAGCATCAGGGACAAAGAATCTCGAACCGGCTCGTCGTCATCTATGATTGCGATTGCAGAGGCTAACGTCACTGCACTGTCCTCCATGGAAATGAATTCAACCGAATGCGAACGAGGGCACCTTTGCCGTCGTTTTCCAGAAAAAGCTCGCCCCCGTGTCCTTCGACGATTGTTCGGCTGAGCGAGAGGCCCACCCCCAAACCGTCCTTTTTGCTCGAAGAGCGGATGCCGGCTTTTCGAAGATCAAAGCCCGTTGGAAATCCAGGCCCGTTGTCCTTAATTCGAATTTCGATGCGGTTGCCGTCGATATTGCTGGCGCTGACGTTGATCAATCTCTCTTTCGATGGATCGTTGTCGCTCATCGCATCGACCGCGTTCGATATGATATTCATCAGGACCTGCTCAATCTGGAGGCGGTCAACTGCGGCATTGCGAATGTCACGGGGAATTGCGACCTTTACGGATGCACCCGTGCGTTGAAGATTGGGCTCCAAAAGATCAAGCGCTTCCCGTATGAGCAGATGCGGATTTTGCTCGGCGATCTGCCTGCGGCCGAGTCTGATAAAATCGCGAAGATTTCGAACCACAGCTGCCGTGCGGTCGACTTGGCTTGCCATCTTTGATGCGGCTTCTATCGCGATCGCGCGGTCGCCTTCGCCTTTAGTCAAGTATTCCTGAACGAGACGCGTGTAGTTCGAAATAGCGGTCAATGGCTGATTGATCTCGTGGGCGATGGCAGTTGTGACTTCGCTTGCGCTTCCGAGCCGGAAAATTTGGGAGACCGAATCCTGATTAAGCCGCAACTCCTGTTCAAAGCGGCGGCGGTCCGTCACGAGGCCGCCGATGGCGAGACCTGTGAATGCAAGAACGAGCATCAAGGACTGATAGGTCGTTACGCCTGCGAGCTGCGGGCCTGAAATGAGCAGCGCGATGATGAGGCCCACCTCAGTTGCAAGAAGACCGTAAGTCGCGCCCTTCAGGCCATGTCTGAGCGCGACCCAGATGATCGGAAAGAACACCACATTGAAAAGGCGGAAGTGGGGAAGGCTGGAAAATCCGAAAGCCAAACCGAGGGCCGCCAAAATCGCGAGACCCTGTATGCCCGCTTCCAGGGTCGGCTTTGGAATGCCGCCCGTATTAGCGAGGATCAGAAGAAACGGCGTGATGATCGAAATGCCAATCAGGTCGCCAATCGCGTACCTGAAAATATTGTAAGGAATTTCGGCGGTGGTTAAAATGCCTGAAACAGAAAGGAGCATTACGGAGGCGGATGCGACGAGAACCGCGCTTACGATGGCGATTGCCTCAAGCGCGAGAATGTCACGTAGCGATGCAAGCTTGATGTCGAATTGCCGCCGCGACTGCTGGATCCAGTTGAGCGCCGCGGCATATCCACCGCCGACGATGATGGGCGACAGCAACTGGACGAGAGGCGGCAGTTCGCTGTGCAGAATAAGATTCGACGCGGCGGCTGCGAGCAGGAGATAAGGCCAGAATTGGCGTCCAAATACAAGGAAAACTGCGAAAGTCAGCCCTGTTTCGGGACTCCACGGCACGATGCCGAACGATGGTGTGGAAGAAACGATGCTCAACCAGTCAAGCACGACGTAGGTGACAATGTAGACGGGGCCGATCAGCCATATCGGGATAGCTTGCATACGGGCCATACGATTCGCATGCATTCTTTCGGTTACGATCACTTGCGACATCGTACTTTTCCTACAGTGCCTAACTGGCCGCCACTCCGTATGTGACCGGAGGCTTAGCCACGGATGGTGTACCACGCAAGCGTACGGCCGGAATTTTCCTGAACGATGATGCCTTGGATATATGCGGATATCGCTGCGCATTGTGCGCTGCGCGAGGCAATACGACTGTAATCAAAAGGCACCGGCGCGATTAACGCGTTAAGCGGCTCTTGCGATTGCCGGAGAATATTGAACGGATGTCTCTGCCCCGTTTCTCTCTCACGCATCCACATTCGGTGGCAGCGATCATTATCCTCGTGTGCCTGCTCGGCTTCGGTGCGGTGTCGCGCATGCCGACGGACATTTTTCCCGAAATCAATATTCCTGTGGTCAGTGTTGTTTGGACCTACAGCGGGATGAGCGCTGAAGAAATGCAGGACCGTATCCTCATCAAGCACGAGCGGCAGATGGCATCGCTCGTCGATGATATCGAGCGCATCGAAGCGAACAGCTACACGGGTGTCGGCGTTATCAAAGTCTACCTTCACGAGGGCGCGGATGTAAGTCGGGCTATTACGCAGCTTTCGAGTTGTGCGCAGACGGTTTTGAAGAGCATGCCCCGCAACATCACACCGCCACTCATCGTTCGTTATAGCGCAACCGACGTTTCCGTCATTCAGCTTAGCCTCGCGAGCCGATTCTTGCCGGATTCCCGTCTGACGGATATCGGTCAACAGGTGCTACGGCCGAATCTCGCGGTCGTGCACGGTGCCCAGGTTCCATATCCCTACGGCGGCAAAATCCGAGTCATTATGGTGGATCTCGATCCCGCCGCACTACAGGCGCGCGGATTGACGCCTGCCGACGTCTCCGGGGCGCTAGAGAAACAGAACATCATCGTTCCGTCGGGCGACGTCAAAGTCGGTGCTAAGGACTATCCCGTGGCGATGAACAACACGCCCGAGGCGATTTCGGCGATTGCAAATTTCCCTATCAAGCAAATCGACGGCAAAACGATTTTCGTTCGCGATGTCGCCGATGTTCATGACGGCCACCAAGTTCAAACGAACTCGGTCAGTCAAAACGGTGCGCCGGGCGCACTCATGCTCGTGCGAAAAACGGGCGGGGCATCGACGCTCGACGTCATAAATGGAGTGAAGTCCGCCCTCCCGGATCTCCGGCGCATAATGCCGGGCGGCGTCTCAATCAAAACGATTTTCGATCAGTCGATCTTTGTGAAAGCTGCGCTCGACAGCGTCATCATGGGAGGCTTGATGGCCGCCGGATTGACGGCGTTGATGATCCTCTTGTTCCTCGGCAACTGGCGGCTCACGATCATCATTCTGGCATCGATCCCGCTGTCGATCATAGCGGCTTTGCTAATGCTGTACCTCGCGGGGCAGACATTGAATACGATGACGCTGGGAGGGTTCGCACTTGCCGTCGGCATCCTTGTCGACAATGCGACGGTCGTCATCGAGAATATTGAGCGTCATATCGGATTGGGCGAGGGGCTCGAGGAAGCCATTCTCAATGGAACATCGGAAGTCGGAATTCCGACTCTTCTTTCGACGCTCTCGATCGCAGTCGTTTTCGTTCCGGTCTTTCTTCTTACAGGGACTGCGAAATACCTGTTCTCGCCGCTGTCGTTGTCGGTGATCCTGTCGCTCTTTGCCAGTCTTCTTTTGTCGTTCACCCTCGTTCCCGTGCTCTTTAAATATCTAATGCGGTCACAGGTTGGAAAGCACGGTAGCAGCCAAACCGATACGAAAAAGGGGACCCGCTTCAATCCTTTCAGCATCATCCATCGCGGCTTCGAGCGGGGCTTCAGCGCGTTCCGCGAACAATATCGGAATGCCGTTTCTTGGTGCGTCAACCATCCATTGCCGACGATCGCATCCTTTGCAGTGCTTCTTGGCGCTACCGTGCTCCCGCTAAGAAGTCTCGGAATGGACTTCTTCCCGCAGATCGATGCGGGGCAAATGCGCCTGCACGTTCGCGCGCCGCCCGGAACCCGGATCGAAGATACGCAAAAGTATTTCGGCGACGTCGAGGAGTCGATACGCAAAATTGTCGGCAACGATCAGATCGACGTCATTCTGGATAACATCGGATTGCCTTATAGCGGCATCAACATTGCACTGAGCGACACCGCGACGGTCGGACCGATGGACGGCGAGATCTTGGTGTCCTTGAAGGAAAAGCATACATCGACACCGGTTCACATTGCTAACCTTCGCCGAAAACTGCCCCGCCTTTTTCCCGAGCTTCAGTTCTTTTTCCAACCGGCCGACATCGTCAATCAGGTATTGAATTTCGGTCAACCGGCACCGATCGACATTCGTGTCTCAGGACCCGATTCCGATAAGGCGTTTGCGCTCGCCTCGAAAATTGCTCGTGATTTGAAGTCGGTGCCTGGTGTTGCCGACTCTCACGTTTTCCAGGTTCCGGATGCGCCGGCACTCAGGGTTGATGTCGATAGAACCAAGGCACGAGAGCTGAATCTCGAGCAACATGGGCTGGCGAATGACGTGCTTGTCACGCTCAATTCGAGCGCTCAGGTCTCCCCGAATTTCTGGCTGAACCCGCACAATAACGTCAGCTACCCACTCGTGGTCCAAACGCCGACATATCGCGTCAATTCGACCAAAGACCTGTGGACGCTTCCTGTCACGGCTCCTGGCGGCAAAGAGTCCCAGCTGCTGATGAACGTCGCCAAGTTCGGACGCACAAAAGTGCCGATGGTCGTGTCTCAGCTCAACATCGCGCCTGTGTTTGACGTGGACGCGGATGTCCAAGGCCGCGATCTCGCTTCGGCGGCGGATGCCATCGATAGCGTTCTCGCAAAGGACCGTCCTGACGCATCAAGTAGCATCAAGGTGACGCTCAGCGGTCAGATCGAGACGATGCGAGAGAGCTTCACGGGGTTGTTCGGAGGCATGGGGCTAGCGGTTGTCCTCGTCTTCCTACTTCTCGTGATCAACTTTCAAAGCTGGCTCGATCCGCTCATCGTTCTTATGGCTGTTCCGTTTGCGCTGGCCGGCATCGTCTGGATGCTCTTCATTACGGGCACGCATGTCAGCGTTCCGGCCCTCATGGGCAGCTTGATGTGCATAGGACTGACCACGGCCAACGGCATTCTGGTCCTAACCTTCGCAAACCAGCAAGCAGAGCAGGGCGTCAGTCCGATGCACGCGGCCATAGAGGCCGGCTATACCCGCCTGCGGCCTGTCCTGATGACGGCGGGCGCCATGATCCTTGGCATGATTCCGATGGCACTAGGTGTTGGTGAAGGTGGCGAGCAGAACGCGCCACTCGCCCGCGCGGTCATCGGCGGTCTTTTGCTGGCAACGGTCGCAACGCTGATCTTCGTTCCCGCGCTATACCGGCTTTTGCGCCGCGACACGTCTCGGAAAACAGAACACGGGAGGATGCCTCTTGCGCATGCTTAGAAAAGACGAGACGTCCGCAAATGCCGCTCAATTGGAAGCCTCGGAAGCTGATCCGCTAGCGCCCGCGGATTTTCCACCGAAAGAATGTCTCGCAAAAGTCGCAACGGAGGGATATCCGAAATCGACCGGACGCTGGCTGATGTTTACTGCACTCGTCATTGTGTTTGGATTGACGGCCGCATTCTTCGAAGTCAGCCGTATCAGAGCGCGTGAGGCTGATAGTCTCGAGCAGGAAACGCGAAAAGCAGCAGCGACGTTGCCTTTGGTCGATGTGGCGACTGCAAGTGCGGGCCCAACATTCAAGTCGCTTGTTCTTCCGGGCGATACAGCGGCATGGTACCGAACGACGCTCTACTCGCGGGTCAATGGGTATCTTGCCGATTGGAAGGTCGACATCGGCGACCGGGTGAAGAAGGGGCAATTGCTGGCAACAATCGAGACGCCGGATCTGGACGCCCAGTTGGCTGCTGCGCGCGCCGAATTGGAAGCCGCGAAAGCGGAGGCGAAGGTCCGACACGCAGATGCCGATTTTGCAAGAAGCAGCTATGATCGTTGGCGTGATTCGCCGAAAGGCGTTGTTTCGGACCAAGAACGCGAAGAGAAAAAAGCCGCGAATGATAGCAGCATTGCCAAGCTCAATGCCGCGACAGCACAAGTCGCCGTGGATCAGGCCAAGGTTGATGGGTTGATGACGCTTACGCAGTATAAGAACGTCGCAGCACCATTCGATGGGCTCATCACGGAGCGTCGCGTTGATCCCGGCGACTTGGTAACCGCGGGAAGCTCGACGAGCACGTCACCTCTCTTCGTCATCCAGCAGACGGACAAGATTCGCATCTTTTCGCGCGTCCCACAGGACGTTGCCGAGCGACTTTCCGTTGGATCATCCGTTAAGGTCATGACCGCCGATGGCGCGGACCGCGCTTACGACGGCACGATCGCGCGCACGACCGGCTCAGTCGATCCACATGCGCGGACAATGCTTATTGAAGTGGTTCTTCCAAACTCGAACTGTACGATTTCGCCGGGAATGTACGTCCGCACCGAATTCCAGGTGGCGCAGGCGCCGAGTATCGAAGTGCCGGCCGCGGCAATCCTGTTTCGTGCCAAGGGACCCCAAGTCGCCGTCGTCGAAGATGGAAAGATCATTTTCAAGAACGTGACGATTGCAAGCGATGACGGCGATAACGTCGAACTCGCTTCGGGCATCAAAGTTGGAGATCGCGTGGCGCTCAACATCAATAGCCAAATCTCGGACGGCGACAAAGTCGCGATCAACAACGATACGCCCAAGGCTCAGAGCTGATGGTGGGTCGGGGGGGACTTAGATTTCTGCTTGCGATCCTGACCGGTGGGCTATCGGGGTGCGCAGTTGGGCCTGATTACCTGGTCCCGCGTATTGGCGTGCCGGGAATCTTCACGACCAGTAGTATCGTCGATAAAGGCATGGCCGGGTCGATTATCCAATCCGCGTCGCCCGAGATCGTACGCTGGTGGACGCTCCTCAAGGACCCTCAACTCGGATCACTCATCGAACGCGCTATCGCGGCCAATCCGGACGTCGAGATTGCCGCCGACCACATCCGTGCCGCACGCGCGAATGAAGTCGCGGTCCGCGGTCTCGCCTTACCCGGCATCGAGGCCAATGCGGCAGCCGGTCGCGGTACGGGCACAAACTCGACGAAGGGTCGTGTGGCCGGCCCACTCAATGCCGCGACGAACACCTCTGGCCTCAAAGAGATCACGCACGTCGCCGGTTTCGACGCCGGCTGGGAACTCGACCTTTTTGGCAAAGACAAGCGCGCGTACGAGGCGGCACAATATTCGACGGACGTCGCGATCGAGCAACGCCACGCCATTCTCGTTTCCGTTGTGGCTGAGGTTGCCAAATCCTACATTGAGACGCGCGGCGTCCAAGCCAAGATCAAGGCATCGAACGAGAGCGTCGCTCGCGCACAGAAGACTTACGATCTGATGAAGACGCGGTTCGACCGCGGTTTGACGAACGAACTCGATATGAAGCTCGCGTCGCGTCAGCTCGCTACGCTCAGGGCCGAGCTCGCGCCACTCGCCGCCGACGAATTCGCCAGCTGCGCACGCATCGCAGTTCTCCTCGGCGCGTATTCCGGTGGCATTTGCCAGGAACTGAAGAGCGTCAAGAAAATTCCGGAAACTCCCGATCGTCTGAAGACAAGTTTGCCTGTTGACGTGATCCGTCGGCGGCCGGACGTGCGGGCAGCGGAGCGGCAGCTTGCCGTCGAGACAGCAAGGATCGGTGTCGCCGTCGCTGAGCTATTCCCGCGCTTGCAGATTACGGCCGGCGGTGGCCTTCAAGGGCAAGGCCTTGGCGTCGTGCCGGTCGTGACCAAGAGCATCTACTCCGTCGGACCGTCGGTCTATTGGCCGCTGCTTGATTTCGGTACGCTCGACTCGCTGGTGCACATCCAACAGCTGCAGGCCGACGCGCAATATTTGACTTATAAGCGCGTGATCATCTCAAGCGTCGAGGAGGTCAACGTTGCGCTGTCACGATATCGGGCCGCAATGGCGACTCTCCAATCGCTCGCAAAAGCCGTCAAGGAGAGCAAGGGTGCCGTTGATCTTTCGACCGCCCGTTACGATCGAGGCGTCACCGATTCCCTCTATGTGCTCGATGCCGAACGTCAAGACGATGAGCTTGAGCTTCAATACGTCCAGGCGAAGGCCGATGCGGCAATTGCCTTCATTGCGGTTTACAAGGCGCTTGGAGGCGGCTGGGAAATGTTTGACCAGGACTTGCCGGCGCCCCGCGCTCTTCCAGCTGTTCTCGCGGCTTACGAACATTTGCACGACCGTTGAAGGACCAGCTCGGCTGCGCTGTTCCTCCGGCAAAGGGCGGCAAATTATTTCGAGGTCGTTGCGATCGATGAGTTCGGCGAATGAAGCAGGGCGTCACGAGCTCTCTCAAGCGCGAGCTTGTTTACGATTGCCGCGTTGTTCATTGGATCGACTTCGAGAACATGACCGAAATCGGCTTCGGCGTTCAGCGCGTCGCCGGCCGCCGCACGTGCATTTCCGCGTGCGATGTAGGCGTTGAGGAAATTCCCGTCGAGAGCGATCGTGCGATCGTAGTCACGGATCGCGTCCTTCCAGCGGCCGAGCGCCTTAAAGGTATTTCCCCGATTGAAATACAACCGCGGCTCATTGGGCCAGACCTCAAGCGCGCGATTATAGTTTGCAATCGCCCCGTCGAAATCACCCTTGGCCTTGTAGATATTCGCTAGGTTGTTGTAAGCGCGGGCGGCGAGCGGATCGATGTTGATCGCCTTGCGGTTGTCCGCTATGGCGCGGTCGTAGTCTCGCTCCGAAGCAAAGGCGATCGCGCGTGCTTCATAGGCATCGGCGTCTCGCGGCGAGAGCGCGATCGCGGCATTGAAGTCGGAGATGGCCTTTCCAAGGTCATTCGTCGCGAAATAGGCGAGACCGCGATTGATGTAGGCGATTTTGACCTTCGTGGAATCTGAAGAGCCGCTCTCGATCACTACCGTGCATGCGAAGACATGCTGTGCCGGAGTCGGCGCATCGGCACATGGGTCGGTACGTTCAGCAAATGCGGCGGCCGACGACAAGCATGCTCCGGCAAGCATCGCGAAAACGTTGGTCGATGTGCGCAACAAACGCATTTCGCATCGTCTCCGATAATATCGCAAGCGATGTCGGTTGCCGGATTGGTTTCGAAACAGTCCCGGACATCTTCCACTCCCTCATGGTCCTGCCCGGTGCTGTTGGATTTTCAAAGATCCGTATGAATACGGAGCAGTCTTTTCGGAGGGTGCGCTACCGATACGACGGCAACTGGTCTCTCGCGATATAGCGATACGGCAATAGATATCGGGGGACACCTATGTGGAAATTGAAGACTTTTGGCACGCGGCTCGCTTTGAGTGCACTTTGCGCGTCACCGGCCGCAGCTGGCGAATTGTCAGGTTTCGCACCACGAGACTTGAGCATGCCAGCGCCAAGCTACCTTGGCGCTGCGTCAGACGAGGGTGCAACGGATGCGATACAAGATTTCTTCGCGCGCTGGCAGCAAATTGCGCGGGTCGCCAAAGCTTCGCAGCCGGATTGGATGACGCCGCTCGCCACCGTGACGCCGAGGCTCGAACAGGAGTTTCGTTCCGACCAATTTTTCGAGCACATGGGGAACGGCGGCCATCTCAACGTCTACGATGGAGGAAAAGGTTTTGAATTCATCCCGACGATGACAAATGAAGTACTGATCAATATTCCACCCTATGATGAACGAACGCACGTCAAACAGGCATCGGGCTGGGGCGATTGGCCCGCTTTCACGATCAAGCAGCGTCTCATCAGTGCGAACAAGCAAGACGGCGACTACATCGTGACCGCTTTCTTCGGGGTCCAAGCGCCGACGGGCGACATTCCTTTTACCAATGATGCATGGGTCGTTACGCCGACGCTCGCTGCGGGCAAGGGGTGGGGTGATTTTGACATTCAAGCGACCGTTGGCGTTCCAATTCCCCTCGAGCATGAAGATGAGATTGGAACCTCGATCGTGACGAACGTCGCCTTACAGTACCACCTCGGCAAGTACTTCTGGCCCGAGTTTGAAGTCAACTATACCCATTGGGTCGACGGCGCGCGCAGCGGCAAGGATCAGCTGTTCCTAACGCCAGGGCTTGTCCTCGGTCGGTTCAAGGTTTGCGACGACAGCAATTTGATTATCGGTGCTGGCTATCAGTTCGCGGTCACGCCGAAAACCACTTCTCCGGTCCTCACGCCGACTTACGACAGCAACTGGATCATCACGACGAGGCTTTCATTCTGATGACGTCCGTCGCGTAGTTCTCAAAATCATTGGACGCCCAGTGATTGGGGCTGACCGCGATAGTGAAGGGCGAGGTGTGGACGATTTCCTAGTTTGCCGCGGTTTCAGCGACCGGTGTTACTAGTCCTTGCCGCATGCAAAAATAGACCAACTCGATGTCGCAACGGACGCCGAGTTTCGGCCGCGTTGGATGTCACCACGACAGTGCCCTGCGGCGGCCCCTAGTAGAAAATGGGCCTTGCGGCTGCAAGGCCATCGTCGACGAAGAAACGGCAAATCGAAAGGAACCAGTCCGGGGTCCCGACCGACAGCGTTATCTCAGCAAAGTCCGACGCAGGCCCCAGAGCTGATATTTGCCAACGAAAAGACAATTTTTCGGCTGGCATTCGGTCCGCTTCCGATTCACTTGGCGCGCTCAAAAATTAGCTGTCAGCCCCTTAAAATTATTTTTGCGCGGCCGAGCTAACCCTTTCGGGTGCAGTGTCCTTCGTTGGCCAGCCGTCACATGCATCACGTGATTGTATCGGCAGCCTTGTTCGATTGGATTTCAAATATTTTGCCGAGCCATCGGCCGGCCCAGGCCTCGAAGTCGTCCATAACCGTGTAGACGGCGGGGACGTAGACAAGGCTCAACGCCGTTGAACTAATCAAGCCGCCAATCACAGCGATGGCCATTGGTGCGCGACTTTCGGCATCGGCGCCTATCCCCAACGCGATCGGCAGCATGCCGGCACCCATTGCGAACGTCGTCATGACGATGGGACGCGCCCGTTTTCTTGCCGCGTCGATCAGCGCCTCAGCGCGCGTCAGACCGCGGTCCCGGCGTGCCACGATCGCATACTCAACGAGGAGGATCGAATTCTTGGCGGCAATACCCATCAGCATCAGAAGACCGATCAGTGCCGGCATCGACAGCGCCGTCCGCGTCATAACCAGAAGACCGAGCGCACCGCCGAGCGACAGCGGCAGCGCGGTTAAAATGGTGATCGGCTGCAGGAATCCGTTGAACAGCAGCGCCAGAACGAACGTCAGCAGCACGATGCCGGAGCCGATAGCCAGCGCAAAACCGCTGAATAATTCCTGCATGCGCTCAGCGTCGCCGGCCGGACGGCGGATGACAGTCGACGGCAAGTGCCTGATGGCATCCAGATTGGAAACAAGTTGCTCGGCCTGCCCAATGGTTGTGCCGACCAGCTCAGCTTCGACGGTCTCGCTGCGCCGCCGGTCCACGCGGTCGAGCTGATTTGGGCCTGAGCCGAAATTGATGTCGGCAACCGAGGAGAGTGGCAGCGTGCCGCCTGTCGCTGGAACTTGCAGGCTGGTGATCCGCGACAGATCCGAACGTGCCTCGTCATTGAGCATGACACGGATCGAGATCTGGCGATCCTTCAGGTTAAACTTCGGCAGATTTTGATCCGCATCGCCGAGCGTTGCGATGTTAGCGGTCTGCGCCAGCGTTGCGGTTGACACGCCGAGGGCCGCCGCCTTGTCGGGCTTCGGTGTGATCTGCAGCTCGGGTCGCGCCAGACTTGCCGTCGAGCCCGCGTTTTGGAAGCCGCTTGTCGCCTGCATCTCGCGCGTCAGACGGCCGACGGTTTCCGACAGCGCCTCGGGATCGTCGCTCATCAGCGTGATCTGCACCTTGGAGCCGGAAGGACCGTCGGCACCGAAGCGCACGCGCGCTCCGGGAATTTGCGCGAGCTGCGGCCCAAGCTCTGCTTCGAGCTGCTGCTGCGAAAGCTTGCGCTCGCTGCGCGGCACGAGATTGGCTGTAATCGTCGCCTTGCGTACCTCGCCGGCAATGTTCGAGCCCGCGGGACCTGAGGCCGTCGTCTGTGTTCCGAGCGCCGCGTAGACGCTGGCGACCTCGGGCCGCGCCTTGAGCAGCGCTGTGGCCGCTTGCGTCGCCGCGTCCGCTTCCGCCAGTGTCGCGCCGGGCGCCAGCTCGATCGCGAGGATCGACCGGCCGCGATCGGTGGCGGGCATGAAGTCCGTCGGCAGGAAGCGCAGCAGGAAGAGTGAGCCGACAAAGAACGCAATGCCGGCAAAGATCGTGATCCACCGGTGCGTCAGCGTCCATCCGAGCACGGGGATGTAGCGCGAAACCCATGCCGCCTCGTCCGGTTCTTGGCCGTGGGGCTTCATCAGGTACGCGCCCATCAGCGGCGTCAGCATGCGCGCGACGACGAGCGAGAAGAACACCGAGGTGCAGACCGCGATCGCGAACGCCTTGAAGATCTGGCCTGGAATACCCGGCATGAAGCCCACGGGCATGAAGACGGAGATGATCGAGAACGTCGTGGCGACGACGGCAAGGCCGATCTCGTCGGCGGCTTCCATCGCCGCTTCATACGCGTTCTTTCCCGACTGCCGCATGTGCCGCACGATGTTCTCGATCTCGACGATCGCATCGTCGACGAGGATGCCGACGACGAGCGCGATTCCGAGCAGAGAAATGTTATTCAGCGACTGGTTGAGCACGTAGAGCACGGCAAATGTCGGAATGAGCGACATTGGCAGCGCCACGCTCGAGATCAACGTTGCGCGCACGTCGCGCAGGAACATCCAGACGACGATGACTGCCAGCGCCGCGCCGAGCAACAACGCTTCGATGGCTGCGTCATAGCCTTCGAGCACCCACGCCGTGGAGGAGGTGACTTCGCGGATTTTGACTTGAGGGTGTTCGGCCGCAAAAGCCGCGACCCGCACCCTGACGCCCTCCGCGACCTTGACCTCACCCGTTCCAACCGAGCGGTAGACACTGAAGCCGATGGCCTCCTGGCCGTCGAAGCGCGCGCGTTGCCGCGGTTCCGCCCATGAGCTTTCGACGATGCCGATATCGGACAGCTTCACGCTGCGCCCGTCCGCGAGCGCTAGACGCATGTTGGCGAGGTCTTTCACGTCGCTGACGCTGCCGAGCGTCCGGATCGTCTGCTCCGCATCGCCGAGCGTCGTCCGGCCGCCGGGCTGATTGACGTTCGTGCTCTTCAGCTGCTCCGAGATTTCGGAAGCGGTGATGCCAAGCGCCAGCAGCCGATCGGGGTTGAGCCTGATGCGGATTTCGCGTTCGACGCCGCCCGCGCGCACGATCCTTGAAACGCCCGTCACCGAAAGCACGGCCTTGGCGACGTCGTTGTCGATGAACCAGCTGAGATCGTCCGGCTGCATGCCCGGTGCATCGACGACGTAGGTGAGAATTGGCTGGCCGGTGTTGTCGACCCGGCGAACCGTCGGCTCCAATACATCCTGCGGCAGGCTCGAGCGGATAGAGGAGACGGCGTTGCGGACATCGTCCGTGGCGCGGTCGATGTCGGTGCCGATAGCAAACTCGA
Organism: Pseudomonadota bacterium; assembly: GCA_018242295.1. Taxonomy (GTDB): domain Bacteria; phylum Pseudomonadota; class Alphaproteobacteria; order Rhizobiales; family Hyphomicrobiaceae; genus Hyphomicrobium_B. Next base: position 130,750 of record JAFECE010000010.1, read on the forward strand.
CATTTGTGGATGAGGAGCCCTCGCTGATCGTCGAGCGGATGTGATCGACGTTGCCGAGCCCGGCAACGCTGTCCTCGATGAGCCGCGTGACCTGCGTTTCCATTTCGGTCGGTGCTGCACCCGACCATGACACACTGACCGTCACGGTCGGAACGTCTACGTCCGGCATATTGTTGATGCGGAGCTTCGTGAACGCAACCGTGCCCGCCAGCGCCAGCAGCAGGAACAGCACTATGGTCGGGACCGGATTCTTGATCGACCAGGCTGAAATCATGTTCATGGCTGTGTGCTCTTTTGTGCAGCAGCGACCCGAACCTGCACGGTATCGCCGTCGTTCAGGAGGCCAGCTCCTTCGATGACGATGCGCGCGTCCTTGCCGACACCGGCCGTTATGGCCGCCATGTCGCTTGTCTTGATGCCGATCGAGACTTCGGTGAACTTTGCGATGCCGTCGTCCGACACTGTGAATACGCCGGCCTTCGACTGACGCCACACCAGCGCCTTGAGAGGTACGGAAAGCGCGATCTTAGCGATTTGCGCAATTTCCACTCTTGCGAACATGCCGGGTCGCAGATCGGTATCGACCGCCAACGAAACATGCGCGGTGCCAAGTCGCGTCTTGGCATCGACGAGAGGTGAAACGAGACGGACCTCACCCATTTCCGCTTTGCCGTTGGGTCCGACGACCGTGACCCTCTGCCCGGCGCTGACGTCGAGGAGATCGGCCTCTGGTACGAGCGCATCGACCTCGATGCGGTGGTCCTGAATGATTCTGAACATTTCCGCGCCGGTCTGTACAACTTGACCCAGCGTCACGCTGCGCTGGGAGATGAGACCGGCGGCAGGAGCTTCGATCTGCGTCTGCTTTAGCCGCGCGCTGCTCTCTTCGAGCAAGGCATGCGCGGCTTCGACCTTCGCGGTTGTCGTCATCACGAGCGTCTGTCGCTGCTCGGCGGTTTGAGCGCTGATGACGCCGGTCGAAACCGACTGCGCGCGGCGCACGTCGGACTGCGCATTGGCGAGTGTTGCCTCGAGCTCGGCGATCGTCGCCTTCTGCTGCGCCACTTGTGCCGTCAGGATACTGCTATTGAGGCGTGCAAGAACCTGGCCCTTGTCGACGCGATCGCCTTCATCGACGTTGATCTCGCTCACTGCCAGTCCGCTCGCCTCCGTGCTGATCGGCATTTCACGCCAGGCAACCACGTTGCCGGTTGCGACGATTGAACGGTTCAGCGCCTGCTCGATGACGGGCGCCACGACGACGGTCAGGGCAGGCGCCTTCTCGTTTGCGCTGGTGTGGCCGTGCATGAGGATGAGGAGCGTGACGGCGGCCAAGGCCAGGACCGCAGTGCGCAATGCAGTGATCTTCATAGTTTAACCCCCGTGAGTGAATGAGGGGCGGCACCGTTGAGGTGCCGCCCCCGCTAGATCAGCGTGACGGGGGTGGAGGTGGGATTTGGTCATGCTGGTCCGGTGAGGGCCGCGGTCCCCATTCGCCGGGACCACCCGGACCTCCTGGACCGCGTCCGAAGGGCGGCCTTGGTCCGCCGGGAGGCGGCGGCAGCAGACGAAATTCGAGGGCCGAAAACTCCTCGAGCTGTTCGGGCGTGAGCTTGCCGCGCAGAGCTTCGACAGCCTTGAGAAGCGTCTGAGCTTTGTTGCCGCGATCAACCGCATCATTGGCAAGGCCGCGGACAATTGCGAATGGCTCGGGCTTCGTTGGACCCGGCTGGCCGGCGACCGGTGCTGGAGGCGCGGGCGGAGCCGGCGGCGCCGTCACCGCGAGCAATGCATCGGTGAAGTCACGCCAAACGTCGATCTGGTTCGAGCGGATTCCGATCTCCGTTTCAGCGAAGCTTAGAACGTGCGACAGCGGCGGGGGCGGACCAGCAAATGCGTCGCCGGGCTTGCCCGCAGCTGCTGAAGGCGGCGGCGGTGGACCGGCTTGGGCCAACGCATATGATGCCGTGAGAGGAACGCTTGCTGCCGCCAGGAGGCGAACAAACGATCTGGGGCTTATTTTCATGAGGTGTCCTTCCAAGTTGACGAGCAATTGGTTAGCGCCCCCGCATTGCCTGCGTTGCGCGAAGGATGTCGTTGTGTTTCTCACCCGGCAGATTTGTTGCGAAACATGTCCGAGGAGCCCAATCATCGAAATTCGTTACAAAAATGCGCTCGTGTCGTTGCCCAGCCGCAGCTAGAAAGCTGCTGGCAGACCTGCAACGGCAAACATGAGTTCTCACGTCCCTCAAATATTGGTCGTCGACGACGACCCCGAGATTCGGAAGCTTCTTGCCCGCTATATCGACGGGCAGGGCTTTCGCGTTCTGTTGGCAGCTACTTGCGCCGAGTTGCGCGAGCGGCTTGCCACGAACAAGATCGATTTGATCGTACTCGACGTCATGCTGCCCGACGGCTCGGGGCTCGACATGTGCCGCGCGCTGCGCGGCGAGCGCTTCTCCGTTCCAATCATTTTGCTCACAGCCTTGAAGGAAGACGTCGACCGGATCGTCGGCCTCGAAATCGGCGCCGATGACTACCTCGGGAAGCCTTTCAATCCGCGCGAGCTTGTGGCGCGTATTCGCGCCGTTCTTCGGCGGCAGGCAGAGCCAACGCCGCGTCAGGCCGATGCGACAAAAGTCTATCGTGTTGAGGGTTTCACCATCGATCCGGCCCTGCGCCGCGTCACCAGCGCGGAGGGCGAGATCGAGCTTACCGGCGCAGAGTTCGATTTGCTGCAGGTGTTCCTGGACCGTCCGGGCCGCGTTCTGTCGCGCGATCAACTACTCGATCTGACGCGCGGCCGTGATGGCGACGTCTTCGACCGCGCCATCGACGTGCTGATGAGCCGGATGCGGCGCAAGTTTGCCGGGGCCGGGGCGAACCAGATTTTCAAGACCGTTCGCAACGGCGGCTACCAGCTGGCGGCGAAAGTCGACGTTGAGGAGCACGCTCCGTGAATACCTTGCGCGCCAAGCTCGTGCTGCTTCTGGCCGTTGCGATCATCTCGGTGGTCGGCGTTCTGACTGGCGTGCTGCTTTATTTGTTTCGTCCGCCGGGCGGCCAGCACATGGGACCCGTCGCCGACCAGGTGCTGATGCTGAAGCGTATTGCGGAGCAATCTCCGACGAGCTTGCCGTTGTCCGATGCGCCGGCAGCAGGAAAGCCGAGGCCCGAAATCACCAGATGGCTGAAACAAGATCTCGACGCACGCGGCGCAGCCCTCAACGTCGCCGTCACGCGTTCGGGCGACAGCGCACCGCAAGTCGTCTCGATTCCGGTGAACGGCGCGTGGCTACATCTGCCGATCCCGGATCTTCCGCCGCCCGATGGCGGCTGGCACGTGCTCATCAACTGGCTGGCGCTCATCACACTCGGTGCACTGGCAATTGCCATCTTCGTCGCGAACCGCATGATCCAGCCTTTGGTGCTGCTCGAAAAGGCGATCGCGTCCGTCGGCCCGGATGCCCTGATGCCTGAGTTGCCAGTCAAGGGACCCGCGGAAGTCAAGGTCGCGGCGAAGGCTCTGAACTCGCTCTCCTCGCGCTTGAAGGACGCGATGGAAAGCCGTATGCGCCTCGTTGCGGCAGCCGGCCATGACATGCGCACGCCGATCACGCGCATGCGGCTCCGGGCGGAGTTCGTCACCGAAGACGATGACCGCGCCATGTGGCTGAAGGACATCGACGAGCTGGAGCGCATCGCCGATAGCGCCATCGTGCTGGTGCGTGAGGAATCCGGCGCGTCGCATGCCGAAACCGTCCGTCTCGACGACCTCGTTTCGGGCATCGTCGGCGAGCTTCGCGGGCTGAGCTACAAGGCCGAGCTGGAGAGCACTGTCCCCGCGTTGGTTCACGCCAACCGCGTCGCTCTGAACCGAGCATTCCGCAACCTCATCATCAACGCTGCCACTCACGGTCAGGGCGCGCGTGTCCGCATGGAGTATGACACCAGGTGCGTCCGCGTCATCATAGAGGATGACGGGCCTGGCATTCCGCCGAAGCTCTTGGGTCAGGTGTTCGAGCCGTTCTTCCGTGCCGATCCTGCTCGCCGCCAGAATATCGCCGGTGCGGGCCTCGGGCTTACGATTGCGCGCGAGATCGTGCGCCGCTCGGGCGGCGACATTCGCATTCTGAATGGCGAGAAGCGCGGGCTCAGGCAATTCGTTGAGCTTCCGCTCTCAGACTGACGAATTGGCTCTATCCGACGGCTTTTATTGTTCCCGGTGCTGACCTGGGCGCGGCCGATGCCCACTCGCGTGTAATTTTATGTGGACATCTCCGACAACGTACGCTGAAGAAATTCTACATCGGCGCTATGTCTGCGAATGGGATAAAGAGGTTCGCGATCAGTCTCCTTTGCGGTGAAAGCGGACACCGATGATATCGCTCGTGAGGTAGGGATGTTTTCGAGGGTGTCTGCTGCAATTCCGCGAGCGGACATTCATCCAAGTACTGCTTTGGGCCAAAATCAGACATCATCGCTTCCGTAGCTGTAACGCAGGACCGCTCTATGCGTATCTCGTTCGCCGAAGCAGTAACGTCAAAAGTGCTTCGCCTGCCAGAACGACCGTCAAGGAAGCGCCCGCGAGTGGGAAGATCGCGCAGATGAGAATGACCCCGATCAGAACGCTGGACAACGATAAGTCGCCTGCCGTTTTGGGCGCCGCAAAGCGTCCCTTCGGCCGGCGGAGCCACCACATATAAGGGCCAGTCACAGCCAAGAAGAGGATCCCGATGCAGGGTATCAGCATGACGAATTGATTGGCGCGACCGAAATAGTTGCCCATATGGATTTGAACGCCGAGCTCGACGGCCTTTGCCGCCCAGCCGTAGTCGCTGAATTTCACATCCTTCAAGACTTCACCTGAGTACTGATCGATATAAAGCGTGCGCTGTCCCTCGGGCTGGTCAGGATAGCGAAGCGCCGTATAGACGCCCGTCGCGTCCGCGGGGAACGTTAAGCGATAGGGGTCTGTCATGCCGTTCTTTGCAACAATCGCAGCGACAGCGTCCACGCCGATCGGCTGGATCGACTCTCCCGGCGTCGATACCAAGCTCTGTGCGCCATGATGATGGTGTTGAGATGCCGGGGCAGGCGAGCCTTCGAGTGTCCAAGGGTGCGAACCCGAGGGATTGTCAAGAGGAGCACTTTGGGAAGAACTGACCATCCGCCCGTTTGTGCGATAATCGCCAGGATAGCCGACGCCCGCAGTATTTATGACCTCGCGGAACATTCCGCCCCAGACCGAGGCCCATGGCAATCCAGAAACGATCAGGAACAGGATGAAGAGAGCCGTCCAGACTCCAACGGTGGCATGCATCGATTTCCAGAAATTGCGGCCCCGGGCCGACACGCGCGGCAGCAATACGCCGATAATGCGTAACCCCGCGCGGGGCCACCAGAGATAGAGCCCGGTTAGAATGAGGATCATTGCCCAGCATGCCGCGATCTCGACAATAGCGTCGCCGAATTTGCCAAGCATCAGTGAGCCGTGGAACTTGTCCGCAAAGCCGACGAGGGTGTGCGTGTAGACGTAACTTCCGAGGACGTTACCTGTCCCCGGATCGACAAAGACACGGACAGGCTCGCCCCTAGAGGGAGTTACAAAAACTTCTACCGTGCGTCCTGCCTCGCGCGGCGTATCTATCCGCGTGGCCTTGCCATCTGGATAGGATGCCAGTGCGGCAACCATCAACTGCGAAAGCGGCAACGACGTCTTGGAAACGGCAGGTGCAAAGCGCAGGTCGTGATAGACCACATCATTGATTTCGTCATTGAAGAGATAGATTCCGCCTGTCACCGCGAGGATGAGAAGAAACGGCATTACGACAAGCCCAGCGTAAAAGTGCCATCGCCAGACGATCCGGTACATCATCGCATTTGTCGACATGGATTAACGATCCTGCAATGCGCGAGGCCCGGTCGGAGAAACCTCGAACCGGGCCGCATGCAAATTACCATTTGATGGTGTAGCTGACGTCGAAGCTTCGCGGAGCGCCGAGATAGACCGAGCCAGGATTATAATCCGCCCAGTATGCATAGATTTCATCGGTCAAATTGCGGCCGCGAATTCGCAATGTGCCGCCGCCGATATCATAGGAAACCCACGCGTCCAAAAGTGTGCGCTCGTTCACTTTGATCGTGTTTGCAGTGTCCGTGTAGAAGGGGCCAACGCGATTGACCGACATTCCGACGGTGGCGGGTAGCGATGCCAAGCGATAACTCGTCGATGCAGAAAGTGAATACGGCGACGAGTTTACCGGCATATTGCCATTTCGACTGACGAGTCCTCCACCGACGTTCTGATAGAGATTGGTATATTCGGCGTCGATTACGGTTCCCGCCACCGTCACATTCCATCTCTCAGTCAAAGCAACGGTGGTGTCGAGCTCGATGCCTCGGGACCTGAGACTTCCACCCTGAACAGTCTGTGTCGGATTATTCGGATCGTTCGTAAGGATGTTGTCCTGATCAATTTGATAGAAGGACGCCGTTGTCGTGACGCGTCCGCCAAAATAAGTGGACTTGATGCCTGCCTCAGCCGACCGGCCCTTCGAGAGGTCGAATTGCGCTTTGCTAAGAGAAGCGGTCAGAAGGGATGAAATCGGGACGGTGGCGGTCGCGTATTGAGCGAACAGCGACGTTTTTTTGACGATTTCGTAGGTCGTTCCCACACGCCAGGTGACGTCTTCGTAGTCCTTCGTAAATGCCGTGGCGATCAGGTTGGTGTTATCGTCTCTGATGCTCCGATTGAGATTGATGTATTCGTAACGCAACCCGCCGAGCACAAGCCACGACGGCGTAAGGTTCAGCGCATTCTCGATGAAGACCCCTGTCGTTCCGTAGTGCGAGAAATAGGTTTTCCTGCCATCGTCGAAATTCGCGGCGTTATCTACTGGAAACGTTCCGCGATCCGGGTCGAAGATATCGACTGCATTCGCGGAGCCAAAGTGGCGCGCGGAGTCGAAATGCGTATCGATGTATTCTGCGCCGGTTGTAAAGCGGTTTCGAAGCCCTCCGATATTGCCGTCGAAGTTGAAGCTTGCGCGCTCTGACCAGAACGAGTGATCGTGGGTGATGATGGTCGGATATCGATCGATGGACCCGGCGTTGTAATCAAAGTATTCGGCGTCCCTCCACGCACGGTTTGCGGTATAGTAGCTGCTTTCGTTTTTGAAGGTCCAATAGGGGTTTAGCTTGTAGTCTGCGGAACTACGTAGCCATACAGCGTCCGACTCCGCCTTACCGTTCAGATAATTGTAGTTTGTGCTGCGCAGAGCGTTGTCGAGAACCAAGCCAGCCGAGCCGCTCACAACATCTGTGGGGTCCTTGGCCAGAGCGCGCGGAATAAGAGGGGTTCCCCAATAAGGTGGTGTGAACTTATCCTGATAATAGTCGACCGATCCTCGCAGCGTCAGCCGGTCCGACGGCTTCAAAAGGATGTTGTTGGTGATCGCAAATTTCTCGGAGCTTGTATCGTCGATGAAGCTATCGGCGTTCGAATAGCTGATCGTTGAACGAAACGCCGCAGCGGGACTGAGGGCCACGTTCATTCCGGCGCCAAACCGCTGGCTATCGAAGCTGCCATATTCGGCCATGCCTTCGAAAAATGTTCTATCCGTGGTGGCCTGCTTCGTGACGATGTTGACGGTGCCAGCCAGAGCGTTGGTGCCCGACACGACTGAGGCCGGACCTTTCAAGAATTCGACGCGTTCGAGATTGAAAGAGTCGTAATTGCGAGAGACGAAGTTGGGATCAGTCACCCGCGAGCCATCGATGGAATATCCGAGACCTGCGTAAATTCCTCTCGTGACAGTGGAGCCCGGTTCTCCCGGGTTATCGCCCACAAGAACGCCCGGCACGGATTGGAATATCTCGACGATGTCACGCAATCCGTTTTCTTCAATTTCTTTTTCAGTCACGACGTTGAGCGTTGCAGGCATTTCACGCGGCGTGAGATTGAGCATGCTTCCTGCGCCATTCGGAACGTCGAGCTTTGCAGCCGCTGCAGCAGCAGTGTTCGCAGGAGGGCCGCCAGCTTTGCCGGCCCCATCGAACGGAGCGCCGAGTCCAGATTCCGTGAAAGGCAGTGCCTGATCAACGGCGGATGGCTGTTGGGCGACGGTTGCCTTCTTCTTGGGCTTTGCTTTGACGCTCGCCAAACCTTTGGCTTTTGCAGCTGAACGAGCAGACTCGTCCGGCATATTTGATGGCTGCATGACTTCGACCGGCGGCAGCGGTACGTCGGACAATTGCGGGGAAGATGATGAAGACTCGGCCGGCTTGGCGACCTCCTGGCCGAGTGCCTCTTGCAGAAAGCACAAAAGTGCAACGGTCGAAATGGCAAATGCGGCGGCTGTTGGCAGCGGCGCGCGACGCATAGGGAAGGACAGCATGTCTCCGAAAGCTCCTGAAGCATGTAGCGTAAACGACGTCCGCGCATCGAGAAGCGCGCAAACATTCGACAATGTCGCGGGTTCAAAAATGCCCAACATCGACTGTGTGGTGTGATGTTGGGCAAGTTACCGCCGCCTAAGGAGGCAGGCTGCGGGGGTTCTCTAGGGAGAGAACGGTCTGGTGCGCGCTGATCTCATCCGCGTCAGGCGATGTTCACGTCAGATCGATCGGCGAAAACCACTTTTCGCAGAGATCATTGATCCGGTGCGCACGACGGGATGAAAAAGGACGACGAAGCTGATTTCAGTATTCGCCTTTAGTCCTCGAGCTGACAGCTGCTGCTCAGACGAAGGAAGGGGGACCACGAGGTCCCAATACGGGACCCGAATGCCGTATAAAATGATGATTTAAGGCGAGGAATACAAAGTGATGGGCGCTATATCCTTGCGTCACGCCCTCAAGGTTGGCAGAGGGAGTAACTGCAGTTGCCATGCCGGCAAAAGCACAGGGGTGATCCACCTTGGTGGTGTGTCTTGACGGCACGGAGTTACCCGCAGCGTCCAGCACAATCGTTTTACTGCCCGCACCAGTGCAGATAACGACTTTCAGCTTTCCTTCGGCGAGAGACCCGAAATCCGGCATATAGCCGACAGGAATTAATGCCCTGAGAGTAAAAACTCCCAGAAGCGCCCAAAGCGCGATGCGGCGACACACGTCCCGCAAACTGCTTTCGTTAAAGCTCATATCCGCTCTACGGGATGGTTCCGAACAGGGCACACGATGATCGAATCTAGAGGAAACTGTTCTGACTAACAACTAGGGGATTTCCCGTAGAAAAGCCGCGATCTTGCGTTCATGGCAAACTGATTTCTTTTTCATATCGTAGTCGAAGTCATCTACTCGACTTCCCGATCCGCCGGACCATGAGCGATTCAAAGGCAAGCACGAGAACAAGCGTCAGCGCGAACATCGGCATGTAAATGGCGAGCAGAAGAACCTATCATTCAACCCGCCAGCGGTTGGCTTGGGCTTTTTTGTTCTGGCCGCAATGGGAGGGCTGGCTTGGATGGATCGGCGAGCCGCCAGAAACGAGCCGGCAAATCGCGAGTTGAATTTTTCAGGAAACTGAAGATATTTTGTCTGTCATGTGACTATCTCGCCATTGCGCAGCGCGCACCGAAGTGCTGGTAGTAACGCTATGTGGAAATTGAGAACGCGTCAGTTCAAACGAACCGTGGGTGCCCTTGCAGTTTTGGGCGCCATTCTCAATGCGTGGGTGCTGACCGTCCACATTACGTCTGTCGCCTTGACACAGCTTCAACCGATCGCCGGCGATATCGTCATCTGCCATAAAGGCAGTCTCGAGTACGTTGCCGACGCGGGGGCGCCGGACGAGAAACCGGCATCCCCGAAAAATTGCCCGATCTGCTCCGGACTGGCTACCTTCGACGTCGGTCTGGTGAGCGAGCAGTCACTGCAAATTGCGCCGATCGCGCGGAGTTCCGTGGAGATTAGCGAAACGAGAGCTGAACTCGTCGCCGATCACCGTCCGCACCAAATCCTCAATCGAGGACCGCCTCTCGTGGGTTGATTACTGCGTACATCAGCAGAGCAGAGTAGCGCATTCAAACAAGAGAGGTTTTCCATGTCTCGCACACCTGTGCGGGCGATCGCGGTTGTGGCCGTCGCCGCTTTTATGCCGTCGCAGGCATCCGCCCATTGCTATGTCGGCAATCGCTTCTTCCCGGCAACGCTCAATGTCGACGACCCGTGTGTCGCCGACGAACTATCCCTTCCGACGGTCTCTGCATTCCGCAACGGAGATGACCCCTCGGCGCACGAAGTCGATATTTCGGCTGAAATCTCCAAAAGGATAACGGAGACCTTCGGAATTTCCGTGGGGGATACATGGGTGCATCTCAAGGGCCCAGGCGGCGCGACGGCTCAGGGTTTCGACAATCTGGCCACGGCCTTCAAGTTTCAGTTCTTGACCGATCCCACCGATGAGTTTGTCATGTCGGCCTCGCTCGACGTCGATTGGGGAGGCACTGGCAGCAAGGCGATCGGTGCAGAATCATTCACTACGCTTACTCCGACACTCTTTGCCGGCAAAGGCTTCGGATTCCTTCCGGAAGAGTTGAAATACCTGAAGCCTCTCGCGATCACCGCCCAAGTCGGCTACTCGGTTCCGACTGAATCATCGACAATCGAAGATGGCGAGATGACGTTCAACCCGCGCTCCGTCGTGTGGGGCGGGTCTTTGCAATATAGCATGCCCTATCTGAAATCGGCCGTCGAAGATCTCGGCTTACCGGACGCAGTCAATCGCATGATCCCGCTCGTCGAGTGGAACCTGTCAACCGAGACGGACCATTTCGCTGGCGGAGAACGGACAACGGGCACCATCAATCCCGGGATCATTTACGTGGGTGACAAGTTTCAGATCAGCGGTGAGGCGATCATTCCCATCAATCGCGCGAGCGGGGACGGGGCGGGCGGCATGGGTCAGCTTCATTTCTATCTCGATGATATCTTCCCCGACACCTACGGGCGGCCGTTATTTGCCGCCGCAAGTCAGTAAGGAATGCTTCAATGATAAGAAATCTTCTCGCGAAATTCGCGATCATCTCGCTGGCGGTTGTCGCAACTACGTCGTTCGCCGAAGCCCATGCGAGTCTTGATAGCGCCAGCCCAGCGGTTGGAAGCACTGTAAGCAGCTCCCCCGGACAAGTGACGTTGCGCTTTACGGAAGGGCTTGAGCCAAAATTTAGCGGGGCTCAGGTACACAATTCGGCGGGCGCTCGTGTCGATACAGGCAGTTCTGTTTCGGGCAGCACGATGCGTGTTGGCGTCAAGAATCTTGGTCCAGGCGCTTACACCGTCGAATGGCATGCGTTGTCGGTCGACACCCATAAAACGCAAGGAAGCTTCACTTTCCACGTCGGAAAGTAATTCGAGGCAGAAGCGTGGACTATTCGCTGATCATTTGGCGTGCGCTGCATTTTCTAGCTACGTCCCAGGCCGCAGGCTCAGTGCTGTTCTGCGGCTTGGTCGTGCATGATCTTTCGGCCCTGCGTTCCGTTCGATTGTTGAAATTTATTTTCTGGGTCAGCTTGGCTCTCGCATTTGTATCCGGGATCGGCTGGTTCCTAGCCGTCGCCGCAGCCATCGATGGCTCCACTCCCTTGGCGACGTTATCGGATGGAACTGCGGCGACCGTCATGTCCGATACCCAATTCGGATTGACCTGGATCACGCGATTTATTGCCGGCGCACTGCTCGCAGCGCTTGTGGCGGGCTCAAAGCGCAACGGCATCTGGCTCACGACGGTGATCCTCGCCACAACAGCAATATTGGTTGGAGGTCTGGCGTTTGCCGGACATGCTGCAAGCTCGCCCGGTTTGAAGGGCGGCGTTCACCTCACAGCCGACATCCTTCACCTGCTCGCCGCTAGCGCATGGCTCGGCGGATTGTTGCCGTACGTGATTATTCTGGGCGGACGCAAAGATCGAGTGCCGGACCAATCGTTCGAGAGTGCTCGGAAAATTACGAGGCGATTTTCCAACGTCGGTATCTTTTCCGTTCTGACGATCGCGGCAACGGGCATCATCAATACTTCAAACCTCGTTGGCAGCTTTCACCTGCTCGTAACCACTGACTATGGCCGATTGCTTTTGCTGAAAGTGTCGATCTTTCTGATCATGCTGGCGA
>JAFECE010000011.1 GCA_018242295.1 Pseudomonadota bacterium
CAAGCGCGATAAACCCGCTGACTCGCAGCGCCGTGCGTTTGGCGAACACGCCGCTTCAATTTTTTCTTGTAAAATCAATAAAGGTTTGAGTTCCAATTGTTGCAATATAAATAATTGATTTTGTTGCATAAAATAAGATTGGTGCCCAGAAGAGGACTCGAACCTCCACGCCTTGTGAGCGCTGCTACCTGAAAGCAGTGCGTCTACCAATTCCGCCATCTGGGCATCGACGTGTCAGGTAAATTGTGCGGACGCGGAAGTCAATTGCGTGACGGCAAAACGAGGCGAGACAGCGCATCGCCGGTGCGGCGACGGCGCTCCGAAGGGTTTCGCACCGCCAATTGGGCGTCCGTTCGCCGCGGGACAGTTTCGGGGACCCAATCCTGCCCCGTTCACATCGTGCGGCGCAGACTTCACAGCAGCAATCCGGAGGTCTAGAGCTACCGCTTGAGCTGATGGCAGCATATCGGCCCGGGATGGCCGCAGCATCGAGGTTTTGGAATGGCAGATAACGGCAAGCTGGCGACGGTGTTCGGAGGCTCCGGATTTGTCGGGCGCTACATCGTTCGGTCGTTGGCTCAAAAGGGCTACCGCGTCCGCGCCGCCGTTCGCAGGCCCGACCTTGCGGGCCATCTGCAACCCATGGGCGTCGTCGGGCAGATTCATGCCGTTCAGGCCAACCTCCGATTTGCCGATTCGGTCGCGCGGGCCGTAGAGGGTGCCGAGATCGTCATCAACGCCGTCGGCATTTTGTCGCCATCTGGTGCGCAGACTTTCGAAGCTGTCCATGTGAAGGGTGCGGAACGCGTCGCGAAGGCCGCCAAGGAAGCTGGCGCCACCCGTCTCGTTCATATCTCCGCGATCGGCGCCAACAAGGAGTCGGCGTCACGATATGCGCGGACGAAGGCTGAGGGCGAGCGGGCGACGTTCGCCGAGTTTCCGTCGGCGCTCGTCCTCCGACCGTCCATCGTGTTCGGCCCCGAGGATGAGTTCTTCAACCGTTTTGCCGCCATGGCGCGGATCAGCCCTTTCCTGCCGCTCGTCGGTGGCGGTGGTACGAAATTTCAGCCGGTTTTTGTCGGCGACGTCGGGCAGGCGGCCGCCAACGCCGCGAACGGGCTTGGCAAGCCCGGCACAATCTATGAACTCGGTGGCCCGGAGGTTCTGAGTTTCCGGGATCTTCTCAAGGCAACGCTACAATATGCCGATCGCCGGCGGCTGCTGTTGCCGCTGCCGTTCGGGGTGGCGAAGCTCATGGCGATCTTGAGTTCGCCGCTGCCGAATTCGCTCAGGCCGCTGACGCTCGACCAGGTGCGGCTTCTGCAGTCGGATAACGTGGTGTCGGAAGCCGCGAAAAAAGAAGGGCGAACGATTGCGGCGCTCGGCATCGAAAAACCGGCTTCAATCGACGGGATCGTTCCGGAGTACCTCGAGCGCTTCAAGCCAAAGGGCCAATACGCGCATTATCACCCCTAGGCGGATGACCGGTATGCGGGTCTCGCGGATCATGACGCCGGGAAAAGCAGAGCCACCCAACGGATTGGGTGGCTCTTTGTCATAAAACCGGTGTTTCGGCTGCTGGCTTAGTGGAGCGGTGCAATCGACAGCTCATCTTCCTGAGCATGCCCGATTGCCGCCTGCAGCGTGTCCGTCAGCGCGATCGGCGTACCGTCGGCCGCGTGAAGCGAAAAGAGGGGGATGCCTTTCGGCAGTCCTTCAATCTGCGGGAACATCTCGATCGCTTCGTCCGAGGTCAGCGTCTTGATGTAAGCGACCTCGCCGCCACCAAGACGTGCAAGCTCCAGCTCGCTCATGACGGGCACTACAACATTGTGGGTTTCGGTGGCTTTTGCGGTGGTCTTAGTGTTCATGACGCTCTTCCTCCTTGTGTCGAGGCCGGGCTCTCATCGCAGCTTCGGAAATCTTGTCCTTCCGCTCTGCGCGTGGGCTCCGATCCTCCGACGATTCGGCCGCCGGCGCTGTGACGCGAAAGACTCAGCTCAGGTCCGGCTTTTGATCTGTTTCGTTGTCCCTATTTCAATTCGCCGGACAAGGCGCTCCGGTTCGAGGCGCTGCAGATCAACGGCCAAAAGCCCATTCGATAGCTCGGCACTCTTCACTTCGATGCCGTCTGCCAGGACGAACGTCCGTGAAAACTGCCGGGAGGCAATGCCCCGATAGAGATATTCACGGTCTTTGTCGTCCAGCTGCTTGCCACGAACGGTCAATTGTTTGTCTTCGAGCGTAATTTCGAGTTCGTCTTGCGTGAACCCGGCCACGGCCAACGTGATCCGGAGAAGCTCACCGGCGTCGCCGTCCCGGGCGACCCGTTCAATATTATAAGGCGGATAACCGTCGCCACCCTTGGTGGCTCGATCGACCAGCCGTTCGATTTCTTCGAAACCCAAAAGCAGCGGGTTCGAAAGTGCGGTTAGACGTGTCATCTGAAGGCCCTTGGTTAAGCGACCATCTTTCCCCATTTCCCGGACGCTCTTTCGAGCCGCCCGACCGCCGCATCTCTGCCAGCGGTTCAATCAAGATATGGGGGCCGCTAACTAGTCTTCAAGCGTAATGGGGAGGGGGGAGTGTCACGGACGCCTCAGGTGCGCTCAAAACGCGGTAATACCGGTTTTCTGCCTTAAGTCCGCCCGCGTCCGCGGACAAGGGATCCGCTCTTCGAGCTTTTTTCCAAAGTGAGGGTTTCATGAGGTTCGCGTCCGCAGCGTTCGCTTCGGCCATCGCTCTTTCACTCGTTGCATTTGCTATTCCACCCGCCGTCGCAGAGGAGCCTGCGAAAGCGGCCGACGATTCTAGCAAGGTCTTGGGTGATCCGGATGGACCGCTCACTCCGGAAGAGAAGGCGGAGAAGGAAGCGCGTCAGGCTTGCAAGGTCGATCTCTGCCGGGCATTCCACTCCAAGGAAGCGACGGGCAAGGACATCGCCTGCCATGTGATCAAAAGCTGGCGCAAGGAACAGCTCGTGAAGCTCGTCGCCAAATTGAAGGTGACGTGGCCGTACGACGGCGCCCACTGCTCCACCGACTTGACCGTCAATTACGCTGAATTGGTCAAGGCGATGGCCGCGCCGAAGGCGGAGTTGGAATTCGCCAAGCACACGGTTACGTGCTCGATTGCGAGCGAGAAGAAGGGCGCGACGGACTTCTCGTTCGATCTCACGCCGAAGGTGACATTCGAGAACGGCAAGGCCACCAAGGCGCAGGCCCATTGGGGCAAGATCGAAGCACCGACATTGATCAAAAGCGCGCTCTGGACCGCGACCGCGGCCGACAACACAGTGAACATCCTCTCGGGCTCTATCGTCGATGAAGTCAACGAATTCATTTCGAAGCGATGCGACGAGGTCAAAGACCAATGGGCCGCCAAGCAATAGCCGCCGAATTCCCTTTCGCATTTGCGAAGTGTTATATTGTTATTAGGTCGGCTTATGAGTGCCTATTGTAAATACGATTGGCACTTATTGTCACTCAAGCATACGTATTCTGCCGTTAAGCGTGGACAACCACTCTTGGAGGAAACCATGAAGACGTGGTCGAAGCCCGAAGTTCGTGAGCAGGAAGTTGGCCTTGAAGTGACCAGCTATCTGCCGGCTGAGATCGACCTCATCTAATTCAGATGATGTCGACCTTAGGGTCGGACTTTTAGGCGGCGGCCGGGCTCCCGGTCGTCGCTTTTTTTAATGCTTCCTACCCGAGGCTTTCGATGGCCTCGCGCTTTTCCTCAAGTTCCAGCCAACGTGTTTCAGCGGCTTCAAGCTGCATTTGGGCCTGGCCCAGGCGGTCGCTCGTCCTATCGAACGCCGCACGATCGCGCGTGAAGAGATCGGCATCGGCGAGCTTTGCCGCGAGATTTTGGATCTCGGCTTCGAGCTTCGCTATTTCGACCGGGAGCGTCGTCAGGGCGTGCTTATCCTTGAAGGATAGCTTTTGTTTTGCCGGTGTCGAAGCGGCGCTCGATTCGGCGGCGACTTTCCGAGATGCCGCTGCAGCATTCGATTGCGTTTTCTTTTGCAGGCCTTCGCCCTTGCGCTGGGCGAGCATATCGGAATAGCCACCGGCATATTCCGTCCAATATCCATCGCCTTCCGGTGCCAATACGCTCGTCACGATGCGATCGAGGAAATCACGGTCGTGACTTACAAGCAAAATTGTACCGGCGTAATCGGATAAAAGTTCCTGCAAGAGATCGAGCGTTTCGAGATCGAGATCGTTCGTCGGCTCGTCGAGGATCAGCACGTTCGATGGCTTTGCGAGTGCGCGCGCCAACATCAAGCGTGCCCGCTCTCCGCCCGATAGAACGCGGATCGGCGACAGCCGCTGCTCGGGAAGAAACAGGAAGTCCTGCATGTAGCTCGCGACGTGGCGCGGCTTGCCGTTGATGATGACCTGATCGCCGCGTCCGCCAGTCAGGGCGTCCGATACCGTCCAATTGGGATTGAGTTCGTCGCGCTTCTGGTCGAGCGCCACAATTTCAAGATTGGCGCCGTGACGGATGGTGCCGCTGTCGGGCGCTATTTCCCCTGTCAGCAACTTGATCAACGTGGTCTTGCCGGCGCCGTTTGGTCCGACAATGCCGAGCCGGTCGCCGCGCATCACGCGCAGATCGAGATCGCTGACGATGCCGGTGTCGCCGTAAGCCTTCGAGATGCCTGTCGCCTCGACGACGAGCTTGCCGGAGATGCCGCCTTCCGAAGCGTCCAGGCGAACCTGGCCGACGGAGTGGCGTTGTTCGCGCACTTCCTGGCGCATGGCTCTCAGTTCGCGCACGCGGCGCACGTTGCGCTTGCGCCGGCCGGTGACGCCGCCGTGCATCCACTGGTTCTCGCGGACGATCTTGCGGTCCAGCTTGTGGCGCTCGATTTCCTCTTCTTCGAGGACTTTGTCACGCCAGTCCTCGAACGCGGCAAAGCCCTGCTCGAGGCGGCGGGTCTTGCCCCGGTCGAGCCAGACGGTCGCGCGCGACAGTGTTTCGAGGAACCGGCGGTCATGGCTGATCAGCAGCAGGGCTGAGCGTGAGGCCAGCAAGGTCGATTCCAGCCATTCGATCGCGGTGAGGTCGAGATGGTTCGTCGGCTCGTCGAGCAGAAGGACGTCGGGCTTGGCGACGATCACCCTGGCGAGACTGGCGCGGCGAGCCTCGCCGCCCGACAGGGTTCTGGGATCGGCTTCGCCCGAGAGACCGAGCTCCGTCAAAAGGTATTCGGCCTGGTAGGGGTCGTCAGTCGGGCCGAGTCCGCCTTCGACATAGGCGCGCACGGTGTCGAAGCCCGTAAAGTCGGCCTCCTGCGGCAGGTAGCGGATGCTCGCGTTCGGATGGGCGAAGCGCTCGCCGCGATCCGGCTCGACGAAACCGGCCGCGATTTTCAGCAACGTCGATTTTCCGGAGCCGTTGCGGCCGACGAGGCAGACGCGGTCGCCGGGCGCGACGGTCAGCTCGGCGCCTTCGAGCAGCGGAGTTCCGCCGAAGGTCAGATTGATGTCTTTGAGCGTAATGAGAGGAGGTGCCATGCGGCCCCTCGTAGCCGTGGACGCGCGCCGGATCAATCCTCGGGGAAGGGACCGCGCCGCGCGTTAGCTTTAAACGGAGGCGGTTGCCTTTTTGACGCGGGACGAAATTCGGTCAGCAGCAGCGGCTGATTTTGCCGCCACCTTCGCCGTACCGGCTCGCCTGGCGTTCACGGAAGAAGTCTTCGTAGCTCATCACCGGCTCGCCGGGGTGGGCGCGGAGGCGGTGCGCGACGTAGGCATCATAGTCTGGCACGCCGACCATTAGGCGCGCCGTCTTGGCGACGTTGGCTGCAAACTTGAACAGGGGATGTGTGTCGAGTTTTTGCATGCATCACTCCGCCGCAACCACGGCGGCTTCCCGCGCCGAAACATCCGGATTGGCGAGCGCCTTCATGACTGCTGCAGCGCCAAACCCGGCCATGGCGACCACGAGTGCGATCAGGAGGCCCGTCAGCGTCGCGTTCAGGTAATCGTTGAACACGATGCGGTGCATGTCCTCCAAGGATTTGGCAGGTGCGATGATCTGGCCGGATGCTAGTGCATTCGAGAATTTCGCTGCGTGGGAAGCGAAGCCGATCGCCGGATTGTCGCTGAAGATTTTCTGCCAGCCGGCGGTGAGCGTGCAGATCGCGACCCAGGTTGCCGGCGCGAGCGTCACCCAAGCGTAGCGCTGCCGTTTCATCTTGAAGAGGATGACCGTGCAGAGCGTGAGCGCGATGCAGGCGAGCATCTGGTTGGCGATGCCGAATAGCGGCCAGAGCGTATTGATGCCGCCCAGGGGATCGACCACGCCCTGATAGAGGAAATAGCCCCAGCCGCCGACGGCGATCGACGTCGCGACAATGTTCGCCGTCCACGAACGTGTTTCCTGCATGGACGGACGAACTGTACCCAGCAGATCCTGGATCATGAAGCGCGCGACGCGCGTTCCGGCGTCGATGGTCGTCAGGATGAAGAGCGCTTCGAAGAGGATGGCGAAGTGGTACCAGAAGGCCATCAAGCCTTTGCCGCCGATGGCGCTGGAGAGAATTTCGGCCATGCCGACGGCAAGCGTCGGGGCGCCGCCGGTGCGGGACAGGATCGTCGCCTCGCCGACGTTGGTTGCGGCTTCCTTCAGCATGTCCGGCGTAATAGCAAATCCCCAGCCGGAGATTGCCGCCGCGGCGGTTTCCGGCGTGGTGCCGATGAGTGCTGCCGGGCTGTTCAATGCGAAATAGAGCCCTGGCTCGAGCGTCGTCGCCGCGACCAAGGCCATGATGGCGACGAAGCTTTCCATCAGCATCGCGCCGTAGCCGATGAGACGGGCGTTGACTTCGTTGTCGAGCATCTTCGGTGTCGTGCCGGATGAGACGAGCGCGTGGAAACCCGAGATCGCGCCGCAGGCAATGGTGATGAACAGGAATGGGAACAGGTTGCCGGCGAAGACCGGGCCGCTGCCGTCGATGAATTTCGTGACGGCCGGCATTCTGAGATCGGGCAGCACGAAGAAAATACCTAGCGCCAAGCCGGAGATGGTGCCGATTTTCAGGAATGTCGACAGGTAGTCTCGGGGCGCAAGCAGCGTCCATACCGGCAGCACGGAGGCGACGAAGCCGTAGGCGATCAGCATCATCGAAAGCTGCTCGCCGGAATAGTTGAACATCGGCCCGAGCGTCGGATCCTCGGCAACGTAGCGACCGAAGATCAGGGACAGCAGCAACAAGGTGAGGCCGATTACCGACATCTCGCCAATGCGGCCTGGCCGAATGAAACGCCCGTAGACGCCCATGAGGACGGCGATCGGGATCGTCATCATGACCGTGAACGTTGCCCACGGGCTTTGCTTCAGCGCCTTGACGACGACGAGGGCCAGAACTGCGAGCAAGATGACCATGATGAGCAGGACGCCGATCATCGCGATCGTGCCGGCGATCTCGCCGAGCTCGGTGCGAATCATTTCGCCGAGAGAGCGCCCGTCGCGGCGGGTCGATGCCCAGAGCATGACGAAATCCTGCACCGCGCCCGCAAAGATGACGCCGACGATCAGCCAGAGTGTTCCGGGCAGGTAGCCCATCTGCGCCGCGAGCACGGGGCCGACGAGGGGGCCCGCTCCGGCGATGGCTGCGAAGTGATGGCCGAAAAGAACGGTTTTGTCGGTCGGGCAGTAATCGAGCCCGTCATTGAAGCGTTGGGCGGGCGTGAGGCGCGCCTTATCGAGACGGAGCACCCGGTCAGCGATGAAGCGGCTGTAGAACCGGTAGGCGAGCAGATAGGAGCATATCGCGGCGGAGACGAGCCAGATCGCGTTGATGGTTTCGCCTCGCGACAGCGCGACAATTGCAAGCGAAACGGCGCCGAGCGCGGCGACGGCTAACCAAGTGAGGTTCAAGCGCCAGTGATGCATGTTTCGTCCCTGTCGTCCGCGATTATGCTTCGCAAATCGTTTTCGGGGCGGAGACTACATAAAAAGCTGGGCGAGGTCAGCCGTGCTGGCGATCTCGGGCTTTTGCGCCAAATTGGCCTAAGACCTAAGAAAAGAGATGGTGGAGCTAACCGGGATCGAACCGGTGACCTCTTGCATGCCATGCAAGCGCTCTCCCAGCTGAGCTATAGCCCCAAACCAATTCCGATCGGCGGGGCTGGATCCCGCCGAAGTTCGAAGTTCCGCCTGATAAGTCGTCTTGGCAAAAACTGCAAGGACGTTTCAGAGCTTTATCAAGGCTCTTCGTCGCCCTCGCCTGCCGGGCCGCCGATAATGTTCGAGACGTCGCCGCCTTCTTCTTCCTCTTCCTCGAGGAAGGTTTCATCGTCTTCGGTGCCGGTATCGTCGGCTTCGACGTCGACGAGAGCCTCTTCGCCTTCGACCGCCGGCAGTTCGCCGTCGGCTTCCTCGGTGGTTGCTGCCTTCTTCGCTTTCTTAGCAGCCAGTTCCCGCTGCTCAGCCTGCAGGGCTGCGAGCGCCGCGGGTGAAGAAGCAATCACATATTTACTGTTGCAGAAGGGGCAAATGATCGGGTCGTGACCGAGATCATAGAAGCGCTCGTCGCAGTTCTGACAGGTGCGCTTCGTCCCTCGCGCTTGCTTGGTCGCCATTGGTCGTGCCTCAGGTTCGGAAATCAAGGGAGCCCGTCTGCCATAGGCGGTGTTCCCTGTCAAAACGAAAAGGTGGGAGCTGGCGGGTCTGCGTCAAGGTCCCCGGCGGCGAACGTCTCGACCTCCGTCCGAGGGGGCCGTTGACAGGGCGTCGCGGTCCAGTGTCTATCCGGGCCTAAAGTCAGGGAAAAGCGCCTGACGCGCCAGATTTTCAATGGTTTGGAAGGTCGATTTTGCACGCTACATCCATACCGAAACCGCTATCGTCCCTCCGCGCAGCACCGCTCACAGGGAAGGTGCGCGTTCCGGGTGACAAATCGATCTCCCACCGCGCCCTCATTTTCGGTGCCCTGGCGACCGGGACAACGCGGATTACGGGGCTTCTGGAAGCCGAGGACGTCATCAATACCGCGCGGGCCGTGGTCGCACTCGGCGCGATGGCGGAGAAGCAGGGCGACGTTTGGGTGGTCAAAGGCCGCGGCGTCGGCGGGCTCAGCGCCCCGGCTGCGGCACTCGATTTCGGCAATTCCGGCACTGGCACGCGGCTGATGATGGGTGTCGTCGCCGGGCATCCGATGACGGTCACGATGGCGGGTGATGCGTCGTTGTCGCGGCGGCCGATGCGGCGGGTTTTGGCTCCTCTCGTAGACATGGGTCTCGAAATTCTCGAGACCGGCAAGGAGACGTTGCCGTTGACGCTCAAGGGGACGAGCGAGTTGATTCCGATCGTCTATGTGCTTCCCGTGCCTTCGGCGCAGGTGAAGAGTGCCGTCCTGATCGCCGGCCTTCACGCGGTGGGGGAAACGACCGTCGTCGAGCGCGAGCCGACGCGCGATCACACCGAGCGGATGCTGCGCCATTTCGGGGCAACCGTCAGCACTGAGACGAAAGGCGCCGACACGCACATTACCGTGAAGGGACACGCGGAACTCACCGGCAAGGACGTTCACGTTCCCGGTGATCCGTCGTCGGCGGCGTTTTTGGCGGCGGCGGCATTGCTCGTGCCCGGTTCCGACGTCACGATCGAGGGTGTGCTGATCAATCCGACGCGCGTCGGGCTTTATACGACGCTGCAGGAAATGGGCGGCGATGTTACGTTCCTCAATGAACGCGAGGAGGGTGGCGAGCCGGTCGCCGACATTCGTGTCCGCGCGTCGCGCCTCAAGGGTGTGCGGGTGCCGGCGGAGCGTGCGCCGTCGATGATCGACGAGTACCCCGTGCTTGCGGCGATCTCGGCCTTCGCGGAAGGTGATACGCGGATGGACGGCCTCGCCGAACTCAAGGTCAAGGAGAGCGATCGGCTGCAGGCAACAGCTGCGGGATTGGCTGCCAATGGCGCGACCGTGCGCGTCGAGGGCGACAGCCTGATCGTTTCCGGGAATGGCGGCCTTAAGGGCGGTGGCGTCGTTACAACCCACCTCGATCACCGGATCGCGATGGCGTTTTTGACGGCAGGGCTCGCGAGCGAGCAACCGATCGTGGTGGACGACTCGACCATGATTGCGACAAGCTTCCCGGAGTTCCGGCAGCTGATGGAAACGCTCGGGGCGAGATACGAAGAGCCAACCGGGCGGTGACAGCGATGTTTCATGTCCGTCCGAGATTAGCGATCGGTCTTGCTGCGGAATGGAGGGCGCGCAGGTGATCATTGCGATCGATGGTCCGGCCGCGTCAGGCAAAGGCACGCTTGCAAAGCGTATTGCGGCTCACTTCGGCATGCCCTGGCTCGATACCGGACTTCTCTATCGGGCCGTCGCTCGAGACGTTCTCGCGGCTGGCTCGGATTTGGAGGATGTTCAGGCTGCGACGGCGGCCGCGAAATCGGTCAACGCCGAGACGCTGGATGATCCCGCGCTCCGCGGTCCACGCGCCGGTGATGCCGCTTCGATCGTCGCGAAGATTCCCGAAGTGCGCGCGGCGCTGCTCGAGTATCAACGGGCGTTCGCACGGCAGGACAAGGGTGCCGTTCTCGATGGACGCGACATTGGCACGGTCGTCTGTCCCGAGGCGCACGTGAAAATATTCGTTACCGCTTCCGATGAAGCGCGGGCGAAACGACGCTTTCTCGAACATCAGTCGCGCGGCGAGAGCATTATATATGACGATCTTCTGGCCGATATTCGCCGGAGGGATGCGCGCGACAGCGGCCGTGCGGCGGCCCCGATGCAGGCCGCCGGTGATGCGGTTCATCTCGATACGACGACGCTGGACGCGGATCAGGCATTCGCGGTGGCGTTACAATTGATCGACGCGATGCGGTAGACGTCCCGAACTTCTGCGCGAAACGCGGTTGGGCGCTCGCGTACGCGCAAAAAAGCGCGCGTTTCTGTTCAAACGAAATTCGACGCTAAACATAGCAGTCATAAATCTTAATTGATTTCGACGTGGTACAACTCCACCTATAGGTATGTGCTAGATCATTGAATGTGCCGATTCGAACCGAGACGGCCGTCTCGGGTTTTACGAGTCTCCTCGCGAACGAGGAACAAGGGACGCCATGGGCAAGAACGAACGGAAAGTTCTGAAGCCGGAAGATCCTGAAATCCGTGATTGGACGGACTCAATCTCGTCCGTCATCGCGTACGGCGGAACGGAACGAGCCGACGACATTCTGGAAGAAGTCGTCGAGCGGGCGCGGGTCAGCGGCGCGGCAATTCCCTTTGCATCGAGCACTGCCTACATCAACAGCATCAGCGTCGACGACGAAGCCAAGGTTCCCGGCAATCGTGAGCTCGAGCACCGCATCGCATCGGCTATCCGCTGGAACGCGGCAGCCATGGTGCTCCGGGCAAACAAAGAGTCGACCGAGCTCGGCGGGCATATCGCGAGCTATCAATCGGCGGCGACGCTCTACGAAACCGGCTTCAATCACTTTTGGCACGCGCCGACTGAGAGCCACGGCGGCGATCTCATTCTTGTCCAAGGCCATTCGTCCCCGGGAATTTACGCGCGCGCGTTTCTGGAAGGCCGGCTCGACGAGGACCGGCTTCTGCATTTTCGCCAGGAGGTCGGAGGGAAAGGTCTTCCGTCCTATCCGCATCCGTGGCTGATGCCGGATTTCTGGCAATTCCCGACGGTGTCGATGGGCCTCGGGCCCTTGATGGCGATCTATCAGGCGCGGTTTCTCAAGTATCTTCACGCGCGCGGGCTCGCCGACACCGAAGATCGCAAGGTCTGGGTTTTCTGCGGCGATGGCGAGATGGACGAGCCAGAAAGCCTCGGCGCGATTTCGCTCGCGGGCCGCGAGAAGCTCGACAATCTGATTTTCGTCGTCAATTGCAACTTGCAGCGGCTCGATGGGCCGGTGCGCGGGAACGGCAAGATCATCCAGGAACTCGAGCGCAACTTTCGCGGCGCGGGCTGGAACGTTCTCAAGGTCATCTGGGGTTCGCAATGGGATGAGCTGCTGGCACGCGATACGACGGGCAAACTGCGCCAGCTGATGGAAGAGTGTGTCGACGGCGAATATCAGGTCTTCAAATCTCGTGATGGCGCTTTCATCCGCAAGCATTTCTTCGGGCGTTATCCGGAAACGGCTGCTCTCGTCGAAGACTGGTCGGATGAGAAGATCTGGCGCCTGACGCGCGGCGGGCACGATCCGTCGAAAGTCTACGCGGCGTATGCGGCGGCGACGCAGCACAGGGATCAACCGACCTGCATCCTCGCCAAGACCGTCAAGGGTTACGGCATGGGGCAAGCTGGCGAAGGCCAGATGCTCGCACATCAATCGAAGAAGATGGATGTCGACGCGCTCCGCCAGTTCCGCGATCGCTTCAAGGTTCCGGTTGCTGACGATCAGCTCGCCGACCTGCCTTTCATTCGCTTCGAGAAAGGTTCGCCCGAAGACGAATATCTGCACAAGATGCGGCGCAATCTCGGCGGCTATCTGCCGTCCCGCCGCCGCAAATCGTCGGCCACGCTCGAGGCACCACCGCTGTCGCTGTTCGAATCGCAACTCAAAGGTTCCGAAGGGCGCGAAATCTCGACGACGATGGCGTTTGTGCGGATTCTGACGGCGCTCATGCGCGACAAGAGGCTTGGCCGGCACATCGTTCCGATCGTCCCTGACGAAAGCCGCACGTTCGGCATGGAAGGGATGTTCCGGCAGTTTGGAATCTTCAGTCAGGTCGGTCAGCTCTATCGCCCAGAAGATGCCGATCAGCTGATGTTCTACAAGGAAGACAAGTCCGGTCAGATGCTGCAGGAAGGCATCAACGAAGCCGGTGCGATGGCGTCGTGGATCGCCGCAGCGACGAGCTATTCGACCTCGGACGTGCCGATGGTGCCGTTCTACATCTTCTATTCGATGTTCGGATTTCAGCGCATCGGCGATCTCACGTGGGCGGCAGGCGACGAGCGTTGCCGCGGTTTTCTGCTGGGTGGCACTTCGGGACGCACCACGCTCAACGGCGAGGGCCTGCAGCACGAAGACGGCCACAGCCATCTCATCTCAGCGACGGTGCCGAACTGCGTCTCCTACGATCCGACGTTCAATTACGAGGTCGCGGTCATCGTTCAAAACGGCATGCAACGCATGCTGACTGATCAAGAAGATGTCTATTTCTACCTGACGCTTCTGAATGAAAATTACGAGCATCCGCCGATGCCGGAAGGCGTCGAGGACGATATCATCAAGGGCATGTACTTGTTCCGGGCGGCGCCGGAAGGTGCGCTGGGCCACAAGGTGCAGCTCATGGGTTCGGGCGCAATCCTGCGCGAAGTGATCGCCGCCGCGGATCTTTTGCGCGACGATTGGGGCGTCTCCGCCGACATCTGGAGTGTGACGAGTTTCACGGAGCTTGCACGAGAAGCCCACGACGCCGAGCGCTGGAACCTCTTGCATCCGACGGAGACGCCACGCGTTCCGTTTGTGAAGCGAAAGATTTCCGAGCGCGGCGAAGGGCCGGTGATCGCGTCGACCGATTACATGAAGCTCTACGCCGATCAGGTCCGGCCTTCGGTTCCGAACCGGTATTCGGTTCTCGGCACCGATGGTTTCGGCCGTTCCGATTACCGCCGGACGCTCCGCTATTTCTTCGAAGTCGACCGGCATTTCGTGACGATTGCCGCGCTCAAGGCTCTTGCCGACGAGAATAAAGTTCCGTCGATCAAGATCGCGGAAGCGATCGCGAAATACGGGATCGATCCCGCCAAGGCCAATCCCGCTCACAGCTGACCAGGACAGGTTCGACTACATGGCGCTCGTCGATATCAAGGTGCCGAATATCGGTGATTTCGAAAATGTGCCGGTCGTCGAAATTCAAGTGAAGCCAGGCGACGAGGTGAGGGCCGATGATCCGCTGATCACGCTCGAAAGCGAGAAGGCCGCGATGGACGTACCTGCTCCTTTCCAAGGCAAGGTAGCGGAAATCCTGGTCGCCATCGGCGACAAGGTCAGCGAAGGCAGCACCATCATCAAGCTCGATACTTCGGGCGAGGCAAAGACTGACGCTCCGACCACTAACGGCAAAGGCGAGGCCAAGCCCGAGGTCCCCGCGAAGGCGGAGCGCGCGGCGGACAAGATCGAGCCGGCCGAAGCCAAAGAGGGCGGATCGATACCTCCGCCTGGAGATTTTGGATCGGTTTATGCGAGCCCGTCGGTTCGCCGTATCGCGCGCGATCTCGATGTCGATTTGAAGCAAATCAAAGGGTCGGGCGACAAGGGTCGCATTACGAAAGACGATGTGAGA
Source organism: Pseudomonadota bacterium (assembly GCA_018242295.1). GTDB lineage: Bacteria > Pseudomonadota > Alphaproteobacteria > Rhizobiales > Hyphomicrobiaceae > Hyphomicrobium_B. The sequence goes on from JAFECE010000011.1 coordinate 14,288, forward strand.
GCCTATATCGCGCGCAGCAGCCAACCTGCCGCCGCGCCGGGCGCCGCCGGACAGACGACCGGCATTCCGGAAATTCCGGCTCAAGACTTCTCGAAGTATGGGCCGATCGAAACGAAGCCGATGTCGCGGCTGAAGCGATTGACCGGTCCCAACCTGCATCGCGCGTGGTTGAACGTTCCGCATGTCACCAATTCCGACGAAGCCGACATCACCGACCTCGAGACTTACCGCAAAGATCTTGACGCTGCGGCGAAAGGCAAAGGCTATCGCGTGACGCTTGTAGCGTTTCTGCTGAAAGCCTCGGTTTCGGCGCTCAAAGAATATCCGGACGTCAATTCATCGCTCGCGCCCAGCAAGGACGCGCTGATCCTCAAGCGCTACTACAACATCGGTGTTGCGGTGGACACGCCCGACGGTCTCGTCGTGCCGGTCATTCGCGACGTCGATCGCAAGGGTGTTCTTGAACTCAGCCAGGAGCTGACGGCTGTTTCCGCGCGCATGCGCGACGGCAAGATCACGCCGACCGATATATCCGGCGCGACCTTCTCCATATCGAGCCTCGGCGGCATCGGCGGCACGGGATTCACGCCGATCGTCAATGCGCCTGAAGTTGCAATTCTCGGAGCGGTCAGGGCACAAATGAAGCCGCAGTGGGATGGTTCGGCATTTCAGCCGAGACTGATGCTGCCGCTCTGCCTTTCGTACGATCATCGCGTCGTCGATGGTGCGCTTGCCGCCCGGTTCTTGAGGAAGATCTGCGATGCGCTGGCTGACGTTCGCCTGCTCGTCTTGTAGGACTGTGTGATGAGCAAGACCGAAATCCGCGTTCCTGCTCTCGGCGATTTCGAAAACGTGCCGATCATCGAGGTGCACGTGAAGCCGGGGGCGACCGTCGCCGCCGAAGACGCGCTCATTACGCTCGAGAGCGACAAGGCTTCGTTCGATGTACCGGCGCCTGAAGGCGGAAAAGTCGTCGAGGTTCTGATCAAGGTCGGCGACAAGGTCAGCGAGGGAAGCCCGATACTGACGCTCGAAACGGTCGGAAAAACCGAGAGCGTGGCTGAGCTCGAGATGGCGCAGCCGAAGAAGGAAGCGCCTTCGGCACCAACCGCCGCGGCGAAGGCGTACTCAGGCAAGTCGGATCATGCGTGCGAAGTCCTGGTGCTGGGCGCAGGTCCCGGTGGCTATTCTGCAGCGTTTCGCGCGGCCGATCTTGGTGCGAAGACCATCCTCGTCGATCGGTGGCCCGCGCTTGGTGGCGTTTGCCTGAACGTCGGGTGCATACCTTCGAAGGCTCTGCTGCACACGGCGTTTGTCATCGATGAAGCGGCGGCGCTGGGCAAACACGGCATTACTTTTTCCGCGCCGAAAATCGATCTGAAAAAGCTTGCAGCATATAAAGACGCCGCCGTCGGCAAGCTGACGGGTGGGCTCGCGTCGATGGCGAAGGTGCGCAAGGTCACGACGCTGCGCGGGACCGGCACTTTCGTCGACGACCATCATATGAAAGTCGCGTTCGACGATGGGCGCGAAGAGACGGTGCGTTTCGAGAAGGCGATCATCGCCGCTGGGTCAGAAGCGGCGCAGTTGCCGTTCATGCCATCCGATCCGCGCATCGTCGATTCAACCGGGGCGCTCGAGCTGCCGCAAATCCCGGACAGGATGCTCGTCATCGGCGGCGGCATCATCGGCCTCGAGATGGCAACCGTTTATTCGACGCTCGGGGCCCGGCTCGATGTGGTCGAATTGCTCGACGGTCTGATGCTCGGTGCCGATCGCGACCTCGTCAACGTCTGGCAGAAGGTCAATGCGCGCCGCTTCGATCGGGTGATGCTGAAGACCAAAGTCGTTGCGGCCGAAGCGAAGCCAGACGGCATTTACGTGAAGTTCGAAGGCGCCAATGCGCCGGCCGAGCCGCAGCGCTACGGTCTGGTGCTCGTTGCCGTCGGGCGGAAGCCCAACGGCAAGGTCATCGGAGCCGGCAATGCCGGGGTTGCCGTGTCTGACAGTGGCTTCATTCCGATCGACGGCCAGATGCGGACGAACGTTTCGAACATTTTCGCTATCGGCGATATCGCGGATGAGCCGATGCTGGCGCACAAGGCCGTCCATCAGGGGCACGTCGCGGCCGAGAACGCGTCGGGGGGCAAAAGCTTCTTCGATGCACGCCAGATCCCATCCGTTGCCTACACCGATCCCGAGATCGCCTGGGCCGGTTTGACTGAGATTGAGGCTAAGTCGCAGGGCATTGCGTATAAGAAGGCGGTATTCCCGTGGACCGCGTCGGGGCGGGCGATCGCCAACGGCCGGGACGAGGGCTTCACCAAGCTGCTTTTCGAGGAAGGCACCGAGCGGATCATCGGCGGGGCCATTGTCGGCACAGAAGCTGGAAATCTCATCTCCGAGATCTGTCTCGCCATCGAAATGGGGGCGGATGCCATCGATATTGGTAAAACCATCCATCCGCATCCGACTCTTTCGGAGTCCGTCGGCATGGCGGCCGAGGTGGCGGAAGGGGTCTGTACGGACCTAATGCCGGTTAAACCGGCGCGGGCCCGGGGCTAGGGCGCCAGCCCTTGCGTTCAGGGGGGCGGTTGGGTATATCAGCGCCATTCGACGTCGCTGTCGGATGGTCATGAGGAAGATCAGCCGGTTGGGCGCCCCATAGGGGTCCCCGAATTCTGACCGGCAGGGCTGCGGCCCATCACGGCGACATCACATCCAGACATCAGCGCCCTCAAGCCAGGCATCGCGTTCGCGCGGGTCTGACTATTGGCGCTTCCAACATCAACCCAAACGCGCCGGGCCATTGCGCCCGGCAACACGCCGTTATCAAGGAGAACGAATGTCCGCTGAAGTGTCCAAAGATTTCAATCCCTCGCGCGAAGATTTTGCCGCGCTTCTCGCCGAGAGCCTTGCCAAGGACGACCTGTTCGAAGGTTCCGTCGTAAAGGGCAAGATCGTCGGCATCGAAAAAGACATGGCGATCATCGACGTCGGCCTCAAAATGGAAGGCCGCGTTGCACTCAAAGAATTCGGCGTCGGCGGCAAGCCGGGCGACCTCAAAGTCGGCGACACCGTGGAAGTCTACCTGGAGCGCGTCGAGAATGCGCTCGGTGAAGCGGTGCTCTCGCGCGACAAGGCTCGCCGCGAAGAAAGCTGGACCCGCCTCGAGCGCCTCTACGAAAAGGGCGAGAAGGTCACGGGCGTCATTTTCAACAAGGTCAAGGGCGGTTTCACCGTCGATCTCGATGGCGCCGTGGCGTTCCTTCCGGGCAGCCAGGTCGACATTCGCCCCGTTCGCGACATCGGACCTCTGATGCATCAGCAGCAGCCCTTCCAGATCCTCAAAATGGATCGCCGTCGCGGCAACATCGTTGTTTCGCGCCGCTCGGTTCTCGAAGAGAGCCGCGCCGAACAGAGAACGGAAATCGTCGCTCGTCTCGCTGAAGGCCAGATCATCGACGGTCTCGTCAAGAACATCACCGACTACGGCGCGTTCATCGATCTCGGCGGCATCGACGGTCTTCTGCACGTCACCGACATGGCATGGCGCCGCGTCAACCATCCGTCCGAAATCCTCAACGTCGGCGATACGGTGAAGGTGCAGATCATCCGCATCAACCCGGAAACGCAGCGTATTTCGCTTGGCATGAAGCAGCTTCAGTCCGATCCGTGGTCGGCGATCGAAGCCAAGTATCCGGTCGGCGCTCGCGTCAAGGGCACCGTGACGAACATCGCCGATTACGGCGCGTTCGTTGAGCTGGAGCCGGGCGTCGAAGGCCTGATCCACGTCTCGGAAATGAGCTGGACGAAGAAGAACACGCATCCTGGCAAGATCGTCTCGACGAGCCAGCAGGTGGAAGTTCAGGTTCTCGAAGTCGATCCGCAGAAGCGCCGTATCTCGCTCGGCCTGAAGCAGACGCAGGAGAACCCGTGGGATGCGTTCCTGACGCAGCACCCCAAGGGCTCGGTCGTCGAAGGTCCGATCCGCAACATCACCGAGTTCGGTCTCTTCATCGGTCTCGACAACGGCATCGACGGCATGGTCCATCTCTCGGACCTCGACTGGCAGAAGGCTGGCGACGAAGTCATCAAGGACTACAAGAAGGGCGACAACGTCAAAGCCATCGTTCTCGATGTCGATGGCTCGAAGGAGCGCATTTCGCTCGGCGTCAAGCAGCTGTCGGGCGATCCGGCAGACGCCATGGCGAAGTACAAGAAGGGCGATGCCGTTACCGGCACGGTCACGTCGGTCAGCGACGCTGGTATCGAGGTCAAGATCGCAGACAGCGAGCTGACGTCGTTCATCAAGCGCGCCGACCTCTCGCGGGACCGCTCGGAGCAGCGCCCTGAGCGCTTCAACGTCGGCGACAAGGTTGATGCGGCCGTCGTTTCGGTCGACAAGGCAGCGCGCCGTATCGCCGTTTCGATCAAGGCGCTCGAGCTTGCGGAAGAGAAGCAGGCCGTTGCCCAGTACGGTTCGACCGACTCGGGCGCGTCGCTCGGCGACATCTTCAAGGCTGCCATCAAGAAGCGCGAAGGCGCTGAAGACGCCGAGTAATCGGCTTCGGACGGCTGGAAATTGAGAGGCGCGCGGCAAACCCTGCCGCGCGCCTTAACTTTTGGGCGAGACGTCGCGGGCTTCCCCGTTGCTCGCGGGCGCAACCTTGCCTACGTTCCCCGCCAGAACGAGCCGCGCCTACGGGCCTCCCGCCCTGCCGCAGCGTGCCGACGGAAAGGGCGCACCCCCATGCTTGAAACGGAAACGGTTCTCGATCGCCGGCGGCTTCGCCGGTCGGTATCGCTTTGGCGGGCCGCCGGGCTCGCCGCTCTCCTCATCGCGCTCGGCGCGGTATTCCTCAGCGGCGACAAGCTCGCCACGCTTGCCGGCGAAAAGCAGATTGCCCGCGTCACAATCGAGGGAACGATCACCGAAGACCGGGATCAGCTTAAATTGCTGAAGGACATCGCCGACGACGACAGCGTCTCGGGCGTTCTCCTGTTCATTAACAGTCCCGGCGGCACGACGACGGGGGGCGAGGCGCTTTACGAAGGCATCCGGACGCTTGCCCAAAAGAAGCCCGTAGTGGCCCAATTTGGCACCGTGGCGGCCTCGGCGGCCTACATAGCGGGTCTCGCCACCGACCACATTGTGGCCCGTGGAAACTCGATTACGGGCTCCGTTGGCGTCATCGTGCAGTGGCCGGAGGTCGTGCAGCTGCTCGATAAGATCGGCGTCAAAATGAACGAAATTAAGAGTGGTCCGCTGAAGGCGTCTCCTTCGCCGTTCGAGCCGCTTGACGATTCGAGCAAGAAGGTCGCCGAGGGCATGGTCGCCGACGGCTTCAAATGGTTCGTCGGCCTGGTCGAGACCCGCCGTGGCGTCAAAGCTGCCGATATCCCCGGCCTCCTGGAAGGCCGAATCTACTCCGGCCGCGAAGCCTTGGAAGCCAAGTTGGTTGATCAACTCGGTGGCGAGGACGAAGCGGTCAAATGGCTCAAGGAGAAGAAAAGCGTCCCCCAGACGGCGAAAGTCACCGATTGGAAGCCCGGAAATACCGGCACTTACGGCTTTGCCGGCATGTCTGCCGGAATCGTCGGCTGGCTTTTCGGATCAGCGGCCGGGGACGCAGCAAATTTTTTGCTTCGTGATCGGATGATTTCCACGCTCGGACTTGACGGTCTTCTCTCAGTTTGGCACCCTTCTGAAAAATAAGAAGAAATGGTCGCCGAAGCTGGGAGCGAAACGTGATCAAATCGGAGCTGGTGCAACGGATTGCCACTGCCAATCCGCATCTTTACCATCGTGACGTCGAACGCATCGTCAATGTCATTTTTGACGAAATTGTCGATGCTTTGTCGCGAGGTGACCGTGTCGAACTTCGCGGTTTCGGCGCATTCACGGTGAAGCATCGCGCGTCGCGGCAGGGAAGAAATCCCCGAACCGGGACGACCGTCGCGGTCGCCGAAAAGTTCGTGCCGTTTTTCAAGACCGGCAAAGAGCTTCGTGACCGGTTGAATAAGCTCAACGGCGCGAAACACTGACGAGCCGGCCGCAGCCGATTTGCAGGCGCCGCAAGTGAGGTAGATCATGTTCAGGCGTATTCTTGCGCTGCTTATCGGTTTTCCGCTCGGCATCATTCTCGTTGCCATCGCTGTTTCGAACCGGCAACCGGTCGATCTGATCCTCGATCCCTTCCGGCCCGAAACACCGGCGCTTTCGATCGTGCTGCCATTCTACATTTATCTGATGGCGGCTCTCGTCCTGGGCGTCATTCTTGGTGGCGTGGCGACGTGGATGGGGCAAAGCCGATGGCGGCAGACGGCCCGTTCGCAGGGCCGGCGCGCAGCGCGCTGGCAGGCGGAGGCAGACCGGCTCGCGCGCGAACGCGAAGCCGCCGCCGAAACCGCGGACAAGCAACTCGCGATCTCCGGCCGTTGATGTGAGCCCAGGTTCTCAATGACATTCGATGCGTTGACGCTGTTCGGGCTCGTCGCCGTCAGTCTAATGCTGTTGTTCTATGCCTTCGAGGACAGCAGCCCCTGGTGCATTCTCGGATTTTCCGTCGCTTGCGCGATGGGTTCGGTCTATGGATTTTTGCAGGGCGCGTGGCCGTTCGGTCTGGTCGAAGGCGTTTGGACGTTTATTGCTCTGAAGCGCTGGCAAAAGCGCCGCCTTACAGGAACGCCTGCGGCGTAGCGCATGAAATTCGATGGTTACAAGAGCCAAAATTTGCGGGATCACGACGTCTGAAGCCTTGGATGCTGCCATATCCGGCGGCGCCGAGTACATCGGGCTTGTCTTCTTCCCGAAGAGCCCGCGTCATCTCGATATCGCGAAAGCCAAGGGGCTCGCCGAACGGGCGCGGGGCAAGGCCAGGATCGTCGCGCTGACGGTCGACGCCGACGATGCCGCGCTCAGAGAAATCGTCGAGGAAGTCGCGCCCGATATTCTGCAGCTACATGGCAAGGAAGCGCCAAGCCGCGTTGCCTCGATCAAGAAGCAATTTGGCCGCGAAGTAATCAAGGCCATCGCCGTCGCCACGGCGGATGATGTGGCGCAGGCTCGCGGGTACGCGGACGTTGCCGACCTTATCCTCTTCGATGCGAAGGCGCCGCCCGGTGCGCCGCTGCCCGGCGGCAACGGCCGGACGTTCGACTGGCATGCGCTCGACGGTGTGGCCGAAACGCTGCCTTTCATGCTTTCGGGTGGTCTCGGTCCCGATAACGTCGCTGACGCCATCGCATTAACGCATCCGCTCGCCGTCGATGTGTCGTCCGGCGTCGAGAGCGCGCCGGGCATCAAGGACCCGGAGCAGATCCGTCGCTTTCTTCTCGCCGTAAAGGCAGCTAAGCAGGCGGGATAATTTCATCTCACGGCAAAAGCCGGGAGAAGCGAGGCTTTCATGGCAACGAAATCGAAGAAAACAGCGGAAGCCGCTCTCAACAGCTATGCGACTGGTCCCGACGACCGGGGGTTTTTCGGCATCTTCGGCGGCCGCTTCGTTGCCGAGACGCTGATGCCGCTGATCCTGGAACTCGAGCGCGCCTATGAGGCTGCGAAAGCCGATCCGGAATTCCAGCGCGAGCTCGATTTCCTCAATCTGCATTACGCCGGCCGGCCGAGCCCTCTCTATCATGCAGAGCGAATGACGGCAGAACTCGGCGGCGCGAAGATCTACTTCAAGCGCGAGGAGCTCAATCACACTGGCTCGCATAAGATCAATAACTGTCTCGGCCAGATCCTGCTCGCGCGCCGGATGGGTAAGAAGCGGATCATCGCGGAGACCGGAGCCGGGCAGCACGGCGTCGCCGTCGCGACGGTCTGTGCAAAGTACGGCATGGAGTGCGAGGTCTACATGGGCGCGACTGACGTCGAACGTCAGGCGCCTAACGTTGCGCGCATGATGTTGCTCGGCGCGAAGCTCAATCCGGTGACGTCGGGCGCAGGCACGTTGAAAGATGCGATGAACGAAGCGCTGCGCGATTGGGTCACCAACGTGCGCGACACCTATTACCTCATCGGTACGGCCGCGGGTCCGCATCCTTATCCAGCGATGGTTCGCGATTTCCAGGCGATCATCGGCCATGAGACGCGCAAGCAGATGATGGAAGCCGAAGGCCGGTTGCCGGATACCATCGTTGCCTGCATCGGCGGCGGCTCGAATGCCATCGGCATTTTCCATCCGTTCCTGGACGATCCCGGTGTCGCGATCTACGGCGTCGAGGCCGGCGGTCACGGGATCGATGTCGAGAACGGCCACGCCGCGTCGATGACGGGAGGCTCGCCCGGCGTCCTGCACGGCAATCGCACTTATCTGCTGCAGGATGGCGACGGCCAAATCCTCGAAGGCCATTCGATCTCGGCGGGGCTCGATTATCCGGGCGTCGGGCCCGAGCATTCGTGGCTGAAGACTATCGGGCGTGTGACCTACGTTCCGGCGACGGACAAAGAAGCGCTCGACGCACTTCAGTTTTGCACGCGGCTTGAAGGCATCATTCCGGCGCTCGAGTCGAGCCACGCATTGGCGCTGGTGAAGAAGCTTGCGCCGACTTTGGCGAAGGACAACCTTCTCGTCGTCAATATTTCTGGCCGAGGCGATAAGGATCTCGCCACGGTCGCCAAACATCTTGGGATGAAGATCTAAGATGACGAAGCACGTCACACGCATCGATGCCAGCTTCGCGGCATTGAAAAAAGAAAAACGTCCGGCGCTTGTTACATTCATCACGGCGGGAGATCCCGATCCCGAGACGAGTGCAGAGGTTCTTGCCGAACTCGTCAAAGCGGGCGCCGATATCATCGAACTCGGCATGCCGTTCTCGGATCCGATGGCGGACGGTCCGGCGATCCAAGCTTCGTCGCAGCGGGCGCTCAAGGCCGGGCAGACGATGGTCAAGACGCTGCAGATGGTTCGCGATTTCCGCGCGCACGACAACACGACGCCAATCGTGCTGATGGGCTACTACAATCCGATCTACGTCTACGGCAACGAGCGCTTCATCAAGGATGCGAAGGCCGCGGGGGTTGATGGTCTGATCGTGGTCGACGTGCCACCCGAAGCCGATGACGAGCTGTGCCTTCCGGCTCTCGCGGCGGGGCTCAATTTCATCCGGCTCGCGACGCCGACAACGGACAAGGCGCGTTTGCCCGCCGTTTTAAAAAATACGTCGGGTTTCGTTTACTATGTCTCGATCACGGGCATCACGGGGGCAGCCGCGCCGGTCGTTAACGATGTTCACAGCCAAGTGAAGGCGATCAAGGCGGAAACGCCGCTTCCGGTTGTGGTGGGCTTCGGCGTGCGATCCGGCGACCAGGCTCGGGCCATCTCCAAAGGGGCAGATGGCGTCGTCGTCGGCTCAGCCATTGTTTCTACTATAGAAAAATCCCTCGGACCGAAGGGTGCGGCGACGGACCGAACCGTCAAGGGTGTGGTGGAACTCGTCCGTGAATTGCGTGCGGCGCTATCGGCCGACTAGCGCTCTCCTCGGATAAGCTTTATTGGATACCGCCTTCTGCACCCCATTTTGGGCATTGTCCTAGCGCTGGTCCCTCATGACGCGCTAAAAATGGCGGACTGCGAGGAGCTTGCCGATGTGCCCGCACGTTAATGCGGTAGGCGCTTGGAGCGGCTTACAAGGAGCCAAGAGCACGTGAACTGGATTAACAACGTCGTCCGCCCCAAGATCAGCGGGCTTTTATCGACGGCGAAGCGCGATGTGCCGGATAACCTCTGGGTGAAATGCCCGGAGACGGGCCAGATGGTCTTCTACAAAGACCTCGAGGCGAACCAGTTCGTTGTGCCCGGCTCGAACTATCACATGCGCATGGGTTCGCAGCAGCGCCTGCAGCATCTTTTCGACGGCGGAGAATATCGCACCGTCCCGGTGCCGACGGTGCAGCAGGATCCGTTGAAGTTTCGCGATGGTCGTAAATATACCGATCGCCTGAAAGACGCGAAGACCGCGACGAAGCTAGAAGATGCCATCCTCGTCGGCGAGGGAGATCTCGAGGGCGTGCCGGTCGTTGCCGCGGCGCAGGACTTCCGATTCATGGCGGGTTCGCTCGGCATGGCGGCAGGCGAAGCGATTATCGCGGGCATGCAGCGAGCGCTCGAACTCCGGACGCCCTTCATTCTTTTCGCGGCCTCGGGTGGGGCGCGCATGCAGGAGGGCATCCTCTCCCTCATGCAGATGCCGCGTACGACGATTGCCGTGCAACGCTTGCGAAACGCGCGGCTGCCCTACATCGTCGTTCTGACAGACCCGACGACAGGCGGCGTCACGGCATCCTACGCGATGCTTGGTGATATTCATATTGCGGAGCCCGGCGCGCTGATCTGCTTTGCCGGTCCGCGCGTCATTCAGCAGACGATCCGCGAGCAATTGCCCGATGGCTTCCAGCGTGCCGAATATCTGCTTTCGCACGGCATGATCGACATGGTCGTGCATCGCCACCAGATGCGCGAAACGCTTGCGCGCGTTGCCAGACTTCTGATGAGCGGCGTACACGCGACGAAGCCGAGAGATGCGCGCAAATTGAACGGCAAGCCTTACGTCAACGGTGCGTCCGTCGACGGCAAGGTCATCGAGACGGCTGCGCGGGAAAGCGGCGTCGTCGAACCCGAAGTCGTTCCGAACAGTCAGAGGTTCGAGCCGGGCAAGGGCGAGAAGCCGCGCCGCGACGAAGCCGGATCGGCTGGGTCCGCAAGTTCCAAGGATGCGCCTTAGGGCGCCTGGCAATTCTCGAAGGTATTGCGGGGCGCCATGACCTCGTCGACGACACGGCCCACAAGCGACGCCTTATTGGCCGACATGATGCTCCTGCATCCCAAGCTGATCGACTTGTCGCTCGGCCGCGTGGAACGTCTGCTCGCGAAGCTCGGGCATCCTGAAAGAAAGCTTCCGCCCGTCGTGCACATTGCCGGTACCAACGGCAAGGGCTCAGTGACGGCTTATCTTAGAGCCTTCACGGAAGCCGCCGGGAAGCGTGCGCACGTTTATACCTCGCCGCATCTCGTCCGGTTTCACGAACGCATCGCGCTCGCCGGAGACGGTGGGAAGGCGCATGCGATCGACGAAGACACGCTCGTCGATGTTCTGACGCGCGTCCTCGCCGTGAACGATGGCGACGACATCACGCAATTTGAAATCACGACCGCGGCGGCGTTGCTCGCATTCTCGGAACGGCCCGCGGATGTCCTACTGCTCGAGGTTGGGCTTGGCGGGCGGCTCGATGCGACGAACGTCATTGCCGATCCGGCGCTCACCGTCATCATGCCGATCTCGATGGATCATGCCGAGAAGCTCGGGCCGACGATCGCCAAAATCGCCTTCGAAAAGGCCGGCATCCTCAAGCGCGGTGTTCCGGGCATCGTCTCGCAACAACCCGACGACGTTCTCGCGGTGCTTGAATCGCGTGCGCGCTCGGTCGGTGCGCCGCTCACCGTCTGGGGCCGCGATTACGACGCGTATGAACAGACGGGGCGTCTCATCGTCCAGCAGAACGACCGTCTGCTCGACTTGCCGCTGCCTGCCCTCATCGGTCGGCATCAGATCGTCAACGCCGGAACGGCTGTCGCTGCGGCGCTGACGCTCGGCGAAAGAATTCCATCACTTGCGATCGACGAGCGCGCTCTTGAGGCGGGGCTACGCAACGTTGAATGGCCAGCCCGGATGCAGCACCTGACTTCGGGGCCGCTGCCCGAAATCCTCGGAGAGGGGGCCGAGCTTTGGCTCGACGGCGGACATAATCCGGCGGCTGGGGATATGCTCGCCGATACGCTAGCGACGCTGGACGAGAAGTCGCCGAAGCCGGTCTATCTGATCGTCGGGATGATGGGGCAGAAGGATGCGCTGGGTTTTCTTGCGCCATTCCGCGGACTTGTGCGGGCCATCTATACGGTGCCGATCCCCGGCGCCCATGAGGCGCCGCATAACGAAGAAAATCTTGCCGAAGTCGCGCGGGGCGCCGGCATGCAGGCGCTTGATCGCAAAAATGTGATTAATGCGCTAGAAACGATCGCCGGACTTTCGCAGGGGCCGAAGCGCGTTCTCATCTGCGGATCGCTTTATCTCGCCGGGCACGTGCTTTCAACGCAGCAAAACCTCGAATAATCTCTCTCAAGGAGAGGCATCCGTTGCGCTAAATCAAAGTGCTTCCGCCCCATTCGATATTTACTTCGATATTTACAGTGCGAAAGGTCGCAAAAACCCGTTAAGTTGACGCGACACCCCCCGAGCGGTCACGACGCATAGCAGCCTTTCCAACTAAGATGTCGAGGCCGCCCAAGACGAGGCGTAACAGGTCGATAGAATAGCTACAGACAAGACAGCCAAATATAGGCGTCAATCCGGAGGAGATGCACGATGCAACACGTAGCAATGGACAAGTTGAAAGGGCGGCAAATCATCAAGCCGCGCTACGACAATTTCATCGGCGGCAAGTGGGTTGCTCCGGTCCGCGGCCAGTACTTCTCCAACGTCACGCCGATCACGGGACAGCAGGTCTCCGAAATTGCCCGTTCGACGGCAGAGGACATCGAACTCGCGCTCGACGCTGCGCACAAGGCCAAGGACTCCTGGGGTAATGCGTCCCCGGCGACGCGCGCCCGGGTGCTGTCGAAAATTGCCGACCGGATGGAAGAGAACCTCGACATCCTCGCTCTCGTCGAGACGATCGATAACGGCAAGCCGATCCGCGAGACGACGCACGCCGATCTGCCGCTGGCAATCGATCACTTCCGCTATTTTGCGGGCTGCATCCGCGCGCAGGAAGGCTCGATCGCTGAAATCGATCACGACACGGTCGCCTACCATTTCCACGAGCCGCTCGGTGTCGTTGGCCAGATCATTCCGTGGAACTTCCCGCTGTTGATGGCCGTCTGGAAGCTCGCTCCCGCGCTTGCTGCCGGTAACTGCGTTGTGCTGAAGCCCGCCGAACAGACCCCGATGTCGATCATGGTCCTCGCGGAAATGATCGCGGACATCATTCCGGAAGGCGTGTTGAACATCGTCAACGGCTTTGGCATCGAGGCCGGCAAGCCGCTCGCTCAGAACAAGCGCATCGCCAAGATCGCGTTCACCGGCGAGACGACGACGGGTCGCCTCATCATGCAGTATGCATCGGAAAACATCATTCCTTGCACGCTGGAACTTGGTGGCAAGTCGCCGAACATCTTCTTCGCCGACGTCATGGACGCCGACGACGAGTACTTCGACAAGTGCCTCGAAGGGTTCACGATGTTTGCGCTGAACCAGGGCGAAGTTTGCACATGCCCGAGCCGCGCGCTCATCCAGCGCTCGATCTATGAGAAGTTCATGGAGCGGGCTCTGGAGCGCGTCGTGAAGATCAAGCAGGGCCATCCGATGGATGCCTCGACGATGATCGGCGCGCAGGCCTCCAACGACCAGCTCGAAAAGATCCTGAGCTACATCGAAATCGGCAAGGGCGAAGGCGCACGCGTGCTGACGGGTGGCCATCGCGCCAACCTCGGCGGCGAGCTTGCAACCGGCTACTACGTCGAGCCGACCGTGCTCGAAGGCCACAACAAGATGCGCGTGTTCCAAGAGGAAATCTTCGGGCCGGTCGTTTCCGTCACGACCTTCGAAGACGACGCGGAAGCGCTGGCAATCGCCAACGACACTCTCTACGGCCTCGGTTCGGGCGTGTGGACGCGTAACGGAACGCGGGCCTACCGGATGGGCCGCTCCATCAAGGCGGGCCGCGTCTGGACCAACTGCTACCATGCTTATCCGGCGCATGCTGCGTTCGGTGGCTACAAGCAGTCGGGCATTGGCCGCGAGACGCACAAGATGATGCTCGACCATTATCAGCAGACGAAGAATATGCTCGTCAGCTACAGCCCGAAGGCGCTCGGCTTCTTCTGATGCCTGGTTAAGCCGCAAATCGAAGGGCATGCGCCTTACCCGGTGCATGCCCTTTTTTTCAATCGGAGGGCCAAATGGTCAATCGCGTGTCGGCGACGCCCGATACCTTGTCGCTCATCAAGAAGCTTGAAGGCATTCACGGGCCGCTGCTCTTTCATCAATCCGGCGGTTGCTGCGACGGTAGCGCGCCAATGTGCTACCCGCGGGGCGAGTTCAAGGTCGGTGCGCAGGACGTTTACATCGGCGAGATCGGCAGTCAGCCGTTCTACATGGGCAAATCCCAATTCGAATACTGGCAGCACACGCATCTGATCATCGACGTGGTGCCGGGGCGAGGATCGGGTTTTTCGGTCGAAAGTCCCGAGGGCGTTCGTTTTCTGACGCGGTCGCGCGTCTTCTCGGATGCCGAAAACGACGAGCTCGATGCGCTGGGTCCGCCGCCGAGCGGCGCCGAACATCCACCCATGTAGGGCAGAGCAACATTCATTCCGGAGAATAACCGATGACCGTTTCAAGGACGCTGCGCGACATCGCAGGGCTTGGCTATACGCCGGCGCGCATCGCGAATTCGGCGTTGATCCTTATCGACTGCCAGAATACGTATCGCGAGGGCATCATGCAGCTCGAGGGCGTCGAGCCTGCGCTTGTCGAATGTCAGGGCCTGTTGAAGCGCTATCGCGATGCCGGGCGCCCGGTCATTCACATTCAGCACGATGCGGGTGCCGGGTCGCCTTACGACGTGAAGGATCGGATCGGCGCCATTGCCGACGTCGTCGCTCCTCAAGCCGGTGAGCCTGTTGTCGTGAAGAACTATCCAAGCTCGTTCGAAAAAACGAACCTTGATGATCTTCTCAAGGGTTTTGGGGTCGAGGATCTGACGATCGCCGGGTTCATGACGCACGTGTGTGTGAATTCGACGGCGCGCGCCGCATTCAACCACGGCTATCGTGCGACGGTCGTCGGGAATGCAACGGCGACGCGCTCTCTTCCCAATCCTTGCGGCGGCGTCGTTTCTGCAAAGGAGCTGCACGAAGCGAGCCTCGTGGCGCTCAACGATATGTTCGCCATCGTCGTGCCATCAGCCGAAAAGATTGCCGACTGATCGCCGGATCTCGGGAAGCCAAAAACAAAAAACCCCGCTTGACGCGGGGTTTTTCAAATCCGGATTGAACGCCGTCTCAAACGGAGGCGGCGACGCTGGACGTGATCCAGTCTTCGAGCTTCTTCTTCTGCACGATCGCGCCGGTGTGCTGAGCTGCGACCTTGCCGCCCTTGAAGATCAGCAGAGTCGGCATGGCACGGATGCCGTAATGGCCAGTGACCTGCGGGTTCGCGTCGACGTCGACTTTCACGACTTTGACCTTGCCGGTCATTTCCTTAGCGACCTGATCAAGCGCCGGAGCCATGGCCTTGCACGGCCCGCACCACGTCGCGTGGAAATCGACGAGGACCGGCTCGCTGGACTTCAGAACTTCCTCTTCGAAGCTTGCGTCTGTCACTGCGTTAGACATTTGATTATGCTCCATTTCCGGGCCCGATTTACCGGCCGGATCCCGATTTGTCGCCGTCGGCGCGCAAAAGAAAAACAGATCCATGAAGTAGGGATTAGGTCAGGAAGCGTCAAGACTCCCTAGTTCCAGGTCCCAAAGGCGCCCTGTGTAGTGATCGAGGACGTCACCCGGTATGTCCATGAGTCGGGGGCCATCGGTCCAGAGCAGCGCGGCCCGTACAGTCCGGCCGGGGTAGATTTCTCCTAGCGCAAGCCGATATGCCGCAAGCTGGTAAAGATATGCGTCTGCAACTTGCCGTACCTCGGCAGGCGGTGGCCGGTTGGTCTTGTAGTCGATGATCAGCACTTCGCTTTCGGTCAGCGCCAGGCGATCGATTTGTCCGGAGAGGTCGAGAGCCGGACCTTTGCCGTTCGGCCGCGGGATGACGGCGGCGATCGGGGCTTCTGCAACGCTGTCGGGTCCAAAGATTGGGGCGAACGTCGGGTCGGCGAGAATATCGAGGGTTTCTTTCACAATGCTCGCGCGCACTCTTGGCGGCAGAGCCGCGCCGCGTTTGGCAACAAAGGTGGTCGCGATCATCTCGCGCTTTTCATGGGCAATCGACGGCAGATGCTGGAGCAGCGCGTGGGTGATTGTTCCGCGCAAGAACCGATTGGCGCCGCCAACGCTCAGCGGCGAGGGATTATCGTTCGTCGCAGCGGCGTCGCGTTTGACGGGGGCGAGCGGCTCGCCCTCGGCGTCGGGTGCATAGGGTTCGAGCCGCGACGGAGCGAGCGGCACCGAAAGTTTCGGCTCGGCGGGGGCGCGTCGCGTCGCGAAGTCAGGGCGTGTGAAAGCGGTCAAGTCGGAGGATGCGACGTTCGCGGACTTTTTCGGTTCCGCGATTTGCGGCGCTTCCATACGCCAGACTTTTCTCCCATCGCCGAGATCGATTTCCTCCATGGACGGTAGCAGCGCTTCCGTCGCGACATCGTACCAGCAGCCCGCGGTACGGCCGCGTTTGGTTTCGAACCCAGTGATGTAGAGCCTGTCGCGTGCGCGCGTCATCGCGACGTAGAGGAGACGATTGCGCTCTTCCTTGTCGGCCGCCTCCCGTTCTCGGCGCGCGGCCTCGACGGCGGGAACGCGCGAAGTTCCTTTGACGCTCCAGACGATGGGTTCTGCTGTGCCCTCCGCGCCGGGGCTGCCACCAAGTTTCACGAGACGTGAAGATGCGTCTTCGCCGGAAGACGTGGTGCAGGTATCGGGCAAGAAGACGATCGGCGCTTCGAGCCCTTTCGCACCGTGCACGGTCATCACGCGAACTTCGTCACGGCCGTGCTCCATGTCGCGTTTGACCTCGGGGTTGGCGGCGCGAAGTTGGGCTAGAAACTGCGTCAGCGATGGCGGATCGCCTTCATCGTAGGAAAGCGCCAGGTCGAGGAACTCGTCGATGACGTCGGCGGCTTCGGGGCCGAGCCGGTTCAACATTTTTTCGCGTCCGCCGTCGCGATCGAGAATCCCCGAGTAGAATTCGAACGGCGGGGCGAAATCGGCTTTGTCGCGCCATCGCTTCAGCGTTTCGGCGGCGTTCTTGAAGGCGTGGTTTGCCTCGGTATGATCGAGCAGTGCGGACCACAGCGTGCGTTTGCGGCCATGCGCGATCGTCAGCAGATCATCGTCGGTGAGATTGAAGAGCGGGCCCTTGAGAACCGTTGCCAGCGCCAGATCGTCTTCCGGCAGGGTCAGGAAATCGCCGAGTACGATCAGATCCTGAACCGCGATCTGCTCCGTGAGCCGCACGCGATCCGAGCCGGCCACCGCGATGCCGCGCCGCTTCAGTGCGGCGACCATGGGCACTGCGAATGGGTTCCGCTTGCGGACAAGGATCAAGATATCGCCGGCGCGGATCGGGCGATCTTCGGACGGGAGGCGTTCGCGGCTGCCGGGTGCGATCCATGCCTTGATCGTATCGGCGATGCGGTCGGCGAGCCGGTTGGCGGGCGACTGCTCGTTTGAATCGGAAAGCGGGTTCCAGGGATCGGCGACAGCCGTCTCGTCCGGAATCTCCGTCGGCCAGATTTCGACAAGTCCCGCATGTCCGATACGGTGGGCGGCGTGGGAGATGGTGCCGTTGCCGGCGGTCAATCCCGGCGTTCGCGCGGGATCGAGAAACACGCGATCAACTGCAGTCAGAACGGGTGCGACGGTACGGAACGAGAGCGTGAGCGGCACGCGCTTCCAAAGGCGCTCTGCGCGGGTCGCAAGCGTTGCAAAGCGTTGCCCCATCTCGGCGAACATTTTCGGCGCGGCGCCCTGGAACGAATAGATCGACTGCTTTTCGTCGCCGACGGCGAAGACCGTTCGCGTTACCGCGCCCGCTCCCATGTCGCTGAAAAACTCCTGCGCCAGCGCGGAAATGATTTCCCACTGCTCTGGACTCGTGTCCTGAGCTTCGTCGACGAGGATATGATCGAGACCGCCGTCGAGCTTGAAGAGCACCCATTGTGCCTGGCCATCGTCACTGGTCAGAAGCGCGCGGGTTTTCAAAATGAGGTCGTCGAAGTCGAGCGCACCGGCGGAATTACGCGCGGCCGCGTAGCGCCGGAGCACGGCACCGGCGATCTGATAGAGGGCGAGCGACGCGTCGATCAGCGTCAGGGCTCTCGCTTCCTGGGCAAGTGCGAAGAAATTCTGCTGCGCCTCCTGGCAACGGGCGTGCAGGCCCGGCCGTGATTTGCTCAGGGCTTTCGTCATGAGGCTGGTGCGTACTTTTTCGCCATTTTCGACGAGAAAGTACTTGGCCAAGAGCTCGGTGACGTTGCGGGCATTGCCGTTCTGCATCGCGGCGGACAGCGTCGCGACATGACCGGCGTCGGTTGTGGTGCCGCTTGCCAGCAACTCGCAGAGTTCCTTGATCTCATCCTTCGAGAGGACGTTCGCGCATTCGGTATGCAGGTCGTCCGTGGCGATGGCGGCGCGTACGCTCAACCGCTTGCGTAGCTCGGCGTCCATCGCGGCAAGCTCATCTTCGATCTTGCCGGGTTCGATATGGGCGGATGCTTCAAGCCATTTGCGTTCTTCGACCGCCTTGGAAATCAGCTGATCGAAGTGGGAGTCGGCTGCGTAGTGGATGACGAAGTCGAGCGCTTTTCCGAGCGGCGAATTCGGCGCGCTTGTCGCCTCCGTCAACGTCGCTTCGATCGCGTTGGCTTTCAGCTCTTTCGCCGCTTGGTCGTCGAGGATTTTGAAGTCTGGCGGCACACCGGCTTCGAGCGGGAAGCGTTGCAAAAGACGTTCGGAGAAAGCGTGGATCGTCTGTACCTTGAGGCCACCGGGCGTTTCGATGGCGAGCGCAAAAAGCGTTCGCGCGCGTTGAACGAGGCCGTCGTCAGCGGGCGCGCCGATGATATTCGAAAGATCTTTCCGCAACGCTTCGTCGCTGGCCGTCACCCACCCGGCGAGACGATCGAAGACTCGTTTCGACATTTCGGCTGCCGCTGCCTTCGTAAAGGTGAGGCAGAGGATGCGCTCGGGCCGCGTTCCCGCGAGCAGCAGGCGCAACACGCGCTGTGTCAGGACGTGCGTTTTGCCGGTGCCCGCATTGGCGTTGACCCACGCGGAATTTTGCGGGTCGGATGCGGCGTCCTGTGCTTCTTTGGTCGAGCGCAGCAGGTCTTCCGGCGAAATCCTTTTAATCTCGAGGTTCATGACGCCGCCTCTTCATCGACGTGGGCGGACCATTCCGCAACTCGCGCCAGATGCGCATAGGAATCGAAGTCGTAGCGATAGCCGGGGCGCCGGATTGCCCGATAGGGCGTCTCGACGCGATCGAATGCGGCGATCAGCAGTTCAAGTCCCTTCTGTGCTTCCGCTGCAAGCGCGGCGACGTCATCGCATTTGACGGTGCGCTCTTCGCCGGGCGGTTCGCCGCCGGACGCGCGGATGTAGCGCAAGGCTTCGACGGTGCGTCCGCCGAGGTTCGGGAACCCGGCTTCGCCAAGTGCGATCGCGGCTTCGAGCGGCAACTGCGGTGAGCGTCCTGCCTTCACGGCAGCGTCGCTTGGGGCGGCTCCGGTTTTATAGTCGGTAATGACGATGGCCCCGCCTTTGTCGTCAATGCGATCGGCGCGGGCGGTCAGCGTGAAGGGCATCCCGTTCGAATCGAGAACGAGTTTTCCGGATGTTTCGGCGACGATCGCTTTCACGCCGTCGCGGCGCGCTTCTTCCGTTGCCGCGAACCAGGCGAGAAAGCGCTGCAGTCGCGGCAGCCAGAAAGCGGCGACGCGCGGATGACCCGTGAAGACTTCGAGCACGGTCTTGGCGATGCGCTCGAGTTCGGCGCGCGGGTCTGTTGGCAGTGCGCCCGGAAACTCTTTCGCGAACTGCTTCATGACGTCGTGGACGAGGCCGCCGCGGAGGCTCGCGTCCGGCGCGGCGCCGAGTTCCGGCAGCGGATCGAGCTTCAGGACGTGACGCGCGAAGATCGCATAGGGATTGCTGGTCCAGCGCTCGATCTCGGTGACGCTCATTTTTCGTGGACGGATATCGACTGGCGGCCTTGGCTCGGGCGGCATCACGCGGGTTCTGTTTGTCAAATCGATCCGGTCTCTCGCGCGTGCCCATGCGAGCCATGGCTTCTCCGCATCGAGGGCGCTCGAAAGGGCCATGCCTTTGAGCAGCGCAGTCGTGCGCATCAGCCAACGAGAGGGCACCGTCGGCACGCCGCCGACCTTCTCGGCTCTTGTCAGATAGACGGTCTCGGCGCCGAGGAGAGAGACGAAGTCGTGCGCGGCGCGGCCGGTTTCTTCTTCGGGCGAGGGCAGTCCAAGCTCGGCCCGCATGGGACGATTGAGCCAAGCGCCGGGCTCGGCGGCTTCCGGCCACGTGCCTTCGTTCAGCGAGCCGACGATCAGCACGTCGGGCTGCTGCAGCCGCGCTTCGAAGGGGCCCCAAATGGAGATGCGCGGATGTACGGCTCGGCGCTCGCGCACGTTTTCCTTAGCGAGAAGCGTTGCGTAGAGATCGGCGTAATCGGAGGCGCGGATTTCAACGTCCGGCGTTTCGGGATTCAGAAGTCCGGTAAAAAAGCGGCTGGCCACGTCGCCGGCTTCGCGCTGCCATAGCGGGTTCTGTGCGTTCGATGCGGACGCATCGTCATCGGGCAGCGTCGCGAGGGCTTCGGCGCTCGCGGCATGGGCGCGGGCGAAATCGGCAAGCGTGTGCGGGTTCTGATTGGCGTAGAGGTCGGTTAGCGGCTTCATCGCTTCCGCGATCTTCATGACGAGCGAGCGTGCGCCTTCGCGGTCTTCGGTCCAGAGGCGTCGCGCGGCGACGTGTGTGAACTTTCTATCGCCGCCGTCGTCGCGTTCTGCCGTATCGAGTGCCGCGATAATTCCTTGGATGCCGCGACCGAGGTAGGCCGTGCGAAACGCCGTGATTTCCAGCGCACGTGCGTAGCGCCGAATGTCGAAGGTCTTCAGGCCGACCCGGCACAGAGGATGGTGCAACAATGCCATCGTCTCGGCTGGCGCGAATTCGCTCACCACAGCGTTGATGACGAGAGCAAGGAACGCGCCGGGGACGGTTTTTGCGAATGGTCGTCCGGCGCTGTCGTCGACCTGGATGCCCCAGGCCTCGAGACGGATCGCGACGCGGCGCGCGAGTAGCCGGTCTGGCGAGACGAGCGCGGCGGTGCGGCCCGGAGTTTCGACGGCTTCGCGAAGGATCAGGGCGACGGTTTCGGCTTCGTCTTGCGCCGATGGCGCTTCGATCAGCGAGACGCCGGAGAGTGCTTCGGCCAGTTTCTCGCGATCGGCCTTTGCCGTGAATTCGTGCCAGCGCGCCGTGGTCGCGGACGGCCGCATCGCCTCGCTAAAAAAGTCTGCGCGCGCAGTGCGCGCTGGTTCGACATCGGCGCCCGGCAACGTCGCTACGTCATTACGTGAAATGCCGAGGCCGTCGAGCAGCTTCCGCAACCCGAATTGGGGGTGCTCCGGGTGACTGGGGATTTCGTTCCAGCTCTCGTCATCCAGCGAACGGTCGAGCGCGGGAAGGACAATGGCGCCCGAGGGGTGGGCGGCGACGGCGCGCATCAAAGTGACCGTCGATGGAATGGAGCCGGTCACGCCTGCGACGATGACGATCTCGTCGGGTTTTAGCCGCGAGATGCGATCGGCTTCGGCGAGGATCAACGCGTTGCGACGGGCTTCGGGAGACGTGATGCCGCTGGCCGCCAGATAGTTCGGCCACATCTCGGTAACGATCTTCAGGAAGTCGACCGTCTTTTTCCAATGCTCGGAATAGGTTTCGGGCACGAGATTTTGAATGCCGGACAGCGAGACGTTCTCGCGCTCGATGTCGTCCATCAGCTTTCCGAGTTCGCCGGCGAGCTGGGCCGCTTGCGCGGGTGTGGATCCGAGATTGGTCTTTGCGGATTTCGAGGCGCTTTCGGCCATGGATTGCCGCCACCGGCCGACGAGCTGCATCAGGATCAGCGTCCGGTCGAGCGAAGCGATTGCGGGCGGCTGCTCGAGGGCATCGGCGCCGGACGGCCCCAGTTCCGCGATGCTGGTGATGAGGGAAAGATCCCCTTCACCCTCCGAGATCGGTTGGATGCGCGGCATGATCAGCGCCCGCGTCTCTGCAACTGAGAGAAAGGCTTCGCGCGCGACGCGGGCCGCACGGCGGGTCGGCAGCAGAAGTGTGATTTTCGGAAGCGACAAGATGTTGGGCGGTTGCCGGCCCGCTGCGGGAAGGTCGCCGTTTAAGATCGCCTTAGCGAGCGCTTTGAGGAACGGCACTCCGAGCGGTAACGTGAAGACGTTGGCTGGCATCAGTTCCCTAGCATCATTTTCCGGGCATCAATCGGAGCTCGTCGTCAGTGGTTGCGTGAGCGCGGCTTCGGCTTCAGCGAGCGCATCAGGCGTTCCGACGTGCATCCAGACGCCTTCGAGACGGAGGCCATAGAGGCGGCCCTTGTCGATGGCGCGATCCCAGAGTTTGTTGAGCGAGAAAGCCCCCTGCGGAGCGTTTTCAAAGAGACGCGGGTGGGCGATCGATACCCCTGCGAATACGAACGGCGCGAGGCGAGGGCCGGTTTGGCGCGTGAGGTGCCCCGTCGCGTCCATCTGAAAATCACCGAGGCCTTCGTAGCCGATGCTTGCGGCGAGAGGAGCAACGAGCATCAGGCTGTCCATCTGGTTCGCGTCGAATGCATTGAGCAGGCGATCGAGGTTCGAGCCTAGTCCTTCGATCCAGACGGAATCGGAGTTGTGAATGATGAAAGGGCCGTCGCCGAGCTTCGGCAGTGCACGGAGCGCGCCGCCACCGGTATCGAGCAGCTTATCGCGCTCGTCGGAAAATATGATTTTCGGGGCGGTGCGGTGCGCCAGATGCTTTTCGATTTTGTCGGCGAGGTAATGGACGTTGACGACGGCGCGTTTGATGCCCGCCGCCGCCAGGCGATCGAGCACGTGGTCGATCAACGGCCTGCCGCCAAGCGGCACCAGGGGCTTCGGGAGCGTCTTCGTCAGCGGACGCATACGCTCGCCCTTGCCGGCTGCCAGTACGAAAGCGCTCGAAGGGCGCTTGGCGGACGTCATTTGGAGCGTCTCCGAAATCGGGTTAGATCTTCAGGGCTTCTGCGCGCAGGCTCCGAGGCAGGTTCTCGTCATACCATGCCTTGAGGGCGGTGAGACCCTCGTGCTGTAGATCCCGCTCGAGATACCCCCAGATCCTTGGCATATGGGTCAGGTACTGCCTTTTTCCGTCGCGCATTGCGAGTCGCGCGAAGATGCCGAGGATCTTGGTATTTCGTTGTGCCCCTAGTGCGGCGTAGCTAAAGCGGAAATCAGGCTGATCGAACTTTGGGTTCCGTGCCGCGGCTGCCGCGGCGTAATGATCGAGAAGCTGTTTTTCCAGGTCTTCCGGCACGTCGACCCGCGCGTCCTGCAGGAGCGAGACGAGATCATAGGCGGCCGGCCCAATCATGGCATCCTGGAAGTCGATGATGCCGACATCGCGCGGGCTGGGGCGGTCATCGAGGGCGATCAGATTCGGCGAATGGAAATCGCGCAGCAGCCACGTTTTCGGCTGGTTCAATAGGCGTTTGAACGCGGTCTTCCAGAGCGACGTGAATGCATCGCGTGCCGATTGTGGGGGCGCCTTGCCGTGGAGTGCGGGCCAATACCAATCGAGCAGCAACTGGGTTTCGATTTCGAGAACGCCCTCGTCGGCTTCGGGAAGGATGAATTCCGTGCCATCCGAAAGTCGGATCCGTGACGGGGGCTCGGTGCTCTGCACGGCGATCAACGTATCGACGCCGCGCTTCCAGAGAGAGGCTTGATCGCGACCGCGTTTGAGTTCCGCGCCGAAGACTTTGTCGCCGAAGTCCTCGATGATCAGCAGGCCCTGCGCGAGGTCTTCGGCGATGATCCGCGGGACTGAAAGTCCGGCCGCGTCCAACGCGCCGCCGATGGCGACAAAGGCTTTGACGCTTTCGGCAAGGTGGGCGATGGCGCTATAGGATTTGCCGTCGCGTATCGGCGGACCGTCGGGCCGTTGCGGAGAGTCCATGAGGATGGCGCGTGAGCCGTCGGCCTTTTGCAGCCGGGCATAGCGGCGCGGAGACGCGTCTCCCTGCAGGTAGCTGAACGCCGTCGATGCGTCGCCCCAACCGGCGCGTGCCAGAAAATCGCGGATCGCGGTGAAGCGTTCGAGGCGGGCGCGCAGATCGGCGGCGGTGTCGAGGCTGACGTTTCTGCGGTCCGGCGCGGCGGTCTCGTCGAAGCGAATGGTGAAGCGGTCGCGCGGGATGCGGTCATTGCCCCGTGACGGCCATTCGATGACGGCGATACCTCTTGTCAGGGCGGCGTCGAGGCCAAGCTCGTCGATCTCGCTCGCGTCGGAAAGGCGGTAGAGGTCGAAGTGTGCAATGTCGAAACGCGGGGTTTCGTAGGCTTGCACCAGGGTAAAGGTCGGACTTGGGATTTCGAGTTCCGGGTTGCCCGAAATGGCGCGGATGAGAGCCCGCGCGAAGGTGGACTTGCCGGCGCCAAGGTCGCCCTCCAAGGCCAATGTATCGCCGGGCTGCAGGAGGAATGCGATCTCCTGCGCCACGCGCGACACGTCGCTTTCCGTAAGGTCGGTGAATGAGAATGCCGGGTTTATCATCGCGCTCGGTTTTATGCTGCGCGCTCGCCGCCCGCCAGCCTGTGTTTGCCGCCATCTGAGGTTCGGGTGACGGGCTGTTCGGGGATGCGAACGACCACGCGGGTTCCCCTGCCTTCCTCGGAGGTGATCTCGATCGTGCCGCCGTGAAGCTCAACGAGGCTTTTGGCAATTGAAAGGCCGAGGCCCGCGCCACGGTGCTCGGAGCCGCGGCTCCGGCTTTCAAAGCGCTGGAAAACCCGGCCGATCTGATCTTTCGGGATGCCGATGCCGGCATCTTCGACCCGGAAGAAGATGTTTCCGCCCTGGCGCCAGCAGGCGAGGTACACGGTTCCGTTGACCTTCGAGAAGCCGACAGCATTGGACAGAAGATTGTAGAGCACCTGACGCATGCGGGCTTCATCGACCATGATTTCGGTCACGTCCTCGGCGATCGCGATGTCGATTGTCAGGCGCGAGCGGACCGCGCGTTCGCGAATGCCGAGAATGGCGGCGTCGATGATGGCGCGGACGCCGACGGGCGAAAGCTTCAGCTCAAGGCCACCGGCTTCGATCGTCGTCAGGTCCAGGATGTCGTCGATGATCGCGAGCAGCGTGTTCGACGATGATCGGATGTCGGCGAGATACTCTCTCTGCTTGTCGTTCAATTGCCCGAACATGGGGTTGGCAAGCATTTCGGAGAAGCCGTTGATCGTCTGCAGCGGCGTTCGCAATTCGTAGGAAATGTGGCCGATGAAGTTCGTCTTCAGGCGGTCGGCGGCGACGAGCGCTTCGTTGCGCTCAACGAGGGCGCGTTCGGCGCGCTTGGCATCGGTGACGTCAGCGAACGTCAGCAGCGTCGCGCCATCCGGCAACGGCATCAGCGCGTAGTCGACGACGACATGGTCCGCGCGGATCATCTGTCCTGCGAATGTTTCACGCTCGTCCTGGAATGCGGTGACGGCGCGGCCGATGCGCAGCCAAGTGGCTGCATCCGGATAAAGGTTTTGAACCGCGGCGATGATTTCGCCGACGTGCGGCAGTTCCTTCAGCCGGCCCGCCGGGATTTGCCAGATACCGCAGAAAGCCCGGTTGAAGAGCTTGAGGCGGCCGTCCGTGCCGAACACGGCGACGCCTTCCTTGAGGCTATCGAGCGTTTCACGCTGCACATCGATCAAGGCGTTGTAACGGGCTTCGAGTGCCAAGCGGTCGGTCTCGTCCGCGAAGAGATAGGTGACGCCACCGTCGGGACGCTGCTCGGCGATGACGTTGATGATGCGCCCGTCCGTCAGGTTCCAAATGTCTTCCAGCGGCGTGCCGGATCTATAGCAAGCAAGAACCTGGGCTTTCCAATCGCGATGGCTGACAACGGGCGGGAGAAGGCCGATCTCGCGCAGCCGGTCGAGGATGGCGCCGTCGGTGGGCCGTGTTGCAAGCCATTCGGGATCGAGCGACCAGAGCTTCGCAAAAGCGGCGTTGTAGAAAATCAGCTTCTGGTCGCGGTTGAATAGCGCCACAGCGGTTTCCACGCGATCGAGCGTCCGGTCATAGGCGGCAATCTGACGTTCGAGCTCCCCTTGCGCCGTTTCAATATCGGTCACGTCGATCGCTGCGCCTGCGAGCATGCCGTCGACAGGAATGACGACGATGTCGTGGGGTTTGCGCTCGCCGCCCGCGATCAGGTGGACACGCGCCTTATAGCTTTCGCCGCTGGCGATGGTTTTCAGCACGTGCTTGCGCTGGCGCATTTCCAACAGTTCGATCTGGCGCTGCAGGACCTCGAGTTCACCTTCGGCGTCGACGGCTTTGACGTAGGCTTTGTTGACCCAGACGAGACGGTTCGACTGATCGCGCAACCAGACGGGCATCGGCAGCGTATCGAGAAGCGCGCGGCTCGATCGAATATCGCGCGCGAGCGTCGCGTGGCGTTCGTCGATCCTTGCGATTTCGGCTTTGTAGGTGGAGACGTCCTTGAAGCGCAGCACGGCGCGTCCGCCGGCGGCGCGGCCCTCCGCTTCGAGCGGGGCGCCGGCGCTCGTCTTGACGATGATGCTGAAGGCGCGACCGTTCGCGAAGAGCATGTCGAGCGACGTCTTCAGCGTGTCGGCCGAAGCCGGTTGCAGCCACTGACCGAAGCGCAGGATTTCCGGTTGCTGGTCGGGGAGGCCGGGAATGCCGGTCAGGGTGTGCGAGGCGATGCGGACGGCTTGGCCCTGCTCCCAGAAAACGAGGACCTGAGGCTCGGCGCGGATAATGGCGTCGGCTGCTGCGAGGTTGCGCCGGAGATGTTGGCTTTCCGCCTTCGCCTTGCTCGCTTCTTTGCGGGCGTTACTGGCTGTATGCCAGATGATCAGACCAGCCACGAATACGGCGGCCGCCACGATGCCGACGACAGCCATCTGCCGTTCGGTGAGTTGGGACGTCTCGATCTGGTGTCCGCCGACGAAAACTGCGAGCATGGCGGCGACACAGGCCATTGCCGCCAGGAGCAGAAGTGCCAGCTGAAGCCGGGTCGTCAACCGTCGGTTCTGGGCAGGCGTAGCGCGCATCGAATTCCGTTGTAGTCCAAGGAAGCGGCGCTGCACACTATGTGCGGACACGCCAACACGATTCCGGGCCTCACGGCACGAATCAACCCGAGTATGCGGTGCGGGAGCCGCCGCCGCTACCGCAGCGGGTGCCACAAAATGAAACGGCGCCAGAGTGTTCCCCTGGCGCCGCGCAATTTGGCTCGTTCCAAGCGAAGCTTGGCCGTCAGTAGCGGTAATGGTCCGCTTTGAAGGGACCTTCCGTCTTTACACCGATGTAGGCGGCCTGCTCGGGGCTGAGCTTGGTGAGCTTGGCGCCGATCTTGGCGAGGTGCAGCATCGCGACCTTTTCGTCGAGGTGCTTCGGCAACGTATAGACCTCTTTCTTATACTTGCCTTCGTTGGTGAACAGCTCGATCTGGGCCAGCGTCTGGTTCGTGAACGACGCGGACATGACGAACGAGGGGTGTCCCATGGCGTTGCCGAGGTTCACGAGGCGGCCCTCCGAGAGGAGGATGATGCGCCTGCCGCTAGAGAACTCGATTTCGTCGACCTGCGGCTTGATGTTGGTCCACTTGAAGTTCCTGAGGCCAGCGATCTGGATCTCGTTGTCGAAGTGGCCGATGTTGCAGACGATCGCGCGGTCCTTCATGGCCCGCATGTGATCGACCGTGATGATGTCCTTGTTGCCCGTTGCCGTCACGAAGATGTCGGCGCGCGGAGCGGCGTCGTCCATCGTCACGACCTCGTAGCCTTCCATCGCGGCCTGAAGGGCGCAGATCGGGTCGACTTCGGACACCAAGACGCGGCAACCGGCGTTTCTCAGCGAAGCGGCCGAGCCTTTGCCGACGTCGCCGAAGCCCGCGACCATCGCAATCTTGCCAGCCATCATTACGTCGGTGCCGCGGCGGATGCCGTCGACGAGGCTTTCGCGGCAGCCGTAGAGATTGTCGAATTTCGACTTCGTGACCGAGTCGTTGACGTTGATCGCGGGGAAAAGAAGCTTTCCGGCCTTCTGCATTTCGTAAAGGCGGTGCACCCCGGTCGTCGTTTCTTCCGACACGCCCTTGATGGATTTCGCGATGGTCGCGAACCAGCCCTTGGGCTTCTCGGCCAGCGTCTTCTTGATCAGCGCGAAGAAGACCTGCTCTTCTTCGGAGGTGGCGCCGTCGAGGAACGCGGTGTCGCCGTTCTCGGCCCGGAGACCGAGGTGGACGAACATGGTCGCGTCGCCGCCGTCATCGAGGATCAGGTTCGGAACGCCGCCGTCACCCCACTCGAAAAGCTTGCGGGTGTAGTCCCAGTAGTCGGTTAGGGTTTCGCCCTTCCACGCAAATACGGGGATGCCAGCGGCGGCGATGGCGGCGGCTGCGTGGTCTTGGGTCGAGTAGATGTTGCACGAGACCCAGCGAATGTCGGCGCCGAGAGCCGCGAGCGTCTCGATCAGCACCGCCGTCTGGATCGTCATATGCAGCGAGCCGGCGATGCGCGCGCCCTTCAGGGGCTTCGAGGCGCCATATTCCTCGCGCGTCGCCATCAGGCCGGGCATCTCGGTCTCGGCGATGGAGATTTCCTTGCGCCCCCAGTCGGCGAGGCTGAGGTCCTTGACGATGTAGTCCGTGAATTTCGTGCTCATATGGCTTTGTTCCTCGTGGATGCGCCCTGCGTGCGGAAGCGCGGTGTGCTGCCTTAAGAGGGCACACCTCAGCCGTTTCGAATTTCCGGCCGCGCAAACTTGGGCGTTGCTATAGCGAACTCACGGCAGGCACGCAATAACATATAAACAAGTCTTTATGTCTCTCGGTGGGCGCGTGCTTGCACGACGCAATGCGATTTCTGCCGGGGATATCTAAGTAAATGCAAAGTAAATTATATAAATACATTTTGATTAAAACTGACTTGTCGAGATGAAGTGTCGGTTAATCTCGATATGAATTCGGCATATCAGATTAATTCGTCTTAAATGATCAACCCTTCAGTGTTCATTGAAAGTATTCGCTGGAGGCGGTCGATGAAGTTCGCGTCATATTCTGTACGGCGTGCGCTGGATAGTTGCCGAAGGGCCGGAAAGGCCCTGGCTGGCAAATCGCAGGAACGTGCGAGCGCGCTTTACCGGTTTGCCGCCGATTCGCGCGGCGACGTCGCCATTGTGTTCGGTCTGATGACGCTCGTCCTGCTCATGATGGTCGGCCTGGCGGTCGATTATGGGCGGCTCATCAACGCGCGCAATCAAACGCTGGAAGCGGCGGACGCGGCTGTGCTGGCGGGTGCCCGCGCGCTGCAGACCAACGGGGGCGACCAAGCCGCGGCCATCAAGGTCGCGCAAGCCTACTACAAGCAGGCCGTCCAAAGCCGCATCTCGGTGGTTTCAAACTCCGATACGGTCGACTTTGCCGTTACCGACAACGGGACGGCCGTCGTCTCGAAGGGCAATGCTTCTATCGCGACGCCGTTCATGAGCGTGGCCGGCGTGAAGACCTTGCCGCTCCTGCATGTCAACGGAACGGACTATGCGAAGGCGGTGCTTGCCGTGGGCGGCAATGCCGAACTCAACCTCGAAGTCAGCATGATGCTCGACATCACGGGGTCTATGGCGGGCCAAAAACTCACGGATATGAAGGCCGCTGCGAGTGACCTCGTCAACATCGTCGTCTGGAAGGATCAGAGCAAGTATACGTCGAAGATCGCGATCGTTCCGTTTGCGTACGATGTGCGCCCGCCGAGTTCGGTGCTGACGAAGGTGCGGGGCACAGTCTCGTCTAGTGCGGTGAAGATCAGCGGAACGAACTACTACCCGTCCGATTGCGTCGTTGAGCGTACAGGTTCGGAGAAGTATACGGCTGCAGCTCCCGCCTCGGGTCAGTATGTAATGACCCACTATACGTCAAAGACGACTGGTTCCGGCTCAAGCAAAAAGGGTGTCTGTGACGTAGCGGCCAGCGCTGAAATGCTTCCGTTGACGAGTGACACGACCGCTCTGCTTGCCAAGATCAACGGGCTCGCGACGGCGGGTAGCACGGCCGGTCACATTGGCACGGCGTGGGCTTGGTACATGCTGTCGCCAAACTGGGGGTCCCTGTGGGCATCCTCAAGTATGCCAGCTGCGTATGGTACAGATAAGCTGAAGAAGATTGCTGTCCTTATGACGGACGGCGAATACAATACACAGTACACTACCCAGGGCATTCCCGATAATTCGAACTCGCTCACGTCGTGTCCGAATGCGGCGAACGGCGAGTGCTCGAGCGCGCAGGCTAAGGAGCAATGCAAAGCGATGAAGGACAAGGGTATCGAGGTTTATACAGTCGGCTTCCAGCTCGACAACCAGACAGCAATAGATACGCTTACGGCCTGCGCGACCGACGTCAACCATTTCTACAACTCGACGACCGGCGATGCGCTCAAGGCAGCGTTCCGCGATATCGCGTTGAAGATCTCGACGCTTTATCTTTCGCAGTGACGTTTTCGGAATTGGTTACGAGGGGCGCTTTTCGCGCCCCTTTTTCTTTGGGCTGAGCGTTCGCTCAGGCGTCGCCGACGCATTCCTCGTCAAAGCCCGCTTCGACCAATTTGACGAGAGCCTGCAGCGCTTCGGGGCCCTGCGGGCCTTCGGCAACGATATAGAGCTCGGAGCCCGGACCCGCGGCAAGCATCATCAATCCCATGATCGAGGTGCCGCCG
The DNA here is from genome assembly GCA_018242295.1 of Pseudomonadota bacterium. GTDB lineage: Bacteria > Pseudomonadota > Alphaproteobacteria > Rhizobiales > Hyphomicrobiaceae > Hyphomicrobium_B. Next base: position 45,030 of record JAFECE010000011.1, read on the forward strand.
ACTGAATTGCCGTGGTGGGTGACGGTGACAGTGGCATCAAAGCTTTCGGCGCATTTGACGAACTTCGCCGACGCCCGCGCGTGCAGGCCCTTGACGTTACGGATGATGACGACGGCTTCTGGTTTCAGACTGTTGACCAGTTCGGGCATAGGTCCTTCTCAGCCGCCGGACAGTTCTTGGCTTGCAACCTTGATATATTTCTTGCCGGCATCCCGAGCCATGATGACAGCTTGCTCAAGCGGCGTCTCGCTGCGGATGCTGGCAAGCTTCACCAGAATGGGAAGACTGATTCCGGCGATGACTTCGGCCTTCGTTTCGTCCATCACTGAGATGGCAAGGTTAGAGGGCGTGCCACCGAACATATCGGTCAGAACGATCACGCCCTTGCCGCTGTCCACGCGCTGGACCGCATTCAAGATTTCCACGCGACGCGCTTCCATGTCGTCGTCTGGGCCTATGGCTATCGTTTCGAGCGCCTGCTGCTTGCCGACGACGTGCTCAAGCGCGTTGCGAAACTCTAGCGCAAGCCCGCCATGCGTGACGATGACAAGTCCGATCATGAGCGACGGGCCATTTCATTAGCGTGCGGCGAATTCATGTTTTGCCGCCGTGTCGCGCGGAAATTGGCAAGTGTTTGGAGCTGGCGCAAGCAGTTTCTGGACCTCATTCGGGGCTTTGGTTAGAGACGTGGCTGAGGGGCCGTCCGAATGGCTGCTACAAGTTTCAGTGGACTTGAGCTTTCGAAGGGCGATAGCCGGGTTTGCGGTAACTCCAGACCCAGAATACGGGCGCGGGGCCAGGGGTCGGGAAACCTGTCGATGACGCCTTCGCGGACAAGATCCACGATGAGAACGATGTTCGCTTCGGTAACGGCGTCAACCTCAAGGATGCCAATGCCGCGAACTTCAAGCTTGCCGCGTAGCTGAGCCGGGGCGCTGGCGCGCAGGGACGTACCTTCGCGGCTTAGCAGGACCTGGTCGTCGGAAACCAACATAACCCTGTTCTGAACAAGCGCCGAGAGCCCAAGACCGAGGCATCGGAACGCCAGATCGGACTTGCCGGAACCGGAGGGTCCACGGATCAGAGCCGCGCGGCCGCCGACGGCGATGGCGGTCGCGTGGACGCGCTCAAATTCTCCAGGCAAGGCCAGGTCCTATGAGCGACAGTGGGAGGCGGACCGTAAAGCGCGCGCCTTTCGGCACCTGCCCGGTATTCGCCGCGCGGTTTTCCGCAAAGATTTCGCCGTTGTGGCTGACCACGATCTCGCGCGAAATCGAGAGACCTAAGCCCGAGTTCTTTCCGCGTTTGGCGTCGGTCTGCGGACGGTCGCTGTAAAACCGGTCGAAGATCTGGGCGAGCTTGTTCGGAGGAATGCCCGGCCCTTCGTCCTCGACGGATATCTCGATTTTTCTGCCGTCTGGTTTGGCGCGAACGGTGACGGTCCCGCCTTCAGGCGAGAACGACAAGGCGTTATCGATCAAATTCGTGAAGATCTGGCCGAGGCGACCGTCGTTGCCGCGTACCATGTAGGCTGCGGCCGTGCCGGGCTCGACGATCAGACGGATCTTGCGCGTATCGTCCGCCAGCATTTCCGAGAAGAGACTGTTGACGCTTTCGAGAACAGTGCGGATATCGACCGGCTGCATTTCCTGGCGCGCGAGCTCGGCATCGAGACGCGAGGCGCTCGAGATGTCGTTGATCAGCCGATTGAGCCGCTTCAATTCGGACTGGATCTCCTGCACGAGTTCCGTGCGGTCGGCATCGGAGCGTGCGTAGGCGAGGGCTTCGGCCGTCGAGCGTGCGGCGGCGAGCGGATTTTTCAGTTCGTGAGCGACGTCGGCCGCGAACTTCTCACTCGCTTCAATGCGCCGGTAAAGCGCATTCGTCATTGCAACAAAGGCGCGGCCCGTTTGTCCGACCTCGTCGCGGCGTCCGGTCAGGTCCGGTAGCTGTTCACGGGCTGAAATATTTTGCGACACGCGATTGGCCGCTTCGGAAAGCCGCCGCATCGGACCTGCAACTGTGCGTTCCAGGACAAGAGAGCTGCCGATCGAAACAAGCAGCGCCATCGCCGCAATTTGCAAGATTAGCCAACGCTCGTCCCAGAGGACATCGTCAATATCGCCCGGATTTGTCGAGAGGAGCAGAACGCCGAGGATTTTGTTGCCGCGTTTGATGGGCTCCGCCATCGAAACGATTTGCTGGCCGTGTCGATTGAGCAGCAAAATCGGGGTCTCAACGCCGTTCTGCGCCGCTCGTTGAACTTCCGGATAGAGGAAGCCGTTGGCCGTTCCAAGCTCGCGATAGACCTTGAGCTCCTTGTTGATCACCCAGTAATGCAGCCGGGTCCAGAAGTTCTTGAGGCGCGGAGCGGGATCATCGGCTGTTTCGGCTGGCGGATCAGCGGACGGATCATCATTCGAGAAAAGCGTCTCGCCGTTGAGGATCAACGTGCCCTTTGCCGAATAAATACGCGCTTTCAGATTTGCGGGGCCGACCAGCTTTTTGAGAATGATGGCCGCCTGGTGTGGATCGATCGGCAATTCGAGCGCGGCGAATGCGTCGTCGCGCTGGGCTCGTGCGGGCGTTTTTTCGGGGATGCGGTTGGGATCGAAAATGGCGCGTTCGTTGACGGCGCGATAGGCGATGGCTTCCGCCGTGATGCGCGACACCGTCTTTACGACGTCCACCTTGGCGTCGAGGAGCCAGCCGTGGTGCAGGCTCAGATAAAGCATCGCGAACAGCAGGCCGGCCAATCCCAAGACGTTGGCCAGAAGAATGCGGCGTCGGAGGTTCTTGCCGATGATGCGGCCGATGAGGCTTTGCGCCAGCCATTGGCCGGTCGCGGCGCTCGCTCGCGCGGCTGCGCCCCGGAAATCGACTTTCGGTTTCCTATCGCCAACCGCGGGCGCGGAAGCGTCCGCCCCGCCGCTCAGCGTTGCGGTCGCCGCAATGTCATTGCTGTCGAGCGCCATCCCGTCCCCGGTGGCTGACCGGCCGCTTATTCCTTGAAGCGATAGCCGACGCCATAAAGTGTTTCGATCACGTCGAAATCGTCATCGACCTGCTTGAACTTCTTGCGCAGCCGCTTGATGTGACTGTCGATCGTGCGGTCATCCACATAGACCTGATCGTCGTAGGCGGCATCCATCAAGGCGTCGCGCGTCTTGACGACGCCCGGTCTCGTCGCCAATGCCTGCAAGATCAGGAATTCGGTCACCGTCAGCGTCACGCCCTTGTTGTCCCAGTGGCAGGTATGCCGCTCCGGATCGAGCTTCAGCTTGCCCCGCTCGAGGACGCGCTTTGCTTCGTCTTCTGTAGCAACCCCGTCTTTTGGCGCAACGCGGCGCAGAACGGCTTTGACGCGTTCGACAATGAGCCGCTGCGAAAATGGTTTTGCGATATAATCGTCAGCGCCCATCTTGAGGCCGAACAGCTCGTCGATTTCTTCGTCCTTCGACGTCAGAAAGATGACCGGCATCGTGGACTGCTGGCGCACGCGGCGGAGGAGTTCCATGCCGTCCATGCGGGGCATCTTGATATCGAAGATGCCGAGATCGGCGGGTTCTTCGGTCAGCGCTTCAAGAGCGGAGACGCCGTCCCCGTAGGTGCGGACCTTATAGCCCTCGGCCTCCAGGGCCATGCGCAACGAGGTCAGGATGTTCCGCTCGTCGTCAACGAGAGCTATTGTGCTCTTTTCCTTCATCTGTTCCTCTTATGCCCCTCGGCCGCAGCGGGATGTGCACCGCGCCTCTTCAGGCGCTTATGGCGGTATGGTGTACCAATTGTGGCGTCCCGTCCAATGGACGCTGGAGGCTGAATGGCCCCTGAATAGGCGACCACGACTTCGACGGCAAGCGAACTGGACGAATTCTGGGGTCACAACTGCAAAATTCCGCTTGTTCGCCGAGATTTCTGCTCGCATCCTCCGCACAAAGACGAGTCCTGGAATATCCGAACGGTAACATAATGTTACCGATTTTTTCGTGCGTCATTGGCGTGCGCGACTCCAAATCGCCATAGTTCGTGTTAGGGCTTCGGGACCAGCGGCATTTGGGCCCAACTGAGTCTCTTTTGTGCGGCACAAAATCGCTTGATCGGGCGTTGTTTTTTGCGAGCGCAGGAAATTTCGGCGCGGCGCGACCTCGACGTCCATTTTCATGGGGCAGGAGAACGATGGCTGAGCTGTTTCCGACGTTATCTTCGCAGAGGGTGCGTCATAACTTGCTTGAGGCAGACCTCGTCGAGTACGCGGTTCGCCGGGGTGAGGGCAAGCTCGCTGCCAGCGGCGCGTTCGTCGTCGAGACCGGACAGCACACCGGCCGCTCCGTGCAGGACAAATACATTGTTCGCGATGCCGAAACCGAGGGTGCAATCTGGTGGGACAACGCGCTTTCGATGACGGACGAGCAATTCGACCGGCTGCTCGCCGACTTCATCGGCTTTGCGCGGCACAAGGAAATTTTCGTTCAGGATCTCTTTGCCGGCGCCGAGAAAGAGCACCGTCTCAACACGCGCATCATTACGGAGCACGCGTGGCAATCGCTCTTCATACGCAATTTGCTGCGGCGGCCCGAGCGAAGCGAACTCGCGTCGTTCGTGCCGGAATTCACCGTTGTCGATCTGCCGAGCTTTCGCGCGGCGCCGCTCTACCACGGCACCCGCTCGGAGACGGTCATCGCGTGCAACTTCACGAAGCGCATCGTTCTCATCGGCGGCACCAGCTACGCCGGCGAGATCAAGAAAAGCGTGTTCTCGTTCCTGAACTACATCCTGCCCGGCAAGAACGTCATGCCCATGCACTGCTCGGCAAATGTCGGCAAGGACGGAAGCTCGGCCGTGTTCTTCGGTCTCTCCGGCACCGGCAAGACGACACTTTCGGCGGATCCTACGCGCGAGCTTCTGGGCGACGACGAGCACGGTTGGTCGGACCGCGGCATCTTCAATTTCGAGGGTGGCTGCTATGCGAAGACGATCCGCCTTTCGAAGGCGGCCGAACCGCAGATCTGGGACGCTTCAAATCGTTTCGGAACGGTGCTCGAGAATGTCGTCATCGATCCCGTCACACGCGTCCCGAACTTCGACGACAATCGCCTCGCTGAAAATTCGCGCTCGGCCTATTCGCTCGACGCGATCGCCAACGCAAGTTCGACCGGCACCGCGGGGCATCCCAAAAACATCGTGATGCTGACGGCCGACGCTTTCGGTGTTCTGCCGCCGATTGCGAAGCTCACGCCGAGCCAGGCGATGTATCACTTCCTCTCGGGTTTCACGGCAAAAGTCGCGGGAACGGAGAAGGGCATGGGGCCTGAGCCTCAGCCGACATTCTCGACGTGCTTCGGCGCGCCGTTCATGCCGCGGCATCCGCGCGTTTACGGCAATCTGCTGCGTACACTCATCGCCGACCACGGCGTCGATTGCTGGCTCGTCAACACCGGCTGGACCGGCGGCAAGTTCGGGCAGGGAAGTCGCATTCCGATCAAAGCCACGCGGACGCTTCTCGATGTGGCACTTTCGGGAGAACTCAAGGATCAGCCGATGCGGACTGATCCTGTTTTTGGCTTCGCCGTGCCCGTTGCCGTTGCTGGAATCGATCCGAAGCTGCTGACGCCGCGCGACACGTGGGCCGATCCGAAAGCTTACGATGCGATGACGGCAAAGCTCGCGCAGATGTTTCACGACAACTTCGCGAAGTTCGCTCCCTACGTCGATGCGGATGTGCTGAAGGCCAGTCCGCTCGGAGGTGCGATCGTCGCGGCGGAGTAGCAGCGTCGATCCGTCGACGTTCGACCTGAAACACGACCACCAAGAAGACCCGTCGCGCATGTCGCGCGCGACGTGGCCATTGCCCACTTTCGGTGTGGCGCATAAACAGAAGCCGCGTGATCGACCGGCTCGAACTTAGCTCGAACTTACGAGGCTTCACCACATGGGTACCCGCATTCCATTCGCCCGTCCGGACGGGAAGACTGCCGAAGGCTATCTATCGCTTGCCGGCAAGGCCAACGCTCCGGGCGTCGTGGTCATTCAGGAATGGTGGGGTCTGCAGGACCAGATCAAGGGGCTTTGCGACCGCTTTGCGCTCCTCGGCTACGATGCGCTGGCGCCCGATCTCTTCAACGGCGTCGTCATTCCCTATCACGACTCAGACGCTGCCGGCCGCGAAATGAATTCGCTGAATTTTCTCGAGGCGGCGGATCAACACGTGCGTGGCGCGGCGCAATTTCTATTGCGTTCGAGCCCCAAAGTTGCCGTTTCGGGCTTTTGCATGGGGGGTGCCGTTGCCGTGCTCGCCGCCTCGCGCGCGCCGGAATTTTCGGCCGTCGTTCCCTTCTATGGCCTGCCTCCGGAGACGGTTGCGAAGCCCGCGGACGTGAAGGTGCCTTTGCAGGGGCACTTCGCCAACAGCGACGACTACATCACGCCGGCGATGGTCGATGCATTCGAAAAAGGTTTGAAAGCCGCGGGGAAGCCCTCCGAGATTTTCCGCTATGATGCCAGCCACGCGTTCATGAACGAGCAGCGTTCAGTGCATGATCGGCATTGCGCCGAACTGGCCTGGGAACGCACGAGCAAGTTCTTGAAGACGCATATCGGCTAGGCCGATTGGTCTCCCAACCACCGTCATGCCGACGGAGGTCGGCACCCAGACAAGCTTCAACAGATTACGGAAGAGGTTGCTTGCTCTGGGCGGACAGCTAACGGGAATGCACTGCACGTTGCCTGGATCCCGGCCTTCGCCGGGATGACGGTAGGGGACAAGGGTCCCTTCTAACGCGCCGTTGTCAGCTTCGGAAATCAGCGAGCGTCAGGAGCGGCTCGAACTTCAGCCCTGCAGCAGCGAAGGTCTCGGCGGCGCCGTCGAGGCGGTCCACGATAGTGATGACGCTGACGATTTCGGCACCTGCGGCGCGAAGCGCTTCGGCGGCCTTCAGGGCTGAGCCGCCCGTCGTTGTCACGTCTTCGACGACAACGACCTTTTTGCCGGCCATGCTGTCGCCTTTTGCCAGCCCTTCGACGAGCGCTTGCGTGCCGTGTTCTTTTGCCTGCTTGCGGACGAAGAAGGCGGACAATTTCCGGCCTTCCGTATATGAAACGGCGGCGACGCTCGAAGCGATTGGAACGGCGCCCATTTCGAGGCCGCCGATCAGGTTTGCTTCAACATTTTCGAGCCGGTCAAGGATGAGCGAGGCGATCAGATAGGCGCCTTCGCTGTCAAGCATGGTTGGCTTCATGTTGAAGTAAAAAGTCGACGTTTTTCCCGACGCGAGCTTGAACTCGGGCCCTTCCTGAAAAGACCGCTGTTTGATGATCTCGATAAGCCGCGCACGGCGAGCCGCTCGATCAGCCGATTTTCCTGGCATGCGGTAGTTGAGCCCTTGCGTTTTTTGCGTTCGATGCGCAAACAGCCGAGTTCCGAGGGCATGTCAAGTTTCGAAGGGCATATTGTGGTGGAGCGCCAACGCGCAATGTGGAACTGGTGGGCAAGCCTCGCGGCGCGGCCGTGGGCGCCGTCGCTCGCGCTTTTGGCGTTGTGCCTTGCCGTTTATTTACCGGGTGTGGTGCGGCTCCCCGCGGTCGATCGTACCGAGATCATCTACGCCGAGACGACGCGCGACATGGTCGAGCGCGGCGATTGGACGGACCCGCGTTACGGAAGTACCGTTCACCAATATCGCCCCATCGGCACGTTCTGGGCGCAGGGCGCGGCGCGCTGGCTGGCTGGCGAGGCGTTTGCGCGCGACATCATGGTCTATCGCATTCCGTCATTGCTGGCGGTGACGCTGACCGTGCTGGCGTTGTTCTGGCTCGGACGCGGGCTCGTCGGCGCGGAGACGGCGCTTATCGCGGCGGCGCTGTTCGCCGTTTCGCCTCTGACGGTGCTCGTTTCGCAGCTCGCGATCGCGGAAGGGTTGTCGCTGTTACCGGCGACGATCGCAATGGTGGCGCTGGCGCGGATCTATACGAAGCCGGATGAAGGCTATCTGCTGGCGTTGCTGTTCTGGGTCGCGCTTGGGTTCGGCATTCTGATCAATGCGCTGCTCGTGCCGATTCTCGTCGTTGCGACGCTGATCGCGCTCTATGTGATGGATCGCGATCTCGCGTGGCTGAAGCGTTTGCGTCCTTTCATGGGTCTACCCATTGCACTTGCGATTGGTGTTTGGTGGCTGATCATCCGTGCACATCAGGACGGTACCCCATTTGCGGGCATGGACTGGCGGGCGTTTCTCGGCGCGCTCGGCGGCGCGCAGGACATGAAACTTCGCGCCTTCCCCGGCACATTCGTGCTCGCGGTCGCCCTTGGCTTTCTGCCGGGGACGGTACTCATCGGCACGGCGTTCAAGCGTTTCTGGGACAGCCGCGAGCAAGCGCTTTCGCGATTTCTACTCGCGTGGGTGCTCGGCTATATCGTCTATCTCGAATTGCTGTCGTCGAAGCCCGGCACCTACATGGTGCAGACGATGTTTCCGGCGCTCGCCCTCGGCGTTGCGATCGTGGTGACGAGCGAGGGCGGATTGGGCAAGCGCCCTCTGTGGAGCCTCTTCACGACATGGCCGACGTACTTCGCGGCGCTGCCGCTGGCGGTTTTTGCAGGCGTCTATCTTTTTACCGGCGAGGTTCCGGGGTTCATTCCGGCCGTGCTCATCGCGATCATCGCGGTGCTCTTCATCTGGAGCGGACGCCTCGGCTGGGAAGGCCAGCTTCGCCGCTGGGCTGCGGTCGGCGTCGGCGCACTCGCCCTCTTCGCCGTTACGTTGCTTGGCGTCGTTCTGCCGAGCATCGACAGGATCTGGCCCGCACGGGAGATCGCAAAGGCAATTGCAAAGTGTCCGGCACAGAACACGGCTCTCATCGGGTTTCGCGAGCCGTCCGGCCGATTCGTGCTCGGCATTCCTTTCGAGCAGCAGATGCCGGAAGCGCTTGCACAAGCCGTCGAGGATAAAATTCCGACGCTGTCGATCATCGAGGATCGCTGGAAGAAGCGTACGAACTGGACGCTGCAGTCGAAATCGCAAGCGCCGCTGCCGCCGCCCACGGGGTGCGTTACAGCCTATAACGTCATGCGCGGCTGCCCATTGCACTTCCGGATCTATTCGCCAAATCCGGCACAGCCCTGCGCGGTTCCCGCAGCGTATGTGTGCCCTGAGAATATTCCGCAGTCGGGCCCCCAGAAATCGGGCGATTGCGATTGACGGGGCAGCCCCCTGCCTATCTCGGGCCGGCGATGCTATATGACGGAAAAATAGCGCAAGGATTCCTTTGAGATGTTCAACCCCGAACGCCCACCCGAGATCATCGCGCAGCGGTGGCTCAATTCCGACAAGAAGCGCACGCTGAAGGCCGAGAAGGGGAAGGTCGTCGTCATCGCGATCTGGCAGCTCGCTTGCCCCGGATCGCAGAAGTTCGGCCTGCCGCAGGCCATGCGTCTGCGCGGAAGCTTCACCGAGGACGAAGTCGCGGTGCTCGGTCTGCACATGGCGTTCGAGAAATTCGACGAGCAGACGCCTGAGAAGGTTGAAGCTTATCTCGCTGAGAACGGCATCACGATTCCCGTCGCACTCGACAAGCCGAGTGGCGAGGGCCTTCCGGAGACGATGAAGGCGTACGAGCTGCAGGGAACGCCGGCGCTGCTGATATTCGATCGACAGGGGCGGTTGCGGCGGCACTATCTCGGCGCGGTCGACGATTTCCGACTCGGCGCGGAAGTGATGGCGTTGCTCATCGAGGACAAGGACAGCCCGCGCGAAATGTCGATTGCGCTGGAGCGCAAGCTCGCGGCGGCGCTGGTCGATCCCGAGGCGCATCATCACGACCATGGCGATGGTTGCGGCTGCGGGCACGATCACAGCCATGATCATGGGCACGATCACGGCCATCATCATCATGATCACGATCATGCCGCGCACGGCGAGCCCGGGCACGTTCACGGGCCCGACTGCAAACACTGATCGCTGACAGCGGACTGCCCGAAGAAATTCGCCCCGGAACGGGCAGACCGCTGACGCCTGACTTTCTTGTGCCACCCGAATCACGCTTTCCTCCGCTCTACAAGTCGAGAGTGGAGAAAGCTCATGGTCGAGCGCGCAGGCGGGCGGGGAACGAAGGTTCAGACGAGGGAGGGACCATCCGCACACGCGCGCCCACTGTCTCAGCGCGTTGTGAGCAAGGTTGCGTCTCCGGACAAGAAAACCATCGCGCTCGTCTATGATTTCGACGGCACGCTGTCGCCGCGCCCGATGCAGGAATACGCGTTTCTGCCGAAGCTCGGCATCGAGCCGAAAGAGTTCTGGGCGGAGTGCACTCGCGTGTCGAAGGCTGAGCGCGCCGACGCGCTGATCACCTACATGCATCTTCTCTACAAGAAGGCGAAGGAGAAAGGCGTTCGCATCGACCGCGCCGATCTCGTCGCGCAGGGGAAGAAGGTCGAGCTGTATCCCGGCGTCGAGGCGTGGTTCGATCAGATGCACGCCTACGTTAAAAAACGCGCCGGCGACGCGGGTATCACGGTGAAGCATTACCTCGTGTCGTCGGGGCTGACGGAGATTATCGAGGGGACGAAGATCTATTCGCATTTCGCCAATGTGTTCGCGAGCGAGTACTGGTTCGACGCCTACGATCTGCCGTTTCCGAAGCGCGTTATCTCCGACACGGGCAAGACGCAGTTCCTCTTCCGCATCAACAAGGGCATCGAGGACTTGGGCCAGAGCATCAACGCGCACATGCCCGAGGAGCAGCGGCCTATCCCGTTTTCGAACTTCATCTATTTCGGCGACGGCGACACGGACGTGCCGTCGATGGCGCTGTTGAAGAAGAACGGCGGGCACGCCATCGCCGTGCACGATCCGGGCGAGAGCGAAGGGAAATGCGTCGAGCTTTTCAAGGCGGGCCGCTGCGATTTCTACGCGGGCGCCGATTACCGCAAGGGTTCGGATTTATTCAAGCGTACGTGCCTGCTTCTTGATCGTATCATCGCGGATGTGAAGGTGCGGGAAGAGGCGCGGGGGTTGGGAAGGTGAGATGGCAGTATCGGATCCGCGTCTAGCCCACCGTCATCCCGGCGAAGGCCGGGATCCATCCAGGCTGGACACTTTCGACGAATAGACGCTTGGACAGATCCCCGCCTGCGCGGGGGTGACGTTTTTGGGGTAGGCTGACAGCGAGACAAGACATCGCTAGGCTCGCGAGCCATGAAGCGGCCTTGCGCCTATATCCTCGCGAGCAAACCCTACGGCACGATCTATGTCGGCGTGACGAGCGATCTTCGGCGTCGCATGGCACAACATGAGCAAGGTTTGATCGAAGGTTTTACGAGGAAGTACGACGTCAAGAAGCTCGTCTACTACGAGATGCATGACGCGATGGATGCTGCGATTTTGCGTGAAAAGAAATTGAAGAGATGGCGCCGTGAATGGAAGTATCGGCTCATCGAACAAATGAATCCGGAGTGGCGGAATTTATTCGATCCGGCGACTGGCGAGATCGCTTTCGGATCGGCCGATGAGCCTGATTTGGAATTCGATCCCGTTGACGACTTAGGCGGATCTCCGCCTGCGCGGGGATGACGGTCGTCAGGGATCAGATCAACGCCCTTCGATCTTGATGCCGGGAAGATCGACCTTCACTTTCGTCTGCTGCGCGTCCCAGAGGAGATAGCCGAGTACGATCACCGTTCCGGCGAGCACTCCGATGATGATCGATTTGATGTCCATGATTCTTCCCCTCGGTTAGGCTTCCATCATGCCATCAATCGGCATGATGATCATCCGTTTGCTCTAGCCTCTATTTTGGCCGCAAAAAAGCGGCTCCGTAGAAAGGAGCCGCCGATGTCATTCCGATTACTTATCCTACCTTCATGGCAGGAAAAAGCGGGTTGTCTTAATAGCAGACCCAGACGAATTCAGCGTACCGGGGCGACCAGCGCCAGCAGGGGCCGATACCGTAGGCGTACCAGCGGCCGTGCCAGAAGCGGCGTCCGTGATGTCCATGATGGCGACGGCCGCCGTAGTAGATATTACCGCCGTGATGGCGCCCGCCCGGCCGGAAATGCTTGCCGCCGTTATGATGTTTGCCGATGTGGTGGCCACCGCCATGATGACCGCCGCCGTGGGGACGCGCGTCTGCCGCCAATGGCATCGCCAGCGCCGCTGCTAACGCAGACGCAAATACCAAACCTCGTTTCATGCTGACTCCTTTTTATCGTCGTGGTTGGTGCCGCAAAGCGGCGCTGTGCGCACCGTGGAATGATGCTACCTCGCAAACGGCAAGGCTCCGCGATCAGTTCCGAGCGGCACGCAAAGTCGAGCTAAATTGGCTGCTAACTTTTATTTGCAGTTAAAGCGGGCGGGATTTTTTGCTGGGTTGCGACGGATTTTCGACAGTTATGCGTTAAGGGCCCCGGTTTTCCGTTTTCCGTGTAGCAGCATCATAGTCCGAGTATCCGGCGGAAAAATCCGCGTCCGGCTTTCGCTGCAGTCTCGCCGCTCTTGTCGACGCCGATGAGAAGCGCCGCGACGATGACGTCACCGTCTTCGCTCATCGCGAGGACCGTGCCGCCGCCCTCGCGCTGGCCATCGCCGTAGATCCAGTCGGTGGCGTTCGTTGTGTCGGGCGTGGGGCGATCATTGTAGGGCTGACGCGTCGAGTAGATGCGGGCGCTGTAGTCATCCGGAAAGTAGATCTGTCCGGTCACGAGGCTTGTCTCGTTCAGGAAGACCTTTACGTGGATGTGGGGCGTGCGGCCCGGATACCATCCGGGATAGACGCTGTTGAATGCAACGCGGCCGTCGGCGTCGGTGATCTGCGTGCCGCGCAAATAGGTCTGGCCTTTCGTCGAAATCTCGCGCGATCCGCCTTGGCCGGTATATCCGGAATAAATGCCGCTCGCATCGGCATGCCAAACATCCACGCGCGCGCCGGAGATCGGCGTGCAGGAGCCCGCTTCGATAATGCAGAGCGAAAGCCGGAGCGGCGCACCGGGGCGGCCTTCGGTAATATCGGCGCGCACGAGTTTCGGGTCGAAGTAGTAGGGACCTTCGACGGCCTGGGGCAGCAGTATGCACTGGCCTGGCGGCTGCGCAGCGGCGGCTGGCGTTTCGCTCGCCGCGAGTGCGGGCTCAGCGACCATCGTGGACGCCACCGGAGCTGCCAGAGCGGTCTTCAACGCCTGACGCCGCGACAGGGGTTTCATCATTGCTTCTTCCGCTTTCTCGCAATCACTGTCCGGGCGGGGGCAGCCGTGGAAATCGGGATATAGGGATTTCTGTGGCGGATTTAATGTGTGCGACCCGCGCAGATGCCGAGTTCAATCAACATTCGTTCGGGTGAGTGCGCGCTGCGTTTAGGCGCCGGGCTTTTTCGCGAGCAGGCGATTGACGTGGCCCATCTTGCGGCCGGGCCGTGCTTCGCGCTTTCCGTAGTGATGGAAGAACGCGCCGGGTTCAGCAGCGATCTTTTCCCACGCGAGAATGTCATCGCCAATCAAGTTGATCATTTCGGCGGCAGGGGCTTTCAGTGCCGTTGCGCCGAGCGGCCATCCGGCGACAGCGCGAATGTGCTGCTCGAACTGAGAGGTCAGCGCGCCGTCCATCGTCCAGTGTCCGGAGTTGTGGACGCGGGGCGCCATTTCGTTGACGTACAGGCGATCGCGGCCGCCTTCCGTCACGATGAAGAATTCGATCGCAAAAACGCCGACGTATTCGAGCTTTTCGGCAATCCGGTGCGCAATTTCGATGGCCTCCGCGGCCGTCTCCGGCGCGAGGGCGGCGGGTGCGACGGAGCGATGGAGGATGTGATTGCGGTGTTCGTTCTCGGTCACGTCGTACGCCTGGAACGTTCCGTCGACCGCACGTGCGGAAACGACCGAGGCTTCGGCGCGGAAGTTGACGAAGCTTTCGAGGATCGACGGCTGATCGGCCATATCGGCCCACGCAGCCTCGGCGTCTTCGCGCTTCAGTATTTTGGCCTGGCCCTTGCCGTCGTAGCCGAAGCGGCGCGTCTTCAGAACAGCGGGGATTTTGAATCCGCCGTCGAGAATTTTCGTGAGATCGGCGAAGCTGTCGACAGCCGCGAACTCCGCCGTCATGGCACCCAGCCCGCGCGCGAGGACTTTCTCGTTCATGCGGTCCTGGGCGCACGCCAAGGCCTTCGCGCCGGGGCGCACGGGAACGCGCGCGGAGAGAAATTCGACCGTTTTAACCGGAATATTCTCGAACTCGTAGGTGGCGACATCGACCGCGTCGGCGAAACCTACGAGCCGTGCTTCGTCCTCATACGCCGCGACGGTGTATTTGGTGGCGACGTCGAATGCGGGACTGTCCCCTTCGGGTGCATAGATGTGAGATTTGAGGCCGAGCCGCGCCGCAGCCAATGCGAGCATGCGGCCGAGCTGGCCGCCGCCGAGAATGCCAATTGTCGAACCAGGGGGAAGGGCGGTCATCGTATTCGTCATCAGCCCTTCACGGGCGTTTCGGCGACGTCGGCCGAGTGCTGCTGGCGCCAGGCTTCGAGCCGCTCTGCGAGTGCGGTGTCGGAAAGCGCCAATATCTCTGCCGCCAGGAGGCCGGCATTCTTCGCGCCGGCTTCGCCGATGGCGAGCGTACCGACCGGCACGCCGGCAGGCATCTGAACGATCGAATAGAGGCTATCCTGGCCCTTGAGGGCTTTCGATTCGATCGGCACGCCGAGGACGGGCAGAGTCGTCATCGATGCGGTCATTCCAGGGAGATGCGCTGCGCCGCCGGCGCCGGCGATAATGACCTTCAGACCTGCGGCCTTGGCGCCCTTGGCGTAATTATAAAGCCGGTCGGGCGTGCGGTGCGCGGAGACGATCTTGGTCTCGAACGCGATGCCGAGTTCCGTCAGAATGTCAGCGGTAAGCTGCATCGTCGGCCAGTCAGACTGGCTTCCCATGATGATGCCGACGTGCGGCCTGATCCGGCTCATAGTGGCGTCCAAAGCCCCGAAAACGGAAACCGCGTCGGTACAGGAGGGACGTCCAGTTTACAAGGGTTTCCGGTGTCGCCGGGGAGAAATTGAGTGCGTAAGCCGCCGTTCGCACAAAATGCGGAACCCGGCTCAGGGAATCCGCGATTGCGACCGTTTTTAGGGTGCGGAGCCAAGCATATAATTGATTGAATGGAAGAAGTTCTCCGGGCCGACATAGCCGGAGATGCGGCCGACTTCATGCTGCGATTTGACGACGACGAACGTTGGGACGATGTCGACCGAGGTGTTGAAATCGAGATGGCCCGTCTCGACGTCGTTAACGTCGACGAACCGGATCGGCATCCTCTTTCCCTGCTCTGAGGTCTCATAGGCGGGGAGTACGTCGCGCCGGAATATCTCGCAATAAATGCAGCCTTCGGCTTCGACGACGATGAGTTCGAAGGATCTATCGGGGCTTCCAGTCGCTTCCGTGTCGAGGCCGGCGCGCGAAATGGCGGCCGGGGACAGCATGAGTACCGCGGAAAGTATCACTCGGATGATCGTCGGCATGAAGGATCTCTCGCGCACACGCAACTCATCGCATTTAAATCAAATGCGTGCGAGGCGATCCTCGAAAATGAAGAGCTAGTTAATGACCGTCACAAGGCGAAACGGTAAACCGTCGGCCGAAGAGCGGGTCAGGACTTCTTGCAGGAAATCGCGACGGTCTTGTACGAGCCGAAACCGATGGCTCCGGCGCCAAACTGCTGGGCCATGGCGTCGCCGAGCTTCTTGGCCTGTTCGTCCTGCTTGTCGGCATCGGGATCGATGAGTGTCGCTGCGCATCCCTCGGGGGCGGATGCAAGTTTGATCGCGTCGGTCTTCTGGGGTTGGAAGTCGATGAAATACGACGGATCGAAGACTGCGAACGTCAGGCCCTCGGCGCCGGGGGCAAGAGGCTTGGCGAGCGGCAGGTGGAAGTAGAGGCGCAAGACGCCATTCGTATAATCCAGGCGCGCATTCGTCGGCGGTGAGAATTCGAGCTGATTTTCACCGAGCTTCGCGACGGTGAAATAGTTGAATTCCTTCAGGCCATCCATATTGACCTTCAGAAGCTCGGCCAATTCGCTCTGGTCATACTTGCCATCGTTGTTCGTATCGAGCCCTTCCAGCGCCATCGCTGTGTAGGAATCGTCGAAGCTCCACACGTGATCGACGCCAGTTACGGAGCCTTTGTCGTAATCGACAGTCAATACATACGTCACCCACATGTGCGGGTGCGCTGAGGCCGGAATGATCGTGGCCACTACGGCAACGAGGATGAAAACCGCAAGGCGACAGGACTTGATAATTTCGAGCACGCTTCGTGCAACCCTTTGCTCTGATGCCGGTCGAATCACCGGCCGACCCTAACGGACGCATATCGAACCGGCGAGATTGCGACGCTCTATCGATTACATGGCCTAAGAGATTTGCGCATCCCCTTGCGTAGCCTCTCTGTCGGTTGTTATATTATACGCTTCAAATTTGCGGGGGATTGAGCATGATTGGCAAGCTAGCAGCATATTTCGGGGCTTTTCTCGTGGTGGCGAAAATCTCCGCGGCGGCTGCAGCGGAGACGCCAAAGGTCGTTGTTACGATCAAGCCCATTCATTCCCTCGTCAGCCGGATCATGGAGGGCGTCGGTGTGCCGCAGCTCGTGGTCGAGGGTTCGGCCTCGCCGCATACGTTCACGCTGAAGCCATCGACGGCGCGGGCCATCAACGATGCCGATGTCTTCGTTCGCGTGTCCGATCAACTCGAGCCCTTTACCCGGAAAATCGTGGCGTCGTTGCCGGCGAACGTGACGGTGTTGACGCTCGTGGGTGCGGACGGAGTGAAGCTTCTCGATCAGCGTCAGGGCGGCGCCTTCGAGAAGCATGAACACGGACATGAGCATGAAGAAGCGAGTGGCGCAGCGGGTGATCACGACGACCACGACGAAGATGGCAAGGACGGGCACATCTGGCTCGATCCGCAGAACGCCAAGGCGATTGCCACCGACGTCGCGAAAACGCTCGAGGCTCGCTATCCGGAACACGCTGACAAGTTCAAGGCCAACGCGGCTGCCCTTGTCGCAGATCTCGACGCTCTCGATAGCCAGCTGACGGCGGAGCTCAAGGACTCAAGGGGCAAGCCGTTCATCGTCTTTCATGACGCGACACAGTATTTCGAGGGTCACTTCGGACAGAAGGCTGCAGGTTCGATTACTGTCAGTCCTGACGTGCCGCCGAGCGCCAAGCGGCTGACCGAGGTTCGTCACAAGCTATCGTCGCTCGGCGCCATTTGTGTTTTCGTCGAGCCGAATTTTCAGCCGAAGCTCGTGGACGCTGTCACCGAAGGAACGAATGCGCGTTCGGGAACGATCGATGCCGAGGGGCAGACGCTTACCCCTGGGCCAGGCCTCTACTTCGATCTGATGCGCGGCGTCGCCCACAGTATTTCGGACTGTCTGAACGGGCAGAGCTGAGTCGTTCGATGCCGGCGCGGGCCCTTACTGGGCCTGCGCTTCAGCCTCGCGGCCGTCGAAGACGTATCCGGCACCGCGGACCGTGCGGATCGGATCGCTTTCGTTGCCGCGGATCAGCGATTTTCTGAGGCGGCCGATATGAACGTCCACCGTCCGCTCGTCGACCTCTGAGGATTGGCCCCAGACGCGATCGAGCAGCTGGCTGCGCGACAGGACGCGGCGCGGGCTTTCCATGAAGACTTCCAGCATCCGGTATTCGGTCGGGCCGAGACGCACTTCGCGCGGGCCGCGTGTCACCTTGTGGGCGCCGCGGTCCATGGTGATCTCGCCGGAGACGAGGATATCGCTCATCCGCTCGGGCGCCGCGCGCCGAAGCAGAGCCTTGATCCTCGCCATCAACTCCTGAACCGAGAAGGGCTTCGTCACGTAATCGTCGGCGCCGGTCGTCAGCCCCCGCACGCGGTCGGTTTCTTCACCGCGCGCAGTCAACAGAATGATGGGCAGGCTTTGCGTCTCGGTGCGATTGCGAAGACGGCGGCACAACTCGATTCCGGAGATCTTTGGGATCATCCAGTCGAGTATCGCAAGATCGAAACTTTGCTCCGAAAGAAGAAGCTCCGCTTCCTCTCCGTCCGCGGCTTGCACGACGTCATAGCCTTCGGACTGAAGATTGTATTTCAGAAGTTCTGCGAGTGGAGCTTCGTCTTCGACGACGATGATCTTGGCTGGCATGGCTTTTCGTCAGTTTTCCTTCACAAGGTCTTCGTCATTGGCGCGGCGTGATCAGCGTAGACGACGTCTTGTCGCCCTTCGGCCGATCGTCGGCGATGGGTACGCCGTGAACGAGATAGTAGACGTTCTCGGCGATGTTCGTGGTGTGATCGCCGATGCGTTCGATGTTCTTCGCGCCGAACAGGAAGTGCGTGCAGATGCCGATGTTGCGCGGATCTTCCATCATGTACGTCAGCAGTTCGCGGAACAGGGAATTGTACATCGCGTCGACCTGCTGATCGTCGCGCCAGACCTGCATCGCCTTCTCGGCATCGAGCGCGGTCAGCGCATCGAGGACGTCGCGGAGCTGGGTCTGTACCATTTCCGTCATGTGGCGCATGCCGGTCATCAGCGGCTTCGGATAGGGTTCGTTGGCGATCGCGAGAGCGCGCTTGGCGATGTTCTTCGCCAGGTCGCCGATACGTTCGAGATCGGCCGCGATCTTGATCACGGTCATGATGTGACGGAGATCGTTCGCCAGCGGCTGGCGGCGCGCGATCATGACGATGACCTGTTCCTGCAGCTCACGCTCAAGCTGATCGACCATGACGTCGTCGGACACGGCCTTTTCGGCGAGTTTCGGATCGCGGCGCTCGAGCGCATCCATGGCCTGCACGAGAAGCTTCTCGGCGTAGCCGCCCATCTGTGCGATGCGGCGATCGAGAAGTCTCAGCTCGTCTTCATACGATTTCACGGTATGTTCGTTCATTGGTCTCAATTCCTGAAATCAGATTTGGGCTTAACGCCACGCATTATCCGAAGCGGCCAGTGATGTAGTCCTGGGTCCGCTTGTCCGACGGGTTCGTGAAAAGCTTCTGGGTGACCCCGAATTCAACGAGCTCGCCGAGGTACATAAACGCCGTACGCTGAGAAACGCGGGCGGCCTGCTGCATGTTGTGGGTCACGATTGCGATCGTGAACTCGTTCTTCAGTTCGTCGATCAACTCTTCGACCTTTGCGGTCGAAATCGGGTCGAGCGCCGAGCAGGGTTCGTCGAAGAGGATAACTTCAGGACGGATGGCGACGGTGCGTGCGATGCACAGGCGCTGCTGCTGTCCACCGGAAAGGCTCAGGCCGCTGCTGTGAAGCTTGTCCTTAACTTCCTTCCAGAGGGCGGCCTTCTCGAGAGCGGATTCGACGCGGCCGTCGACTTCGGATTTCGGAAGACGCTCGTAAAGGCGGATGCCGAATGCGATGTTTTCGTAAATCGTCATCGGGAACGGCGTCGGCTTCTGGAACACCATGCCGATGCGCGAGCGAAGGAGGTTCAGATCCGTCATGTCGAGGACGTTCTCGCCGTCGAACATTACCTGGCCTTCGGCCCGTTGGTTCGGATAGAGGTCGTACATACGGTTCAGGACGCGAAGCAGCGTGGACTTGCCGCAACCGGACGGTCCGATGAATGCCGTCACCTGTCGCTCATAGAGCGGCAACGAGATGTTCTTCAGGGCCAGGGTCGAGCCGTAGAAGAATTTCAGGTTGCTGACCGTGATCTTTTCGGTAAGCCCCGTATCAACGTCTTTTGACATCAAGTTCATTGCTGCGTCCTCGAAGAGCTTAACCAACGTGCGGCGATGCTAAGCGTCAGCACGGCTGCGGTGATGAGTAATGCGCCTGTCCAAGCGAGACGCTGCCAGTCCTCGTAGGGGCTGAGAGCGTACTGGAAGATCACGACCGGCAAACTGGCCATTGGAGCGTTGAGATTGGTGCTCCAGAACTGGTTGTTCAGCGCGGTGAAAAGTAGTGGTGCGGTTTCTCCGCTGACGCGGGCGACGGCCAGCAGCACACCTGTGATCATACCAGCGCGAGCCGCTTTGTAGGCAACCTTGCGGATGACGAGCGATTGCGGAAGCCCCAACGCCGAGGATGCCTCGCGCAGCTGGTTCGGCACCAGCAGCAGCATGTTTTCGGTGGTACGGACGACTGTCGGGATGACGAGAACGGCGAGTGCCGCGGCGCCGGCGAAGGCCGAGAAGTGGCCCATCGGACGCACGAGCAGCTCGTAGACGAAGAGGCCGGTGACGATCGACGGTGCGCTCAAGAGAATGTCGTTGATGAAGCGGATCACCGACGAGACTTTGCTGTAGCGGCCGTATTCCGCGAGATACGTGCCCGCGAGAATGCCGATAGGCGTGCCGACGATAACGCCGGCGATCGTCATGACGAGACTACCGGCAATAGCGTTCAGCAGGCCACCGTCGCTGCCTGGCGGCGGGGTCATTTCGGTGAAGACTTTCGGTCCGAAACCGGCAATGCCCTTGTAGAGCAGCGTCGCCAGGATAACGCCAAGGATGGTCAAACCGAGGGCCGAGGCTGCCCAGCACAGGGCAACCGTGATGGTGCTTCTGAGACGGCGCCGGCGGTATTTCGCGATGTCCAAGGCCATGATTATGCTCCCGCCTTTTTCTCGATGCGCATCAACATGAGGCGGGCGAGTGCCAAGACGATAAACGTGATGAAGAAGAGGATGAGGCCGAGCGCGATCAACGACGATGTGTAGACGTCGCCGACCGCTTCGGTGAATTCGTTGGCGATGGTCGCCGAGATGGTCGTTCCGGGCGCCAGGATGGACCCGGAGATTCGATGGGCGTTACCGATAACGAAGGTGACCGCCATCGTCTCGCCGAGCGCGCGGCCAAGGCCGAGCATGACGCCGCCGATGATGCCGACGCGGGTGTAAGGAATGACGACGTTGCGCACGACTTCGCGCGTCGTCCAACCCATGCCGTAAGCGGCTTCCTTCAAGACCGGCGGAACCGTTTCAAAGACGTCGCGGCAGACGGCGGTTATGAACGGGAGCACCATCATCGCCAGGATCAAGGCCGACGTCAGGATGCCGATGCCGTAGGGCGGGCCGGCGAAAAGCTGATTGAGGACCGGAACGTTCTTGAACGCCGCGATCAGTTCGGGCTGGACATAGCGCTGGATTACGGGTGCGAAGAAGAACAAGCCCCAGATGCCGTAGATGATGCTTGGTACGCCAGCCAGCAGTTCGATCGCGATGCCGATCGGACGGCGAAGCCCCATCGGGCAGAGCTCGGTCAGGAACACGGCGATGCCGATACTGATGGGCACGGCGACGAGCATTGCGATGAGAGAGGTGACGATCGTTCCGTAGATGGGCGCCAGGGCGCCAAACTGCTCGGTAACGGGGTTCCAGACCTCGGTCGTGAGGAACCTGAAGCCGAATGTCGCGAATGCGAGGTAACCGCCGACAACGAGAGAGGCGAAGATCGCACCAAGAAGAATGAGGACGAAATACGCGGACGAAACGGTCAGGCCGCGGAAGAACACGTCAGTCGTGCGAAGACCTTCAAGAACTTTGCGCCGGGCTGCCGCCGCAGCCGTCGCCTGAGAGTTAGCGTCCGCAAGGAAGGCCAAGATATCGCTCCAGACTAAAGAAATGTCGCCGCTTTATAAACAAATCGGGAAGCGCCCGCCTGGGGCGCTTCCCGTAGTCCAGTGATTAGTTCGAGAAAACCGGCTTGTTGTCTTCACCGACAACGTCAGCCCAGCTCTTCTTGACCAGAGCGACGACGCTGTCCGGCAGGGGCACGTAGTCAAGCTCTTCTGCAGCCTTGCTGCCGTGGGCGTAGGCCCAGTCGAAGAACTTCAGCGCTTCCTTCACGGCAGCTGCATCCGTCGGCTTCTTGTGGATGAGGATGAACGTCGGGTTGGTGATCGGCCAAGATTCTGCGCCGGGCTCGTCCGTGAGGATCACGCCCATGCCAGGAGCCTTAGCCCAGTCGGCGTTGGCGGCAGCAGCCTGGAAGGCCGTAACGACCGGAGCAACGGTCTTGCCGTCCTTGTTGATCAGCTTGGTGTAGGAGAGCTTGTTTTGCTTGGCGTAGGCGTATTCGACGTAGCCGATCGCGCCCTTCGTCTGCATCACGTTGTTGGCGACGCCTTCGTTGCCCTTGGCGCCGAGGCCGACGGGGAACTGAACCGACGTGTTCGAGCCGATCTTCGTCTTGAAGTCAGCGCTGACCTTCGAGAGATAGTTCGTCCAGACGAACGTCGTGCCCGAACCGTCCGAACGGAAAACGGCTGCGATGGCGTCGGAAGGAAGCTTCACGCCCGGGTTCAGCTTCTGGATTGCCGGGTCGTTCCAGGCAGTGATTTCGCCGAGGTAGATCTTTGCAAGCGTCGGGCCGTCGAATACGAGTTCGCCGGGCTTCACGCCTTCGAGGTTCACAACCGGGACGATGCCGCCCATGACGGTCGGGAACTGTACGAGGCCGTTCTTATCGAGTTCTTCGCCGGCGAGCGGCTTGTCGGTCGCACCGAAAGTAACGGTGTTGGCTTCGATCTGCTTGATACCGCCACCCGAACCGATCGACTGATAGTTGAGGCCGACGTTGGTCTCTTTCTTGTAGGTGTCAGCCCACTTCGCATAGATCGGATATGGGAATGTAGCGCCTGCGCCGGAAATATCCGCCGCCTTGACGGGAGCAGACACGGCGGCAGTCGCCGCAAGTGCTGCAAACAACGCCATAATAGACTGTTTCACTGTGGTCTCCTTGTTGAACGGGGGGGGCTTGAGGCCTCGCCACTCCATGCCGGCCATTGGCACCGGTCCGGACTCTCTAGTTCAGTTAAGTCACGGCCATGTGAAACGTTAACGCTTTGTTATCGAATGCTTTTTGTCTAGGCGTTCACGCTTCTTGCAACGGCAGTGTCGGGTTTCGTCAAACAGTTCCAGCAATGATGCTCGTCATGATCATTAGCGCCGGAGCGTTCGCGGCCTTCCCCAAGGCGCGCGGCGCGACGAACTCTGACATTCTGAAAGTGAAAGCCGCATTTGCGGCGGGCCTTCAAAAAACTGTCGTCCAATCGCGAGCCCACTTCTAGCGATGTGACACAATAGATTTGTGACAGTGCAATGCTTTGTTTTATAATAATTTTATTTGTATGCTGGTAGAGCGACATCGAAGGTCGTTCCCTTGCCAACCACCGATTGTACGGAAAGTTCGCCCTCGTGGCGGCTGAGGACGTGTTTGACGATGGCGAGGCCGAGACCAGTTCCGCCAACACGGCGGGAATGTTCGGCGCTGACTCGGTAAAAGCGTTCGGTAAGGCGGGGTAAATGCTCGGGGGCGATCCCTGGTCCGTCGTCGGAAATTGAGATGAAGGCGCGGGCGCCGACGCTTTCTGCTCGAACGCTAGATTTCTTTTTCAACAAGATTTTTACCGCACCGCCGTCGCGGCCGTACTTGACGGCGTTTTCGACGAGGTTGTGGAAGACTTGAAAGAGTTCGTCGCGGTCGCCCATCGCCACGAGTTCGCCGCCCGTGGATTCAACATCGATCGAGATACGCCGCTCTTCAGCGAACGGCGCCAAGGACCGGAGCACATCCTCGATCAAATCGTTCAGATCGACGCGGCCCGTTGGCTTCAGGTTGGCCTTCTCTTCGACGCGGCTGAGCAAAAGCAAATCGTCGATCAATCGTGTCATGCGTTCGGCTTGATCGGCCATGATCGCGAGAAAGCGTTCGCGCGCGGCTTCATCATTTCGCGCGGGGCCCTGCAGCGTTTCGATAAAGCCTCGCACGGATGCGAGCGGCGTGCGCAATTCGTGACTGGCGTTGGCGATGAAGTCTGCGCGCATTTCGAGCAGGCGGTGCTGTTCCGACTCATCGTGGATCGTGATCAATGCGGCCAAGGGTTGATGCTGCTTGTCGCCGCCCAGCGGCGTCACGGTCGCGATGAGACGTTGGACCATGCCGCCGCGCGGGACGAGGCGTGCCGTTTGCTTCGCGCCCTTTTCGAAGGCCGATGAAACGGCCGCGATAAGTTCGGGGTCACGATTTACGTGCTCGAGCGGCGCACCTTGCCGCAAGCGATCGAAGAGGCTCAACGCGGCTTCGTTGTAATTCAGAATGACCGATGCCGGATCGAGGATAATGGCGGGATTGGGCATTGCCGCCGCAAGATCCATCCACGTGAGCATCTTGTCGGAATTGGAGATCAAACCAGCCATTTCATTCGCTTTTTGATCGAGTGCGGGGTACCGCCAGGCCAACAGGGCGGACGCTCCTGATGCCAAACCACAGACAAAGAAAAGGATGCTGCGTAACGGTTCGCCAACCCATATCCATGTAGGAATGAGTGCAAGAAGCCCACATGCGGCTAGCGCCGCGAAACGCAAACGGAAGTTCTCACGGGTCATATCCCGTTGATGTATCTGCGAAGAGCGAGATAAGCCAGCCAGCAAGGGTCAACTTCGCCGCGAACTACGTGCCGCCGGCTTTTTGCGCCGGACCTTACTGTTGTGATTGTCTTCGCCGGGCTCTTCGGTCTCGCTCAGGCCCATCGGCGAGCGCACCGCGAGTTCGGCAAGCGTATGCTGATCAAGCACGGTGATGAACGCCGCCAGGGCGTCATCGAACATGGCGTTAATATTGCCGGGGTCCGTATCGTTCGATGTCGGATCGGTTCCGCCCTCGACTTTTACTCGCGTCACTTCTATCGCGCGGACAACATCGCCGATCTTGATGGAGGTGGCGGGGGCAGCCAGGCGCACGCCGCCGTTCGGTCCCCTTACGGCCGAGAGGAAGCCTGCATGCGAGAGGATGTGCACAATTTTAAATACGTTCTGCTTGGTCACGCCTAGCCGGTCGGAGATGTCGGCAACCTTTACGAGTTGATCTCCGGCCAGCGCGCAGTCAATCAGAATGCGGATGGCGTGGCCCGTCTGCTTCGTCAAGCGCATCTGTATTTACCCGGTGCCGCGCGGCCGCGGCTCAAAAAATCCTGAGACTTGCTTGTTTCACAAATCTTATCGGCGTGGCAAGTGGCCGGACGGCTCCGAGTTCACTTGACAGACGGCCGGCCCGGCATTCTATACCATAGCGGTAAATAATTGGGGTCCGAGGATCCCCTGTGCTCATTTGGTGCCGCCTGGATATAGCCCGTTACGGAGACTGAGATGTCGAAAAAGGCGTTTGTATTAGCCTGCGCAACTCAATTAGCGCTGGTGGCCGTCTGTGGATCGGGAGCGCCCGTTTTCGCGGCACCTGCGACCAAAGACATTGTGAAAAATTACGGAGACCTGGCGGAGGCGACCTACTCCGACGCGTTGGCCAAGGCCAAGGATCTCGACAAATCGATCGATGCCTTGCTGGCGGCACCGAGCGCCGAAACCCTGGAAGCCGCGCGGACGGCGTGGAAGGCTTCGCGCGTTCCCTACATGCAGACGGAAGGCTTCCGCTTCGGCAACAAGATCGTCGACGACTGGGAAGGCGCCGTTAACTCGTGGCCGCTCGATGAAGGCCTGATCGATTATGTCGACAAGGCGAGCTACGGCGATACCAAGGAAGAAAATCCTCTCTACACGGCGAATATCATTGCCAACAAGCAAATCCGCCTGGGCCCCAAAATTCTCGACGCGTCGAAGATCGATAAGAAGGTCATCGGGCAGCTCAACAGCGCTCTGAACGTCGAAGCGAACGTCGGCACGGGATACCACGCGATCGAGTTCTTGTTGTGGGGCCAGAATTTGCACAAGCCCGGCGTCAAGGCGGGCGAGCGGGTGGCCAGCGATTTCGATCTCAAGAATTGCACGCATGAAAACTGTGACCGCCGCCGGGATTATCTGAAGGCTGCCTCCGGCTTGCTCGTCGATGACCTCACCGAAATGGTGGGCAACTGGAAGACGGACGGCGCGGCGCGGAAGGCTCTCGCCGAACAGGACGAAAGCGCTCAGCTCTCGACGATCTTGACCGGACTCGGCTCGCTTTCTTACGGCGAGCTCGCAGGTGAGCGCATGAAGCTCGGCGTCCTACTGCACGATCCGGAAGAGTCTCACGACTGCTTCTCGAACAGTACGCAAAACAGCCATTACTACGACGAAGTCGGAATGATCGCACTGTGGAACGGCAAATACGACGGCCCGACGGCGACGAGCGGACCGAGCATTGCGGATCTCGCGCGCGCGAAGGCACCCGAGGCCGCAAAGCGCGTCGACGAAGCCATGGCGACGACGCTCAGCAAGATGCAGGCGATCAAGGCCAAGGCCGATTCCGGCGAGATGCTCTATGACCAGATGCTGGCAGCCGGCAACGACGAGGGCAACAAGCTCATCCTCGATGGTGTCGATGCTCTTGTCTCGCAGGCGCGAGCCATTGAAGGTGTCGTTGCGGCGTTGAACCTCAAGGTGAAGATTGAGGGTTCCGACAGCCTCGACGATCCGGATAAGGTCGCCAAGGCGAAGTAGTTGGATTATCCAGGCACCAAAACCGCTGCCTTCGATGAGGTTTTCGCATGGTGACACGCAGAGACCTCATCGCCGGCGCGGCGGCGTTTTCAGGAAGCGCAGCGGCGGGTTTTCTCGCCGTTGGACGCAGGATCGAAGCGCGCGCCGCCGAGTCGCAGGAGGTCATCGCACGGCCTATTGCAGACGGCGTCAAATCGGTCACCTTCGATCTTGCCGAACGGCCGACGGCGCTACCCTGCTTCGATGGCAAAACCCTGCCATTATGGACGTTCGAGGCCGGCACGACGTTTCCGATCGTGCGGATGAAGCTCGGCGAGCGGTTCGACACGGTCTTCAAAAACAATCTGCCGATGGCAGGCGAGGTCGCGTCGATCCACTGGCACGGCCTCCGAATTCCGAACGATCAAGACGGCGTCCCCTACATGACGCAGAAGCCGATCGCCCAGGGGGCCGAAGGCCGTTATTCCTTCGTGCCGCCGGATACGGGCTCGTTTTTCTTCCATACGCACTGCAACTCGACGGAGCATTTCGGGCGCGGCTTGATCGGCGTTCTGATCGTCGAGGGCGACGAAGTTTCGCCGCCTGACGACGAAGTCGTGCTCTTGATGAAAGACTGGCGCATCGGTCCCGATGGCGCATTCCTGCCGTTCACGACGGACGAGGGTGCCGCCAAGGGCGGTACGCCCGGGACCGTTCGTTCCGTCAATGGAGAGAAATCACCCGTCATCACCGTTCCGTCGTCGGCCGACATTCGTATTCGCTTCTACAATCTCGATCCGATGCGCATTTCCGAAATCGGCTTCGAGAATGCCGGTGCGGCGATCATCGCGGTCGATGGCAACGGCATTCCGCCGATGGCGTTCGAATCCTGGCGGATGGGCACGGGCATGCGCCTCGATGTTCTCCTGCGCACGGCGGCGCCGGGAGAATCGGTGAAGCTCTTCGACTATTTTTCGAAAGAGCCGTACGTTCTCGCGGAATTCAAGTCGGAAGGTCCGCCGAAGCGTACGGGTCCGTTCGAGCCGACGCCGCTGAAGGTGATGCCGTTCGCCAAACTCGACGAGGCTTCGGCGCAGCGGATGCCAGTTGAATTCTCCGCGACGCCTACGGGTGCTTCGATTGCTGCGACGAGTGCCGTTTCCGACATCCAGATCGGCCCGCTCTGTCTCTCGAAACGGACATTCTGGGCCATCAACAAGCAGGCTTGGCCCGGACACGATCATAAGGATCTCGGGCCGCCGTTCGCGGTTCTGAAGTCCGGCAACAGCTACATCTTCGAATTGAAGAACACGACGCCACGGTCGCATCCGATCCATATTCACGGGCACACTTTCGAAGTATTGAGTTCGAGCCTGCGTCACCTGCCGCGCGTTCGCTGCGATACGGTGCTGCTGCTTCCCAATGAGCGTATCGAGGTTGGCCTCGTTGCGGGCCAACCTGGAAAATGGATGTTCCATTGTCATATTCTCGAACATCAAGAAGCCGGCATGATGGGCTATATCGAGGTCGTGTGAACGGCTGGCTGCGCCTCTCGATTGCACTGCTGTTCGTCGCCATTGCACCCGAAGATTTGTTGCGAGCGGATCAACTCGATGCGGCGGTCGGGAAAGCGCTCTTCGACCGTCAATGGATTCCCGCTCCCGCTTCGACGAAGGCTACCGACGGGCTCGGGCCGCTTTTCTCGTCGCGCTCTTGCACCGGCTGCCATTCGCGCGGTGAGGGCGCGCACGTCGTCACCCGTGACGATGGGCAGGCCGATATCGCGGGCGCAGTCGTGCGCTTCGGAAAGGGTGACGGAACGACCGATCCTTTTTACGGCCTTCAGCTGCAGACCGATGCGGTGCCCACGTTGATGCCTGAAGGTCAGGCGCGCTTTCTTCCTCAGCTTAAATACAACCTGACAGGTCCGGCACTCGCTGACGGCGTGCACGCGGGTGTTCGGCTCGCGCCTCCCCTCTTCGGGCGTGCGGCGTTCGATGACGTTCCGGATGAAGAAATTCTGAAGCGCGCCGATCCCGACGATCGCAATGCGGATGGCATCAAAGGACGCGCAAACGTCACCGCGCAGGGGATCGGGCGCTACGGCTGGAAGGCGGCGCATGTGACGCTGGACGATCAAGTCGCGCATGCCTTCGCAATCGATATCGGAATGTCCAGTCCGAAAATGCCGTTCCCTTACGGCGACTGCACGAAGTTCGAGACGGCGTGCCTCGCTCTGCCGAACGGCGAGAGCCCGGAATTCGACGGGCGCGAGATTTCCTCGGCGATGCTTGGGTACATCGACAGCTATCTCAAAACGCTGCGCGCGGCACCGGATGCGGCGAATTCTCCCGGCGCCGCGGTCTTTGGCGCCATCGGATGTGCCAGTTGCCACGCGCCGACGTTAGCGACGCGCGACGGGCGGCAAATTCCGGCCTTCACCGATCTGCTTCTTCACGATATGGGTCCTTCGCTCGATGACGGCGTCGGCGAGCCTGGCGTCAAGTCATCGGAATGGCGGACTGCCCCCCTCATCGGTCACCGTTTGCCTTCCGAGCAACGGCGTTTCCTCCATGACGGGTCGGCCGCGACGGTAGAAGAAGCGATTGGGAAACACGGCGGCGAGGCCGAGCATAGCCGCAATCTTTTCGAGGCGCTCTCGCCGGACGACAAGAGGCGGATTGCAGAATACGTGAACGGGTTAAGATGATACGAAAAGCGATGCTCACCGGGTTCTCCATCCTCGCATTGATTGTGCAAGCCGCAGGCGCCATCGCCAGCGAACCCATCAGTCATGAGGGGATGGTGAAGGCGGCGATCGAGAAGCACATCATTCCGCATTTCGAAGCGCTGAAGGCGGCAGCGGTGCCTTTGCCGGCGGCGGTCGCAAACGTCTGCAAGACGGGATCTGCGGAAGCCAACCGCGCGCTTTCGGAGCAATTCGACAAGGCCGTTATTGCCTACGCCGGCGTCGATTTTCTTCGCTTCGGGCCGATGCTCGAAAAGGGTCGTCGCGAGCAGCTCTCATTCTGGCCCGACCCACGGGGCTATCTGGCGCGGCAGATGCGACTCATTCTGACGAAGCAAGATGAAACAATCGGCCAACCGGGGGCGATCGGCAAGCAGAGTGCCGCGGTGCAGGGGCTGACGGCGCTCGAAATTCTGATCCGCGATCCGGATGCGCCTCTCGGGCCCGGGGAGCCGGCGCGCTATCATTGCCTCTTTGCGGAGGCGATTGCCGCGAATATCGTTCGTCTGGCGAGTGAGATCGTCACCGAGTGGGAGAAGCCGGGCGGCTGGGCCGAGAAGATGCTTCATGCCGGTCCCGAGAACGACACTTACAAGAATCCGAGCGAAGCTGCCGTCGAGGTCGTCAAATCGTTGATCGTCGGACTGTCGCTGACGGCCGATCTGCAGATCAAGCCGCAGATCGATCCCAAAATTCGTCTCAAGCCGCCCTACGACAAATCGGGACTGCAGAAGCCGTATTATGCGGCCAGTATCGCGTCGCTGCACGAACTCTACAAGGCGCTGCAGCTCGAAGATTATCTCACGCCCGACAAGGGCTGGATGAAGGATTGGGTTGCCGGAACGTGGCGTGCGCTCGAATCCAGCGACGGTGCAGGCGGCCGTGCATCACATGCAGAGCGCGATGATCCGCCGACGCCGCGAGAAGTTTTCGACCGCGCGAACGGACTTCGCAACATGGTGTCCAACCGGCTGTCGGTGGCAGCCAAGCTGACTGTGGGGTTCAATGAACTCGATGGCGATTGACCGGAGATCGCTGCTGCTCGGCACGCTGGCGTTCATCGGGACTGCGCCGATGCGAGGCGTCGTGGCGAAGGGCGCGGACGATATTGCGTACGTCAGCACTGCGCGCCGCGCCGAAGGCACTTACAGCGTGCTTCTACTTCGCGCCGATGGTTCGCTCATCCGAGACGTTCCGCTCTCGGCACGCGGGCATGACATTGCCATTCACCGCCCGTCGAACAATGTTGCGGTGTTCGCGCGGCGACCGGGCACCGTCGGCGTCGCCTTCGACCTCGACACGACGCGTCCGCCTCATCTCTTCATGCCCGGTGAAGGTCGGCATTACTTCGGTCACGGCAGTTTCTCGCAGGACGGGCGGTTGCTTTACGCGTCCGAAGCCGACATCGGCAGCGGACAGGGTCTGATCGGGATCTACGATGTCGCTTCCGGCTTCAAGAAGATCGGCGAACATCCGAGCTACGGCACCGGCCCGCATGAGATCATGCTGCTGGCAGACGGCCGGACGATCGCCGTCGGCAACGGCGGTCTCGATACGGTGCCGGATGCGGGGCGCGAAAATCTCAACGTCGATGCGATGGAGCCGTCGCTGGCGTTCGTTGACGCCGTCACCGGC
Organism: Pseudomonadota bacterium; assembly: GCA_018242295.1. GTDB lineage: Bacteria > Pseudomonadota > Alphaproteobacteria > Rhizobiales > Hyphomicrobiaceae > Hyphomicrobium_B. The sequence continues at coordinate 75,813 of JAFECE010000011.1, forward strand.
AAGCTCATCGCCAAGCATGACATGACTGGCGATCTCAAATCGCTTTCGATCCGGCACGTCACTCAAGACGCTACGGGCCTCGTGTGGTTCGGAGCGCAGTGGGAGGGGAGCCCGAGCGAGACACCGCAGCTCGTCGGCAGCGCGGGGCCGGACCGGGCGCTGAAGCTCATCGAGCCGCAGACCAAGGGCGGCAGCGATCTCAAGGGATACATCGGCGCGATGGCGGTGAGCGCCGACGGGCGGACGATTGCAGCGAGCGCTCCGAAAGCGGGGCATGTGCTCTACGTCGATACTGCGACGGCAAAGGTCGTCGGGCAGAGCAATTTGAAGGATGTCTGCGGAATTGCGTCCCATGGCGATGCGGACTTCGCGGCATCATCGGGCTTCGGCGTGGTTCGTTATGAAACGGCGCAGGCTTCGACGATTGCGGAGCATGAGCTTCAGGACATCGCGTTCGACAATCACTTGCGGCGCGTCGGCTGACCGGGCGGCGCGTTTTAATCCGGAGCTTTCCGGAATGCCGAAATGATCTGCGCGAGGATCGAGATCGCGATTTCGCCGGGCGTCTCAGCCTTGATGTCGAGGCCGACAGGGGCGTTGATGCGCGCGATGGCGGCGTCCGTGAAACCTGCAGCTTTCAACCGTTCCACGCGCTTGGCATGCGTTCGCCGCGAGCCGAGAGAGCCGATGTAGCGGCACGGCGAGTCGAGCGCGATGGTGAGAGCTTCATCGTCGATCTGATCCACGTGGCTCAGAGTCACGACGGCCGTGAATGCATCAGCGGCCGTCGTCTCGAAGGCCTCTTTCGGCGATCCGGCGACGATCTGAGATGCATCGAAACGCGCGGCGTTTGCAAATGACGTTCTCGGATCGAGAACGGTAACTTCGTACCCGGCTGCTGTTGCCATCGTTGCAAGATGCTGGGCGATGTGGGTCGCGCCGACGATGATGATCCGCGGCGGCGGCGTAAATGCATGAACGAATGTGTCGCCGCTTTTATCGACGGCGCTGCGAGCGCGCCGGATCGCTTCCGCAATTACCGGGTCGGTCGTCGTCGTTCCATCATGGATTTCATAGGCGCCGTCCGAGAGGCGCGTCGTGACGACGACGGGAGTGCGGTCGGCTGCGGCTTCGTCCAATCGCTTTATGAATTCGAGGCCGGCTTTCGGATCGAGGCGCGCGACGTAAATGCGTATCTTGCCGCCGCAGGCGAGGCCAGCACGTTGCGCGGTTTCATCGGCGATGCCGAAACTCAATGTCACCGGTTTGCCGGTGTTAATGACTTCGAGTCCCGCGGAGATGACGTCTGCTTCGACAGGGCCTCCCGAGACGGAGCCCTGGAATTCGTCGATGCCGGCAATCACCATTTGTCCGCCGGGCGGCACCGAAGCCGAGCCCCAGGTTTCGATCACGGTAGCGATGGCGACCGGACGGCCGGCTTCGAGCCAAGCTCTTGCCGCTGCCCGCGGATTGGTAAGCGGAGAGCCGGTTTTATGGGAAACTTGGTAGGTTTGGATACCGGTCACGGGGCTATCTTCGGGGAGCTGCTACAGTGTCGCGATTGCGCTTGTGAAGTGCGAAGGCTAGAAGCGCGAACATGGCGAGACCCTCAGGAAAGATCAAGGCAAAGGCAAGTGCAAAGGTGCGGCGGCTCGCGCATGGCCCAGCCGCGCCGCAGCCGCGCACGCCCAAAGTCGGGTTCGTTTCGCTCGGGTGTCCGAAGGCGCTCGTCGATAGTGAGCGCATCATTACCAAGCTGCGATCTGAAGGCTACTCGATCGCGCGCGAGTATTCCGGCGCCGACGTTGTCGTCGTCAACACGTGCGGCTTTCTCGATTCCGCCAAAAAGGAAAGTCTCGACGCCATCGGCGAGGCAATGAACGGCAATGGGCGGGTGATCGTTACCGGCTGCTTCGGCGTCGAGGAGGACCGGATTCGCGAGGCGCATCCGGGCGTTCTCGCCGTAACGGGTCCGCATCAATACGAGCAGGTCGTTGAAGCCGTGCACGACGCCGTGCCGCCGCTGCACGATCCCTTTCTCGATCTCGTGCCGCCCGAGGGGCTCAGGCTCACGCCGCGCCACTACGCCTATCTGAAGATTTCGGAGGGCTGCAACAATCGGTGCACGTTCTGCATCATCCCGTCGCTGAGAGGCGATCTTGCCAGTCGTCCTGCGAACCACGTCTTGACCGAGGCCGAGCGGCTCGTCAGCGCGGGCGTCAAGGAGCTGCTCGTCATCAGCCAGGACACGAGCGCCTACGGTCTCGATCTGAAGTACGCGGAAAGCCCATGGAAGGGCGGATCGCTCAAGGCACGGTTCCTCGATTTATCGCGGGCGCTGGGCGATCTCGGCGCGTGGGTGCGGATGCACTATGTTTACCCCTATCCGCATGTCGACGAGGTCATCCCGTTGATGGCCGAGGGCAAGATCCTGCCCTATCTCGACATTCCTTTTCAGCACGCCTCTCCGTCCGTGTTGAAAGCGATGCGCCGTCCGGCGTCGCAGGAGAAGACGGCAGAGCGCATTCGCCGCTGGCGCGACGTCTGTCCGGACCTCGCCATTCGTTCGACGTTCATCGTCGGGTTTCCGGGCGAGACGGAAGAAGATTTCGAGTTCTTGCTCAGCTGGCTGAAGGAAGCCAAGATCAACCGCGCCGGCTGCTTCAAATATGAAGCCGTCGATGGCGCGCGCGCCAATGGGATCGAGGGCGCAGTTCCGGAAGAGGTGAAGGAAGAGCGCTGGCATCGTTTCATGGCCGCGCAGAAAGACGTCAGCAGCGAGATGCTGCGAGATCGTATCGGAACGACGATCGACATCATTATCGATGAAGTCGATGAAGAGGGCGCGATAGGGCGCTCGAAGTGGGATGCGCCCGATATCGACGGCAACGTGTTCCTCAATGGCGACGACGAACTGAAAGCCGGCGACGTGGTCCGCGGCAAAGTCATCGAAGCCGACGAATACGATCTCTGGGCCGTTCGCGCCTAAAGCGGTACGGCTCCCGACGCCTCAGGCTTCGCCTTGTACTCCGGCTCGACGTGAATCACGACCTCCGAGCCTTCGATGCTCTGCTCAATCGACTGCTCAAGCCGGTCGCAAATGACGTGGGCGTCGTCGACGGTCATCGTGCCCGGCACGACGAGATGAAATTCGATGAAGAGCGCGCGTCCGGCTTGGCGGGTGCGAATATCGTGCGCTTCGAGCGCGCCGTGGCCGTTTGCTTCGATGACGCCCCTGATGCGGCCCTCGATGTCCGGACTCGCCGCCTGATCCATCAATCGCGACATCGAATCCGTAGCTATGTTGTAGCCCATGAAGAGGATGTGGGTCGCGACGGCGGCGGCAATCAATGGGTCGAGGATCGTCCAACCCGTAAGAATTGCCACGATCAGGGCGATGACGACACCGACTGACGTTATGACGTCCGTAAACAAGTGCTGGCCATCCGCCACGAGCGCAGGCGAGCGCCAATTCCTTCCCCGCTTGATCATGATCCAAGCCCAACAGGCGTTGATCATCGTCGACAGGACGCTGATTGCGAGGCCGAGGCCCGGATTCTCGAATTCGACGCCGTTGACCAGGCCGGAGTAAGCCTTGATCAAAATGAGCACGGCAGCGACGGCGATCATCGCGCCTTCGAACATGGCGGCGAGGAATTCGGCCTTGTAGTGGCCGAAGGGATGATCGGCGTCAGCAGGCTTGGCGCTCAGGCGGATGGCGCTGTAGGCCGCGACAGCGGTCATCACGTTGACGATGCTTTCGAGCGCATCGGAGAAGAGGGCCACCGATCCGGAAACGGCGTAGGCGATATATTTCAACGTCACGACCGTCAGCGCCACGGCGATATTGATCGCGGCGATGCGAGCTACTCTGTCGTCCTTATTTTCAGCGGCCGTGAACATTAAAAGCGGTATTCCCTCGATGGGTGTGTCTTGGTCTCGAATTTCGAATCATTGCCCCACATGGGAGCAGGGTGTCCTGCCGCCATTGTAGCCGTCGTGCTCGCCAGGCTTATCCACATCCGCGCCGCGTCAGGCCCTCGCCGGGAGGGTGCGAATCTGATGCTCCATTAGCCCAAGAGAGGACCGCCAGCCAGTCCTCAAGTCTCGGCTTCCGAGCGGGCATTGCGGTTTGGGGCAATCATGGCGAATTTCACCACTCACATCGCGATTGGTACCGTTGTAACGGGTGCGCTTGCAACCCTCACCCTTGCTGCGGACGTCGTGGCCCCGCAAAATCTCGTCGCGGTAACTTTGGCGGGTGTGCTCGGTTCCGTGCTGCCCGATATCGATCTCAAGGACTCGCGGCCGAGCCGGGCGATGTTTGCCGGGCTCGCTATCTTCTTTTCATTCGCGGTCCTATTCAACGCGGCCACCAAATACTCCATAGCCGAGCTCTGGGTGCTGTGGCTCGGGACGTTGCTGCTCGTGCGATACGGACTGCATGCGATCTTCCATCGGATTTCGGTGCACAGAGGCATCTGGCATTCGATCTTGGCCGCGGTCTTCTCGTCCGTCGCGACAGCGATCGTGTTCCGGCATCTGCTCGACAGGCCGGAGGGCGTTTCCTGGCTCGCGGCCGCTTTCATGTTCGTCGGCTACATCACGCACCTGACGCTCGATGAGATCTATTCCGTCGACGTGATGGACACGCGCATCAAATCGTCATTCGGCACGGCGTTGAAGCTTTTCGATCGCCGGCATATCGGAGCGTCGATTGCGATGGCGGGAGCGACCGCCGCCGCGATCATGATTTCGCCCCAGACGACGACATTCGTCGATGGCCTCAGTTCGCGGAGCATGTGGACGGGCCTCAACCAGCGGCTTCTTCCAACCGACAAATGGTTCGGGATCGTCGAGGGTCCGCACTTTGCCAGCCGGAAGCCGGATGCCGCTAACGACATAACGACAAGTTCGATCGGCAATCATGCGGGCGCACCGCAGGCGAATGGCGCGCATCCGGAGGCAGCAAAGACTACGCCGGAGGTTGTGGCGGCGCCCAAGCCCGCTGCGGAAGCGGTGCCTGAGGCCGCTCCGGTTACCGATGCGCCGCCTCGGAGCGCAAACCCTTAAGGAAGAGCGTCGTCAATTCCTTGGCGAAGGCCTGGGCCGTAGAGGGCGTCAGATAAACGCCCTTTTCGGTTGCGGCTATCGCCGTAATGCCATTCAATCCGGCCCATAAAGCGCGCGCCATTACGTCCAGCGATTCGCGCGGAGCATGGGGCGCAATTGGTTCAAGGGCGCCTCTGACAATATCAATAAGGCTATTCGTATAATCGTGCAGCAATACCGGCACACTCGTTCCCGGCGGCAAGCTGTGAGCCAAAAACAGGTTCCACATCCGGCGATTGACGAGTGCGAAATCGACGTATCCGTACGCTAAAGCTTCGATATTTTTGTCGTTATCCGGTCCGAGCGGCACGCGCTTCATATGCTCGAGAGTACGGCCCATCAGCTGCACCTGGAGAGTCAGCAGAACATCATCCAGATTTTCGAATATATTGTAGAGCGTGCCCGGTGAATAACCGATCGCGCGGGCAATTTCTCGAGCGGATAATCCCGTAATCCCATTGCGCTCGACGATCGCCTGCGAGGCATCAAGAATGAGCTGCCGCAATTCCTCTGGTGAATGTACGGATCTTCGTCCCATAACGTTACAGGTCCCCGCGCACTTTTAATGCTAAACGAGCAAACTGTACCGAATGGTTGCGACAAGACAAGGGAGGGGGGCGGCTGCCGCTAGAAATGAATGCTCGTTTCATTGCCCAGAGCGAAAAAATAATTCCAAATACTTGCCTCAGGGAGGTGATCGCTGACAATGGAATGCTAACCATTCCGCTGGTGGAGGATTAATTTCCTCCGTAGTCGGATTAATTAAAAAAGTATGTAAATTTAATCAGGTATTGGTGCAGGCGCGCACAGATGCCGGTAAATTATATTACGAGGGGGTCAATCAGGACGGACAAACCGAATTCTGCGTGGCTTGGCCGTAGAACACCGAGCCGAATCGCGGTGCAAACGTAATCGTGTCGGTCCATGTCATCTGGTTGATGACGTTCGGCAGGAGGTTCGTCAGCAGCGGCGAATACTGATACTTCGCATCGATGATGATTGCCGCATCGCCTTTCGAGAGCAAGCTCGAGGGCACCAGCTGGTTCGACGTGTAAGTCAGTGAGCAGGGCTGGATGATCATGCTGTTGTACGCATAAGACCATTCGATCCGCGTCTTGGTCGCGTCGGTGCTGTTCGCCCTGAATTGATAGATCCCCATCTGCAATGGGGTGTAGCTGTATGGCGCCATCGCGTGCTGCGCCGCCTTCATGATCGAGTTCAGCTGAGTTACGGCTTCGGAACTGCTCGCGCCGAGTTGCTGCTCGCGAGCTACGAGATCGCCGATCATCGCCGTCGCCCTCTGGAAGCGCTGGTGCATCATCAGTGCGCGGGTTATTTCGAAAGTGCCGAAGGTCATCAACATCAGCACCGGAGCCAGGAAGGCGAATTCAACTGCAGCGACGCCGGCACGATTGCGTAAGAAACTGCGAAATCGCGATATCAAGCGGAGGGGGCCAATCTGATGCATGGGTTCAATTGCTCGGGTATGGCTCGCTGCGAAATGCAGTCGCGGTTTGGAGCATGGTCGAACCGTCTGGAGCATTGCCAAGCTTGATGAGGGGCAGGTGGGCCGTGAAATTCCATTGGTAGCAGGTTGTGACGATGACCACCTGGCTCGCAGTGCCCGTATATATTGCGATCAGATCCGTAGGCTTCATGATCTGGCTTTGGTTCTTGGTGTTATCCAGGCATTGCGTAGGCTGCAGAGTATCACTCCAGGTATCCGCCGCCTGCGCGAAGACCGTCAAGTTGTTGCAATCGATCCAGGCGCCCGCTCCCGAGCAGATGGCCTTTCTGAATTGGTCGACTGTCATCTTTTGCGCAACGGCTTGACCCGTTCGAACGAGCCGGGTGGCTTGGTCCATTCCCTTCTCAACCGAATTCATAATGAAGAAATAGAAGGAGCAGCCGATGAGCCCGAGGATGAAGATGAAGAAGGGAGTCACGACAATCGCAAACTCGACGGCAGTCGCGCCGTCGTCGTCGCGTTGAAGGCGACGAAGGCTGCTGACCTGAAAAAGCGGCCGGCGGCAGGCTTTCCTCAAATTGAAGATAGGCAAACGCAGACGCATTGCGCCCCTCATCACTCATTATGCTGAGAGGTAATCCTGGAACATTAAAAGCGTATTTATCGAAAGGTTTTTCCTTCCGCTCGGTTCACTTTTCCTTCCGCGCGGTTCACAAAGCGTTAAACGAAAGCAATACGCCTGCACCGACCCGGGCGGCGCCGTTGGCTTCCAGCCCATTATTGCTGGTTGTTGGCGTTGATGCCCTGATCCGACGCGCCTTCTGAGAATTTGGTCTTGCTCGAGTTGGCGGATTTGACGTTCTCAAAGAAATCCTTTTCGTCACCGATCGTCAGCGTCGGTTCGCAATTCGGCGTGCAGGCGTACGTGAAACGCTGGCTCCCCTTATGCAAATTCACGACCCTGCGGTCGTCGCGTTCCACCATCACCCGCTGATCCTGGATGACGTTGTGGTCGGTATCGAGAGCAATGATATTCGTGATGCCGAATGTCTTGCCGGTCACGACGAGTAGGTTGCCGTCTTGAAGCGCAACGTCCGCGATCGAGGGATTGCCGACGATGATTTCGGACGCCGGTCTCGGAAGCCTCAGCAATTGCGATTGATCGTAGCGCACGATCAGATCGCCGGCGGTGGCCGGTGTCGCAAGCAATCCAAGGAGGCTCGCGTAGCCGGCGCGACGAATAAAGCGAAGCGGCGTTGCGGTTGTTTTGAATCTTGCGGGCATGCGGCATCCGATGTGTCGACGATGAGATAATTACCGCACGAATTGGTGAATGAACTGGTAACGGCCGTTTCAATCGCGCGCCGAGGTGCCCCGGCGCGATCGTAAAGGTTGCGGCGCGTCATTCGCCGGAATGGAAAAAGTTACTTGGGTTGAATGTGCGCCCGTGAGTGCAGGCCGTGATGATCCAAGGTCACGCGCGACTGCGGCCGAGATGCTGGGGTAGAAGAGGGCAGAACTTTTATTCTATCTCTCTTGCTGGCCGTCGCCAAATTCCAAATAATTAATCAGTATTAACTTATAAATACCTGGAGTTTTTGCGTATTTATGCAGTTATTTGCAAATTAGTAATGAGATTTATCAAGTTTCTTCTTCTTTTATACTCTGAATTCTTGCGGAATATCCAGTGTTCATTTGGGATTTAGTCTAATAATCTGTTCAATCTGTGCGGTTTTACCTGACTTTAATTTTTGAAGTTTATTCTCGCTAAAGTTCAGCGGAGAGGACGGATACCCCCGGTGGACCAGGATCGGACACTACCTTGCGACCAAGTTTGGGAGAGTACAAATGAACATGTTTTCGCGTTTCATGAACGACGAGTCGGGTGCAACGGCCATCGAATATGGCCTGATCGCCGCAATCGTCGCTGTTGGCATCATCACCGCGCTCAAGAGTGTTAGCTCGAGCCTGAATGCGACGTTCGGCACGGTCAGCTCGGAACTTTCCGGCACGAGCACTGGCTCGGGCACTGGCACCGGCAGCGGCGGCTGATAATTCGGGTGGCCTTATAGGTTGCAAATATTGCGCTCGGGGGACGACTCCGGGCGCTTACTTTATCAACGTGTCTCAGTCGGTTGGGCGGCGTTCTGCTGAAATGCTCCGCGACTTCAGCCGCCCACCGACGATTAATATCTCTGCGTTAGACTTATTAAGAGCGGTTCCCTGAAAGGCGAATGCGCCCAACCGGGATAGCAGAAGGGATTTTTCGGCATGTATCAGGATCTTGTGCGAAGCTTTCTGCGTGACGAAGACGGTGCAACGGCCATCGAATATGCGTTGATCGCAGGAATTATCAGCATCTGCATTGTCACCGCTTTGACTCAGATCTCGACAACCTTGAACGGCACCTTCAGCTCCGTCGCTTCATCCCTGGCCCCGGCCAGTTGAGAGCTTCGAAGAAGCAGCACGTGGGCCCCTTCTCCGTTAGGTCCGCTTTTACTCGAATGCTGCATTCTCGCAGCGTCTGTGGCATTCATCTAGGTCTCTGCATATGGCGTCGCTCGCCTCGCTTTTCCTCATGACGTTTCCGGTTGCGATGGCTTTCGCCGCTGCCAACGATCTCTTCACGATGAAAATACCGAATAAGATCTCGCTCGCGCTTGTCGGCGGTTTCATCGCCGTGGCGGTTCTGACGCGTATGCCCCTCGAGACATTCGGTACCAACCTTGCTATCGGGTTCCTGATCCTCGCAGTGACGTTTGTTCTCTTTTCGCTCAATCTTCTCGGCGGTGGCGACGCCAAGCTGATCGCGGCCGGCAGCATCTGGATCGGCGCCGATCACATTGTCGAATATATCTTTTTCGTTACGGCCTTCGGCGGCGTGCTTTCGCTCGCAATTCTCGGCTATCGCAACTGGTTTCCGGCCGCATCGTTTGCTCTTCCGAGCTGGGCACGGCGCCTTCACGTTCCAAAAGGTCCCATCCCCTACGGTATCGCCATCGCCGCCGGCGCGCTCGCGATCTTTCCGAAGACGGACATCTTTCTTTCGCTCATTTCGTAACTTCAGCGCCGTCCGGTGCTCCGACGGCGGGCATCCGTTAACGCCTCCATAACTGTCAATACAACGTTTCTTGGCCTTAGCCTCGCTTCGAGACAGAGATTAACCTCAAATTGACAATTGCTCGTCATCGTCCTGAGCGGATCGATTTTTGATCTCAAGGGACTGCGGGGCGGATGAAACGGGCTCAGCTCATTGGATTTTCGGTGGCTTTAGGCGCCGCCGTGCTCGCTTATTACGTGGCGAGTTCTTTCGTGCGGCCGCCGCCAGCTCCCATCACCGTCGAGAAAACCGTCGACAGCACCGAGGTCCTGGTCGCCGGATCGGATATCCCGGTCGGGCAGATCGTCAACGAAGGAAGCTTTCGCTGGGTAGCCTGGCCATCCGAAGCCGTGTCGGCGAGTTACGTCACGAAGCAGGGTGGCGGCGTTGCGATGATGCACAATCTCTCCGGCTCGGTGGCGCGTTCGCCGATGCTCGCGGGAGAGCCCATCACCACACAGAAATTGATCAAGGCGGGACAGGGCGGCGTTCTTGCTGCGATCCTGCCGCAGGGCATGCGCGCCATTTCGACGAAGATCAAAGCCGAGACGGCGGCCGGCAGCCTGATCCTTCCGAACGATCATGTCGACGTCATCTTGATCCGTCAGGTGCGCAATCGCAGCAATCATGAAGAGACCGTCGCCGATACGCTGTTTCGCAATGTGCGTGTGATGGCCATTGGGCAGCAGATCGAGACGAAGGAAGGCAAGAAGGCGGCGGATAACTCGGCGACGACGGCGACGCTGGAGCTGACGCCGCGGCAAGCCGAGATGATGGCGCTTGCAAATTCAATGGGCGAAATCACTCTGTCGCTTCGCAGCGTCGCCGATTTGAGCACCGATCCGGCACGGGCCGGCAGCCTCAATCTTGATAAGCCTAAAAACAATTCCGTGCGCATCGTTCGCTACGGAGCCAAGTCGCGTGTGTATGGCGTGAACTGAGTAAATCGTTAGTCAGTGGTCGTCATAGGGTAATAGGGCCTCATGCGCAGTAATTTCGGATTTTCGTGGCGCGCATACTTGCGCGCCATCGTGATGCTTGTCAGCGCGACGCTGGCCCTTCCGGGGGCTTCGGCGCAGCCGCAAGACCTGGACGAGTCTTATCGCGACGTTTCTGGCGCCGGTCAGCATCAGTCTTTCATCCGTATCCAGGACGCCGGCGGACCAATCAGGAAGAGCCTCAAGATCGGCATGGGCAAATCGGTCCTGCTCGAATTCCCGCGTGATGTCCGCGACGTTATGGTGTCGAACCCTGCCGTCGTCGATGCTGTGGTGCTCAGCTCCAACCGCGTCTTTCTCCTCGCCAAGGGAATGGGTGAAGCGAACGCCTTCTTTTTCGATACGTCGGGCGCGCAATTCGCGACCATGGAACTTTACATCGAAAGAGAAACGGCGGGGCTGCAGGCGCTTCTCAACCGGATCATCACCGGCTCGTCGATCAAGGTCGAGATGCTCAATCAGACGGTTATCCTGACTGGAAGCGTCAAGAGTCCGATCGACTCGACGCGCGCCGGCGACATCGCTGCGCAGTTCATCTCGCAGCAGCTCGTGAGCGCGTCCATTAACGTCAAAGAAGGTGTCGCGTCGCAGCAGAGCCAGACCAACCAGGTCAAGGAATCCGTCATCAATATGCTGACGGTCGAAGCCGAAGAGCAGGTGATGCTCAAGGTGACTGTCGCTGAAGTGCAGCGCACGCTTCTGAAGCAGTTGGGCGTCAACCTTGGCGGCGTGCTGCAATCGGGAAGCTTCTCGACAACGCTTCTGACGGAGAACTCGTTTCCGATCACGACCGCACAGGGCCTCGGATCGCTTCCGACGTTCGGTGTTCCGGCAGCTGCGGGTGCGGCCTGCGCCGTCGGCGCACCGCTCTGCCCGTTCAACGCCGGTCCAGGTAACGGCTCCCTGGGTAACAGCGGCCTGCTTTCGGGCTGGGGATCGGGATCCAACCGGATCCAGTCGGCCATACGCGCGCTGGAACGCGACGGGCTGATCCGCACGCTCGCCGAGCCGAACCTCACCGCCATCTCCGGCGAGGCGGCGGAATTCCTCGCGGGCGGCGAAGTGCCTTATGTCACCGGTATCGACACGCAAACGGGTGCGAGTTCCGTCGCGTTCAAGAAGTTTGGTGTGCAGCTCGCCTTTACGCCCGTCGTTCTGTCGGAAGGCCGCATAAGCCTCAAGATTGATACCAGCGTCAGCGATATTTCGCAGTTCATCGGCGGCAATCCGGTGTTCGATACGCGGCAGGCGAAAACCGTGGTTGAGCTGCCGTCGGGTGGATCGCTGGCGCTTGCGGGCCTCATCAACACCAAGACACAGCAGAACATCGACGGCTTGCCGGGTGCGAAGGATATTCCGATTCTCGGCACTCTGTTCCGCAGCCGCGATTTCCAGAACAATGAGTCGGAACTCGTCGTCATCGTGACGCCGTATCTCGTGCAGCCGACGTCGCGTCAGCAGCTTGCGGCGCCGACGGACGGGCTGGCGCCTGCGACCGATCTCAAGGCGGACTTTCTCGGTCATCTCAACCGGATCTACGGCAAGAGCGAAGTCATGCCTTCCGGCGGTCTCAAGGGTGACTACGGTTTCATCGTCGAATAGCTGGGGCGCAGACGCATCATGCCGAGCAAGTGCACGACCGACCGCCTTCTGCAAAATGTGCGATCGGGGATAACGAAGGTTCTCATCGCCGCGTTTCTTCCGGTTATTGTCGCCGGTTGTCGGCACGATGCGCCGGGCCCTCAAGTTGCGGGCTGGCAGCTCGTCGATCCCGAGCAGCGCCATCCGATCCTCGTGTCACAACAGCCCGCAACGCTCAACCTCAGAGTCGCGACGAGTGCCGACGGTTTGACGCCGATGCAGCGTGCGCGCGTCCTAGAGTTCGCCGGCCGGAGCAAGGCCTCGGATGCCGGCAATAGCCGCATTGTTATTTCAGCTCCTGGCGGATCGCCCAACGAAAGCGCCGCGATGCAAGCGGCTGACGAAGCGCGTCACTTGATGATCGAGAGCGGCTATTCGGAAACCTCGATCGCGGTCGAGGCCTATCATGCGGACGGCCGTGATGCGCCGCTGCGGTTGTCATACATGCGCTATGTCGCCGAAGCGCCCGATTGCGGAAAAGACTGGTCGGAAAATCTCGCGCGCACGTATCAGAACACGCCCTATCCAAACATGGGCTGCGCGGGACAACGCAATCTCGCCGTCATGGTGGCGAACCCGGCTGATCTTCTCGGTCCGCGCACGATGACGAGCCGCGATGCCAACCGTCGCGATACCATGTACGCGAAATACGTGAAGGGCGAAAAGATCGGCGCGAAGAGCGAAGACGCGTCAATCGCGAAACCTGGCGCCAGCAATTGACCTTTCGGAGAGGACATGTCCAAGAACGCTTCAGCCATTCCAAGCGACGAGCCGTTTCTCGAGGATGCAGCGCCGCAGGACCTTCATCCGGCCGACCGCGCCCGGCCCATTCCGCGCATTTCGATCCAGGCCTTTTGCGACGATGCTCATGTCGCGGAAGCGCTTGAGTATGCCGCCAGCGACCGCAGGTTGTCGAAGGCGCACGTCAGCGTTCATATGGGCGGCATCGGTGCTGCGGTCGCGCACTATGTCGATAGTCCGACGCCAAATCTGATCATTCTCGACAGTGCGCTCAAAGTGGGCCAGCTGCTCGCCGATCTCGACCGGCTCGCGGAAAGCTGCGATCCGGGGACCAAGGTCATCGTCGTTGGGCGCCATAACGATGTCGTCCTCTATCGCGAACTCCTGAAGCGTGGTGTCGCGGAGTATCTCGTCACGCCCGTCGATCCGATGGCGTTGATGGAGAGCATCTCAAATCTCTACAATAATCCCGAGACCGACCCCGTCGGCCATGTGTTCGCGTTCATCGGCGCGAAAGGCGGCGTTGGATCGTCGACCATTTGCCACAACGTGGCGTGGACGATGTCGGAGGTATTGAAATCCGACGTTACGATCGCCGATCTCGATCTGGCCTTCGGCACCACGGGGCTCGATTTCAACCAGGACCCGGTGCAGGGTATCGCGGAAGCCCTGGCAACGCCCGAACGTCTAGACGATCAGCTGCTCGACCGCCTGCTGACCAAATGCTCGGAGCATCTGTCGATTTTCGCGGCACCCGTGGTTCTTGACCGCGATTACGAAATTTCTCCGGAAGCCTGCTCCATCGTCATCGACGTGGCGCGCCAGAATGTGCCGTTCGTTGCCGTCGATCTTCCGCACGGGTGGTCGGCGTGGTCGAAGCGCGTTCTGCTGCAGGCCGACGAGGTTGTCATCACGGCCGTACCGGATCTCGCGAACCTCAGGAATGCCAAGAACATCATCGATCTTCTGAAGACGGCGCGAAAAAACGACGAGAAGCCGCATCTCGTCCTCAACATGGCAAACGTGCCGAAGCGGCAGGAAATCAGCATTAAGGAATTCGAACAGGCTCTGGGGCTAAAGGTAATCTCGGTCATCGATTATGACTCCGAGACCTTCAGCCAGGCCGCCAATAACGGCCAGATGCTCGGTGAGTTCAACTCAAAAGCCAAAGCCATCGAGAAGTTTCACGATCTGGCGTTCAGGCTAACGCGCCGTAAAGACACTAAAGCGGAAAAGCAGAGTTCGCCGCTGTCGGCCATCGCGCCGATCCTGGAGAAGTTGAAGCTCAAGCGTTGAGGACCTAGATCGCATGTTCGGTAGGCGCTCGAACGATTCATCGTCAGAGAGGCGCGTTGCGCCGCAGTCTTCTGAACCGCAGGCGGCTGTTGCAGCTATCGAAACGCGTGCAGCGGCGCCAGGACGGACGACTATGCCTGCGAGCCCTCCCGTGCAGCGGTCGGCGGAGCCGGTCGTCGAATCGCAGCGGCGGCATTCGGAAGAGTACTACGACGTCAAAACGACGGTCTTCAACGCGCTGATCGATACGATCGATCTCACTCAGTTGTCGAAGCTCGACGGCATTGCGGCGCGAGAAGAGATCCGCGACATCGTCAGCGAAATCATTCAAATCAAAAACGTCGTGATGTCGATTGCCGAGCAGGAAGAGCTGCTCGAAGACATCTGCAACGACGTTCTGGGCTATGGTCCGCTCGAGCCGCTTCTCGCGCGCGACGACATTGCCGACATCATGGTGAACGGTGCCGGCACGACTTTCATCGAAGTCGCGGGCAAAGTTCAAAAGACCAATGTCCGCTTTGCCGACAATCAGCAGCTGATGAATATCTGTCAGCGTATCGTCAGCCAGGTCGGCCGGCGTGTCGATGAATCGAGCCCGATATGCGACGCGCGCCTTCCCGACGGATCGCGTGTCAACGTTATCGCGCCGCCGCTTGCGATCGACGGGCCGGCGCTCACGATCCGAAAGTTCAAAAAGGATCGTCTGAGGCTCGAGCAGTTGGTGAAATTCGGTTCGATCACGCCGGATGCGAAGACGGTTCTCGAGATTATCGGCCGCGTTCGTTGCAACGTCCTGATTTCCGGCGGCACGGGTTCCGGCAAGACGACGCTGCTCAACTGTCTCACGGGCTCGATCGATGACGACGAGCGCATCATCACGTGCGAAGATTCGGCCGAGCTTCAGCTGCAGCAGCCGCACGTCGTGCGTCTTGAAACACGCCCGCCCAACCTCGAGGGCGAGGGCGAGATCAAGATGCGCGATCTCATCAAGAACTGCCTGCGTATGCGGCCCGAGCGGATCATCGTCGGCGAAGTCCGCGGACCTGAGGCCTTCGACTTGCTGCAGGCGATGAACACAGGCCACGACGGCTCGATGGGCACCTTGCATGCCAACAGTCCGCGCGAGGCCTTGAGCCGTCTCGAATCGATGATCATGCAGGGCGGCTACGCGCTGCCGATCAAAACCATTCGCGAGATGATTTGCGGCTCGGTCGACGTGATCGTTCAGGCGTCGCGCCTTCGTGACGGATCGCGCAAGATCACGCACATCACCGAAGTGCTCGGGATGGAAGAAGAGACGATCACGCTCCAGAATCTGGTCGTCTACGAAATTACCGGCGAGGATGCGCACGGCAAGCTGATCGGCAGGCACCGGTCCACGGGCATCACGCGGCCGCGCTTCATGGAGCGCGCGGAATATTACGGCGAGGCCGAGCGGCTGATGACGGCGCTCGTCGCTTCGGAAATCGCAGACAAGCACGGCAGTCCGCTGGGGGATCGCAATGGCTGACGTTGATCTTCATGCCCTATTAATTCCGCTGCTTGCGGCGCTGGCATTCGCGGGTGTGGTCTTCGCACTCGCCTACCCATATTTTTCGGACAACCGGCAGGCGAAGCGGCTGGAGAGCGTTTCCGGCGTGCGCGGCGCGCGCCTCGCGAATGCCGCTGGTGACGTGCAGAGCAGCCGCCGGAAATCGGTTGCCGACACCTTGAAGGAACTTGAAGATCGAGAGAACGCCAACAAGAAGGTTACGCTCAGCCTGAAGCTGGTGCGGGCCGGGACGAAAATGACGCCCCGCGAATTCTACGTCGCGAGCGGTTTGCTTGGCGCTTTATTGGCATCGATCGCAGTCTTCCTCATCGGCCTTCCGATAGCGGGCACCTTCGTCGTCGCGTTCGTCGGCGGGCTCGGGTTGCCGCGCTGGATCCTGAATAAAATGATCAATCGCCGCCAACAGAAATTCGTCGGGCAAATGGCGAATGCGCTCGACGTCGTGGTGCGCGGCATCAAGTCGGGCTTGCCGTTGAACGAATGCATCCAGGTCATTTCGCGCGAAAGCCCCGAGCCGCTGGCGGGCGAATTCCGCGAAGTTGTCGATCAACAAAGATTGGGGCTTTCCATCGGGGATGGGCTCGAACGGATGTGCGAGCGCATGCCGCTGCCGGAGATGCGCTTTCTGACGATCGTCATCGGCATCCAGCAGCAGTCGGGCGGAAACCTGTCCGAAGCGCTCTCGAACCTTTCGAACGTGCTCCGGGACCGGCAAATGCTGGCGCTCAAAGTGAAGGCGCTTTCCGCCGAAGCGAAGGCATCGGCGCTGGTGCTCGCTTCGTTGCCGCCGGGCGTCATGTCGATGGTCTATCTTTCCTCGCCCGGTTACATAATGCCGCTTTTCACGACGACCATCGGGCACTTCATGGTTGTCATCGGTGCGGTGTGGATGGGGATGGGCGTGCTCATCATGAAGAAGATGATCAATTTCAAATTCTAGGTTGCTTTTCGCGCAAACGGACATGGTGGCAGTACTTCGATGACGTCATTCGTCGACACGGTAATGGACCCGCAATTCATCGCGACGATGCTGGCGGCGTTCTGCGTTTTCGCAACCGTTCTGACGGTAGCGCTGCCGATGCTGCAGCGTGACCAAATGAACCGGCGCATGAAAGAGATGGCCATCGAGCGCAGCAAACTGCGTTCGGCGCGTCTTGCGGAAATGGCGACCAAGGACCGCCCGCAAGCCGGGCGCCTCAGGGCGACGCCCAAGGGCTTCATGCAGCAGGTCGTCGATCAGCTGAAGCTGCGCGAGCGTTTCGACAATGAGGAACTTCGCGAAAACCTGAAGCGCGCCGGTCTTCGCGGGCAAGCGAACATCGTGTCGTTCATGTTCTTCCGTGTCGCGGCGCCGGTCGTGCTTTTCTTTTTCGCGCTCTTCTATTTCTTCGTTCTCTACGACACCGGCTACCCTGCGACGATCAACGTTCTGATGGCGTTAGCGGCAGGATTTATCGGCTTTTACGTACCGAATATGTTCATCTCCAACCGCGTTCAGAAGCGGCAGATGGCGATCAAGCAAGCGTGGCCGGATGCGCTTGACATGCTGTTGATCTGCGTCCAATCGGGCATGTCGGTCGAGGCGGGGTTCGCGAAAGTCGGCAAGGAAATCGTCGGCCAGTCGGTCGAGCTTGCCGAAGAAATGATGCTGACGACGGCTGAGTTGTCCTACTTGCAGGACCGCCGACAAGCTTACGAGAATCTCGCGAAGCGCACGGGGCTTCCCGGCGTCAAGGCGGTGATGACGGCGCTCGTCCAAGCCGAGCGCTACGGCACGCCCGTCGGGCAGGCGCTTCGCACGATGGCGAAGGAGAACCGCGAGATCCGTCAGTCGGAAGCCGAGCGGAAGGCTGCCGCCTTGCCGCCGAAGCTGACGGTTCCGATGATCGTGTTCTTCCTGCCGGTGCTTTTCATCGTCATCCTCGGGCCGGCCGGCATCTCCTATATGGAGATGCAAAAGTAGGGCTCGCTTAGCGCTCGCAAGAACCCTTTTGTGTCGCGTTAGCCCCGATCGCCAATCCGGTGATCGGGGCTATTTCTTTTGAGCGAAGCGGTTCGCGCGACGCAAAAAGCCCGGCGAACTGAAAAGTCGCCGGGCTGTTCTCTAATGCCGGAAAAGAAGTGAATGACCTCTTTTATCTCGTGATCGGCAGTGCTTCGTCGGTGCTCGTCTGCCAGACACCTTGTGTGACGGGCAGAGGTGCACTGGTGGCTGTGGTGTTCTGGTATGCTTTCTCAGCCGGTGCGGACGGGTTGACCGACGTATTGTCGGCGAAGCTTCTCGCGTCGGGCATGGCGGTTGTTGGCTCGAGCTTCACCATCTGCTTCAGATAAGCTGCGTTGGCGGATGCGGTATCGGTGTTGAGCACGCTGGCGGCGACGGATTTTGATTCGTCGTAGCGTCCCTGAAGGCCCAAAACGAGGGCGAGGTTCTCGCGGACTTTCGGTGTCGCGCCCGGCGCCGATACTGCCTGACGGAGCAGGTCTTCTGCTTTCTTGGGGTCGCCGTTCATTGCGTAGGCCATCGCGAGGTTGTTCGTGACAGTCGGGTTGTTGGGCGAGAGCGTCAGCGCGCGCTCGTAGAAGGGGATTGCCTCGGTATACTTGCCCTGCTTCGCCATTACCGTGCCGCGGGCCGAGACGATACGCCAATCGGGCTTTGTCGGGTCGTCGGCCATCGTCAGCATCTGATTGGCGACGCCGACCTGATCCATCTCCAGCGCCAGGCGGCCGTATTCGCCGGCGACTTCCTGGTCGTTGCCGTGGAGGAGGCTGACTTGCTGCAGGACAGCGAGGGCTTTCTCTTTTTCGCCGAGAGCCTTCAGGTTTTTCGCATAGTTCAGCGCAGGGCGAATCTCGGTCGGCTTTTTCGTGTATTCGTTGCCCCAGTAGATGGTTGCCTTCTGCAACTCGTTTTGCGGAGACGAGGGCGTGGCGTCGGCGGTCTTGGTGCCGCCGTCCGGTTTCATGGCGATGCTCGGCAGCAGGTCGGTCGACGCGGAGCACGCTCCGAGCAGCAAACTCGCGGAAAGGGCGGCGATGGTGCCCAGGCGAGCGGGCCGCAGCATTTGAGGCGGGAGGTGGCGCTCAACACGCGTCATGAAGGTCTCCGTAGGGGAATGATTCGCGGGTTTGCGCGCGAATCTGAGAGGCCGTCAGTTTCTGAGGCAGGCGTCAACAAACGCTTAAGTTTTGCTGGAGACCCGTATAAGCAGATGCATCTTGAGAATGCTGTGCTCTGGCCGCCGCGATAGTTGCAGCCGGCACGCGATTTCAGCCAATGATTACAACGTGCAGCGGAGTGTGAGACGGATGGTCGAGACGGCAGCCTGGGCAGCGGCGGAAACATTTGCACTTGGTGCTCAAGCCGCGGACGACATCCCCATTCACTTTGTCCATTCCGACGGCGTCGACGCGATCGGCTCGCTCGACGACGTTCAGCGCGCCTGGCTCAAGGCTCAGAAGTTTTCGGGTAACGCCAAGCGCACCGTTCTCATTCCCGCCGGGGATGGAAAGATCAGCTCCGTCGCCTTCGGGATTGGCAACGGCCAGCAGGGCGAGCCGAGCGGTCCCTCGGAACTGCTGGCCGGGCTTCTCAGTCCGGCGTTGCCCGCAGGCACGTATCGGTTCGCCTCAGAATTGGCGCACAATGAGCTTGCGGCTTTGGCCTGGTCTCTCGGCGCCTACTCGTTCTCGCGGTATAAGAACAAGGACAAGAACGGCGATCGCGCCAAGCTTCGGCTCGCCGGTCCGGGCGCGGATCGCATCATCAACACGGCCGAAGCCGTTTGGCTCGGGCGGGATCTCATCAACACACCGGCTTCCGACTTGGCGCCTGCGGACATCGAAGCCATCGCGCGGGAACTCGCGGGACGTCACGGGGCCGATATTTCGGTGACGACTGGCGACGATCTGCTGACCGCGAATTTTCCGTTGATCCACGCCGTCGGGCGGGCCAGCCCGCGGCAGCCACGTCTCATCGACATGACTTGGGGACCGGCCGGGGCGCCGAAGATCACGCTGGTCGGCAAGGGCATCACCTTCGATACCGGCGGTCTCGACATCAAGCCTGCGAGCGCCATGCTGCTGATGAAGAAGGACATGGGTGGCGCGGCAACGGCGCTGGCGCTCGCGCACATGATCATGGGACAGGGGCTCAAATGCCGCCTGCGCGTGCTAATCCCGACGGCGGAGAATTCGGTCGGCGGCGATGCCTTCCGGCCGGGCGATGTGATCGCCAGCCGCCTCGGTCTCACCGTCGAGATCGGCAACACGGACGCCGAAGGCCGGCTCGTGCTCGCAGATGCGCTGGCGCTCGCGGACTCAGACGAGCCTGACAGCATCTTCGTATTTGCAACGCTGACCGGCGCGGCGCGCACGGCGCTCGGTCCCGATTTGCCCGCCTTCTTTACGAATGACGATGATCTCGCGCGGAGCCTGCCGCCGCTCGCGACCTCGATCGGCGATCCGCTCTGGCATTTGCCGCTTTGGGAAGGTTACCGCCGCCATCTCGACAGTGATGTCGCCGATATTAACAACGTCTGGGAATCGCCGTTTGCGGGTGCCATCACTGCGGCATTATTTTTAAAGCGCTTCGTGAGCAAGGCTCGCCGTTTCGCCCACTTCGACTTATATGGCTGGCGACCGGCGCCGCGTCCCCTCGGTCCGAAAGGCGGAGAGCCGCACACGGCACGCGCGGTGATGGAACAACTGAGGCGAGAGTTGACCTCGTGAATACCGGAGTTTCGCAACGCCCCGCAGGCGCGCTCGACCCGCGCCGCAACGCTTTCCGTCCGGACCTCGCAGCGAAGTCGCTCGAAGGTATCGTCCGCGCGGAGCGTTACGTTGCGGGCGAGTCAGCCTTCGTCGTTCGCGCCACGGTGCCACTTCGCAAACTGCCTGATCCCGCGCGCGGTTTCGAGACCGAAGCTCTGTTCGGCGAAAACTTGACGGTCTTTGAGGAAAACAACGGCTGGGCCTGGGTTCAGCTCGCGCGCGACGGATACGTCGGATATCTGCGCTCCGACACGATTGCGCGTGGGGCGACAAATCCCACGCATCGCGTCCAGACGCTCGGCACGTTTCTTTACGGCGCGCCGGACATCAAGTCGGCGCCGATCATGCATCTGCCGATGAATGCGCCGATCGCCGCGCGGAGCGGCGACGAACGGTTTCTCGAACTCGAGGGCGGCGGCTTCATCTACGCGCGGCACGCGGCACCGAGAGATCGCTTCGTGCGCGACTATGCGGAAATCGCCGAGCGCTTCGTCGGTACGCCTTATCTCTGGGGAGGCCGCACGCGCGTCGGGATCGATTGTTCAGGTCTTGTGCAGACGGCGCTGCACGCGGCAGGCCTTCCGGCGCCGCGCGACAGCGACATGCAGCAGGCCGAGCTTGGCGGCAACGTGCTCGTCTCAGAAGATCTCGAAGGGTTGACGCGCGGCGATCTCATTTTCTGGAAAGGGCATGTCGGCATCATGCTCGACGGTGTGATGCTGATTCATGCCAACGCCTATCACATGCTGGTCGCGGTCGAGCCATTGTCGGAGGCGGCGCGGAGAATTGCCAAAACGGGCAGCCAAATTTCCGCGATCAAGCGTCTCGCCGGGCACGCGCCGGCTTTCTAGCCGTTAGGGCCGTCAGCGGCGATACGGCAGGAAGCGCCGCGTGCGCCATTCTTCGGCCGCGGTCGCTCGGGAGATCCGGCGGTCGCCGATCCAATCCCAGCCCGGCGCCAGTTCGACTCGCATCGCGATGCCAACGAGCGCATCCGTCACGGTGTTGTACTTTTCGATCTTATCGACATGCCCTGCCTCGATCGCCCGTACAAGTGCCGGGAAGATG
Organism: Pseudomonadota bacterium; assembly: GCA_018242295.1. Taxonomy (GTDB): domain Bacteria; phylum Pseudomonadota; class Alphaproteobacteria; order Rhizobiales; family Hyphomicrobiaceae; genus Hyphomicrobium_B. The sequence goes on from JAFECE010000011.1 coordinate 97,565, forward strand.
TCGAACCGTTCGATCGGGCGATCTTCGTAGGTTTCCGCTGCGAGCTTCAGGCCGAATTTCTGATCGGACCGGATCATCAGCTCAAACGCGCAGGCAAGATCCTCGTTCGGGACGACGGCGATCCGCCAATAGCGATCGGACGCGGCGATGCCGACGTCGGCGCAGTCGCGAATTGTGGCTGCCCATCTCTCGATATCGACAAGCGTCTGTTCGAGGCGGTCTCGGAATACGTCATCGGAAAGCATCGAGGGATCCCGCAAGCAGCGATTCGGAGACTTCAGGATAGCTTATCCCTCAGTCTCCGAAACCGGCTGCGCGTGGCGATCCCTGTTCAGGACGCAAGCACTTTGACGAGCTCTTCGTCCTTCGCCATAGCACTTTTGAACGCCGGGCGGCTCGTCAGGCGCTCAATGTAGCTCGTGAATTCGGGCTTTTCGGGCAGCAGCTTGAACAGCGTCATCCAGCGTACGGCGCCGCCGACTACGACGTCTGCGGCAGAGAATCGGTCGCCAAGAATGAAGGGACCGTTGCCGACCGCGCCGGTCAACGCGTTGACCGTATCGTCGTAAGTTCCGTAGCTCATCGCAGACGTCATCGACGGCTCGATCTTCCGCCACCGGTCCGCGATGGCGGGTTCGATGGCACCGTGATTGAAAACGATCCATCTGAGATAGGTGCCGCGCGCGGTATCGCCGATGGCAGGCGCGAGTTTCGCTTCCGGGAAGAGATCGGCGAGATAGATGGCGATGGCGCCGACTTCCGTGACCGGCGTGCCACCGTGCGTGATGGCCGGGACTTTCCCCATCGGATTGATGGCGAGATATTCCGGGGTTTTGTGCTCGCCCTTCTTCATGTTGAGCACTTTGAGCTCATGGGGCGGCGATCCGAGCTCTTCGAGCAGCCAGCGGATGGCGAAGGATCGCGTTTGGGGGGCGTGGTAGTGAACGAGCTTAGGCGTTGACATCGTCGGCCTCCTTTTCAGCTCGCGACCGCTCCTTTGTAGGCGACTTTGATGTCGAAGGCGGCCGCGAGAAGGGCCTTCGTATACTCGTCCTTCGGCTTTTCAAAGATGTCGCGCGAGGGCCCTTCCTCGACGACTTTGCCGTTCTTCATCACGATGACGTAGTTGCAGAGCGCGCGCACGACTTTCAGGTCGTGGCTGATGAAGAGGTATGCGAGGTCGTGCGTCGTCTGCAGGTTGCGCAGAAGATCGACGATCTGAGCCTGCACGCTCATGTCGAGCGCGCTTGTCGGCTCGTCGAGCATGACGAACTTGGGCTGCAGAACCATGGCGCGCGCGATGGCGATGCGCTGGCGCTGGCCGCCTGAGAATTCGTGCGGATAGCGATCCTGCGAAGCCGGGTCGAGGCCGACCTCCGCCAACGCGGCGCTGACCCGTTCGCGACGTTGCGCATCGTCGAGTTCCGGGTTCTGGATGACGAGGCCTTCTTCGATGATCTGGCCAACGGTCAGGCGCGGCGACAGCGAGCCATAGGGGTCCTGAAAGACGATCTGCATTTCCTTGCGCAGCGGCCGCATCTGCTTGTTCGTCAGGCCGTCGATGCGGTTGCCGACGTAGGCGATCGGCCCATCGGATGAGAGGAGGCGCAGGATCGCGAGGCCGAGGGTCGTCTTGCCGGAACCGGATTCGCCGACGACTCCAAGTGTTTCTCCGGCTCTGAGCTTCATCGACAGGCCGTCGACGGCTTTGACGTGATCGACCGTTCGCTGCAGCAAGCCGTGCTTGATCGGAAACCAGACCTTGAGGTTGTCGGTCTCGACGACGACGGGTCGCGTCGTGTCGGTCGTCGGGGGCGCGCCCTTGGGCTCCGCCTCGAGCAGATGGCGCGTATAGGGATGTTGCGGGTTCGTGAAGACCTCTTCCGCCTGGCCCGTCTCGACGATTTCGCCGTGGCGCATCACGTAGACGCGCTCGGCCATGCGCCGCACGATGCCGAGGTCGTGCGTGATGAGCAGCATCGCCATGCCCATCTCTTTTTGAAGCGACTTCAGAAGCTCGAGAATTTGCGCCTGGATTGTCACGTCGAGCGCGGTCGTCGGCTCGTCGGCGATCAGCAGGTCAGGCTTGTTGGCGAGCGCAATGGCGATCATCACGCGCTGACGCTGGCCCCCCGACAGCTGGTGTGGATAGGCACCGAGCCGCTTTTCCGGATCGCGGATGCCGACCTTCGTCAGCAGCTCGATGACGCGTTCGCGGGTATTCTCGCTCGATAGGGACTGGTGCAGCTTGATGATTTCGCCGACCTGCTTCTCGATTGTGTGAAGCGGGTTCAGCGTCGTCATCGGCTCCTGGAAGATGATCGAGATGCGGCGCCCGCGAATGTCGCGGAGCTGCGCCGGATTCGCCTTCAGGATGTCCTTGCCCTCGAACAGGATCTCGCCTGTCGGATGCGAGGCCGAGTTTGGAAGGAGGCGCAGGATCGACATCGCGGAAACGGTTTTTCCGGAGCCGGATTCGCCGACGAGCGCCACCGTCTCGCCCTTCCCGATCGTGAACGTCACGCCTTTGACGACGCGCACGGCTTCGGCGCCATCTCCGAAGGCGACGGAGAGATTGCGAACGTCGACGAGTGGCGCTCCGGCTGTCATCAACTCTTGCCTCTGAATGTCTTGCGCGGGTCGAGCGCGTCACGCACGGCTTCGCCCATGAAGATCGCGAGCGACAGGATGATCGAAACGGCTATGAAGCCTGAAATGCCGAGCCAAGGAGCTTCGAGGTGCTTCTTACCCTGCAGAAGCAGCTCACCGAGCGAAGGCGAGCCGGGCGGCATGCCTAGCCCTAAGAAGTCGAGCGCGGTCAGGGCGGCGATGCCGCCTGACAGCTTGAACGGCAGGAACGTCAGCGTTGCAACCATGGCGTTCGGCAGCAGGTGCTTGAACATGATCTGCCAGTCGGAAAGTCCGAGCGCTCGGGCGGCGCGGACGTACTCGAGGTTCCGGCCGCGCAGGAACTCGGCGCGGACGAGGCCGACGAGTGAGGTCCAGCTGAAGATCATCAGGATGCCGAGCAGCGTCCAGAATCCCGGAACGAACAGGGACGACAGGATTAGCAACACGAACAGCTCTGGGATTGAATTCCAGATTTCGAGCAGGCGCTGGAAGATGAGGTCGACGCGGCCGCCGAAGTAGCCCTGCACCGCGCCGGCGAGAATGCCGACGGCGGAGGAGACGACTGTCAGGATCAAGCCGAACAGCACTGAAACACGGAAGCCGTAAATGACGCGCGCGAGTACATCGCGGCCTTGGTCATCGAGGCCGAGCCAATTGGTGTTTCCAAGCTTCTCAAAGCGCGCGACCTGGTCGGCCGGCGCCTCGCAGAGCTTGAGTTTCGTTGCCCACGGTGGCGGCGCGGGATAGCCGAGGCAGACACCGTTGTCGCCAATGCGGCCGGGGTAATCCTTGTTAATCGTCGCGTACGAATAGCGGATCGGCGGCCAGAGCATCCAGCCGTTGGCGTTGATCTCGTTGGCGATGTCGGGTGTCCGGTAGTCGGTCACGGCGAGGAAGCCGCCGAACTTTTCTTCCGGATAATCGACAAGCACCGGGAACAGGATTTCGCCCTTGTAGCTGACGATTAGCGGACGGTCGTTCGCGACGAACTCAGCGAACAGCGAGCCGACGAACAGGGCCGTGAAAATGATGAACGAGCGATAGCCGATCTTGTGGGACTTGAAGCGCTCGAGACGGCGTTTGTTGACCGGCGAGAGGCGGAAGCGCTGGCGCAACCTCGCCCAGAGCGACGTTCTGGGCCTTTCGGCCGGGGCAACAGTGGCGTCTGATGTGCGTTCGGTTCGCTGGTCCATCGTCATACCTCGCGCGTCTCGAAGTCGATGCGCGGATCGACGAGGGTATAGACGAAGTCCGACAGGATGCCGACGAACAGGCCGACAAGCGAGAAGATGTAAAGCGATGCGAAGACGACGGGATAGTCGCGCTTCTCGATGCTTTCGAACGAAAGGAGCCCGAGTCCGTCAAGTGAGAATATCGTTTCGATCAGCAACGCGCCCGAGAAGAACGCGCTGATGAATGCCGACGGAAAGCCCGAGATGACGAGCAGCATGGCGTTGCGGAAGACATGTCCGTACAGCACCTGGTTCTCGGTCAGACCCTTGGCTCGTGCCGCGACGACGTATTGTTTGCGAATCTCGTCGAGGAACGAGTTCTTCGTCAGGAACGTCATCGCGGTGAACGAGCCGACGGCCATCGCGATCATCGGCAGCACGAGGTGCCAGAGATAGTCGGTGACTTTTCCGAGGAACGACAGCTGATCCCAGTTGTCGGAGAACAGGCCTCGCGACGGGAACCACTGGAAGAACGACGAGCCCGCGAAAAGAATGAGCAGCAGCACGGCGAATAGAAAACCCGGGATCGCGTAGCCAATGACGAGCACGGCGCTCGACCAGGTATCGAAGTGCTCGCCGTCCTTCACCGCCTTGCGAATGCCAAGCGGGATCGAGATCAGATACGTCAGCAGCGTCATCCAGATGCCGAGCGAGATCGAGACCGGAAGCTTCTCCTTGATGAGATCCAAGACCGAGACGTCGCGGAAATAGCTCTTGCCGAAATCGAACGTCAGGAAGTTCTTCATCATGATGTAGAAGCGTTCGTAGGCGGGCTTGTCGAAGCCGAACTGCTTCTCGAGACTCTTGATGAAAGCCGGGTCGAGGCCTTGGGCGCCGCGATACTTCGAGGTGATGGAATCGCCACCGCCGACGCCGAGCTGATTGCTCATGGCGCCGCCGCCAAGCGTGTCGCCACCACCGCCGCCCATGCGGTTGACGATCGAAGACGATTGCCCCGTCAACTCGGCGATCATGCGCTCGACGGGTCCGCCCGGGGCGAACTGAATGATGATGAACGAGAACAGCATGATCCCGAGGAGCGTCGGGATCACCAGCAGCAATCGCTTTAAAAGATAAACAGCCATCAGGGCTTTGCCGGTTGTTCCTGAGATTGTGCCGTTGGCTTGCCGGAGCTTAGCGCCGCGGCCTTTGCCGGATCGTACCACCACGTATCGAGTATGCCCGCATCATATTTGGGCTGCACGGCAGGTCGCGAAAACTTGTTCCAATACGCAACCGCGTACGATGCCTTATACCAGTGGGGTACCCAATAATGACCTGCACGGAGCACGCGATCAATGGCGCGCGTCGCTGTGACCAGTTCGGCGCGCGATTTCGCTGCGACAACTTTGTCGATGAGGGCATCGATAACGGGATCGGATATGCCGGCGAGGTTGAATGAGCCGTCCGTTTTGGCCGCTTCCGAGCCCCAATAGCTGCGCATTTCGATACCGGGCGTCAGGCGCAACGAGTAGCGCTGGGTCGTCGCATCGAAATCGAAAGCTTTCACGCGCCGCTCATATTGGGACGGATCAACGAGACGCCACGAGGCTTCAACGCCGATCTTGCGCAGATTGTCAGTATAGGGAACGGTTATGCGTTCGAACATCGCCTCGAAGTCGAGGAACTCGATGGTCAGTCGCTCGCCCTTGTCATTGTGGAGGTAACTGTCTGGCCCGGGTTTCCAGCCAGCGGCGATCAGGAGGTCGCGGGCTTTCTTCAAATTGTCGCGGTTGTTACCGCTGCCGTCCGTCACCGGCGGCATATAGGGCTCGCCGAAGACTTCGGACGGCAGTTTATCCTGGTAGGGTTCCAGCAGCGCCAGCTCTTCAGGGCTCGGCTTCCCGGTCGCCTTCATGTCGGTGTTGTCGAAGTAGCTCGTCGTGCGCGTGTAGAGCCCGTAGAACAGCTTCTTGTTCGACCATTCGAAATCGAACACGAGATCGAGCGCCTGGCGGACGCGCGGGTCCTTAAACTTGTCGCGACGGGTGTTGAGGAAGTAGCCCTGCGCGCCCGACGGGCGATCGTCCGGCAGCGACACCTTGAGCAGGCGGCCTTCGGCGACGGCTGGGATGTTGTAGCCGGTTGCCCAGGAGATGCTCGAGAATTCCTCGCGGAGGTCGATGTTGCCGGATTTCACGGCTTCGAGCTCGACGTTGCGATCGCGATAATAGTCGAAGCGGATCTCGTCTAAGTTATAGCGGCCCTTGTTTACGGGCAGATCCTTCGCCCAATAATCTTCGCGCCGCGAATAGGTGATGTCGGTGCCGGGATTGAAGTTCTTGATCTTGTAGGGTCCCGATCCAAGCGGCGGCTTCAGCGAGGTCTCTTCGAACGGCTGCGTCGTGTAATAGGCCTTCGACAGCACCGGCAGCTGCGCGACGATGATCGGCAGATCGCGGACCAATGTGCCTTTGAACGTGTAGCGCACCGTTTCGGGATCGAGCGCTTCCGCGGATACGACATCGTGCAAGGTCATGGCGATTGCCGGGTGACCTTTTTCCTTCAAGAGACCGAAGGTGAAGGCTACGTCCTCGGCGGTCAGTTTGGAGCCGTCGGAGAATTTCGCCTCGGGGCGCAGCTTGAAGGTCACCGACATCCCGTCCGGCGCGACATCGGCCGATTTGGCGACGAGGCCGTAGACGGCGTCGGGCTCGTCCTGCGCGCGCACCATCAGGGCATCGAACAGGAAATCGAGGCCCTGCGCGGCGTCTCCCTTCAGGATGAATTGATTCAACGTGTCGAAGGTGTTGGCGCCGCCGGTTCCCATCGTGACCATGCGGCCGCCTTTCGGCGCGTCGGCGTTGACGTAGTCGAAGTGCTTAAAGTCCGCCGGATACTTCAATTCGCCGAAGACGGAGAGACCATGACGCGGCTCCGCGGACGCGATTGCTCCGTATGCGGCAGAGAACAGCAGCGCCAACGTGGCGGCAAGCGTCACTTTGGCGGTCGTCGTCTTTATGGACCGAGAGCTTGCCACGGTCATTTTCCCTTTGCCGCCTCAAGTGCTTTCGCCTTGTCGGCATCGTACCACCAGACCTGCGAGAACCCTGATGTTTGCGACGGCAACGTCTCCGGCCGGCCGAACTTGTTCCAATAGGCGATGCGCTCGTAGGGATAATTCCAGTGGGGCACGACGTAGTAGTTCCGGAGCAATACGCGGTCGAGCGCATGCGTTGCGGCGACGAGGTCGGCGCGATCCTTGGCGAAGACGATTTTGTCGACGAGCTTGTCGACGGCCGGGTTCTTGATGCCGGCCGTATTGCGGCTGGCGGGCTTGTCGGCCGCGGCCGAGCCCCAGAAATCGCGCTGCTCGTTGCCGGGTGAATTCGACTGGGCGAAGCTGTCGACGATGATGTCGAAGTCGCGATTGTCTTCGCGCTGCTTGTACTGTGCATCGTCTACGTTGCGGACGGTCGCCTTGATGCCGAGCGCCGCGAGGTCTTGAGCATAGGGCAGAATGATGCGTTCGAACGTATCGCCGTTGATCAGGAATTCGACGGTCATCTGCTCGCCCGCTTCGTTGCGCAGAACGCGCGCCGTCGAGGCCGACGAGATGCCAATTTTTTTCTTGATCTTGCACCAGGTGCCGCAGGACGGATCGTCGACGTCTTCGCTGCGGATTTTCCAGCCGGCGGCTTCGAGGAGCTTCAGAGCTTCCTGCTGATGCTTGCGGTAATCGCCTTCCTGTTCATTGACCGGGTTCTTCCACACGGTCGTGAAGACTTCCGGCGGAACCTCGTCTTTGACCTCGTTCAAGATCTCGAGTTCGCGGCCCTCAGGCAGGCCCGTCGCCGCGAGGTCTGAGTTCGCGAAATAGCTGTCGACGCGCTGATAGAGATTGAAGAACAGCTTCTTGTTTGCTTCCTCGAAATTGAAGAGCAGGTTGAACGCCTGGCGCACGCGCGAATCCTGGAATTCCTTGCGCCGCAGGTTGAATACGAAGGCCTGCATCGGGGCGACGCGCTTTACCGGGATCGCCTCCTTCTTCACGAGACCCTTTTTCAGCGCCTCGAAATTGTACTGTGTCGCCCAGGCAGCCGCCTGGTTCTCGAACCAGACATCGATGCTGCCGGTCTTGAAGTCTTCGAACGCGGGTGTGCGATCGCGATAATACGTGAATTCGAGATTATCGAAATTCTGCTGGCCGCGCATGACGGGCAGATCTTTCGCCCAATAGTCAGGCACGCGCTCGAAGATGATCTTGCGGCTGACATCCACCGACTTGATTTTGTACGGGCCGTTGCCGAGCGGCGGTTCGACTGTGGTCTTGCCGATGTCGCGCTGATTGCCGTTGGCGTCCTTGCCTTCCCAATAATGCTTCGGCACGATGTTCAGCTCGCCGACGATCATCGGCAACTCGCGATTGCCTTTGGTGTCGAACGTGAACTTCACCTCATGGTCGCCGGTCTTCTCCGCTTTTGCGACGTTCTTGTAGTAGAACGCGTAAAACGGATTGGCTTTCTTCAACGCATCGAACGAGAAGATCACGTCTTCTGGCGTTATCGGCTGGCCGTCCTGGGACTTCGCTTCGGGGCGCAGCTTGAACGTCACGGACGAAAAATCATCCGGATAGGTCGCGCACTCGGCGATGAGCGCATATTGCGTCGACGGCTCGTCGAGGCTCGGCGTGAAGAGGCTATCGTAGATTAGCCCCAGCCCGGCGGCTTTGACGCCCTTGTCGGAGAATGGGTTCAGCGTGTCGAATGTGCCGTTCGCCCATTGGCGCACCGTACCGCCTTTCGGTGCATCGGGATTGACCCAGTCGAAATTCTTGAAGTCCGGTCCGTATTTCGGGGCGCCGACAAGCGACATCGCGTTATGGCATTGGGCCTCGTCCGCCTTTGCCGGGTTCGGGATCGGAGAGAAACTCAAGAACGCCAGCGCGGCAGCAATCAACGGCGTCAGGCGCATCTGCATATTCGGTTTCGTCCTTCCAAATCGCAACGACGGTCGCAGCTTAACATGGGGTCTGTGACCGGGGATAAAGCCTGCCGGCCGGACGTGAAACGACCCTGCCAAGTGTCCTGGCAGGGTCGCAAAGTTTTCTACCCTTAGCGAGTTACAACGCCGTCATTTTGGCAGTGGAACGGGGGTATCTGCAAGGGTTGCCAAATAGGCGATTACATCCGCTTCATCAGAAGCAGACGGAAGCCCGTTGAAGACCATTTTGGTGCCGGGAACGAAGGTCTTGGGGCCGTGCAGGAAATGCGCAAGCTCGACGAAGGACCAGTCGCCGCCCTTTTTCTTCATCGCGTCGGAATAATTGAACCCGGGATAGCTCGCTTTGGGACGATTGACGACGTCCCAGAGGTTCGGACCGACGGTCGGCGCTTTGCCCTTTTCCGATACGTGGCAGGCCTGGCACTTCTTGAAGATCGCCTTGCCGTTTTCCGCGTTTGCCTTCGCCAGAAGTGCGACAACTTCCTCACCACCCCCTGCGGCGGCGGGCGCGTTTGCCGCAGCGCCTTCAGCGGATTTGGTGCCCTCGGCGGGGGCCGCGGCCGGCAGCACGAAGCCCGGCTTTTCAGGCGCGTGGCCGACATTCATTTCGATGATCGTCTTCGTTCCGAAAATCAAAAGCAGGGCCGACAGCACGGCGCCCGCAATCTTTGTGAATTCAAAACTATCCATTCCTTCCATTCCTTGGCTCCCTCTTGGTCTTCCCCAGGACGCGCAATTCAAGGTGACGAGATCGATTTGCCGTATATAAGCTGGCCTGCCTCGCAAGCGCGTTGATGCTTTTTCCGATGTCGATAGCGATATCGGGGCAATTTGTCACCGAACAAAAGAACTCGAACGCAGTGCCCCAAGAAACTCTCATCCTCATACCGGCCCGGATGCAGGCGACGCGGCTTCCCGGAAAGCCGCTCGCGGACATCCACGGCAAGCCGATGATCGTCCACGTCTGGCAGCGTGCGACGGAAGCCAAGGCCGGGCGCGTCGTCGTCGCGACCGACAGTGCGGAGATTTTGCAAGCGGTGAAGGCGGCGGGTGGCGAAGCGGTGATGACCCGCGCCGATCATGCGTCGGGTTCCGATCGCATTCACGAGGCGCTGATGGCGATCGATCCGGGCCGAAAGGCTGGGATTATCGTCAATCTGCAGGGCGATTTGCCGACGCTCGACCCCTTGCTTGTCACGGAATGCATTGCGCCGCTCGCAACGGGCGACACAGATATCGCGACGCTTGCCGCCGTCATTTCGGACGAAGAGGAGCGCGGCAATCCGAATGTCGTGAAGGTCGTCGGCACGCCGATCGGCGAGAACCGGCTCCGGGCCCTTTATTTCACGCGGGCGACGGCGCCCCATGGCGAAGGGCCGCTCTTTCATCACATCGGCATCTACGCCTACCGCCGCGACAGTCTCGAGCGCTTCGTGTCGCTGCCGCCGGGGACACTCGAGCGGCGGGAAAAACTTGAGCAGTTACGGGCACTTGAGGCACAAATGCGCATCGACGTCGCGATCGTTGACACAGTTCCCCTCGGTGTCGATACTCCCGCCGACCTTGAGCGCGCCCGCCGCCTCATCGCGCCATAGTATTTCTTCTCCCGGACAATCGAACGACAATGACAAAACAACCAGGTTCCGGCACCGGAGCCGCAAAAATCTCGTACCAGGGTGAGCCGGGGGCGAATTCGCATCTCGCGGCGCGCGAGGTCTATCCGGGCTTTGAGAGCGTCGCCTATCCGACGTTCGAGGATGCGCTGGCGGCGGTCAGCGGCGGGGAAGCGCGGTATGCGATGATTCCGGTCGAGAACTCGGTTGCCGGCCGTGTCGCCGACATCCACCATCTCTTGCCGGATTCTGGTCTTTACATTGTCGGCGAACATTTTCTTCGCGTTCGTCATCAGTTGATGGCGAAGCCCGATGCCAGCTTGGCGACGATCAAGCGGGTCATGAGCCACACGCAGGCACTCGGCCAATGCAGGAATACACTGCGACAACTTGGCCTGAAGCCGGTTCCCGAGGCGGACACCGCAGGCTCGGCCCGGCTGGTGGCGGAGAGCGACGATCTCACGACGGCGGCGATCGCGTCGCGGCTGGCTGCCGAGATCTACGGATTGAAGATCCTGAAGAGCGACGTCGAGGACCAGGAACACAACACGACGCGCTTCGTCATCTTCGCGAAGGAGCCCGACGATGCGGAGCCGGGCAACGGTCCCGTCATGACCACCTTCCTCTTCCGTGTGCGCAACGTGCCCGCGGCGCTCTACAAGGCGCTCGGCGGCTTCGCGACGAACGGCGTCAACATGACGAAGCTCGAGAGCTATCAGGAAGAGGGCACCTTCAACGCCACGATGTTCATTGCCGACATCGAGGGCCATCCCGTTGACCGGCCGGTGCAGCTGGCGCTCGAGGAGCTGTCCTTTTTCTCGACGCAGACGAAGATTTTCGGCACCTATCCGGCGAGTCCCTTCCGGCAAGAAGCGCGGGAACTTGCCGCGAGCGGACTCGTGCCGATCAAGCGTCCGAGCTAAGACGATCCGCCGAATAGATCCATTTTAGCGCTCGTCCGGTAGGTCGCTGCCAACGAGGGATTTGTTGTCCCGCGACATGTTCGCGATAAGGTAGGCTCGTGCCTCGGAATTCGGTCCGCCCGGGCCGCAAGCAGATTGAAGTTCCGGGACATCTTGGCTCGTCCGATCCAAGAAATGCCTGTTGAGCAAAGGGTTGTACTTTTCGGCTGCCCGGCCCATTATAAGCGCGGGCTGGCGGCGGACGAATTCGTCGCCAACCGGGTCAGGTCCGGAAGGAAGCAGCCCTAACGATCAGAAGTCGGGTCGTTCGCCAGCCTTTATAGTTGCATATTTGCGCTCACGGGCCGGTGGCCCTCTGCGTGGGCGCGGTCTCCTACACGAGTCTTGGCGCGGGTCGCCTTGCTCCCTCGCCCCTTCCGGGCGAAAGGTTCGATCCAGGGATCATGGCAAAGAAAAAATCAGACGCGTCGGACGGCGTTGAGGTTTCTGGCGGCGCAGAGCCCGCGAAGCCTTATGTCGTGCTCGCGCGCAAGTATCGTCCGGCGACGTTCGACGATCTGATCGGCCAGTCGGCCATGGTGACGACGCTCCGGAACGCCTTTGCGTCGGGCAGGATCGCCCAGGGCTACATGCTGACAGGCGTGCGCGGCGTCGGCAAGACGACGACGGCGCGCATTCTGGCGCGCGCGCTCAACTACGAAGCGCCCGGCTACGACAAGCCGACGATCGACATGCCGGGTCTCGGCGTTCATTGCAAAGACATCATGGAGGGCCGTCATCCAGACGTGCTCGAAATGGACGCCGCGTCGAATACCGGCGTCGATAACATCCGCGAGATCATCGAGAGTTCGCAGTACACGCCGCTCGTTGCGCGCACCAAAGTCTTCCTCATCGACGAGGTTCACATGCTGTCGAAGGGCGCGTTCAACGCGCTCCTGAAGACGCTCGAAGAACCTCCGGCGCATGTCCGTTTCATTTTCGCGACGACGGAAATCCGCAAAGTCCCGGTGACGGTGCTGTCACGCTGCCAGCGTTTTGATCTGCGTCGCGTCGAGCAGCCGGTTCTCGCCGAGCATTTCCAGAAAATCGTCGGCGCGGAAGGTGCGAGCGCCGATGCCGATTCTTTGCAATTAATTGCACGAGCTGCGGAAGGCTCCGTTCGCGACGGCCTCTCGATTCTCGATCAAGCGATTGCGATGGGCGAGGGGCACGTCACCGCCGCCAAGGTGCGCGACATGCTTGGGCTCGCCGATCGCGCGCGCATTTTCGATCTTGCCGAAAGTCTCTTCCGTGGCGACGTCGCGGGTGCGCTCGCGGGCCTTGCATCGCTGCATCGTGACGGCGCCGAAGCGACCGAGATCGTGTCCGATCTTGCCGAAGCGGTGCATGCGATCGCACGTGTCAAAGCGGTCGGCGAAGAGCCTGCGGGCGAAGGGCTGACGGCGGAAGAAAAAACGCGGCTGAAAGACCTCTCAGCGCGGCTGTCGATGCCGTACCTGTCGCGTGCCTGGCAAATGCTGATCAAGGGTTTTGAGGAGACGGCACGGGCGCCCAATCCGCGCGTCGCGGCCGAGATGCTGCTGATTCGCCTCGCCTATACGTCCGATCTTCCGACGCCGGATGAATTGATCCGGGCGCTGGGCGGCGGCGCGGTACCGGCGCGGCGTCCGGCGCTCCCCGCAGGTGACGGTGGCGGCACGGCCGATCAGCGTGTGCCGCTCAATTCGCGCGCCGCGGCACCGGTTGCCGAAAGCTTCGACGATGAGGCGGGGGACGCATTCGAATTCGACGACGGCGAGCCGATCGGCGGCGATGATGACGATGGAGAAGGTTCCAGTCCGCTTCTTGCCGCAAATCCGAGGTCGTTCCCCGAGGTCATCGCGCTTGCGAGCGCGAAGCGCGACGTGAAGCTCACGATCCATCTCGAAGATCATGTGAGCCTCGTCAAATTTGATGCGGTTGCCGGATCGATCGATCTTTATCTTTTGCCCGAGGCGCCTCAGGAACTTCCCAACGAGCTGCGCGAGAAACTCAACGCCTGGACGAACCGGCGCTGGGTCATTCTTGTGTCGAAGGAAGCGGGCGCTCTCCCGGTCGGCGTCGTGCGCAGACAACACGAAGCGGCCGAGCTCGAATCGCTCAAAGCTCATCCGGCCGTGCGCGCCGTGCTCGAAGCATTTCCCGATGCGAAGATTGCCGAGGTGCGGCGAATCGCTGTGCGTGAGACAGATACGGACAGCGAGAGCGAAGCGGTCTAAAGCTCGCCACGATTTTTTAGATTTCGGCATGTTGCCGCGAGGAAGACTATGAAAGACCTGATGGGAATGATGAAACAGGTGGGCCAGATGCAGGCTCGCCTCAAGGAGATGCAGGACGATCTCGCCAAGTCCGAAATCGAAGGCCAGTCGGGTGGCGGGCTTGTGCATCTGACTGTCGACGGCAGAGGCGAAGTCAAGCGCGTGCGCATCGATCCGAGCCTGATGAAGCCGGACGAAGTCGAGATTCTCGAGGATCTGATCGTGGCTGCGGCGGCCGACGCGCGCGCCAAGGTCGATAGCATCATGCAGACCAAAATGTCCGAGATTACCGGCGGGCTTCCGTTGCCGCCGGGAATGAAGCTCTTTTGATTTTTTTCACTCCCGTCATCCTCGACCGAATGAGCGAAGCGAATGATGGTCGGGGATCCAGCGTAAGATTCGCCGGAGGCGCAAAGGCTGTATCGAGCCTTCGGCAGTTTTGCGCTGAATCCCCGAACGGCTCGCAGGCTTGCCGTTCGAGGATGACGAAAAAGGTCGCGCTCGCCGCCGCATTATGAATTGAGAGCATGTCACGCAAAACGGCAGGTCCCGAAATCGAGCGTCTGGTGCAGCTCTTGGCGCGATTGCCAGGGCTTGGTCCGCGTTCGTCGCGCAAAGCCGTTCTGTCTCTGTTGAAGCGGCGCAATGAGCTACTCGTTCCGTTGTCGGAAGCTTTGCAGCAGGCCATCGCGAAGATCGCCGAATGCCCCGTGTGCGGCAATCTCGATACGGTTTCTCCGTGCAGTATCTGTGCCGATCCGCGCCGCGATCAGAGTTTGATCGTGGTCGTCGAAGAAGTCGGCGATCTCTGGGCACTCGAGCGCGCGGGTGTCGTATCGGCGCAATATCATGTGCTCGGCGGACACCTGTCGCCGCTCGATGGGGTCGGACCGGACAAGCTCAACATCGCGAACCTCGTCAGCCGGGCACGGTCGCCGGACGTGAAGGAAATTTTGCTGGCGCTCAACGCCACCGTCGAAGGTCAGTCGACGGCGCATTTCATCTCGGATCAACTCGCGTCGGCAGACGTTACGGTATCGCGCCTCGCGCAAGGTGTTCCGATCGGCGGCGAACTCGATTATCTCGACGACGGCACGCTCGCAGCCGCGTTCAAGGCGCGGCGCAAATTATAAGAAATAACGCTTTCAGCACCGTCATCCCCGCGTAGGCGGGGATCCATCCAAGTCTGAAGGATCGGCCCATAACAGGCCTGGACGGATCCCGGCCTTCGCCGGGATGACGACTGCAAAGAGGTCAGGAGATGTCAAACGCATGACCGAAGTCGAGGTCAGTCGTCGAAACGAAGGTCCGCGGTTTGTCACCGGCTCGCTGCTCGGGCACATTCTGTCGATGACGGCGGCGGGCGCCGTCGGGCTGATGGCGATCTTCATCGGCGATCTCGCGAACATCTATTTTCTGTCGCGTCTCGGCGATGAGGCGATCGTCGCGGCGCTCGGTTATGCGAGTTCGGTTCTCTTCTTTTCGACTTCGATCGGGATCGGTCTGTCGATTGCGGCGACGTCGCTGATTGCGCCTGCGCTCGGGGCGCGGCGGCGTGTTCGTGCGCGCCGGTTATCAGCGAATGCGCACGTGCTATCGTTTCTTTTTTCGGTCATCGCGAGTGTCGCGATCTGGCTCGCGATCCGGCCGCTGCTCGAGCTGCTTGGCGCGAGCGGCAGGACCTTCGAGCTCGCACGGTTCTATCTTCTCGTCCTGGTGCCGACGCTGCCTCTCCTGTCGCTCGGCATGACGTCGGCGGCGGTGCTGCGTTCGGTCGGAGACGCACGGCGGGCGATGTTTGTGACGCTGTCCGGCGCCATCGTGAACACGATCCTCGATCTCGTTTTCATCGTGCATTACGGCATGGGGCTCGAGGGTGCGGTGCTCTCGTCGCTTCTGGCACGCATCGCAATCATGTGCGTCGGCCTCTATGGCGTCGTCGCGGTGCACGACTTGATGGGCCGGCCGAAGATCGCGACGCTCAAGCAAGATACGCCGCCCTACTGCCGCATTGCGGGTCCGGCGGTGCTGACGAACATCGCGCCGGCCGTCGGCAATGGCTACATCACTCTCGCCATGTCGAGCTATGGAGACGCGGCGGTTGCGGCGTGGGCCATCATCGGGCGGATTACGCCGGTAGCATTCGGCGCGATATACGCGCTTTCGGGTACGGTCGGGCCGATCCTCGGGCAGAACTTTGGTGCGCGGTCGCCGTCACGGATGCGAGATGTCTTTACGCTGTCGCTGTTGACGATGGCGGCATTTACGGGGCTCGCATGGCTCATCCTCGCGGCCGTGGCGCATCCGCTCGCGGATCTTTTCCGGGCCGGACCCGAGACCCGTGAACTGATTGTCTTCTTCTGTCGCTGGCTGTCGCCGCTTTTCGTGTTTCTCGGAACGGTTTTCATCACGAGCGCCGTATTCAACACGCTCGGGCAGGCTCACTACTCGACGCTGCTGAACTGGGGCCGCGCGACGCTCGGAACCGTGCCGTTCGTGGTGATCGGCGGGCATCTCGACGGAGCCGAGGGCGTGCTCGCGGGGAATATGATCGGCGGCGTCGCGTTCGGTCTTATTGCCATAATGGCGGGATATCGGTTGATCGCGCGAGTCGGGAAAATGCTGGCGCTTTAGGTTCACTGGGCGTTGCACTTTTCGCCGACGCAGTTCTAGATCGTCCGGGGACGTCCTTTTTGCGCCGGTTGGCTCGTCGGCCGACATATTTGAGGGAAATGGCTTGGCCATTGCGCAGCGCATTCTCGTGACCGGCGCGTCGGGCTTCATCGGCCAGCATGTCGTCAGGACGCTTGCGGATCGGGGTTACACCGTCCGGGCGGCGTCGCGGCAGCCGATCGTGTTCGAGAGTCCGCGCGTCGAGGGCGTGGCGGTCGGTGACATGTCGCGGTCGTTCGCGGCCGAATTTCTCGTGCGCGGCGTCGATGCGGTCGTGCATGCCGCCGGTTTGTCTCATGTGCGCGCGAATTTGCCCGAGGCGGCGTACACGGCGATCAATGTGGGTGCAACTCGTCAGCTCGCCCGGGCCGCGCGGGCGGCGCGCGTGAAGCGTTTCGTGCTCATGTCCTCGATCCGCGCGCAAGTCGGGGTCACTTATCCGGGTGTCGTCACGGAGGCGACGCCATCCGCGCCGACGGATGCCTATGGCCGGTCGAAGCTCGCGGCCGAGTCGATCCTTGCGCAGACGCTCGAGGGATCGCCGACGCACTGGACCATGCTGCGCCCCGTGCTCGTCTACGGCGGCGGCGTCAAAGGCAACATGGGCGCCTTGATGCGTCTCGCCGCGTTGCCGGTGCCGCTGCCATTCGGGGCGCTCAAGGCGCGCCGGTCGCTGCTCAGCATCGGCAATCTGCTCAGCGCCATTCAATACGTGCTGCAGACCCAGACGGCCGAAAACACGATCTTTGGCGTGGCCGATCCGGACCCGTTAACAATAGCGGAAATCATTCGGGCGCTGCGCCGGGGTTCGGGACGGCCGGAGATGCTGCTCCCGGTTCCCGAGGCTTCCCTCGTGGCGTTGCTCCGGATGGTGGGGAAGCCGCATTTCGCCGAGCGGCTGACAGGCGATCTCCTCGTCGATCCCGTGCTCTTGCGGCGGATCGGATGGACCCCGCCGGAGGCGACACTGGAGGCGCTGGCGGCGTCGGCGCAGGCGGGACCCAGTGCCGAGCATTCAAAACCTCAACGGTATAGAGCCGCACGCCATTGACCGCCGCTCAAGGCTTTCATATGTCACCGGTATGACCGTTCTTCCGATCATCACCATCCCTGATCCCGTCCTGCGCAAGATCTCCGATCCGGTCGAGCGTGTGGACGATGCCGTCGTCAAGCTGATGGACGACATGCTCGAGACCATGTACGCCGCGCCCGGCGTCGGGCTTGCCGCCGTACAGGTCGGCATTCTGAAGCGGGTCGTCGTCATCGATGCGGCGGAGGACGGCGAGCCTGCGAGGCCGATCGCCATGGCGAACCCAGAGTTGATTGGCATCGGCTCGACGACGCGGGTGCACGAAGAGGGCTGCCTTTCCATTCCGGACGTTCGCGTCGAGATCGAACGGCCGTCGACGGTGACTGTGCGTTACATCGATCGAAACGGGAAAGAGCAGGAGCTGGAGGCGGACGGTCTGCTCGCGACTGCCATTCAGCACGAGATCGATCATCTCGACGGGCAGCTGATCATCGATTTCCTTTCGCGCCTCAAGCGCGACATCATCATCCGCAAGTTCAAGAAGCAGGTCCGGACGGGCGGAGACTGAATCCCGCGCGCGCCCACCCGATCGAAGGGCTGTCGTGCGCGCCAACACAGACGGGCGACATGCCGCTCAATATCATCTTCATGGGGACGCCGGATTTCTCCGTGCCGGTGCTCGACGGGATCGCGGCGGCCGGGCATCGCGTCATTGCCGTCTACAGCCAGCCGCCAAGGCCGGCGGGACGGGGCATGGCGGAAGTCAAATCGCCCGTTCATCGCCGTGCGGAGGCGCTGGGAATTGAAGTCCGGACGCCGGTAAACTTCAAAAACGATGCCGATCGTGAGGCGTTCGCGGCGCTGCAGGCCGATGCGGCCGTGGTTGTCGCCTACGGGCTGCTGCTGCCGCAGGCGGTGCTCGATGCGACGCGGCTCGGGTGTTTCAATGTCCATGCGTCGAAGCTGCCGCGTTGGCGCGGGGCTGCTCCTATCCAGCGCGCGATCATGGCGGGCGACACGGTGACGGCCGTCAACATCATGGGCATGGAGCAGGGGCTCGATACGGGCCCGGTCTGTCTTGGCCGCGATGTTGCCATTCCTCCCGGGATGACGGCCGGGGAGCTGCACGATGAGCTGTCTCAGTTGGGCGCCAAGCTCATGGTCGAAGCGCTCGCCGAAATCGAAGCCGGAAAGATCGACTGTGTGCCTCAGTCCAGCGACGGCGCGACCTATGCCGTGAAGATCGGTAAGGGCGAGACGCGCATCGATTTCTCGCGTCCGGCCAACGAAGTCATTAATCACATCCGGGGGCTTTCGCCCTATCCGGGTGCGTGGTTCGAGATTTCGATCGGCAACAAGCCTGAACGGATCCGAGTCCTGGTGGCGGTGGAAACGAACGGTAGCGCGGAGCCCGGTACGCTCATCGACGACCGCCTGACGATTGCCTGCGGCTCGGGGGCTATTCGCGTTGAGAGATTGCAGCGGGCGGGAAAGCAACCGATGGCTGCGGCGGATTTCCTTCGCGGGACGCGACTTCCGAAGGGAACGCGTCTTGGCTGTTAATCATAGGTGCGAAAGGCACTGAGACTTTTGCTCAGTGCGGTTAATCTCGGTTCGATTCATCGGTCCGGAGAACCAGACGTGCTTCGAAAGTTTGCGCTTTTTCTGTCGATCGGCGGCTCTGCGATCTTCATGCTTGCGGTGTCCGCGAATGCGGATCGCTTCACGACCCGGATCGAGACGCGTCCCTATTACGGGGCCGTCGTCACGCTCGAGCACGGCGTTCGCGTCTATCGGCCTTTGCCGCCGGATCGCTACGTGATCATCAATCCGGATCGGGTGCCGCTGTCGCTCAGCATCAGCGACACAAACATCTATGGGCTGAGTTCATCCGCGGGCGCCAGTGGTTATGGCGGCAATACTTACGCGGGCGATGGTCTCTATCATACGCCGGCATCGGGACTGGCTTATCAGTGGCGGCCGGGTTTCTACCATATCGGCGGGCCTCGCGATGAAACGCATTTCCGGCACCGCCGGCCGTCGAACGACAAGCCGCACGCAATTCAGCCCGCGCCTTAGCAAAGGGCCGTTGAGGCGCTGCCCGGCAAAGGCTAGGGATGGCGGAAACCGCTTTTCAACCTGAGCCCGATGCCCCGCTACCGCATTACCATTGAATACGACGGCACGTCTTTTGTCGGCTGGCAGCGGCAGGCCGAAGGTCTATCGATCCAAGGCTTGCTCGAAGACGCGATCCGAAAATTCACCGGCGAAACGGCCGGTGTGCGCGGCGCCGGACGGACCGATGCGGGGGTTCATGCGCTGGGGCAGGTCGCGCATTTCGATCTGACGAAAGAGTGGGCGGCCACGCGCGTTCGCGATGCGATGAATTTTCATCTGCGTCCGCATCCGATCGGCATCGTCGCGTCGGAAGCCGTGGACGCCGCGTTCGACGCGCGCTTCAGTGCGGTGAAGCGTCATTACCGGTATCGCTTGCTGACACGCCGCGCGCCGCCAATCCTCGATAAAAACCGCGTCTGGTGGACGATGCGCGATCTCGATGCCGAGGCGATGAACGATGCGGCGCAGGCGCTTGTCGGAAAGCACGATTTTACGACATTCCGCGCGGCGCAATGCCAGGCGCAGTCGCCGGTGAAAACGCTCGACGTTTTCGATATCAAACGTTTCGGAGACGAGATCGTGTGCGAGGTTTCGGCGCGGTCGTTCCTGCACCATCAGGTGCGGTCGATGGTCGGGAGCCTGAAACTCGTCGGCGAGGGGAAGTGGTCGCGTGCCGATCTTGCGGCAGCGCTTGCCGCGCGCGACCGCGAGGCGTGCGGGCCAGTTTCGCCCGCATCGGGACTTTATCTCGTTGGCGTCGATTATCCGGAAGACGCTGTTACGACGTCTTCGAGTCCTCAGTCACAATCGCCAGGAATTCCTGACGCGTAAGCGGATTGTCTCTGAAGGCGCCGAGCATGCGGCTCGTCACCATGTCGGTTCCTGGCTTAAGGACGCCGCGCGTCGTCATGCAGTGATGCTCGGCCTTGATCACGACGGCGACGCCCTGCGGCTTCAGCACGTCCTGGATCGTGTTGGCGATCTGCGCGGTCATCTTCTCCTGGATCTGAAGACGCTTGGCGTAAGCATCGACGACGCGGGCTAGCTTCGAGATGCCGACGACGCGGCCATCAGGAATATAGCCGACCCAGGCGTGACCGATGATCGGCGCCATGTGATGCTCGCAGTGGCTTTCGAAGCGGATGCCGCGGAGCACGATCATCTCGTCGTAGCCTTCGATCTCCTCGAAGGTCTTCTGGAGAATGGCTTCCGGATCCTGGTCGTAGCCGCGGAAATATTCTTCAAGTGCCTTCGCGACGCGGGACGGTGTTTCCTGCAGACCGTCGCGTGAAGGGTCATCGCCCGTCCAGCGGATGATCGTCTTGACGGCCGCTTCAACTTCGGCGCGCGTCGGCTTCTTTTCTGAATTCATTTGAGAACACTGGTTGTTATTGGATGGAACGGTCACGGCAACAGACGCCGATGACTGCCCTTATAGACCCATCGGATTCCACACCGCAAACGCCACCTTGCCGCCGCTAGATGGGGCCGCGGTGGCGTTTGTCGATATTGGAGACTTGTCGCAGTTAATTTGGGCATGCCGGAGAACGCCGGAGATAGTCATCTGGGGCCTCCCTTGGCTTTTTTGCAGTCAAAGCAGGGTGCCGCGTAGAACGAGAAGTGCCACACTGAAATAGATCATCAAGCCGGTAACGTCGACCAGTGTCGCGACGAACGGGGCCGAGGCGCTTGCCGGGTCGAAGCCCAGACGTTTCAGCACGAACGGCAGCATCGAGCCTGCCAGCGAGCCGAAGGTCACGATGCCGACAAGTCCCAATCCGACCGTCAACGCCACCAATTGCCAGTGCTCGCCATAATCGAAGATGCCGAGCTTCTGCCATAGCGTAATGCGGGCCATGCCGATGACGCCCAGGATGGCTCCGAGCGTCACGCCTGTCGGGATCTCCCTCACGGCCACACGCCACCAGTCGCGCAGCCGAATCTGGCCGAGCGCGAGTGCGCGAATGAGCAGCGAGGTTGCCTGCGAACCGGAATTGCCGCCGGAACTCATGATGAGCGGAATGAAAAGGGTGAGCACAACTGCTTTTTCCAGCTCGTCCGAGTAATGCTGCATGGCGCTGGCAGTCAGCATTTCGCCGAGAAAGAGCGCGCACAGCCAGCCGGCGCGTTTGCGGATCATCTCGACGAAGCTGATTTGAAGATAGGGCTCGGCGATGCCTTCGACGCCGCCGAACTTCTGGACGTCTTCCGTACTTTCGGCGAGGATCGTGTCGATGACGTCGTCAACGGTCACGATGCCCAGCACGCGCTGCCGGGCATTGAGGACGGGCACGGCGAGAAGGTCGTGGATCGAGATGAGGCGCGCCACTTCCTCGCGGTCGGTATCGGGTCCGACCCATAGGGGTTCGCGGTCAGGCGCAACTTCGAGGATCGGCTGATCCGGCTGCCCCATGATCAGCTGGCGCAGCGTCACCGTCTGCACCAGCGCGCGGGATTGCGGATCGAGGACGTAGATAGCATAGATCGTCTCGCGGGTGTGCTCAACCTCGCGGATCAACTTCAACGTCTCGGCCACGGTGAAGGTCGAAGGAACGCTGACGAACTCCGTCGTCATCAAGCTGCCGGCCGTGCCCTCGGGATAGGTCAGCAGCAGTTTCAGAGAGGCGGCGGTCTCGAAATCGACCAGGCTCAGGAGCTTGGTCTGGTCGGGTGGGTCAAGCTGGCGCAGCGTGTCGGCCGCTCGGTCCGCCGACATGCCCTTCAGGACTTGGCCGGCGAATTCGTCGGGGAGTTCGAGGATGAGGTCGCCGGCGCGCGTCAGCTCGGGACGGTCAAAAATTTCGACAACGCGATCGAGGGGCAATTCGGCGAGTATCGAGCCTGCCGTCTCGAGATCCACCTCGTTGAGCTGGGCGACGATATCGGCGTCGTGCTCTTCAAGCAGCTCCACCAAGACAATCGGGTCGACGTTGTCACCCGAGGCGCTGCGGATGTTTTCCATGGCTCACCTTTCGATCCGCCGTTGCAACGGATCGTGGTGAGCCGACCCAAGGTCAGGCCACGAGCCGCAACGGCCGAAGCATTCGACTACTGTCGCCAGACAAGGGTTTGGGTTCCTTCGAAATCGCGGCGCCAGAAATCACGGCAGCCACCCAGCCAGATGATCCGATTGCTATTAATAGTCAAGTGCAAGACTTGCTGTTTTTTCGGACCCCTGGCGCGGCACGGTGAGCACGACGGTCCGCGTGCCGCTCAAAGCTCTTCGGAATGCGCCACCGGCGTCATGCCAATCCCTACTCAGTTCAGTTTTGCGAGGAACGCGCGGACCAGGTCCGCGATCTCGTCGACGGCTTCGTCGAGAGCGAAGTGGCCGGCGTCAAGCATATGGACCTCGGCGTTTGGTACGTCGCGCGCATAGGCGGCTGCGCCGGCCACGGCAAATGAAGGGTCATATTTTCCCCACACCACGAGCATGGGCGGCTGATGTTGGCGTAGCCATGCCTGCCACTTCGGGTATGACGCCACGTTGTTGCGGTAGTCGTAGAAGAGGTCAGCCTGAATTCTATCCTGGCCGGGCCGCGACAGCGATGCGAACTCGTCGGTCCACGTATCGGGGTTATATCGTTCCGGGTGCGGGCTCGCTCCGACGTGGCGTTGCCTGCATGCAGCGAGCGATGTGAAGCTCGACATGAAGCTTGCCTCGTTCGCCGCGCGATCCTGCCAATAGGCTTTGCGCGCTTCCCACGCTGGGCCGAGCCCCTCGATATGAGCGACCGCGTTCTGAATGATCATGCCTCGAACGCGCTCGGGATGTGCAAGCGCAAGGCGAAATCCGATGGGACCTCCATAATCCTGCATGAACAATACATAGCTCTCAAGGCCGAGCTTTTCTGTGAAATCGCCGATCACGGCTGCCAGATGGTCGAAGGTGTAGGCAAATGTTTCCGCTGATGGTGCATCGCTATTGCCGAAGCCCGGATAGTCCGGCGCAACGAGGTGATAGCGGTCGGCGAGCTTTGGGATCAGTGTGTCGTACATCCGCGATGACGTTGGGAAGCCATGCAGAAGCAGCACGGTCGGGGCATCACGTGGACCAGCTTCGCGATAGAAGATCTTCAGGCCATCGACCGCGACAGTGTTATAGGTCGTCGCTCGCGATGTCGAAGGAATCGCCTGCGCGTGCGCCGCGTTGCCGAAGAGTGCCAATCCGGCCATGAGAAAAGCTCTCTTGAGCATAGCGCCCCCTTCCAGAAGTGTCTTCGTGATTTGCGGATGACCCATTCGCGGTCGCCTTCGTGGAATTGACGTATGAGACCATAACGGAGTCTCCGCCTCCACATGACCTTGCCACTTGCTGGAATATTCCCGCAATTGCCATTGGGCGGCAAAAATGCCTGATAACTAACGCTACGCTCCCGTGCGAAGACCGCAGTCATTATCCTCCAGGCGTTTGGAATTGCTCAAAACGCACACTACTGACGATATTTTGCAAACGCCATCGGATGTCTGCTTTTGAAGGATAAATAGATTTCGCCTGACTGGCGCGAAGCGTCGCCAAAGTTATGACGGCGAGGCGAATTGGATTTTAGGTACAAGGTAAGCATGCTGACAAAGCCGATTTGCCGGCGAATCTCGAAATGCCCTAATTGTCATTCAGGCGCAGGCGGCGTTCAGGCACGTCGCTGTTTTCGACCGACGGGAACGATCCATGACAGTGCTGCCGATTGACTTCGCAAAGCACGTGCGTAAGCCGGACCTTGGGCTCCCGGTTGAAATTCTTTCGATTGCGTCCGCCAACCCGCCCCTCAAGGTCAGCCAGAGCGATGCGCTCGCCAATGCGGCGCTGATCTATCCGCAGTTCGCGAGCATGCATGGGCTTTTTTCGAATACGGGCATCGAGCATCGCTACACCTGCCAGCCGATGGACTGGTACCGGCAAACGCATACGTGGGAAGAGCGCACGGACGTCTTTCAAAAGCATGCGTTGGACCTGCTTGAGCAGGTCGCGCTCGAAGCAACCGCCCGCGCGGGGCTGGCTCTCGGCGATATCGATGCCTTTGTCACCAATACGATCACGGGCCTCGCCATTCCCAGTCTCGACGCGCTTCTCATGAACCGCCTGCCATTTTCACCGAACGTCGAGCGGCTGCCGATTTTCGGACTTGGCTGTGGCGGTGGCGTCGCGGGGCTCGCCCGCGCGGCGCGATTTGCGCAAGGGCGGCCAGGGCGGAACGTACTCTTCATTACCGTCGATCTCTGCAGCCTTTGCGCGCGTCCCAACGATCCGAGCATGGCGATGTTCGTTGCCGCAGCCTTGTTCGGCGACGGCGCGGCGGGTGTCGTACTGCGGACAGCTGCAAATGGCGCGAGTGAGGGCGGCAATTGCAATAGGCCGGTTGTGCGCACGTTCGGTGAGCACACGTGGCGGAACACGCGGCATATCATGGGATGGGATGTCAAAGGCGACGGCTTTGGGGTCGTGCTCAGTCCGGAGCTTCCAACGTTGATGCGCAACAATCTCGGTCCGGTGGTGAAGGACTTCGTCGGCAGAAGCGGTATGACGCTCGCGGACTTCAAAGGATTCCTTTTTCATCCGGGGGGACGCAAGGTGCTGGAAACGGCGGAAGAGGTGCTCGGCATCGAGAGGTCGATGCTCGCGCATTCCTGGGGTGTGCTGCGCGACTTCGGAAACATGTCGTCGGCGACGGCGCTCTTCATCTTGCAGCGAGCGATGACCGCGGGCGAAAAGGGGCGGCACCTTTTGGCGGCGTTTGGTCCAGGGTTTTCGGCTTATTTCGTGGCGCTCGATCTTTAGGTTCGCGCGTCCGCCGACGTTATCAAGCTGTCGAGACCGCTGAGGCGTGTCGCGGAGACGAGCATCGTCACCATGCTGGGGAACAGGCGGGCTCCCACAATTCCGGCACGGCGGAGGCGAGCGTCGGCAATGACCCGGTCGATAATTAATGCACGGCGAAACTGTGGCTTGCAGGTCGCGAGCATGCGGAATTGAAAGCTAGAAGCGCCTTCGCCCTTGAGAACGGCTTGCGCGGCGGCAATTCCCGATGCCAAAGCGAGGGCAGTGCCGTCGCCGGAGAATGAAGGGATTACGGCTAATTGGTCACCGACCGGGTAGATCGTCTCCGCGATCGTCTCCGACCGCATGAAGCCGTAAGGCAGTCCCGAGACGGCGAGCGGCTTTTCCCAGTCGGGTGTCGCGCCGTTTGTGAGTTCTTCGAAGAAAGGGGATTGCCGCGCGAAATAGGCCGATTGGGCGGTCCAGCTCGTCCCGACGGATTGCAGAACATCGGAACTCACGATCCATGCCATCGAGAGCGTTCCCTCCTCGATCATGCATAACCCGAGGTAGCCGCCTGTAAATGCGATCAGATGGACGACATCCATCAGCGCCGCGCGCGTTGCTTCCGCAGGGCGGAGATGCATTTTGAAGCCGACCATCGGCGCATCGGGTCTTGGAAGACAGCGTATGTTGTGCTTGCCGCTCGCAAGGGCTGCGGCACGGCATTCGAAAGACGCACCTGCCGTCTGAACACGAACACGGCCTCCGCAAGCTTCGAGCCGTTCGACCGATGTCGCGCGATGGATCTTTGCGCCGGCGCGTTGCGCTGCTTGCAGGAGCGCTTCATCAAGCAGAAGCCGCGAAATGCCGACCGCCGCGAAGGGCAGCTGCGCGCTGGCACGCGCCGCGCCGCTCGCGAGACAGAGCGTTTCGACGGGACTGCCGCCGAGAGCTGGGACGTTGATACCGAGATAGTGCAGCAGTGCTTGTGCGCGGTCGCTTAGGAATTCGCCGCAAACTTTGTGATGTGGGCCGCGCATGCGCTCAAATATCATCGCGCTTGCGCCATTGCGTGCGAGTTCGAGGGCGAATGCGGAACCTGCCAAACCGCCGCCGACGGCTATGGCGTCCGCTGTCGTGCCGCTGATGGGCACATCGTCAGGTCTCGGTTCGCTGTGTCGCAACGGCTTGCTCGGAAAGCGCGCGCCGAACCGAAAGAGCGTCGTCCTCGAGTTCGATCTTGTACGCTAGAACCGCGGTCCAGACCGCGCCCATGATGATGCCGACGGCCAAGGCGCCAAAGACGGCCGGCAGCAGAAACGTCTCGGCAATCGTGACCGCGTAATTGGGATGACGAAGATATCGATAGGGGCCGCGGAGAGTGACCGGCGCGCCTTCGAGCGTAAAGATGCGGTGCGTCCAAAATCGTCCGAGCGTACCGATGACCCAATAGCGGACGCCTTGGAGAGCAATATAGATCGCCGCCAAAACATAGGACGCTGTCGCGGTCGGGGGGATCAGAAAAAAGATGCTCGCGATCCAGGCGAGATGCGTCGTCGCGACGACCGGATAATAGGATCGGCCCGCTTCCTTGGCGCCGGCTGCGATCAACGCCCGCGTGTTGCGGGCCGAGTAAAGCTCCTCGGCTCCCCTTTGGAGGAGAACGAGCAGCGCGATTATCTGCGGCAGGCCGATAAGGTCTGAGAGCATGGACTAGCCGCTCACGAATGAATTCGGCGCCACTCTACAATTGGATTGCCGCCATTCCTAACGATTGCGATCCGATTGGTTGATCAGCCATTGCTGAACGGCATTTGGGACGCCTTCTTCGCAGGATGGAAAAGCGAACGAAAATCCGGTGGATTTCAGCCGATGGTTTGAAAGCCGGTTTTCATAAGCCAGGCTGTCGGCGATGACATGGCCGGACAGAAGCTTCAGCAGAGCGAATGGCAACTTGCGGCCGTGCCCTCGGACGCCCAATGCCTTCGCCGCGATCTCGGCCAATCGCTCGCCCGGAACGGGCAGGTCGTCGACGATGAAATAGCGGCTTCCTATCTCACCATGGCCGGTCAGATGAAGAAGGGCGCGGGCACAGTCCTCGACGTGTACCGGAGATGTGTAGCGGGGAGGACCTTGGAGGCCGTAGACAGGTCTGCCGTCCCGGAGCGGTTCGAGCACGTACTGCGCGAACCAGGAGCCGGGGCCATAAACCCAGCCCGGGAACGCGGCGACGATCGGTAGTCCGCGTGCGACGTAATCCGGCAGGGATTCGATAGCTGGAGCGAGATAGGGTCCCCATCCTCGCGGATGAGGAACCGCGGTCTCGTTGCGGATTTCCGGTCCGCAGTCCCCATAATAGCTGGTGCCGGCGACGTAGACGATCTGCCGTGTCTTCGCGGGGTCGATGGCTTCGAACAGAGCGCGATCCATGTCGAGCCGGCGGAGGCAGTACTGTCTCGCGCGTTCCTTGGTGACGCGGCCGCCGAATGTCTGAGGCTGCGCGAGATGGATGACGGCGTCTGCCTTGCGCACGGCTTCCCGCCATGCGCCTTCTCTGTCGGACAGGTCGCCGGCGATGACCTTT
The DNA here is from genome assembly GCA_018242295.1 of Pseudomonadota bacterium. Lineage (GTDB taxonomy): Bacteria > Pseudomonadota > Alphaproteobacteria > Rhizobiales > Hyphomicrobiaceae > Hyphomicrobium_B. The sequence continues at coordinate 125,368 of JAFECE010000011.1, forward strand.
ACGCCCGGCGAGATAAGGGCATCAGCGTTGCTTTTCGATCTGCTCAGCGCATCGACTTCGTGGCCTGTGGCGATTGCCGCGCGGAGGACGTACGCGCCAATAAAGCCTGTGGCGCCTGTGAGAAAGATTCGTTGACCTGTCCCGGACGCCAAGGTCATGGCCTCCATTCAGCTTGCGAAAAACGTTCATCCTCAAAGCGAAGATGTGAGCGCGCCTCGGGCCGCCGAGGACGCCCTATCTGCGCACAACGAAGCTCGCGAAGATCACCGACAGGATGCCTGTCAGAAAAATGCCGTCGAACGTTCCGGCACCGCCAATCGATACGACAGGCGCTCCCATCGCTTGCAAATTGGTGAGATTGAGAAGGTCGGCGCCGATGAGCGTGCCCAGGCTGCCGCTGATATAGGCGACGGCTGCGACGTTCCGATCGGCAATCATCATCACGACGATCGTCGTGACGATCGGGGGAACAAATGCGGGAATGGAAATTCCGAAGCCTTCCACGGGCGTCGCGATCATGTAGCAGACGGCTGCGACGAGAGCGGTGGCGATGCTCGCCCGAATCCAAAGGTTGTTCTTGATCAGCAGATATAGCGATAGGAGGCAGGGCACGAGGGCGCCTCCGACGTTCACAGCTATGACGGTTCCTGGCCAGTCGGCGACTTCAGGCACGACATAGCGCATCCCGAAGAAATCAATCTCCTGAGGAGTCACGACCTGCTCTTCCGGCAGATGCGCGACTGGGATGTTGATGTAGCTGCCGACGAGTGAGACGAGCAGCAGCAGCAGCGCTACGCGAGAACTGATACCGAGCCGTACATATGCGAAGTGTAACAGTTGCAACTGTAGTAAAATGATGAGCGCGACAAATACCGCAACGAGGAAAACGAAAAACGGCGGGGTTAAAGGCAGGTAGTTCATTTGACTGGAATACATGTCGCCTGTCCCTGGCCGCCGGCCCTGGAGAGAACTTGCGGGATGAAACTCACTCCCCCATTCTTAGTTCAATAGTCGTTTGAGAGCGATGAACGCTGGATGTCTCGGCTGCTGATCATTGTCGGAGTGCTGCTTGTCGTCATCGGGCTTCTCTGGCCGGTGATCGAGAAGGTCGGGTTTGGGCGGTTGCCTGGAGACATCGTCATCGAGCGGGGCAACTTCCACTTCTACTTGCCCTTGGGGACGTCTCTGCTCGTGAGCGTAATCCTGAGCCTTATCTTCTGGATCCTAAGTCGCTGAGTGCCGGCTTGATGAAGGCGAGGGCGCGTACTCATTAATGGTAAGAGTACACGCCCTCGTTCGGATTTTACTCCAATAAGCGATTAGTAGTCCCAGAAGACGGGGACCCAACGGAAGGCGTCACCGTCGACCGCGACCCGACCGACGGACGGGAACGGCAGGTGCGTGGCCACCAACATCTCGCCTGTCTCAGCCAACTCCCGCAAAAGACGGACCCGAACGCGCGCTGCCTCCTCTGGGTCGTGTTCGAAACCGTTATGCCACTCGGGCTGATCGAATCCGACCGCAAACACGGCGTCACCAGCGAACGTCAACGCTTCACCACCCGATGACAGGCGGACCACGCTGTGCCCAGGGGTATGGCCGCCGGTTCGACGGACGACGACGCCCGGTGCAACCTCGTGCTCCTCATCGAACTGCCGCAGATGGTTATGGTATTCTTTCGCGAACCGCTTGGCGGCGGACCGAAGCGCGTCCGGAAACCCCGGCGGCATGGCGGTGTGGGAGAAGTCGGGGAACTCCCAGAATTTGACCTCGGCGGCCGCCACGTGGATCTGCAGGTCCGGACGCAGCCGGTCCTTGATCCCATCGACGAGGAGCCCGCCAATGTGGTCCATGTGCATGTGGGTCAGCACCAGATCGGTCACGGACGCAAGGTCGATGCCGGCGGCCTCAAGTCGTTTGACCAACTGTCCGGCCCGCGGCAAGTGCAAGTCCGGATCGGCTCCCAATCCAGCATCGATCAGGATGGTCTTGTCGCCGCTACGTACGACGACCACGTTCAGCGCCCAGTCGAAAGCGTCCGGCGGCAGGAACATGTCCTTCAGCCAGGCGGCCCGGACGGCCGGGTCGGCGTTGTGTCCTAACATTGTGGTTGGCAGCGGTAGCACGCCATCGCTGACCACCAATACGTCAATGTCGCCGACCCGCACCGCGTAGCGCGACGGAACCAATTCGTCGGGCTCTGATCTGCCGGGGCGTGAGGCAATGTTTATGTTCATGTTTGTCTCCTGCTGAGCGTTGCAATCATCTCTGCCTCCGCTTCCGAGGACAGAAACGCGGCGGCTTTCCTGAATTCTCAGGCGGCCTTTCAAAGGCTAGGGGCGCGTGGTCGCCACGCATTGATCGCTGCTCACGTGTCGCTCACTTGCTCCGAATGCCGACGGCTCTCGGCGATTGCCCACGCTGTGATCGAGAGACCGAGGATTGCGGGCAAGGTCACCGCCGGAAAGTCCCGCGGAATGACGGAAGCCGAGCAGATGCCGACGGCCACTTCCCAAAGGTGAAAGAGCGCGTGCCCCGCGAGCCAGAGAGACGGGGCGCCCCAGAGCGCGATGCGAAGATCAGGCCTCGCAATTCCCAGGAGAAAAGCCCCGCCGATGAGGAGGAAGATCAAACCGATATCGCGCACGAAGTGCTGGTTGAACGGCCCGGTCGCCGTCACGCCGGGAACGGCAAAGTACCAATTTTCCGGCGCGACAAGCATGAAGATGCCGTTCGCTATCGCCGCTATTCCGAGCGCGAACGCAACACCGAGAGAAATCGATTTCAGCATGTTGATTGGCCTCCTCGTGGAGAATGCGCGGCACGAGTGTCTAGGTCGCGGACCGCTGCGCCTGTAGCCAGTCCTCGAACCGAATACTGCCGAGGATTGGGTTGGCTCCGGGCGTCAAAGATTTATCGTTGAGTTCGGTTCCGAAGTAGCGCGCATGAACGTCGGCGATCACGTGCCGCCCGTCGCCTGTCGCGGTGAGATACCGACGGGCGATTTCGTCGAGAGGGATCTTCTCGGGGCCAGCCACCTCGACGATGCCGTTCACGGGCTTTCCGACGGTAAGCTCCGCCAGAGCGGCTGCCACATCGTCGGAGGAAATGGGTTGCAGGAAGGCCGGGGATAAATGGACGTCGCTACCCTTGGTGGCCGACTGCGTAATTGCACCGACGAACTCGAAAAACTGCGTCGACCGCAGAATCGTGAAGGGAATTTTTGAGGCTCTGATCAGCGCTTCCTGAGCGACTTTGGCGCGAAGATAGCCGCTTTCGGGAAGGCGGTCGGTGCCGACGACCGATAATGCCAAGTGATGCCCGACGCCGGCTGCGGCCTCGGCGGCAAGCAGATTACGTCCCGACGTTTCGAAGAATTCGAGAACGGCCTTGTCTTCAAACGAAGGCGAATTGGCAACGTCGACGACCACTTGCGCGCCGGACACTGCCTCGGCCAGCCCTTCGCGCGTTATGGTGTTGACGCCGGTATTGGGTGACGCGGCAACCGTCTCATGACCTTCTGCTTTGAGATGGCGAATGAGCTTCGACCCGATGAGGCCGCTTCCGCCGATAACAACGATTTTCATTAATTCTTTCCAACTTGAACGCAGCACATGTGACGGCGTCGTTTGGAGAGAATGCCGATTTGCGGCGGTAATGACTTTGCGGCGACCTTGAAGCGGGCTTGAGTTTTCCTTGAAAATGCGTCCAAGCGGCCGCTCGCCCTTTTTCGTGAACCTGTGCTATCGACACCGGCAAAAGTGAGCGTTGTCCGCGTCGGATGGAGCCGTCACGTGCGTTTTCTTTTCAGGGATTGTGTGCTCGATCCCGAACGGCGGGAGTTGACGCGCGCCTCCGAAGCGGTCGCCGTCGGTCCGCAAGTCTTCGATCTCCTCCTGTTCCTCGTCCGCAACCGCGATCGCGTCGTGAGCAAAGATGATTTGCTCGATGCCGTCTGGGACGGGCGCATTGTTTCGGAATCGACGGTCACCAGTCATATCAATGCCGTGCGCCGAGCGATTGGCGATACCGGAGACGCGCAGCAGCTAGTCAGGACGGTCCCGCGCAAGGGATTTCGCTTTATCGGCGATGTGAAAGAAGCGAATACCGCAAACGGCGCCTCGACGCTTCCCTCGGATTTACCCATTGATCTTGCGCTTCCCGAGAGCACTCCTCCGGTCAAGCCCTCGATCGCAGTTCTGCCCTTTCAAAGCTTGTGTGGCGACCCAGAGCAGGCGTATTTCGCGGACGGCGTCGTGGAGGAAATCATCACAGCGCTATCTCGTGTGCGCTGGCTATTCGTAATCGCCAGAAACTCGAGCTTCATTTATCGCGACTGCGCGTTCGACATAAAGCAGGTCGGACGGGAACTCGGCGTTGGTTATGTACTGGAAGGCAGCATGCGCAAGGCGGCCGGCCGCGTTCGCATCACCGGCCAGCTCATTGATGCAACGACCGGTGCTCAGCTCTGGGCGGAGCGTTTTGAAGGAACGCTCGACGACATATTCGAGCTTCAGGATCGCATCGCGGCCGGGGTTGCCGGAGCTATTGCCCCACGCGTCGAACTCGCCGAGATCGAACGCGCAAAGCGCAAGCCGACCGGCAGCCTCAATGCCTATGACTTCTACCTGCGTGGCCTCGCCCATGTGCATCGGGGGACGCGCGAATCGATTGAGCTGGCACTACCGCTGTTCCAAAAAAGTATCGAGCTCGACCCCGATTATGCGGCTGCCCACGCCATGGCGGGCTGGTGCTATTTCTGGCGCAAGATCAATGGCTGGTGTGCGGATCGCGACGCGGAAATTGACGAGGGTGCGCGGCTGGCACGTCGCGCCGTCGAATTGGGACGCGATGACGCTGTAGCGCTTACACGCGGCGCGCATGCTCTGGCACATCTTGCGGGCGATCTCGACGCGGGGATTGCCCTTCTCGATCGTGCGGTCTTTCTCAATCCCAATCTTGCGTCTGCGTGGTTTCTCGGGGGCTTCCTCAGGACGTGGCATGGTGAGAGCGAGAGCGCCATAGCGCATTTCGAACGCGCCATGCGGCTCAATCCGCTGGATCCCGAACTCTATCGCATGCAGGCCGGTATCGGAATGGCGCATCTCTTTGCGGGGCGCATCGAGGCCGCATCTCATTGGGCGGAATTGTCTTACAGGAACCTGCCGAGCTTTCTCATGGTGGTCGGGCTCATCGCGGCAACCCGCGCGCTTTCCGGGCGTATCACCGAAGCCCAACAGGCAATGGCCCAACTTCGCGAGCTCGATCCCTCGATCCGCATTTCGAATCTGAAGGATTGGCTACCCATTCGCCGCCAGAAAGACCTCGCTATCTTCTCGGACGGATTGCGCGTCGCGGGGATGCCAGAGCAATAGCAATGATCTGGCGAGCACGGAGCATCTAGGGCTTTGCGCCGTGGATGAGCCGAATCTTTGGATTGGTGCGTATTGATTTTAAAAGGGAAATTGATGGTGCTGCCGGAGGGGATTGAACTCTCGACCTCTCCCTTACCAAGGGAGTGCTCTACCACTGAGCTACGGCAGCTGAAGGCGAATGCCTCGAAGAATCGGACATGCACGGGGCGTCGCGTCAGGACGCTCCTGCTTCGGGCGGGCGGACACTGCCACAAGGCTTGACGGGGAGCAAGACGGAAAGCCAAGCTGCCAGCCGTCGGGGACGGCACGCTAAAATTGAACCCGGCGACGCATTCTGAAGGGCGAAAGACAGGTCATGACGGGCAATTTTCAGCCAAAGCGCCCAGGAAATGCGGCTACCGGGAAAGGTGCCAGCAAGCCCACGCGTCAGGACCGGCTCGCAGAAGAGCTCAGGGCAAACTTGAAGCGGCGCAAGGCCGCGGCCCGGCGCCAGGGCGGAGAGGGCGGCGATCCTCCTCCGGACAAGAACGAACCCTAGTCTCCCCTGTCGTAAAAGCCGCTTGCCGATGAGGGCGGGCAGCCTTTAATCACCCCTCTGCTCAAAGCGGGAACGAGATTCGCTTCCGTTTTCATCATCCGGAGACAATAGGCTTACATGGATCGGATCAAAATCGTCGGCGGCAAACCGCTACGCGGTACAATTCCGATTTCCGGGGCCAAGAACGCGGCATTACCGCTGCTAATCGCGAGCCTTCTGACCGAAGACCGCCTGACGCTCAAGAACGTCCCCAATCTGGCGGACGTCAATCTCCTGGTGCGCATTCTGCGCAATCACGGGGTCGATCTCGCGGTTGACGGGAAGAGGCCCGGCCCCACCAGCCATCTCGGCGACACTATCCATCTCACGGCGCGCGATATTGTCGATACGACGGCGCCCTACGAGATGGTTTCGAGGATGCGGGCGAGCTTCTGGGTGCTCGGACCGCTCGTCGCGCGCATGCACGAAGCGAAGGTGTCGCTGCCGGGCGGTTGCGCGATCGGCACGCGGCCGGTCGATTTGCATCTGATGGGACTGAAGGCGCTCGGTGCGGAAATCGACATCGATGCCGGTTATGTCATCGCGCGGGCGCCGAAGGGACTGCACGGCGCGCGCATCGTGTTCCCGAAAGTGTCGGTCGGGGCCACGCACAACGTTTTGCTGGCCGCGGCTTTGGCCAAGGGCGAAACCGTTATCGAGAACGCGGCACGCGAGCCCGAGATCGGCGACGTCGCACTCTGCCTCAGCAAGATGGGTGCGACGGTGGATGGCATCGGCACGTCGACCCTCCGGATCCAGGGGCGCGACCGCCTCGAAGGCGCGGTGCACACGGTGCTGCCCGATCGTATCGAAACCGGCACATATGCGATGGCGGTTGCCGCGACGGGCGGCGACGTGACGCTCGATGGCGCGCGCCTTCACGATCTCAAGACGGCGCTCGAGGTTCTCGCGAGCACCGGAACATCTATCCAAGAGACGGAAACGGGCGTCAGGGTTCTCAGGAACGGCGGCGGCATTGCTCCGGTATCGGTCGAGACCGAGCCTTTCCCCGGTTTCCCGACAGACCTGCAGGCGCAACTCATGGCGCTTTTGACGCGCGCGTCGGGCACCAGCGTCATTCGCGAAACGATTTTTGAAAACCGTTTCATGCATGTGCAAGAGTTGGCCCGTCTTGGCGCCGACATTCAGCTCCATGGCGATACGGCGACGATCAACGGCGTGAAGACACTGAAGGGCGCGCCGGTCATGGCGACCGATCTCAGGGCGTCGGTTTCGCTCGTCATCGCCGGGCTCGCCGGAGAGGGCGAGACGACCATAAACCGGGTTTACCATCTGGACAGAGGGTTTGAACAGCTCGAACGAAAGCTCGGTGCCTGCGGGGCGGATATAGAGCGCATAGGCAGCAGCTGAGGCACCGGCTCGAAGTTGCAGCTTTCGGGATGTATTTGTAACACTCTGCGATAAAAGCCTCTCAGGCTGCCCAGCGGAGACATTCGACACTGATGCCGGACCTCAAGCTCATCGCCTTCGATACGGAAGATCTCGGCGTCATCTCGGCTCAACTGCAAGACGCGGTTCTGCGCGTCGGAGATCTAACATATCTCCCCAAGGAAAAACGTTTCGTCGGAATAGCCAACCGCTTCGATTGGCAGAAATTGGCGGAGTCTCCGCATGCCGCGCAAACGGGAGACTTCGAGCGGCGCCGCTGTGGGGTTCGCTTCGAGCGCGTCAACAGCGTCAAAGTTCAGGGATTTGATCTTAAAGATCAGCGGGCGTCGCTGGCGCTGCTCGCGGTAACCTATGAGCCAACTGCCGGCACAGAATCGCCCGAAGGCAATGTCACGTTGACATTTTCCGGCGGCGCGGCCATTCGGCTGGGCGTCGAGTGTATCGAGATCGAATTGAAGGACCTTGGGGCGGCGTGGACGACCAAGCATTCGCCGCAGCACCCCGAAGACGCAAGCTGATTTCGCTCGACCGCTTCCTTAAGGAATGATGCGGATGCCTGTGCGGCTCAATAGCAACGACAAGGACTTCGAGACCGGCTTTACAGAGCTGCTCGGACTGAAACGCGAAGTCTCGATGGACGTCGACAATGCGGTCCGCGCCATCATCGACGATGTCCGGGCGCGCGGGGACGCGGCGCTCGTGGATCTTTCTCTCAAGTTCGACAGGGTCGATCTTCGTAAGGTGGGCCTTGCGGTGACAGCCGCAGAAGTCGAGGAAGCTTACGCGGCGTGCTCGGAAGAAACGCTCGAGGCGCTGGTCTTTGCGCGCGATCGCATTGCCGATCATCACAAGCGCCAGTTGCCGTCCGATGATCGCTATACGGATGCTGCGGGCGTCGAACTCGGTCATCGTTGGACGGCTGTCGAATCCGTTGGCCTCTACGTTCCGGGCGGTCTCGCGTCTTATCCAAGCTCGGTGCTGATGAATGCCGTGCCGGCGCAGGTTGCGGGTGTGCCGCGCATCGTCATGGTCGTGCCGTGCCCGAGCGGCGAACTCAATCCGCTCGTTCTGGCGGCCGCAAAAATCGCGGGCGTTTCAGAGATCTATCGCATCGGCGGCGCGCAAGCCGTCGCGGCGCTCGCCTACGGCACGGAAACGATACGGCCCGTCGTCAAGATCGTTGGTCCAGGCAATGCCTACGTCGCGGCGGCGAAGCGGCAAGTGTTCGGTCAGGTCGGCATCGATTCGATTGCGGGTCCGTCCGAGGTCCTCGTCATCGCCGACAAGCACAACGATCCGGAGTGGATCGCGTCCGATCTTCTCGCTCAGGCGGAACATGACACGGCGGCGCAATCGATTTTGATGACGGACGATGTGGCGTTCGCCGAGGCCGTCGAGAAGGCCGTCCGCCGTCAGCTCGAGACTTTGCCGCGCGGAAATATCGCGGGCGAAAGCTGGAACACCTTTGGCGCGACAATCATTTTAGGTTCGCTCGGTGAGGCCGTTGCGTTGGCCGATCGCGTTGCGGCCGAGCATTTGGAAATTGCGACGGCGGATGCGGAAGATCTCGCGATGCGCATTCGCAACGCCGGGGCGATTTTCATCGGCAGCATGACGCCCGAGGTCATTGGGGATTATGTTTCCGGTTCCAATCACGTTCTCCCGACGGCGCGCAGCGCGCGGTTCTCATCGGGTCTTGGAGTTCTCGACTTCATGAAGCGCACATCTCTTCTGAAGCTCGATCCTGCCGCGCTCGAAAAAATCGGGCCTGCGGCCATGACGCTCGCGCGCGCCGAAGGCCTGGAGGGCCACCGCCGATCCGTCGAAATCCGTCTCAAAAAGACAGGTTGATCTTGATGGATCAAACGGTCGCCGCTCAAGAGAAAAGCCGGGATCGCCTTCTCGACATCACGCTCGATGTGAAATCGCTCGGGCGCGCCAATTCCAATATCGAGCACGAGCGCGAAGTCGCGATTTTCGATATTCTCGACGGCAACGCGTTCCGCATCGAAGGCACCGACGACGGCCCGTACAAGCTCAATCTCTCGCTCGCAGATGACCGGCTGTTGTTTGCGATCAGTCCGTCAAACGGCGGTGACGTCGTCGAGCATGCGATTGCGCTGACGCTGCTGAAGCGCATCGTCAAAGATTACTTCATGATCTGCGAGTCCTACTACGAGGCCGTGCGTACGGCACCTCCCGCTCGCATTCAGGCGATCGACGTCAGCCGGCGCGCGCTGCACGACGAAGGCAGCGTATTGCTCAAGGAAAAACTGCTGCCGAAGATCATCGTCGACGACGATACAGCGCGGCGGCTCTTTACGCTTGTGTGTTCGCTGCACTGGAAGGGCTGACGGTTGCGCCGGCAGCCTTCGGGCCGATCAAGAACCAGGACTCCTGCGGTCCCACTCCCTTTATTTCGATGAGTCCGCGCGGTTCAATGGCGAAGGTATCGCCGAGGGCGGCATAACACGACGGGCAGATCGCAACGCGGCCGGGCGCGCTCGATTGCTCGAGGCGGCTCGCGAGATTGACCGGATCTCCCCAGACATCATAGCTGAATTTGTTCTTGCCGATGATGCCGGCCATCATCGGGCCGCTCGCCATGCCGACGCGGACATTCAGCGAAACGTTTTCGGCGGTGCTCACCTCTTTGACAGTGGCGACAAGTTCGAGCGCCATTGCAGCCAATGCGTGCGCGTGATCCTTACGCGGGACCGGCACGCCGGACGCCACCATATAGGCGTCGCCGATGGTCTTGATTTTCTCGACGCCGTGGCGTTCGGCAAGCTCGTCGAAAGCGCTGACGAGCCTGTTCAAGAGCGCGACTGTTTTCTCAGGTCCAAGTCCGCGCGCCATGCTGACGAAGCCGGTGATGTCCGCGAACAGGACAGAGGCCTCTGAAAAGCCGTCCGCGATCGTCTCGCCCGGCGCTGCCTTCAGACGTTCGACGACGCTATCGGGCAGCACGTTGCGGAGGACGGCTTCCGTTTCGGCCTTCGCGTGCTCGAAAAGGCTAAAGGCGTAATACACGCAAGCTGCGATCAGTCCGAACGTGGTGACGGCGCCTTGGATGTAAAGCGAGCTTAGGATCTGTTCATCGGCCTTAAGCTGGGCGGCTTCCGTCGGGAACTGAAACCACGCGATCAAGTGCAGGATCAGCGCGGTGAAGACGATTGCGAGGACGAGCCGGAAGCGGCGCGCTTCGAAGATGACGAAGGGGGCCGCCGCCGCGATGACGTACTGTAATGGCGCGCCGCCGAGCCGGCCGAAGAAGGACGTGAAGCCGATCAGCGCGACGAATTCCGCAAAGACGAGGAGAAGGCCGCCTGCAAGCTCGTTGATCCGATGCATGAAGGGAACGAGTGAGACGAGAAACGCGAGCCCGAGATTGATGTAAACGACGGGCATCATCTCCTTATTGCCCGATGCCCAAAGCTGTACGGCGTAGATGAACGTCGTGACCACGACGAGGGACGAGAAGACGTTGACGATCTTCAAGCGCCGCTGAATTTCCGGCGGATAGCCCTCGATGCCGAAACTCGCCATGCGGCGGATGAAGGAACCGATCGCACGCAATGCACCAGCGACCGGCCCCGGAAGGACCGCCGGTTGCGACTGCCGTTTCTGCCGATCGATGATCGTCATTTGCGTCGCCCGGCGAATGTCTGCAAAGGCGGCTATTCCTTTTCGTCGAGACGGCCGATGCCGCTCAACGCCGCGATATCGCACACGACCTGCTGTCCACGGCGCTCGATCGCGCCTTCCGATTCGAGCATGCCCAGAGCCGCGTTGACCTTGGGGCGGCTCGCGCCGACGAGAAGGGCAAGCTCGCTTTGCGAAATCGGCAGGGGAAGAGAAATCTTCTCGGCTTTGCCGGTGGGATCCTTCTGGCGTACCGCGGCGAGGAAGAAGCGCGCTAATCTCGCCTCGATCGGATGCAAGGCGATGGCTTCGAGCTGTTCGTCGGCGTCGCGCAATCTGCCGGCGAGAAAGCGCACCGCTGCTTCGCCGACCGCCGGACGCGATCCGAGCAAACGGACAAAGGCTACCTTCGAGAGCATCAGCGTCTCGACCTTGTTGACGGCCGTGGCGTCGGCCGACCGGGGTCTGCCGTCAAAGACGGCCAGTTCTCCAAATATCGATGGTGCTTCGACATGGGCGAAGGAAAGTTCGCGCCCGTCGGAGGTTAGTACCGACAGCCTGACACGGCCCTTGGTTACGATATGCAGCTCGGAACCCGCCTGGCCGCGGGAGAAAATGATCTGGCCCGGCTCATAGGCGGCTTCCCGCAATTCGAGGGCGACGGCCTTGCGGCTCGGTTCATCGAGGGTGCCGAAAAGCGGCGTTCGAGCAAGGAGGTCCGCAGGATCCGGTTTCAGAGCCATTGCCATCGATCAATTTTGCTAAAGAATGAGCTATTCATGCCCTGTTTCGGTGCCGGCCGCAACGCGGGCGCTCTTGCTAAGGCGGTAGGCATTCAGTCATTGTCCGCCGGCGTCTGGTTAGCCCAGCGTTAATAGTCTCATAGTCTCGATGATGATAATGACAATTATGAGCAGTTTTCTTCCGTCCTTCGCACGCTCCGAGGCACCCGGCCGTGAAACGCTACGGCGCACGCTGGCGCGGGAAGCGGCGCAGGCCAAGACCGAGACCGAGCGGCCGCAGCTCGTCCTGGCGAGCGCCAGCCCGCGGCGCGTCACGCTTCTCGCGCAAGTCGGCGTGACGCCCGACGCATTGCGGCCGGCTTCCATCGATGAGACGCCGAAACGCGGAGAGATGCCGCGCGCGCTCGTTTCGAGGCTCGCGCGGGCAAAGGCGGAGGTTGCGCGGAACCAGATCGCAAACGACCGGGATCTCGCGGGGGCTTACGTTCTCGCGGCCGATACGGTCGTTGCGATGGGACGCAAGGTATTGATGAAGCCGACGCACATCGAGGAAGCGATGGCGTCTCTACAACTTCTGTCAGGCCGCACGCATAAGGTTCAGACCTGCATCTGCCTGATCACCCCGGACGATCGGGTGCGCACGAAGATCGTCGATACGCGGGTGCGCTTCCGTTACATCAACAGGTCCGAGCTTGAATCGTATATCGCGTCGCGGGAATGGCGCGGGAAGGCCGGAGGCTATGCCGTTCAGGGCCTCGCCGGATGCTTCGTGCAACGCCTTATCGGCTCCTACACGAATGTGGTCGGCCTGCCGCTGACCGAGGTCGTCAGCCTCCTCAATTCGGAAAAGTTTCCGATCCAGTACAATTGGCTGAAATACGCCGAGGTCGATCGCGATTGAGCGCGCCATGTCTGCGTCCCGTTCCGCCAGCAAGCCTTTGTGTTGTCCAATCTGCAGAAAGGAGGCCGTCGAAGCCTATCGCCCGTTCTGCTCGAAGCGCTGCGCCGATATTGACCTCGCGAAGTGGTTCAGCGGCAGCTATGCGATTGGCGGCCGGGAGGAAGACGAGGGCGACGATCCGCAGGCGAAAGGCCCGCCCCAGCGACCAAATGGCGAAGATGAAGAAGACTGAAATTCTGATCTCTTGAGGTGCTTGCATACGGCGGATCACGCCCCTATAAGACCCCCTACTTCGCACGGGCTCAGCGCCGCGGAGGCAGGCCCAGGTAGCTCAGTTGGTAGAGCATGCGACTGAAAATCGCAGTGTCGGCAGTTCAATTCTGCCCCTGGGCACCATTGCCCAAAACCCGCGCTGATTTCTCATCATAAATCTTCGATTTGCCCACGCACGTTTTTGCGGCTCGAAGGTGGGGTTCACGTTCGATTTTTGCTGCTCGTCGCCTGCAGGTCAGTGCGAGGTTCCCGAGGCTCCCAATCGCTTCAAGCCTTCGGACGCCGCGGCGAGCGTCGGCTCGAGCGCCAATGCGGCGTGGAAGTCGGCGATGCTCGCATCGCGTTCGCCAATCATTTCGTTGGCCAGCGCCCGGTTGAGGAGCGCGGGTGACATATCCGGCGCGAGTTCGAGGGCCTTGGAGTAGTCGGCTATCGCCTGTCGTGGTTTCCGCATGTCGAGGTAGACGTTGCCGCGATTGTAGTACGCAAAGTTGTTTTTCGAGTCGGCGCGTATGGATGCGGTGAAGTCTGCAATGGCTTTCGCATTTTCGCGGCGCTGCGCATAGGCGATGGCTCTGTTCATATAAGCTGTCGAGAGAGCATCGGTCAGTATCGTATGCTGGATGACCTGGGTGCATCCCCGAATCTGCGTGGCCAGATCGGTTCCGTCGTTACAGTCGGCTACGGCGTCGGCACGTGCGTTCACCGATGCAAGGATGAAAATGGCCGTCGCTACTCGAATTACGCGGTTCACTACGTGAGAGCCTTGTCACTTGGGTTCGGCCATCTGGAAAGCGACCGACCATTTCTTCGTCGTCTATACTACTGCGCCACAGGCCAGACGGTTTCGCACCAACTCAGAAGCCAGTCTCTCCGGAGCGGGATTAAATTTTCATGACCCGATAGTGGTGCGTCTTTTTCGGACCGCCGGCCGGACTCGCACGCTGCCATAGTGGGCGCGACGTCATCGATAGTCCAGCCGAGAGAGGAGCGCGGCGAATTTTTATTTTACTGCAAAATTGGTGAACTGCGGGCCTCCGCGCTCTTCGGTCAAAAATTGCGGCGAGCTTCTGCGGAGCCGGGGGTGAGACAGCCACAGGATGAGCGCAATCAGTTCGCAAATCTCGGTTCTCAATTTGCGATTCTCCGAGGGGAAAGATCGATGGGTATTCTAGACTGGATGGGCAAGCGCCCACCGCAGGCGGTTGACGAGGAAGCAAAGGCGGCGCAAGTGAACCGGCGGCCAAAGCTCGACAAGGCGGCTGCGGCGGAACGCGCACGCAAAAACAGCCCGTGGCGCTTCGATGACGGCCCGTCGCGGCGTCCTGTCAGTGAAAATAAAAAATAGAGCTGGGAGGCGGTTCTGCAGAATTTGGACGCTAGCATTTGAGCGAGCCTCCACGTAGTGTCCGCGGGTCTGGGTGGGACCGTGTTCGCATGCTCGAATGTTATCTTTACGAGCCTGTTTTTGCATATCGTGTATGCGGTTACCCTGGCTGGCCGGCGCGGCCGCGAGGGGTTGATTTTCATAGCGAGGCAAAAACGCTGGCCGCCGCGGATGCGCGTCGATGAGCGTTATGATCGCGATCGCCAACCCGAAGGGTGGCGTGGGCAAGTCACTGACCACCATGATGCTTGCGGACGGCCTGGCGCTTTCCTACGGCGCGCGGGTGTTGGTTGTTGACGCCGATCCGCAAGCCGGGGTTACGAAGGCGCTTCTCGGCATCGACGCCGAGCAGCAGTTGCGGCAGCGCCAGATCGGCTTGGCGGCCATGCTGCAAGCTTTTGCCAGCGGGCGGAGCATGCGGCTTCCGTCGCACCGGGTGGCGGCCGGCGATCTGATCGAGCTTCGCGATAGGGAAGCGGGCTTCATCGACATTTTGCCGTCGAACCACGAGCTTCTCAAAGAGATGGCGGATTTCGAGCATGAGGCCCGGCGAAAGAAACGCAAGGACCGCCTCGACGTTCTGCTTGCCAATGCGCTGCGGTCCGAGCTTGCGAAAATCGATGCGGGCTACGACGCCGTTTTGATCGATTGTCCGGCGGGGCCGGGCGTGCTTGGACTTTCCGCCATGAGGTTGGCGGAGCACATTGTGGCGCCGACGAGCCTGGAGACGAATGCGTACTCGACGCTCACCGATTTCTTGAAATTCATCCTTGCCGACGATCTCGATTTGGCGTCGCAGGTGAAGGTTCATCCGCTGATCACGCAGTATCAGTCGACGAACACGGTGCAGCGCGAGATGCTGCAACACATCAAGCAAGGTCTGCACCATCTCAACGCGATAGCTCGGCCCGTTCCCTATACGAGTGCCCTGCAGAATGCGGCCACGCACCCGGGGCTTGGAGTGTTTCGTTCGGCGCGCGAGAAATACGGAAGCGCCCTTCCCGAAGTTATCGCGCTGACGAAAGCCGTGGTCGAGAGAATTAGCCCAGGCGGCTGATTATGCGGCAAGGCCCTATCAGCGCAGCGCGATGACCCGGCCGCCGGGCCGTTGCAAAGCTCGGCGAAGATCGCTTGTCGAAGCGATATCGATGACATGCGGGGCGGAGGCTGGCGAGGGCTGGCCGGCCAGTTTAACCCAACGGAAGCCGGCAATTTCGCACGAGACGAAGAAAAATCTTTCGATCGCATGGGCGAGCGTGCCGTCGATTTGACCTTCTTCGGCGGGAAAATCCGCGACGGTCAAATTGAGATCAAGCAGCGGTTGCAGCGCGGCCGGGCGGCACCAGAACATCGAGCCGGACGGGAAGTCTAGAAAATTGAAGGCATAACGCTCGCCGAGCAATTTCGAGCACAAGTCGTCGGATATTTCCAAATTCTCGCGCCAGCCGACTGAACCCAACGGGTCGTAGTGCGGTGGCGCTATAATTCCCAAATCGGCAATGTCTGCGAAAGATGCCAATATCGATTTGACGCGATCGGGCGATCCGATAAGCGTATCAAAAAGATGGTTCCGCCAGCCGCTGAGCTTGGACGCAAATTCAGATTTCTTGCCGTGAATAAATAAAATCACGTCGTATTGGCGAAGCATATCTTTGAAGCAGATCAGCTTCGCTGCGATATCGCGGCCCACATTCGGAAATTCCCGGACAACGGTCCGCGATGCGCCACTGGAAGATAGGCTTTCTTCAATCTGGGATTTCTTTTCCTTGGTGTCGGTCGAGACGAGGAGATCGAAGCCCGTTGGGAGGCTGGCGAGCCTTCTGCGTATCTCATCAATGAGGTCGACGTAATAGAGATGGCAGACGACAGCGACTCGTAGAGGTTGCGTGTCTGCGGCGGTCTCAATCGGTATCGCTTGTGGATAACGGATTGCCCAATCGTCCGACTGGACGCGATTGGGGTGCACCCACTTTTCGAAGTGCAATTCGTTGTCGAGCAGGACGTTCGCTCGATCGCGAAAAAGAATTCGCTTTTCCCGGCTTCGAGGTTGGCGGCCGACGGCGCGCAAAAATATCGCGACCTTCGCGGCGCGGCGGCTCACTTTCGCTATCCGGAAAATCAGCGGGTTCGTTGTGAAGAACGGGCGGGATTTCATCCAGAAAACTTGATCCCGGAAACAGTGACTGCGATCCTACTGTCTCTTGTACTTTGCATCATGCGTTGCGACAAGTTCCGGACAAGGAGCGCCAATGCTAGGTCTTGTATCGCTGGGCGCCTTTCAATATCCGGCACATCCGGAAGGTTCTCTATCACTGGCGTGCGGCTGAAGGATCTGCTGCATCGTCGAGCAATGCAAAGAATTATGCTTATGATGCGGGATTGAGGGCGCCGCAGGAGCATGTGGCGCGAACCGGCCTTGCGGCAACGGCGGAGCCCGCACCGAATACGCCTTTCTACCGGATGCGGTTCGAGGTTCCCGATCCGAAACCGCGTGTCAGTCTTATCATTCCTACGCGAGACAAGGCCGATCTCTTGCGCAACTGCGTGAGCTCCATTCGCGAAAAGACCTCATAGGGGGCTTCGAGTTCATCATCGTCGACAATGGCTCCAGCGATCCAGACGCGCTGCAGTATCTGGATGAGATCGACACGTACGCGAACTGCCGTGTGCTGCGGTTCGGTGGACCGTTCAATTATTCCGCGACGCTGGAGCATGGCGTGATGCGGACGACGAGGCTCAGACGCGGCTGCCGGCGCTCGCCGAGCTTTGGGTTTTCATCGGGTGTGAAGGAGCGATGCCGCTCGCACGGTGGTCAACCGCGAAATCGTAGAAATTATCCGCTTCGCGGGCAACTTGGGGAAGCGCAAATTTTTTGGCGCAGTGCTCGCGCCCGCCGCTCGCCAAACGAATACGCAAATCACGATCGAGGATGAGCGTGCGCAGGTGTTCGGCAATATGGGCGAAGGTGAACTCCGGAGGGAGCATCAGCGTGTGCTCGGGAGCAATCTCGGACAGTCCTCCGGTGCCCGAGCTGATTACCGCACATCCTGAGGCGTGAGCTTCCAGCGCCGTGCGGCCGAAGGGTTCTTGCCATTTGGACGGAATGATCGCGATGGCCGCATTCTGGTAGCGTTCCTTCACTGCGGCGAAGGGCAGGCTGAATTCCACGCTGATCCGGTCCCCAAAGGGCCGGACGACAGACAGCGCTTCCTCCAGGTAGGCTGGAAAGCGGCCGGGCTCACTCAGAATGAATCGCCCGCGCCAGCCGGGCTGCTCTTTCAGGACGCTTGCGATTGCCTCTGCGGCTTCCTTGATACCCTTTTCGGGAGCCGCCCGGCCGACACATATGATTTCGTCGAGCTTCGGCTCTGCTGGTTGCCATTGCGAAAAATCCAGCCCGTTATAGACAATGGCGGACGGCAGGTGCACCTCAGGCCAATCCTCCGCGAACATTTTCCGGCAGACGTCGCTCACGAATATCATGCCGGCTAGCGAGCGGTATTGGCTCAGCTTGAACCGCCGCCGGATCGAACTCCACAAATTGCGGCCTGGAATGGCCTTGATCATGTTGTGCTTATGGAGAACCACCGGCACGCGTGTGCGCGACGCCAGTGCCGCAGCGGTCGGCAGATGCTGTTGCACCACGATCAGATCGGGCGACGTGCGCGCGACTTGATCCACGGCGAAGGCGACCTTGCGCCGCCGGGAGTCGTCGACCGCACGCGAATAAGTCACGATGTCGACGTCGGAAAAAAGCGTTTCATTCTCGCAGCAGACTACTGTCGTCGTGTCGCGATAGCGGCTCGCCGCGACGAGATCGCGAACGCAGAGGTCGATCGATGATGCGTTGCTTGGGCCGAAACGCATGTGCCGGGGCAGAAACATCAATATGCGCATGATATCGATCTCAAGCCGAAGTCCTGCGTTCTATTGAGCGGAGCATTTGTTCGAAATGAGGTCAACGTTTCAGCGCATCAATACACGCGCCGATCTGCGGGGATGAAGCCAGCATACGTTTCGGCTGCACTGTCGAGATAGTACTCCCACTGCGCGGGATTGGATACGAGCAGCGTCGTGTAGAGATACAGAAGCCGTGCATATAACTGCGGCGCCTTGGCGATGAGTTTTTCGTGCCGCATCCATTTCAAAGCTCGTGAAACGGTTTTTCTTGCGGCCATGTAGCGGTAATGCTCATCAAACTTGGAAGCGCCAAATTCCTTGAGAATCTGGATCGTCTGAAAGTAGGTGAGGGCTTCGTTGGCAGATAATCTCTTGGTGCTATGGACGAGTTGATGACAGACGGCGACGTCGATACGCGCGACACGTGCCTGTTCGAAAACGGGGAGCGCGAGGGCAAGATCCTGACACGAGATCAGGTCTTCGTTGAGACGAAATGCTGAAGGAATGCTGAGGCGCCGCATCAGGGCAGTGGTTGGAATGTGGTTGTAGTCCCTGATGGCATATCGAAACGGGTCGGACACAATCGTTACGGCAGACGGATGCTCCTGAGCGCTTTTGCTCTGCTCCGCGGTGAGGGGCGCGGGGCCGTATATCAAGGTTGTGCCGAAAATGTAATCGGCATCATTTTCCTCAGCCAGTTTCGCCATCAACTCGGTCGACCCGCTGATAGGAGGATCATCGCAGTCGATGATGCGCAGCCACTTCTTGGTTGCAAAATCGATGAGTTGATTGGTGACGTTGAAAATGCCGCGGTTTTCCTGGCGGCGGCAGCTGATGCGCCGATCGCTTTCGCAGAATTTCCGGATGATGGACCACGAGGAATCTCTCGATCCATCGTCGATAATGAAGACTTCCCCTCCAGTCGCGGCGAGTTCGGAGGTGACGCTCTCCAGCACCGCGCTGAGATATTCGGCCTTGTTATAGGAGCTGATGAGATAACTAACGGACATTTATAAAATTGATTTTCGCGTAGCTGCTGAGGCGGTAGTCTCTGAGCGCGTTTTGGTAGGCGGCTCGAAACACCAATTCATCACCTTCGCCGATACATCTTTTGGCTATGGCCGAAGATCAGAAATTTGCGATGTGAGCACAGGAAGTCAAGCGCGTTGTCCAATGTTCAATTTTATTCTGTGGAGATGATTTTCTGAGCGACGGAAAATCGTCGGTGATTCGTTTTTGCTCGCCCGGTGATTCTGCAGAAGACCATCTACGAGTCGCTCGCATCAGCCCGTTGCGCGATGACAACACGTGCATGAAGGTTGCAGACGATGTGGAGTGCTTCGGTTCGTCAGGGGTTGTGTCCGAAGCGCCTGCCATGCGAACGAAACACTTTCTCGGCTCATCGGGATGGGCGCACAGTCACTTGGAATCTTCGTAGTGCAAATTGCTGAACTCGAAGTACCCGGCGTTTTTCTCATCACGCCAAAGCGCTTCCACGATGATCGAGGGTTCTTCACCGAGCTTTACAATGCGAAGGCGCTCGCCGACGCCGGGATCAGGGATGTGTTCGTCCAGGATAACTTTTCGCTCTCGTCGAAGGTTGGAACGATTCGAGGTTTGCACTTTCAGGTTCCACCCTATTCGCAGGTGAAGATCGTGCGCGTCAGTCGTGGCCGCGCATTCGACGTCGCTGTCGATCTCCGGCCAACCTCGCCTACCTACAAACGGCATGTTGCAGCGGAATTATCGGCAGAGAACGGTATCCAAATCTATATCCCCGACGGTTTTGCCCACGGGTTCTGCACGCTGGAACCCGACACCGAGCTTGTTTACAAAGTGTCGAGCCACTATGCGCCGGGTGCCGAAGCCGGCGTATTGTGGTCTGATCCCGAGCTTGGGATTGCGTGGCCGGTCAGCGCGAGGGATGCGATTTTATCGGAAAAGGATGCGAAGCTTCCCTTGCTGAAAGACATCGCAGGGATGGGCTAGTCGTCATTTGATCGCGGGGGGCGGGAAGATGAGAGTCGTCGTCACGGGAGGCGCAGGTTTCATAGGTTCGGCACTTGTGCGCCATCTCGTGCTGGGCCGCGGCTGGGACGTTCTGAATGTCGACAAGCTCACATATGCCGCCAACGTGCAGTCGCTTGCTTCGGTATCCGACAAGAAGAACTACCGGTTTGTCCTTGCAGACATTTGCGATGCCGATGCGTTGGCTCGCGCATTTGCGGAATTCCAGCCTGATGCGGTGATGCATCTCGCTGCCGAGAGTCACGTTGACCGGTCGATCACGTCGTCGGCCGAATTTATCAAAACGAATATTCTTGGAACTCACGTTCTCCTCGAGGCAAGCCGGCATTACTGGGAAGGCCGGCCGGCAGAACGCCGCAAGAGCTTCAGGTTTCTGCACGTTTCGACGGATGAAGTTTACGGCAGCCTCGACGAGGGGGACTTCTTCGTCGAGAGCACGGCCTACGATCCGAGATCACCGTATTCGGCGAGCAAGGCTTCCTCCGATCATCTCGTGAGCGCGTGGCGCGAAACCTACGGACTGCCGGCGCTGATAACGAATTGTTCAAACAATTACGGGCCGTACCACTTTCCAGAGAAGCTCATTCCGCTCATTCTTCTGAACGCGCTGGAAAAGCGGCCGCTGCCCGTTTACGGCGACGGACGGAACGTCCGGGATTGGCTGTACGTCGAGGATCACGTGAGGGCTTTGACGATGGTTCTCGAACGGGGACGTGTAGGCCAGACCTACAATATCGGCGGGCGGGCTCCGATGGAGAACATCTCCGTTGTCGAGCGCATTTGCGATGTTCTCGATGAACTTCGGCCGAGTGACGAGTCGCGGCGAAAACTTATTTCTTTCGTTTCCGATCGCCCGGGTCACGACCGGCGGTATGCGATCGATCCCGGCAAGATCGAGTCAGAGCTTGGCTGGCGGGCAGAGAACACCTTCGATTCCGGCATCGCGGCAACCGTCGAATGGTATTTGGCCAACGAGTGGTGGTGGCGGCCTCTGCGCGAGAAGGTTTATTCGGGCACGCGGCTCGGGTTGCTGCAAACGCAAGCACCGGAAGACGGCGCATTGGCGGAGCAGGTCGTGTGACCGGCGACTCCTGCAGCACGCTCATCATCGGTAAAAGCGGTCAGGTCAGCAGCTCTCTGCTCGGTTTGTTGGGAGGCGACGGCAATCGCGCCCTGGCCTCTGGGCGGCCGGAGATCGATCTTCGGGATCCGCAATCCGTGAGGCGCGCCATTCTCGCGGCCCGTCCCAAAGTTGTCGTGAACGCCGCCGCCTATACGGCCGTGGATAAGGCCGAGGACGAACCCGATGTCGCGTACGCGGTCAACGCGACGGGTGCGGAGGCGGTCGCGAGGGCTGCCGCCGAGATCGGTGCCGCGATCATTCATTTCTCGACGGACTACGTCTTCGACGGACGCAAGCATACGCCTTATGTAGAGACGGATGCCGTGTCGCCGATCGGCGTATACGGGCAAAGCAAGCAGGAGGGCGAGGCGCGCGTCGCCGCGGCCAACCCGAAGCACATCATTCTTCGCACCGCTTGGGTTTTCAGCCCGTTCGGAAGCAACTTCGCGAAGACAATGCTGCGCTTGAGCAATGAGCGCCCGGAAATCAAGGTCGTTGACGATCAGCGGGGGAATCCGACGTATGCGCCGGATTTGGCGGAGCTCGTCCGCAAACTTCTGCCGCTTGCAAGCGCACCCGTGCCGGATCTCAGGATTTTCGGCACCTTCCACGCCGTGAACCATGGTGAGACGACATGGTTCGGTTTCGCCAAGGCCATTCTCGAAGGAGCGGCGCGGAGGGGTGGGCGTGAGGTCCCCGTGCTGCCGATCGGCACCCGTGATTATCCGACCAAGGCCGAGAGGCCCGCTTATTCCGTGCTCTCGACGGAGAAGCTTCGCGCAGTGACGGGCTTCGGGCTTCGGCCTTGGGCGGAGGCACTCTCGGATTGCCTCGATCAGCTCGCCGGTTCTCCCGTCCTAGAAGCGGCCGCGCGTTTGCAACAGACTGACGGAAAATTCACATGAGCACGCTCAAGGGGATCATTCTTGCTGGTGGAAGCGGGACGCGGCTTTACCCGCTGACGCTCACCATCTCGAAGCAACTGCTTCCCGTCTACGACAAGCCGATGATCTATTATCCGCTGTCGACGCTGATGCTCGCGGGAATTCGCGACATCCTGATTATCACGACGCCGCACGACCAACCGCTTTTCGAAAACCTTCTAGGCACTGGCGAGCAATTCGGCCTGCGCCTGAGCTATGCGGTGCAGCCGGAACCCGAGGGTCTCGCGCAGGCATTCATTATCGGACGCGACTTCATCGGTGGCGATCGATGCGCCCTGGTGCTCGGGGATAACATCTTCTATGGCCACGGCTTCGGCGAGCTTCTGCGTAGCGCAGCTCTCCGCGAGCACGGCGCGACGGTTTTCGCCTACGAAGTCGCGGACCCCGAGCGCTATGGAGTCGTGACTTTCGATCAAAGCGGCCAGGCGAAAGCCATCGATGAGAAGCCGCAAAAGCCAAGCTCGAATTGGGCCGTCACGGGACTTTATTTCTACGACGAGCGGGTCGTGGAATTGGCGTCGCAAGTCAAGCCGTCGGCGCGAGGTGAACTTGAGATCACGACGCTGAATGAAATGTACCTCAAGCTTCAATCGCTCCACGTCGAGAAAATGGGGCGCGGCTTCGCTTGGCTCGATACCGGCACGTTCGACAGTCTCAAAGACGCCAGCGACTACATCGCGACGATCGAGCGGCGTCAGGGACTCAAAATTTCATGTCCTGAGGAAATAGCGGTGCGGATGGGGTTCATCTCCCCCGCCGAGTTGGACCCCTGGCTCGCCCGTCTGGGGAAGAGTCCCTATGCCGAATACGTTCGGCACGTCATCGCGGGCTTCTGAGGGTGGGGGCACCCGCCGGTAGCGAGATTTCTCACTTGACGCCAATTTGCCGCGTCTTGCTCTTCCGGGGCCCAGAACGTATTGAAGCAGGCTTGGACATTTGATCGCGGATGACTGCCGATGATTTGTCCATTCCTGGTCAATTTATGAAAGCCACACGCGCGTGACGGTGAAAGTCGCTGCCTTCTACAAATTCGTTTCGATTGACGATCCGGCGGAGCTTCAGACGAGCCTGCGCGAGCTTTGCGCGGCGCGCCGGATCCTGGGCACGATTCTGATCGCCGACGAGGGCATCAACGCCACCGTATCGGGCGGCGAGAGCGATATCGATGCGCTTATCGCGACGATCGTATCCGATGCGCGGTTTTCCGGTCTCGAAGTCAAATATTCGGAAGCGGCCGAGCATCCGTTTCAACGCCTCAAGGTGAAGATCAAGAAGGAGATCGTCACGTTCGGCGTTCCCAATGCCAAGCCTTCGGTGGCGACGGGCACGTTTGTCGAACCCGACGCGTGGAATGCACTGATCGCCGATCCGGATGTTCTCGTCATCGATACGCGCAACGATTACGAGTTTCAGGTCGGCACGTTCGCGGGCGCGCATAATCCTGAAACCCGGGCCTTCAACGAATTTCCCGATTACGTGAAGCGGACGCTTGCAGGCGATCCGAAACGCAAGATCGCAATGTTCTGCACGGGCGGCATCCGCTGCGAGAAAGCGAGCGCCTTTATGCTTCGCGAGGGCTTTGCGAACGTCTATCAGCTCAACGGCGGCATTCTGCGCTATCTCGAACAGGTTGCGCCGGAAGAAAGTCTGTGGCGCGGCGAGTGCTTCGTTTTCGACGAGCGAGTTGCGCTTGAGCACGGCGTCCGTCAGGGACATCACACGCTCTGCTCGGAGTGCGGATTTCCGGTCAGGCTGGGGGAGGGGAGCGCTCCCCCCCTCTGTGACGGCTGCCGCGAACCACAGGCCTGCGCGGTCTGAAGGCGTGGTAAGGCGGGCCGGATGGTTCCAAGGGCGCAACTTCTTAACTTCCTGGTACCTTGGCCGCGGCAGAACTGGCGCTTGCTCGCCGGGTACCGAATGATGATATAGATCTTGGTGTTTCCGCTGTTTTTGGCATTCCGACCGGGCCATTTTCTCAAATGACTGTTCGCAACCCCGACGATGACAATCCGAACGCGGATCAGCGCGCGACGCTGGAGCAACTCATCCGTTGGCGGCGGGATGTGCGGCGGTTCAAGAGGGATGCCGTTCCCGATGCCCTGGTGGAGCGGCTTTTGCGGCTCGCCGATCTGGCACCGTCAGTCGGCAACAGTCAGCCGTGGCGCATTGTGAACGTGCCATCGCCGGAATTGCGGACCGGGGTCGAAGAAAGCTTCGAGGCGGCCCGGACCCGCGCCGGGAGCGGCTATAACTCAGATCAGGCGGACCTCTACTTTCGGCTGAAGCTCGCAGGATTGGACGCTGCGCCCGTGCATCTCGCGATCTTTTGCGACCACGGCGTACTGCAGGGCCACGGGCTCGGGCGGCATACGATGCCGGAGACGCTCGATTATTCCTGCGCGTGCATGGTGACGGTGCTTTGGCTTGCTGCCCGGGAAGCGGGCCTCGGCCTCGGTTGGGTATCGATCGTCGATCCTGCTGAGGTCGCGAAGATGCTTGGTGTGCCGCCCGATTGGAGGCTCGTCGGGTATCTCTTGCTTGGGTGGCCGGAAGAAGAACATCTCGATCCCGAACTCGAGAGACATGGGTGGCAGCCGCGTACGGCCTTCGAGACGCGCTATTTTACAGCGGGTGCTGCGCCGCTTCTGAACGAAGCAAAAGGCACGCGGCCGGCAGAGGCAACACGTCAGGGCTCAGTTACACTCGTTGGAGCGGGACCGGGCGATCCGGAGCTTTTGACGATCAAGGCGCTTTATGCGTTGCAAGCTGCGGACGCGGTGCTCTTCGACGATCTTGTCGCCAAACCGATCCTCGATCTCATCCGCCCCGGCGCGCGGCTGATCGATGTCGGCAAGCGCGGATATCGCAAGTCGTGCAAGCAACCCGACATCAATGCGCAAATGGTGTCGCTGGCGCGCGAGGGGCTCAACGTCGTGCGTCTCAAGTCGGGTGATCCGTTGATTTTCGGGCGGGCCGGGGAAGAGATCGAAGCGTGCGAGGCTGCCGGTATCGCGATCAGCGTCGTGCCGGGCGTGACCTCGGCGCAGGGCGCGGCAGCAAATCTCAAGGTATCGCTGACCCACCGCGATCACGCACGCCGTTTGCAGTTCATTACGGCGCATGACCGGCACGGGGCGCTGCCTAAGGACATCGATTGGAGCGCCGTTGCCGATAGCGCCGCGACAACCGTCATCTACATGCCGAAGCGGACGCTTGCGGAACTGGCCGAGATCGCGCTCCTGCATGGACTCGATCCAAAAACACCGGCGATCGCCGTTGCGAATGCGACACGGCCGGACGAGCGCATTTTCGTCTCGACAATCGGGACTATTGCCGCTGCGCTCGATGCGGCGCATCCGGAGGGGCCGGTGCTTGTCATGCTTGGGGAGGCTTTGCGTTATGCAACGGCGCGAGACGCGGCGAAGCAGGCGGAAGATATCGCGACAGCGTACGGCGTCTTGCCGGAGCAATCCTGATATCGGCTGCGGTGCTCCTCTTGCTCCCCTTCATTTTGTGCAATTTTCGTGAGTGAGCCCGCCACACTGCTGGTTCTCGTCGCGGCGCTCGCGCTCGAAGCCGCCTTTGGATATCCGGATTGGATTTATCAGCGCATCGGCCATCCGGTGTCCTGGATAGGTTCGCTCATTGCGACACTCGATCGCCGGCTCAACCGGGAGAGCGAGAGCGAAGACAAGCGCCGCTTCGCGGGCATCCTGGCTTTGGCAATTGTCGTGGTGACCGTTGGTGCCATTGCATGGCTGGTTGAGCGTCTGGCCGCGCATAGTCCGATTGGCGGCGTTTTCATTGCGATATTGGCTTCGACATTAATTGCCAGCCGAAGCCTTTACGACCATGTCGCCGCTGTCGCGCGCGCGCTTGACGAAGAGGGGCTTGCAGCCGCGCGGCTCGCGGTTGGCCGCATCGTCGGGCGTAATCCGCTGACGCTCGACGAACATGGCGTCGCCCGCGCTGCGATCGAAAGCCTCGCCGAGAACGCATCAGACGGCGTCGTCGCGCCGGTGTTCTGGTTCGCGCTTTTCGGGCTGCCGGGCATTGCCGTTTATAAGGCGATCAATACGGCCGACAGCATGATCGGCCATCGGACGAAGCGGCACGAGGCGTTCGGATGGGCGGCGGCGCGGCTCGACGATCTCGCCAATCTGCCGGCGTCGCGGCTGACGGGATTAATGTTTGCGGCAGCAGCTCTTTTTATTCGCGGTGCATCGCCGGCGGTGGCGCTCGAGGCGATGTCTCGCGATGCCTCGAAACATCGATCGCCTAATGCCGGTTGGGCAGAAAGCGCGATGGCGGGAGCGCTGGGGTTCAAGCTCAACGGGCCAAAGGTCTATGGCAACGTGCGCGTCGAGGATGCCTATATGGGCAACGGGCGCCGGGATCTGGCCGCGGAGGATATCGAGGCGTCGCTTCGGCTGACGGTGTTCGCATGGGCCATCATGCTTGCGACGCTGCTGTTCTTCGCCGTCATCTTGCGAGGCTGAGAAGGTCGTCGATCGCAACGTGGCGCGCGAGGTGCTCGGCGAAGCCGTCGAGGATGTCGTCGATCTCCGCTTCGTAGCTGGTTCCGGACCCTTCGACGCCGAATGTCGAGAGGATTGCCGCGCGCGCGGCGTCGGACGAAAAAATTCCGTGGACGTAGCATCCCGCGACGCGGCCGTCCGGCGACGTTGCGCCGTCGCTCCGGCCATCGGTAAATGCCAGCATCGGGCGTGCCGTATCGGGCCCTACGGTCCGGCCGACGTGCATTTCGTAGCCTTGAAAGGGCGCTCTGTTCACGTTGAGAGTTCCGGCGACGGCGGCCAACGTCTTCGCGGTTGCAAATTCCGTCTCGACGTCGAGCAGGCCCAGGCCTTCGACGGTTCTTGGCGGACCTTCGACGCCGGCAGCATCGGTGATGCGTTTGCCCAGCATTTGATAGCCGCCGCAAAGTCCTAGAACGTGGCCACCGCGCCGGACATGAGCCTTGATGTCGATATCCCAGCCTTCGGCGCGCAGCGTCGCGAGATCGTCGATTGTTGCCTTCGAGCCGGGCAGGAGAATGAGGTCAGCATCGGCTGGAATGTGGCGACCGGCTTCGATCATGGCGACGGCGACGCCCGGCTCGCTGCGCAGCGGGTCGAGGTCGTCGAAATTCGAAATTCGCGGCAAAACGGGAACCGCGACGCGAAGCTTCACGTTCGTGTCCGGCTTCGATGCTTTCGCGAGATCGCGGAGTGCGAGTGCATCCTCGGCCGGAAGCTTCCGCGCGTCGTTGAAGAATGGCACGAGGCCGAGGGGCGCCCATCCCGTCATTTTCGCAATTGCCGCCATGCCGTCTGCGAAGAGTGTCGGATCGCCGCGCATCTTGTTGACGATGAAACCGCGGATCATCGCCGCATCGTCCCGTTCAAGGACGCGCTCTGTACCGACGATGCTGGCAATGACGCCGCCACGATCGATATCGCCGATCAGAACGACCGGCACGCCGGCTGCGCGTGCGAATCCAAGGTTCGCGATATCATTCTCACGAAGATTGATTTCCGAGGCGCTGCCTGCGCCTTCAACGAGGACGAAGTCGGCTTCGGCCTTCAGGCGTCCAAAGCTCTCGAGAACGGCCGGGAGAAGCTCGCGTTTTTTGGCTTGAAACTCGCGGGCTTTGGCGGAGCCGATCATCCGGCCCTGCACGACGATCTGGGCCCCCGTCTCACTTTCTGGCTTCAGAAGAACGGGGTTCATGTGAACCGATGGTGCGACGCGGGCTGCGCGCGCCTGAAGTGCCTGCGCGCGGCCGATCTCGCCGCCGTCAGCCGTCACCGCGGCATTGTTCGACATATTCTGGGGCTTGAAGGGCACGACGCGGATGCCGCGGTTTGTGAGGAGGCGGCACAGGCCCGCCACCATCAGGGATTTCCCGACGTCTGAGCCGGTGCCTGAAAACATCAGGGATCGCGCTGGCATTAGAACTCGATGCCTTCCTGCGCTTTGATGCCGGCCGCGAAGTGATGCTTCACGGCGGCCATTTCGGTCACGCCGTCGGCAAGCGCGATCAGTTCCGGTTTGGCGTTGCGGCCCGTCGCGACGATGTGGAGATCGGGTCGGCGGGTACGTAGTGTTTCTATGATATCGTCGAGTGGAAGGTAGTCGTAGCGAAGCGCGATGTTGATTTCGTCGAGGATGAGAAGGCGGATGGACGGATCGGCCATCAGCTCTTTCGCCTTCGCCCAGGCACGCTCGGCTGCTGCAATATCGCGCGCCTTGTCCTGGGTTTCCCAAGTGAAGCCTTCGCCCATCGTGTGCCAGGAGACTTGGTCGCCGAACATGCGCAGCGCATCGCGTTCCCCGGTCATCCATGCGCCCTTGATGAATTGAACGACGCCGACGCGCCAGCCGTGGCCGAGTGCGCGCAAAACGAGTCCAAAGGCGGCCGTAGACTTGCCCTTGCCGGGGCCGGTGTGAACGAGGAGGACACCCTTCTCGATCGCCTTGGAGGCGACCTCGGCGTCTTGCACGGCTTTGCGCTTCGCCATCTTGGCTCTGTGGCGTTCGGCCTCGCTGTCCGTCGGTTCGCTAGTCACGATTTTAGCCTTTCAAAGTCAGAGGCAGGCCCGCGGCGACAAAGACGACCTTGTCTGCGACGGCTGCGACTTTCTGGTTGAGACGTCCGGCCTCGTCGCGGAACGCGCGGGCGAGCGCGTTCTCCGGCACGATGCCGAGGCCAACTTCGTTCGAAACGATGACGCACGGCGCAATGCGCTTCGAAAGAGCGGCGATCAATTCCTCGGTCGCATCCGGAACGGAACGGTCCGCGTGCATCAAATTTGACACCCACAAAGTCAGGCAATCGACGAGAGACGGCAGCTCGGACGTCCGGTTTGCCAAGGTACCGGCGATATCGAGCGGCGTTTCGTGCTGGACCCAGCCGCTGCTCCGGCGGCTTTTGTGGAGTCTGATCCGTTCATTCATCTCGCCGTCGAAAGCTTCGGCCGTGGCAATGTAGGCCCAGGGTCCGGGCAGGCTTGTCACAAGGCGTTCGGCATACAGGCTTTTACCCGAGCGTGCGCCTCCGAGAACCAATGTCAACTGTGGCAAGGGCGGCGTGGGCATGGGCTACTTTCGGGCTTTTTCGGCGATTGACGAAGCATAGGCGCTCACTTATCGATGGTGAGGACGGTCCCTCGCAAGAGGGTTCAAAAGGGAATGCGGTATCAACTCCGCAGCTGCCCCCGCAACTGTTAGCGGTGAGCGCTGGCGATATGGCCACTGGGCAATGCCCGGGAAGGTCGCCAGATGCTGAGACCCGTGAGCCAGGAGACCTGCCGTCTCAGATCGTTTTTCAAACCGTCGCCGGTGGGGCGAGAAAGGTTAACATGCACTTCAGCATCCTTCGCGCACATCATTGCGCACCAATCCAACATGCGCCTTCCCTCATTTCGCAAGCTCAGCTCGTGCCCGTTCCGGCCGAGCGATCCGCGCGCTATGGCGTCCCCAGATTTTCGGAGTCCTTCCAATGAGCGCGCGCAAGGTGCCTGTCACGATCGTCACGGGATTTCTCGGCGCCGGTAAGACAACGCTCGTCAGGCACGCCATCGAGAACGCCGAGGGGCGGCGCTTAGCGTTGATCGTCAATGAATTCGGCGACGTTGGCGTCGACGGCGCCATTCTTCGTTCGTGTGGGATCGAGAATTGCCCCGAGGAAAACATCGTCGAGCTGACGAACGGGTGCCTCTGCTGCACGGTCGCGGACGATTTCGTGCCGACGCTCGAGGCGCTGCTATCGCGTAATCCGCCGCCCGAGCACATCATCGTCGAGACGTCGGGGCTCGCGCTTCCGAAGCCGCTCGTCAAAGCCTTCGAATGGCCGGATATCCGCAATCGCGTGACGGTCGATGGCGTCGTCACCGTCGTCGATGGTCCGGCGGTGAAGGACGGGCGGTTTGCCGACGATCCGGTGAAGGTTGCGGCGCAACGCGCGGCCGATCCCTCGGTTGATCACGAAAATCCGCTGGAGGAGGTCTACGAGGATCAGCTGCTCTGCGCCGATCTCGTCGTGTTGAACAAGACCGATCTCATGTCGGCCGAAGAGGCGGATCAGATCACGGACGAGATCAGAGGCGGCGTCCCGCGGGCTATCAAGATCGTCGCGACGCGCGAGGGCCGTGTTCCTGCGAGCGTGCTGTTTGGGTTGTCGGCTGCCGCGGAGAACGATCTCGCTAACCGTCCCTCACATCACGACAATGAGCCGGACCACGATCACGACGATTTCGAGACGTTCATCGTCGACGTTCCGCCGCTCGCGTCGCCCGCCGATCTCGCGTCGCGCGCCAAGGCCATTGCCAATGCCCACGACGTACTACGCATCAAAGGCTTTGCGGCAATCGACGGCAAACCAATGCGGCTCCTATTGCAGGGCGTCGGCGAGCGCGTTGATACGCGGTACGAGCGCGCCTGGCGAGACGATGAGCCGCGACTTGGAAAGCTCGTCGTCATCGGCCAGAAGGGGCTCGACCGTGAAGGCATCACCAGGACCCTGACAGGCGCGACCTAATGCATATCGTCGTTCGCGAGAGCCGGGATCTCGATGAGGCCGCCGTGCCTCAGGATCTCGGCCTTGCGCCTGCCGATATCGTCTTTCTCTCGTTTTCCGATTCAGACTTGGCGATGGCGGCGGCGGCGTTTCGTTCGGTTGCCGCCGACGAGCGCCCGAGCCTTCGCGTCGCCAATCTCAATGCGCTCAGGCATCCGATGTCGGTCGATCTCTTCGCCGATACGACGCTCGCCGGTACGAAGGCCGTGCTCATCCGGCTGCTCGGCGGCCTCGATTATTGGCGCTATGGCGGCGAGCAATTCGGCAAGCGGTGCCGCGACCTCGGAATTGCCTTGGCCATCGTGCCGGGCGACGGTCGCCCCGACATGCGGCTTGCCGCGCTTTCCACCCTCGATGCTGAGGATCTGACGCGGCTCGGCGCACTTCTCGATCAAGGCGGAGTCGAGAATACGCGGGCGGCGCTGCAGGGGGTGCTAGCGCGCGCCACGCATGGTCACGCACACATTCCAACGCCATCCATTATTCCGAGTTTTGGCATCTATCGCGAAAGCGCGATGGCGGCCGCCAATGTTGGAACGGCGGCTGTCGTCTTCTATCGCTCGCATTTGCTCGCCGGTGACGTTGCACCCATCGACGCGCTCATCGATGCGCTCGATCATCGCGGCCTCGCGACGACGGCTCTTTATGTGCCGAGTCTGAAGGCGCCCGAGGCGGCGGCGTGGCTCGGGACTGAACTCTCCCAGTTGCGCCCGAGCGTCGTCGTCAACGCAACGGCATTTGCCGCGCGCGATGGTGCGGATAGATCTCCGCTTGACCGATGCGATTGTCCGGTTCTGCAAGTCGCGCTCGCAAATTCGTCGCGTGCGGCGTGGGAGAATTCGCAGCGCGGGCTCGGCGCATCCGATCTCGCGATGCATGTCGTTCTGCCGGAACTCGACGGCCGGCTTTTTTCGGGCGTGGTGTCGTTCAAGGAAGAGGACGATCTCGGCAGCGATCTCGGGATGTCGCTCTTCCGGCATGCGCCTTACGCGACGGGTGTTGAGCACGTCGCGGATCTCGCCGCGGGCTGGGCGCGACTGAGAACGTCGCCACGGAATACGCGTCGCGTCGCGTTGTTTTTATCGACCTATCCCGGGCGGCCGGATCAGATCGCGCATGCTGTCGGTCTCGACGGGCTTGCAAGCGCGTGCAAGATCGCTGAGCGGTTGCGCGACGAAGACTACGCGATTTTCGGCACGCCGGAGGACGGGAAAGATCTTGTTTCGCGTCTTGATGTCGGCGCGCAGAGAATTCTGTGGTCCATTCGAGATTATCGCGCCGCCTTCGATCAGCTCCCTGAGGCCTTTCGCGATAGTGTCACGGCGGCTTGGGGCGAACCGGAAGCCGACAGCCTTGCGGTCGACGGAGCGTTTTCGTTCCGTGCTGCGGAGTTCGGCAATTTGCTGATCGGATTGCAGCCGGAGCGCGGTCAGGTTCAGGACCGGAAAGCGCAATATCATGATCCATCGACGCCGCCGCGGCATAGCTATGTCGCGTTCTATCTCTGGCTCAGACGTGTCGCGAAGATCGATGCGCTGATCCATCTCGGTGCGCACGGTACGCTCGAATGGCTGCCGGGCAAGGCGATTGCCGGAAGCGAAGCGTGCGCGCCTCGCGCGTTGCTCGGCCCGGTGCCGATGATCTATCCGTTCATCGTCAACGATCCGGGTGAAGCCGCGCAGGCCAAGCGCAGGCTTGCCGCCGTGACGCTCGGGCATCGTCCGCCGCCAATGGTTGAAGCGGGACTTTCCGGCCCATTGAGCGATCTCGAACAGCTCGTCGATGAATTCTCATCTGCCGATGGTTTAGATCCGCGGCGACGTAAAGCTCTGTCGGGACAGATCGTCGATGCCGCTTTTTGCGCCGGGATCGCGGAGCGCTGTGGTCTCGAAGCCGGCATGTCGCCAAGCGACGCGCTGATGCGCATCGACGCATTCCTCTGCGATGTGAAGGAACTGGCGATCCGTGACGGCCTGCATGTGATCGACGATACCGAACTCGATGCCATCGTCCGTGCGCTCGATGGGAAATTCATCGAGCCGGGACCGGCTGGCGCGCCAAGCCGGGGGCGATCCGATGTGCTGCCGACGGGGCGCAATCTCTATAGCGTCGATCCTCGCAGCGTGCCGACGCCGACCGCCTGGGCGAACGGAAGGCGTGCCGCCAAGGCTATTCTCGATCGTTACGTTGGCGATCACGGTGATTGGCCGCGTGCGATCGTGCTCGACCTTTGGGGCAGTGCGACGCTGCGCACGGGTGGGGAAGAGCTTGCGACGGCGCTGGCATTGCTCGGCGTCCAGCCGGTATGGGATCATCGTTCCTACCGCGTCACTGGGATCGAGACGGAAGCGTTGGCCGAACTCGGCCGGCCGCGCGTGGACGTGACGTTGCGCATTTCCGGGCTTTTCCGCGACATGTTCGGTGCGCAGCTTGCTCTTTTCGACAGTGCCGTTTCTCTCGTTGCGGGTTTATCAGAAGACAATGCCGACAATCCGCTGCGTGCGGCGCATGACGGAAGCGGGAGGATCGATCGGATATTCGGTCCGGCAGACGGCAGTTACGGTTCGGGCGTCATGCAGCACATCGATCGCGGCGACTGGTCGAAGCGCGAAGACCTCGGCGGGGCTTACCTCGAGAGTTCGGCGCACAGCTATCGCAATGATGCTGCCGGTCACCAGTCGGGTGAAGATTTCAAAGACCGCGTAAAGACCGCGGACGCGTTCGTTCACGTGCAGGATCATAGCGAGATCGATCTTCTGACCGGCGGTGATTTCGCGGCTCACGAAGGTGGGTTCGCTGCTGCGGCTGCTGCTGTCGGCAATAGCGGCGTCACGCTTTACCACGGCGATACGGCCGCACCGGAAACGCCGCGCGTCCGGACGCTGCAAGAAGAATGCGCACGCGTCATTCATGGTCGCGCCGCCAATACGCGCTGGATCGAAGGGCAGATGCGGCACGGCTATCGCGGAGCCGCGGAGATGGCGCAAAGCGTCGATGCGGCGTTCGCGTTCGCCGCGACGGCATCGGCGGTCGACAACGGCGGCTTCGAGCGGCTCTACAATGCGTATCTCGGCGATCCCGCGGTTGCCGCATTCATCGAACGGGAAAATCCGGCGGCGATGGAAGCGATGCGCCGGCGTTTCGCGGAGGCGATTTCGCGGGGACTTTGGCAGCCGCGCCGCAACGATTTAGAATCCGGAACAGGCAAGCCCCGCGAGGCCGCCGAATGACCGCGCCCGCTCACTTGATAAAGGGATGGTGTCCGGGTGCGCTTCGGCCAATGCGCTCAGGCGATGGGCTGCTCGTGCGCATCAAACCGCGTGCGGGGGTGTTCTCGATTTCGGTGCTGGCGGCCATTGCGGATGCGGCGGCGCGCTTCGGTTCGGGCGAAATCGATCTTACCAATCGCGGAAATCTGCAATTGCGTGGCGTATCGGACGATAGCTACGATGATGCGATCACCGCGCTTCGTGCGGCGGACTTGATCGATCGCTCGGCAGCCGTGGAGGCCGTGCGCAATGTCGTCGTCGATCCGCTGAGCGGCATCGATCCTGAGCGCCAAAATGTGCGCTATGTCGCCACGCGGTTTGAAGATGTGCTCGCCGACGAGCCCCAGCTTTGGGCGCTTCCGGGAAAATTCGGCTTCAGCTTTTCGGGGAGTTCTCAGCCGGCGGTCTCTGGACGGCCAGCCGACATCATGATCGCGGCCACGGGCGAAGGCTTTGACATTTGCCTCGATGGCGCGGTCGATCTCAGGTGCGCGGTCACGGAAGGCGACGTGATCGATGCTGTGCGGCGGCTGGCGCTGGTGTTCTTGGAGCTTGCGGCGAAAGACCCTGCGGTCAGGAGGATGAAGGACGCCGTCGCGCGCTCTGGCGCCGTGCACATTTTCGAATTGGCCGGATTGCAGGCGTCTTCGCGAACGGTAGACGTATCGATCGGTTCTGCGTCTGCAGGGATGATCTCGCACGGGGATCGTGTGTCCGGAGTTGGCATCGGGCTACCGTTTGGACGCATTACAGCCGATCAGCTCGTGCTGCTCTGCCAATGCGCAGAGTCGGCGAAACTCAAGGACGCATTTACAAGTCCGCGACGCATCCTCGTTTTTCCAGTCGCGGAGCGGGCGAGCGCTGAACTGCTTCTCCAGGCGGCTGATAAAGCCGGCTTGATCGTCGCGCCTGAGGATGCCCGGCTGCAGATGGACGTGTGTCCGGGTTCGCCGGGATGCGGCAACGCCACCACCGACACGCGCGGCGATGCGCGGCGGTTGGTTGGGGCTCTGAACGGCTCGTTGAGCGGCTATTCGGTTCACATTTCCGGCTGCGAAAAAGGGTGCGCCCGGCAGTCTGCGGCCGATTTCACGCTTATGGCGCGCGCGGGGCGCTATGATCTCATTCGCAATGGCGTTCCGGGCGATCCGACCGCGTTGGCAAATCTCGGCGCGGATGATATCGGCAACGCCGTTTCGCGCTTCATTTTGGACTCCGCATCATGACGGTTCAAGACTACATCCGGGACGGCGCGGCGATTTACGCGCGCTCCTTTGCAATCATCCGCGCTGAGGCGGATCTCGCGCGGTTTTCGCCGGAGGAAGAACGTGTCGCCGTGCGGATCATCCACGCGTGCGGCATGGTCGAAATCGCGCGCGATATCATCATGTCTCCGTCTTTTGCGCAGAGCGCCGCGTCTGCCTTCGCGGCGGGTGCGCCGATCCTCTGCGATTCGATGATGGTCGCGGATGGGATCACGCGGGCGCGCCTCGCGGCAAAAAATCCGGTGATCTGCACACTTCGCGATCCGAGGGTGCCGGAAATTGCCGCCGAGATCGGCAATACGCGGACGGCAGCTGCAATGGAGCTGTGGCGTCCGCATCTTGCGGGTTCCGTTGTTGTCGTCGGCAATGCGCCGACGGCTCTTTTCCGTCTTCTCGAGTTGCTGGACGCGGGAGCGCCGAAACCCGCGGCCGTTATCGGAATGCCGGTTGGTTTCGTCGGCGCAATCGAATCGAAAGAGGCGCTAGCCGCCGACGGGCGCGTTCCATTCGCGATCGTGCGCGGCCGCAAGGGTGGCAGCGCCATGGCCGCAGCAGCCGTCAATGCGCTTGCGAGCGAGGCCGAATGAACGAGGTGAAGTCCGGGACGCTGTTCGGTGTCGGCCTTGGGCCGGGAGATCCGGAGCTCATGACGCTGAAGGCGGTGCGCGTGCTTGGCGCAGCGCCCGTCGTCGCGCATTTTCGTAAGAGCGGCAGGCCGGGTCACGCGCGCACGATTGCGAACGCGTACATTTCCGGAGCCGTCATCGAGGCGGCGTTCGATTATCCGGTGACGACCGAGATCGATTTTCGTGAAGACGGTTATGTCTCGGCAATCCGCGAGTTTTACGCGGAGTGTGCGGAGGCGATCGCGGGGCATCTCGGTGCGGGGCGCGATGTGGCGCTTCTCTGCGAAGGCGATCCGTTCTTCTACGGATCATTTCTGCACATGTACGATCGGATCAAGTCGGCCTATCCGGTCACGGTCATACCGGGCATCACGGGCATGTCCGGATGCTGGACGGCGGCGCGGGCGCCGATCACCTACGGCGACGATATATTGGCGGTGCTGCCAGGCACGCTCGATCGCGCGGTTCTTGCGAAGCATCTCGAGGGCGCCGACGCCGCCGTCATCATGAAGGTTGGCCACAACCTGCAAAAGATCAAAGAAGCGCTGAAGGATGCTGGGCGCTTTCAAGATGCCATTTATGTGGAACGAGGCACGATGCCCGGCGAACGGATCGTGCCGCTTGCCGACCTCGGCGATTGTGCAGTTCCTTACTTTTCGATCGTGCTGCTGCCGGGCGGCCGTGGGCGGCGCATCGCATGAAGGGGCAGCTCGTCATCGCCGGTCTCGGACCAGGGCCGGAAGGCTGGGTTACGCCGGCTGCTACGGAGGCCGTCGCGGCTGCGGATATCATCCTCGGCTATACGCCCTATATAAACCGGATCACGGCGCGGCCGGGGCAGGTTCTCGAAGCATCCGACAATCGCGAAGAACTGGCGAGAGCCGAGCGGGCGCTGACACTCGCAGCAGGCGGAAGCCGCGTTGTTGTCGTTTCGGGCGGCGATCCGGGTGTCTTTGCGATGGCGGCGGCGGTGTACGAGGCCGTCGAGAGCAATCCGGCGTCGGCGGAGGATGTCGACATTCGCGTCGAGCCGGGGGTGACGGCGATGCTTGCAGCGGCGGCGCGTATCGGTGCTCCATTGGGGCATGACTTTTGTGCCATTTCGCTTTCCGATAATTTGAAGCCGTGGGCGACGATCGAGAGACGATTGCGGCTCGCGGCCGAGGCGGACTTCGTTATCGCGCTCTACAACCCCGCTTCGAAGGCGCGTCCGCAGCAGATCAGGAAGGCGTTCGAAATTCTGAGCGCGGTGCTGCCGGCTGAAACGATTGTCGTCTTCGCACGAGCTGTCGGACGGCCGGACGAGGAGATCGATGTGGCGACACTCGCACGCGCGCCGGATATGCCGTGCGATATGCGCACGCTTGTCATCATCGGTTCACAGGCCACACGTCAGGTGAGGTCCCCCGATGGGCGCGCTTGGGTTTATACGCCGCGTGCGGAGCGACGATGACGATGAGTTTCGATCCAGGCCAGCGCCTCCTCCACCGACGTCACTGTCGGCCGCAAGCCGATCGCGGGGCGGCGAACCATGTGCACCTTGATACCAAGCTGGCGTGCGGCTTCGATCTTGGAATATGTGGCGTTGCGGCCTGCGTTCTTGGCGAGCACGTGGCGGATGCCGTGGCGGGTGAAAAGCGCGATGTCGTCTTCCGTGCGAAACGGGCCTCGCGCCGCGATGATCGTCGCGTGCGGAAGGTTTGCGGGCGGTTCGCTCGCATCGACGACGCGGATTACGTAACGATGCTGTGTTGCCCTACTCAGCGCGGGGATTGCCTGCCGACCGAGGCCAGAGAAGACGTCTTGTGGCGTCGAGGGCAGGCCAGCGATGGCGGCTTCGATGCTGTCGTACTCGGTCCAGTCATCGCCTTTGATTGGCGTCCACGGCGGGCGCTCGAACGCGAGCAGAGGGATGCGCGCCACCGCGGCCGCGGAAATTGCGTTCCGGCTTATATTGGCAGCGAACGGATGCGTCGCGTCGATGAGGAGATCGATATTCTCACGCGTCAGGTATCCGGAGAGACCGTCAACGCCGCCGAAGCCGCCGACACGAACGGGCAAGGGGCTCGGGACCGGATTGGCCGTGCGGCCGGCGAGCGACAGGGTCGCCGCGACGGTTTTGTCGTTCGCCAAGTGTTGCGCGAGAGACGCCGCCTCACTCGTTCCACCGAGGAGCAGTACACGCAACGGACTGTCGGAATTCGCGATCATGCCGGGAGCCCAATGCCATGAACGGGCGCTGGTTGTCCATCATTGGCATCGGTGAAGACGGCCGAAAAGGGCTGTCTCCGGCGGCCTCTGCCTTGATCGACGCGGCGGAGCTTGTGGTCGGCGGACGGCGTCACCTCGATCTTGTCGGCGATACGCCGGGAGAAAAGATGGAGTGGGAGAAGCCGCTCGAGGCGACGGCGACGACGATCCTGGCGCGGCGTGGAACGCCGGTGGCTGTGCTCGTGTCGGGCGATCCGTTCTGGTTTGGGGCGGGTGCGACGCTGGCGCGGTCGATACCCGTCGAGGACATGCAGGTCTTGCCCTCGCCTTCGAGCTTTTCACTTGCCGCTTCGCGCCTCGGCTGGCCGCTGCAGGACGTGACGACGCTTGGGCTCAATATGAAGGGGCTGACACCCCTGATCCGTCGTCACCTGCATCATGGCAGGCGGATTTTGGCGCTGGCGCTCAACGGTGAAACGCCGCGTGAGGTCGCGAGGCTTTTGAGCGAAGCAGGGTTCGAAGAGAGCACGATCACCGTGATGGAAGCGCTTGGCGGCCCGCGCGAGCAGATCAGAAGCGTGCCCGCGAAGGACTTCGATTTTAGAGCCGTCGATCCGTTGAATATCATCGCGGTCGATGTCGTTGCGCGGTCTGGCGCGAGGCCTATTCCGTTCGTCGCCGGGTTGCCCGATCATTACTTCGAGAACGATGGACAACTGACCAAACGCGAGATCCGTGCGGTGACGTTGTCGTCGCTGCAGCCGGGCGCGGGACAGCTGCTCTGGGACGTCGGGGCGGGCAGCGGATCGATCGGCATCGAATGGCTGCTGGCGCATCCGGCGAATTCGGCGATTGGCATCGAGCGCGACGCTGAACGCGCTGCCAGGGCCGTGCGGAACTCCGTCGCTCTTGGCGTGCCGCATCTCGACATTCGCCACGGTGCTGCGCCGGATGCGCTGAGTGGCCTCGCTCAGCCGGATGCGATTTTCATCGGTTGCGGTACGGACGGCGGCAATGTCATCGAGGCTTGCTGGAGGGCGTTGAAGCCGGGCGGACGCATCGTCGTCAACGCGGTAACGCTTGAATCCGAGCAGGCGCTGCTTGCGGCGCATCAGGGCCGCGGCGGAACGTTAACGCGCTTGAGCGTCGAACGGGCGGAGCCAGTTGGGAAACTCACGGCGTGGCGTCCGGCAATGCCCGTTCTGCAGTGGGTTTCCGCAAAGGCCTATGGTGACGCATGATTGCAATCGGCATGGGAGCAAACAGCTCCGCGCGATCGGAAGATTTTTCCGAGGCTCTCGCCGCAGCGTGGCGCGAGGCGGGCAGGTGCGATGAGGTCGCGACGCTCGCCACCGCGACGTTTGCCGCTCACGTGCAAGCGGCAGCATTGAAATCTGGCGTTTCCTTTCGTCCGTGGATGTTAATTGCACTACGCGAAAGAAGCGCGGACTGCGTGACGCGTTCGGAGCGATCGCTGTCGCTTTTCGGCGTGACTTCGATTGCCGAGGCTGCGGCATTGGTGAGCGCGGGCCCGGGCTCGCATCTGATCATGCCGAGGCGCGTCATTGGCAGCATCACGGTCGCGGCAGCGCAATCGGCGGCTCGCGGGGTACGGTCGAAATGACGGTCCATTTTATTGGTGCAGGCCCTGGAGCCGCAGATCTCATTACGGTGCGCGGGCGCGATCTCATCGCCGGCTGCCCGGTCTGCCTTTATGCCGGGTCGCTTGTTCCGCAGGCTCTGCTGACGCATTGTCCGCCGGCGGCCGAAATTGTCGATACGGCGCCGATGACGCTCGATGAGATCGTCGAACGTATCGAGAAAGCGACGCGCGACGGAAAGGATGTGGCGCGGCTTCATTCCGGCGATCTGTCGATCTGGAGCGCAGTCGGCGAGCAGCTTCGCCGTCTCGATAAGCTCAACATTCCTTATACGATTACGCCGGGCGTGCCGGCATTTGCCGCCGCATCAGCGGTACTGGCGCGCGAACTGACGCTGCCCGAGGTCGCGCAGTCCGTGGTGCTGACGCGGACATCGGGCCGGGCATCGGCTATGCCCGAACGCGAACAGCTCGAGACCTTTGCCGAAACGCGCGCGACGCTCGTCGTGCATCTCTCGATCCATGCGATCGCGGACGTCGTCAGGCGTCTTTTGCCTTTCTATGGACCGGAATGTCCGGCAGCTGTCGTCTATCGCGCGACGTGGCCGGAGGAGCAGATCATTCGCGGCACTTTGCAAACCATCGCTGCACAAACTGCCGAGGCGGGACCGGAACGCACGGCGCTGATTTTGGTGGGCGAGGCGCTGGGGCGTGACGACTTCCGCGAGAGCGCGCTTTATAGCGTCGATTATCGCCGCCGTTTTCGTGGTGGCTAGAAGAGTAGGCGGCTGACCATGCCCGAAGCATTGACGTTGCCGCCAGGAGTGATGATCGCGGCGCCGCGCTCGGGTTCTGGGAAGACGACCGTGACGCTCGGCCTGCTACGCGCGCTCGTCCGGCGCGGCCTTGCGGTGCAGCCGTTCAAATGTGGGCCGGACTATATCGATCCGGCGTTTCACGCCGTGGCTGCGGGGCGACCGTCCTACAACATCGATAGCTGGGCGATGAGCTTCGATCGCGCTGCCGGTATTCTGTCGCGTTCATCGCTTGGGGCGAACGTCGTCGTTTGCGAAGCGTTGATGGGGCTCTTCGACGGCGTTTCCAAAGCTGGGGCCTGGGGCAATGGCGCCAGCGCCGACATTGCCGCGAAAACGGGCTGGCCCGTCATTCTCGTGCTCGATGTTTCCGGACAATCGCAAACGGCCGCTGCCGCTGCTCGCGGTTTTCAGGGGTTTCGCGACGGCGTGACGATAGCGGGGGTGATCCTCAATCGGGTGGGCAGTCCGCGCCATGTTCGTTTCGCGTCAGAGGCGCTGGAGGCCGCCGGGCTTCCGGTCGTCGGGGCCTTGCCGCGGGAAAAGAACGTCGTGCTGCCGGAACGGCATTTGGGGTTGGTGCAAGCCGAGGAGACGGCGGAGATCAACTCCCGGCTCGAGGCGTTGGCAGATTTTATCGAAACGCATGTGGACGTCGGACGGCTTCTCCAGCTTGCGGTGTCGGGATCGGTGGCGGGAGGAGCACGGCCGAAGATCAAGCCACCTGCGCAACGTATCGCTCTTGCGAGGGACGCTGCTTTCTCGTTCGTCTATCCGCATCTGCTAGAAGGCTGGCGCGCGGCCGGCGCCGAAATCATTCCGTTCTCACCGCTTGCGGACGAAGCGCCCGATCCCCAATCCGATCTCGTCTGGTTGCCGGGCGGCTATCCGGAGCTTCATGCGGGGGTGTTGTCGAATGCCGGCCGCTTCAGGTCGGGCCTCACCGCGTTTGCGCAGTCGCGGCCCGTTCATGGCGAGTGCGGCGGGTACATGGCGCTGGGTGCCGGCCTCGTCGATGCCGAGGGCCGGCGTCACCAGATGCTGGGGCTTTTGGGGCTCGAAACCTCGTTCGCAAACCGGAAAATGAACCTCGGATATCGCCTAGCGGAGCTTGTCGCGGCCTGTCCGCTGGGTGGCGCCGGGGAGCTTCTGAGGGGACACGAGTTTCATTACGCGAGCGTTCTGGCCTCGCCTGACGAGCCCCTCTTCCAATTGCGGAATTCAGACGGCGAAGCGCTGGCCGGGGGCGGCAGCCGCCGCGGTCAGGTCACAGGGTCGTTTTTTCATTTTATCGATAAATAACCGGCGCCT
Source organism: Pseudomonadota bacterium (assembly GCA_018242295.1). Lineage (GTDB taxonomy): Bacteria > Pseudomonadota > Alphaproteobacteria > Rhizobiales > Hyphomicrobiaceae > Hyphomicrobium_B. The sequence continues at coordinate 167,352 of JAFECE010000011.1, forward strand.
CGGCCCGATTTTCAGTCTACGGTTGAGCCTGGGCGACCGTTACCCGCTCTACAAGTTAACCGGAAGTTCTGGAACTTTTTAGAACCCTGCGCATTTTGGGTCTGGGAAGGTTCGTCCGGAACCCGGTGTGCACACACGAGTAATACGGAATCCGTCAAATAGGGTCTTTGCAAGATGGGCACAGGCAGTGATCCCAAGCGAGGGGATTCAGCGACTATGCAGGCACCGTTACCGGCCGAGCTTCAGGGGCAGATTGGCCAGCGTTTGAGAGAGGCCTATATCGAACTCATTAACGAGCCAGTCCCCGATCGGTTCGTTGTACTTCTGCAAAAACTTAAACAGCGCGAGGAGGAGAGCAAGGAGGACGGTCGTGACGAAAAGTGACGACGACCTGCAAGCTCTCTTGATCGCGGCCGTTCCAAATCTGCGCGCATTTGCGAATTCGCTTTGCGGCGATCCGACGCGTGCCGACGATCTGGTGCAGGATACGCTCGTCAAGGCCTGGTCCAATCTGGATGGATTCGAAAAAGGCTCAAACCTGAAGGCTTGGCTCTTCACGATCCTGCGCAACACCTATTTCTCCGAACTTCGGAAACGCCGCCGCGAGGTCGAGGATGCGGACGGGGCGATGGCGGAGCGCATGTCGGTTCTGCCCGAGCAACACGTTCATATGGATCTCGTCGATTTCAAGAAAGCTTTCGGCGTCTTGAGCGACGACCAGAAGGAAGTTCTGCTGCTCGTCGGCGCGGAAGGCTTCTCCTACGAAGAGGCCGCCGAGATCACCAACGCTGCAGTCGGTACGGTCAAAAGCCGTGTCAATCGCGCCCGTGTGGCCTTGAACAAGGCCCTCGGTCTCGAAGCCGGCGAGAGCATCAATCCCAATGGCGAATTCGCCGGAATCACGCGAGTTGCCGGGCGAGGTTAGCCCTGGTTGCTCGAAGAGCCGAGACGGATAAGTTCATGGGGTGCACGGACGTAATACCTACCCAGGATGATCTTGTGTTTCGGTACAGGATCGTCTCGCCGTAAAACGAGATTACGAGGTGTCAAATGTCGATAGCCGAATCCATTGCTCCCCATTTGCCGTATCTGCGCCGCTATGCGCGATCGCTGACGGGAAGCCAACAGTCCGGCGACAACTACGTCGCGGCGGTACTGGAGGCGCTGATTGCCGATTCCGAGGCGTTCGACAAATCGATCGCTCCGCGTGTCGCGCTCTATCGCGCATTCACCAAGGTCTGGAATTCGCTGGCCGTAAATCGCGTGCCCGACGACGTGCGGCCACTCGATAAGCCGCTGCCGGAGCGACGGCTGGAATCGATCACGCCGCTTCCGAGGCAGGCGTTCCTTCTCGTTTCGGTCGAAGGCTTTTCCACGGCGGAAGCCGCTCAAGTTCTTGATGTCACTCCGGCGCACGTGACCGAGCTTCTGCAGATGGCGGGCGCCGAAATCGCGGAGCAACTATCGGCGGATGTTCTCATCATCGAGGACGAACCGCTGATCGCGATGGATCTGGAAGCGCTTGTCGTCGATATCGGGCATCGCGTTCAAGGTGTCGCCCGTACGCATCAGGAAGCCGTTGCGGAGGTTGCCAAGAAGGCGCCGTCGCTCGTGCTCGCCGATATTCATCTCGCTGACGGAAGCTCGGGTCTCGAGGCCGTGAACGAAATCCTCGAGACGATCAGCGTTCCGGTTATTTTCATCACCGCATTCCCGGAGCGCTTGCTGACTGGCACGAAGCCGGAGCCGGTGTTTCTCATCACAAAGCCTTTCGAACCGGCCGTCGTAAAGGCGATGATCAGCCAGTCGCTCTTCTTTGGTCTAAGGTCGAAAAAGTCCGGTCAACGCGCGGCCTGACGCGCTTCAGCTGGTTTGTGAAAGAGGCGCGGCTTCCGTTGGGGGCCGCGCCTCTTTCATTTGGCCGGTCTTCTCCTGGTAACGTTTCGATTGGTTCGAATTGAATGGGATCGCTCGTGAGTACGTAAACGTAAACGGGCAAGCTGTGGCTCGGCCGTTCTCAGGCCCGGCGTATGAAACTCGCGACGACGGAGATGATGAAGAGCACGATCGCGACCCAGAAGATGAGCCGGGCTCCTTCCATCGCTGTGCCGGCAACGCCGCCAAATCCCAAGGCAGCGGCGACAATCGCTACGATCAAGAAGACGATTGCGAAATAAAGGAGGTTTCCCAATTGGCTCCGATCCATTTGCCAAAAAGCGCGTTGGGAGAACGTGCGCCGAAACCGCGCGGTTCCGAATTACGGCGAACATGGGGCGGGATCGGCTTCGAATGCCGCGCAAAAAATTAGAGTTCGCGCCGCTCGGGGGGAAGCGGTCGCGAACTCTTTTAAGTGATGCCGTACCCTGGGCCACGGGGGAGTGGGGAGGGAGTATTTGGGTACGGTCACAGTTGAAGAACGTAGCGGTTGCTCGTGGGTTCCAAAGTTTCCTCGAGTATTTTTTGCCCGCTTTTGGGGCGTGCAGATGGTTTGATTTCGATTCAAAATGCGCGGATGCGCGCAGGCGCAAGCTTGCTATGCCGTTGACTGATAGCTTGGCCATATGCATTACGAGTTCGAAATGTCTGAGCAGCTTAGTCGTGGTATTGATAGAAAAAATAGCTTTTAGCAGGCGGTTGGCACGGCCGTTAACTCGTGGCATTGCATCACTTTCCTTCGATCATTCCTAGCTGGGTTATGGGCCGCCAAAATATATCGCGGAGATTTGCAGCGTTCCTGACGTCGAATGCGACGAGAACGTTGTTGGTTTGGGTTTCAATCGCCGTTCTTTCCGGGCTCGCAGCAATCGTAGCCTGGCAATGGACGGTGACGGCCGCAGATCGCGTTGCGCAGACGCTGCTCTATCAGCAAGGCTTGGCGAAGTGGCTGAGCGCCGCGCAGGATCTCGAGATCGCGCAACGCGGATATCTGCTCACACGAGATCCAGCTTATCTCGCGTCCTACGAATCCGCGAAGAAGGCCGTGGACGGCATCCATACAGATTTCAAACGGATCGGAAAGAATAACCATCAACTGCTGGCTGCGATCGAGGAGGTTCACAAGGCGCAGCAGGAACACCTGTTGGCGATCGATAAGAGCATTGAAGCCGCGGCGAAGGATCCAAATCCACCGGGCCAGCTCGCTGAGAATAGTCTCGACATCGCGCTGTCGAACCGGTTGCGTGATGAGATCGCCGCCGCTAGTCGGCAACAACAACGTCTCTTCGAAGAGCGCGTCGCTCAATTTCACGACCAAAGCTTCTGGCTTTTGATCGCGATGCTCGCGATCTTACTGGCCTGCGCCGCGTTGGCGATGGTTGCATTAATCCGTGAGCGACAACGCGTGGAAGCGCTTGAGATTACGGCATTGACGCTGACGTCAACAAACCGGTCTCTGGAAGCGCGAGTCAAGGCGCGGACCGAAGAGCTTGCGATCGAGCGCGATCGGGCGGAAGCGGAACGGGAGCGCGCTGAGGCGCTGCTCAGGGATGTTACGCACCGCATAGGCAATACGCTCTCGCTCGTCGTCGGCTTTATCAATCTTCACATCCGTCATACATCCGATCCGCGATCCTTGAAGACGCTTACGGGTGCGCGAGATCGCATTCATGCAATCGCGAGTGCACAGCGGCGGATCAATGTCGTCAACGATCTCGAGCTCGTGCGCATCGACACGCTCATGCAAGCTGTTCTGGATGACGTGGCGGAAACGGCCGGGGAAAGCCGAATTCATTTGACGATCGAGGTGCCGCCGCTTCTGGCACCCGCGCAAGTCGCGACGTCGCTCTGCGTGCTGGCGCAAGAATTCGTCGTCAATTCTTTCAAGCATGCTTTCGGTGAGGACGGCGCGGGCGAAGTCAATGTCCAGTTGAAACAAACGGACGAAGCCGGCGCGGAACTGATTATCGAGGATGACGGCTACGGGATCGATGCCAGTCTGTATGCGGGGATCGCGAGTGATGCCGACAAAATGCTGCACGCAAACGCGAGCAATGGGGGCGAGGGACTGGGGACGAAAATAGCGGCTCTCCTGACGCGGCAGTTTTCAGGCGTCATCACCTATGAACCCGTGAGGCCGCGGCATGCGAGACCGGGCACGCGGGTCTCAATCAAATTGCCGGAGTTGACGCTCACGGTGCCGAGCGATGAAGTTTCAACCACCGAAAAAGAACTGAAGAGAACGTCCGCGTAATGGAAAGGCCTTGTCGAACGAGCCGACTTGCCAGCGCGCGGCATAAGCGGGCGAAAGCTCTAAGGCCCGAGGTTTAGGGCACTGCGAACTCCCCATTTGCATGCAGTCAACGACGAACATTATCGCCGATTTCACCGCGCGTTCGGAATAGGGTTTGACGATGGTGCCGCAAGCAAACGAGAAGTCTTGCGGTATTTGCTGTGGATTGGATGTCGTGAAAATCACAGTGGCATGTGTCTCTTCACAGAGGTGCCGCGCGACGACCGGTCCGGTTATCCCATCGCTCAGATGCACGTCGACGAGCGCTAGATCGCAACTTGTCATCTGCGCGAGCATCAGGGCCCGACGTGATGATCCGGCAATGCCGATAACGTGATGGCCCAGGTCCGTGATGATCGCTTCCAGTTCGTCAGCGACGATCGGTTCATCCTCGGTGATTAGAATCTTCACCACGCCCCCCGCGCGTCATTTCCCCACTCGGCAACAACGTATGGACGCGGGCGCGGTTCCGCCGGTGCTAGGAATTCCCTGGTGAAAAGCTCAGGTTTTGATGGCCGCTTTCTGGGCGTGACCGACGTTTGCGAGAGGGCCGGTCAAGGTCCAGGTGAACTGATCGGCGTTGCCATCAGCGAGAGCAGAAAGCTTCAGGCCTTGAGTCGAAAAGCGTTCTACGACCGACATGCCATAGCCTTTGGGGCCGTCGGCCAGGAACGGGGGACCTCCCGTTTCGCGCCACGAGATCAAAATTGTCGTGGGGTCAGGCAATGTCCATTCGAGCTTCACTTCACCGGTCGCCGCCGATAGCGCACCGTGCTCGACGGCGTTAAGTGCGAGTTCCGTCAAAACCATTCCCAGCGTTTGCGCTGCTTCTGGCGTCAGCATCACGGGTGGTCCCATGATGTCGACGCGGTTGGCGTCGGTTCGTGCAACGGCGCCGATTTCTGCCGCGGCTAACGTCGCGAGATCCACGCTTTGCCAATCGGACGCGACGATCAAATCTTGCGAGGCGGACAAGCCCGCAACGCGAAGCGTGAAATCCTTGAGGTGAGATTTGACATCGACGGCGTCGCGGGCCGTGAGCCTTGCCATTGCGAGGATTAGGGCGAGCAGGTTTTTCGAGCGATGGGAAACCTCGCGGAGCAACGCATCGGTTCGTGTCAGACTGAGCTTTTGATCCGTCACGTCGTAGGCAACGCCAGCAAGGGCCGTGACTTTCGATCCTTCCGTTTCGGTTGGCGCGCCGCGTAACGCGATCCAACGAGTTTCTCCGATGCGACGGCGAATGCGAACTTCCACAGCGAGAGGCTTCGCGCTTCTGATCGCGGTGCCGATGGCCCTCAGCAACCGGCGGCGGTCATGGCACTCGATGTGGCGAATGAGCGTGCGGGCGGAGTGGTTGCGCACGGGCGGGAGATCGTTAAAAATTTCCGAAATTTCGGCGTCCCAGTGAACTTCTCCGGTTCCGACGTTCCATTCCCAAACGCCGACGTTGCCAGCGCTTAGAGCCCGGCGAAGCTGCTGTTCCCTAGTTCCTTCCGGCTCCCGCGATCTGAGTTCTTTGCCCTGGCTGTCGAACTGCAATGTCATGCCTGCCGGTCGGTTCGCTGCTTGGCCCCTTCGGGCCGATGATCTCATCGAGTTGCCAGCGTTCCAATCTTCCCAAATGTTTCGCTTCAACCACTTGGCGCCAGCAAACGACGCGACTGCCAATAATGAGGAAAGCGCTACAAGCGTTATCCAGTTTCGTTGATCCGCGTACTCAACCGTTTTTTCTGAACTTTGAGCAGCAACTTGCAAGCCAAGCTGCGCGGTATCGTCGACGGCTTCGACGAGCGGCGCGTCATTTAATTCATTTAAACTTGTTGTCAGTCCCGGTTTGACACGGGTATCGACTAATATCTCTCTGTCAGTGCCAACGGCCAAAATCGATGAGACGCCGTCGCCCGTCAGGCGTTCATAAGACGTGGTTTGCGGCTCCAACGGGCGGAAGGTTGCCTGGCCGTCGACAACAGACGCGGCGGGAAGCGCCCGCGTGGAGACATCCTCTTGTTGTGCTGAAGATTCGCGAGAATGCGCCGCGCGCATCAGATACGCAGCGAAGCCCAGGGATGGGATGAGAACCCCCAGGCAAAGCAGGTAGGCCGCAACCCCGGTCGAAGGTGCGGGAATATTGATATGGCCTAGGGATTTGGCTTGCCGCGGCTGGCTTGCCTTCCCTGGTTGTTGAGTATTCACAATTAAGACTTATTGTCCCGGACGGCATGCACAGAATCTCGCGTGAAATAAAATGCATGAGAGCCTGGAAGGTTCCAATTTGATGCGGTTGGGATCATTTGTCGGCGCCTCTTTCTCGGGGATACCTTGCCGCCACCGGGATTTGCCACGATGATGACACAAGCGCAGTGAAGACCTGCTTGGTCTAAAGACGGCCGGAGATGATGACCGCTTCGAGACTCCGCATCAGGCTTGTTTGGCTCACGCTGTTTGCCTTCAGCGTGCAGTTTTGCGTTGTCGCCTTCCATCATCATCCGAGCCGCGAAGTTAACGCGCGGTCCATGGTCTCCTACGCAGGCCATTGCGTTCAGACGCATTCGAAGCCTTGCGTTCCTGCCAATGATGATCACCACGACTGCGCGCTATGCTGGGCCACGGCGGTCGCCGCGACATCGCTCGTTCCGTCGCTTTTCGATTTTCCTGTACCGTCTGAAATCGCCTTCGTTCAGCTTCAGGCGCCTCTCACCCGTCAAGCCTGCGTAGTTCGCTGCTTCGAATTTCGCGCGCGCGGCCCGCCGCAGGCTGAAGCCGTCTGATTCACGAAGACCGTCTTTACGTCTTCGTTCAGCAAGCAATCCGCCTTTCGTGATCGGCTCTGTCGTGCGCCTTACTTGACCGCGCTTCGACGCCGCCGAGCTAACGCTGCGCTATGTCGCGTGGCAGCACATTTTCCTTTTGGAGAGAACGATGTCGAAACTACTTTCGGGTCTGGCCTCATTGGCGATTTTCGTTGCGGGTCCCGCCTTCGCCGAAGAAGCGGCACACAGGCAACTCGGTCCGCACGTGCACGGGCAAGGCACGCTCGATATTGCCATCGACGGCAAGAAGATCGAGATGGAGCTCGTGTCGCCGGGAATGGATATCGTCGGCTTCGAGCATGTCGCCTCGACCGACGACCAGAAAGCTGCCGTCGAAAAGGCCAAGGTGAAACTCGCCGATGTTCTTGCCGTCTTCAAACTGCCGGCAGCGGCGAAGTGCAAGGCCGAGGCCGCTAACGTCGAAAATCGCAAGGAAACGCACAAGCCGGGCGAAAAGGACGATGACGATGATGACAAGCCGGGCGCGCCGCAGCACTCGGAATTCCATGCGACGTACACGATCAGTTGCGAAGCGCCGGAAAATGTCACGGGACTCGAGACCGTCTATTTCAGCAACTTTGCGGGTGCGCAGCTTCTCAATGTCAACATCACCTCACCCAAGGGACAGACGCAGGCACAGATGACGCGCGACAAGCCGACGCTCGATCTGACAGGCGTGATGTAGCCATGAACGAAACCATCGTGGCTTCGAGACATACGCGGATAGAGGGCGAAAGCCCTCTTGACGCGGTTTCGTTCGAGAACGTGCGCTACTCTTGGCCTGGGGTGTCGCCGTTCTCCCTCGCGATCGAAAAATTCTCGCTCGGCCGTGAGGAGAAGCTTTTGCTTCTCGGTCCGTCGGGAAGTGGCAAGAGCACATTTCTCAGCCTGCTCGCGGGAATCGTCACACCGAGAGAAGGGCGAATCGATGTGACCGGGACGGAGATGGCGAAGCTCAGCGGAGCCCGGCGCGACCGGTTTCGTGTCGACCACTTCGGCATCATCTTCCAGATGTTCAACCTGCTGCCGTATGCTTCGCTCATCGACAATGTGCTGCTGCCGCTCCGGTTTTCGCGCACGCGGCGCGAGAATGCGCTGAAGGAAGGACCGATCGAAGATGTGGCGCGAGACTTGCTCGCCTCGCTCGGTCTGGACGAAACCGTCATTGCGACGGTGAAGGCAGCGAGCCTCAGCGTCGGTCAGCAGCAGCGCGTTGCCGCGGCGCGGGCACTGATCGGCGCGCCGCAAATTCTGGTCGCGGACGAGCCGACGTCGGCGCTCGACCGGAATACGGAAGAAGTATTTCTGAAGCTCCTGTTTGCGCAGAGCGAGAAGGCCGGCACAAGCGTCATCATGGTCAGCCACGATGAAGGACTGGCACCGCATTTCGACCGCGTGGTGCGTCTTGACGATATTGCCGTCTCGTCGCGAGGTGCCACGACATGATGATCTTTCGACTCGCGTTTCAATCGTTGCTTAACCGCTGGGTGACGGCGTGCCTCACGGTGCTGGCCATTGCGGTCAGCGTCATGCTGCTGCTCGGCGTCGAGAAGGTTCGTACCGGCGCGCGACAGAGCTTTGCCGATACGATTTCGGGAACGGATTTGATTGTCGGTGCGCGCAGCGGCAGCCTCAACCTGCTGCTCTACTCCGTTTTCCGTATCGGCAACGCGACCAACAACGTGACGTGGAAGAGCTATCAGGACATTGCAAAGATGCCTGAAGTTTCCTGGATCGTTCCGTTGTCGCTCGGTGATAGCCACCACGGCTTTCGCGTGCTCGGCACGAATGCCGATTACTTCACGCACTATAAATTCCGCCACGGCCAGAGCATGACGTTTGCAGCGGGTGGTCCGTTCACGGATCTCTTCGATGCGGTCATTGGGTCGGATGTTGCGGACGCGCTCGGCTATAAGGTCGGCGACAAGATCGTCGTCGCGCACGGTGTCGGATCGATCTCATTCGTCGAGCATGGCGACAAGCCGTTCCGCGTTTCCGGCATTCTCGCAAAGACGGGCACACCGATAGACCGGACGGTGCATGTCAGTCTGGAAGCGATCGAAGCCATTCATATCGATTGGCAGAACGGAGCGCCGGTTCCGGGCGAAAGCATTTCGGCGGATGCCGTGCGCAAGATGGACCTCACGCCGCGCGCGATCACCGCGGCGATGGTCGGCCTAAACTCGAAGCTGGCGACATTCAAGGTCCAACGCCGGATCAACGATTACCCGGAGGAGCCGCTTTCGGCGATCATGCCGGGCGTTGCTCTGCAGGAGCTTTGGGGACTCATCGGCACAGCCGAGACGGCTCTCTCTGTTGTTTCAGCGATGGTCGTGGCAACGGCCCTGCTCGGCATGGTGACTATGATCCTGACCACGCTCAACGAGCGACGACGCGAGATGGCGATTTTGCGCTCGGTCGGAGCAACTCCGGCAACGGTGCTTGGTTTGCTCGCAGCCGAGGGCGGACTGTTGACGCTCGCCGGAGTCGTTGCGGGCACGGTTGGGCTCTATGTAGGGCTCGCATTGCTCAGACCCTATATTGATCACACGTATGGGCTGAGCCTTGCGATCGATCCGCCGCGTGCAGATGAATGGTTGAAGCTCGGCTTGATCGTCGCTGCTGGGTTCGTTGCGGGACTTTTGCCGGCGATCCGCGCGTACCGGCTGTCGCTGGCGGACGGCATGATGGTAAGGGTTTGATCGGTTTTATTTCACGAAAGGATGCGGCTATGGCATCGAAACGTTTTCTGGGTCTGTTCGTCTTGCTCGCTCTCGGCATCTCCGCGAGTGTGTCTTCCAACGTTGCTGCGGGAGCACCACAGCAACTCAAGTGGGCCGATCTCATTCCGAAGAACGTGCCCACGCAATCGACGATGCAGTCGAAGACGTTTTTCGGCGGGTCGGTGGCGCCGTCGACGTCGGATGCCGGTCCGCCTCCGCCGCCGCTGCCCGAGGGTCACTTCATGTCCGTGAAGCGGCGGCAACCCGGAAGCGATCGTCCTCCCGCAATCGTGCAGGAACTCGATGGGAAGGACGTCGCTATCGGAGGCTATGTCGTGCCGCTCGACTTCGATGCGACGACGGTGAAGGAATTTCTTCTCGTTCCGTTCGTCGGCGCGTGCATCCACGTGCCGCCGCCGCCCGCAAATCAGATCATCTACGTGAAGACGGAAAAGGGCTTCGACATCGGGGGGCCCTTCGATCCTGTCACGGTCACAGGCAAGATCAACACGAGCGAGGCTTTTACGGGCCTCGCGGATGCCGGGTACACGATCACGGCCGATAGTGTGGAGCTGCGGAAGGAATAGCTGCAACGAGGCGGCGCTCTCAGCACTCCCCGACTGCGTGCGTCCTCGGATTTCGCTAAGCGGCGAGCGAAAAATTTCGCGTTATTGCGCTGGCTTGGATTTCGATTTTAGCAGATCCCCGGCCCGCAGTTTGGGGATTCCGACCGTTAAAACGTCTAATAAGCTCAGCATTTCTTCTTCGTTCGTGGAGGAAAGGCCGGCCGATAGATTCACCCTCAGGTCAATTCCAACCTGAGAGGTTCCCATGTCGTTCCTTCCCCTGACGCGCAGATCGGCCATCGGAGCCGCTCTGGGCCTCGGTCTTGCCGGGCTTTCCGGATATGCCTCGGCAGCAGAGATTACGCTGCTCAATGTTTCCTACGATCCGACACGCGAACTCTATCAGGCATACAACGTGGCCTTCACCAAATACTGGAAGGCGAAGACGGGCGATGACGTAACGATCAAGCAGTCGCACGGCGGCTCCGGTAAGCAGGCGCGTTCGGTGATCGACGGCATCGACGCCGACGTCGTGACGCTGGCACTCGCCGCCGACGTCGATGCGCTTCACAAGAACGGCGATCTCATCAAGGCGGACTGGATCAAGCGGCTTCCGGATAACTCGGCGCCTTACACGTCGACCATCGTCTTCCTCGTTCGCAAGGGCAACCCGAAGGGCATCAAGGATTGGCCGGATCTGACGAAGGACGGCGTCGAGGTCGTGACGCCGAATCCTAAGACGTCGGGTGGCGCGCGCTGGAACTATCTCGCAGCCTGGGGTTATGCGCTGAAGCAGCCCGGCGGTAGCGACGCCACGGCGAAGGACTTCGTCGCCAAGATCTACAAAAACACTAAGGTTCTCGATTCGGGTGCCCGTGGTTCGACGACGACGTTCGTAGAGCGTGGCATCGGTGACGTGCTGATTGCGTGGGAAAATGAAGCCTATCTCTCGCTCAAAGAGCTTGGCCCCGACAAATTCGAGATCGTTACGCCGTCGCTTTCCATTCTCGCTGAGCCGAACGTTGCCGTCGTCGACAAGGTTGTCGACAAACGTGGGACGCGTGCAGTTGCCGAAGAATATCTGAATCATCTGTACAGCGAAGAAGGCCAAGAGATCGCGGCTAAGAACTTCTATCGTCCGCGTGACGAGAAGGTCGCTCAGAAGTACGCGAGCCAGTTCGGGCAGGTGAAGACATTCACCATCGATGACGTGTTCGGCGGCTGGACCAAGGCCCAGGCGGAGCACTTCAAGGACGGCGGCGTGTTTGATCAGATCTATTCGCCTGGCAACAAGAGCTGATCCGCTCGCTAGAACCTGAATTCGTGCGTCGCCCCTCTCTCGGCCGGGAGCTCCTCCTCCAGACCAATTCCGAGTAGGGCGGCGCACGAAGCAAGTTGATCGGTCACTTCGTTACGGAATTCGAGACAATGCTGAAGTCAGAACAAGGTCGCGAAAGGTGTTGCGGGTCGTCCCGCTGTTGGCCGGATCGGAATCCGGAGCAGCGTCATCGGGTCGGGCATTTATCTCCGACCCCTCAGGCCTGAGCAGACCATAGCCTGCGTCATCGCAAGGCTCAGCATCAAGGATGAATTCAATGTCGACAACTCTCATCGTTCCTGGTCTGCGTTCGAGTGGACCGACGCATTGGCAGACGTGGCTCGAGCGCCGTGTCAGCGGCAGCATCCGGGTCACACAGCGCGATTGGAACGATCCGCACTTGCCGGAATGGTCGGCCCGCATTCGTCGCGAAATTGCGCAGGCAATCGGACCGACATTCATTGCCGCGCACTCGTTCGGTGCTTTGGCGGCTGTCCAGGCCGCGAGCGATCACGCCGAGCGAATTACTGGCGCGCTCCTGGTCGCGCCGGCGGATCCCGACAACTTCGGAGTCGCTGAATTTCTGCCGGTCAAGCCCTTGGGATTCCCGGTCGTGGTTGTTGCGAGCCGCAACGATCCCTGGATGGCATTCGACAAGGCGCGCCACTGGGCGGATCTCTGGCGGGCCGATTTCGTCGATCTCGGCGAAGCAGGGCACATCAATGCCGACGCCGGTTTTGGACCGTGGCCTGAAGGTCTTGCATTGCTTGAAAGATTGCGCCGTGCTGGTGAGTTCCGTTCAGCAGCGGAGCGGCTTGCGGCCTTGGATCTTTCCCAGGCGCGGCCCTTGCAGCGGCATTGGCTGGCGCGAAGGCGACAGGCGCTTCGCAGCTCGCAGCCTCTTGATCATCGCGACATCGTTGGCGCGGCAACGCTCCTTCGAGCAGCCGGCTGGACCGTTGGTGCTCCGGTCGTACCAGCGCGTAGTACACGATAGCCACCCGCTATTGCAGAAATGTTCAGCTCTGAGAACAGGAGGTTGACACTTCGACCGGATCATAAAAATATCGTTGAAAATCAATGATATAAGAAGACATATTTCTGATAAAACAGACGGGGGTCTGAAAAACACATGAAGTTGGTACAGGGAACTTGGAGTCCGTGGGGGCTCTGCGTGGCAGCCCTTATGGCGAGTGCATGGGCGATGCCAGCGGCTGCGGCTGATCTTGGGGGTAGTTGCTGCGCCGATCTCGAAGAGCGTGTTGCCGAGCTTGAGGCTACGACGGCCCGCAAAGGCAATCGGAAAGTCAGCCTGACGATTTCGGGCTGGGTGAGTGAGAGCGTGACGTGGTGGGATGATGGTCACGAAAGCAACGCCTACGTGGGCACGAATCCGGTTGAGCAATCTCGCTTCCGTTTCGTCGGCGAAGCCAAGATCGACAAGGACTGGTCGGCCGGCTACGTGCTTGAAGTCGGCGTGTGGGGCGGCAACGGTGGGAAATTCGATCAAAATAACCCAGACGGCGCGAGCGGTGCGAATAGCCTTGTCATTCGCAAGAGTAGCTGGTTCCTGAAGAACAAAGATTACGGCAAGGTCACTGTCGGTCAGGACAGCACGGCCACCTACCATTTGCTTGACGATGCCGACACGACGCTCACGCGAAATTTCTACGACGCCGAAGGTCCACCTGACTATGTTCAGAGCTTCCTGCTTCGCGACAAGGCTGGGAACCCGGTCGGTGCCAACTTGAAGTGGGGTGACGCGCTCCGTGGCTTCAACAATTCGACGCCGGGCGACGATGGCCGCAGAAACATCGTCCGCTACGACTCGCCGACGTTCGCCGGCTTCAATGTCGCGACGGCCTGGGGCGAGGACGACATCTGGGATGTCGCGTTGATGTACAAGGGTGAAGTCGGCGATTTCAGCTACAACGCACGGGCCGGATATGGTCAGTCGACAGATGGAGCCTCGACTCCTTGCCACGGATCGAGCACAGCGGCCGACGACGCACTCAATTGCGAGTGGTGGGGCATTTCGGGTTTCATCCAGCACTCTCCGACGGGTCTGTTCGTCTACGGCGGATACGGCAAGCAGCATGACGGCTCGAACAATCCGATCGTCGACGCGAACATCCTCGAAAAAGACAGCACGACGTGGTTCGTTCAGGGCGGTGTCGAGAAGAAGTGGATACCGCTCGGCAAGACCAACATCTTCGGTGCATACCGGCATGATGATGCGGGTTCGAACGTGAGCAACACCGGTGCGATCAAAACGCAGGGTGCCGATATCAATTTCTGGGCAGTCGGTGCTGCGCAGAACATCGAGGCAGCAGAAACTACTCTTTACCTCTTCTATCAGCATGTCGATGGCGACGTGACGGTTGGCACGAATACGTCGGCCACCGATCTGTCGGCGATGCAGCAAGTTGTCGGCGGCGTGAAGATCAACTTCTAAGATTCACACTCTTCGTTTCGGGAGTAACGCATATCTGACGTTCCCGTCAGAGTTCTTGCGAGAAGGAGAGCCGAGAGGCTGTTCTTCTCGCTTTTTTTTTGCCTTGCGGCCCGAGCAATGCTCGCTCCGATAATTCCTCTCATAAGCTCAGCATTTCTTCTTCGTTCTGCCGGTATCGCCGCTCGGTTATCCGTATTTGCAGATGCAAATATGATGGCGGATGTCGCAGCGATGGTGATGGCCAGAAAAGAAGATTTCGAGAATTTTCAGGGTGCGGACAACGGCCCAACGAAGCTTTCGATTATCGTCGGAGAAAATCTCAGACAGCTCCGGCGGAAGAACGGTTTGTCGCTCGAGCAACTCAGCGCCTTGTCCGGCGTCAGCCGCGCGATGCTGGGGCAGATCGAGACGGGTAAAAGCGCGCCGACTATCAACCTCTTGGGCCGCATAGCGGAAGCTTTGAAGGTATCTGTCCCAAGTCTCATTTCCAGTCCGGGGGTGGGTGGCACCATTATCGTTCCGCGCGACCGAGCGACGGTCGTTTCGTCAAGCGAAGGCGGGTTCGTCAGCCGCGCGCTGTTTCCGTGGGGCGATCCGCAAAGCATCGAAATTTATGAAGTCACCGTCAGCGCGCATCATCGAGAAGCTTTTGCCGCACAGGCGGCAGGTGCGAAGAAAAATCTCGTCGTCATCTCGGGTAGTCTCGAGATCCTCGTTGGCGAGGATTCTCCGGCGCGGCTGATCGAGGGTGACGCCATCCTCTTCAACGCCGATACACCGCATCATTTTCATAATCCTGGTGATACGGACGCAAAAGCATTTCTGGTCGTCACCGGTCTCGACGGTTCGAACGCACGCGTACGGCAGGGTTAAGACTGCCTCGTCCTGGGAAATCCCGATAATCGAATATGCTTAGCATCTCTTATTTGTTAGCCGGGGGCAGGCTCTCAAATAGTGTGCTGGTTGTTTGCTTTAGCAGAGAGGCGAGCGGATGACCGCCAACCAACTAATCCTCAGCATGGCGATCTCCTGGGCCGGCGTCTTCGCCGCTGCAGGGTTCGTGATCGTGGTCGCAGTGCTGATTTGACGGAGGGGGAATGTCTGGGGTGAATAAGAGAGTCCTGCCGGGCTTCGGGCTGTCGCTCGGATTCACGCTGGTATACCTGTCGTTGATCGTTCTCATTCCGCTCTCAGCCGTCTTCATCAAGACAACGACGATGAGCTGGCATGAGTTCCTGGATGCGGTTGCTTCTCCGCGTGTCATCGCTTCCTACAAGCTGACGTTCGGCGCGTCGTTTCTGGCCGCTTTGATCAATGCCGTTTTCGGATTGCTGCTTGCTTGGGGGCTGACGCGCTATCCGTTTCCGGGCCGGAAGATCGTCGATGCGTTGATCGATCTTCCCTTTGCATTGCCAACGGCTGTCGCGGGCATTGCGCTGACTGCGATCTACGCGAAGAACGGATGGGTAGGCAGCCTGCTCGAGCCGCTCGGCATCAAGATCGCATTCGGTCCTCCGGGCGTGCTTGTCGCGCTCACTTTCATCGGCTTGCCTTTTGTCGTTAGAACGGTGCAACCGGTTCTTGAAGATCTCGAGACGGAATATGAGGAAGCCGCGGCGAGCCTCGGGGCGACGCGTTGGCAAGCGTTTCAGCGCGTGGTGTTTCCGACGCTGGTCCCGGCATTGCTCACGGGCTTCGCGCTGGCGTTCGCGCGTGCCGTCGGGGAATACGGTTCGGTGATCTTCATCGCGGGCAATATTCCGATGGTTTCGGAAATTACGCCGCTGATCATCATCACGAAGCTCGAGCAGTTCGACTACAAGGGCGCGACAGCGGTTGCCACTGTCATGCTGGTCATCTCGTTCCTGCTGCTGCTGCTGATCAATGGTCTGCAGGCCTGGACCGCACGTCGCACGGGGAGAGCAATCTGATGACCGGCCTTGCTGCAACATTCGACGAACGGCCCGATACGGCCAGCAAGTTCCAGGCCAATCCTGCGACGCGAGATTCGACGTGGGTGAGGTATCTGATCGTCGGCGTGGGCCTCACCTATTTCGCCCTGTTCCTTTTGCTGCCCTTGATCGCGGTTTTCGTCGAGGCCTTCCGCAAAGGGGCGGGCGTCTACTTTTCAGCGCTCGTTGAGCCCGATGCGCTGTCTGCCATTCGCCTGACGCTTCTGGCCGCGGCGCTGTCGGTTCCGTTCAATCTGCTTTTCGGGTTGGCGGCTGCCTGGGCAATCGCGAAGTTTCAGTTCCGCGGCAAAAATTTTTTGATCACGCTCATCGACCTGCCATTCTCGGTATCGCCGGTGGTTGCGGGCCTGATCTATGTTCTGGTGTTCGGTCTGCAGGGCTGGTTTGGCGGCTGGCTGCGCGAGCACGACATAAAAATCATCTTTGCCGTGCCGGGCATCATCTTGGCGACGACGTTCGTCACGTTCCCCTTCATCGCTCGCGAACTCATCCCGTTGATGCAGGCGCAAGGCCGGGACGAAGAGGAGGCGGCAATCTCGCTTGGTGCTTCCGGCTTCCAGACGTTCTGGCGCGTGACCATTCCGAATATCAAATGGGCGCTGCTTTACGGGATCATCCTGTGCAACGCGCGCGCAATGGGCGAGTTCGGTGCGGTGTCGGTCGTTTCCGGCCACATTCGCGGCGAGACCAACACGATGCCGCTGCAGGTCGAGATTCTCTACAACGAATATCAGTTCGCAGCCGCCTTTGCCATGGCGTCGTTACTGGCGTTACTCGCGCTCGTAACGCTGGTCTTAAAAACGTACGTCGAGTGGCGCGCCCACCACCATCCGGTAGCTGAGGAATAGGTTTCATGAGCATCGAGGTCATTGATGTCAGCAAGACGTTTGGTAGCTTCACGGCGCTGAATAACGTCTCTCTCAATTTTCCGGATGGTGAGCTCGTAGCGCTTCTTGGCCCGTCGGGTTGTGGGAAGACGACCCTGTTGCGGGTCATTGCCGGCCTTGAGCATCCCGACTCGGGCCGCATCGTGCTCGACGGCATAGATGCGACCGACAAGGATGTCCGTCAGCGCCGCGTTGGCTTCGTGTTTCAGCATTACGCGCTCTTCCGGCATATGACGGTGTTCGAAAACATCGCGTTCGGCCTGCGCGTGCGCCCTCGCCGCGAGCGGCCGAGCGAAAAGGAAATTCGCGCGAAGGTGACGCGTCTTCTCGATCTGGTGCAACTCGGCTGGGTGGCGAACCGTTTTCCGTCGCAACTTTCTGGCGGGCAGCGGCAGCGCATCGCGCTCGCGAGGGCACTTGCTGTCGAGCCGCGCGTTCTGCTTCTCGACGAGCCTTTCGGCGCACTCGATGCCAAAGTCCGCAAGGAGCTTCGGCGCTGGCTGCGGACGCTGCACGACGAGCTGCATATCTCGTCGATCTTCGTGACGCACGACCAGGAGGAGGCGCTTGAAGTTTCCGACCGGATCGTTCTCGTCAACAAGGGCAACGTCGAGCAGATCGGCTCGCCGAGAGAGATCTACGAGAAACCCGCGACAGCTTTCGCCTACGGATTCATCGGGACGGTCAACGAGTTCCGCGGCCGTGTCGACGGCGGATTCGTCCGCGTCGGCTATGAGCGCTTGCGCTTCGAGACCGGAAGCTTCAAAGACGGCCAGGAGGTCATTGCCTTCAGCCGTCCGCACGATACTGAAATCGTTGCGAATCCGCAGTCTGACGATGGCGTGTCCGCGAGCATCAATCGAATTCTTGGTAGCGGCTCGGTCGCCCGGGTAGAACTTGTCGCCAACGGCGATGCGCGCGAAGGACGAAAAGACTTCTTCGAGGTTGAGATACCGGGTACGGAAGTTCAATCGCTCGGATTGTCGACCGGTCAGCACGTGAAACTCAGGGGACGCCGCTTGAGCGTCTTTCCAATTCAGAACACAACAAAGGCAGCTTCGTGAATTTCCAACAACTTCGCATTATCCGCGAAACGCTACGCCGCAATTTCAATCTGACCGAAGTTGCCAATGCGCTCTACACGTCACAGTCCGGTGTATCCAAGCATATCAAAGACCTCGAGGACGAACTGGGGGTTGAACTGTTTGTCCGCCGTGGCAAGCGGCTTCTCGGTCTTACCGAACCCGGCAAAGAACTGGCGCTGATCGTCGACCGCATTCTGCTCGACACGGCCAACATCAAACGGCTTGCCGATCAATTTGCCGGACGGGATCGCGGCGAGCTCGTCATCGCGACGACGCATACGCAGGCGCGCTACGCGTTGCCGAGGCCGATTGCGGCTTTCCGCAGGGAATTTCCGAACGTGCACCTTGTCTTGCACCAGGGAACGCCGAAAGACATTGCCGCGATGCTAAACGATGGTACGGCGGACATCGGCATTGCCACCGAAGCGCTGGAGGATACGCCAGAGCATGTGACTTTCCCGTTCTACTCCTGGCATCACGGTGTCGTCGTGCCGAAGGGACATCCGCTCGAAAGCGAGACGCCCGTGAGCTTGGAAAAGATCGCGGAATGGCCGATCATTACGTATCACGAGGGGTTCACGGGGCGACCCGCAATCGATGCGACTTTCGCTAGGGCTAATCTGGCGCTCGATATCGTAATGGTTGCACTCGACGCAGACGTCATTAAAACCTACGTCGAAGTCGGGCTTGGAATCGGCATTGTCGGTTCCATGGCGTATGACGCAAACCGTGACGCGGGCTTGACGCTGCTCGACACGTCTCACCTCTTTCCGAAATCGACGTCACGCATCGCGCTCCGCCGTGGCCGCTTCTTGCGCGGTTTCGCCTACCGGTTTCTCGCGCTCTGCTCGCCGGAGTTGACGGAGAAGGTGGTCAAGGAAGGCATTGCCGAGCCAACCGATTGAACCTCGACACGGGCCGATGGCTAGAGCGTTTCCGCTTTTCTTTGAATCGCGAAAACGCTCTAGCCTTTTGTTTTGACGCAATTCCGGACGCAAAACCGTTGCACACTTTTGCTGGAATTGCTCTAAGCCGTCTGTGACTTGGATTTCTGGGCTCTGAACCAGGCGAGGCTGTCGTAGGTGGAGGCGAGCGGCTTGTATTCGCAGCCCACCCATCCTTTGTAGCCGATGCTGTCGAGATGCCGGAATATGAAGGGATAGTTGATCTCGCCGGTGCCCGGCTGGTGGCGGCCGGGCGTGTCCGCGATTTGGATATGGGCGATAAGGTTCCGGTACTTATCGATGGTCGGCGTCAAATCGCCTTCCATGATCTGCATGTGATAGACGTCGTATTGAAGACGCAGGTTTTCCGCTTCCACCGTTTCGATGATGTCGGCGGCCTTGGCCGTTGAATCGAGAAAGTAGCCGGGAATGTCGCGGGTGTTGATCGGTTCGATAAGCAGCGTTAGGCCTTCACCGGCGAGAACCTTGGCGGCAAAGCGTAAGTTCTCGACATAGGTTTTCCGCATCGCCCTGTGGTCGGCGCCATTGGGCGCGATGCCGGCGAGGCAATGGAGCTGCGTGCAGCCCAGAGCTTTTGCATATTTTACGGCGCGCTCCACGCTGTCGCGGAATTCGCCGACGAGGTTCGGATAAATTGCGATGCCGCGCTCGCCCGCCTCCCAATTGCCGGGGGGCAAATTGAAGAGCACCTGGCGCAGTCCGTTTGCCTTCAGACGGGCGGCGATATCGTCGGCGTCGAACTCGTATGGAAAAAGAAATTCGGCGCCTTCGAAGCCTGCAGCGGCGGCTGCTTCGAAGCGATCGAGAAACGGCATCTCGTTGAACAGCAGCGATAAATTGGCCGCGAATTTTGGCATGGCCGTCCTGCTTGCCGAGGTGACCGATTAAGACGAAGCGCGTTCGCGGTGGGCGGCTTGAAGGCGGCGGAAATCATCGCCTGCATGATACGACGACCGTGTGAAAGGTGACGCCGCGACGAGCAGAAATCCCTTAGCGCGTGCGGCTTGTGCCAGACCTTCGAACTCGTCCGGCGAAACGTAGCGATCGATGGCGGCGTGCTTGCGCGTCGGCTGCAGATATTGGCCGATCGTCAGGAAGTCGACGCCGGCGGAGCGGAGATCGTCCATGACTTGCAGGACTTCTTCGCGCGTTTCGCCGAGGCCCACCATAATTCCGGATTTCGTAAAGGTCTGAGCGTCAAGTTCCTTGGCGCGCTGCAGGAGCCGCAGCGAATGGAAGTAGCGCGCGCCCGGGCGAATGCGCAGATAGAGCGCCGGCACCGTTTCGAGGTTGTGGTTGAAGACGTCGGGCGTCGCTGCAATCACGGTTTCGAGAGCGCCGTCCTTGCGCAGGAAGTCCGGCGTCAGGACCTCGATCGTCGTACCGGGAGAAGCAACACGGATGGCACGGATGGTTTCGGCGAAGTGCCGGGCTCCGCCGTCGGCGAGGTCGTCGCGGTCGACCGAGGTTACGACGACGTGTTCGAGCGCCAGATGCGCAACCGCTTCAGCGACGCGCCGCGGCTCGTCAGGATCGAGGGCCGATGGCAGGCCGGTTGCGACGTTGCAGAAAGCGCAGGCGCGCGTGCATACGCCACCCATGATCATCATCGTGGCGTGCCGCTTTTGCCAGCAATCGCCGATGTTGGGACAGGCCGCTTCCTCGCAAACCGTGTGCAGCTTGTGTTCGCGAACGATGGCTCGCGTGTGGTCGTAGCCCTGCGAGCCCGGGGCGCGGACCCGCAACCAAGGCGGCTTCGGCAACGACGGAGTTTCGGCGTGCGCGACTTTTTCAGGGTGGCGCGGGCGTGGTGTCATGCCGGTTATGTCGAGTAAAGTTACCAATTGCGCCATCAGGTAGGAGACAAGTCTTGCGGCTATACTAACCGCTGCAGAGAGAATGTAACAGACACCCCTTCATGCAGGTTGGTGCGCCGCGGATGCGGCTTTTCAAAAGAAAAGGGCGGCACACGGGCCGCCCTCGAACTCATGTTAATCAGATCGGCCGTTACTGAACCTGAACGACGGCCTTATGAACGGGAAGCGCGTCCGCATCTGCAGCCGAGGCCTTCGTTGCCGGGTTGCCCGCATCCGATTCCCTGCCAGAGCCCGATACTTCTGCAGGCTTCACAGGATCCGGAACCGCCATCGCCGGGCTCATGACCGGGTCGAGCGTCTCATGCGTCTCGTGCGCGGAAGCAGAAGAGGACGTTGCCTTCTTCTTCACGCTCGGCGTCTCGGCCACTTTCTTTTTCGAAGCGGGCTCAGCCGAAGCCGACTGTTCGGTCTCGGACTTTACTTCGGATTTCGCTTCGGTGGACTTCCGCTTCGGTGCCTTCTCGGCGTCCTTCTGCTGAAGCGACTGCTCCGACGCTTGCTTCTTGTTGAACGGCTTCGGCGCTAGGGCCTGATCGTCATCCTTCGTGGCGTCACGGGACGCTTGATCCTGTGCGTCCGGAGCGGGTTCCGACCCAGATGCTGTCTGCTTCGGCTTCTCGTCCCAGAAGTAGAAACCATCGTTGCCGCCGTCATTCGACTGGCTGCTAGCGGTGCGCGCGCTCGGCGTTTTGCGAGAATATGCACCATATTCATAGTTCGACGAGCTTGATGACGCGGATGCCGATGACGGAAACGACTGTGATGTCGAGCTTGCCGAAGCAGGCGCCGCGGAGGCAGCCCGTGGGTTTGAATCGGCATCGCCGTAACGGGGATACTTGTCGCCGGAATCGACCGTCTTCGTCGAGAACTGCTGCCAGGTGACCGTGACCCGTGTTCCGACTGGCACGCGAGGATAGAGATCGAGCACGTCCTCGTTGGTCATGCGAATGCAGCCGTGCGAAACGGCCTGACCAATGGTCCAGGGAGCGTCGGTTCCGTGGATGCGGTAAGCGCTGGTGCCGAGATACATGGCCCGGATGCCGAGCGGGTTCATCGGATGGCCACCCGGGACCCAACGCGGCAGGCGCGGGTTCTTGCTGACCATTTCTGGCGTCGGCGTCCACGACGGGTTGACGCGCTTGTTGGTCACGGCCGTCACGCCCTGCCAGCGGGCTTCGCCGGTCGGGATAGCGACGGGATAGGTCATCGCCTCGCCGGTCTTCGTGATCCAGTAGAGCCGGCGGTCCGAGAACGAGACGATGATCTGGCCCGGCTTATACTGCGGATCGAACGTTACGATGCTGCGGCCGCCGCCGTACTCGGGGCTACCGCCCCAGAGGAAATCTACGAGATCTTCGGCTTTCGCCGATGCTGCGGACATCAACCCGCCTGCCATGACGATGGTGGCGATGGTTAATCCGCTCATGAAACGCGGCAGGCTCATCGGGGGGATGCTCCGGGATTTGGTGAACAACAATATACCCTAAACGCAGGATGAGGGGGTCATCCTGTGCCTCTAATAGTGAATGGCCGGTATAATTCAGTCTCGTTTTCGGGGGCAGAGCAGGGAAGTCACAGTTCCATACGGATTGTATTCTGCCCCACTGACTTTCCTAGGGTTTTACGAATTTTCGAAACATGTGTTGCGGTTCGATGACTGTAAAATCTGAGTTCGTTCTTTGTCTGCGCAGCCTTGACGAATTGCAGAGCTGGTATTAGAACAAACAAAGAACATTTTTGGGATTTCGCTGAAAGCGTTCCCTAAACGGACTTCTTTACCATGAGGTTCCTTTTGGACCCGAGAGTTTCCACACCTGTCCCGGTTTTGCCCCCCGGTAAGGATGCAGTTATCGAGAATTTGCGTTCGCGCATTCTGCATATCGAGCGGCATGCGCCGCGCCGTGGTGCGGTCGCGTCTGCCTCGGAAAGCGCCTCATTGCCCCGGGCGGGGCGGGGTCGGGTCTCTTGGGGGCTGGGCTGTCCGGCGTGCGACGATCTTCTGCCGAGAGGGCTCGAGACGAACTCCCTCCATGAGATCAAAGGTCAGTCTTCCGTCGTTCGCGGCGCTTCGGCGGCGGATTGGATGGCGGGGATCGGTTTTGCGGCGCGTCTGGCGGTCCGCCGGATCGATACCTTCGTGGCGGCACAGGGAGCGAACGCTTCCGCCTCGCTGGCGAGGCCCTGGGTTCTCTGGTGCTGGCCGCGGCAGCTGGCAGGCGAATTCGGCTCTCCGTCGGCGGCGGGCCTTGCGAGTCTCGGTCTCGATCCGTCGCGCCTCCTGATCGTCGAGACGGCGCGGGCGGGCGATGCGTTGAATGCAATCGAAGAGAGCCTGCGGGCTCAAAGCCTTGCCGTCGTCATCGGCGTTGTCGAAGAGGCGGAGTTGACGCCGGCGCGCCGCTTGAGCCTTGCGGCCGGGGAAACGGCGACGCCCTGTCTTCTCGTCACGCATCCGGCTTCCGAGCCCGCCGGAGCAACGGCCACGCGATGGCGCGTGCAGCGGATTGCGAGTGCAGCCCAAGCTTTCGAGCCGCGGGCGCCCGGAGCTCCGCGCTTTTCGATCGCGCTCGAGCGCTGCAGGGCGCGTCCCGAAAGCGTCGCGCGTCCCCCTATGTTTCTGGAGTGGAACGATGAAACGCGTCGTTTCGATTTGGCTTCCGTCGTGGCCGATCTTCCGGCTCAAACGCGCGGAGCCGGCAACCGTCCCGTCGGGGCAGCCGTTCGCGCTTATTGAGAGTGGTGCGCACGGTCTCGTCATCGTGGCCGTCAATGACGCCGCCGCATGTCTCGGGATCGAAACGGGCACGTCGCTTACCGACGCCAGGGCGGCGCATCCGGGTCTCTTGTCGCGTCCTGCTGAGCCCGAGAAGGACCGTATTGCGCTTTTGAAGCTTGCGCGTTGGGCGGGCCGCTACGGTCCCAATCGGCACGTCGACGGCAGCGACGGCTTGTGGATCGATATTACGGGCGTCGCTCATCTCTTCGGAGGCGAAGAGAATCTGCTCGATGACATGACGCAGCAGCTTTTGTCGTTCGGCGTTGCCGTGCAGGTGGGGCTGGCTGATGCGCTTGGCGCCGCGCATGCGCTCGCCCGTTTCGGCTGTCCGCCCGATGCGGCGTGGGCGATGGCGCCGCCCGGTGAAACGCGCGCAGCGATCCGGTTTCTTCCCGTCGAGGCGCTGCGGCTCGATGCTCCGCGTATTCTGCTGCTGAAGCGATTGGGCCTTCGTCAGATTGGCCAGCTCTACGATATTCCGCGCGATAGCCTGGCGCGGCGGTTTCGTTCCTCCGATGTCGCCGCCGCCGTTCTCGTGCGGCTCGATCAGGCGCTCGGGATGTTGGAGGAGCCGCGCCGGCCGATGCAGCCGCCGCCGGTTCTCTCAGTGGCGAGGGCTTTTGCCGAGCCGCTGATTTCTTCGGAAGCTCTGGAAGCATTCTCGAACGAACTTGCGGGTGAACTTGCTCTGGCGCTCGCGGCCAAGGACCTTGGCGCGCGGGTTCTTCGCCTGGCGTTCTATCGCGCCGACGGCACAAGCGGGGCCATAACGACCGCCATGAGCACGCCTTGCCATGACGCTCGCCACATGATGACGCTGCTCAGCGAGAATTTTTCGAACATCGACGCCGGATTCGGGATCGATATTCTCCGTCTCGACGCGGTGCGTGCGGGAAGGTGCGAAGCCAGCCAGAAGGGTTTTGCGGCACCACAGGGCGCTGGCTTTCGCGATCCGTCGGAGCTTGTCGACCGTCTTACCAATCGGTTTGGGCGCGACGCGATCACGGTTTTGCGTCCCCATGGAAGCCATATTCCGGAATGCGCGGAAATCCGGCTGTCGGCGCTCGATGTTCTGGCGGCTGAAAGCTCTGCCTCGCGCGTCGCCGCGTATGCGCCGCCCTGGCCCTATCCGAAGCGATTGCTTCGCCCGGCCTTCATGCTTTCGCGGCCGGAGCCGATCGAAGTCACGGCCGGCGTTCCGGATGGGCCGCCTGCGAGCTTCATCTGGCGGCGCGTCGAGCGCCGCGTGGCGCGTGCGCAAGGTCCGGAGCGCATCGCACCCGAATGGTGGCGGACGCTCTATCTCGATGCAGATCAGAAGCGGCCGCGCACGCGCGATTATTACCAGATAGAGGACCAGCAAGGCGCGATGTACTGGGTTTTCCGGCACGGCCTTTACGAGGGCGAAGAGGCACGTGAGCGGCCTTCCTGGTTCCTGCATGGGCTCTTTGCGTGAGGCGGTACCCATGACCCTTCGTTACGCCGAGCTGCAGGTGACGACGAACTTCTCGTTTCTTCGAGGTGCTTCTCATGCCGACGATCTCGTCGTGCAGGCAAAAGCACTCGGCCTTTCGGCGATTGCGGTGACGGATCGCAATTCGCTTGCGGGCGTCGTGCGGGCGCACGTGGCGGCGAAGCCCGAAGACGACAAACCTGGGATTCGTCTCGTGATCGGCGTGCGCCTCGATCTCGAAGATGCGTCGAGCTTGCTCGTCTATCCGACGGATCGCACGGCCTATGGGCGGCTCTGCCGCTTGCTTTCGCATGGGCAACTCAAGGCGGACAAAGGCAAGTGCATTCTCCATCTCGCCGATGTCGCCGCGCACGCAGAAGGCCAGATCTTCATCGCGCTGCCGCCGGACGGCTGGGATTGGCGGGAGGTCTCGCCATCGGCGCAGTCCATGAGCGCGCAGATTTTTCGTTTCCCGTCCGCTTCGGATTGCGCCGGCGATGCTGTTGAGACTGGGAAGACGCTTGGGGCATCGTTGCAGCGGATAAAAGACGCCGTTGGGCATGCGCCTCTCTATCTTGCGGCTTCGCATACGTATCGCGGCGACGACCGGTCGCGCATCGCGGCACTCGCTGCACTTGGCGACCGGTGCGGCACGCCGATCGTCGCGACCAACGACGTGCTTTATCATCACCCTGACTGCCGTCCGCTGCAGGATGTCGTCACCTGCATTCGCGAGAAGACGACGCTTCGCGAAGCGGGCCTCCGGCTCGAGGCCAACGCCGAGCGATACATCAAAAGCCCGGAAGAAATGGCGCACCTCTTCAGAGGCCATGAGGCGGCGCTCGCGCGGACGCTCGATATCGTTGAAGCCTGCCGGTTTTCGCTCGGTGATCTCAAATACGAATATCCGGACGAGCCGGTGCCTCCAGGCAAGACCCCGCAGGGGCATCTCGTCGAGCTGACCTGGAGAGGTGCTGCAAGCCATTTTCCCGAGGGTATTCCGGAAAAGGTCCGGGACACGATCGAGAAAGAGCTCAAGCTGATCGGCGAGCTCAAGTTCGCGCCCTATTTTCTGACCGTCCACGACATTGTTGCCTTCGCGAGATCCAAGGACATTCTCTGCCAGGGACGCGGATCGGCTGCGAACTCGGTCGTTTGCTATTGCCTTGGCATCACGGCGGTCAATCCGGTCGAGGTCGATCTGCTCTTCGAACGATTCATTTCTTCGGCGCGCATCGAGCCACCCGATATCGATGTCGATTTCGAACACGAGCGGCGCGAAGAGGTGATCCAATGGATCTACAATCGCTATGGCCGCCATCGTGCGGGGCTTACTGCAACGGTCATTTCGTATCGCTCGCGATCGGCCGTGCGTGACGTCGGCAAGGTCTTCGGTCTCTCGGAAGATACGATCGCGGCTCTTGCCGGCATGGTGTGGGGAACGCATGGGGGCGGTGTGCCGCCGGAGCAGCACGTTCGCGGCGCGGGGCTTGACCCTACCGACAGGACGCTCGCGGCGGCGATGGAGCTTGCTCAGAAACTGATGGGATTTCCGCGGCATCTGTCGCAGCACGTCGGCGGCTTCGTGTTGACGCGCGGTCCTCTGGTCGAGGTCGTGCCGGTCGGCAACGCGGCGATGGCCGATCGCACGTTCATCGAATGGGACAAGGACGACATCGCGGAACTCGGATTGATGAAGGTCGATGTTCTGGCGCTCGGCATGCTGACGTGCGTGCGCAAGGCCTTCGATCTGATCGAGAAGCATCACGGCGAAAAATGTACGCTTGCGACGATGCCGCGCGAGGATGAGCCTACCTACGACATGTTGTGCCGTGCGGATTCGCTTGGCGTGTTTCAGGTCGAGAGCCGGGCGCAGATGAACATGCTTCCGCGCCTCAAGCCGCGGGAATTTTACGATCTCGTCATCGAAGTTGCGATCGTGCGCCCCGGTCCGATCCAGGGCGATATGGTGCATCCTTATCTCCGGCGTCGCGCCAAGGTCGAGGAGGTGGTCTATCCCCATCCGAAAGGAGGCGACGAGGGTGAGCTCAAGACTATCCTCGGCAAAACGTTGGGAGTTCCGCTTTTTCAGGAGCAGGCCATGCGCCTTGCGATGGTCGCTGCAGAATTTACCGACAAAGAGGTCAGTGATTTGCGTCGCGCGATGGCGACGTTTCGCCGTGCCGGCACGATCGGATTGCTTGAAGAGAAAATGGTTTCGCGGATGGTCGCGCGTGGCTATGAGCGGGAATTTGCGGAGCGCTGCTTTTCGCAAATCAAAGGCTTCGGCGAATACGGTTTTCCCGAGAGCCACGCGGCGAGCTTCGCGCTGCTCGTCTATGTATCCGCCTGGATCAAATGCCGTTATCCGGCGGCGTTCGCGTGTGCGCTTTTGAACTCGCAGCCTATGGGTTTTTACGCACCTGCGCAGATCGTGCGGGATGCGCGCGAGCATGGCGTCGAGGTGCGGGAGGCGGATGTCTCGTTCTCGGCATGGCATTCGACGCTTGAGGACAATGCCGAAGGACGGCCGGCTCTGCGGCTCGGTTTGAAGCTCGTCGATGGCCTTTCGGAAGATGATATCGAGGGTCTGTCGTGCGCGCTCGATTTCCCCTCTCCCCGCGAGCGGGGAGAGGGTCAAGGTGAGGGGCAGTTCCAATCACCGAGCGAGCAGCAGCCCCTCACCCCAACCCTCTCCCCACGCCGAGTGCAGATGCATGGGGAGAGGGGGAACTTGGGTACTCTTTCCGAATTCGCTGCGCGTGGAAGATTACGTGTTCCGGTACTCGAGAAGCTTGCGGCGGCGGATGCATTTCGCTCGCTGGGGCTCGATCGCCGGCAAGCGCTCTGGGAGGTCAAGGCGCTCGCCAATGCGCCGCCGCTGCCGCTCTTTTCGTGGAGCGAGACGCAGGACACCGGAAAAGAGGCCGACGTGCAATTGCCCGCGATGGCTCTTTCGGAACACGTCGTCAACGACTATCAGACGCTGCGTCTATCGCTCAAAGAGCATCCGATGGCGTTTTTGCGCGAGGATTTTCGCCGCGAGCGCGTGCTCTCTTGCAAGGATTTGAGAGACGTGAAGAACGGCGCTTTTGTCCGGGTGGCGGGTGTCGTGCTCGTCCGGCAAAGGCCGGGGACGGGCAATGTCGTGTTCATGACGGTCGAGGACGAGACCGGCGTTACGAATGCCATCATCTGGCCGAATATGCTCGAACGTTTTCGCAAGGTCGTGATGACGTCGCGGCTCATTCTGATCGAGGGCCGCATTCAAAACCAGGTCGAAGAGCACGCAAATATCATTCACGTGGTTTCGACGAAACTGATCGACAGAAGCGATTGGCTGCTGCGGCTTTCCGAATGGGCGGCGGACATGGACGTGCCGCATGCGAATGCGGATGAGGTGCTGCACCCTGAGCCCGGTTCTGCGCATCCGGCCAGAAAGGAAGACCGGCGAATCCATCCGCGGTTCTCGCGCGAGCCGAAACCGCGCCACCCACGCAATGTTCGCATCATTCCGAAATCACGGGATTTCCACTAAAGAAAACATCACCGTGCGGATCTCTCCGCACGGTGATGCCGTTAGCCCTCGAAGTCTGAAAATGTCGTTATTTTTTGCAGGCGATCTGCGATGACTCGCACTGCGTGCCGAACGTGCCCGGCTTGCAGGACGTGTGGACGGCGCCCTTCGGTGTGCGCCCCTTCGCCTCGATGATGTTGGCCAAGCCATGCGTCGACATGATAACCGCGAGATCGTGAGTCAGGCCGTCGCCGATCGCGCCGACCCGCACGCAGTCGCCTGCTTGAGCCGCTGCAGAAAGTGCAAGCATCGCTGCAGCCGCAGCAACGCCGAGTTTCAATGAGCGCATTTTCCCCTCCGAAAAATCAGATCTTCCGGGGCGGAACCTAGTCGAGCGTCCAAGCGAAAAACAGCCGATGTTGTTATGGTATGCACAATGGATGCGCGAGGCGTGCCGGAATTGCCACTCGGCCGCCAACCTTACGAATTCGTGATAATTCGAGCGAGGATTGAGTTCATGAAAGAAAAATCCAAGCAGCCGAGTTTCGGCCGATTCGATATCGGTGAGGTTGCTGCGTCGTTTCCGAATTCGGCGGCGACGCTGCTGGTGGATCGCTACCTCACGAACCGAGACGCGGCGAGCGCCCGCGTGTTCAGGGTCTACAAGCCGACGCCGCCGCACTATCACGCGACGTGCGATGAATATCTTTACGTGTTCTCGGGCCGAGGCACTTTCTGGATGAACGATGCTGCGACGATCAGCGAGTTCGGTCCTGGGCAATTGCTGTTCTTCGAGAAGGGAACCGTGCATGCGCTTCCGGGCATCATCGAAGAGCCGGTTGTGTTTCTGTCCGTCGATACGCCCCGGCGCGATCCCAAGGATATTATTTTCGTCAATCCCGAGGACGGCACGCCGGAGAGCTTCGTTCAGCAGAGCTATTGATCGGCGGGCCGATTATTCCGGAGCTTTTTCCGGCAGCGAGGTCGGCAAGCCTTCGGCACCCATATAGACGACGAAAAGCCGAACCATGTCTGTCCCCGTGTTCGTTCCCTGATGCGTTTCGTTGATCGCTTCGGCGAACGCCTCGCCCGGCTTGAAGGTTCGCTTTCCCTTGGCTCCGTAGTCGACGGTCAATTCTCCGTCCATGATCATTCCGACCAACGGAATGCCGTGCTTATGCCAGCCGGTTGAGGCGCCCGGCGAGAGATTGATGAGGCTCGCCGTGATCTTTGCCGGTGCGCCGGTCGGGTAGACGATGGGCTCGCCGACGACCGTCTTCGTCGTTTCAAGGAGAGGGATGACACTTATCGAGGGCGCAAGGGCCATGGCGGTCGCGGCGCCGAGGGCGAAGAGTGCCAGTGCACCCAATGCGAGCAGGACTTTTTTTCTTATGGAAAAAGGCATCTTGTGCACCCATGTGTTTCGCCACTGATGACCCGACCTTAATCTTGCTTTTTGCGGTCCGGCGATAGTGTTATTCGCTCGGGGCACCTGCGGGGATTGGATGAGCTTTAGAATTCTGTTCGCAATATTGTGGTCGCTTGCCGCGGGAACGGCGCTGGCGCAGGAATTTCGTCCGGCGCCCGAGGGCGCGTCAGGAAGAATCGAGAAAGCACCGGTTGTCGCCAAGCAGCACATGGTCGTCGCCGCGGAGCCGCCGGCGGTGGAAGCAGGCCGGCAAATGTTGCGGCAAGGCGGATCGGCGGTCGACGCGGCCATTGCGACAGAACTCGTTCTCGGCCTTGTCGAGCCGCAGTCTTCTGGGCTCGGCGGCGGCGCGCTCATTACGTACTGGGACGCCAGAACGCGCACCGTCACGACGTTCGACGGCCGCGAGACGGCACCTGCCACGGCGAAGCCCGACCGGTTCCTGCGCGACGGCAAGCCGATGCCGTTCGAAGAGGCTGTGAACTCGGGCCTGAGCGTCGGCGTGCCGGGGCTGCTTCGCGTTCTTTATCAAGCGCACGAGAAGCACGGGAAACTCCCGTGGGCGAAGCTCTTCGAGCCCGCGATCAAACTCGCCGAAGATGGGTTTCCCGTATCGCCGCGGCTCAGCGTGCTTCTGCAGTCGGAGAAGCCGGAAAAGTTCGCGCCAGGCCCGCGCGCCTATTTCTATGAGGGCGGCGTTACGCCGAGAGCTGCCGGATCGCTCTTAAAAAATCCCGAATACGCAGCGACGCTGCGAACGATTGCGGCGCTTGGGCCCGATGCCTTCTATAAGGGCGCTATTGCGGATGCGATGGTTCAGGCGGTCAAGGAAGCACCGACCATTCCCGGCGATTTGAGCACCGCCGATCTCGCTACCTATACGGCGAAGGAGCGCGAGCCGGTTTGTTTCGCCTATCGCGAGCGGCAAGTCTGCGGCGTGGGTCCGCCGTCGTCGGGCGCGCTCACGGTCGGCGCGACGTTGAAGCTAATCGAGCCGTTTCCCGAAATTCAGGGCGTCAAGGCAGCGATGACGGCGCCGGCTCTGCACATCATCGCGGAAGCGGAGAAGCTCGCGTTCGCCGATCGCAATCGGTACATCGCCGATCCCGACCGCGTGGCCGTTCCTTCGGGGTTGCTTGACGACGCGTATCTTGCCGAGCGGCGGAAGTTGATCGATCCGAAAAAGGCGATGGCGAAGGCCGAGCCGGGATTGCCGCCGGGGCTCGCCAAAAAGTCGTTCGGCAAAGATGCGACTTACGAGGTGCCGGGCACGACGCAGATTTCGATCATCGACGACGAGGGCAACGCGCTGTCGATGACCGCGACGATCGAAAGCGCTTTCGGCTCGCACCTTTGGGCGAAGGGCTTTCTCCTGAACAACGAGCTCACCGACTTTTCATTCGTCCCCGTAGATGCAACCGGCATGGCCGCCGCCAACGCGATCGAGGGGGGCAAGCGGCCACGAAGCTCGATGGCGCCGACGATCGTTCTAGGCCGGGACGGGACACCGGAGCTCGTTACTGGCTCTCCGGGCGGCTCGCAGATCATTCTCTATGTGGTGAAGTCGCTTGTCGCCGTGCTGGATTGGGGGCTCGATGCGCAGCAAGCGGCGTCGCTTGCGAATTTCGGCAGTCAGGGCGGCCCGTTCCTGATCGAATATGCGCTGCCGATCGAGTGGCCGGGCTACGAGCTGACATCTTACGGTCAGGCGGTTTCGGGCGCGACGATGACGTCCGGCGTGAATATGATCATTCGGCGTGATGGACTTCTTAATGGTGGAGCGGATCCCAGACGCGAGGGTGTCGCTCTCGGCGATTGATGCTAGAGGATGCGAAACACGCAAAGAGTTTCGACCTTGAGCAAATCGTCCATTCTCGTCGTTGGCGCCGGTATATTCGGACTTTGGCAGGCTTACGCGTTGGCGCGTGCCGGGCATTGCGTGCGTTTGATCGACGAAGGCAGCGATCCGTTCGCGCGGTCATCCAGCCGCTGGGCCGGCGCAATGATTGCGCCTGAATGCGAGGCTGAAGCTGCGTCGCCGGTCGTCCGCGATTTGGGACGTGAGGGGCTCCGCATTTGGCGGGATACCTATCCCGGCATCATGAGCAACGGAACGCTCGTCGTGGCGCATGCGCGCGACGCGGGGGACCTCGTTCGCTTTGCAAAAATGACCGAAGGACACGCGGCCGTGGCGGGGCCGCGCATTGGCGATCTCGAGTCGTCGCTTGCGGGGCGTTTCGAGCGCGGCCTTTATTTCGAGAACGAGGCGCATGTCGATGCGCACAAGGCGATGGCCTGGCTGTTGGATGAGCTTCGAGCGCTTGGCGCGGATATCGCGTTCGAAACTCGTTGGGATGGCGCATCTCCTGATGTTGCTATCGATTGCCGGGGCATTGGCGCGCGTGAAGATCTGCCGGCGCTTAGGGGCGTGCGCGGCGAGCGCGTGCTCATTCAAACAAAGGACGTGAGCTTGTCGCGGCCGGTTCGTCTCTTGCATCCGCGTCAGCCGATCTATGTCGTGCCGCATGGGGACGGACGGTTCGTCGTCGGTGCGACCGTGATCGAACGGGAGGACGATGGTCCGATGTCGCTGCGCTCGGCTCTCGATCTCCTCGGCTCGGCCTACGCGCTGCATCCGGCTTTCGGGGAAGCTTCCGTTCTGGAGATGGGTGCGGGGGTTCGGCCGGCGTTTCCCGACAACGTGCCGCGCATCATCATCGATGACACGCGTCGCATCATTCGCGTCAACGGCGCGTACCGGCACGGATTCCTTCTGGCGCCGGTTTTAGCGCGAGCGGTTGGCGAATACCTATCAGACGGCCGTCGTGAGGGGCCGCTGTTCGACGCCCCCTGACGGCGCCGATTTCGCGGCCAATGCCTGCTTTGCGAGTTCGAGTGCCGCGACGTAGTCGGGCTTGCCGGAGCCGAGCAGCGGAATTTTGCTAACGACGAGAATGTCCGCCGGAGTTGTCAGTTCGCTCACGCCTTTCCTCCGCACGAACTGCGCGAAGGCTTCCCGCGTGCAGTTCGGATCGGTCGTCAGCAATGCCAGGCGCTCGCCTTTCCGCGGGTCGGGCAGCGCGACGACGACCGTCACTTGGTGCGGCCAAAGCTCGGCGGCCAATGCCTCGACCGCGGACAGCGAGATCATTTCGCCACCGATCTTGGCGAAGCGTTTGGCGCGGCCTTTGATCATGATGAAGCCTTGCGGGTCGATCTCGACGATGTCGCCGGTGTCGTGCCAGCCGTTTGCCGGGGGTTCGAGGACGCCCGGATTTTCGGCGCGATAGTAGCCGAGCATCACGTTCGGTCCGCGCACGAACAGACGGCCGCCGGTTTCGATACCAGGAACGGAATCGAGGCGCGCTTCCATCAGCGGCGAGAGACGGCCAACGCTTCCGGCCTTGTTGGCAAGCGGCGTGTTGATTGCCAAAACGGGCGCTGTTTCCGTCACGCCGTAGCCTTCGAGAATGCGAACGCCGAAGCGATCCATATAGAGTTGACGCGTCCGGTCCTTCACGGCCTCGGCGCCAGCGAGCACGAGGCGGACGCGCGCAAAGTCATATGGATGGGCGGCGCGCGCATAGCCTGAAAGGAACGTATCGGTGCCGAACATGATCGTGGCGTTCGACTGATAAACGAGTTCCGGAATGATGCGGTAATGAAGCGGCGTCGGATAGAGATAGACGGGCACGCCGGCGACGAGCGGCATCAGCAGGCCCGCGGTCAGGCCGAACGAATGGAAGACGGGAAGGGCGTTGAAGACTTTGTCCGTGCCGTTGCAGGCGACGCGCGTGAGGCTCTGGGCGCAATTGGCGAGTATGTTCCGGTGAGAGAGCACGACGCCTTTCGGTGTGCCTTCGGAACCTGACGTGAAGAGAATTGCTGCCGGCGCATTGAAATCGGCCTGGACTTGCGGTCTTCCGCCCTGTGCGAGGCCTTTGAGCTTGTCGAGAAACGTAATCGTCGGGCGCACGTCTTCCAGATAGATCACGCGCGCAACCGGTTCGAGGGCTTGAATGAGCGGTTCCAGATGGCCCTTCTCGACGAAGGCACGGGAGGTGAGCACGACCGAGACGTTCGCGGCCTTGCAGGCCGAGACGACGTTGGCCGGTCCCGCTGAAAAGTTCAGCATTGCCGGAACGCGGCCGATCGTTTGCAGAGCGAAGAACGTGACGGCGACGCCTGCTGAGTTCGGTAACAGCACGCCGACAGCCGATGCGGGCGGCGGCAACATCGGCGCGAGCTTGGCACCGAGAACCTGAGCGCCGACGATCAGCTTCTTGTAAGACAGCTTGCTGCCGAGCGGATCTTCGATGGCGGGCTTGCCAGTGTCGCGCGTTTTGCGGGCGACGACGAGCGCTTCGAATAGCGTCTGATCGATCGGTGTCGTCAGTACCGCGGAGTCGGTCATGATGTCTTGCAAAGCGGCGCCTGCCGCCTGCCGCCGCACCTTGCCGCGCAAGGCTGGATCGACCTTCAGCCAAACGGGCGGAAGAATGGTCACCGTCGTTTTCGGAAACCAGGCCTTCTTGGTCTGGGAGCTGCTGAGATAGCCGAAGTGCGAGCGCTCGAGGCCATCGATGCGAACGGGAATGACGGGCGCGTCCGCCTTATCCGCAATCATTGCCGTGCCGTCGTAGACTTTCATCAGTCCGCCGGTCACGGTCAGGCGTCCTTCGGGAAAGATGACGAGCGAAGCTCCGTCTTTGACGGCCTGGATCAGATGGCGCATGCCGAGCGGACGCGTCGGATCGATCGTGTAGAACTGCGCGAGCTTCAGGAACGGCTTCGCCCACCACGTCTTGGCGATATCGGTATCGACGGCGTAGGCGCTGTGGGACGGAAGCAGTCCGTTCAGCAATCCGGCATCGAGCAGGCTGACGTGGTTGGGGGCGATGATTGCGCGCTCGCCCGCTTTGGGGAGGTTTTCGAGGCCACGGACTTCAAGTCCGAAGAACGTCTTGAACAGGAAGACGACGACGTCTTTCACGCCCTCGGCGCCCCAGGCTCTGAGGACGAGGCCGACGACGATCAGGTTAGCTACGCCGAGACCGGCATAGAGAAGCGATACAGAAATTTTCTCGAACTGGAGGCCCGCAATCGCGATGCCGATCAGCGTCATGAACGCGGCGGAGAGAACGTTGCAGCCAGCGATGACGCGCGAGCGGCGCTCCACGGGCGACCAGGCCTGTACGGCCGCGAAGGACGGCACGATGAACAGGCCGCCGGCGATGGCGATGCCCGCGAGGTCGAGCAGCATGTGTAGGCCTTCGATCGAGGCCAGCACCTCTGCCGCGCTAAGCGGCGATGGTGCCGGTCTCAGCGATGATGCGAGCCAAGCGAGATCGAGCAGGAAGATGCCCATCAACAATGCGCCGATAGGAACGAGAGCGAGATTGGGGCGATTGGTGCTGGCTCGCGCGGCGGCAATCGATCCGAGGGCAACCGCGACCGCGAAGGTGAAGAGCGCGAGCGTGTAGACCGAAGGTGCGCCGTTGAGCACCTGCGGAATGAGATTCTGCAGCAGGGCCAGGACCGCGGCTCCAACCAACCAGAACCATGACGTGATGAGCGCGCCCTGCCAGATGCGCTTGTCGGCGCGCAGGTCCTTCAACAGTGTGGCGGTCGACGTAAAGACGTTTCTGTCGATGACGAGATCCGGCACCGAAGAGGGCGCGGGCGGAATGAAGCGCGCGAAAAGCCAGCCGAGCACCGAAATGGCGATGATCGCGCTTGCGACGACGATGATTTCCGTCTCGCCGCCCGACGCGAGATTGCCGCCGATGGTTCCGATCAGGATGGCGATGAAGGTTGCGCCTTCGATCAGCGCGTTGCCTGACGGAAGTTCCTTGGTTTCGAGATGCGTCGGCAGCAGCCCGTATTTCACCGGTCCGAAGAAGGCGCTCAGCGTACCGAAGAGCACGAGCGCCGCGAACAGCAGGGCGACCGACGGCAACAGAAATCCGGCGGCAGCGATTGCGGCGATCGGAATTTCCAATAGGCGGACGCGGGCGGCAACATTCGCCTTATCGAACTTGTCGGCGAGCTGACCGGCGATTGCGGAAAAGACAAAGAATGGAAGCACGAGCGCCGCGCCGGCAAGCGTTCCGAGCGCCGGACCGTTTTCCATGGCCAACTTGTAGACGACCAGCATTGCAAGCGCGTTTTTCAGCAGGTTGTCGTTCAGGGCCGCCAGCAGTTGGCTCCAAAAGAGCGGCGCGAAGCGGCGAGACGACATCAAGCGGGAAAACATCGGCTGATCCTCAAGTTCGATGCCGGAGATTCAGATGCTAATTGCGGCGGATTGGCGGGTCCCTTTGACCCGTCTCGATTATATGCGTTAAAAATCCGGAGAACGCTCTGGTAAACGACGATAAAAATGCCCATTTCCGGCCCGCAGGTCATTTGAGCGATGCTACAACACGAAACGACCAACGAGCTGTTTGTAAACGGGCAGAAGACCGCCAGCGGCGCCGGTACGCTCGCCGAACTCATCCACGAGCGCGGTTTGTCCGAGGCGAAGGTCGCGACAGCGCTCAACGGGCAGTTCGTACCTGCCGCGCGCCGTGCTACGACGACGCTGAGCCGTGGTGACCGCGTCGAGATCGTTTCTGCTCGGCAGGGCGGCTAAAAGGGTTAGTTGCGCTTAAAATGAACATTCGCGATCAGGCGTTGCATTCGGGGCGCGCGCTCACCGTTTATGGAGAGGCGATTTCATCGCGGCTTCTGCTAGGAACGGCTGGCTATCCGTCTCCGGCTGTTCTGACGAATGCCGTCAAAGCGTCGGGAGCCGAGATCGTAACGGTGTCGTTGCGCCGCGAGGCTGCGGGTGGAAAAGCCGGCGAGCGCTTTCTCGAAATCATCAAGGATCTCGGTGTCCGTGTGCTTCCGAACACGGCGGGATGCCGGACGGCGAGCGAAGCCATCACGACGGCCGAAATGGCGCGCGAGCTTTTCGGAACGGATTGGGTCAAGCTCGAAGTCATCGCCAACGACGATACTCTGCAGCCCGACGTGTTCGGACTGGTCGAAGCGGCCGGCACGCTCAGCCGCGACGGCTTCAAGGTGCTGCCCTATACAACGGAGGATCTCTCGGTCGCGGAACGGCTGCAGCGCGCGGGATGCCAGGTCATCATGCCTTGGGGAGCGCCGATCGGCAGCGGCCGGGGCCTCGCCAACGTCCAGGCGCTGACGAGCCTGCGTGCCTATTTTCCCGATGTGACGCTCATCATCGATGCGGGCGTCGGCGCACCTTCGCATGCGGCGCTGGCGATGGAGCTGGGCTATGACGCCGTGCTGCTCAACACGGCGGTGGCGAAAGCGGCAGACCCCGTGAAGATGGCGGCGGCGTTTGCGTCGGCGATCCAGTCAGGCCGCCTCGGGTTCGAAGCGGGGCTGATACCGGCTCGCGACATGGCGGTGCCTTCGACGCCCGTCGCTGGTACGCCGTTTTTCGATCTCGATTGAGTGTGCCTTGACATCCGAACAGCTCAAGCTCGCTCGTTTCTACCCAATCGTGCCCGACACCGGTTGGCTCCGACGCATCGTTCCGCTCGGCGTGAAGCTCGTGCAGCTTCGGATCAAGGACGCCTCGTCAGCCGAGGTCGCCGCGGAGACGAAGCTGGCGCTGACGATCTGCCGCGAACATAATTGTCAGCTCGTTCTTAACGACTACTGGGAAACGGCTCTCGATATCGGCGCCGATTACATTCATCTCGGGCAGGACGACCTGCGCACGGCCGACCTCGAGGCGATAAAGCTCGCGGGCATCAAGATTGGCATATCGACCCACGACGAAGCGGAACTCGGAACGGCTCTGGCCGCCGAGCCCGATTACGTGGCGCTCGGTCCGATCTACGAGACCAAGCTCAAAGCCATGCCATGGGCGCCGCAAGGTCTTGAGAAAATTAGGCAATGGCGGAAAAAGCTCGGCAGCTTGCCGTTGGTCGCAATCGGCGGCCTGACGCCGGAACGCGCCGCGGGCGTGTTCGAGGCAGGGGCGGACAGTTTGGCAGTCATTACCGATTTCTTTACGGCCTCCGACCCAGAAGCGCGCATTCTGCAATGGTTGCAGCTTTCGCAGGCCCGGTAGCGGCGGCAGCTATGCGTTAACTACAACGGTGGTGCTCGGCCGTTGTTTGTGACAGTTTTATGTGGTTCGGATCTAGGATCAGGTTTTTCCTCACTTGAAGCCGTTCCCGCGTATGCCCTATCGATTCAAAATCAACGAGCCCGTCGAAAAGGGGTTTCGTCGCATTGCGTACGAGCAGCTGGATAGCTCGCTTGCCGAATTGGCCGGTCCAGAAGCCAATCCCAAATCCGTTCACGAGTGCCGGAAATCCATCAAGCGGCTGCGGGCACACATCCGTCTGGCGGCGGATAGCCTGGGAGCAAAGACGGCGCGGCGGCGCACGAAGGCGCTGGGCGACATCGCGAAGCTTTTGTCAGCGCGGCGCGATCAGACCGTTATGCTCGAAACCATCGGGAAACTCGCGAACGAATTTCCGGATGGCGAGGCGGCACTCGCGCCGTTCAAGGCGATCCTTGTGGCTCGCGCCGAAAAAGAGCCGGACCACCTCGAACCCGATACGGCCGCCCGTGCGCGGGAACGCCTCACGCAAGAAGCGAAGAAAATCGCTCACCTCAATTTCAAGAAGCACGGTTTCGCGGCGCTCGCGGGGGGGCTCGAAGTGAGCTACCGGCGGGCGCGGAAGGGAATGCGCTACGCCTACGACGAGCCGTCCGACGAAAACTTCCATGAGCTGCGCAAGGCGGTGCAGTGGCACTGGCGGCAGATGGCGTTGCTCGGGCGTGCCTGGCCGGATGAATTCGCGGTCAGGGTGAATGCGGCGCGGGAGCTGTCGCAGCTTCTCGGCGACGATCACGATCTCGCGGTGCTGGTTGCGGCGGTTTCAGCCGCGGACCTGACGGACGAGCAGAAGGACACGGCAGTCGCCATTTGCCGGCAGCGGCAGCAGATTTTGCGCAAGCAGGCTGAATATCGCGTGAAGCGGCTGTTTTGTGAGAAGACGCGGGACTTCATCAAACGCGCTGGGGCCTATTGGGACTATGGCCGGGCATTGGATCCGCTGGTCGACGTGCCATCGTCGGCACGTCCGAACGGTCAAACCGATCATACGACGGCACCGGCTGCGGTCGATGACCGCCCCGTGGAGGCGAATGCGGCCCGTGGTGCGCTGAAGCCCAGACTGGCAGCAAAAACCGTCGCCTCTGCCCCATCGCAACGGCGCGCCTGATCCGCTAGGGTCGCGCTGATTTTCTGCTATCCGGAGCGCGGATGAACGAAGTTCCAAAATCCAATCAGTTCGAGTCCGAATCTGTCGCGCTGCCGACCGGGCATGATCCGGTCGCGCTTGGCCGGATTGGCGTGCTGCTTCTCAATCTCGGAACGCCTGATGGAACCGGCTATTGGCCGATGCGCCGCTATCTCCGGGAGTTTCTGTCGGACGAGCGGGTCATCGAGGAGCCGAAGTGGAAGTGGTGGCCGATCCTCAATCTCATCATTCTGACGGTGCGTCCGAGCCGTAAGGGGCGCGATTACGCGACGATCTGGAATAACGAGAGAGACGAAGGGCCGCTGAAGACGATCACACGGAGCCAGGCCGAGCAATTGACCAGCCGGTTTCAGGGCGATCCCCGGATCGTCGTCGATTGGGCGATGCGCTACGCCAATCCAACGACGGAGAGCCGTATCAGCGCACTCAAAGAGCAGGGGTGCGACCGCATTCTGCTCGTGCCGCTCTATCCGCAGTATGCAGCCGCGACGACTGCGACGGCGTGCGATCAAGCATTTCGGGCGCTCATGAAGATGCGCTGGCAACCGGCGGTCCGCACGGCGCCGAGCTATCACGATCATCCGGCTTACATCGAAGCGCTCGCCCAATCGATGCGCAGGAATTTGGCCAATCTCGATTTCGAGCCCGAGAAAATCATCGCGACGTTCCACGGGATGCCGGAGAAGTATTTCAAGGCGGGCGACCCCTATCATTGCCAGTGCCAGAAGACTTCGCGACTTCTCAGGCAGAAGCTCGGGATTGCGGAAGACCGCTGGCTGACGACGTTCCAGTCGCGTTTCGGCAACGATCCCTGGCTGCAGCCCTATACGGACAAGACCGTCGAGGCGCTGGCCAAAGCTGGGGTCAAGAAACTGGCTCTGGTTGCGCCGGGCTTTTCAGCCGATTGCCTTGAAACGCTCGAAGAACTCGACGTTGAGAACCGGCATATCTTCGAATCGAACGGGGGCGAGAAATTCGCCTATCTCAAAGCGCTCAACGATAGTTTCGAAGGTGTGGACGTGATCGAGGCGGTGGTGCGCCGCGAGCTACAAGGCTGGCTATAACGGGCGTCGCGCTTGCGCTCGCCCTTCGACTAGGCGACGCCCACGCGCAGCAGATCGTGAACGTGCACGATGCCGATGGGCTTCTGCTTCTCGACCACAAACAGCGCCGTGATTCGCGACGAGTTGATGAGTTCCAGGGCGGCTGACGCGAGCAAAGTCGGCGCGATCGTCTTGGGCTTCGCGGTCATCACCTCGTCGACCGTCACTTCAAGCAACTTGGCACCCATGTGCCGCCGCAAGTCACCGTCGGTGATCACACCGATGAGGCGCCCTTTCGTGTCCGTTACGCCGACGCAACCGAAGCTCTTCTCGGTCATGGCCACAAGAGCTTCGGACATCGGAGCGCCGCTTGCGATCAACGGCAGCCGTTCGGATGGATGCATGACGTCGGCGACATACTTGAGGTTGGCGCCGAGCGATCCGCCGGGATGGAAGATCTTGAAGTCGTGAGCGGTGAAGCCGCGCGCGTCCAGCAGCGCGATGGCGAGGCTGTCGCCGATCGCCAGCTGAATGGTCGTCGACGTCGTCGGCGCGAGACCATGCGGGCAGGCTTCCTTCACGCGCGGTAGAAGCAGAAGGATATCGGCCTGCTCACCGAGAGCGGAGTTCGCCTGCGAGGTGATCGCGATCAAGGGCACCGCGAACCGGCGCGAATACGTAATGATCGGCTTGAGTTCAACAGTTTCGCCGGACCACGACAGCGCGAGGATGAGATCCGATCGCGTGATCATCCCGAGATCGCCGTGAGAGGCTTCGCCCGGGTGAACGAAGAAGGCCGGCGTTCCGGTCGAAGCGAAGGTCGCGGCAATTTTCTGGGCAACGTGACCGCTCTTGCCAATGCCGGTCACGATGACGCGGCCGCTGACGGCCTTCAGGCGGCGGACGGCTTCATCGAACGCCGGAGCCATGGGGCCCGCGACGTCATTCGCAAGCTGCGCCAAGCCTTCCGCGCCGAGATTGAGTGTGCGAAGCGCTGAAGAAATCGGCGTCGTCTCATCCGATTCGCCGGCAGTTCTCCGGCGCTCACCCTCGGGCAGCTGGAATGGAATGACCTTCTGCATCCGCTTGATTTCCCCCATTCGCCCGCCGTTCGGCTAGTCCAGTGACTCGGTCAAACGACATTAACACTTTCGCTTTTGAGGGGCGCAGAAGCAACCCCTGGTTCGTCTTAAAGCGACATTAACCAACCGTTTCTACGGTCCTCCTCTGACTTGTGGCGTTTCGCGTGAAAAGTCGTTCATGGGGACGCTGAAATGGTCGACCGGCTGCTAGCCTGGTTGATAAGTGGAGTTGTGGCAGTAACGCTTTCGGGCGTGCCGGAGAAGGCTGCCCTGGCTCAGAATACACCGGCCGGCGGACAAACGACAAACAACGAAATTTCGAGCACTGAGTCGCCGCAGCAGACGTCGCTTCAATCCGACGCGCAAGACGATGATGATGGTGCGGGCGACCAAGCATCGAAGTCCGATCAGCCGGGCGATCCCGAATCCCAGCAGGGACAGGGGGAAGATGGCGATGCGGGTTTGTCCGCCGATCCGTCGGGCCTCGTTGACGGCAGTGTCGATACGACGGGTGAGCCGTCGCAAACGCTGGACGGAGATCCGACGGGCAGCGGAGCGCGGGCGGACGGTGAGGTAGCCGCTCTCATCGAAAATCCGCCTGTGGGCTACGATCCGTTATTGTTTCAGATCGAAGATCTCGATCCCTATTCCGACAACCGGACGACGCGGCGGCTCTTCCGGCAGGAGCCCTATGATCCGGTCGGCATCAAGGTCGGCAGTTTCGTGCTCTTTCCCGAGGTCGAATTCGGCGCATCCTACTACTCGAACGTCTTTCACGCGCCCGGCTCGCCCGGCGACTGGGCGATGGACGTGAAGCCCGGGGCAAGGCTTGTATCGAATTGGGGAACGCATGCGCTCGAGCTCAGGGCCATTGGCGTGCTGAGCTTCTACAACGACTTTCCGACGGAAGACGATCGCGACTATACGATCGAGGCGCGCGGCCGGCTCGACATCACGAAGCGCGCGAATATCCAGGCGCTGGTTTCGCGGCAGCAATATCTGGAAGATCGCTCGGCGCTCGACGCGAGTTCGGTCGGCACGCGCTCGGTCATCGATACGGACCGGGCGGAACTCGCGTACAATCAGCGCTTCAATCGGCTGTCATACCAGCTGCGCGGAAGTATCCAGGATTATACGTACGGCAGCACCGAAGACGCGGGCGTCGTCACGTCCAATAGGGATCGCGATTACACGATGTACGAGGAGACGCTTAGAACCTCGTGGGAGTTCAAGCCGTCGTTCTCGCCCTACGTCGAGTTTGCGTACAATCATCGCGATTATGCCATCGCTGCTCAAAGCGACTCGATCAATCGAACGTCGAACGGTCAGCGCTACCGGTTCGGCATGTCGTTCGGGAATTCCGGTGAGATTCTTCGCGGCGACATCAGCCTCGGGTATGGCATTCAGACGCCGGAGGATTCACGTCTTCATTCTGTCGACGGCCTGACGATCGATGCCAACGCGGCGTGGCGGGTAAGCGCGCTGACGACCGTGCTGTTCAACGCGAGTTCGGACGTTTCAGAAACGACGACAGCGAATGTCGGGGGTGCGTTTTACCGTTCGGCCGGTTTAGAGGTTCGGCATCAGCTCCGAAGCTATCTCGTCGCTTCCGCGGGGCTGATCTATTCGAACCAGAACTCGCAAGACGGCGTCATCAACGATAACCAATGGAGCGAAACGGCGGGCATCGAATATTACGCCAACCGCAACACGGTGCTCTTTGGGAAATACCAGCACGTGAATTTCAACGGCATCGGCGTACCGAACGACTATGTGGGCGACGAGGTCCACTTCGGCGTCCGGTTACGCCAATAAGCCGATAGCTGAGGCTATGCGTTCGCTGCGAGCAGCCGGTTCAGCTCGCGCTTGAAGTCGCTGGCAAGATCGGGGCGCTCGAGCGCCAGCGCGACGTTGGCCGTCAAAAATCCGAGCTTCGATCCGCAGTCGTAGATGTCGCCATCAAAACGAACAGCGTGGAACGGCTGTCCGGCGACTTGCATCAGGCTGATCATGGAGTCGGTGATCTGGATTTCGCCGCCAGCGCCGCGCTCCTGCTTCGCGAGCAGGCCGAAAATCTCCGGCTGCAGAATATAGCGGCCACTGATGTGAAGGTTGGACGGCGCCGTACCGGGCTTCGGCTTCTCGACCATGCCGGTGATCGGGGAGACCTTGGCGTTGACATCCTTCACGCCGACGATGCCGTATTGATGCGTTTGATCGTCGGGAACGGGTGCGACGGCTATCAGGTTGCCGCCCGTATTTGCATAGGCTTCGATCATATCGCCCAGGCATGGCGTGCGGCTGTGATGGAGCATGTCCGGCAAGAGCAGCGCGAACGGCTCATCGCCGACCAATTCCCGCGCGCACCACACCGCGTGACCGAGACCGAGCGGAGACTGCTGGCGCGTGAAGCTCGTTTGTCCTGCCTGCGGAAGATCGCGGGCGAGGGCTTCGAGCTCCTTGTTCTTGCCGCGGGAGGAGAGAGTCGATTCAAGCTCGAACTGCTTGTCGAAGTGATCCTCGATGACGCCCTTATTCCGTCCGGTGACGAAAATGAAATGCTCAATGCCGGCTGCTCGCGCTTCGTCGACCACATGCTGGAGGACGGGCCGGTCGACGACCGTCAACATTTCTTTCGGCACTGCCTTGGTGGCGGGAAGAAATCGGGTTCCAAGACCCGCTACCGGGAAGACAGCTTTACGGATAGGTCTTTTTGCAACGCTCATCATATGCTCCGAGGACGCCAGAGATGCGGTCCCAACTCATTTGGTAATGATTTATGGCTATTCCCCGATTTCGAGAAGGAATCTCGCGGGGCGCGGCGGGTCATTTGCGCTGAAGCGCCGTCTCCTTTAGGTCTGTG
The DNA here is from genome assembly GCA_018242295.1 of Pseudomonadota bacterium. Lineage (GTDB taxonomy): Bacteria > Pseudomonadota > Alphaproteobacteria > Rhizobiales > Hyphomicrobiaceae > Hyphomicrobium_B. Next base: position 211,704 of record JAFECE010000011.1, read on the forward strand.
GGTATCGAACTCGGGAGTCGATTGCAACTATGAGCGTACTGGTCACCGGCGGTGCCGGTTACATCGGCAGCCACATGGTGCTCGAACTGGTGGACAGGGGCGAGGACGTCGTCGTCATCGATAATCTGTCTACGGGGTTTCGCTGGGCCGTCGATCACCGTGCGACGCTCGTGGTGGGCGATATTGCAGATAGCGATCTCGTCAAGAAAACAATGCTCAGTCACGGTGTCGATGCGGTCATTCATTTCGCCGGGTCGATTGTGGTTCCGGATTCCGTCGCCGATCCGCTCGGCTATTATTTGAACAATACGGTCAAATCGCGCGGCCTCATTGCCGCCGCCGTCGAAACCGGGGTGAAGAATTTCATCTTTTCGTCGACTGCAGCGGTTTACGGCAATCCGGAGGAAAATCCGGTGCCGGAAAGTGCGCCACCGGCCCCGATGTCGCCCTATGGCTCTTCGAAGCTGATGACCGAGATCATGCTGTCGGATGCGGCTCGCGCGCATGATTTCCGTTTTGTCGCACTTCGCTATTTCAACGTCGCGGGCGCCGATCCAAAGGGCCGGTCCGGACAATCGACGCCCCGAGCGACGCATTTGATCAAGGTTGCGTGCGAGACGGCTCTCGGCAAGCGCCCGCAAATGGAGGTCTTCGGAACCGATTATCCGACGCCGGACGGCACCTGCGTGCGCGACTACATCCACGTCAGCGATCTCGCGAAGGCGCACTCGGTGGCGCTCGATTATCTCCGCCGGGGCGGGGCGTCCGACATATTCAACTGCGGCTACTCGAAAGGCTATTCCGTCATTGAGGTCATCGCCGCGGTGAAGCGGGTTTCGGGTGTCGATTTCAAGGTTCTGCTGTCGCCTCCGCGCGCGGGTGATCCGGCGGCGATCGTCGCCGCGTCGGCAAAAATCCGCGAAAAGCTCGGTTGGCGGCCACAACATGACGATTTGGAACAGATCGTCGCGCAGGCGCTTAACTGGGAACGGCGGGTCGATGCCTTAAAGGCGGGCACCGTCGAGGTCTGAGCCCCAAAAATGCCCTGAAAATCAGGCAATCGCACGCATCCGCGCTCATCCGCACTGGGGCCAGTTACGAAGGAAGGCAGCATCGATGCTGTTGAGACGACGCATTTACGAGATCTTGTCGGCTGTCGTCCTGGCGGCCGGAATGGTGTTTGCCGCGTCCGTCGTCCAAGCGAAACCTACCGAAGAATTCCGCACCTTCATCGAGAGCCTGTGGCCCGATGCGAAGGCTGCGGGCGTCAGCCGCAAAACATTCGATGCGGCCTTCGCAGGCGTGGAACCCGATTACAGCATTCCCGATCTCGATATTCCGGGACGGCCCCAGGTTGACAACAGCGGCCAGGCGGAATTCACGAAGACGGCTGCCGATTATCTCTCGAAGCCCTATCTCGAATCGCTCGCGGTTCAGGGCCGGAAGTTTCTTGCCGAGCATAAAACCGATCTCGAGCGCATCGAGAAGATGACGGGCGTCGACCGCTATACGCTCGTCGCTATTTGGGGCCGCGAAACGGCTTACGGGACTTATCATCCGCCGAACGATGCGATCCGGATGCTTTCGACGCTCGCCTATGTCGGAAAGCGCAAAGACAAGTTTCGCGAAGAGCTGATCGCGGCGCTCCAGATGCTGCAACAGGGCGTGCCGCGTTCCGACATGAAATCGTCCTGGGCCGGGGCGCTGGGACTGACGCAGGCGATGCCGACAGAATATCTCAAGTACGCGGTCGACGGTGACGGCGACGGCAAGATCGACATCTGGCGCTCGGTCGCGGATGCGCTCGCGTTCACGGCGCGGCAGCTCGAGGGCAAGGGTTGGGTTCGCGGCGCGCGCTGGGGTTACGAGGTGGTTGCACCCGCTAAGGCCGATTGCTCGCTCGAGGGACCGCCCGACGCCCGGCCGATCGGCGACTGGCTGAAGCTCGGTTTTCGAAAGGCGAGCGGTGCGCCGTTCACGCAAGCGCAGCTTGGCGATGACGCCTATCTGATGATGCCGGCGGGTGCTTACGGTCCGGCATTCCTCGCGGCACAGAATTTCCGTGTCATCCGGCTCTACAACACGTCCGACCTTTACGCGCTGTTCGTCGGCAATCTCGGCGACCGCATTCGCGGCGAGGGGGATTTCGTGACGCCGTGGAAGTCCTTCGCGCAGCCAAGGACGCAGACTGTTCACAATCTGCAGGCCAAGCTCAAGGATTTGGGCTATCCCATGGACAAGACCGATGGGAAAATCGGCTCCAATACGCGAAAGCAGATCGGGCTCTATCAAAAGGCCAATGGCCTGAAAATCGACTGCTGGCCCTCGGATGGCGTGCTCGCTCACGCCAACTCGCAGGCGAAGCAGTAACGCCATCCAGTTGTGGCGAATGCGGCCCGGCGTTGGAGCCCGGGCAGCGAAGCGGTATGGTGGGGCCTTGGAATCATACGCCCTCCGCAATCTTGCGGTTCGTGAAAGGCACATGACCGGATGAGCGCCTTCTCCAGGCATCTTCGCCTCTGGCTCGCGGTAATCCTCGCCGCGCTCGTGGCCGTGCCTGCTTCTTCCGTACGCGCGGGGGACGACGACCAGGGCGGGACGTTCCTCACGTCGTTTCCCGACAACGACGTCTATCAGGTCGGCGTCTATGGCGATGAGTTTGCCGAGGGCCTGCTGGCGGGCCTGCTCGTCGCGTTCGGCTCAGACGCCCGGATGAATATCCAGCGTCAGGCGACGCCGTTCTCAGGCATCGGTCTCGGGGACTTCGATACGAAAGTCGCAAACCTCGAAAAGACGATCGCAACGCAGCCGCTCAACATCGCCATCGTCATGGTTGGCGAAGACGACCGCATGTATTTTCGTGGTGCCGACGGCAAGCGTTTGCCCCCCGGGGGCGAAGCCTGGCTCGCTGAATATACCCGTCGCGTCGACCGGCTGATGCGGGTGTTCAAGAGCAAGAACGCCGGCGTTTATTGGGTCGGCATGCCGAACCTCGCGCGTTCAGACGCCAACGAACTCGCGCAGAAGATGAATGACGTCATCCGCGAGCGCGCCTATCTCAACGGCTATAAGTACATCGATGCCTACCAGGGGTTCACCGACGAAAACGGCGCGTACTCGTCTTACGGGCCCGATCTTGAAGGCGCGATCCGGCTGTTGCGACTTCGGGACGGCGTCAACTTTACGGATGCCGGCAACCGGAAGCTCGCACATTTCGTCGAGAAGGAATTGCGGCCCGATCTCATTCAGGCCAAGACCAATCGCAACATACCGTTACTCGGCGCGGAGCCCGAACAGGCAAAGATCAATCCGGACAATGCGGTGAAGACTCCGGCGCCGTCGTCGCCGGTCGCGCAGCCCGTGGAGGCCGCCAACCGGACGCCGGTCGTCAAGGGCTCATCGCGCGATGGCTCGCCGCCTTCGGCAACGGGCGACGGCACGGGCGATCAGAAGGCCGACAACGGCAAGATCACGCTCAAGATCGTTGGCAGCAACGGCCGCGAAGAATCGCAGACGATCGAGATCGTCCGGCCCGCGATTCCGGCGTCGGTCGTGACGCTGATGGCGCGGCGCGAAGGTTCGGGCCAGCGGGGCGATCTGCTCGTCGATCAGATTGCCGGCGGTTTGACGCTGATGAGTTCGATTTCGCCATCAGGTAACAAAGATCGCGGGCGCCTCTCGCCGACGCAGGCGCCGTATTTCCGGCTGCTGGTCAAGGGCGAGCGGCTGCAGCCGAAGCCAGGCCGCGCCGACGACGTGACGTGGCCGCCGAAGCCGGACTCGACGAGCGAGGCGAAACCTCCAGAAGCCGCTGGTCGGGGCTGAGAGTGACAACGCTTGCCTCGGCCGTTCTCAACATGATCCCGCGGTAGCACCGTGTCAGTCACCGTGTTCGCAGTCGTTCTGCTGGCCGCGGCCCTGCATGCTTCGTGGAATGCCATCGTCAAGAACGGCAAGGACAAGGTTTTCACGACCATTCTGGTCGCGACGTCCGCTGCTGCGGCGGCCGCGGTCGTCATTCCTTTTCTCGAAATTCCTGCTTGGCCGAGCTTTCCATATATCGCTCTGTCCGTTGTCATTCACGTCGCCTACTTCGTTCTTGTCGCGAGTGCGTATCGTGCGGGCGATATGGGGCAGACCTATCCGCTGATGCGCGGCGTGGCGCCGTTTCTCATTGCCCTCATCAGTGTGTGGGGGCTCGGCGAGACATTGTCCGCCGCCGCGTGGATCGGCGTGTTCTCAATTTGCCTCGGCATTCTCGCGATGATGATGGAAAGCCAGGGCGGAAATCGGCGAGGCATTCACCTCGCCCTAATGAACGCGGTTGTTATCGCGTCTTACACGTTGATCGACGGCACGGGGGTTCGGCTTTCGGGAGCGCCTAGCGCATATGCGTCGTGGGTGTTCATGCTGACAGGAGTGCCGCTCGCGGCATGGGTATTTGCCAGACATCGCACCCCGTTTCTCGATCTCGCGCGCGTGAACTGGCAAACGGGTCTCATCGGCGGTACGGCCACCGTGATTTCCTATTCGCTTGTCCTCTGGGCCATGACGCGTGCGCCGGTCGCGGTTGTTGCCGCGCTTCGTGAGACCGCGATCCTATTTGGAACCGCGATCGCCGGCTTCGTCTTGAAGGAGCGGCTGGGGCCGGTGCGGATTGCCGGCGCCTGCCTCATCGGTCTCGGCGCGATTGCGCTGCGTCTCGCGTAACGCCCCCTTAGCGCGGCAGGACGGTCGATCCCATCAGGAACTTGTCGATGGCATGCGCGGCTTGCCGGCCTTCGCGGATCGCCCAGACGACGAGCGACTGACCGCGCCGGATGTCGCCCGCGCAGAAGAGTTTCGGCGAGGTCGAAAGTTTGTAGTCCTTGTCCGTCGCGTCGAGACCCTTGAAACGGCCGCGCGGAACGACGGGCAGCGCAAGCTCCTCGACGATGTCGCTTTCCACCGGGCCCGAAAAGCCCATCGCGAAAAGAACGAGATCGGCGTCGAGCGCGCCTTCGGTGCCTTTGATTGGCTGCAGGTTGGTGTTTACGCGCGTGTAGTGAAGCTTTTTCACCTTGCCGCCTTCGCCGGAGAAGCCGGTGGTGGAAATCGAATATTCGGTCTTCGCGCCCTCGGCCTGCGAGGAGGAGACGCGCAGCTTCAGCGGCCAGTGCGGCCAGGATAGCGCCTTGTTCTCCTTCTCCGGCGGCATCGGCATAATCTCGAGCTGCGTCACGCTCAACGCGCCTTGGCGGAAGGAGGTGCCGATGCAGTCGGAACCCGTGTCGCCGCCACCGATGACGATGACGTGCTTGTCCTTGGCGGAGATTTCCTTGGTCTTCGGCTTCTGCGGCTCGCCGGCGTTGCGCCGGTTCTGCTGGGGCAGGAAATCCATGGCGTAATGGAGGCCGTCGAGATCGCGGCCCGTAGACTTGGCGAAGAAGTCGAATGGCTGCTCCGAGCCGATGGCGATCAGCACCGCGTCGTGCTTCGATTCCAGATATTTCGCCGAGAGATCCTGGCCGACGTGGATACCGCAATGGAAGGTCACGCCTTCGGCTTCCATCTGCTTGACGCGACGCGCGATGACGCCCTTTTCCATCTTGAAATCGGGAATGCCGTACACGAGCAGGCCACCTGGGCGAGCATTCTTCTCGTAGACGTGGACGTCGTGACCAGCGCGCGCGAGCTGCTGCGCGGCTGCGAGGCCTGCAGGACCCGAGCCGATGATGGCTACTTTCTTGCCGGTCTTCTTGTCGGGCGGAAGCGGCAGGACCCAGCCTTCTTCCCAGGCGCGATCGGCAATGGTGTTTTCGATCGTTTTGATCGTCACCGGCTTGTCGTCGATGTTGAGTGTGCACGACGCTTCGCAAGGCGCCGGGCAGATGCGGCCCGTCACCTCGGGGAAGTTATTCGTCGAATGAAGGTTGTCGGACGCTTCCTTCCAGTCGCCGCGATAGACGAGATCGTTCCAATCGGGGATCTGGTTGTTGACCGGGCAGCCCGAGTGACAATACGGGATGCCGCAGTCCATGCAGCGTGACGCCTGCTTTTTCACTTCAGGCTCGGCCAGCGGAACGACGAATTCCTTATAGTGCTTCAGACGCTCTTCGACCGGCTTGTACTTGCGGTCGGCGCGGTCGATTTCCAGAAAACCTGTCGGCTTGCCCATTTCTTTTTTCGTCTTTCTAATTCGTGATTGGCTGAGCGATAGCTATTGCTTGGTTGCAGCCTCAAGCTCAGCTTCGCGATTGGTTTCGCGGGCCTTCGCCAGCTCAGCCAGTGCGCGACGGTATTCGACCGGCATCACCTTTTTGAACTTCGGCAGGTAGTCGGCAAAGTTCTTCAGGATTTCCTGGGCCCGGCGCGAGTTGGTGTAGTGCGCATGACGCGAGATGAGCGTGTGCAGACGTTCGACGTCCTGCTCGCGCATATCGACCATCACGTTCCGGACCGCGATCGCCACGTCGCCGCCCTGCTGGGCAAGCTTCTGCAGCGAGCCCGTATCGGCGGTCAGCGCTTCGAGCTGCACCATCTCCTTGTTGAGACGGCCTTCGAAGTCGCCCTTGTCGTCGAGCACGTAGGCGATGCCACCCGACATGCCGGCAGCGAAGTTGCGGCCGGTCTGACCGAGGACGACAACGACGCCGCCCGTCATGTATTCGCAGCCGTGATCGCCCGTGCCTTCGACGACGGCGTAGGCGCCCGAGTTGCGGACAGCGAAGCGCTCGCCGGCGACGCCGCGGAAATAGCATTCGCCGGTGATCGCGCCGTAAAGCACGGTGTTGCCGACGATGATGCTTTCCTCAGGTGTGATCGAGGATTTCGGATCGGGGCGGACGATCAGCTTGCCGCCCGACAATCCCTTGCCGACGTAGTCGTTGCCTTCGCCGATGAGGTCGAGCGTGACGCCGTGTGCGACCCAGGCGCCGAACGCCTGTCCAGCCGTGCCTTTCAGCGAGAACCAGATGGTGTCTTCCGGCAGCCCGGTGTGGCCGAAGCGCTTGGCGACTTCGCCTGAAAGCATTGCGCCCGTCGAGCGGTTCACGTTCCTGATTTCGAGGTTGGCTTTCACCGGCCGCTTCAATTCGAGAGCGGGATTCGCAAGCTCGATGAGCTGGACGTCCAGGACCTTTTCGAGACCGTGGTCCTGGCGCTCGCTGTTGAAGATGGCGACGCCCTTCGGAGCATGGGCCTTATGGAAGAGCTTCGTGAAGTCTAGTCCACGCGCCTTCCAGTGCTCGATTGCGCGATCCTTATCGAGCTGATCGCTTTGGCCGATCATCTCGTTGAAGGTGCGGAAGCCGAGCTGAGCCATGATCTCGCGGACCTCTTCGGCGACGAAGAAGAAGTAGTTGATTACGTGCTCGGGCTTGCCAGAGAACTTCGCGCGCAGGACCGGGTCTTGCGTGGCAACGCCAACCGGGCAGGTGTTCAGGTGGCACTTGCGCATCATGATGCAGCCCGCCGCGATCAACGGTGCGGTGGCGAAGCCGAATTCGTCGGCGCCGAGCAGCGCTCCGATTACGACGTCACGTCCAGTCCTGATGCCGCCGTCGACCTGGACGGCGATACGGCCGCGCAGGCGATTGGCGACGAGGGTCTGATGGGTTTCGGCGAGACCGATTTCCCAAGGGCTACCCGCGTGCTTGATCGACGTCAGCGGCGATGCGCCGGTGCCGCCTTCGAAGCCCGAGATCGTCACGTGGTCGGCGCGCGCCTTCGCGACGCCTGCCGCAACGGTTCCGACGCCGACTTCCGAGACGAGCTTCACCGAAACGTCAGCCTTCGGGTTGACGTTCTTCAAGTCGTAGATGAGCTGCGCCAGATCTTCGATCGAATAGATGTCGTGATGCGGCGGCGGCGATACGAGGGTTACGCCCGGCGTCGAGTGACGAACCTTGGCGATCGTCGCATCGACCTTGTGACCGGGCAGCTGGCCGCCTTCGCCGGGCTTGGCGCCCTGGGCCATCTTGATCTGCATCATGTCGGAGTTGACGAGGTATTCCGTCGTCACGCCGAAGCGGCCGGAGGCGACCTGCTTGATGGCAGAGCGCATCGAGTCGCCGTTGGCCATCGGCTTGAAGCGATCGGATTCTTCGCCGCCTTCGCCGGTGTTCGAACGGCCGCCGATGCGGTTCATCGCGATGGCGAGCGTGGTGTGCGCTTCGCGGCTGATCGAGCCGTAGCTCATCGCGCCGGTCGAGAAGCGCTTCACGATGCTGGCGGCGGATTCCACTTCCTCGATGGGCACGGCCTTGCGGCCAAAAGATTCGGCGGAGCGGATACGGAACATGCCGCGCAGCGTCATGAGCTGCTCGGACTGATCGTTGATCGACTTCGAAAAGTCTCGGAACTTCTGCGGGACGCGCCCGCTCATCGCTTCCTTGTTGTCGGTCGCGCGGACAGCATGCTGAAGATCGGCCACCGTTCCGGGGCGCCACATGTGCGCCTCGCCGCGGATGCGATATGCGTATTCGCCGCCGACTTCGAGCGCGTTGGCCAGCACCGGCACGTCGCCGAAGGCCGCCTTGTGACGTTCGACCGTCTCGCGTGCGATCTCGCGCAGGCCGACGCCTTCGACCTGGGTGTGGGTCCCTGTGAAATAGCGATCGACGAAGCTCGACCGCAGGCCGACGGCGTCGAAGATCTGGGCGCCGCAATAGGACTGGTAGGTCGAGATGCCCATCTTCGCCATGACCTTCAGCATGGCTTTGCCGATGGCCTTGATGAAGCGCTTCTTCACCATTTCCGGAGTCGTCCCCTCGGGAAGCTCCGGAAGCATCGTGTAAAGCGTTTCAAAAGCCAGATAGGGGTTGATGGCTTCCGCGCCGTAGCCTGCAAGCGTGCAGAACTGATTGATCTCGTGCGCTTCGCCCGTTTCGACAACGAGACCGACCGAGGTTCGGAGCCCCTGCTTGATCAGATGGTGATGCACGGCCGACGTTGCGAGCAACGAGGGCAACGCGATGCGGTCCGGTCCGGCGCGGCGATCGGACAGAATAATGATGTTGAACTCTTTAGCGCGAACGTACTCTTCCGCTTCGGCGCAGATGCCGTCGAGCGCGGGACCCATGCCGCCCTCGCCCTTCTCGGCCGGATAGGTGATGTCGATCGTGATCGATTCGAAATCGTTGTCCTTCACGGCGCCGATGCCGCGGACGCGCTCAAGGTCCTCGTTCGTCAGGATCGGCTGGTCGACCTCGAGGCGCTTCTGCTTCGAGGTGCCCTGAAGATCGAGGATGTTCGGACGCGGACCGATGAACGAGACAAGGCTCATCACCAGCTCTTCGCGGATCGAGTCGATCGGCGGGTTCGTGACCTGCGCGAAGTTCTGCTTGAAGTAGGTGTGCAGCAGCTTCGACTTCGACGAGAGCGCTGAGATCGGTGTGTCCGTTCCCATCGAGCCGGTGGCTTCCTCGCCCTTCTCGGCCATCGGCGTCAGCAGGAACTTGATGCTTTCCTGCGTGTAGCCGAACGACTGCTGGAGATCGAGCAGCGCGACGTTCGATTTCGCCGCCGCGGCGCTCTTCACCGGAAGAGGCAGGTCGGAAACCTTGATCTGCGTCCGCTTCAGCCACGTCTCGTAGGGGTGGCTAGCCGCAATTTCCGCTTTCAGCTCCTCATCGGAGATGATGCAACCCTTTTCGAGGTCGATCAGCAGCATCTTACCGGGCTGCAGCCGCCACTTCTTGACGATGTTTTCCTCGGCAACGGGCAGCACGCCCGACTCCGACGACATGATGACGGTGTCGTCCTTGGTGACGAGATAGCGGGCGGGGCGGAGGCCGTTGCGATCGAGCGTGGCGCCGATCTGGCGGCCATCGGTGAAGGCCATCGCCGCCGGGCCGTCCCACGGCTCCATCAAGCAGGCATGATATTCGTAGAAGGCGCGGCGCTTGGTATCCATCGTCGGATTGCCGGCCCAGGCTTCCGGGATCAGCATCATCGCAGCGTGCGAGAGGCTGTAGCCGCCCATCACGAGGAACTCGAGCGCGTTGTCGAAGCAGGCGGTGTCGGACTGGCCTTCATAGGAAATCGGCCACAGCTTCGAGATGCGGTCGCCGAAAAGCGGCGAGGATACGGACGCCTGGCGCGCGGCCATCCAGTTGACGTTGCCGCGCAGCGTGTTGATTTCACCGTTATGCGCGACCATCCGGTAGGGATGGGCAAGCTTCCAGGACGGGAAGGTGTTGGTCGAGAAGCGCTGGTGAACAAGGGCGAGCGCCGAAACGAGGCGCGGATCGGAAAGATCCTTGTAATAGGCCTTCACCTGGTACGACAGGAACATGCCCTTGTAGACGAGCGTGCGCGTCGAGAGCGAAACGGTGTAGTGCCCGATGTCGCGACCCTTGTAGGCGTCGTGAATGGCATTCGAGACGACCTTGCGAACGATATAGAGGTGGCGCTCGAACTCTTCCTGGTCGTTCATCGACGCGGGACGGCGGACGAATACCTGCCGCTGCACCGGCTCGACATCGCGTACCATGGTCGAGAGGCAGCTGTTGTCGACCGGCACGGTGCGCCAGCCGATCAGCTCCAGACCTTCTTCCTTAAGACAGCGCGCCCAGACGCGTTCGCAGTGGGTCCGAAGGCGCTCGTCGCGGGGCATGAAGACCTGACCGACGGCATAATGCCCGGGCGCCGGCAATTCGAAGCCCGCCGATTTGGTCTCGGCCGCCAGGAAGTCATGTGGAATTTGAATGAGGATGCCGGCGCCGTCGCCCGACAGGGGATCGGCGCCTACGGCGCCGCGGTGCTCGAGGTTCTCGAGAATCTTCAGTGCACCCTCGACGATGGCGTGCGACTTGCGACCCTTGAGGTTCGCGATGAAACCGACGCCGCATGCGTCGCGTTCAAGAGCGGGGTCAAAAAGACCTTCCGCTGCCGGACGGTTTGCATCGCCGATTTCGTCATCCAGCGGATACAGGTAACCTTCGCTCATCTCTTGCCTCGTATGGCCTGGGGCCTGAATTTCAGAACTTCGGTGTGATAGGACGCCAATTTAAGGCGCGGCTCATTCAATGTTTTGTGCAGCGCTACGCCGCCGGAGAGCACCGGTCACGCGTAGCGCGGGCGCTTTCGGTCAGTTCGGGCGAACGCGCTGAGGCGTATGGTATGAAGCCCGCTGCCGATTTCACGGCTCTGCAAACCGCACATCCTGCTTTCAAACACCTAATGTCTCCCACGCCACGTCGAGCCGTAAAGCAATGCCTCGGCTGATCGCGTAACGTCCGCACCATACTCCGTGCACGCTCCAGCAGTGCACAAAGGACAGCATTATTGACCTAATCTAGCGAATACTACAGATTTGACACTGCGGCACAAGCGGTAAGACGAGGCGCGCAACGCAATCGTTTCCGGCAAGGTTCGGGACGCCACTCGGCAATAATATTGCTACACAGGACGACTTACGGCAAACGGCAGCCGCGTGGGGGCGCAGCTGCCGTTTCCAAGGTCTCATTAATCGTTGCCGAAAAGGCCTTTAGGCGGCCTTGGCCTCGATCTGCTGGACGGTGCCGGACATGCCGATCGCGATCGTGCGCGGCTTCTTGCTCTCCGGGACGTTGCGGACGAGCTCGACGTGGAGCAGTCCATTCTCGAAGGCCGCGCCGGTCACATCGACATGGTCGGCAAGCTGGAATCGGCGCTCGAACGCGCGGGCCGCGATGCCACGATGCAGGTAAGTCTTTTCGCCTGTCTCAGCGGCTTTTTCGCCGGCGATCGAAAGCGTCTGTTCCTTGACCTCGATCTTCAGTTCGCCTTGCGAGAAGCCGGCAACCGCTAACGTGATCCGGTACGCATTCTCGCCGGTACGTTCGATATTATATGGCGGGTAGGTGGATTCGCTGTCGAAACCTGTGGACTGATCCAAGAGCTGGAACAGACGATCGAAGCCGATTGCGGAACGATAAAAGGGAGCGAATTCTGCGTGTCGCATGACATATCCTCCTAAGAAGCGACATGTGAACCAGCCCGTCGGACTGGCCCTTTCCGTGATGCGGTCCCGCTTTGCGGCAACCGCATGAAACAGGTAGGAAGCGGAAAAACGGCTTCAAGAGGGTTTGCCGCCAATATCGTGTGCTAGGCGTTCATCGCGTCACCGGCTTCAAACGCCGGCCCAGCTGCTCAGGCTTAAAGAGAGGTAGATGAAACTCGTTTCGCTCTCGATCAATCCCGTTCCCAGCGGCGCACAAGTAACGGCCTTTGACGGCTACGACGGACTGAAGCTTCGATGCGCCCTCTGGGAAGCGACGCGCGGGCCATCGCGAGGCACGGTGTGCATCGTGCAGGGCCGCGGCGAGTTCATCGAAAAGTATTTCGAGGTCATCGCCGACTTGCGCCGCCGCGGCTTCGGCGTCGCGACTTTCGATCTCCGCGGGCAAGGGGGATCGGAGCGGATGCTTGGCAACCGGCGGAAAGGCCATGTCGTCGCCTTCACCGAATACGACCGCGATCTTGCGATCTTCGTCGATGAGATCATCAGGCCGTCGCTGCCTGAGCCGCTCATCGGGCTTGGTCATTCGCTTGGCGGCAACATTCTTTTGCGCGGAGCACAGGATGAAGCGAGCCCGTTCGCGCGCATGATCCTGCTGTCGCCGATGATCGAAATTCACGAGCGGATGCTCGGCGCCAGCAGGCCTCTGGCTAAGGCCTATTCCAACGTCGCGTCGATGTGCGGATTTGCGACCACGTATGTCCGGGGAGGCGGCAACGAACCCAACGACCTCACGGATTTCGAAGGCAACCGGCTGACTGCGGACTTCGTTCGATGGTCGCGGATCAAATCGATCATGGAAACTGCTCCCGATCTGGCGGTCGGGGCGCCGACGGTCGGGTGGCTTCGGGCGGCGCTGCGAAGCTGCTCCATGCTTTCGCGTCCCGATTATCCAAAATACGTCTCGGTGCCGATGATGTTGTTTGCGGCCGGCGCAGATCAGGTCGTTTCACCGCAGGCGATCGAGGATTTCGCCGTTGATCTCAAGTCCGGCGGCCACATTCTCATTCCCGGATCGCGGCACGAAATTCTTCAGGAAACGGATGCCATTCGCCAGCGGTTCTGGGCGGCTTTCGACGCCTATATGGGCATCGAGACGTCGCCGCAGGAACGGGTTTAGAGCTTATTGATCATCGCCAGCGCTTCTTCGTGCAGGCGCGCATCGCCCGAAGCGAGAATGTTTCCGCCGTTCGAGGGGCTGCCGCCGGTCCATGTCGTAACGACGCCACCGGCGCGTTCAATGATGGGGATGAGAGCGACGATATCGTAGGTCTTCAGCCCCGGCTCGATAATGATATCGACGAGACCCGAGGCGAGGAGGCAGTAGCCGTAACAATCGCCGCCGTAGCGGGTCAGCCGGGCCTTTTTTCTGAGGGTGTCGAGAGCTGCCAGTTGTTCGGGCTCGGCGAACATTTCGGGATGCGTGGTGGTCAAGACGGCATCTTCGATGCGGGGGCACTCGCGTGTCTTGAGCCGCACGGGCCGTCCGCCCCGGATGCTGTGGTAGGCGGCCTTGTCGGTGGACCAGAAACGTTCGCCGGTGAATGGCTGATCCATGAGGCCGAAGACGGGCTTTTCGTCCTTCAGAACTCCGATCAGCGTGCCCCACATCGGCGAGCCGATGATGAACGACCGCGTGCCGTCGATCGGATCGATGATCCATTGATAGGGGCTGGTTCCGGCCTTCGTCCCGAACTCCTCTCCGACGAGGCCGTGATCAGGGAATCTTGTGGCGAGGGCCTCGGAAATCGCTTTTTCAGCGCCGCGGTCGGCCTTGGTGACCGGATCGAAGGCGCCCCCGCTGGCCTTGTTTTCCACAGGCATTGCCTTGCGAAAATGCTTGAGGATAACGGGGCCTGAAATATCGGCCAGCTCGTGGGCCACGCGGACGATGGCCTGAAATTCCGCTGCGGGTGACGGTCCCGGCACGCGCTCACCCTGTGATTTCAAGTGTTTGCTGTGTGGCCATTTACTATCAGACGTTACGTCGAACTACCGCAATGTTGAACTAGATACACATTGGTAACGTAAGTTGTGGCGGGGTGGATACATGCCCGATCCGATGTGCTAAGATTATACTCGTAGAGATTGCGGCGATGGCCGAAGCAGCTCATCGTTCGGAGGTGGTTGCGTTGACACGCTTCACCGCAATCGCTGCCCAATTTGGGCGTTTCCTCCCTAGACTTGGGCCGTTCGGCTTTCGGACGGCCTTCTTTATTGGAAACCGCCCCTCCCGCATCAGTTGAAAGCCGGGAAGAGGCAAAACGGCCTTTCGGCCGAGGCCCGCGTTTCAAGCCATGCAGCTCTGCGTAAATCGCAATTGCCGATAATGCGCTGCACCTTTATTTTGTGCAGTGCGATATGCGAGCTCGGCTCGCGCTTCGCAGCCCTCCTTGGGCGTTTCCTCCCTAGACTTGGGCCGTTCGTGAAAAATTCGGACGGCCCTTTTTCTTAAGTCATTTCCTTAACCTAACGCTGCCCGCTCACTCAGCGGCGGCGCGATAGTCAAGAAGACCGGGGACTTCGCGGAACAGGGATGTAACGATCTCGGTCAGGGCCTCGGCGAGGCGCGCGTAGCCTGTGGTTTCCTGAAACGTCAGCTCGTTTATGTAGAGCCCGCGGTTGATTTCAATTTGGATCGCGTGGGTGGCGCGGTCCGGCCGGCCGTGATGCTCGGTGATGTAGCCGCCTGCGTATGGCCGATTCAATTGCACCTTGAAGCCACGGCGCTGAAACTCATCTCGCACCAGAAGCGTCAGGCGCGGATCGGCGGCGGCGCCGAAGCGATCTCCTATGACGATGTCGGGCCGCTGCGCGCTGCCCGGAGCCATCGCCGTCGACGGCATGGAGTGGCAGTCGATGAGAACGGCGTAACCGAAGGTTTCGCGCGTCGCCGCGACCAGTCTCGACAGCTCGGCATGGAACGGGAAGTAGAGTTGCTCGATGCGTGCGAGCACGCTGTCGAGGCTCAAACGGTCCGGATAAATTTCTTCGCCATCGGCGACGATGCGGGCGACCGTGCCCAAGCCGCCGGCGACGCGAATCGATTGGGTGTTCGCGTGGGCCGGCAAAGGCTCATCGACGAGTTCGGGATCGAGCTCGTAGGGCTCGCGATTCAGATCGAGATAAGCGCGAGGAAAACGGGCGCTGATGATCGGCGCTCCGAGGCTCGCCACGGGGCGGAAAAGGCGGTCAACGAAGCAATCTTCCGAGCGGCGCAAGGTTTTCGGATCGAGCCGCGAGATCGCCAGGAATTCAGGCGGATAGAGCCTTCCCGAATGCGGCGACGAGAATACGAACGGCGCGGATTGAACACGTGGCGCCAGGACGTCGAAAGACGGGAAAAATGCTCTCGGTACGTCGTGGGATCTATCGTCGTGCATGATTAGCAGTGTCTCGTTCAGATCCCGGCCGCAATTTCGTGGCTCATAGCGGAATACATTGCCAATGCAGCACGCGTAAGTCCATGGAAGACTAAGGCGTGCGTCGTTTGCGTGTACCTTGTTAAGCGGTGACTTCAGAACTTCCACGCGCATCAAATGGAGTGATGCGCAACTGCCGCGGTGCTATCGGCATTTCCACAGTTTCATGCTCCGTTTACCAAAGTCGGGCCAAATTTGCATTAGACGAGATATCGGGTACTTCTCGTCTGGGACATTCCGCACATCAGAGTAGTCATGACAGCCAAGCCCTCCAGCCTGCCGATCCGCCGCATCCTGCTCGCCGAGGATGACGAGTCCATGCGCGGTTTCCTCGTCAAGGCGCTCGAAAAAGCGAACTACGACGTCGTCGCCTTCGAGAACGGCGAGGATGCCTACGACCGTCTCAAGACAGAGCCGTTCACGCTCCTCCTCACGGACATCGTCATGCCGAAGATGGACGGCATCGAACTCGCCCGCCGCGCGAGCGAGATCGACCCCGATCTCAAGATCATGTTCATCACCGGATTCGCGGCCGTCGTTCTCAACAGTGAAAACCAGCCGCCGAAGGACGCCCGCGTCCTCTCCAAGCCGTTCCACCTCAAGGATTTGGTGCGCGAGGTCGACCGTCTTCTGGCGGTCTGAGAATTTAAATTTCACATCCGGCCGATTTGCCGCGCTCCAGGGCTTGACCGGAGTAGCGCGAACCCTCTAGAAGCTCGCTTCTTCCGGGCACTTAGCTCAGCGGTAGAGCACTACCTTGACATGGTAGGGGTCAGAGGTTCGATCCCTCTAGTGCCCACCATCGGAACCATTGGTTTCGTTGGTTTTTTTCGGAATGAACTTGCCTTTCCTCGATTTGCCCCGTGCGCCGGTGCGGTGTCACCGTTGGGCTAACGAGACGTGACGCAAGACCCGCAGCTTTGCTGAAATCCACCCGATCGACGACAGGCTCCTCTCAGGTGGCCCATATCGGTTGGCGAGGATCTGGCTCGCACCCGGCCACCGGCTTACGCGCGTGGATCAAGCGATCTCCGCCATGCCTGAGTGTCTCGGGAATAATTTCCTGATTTATCTTCCTAAATTTCCCAGGCATTGCCCCGAAAGTATCAATTCTACAACACTTCATTTCCCAACGAGTTCAAGGGGCCTCGGGAATATTGACCTAATATCCTCAAGAACTTTCCCTGCTTTTGGGAAAAAAGAGTCGCGATTGCTCGGTCACTGCTGAGGCAATGGTCCGAGGAATACGTGTCCGGGAGCACGGGGGTAGTTGATGTCAACGCGCATGGTCGCCATGGCGCCAGCAGTGGCGCTTGCATGCGCGACGTTTGGAGCATCAGCAGTTCTGGCCCAAGACGCCGGCGGGACAACGACGGGGCAGCCGGCAACCCCTCCGAACCAAACGACCGCCAATCCAAGCGGCCAACCTCCCGCACAGGCACCATCGAGCGGCGCGCCGAACACGGCATTGCCCGAGGTGCAGGTCATTCAGGAACAGCCGAAACCCAAGCCAGTCAAGCAGGCCGCCAAACCGAAGAAAGCGCCCGTCGCACAGGTGCAGGCGCCAACAACGCCGCCGGTGGAAGAGGGCTCCTCTGTCCTCGAGCCCACCCAGGTGAAGATGTCACCCGTCGGCGGCAGCGAAATTCCGATTGCGAAGGTTCCCGGTTCGGTCGGCACAGTTTCGTCTTCTGACGTCACGCGCAGTGGCACCATGGCGGTGCAGGATGCGCTTCAGTCTCGCATTCCCGGCGTCATCGTCAACAATCTGCAGGGCAACGATTTTCAAACCAACGTACAATTTCACGGCTTCGAGGCCTCTCCGGTTGATGGTGTTCCCCAAGGCCTGGCTGTTTATGAGAACGGCGTCCGGATCAACGAAGCGTTCGGCGACGTCGTCAACTGGGATTTCCTGCCTTCCGTCGCGATCTCCGATATCGCGGTCATGACCAACAACCCAGCCTTCGGGCTGAACGCCCTAGGTGGCTCCGTCAGCATAACAATGAAGGACGGCTTCAACTTCCAAGGTGTCGAAACTGATTTCCGTATGGGCTCATTCGGGCGCGTACAGGGCTCAGTGCAGGCTGGCCAACAGTTCGGTAACTATGCTGCCTACGTTGCCGTTGAGGACATTCATGATGACGGATGGCGCGAGTTCTCTCCGTCGAATATCCGACGCATATTCGCCGACGTCGGCTTCAAGAACCACGACGCTGAGTTCCATGCGAACTTTACGGGCGCAGATAACTTTGTCGGAGCCGTTGCAGCCTCACCGGTCGAACTGCTGGATCAGAGTTACAGTGATGTCTTCACCAACCCTCAGACGACCCAGAACGATATGGCCATGGGGTCGGTCAACGGGTCTGTGAATGTCACCGATACGCTGAAGGTCTCTGGTGTAAGCTACTATCGTAGATTCAATCAACATCACGTCGACGCCAACGGTTCGAATTCGGCGCCCTGTGCAAGCGACCCAAGCGTTCTCTGCTTCGATAATCTTGATGGTACGACGACCGACCCACTTATTGATCAGCACGGCAATCCGGTTCTGACGCCGGCGGGCGGTGACAATTTCGTCGGCGAAATCGACCGCACATCGCAGCAGGCCGAAAGTTTCGGAGCCTCGCTACAAGGTGTCGAGAAGGGCAAAATCTTCGGGCACGGGAATCAATTCCTTTTGGGCGGCAGCATCGATCACGGCCGCGTCGGCTATCAAACCAATGCAGAAATCGGCAGCATCGGTCCCGAATTCGTCATCACCGGCGATGGCCAAATTGTTCAAAATTCAGACATTCGCCCCGTCAACATCACCTCGACCAATACCTACTATGGCGTCTTTTTCTCAGACACCTTTGATGTCACTGACCGGTTGTCGCTGACCGCAGGCGGCCGTTTCAATTACGCGGACATCCGGCTTCAGGACAATACAGGCGCTGCACCACTACTTAACGGCGATAACAAATTCCAGCGCTTCAACCCGATGGCGGGAGGTACCTATCAACTCGCTCCAGGCCTCACGCTCTACAGTGGGTATTCCGAAGCCAACCGCGCACCGGTCGCTGCCGAGCTTGCTTGCGCCGACCCCAACAATCCGTGCCTTGTTTCGAGCTTCCTAACTGCAGATCCGCCACTCAAGCAGGTTGTGTCGCGAACGGCCGAGGTGGGGCTTCGCGGTGAGATCAAGTCTCTCGACAATCAGCGGATTAGTTGGAGTCTCGGCTACTTCCATGCCGTGAACAGCGACGACATTATAAATGTTGCGTCCTCTATCAATGGGAGAAGCTACTTCCAGAATGCAGGCAATACGCTTCGCGAGGGCCTCGACGCCAGCATCGATTATCGCAACGACCGCCTCTATCTCTTCGCCAATTATAATTTCACCGATGCGCGATTTGAGAGCACGTTCGACGTCAACTCGCCCAACAACCCGCAGAACCCCTCTAATGGCGACGATTTCATTACGACGGTCCATCCGGGCGATCGCATGCCTGGAATTCCCCAGCACAGATTCAAGGCTGGCTTCGATTATTGGATCACACGCCAATGGAAATTCGGCGGAGACGTCACTGCGGCTTCTGACCAAATCTTTTTTGGCGACGAAGCAAACTTAAACACGCCGCTGCCAGGCTACGCCGTCGTGGATCTCCACACCTCCTACGACGTCACCAAGAACATTCAAGTCTATGCGATCATCAATAACCTCTTCGACCACCACTACGCGACTTTCGGCAACTACTTTCAGCTCGATGACGCTTCAGCCGCATCGCTCGGTACAATTGATTTCAGTGACCCACGAACCGTCGTGCCGGCTACGCCGCTTGCCGCTTATGGCGGTGTGAAAGTCAGATTCTAGGATCGCGGTCCCAAAACTCCTGGCATTCGAGAAGAGAAATAAGAAAGGCCCGTGTCCCGCATATGGGCACGGGCCTTTCAGAACTGACGATAATCAGCTGATGTTCTCGCTTTGCTCTGCGTTGTTCAGGCTGTCGTTAGCGCATCGAACTGAGAGTGAACTTTGTCGATTGTCGGCTTTATGATTGCGCTCACCCCAGGAATGGCGAGCGCCTTGTCGAAGACCTGATCAAGGGCCGGTCTCGTTGCAGTGATCGTGTTCACGACCGTTTTGCGGGACTGAGCGGGAAGTTGATCGAGGAGCTTGCTCAGCCTGACAAAATCGTTCGCGGAATTTGTCAGCGGCGCCATTGCGGCTTGCGCTGAACTCACGTCTTGAACGCTGGCAACCGCCGAGCGCATGCTGGTCTCGGCGTTGGCGATTTGTGTGCCAACGTCGACGTCACCGACTTTTATGCCACGCAGATTATCGAGCGCTGCGAAGGACGCGGGCATCGGGCCGAGACCCGCGGCGCCGGTGCTGGTCCCGGTGCTCGCCGGCGCCGTCGCCGGAGGAGGATTGGCGGCAGTCTCTGTTGGGCGTGGGCGGGCGAACCAGTTCCAGGCGAGGCCGCCGATTAGCAACGCCGCGAGCGCCGGAAGTACCCAGCCCCATGATTGCGAATATGGACTTCCCGACCGCTCCGAAAATCTCGGTGTCGGTGGTGGCGTTGTGCTGTAACTGGGCCTAGACGACCCGGAATAGTCAGTCGCTGCCGATGCGCTGCGCGTCCCGGCACCAAGGCCATCGAGTATGCCCGTATCGCTGAGATAATTTGAGAATCCAGCGGGAAGTGCACTCGCGATCTTATCTTTTTGTGAATTGAGAAGACTTGCCAGGCCCGTCGCATCGAGCCCACTCGCGCGCTGCTGCTGTCCCAACACGCCCATCACGACAGGTCCGAGCAGGCCCATAAGGCTTTTCGAGCCGGCATTTCCAATCCCCGCGTACTGACCAACTGCGTTGGTGAGTGCGGATGTGTTCGCGCTGCCGAGAAGAGATGTCAGTGTGTTGGTACCGGATTCAATAATGCTCGACTGCGTAGAGCCGCCGAGCATGCTGCCTAAGCTCGAGAGCAATGTCGGCTGTTGTCGCGCGATTGCGCCATTGAGCGCCTGAGCGCCATTGGGTCTGGATACGAGTGATGTGAACGCTGCTAATAGACCGGGGATACCTGCCTGTAGCGCTTTTTCTGTGAGTGTCTTGTCGAGGCCGAGGCTCGAAGCAATGCGCGATACCAGACTCGTGCTGAGTACCTGAGTAATGTTGGAGACCAAATCTAGAGACATGGGGCAACTCCCTTATCGGTTGTCCCCCCGACACGGAATCCCCCTCGTTACATAGGCGCCGTTGCGGTTTGGCGCTGATCTGGACCATGTTGATCAGCGTGCTTGCGGTATAGGCATATGCGCGCAAATCTGACGATAGTCTAGGCGGCTTCGGTTGAGAAATTTAGTGCCAGCCAAAGCGAAGGATCATCGCGTTTTCGTTTAAGAAAAACTAACCAGGGACTTTGGGGTCCGATTCTGGCGAAGCTCCCGCGTTTGAGCTTCGTAATTTCAACTTTACATGCATTTTTTCTAAGCAAAGAGGCGCCGGCTACTCAGGACGTCCGTCTCTCACTCAAGCAAACATTCGTCACGCTTGTCCGCAACTCTAGTCGGCCTGATCGGAGGTTGATTTTTCGCTTGTCACAGGTTGCCGCAGAGCTTGCAGCATCTCTTCCAGGAGATCGCTTAGCGGAGCCCGCCCATCCAGCACGATCTCGGCGCTCTCGGGCGGCTCGTAGGCCGACGATATTCCTGTGAAGTCCGGAATGAGGCCCTGACGTGCCTTCTTGTACAGGCCCTTCGCGTCCCGCTTCTCGCAGGTTGCCAGGGGGGTATTGAGATATACCTCAACAAACTCGCCGGGCTCGAACAGCTTACGAGCTTGTTGTCTCTGCGTGATGAGTGGCGAGATCAGCGAGACGATGACGATCAAGCCCGCATCGACCATCAGTTTTGCGACTTCGGAAACTCGTCGCACATTCTCCATGCGACCGGAGTGAGAAAAATCGAGGTCATTGCAAATGCCATCCCGGCAGCGATCGCCATCGAGCACGTAGGTGTGGCGTCCCGATTTATAGAGAGTTTCGTCAAGGAGATTGGCGAGGGTTGTCTTTCCGGCACCGGAAAGGCCGGTGAACCAAATGCAGCGGGCGTTCTGCGCTTTCAATTCCGACCGCTCAATTTTCGTAATTGCCGAGTTTTTCCACTGCAGCTCGACAGGTGAGCGAGCGGTGAGCTTCGGCATGCCGAATGAATGAACTTCCGGTAACGGCTTCATGCCTTCCTCCCGGCGCGGTCGCGCCAAAGCCAATGGCAAACCGAAACTTGCATTCATGTCTCGTCGTGCCCCAACGGTTCCGAACCCTGCTTACACGCTGACTTCCAGCGCCGAAACGCGCAGCAGTTCGCGCAGCGCTTCGACGCTGCCGCCGAACGAAACGAAGTACGGATTTTGCAGAGCCTTCTTCTCCGGGCGTTTTGCTCCGTATTCAAGCTCCCGGCCATCGCACGTCAAAGTGCAACCTCCGGCGCCGCGTAAAACGGCGTCACCCGCTGCCGTATCCCACTGCATGGTCGTTCCGAAGCGGGGATAGATATCCGCTTCTCCCGTCGCCACAAGACAGAACTTCAGCGACGATCCAACCGACAATTTCTTGCCGATCGGAAGCTTGTCCAGGAAGTCCTTGGTTGCAGCATTCTCGTGCGATGCGCTTGCCACGGCGGATAGGGCGCTCGCTGGCGCGGCCGTGACGATGCGGGACCGCTCGCGGATGTTCAGATCATTCGAGAGATGGCATTTGTAGGACATGCTGTCATCGCCGCTGAAGAGTTCGCCGCGTGCTGGCGCGACGACAACGCCCAGTTGCGGGCGTCCGTTCTGGACCAGGCAAATGTTCACGGTGAAATCCGCACTCCCGCGGACGAACTCCTTCGTGCCGTCCAGCGGATCGACAAGGAAAAACGTTTTCGCGGAGGCGCCGCTGAAATCGCCTGCGGAGGCCGCTTCCTCGCCGACGATGGGAAGCGATGAATCGATCCGTTGCAGTTCTCGCGTGATCAGTTCTTCTGCGAAGAGATCGGCGTCGGTAACCGGACTGCCGTCGCCCTTGTTCTGAACGGCCGCGCCGCGTCGCTGAACCTCCAAGATGAGCCGGCCAGCGGCGAGTGCAATGCTCTCGATCTGCTTTAAGAGGGGAGGCGCAGTTACCTCAGTCATTCGATACCATCCGACTGGCGACGTTCATTTTGCTGTGCTGTCCCATTCACCTGGTGCCCGCAAGCGTTAACCCAAATCGGCGCGCGATCCGTCGCTCGACCTGATACTTTGGCCGCACGAATTCGCTCAGCACAAAGCTGCTTTGAGCGCGGCTATCGAAAGGTTTGATTTCTTTCCGCACCCATCGGCTCCATAGGTAATGGTCCAGTGCGGTGCGTGATTTCAGTAATGCGCGATCCGTTGCGGAGAGATCGCCCAGTCGGACGATTTTCCAATCCGTCCTCGCCTGATGCTCTTCGGCCGAATTCCGTCGCGGCGCTTCGGGTGAAATGCCGATTTCGGCCGATATGCTTCTTATGAGTGAATCCGCCTCGCGGATGTCGGCGACATAATCGATGGAGCCAAGAACTTCGTCGAGAATCTCAGCCTTTCGTTCGTCGGATAATCGGACCAATTGAGCCCACGGCATTTCCAGCCATCGCTCAAGCAGGAAATGAGCGACTGGATTGACGCGCGTGGCGCGCAAAAACAATGAGAAGGAATAGGCGTGCAGACCTTCGATCAGGTAACGCATCATCCGGTAATTATAGTAAGAAAGCATCATACTTTCGGGTTCGCGGAGGATTATCGAGCGGACGATGCGACGGTCCGGAAACAGATCCTCCGCCGATTTGCCGATGAAATGGCCGGAGATGGCTTTGATCTCGTCATGCCGCTCGGGAAGTTTCCGGCGGTATTTGTAAGTGAAAAGGTCCAATGGAAATTTTCGGGTTCGCTTGGGAGCAATCCAAACCTGTTCGTCCCCCAGTTGATCGATCAAATGTTTCTCAACGGTCGTGCCAGCGCACTTCGGGACGTGGATATGAACTAGGAGCGGTCTCGCCATCGTGATCTTTGCGGATTGGTGATTATAACAGAATGCAACTAAGCCATATTGCCTATGAGTAGACTATCGCCGGAATAGGCTATTCGGCCATTATAACGGACATTTTGGGGCGAGGTTTCTGGGTATGCGTGTCGTGAGGGGCACGCCAAGGGGAGTAACTTCCCTGACGCCGCCCGAAGCATAACCGCGTGACCGCTAGAGACCCGTCGGGCCTCAGTTTTTTTGGGATAGGGCTGGCTTCGCGGCCCAACTGTTGGTGCGTGATCCGCCGGTCGGGGCGACATTTAGCTGTGGAAAAGCGGGGGCAGGGCCCGCGAATAGCCAAATGGCCAGTTGTGTGGATCCATCACCAACGTGTTTTTGTCGGGTGGGAAATCCTGGCGATTTGCCGGTGCCCCGAGTTTTGATGCCACGCTGATTTTAAATACGCGACGACAACGCATTTTTTGAGCGCACGCAGAGCGTGAATTTTCGAGGCGTTATTTTCGCCTCACACGACGAAGTTCGAATTTTTTCAAAAAAGCACGTCCTCGATATTGGGGGTATACTCATGTCTTCATTTGAATCCTCGCGCAAAGTCTTTTCCTCACTCGACACCTTTGACGCGACAGCGTGGAATAGCTCATTCACATCCGAAGACCGCGAGCGGGCAGTGGACGGCCTCGAGAACGGGCACGTGCTTTATTTCAAGTCCCTGGCGTTCCCGTTCGAGTCCGAAGAGAAGGTCTTCCTCTCTTCGACGTGGTCCGATCAGGAAGCAAAAAACATCAGCTATGATCCTACCGAAGGCCGGTTGCGCGGCGCGAAGATCGAGGGCGTCAACGGTGACATGCTGGCTGGCATGATGCGCCGCTATGCGTCGGACGCGCGCCAACTCCTGCAGGGCCTTCTGCCGTCCTACTCTCCAACGCTCACGTTGGCGCGCACGAGCTTCAGGCCGCACGAAGTCGAGGGACGGAAAGCCGCGTCCTATCGCAAGGATGACACTCGGCTTCACGTCGATGCCTTTCCCTCCCGGCCGAACCGAGGTGCGCGCATTCTGCGTGTCTTCACCAACATCAACCCTACTGACAAACCACGGGTGTGGCAGATTGGAGAGCCGTTCGAGGCCTACGCCAGCCGCTTTTTACCGACCGTGTCGCGTCCGCTGCCGGGGCTGGCGCAGCTCGAATCCATCCTTGGCATCACCAAGGGGGTGAGGACGCCGTACGATCATATCATGCTGCACTTGCATGACCGGACGAAGGGTGACGCGACCTATCAGCGAGAGGCGCCGCGGCAAGAGGTTGCCTTCGCAGCCGGCAGCACCTGGGTGGTCTTTACGGACCAGGTCCTGCACGCGGCGATCAGCGGCCAATTCGTCTTGGAGCAAACGTTCGAGCTTCCCGTTGCCGCGCAACGTCAGACGGAAAGGTCGCCGTTGCGCGTTCTCGAACGTCTGACCGGCCGAGAGCTCGCTGCGTAGCTATTCGAACCGCGTTGGACGATGTGGCGGGGACGCGCTGAACGGCTCCTGCGGGGAGGTGCCATCAGCGCGTCCCCCTGCACTCGGCTGACGAGGAAGAGCCTCTTCCGATTTCCATTCTGGTGCTTCTGTTCCGTTCCTTTTGTCAGATTTGAAGATTGGATCGTGTTTTGAACATACTCAGTCTTTCCACCGCCGATATGCCGTGTGGCGTTGGCGACGCCAATAGGTCGCTCAGAGTTGCGATGCTGGAAGCGGGTAACCGGTACGACATATTCGCAATCAACGATGACATGCGCGACGCTCGGTCTGAGTGCTTCGATGAGTTCGTCCGCCGCCTGAAATCGTACGACGCAGCGGTCATTCAACACGAGCACAGCTTTTTCGGTCCCGGCATCAAGCAATCGGCTCGGAACTTCACGCGCCTGCTCGAGCGCATTCGCGTGTTGGCAAAGCCGTGTGCGGTGATCTTTCACACGAATTTTCCGGCGCGGACGAAGGCATCGAGGACGTTCGCGCGCTATTTTTCGACAGGCGAAGTGGTCCGCCGAAGAATGTTGCGGGCGATCAATTCTAATCCGCTGATCCGCGTCATCGTGCACGGCGAGGCCAGCTGGAAGTCTTTCCGCGATTACGGGATTGACGGGGATAAGCTGCTCAAGGTGCATCTTCCGATACCGAGAGTGGAGTGCGTGCCACCTCGAAATCCGAGAGATGACGAAATCACGCTGGGCATTTTCGGGTTCATCGCTCACTACAAGGGGTATCGGACGGCGCTGGAGGCCATGCTGCATCTGTCGCCGCGTTTCAAGCTCGTCATTATGGGCAACAAGCATCCATTTTCCCCGAATGATCTCACCCTCAATAACATTCAGCGAATGCTGAAGACCGGCGTCTGGGATGGAAAGCGGGTACAACCCGTGACGGCAAGCGACGTGTCTCCGAACTTGAGTTCGCGGGTGAAGATCCTCGGCTTTGTCGAAGATCTGGATCGGGCCTTTTCGGAGGTCGACATCGTCCTCGCGCCCTATCTCGACAAATTTCCTGCCGGATCCGCGTCGCTCGCAGACTCGCTGGCGCGCGGGAAGCCGATCATCGCTTCGGCAACGCCGCCGTTCGTGGAAATTCAAAGGGACGGCAATTGCCTGAAGCTCGTCGCGATGAATGCGCCATTCGAACTCGCGCATGCGATCGAGGAGCTGGCCACTGACGACGTCGAGCGGGCGAGGCTCTCGGCGGCTGCCATCGAGTTCTCGCGCCAGAATACCTGGGATCGTTTCGCAAGACTTCTGTCACGTACGTTGATGGAGCGCGCGCACGTTTCATCAGGGGCGGTGAGTATGACGAATGGGGCCCTCCAGGCCGTTAACGAACGGCTAGATCACGGTGGAGAGGTGCGCTCGGCGTCGCGCCCGTGAATGGGGGGCTGCCCCGCGTCAAAAAGGCATGTTTCGGCCCTCGGGGTGTTCCCGGCAGGTTCGTCAGGCGCCTCAACACGACTTTTCGCAGGTGCGCCCTTGTTTTCCTGGGATTTGGCAGGTACAAGCCCGGCTTCCATCTCTTTTTGACATGGCAGGGGGCGGAGGTTCCGTTCGAGCTCTCCCAGTGCCCGCCATCTTTAACCGGTGTCGTTATGAAAGTTAGAAACTCTTTGAAGTCCCTGCGCTCACGGCACCGCGATAATCGCGTCGTCCGCCGTAAGGGCCGGGTCTACGTCATCAACAAGACTCACCGCCGCTTCAAAGCCCGCCAGGGTTGAAGCCGTCGCGCCGCCCGTGCGCGACGTTACGGGGAATTCACGAGAGTCTTTTTGACCAAGACGCATGCCTCGATTAACGTCGGGGCATGTTTTTTTGTGCGCGGCTTCTTCTCATCCTTTTGACACTCTCGGCTGGCGCGGCTCAGGCCGCAGCCGACGATGAGCTTTTGAAAACCCAGCCTTTCCCTGACACACCGTCGCCGGCCCGGCCGAGGCAAGAACTGCCGCCGGCTGCAAAAAAGAAGTCGCCTCCGGTCGCGCCCTCGCCCGACGCAGCTCAGAGCCAAAAGGGCGAGCCCGGCATGATGGGCTTGCCGTGGCCGAAGACACCGGAAGAAACGGCCAAGACGCTCGACAATCTCTATGCCTTCCTCGCGGCCGAGGGCGACCATCGCCAGGGTGGCGAAATCGGCGCGGCCATAGAACGGCTGTGGCGGCTCAAAGGCAACGATACCGTCAATCTCCTGATTGATCGCGGCGATATTTTCTCGTCCAGAAACGAGAATGAGAAGGCGCTGCCGTTTCTGGATGCCGCCGTTGAGCTGGCTCCGGAATATGCCGAAGCGTGGAGCCACCGCGCCTACATCGAATATCGGTTGAACAATTATCCGGCGGCGCTCGGCGACCTCAGGCGGGCGCTGGCGATCGAGCCCAATCACTTCCGCGCGCTGGACGGCATGGCGAAGATTCTTGTGCTGATGGGCGAGAAGAAAGCCGCGCTTGAAGTCTACAATCAGCTGCTCAAGGTGCACCCGAACATCGAGGGCGCCGAGACCGAGCGCGACAAGCTCAAGAAGGAAGTCGAGGGGCAGGGGATCTGAGATCCCCCGCACCCGGCTCGTTCAATAACTCCTGCAATTCAAAGCGTCAGAACCGTGCGGCGAACGTCAGGCGGCGGCGCGCCAGTTCAATGTGTTGGCGCAATTGATACAGCCGGTCGGCGAAGCCGAGCGGAATTGGCAGGTTGTCGACAGCCGCTTCAATCGTCTCGAGCTCTCGCAGTTTTGCCGTCCGTTCCTCGGAGGTTGACGCGCTCTTGGCCGCGGCCTCCAAACGCTTGAGTTCTCCATACCAATGGATGATGCGGCGGCGAATGCGCCAATCATAGATCTGCGGCGCGAAGCGCAGCAGCGGAATGAGAATTGGCACCAAGACCACGAGAGAAATCATCAGGCGATCAACGGTCGTCGCCACCCAAAAGGGTACATAGCGCTGCAGAAGAGGCGCTCCCGAGCGGTAAACCCGGCGTGCCTCATCGGAAAACGTGAATTCGGGATCATTTGCCGTCGGGAATTCGCCCGCGCTCTGGAACAATTGCACCTCGCCGTCCGCGTTGACCGTCGACTGTCCGTGCACCTCTTGCAGGGCCTGGGCCAGGAGGTTGACAAGTGCGGGGTGCAGGCTGTCCCGCACCACCACTGCTGCGGTCGTTGAAATGAGGGTGCTGTCATTAGGTGGGACGTCGGCAGCGAAGTCGACGACGCCCTCGCGTAATACGAGGTGCGAGAGGAACGGGAAGCGCTGGGCGTAGGCATCGGCGTTCGTAAAACTCATCAAGTGAACATTGGGAGTTCTCAGCAGCCGCTGGATCGTCTTCGCCTCGGGCGCGAGCACGAGAAGGCCTGCGTCCGCCTCCCCCTTGGCGAGCAGATCGACATAATCCGGTAGCTCGTGATTGATCAGCGTCGCCGTTTCATTGGTAATGCCGTTAGCCGCGAGAAGCCGCGAGGCAAGGCTGCTCGTCCCGCTGCCGGCAGGACCGACCAGTACGCGCTTGCCTTTCAGTGCGGTGAGCCGCTCGAGCGGCGTGCTGCCGCTATAGAAAACCCAAAGCGGCTCATAGGCGACGCGACCGAGAGACAACAACCCACGCGTGTCATTGCTCGAGGCGAGGCCGCCTTGAACGAAGGCGGCGTCTACGCCAGAGGCGGGGTCCGAAAGAGATTTGAGGTTGGCCAGCGATCCGCCAGACTCGCGGATTTCGAGCTTGACGCCGTTGCGTTCAAAGACCGCGCGGTATCGCTCGGCGTAGCGATAATAGGGACTGCCGGCGGCAGACGCGGAGAGCACAAGGGTTTCGGGCGGCGCCGGGTGGGCGAAACGGAAGGTAAACCAGGTGGCGGCGGCGATGGCCACCAGAACCGGCACCATGATCAGCAGCAAATCGCGGAGCTGAAAGTGCACAAATCTAGATCGCATTGGACGTCCCCCCGACTTCAATCGCTACGAGCTAGCGAGGGACATAACACGTTGGAATGTCGCGAACACGTCCACGACTAATGCGACTGAGGTGCCCGGGGGGGCGACCTACCCCATCCTTGCGCGGTTTGCGCAAGGATCTCTCAACGGCGTCAGACCTCTTCTGCGATCGGGGCGCCGGATTCGTCGACGAAGGCGATGCGGATCATGTTCGTCGCGCCGGGGCTGCCGAGCGGAATGCCGGCGGTGATGAGGATGCCCTCGCGAGCTTTAACCATGCCTTCCTCGAAGGCGATGCGGCAGGCCTTGCGGACCATGTGCGAGAGGTTTTCAGGGTCGCCGGTCAGGATCGTGTGCACGCCCCAGACCATGGCGAGGCGGCGGGCCGTCGATTCGATCGGGGTGAGACCGATCACGGGAATCCCCGGGCGTTCGCGGGTTACGCGCAGCACTGTCGAGCCGGTCGCCGTATAGCAGACGATGGCCCCGAGCCGCACCGTGTCGGCGATGGCGGACGCGGCGGCGGCGATGGCGTCGGCACCCGTCGGCTGGGGTTCCGTCTGCGTCGCATAGAGCATCGGCTCGTAGACCGGATCGTGCTCAACCTGGATCGCGATCTTGTCCATCATCTGGATGGCTTCGACCGGATATTGCCCGACCGCGCTTTCTGCCGACAGCATGATGGCGTCGGCACCGTCGAACACGGCTGTGGCAACGTCGGAGACTTCAGCGCGCGTCGGCATGGGTGACGAAATCATGCTTTCGAGCATCTGCGTCGCGATGACGACGGGCTTGCCCGCTGCGCGCGACAAACGCGTGATGCGCTTCTGGATGCCCGGAACTTTCTCGACCGGCATTTCGACGCCGAGATCGCCGCGCGCGACCATAATGCCGTCGGACGCCGCGATGACATCCTCGAGCTGGGCAACGGCCGACGGCTTCTCGATCTTCGACATGATGGCCGCGCGAGTGCCGATCAGCTTTCTGACCTCGTGAACGTCCTCGGCGCGCTGGACGAACGACAGCGCTACCCAATCGACACCGAGTTTCAGCGCGTGCGCGAGATCGAGCTTATCCTTTTCAGTGAGCGGACTGATGGGCAGAAGCGTGTCGGGCATGGAGATGCCCTTGCGGCTCGCCAGCATGCCGCCGGTCAACACTTCGGCCTTGATCTGCACGGGTGACTTATCGACGACGCGCATCCGCAACTTGCCGTCGTCGAGGACCAGGATGTGGCCCGGTTCGATGGCGTCGAAAATCTGGCTGTGGGGCAGGTGGACGCGTTCTTCAGTGCCGAGCGTTTCATCGCGATCGAACTTGAAGATCGATTTCGTCGCCACGTTGACGCGGCCGGTGGCGAAATTGCCGATGCGGAATTTCGGGCCCTGAAGATCGGCGAGGATGCCGATCGAATGGCGGTGGCGCGCCGCGCAGGCGCGGACGGCATTGTAAAGCGTCTTCGAGCCATCGTGCGTCGAATGGCTCATGTTGATGCGAAAGACGTCGACGCCCGCAATGAACAACCGCTCGATTGCTTCCGGAGCAGCGGACGCGGGACCGAGCGTCGCTACAATCTTGACCCGCCTGTTACGTCTCATTTGTCTGCTTTTCCTTGCCCGGGATCAGTGAGGCGGATGGTCCACTCTTTAGCCTCGCCGGTATCGACTTCAAAAAAACCCGTGCGCTTATATCCGCGTTTCGCGCAATCCTGAACCCCCCTGATGGCGAAGGATTTTTCAGTCGTGCACATATCGTTTTTGCCGCCCCACTCGCCACCGCGGTCATAGTCAACGGCGTGGACGTAGACGAAGCGACTCGGCAGTCCACCTTTGAGAAGGGTTTCGCAGGTCTGCGAGGCTATGTTCCACCAGCCCTCGGTCGCCCAGCCGGACGTGTCCTGATATCCGATCGCGACGCCGACCCGGCTCGATGTGGCGTTGCATAACTTCAAGTCGGCATGCGCTGCGGTCGCGTAGAGGAAAAAGCCCAGCGTGAGAGCAAAGTTCCGCCGAAGCGCGGGCAAGCTGAAGCGGAGTTGCAAGTCAGAGCCTCCGGTCTCGAAGAGGAGCATTCCGGTCGTCACCCCAATCCTTCACCAATGTCGCTCGCACTTTACGGATCAACGAGAATGACCCGGAAATCGTTGACGTTGGTTTGGGTGGGGCCACAAAGAATGAGGTCGCCAAGCGAACGGAAGAATGCGGTGGAGTCGTTGTTCTCCAGGAACTTGGCGGCATTGAGATTGGCCGCTTCCGCGCGCTTCAGCGTATCGGAGAAGACCATTGCGCCTGCCGGGTCGCCCGCGTTACCGCCGCCACCATCGATGCCGTCGGTATCACCTGCGAGGCCAGCTATTCCAGGTGTTCCGTTAAGGGCCAGCGCGAGACCGAGGGCATATTCCTGGTTCGGGCCGCCAGAGCCGTCGCCACGAACCGTGACCGTCAATTCGCCGCCCGACATGATGGCAATCTTCTCGTGCTTGCGCTTGGCTTCGAGCGCCATTTCGGCGTGAACGCGTGCGACGTCGCGCGCCTCGCCTTCGAGGTCGTCGCCGAGCGAAACGACGCGATAGCCGTGCTCGCGGGCGATGGCCGCTGCCGCTTCAATGGATGCTCTCGGCGCCGCGACGATCTTGTAAGACGAGTTCGCGAGCTTCGGATCGCCTGCCTTCAGCGTTTCATTGCGCGGATCGGCAAGGGCTTTCGCAATTTCAGGCGCGGGCGTGATTTTCCATTTCTCGAGGACCGCGCGGGCGTCGGCGAGCGTCGAACGGTCGGCAACCGTCGGGCCGGAGCCGATCTCGTCGGGGTTGTCGCCCGGCACATCGGAAATCGCGAGCGTCAGAAGGCGGGCCGGATAGACGGCGGCTGCGAGCTTGCCGCCTTTGACTTCCGAGAGATGCTTGCGGACGCAATTCATCTCGGAGATCGGCGCGCCGGATTTCAGAAGCTGCTTCGTCAGGGCCTGCTTGGCTTCGAAGCTGACGCCTTCGACAGGGGCGGCCCAGATGGCGGAGGCACCGCCCGACAACAGGCAGAGCACGAGGTCATCGGGGCCCGCACTCTTGGCGAGCGCGATTGCGCGCTCGGCGCCGACGATCGAGTTGGCATCGGGAACGGGGTGACCCGCTTCGAGGACCTTAATGATCCCTGTCGGCAGGCCGAAGCCATGCCGCGTGGAGATGAGACCCGAAATCTTGCTCTCTTGGCCCATGGCGATGTAGTGCGCCTCGGCGGCGACAGCCATCGCGGCGGTGCCCTTACCGGCGCCGATAACGATGATCCGGCCACCCTTCGGGACGGGCGGAAGGTGTGACGGCAGGCAGACCGATGGATGGGCTGTCCGATGCGCGGCTTCAAACAGCGTGCTCAAGGTCTCGCGAACGCCGTCGTACGAGCCGTCTGTCATCGTATCTCCCTGGCCATTCCTGGCTGATTTGTGATTGTTGGTGTTGGTTTGCGCAAACGCCCGACGCCCGTCAAGGCATCAGAGGCCGCAGCCGGGCGCCGGTTTTCGCTCAGGGCGTTTCGGTGGGGCTTTCGGCCGGCCGGCGGGGAGCTTATGTCGTAAGGGCGTTGGGCGATGCCCCGAAGACACGAGGAGCCGAAAATGAAGACATTCGATCCGCAGACGACGATAGAGCTCGAGGCCGCTGTTTTCCGGCGCCTTGTCGAGCATTTGCGGTCGCGGACGGACGTCCAGAACATCGATATGATGAATCTGGCCGGGTTCTGCCGGAATTGCCTTTCGACGTGGATGTCGGATGCGGCGGAGGCAAAGGGGCTCGCGCTTTCCAAGGACGAGGCCCGCGAGATCGTCTACGGCATGCCATTTAAAGAGTGGAAGGCGAAATTTCAGACCGATGCGTCCGCCGATAAGCAGGCGGCCTTCGAGCAGAACCGGCCGCGCGACCACTGAAACACTGTCCTCCCGGGCAAGCCTTCTTGCGAGACCCGTGACGGACCCAGAGGACCAATTTGAGCAATGTCGCCTGGGTCCGGCTCGTCGCTGCGCCCCGGCCGGGATGACAATTGGTGCTCCCAGCAGGCAACCACGCCCACCGTCATGCCAACCGAGGTCGGCACCCAGACAAGCTTCAACGGTTGACGCTTTAGTTTCGGAGCTACCGCGCGCTCCGAATGTGCTGACGGTAGCCTGGATCCCGGCCTGCGCCGGGATGACGAGGTGTGGGTGACAGACGGACCGACTCAAAAACCGTTCCGCGACATATACAACGTCAAGACCTGAGCTCGATTTATCCCTTTGGATTGCCACGCTCCTCGCCTTGCTGCGGCGATGATCGGCCGGTAGCGTCGACCGGCACTTGAGATCAGTAGGAGCCTTCATGAGCACGCTTCAAGCCTCGGCGCAGAACCAGCTGCGCCAGTTCGTCGAGCAAATCGAACGCTTGGAAGAGGAAAAGAAGCAGCTCGCGAGCGACATTCGCGACAAGTACACGGAGGCGAAGGCTGTCGGTTTCGACGTCAAGGCGCTGCGCCAGATCGTGCGGCTTCGCAAGAAGTCGAACGAGGAGCGGCAGGAAGAAGAGAGTATTCTCGAGGTCTACATGCACGCGCTCGGCATGCTGGACACGCCGCCGGACACGTCGGTCGTCGATGCGATGATCGCCGCCGAGTAAGCGCAAGGCGCCATCCGCTGGGCGCCCCGGCCAAATCGGCGCCATCTACAATGCAAGACAACACCGCCCGTCCCCATTCGGCGCTGGGAGCGGACGGTGCCGGCGATGGCACCCTTTCGGTTGCCGTCTATCTGCGCGCGGAAAAGTGATTACGTCTCCGTGCGTCGGGTTATTCATGCTAGCGTTTGACTGTGATAAGGACAAATCGTGATTTCTTGTCTGATACATTAGTCTAGCTGATGGCGCACGTCACACTGAAGCAGCTCCGGTATTTCGATGCTCTCGCCCGCGAGCAGCATTTCGGACGCGCGGCCGATGCCTGCGCGGTGACCCAGCCGGCGTTGTCGATGCAGATACAGGATCTTGAGGCGTCGCTCGGCATTGCGCTCGTTGAGCGGACGCGTAACGGCATCAAGCTGACGCCGAAGGGTGAGGAAATCGCCAGCCGCGCCCAGCGTTTGCTCAACGATGTGCGCAATCTCGTCGATTATGCGCAACATGCGGGCGGTGTGCTCTCCGGCACGCTTCGCCTGGGCGTCATTCCCTCGGTCGCGCCCTATCTGCTGCCGCCGCTCTTGCCGCTGCTCAAAGCGAACTATCCAGACCTCGAGCTACATGTGCGCGAAACTCAGACGCAGCCTCTGACCGAGGAACTCGTCGAGGGAAAGCTCGATGTTCTGCTCCTCGCGCTGCCGATCAAGAACCCCGACCTCGAGACATTGCCCGTTTTCGAAGATAGGTTCTTGCTCGCCCTGCCGAAGTCGAGAAAGCTTTCGGGGCGCGTTCGCGCCACGAAGGAGATGGTCGAGCACGATCGCCTCTTGCTGCTCGAAGAGGGACACTGCCTGCGCGATCAGGCGCTGACGTACTGCAGCCTGCAGCAGGTCGACGACGTGAATACTTTCGGAGCGTCGAGCCTATCGACCATTGTCGAGATGGTCTCGGCCGGATTTGGGATTACGCTGCTTCCGGAAATTTGCCTGGGTGTCGAAGGGCGGAGCCGCGAGATCAAGATCATCCGCTTTGTCGATCCGGAACCCTCGCGATCCATCGGACTGGCATGGCGCCGGTCAAGCCCGCGCCGCGACGATTTTCAGGCGCTCGCCAACCTTGTTTATGAAGCGGGGCAGGCTTCGTTGAAGCGTGGTGCCTTGGCGGTGTCAGTCTAGGGTCAGCGCGCGCTTGTTTGCACGGCCCGGTTCTCGATCCCCGCCGGCATCCGGCTCCGCTCTATTTCCATCAGCGCTTCGGCGTGGACCGCCTTGCCGCTGAACTGGTCGGACGAGGCTGACTCTGCCAATTGCCGTCCGGTTCTGAACTTCATCGGCACGATACCACCGACATCGTCGAGAACCTCGAGAGTCGCCGCGACGTCGGGTGCCTGCATTTCGGCAAGCGGCTGGTCGCGCGAGGCCGGTTTGTCGCTCAGAAGCGGCGCCAGCGGAAACGGGCGGTAGTCGAGTTCGTCGGGATGATCTTCGTCGAACTGAGGCGACTGGGCCCAACCGTTGCCGAGGCTTGCCGGGTGCATATCGGTGCCGGCGGCGGGATCGAGGCTTGCGACGCGCGCCGTGAGAGCGGCATCCGGCGACTGCTTGGTCTCAGCCAGCGCGACGGCTGCCAAGGCCTTCTGCGGGCGAACGGCGGGACGCGGTCCCTGCACCAGTTCGGGCATGGGCGTCGTTGCTGCCGCCGTCACCAATGCGTCGAGCTTGCCGCGATCCGCTTGCGAGGGAAGAGTGAAGCGCGAGGAGCGGTCGACAAGCTTCGGCGCAGACTTGAGCTGAGGCGTCGGCTGAACATCGGGTTCAAGCGAAGCAACTTGAGCAGGTGCAAATGGGCGCGGCGCTGTCAGAGCCGGATCCGGTTCCGTTGTCAGGCTGACGTTTCTGCGCAACGAGCCCTCGGCCGACGCGACTGCCGGTTGTGTGACATTCCCAAGGGTCGCTACGACGTTGAGGCTCTTCTTCGGCGGGCTGACTTCCACCGAGGCGACCATCGTCCGCGAGGTTCCGGGCGTCCGGCGATCGTGGAAGAATTCGGCGACCTGCGTCGCAAGCTCGCGGAACTTGCTCTGGGCGGTCGTCACATCGGCCGGGGTGATCGGACGGCCGTCGTCGGGCACGTATTTGGAGCGGCCATTCGGGAAGAGCAGCGCGAGCTCCTGGCGCGGCATGCGCGGCCACATGCGAACGTTTGCGGTATCGACGTGAACGAACGGGACGCCGGACGTTGGATAGTAGCCAACGCCGCCACGCTCGCGGATCAACGCGGAATAGCGCATCTTTTTCAGCGGAATGTCCGGGAAGGTGATGTCGATCGCCTTGCCGGTGATGTGCTGGCTCTGCTTCGCCTGACCGCCGACAGTGCGGCGGAGCATTTCGTTGGTGCCGGCGGAGCGATAGCCGCAGATGATGTTGATCGGCTCCTTGGAGCCGAGTTCCTCGTGCATTTCCCACGCGATATCGATCGTTGCGGGGGCGATTTCCTTGACTTCGTTCTTGCGCCAATCGCGCATGATCCAGTTGATCTGCTTCAGCGCTTCGGGAATGTACTGGCCATTCCGCTTGTAGGTGACGGTCAGACGCTCTTGCGTGTGGATGTGATAGAACGAGATCGTGCGCTCTTCGGGTTGGCCGGCCGCCGTCATATTATCGGCGTGCAGGAACACGGATACAGCAAGCGTCAACGCGCCTAAAACTAGGCCTGATCGGCTAAAGGCCACGAATTCCCCCGTCCCTACAAAATCCCCGAGCCCGACTGGGGCCAAAATGCTCGGCCATTAACGGTTAATCCCGAACCGTTAAGAGGCGGTAACTTCCCTGTCAGGACATTAAACGGCGGGAAAGGGCGATAAAAAGGCCGGGGTGCTCGCACAGGCAATAAAGAAAAGCCGGCCGAAGATGTTCGGCCGGCTGCAGAAGATCAGATTGCGGAGCTTAGAAGCCGCCCAAGACCTGTTTGAAGAAGTTGCCGAGGCCGGGGTCGTACTTCTTCTTGCCGCGGCTATCGCGCTCGTCGTAGCCGCCGAAGAGAGAGCCGAAGCCGTCACCGGCCCAGCCGTCACCAGCCGGAATATCTTCCGGCGAGACTTTCTTTTCGTCGGCTTTCGCGATCTGGTTCCAACGGCCCTGAAGCGCGAGATTGATGCGCTTCTCGTGTCCGTAGACATCGTTGAACGTCTGGACTTCGCCGTCGTCGGCGACCCACGCCGTGAAATACGTGACATGAACCGGGATCGGCTGATCGAGGTTGATTTCGTTTTCCTCGGGACCCTTCGCAATAAGATCCTGAACGACCGACTGATCCCAGCCCTTGTCCTTGTTGAGGAGGAGCTCGGCAAGCTTCACGGGATTGCGCACGCGCATGCAGCCGTGGCTGAACGCACGCGTGCTTTCATTGAAGAGGCTCTTGCTCGGCGTGTCGTGCAGATAAACGGCGTGCTTGTTCGGGAACAGGAATTTCACGACGCCGAGGGCGTTACTGCCGCCGGGCGGCTGATAGACGCTGAAGTTGCGAATGTCGGTGCGGTTCCAATCGACACCGTAGGGATCCATCTTGCGGCCGTTGTACTCCATGACGAGGCCCTGGCGGCGCAGCGGGTCGCCTCCGGCCCGGAGACTCGGCAACAGCTCTTTGATCTTGATGGAATCCGGCACGTTCCAGCGCGGCTGGATGACAACCGTTCGCATCATCTCGGAGAAGATCGGCGACTGTGTATCGGGGCGGCCCGAGACGATGCGTTCCTCGTGGATGACCTCGCCGTTGGAGACGACGCGGAATTTGAACTCCGGGATGTTGACCATGATGTAGAATTTGCCAAGGTCGTCCGGCATCCACCGCCACTCTTCCATGTTGGCGAGGATTTTTGCTTCGCTCACGTCGTTTGACGAATTCAGCGAGTTGCGGAGGCTAGCGGTGACCGCGGCATTAGCCGGGCTAATCCCCTTGCTGTTTTTATAGGCGATGACGGCGTCGGCGAGCGCCTTGTCGTAGTAGGTATCGTCAGCCGGCGTTCCATCCTCTTTGACCGTCGCCGCGGCGACTTTCAGCCGTTTGTGGAGGATCGCAATCTGCGGGTGGCTGGTGCCCGGCATCAGCTTCGGCCCCTCGGAGAGCTTCAGGGCTTCCGATTCCTTGGCGTTGGCGCGGAATGCCAGCAGCTTTTCACGCAGGCGCACGAATTGCGGATGCTTCGGGTGAAGCTCGGTCAGATAGGCGCCCTTGTCGGCGACAGTTGCCAGCGAGTCGATGACAGTCCTGCGGTCGAGGAGAACCGGCTTCCGGTCGAGGTAGGTGCCGAGCTGGGAAGACGGGTCGGAGATGCGATCGCCGCGGGCGTCGCGGGCGTATTCCATCGCGGACAAAGACAGGCGCGTTTCGGCGACAGTCAGGTCGTCGAGGCTTACTTCGCCATCAGCCGCGGGTTTCAGCTCGGGGATTTTGAAGTCTGATGCGCGGAGGCCCCAGCTATCGGCATCCTTGAGCGTGGCGATAAGGTTCTTCGCCGCGTCGTTGTAGCCATGCTTGTCCACCCAGAGCGTCGTGCCCATGCGGGCGGTGTAGAACTGGACCAGGACCTGACGATCCGCCTGGTCGGTGCTCGCCAACGCCTTCTTGGCGTTGTCCTGGAGATACTTTGCGACGGGCAGATACAGCAGATTGTCGTTCGGAATGATCTGCTGCGTCGCTGCCTCGACGGGCGTAGCGGCAGAAGCGGGGGCTGGAGCCGGTGCCGTCGCCGGTGTCGGCGCATCGGCCGTGTGCGATGGGTCGCCCGCAGGCGCGGTCACAGCCGGTTGCGGCCCAGCGGGTGGATCCTCGGAAGGTGCTGCGGCCTTGGGTGCATCCGGCGCAGCCGCCGGCGGCGGGGTTTGCGCCTGCATCGCAGTTTGCGGATCGGAGATGCCTACGTCAGGAGCCGGGCCAGTCGTCGAAGCGCGATCGGCTCCGTCAGTTTGGTCATTGCCGGGTTCGACAGCCAAAGCTGCGGATACCGAGCCGGTGGCCAGCAATACGCTAACCGCCAGTAATCTCGCGACACGCATAGAAATTTTCACCTCTCGTTACCGGCCTTAGATACGCGCCAGCACCGCGCCTTGCCAGTCAGATCGCGGGACATAGCTGTATTGCACAGCGCTGTGGCGAAACTGTTGCTGTTTCGTGCTCGAATAGCTGGTCGGCGTGGAATCGTCGCCCGTCTGGCAATTGCGAATAGCTAACAAAATACTGCGCGGAAAGTTGCAATTTGATTGATGCCGATTGGCCGCGGGGTCTGATCTCAAGCCTAATCCCAAAAATGCAAAAGCCCCGGATGCAGCCGGGGCTCTTGCGATCGAGGGCGAAGGGGCTCCGTCCTCTCACTTAAAAGAATTCCTATTCGCGGCAGGACGAAGGCAGGGGGCGCGTGAAAAATGGCCACACCAAACCGGGCGTACGCAGAACTCTGCGTGCGCGTCCGGTCTCACCACTTAGGCTAGTTGGTGCGGGGCTCTAACCCGTATTCCTGCATCTTCCGGTAGAGTGTCGACCGGCCGATGTTGAGCCGCTTGGCGACTTCCGTCATGTGTCCGCGATAGCGGCCGAGGGCCAAGCGGATCATGTCGGCCTCGATCGCTTCGAGGGAACGGATTTCGCCGTCCTCGGCGACGGCCTGGATGCCGAGAGAGCTGCCGCCCGAAGACGGCGCCTTCATTTCGACCGTATGAGGGACGGTGTTCTCGGCGCCGAGAAGCGCCGGTCCCGTGTAGGCAGGGGCTTTTTGTACGGTCGAGGGCGCCGCCGGAATCTCCGTCTCGAAGCCTTCGACATGGGCTGCGATCTGCGGGAATTCGGCGACCGAAAGCTCGGGTCCATCGGCCAGGACGACGGCGCGGAAAACCGCGTTCTCGAGCTGGCGGACGTTGCCGGGCCACGAGTAGGCCTGAAGCAGCCTCATCGCACGGTCGGAGATCGTCGCGACGCGCTTGCCTTCTTCAGCCGCGAAGCGGGCGATGAAGTGGCGGGCGAGCTCAGGAATGTCTTCGATGCGTTCGCGCAGCGGCGGCACGAAGATCGGGAAGACGTTGAGACGGTAGTAGAGATCCTCGCGGAACTTGCCGTCCTTTACCTGCTGGATCATGTCGCGGTTGGTCGCGGAAATCAGGCGGAAGTTCACTTTCACCGGACGCTTGGCGCCGACCGGATCAATCTCGCCTTCCTGCAAGGCGCGGAGCAGTTTGACTTGCGCGTCGAGCGGAAGCTCGCCGACCTCATCGAGGAAGAGCGTGCCGCCGTCGGCTTCCTGGAATTTGCCGATGCGCTTGTCCGTTGCGCCTGTGAAGGAACCCTTTTCGTGGCCGAAAAGGATGCTTTCGATGAGGTTTTCTGGGATGGCGCCACAGTTCACGGTGATGAATGGTTTGCCGGCGCGATCGCTTTCACCCTGGATGGCGCGGGCGATCAGCTCCTTGCCGACGCCGCTTTCGCCTTCGATCAGGACGGGAATGTTTGATGCGGCCGCGCGCTTGCCGAGCGTGATGACGCGCTTCATGGCTTCGCCCCGAAGCACGAGGTCGCCAAACGTCAGCGTGCCATCGACCGTCTTTTTGATGCGGTTGATCTCGTCGGCAAGCGCTTCGATCTTGAGCGCGCTCTTGATCGATACGTCGAGCCGTTCGGGCGACGCAGGCTTCACGACGAAATCGACGGCGCCGCGGCGCATGGCGTTGATTGCCGTCTCGATCGAGCCGTGGGCCGTCTGGACGATGATCGGAGGCATTCCGGGGACGCGGCCGACGCGGTCGAGGACCGCCATGCCGTCCATGCCGGGCATCACAAGATCGAGCAATACGAGCCCGATTTGAGAGTGCTCTTGGCCTTCCAGAATTTGGATCGCTTGCTCGCCGGACCCGCAGGTTCTGGTCTCGAAGCCGAACCGTTTGATCGTTTCTTCGAGAATGCGACGCTGGGCAGGATCGTCGTCGACGATGAGAATACGCTTGTACATTGGCACGCAACTTTACTCTTACGAACACACCGGTCAGCTTGCTGCGGGAGATGCTGGATTTGCTCCAGCTTCAAACACGCGGTGACCTAGAACTTACGCAACGGATGGGAGATTGCCCGAGAAGGGTAAATGTAAGGTTTCGGATTGGCACAATATTCTTCGCTCACCGATAAGCGGCTGAAGTGACATGAAAGTTTTTTCGCTACGCATACCCCGCCGTTGCATAGCCCTCACGGCGCCACTCTCCTTTCGCATCCAGGCTCATCGCGGGGCGCGAATTTCAATCTTCGGCCAGCCTGTGGTAAGCCACCGCGAAATCTTCGTTTGTAAAGGACACCCATGCGCGCCAAGTCTTTTTCGGACATCAATTTTGCCTCCGAAGCTGCACTCTCGCAGTCATCCGCCGCTCAATCGCTCGGAACGATGCCCGAATGGGATTTGAGCGACCTTTATTCCGGTCCTGACGCGCCTGAAATCCAACGCGATCTCAAGGAAGCGGCGGCCGAGGCGACGCGCATCAAGGCCACGTATCAGGGCCGTCTTGCCGAACTCGCGAAGGACGGCGGTAAGCTCATCGAGCCCATCAAAGATTACGAGAAGCTTGCCGATCTTGCGGGGAAGCTCGGGTCCTATTCGGGGCTCTACTATGTCTTGAACCAAACGGACCCGGTGCGGGCTAAATTCAATGCCGATATCTCGGAAGCGCTGACGAAGATCTATACCGATCTCATTTTCTTCGAGCTCGAGCTCAACAAGATAGACGATGCCGTTATCGATGCGGCGCTGAAGCACGACAGCATCAAGCGCTACAAGCCGTGGTTCGAGGATCTCCGGAAGGAGAAGCCGCACCAGCTCGATGAGAAGATCGAGACGCTCTTCACCGAGAAGTCGCAGACGGGCCGCGCGGCCTGGAACCGGCTGTTCGACGAGACGATGTCGGCGCTGAGGTTCGACGTGAAGGGCCACAAGGAGTCGCTGTCGCTGGAGCCGACACTGAACTTCCTGTCCGACCCCGACGAGAAGAAGCGGAAGGCCGCTTCCGAGGCGTTGTCCAAGGTTTTCAAGGCCAACCTGCCGCTCTTCACGCGGATCACGAATACGCTGGCGAAGGACAAGGAAATCTCCGACCGCTGGCACAACTTCAAGGACGTCGCCGACAGCCGCAACCTTGCAAACCGGGTGGAAGGTCCCGTGGTCGATGCGCTGGTTTCGAGCGTCCGGGCGGCCTACCCACTGCTTTCGCACCGCTACTACAAGATGAAGGCGAAGTGGCTCGGCAAGAAGAAGCTCGCGTCATGGGATCGTAACGCGCCGCTGCCAGACAAACCCGAGCGGGTGATCTCGTGGGGCGAGGCCGAGCAGATCGTGCTGCGCGCCTATCGCGGGTTTGCGCCTGAGATGGCGACGATCGCCAAGCAGTTCTTCGACAAGAATTGGATCGACGCCGCGGTTCGGCCCGGCAAGGCGCCCGGCGCGTTTTCCGCGTCGACGGTGCCGTCTGTGCATCCCTATGTGATGATGAATTATCTGGGCAAGCCACGGGACGTGATGACGCTCGCGCACGAGTTGGGACACGGCGTCCATCAGTGGCTGGCGCGTGACCAGGGTCCGCTGCTTGCCCCCACTCCGTTGACACTTGCGGAGACGGCCTCGGTGTTCGGCGAGATGCTGACGTTCAATTCGATCATTTCCGAGACCAAGGATCCACGTGAGAAAAAGGCCATGCTCGCTGGCAAGGTCGAAGATATGCTCAACACGGTCGTTCGGCAGATCGCGTTCTACACGTTTGAGCGCAAGGTTCACGAGGCGCGCCGCGAGGGCGAACTCACGTCAGACCAGATCAACAAATTGTGGCTCGACGTTCAGTCGGAAAGTCTGGGGCCGTCTATTGATCTCAAACCCGGCTATGAAGTCTTCTGGACCTACATTCCGCACTTCATCCATTCGCCGTTCTATGTCTATGCCTATGCTTTCGGTGATTGCCTGGTGAACTCGCTTTACGGGCTTTATTCCGAAGCACATCCTGAGTTCGTTCAGAAATACTTCAGTCTTCTGAAGGCCGGAGGTTCCAAACACCATTCCGAGCTTCTCGCGCCGTTTGGTCTCGATGCCCGCGATCCGGAGTTCTGGAACAAGGGGCTCAAGGTCATCGAGGGCATGATCGACGAGTTGGAAAAAATCGACTGAGGTCCCAACTGAGGATTGGCGTTAGATATACCAAGCTCGACGGTGCAACGAATCCACGCGCAATGCATTGTCAAGCCTGTGTCGGGCGTTTAACCGCGCCCGGCGGCGAATTTGCCGCTTCCCAATGGGATGCTGTGGGAGTAGAAGCCCGCCACTTTGCTGCTTTGCAGCCTTTTAAATAAGGTCGAGGTGCCTGAATGGCACAAGCGCCCGCTTCGCTTCCGGCCGCCGCTGAATACGGCGCCGGAGAGGGGCATCACAGCAAGAACTTCTGGGCATTGGCTGTCGGCTCGGTAGGTGTCGTCTTTGGCGACATCGGAACGAGCCCGCTTTATGCCTTCAAGGAAGCCATCACCGCCGCCGCCCACCGCGGGCTGACGACGGCGGAAGCGGCGCTCGGCGTGCTGTCGCTCATTTTCTGGGCCCTCACGCTTGTCGTCACCATAAAGTACGTGCTGCTGCTGCTGCGTGCCGACAACAAGGGGGAGGGCGGCATGTTTGCTATTATGGCGCTTGGCCAAACAGTCGCCCGCCGCAGTGCTCCTCTACTGGGTGCGCTCGGTATAGCAGGTGCGGCGTTCTTCTACGGAGATGCCGTTATCACACCCGCGATCTCCGTCTTATCAGCGGTCGAGGGCCTGGATCTGATCGCGCCTCAGTTCGAGCGGGCCATCATTCCTTCGGCTCTGTTGGTTCTGACGGGGCTATTCTGGATGCAGTCTCGAGGTACCGACCGAGTCGCCCGCTTTTTCGGCCCTATCATGGTGTTCTGGTTCGTGGTCCTCGCTTTGGGGGGGCTATATCATGTAGTCGATAATCTTCATGTCTTGGGCGCTCTCAATCCGCTCCACGGCATCTTGTTCGTCTGGCACAACGGCTTCGTTGGGCTAACGGTCATGGGGCTGGTTTTCCTGGCATGCACTGGCGCAGAGGCGCTTTATGCCGACCTCGGCCACTTTGGCCGGCAGCCGATTTCGAGTGCGTGGCTTTATTTTGTGATGCCGGCGCTCGTACTCAACTACTTTGGCCAGGGCGCGTTGATTATGAACGACGCCGCCGCGATCGAGAATCCCTTTTATCGGTTGTATCCGGACTATGCGCTGATCCCGATGCTGATCCTGTCGACGTTCGCGACGGTCATTGCGAGTCAGGCTGTCATAACTGGTGCATTTTCGCTAACGCGACAGGCGATCCAGCTTGGTCTCGTGCCACGTTTCGAGATCCGTCATACATCCGAGAGCATGGCGGGTCAGATCTACATGCCGAGGGTCAACTGGATCCTCTTCGTCGCCGTCCTTGTCGTCATTTTCGCATTCCGGACGTCATCGAATCTTGCCGCGGCCTATGGCGTATCGGTCACGGCGGCAATGGTTATTACCACTTTGATGGCCTTCTTCGTCATATGGAAGTCCTGGAAGTGGCCGTTGTGGCGGGTCTCGCTGCTCATTCTGCCATTGCTGCTTATCGAGCAGGCATTCTTCTCAGCCAACATCCTGAAGCTTTTAGAGGGCGGATGGTTGCCGATTGCCATCGCCTGCATTCTTGCGATCATCATGTTCACCTGGGTGCGTGGAACACGCGTGCTGGCAAAGGTCACGAAGCGCAACGAGGCCGAT
Source organism: Pseudomonadota bacterium (assembly GCA_018242295.1). GTDB lineage: Bacteria > Pseudomonadota > Alphaproteobacteria > Rhizobiales > Hyphomicrobiaceae > Hyphomicrobium_B. The sequence goes on from JAFECE010000011.1 coordinate 256,007, forward strand.
CTCGACTGGCTCGTGCGCAAGCTCGAGGCGAAACCCCCGCATCGCGTCTCGGGCACGGCTGTGTTCCTGACCGGCGATCCCTACGCCGCGCCGACGTCTATGATGCACAACCTGAAGCACAACCGGATCATGCATGAGAGGAACATTCTGCTCTCGATCCGGACGGAAGAGACGCCACGCGTCGCGCGGCACGAGCGGCTGACGATCGAGCGGATCTCAGATCACTTCATTCGCATCATCGCGCGGTACGGCTTCATGGAGACGCCGAGCGTTCCGAAGATCCTCGAGCACGCGCGCCGGAAAGACTGCAACATCGATCTCGGCTCGACGTCGTTCTTCCTGTCACGGCGATCATTGCGGATGACATCAAAATCCGAGATGCCGCGCTGGCAAGAACGCCTGTTCATTGCGCTTGCCGGCAGCGCCGAGGATGCGACGACCTACTTCCAGATTCCGACCGATCGAGTCGTCGAGGTCGGAACGCAAGTGGCGGTCTAGGCGTTCAGCCGGGTTCATTCCGATATTTCATCGCGCATGCCCCGTACGGCCGCTCAAACCACCGATCGAGGCTGAGGTGCCGCGACACCTTGAAGCTCGCCATAATCTGAGATACCAAGCAAGAAAGAAACGATTTCAAACCGCCCCAGGGGAGTGAACCTTGAGCATCGATACATCCAAAGGCAGTCCGTCGATGGACTATCCGCAGCATGTCGAGACGTATGAGACGTTTTTGCGTCTGTCGAAGTACGGCATCGTTTTCGTCGTCGTCTTACTTGCCGGCATGAAATTTTTCCTCGTTTGATGTCTGTTTCGCCGGACACGGCGGAGAAGCTCAAAACAGGGCAGGCCGATTAAGGACTGCCCTTTTTCATATTCAGCCGCGCGACCCCCTCCGCTCAATTGGACCGAGACATGGTTACGATAGCTGTTACCAGCGAACTGGCCGACGAGCCGCGCGTTGCGGTTTCGCCCGATACGGTCAAGAAGTTCTCAGCCCTCGGGGGGCGCGTGCGCATAGAGCAGGGAGCGGGTCTCAGATCGCGCTTTTCCGACGACGCCTATCGGGCCGCGGGCGCCGAGATCGCCAGCCGGGCGGAGGCGCTCGCAGGAGCCGACATTCTTCTTGCCGTTCGGCGGCCTGCCGCGGAGGACATCCGGGCCCTGAAGCCCGGCGCCCTCGTCGCCGCGATGATCGATCCGTTCGGCGAGCGCGCGGGACTCGAAGCCCTCGCGGGTAGCGGCGGCACGATTTTCTCGATGGAGCTGATGCCGCGGACGACGCGTGCACAATCCATGGATGTGCTGTCGAGCCAGGCCAACCTCGCGGGTTATAAGGCGGTCGTCGATGGCGCCTCGATGTTCGGGCAGGCGTTGCCATTGATGATGACGCCGGCCGGTACGGTTCCGGCTGCCAAGGCTTTCATCATGGGCGTCGGCGTTGCCGGGCTGCAGGCCATCGCGACGGCGCGGCGGCTTGGCGCGCAGGTCACGGCGACGGACGTGCGTCCGGCCACGAAGGAGCAGGTGCAATCGCTCGGCGCGAAGTTCATCGCGGTGGAAGACGACGAATTCAAGCAGGCGCAGACGGCGGCTGGCTACGCGAAGCCGATGAGCGCGGAATATCAGGCGAAGCAGGCCGAGCTGGTCGCGAACCATATCAAGAACCAGGACCTCGTCATCACGACGGCGCTCATTCCGGGCCGTCCGGCGCCGAAGCTCATCTCACGCGCGATGATCGAGAGCATGAAGCCGGGTTCCGTCATCGTGGATCTCGCGGCCGAACGCGGCGGCAACACGGAGTTGACGGAAGCCGGCAAGACCGTCGAAACGGCGAACGGCGTCAAGATTTTGGGACCGCTCAATCTCGCAGGCACGATCGCGGTCAATGCTTCGAGCTTGTACGCGCGCAACCTTCTCGCCTTCATCGAGACGATGATCGACAAGAAGGAAAAGACGCTTGCGGTCAATTGGGACGACGAGTTGATCAAGGGGACTTTGGTCGCCAAGGACGGTCAGCTCGTGCATCCGAACTTCGCGACGAAGACGGCATGAGGAGGCTCGCCATGCGCTTGATAAAACCGCTTTTTGCAGCGCTTTCGGTGTTCTTTTTCACCGCGTCATCGGCCTTCGCGGCAGAAGGTGCGCTGATCAGTCCGTCGGTCTACGAGTTCATGGTCTTCGTGATCGCGGTGTTCGTCGGCTACTACGTCGTCTGGTCGGTGACGCCGGCTTTGCACACGCCATTGATGAGCGTGACCAACGCCATCTCGTCCGTCATCGTCGTCGGCGCGCTGCTGGCCGTTGGCGTTTCGCTGACCTCTTCCGATAGCAACCTCGCCAAGGTGTTCGGCTTCCTCGCCTTGACGATGGCGTCGGTCAATATTTTCGGCGGCTTCCTCGTCACCAACCGCATGCTCGCGATGTACAAGAAAAAAGACGCGCCAGCGAAGAAGGACGGCTGACGCCCACGCTCGACTGCCCAATGAGAACCGCCGAAGACATCAGATAACGGGACCGGGGAAACGATCCAATGTCCGCAAACGTCGCCGCACTGCTCTACCTCGCCGCCGGGGTTCTGTTCATTCTGGCGCTCAGGGGATTGTCGAGCCCGGCAACGTCGCGGAAGGGCAATCTCTACGGCATGATCGGCATGACGATCGCCATCCTGACGACGCTCGGCCTTGCCGAGCCGACGGCGACCTCGTGGATCCTCATCGTTCTCGGGATCGGCATCGGCGGCTTCATCGGCGCCAAGACGGCACGCGAAATCCCGATGACGATGATGCCCGAACTCGTGGCGGCCTTTCACTCGCTCGTCGGCCTGGCGGCGGTGTTCGTGGCGGCGAGCGCGCTTTATGCGCCGTCGGCGTTCAACATTCTCGTCGATCCCTCAGACCCGGCTGCCGGCATCAAGGGCGGCAGCCTGCTCGAGATGTCGCTCGGCGTCGCCATCGGCGCCATCACGTTCACGGGCTCGGTGATCGCCTTTTCGAAACTCTCGGGGCGGATGTCCGGCAAGCCAATCCTGCTGCCGGCGCGGCACGTCATCAACGCCGCTCTCGCGCTGTTTCTGATCTTCCTCATCTACACCTTCATCATGTCGGCCGGATCGGCGTGGCTGTTCTGGCTGATCGTTCTTGCCGCGCTGCTGCTCGGCGTGCTGATCATCATTCCGATTGGCGGCGCGGACATGCCGGTCGTCGTGTCGATGCTGAACTCGTACTCGGGTTGGGCGGCCGCGGGCATCGGCTTCACGCTCGGCAATGTCGCGCTGATCATCACCGGTGCGCTCGTCGGATCGTCGGGCGCCATTCTGTCCTACATCATGTGCAAGGCGATGAACCGGCAGTTCCTGTCCGTCATCGCGGGTGGATTCGGCGGTGAAACGGCTGTTGCCGGTGCGGGTGGCGGCGAGCAGAAGCCGGTGAAGCTCGGGTCGGCCGAGGACGCCGCCTACGTCATGAAGAACGCCGCCAAGGTCATCATCGTGCCGGGATACGGCATGGCGGTCGCGCAGGCGCAGCACGCGCTTCGCGAGATGGGCGACGCGCTGAAGAAGGCCGGGGTCGAGGTGAAATACGCCATCCATCCGGTCGCCGGGCGTATGCCGGGGCACATGAACGTGCTGCTCGCGGAAGCCAACGTTCCCTACGACGAAGTTTTCGAGCTCGAGGATATCAATAGCGAGTTCGCGCAGGCCGACGCCGTCTACGTTATCGGCGCCAATGACGTCGTCAACCCGGCCGCCGAAGACGACAAGTCGTCGCCGATTTACGGGATGCCGGTGCTTCAGGTCTGGAAGGCCGGAACGGTGTTCTTCAACAAGCGGTCGCTAGCCTCTGGCTATGCCGGTATCGACAATCCGGTCTTCTACCGCGACAACACCGTCATGGTTCTGGGCGACGCCAAGAAAATGACGGAAGAGATCGTTAAAGCTCTCGCAGAGTAGATCCCGACAGGGACATAGCGGCCGATCGGCAACATTCGCTTGCCGATCGACCAGTTTCCGGCCAGCGCCGGGATTGGTCTGCTATAGGTTCGGCGAGTTCTGGTTTTGAGGGGTTTGGCGTGTTGGCTCCCGTGGCGTCGGCGTCGTTCGAAAAAGACATCGAGCACATCGAGATTTTGGCTGCCACTCCGGTGACCAGCTCTGTCCTTCTGGCGCGCAACCTGCAGTACATCTATGAGCGCGCCGCGAAAGCGCGCTTTGATGATTATGATGTCGTCGAGATTGCGAAGAACGCTCAGGGGCTGATCTACCGGCTCTTCGACCTTCGGGTGGGGCTCCGCAATCATCTTGCGCATTATGAGATGCTCGGCCTGATGTCGCCCGAGGTGACGCAAGGGTTTCGCGACGTCTTTCGCGTGCTTCGCTACGTGTCGGATATGCTCGGCGAGATCACCACGGGCCATCCGCGGGTTGGCGAGGGCGGCTATCTGCTGCGCGGTTTCACGGGCTCCGACAACAATACGCTCGTCAATTATCCGTTCTATCAAAGCGGCGCGGCGCGGAATTTCCGGTCGGGCGACGTGATCCTCGTTCGTGGCACAGCTCACAACAGCGCCGCGATCGCGCGTATCGGCGACGTCGACAGCCAGTTCAGTCATATCGGCATTGTCTATGTCGATCCGGCGGGCGACCATTGGATGGTCGAAAGCCTGATCGAAGACGGCGCGATCATCTCGCCGCTCGCCAAGGCGCTCGATCACAACATCGTCCGAGCGGTGCTTTATCGCAATCGCGATCCGGACCTCGCAGCGCGGGCGGCGAAATGCATTTTCGATTACGTCGCGGCGTCGCATGCGAAAGGCGGCAAGCGCATCCTCTACGATTTCTCGATGCGGACCGACGACACGCGCAACCTGTTCTGCTCGAAGCTCGTCAGGCTCGCCTATGAGCAGGGCAGCTTCGGCATGTTCAAGCTGCCGACATATCCCACCAAGATCGCGCGTAAGAACAGAGATTTTCTGGACCGCGTCGGCGTCGCGACGGATCTAACGTTCGCGCCGGCCGACATCGACATGGAATCCGGTTTCGACCTGGTTGCGGAATGGCAGGACTACCGTGAGACGGCCGGCATCCGGCTCCAGGATTTCACGATGGACAAGCTGTTCGAGTGGATGGACCGCTTCAACTACAGGTTCGAAGAGACCACTGCCATCAAGCTCGTCTCGACGCTTGGGCGCTTTGCGTCGCACTTCTCGGACAACGCCAAGGAGGTTCTGTCTTCGGTGTTTCCGCGCGTTCCCGTGAACATGCCGAGAAAGACCGTGGCGGTGGTCGCGATGCTGCATAAGACCGCAGAGCCAATCTACCAGGAGCTGTTGAAACTCAACCAGGAAGCGGTTGCCGACACCGGAGTGCCACTGCATGGTCTGGACGTGATGGCGGCTCTCGAAAATATTCGGGAGCGGGAAGGCAACAGGATCGGGTACCTTGTGCGGCGGGGCCGCTAGAACAAGTCCGGTATGTTTCTGATAGTCAAAGTCGTCGTTGCGATTGCTGCGGCCGTTTACGCTGCAGCGGCGGGGGTCATGTACATCGCACAGCGCCAATTCATCTATTTTCCCGATCCGGCGCGGACGGCGCCGGCGGCTGCGAATCTTCAGGATGTCTCCGAAAGAATCCTATCGACGCCTGACGGCGAACGGATCGTCGCCTGGTATGGCAAGGCGAAGCCCGGGCAGCCGACTATTCTCTATTTCCACGGGAATGGCGGAGCGCTGGAACTCAGACGGGAAACAATCCGCCGGTATCTCGACCGCGGCCGCGGCATGTTCATGATGGCCTATCGCGGCTATAGCGGCTCGACGGGTTCGCCGTCGGAAGCCGCCAACATCGCAGATGCAAAGCTCGCCTATGACACGCTGGTTCGGGAGGGCGTCAGTCCGGATGACATCATCCTCTATGGCGAATCGCTCGGCAGCGGCGTCGCCATTCAGGTCGCGCGTGAAAAGAAGGTTGCGGGCATTATCCTGGACAGCCCGTACACATCGATCCTCGAACTTGCGTCGATGTACTACCCGTGGCTGCCCGTCGGTTGGCTGCTGAAGGACCGTTACGACTCGATCGGCGTCATTGGCGAGGTTCACGCGCCGCTTTTCATTCTGCATGGCGAAGCCGACGACGTTGTGCCAGTGCAGATGGGGAAGCGGCTGTTCGCGGCGGCCAACGAGCCGAAGGAGATGAGGACGATAGCCGACGGCGGCCACGTCATTCACGACGGGCCGTCATTCGACATCATCGACAATTGGATCGGCAGGCTCCGGGCGGCGCGGCCGCAGAGAGCGGACTGAAGGCATCGACAAGTCGACAAAACGAAAAGGCCCGCGAAGATCGCGAGCCTTGAATATTTGCATAGCCGTAATTGGCTGGCGCTTAGAAGCTGTTGCCGCCGCCAGCGCCGCCCTGGCCGCCGCCGCTGCGGAAACCACCGCCGCCGCCGCCGAAGCCGCTGCCACCGCCTGCGCCACCACGACCGGCGCCCGGACCGCCCTTACCACCGGGACCGCCACGCGCTACTGCGGGCTTGCTCGGCAGGAGACCTTCGCGCTGCAATTTCTTACGTGCGAGCTTGCGGGCCCGGCGGATCGCCTCGGCCTTCTCGCGTGCTCTTTTTTCTGAAGGCTTTTCAAAATGGCCGCGAAGTTTCATCTCGCGGAAAACGCCCTCGCGCTGCAATTTTTTCTTTAGCGCCTTGAGAGCCTGGTCAACGTTGTTGTCGCGAACGAGAACCTGCAAGCAGTTGTATCCTCTAATGAATCCGGATTGTCGGGATGCACAAAAACACCGACGCCGGTGGTTTTGCCGCCGGGGCCCGCGCTTCTTTTCTGGCGGTCTTGTAGCAAACACAACGAGGATTGGCAATCGGGTCCGCGCGGGCGTTCGTCGCGGGGGAGAGGGGGCTCCTGTTTTTCGGTTGCGGCTGCCGCTGGGTGTGCCGGTCGGATGAGCGCGAGGTGGTGGTCGCCTTTTGGCGGGGAATCGTGAAAACGAGAAGGGTGGGGAGACCTAACACGCATGAACGAACCGGCAATCTTCGGCCGCGCGCTCAAATTGATTGTCTTGGGATCGATCGCGGCCCTTACGGCGGCGACGGTCTCGGTCGCTGCTGGTCCTGTGCGGGCGGACGCGGCGTGCATCAAGCTGTCGGACGTCGAGATCGTACAGCTCCTGAACAGATGGCGGACGGAATTCGCGAGCGGCGATCCGGATCGGGTTTCGGCGCTTTATGCGGATGAGGCATCGCTGATCGCGACCAAGGACGGCCCACCCTACCAAGGGAAAGAGGCGATCCGCTCCTATTTCAAAGATCTGCTGGTCAAGCGGCCGACGGTTTCGATCAGGCCATCATCGCTGACCGCCGATTGCGGGACCGCCGTGGTCAGCGGTCCGGTCGTCTATCGTCTCACGGGCGAGCGTAAGGGGACGCGCGCGGTTCTCGGAGGAACCTATACGGCGGAGTATGCGCTCAAAGACGGGAAGTGGTGGATCGTTCGTCATTCGCTTGCTGCCGATCGCCGCTGGCTTGCCAACCCCGCTGGCGATCCGGCGAACAAGCTGTCGCCGCCGCTTTAGACCTCGGGGCGCTACATCAAGGAGGGCGGTTCGGCTCAGGGCGAGACCGGTGGCGGTGTCCGCTCAGCCTGCAGCGGGGCCGCAGGCGGCAGTTCTCGGTCGTCGACGAACACGTATCGCTTCAGTCTTTCGCTGGACTCGTTCTCGCGGGCGAGCGCCATCTCGCCCTTGGTATCCGCCTCGATCAACGCCGACATCAGGACGTCGTAGTGCGCATCGAGCGCGCAGAGCAGGATCAGGTCCATGCCGGCGTTCAGCGCTTTCACGGCGGCTCCGCCCAATCCGTCCTTCGAACCGGTCACCGCGCCCATGCTGAAATCGTCCGTGATCAAAAGTCCGTCGTTTTCGAAGCGCGGCCTGATGACCCCGTTGATGACGGCATCGGAGAACGACGCGGGCGTTGCCTTATCGATCGCATTGACGCGGACGTGGCCGACCATGGTCGCAATTCCGGGCTCCGTCATGATGCGGCGAAACGGCAGCCAGTCACTGAGTTCGAGCTGACTTTGTTTGGCGGTGAGTTCGCCCGAAGAGACGTGGGTGTCGCGCGCGACCCTGCCGAGACCCGGGAAATGCTTCAGCGTGCAAATGATGTTGAATTTCGTCAGCGTGTCGCAATACCAACCGGCAACTTTGGCGACGAGATAGGGATCGCTGTCGATGGCGCGCCAATAGATGCGCGTCTCGCCGTCATCGCGGGACGGTGTGCCAAGCCGCAGGTCGACTACGGGGCCGAAGTTCATGGTGATGCCGAGGCGATCGAGCTCGCGCGCTTGGGCCTCCGCGTAGTCGCGGACAGCTTTCTCCCGCTCGCTGTCGGTCTTGAGCTTGGCGATGATCATGCCAAGCGTCGGTTGCCATTTGAGAGGCGGCGAAAGGCGCGATACGTATCCGCCTTCCTGATCCGCTGCCACGATAAGACGTGGCAAGCCCTGCGCTCTTCGGATGTCCTGCAGGTCTTGAATGTCTTTGGCGACGTCGGCGACTTTCCGGCCGCGTACGTTGTGATCGGTGATGAAGATGCCGGCGATCGCCTTTTTCTCGACGAGCGGCTTCACCTCGGAAAAGCTCGAGAAACCGACGATGAGTCGGTTACCCAAGCGCTCGAGGCGCGCGGGGTCGGATGCGAGTATCTGGTCCCTGGTCAGGAGCTTCGCCGGGCGTTGCGGCGTTCCTTGCGTCGCAGTCTGCGTTTTGGCAGCCGCAGCAGCGGCAGCTGCCGCGCGCATCGCCAGCAGGCGATTGCGGCGATAGATGCGGGCTGCCTTATAGCGGGCACGGGCTGAGTATCTCGAATGGTAATTGCGTCCATAGGCGGCATTCGCGTCGCTGCTTCCTTCGCACGCCGGCAACAGCGTCACCGACAGGAAGGCAAGAAGAACTGTTCGGGCAATGGCGTTGATCATTCGCTCGACAAGGCTGCCTTGAGACCGTCCGCTAGACGCGTACAATAAGCGTTAGGACTGCTTTTGCGCGCCGCCCAGCTTCGAGGCCTATTAATCTCAATAAATTCTGACGGGAAAGTAGCGTTGAACGAGTTCCTCGAACCGCCCCGATGCCCTGACCCGGTCGAGAGCTTTGTTCAGCAAGAGCCTAATTCCGGGATCGGATTTCGGTACGGCGATTGCGATACCATCGCCGAAGAATTTCGGCTCCAAGTAGGGGCCGCCGCGCATTTCGCAGCACTGCCGCGATAAGGTTCCATTGAGCCAGAAGGCGAGGGATATGCCGTCGTCGAATATGAAATCGGCCTTCCCAGCCGCGAGCGCCTCGCGCGCCAAATCGGCGTTCTCGTATATTGCCAGCGGGCTGTCGCGGAAGAAGGCTTTGACGAAAGCCTCGTGTGCGGTGCCGCGCGCGACGGCGATGCGCTTTCCATCTAGGCCGCTTGGAGACATTTCGACTTGCGGCTCGTCCTTGCGCCCGGCGAACCGGCCGGGCGTGTGGAAATAGCGGTCGGTGAAGTCGACGTCCTTCAACGCCGATACGGTCACCTTGTGTGCGGCGATGACGGCATCGGCCTCGCCTTTTTTCAGGTCGGTGAAAAGCTCTTCCCAGGGGCGGGCTTTGATATCGCAGGACGTGCCGAGCTCTAAGCAAATGGCCCGTGCGAGATCGACGTTGAAGCCGACAAGCACGCCGTCCTCGTCGTAGAAATTGAAAGGTGGAAAGTCGCTGTCGGTCAGGAAGCGGATGACGACCCGGCGGGTGGGCGCTGCATCGTCGGCCGGAGGAGTGGACGTTGCTGCAACTCGCACCGGCGCCGCGTCGCCGGACATCGCTTCGACGGAATAACCGATGGCCAAGGCCATGAAGGCCGTGGCGGCGAGGAAAATGTCTCGAACGCGCTTGCGAGCCGTCATGCCTTCCTCATGCTCCCATAGCCGTCAGTCTTATCCGGCGGCCTTCTCTTTGAACATCTTTCAAATCTGCACATCTTGAGCATATAGTTTGTCACTGGCTCGGCGATGGCGGTCGCCGCGGGGGCAACCAGGGGCTTGAATGTTCGGGGCTCGGTCAAAGACGCCGGCGGTGCGTGCTGTCCGCACGTCGCGCGGTCATCTGCGGGGACCTGCGTCTCCCCGTTCGCAGTTCCATCGCGATATTGGGCAACTTGACCGCGCGGTCAACGACTTGAGGCGCCGGGCACCGGACTTTTCCGCGGCTTCTCCGCTTCTCGCGTGGCAGCGCGCCGTTCTCCTCTCGGCGCTTTCGGCATTGACCGCAGGGCTGATCCTGCTCGAGGACTTCGGCCTCGTTCTCTGGTCGCTGACCATCACGATCCCGTTCTTCATGATTTCGGCGCTTCGCCTGGCAGCGCTTTGGCGTGCTTTCAGGAGCCGCCGGGGACGATCGAAACCTCGCGCCTTCGACCGCCGCTACGACAAATGGCTCCCGACGTTTTCGGTGCTCATTCCGCTTTATCGGGAAGTCGCGGTCGTGCCCGGCCTGGTCGATGCCCTCGCAGGTCTCGACTATCCGCATGAGTTCTTGGAGATCCTGTTCATCACCGAGGCGGACGATCATGCGACGCGGCGTGCGATCGCGGGCGCAAAGCTCTATCCGAACATGCGAACGGTAACGGTTCCGCCCGGGCAGCCAAAGACCAAGCCTCGAGCGCTGAACTATGCGTTGCAGGATGCGCGCGGCGTGCTCGTCGCAGTCTTCGATGCGGAGGATCAGCCGGAACCTGGTCAACTTCGCCGGGCTGCGCACGCATTCATCGAGGGAGGGCCGCGGCTCGCGTGCGTGCAGGCGCGGCTTGCCGTTGCGAATGCGAACGAAACTTTTTTCAGCCGGCAGTTCGCGCTCGAGTATGCGGCGCTCTTTCGCGGCTTGCTTCCGGCGCTCGATTACCTGCGCTGGCCAATTCCACTCGGCGGGACGTCAAATCATTTCAGGCGCGATGTGCTTCTGAAATGCGGCGGCTGGGATCCGTTCAACGTCACGGAGGACGCAGATCTCGGAATTCGCCTAGCGCGCCTCGGATACGAAGTGTCGATCATCGATTCCGAGACGATGGAAGAAGCGCCGACGACGTGGCGGGCGTGGCTCGGACAGCGCACGCGGTGGATCAAGGGCTGGATGCAGACGTATCTCGTGCACATGCGCCGTCCCACGCGCCTGTGGCGCGATCTTGGTCCGTGGCGGTTTGCCGGTTTTCAGGTGACGATCTGCGCGATGCTCGTCTCGATGCTTTGTCATCCCTGGTTCTATGTCTTCGCCGCGATATATGGCGCGCTCGGGATGCGCGTGCTGCCGGACAGCAATTTCTTGCTGTGGCTGTGCGGGGTGAATTTCGCGACGGGGTATATTGCGGCGGCGTCGCTCATCGCGGTCACGTCGGCCAGGGCGGGAACGCCGCGACCGCTCATTTCCATTTTGTTTCTGCCGGTCTATTGGCTCGCGATTTCATTGGCGGCGTATCGTGCAATCATCGATCTCATGCTTCGACCTTTTTATTGGGAGAAAACTGCGCACGGGGTCAGTTTGAGCCAGGGCATTGAAAAGCCGCCACGGTAGCTATTTCGTCTTGCCGAAGGCTTTTCGCAGCTCGTCTTTGGCGCGATCGAGAGATTGCCGGCGTTTCGCCGTCAGGTTTTTGCCCGCGCGATTAATGTAGAAATTGAGCATGGACATCGCCGACTGGAACGGCGTCGTCTTCCGTCTGTGGCTTCGTTCGGCGGAGCGCTTCAGCGATTGCGCGATCTCGGCTGGCTTGCGCGCAAACACGTGGTTTTCCAGATCGAGCGCGTCGCTATGTGCGGTCACCTCGGCAGACCACAGGTGCTTCGACCGGTTCTGCGATCTCTTGTGAACGCTGTGCGGACGATGTTTGGGCTCATGTTTCGATTGCTTTTGGCTCTGGCGCAAACGACAATCCTTTAGACTGACTTTACTGCGTTGCCCCAATACGCGTGAAAAACCGGAGATGGTCTTTTAGGTTCCTGTTGGCGGATGGTGTTTGGTTGGGAACCAGACAGCCTTCCGGTTTGTTTTGCTTGGTTGTTCGGCTTGAGCTGTGCATCACCGATGAAACGCGCATTACAATCCCTTCTCAATCGATGCGTTCAAAAGGGCTCTTTAACGCTTGAGCTTCCGGACGGCGAGCGGCTCTCGGCGGGCGACGGAAGCGGGCTGCCGCTGATCGTCAAGTTGATGGATTCCAGGGCCGGACTAGAGCTGTTCTTCAATCCCCAAATGGCGCTCGGTGAACTCTTCACAGACGAGCGGTTGAAGATCTCCGGCGGGTCGATTTACGATCTGCTCGAACTCTTGGGCCGGAATCTACATAGTCTCACGCCGCCGCAGTTCGGGCATGTGCGCAGCATTTTGCGCAATACAGTCGGACGGTGGAACTTGCGAAACTCGCGGCGCCGGGCGCGGACCAATGTTCATTACCATTACGATATCGACGATCGCATCTATGCGTTGTTTCTCGATTCCGACCGTCAATATTCGTGTGCATACTTCGAGGTTCCGGGGCAGAGCCTGGACGCAGCTCAGCTCGCCAAGAAAAGGCATATCGCGGCGAAGCTCCTCATCAAGCCCGAGGCCAAAATTCTGGACATCGGGAGCGGCTGGGGTGGCCTCGCGCTTTATCTTGCCGATATCGCAGGCGCCAACGTCACCGGGCTGACTCTATCGCCCGAGCAGCTCAAGGTGGCGCAACGCCGGGCAAGCGAGCGTGGCCTCAGCTCGCATGTCGAATTCCGCCTCGAAGACTATCGTGCGCTCAGCGATAGCTTCGACCGGATCGTCTCCGTCGGCATGTTTGAGCATGTCGGTCTCCGGGATTACGACACCTACTTCGACGTCGTCCGGCGAAATCTCAAGGACGACGGCGTGGCGCTGATCCATTCCATCGGCCGCATGGATGGGCGATGCGCGATGAATCCCTGGTTCGCGAAATATATCTTTCCGGGCAGCTACGTTCCGTCCCTCGCCGAGGTGCTTCCCGCAATCGAGAGGGCGGGGCTCATCGTTACGGATGTCGAGATTCTTAGGCTTCACTATGCGGACACGCTTTCAGCGTGGCGCAGCCGGTTTCTGGCGCGGCGCGAGGAAGCGGCCGCCGTGCTAGACGAGCGTTTCTGCCGAATGTGGGAATTCTATCTCGCGGCGGCGGAAGCCGGGTTCCGCTACGGCGGACTCATGGTCTTCCAGATGCAGCTCGCGAAGACTGTCGACGCGGTGCCGCGCCTGCGAGGCTATATGAGTGCGGAAGAGGAAAAGCTGCGTAGCCGTGAGCAGGAAGTGCATCTAACCGTCGCCGCCGAATGACGTGACGCCTACTCAGGTGTTTCTGGTACTCGTCTCTTGCGACGTCGAAGCCTCGAGCTTCGGCTCGGTTGCCTGCGCGATTTCGTAGGCCCGGCTCGTCACGGCATTCAGTGCATTCTCGACCTCGCGCCGCTTGTTTTCGAGTTCGGCTGCATCGGCGTCCGGAGCAACGAAAATCGGATCTCCGGCGACGAGAGCAAGATCGGAGAACGGCAGATTGATGGTCATCCTGCTCCAGGAGTTGAGTACGAAAAATCTCGAGGTCGCGGCAGCGATCGGGATGATCGGGCGGCCGGAGAGGCGTGCCAGCATGACGATGCCTTCACCGGCGTGACGCGGCTTTGAGGGTGGGACGTCCGCCGTCATGGCAACGATCGTCCCTGCCTCGAGGGCACGCACAGCCGCTCGCAGGGCATACGCGCCGCCGCGGTCCCGTTTGCGGTGACCTGCTCCTGCACCACGAATTGCCGAGATGCCGAAGGGGCGCAGAAAATGTGCGACGATCTCGCCGTCGCCGTGTCGTGAAACCATGGCGGCGACGTTGTATTCACGGGTGTTGACGTCGGCCAGCATCATGAACTGGCCGTGCCACATGGCGAAGATGAAGGGGACCTGAGCGCGAAGATCGTCAAGGAACGTGACAGGCTGGTAGATCGGTCGAGAGGTCTTTTTGACGGTGTTGATCAGCCCGACGACCACGCGGCCCGCGATCGCTGCCAGAATCTTATTTTTTCTCGATACACGAGCCATTCGTCGAACCAGCGCGCTACCTTTGAAATTGACCGCGAGCTCGTGACGCTCGTGGCACTATAAAAGTACCTCATTGAGGCGAGGGCGCAATTATCCCGCCAGCGTCGCCGCTCACAAATCTTGGGATGGCGCTCTTTCTCAACAAATGCTCAGCCGGATCGATGTCTCAGCCGAGCATTTCGATACCGACACTCAGGAGGATCGCGCACGTCGTTGCGGCGACCGCGCATAAGAGTGTGAGAAAGACATAGTAGCCGTCCGACGCGGCTGTCTCGATCTCATCGAACCGGATTTTCGTTGCCTGCTTCGGCATTCTTGAACTCAAAGGTGGCTGCGTTCCTGGAAACGAGTCCGGCGAGATAAACGTCCGTTCATCTACATTCAAGCCCGTGCGGCTGAATTGACACGGCGGATGCGGCACTTGTTCACACCGCTTGCAAAAAACGAATGGCTCATGCGCGGCCGGGTGCGTGTAACCCTTCGCAAGCGCGGCTTTCAACGTGTCCGATCGAATGGGGATTTCGCCCGTGGGGCCAGATCCGTTTCTCCATTCGCAATCCGTGATCGGCTGCACATGAAGTTCACGGATGCATTCATTCGAAATTCAGAAGGCAAATCAGAAAAAGGGCTTGCACGGCATGCAGGTCAATTTGCTCGTGCGAAGCGTTTCACGGGGTGGATGATGGAAAAATTTCGCGTGGTCGTCTGGTGTGAATCCTGTCGTGGCGACGACGAGGGGTGCTTCGGTGGTGGCAACGAAGTGATCCAGGGCGCCTTCGAGTCGTTTGAAGCGGCGGAGCAGGCAGGCCTTCATTACTGTGCGGACTTGCCGTACCAATATCGCATCGTGCATGCGGAGCCGGTCTAGAGCGTTTCCGCTTTTCTTTGAATCGCGAAAACGTCCTAGCCTTTTGTTTTGACGCAATTCCGGACGCAAAACCGTTGCACACTTTTGCTGGAATTGCTCTAGGCGCGCAGAAGGCCGCTTTCCTGGCTCATGGCCTCTTTGAACGTTTGTTGGGCCATCTGCAGTTTTCGAATCATATCGTCGTAGTCAACGGCCGAAGCCAAGGCTTCGGCGAGAAGATAATCAGCCTGCTGCACTTTGGCTTCGAGACGTGCAATGCGGGTTCGTGCATCGAATAGCTCGGCAGGCTCATTATTGCTGACTGCGAGACTCTCAACGGTCATGACTGGCTCCCAACCGCGCGTTCCATCGCCAACGCGGGAAGCGGTTGAGGGTTCCGCGCGCATTTTCCCTCCTGTAACGGAACGGTGACAATCGGTTCCGTTTCTTCGCGCTGCGCTGCAGCCCGCACGGATGCTGCGCGCAGTCCCGCCTCCCCAAAGCTTCGTTGTCCACCAGAAAGCGTCCAACAATCTAGGGTGGAATCAATTTTCTTATTGCATCCAATACGGGTATATAGGATCTAAGTACTATCTTAGGTCGTGGGGCGGGCGAGGGGCATATGGCAGAGCGAAGACGGACGGCACTTATCACCGGCGTGGCCGGGCAAGACGGATCGTACCTCGCGCGTCTCCTTCTGCAGCAGGGCTATGAGGTTCACGGGATAAAGCGGCGGTCCTCATCCTTCAATACAGAGCGCATCGACGATCTCTATTCCGACCCGCGGGAGCGGGTAACGCGCTTTCATCTCCACTACGGGGATTTGACGGATACGACGAACGTTATCCGTCTCGTTCAGGAAATTCGGCCTGATGAAATCTACAATCTCGCCGCGCAAAGTCACGTCGGCGTTAGCTTCGAAACACCGGAATACACAGGCAATGCCGATGCGCTCGGGACGCTGCGGTTGCTCGAGGCGATCCGCATTCTAGGACTTGCCAGGTCGACCCGTTTCTACCAAGCCTCGACGTCGGAACTTTACGGCAGTGTCCGTGAGACGCCCCAATCGGAGACGACGCAGTTCTATCCGCGATCTCCCTACGGCGTTGCCAAGCTCTATGCCTATTGGATTACGGTCAACTACCGCGAGGCCTACGGGCTACACGCCTCGAACGGCATTCTTTTCAATCATGAAAGTCCGGTCCGGGGCGAAACCTTCGTCACGCGCAAAATTACGCGCGGCGTGGCGGCGATCGAGAAAGGCGTGCAGCGCACGCTTTATCTCGGCAATCTCGATGCGAAGCGCGATTGGGGTCACGCCCGCGACTACGTCGACGGCATGTGGCGCATGCTGCAGCAGGATGAGCCGGGCGACTATGTTCTCGCGACGGGCGAGACGCATTCCGTGCGCGAATTCGTCGAACTCGCCTTTCAAAGAGCGGGCCGTCTTCTGCGCTGGGAGGGCGCAGGTGCCGATGAAGTCGGGCGCGATGCGAAGAGTGGCAGAGTGCTCGTGCGCGTTGACCCGGAATACTTTCGTCCGACGGAGGTCGATCTCCTGCTTGGCGATCCCTCGAAGGCCTTCGCCAAACTCGGTTGGCGGCACAGGACGTCATTTGCCGAACTGGTCGCTGAGATGGTAGATGCCGATTTGCGTCTCGTCGATAGAGAGAATTGGCGATTGGACCGATCAGCCTAAGCGATCGCGATGTGCAGATGATTTATGATCTCTCGGGAAAACGCGTGTTCGTTGCCGGTCATCGCGGGATGGTGGGTGGCGCGCTTTTGCGCCGGCTGCAAAGCGAGCCTTGCGATCTGCTCACGGTCGGGCGCGAGCGTCTTGATCTTCTCGATCAGGCCGCAGTTCGCAGTTTCATGTTCGAGGCGCGGCCCGACGCCGTTATCGTCGCGGCCGCCAAGGTCGGCGGCATTCAGGCGAACAGCACTTTCCCGGCGGAATTCCTTTATGAAAATCTCGCCGTCGAGATGAATGTAATCCACTCCGCATTTCGCGCGGGTGTGGAGAAGCTGGTATTTCTCGGCTCTTCGTGCATCTATCCGAAGTTCGCGCCGCAGCCGATACGTGAGGACGCGTTGCTCAGCGGTCCTCTCGAGCCCACCAACGACTGCTATGCCGTTGCGAAAATAGCCGGGCTGAAACTGTGCGAAGCGTATCGTTCGCAATATGGGGCCGGTTTCATTTCCGTGATGCTGACCAACCTTTACGGTCCGGGCGACAATTTTCGTCTCGACACGTCGCACGTCATTCCGGCGCTTCTGCGCAAGGCGCACGAGGCCAAGCTCAACGGCGCTACAACGGTTTCGATATGGGGCAGCGGCACGCCTCGCCGCGAGTTCCTGCATGTCGACGATGCAGCGGATGCGATCGTGCATCTGCTGACGACATATTCCGGCGCGCAGCACGTCAACATTGGCTCGGGCGAAGACATCACGATCCTGGAGCTCATGAAGCTGATCTGCCGTGTCGTCGGATTTGAAGGGAAGATCGTCACAGATCCCTCGAAGCCCGACGGGACACCGCGCAAGCTTCTCGACGTTTCGCGTCTTTCGGCAAGCGGCTGGAAGCCACGCAAGCGTCTGATGCAGGGTCTCGCGGAGACCTACGCATGGTATCTGCAAAACGCCGAAGGCATGCTGCAAAGGGCGTGAGCCATGAGGGCCGGTTGCTGGCGGGCCGGTTGCGGGGTTGCCGGCTCAAGCCGCTCTGGCTCGCTCATCTGTCTGCTCAGGCCGCGTCCATCACCAGGGCTTGGCGGAATTTCGCAATGTCGCGCTCGCCTTGATCGGCGATGGCGCAAACACGTTGCACGACATCATCGGTCGAAAGCTCCGGAAATCGGCTGCGCGTTTCCGCGAGGATATCGCTTATGATGCGCGCGAGTTTTTTCAGTTCATCCGAAGTGTAGCACGTGGTCTGCATGTCCATTCCAAGCCAATGGGATGCCGGCTCGTCCGCACCGAGCCGGCACCCTAACAAAGCGGGGCTTATGCCGCGCTCCGGAGGCGAAAACGTTGTCGATGGCCGGTGGTTCCCTTCCCGCGTCATGGTGGCCGCGGCCGGCGCCGGGGTGTGTGTCCGGCGCAGCTCAATCTTTTATCCGGTTGGCGCCTTAGTTACGTCAGGCTTGACCATCAGCACCCAAATCAGATTGCTTAGCGGATGCCGACAGCAGCATTTGTGCTGAGTAGTTGTTGCCCATGGATCTACATGGCAACCTCTACCCCAGAGGTTTGATCGGTCGCCGGCAGAACCGCGCCGTCCCCAAATGGTTCTGTCAATGAGCGATAAGCTCAAAGAAGAGAGCGGCTTACGTGGCCGCTCTCTTTTTCTTTGTGCGGATCAATAAGCAGATTTCCCGGAACCACGTTCATCGCGCGCCGTTCTTCTAAAGAGCCGCTTGGAGGATCGCGCCATGGCGTTGGATCAACAGCACGATTTCATCGATGATGCCGATGAAGCTCTGGCGCGGCAGGAAGCGCGGCGCGTCACTCTGGTGGGCTTAGGCGTCGCGTTCGTTCTCGGCATCGTGCTCGTTTCGGTTCTGATGTACGGGCGTATCCTCACCGACGACGCAGGGATTGCTTTGACATCGCCTGCAGCGCTTGTCGCATCCGACGCTCCGAAGCCGAACACGCCTTAACCGAGGAGAGCGAACATGGCATTCTGGAGTGAAGGCCGCAGCTTCGATGCAGCCGTGAGGCGAACAGACAATACCCTCAACGTGCTGGTGGCCGTGCTGCTCATCGCGTTCGCGCTGTGCGTGACCGCCTATTATTATGGGCAGATGAATCCGAGAGTGACGCCTCCGACAGCTAGCGCTCCTGCGGCTCCTGCTCAACCTTTGGCGACGCAACCCAATCCGTAGCAGGTGCTCTGTAGTCTGGGGAAAGTTCCTGCCGCGAGGTTATATTTCCTGACTCTGGGAACAGTCACCGATTGCGGCTGATCCGTGAACGGATGTTCAGGTTTTCATGCATTTAAATACATTCTCGTAAGCGCACAAATTGCACGAATTTTTCCGTTAAGGATGGCTCTTGCTTCTAAAGCAATGGAGACATCCAATGAGAAAAGTTGCGCTTGGATTTATTGCACTCAGCAGCATTCTGTTCACGACCGCGGCATCGGCAGAGCCGATGTTCCCAGCAGCAGCTGCTGCCGCTGCATCCCAAACGATGGTGCAGAAGGCCTACTACTATCATCGCTGGCATCGCGGCTGGGGTCCACGTTGGCGCGGACCGGGCTGGGGTTACGGCTATGGCTATGGATATCGTGGCTGCTATGGCGTGCGCCATCTCTGTGCGGAACGCTGGGGTTGGGGCGGTCCTGGGTTCCGCCGCTGCATGTGGCGTCACGGCTGCTGACTTGAATTCGACTTCATTTTTCGCGGCCGGGAGGTATCAGCCTCCCGGCTTCTTTTTTGCGCGGTGCACGTCTTCTGCAAACGCACCGGAGCCGAATGTCCGTTGACGTAACTGAGCCTCTCCGAAGGGCTTGATGACGCTTATTGCACTTCGTTGACGCGTGCGGTGCGTCATGAATCGCGGCTCAAAGGAGTTCGCTTATGAACCCTATGTTCAGCGCGAAGTTCGGAAATTCGTTTTGGTGTCGAAACGGCAGTAGAGTCGTGATGCTTCCAAGCAATCTTCGTGCTTTCAAGCAAGGAGACGCACAATGAAAAAAATAGTGTTCGGGTTGATTGCATGTGGCGTCGGCGTGGTTGCGACTTCCGCGGTTGCGGAGCCGAGTTTTACAAAGGCGCCGCCTGTTCAATCGATGATTCAACGCACGCAGCATTTTGGCTGGCCGGACCGCCCAGGCGGTCCTGGTGGCCCGCCCTATCGCGGTGTCAACAGTTGCGATGCCGTGCAGGAGATGTGTGCCAATCAATGGCAAGTCGGCGGCCCCTACTTTAATAGGTGCTTGGCGCTGCGTGGCTGCTGAACGAGTGGCAAGTTTTGAGGCCGGGAGGATATTGTCTTCCCGGCCTTTTCTTTTTTGACGTCGCTGCTCACCGGCATGATTGCTCGGCTGATGATTTTGGACATCAGGTGCGCTAAAAGCGAGATGGGATCATTCTTGCAAGGTGATGGACTTGGGAGGCCCGCTCGCGCGTGTGCTAGTGAGTTGATCCCTGATCGTCGAAGGAGAGCGTGCGATGCTTGAAGATATAAAGATGATCTTGGCAATCGGCGTGCCGATCGCGCTCGGCATCTATCTGATCTCGCTCCTCAGGAAAGAGCCGTTGAGGAAAAAGCGAAAGGCCAAATAGCCGAGGCCTTTCGCTTTCTGTGCCATTATTGCTTCTGCTGCGTCAGCTCATTCCACTTGTCGCCGAGCTGTTTCTTGAGATCGTCGATCTTCTTCGAGGCTTCATCCGTCTTCGCCGTGAATGCGGTGCGAGCAGCCGTGTAGTCAGCATCCGGAATTTCAAACTCCGTCATGAACGGGCATCCGCCATGGCTGAGATTGGGAGCCGCGTAGCGGACGCGCGTCGTCGCCGGTTCGGCGCCCGGGCCGACCTTCATGATGACGGCGTCCTTTTCCAGATGGCACTTATCGCCCTTCGCGAGTTTCTTCATATCGACGGTGACGAACTTGCCGCCTTCGTTGAGCAACGTGACGTCCTGCGCGCTCGGCAGGAATGCGAGTTCGACGCTCTTGTCCGCGTCAGCCGCTTGCGCCGAGAACGGTACTGCCGCAAAGGCGGCGGCGATCAACGTATTCTTCAAATTCAATTTCATGGGAGGCTATCCTCTGGTTCAGAAGTGCAACGCGTGTTGACGTTTTGTGGCAAAGGCTTTGGTCACGCTATGTGACCACAATGTGTAAGCTCGTTCCAAGTCCCCGAATTATTATCGGGGCCGGCGAAGTTCACCGCCAATCGTGGCTATTCTTGCCTCGGTTGCTGTCATCCCGGTCATCTCTGGAACAGGAAATGGCCGGAATGCATTGGAATAGGCTTGAGTCGGCTTCGCCATTTATGCGGCAGATTGCGCGGTGCAACTTTTGCGGGCCGGAGGGTAGCCAGGACAGCCTGGCAAAGGCGACCCATAAGCCTATCTAAAGATGGACTCTGCCTGGGAATCAGGGCCGGTTGCGTTCACTGTGGAAGAAGCCGAGGACATGATGATCCATTGGAAGCCTGTCGGAGAATACGTCGAGCCCGATTGGGTGAAGCTGGGTACGGAATTGCCGCCGACGCTTTTTTGGCGTCCCAAGCACGGAGCCATTCTAGGCTATATTCGTGATGGCGAACTCTTCGATGCGAAGTGGCTCTATGTCTGCGACAGCAACAAGGTGACGAACTTCTCCCCCATCAATCCGCCGGGCGACAACATTATCGATTTGGACGCCCATCGAGCCGGGGCCTGAACGCTCTCCCGCTCAACTGTGGGATTTCGGAGATTTTCAAAATACTGGAGCGGGCGAAGGGAATCGAACCCTCGTATGCAGCTTGGGAAGCTGCCGTTCTACCATTGAACTACGCCCGCGGCCCTGCGGCCCGGGTTTTGACACTTTATCGACGATCCAGCAAGCGCTTCGAGATCGTCCGTCTGGGAAATCGTCCGTCTGGCGGTTTCGTCATTTCGGCGTCGTCGATCGCTTTACATTGGTGATGCCGATGAAGCCGGATTTTCGGGCGATACCCGCGAACGGCTTTGCCGCTGTCCTATCTTGGAGACCTTGCGATGACTGATATCACTGCCGCTGGGACCTATTCACTGGGCGACCGGACCGTGAACCGCATGGGTTACGGCGCCATGCAACTCGCGGGACCGGGCGTGTTCGGACCGCCGAAGGATCGGAACGCCGCGCTTGCCGTGCTCAGGGAAGCTGTCGCGCGGGGCGTCAATCACATCGACACCAGCGACTTTTACGGCCCGCACGTCACTAACCAGATCATTGCCGAGGCACTGCATCCGTATCCGGATAACGTCGTGATCGTGACGAAGGTCGGGGCGGTGCGCGGGGAGGACGCCTCCTGGATTCCGGCTCTCTCGCCGGCCGATATCACCCGCGCGGTGCACGACAATCTCCGCAACCTCAAGGTCGATCAGCTCGCGGTTGTGAATCTGCGCGTCGGCGGCATTCACGGGCCGGTCGAGAGTTCGCTCGAGCCGCAGATGATGGCGTTGGCCGAGCTGCAACGCAAAGGACTGGTCCGGCAGATTGGTCTCAGCAACGTGACGTCGAACCAGCTCAAGCAGGCACGGACTTTTGCCGATATCGTTTGCGTCCAGAACCTCTACAACATTGCGCATCGTGACGATGATGCGCTGATCGACGAAATGGAAAATCTCGGCATCGCCTATGTGCCGTTCTTCCCGCTCGGTGGCTTTACGCCTTTGCAGTCGTCGGCGTTGTCGGAGATCGCCGCGGAACTCGGCGCAACGCCGATGCAGACGGCTCTGGCGTGGCTGCTGCGGCGCGGGCCGCACATTCTGCTGATCCCAGGTACTTCCTCGCTCGCGCATCTCAGTGAAAATTTGGCGGCGGCCGAGCTCAAATTATCGCATGAGGTGTTTGCGCGGCTTGCCTCGATGGTGTGATGAGCGTCGGGAATACACCCTCGGGCGGAAAGGCTAGCGTCGAGCCTAAACGCAGTTCAGACTTTCCGACGCGGCTACGGCGGAAATTTTTAGAAGCCACGTTTCAGAAGCGTGATAGAAGCTTATGCGTTGATGGGGGTGAGACGATGAAGCTCATTACAGCAAATCTCTGCGTCGCGGCTGCTGTCGTGTCTTGCTGGCTGGGTGCGGCGGCTCGCGCCGACGATTTCGGGTCTCAAACCCTGCCACATGACCCGGCGCTGGCCGCGAAGATCAATCAGGATATCGATAAGGCGGCGGGCATGGGTGCCGCCAAGCCTTCCGCCGATGTGGAGCAGCGGATCAACGATCTGGAAGCGACGCGGTCGGCGGTCGACCAGCGCAAGGGCTCACCGATCAGCTTGAGCGTGAGCGGCTGGGTCGGCGAACAGGTGCAATACAACGTCAAGCAGTAGAGAGCCCGCGCCACGGGCGAGGGAACAGCGAGCGCGCATTTTCTTGACGCTCGCTGAACGCGCATGCGTGCCGGGTCAGGGTCAGGGTGCGGTCGTCCGTTTTTCGAGAAGGTCGCGAATTTCCTTGAGGTAGATCTCAGATGGCGTGGGGGCGGGCGCGGTAACCGCCTTCGGCTTCTGTATGAGCGAGATCAGCTTGATGAGGAGGAAGATTGCGAACGCCGTAATGAGGAATTTGATGACGGCGTTCAGGAAGATGCCGTACTTGATCAGAACCGGCTCGGTCGGTGTCGGGATCTTGACGGCGAGGCTCGAGAAGTCGACGCCGGCCAGAAGATAGCCGATCGGCGGCATGACGATGTTGTCGACGAGCGTGGCAACGATCGGTGCGAATGCGGCACCGATGATGACGCCGACGGCGAGGTCGATAACGTTGCCCCGCATCGCAAATTCTTTGAACTCGTTGACTATGCCCATTGCGATGTCCTTCTCAGATGATATTTCCGACCGATCTCACGCGACGCTAATTCAGGAGTTTAGTTGTCGTCATGACGAGGCGAACAATTGAAGCGGCCGTCGCGGAAAGTGGTGCAGTGTTGCAACGACTCGTACAGAACTTAAAGGATGGCACCCGGTAGGACAACGTCGCGCCACGCCGTTTTGGGTATTGGATCGTTAGACAAGGGTCGCCGCGGCTGGGCATAGTGCGGTAAGCCGAGGACCTGTTTGGGAGGTCCGACGGGCGGCGAGGGGGATCAAGCCGGATGATCGAACGCAAGGAACGCAAGCCCTATTGGCGCCATACCAAGTGGCAAGTCCTGGCGAGCATCATCCCGTTCATCGCCCTCGTTATCATTTTGCCACTTTATGCCGAACAGTTGAATGCCAGCAGGTTTCTCGGCTTTCCGCTGGGGTACTTTCTCGCCGCCCACGGGTTCTTCGTGGTCGCGCTGATCACGGTTGCGAGCTACGTCAATCGCCAAAATGCCATCGATCACTGGCATGGCGCCCATGAAGACATGTGAGGCGGACTATGGCGTTCGGCGCTCCCCGTGCGAGGATGATAAATCCCCGCCTCGGCACGTATTTCAGCATCTTCGCGGCGCTCTACACGGCGCTCTTTCTGCTCGTCTTGATTTTCGAGCAGCTGAGCCTCGATGAGCATCTGCTGAGACTGGCGATCTTCGCTGGGCCCATTCTCATTTACGGCGCGATCGGGCTTTCGGTCGCGACGAACGAGACGCTCTGCTTTTTTGCGGCTGGGCGCCGCGTGCCTGCCGCCTATACGGGGCTGCTGCTCGCGGCTTCGGCGCTGGGCGGAACGTTGATCGTCGCCGGAACCGGAGCGTTCTTCTTCGCCGGGTTCGATGCCCTCGTGCTACTGATCGGCACGCTCACTGGCTTCGTCTTCATGGCAATTGCGCTTGCGCCCTTCTATCGAAAGTTCGGCGCCTTCACGGTTCCAAGCTACCTCGGGCGGCGGTTCGAGAGCCGGTCCCTCAGGATTGTGACCGCCGCCGTCGCGGCCGTTCCGATGCTTTTGGTCCTCTCGGCCGAACTTCGGATGGGCGGCAACGTCGCCCAGCGGCTGACCGGCGGCAGCGCCAATGTCCTCATCTGCCTGCTCGCGCTCACCATCGCGATTTCCACCGGCGCCGGCGGAAAGCGCTCGTTCACGTGGGCGGGTGTGGCGCAATCGATCGCACTTTTCCTCGCCTTGCTTGCCGTGGCGACGACGGTCAGCGTCATCGTCACGAGCCTGCCGATCCCGCAGCTCGCGAACGGGCCGATGGTGCGTGGGCTGGTGCGCAATGAAGTGAATGAGGGCTTGCAGCTGGTGCGCGTCTGGCCATTGGCCTTTCAGCTGCCGCCCGAAGGCTTCTCGGCGCTGACGAAGCCCTACACTCAGCCTTTCGGGGCGATCGGTCCTCTGGCCTTCATCATCGGGACGTTTGCGATTGCAACGGGCATCAGCACGGCTCCCTGGCTATTGCCGCGGGTGGCCGCGTCGCCGGGCGTTTATGAAGCGCGGAAATCTCTCGGGTGGGCGACGGTGTTCTCGGGGCTCGCGCTGCTGACGATTTCGTCGGTCGCCGTTTTCATGCGCGATTTCACACTCGATGTCGTGAGGGAGGAGAGGCTCGGTCCCTTGCCACAGTGGCTGTTCCAAGCGGCCGCCGATCATTTCGTCACCTTCGATCAAAGGGCCACGAAGCTCGGCTTCGACGGCTTGAAGTTCGACCGGGATGGCGTGCTCTTCTCGCTTCCTGTCGCGGTCGGCCTACCTTCGGCGTTCTTTTACCTTCTGCTTGCCGGAGCACTTGCGGCGGCTCTCGTCACCGCGAGCGCCACTACCGTTTCGCTGGCGACCGTGCTCGGCGAGGATGTCGTGCAAGGCATGTCGTGGGAACCGCCGTCGGCTTCAAACCGCGTGTGGGTGGTGAGGGGATTCATCGGCGTCGTCTCCATTTGTGGCGCGTCGCTCTCTATTGCGGCTCCGACCGATCCGTTGCGCCTCGTGCTCTGGGCGCTCTCGATCACGGGTGCGAGCCTGTTTCCGGTGATGCTGCTATCGATCTGGTGGAAGAGGCTGACTGTCGGCGGCGCCATCGCGGGCGTTCTATCCGGTTTCGTCGCGGCAGCCTTGGCCATTTTCATGAGCGAGATGGGCACGCTCTCGACGCCGAGCCCCATCGCCGGCATCCTCGGCCTTCCCGTTTCTCTAGGCCTCGCGCTGATGACGAGCATGATGCGGCCCGAAGCCAACCGTCACGCGCTGTCGATCGTGCGCGATATGCGGGTTCCCGGCGGAGAGATTATTTACGATCGCGAGATGCAACGATTGCAGCTCAGGAAGCATGCTCGCACATAATTGTGCCCACCGCCGTACGCCATCGTCTAGGATGGTTCGTGCATCCGGCAAGCTGAAGAGCCTTCATGACAGTTCGTGACCGATTGGATCTCTATCCGCCTCTATCGCCTTATCGCGAGCATCGGCTTTCGGTTGGCGGAGGCCATACGCTGCACATCGAAGAGTGCGGCAATCCCGACGGTCAGCCCGTCATTATCCTGCACGGCGGTCCGGGCGGCGGCAGCAATCCGACCATGCGGCGCTTTCACGACCCCGCTCGATACCGCATCGTGCTTTTCGATCAGCGCGGTTGCGGCCGCTCGACGCCGAACGCGTCGCTTGACGATAATACGACGCCCGATCTCGTCGCGGATATCGAACGCATTCGCGTCGAACTCGGCATCGAGCGTTTCCAGCTGTTCGGTGGATCCTGGGGGTCGACGCTCGCGCTTGCTTATGCTGAGACGCATCCCGAACGCGTCTCAGCAATGATCCTGCGCGGTATCTTCCTGCTGACGCAGGCGGAACTCCGCTGGTTCTATCAAGAGGGATGCAGCTGGATTTATCCTGAAGCGTTCGCGGAATTTCAGCGGCTCATTCCGCAGGACGAGCGGAGCGATATGATCGCAGCCTATCATCGGCGTTTGACGTCTCCGGATCTCAGCGTGCGTTACGCCGCGGCCCGCGCCTGGAGCATCTGGGAAGGCACGACGCTTTCGCTTATTCCCGAGCCCGAACGCGTCGCGCGCTTCGGTGCGGATCACTATGCCCTGGCGTTTGCGCGTATCGAGAGCCACTATTTCGTCAATGCCGGCTTCTTCCGTCGCGATGGCGAGTTGCTGCTCGAGGCCGAGCGGCTGCGGGACATTCCGGGCGTCATTGTGCACGGGCGCTACGATGTGGTGACGCCGGTGAAAAATGCCGTGCTTCTCAACAATGCGTGGCCGGCTTCGGATTTGCGCATCGTTGCCGATGCGGGCCATGCCATGACGGAGCCCGGCATCGTGCACGAACTCGTTCGCGCAACGCGGAAGTTCCAACCGGGGCGCTCAGCTTAGGCATTGTCGAACATCGCCGCCTTCTGTCCCTTCGATCCGCGTCTCAGGGGCTGAGCTTCGGGAGCGGCGTGGCGGGCGCGGGCGACTGTGCGGCAGGCGGTTGTGCACTGGGCGGCTGCCGCAAGAGCGGCGGTTGGACCGGGGCTTGGCCCGGAGGAGACGAATCCTTGTCGAGGTCTCGCACGTGGTCGCGGATCTTCTTATAGACGCGCGACAGGTAATCGAGCGCCTGATCCACCTGCTCGTCGGTCGGCAATTGAAGCTTCTCTCCGGGAGGCCCTGCATTCGGTTCGCCCTGTGTCTGATCGCGCTGACCGGAGCCGTCCGGCATCGACGGCTTCAATTCGCCGGACTCTATGGCTGCCATCATCTCCCTGATGCGCTGCTTCAATTGCCTGTTTTCGGCCCGCAGCGCCGCAAGTTCATCAGCCTGCGGGACGTTTGTTCTGTCTTCGATGGCCCTACAAGCCAGTTCGTTGCCGACGCGCGCGCATATTGCGACGCCGCCGGTTTCTCTATCGAGGCGCATGATGCCGCCATCGAGGGGCAACATCGAATAGCGTCCCCTCGCGTTCGAATCATCCGGTGCAGGCTGCGCTGTCGCAAGGGTTGCGAGCACCGGCAAGATCAGCAATCCGATACCTGCCGCTCGCATCGTCCTTAGGGTCATGTCTCAAGTCCTCCGCATTGGCGCTAAGCACCGAAATGGTTTCGCTGTAGGCGCATCACAAGTCGGGCGTTGTGCTCGCAGATGCCGAATCATTGTTCTCGAGATGCCAAATTTATTCTGCTCAAGGTGTTCAATGCGCGGGGCGAACGGCACAATAAGGCATTGTAATTTAAAAATTTTATCATTTTAGCACGGCCCTTAACCCGGCGTTTACTGGGATGCTCCGATTGTTTCAGCGAGCCATGACTTGTGCCGCGTCCTTATGTTCGCATTTGCCCCGCGCGGTAGGACGCCTGCGATTGTCCCATCCCGCTGACATTGCGTTCTCCCGGACCGTCAGCATTGCGTTGCCTCGAGGGGAAAATGTCGAATTCGGAACTGAGCGCTGACTATCCGGAAAGCGGGGGTGAGAACCGCTCCGAACTCAGAGCCATGCTCGACGTGATTGCCGCTCAGCTCGCGGATGCGGACCGTCGCCATACGGCTGCGCTCGCCGAAATGCAGGAACGCATCGATGTCATGGGGCGCGAAGCCGATGCGCTGCGCCCTCGAGTGCCGGATGAGTTCGCGCCGGCGTTCGGACGCATCGAGACGGCGATGGCCGAACTGGCGCACCGGTTGTCGGGTCCGGCCGACGCGAAAGGCTCCGCCTCCATGGGGCGCGCCCCTTCCACCAACGATCCCTACAGGTCGACGATACCGATGGCGCTTCGCTCCGCTCATAACGATGCGCACGACGAGTTTTCCAAGCGCACACCGGACGTCGATACGTTCGACGTGATCGGCGCCCCGACGGACGATCCATCCGATCCCTGGGATCGCGCGGCAGCTGATGCGCTGCGAGGGCTCTACGAGTCGGATGAAACGAACCTTGCGCCGAAGGCGCACTCCGCGACCGGCACGGTCGCGCGCTCGGCAGTGCATTCGGACTCCGGCTCCGGCATCGATGAGGCGTGGCTCGACAAAAAGTTCGCCGAAATCGCGCTCGGCATCGAGCAATCGCTGGCGGCGATGCGGCCCGACAACGGCATTTCACAGATCAGCGAGCGCCTCGATCAATTCGAGCGGCAGTTTGCGAAGCTGTTCGAGGGCGTTGCCACGCATGACGATCTGGCCGCGGTTCATCTGATCGAGGCGCATGTCGCCGAGGTGGTCAATCATCTCGTTCAGACACAGGATCAGCTCGAACGGCTAAATATCATCGAGACGCAACTCGCGAGCATTTCGCACACGCTCGCCGAGGTGCAGGGCGTGCCGGTCGATGGAATCATCAGTGCTCCGCCCGTGACGCGCGCTCTCGATTACGATGCCATCGCCCGTGCGGCGGCGGAGCAGACGGCACAGCGTTTGGCGGATATTCGCGCCGAAGACCGGCATTCGGCGGCGGACGAGCTGCGTCCGTTGATCGAGCGGATGATGTCGCAGAACCGCGAGGGAGAAGAGCACACCGCCGCACTGCTCGACACGATGCAGCAAGCCATGATCCGTCTTCTGGATCGTGTGGATTCGATTGAATTCGTTCAGCAGGCGGCGGCGACGCCTCCAGCGGCAGAGAGTGGCGCCTATCACGCCGGTATGTTCGGCCGTGACGCGGCGGGCGCTTCGGGATTGATTGATGAGGAGGCCAGCGGATCGTTCGACCCCGCCTTTGTCGAACTCGCATCTTCAAGGCCTTCGCTTGCGCCGGTTTCTATTTCCGCACAGCCGCGGGTGTCTGGCGGATCGCCTGAGGAAACGTCTCGCCAAGGCGAGAAGAGCCGGCAGGATTTCGTTGCCGAGGTTCGGCGCGCCAAGAAGCGTCTTTCCGAGCAGGAGGACGTCGTCGCCGCGCCGTCGGTTTCGATCTCGACGACTGCTGCTGACGGTGCAATGGCCGTGCCGCCTCCCGGAAGCCGGCCCATCCGACCGACCGCGGCGCCGACTAAGAAGATGTCTGGACCGTCAGGGCCGTCGCCGCGGCTCATGGTGATCGCCGCCGTTGCCCTCGTCGCGCTCGGAAGCCTCTGGTACACGTTCGGGTTCGGCAAACCGCACGTCGGACCATCGTCCAACGGACGAGAGACCCTGTCCCTGCCGTCGCCGCAAGCGGATGGCGCTGGATCGGGTTCAAGCGGCTCGTCGGATGCCGCCAAGTCAACGCCCGGCGATTTGGCTCCGGCGCAAAATTCGGACAAAGTGATCGATCCGTCGCACGATGCCAGCGGGCCGCGCGGCGATCTCGCGCCCACGCATAGCGAAGCTCAAAAGACCGCGGCAGAGGCGGCGCCTCAGCGCACCACGACCTTGCCGATGCTTGGCGTGGCTGTGGATCTCGATCAGCCGGTTACGGCGGCGGAGCTTGAGCAGGCGAAGCGGCGCCAGGCGATGGCCACGATATCCGGCGAGCTCGGCAATGCAGCGGCAAGGTCCAGCGAAGGCGCTGCCGTTCCTACATCAATGGTGCCGAGCGAAGCAGAAACCGAAGGCGCGAAATCCGATTTGACGACAGGTTCGGTTTCGACAAGCGCGTCTAAGCCGGCGCCTCTCGATATGCCGCCCGCTACAGTCGGTCCGTTGTCGCTGCGTCTTGCCGCGGCGAATGGCGATCCGTCAGCGGAGTTTGAAGTCGGCGCGCGTCTCGCGGAAGGCAAAGGCATCGCGCAAAGCTTCCAGGATGCAGCGAAATGGTATCAGCGTTCTGCGGATCAGGGCTTCGCGCAGTCTCAGTACCGGCTCGGCACGCTCTATGAGCGCGGGCTCGGGCTGAAGCCCGACCGGGCACAGGCGGCGAATTGGTATCAACGCGCGGCGGCGCAGGGCAACATCAAGGCGATGCATAATCTCGCCGTTCTCAGCGCCAATCAGAGCGATCAATCTCCGGACTACGCGACGGCGGCGCAGTGGTTCGAGGCAGCCGCGCAGCGCGGCCTCTCCGACAGCCAGTTCAATCTCGCGGTGCTGTATGAAAATGGTCTCGGCGTGAAGCGGGACATGAGCCGCGCCTTCATGTGGCTTTCCATTGCGGCTCGCGGCGGCGACGCCGATGCCGTCCGGCGACGCGACATCCTTCGCGGCAAATTGACTGCCGACGAGGTGACCGCTGCCAACAAGTTGATCGCAGCCTGGAAGCCGATGCCCTCGACACGGACCGTGAACGATGCACGGACGGCCGGTGAAATGTGGAAAAACAATCCGAAAAACGGCGTCAACGGCTAGAGGGCTCTGTCGGAGGCATGATACGGGTGCCGGAGGATGCCGGCCTTCCGCCAACCGGATCGACGCCATTTTGTGACAGGATGTGAGGGCCATGTGGGGCGCCGGTGCTTGCCGCATGGCGCCGATTGGTGTCCCTTAGCGCAGCCTTCCAAGACACCGCCTCCCGCTTTGCGCCATTTGCCGCTCAGGACCGCCGGATGACCCTTTATCTGCCGATTGCCGAGATGTCGGTTTCCGTCATCGCCTTTCTGGCACTCGGCGCAACGGTGGGTTTCCTTTCCGGCCTGTTTGGCGTCGGCGGCGGTTTCCTGCTGGCACCGCTGTTAACGTTTCTCGGAATTCCGCCCGGGGTCGCCGTGGCGACGAGCACGTCCCACGTCGCCGCATCGTCGGTTTCCGGGGCGATGTCGCAATACCGGCGCGGTAACGTCGATATCAAGCTGGCGTCTGTCATGCTGGCGGGCGGCGTCGCCGGAAGCTACGTCGGCGTGGCTTTCGTGAAGATGCTAACGGTGCGCGGGCTGTTCGAGCTTACGGTTTCGCTGACCTACGTGATTTTTCTAGGCGTGGTCGGCACGATCATCCTGATCGAAGGCATCAACTCTTCGCGGAAAACGCGCACCGCGGGGAGTGCTTCAGTCCGGAAGCCCGGTCAGCACGGCTGGATGGAGCACCTGCCGTTCAAGATGCGTTTTCCGCGATCGAAACTTTACATCAGTGCCGTGCCGCCGGTTGTCATCGGCACGTTCGTCGGCTTCATTTCGGCGATCATGGGCATCGGCGGCGGCTTCGTGATGATCCCGGCGATGATCTACCTGTTGCGCGTGCCGACCGTGCTCGTCATCGGCACGTCGCTTTTCCAAATTGTGTTCGTTTCGGCGACGGCGACGGTGCTGCATGCGGTCGAGAACCAAACGGTCGATATCGTTCTTGCGACAATCCTCATTGTAGGCGGCGTCTTTGGCGCACAATTCGGAACGATGGCTGGCGAGAAAATCCGCGGCGAGCATTTACGCGTGCTGCTCGGAGCGCTGATCCTGCTCGTCGCCGCACGCATGGCCGTCGATCTGGCGATCAAGCCGGGTGATCTCTTTTCGCTCGCATCGACGCCGGGAGCATTCTGATGCGCCCGTTCCTTTCCGCTATGATCGTTCTGATGTTCGCAATGACGGGCGGCGCACTTGCTGACCGGCCGAAAGAGAACGTCGAAGCCGACGCATCAACGCGTCAGGTTGCGATCACGTCGAGCTTCACGGGAACCGAGATCCTCGTTTTCGGCACCGTCGAGAACAGCGTGCAGCCCAGCCCCGAAGCTGGAACATACGACATTATCGTCGTCGTCGAAGGACAGCCGGTCCCCGCGGTGGTGCGGCAAAAATCGCGCGTGGCTGGCATCTGGATCAATACGTCGTCGATGCATTTCGCCGTGGTTCCGAGCTACTACGCCATCGCCTCGACGCGTCCGATCGACGAGATTGCCGATAAGGCCTTTCTCGATGCGCATCAGATCGGCTTCGATCACATCCGCATGGTTCCTTCGGGAGCGAGTGACGCCGATGCCGCTGCTACCGAAACTTTCCGTCAGGCGCTCATCCGGTTGAAGGAGCAGCAGCGGGTTTATGTGAAGCGGGATTTTGGCGTGACGTTCATCGGGCGCAGCCTCTTCCGGTCAACGATCGCGCTGCCGCCCAACGTGCCGGTGGGGCCGTTGACCGCCAGGGTTTATCTTTTGAAGGAAGGCAAGCTCCTCGGGCAGTACGAGAGCCGCGTCGGTCTCAGGCGCGAAGGGATTGAGCGCTTCATCCATAATTTCGCGATCTCGCAGCCGCTGGCTTATGGCCTGACGACGGTTCTGCTAGCGGTCGCGGCAGGGTTGGCGGCCGCCTTTGCTTTCAGAAAGCCGGCTTGAATTCAGTCATCGCGAAGGAGACGCGGCGCGACAGGATAAAGGCCTTCGTGGCCTAGCATCCAGACATCGAGCCCGTCGTCGCCGAAGAGCGGCTCGAACACGGCGTTGAGAATGTTCAAGCCGCCCGTGAACGCGCCGAAAGCGGGCATCACGAGGCGAAGGCGATTGCCGACGAAGCACGGGCGCCGCAGCGACGTTCCGTGGAACACGAGGCGCGCGGCCGGATGGAAGTGCCCGGCAATCTCGTGCGTTCGGGCTCCGGGCCGCGGCTCGTGGCGCAACGCGATGCCGCCAACGACGATCTCGGGCATCACATAGCCGGCCAGCACGCGATCGATTTTCGGATCGTGATTGCCGGTGATCCAGATCCAGTCGCGGTCTTCCTGCAGCATGCGGAGGCTTTCGACGTCGCCAGCGTCCATGCGTGCGGCGCCGCCCTGATCATGCAGGCTGTCGCCGAGGCAGATGACCGTTTCCGGGTCGTATCTGTCGATCAACGCCGCGAGCTTTTGAAGCGTCTCGCGCGTGTCGTAGGGTGGCAGCATTTGTCCGTAAGCGGCGTATGACGAGCCCTTCTCGAGATGAAGATCGGAAACGATCAACGCCTGCTCGGCGGGCCAGAAGAGCGCGCCGGATTTGTGCGCGACGAAGGCCTTGCCGCAGACGTGCACGGGTTGATCGGCGAAATCGTCGAGCCCTATGCGTTCCGGCTTCAGCATGTTCATGTCCGCATATCCCCCGTTGCTTCGCGGATCAGTTCGTCTGCTGCATCGCGCAAAATTGCGTCACGGTCTTGGCCGTACACAAGTTCAACTCCGATCTCCAGCAGCACCGGGACGGCCAGCGGAGATACGTGATCGAGAGTTTGATGTCTGATTCGCTCTTTAATGCGAGACAGAAACGTTCCGAGACGCTTGATATCGAGCAGGCCCGTGGCCGCGTCGGCCCATGCGGCTTCGAGCAGAAGATGACCCGGATCGTGGCGGCGCAGCACGTCGTAAATGAGATCGGTCGAAATCGTAACCTGACGGCCGGATTTGACTTTGCCGGGATGCCTGCGCTCGATCAATCCGGCGATGACGGCGGCCAAGCGGAACGTGCGCTTCATCAGGGCGCTTTCGGCGAGCCAGGCGTCGAGATCATCGCCCAGCATGTCCTCGTCGAAGAGCTTTGCGAGCGAAAGCCTGCCTTCCGAGATGAGGTTGGAGATGTCGCCGCGCGCCCAGACGGCCAATGCATAATCGTTGGCGACGAAGCCCACCGGATTGGCGCCAATCCGATCGAGGCGGCGGGTGAGCAGCATGCCAAGCGTCTGGTGAGCGAGGCGGCCTTCGAACGGATAGGCGACGAGGAAGTGGCGGTTGCCGCGCGGGAACGTTTCGATCAGGACTTCATCGGGTGCGGGGACGACGGAGCGTTCGGTCTGCAGCTCGAGCCAATTGGCGACGGGATTGGGCAGGGCCGACCAGACGCTCGGATTGGCGAGCATGGCGCGCACGCGTCCTGCCAGGTGCGTGGACAGCGGAAATTTGCCTCCGTCGTAGCTCGGCACCATCGGATCTTCCGCCGCCGCGCGCGAGACGAAGACTTCCGTATCGCGGATGCCTTCGAAGCGAAGAACCTGTCCGGCGAAGACGAACGTATCGCCGGGCGTCAGCTGCTCGGCAAAATATTCCTCGATTTCGCCGAGAACGCGGCCGCCGATGCGAGCGATATTTTTCTTACCGCCGCGCGATGAGACGAGGCGCACCTTGAGATGCGGTGCGTCCACGATGGTGCCGATGTTCAGCCGGTATTGCTGGACGATGCGCGGGTGGGCGACGCGCAGCTTGCCGTTTTCCGCCGGTCGCAATTTTGCGAAGCGCTCATAGGATTTGAGGGCGTAGCCGCCGGTCGAGACGAACTCGACGGTGCGATCGAATTGCGTGCGCGTTAGGCCTGCGTAGGGAAGAGCGGAGCGGACTTCGTCGAACAGCGCGTGCGGATCGAACGGCGCCTGGCAGGCCATTCCGAGAACGTGCTGCGCCAGCACGTCGAGCGCGCCGGAGCGGGAGAGCGTGGCGTCCTGATCGCCGGCTTCGGCGGCTTGCTGGGCGGCGCGGCATTCGAGGACCTCGAAGCGATTTCCCGGCACCAGGATTGCCTGAGACGGCTCGTCGAGCCGGTGATTGGAGCGGCCTATGCGCTGCAACAGGCGGCTCGCGCCTTTCGGGGCGCCGAGATGGATGACGAGATCGACATCGCCCCAGTCGATGCCGAGATCGAGCGTCGAGGTGGCGACGACGGCGCGTAGCTTCCCCGCGGCCATCGCGGCTTCGACCTTTTTGCGCTGCGCCGCTTCGAGCGATCCGTGATGCAGGGCAATCGGCAAATTGTCGTCGTTGAGCCGCCAGAGTTCCTGGAATGCAAATTCGGCCTGCATGCGCGTATTTACGAAAATGAGCGACAGCTTGTGCCTGCCGATCGCTTCCAAAACTTCGCGCATCGCATAGCGGGCGGTGTGGCCGGTCCACGGAATTTCGTTTTCGGCTTCGAGGATTTCGATCACCGGCTTGGCGCCGCCTTTGACGGTGACGATTTCGGCGAGGCGCGTTTCGGCTTCTGGATCGGTTTGCGGAACGAGGTAGCCGCGAAGCTCGCTCGGGCGCGCGACCGTTGCTGACAGTCCGATCGTCATGACGTCCGGCGCCAGCTTGCGCAGGCGGGCGAGATCGAGCGCGAGAAGATCGCCGCGCTTCGATGCGGCGAGCGCATGCAGCTCATCGAGAATGATCGTATCGAGATCGGCAAAGAGGTAGGGCGCATCGGGATGGCTGAGGAGAAGGGCAACCTGCTCGGGCGTCGTCAGTAAGATGTGCGGCGGCTTCACGCGCTGCCGTTGCCGTCGCGCGAGGGACGTGTCGCCGGTGCGCGTTTCGGTGCGAACCTTCAAACCCATTTCCTCGATGGGATGGGTCAGGTTTCGTTCGACGTCGGCGGCGAGTGCCTTCAGCGGTGATATGTAAAGCGTGAAGAGCCCGGCACCGATCTTTTTCTTCTGGCCGTTGTGGATCGATATCAGGCTCGGCAGAAAGCCCGCGAGCGTTTTGCCGGCGCCCGTCGGGGCGATCAGCAGCGTCGAGCGCCGTTCGCGGGCAGCATCGAGAAGCGCGAGCTGATGGGGACGCGGCTTCCATCCGCGCCGCGTGAACCAGGCTGCAATCTCCGGCGGAAGCGTCTCGCTCTCGGCCGTGGACCGCGTGCGTCGCGTTTTCTTCGCCACCGTCGTCGCAACGAGCGCCGCATTGCGCGGCGCTTTGCGTGCGCCAGCCTTTACGGATTGCCGCGTCGTCGTTTCCGGGTTCTTGGTCGGTTTGCGCGGCACGTTTAATTTGGGCTTGGGCAAAATTGGCTCAGGTCGATCCTATCGCTTTTATGGGCAACCTGGACGTTATACCGGCTGTGGCCGGGAGACCTCGAAAAAAAGACGCCGTTACAGCGGCTGTTTCGCCCAGTCGTCGGCGCGGCGGCCCCGGATCGCAGAGAGGCTGGAATATCCGCCGTCGTGCAGAGCCTTCGCGAGGTGCGATTTGATCTCGTCGATCAGCGCGGGGCCTTCGTAAACAAGACCGGTGTAAAGCTGCAATAATGTGGCGCCGGCTTCGATTTTATCGAGCGCGCGTGGACCGCTGTCGATGCCGCCGATGCCGATGAGCGGGATTCTGCCTTCGGTCAGCTTGAAAATGCGGGCGAGCATCGCTGTCGAGCGCTGGAAGGCGGGGCGGCCGGAAAGGCCACCGGCTTCGCGCGCCTCGGGCGACTTCAGTCCCTCGCGCGACAAGGTCGTGTTCGATACCGCAATGGCATCGACCTCATAGGCGACGAGTTTCTCGACGATCGCAGCGATGTCGTCAGCGGCAATGTCGGGGGAGATCTTGACGACGATCGGACGCTTCTGGGCGCCGTCGTCGATCAGACGGGTTCGTGCCGCCATGATGCGCGCGAGCAGAACTTCGAGCGCGGCGGGGGCTTGCAGATCTCGGAGCCCCGGCGTGTTTGGGGAGGAGATGTTGACGGTGAAGTAGCTTGCGACTGAATTGAACCGCAGGAGGCCCAGCACGTAGTCTTCGCCACGGTCGACGCTGTCCTTGTTGGCTCCGATATTGACGCCGACGATGCCGCCGCGATTTTTCCGGGCTTCGAGACGCGCCAGGGCGGCTGCGTGACCGCCGTTGTTGAAGCCGAGCCGGTTGATGAGCGCGTTGTCCTCGATGAGCCGGAAGACGCGCGGCTTCGGATTGCCACTTTGCGGTTGCGGTGTGACGGTGCCGATCTCGGCGAAGCCGCAGCCCATGCCGAGAACGGCATCGGGCACGCGTGCGTCCTTGTCATAACCTGCCGCAATGCCGACGGGATTTGGGAACTCAAGACCGAATACCGTTTGGGAGAGTACGCGATCATCGGTTCCAAATGAACGCGGATATAGCCCCAATTCGAGTGCCCGCACGGTGAGCTCGTGTGCTTCCTCGGGAGAAAGTGCGAAAAGCGCAGGACGTGACAGCCGGTAGAAACCCTTCAACACGTGAACAATTCCTCGTCGAGAAAATGAACGCCGTCGCTATTCTTTGGCAACGGTCGCTTCCATAAAGCCACAGAAACACTCAAGGGAGCGTAGAGGTGAGGAAAGAGTTCACCGCCACGGGATTGTTCCCATCTTAAATCTGCGCCTAGCTTCGATACTTCGAACGCGATAAGAACGAGATCGCGCTTCCCTTTGAAATGTTTTTCTAATGTCCCGCGAACCTGATGTTGTTCAGAGAGATGGATGAATCCATCTCGCTTGTCATCGGCCGAACCATCATACTGACCTTTCGCCAGGGCATCAGACCAATCGGCCGCCGTGACAATTTTGTAGACGATTTTTTTCATTTGGTTTTGAACATTGATGAGGTGCGGGAAAAAAGATCATTCATTGCTTATGTAACTTCGGGCAGGTGCATTGTCTTCGCCAATACGGGCGGCTGGGGCGCAACTGTTTTACAAGAAGCGTGTTTTAGCCTGAGGCGAGATACTTAGGCCCAGGAATGGCAGTCAAGAGGGTTGTGGCATTCGTGTATCCTACGGCATCGCTAAGCATTTCAGAATTATTGTCCGGTCCTTACCTGCTGAATATTCCACTTTTCCAACGGCCCTATTCTTGGGGACGTGAGCAGGCGGAGCAGCTTCTCGACGATCTTCTTGAAGCCGCCGGCATTTCATCGGACGACGTGGCGGAGCCCGCCTACTTCCTCGGCGCCGTCGTGCTGATGGATGCGCCCGGAGCCGAGACGGTGAAGCTGTCGCCCAAGATGACGGCGCGCGAATTCGGTGTGATCGACGGACAGCAGCGCCTTGTCACACTGATGACACTGCTGGCGGTGCTGCGCGACCTCGAAACCGATCCGAAAAAGGTTGTCTCAAAGCGCGTTCAAAGCATGCTCATCGCGCAGCTGGGCACGCGCTTTTTCCGGACGGAACGCTTCCGGTTGCACCTTTCGACGCGCGAGCGCGCGGTTTTCGAAGACAACGTGCTGCTGCCCGGTAGCTCGGTGCTGCCGGCTAATATTGCATCGCCGACGCTGCCGGAAGCGACGCTTCTAGAGGTCCGCGATCGCTTCAAGGCCGTGCTCTCAGAATTCACGAACTCGGCTCGCGCAAGGCTCGCCGATTTCATCGCAGACCGATGCTTCGTCGTCGTCATTGTCGGCAACGATATCGATCGCTCGCACCAGATGTTCGTCGTGCTGAACGAGCGCGGCAGGAAGCTGCAGCGCAACGATATCCTGAAGTCGGACATCCTCGCGCGCATGTCCTCGGGCGATGCCAAATGGGCCGTGAGGATGTGGGATGAAATGAGCGCGGAGCTTGGCGAGGGGTTCGAGCCCTTTTTCGCCCATCTCAGGACGATCTACGGTCACGGTCGCCTGCAGATCGTTTCGGGTGTGCGTCAGGTCATTCGCGATTCCGGCGGTTCGGAAGCGTTTTTCAAGGAAGTCTTCCTGCCGCTTGCGAAGTCGTATTCGCTCATTCGCAGCGGCGGCAAGAACGTGCTGCCGCTGGAGATGCAGCGGTTGCTCACGTATCTCAATCGTTTGCCGGAGGCCGATTGGGCGCCGGCGGCGATTTTTGCGCTAAAGGACTGGAAGCGCGATCCTGCCCGCGCGCTATTCCTTCTCGGTGAGATCGAACGGCTGGCGATGCTGACGCGTCTGTTATGCGCCGGATCGGGAAAACGCGTCCGTCGCTTTGCCGACCTGATCAGGGTCATCCGCTCGGGCCAGCCGATCGACAGGTCGCACCCGGTTCTGCAATTGACGCGAGACGAGGTGCGCGGCATCGCATTTCATCTCAAGGATTTTCACAAACGCAATCCTAAGGTTTGCAAGCTGCTTCTGCTTCGCCTCGGCGATGAACTGTCGGGGACGATGGATGCCGTCGATCCCGATCATTATACGATCGAGCATGTGCTGCCGCAGCGGCCTGCGGCTTCGAGCCCGTGGCGGCAGTTGTTTCCGAGCACGGAGGAGCGGGGGCAGCTCGTCGAGAGCCTCGGCAACCTCGTGCTCATCACGCAGCAGGAGAACGACCGGGCGCGCAATGCATCTTGGGACGACAAGAAGCAGATCTATTCGAAGGGTTCGAGCGAGGCGCCGATGCTCGCGATTACGCGTGACGTCATCGACGAGCGCGAATGGCGGCAAGGCCAGATTGAAGCGCGCGAGGAGCGCCTCGTCGGATTGATCGATAGGATTTGGCGCACCGATATTCTGGGCCAGAAGTCCGGCGGCCGTACCGTGAAGGCAGCCGGAGAACCCGAGGCTGCGAGTCCGGTCGTTTAACACGCTGATCCGCGCCGCGGTCTCAACCGTCGTCGCCTATCCCGGTGCTCAGCGCGCCTAGAGCGTTTCCGCTTTTCTTTGAATCGCGAAAACGCTCTAGCCTTTTGTTTTGACGCAATTCCGGACGCAAAACCGTTGCACACTTTTGCTGGAATTGCTCTAGGCGTTGGCGAGGGCGCCGGTCAGTGCCTTGGCGATCAAGGCGCGCGTTTCCGGAATTCCATAGAGCGCGATGAACGTGCCGAGGCGCGGGCCGCGCTCCTGGCCGAGGAGGATCTCGTAGATCGCCTGGAACCAGTCGAGCTTGACGCCCGGTCCGCCCGTCGGGCTGACTTTCGTCGGATCCTGATAGCGCGGAATGGCGCGGCCGACGTCGAGCACAGCGTTCTGGATGGTGTCGCCGTCGCTCTCGGGCGGGAGTGCCGCGAGCGCCTTGTCGAGGCTTTCGAGGGCTGCGATCTCGACCTCGTCGGGTGTCCGAAACTTCTTCGACGGCTTTACGAAATCTTCGTAGTAGCGGATCGCGTAGCCGGCGAGTTGGTCGATGATCGGATTGTCTTCCGGTGTCGCGCCGTGGGTGTAGCGGTTGAGGAAGCCCCACAGCACATCCTTCGTATGCGCGTGGGAAACCGAAACGAGATTGAGCAGCAAACCAAACGTGACCGGAATTTGCGGCTTCGGCGGCGCGCCCGCGTGGATGTGCCAGACCGGATTATCGAGTTGCTGCTTGGCTTCCTGCTTCGGGTAGCCTGAGAGGAACTGCAGGTATTCATCGACGGCGCGCGGAATGACGTCGAAGTAGAGCCGCTTTGCGCTTCTCGGCTTCTGGTACATGAAAAGCGAGAGGCTTTCGGGCGAGGCGTACGTCAGCCACTCGTCGATCGTCAGGCCGTTGCCGCGCGACTTCGAAATCTTCTCGCCCTTATCATCGAGGAACAGCTCGTAGACGTAGTGCTCGGGCGCGACGCCGCCAAGGATTTCGCAGATCTTGTCGTAGATCGGCGCGTTCGTCTGATGGTCCTTGCCGAACATCTCGAAGTCGACGCCGAGGGCAACCCAACGCATGCCGAAATCCGGCTTCCACTGCAGCTTGACCCCTCCTCCTGTGACGGGAAGCGTGATGTCCTCGCCGTCTTCATCAGCGAACGTGATCGTGCCGGACTTCGGGTCCACCTTTTTCATGGGCACGTAGAGGACGCGGCCGGACTTCGGAGAGATCGGCAGGAACGGAC
Source organism: Pseudomonadota bacterium (assembly GCA_018242295.1). Classification (GTDB taxonomy): domain Bacteria; phylum Pseudomonadota; class Alphaproteobacteria; order Rhizobiales; family Hyphomicrobiaceae; genus Hyphomicrobium_B. The sequence continues at coordinate 296,766 of JAFECE010000011.1, forward strand.
TGTACGTCGCCTGACGTTCCGCGCCGAGCGTCGGCAACATGACCTTCATGATGTCGTCGTAGCGTTCGACGGCGCGCAGCAAGACCTCATCGAAGCGGCCGGCCTTGTAGTATTCGGTGGCGCTGGCGAATTCGTATTCGAAGCCGAAGGTATCGAGGAAGCGCCGCAACATCGCATTGTTGTGGTCGCCGAAGCTCGCGTAGTTGCCGCCGAACGGATTGGGCACCGACGTCAGCGGCATCTGCAGGTAGGGTTCGAGGGCCTTCCGATCCGGCACGTTCTCCGGAATTTTGCGCATGCCGTCCATGTCGTCGGAAAAGCAAAGGAGGCGCGTCTTGCGCTTGCCTTCGGTCAGAACCTCGAAGGCGTGGCGCACCATCGTCGTGCGTGCGACCTCGCCGAAGGTGCCGATGTGCGGAAGACCCGAGGGGCCATAGCCGGTTTCGAAAAGCACCGTCTTGGTCGCGCCGTCAGGCAGACGCTCCAGCCGCTTTATGAGCCGGCGTGCTTCTTCGAACGGCCAGGCCTTGGAGTCGGTGCTGGCGGCGGCCTGCTCGGGCGTGAAGACGAGTGCGGTCATCGGGTGCTGCTGCGGTCGGTGAGGTTGGTATTACAAAGGCTTGACTTGAGACGAAGGCGCGCACCGTAGGTGGCTCGAAGGTCAGCGTCAACGCGGGCCCGAATGCTTCGCGATAAATGCCGCAACAGCATCGGCCGCTGCCGCAAGATTTCCCTTGCGCGTGAAGCCGGAGTTTCCGCGCGGTCCGAAATCATGATCGCCGTCGCTCATCCAGGCGAAGGTGATTTGCTTGGAAAGCCGGATTTTTTCGATTTCGTCACGGCTTCCGAATGGATCGCGCTCGCCCTGGACGATCAGGGCCGGACAGCGAAGCTCGGTCAGGTGCTCGGTGCGCAATTTGTCGGGCGTTCCGGGTGCATGGAACGGATAGCCGAGGCAGACAAGTCCGCTGATGGCGTTTTGCTCGTAGAGTTCATCGGCGAGCATGCTCGCGACGCGCCCGCCCATCGACTTGCCGCCGATAAAGAGCTTTTGGCGATCAATTTCGCTGGCAACGGCGCTTACCACATCCTGGAATTCCGGAATCAGCTTCTCGGCTTTCGGCGGCGGCCGCTTCGCCCCGCCCTGGCGCCGGCTCGCCATGTAGGCGAATTCGAAGAGCGTGAGCGCAATGCCCCGTTCACTGAGTAGTGCGGCAATGGCTTCCATATACGAAGAAGTAATCCCCGCTCCCGCTCCATGAGCTAAAATCAAACGAGCCTTAGCACTGGATATGCCGTTGTCGATGCGGAAGGCAGGTTTGGCCTCCGTCGCGGTCTCTGATGAAGCGGATCGGGTAAGCTTTTGAACGCGTTTCATAAATGGGTTCGCGATGGAGTTAACGAGTTGGATTGGCCGAGCGGCCGTTATAGCCCTCGACCGGTAATGTGGCGCTAGGCAACACTGCAAATGGAATCGATGCCGGGACAGAATTTCGCCTGAGAATGGTTTAGGATGGGACGAGTCAAAAAACGGGGACAAAGCATGAGGACCGCAAGGTTGCTAATGCTCGCGGTCTTCTGTGCGATGGCCATGGTTGGCGCTTCGTTGCTCCAATCGCCGGGCGTGCCGCTGTCAGAGCTGGAATTCATCAGACCACTTCGCGCCGACCCGCAAGCGGTCGACGTTTCGAGCGGCGTTCCCGTATCGCCCGATCCCGCACATCCCGACGCCGGCAAGCACCACACGAAGCTGCCGGATTTCGTGCCTCGGAACGGTCTGCTGACTAATTCGGATGAGAGCGGTCCCCAAGGCGAGGAGCCGGGCAGCCCGGCGCCTGCCGACGCCGCCGCGACCACAGAATCGGTGAAAACGGATCATCACGCGGCGGGCGCGTCGCCCGCAGCAAGTACTTCGGCCGCACGCCCGGTCGCGATCAAGGTCGAGCCAATTCCGGGGACCGGGCCCGCTGATGCGTCGAAGACGCCGGTCTGGCCAAAGTTCATCGGGGCCAAAAATCTATTTGGCGCGGCTAAGGTTCCGGCGCCGCTCGAGGCACGGGCCATTGGATCGTATTCGCGGGGTTGTCTTTCGGGTGCAGTGCCACTGCCGATCGACGGTCCTGCCTGGCAGGAGATGCGATTGTCACGCAATCGCAACTGGGGGCATCCGAAGCTGATCGATCTCGTCCAGCGGTTTGCCAAGGATGCGCAGAAGCTCGATGGCTGGCCCGGTCTGCTCGTCGGCGATATCGCGCAGCCGCGCGGCGGGCCGATGATAACCGGACACGCGAGCCACCAGATCGGGCTCGATGCCGATATCTGGCTGACGCCGATGCCGGATCGCCGCCTCAGCACGAAGGAACGCGAAGAGCTGCAGGCGACGTCGATGCTCGACAAGACCGGGCTTGCCGTCGATCCGGCCGTCTTTTCGGAAAAGCAGGTTGCGCTCATCAAGCGGGCGGCGTCGTACCCGGAAGTCGAGCGGATTTTCGTGCATCCGGCCATCAAGAAGGCGCTGTGCAAGGCCGCGGATGCGACCGATCGCAAATGGCTTGGAAAAGTCAGGCCCTGGTTCGGGCATTACTATCACTTCCACATGCGCATCAAATGTCCGGAGGGTTTTGGCGGGTGCGCGCCGCAGCCGCCGCCGAACGGCGATGACGGGTGCGGGAAGGAAGTTGATCAGTGGCTGGCGAAAGTGGTTCCGTCGAAGGTGCCTCTCGAACCCGTGCCGCAACCGGCCGACGGCACGAAGCCTCCGAAGGCGCCACTCATGCTGGCTGAGCTGCCGAAGGAATGCCAAGCGGTTCTCGCGTCCGGTCCCGATCCGGTGCCGGTGCCGCGTGAAGCGCTGTTGACGCCGATACAAGTCAAGAAGACGCTGGCGAAGGCTGCAGCCGTTCACTCAGCGCTCGCCAGCGCTGCGGCGGTGCCGGGCGCGGGTGCGAGCGCGGTGAAGGCACTGCCGGCGCATTTGGCCAATAGCCCAGCCCTTCGACCGCATTTGCACAAAGCCGCAATGACGGATCAAAAGCCGGCAGATCCCAAATAAAAAGGCCGCCACATATTGGCGGCCTTCAATCGGATCTTCCTACGGCAGCCCTAGCTCTTCGCCGCTTCTGAAGCGGAAGCGGGCTTCGGGCAAGTGACGCCCGTGCCAGCCAAACCGCAGTAGCCGTGTGGTACCTTCGCCAAGTACTGCTGATGATAGCCCTCGGCCAGATAGATCGGACCGGCGGGCTTTACTTCCGTCGTGATCGGTCCATAGCCCTGGCGGGCGATGGCTTCTTCGTAGGCCTTTCGCGATGCCTCGGCGGCGGCGAACTGCTCCGGCGTCGTCGTATAGATCGCGGAACGGTACTGCGTGCCGATGTCGTTGCCCTGGCGAAAGCCCTGGGTCGGATCGTGAGCTTCCCAAAAGGTTTTCAGGAGCGTGTCGTAGGAGATCGTTTTCGGGTCGAAAACGACGACGACGATTTCGGTGTGTCCGGTGCGGCCAGCGCAGACCTCCTCATACGTCGGATTTGGCGTATAGCCGCCCGCGTAGCCGACGGCCGTGATCCAGATGCCATCGCCCAGCTGCCAGAACAGCCGCTCGGCGCCCCAGAAGCATCCGAGCCCGAAGATCGCGACCTCGAGACCGGCAGGATAGGGCGGCTGCAAGGGTCGCGAAAAGATGTAGTGCTCGGCATCGGCGCCGAGAATTGGGTTCGGGCGGCCCTTCGGTGCCTGTTCCGCGGCCGGCATGGCGACCGGCTTCCTGGCAAACATGGATTGGCTCCTTCTTATTATGGGGATGATGCCCAGTATACGATGGCCTATCCCATTTCGTTTCAGTCCTAGCGGGCTGCCGTTGCGACGTCAGGTGCTCGATTTCGGGCTGCTTTCAGTAGTCATTTGCGAAAATGCGGATCCGGCGGCGCGGCCGTCCGAGGTAGCCGCAGGCGATCGTGAGCAGCAGAAAGATCAGCGTTCCCGGCAGCGACAAAACCGACGTCAGGACCGGGTCCCAGAGGATCGGCTGCATCGAGTTCGTGACCGATCGCTGGAGGGCCGCCAGAAAGGCCGGAGCCCAGCTTTGCAGGTGCTGCATCAACGAGATGGCGCCGGGAGACGAGCCATCGACGGGAACCGTTGAAATATCGGCTGCGAAGGCGATAAGCGTGCACAGGGCGAAGAGCGCGGCGAGAAACCGCAGCATCAGTCTCGGGCGGGTTTCGGGGTTCACGACGCTCATGACGACCGCGATGAGGAAGGCGGCCAGGGCGAGGTGCAGCAACCAGCCGTTATTCGGCTCACCGGCCGCATACCATAGGCAACCGTAGGCCGCTGCGCTCAATACGGCCAGTCCGGCGAAGATTTTCAGTAGCACCGACGAGGTCATTTTCGCACTTGCTCGTTTACCGGGCTCGATGGCCTGGTGCCTTGGCTGGCACCTTTGTGTGACCGGGGCGGACGGCGGTCAAGTGCCGAGACTTGCCGAGCGGCGTTGCGCTTCCGGCGCGGATGGGTTAAGTGCGCTGCTTCGCGATTGCGATGGAGGGGTGGCCGAGTGGTTGAAGGCGCTCGCCTGGAACGCGTGTAGGCTCGTAAGGGTCTCGTGGGTTCGAATCCCACCCCCTCCGCCATTTCTGGCTCACGCGCCGATAGGCGCTCCGCATGGGCGGCGCTCGCGCCGGGTCGCCTTGCTCCCGAGCCCTTCGGGTTTTGATGCGAGTTCGAACTTAGTCCCCCCAGGCGCGCCATTGCCCCCGATCACCGCATTTCACCAACCGGCATGGGGAAATGCGTTTGTTGCCGCGACGAGCGGTCGGACTGCACCTATCGATGATACACAGCCCGACCTTCCGTCACACCTGTTGGTCGAGCCCGAATGCCGGGTGATGGATCAGTTCCCCGCGCGGCTCAATGCCGTCGAACGGCAAGGCCTGGACCACCTCGGGGGGACAGCCAGCTACGCCAAATCCGGGGAATGACCGAAAGCCGAACCGGCCATAGTAGGCGGGGTCGCCCACCAGCGCCGCGCCCCGGCTAGTCGCCCGCAATCGGAGGAGGGCTTCTGCCATCAGGGCCGTGCCGATACCCTGGCGATGCCTTGACGGCAAAACGGCAAGCGGGCCGATCAGAGCCCAGCCGTCCTGCGTCCCGATCCGTGCCGCCGAGGCGGCCAGATAACCAACCGCCTCACCCTTCTCCTCGGCCACAAGCGAGAGGGCAAGTGCGCTATCTGCCCGTAGCTTCTCAACGATGCTCGCCTCGGTTCCAGTGGATTGTGCGAGCGTCAGGAGGGCTTCAGTGACAAGCCGGCTGATCGCCGGGATGTCACCGACGGTTTCGTTGCGGATCAGCATGTCATGCCCCCTGATTGTCGAGTTGCGAGCGAACGGCGGTGCGGCAACGGTTTGAGATCCGATAGGGGCTACGGGACCGGGATTCAATCAGCCGTTTACGCGGCAATCATGATCTGGACTGGCCGTGCGCTCGGTCTGTTCGCCTTCTTCATGCTGGGCGCGTCCATCGCGCCCAAGCTGTTGGGGGCTTGCGGTGGTCGACGAAACCATGGCGCAACTCGGCCGGCTGCCGGGATACGGGCTGATGATCGGCGTGATCGAGCTAGGATGCCTGGTCCTCTATCTCATTCCGAGCACGAGCGTGTTGGGCGCCATTCTGATGTCGGGGCTGCTCGGCGGAGCGATGGCGACGCACATCCGTGTCGGCAGTCCGCTGTTCACACACATGAGCTCTTCGGGATTTATCTCGGCCTCTTCTTGTGGGGAGGTCTCTGGCTGCGCGACCCGGGGCTTCGTTCTCTTTTTCCGCTTCGCCGCACCGCCAACTGACGCGTGAATATCGCGGCTGCCTGCTATGCCACGTCTCCGTCAGTATGCTGAATAAATCGATGTGAAAGATGTGCTCGCGCTGTTCTGCTCTGCGCGATGCATGCGATTTGACGCTGCTGTGGTTGTCAATTCGATGCGAACATCACTGAGCGCTTGTGGTTTCGCGTGTCCGAAAATCCAGATTCCCGACTCATTTTTCGAAACGCTTGTTGAATAGCTTTTCTGTGACCTGCCGAACATAGACGTGGACGGATCTTTCAGTTACGACGATTGCATTCCTCGTTTGCGTATTTTTCATTTCAGCTCGGCGCGTATTGCAGAGTCATCCGATATTTTTTCCAGGATGTGCTGCGCCCGGCCGGCAGCGATTTTGTGTGCGTCCCCGCTTATTTTTATCAATTGATATTATCTCCGACGGAGACGCATCGGTGAAAATTTTATTTGTAAGTCCAGAGGTGCCGTCTTTCGGCGAGACGGCAGGCATCGCCACATATTTATCCGAAGCGACAAGCGCTCTTCACGATGCCGGGCACGAGTGTCATGTGCTCACCTGGCGTGATAGGGGAAATCGCTTTTATACGTCCACTCAGTTCAAGCATATTCTGCACGTAATACCGATTAAAATCGACGACCACAAAATGGTGGATCGGAGACTCTTCATATCGTCGATGGTGGCCGATGCTGTTCTCGCTTTGCATCGGCAGCACGGGTTCGACGTTATCGAAGGGACTGACTGGTGCGCGCCCCTCTACTGTCTGCTGCAGCGCCGGAACGTCGAGCCATCCCTGAGGAATTGCCTGATCACCGTGTTCAATCACGGTACGACCTACAATATCTCGCGGCATCAAAAGACATTTATTCCGAGGTCGACATTTCAGGCCGTCAACCTCGAGTATCAATGCTTTCGCCTGGCCGACAGAGTGATTTGCCCTTCCGAAGCGGCGGCAAAAAATCTGGCCATCGCGCAAGATATCGGGACGGAGCGCGTGGAGATCGTTCCCGAACCGCTCAATCTCGCATCCAAGCAAATTTCGCCGACGTGGAGTCCGTCAAAGATCCTGTGGTATGGGACCGTCATCGTATCGAAGGGACTTTCGCAATTCACGGATCTCGCAAAGCGGTTTCTCTACTATCATCCGCAATTTAGTGTCGAATTCCTAGGTCCGGTGCAGCCCATGGATCTGGCGATGGACGAATTCAAGCAGAAGATTCTGCAGGCGTTCTATCCATTTTGCGACCAAGTCTCTTTCGTCGCCGGAAAGCCTCGCGAGATTTCGCTCGAGCGCGTCGGCGAGGCCGATGTTCTCATCAATATGTCGCCGCGGGAAACGTTCTGCTATGCGGCGGCCGAGTCCATCCTTTGTGGCGTCGCGCCGGTGATGCTTGCGGGCAGCGCGCAGAGTGAGTTCATACCCACAGCCTTGCGCGACAGATATTGTGTCGATGCCGGTTCGCGCGATATTTCGGCGTACCCGATCGATCGGTTTTTCCGGCATATGGAAGACGATCGCCATGAGATCATCAGTCATGTCGCGCAACGCACGGCGCCGTCGCGATATGTGGAGGCCTATGAGCAGCTCGCTCCAAAGGCCGCTACGACATATGTCGCGCCGGCGCGGATCGAAAGCGATTGGGCCGTCAGCGTTCTCATTCCCGCCTACAATCCGGACCGGTTTCTTCTCGACACCATCGAATCCGCGCTCAACCAATCGGAGATGCCGGCGAAAATCATTGTCGGCAATGATGGAAGCTCGAAACCGTCTTCGCTCGAGATCTTGAAGGCAGCCGCGACCTATAAGAACGTCTCGGTGATCAATCTCAACTGGGGCGGCCTCGCCGAAACCCGGAACCGCCTGCTGGACGCCTGCGATACGCCGCTGTTCGCGTTTGTCGATGCGGACGATTTGCTTCTTCGCGACTTCATCGCCGTCAGCCGAAAATATCTGCAGAGCAACTTCTCTGAAAACGTCCGATCGGTTCAGGGTTGGTACGAGATGTTCGGCAGCGAGTCGGGCGTTAGAGCTCCAACGGTTTTTCAGCATTTTTCGCACTTCGTGTGGAATGATCTGAAGAACAATCACATGGGGTATACGGAATCCTTCCAGGAGCTGAAGTACAACAGCGGCCTGACGCGGGGTGAAGCGGAAGATTGGGAATTCTGGCTTCGGTACTTCAAGGCGGGTTATGAAACGCGCGTCATCCCGCAAGTCTTGTGGCGGTACCGGCGCCATCCCGCGGCCATGTCGGTGAAGTGGTCGCAAGAGATGTCCGTCGGCACGGCGCGGGCCAATGCAAAAATCCTGAGCGAATATCTGGCAACGGCTACGCGCTCGACGGAACATATTTGGGAATTCATCGGCGACTATCTGTATCTCGGCGAAGTTTTCTTCCGCGATTTGCCGGCGGAGGGCAGCTACGCGGGCAGCGGATCGAGACGCGTCGCGAAAATCCAACGATCTTTAGCTGAGTTTCAACGAAGCGGACGTGCGCTGAGCCGGAAGCAACGTTTGGCTCTCAGTCTTATGCGAAGTTTGGCCAAGACTTTTAAAAAATAATTTTTTTGTCGGTATGCGTCCAGGATTGTGATCCGGGTATTTCGGCCGGGCGAAATTTATTCATTCGCGGCGACGTAGTTGTCGTCAGCCCCAAGCCGGTGCCCTCGCACTCCCATTGTTGGTTGTGAGTCAGTCAACGCGTCATCAGTTCGCGTTCGCGAATTCATCGGACAATGATTGTGCGGGGGATGCGATGATGCTTCCAAAGGCGGATGTTATTATCCCTGTGCGGGATGGTGAGAGATATATTGCGCCGGCGATTGCCAGTTTGGCCGCCGACGCGGAATTCATAAACAAGCTGATTATCGTCAACGACGGCTCGTCGGATGGAACGGCCTCCTTTCTTTCCAATCTGGATTGGAAGGGAAAGATCGAGATTATTCATCAGCCACCGCTCGGGCTATGCACAGCGCTCAATCGCGCACTCGACGCAGCGGAGACATCGCTGGTGGCGCGCATGGACGCCGACGACATTTCCATTCCGGGCCGATTGAAAGCGCAGATCGAATATCTGGAAGGCGCGCCTGGAGTGGCTGCCGTTGGTGCACAGGTGCTGACGATCGACGCAGAAGGTGTGGCGACTGGAGATCGGTCGAACTATCCACTCGATGCGAAGTCCATTCGCGATCAACTCTATAGGAAGGGCAGTTGCGCGCTCTCGCATCCGACGGTGATGATGAGGAAAGACGCTGTTCTGGCTTGTGGGGGATACCGGACTGCGTTCCAGCACGCGGAGGACTATGATCTCTGGCTGCGGCTATCGGAACGGCATCACATCGCGAACCTGCCGGATGCATTCCTATATTATCGCCTCCATCAATCTCAGGTGGCGTCGCTGTTTCGAGCGCGGCAGTCGTTCTCGCGTGATCTCGCCCTCTATGCGGCGCGCGAGAGGGAACGCTCCGGCCGTGATCCGTGCGAGGGACTTTCCGAGGCGCCGAATTTCGAAACGCTCATGCGTTCGGCAAGCGGGCAACGAACGACCATTCAGGAACTCGCGACTGCCTATGACGCCATTGACGCTATTCAAGAGAAGCGCCGCACATCGCTGACACTCGCAGCGGTTGGGGCGATCCCTGCACTGGCGAAGATGCGGTATCTCGGCGAGAGCCGGCGACGCCGGTACGCGCTAATAAGAACAGCCGCGTGGACGGCCTTGACGCGCTTCAATCTTCCGACAGCGCTCGAAGCCTATCTGGCGTTTCTGCAATGCCGTATCGGCGACAGCAAGATGTTCCAATCGATGGCGCGAAGCCTTGGTGCGACGGGCTGACCGTCGGAAAGGCACCGTGCAGGTGATAGCCGGCATGGCACGCGAGCCGTGCCGGCTATCGCTGAGCGGGGCGCAAATCAGCGGACTGCCAACGCGATATCTCGCAGCACGCGCGTCTCGAGCATCACTTCGTCGAGGCGGTATTTCAAAATGTCGCCGATGCTGATGATGCCGACGATGCGGTTGCCGTCTTGCACCGGGAGATGTCGGATCCGGCGCTTGGTCATCACTCTTGCCGTGTCCGATATGGAATCGTCAGGCCCGCACGTTACGACGCCGCGGGTCATCAGGTCGGACGCGAGTAATGTGCCAATGTTCGGGCCATGGAATGCGAGCCCACGCGAAATATCCCGTTCCGATATGATGCCTTCGAGCGTGCCTGCGCCTCCGCTCACGACCAAAGCACCGACGTTTTCCTCAACGAGCCGGTGAGCGACATCGCGAATGGTATCGCCGGGCCGCACGGTCATGACTTCGGTTCCCTTGACCTCCAAGATGTTTGCAACCTTCATGGCTCGTCTCCGGGTTACACCCTGAATGCTCTCAGTGGGACCTCATCGGCGCGGAAGGTCAAGTGCTAGCTTCATCCCTGCCTGAGAATTTATTTGTTAAGGCCGTTTTGGCTGGAGATCGTAACATACTTCCGATTTTCGAGACGGAATTAAGGATCGATCAAATGTTTTGGGAGCTCCGCGGGGGAGGTTTGCCTCCAACAGTATATAATTCGCGCGCGGTCAGGGTGCATTTGCGATCGACGCTCCAACGATAGCCGGAGGGCGAGCCATCGTTTCGAACACGATCTCTTAATATCTCGGAACGGGGTTTCTCTTATGTTTGGAGGTCCGATCCTAGGCGATCTTGATCTCGATGGACGCCATGACATCGTCGGTAGCGCAGGAAAAATCGGGCGGCGGCTTTTCGAATTTCTTGGCCACGGCGGTGCCGGCGCTGCTCTTCGGATTGCGTCTCGCGACTGCGGTGTGCCTGGCCCTCTTCACGGCATTCTATCTCGAACTCGATACGCCATACTGGGCGGGCACGTCGGCTGCGATCGTCTGTCAGCCGATTGTTGGGTCGTCGCTGCTTAAAGGCTTCTATCGATTGGTTGGGACGATCGCCGGAGCGGTTGCTTCGGTCGTGCTCACAGCCATCTTTCCGCAGGACCGCTTCGGATTCCTGTTCGGAATGCTCGTCTGGGCCGCGGCCTGCTCTTTCGTTTCGACGTTGCTGAAGAACTTTGCATCCTATGCGGCTTTGCTGGCGGGCTACACGCTGATCATCATAGCCAACAATTCCATTCCGGATCCCGACCGGATCTTCTTCATCGCTATCAATCGCGCTTCTGAGATTAGCATAGGGATCGTCAGCGGAACGTTGGTGATAGCGCTGACAGATCTCGGTAACTCGCCTCAGAGGTTGCGAATGCTGTTATCGCAGCTCATCGAGGAAATTGCTCAGCATTTCGCGGCGCTACTCGCGGACCCGTGGAACACGACGGGGCCTGAAACGCGGCGCGCGCTCGTCAAGAGGATATCGGCTCTCGTCCCCGTCGTCGATCAGGCGGCAGGCGAATCCGCGGAAATCCTGCAGAGAAGATCCATCCTTCGTGTTGCGATCGATGGTTTGTATACGGCAATTTCGGGCGCGCGAGTCGTGGAGACGCATTTGCGCGGTCTCTCGCCCGCCGCGGCGCAGTGCGTTGCGGCGGCGATTGCGGATGATCTTCCCTCGGATTGGGGCCGCGGGCCGTCGCTGGATCGAGATGCCGACGCGCTGCTGGTCCGCAAATTCATGGCCATGAAGACTGACGATGTGTCGTTGCGATTGACCGTCGACGCGAGCGCGGAAGTTGCGTCGGGACTCGAGGCGGCAGCTAACGGGCTCGCGCTGTTGTCCGATCCGACGCATGCGCGTGATGTTGTCCGCATTCCAAGCATCGTCGTCGCCGATTATCTTCCGGCTCTCGTCAATGCCGTGCGCGTCTTCGTCGGAGTCGGTGTCGTGGTGATCTATTGGATCATTTCGCAATGGCCGGACGGACTTTTTGCCGTGACATTTACAGCGGTGACGATCATGCTTTTCGCGCCATTGCTGGATGGGTCCGGGAAGGCTGCGTTGGGGCTGGTGGTTGGCACGCTGTTTGGGGCTATGGTCGCCGGTGTTCTCAAGTTCACGGCACTGATCAATCACGAAACGTTTCTCGCATTCAGTCTCATCTTATCGATGGCTCTCGTTCCGATAGGGGCGTTATCGACTTTGCCGTTTTTTGCGCCTTACTTCGTTCCTGCAACCGTCAATTTCGTACCGCTCGTTGCGCCGACAAACGTGATGGTCTTCGATCCGGAGGTATATCTGAATACGGCGTTCGGGCTGGTTGCGGGATGCGTGGCGGGAGCGGCTACGCTTCTGCTCATACCTCAGCCGTCTCCCAGTTTTCGTGCTCAGCGTCTGGTCGACCTATCCATTCGCGATCTCCGGCGTCTGGCGGCGGGACGACGGCGCTGGACGTTCAGACAGTGGCAGGGGCGCATGTACTCGCGGTTGGTGGCACTACCCGCGGAGTGCGAGCCCGTTCAGCGGTCGCGGTTGGCGGCGACACTGACGGTCGGCGTGCAGGTCATTCGCTTGCGGCACTTATCAACGGATAGCCGGACCAGCGCCGAAATTTTGGACATTCTCGCCGCCTTGGCCGCCGGAGATTTACCGAGGCTTCAGTATACATTGGCAGAGCTTGACAAAAAGATCGCGTCGATCCCCGTTGATCAACCTGGCATGCGCGGACGGATGCGCGCGCGGGCGATGTTGCTTGCCATCGCCGAAGCCGTTGACCGTCAGGGCGATTATTTCGGAAGCCAGCCATCATGAGCTTCGTCGAAATCAACATCCTGGGCGTTCTTATTTCGCCATTTGTGCCGCTGATGGCGTTGGCGTTCGCGATCACGATGGTATGGCGGGTGATCGCGGTAGAGTTCGGCTGGACACGCCGCGTTTGGCATCCGGCCCTCTTTGAATTTTCGGTTTTTCTCATCGTCCTGGCGGCCACGGTCCTGATCTTTGGGCACCTTAGAATTTATAACTAGGTCGAGGCATCATGCCGGAGATCGCATCAACCACTCGGAAGTTGCCGCCGGCGAAGCCAACGGGGCAAGAGCAGGAGACGACAACTGTCTACAGCCCGCCCTCGATAAAAAGACGGCTTCGGATAACGCCGGTCCTTGCGACGCTTTCCATGGCGGCGATCGGCGCCGGGGCCGTGTGGATCTTGTGGCAAAATTATATGGGGAAGCCGTGGACGCGCGACGGCACGGTCCGTGCTTACGTCGTGTCGGTTGCGCCGGAGGTGTCCGGAAGGGTGGTCGAACTTCCGATCAATGATAATCAATTCGTCCACAAGGGCGATTTGCTGTTGAAGATCGATCCGCGCGACTTCCATGTCGCGGTGGACCTCGCCAAGGCAGGTATCAAGCAGGCCGAGGCCGATCTTGCGAACAAGACCGCGCAGCAAGCGCGACGGAATGCTCTCACCGATCTGGCGACTTCGATCGAAGAGAAGCAAACGTATACATCTGCAGCGGAGATGGCTGAAGCCACCCTCGCTCAGCAGAATGCGAATCTGACACAGGCGAATATCAATCTCGAGCGGACCGAGCTCAGATCGCCGGTGAATGGATGGATTACGAACCTGCTGATACGGAAAGGCGATTACGCGAAAGCAGGGCAGCAGGCGTTGTCCATCGTAGATTCGGATTCGTTCTGGCTTGATGGCTATTTCGAAGAAACGGCACTCAAGCAGATCCGCGATGGCGATCCCGCGAAGATCTGGTTGCTCGGCTATAACAAGGTCTTGCACGGACGCGTCGACAGCGTTGCGCGGGGTATCGTTGTGTCAAACGCGACGCCAGGAAACAGCGGGCTCGCGACCGTCAATCCGATTTTCACCTGGGTGAGGCTGGCGCAACGCGTCCCGGTGCGCATTCATTTCGAAGATGTTCCAGAGGATTTGCGTCTTGTCATCGGGATGACGGCGACGATCGAGGTTCAACCGAAGTCCGAGGGTGCAAGGCCTGGGGCTCATGAACCCGAACGCCAGAAGCCTGACGTTCAGAAACCTGACACCCCGAAGCCTGCGGTTCAAATGCCGGAGGCCGAAAACCCGACGGGCGACGGGGGCAACGACGGTGAAAAGGCCGGGAAGAGCGAGAAAAACGACAGCAGCACTACGAGCGATAAGAGCCGTAAGAGCGATAAGCACCACAAGAGGTGAGCTAACGGACATTGAACGCTCATCAAGCGGTGCGTCGCGACAGATTATTTCAAAATGGAAGGAACTGAGGGTGGGCGCTGCTGTTGTCCCCCAAACTCGAGGATCAGTTCCATGTCGTCTTTTTTGCAGAGCATTGCCAAGAAAATGAAGCTTGCTGCCAATGAGGAATTGGCGCGGCGCTACGCGCGGCGTCAACAGCGTGCCCGAGTCGTACAGGACCGGGAGGGGGGGGCCGTCACGGTCGTGAACGTCCGCCGCTGCAACCGGTCGATTGGTCTGCTCGACGAGTAGGCCGGGTCAGTGTCGTTTTCCCTCGGCTATGTGAAACCGTCCCTCGGCGCGCTCGGGAGTAAGCCTTTGTTTACCCCGCTACGGCACATTCGTTCGAAATCTATTTAGATTTGGAGCCGTCCGTCATGCGTCGCTCGTGGGTTTTGGGCTCAGCCGCCCTCGCTATTCTCGTTGTGGCTCTGCCGCTGACACGGGTGCTCGCCGAAAACGCGGAAACGGAGGGTTCGCAGATCGAGGCGGCTGGCGCCGATGCCGATCCGCACGGTTCGGCGAAAAATCTTAATACCATTCCCGAGGACGGCTTCAGCTCACAGCGACTCGCGGGGCCTGACAATTCTCTCGTTCGCCAGTTGATCGCATCGCGGCCGAACGAAGACCTGGTGATCTGCGTCGCGGGATGTTTTGCTGGACGCGATCCAGTCGTCTACGCGCAGCCGATGGCAAAGTCTGCTCGCGCAGTGATCGCGCCGCAAACGTCGCTCAACGGTCCGATGCAGAACCCGGGTCAGAAAATCGACACTTCTCGGAAACCGGGCAAGGCAGCGGCGGCGGACGTACCGCTCATGCCGTCGCAAAATCCGCATGCGCCGGCGGTCATCAACCGGACGAATTAGCGGCTTCGAACTTCGCCCGTAAATAGAGCAGGAGCGAGGCGAAAACCCCCAGATTTCCCTCGATTTGTTCATTTTGGGCAGCCGATTGTTGCGCCGATGTAATCCGCGCGGCGGCGACGGATCAGCTTCGCGTCCTCGTTGTTACCTCCGACGGCCGGCAAATTCCCCTGCCTATCCCCGGCCCGAAGGAGACTGCCAATGAAGACTTTATCTCGCGGTACGTGGATCGCACTTGCGGCCGTCGTCGCAGTTCCCGCGACCGTTGCTATCGCAAAAACGGCTGACAACGCCCGTTGGAACATGACGCCCGAAACGCGTTCCCGCCTCGAAGAGGGTAAGCTGGCGATGGTGAAAACCGCGCTTCAGCTCACACCCGATCAGGAGAAGCTCTGGGCTCCTGTGGAAACGCAAGTTCGCGAAGGGTTCAAAGCCCGGCAAGCGAGAATGGAAGAGTGGAAGAAGAAGCGCGAGGAGCGCAAGGCCGAGGAAGAGAAGGGTGGCGAGCAGAAGCGTCCCGATCTTGCCGACCGCTTCCAGAAAATCAGCCAGCGGATGAGCGAGCGGGCTGACCGCATGAAAGCGTTCTCGGGCGCGTTCACACCATTCTATGCATCGCTCTCGGATGATCAGAAGGACGTACTGCGGCCCCTGCTGCGGCAGCTCATGCCGGGCGGTCATCACGGCCACAGGTTCGCCGGCGGATGGGGCCCTGGCGGCCGTCACGAAGGTGGCTGGTTCGGCCACGAAGGCAAAGACGGCCCGATGCACGATCATGACGACGACGATCGCGGTCCACCCGACAAGAAGGGCTGAGCCAAGCTTAGCCTCGCGACTTCGCACTATCCCTCAACTTGCCGGGCACAAAAAGCCCGGCCTTTTTTATGGGCCGGGCTCAAATGTGCTAACGGCTTCGAAAGCGCTCAGCGCGGCGGACGAACGCGGCTGCGATCACCCTCTTCGCGGCGTTTCATGAACTTCGGGGCATCCGATCCGCCCTTCCATGTAGGACGGCCTTCGCCGCCGCCATGATGGGGCTTTCTCGGCCCGTGGCCGCCTTCGCGCTTGGCGGTGCCGGTTTCGTCACGATGACGTCCGGCAGGCCCGTGATTGCGGTCCGGACGAGCGCCGTCGGCGTGGCGGACGCCGTCCGTGTGGCGCGCATCGTCGCCATGGCGTGACGGGCGGGCATGTCCACGGTGGTCGCCGCGATGGCCGCCAGCGCGATGTTCGCCCTGGCGATGTTCTCCTTGACGATGTTCGGATTGACGGTGCTCGCCGTGACGATTTTCAGATTGGCGATCGCCGCGCGGGCCGCGATGGGGGCCGTCATGACGAGGACGTTCCGCCGAACGCGGTTTGTGCTCGCGGTCGGCGACGCCGAACTTGGCCGCGCCTTCCGGGCCCCCGGCGAGGGCTGCGGGATCGTAGGGCCGGCGTTGGGGACGATCGCGGCGGCGATCATCGCCATGGCCGTTGGAACGGTCGCCAGCCGGATGTTCGGAGCGATGCCTGCCGGCTCCGCCCTGGAATCCCGGACGGCCACGGTGGCCTTCACCACCACGTCCGCCGCGCGGTGCGCCTTGGCGGCGCGGAGCGTCGTCGTCGTGACGGTGTTCTGGGCGACGGCGTTCCGGCATCGGCAAAACTTCGCCGCCGACATCATCGATCACGACGAGCGGCTGCTTCATCATCCGTTCGATGGCGCGGATTTCGCCACGCTCTGACGGATCGCACAGCGAAATCGCGATGCCCGTCGTGCCCTTGCGGGCCGTGCGGCCGACGCGGTGCACGTAGGTTTCGGGATCGAGCGGCATGTCGAAGTTGACGACGTGCGTGATGTTCGAAACGTCGATGCCGCGAGCGGCGATGTCTGTTGCGACGAGAACGCGGATGTGTCCCAGCGTGAAATCGTTGAGTGCGCGCTGCCGGGCGTTTTGCGCCTTGTTGCCGTGGAAGGCCGCCGAGCTGATGCCCGCCATGCCGAGCCGGTCGGCGACGCGGTCAGCGCCACGCTTCGTTCGCGTGAAGACGATGACACGCTTGGCTTCCTCGTCGGCGAGGATCGTGTGCAGGCGGCTTTGCTTTTCGGGCGTCCGGACCATCATGATTTTCTGATCGATACGATCGACGACGATGGTCTTCGATGAGAGGTCGATCCGGTACGGGTCCTGCAGAATATCGTAGGCGAACTTCTTGATCTCGGCGGGCATCGTCGCCGAGAAGAGGGCGGTCCGGCGCTTTTGCGGGATCAGCGAAACGATCTTATTGATGTCACGGATGAAGCCCATGTCGAACATGCGGTCGGCTTCATCGATGACCAGCGTCTGCACACCGGAAAGATCGCAGCTTCTCATGTTGACGTGATCGAGCAGACGGCCCGGGGTCGCGACGAGGACGTGCACGCCACGCTTCAGTGCGTTGATCTGCGGGCCCTTGCTCACGCCGCCAAGAACGACGGCGCGGCGGATGTTCATGTTACGCGAAAGCTTCGCGACTTCCTGGTCGATCTGGACTGCGAGTTCGCGGGTCGGTGCGAGAATGAGAGCGACGACCTGCTTCCAGCCCGGTTCCAGTCCTTCTGCAGCGATCTTGTTCAGGATTGGAATAAGGAACGTCGCGGTTTTGCCCGAGCCCGTCTCGGCCAAGCCGAGAAGGTCGCGGCCTTCCAGCTGCGGCGGAAGCGCCTGCTGCTGAATAGGAGTCGGCGTCGTGTACCCGCATTGTGTCAGGGCACGCGATAGAGGCTCGGCAAATCCGAAGGCCTCGAAAGTCTGTGTTGTCAAAGTGGAAAAATTCCCAAGGGCTTCGCTCCCCGTGCAGCCTGTGCCGGGTTTCGTCCCATGGCCCACACCGGCGCTGTCGGGGTGCGGCCTTGTCTATAAGGATTGATCTCAATGCAGGGTCGAGCGCGGTGATTGAACCGCTTAAAGTGGCACGAGGACCCGAGCGCCATCGAAGAGCAATGACGGGGTGTATCGTGGTGTTTGCATCAAAAGTCAAGCAGTGGAAGGCGCGCGTGCGTCTCTGACGCGGTCATAATGAGCAAATTTTTCAAGACGTTGGCGGCGGGCTGGAAGCGGCACGTCAATGGTGGGCGTCCGCGATGGCGCGGCGCATGGCTTCCATGACGCCCGGTTCGGTCATCGAATGTCCGGCGTGATCGATGATCTCAAGGTGGGCGCTCGGCCATGCAGCCGCGAGCGCATAGGCGTTCTTCGGCGGGCATAGAAGATCGTATCGCCCCTGAACGATGGTGCCGGGAATGCCTGCGAGCCGGGACGCGTTCGCCAGCAGCTCTCCGGGCTCCAAGAAGAAGCTGTTCTTAATGTAGTGCGCCTCGAAGATGGACGTCGGTGGAAGTCGGGCGTCGCCCGCGACCTTCTCCGGCAAAGCGGCGTGTTTCGGCGCGAGTTCGGAAAGCGCTCGCTCGTAGGCAAACCAGACGTGTGCGGAGGAAGCCTGGACGGCGCGATCCGGACCGGTCAACCGTTCGACATAGGCTGTCAGCGGATCGTTGCGCTCGCTGGGCGGGAGATGACTGCAGAAAGCCTCGTACAACTCCGGGCGGAATACCTTAGGTCCTTCGACGAAGGCCCAGCGAACCTCTGCATCCGTACCGAGAAAGAGTGCGCGCAGAACCAAGCCTGAAACTCTCTCGGGATGGCGTTCGGCGTAGGCAATCGCGAGGGTCGAGCCCCAGGAACCTCCTACGAGCAGCCACATTTCGATGCCGAAATGATCGCGGACGTGTTCCAGGTCGGCGATCAGATGCTGCGTCGTGTTGGCTTCGCAGGAAAGGTACGGGTGGCTGCGGCCGGCACCGCGTTGGTCAATCAGAAAGACATGATCGCGCGCCGGATCGAACAGTGTGCGGTGCAGAGTCTGCGAGCCGCTGCCGGGGCCGCCGTGCAGAAAGACCACGGGGCGTCCGCCTTTCGACCCGACCTCCTCGACATAAATCCAATGCCCGTCGCCGACGGCGAGCATGCGGGCATCGAACGGCCGGAAGGTTTCGGGAAGAGTCTTCATGTTCAATTTGCTGAGCACGCTTTTTCATAAACGGCAAGAGCAGCCAGTAAGGCGTTCGCAACCATCGCCAACGGATGACAACCGAAGCCATGGCCAGCCGTCGTAGGACCGTCACGGTGGGTATGTCAGTTTTCTGGAATTGCGGCACTGAGAGGATGTTATTATGCGTCTTATGGCCGTCCGGCAGACGTTGCAAAACTTCTGGTTTCCAGCTCGCAACGAATTGACGAAATTCGACACGATACCTACGTCCACACACGCCACAAATTGGATCGTGGAGCGTTATGAAGATCAGGCGCCGGTCCCAATGGAGTAAAATATGATCCAGAGCGAATTTCGGATTGCGCACCGTGCATTGTCGATTGGCGTAACGCTTGCTGCAGCCCTGGGCATGAGTTTTGCGGGCTTCTCAGCCGCGCGCGCAGAGTCCGCGACGATTGTCGGGACATGGTCGGGGAACGGCTCGATCAGCTTTTCTTCCGGTACCAAGGAAGGCGCGAGATGCCGGGCGCATTTCGCGAAGACCGGCGCGACGAGTTATGCCATGGAAGCGTCATGCGCGACATCGTCAGCGAGAGTCGATCAGTCGGCGGAACTGACGAAGGTTGGCGCCAATAGCTACGTCGGCAGCTTCTTCAACCAGCAGTACAATACGGGCGGCCAGATCCGCATCACGGTCAACGGCCGCAGCCAGTATGTGCGGCTGTCGGGTGAAGCCGGCAGTGCGGTTTTCAACTTGAGCAAGCGCTAATTCCGAAAAATTTCAAGCGATAGCGGTACGCGGGGCTGATGCGCCGCGTGCCGATTGAGCTGCGAGCGGGCGGCTGATGCATTTCTCATACGCGCTGTGCACGTATTTTATTGTATTTTGGCTTCATCGCTGATTCGCACCCGGGGACATGCCGCATCGCGGGTCCGGTCCGTGGCGCGAGGCAAGACCTTCGGCGACATGCCTTTCGCTCATCGCCATACTCGGAGCTCCCTATGATGCGCCTCCTTCTGAGCGCAGGTACAGCTGTGCTGCTGCTGCTCGCAACGTCCTTGAATTCCGCTTCGGCCGATACGATCGATGCTTCGACGCTGACCTGTCACGACCTCGTTGCAAAAGCCGGGTCGTCCGACAAAACGTCAGTGTATGGCGCCACAGTCGTTCTCTATTGGATGGCTGGCTATCAGGCGACAGCCGAGCAGGGCACGGTCGTAGACTTCGACAACCTGTCGAAGGAGTTCGCCGCTACAACCGAGTTCTGCGGCCAGAATCCGACTGTCGGCGTCATGTCGGCATCCGAGAAATTCATGGGTGAGAATGCCGAAGACCAAACACCCAAAGCCATCGACCTGGCGATCCTGAAGTGCGAGGCCGTCAATACCACGAAGGAAGACGAGACCGACGGGCTCGGCCAGATCCTGATGTGGCTTGCCGGCTATCATGCGAGCGTCGCCAAGAGCACGATCATCGACATGGATAAGTTCGGCGAGAGCGTCACCAAGATGGCGACCTACTGCGCGGAAAATCCGCAGATGGGTCTCTTCACCGCCAGCGAGAAGTTTATGAGCGAAGAAGGGGATGGGGAGTAACGGGCGGTTCGAAGAGGCGTGCCGGGGATTAGGCCGCGACGCCCAGCCAACAATTGGCGACTTCGATGCTGATGCTTGGCTGGATCCCGGCCTTCGCCGGGATGACGATGGTGGAAATGCTTAGAGGCGTCATCCTCGGCCGAGCGCGGCCGGGCCGCGTCGAAGGTCGGGGATCCAGCGTGAAAATCGCCGAAGGCGCAATTTGGTGTCTCCGACGACTCTTACGCTGGATCCCCGAACGTCCTCGCGACGCTCGTCCGTTCGAGGATGACGAAGCAGGCTGGAGACGGGCCTATTCCCCGTCTTGCTGTTCGCTGGCGAATTCTTCTTCAAGCTCGTGCTCGAGCTTCACGAGATCATCCGGCAGGGGCATGCCGGTTGCCTTCAATTGATTGAGCTTCTCCCTCAGCGAGAGGTAGATCTCGTGCCGATCCTGAGGCTCGTTCTGCATCTCGGTGAGCAGCATCGAGATTTCGAGCTTGAGTTGGTCGAAGGCCATGATCATCCCTACCTTTCGCGAAAGGGAAACGCAGGCGGTTACTCCGCCGCCTGCTTGTCGGCGTAGCCGAGCTGAGCGTTGAGCTTTTCGACGAGGTCGGCGGCGGCTTCCGGGATGTTGGTGCCGGGGCCGAACACGGCCTTCGCGCCGGAGCGGAACAACTCATCATAATCTGATGGCGGGATGACGCCGCCGACGACGATCATGATGTCACCGCGGCCTTCCTTGTCGAGCGCAGCCTTTAACTCAGGGACGAGCGTCAAGTGTCCGGCGGTCAGCGATGACACGCCGACGACGTGCACGTCGTTTTCGACAGCCTGGCGGGCGGCTTCGTCGGCTGTAGCGAACAGCGGTCCGATATCGACGTCGAAGCCGAGATCGGCGAACGCGGACGCGATGACCTTCTGGCCTCTATCGTGACCGTCCTGGCCGAGCTTGGCGATGAGAATGCGCGGCCGGCGGCCGTCGTTCTTGTCGAAGGCTTCGACCAGCTTCTTGACGCGATCAACGCTCGGGTTCATCGCCGCTTCCTTCTTATAGACGCCGCTGATGGCGCGGATTTCGGCCTTGTGGCGTGTGAAGACTTTTTCGAGCGCGTAGGAGATCTCGCCGACGGTCGCCTTCTTGCGCGCGGCTTGAACTGCGAGATCGAGCAGGTTGGCGTTGCCCTTGGCGCCTTCCGTCAAGGCGTTGAGCGCGTCTTCGACATCGGCTTCGACGCGTTCGCTGCGCAGGCGGTCGAGCTTTGCCAGCTGCGCTTCACGCACGGCGCGGTTGTCGACCTTGAGGAAGTTGACCTCGCGGTCGCCTTGGATCTGGTATTTGTTGACGCCGGTGATCGTCTGCCGGCCGCTGTCGATGCGGGCCTGCGTACGGGCGGCGGCTTCTTCGATGCGTAGTTTCGGAATGCCCGCCGCGATCGCCTTCGCCATGCCGCCTTGGGCTTCGACTTCCTCGATGTGGGTGAGGGCCTTCTTCGCCAGCTCATACGTCAGCCGTTCGACGTAGTGACTGCCGCCCCATGGGTCGATGGTGCGGGTGGTGCCGCTTTCCTGCTGCAACAAGAGCTGAGTGTTGCGGGCGATGCGGGCGGAAAAGTCGGTCGGCAGCGCGATCGCCTCGTCGAGGCCGTTCGTGTGAAGCGACTGGGTGTGGCCCTGCGTGGCGGCCATCGCTTCGAGGCAGGTGCGCGTCGCGTTGTTGAAGATGTCCTGTGCGGTCAGCGACCATCCGGACGTCTGCGAGTGCGTGCGCAGCGACAGCGAGCGCGCGTCCTTGGGCTTGAACTCGTCCTTGATGAGCTTCGCCCAGAGAAGACGCGCGGCGCGCATCTTGGCGATTTCCATGAAGTAGTTCATGCCGATCGCCCAAAAGAACGAGAGACGCGGCGCAAAGGCGTCGATATCGAGACCGGCGGCGACGCCCGCGCGCGCGTATTCGATACCGTCGGCGATCGTGTAGCCGAGTTCGAGATCGGCCGTCGCGCCCGCTTCCTGCATGTGATAGCCGGAAATCGAGATCGAATTGAACTTCGGCATGTTCGCGCTGGTGTAGGCGAAGATGTCGGAGACGATGCGCATCGAGGGCGCGGGGGGGTAGATGTAGGTGTTGCGCACCATGAACTCTTTCAGAATGTCGTTCTGAATGGTTCCGGCAAGCTTTTGCGGCGGGACGCCCTGTTCCTCGCCCGCGACGATGAAGAGTGCGAGAACCGGAAGCACGGCGCCGTTCATCGTCATCGAGACGGTCATGTCCTGCAGCGGAATGCCGTCGAAGAGAACGCGCATATCGTAAATCGAGTCGATCGCCACGCCCGCCATGCCGACGTCGCCCTTAACGCGCGGGTGGTCGGAATCGTAGCCGCGGTGGGTCGCGAGGTCGAAGGCGATGGAGAGGCCCTTCTGTCCGGCGGCGATGTTGCGGCGATAGAAGGCGTTTGAATCTTCGGCCGTCGAGAAGCCGGCATACTGGCGGACGGTCCAGGGCTGCAGCGCGTACATCGCCGGGTAGGGCCCCCGCACGTAGGGTGCGATGCCCGGCAAACCGTCGATAAAGCCGAGGCCGGCGGTATCCTGATCGGTGAAGACCGGCTTCACCGGGATCCCTTCGGGGGTTTCCCAGACGGGCGCCTCGGGAGCAATCGCCTTCGCGGCCGGTTTTCCGGGGGCGGGCGGGTCGAGAGGCACCTGGGCGAAATTCGGGATCGACGTCATTTAGGGCACTGATCCGGTCTGAGAGGATGGTTTCTGGATTTCTTTAAAACACGGTACGGCAAAACCGGGTGCTCAGACAATTGCCGTGCGACGTCTTGCTTGCCTTGGGGTGGCGTGGAAATGGCGCCGTGGCGGGCCTGGGTTAGCCGATAATGCCCTATCGGGTCGTGCTGCCTCATCGTGGCCGTTGGCCGAGAAGGTAGTCTCTCCGGCGGAGCAGAAGGTCGTAAACAACGGCGAAAAGCACCCCGCTCAGGGCTGCCGTTATCAGGTCGTTCCGCTGAACGCGGGGCGGCGCCGGGGCGAGGGGCGAGAGCACGACGTAGATTGTCTCGCCAACCACTAGCCAGATGACGGCTGCCAGCACGACGAACTTCAACAGCCTGGCCGTACTGCTGCCCCTGTTCGCGCCGACGAATTTGGCGACCGGCGGGAAGACGAACGTGCCGATCGGGATGTACCAGAGAAACGCCATGAGGATCGCGCTGGGAAGGTCGTCCGCGTAACTCTGAATGGCGGAGCCCGCAATCTCGCTGGTACGGGGACTGGCGTAAAATTGGTAATCGGAGAGAGCCAGCATCGTCGTCGCCGCGATGAGGGCGGAAATGATCGCGCTCAACAGCCCCATCAGGGTCAGCCGCAAAAGCGAATGGCTTTGTGTTTCAGGGTTCGGTGCCGGAGACATGGTCATGACGACATCCTGTGACCTTCCCCGACTGCCCGTCAGCGCCGCATGCCGGTGGCAGGAATGAGGATACGCGGCGTCAATCCGAAGACATTGCAAAACGCCCGCTGGCGGAAATGAGAATGCCACAAACGCCAGCATGATGTCCAAACCCGCCTTACCGCCTCTTTCAAGGTCAGACATGCAACGCAAGGTCTCCGACAGGACCCCCAAGGATAGCGCCGCGCGCCTTTGGGCGCCGCTTGCGGGCTTCATCACTTGGGAAGCGGAACTCGGGGAGGCGGCCGAGGCGCGAGGTCCAGCCGCTCACTTCGCCTATGAGTTTGTCCGCTTCGGCGTCAAGCAGGCGTGGGCCTGCCTGTTCGGCGCCTCGTTGCTGGCTTTGCTGATCGCGACGCATTTTTTCTATCCGAAGGACGCGGTGATCTCGCGCTATGATTTTTTGGTCGTCACGGCGGTGCTGATCCAAATCCTGATGGTCACGTTCAAGCTCGAAACAACCGATGAAGTGAAGGTCATTTGCATCTTTCACATCGTCGGCACGGCGATGGAAGTCTTTAAGACGTCGGTCGGGTCGTGGCTTTATCCGGAGGCCAGCCTTCTTCGTATCGGCGGTGTTCCGCTATTCACCGGGTTTATGTATGCCGCGATCGGTTCGTATATCGCCCGGTGCTGGCGGCTCTTCGATTTCCAATTTACGTGGCATCCGCCGGTTTGGGCGCTGGGCATTTTGAGCGTGGCGATCTACGCCAACTTCTTTGGCCATCACTATGTGTGGGACGCGCGGCCGATACTCTTTGCAGCGGCGATCATTCTCATCGGGCCGTGCACGGTCTACTACAAGATCTGGAAGGTGCACCGGCATATGCCGTTGCTGCTGGGGCTTTTTCTCGTCGCCGTTTTCATATGGCTTGCGGAGAATATCGGCACATTCACCGCGGCCTGGGCCTATCCTCACCAGCGGCACGGCTGGGAGCTTGTCGGGATCGGAAAGCTCGGATCATGGTTTCTCCTGATGCTGATTTCGTACACGCTGGTCGCGTGGCTCAACCGGCCAAAAGCGATGACCATTCAGGATAGTTAAGGACATTATTTACCGCGAATTCGGGTGGCGCCATTCGGCTTCGGCGCTTTGGCTTACAATGGGCCATTATTGCTCGGAGCGGATTCCATGGCGCAATTATCCTATATCGTAACCGCTTTATTTTTTGCCGTCATTGCTGTTGCAACGAATGCCTCGGCCGCAGGTAGCGGCGCCGCAATCGATCTCGCCGCCCAGGTGCGCGGTCAAGGTTTCCCTTGCGAAAAACCGCAGAGCGCCGAAAAAAACAAAAAGGCTTCGAGGCCCAACGAAGAAGTTTGGATCCTCAAGTGCGAGAACGCGTCCTATCGGATGACGGTCATTCCGGACATGGCGGCCAAGGTCGAAAAGCTCGGCAAGCAATAGTCCGGCTGGTCCAGCGACCGGTATCTCGAACGGGTGTCACGAGCGGAACAGCGACGGCTGAGCGGCTGGCGCATTCTTCCTCTCATCAGACCGCAGCCGGTCGGCATCCATTCGGGAGGATCACAATCATGTCGGGCATCGTCGTTGCATCCGCCGCCGCAGCAATCACCACCGTTGCGACTGTCGTGGTCGCGGCTCTTCCGGATGCGCAGGCACTTCTCTCGCCGCTGACTGAAGGCGGCAACGAGTATGCGGTCACGACTGTTTCGGTCCTCGCTTCCCTTCCAATACTTGGCATCATGGCCGTGTTCGCGACGACCGCTCGCGAATAGCGCCGGCCGACTTTCGAATTCTTCCGCCCTCATCGCTTCCTCCCCCCAGCACCTTGCCGGCTCTTCATTGGAGTCGGCATTTTTGTTTTCGCGGCCGCTGCCTTGCGCTCAATCAGAGCATGCGAACGGCCATTCTCCTGCCTTGGTTGCTCACCAATTATCTTGAGGGAAGATGGGGGGTTACGGAGGGGAGCTTCTAACCTTTTCCATATCGTAAAAGGGTGCCACGGCGCCGGGGCGGGCCGGAGTCGACGAGTGGTCCCATGTATCGCGTGGGGGTATGCGTCGTGAGATTCAAAGCATTTTTCGTTGCAGCCGGCGTTATCGTGGCGTCGACGTTTTCAACGCCGGTAACATTCGGGCCGGGCAATAGCGCGGATGCGGCCGATGCCGAGCATCTGCCCGCACCGGAAGCCGTTACGGTTCCGGAGTTCGTGCCAATCTTGAACTTCAGCCAATTTGTGCTCGCCACCGACCAATTCGGCGAAGCGAACCGCGCGCGCGCTGCAGAAATGTTGAGCGCGAAATTCTCGGCGGCTTCCGATGGACAACACGTCGAACTCAATCAAGGACCGCAGCCGACGCCCGCAATCGTCGAGAGTGCGATAAATTCTGTGGTTCCGGATCCTGCTGAAAAGCCTGCCGAAGCTTTTGTCGATCCGGTGAAGGTCGCGACGGCGATCTCGAAAGCGACGGAAACTCCGGCGGCGCCTGAAGAAGAGGAAGCTGCGAAAGAGACGGAGACGAAGTCTTCAGCCCGTGCGCGTTCGGAAAAGCGTTTCCGGCCTGCCATGGGCCTGGGCATGGCGGTCGATCAGGACGACACGGCGATGCAGTGGTGGTTCTCTTCTGGCAAGCCAAAGAAGAAAAGCGCTGATCGATCGAAGGTTCGCCACGTCGCTGAAGCGGACGGTTCGACAAGCGGCAGTGCGCAGAACGCAGCGGCGGCCAAGGCGGGTGGCACGCCGAAAGAAGATTTTCAGATCGGCATTCCCGGACAATCGCTGGAGCCAACGATCTCAACGTGCGCGACGAGGGAACGGACGTGCTGGGGAAAATTCTGCGGCTGCTGAGTTAGCCCGCTCGCGATGGCGAAGCCTTTTCGTGTTGCGGCTTCGGCCCGTAGGCATGAGACAGCGCATGATAGAGAGGCTGCCGGCTAATCAAACGCGATATGCCGGCGGCCAGCAGCGCAGTTGCCATCAGCGGCACCACCATGTTGCGGTCGCTGGTCATCTCCATCACGATGACGACGGCGGTCAACGGAGCTTGGACCACGGCTGCAAAGTAGCCGACCGTCATCAGCAGCATGAGTGCGCGCGGATCGACGAACGTGATGACGGGCGTCAGCATGGAGCCGAGGCCTGAGCCGACCGCGAGCGAAGGGGAGAACAACCCACCCGGTATACCGCTCGCCGACGAGAGCATTGTTGTTATGAGTTTCGATGGGCCATACCAGAAGGGTAGCTGCTCTCCCAACAGCAGGCCTGCGCGCGTTTCGCCGTAGCCGTTTCCGGATGCATAGCCTGCGGTCGTGATGCTCAGGATCGCGACGATGAGCCCGCAGATGCCTGCGAAGACGGCGGGTTCCTTGCGGAGCGCTGCGATAAAGGATGGCGGCCTGCGCGTGATTGTGATGAGCGATCGCGAAAAGAAGCCTCCCATCACGCCGCCGATCGCCGCGCAGATTGGGACTGCAGACCAATCCGCCGCGCGGATCATCTGAGCCGAAACTTCGCCGAAATAGGCGTAATTGCCGAGGATCAGCCAACTGACGCCGCCGGCAATCGCCACCGACGCGATGACGATATCGTTGATGCGGCCCGCGAACGATTTGGCCAGTTCTTCGATCGCAAACAGTATTCCTGCGATCGGCGCGTTGAATGCCGCGGCAATGCCTGCGGCGGACCCCGCGAGCACAAGTCCGTTGTGACGTCCGATGCCGGCAAAGCTCGCGACCGCGAACATCACCGAAGCGCCGACTTGGACGGTTGGGCCTTCGCGGCCGACGGAGGCGCCGACGACAAGCGCAAGGACCGTCATGACGATTTTCGCGGCCATCGTCTGCCAGCCGAGAAGGCTTTGGCGGTGTGCTGGGTTCGAACTCGCGCGGGCGGCGATGACCTGGGGGATGCCGCTACCGGCGGCGGCCGGGAACCAGCGTGCGGTTACATAGGCGAGCGCGACGAAGCCCAGCGGCGTCATCACAAGGGGCAGCCAATGCCATTGATTGAGTATGGCGTAATAGAGCGCTTGGGCCTTGTCGGAGAGTTCCGCGAATCCGACTGCAGCAAGGCCGACGAATATCGCACCCGAGAGAAATACGGTGCGTCGCTGCCATACGCGACGCGAGAAGCCAACATAGCGGTATCTGCGTAGCCGCAGGGCTCTGCGACCGCGAGTGTTCGTGCGTATTGGTCCGGATGTATGCTGCACGAATACCGCAAGGTCCGATCTAGGCGAGTTTCTGCTGCAGGCCCTTGAGGGTTGCCACGGCGTCGGCTCCCGCGAAGAGGAACTGGTCGACGCCTGCTGCTTTGAGTGCGCTTTCCTTGTCGCCCGGCCGCCCCGCCATCAGGACGAATTTGGCGCCCGCGGCTTTCAATGCTTTCGCAACCGGTTCGGCGAGCGTCGCGTTGACGGCATCTGACGAGCAGATGCAGGCGGCATCGGCGCCGGAATTGCGGAATGCCTCGACGGCATCTTCCGGCGTTTTGTAGCCGTCGCTGACGAGCGCCGTTATGCCGCCCGCCGCGAGGTAGTTCTTCGTCCAAGTCGTGCGGACGTTGTGATCGACGATTTCGCCCATGCTGGCGAGGAAGACTTTGTAGCCGCCGTGAGCGTCGGCGGCATCGCGCAGCGCCTCGAAGGCTTCGCCGAGACGATGCGGCTTCAGCGGTGCCACTTCGATCGCGGCCTTAGTGGTTGGCGGAGATGGCACGGTCCAAGGTTCGGCGTGAACGCCGTCGTCGCCGAGCAGCGGGAAGGCGTTGACGCCTGTCAACTCCTGCCGGACCGTCGCGATCGATTTGGCCCGTGCTTCCGCGGTCGCTGCGATCGTTTCCTGGATGTAGCCCGACTGTAGGGCCGCGAGCAGGCCGCCGCGCGCTTCGATGTCCTGGAAGATTTCCCAGGCCTTCTTCGCGATGTCCTCGGTCAAGTTTTCGACGTACCAGGAACCGCCAGCCGGGTCGTTGACGCGGCCGAGATTGCTTTCTTCCTGACAGACGATCTGGATGTTGCGGGCGACGCGGCGTGCGAAGGCATCCGGTTTGCCGAGTGCGAACGTGAAGGGAAGAACGACGATGGCGTCGGCGCCGCCGAGGGCTGCGCCTGCGCAGGCGATGGTCGTGCGCAGGATGTTGGTCCAGGGGTCACGCTTCGCCATGATACGGTAGGACGTCGGGCAGTTCAGTGTGACGGCGGAGGCGGCGTCGCCTGCACCGGACGCATCGGCGACGCGCCAGATCAGGCGGCGGGCGGCGCGCAGTTTGGCGATCGTCGCAAACTCGTCGATATCGGCTGCAAGCGCGACGTTGATTTTCGGAAGAGCTTTTGCGGGCGGAATTCCGCCTTGCTCGGCGGCGCGCAGATAGGCGACGAGCGCGGAGAGCATGAAGGCGAGTTCCTGCGCCTCGCTTGCGCCGGCAACGTGCGCGACGACGCCGTCGGCGGTCATGACCTGTACGCGTGGGCTTGCCTCGGTCGCATTCATCAGGGCGACGGCGCGGGCCAGTGCGGTGTCGACGGACTCAGAGAGACGGCCGGTCATCGCCAGCGTTCCGAGCGGATCGGCGCCGAACGAGCCCTGCCGTTCAGTTGCTTTGATTCCGCGCGCCTCCCATTCGGCATTGAGCGCCAGGGCGGCGTCGAAAAAATTCTCCTGGGCGACGAGCACGATAGGGCAAACGTCGAGCAGGACTTCGTTGAGAGCCAAGGCGAAGGCTTCTTTCGTCGGCGGCAGGCCATTGCCGCCGACCTGGAGGGCGATCGACGTGACGCCGCCGACGAGGTCTTCCAGGATCGCGGCGTTGAGGGCCTTCGGGTCCGTCTCGCTGTGGAACGTGCGGATATCCCAGCCGAGGCCATCGCGGACGGGCCTCGTCCCGCGGGTGAACGGGGCGGACCCCGGAAGCGCGTTCACCGCGCTCTGGAGGGCGTCCCCCCGGGTATAGAGCGGGTTAATCTTGATGCCGTCGGCCGTGCGGGTGACGAGCCGCTTCTCGAAATCGGCGCCCTTCAGCGCCTTATCGACCAGCCCGCGCCACTGCTCCGTGCTGGCGGCGGGAAAGTCTTCGGCGAGATGCAGTTCGGTCGTCGAGGTCGTCATACAACTGGGCTCCCACAGGCGAGAGGGCGTTACCGGCACGCCCGCTTTCCGATATACCGCTCAGGTGGCTGGTGCGAGCGTGAAATATTCTTGGCAGACGGCCCAATTGCCGCGCTTCGAGGCCATATCGGGCCGGTTTGCTTCAGGCCGCGGCGCATGGCATCACCGGCCTACGCGGCGCGAAACGAGTCGAGTTCGAGGATACGTGGAGGCGATATGACTGGAACGCACGGCGCAGACCGGGCTGGCGAGCCCGTCGCCGATCCTCGCGACTACGTGCAGGATGGGCTCATCCTCATCGGCGTCAGCAAGTCCGGCGCGGAGTTGAAGCCAGAATGTATCGAGCTTGCACTCGCCAATCGCCACGGCCTCATCACGGGTGCAACGGGCACCGGCAAAACGGTGACGCTACAAGTTTTGGCGGAAGGATTTTCCGCGGCCGGCGTTCCCGTCTTCGCGGCCGACATCAAGGGCGATCTTTCGGGCATTGCGGAAAAGGGTAAGCCGTCGCCGAAGCTCGTCGAACGCGCCGAAGAAATCGGGCTGACGCGATACGGCAATACATCGTTTCCAACAGCCTTCTGGGACATCTTCGGCGTCGACGGACATCCCGTGCGCGCGACCGTGCAGGAGATGGGCCCGCTGCTACTTTCGCGCCTGATGGAGCTGACGGAGCCGCAAGAGGGCGTGCTGAATATCGCGTTCCGGTGGGCCGAAGATCAGCGCGCGGCGGGCGACGAGAAGATGACGATCCTCGATCTCAAGGATCTTCGGGCGGTCATCGACGAAATGGGGCAGAAGGCTTCGACGCTCAGAAGCAAGTACGGCCATGTGGCACCGGCGACCGTCGGCGTCATTCAGCGCCGACTTCTGGTTCTCGAAGAGCAGGGCGCGGCCAAATTCTTCGGCGAGCCCGCGCTCGATATCCTGGACTTTCTCAAGGTGCAGCCGGACGGGCGAGGCGTGGTGAACGTTCTCGCCGCCGAGAAGCTGATGAACACGCCGCGCCTCTATGCGACATTCCTGCTCTGGCTGCTGACGGAGCTGTTCGAGAAGCTTCCCGAGGTTGGCGATCTCGACAAGCCCAAGCTCGTGTTCCTGTTCGACGAGGCGCATCTTCTTTTCAACGACGCGCCCAAGGCGGTGCTCGAGCAGATCGAGCGTGTGACGCGCCTCATCCGATCGAAAGGCGTCGGCGTTTATTACGTGACGCAGAGCCCGGGCGACGTGCCCGATCGCGTTTCGGCCCAGCTCGGCAATCGCATTCAGCACGCGCTTCGCGCCTTCACGCCGAAGGAGCAGAAGGCAATCCGCGCGGCGGCGCAGACGTTCCGCCCAAATCCCGAGATCGACACCGAGCGCGCCATTCAGGAGCTGAAGGTCGGCGAGGCGCTGGTCTCGCTTCTGCACGGCAAAGGCGAACCCTCGATGGTGGAGCGGACGCTGATCCGGCCGCCGATGTCGCGCGTCGGGCCACTGACGCCGGAGGAGCGGAAGGCCATCATTCAAAACGATGACGATAACCTTCGGAAATACGGGAAGGAACTGGATCGCGAATCGGCACACGAGCGGCTGCAATCGCGAAATACGGTCGTCGGACAATTAAAGCAGAGGCTTTCATCGTTCTCGAACATCCTCCGCGGCAAGGGATGATCGGGGGATGACGGTCCCTATCCGTTGAATGTAACGGATAAAACCAT
The DNA here is from genome assembly GCA_018242295.1 of Pseudomonadota bacterium. Classification (GTDB taxonomy): domain Bacteria; phylum Pseudomonadota; class Alphaproteobacteria; order Rhizobiales; family Hyphomicrobiaceae; genus Hyphomicrobium_B. The sequence continues at coordinate 328,416 of JAFECE010000011.1, forward strand.
TAGCTTTTGTGAGAGAATCGCGCGGCAGCTCTTGCCGCTGAGGAGAACGATATGGGTTACTTCCGCTTCCGTAAGACGATCAGCATTCTGCCCGGCGTTCGCATCAATCTCAGCAAGACCGGTGTCAGCGGCAGCCTCGGTGGCCATGGCGCGACGGTCAACGTCGGCAAGAACGGCGAGCAGGTCACGCTCGGCATTCCAGGCACGGGCCTCAGCTATCGCACGCCGCTGAGCACGACGCTGTTCGTCGGATTGATACTCGTCGCGATCCTCGTCGGCGTCGCTTACATCGTGTCTCCGACGATGGTGAAGGCGCTGCTGCATTGGTGGCAGCCACACTGGTTCTGATCGCAACGATCAACGACTACATAATTGGGCGCCGGGCTAGCTGCCGGGCGCCTTTGCTTTTTGATGGCGATGACGGTGCGCGTTAGCGTTCAGCCGTTGCCGGGCACGGCGACGGAGGATGTCTGTTCCCTGTCGGGAGACGGCAGAACCGGAGCTTGTCCGGGGGGCGATTTCATCCAGACATTCTTGCGGCCTTCGGCAAAGCCTTCTTCATAAAGGGCCGACTGATACTTCGGATCGTAGATCTGTTTCGTCTGCATCTTGAACGAGGGGGGCACGGCCATGAAATTGAAGTCTGCCCCGCCATCGTGTGCGATCCGATAGATCTTATAAAGCTCGCCCTGATTTTGGCTCTTGATCAACGTCGAGATCGATCGTGCGGCGATCTGCAATGTCGTCGGCTTGACGACTTCCTGGTCCGGCGTCGCCTTGCCGTTCTTGATGATGAAATAGCGGCGCAGCGGCGGGTTCGGATAAAGCGAATCGAAGGCGCTGAGCGGAGCTTCGACGGGGCTGACAAAAACTTCTCGCGTCGTGCCACCGTCGACATGCAACTCGTCGTAGTTTTGCCCACCCGCTTCGACCTCGATCTTGACGGGCGGGAAGGCTGCCGGGATGGCGGCGGACGCGAGGATGACTTTGCGGAAAAGCTCCGTCGCTTCAGGGCTACGGTTGAGCGCGATTTCACCCATGTTCCAGACGACCGGGCGCTGGGCATCGAGATTTGTCGTCAGCACGAGGAGGACGCGGCCGCGCTCGTATTGGGCAGCAACCCTGTCGAGGAAGCGCCGGTCGATGTATTGCGCTATCAGTCCTGCGAGCGGGGCCGTGCTCGCGAGCGCAGGTCCGCCGAACAGGCCTGAGAAGATTTCGGGCGTTACGACTTCGTCTTGCTTGTATTGGGTCCAGATGGTGTGGAGCGTATCGTCTTCCGACGGTCCGAGGAACGCGAAGGGCGCGATGATGGCCCCGGCGCTGACGCCGGTCACGACCTGGAATTCTGGACGGTCGCCACGCTTCGACCAGCCCGCAAGGACGCCAGCGCCGAAGGCACCGTCCGATCCGCCTCCCGACAGCGCGAGCGTTTCGATGACCTTTCGGCCATCCCGCATTTTGGCGGTCTGCCCGATCGGCGGCATGTGTGCGGTGCGGCGGCGGATTTCGGCGATGGGGTTGCGGGGCACTTCGTCCGCCCAGAAGCGAACGCCGGGCATGCCGGGGATCTCGGCGGTCTCAGCCAATTTGGCGCTGCTGATGCCGTTGCGGGGCATCGTGGCCGCGCAGCCGGACACGGCAAGCGCTGCGACCAGCATCAGCCCGACATGAAGCCTCGGCCCTGCCACGCTAAACAACCCCCGACGACATCCCAAGCCCCAGATACAGCTTACGGTTTACGGCACCGTCAAGGCTGCTGCAATGCCGCGGAAGGCTCAGTCTGACCATAAAAACGCGATTCACCAAATATTTGGCGTGCCCACATGCCATGCAGGCCGGGAAATTCAGAAATTCCGTGCCCAGTCGTCACGGCCACGCAATTCGATCTCCGCGCGCGTGTGATGGTAGGCGGTTTCCATGATTTCGCGGTGACGGCGCCAATCGAGTGCGCCCATTTCGGCAGGTGCCGGCGGGACAAGCAGCCAGTCGGAGGGCTCGAGGCAGCGCTCAAAGCGCCCGCGGTTGGCCATCAGGCTGCGGACCAGGACGGTTGCCGCGGAGGGTGCTGGCGGAAGCGAGCGCTTCGAAAACGGATTGAGCATGTGCCTGATGAGCTCGCCGCGTTTCGGAAGGCTCGCGTAGTCGACGGAGAACTTCTGGCCTTCGCCTGCTTGAAAACTGACGACGATGTTCGGGCCGCGCTTCAGGCTGTGCATCGTCTCTATCGGCACGTTCGATATCACCGAGCCATCGACCAGCATGCGTCCGTCGTCCGTATAGAGCGGCGGCAGGAGGCCTGGTATCGCGGCGCTTGCGCGAATGGCTTTCCATAGATGGCCTCGCACGTGGACCTCGGCTTCGTAATTCGAAAGGTCGGCCGAGACGGCGAAGTAGGGTTTCCAAAGATCCTCGATACGGATGCTTCCGTACTCGCGTTCGAGATGGGCATCGAAATGCGTGTGATCGAGGAGGCCGTATTTCGGGAGCGTATAGCGCGCCATCGCGCGTCCTTCGATGAACATGCGATGCACGCCGTCGTCGATGGCGTGGGGATCCAGGTCTTCGGCGAAGGTGGCGGCCATTGCGGCGCCGCCCGAAGTTCCGCCGACCATATCGAAGCCAATGCCCGCTTCGCGAAAGGCGCGGTAGATGCCGATGTGGGCCGCGCAATACGCGCCGCCGCCGCAGGCGACGAAGCCGAGTGCGTTTCCAGTCAGAAAGCGCCAGAGGCGTGCGATGTCTTCGGTATCCCCCAGAGCCACATGGTGGTGCATTGCCGGCTGGCGGTGCGTCAGCCAATGCCGTGTGCCCTGCGCGATGCCGCGGCGGGCATGGACGATGGCGAGCCTGCGGGCCGACGGTGGAAGGATCGATAGCGCGAAGGCCTCGAGGCGGCCGAGGGGCACGGCCGAACCGACGGGCTCATCCAGCGGCGACGCGACCAGCAGCACCTCATCCGCCTGGCGAACGGCTGTCTCGCTCCATGGCGTGAGTTCGGAATCGGCGACAAATACGATCGTGCTGTAGCGGCTCTCGAGCGCATTCAGCGCTTCGGTGAATTCCAGGCTGGATGCAGATGTACCAGGGACGATATCGCCAATGGTGGCACTGGAGACGAGCAATGAATCGGATCGTGCGGTTGCCGCCTTGAAAAGCGCCGCCAGGAAGGCGGGAGGAACGGACCCCGACGCTGCACCGACGATGGCGATCGTTCGCGGCCTTGGCCGTGCGTGCCTGGCGTCCGTGGTGCTTTTCAAGGCCGCGCTGCGGCGCGTCTCGGCGGCGAGGCGTTCGGCAAGCGTCGCGGTGATGGCGGTCCAGATCGCGGACGAATCTTCCGAGATCACGTCGAAGTCGGCGCGAGTCAGGCGGACGACGATGCCATCGCGGATGGCGGTGACGGTCGCGGTTCTCGTGCCGCCGGCAAAAAATGCGATCTCGCCGATCGTCGAGCCGGGCGAGATTTCAGCGACGGTTCCCAAATGGCCGTCGACTTCGACGGCGAAGCGGCCGGAGATGACAATGTAGAGGGCGTCGGCTGCCTCGCCTTGGCGAACGACATGGTCGCCGCGCCGGACGAGAACGGGCTGCAAGCGATCTTCGAGACGGCGAATGGCTTCCTCGGGAAGATCCTTGAAGGTGGTGACGCTCGAGAGCGTGAACCGCGTAGACGACATCGGGGCGCCGCATGGCAGGCTTTTTGAGCCTTATACCATAGCGGCGCCCCGATGATCGAAACGCTGCGTTGCGAAAAGCCAGACGAGCTTAACCGCTAAATTAGCCTGCTAGGGCCTCGACGTGCTCCCAGTTAACGAGATTGTCGAACCACGCCTCAAGGTACTTCGGGCGGGCATTGCGGTAGTCGATGTAATAGCTGTGCTCCCAGACGTCGACGCCGAGGATGGGCTTCGAGCCGTACATCAGCGGGTTCTCGCCGTTCGGGGTTTTAACGACCTCGAGCTTGCCGTCCTTGATGGCGAGCCAAGCCCATCCGGAGCCGAACTGGCCCTTGCCGGCTTCGATGAAGTCGTTGCGGACCTTGTCGTAGCCGCCGTAGCCGTCGACGAGCTTCTGGACGTTGCCAGGCAGTTTCTTGCCGCCGCCACCCTTCTTCATCCATTGCCAGAAATGAAGGTGATTATAGTGCTGGCCGACGTTGTTGATGAGGCCGACGGCCTTATCGGCGTAGGCGTTCTTTACGATATCTTCGAGCGACTGGCCCTCGTACTTGGAGCCAGCAAGAAGCTTGTTGCCGTTGTCGACGTACGCCAGGTGATGCTTGTCGTGGTGGAACTCGAGCGTCTCCGCCGACATAAACGGGGCGAGGGCATCATAAGCGTAGGGAAGATCAGGTAGTTTCAGCGTCATAGGACGACCATTCATTGCGGTTGGGGGTGGATCGAAAGTCGCGGGAAAGTAACTTCAGCGGTTCGCTTGCACAAGACATGGGCTGAACCTGCCGTCCGCCTTCCAGTTCCAACATACAGGCCGGTTCGTCATCACGCCCGTTCTTTCTTGCATTGCAGGAAAAGTGTGAAAGGCGTCGGCCCTAAATGCGGCATTTCCCTATTGGCCAGAGCAATTCCGTCCGAACCATTGCCTGATTGAGACGGTCGTGAATTCGAGAGGGCAAGCCCCAAATCGTCCGGTTGGAAATGCCGGAAACCGTCCGGCAGCGTCCCGGTGAGCGACTTTGCGTCCGAGATAATAAAAGGCTCGCTTGAATGAGGGTCTTATTGGAGCCGACCTTATTGAGGGTAGGCCGGCCGGCTTATACCGATTTGTCATGTGCGCGGTTGTGAGAAATTACATATCTGAGATTGCGAACCGTCGGTTTCGGATCTATTTTTCAACCCGTGCGTTTGCTCTCTGATATTCGTTTGTCAATATGAGACTGGCCGCTTTTCAATTGTATATATATATGAAGCGTGACGCATTATGAAATAAGAAGTCGGCAGCCTAAAGGTCACCGGAATCGATCTGCCCGCGCATCAAGAAGTGTTTGCCGAAAATTCACGACTATTGATGAGTGTGCGTTGACAAGGTGACACATCGCGGAGATTTCTGCTGCGAGGGCTAACCGAAGTGGTTACACCGGCCGTCAGCATTCAATAGAGGTTTCAGTTAGTCATGCGAAAGGTTCAGAAAATGGCGGCGATCAATGTCGACAAGCTCTCGCTCAGGGATCTCGTCGAACTTGAATCCAAAGTGCAAAGGGCTATCGCCTTAGCTCGGGATCGCGAACGTTCCGAGCTGAAAAAGAAAGTGGCCGATATGGCCGAAACGCATGGATTTTCGGTTGCCGAATTGTTTGGCGGAGTGCGGGGCCGCGGGGCAGGAAAAAGCAAGTCGGTCGGCGTAGCGAAGTACGCCAATCCGGAGAACAAATCAGACACTTGGACCGGTCGTGGCCGGAAACCCAACTGGTTAGTGGAGCGCCTGAGAAAGGGTGCAAAACTCGCCGACTTTTCGATTTAATCAATCTGACCATTAGCCGGTTGGATGCTGAATGATTGCGAATAGGCGGCGATATTTCCGAGTGGATATAGCCGCCTATTCCGCATACGCGTTAAATTGATTTTTCATTGGCTGCGAGCCTTTTTCTCGCCGTTTCCGAATTGGTAAATAGCGATCGCGCATTCCAGCGTTTTGCGCGCGCAACTCATCGGGTTCAGCTCCCGGCGGAACGGGATTTTCATATTCATGGCAGGTCTTAGCACTCACCTATTGACAGTGCTAGCAGGCGCCCGCATATAGCCCGCAGTGCTCGGGCTTCGCAGGAACCGGTCACGGTTTAGCTAGGTGAGTTTTTCATCCTTAGGACGACCGCTCCCCCGAGCCCAGAGCCATAGAATTGTTCATCAAATCATGAGGTTATTCCCATGACGTTCCGTCCGCTCCACGATCGTGTTGTCGTGAAACGTATCGAGGAAGAGTCGAAAACCGCAGGCGGGATCATCATCCCCGATACTGCCAAGGAAAAGCCGCAGCAGGGCGAAGTCGTTGCTGTCGGTCCCGGCGCTCGCGATGAAGCGGGTAAGGTCAACCCCCTCGACGTCAAGGTCGGCGACCGCGTTCTGTTCGGCAAGTGGTCGGGCAGCGAGGTCAAGATCGACGGCGAAGATCTCCTGATCATGAAGGAGAGCGACATTCTCGGTGTGCTCTCGGCTCCCGCCAAATCCAAAGCCGCCGCTTAATTATCCGTCCCCCCAACCTCAGCACAGCTTAGGAGTTGCTCCACATGGCAGCTAAAGACGTCAAGTTCGCCCAGGACGCGCGCGAGCGTATGCTTCGCGGCGTCGACATCCTTGCCAACGCGGTCAAGGTCACGCTCGGTCCGAAGGGCCGTAACGTCGTCATCGAGAAGTCGTTCGGCGCACCGCGCATCACCAAGGACGGTGTGACGGTCGCGAAGGAGATCGAACTCGAAGACAAGTTCGAGAACATGGGCGCGCAGATGCTCAAGGAGGTCGCTTCGAAGACGGCCGACCTCGCCGGCGACGGCACGACGACGGCAACGGTTCTCGCACAGGCGATCGTTCGCGAAGGCGCGAAGTCGGTTGCTGCCGGCGCCAACCCGATGGATCTGAAGCGCGGCGTCGATCTCGCAGTTCAGAGCATCGTCGAAGACCTCAAGACGAACTCGAAGAAGGTCACGAAGGACCAGATCGCTCAGGTCGGCACGATCTCGGCGAACGGCGACGAAGTCGTCGGCAAGAAGATCGCGGAAGCGATGGACAAGGTCGGCTCGGAAGGCGTGATCACGGTCGAGGAATCCAAGACCCTCGATTTCGAACTCGATGTCGTCGAAGGCATGCAGTTCGATCGCGGCTATCTCTCGCCGTACTTCATCACCAACGCCGACAAGATGATCGCCGAGCTCGAGAGCCCCTACATCCTCATTCACGAGAAGAAGCTCTCGGGTCTGCAGGCTATGCTTCCGGTTCTCGAAGCCGTCGTTCAGTCGGGCAAGCCGCTTCTCATCATCGCTGAAGACGTCGAAGGCGAAGCTCTCGCAACGCTCGTCGTCAACAAGCTGCGCGGTGGCCTCAAGGTTGCTGCCGTGAAGGCTCCGGGCTTCGGCGATCGCCGCAAGGCCATGCTTGAGGACATCGCTGTTCTCACGGGCGGCACGGTGATCTCGGAAGATCTCGGCATCAAGCTCGAGACCGTTACGCTGCAGATGCTCGGCCGCGCCAAGAAGGTGACGATCGACAAGGAAAACACCACGATCGTCGACGGTTCGGGCAAGAAGGCCGACATCGAAGCGCGCGTGAAGCAGATCAAGGCGCAGATCGAGGAAACGTCCTCCGACTACGACCGTGAGAAGCTGCAGGAGCGCCTCGCCAAGCTTGCTGGCGGCGTTGCCGTCATCAAGGTCGGCGGTGCGACCGAAGTCGAAGTCAAGGAACGCAAGGATCGCGTCGACGACGCGCTGCACGCAACCCGCGCAGCCGTTGAAGAAGGCATCGTTCCCGGCGGCGGCGTCGCTCTGCTTCGTGCAGTCAAGGCGCTCGATGCCCTGAAGCCCGAGAACGACGACCAGAAGGTCGGCATCAACATCGTTCGCAAGGCGCTGCAGGCTCCGGCTCGTCAGATCGCAGCTAACGCTGGTGAAGATGGCTCGGTCATCGTCGGCAAGATCCTCGAGAATTCGACGTACGCATACGGCTACAATGCTCAGTCGCATGAATACGGCGATCTCTATAAGCAGGGCGTCATCGACCCGACGAAGGTCGTGCGTTGCGCGCTTCAGGACGCCGCCTCGGTCTCGGGTCTCTTGATTACGACGGAAGCGATGATCGCCGATGTGCCGAAGAAGGACGCTGGCCACTCGCACGGCGCTCCCGGCGGCGGCATGGGCGGTATGGGTGGTATGGACTTCTAAGTCCGTCGCTCTCAGGCGAATTAAAAAAATGCCGTCGCGGGGGCTCCGCGGCGGCTTTTTTGTTGAGGGGAGGGACGTAAGCCCGTTAGTCGATCACGAACCGGTTTTCGAGAAAAATGCCGGTTGCCATTTGCTCGCCACGAGTTCTCGTGATGTATCCGGGGGCAATTTTTTCGCGGAACTTCCTGATGCTTTTTTCCTTTTGGTCCGGCGGCGTCACCTGGATGGAACGCCTCTGTGTTGCGTCGGCCAAGGCCGTCGGTGAAGAGATCACCGTTTTCACCTACGAAGATCCCGACAAGCTTTCCGCCAAGCTCGGGTGCCGCGTTCTGGATGCCGCCTCCGTTTTCAGCGCGTCCGACAGGGAGGAGGTTCTTCGACTGGGTGTCCCACACTTTTCCGATTTCTTCCGGCTTGAGGGCATTGCGCAAGGATTGGGGACTTGGACCGATCTCGATGTGGTCTACATTAAGCCGCTTCCCAAATCTGGATATATTTTCGGCTGGCAGAACGAGGACCGGATCGGCAATTCGGTGCTTAGACTGCCGCCGGACAGCGAACTTCTCCATCGATACCTGGCGTTTTGCCGTAAGCGGCCGATGCATCGTTTCGTGATGCCCTGGATGCCGTGGCCGACGAAATGCAGCCGACTCATCAAGGGAATAGGGGCAGCGGCAATAGGGGTTCGTCTGCCCGCTCCGAAGTATGGGCCGGCGGCGTTGACGTATTTCGCAGAGCGTTGCGGAGTCGATCGACTCGCGTTGCCCGCGAAGGTTCTTTACCCCCTGCCAATCAGAGGGTCGGCCATCAAGCGCGTTTTCGAACCGGGATACATCGAGTCGCTCATTACACCGGAGACGGTGTGTGTCCACCTTTGGCGATCCACGTTCGACGGCATCCACGGATCCGCCCTGCCGAAAACAGGCTGGCTCGCCGAACGCGTCGACGCGCTGCTTCCTTCGCTCAAGGAAACTGCGGACAGCAGATAGGGCGATCGGCGTACTTTCCCGGAACTCTCTTCCACCAGTGGCGACGATCGCTCGGGGCGCGGGCAATTTGCGTGTGCGGATGCCCGTGAGGGACATGGCAAGCCAGTAAGCGGGTCTCACAATTTATAGCTGTGTACAGTCTGTCGCAGCTGTTCGCGTCCGGCAGAATTCCTGTACATTTATTCTTGCGCATTACTGCAAAATCTGAAGACGAACGTCCGCATGAACAGTCATGCGCAGGCGAAGGGGATGCTTTTTCTCTAAACATGAAGACAAGGGGAAGAATAGATGTCTGCCGATATCCTGTCCAAGCTCAAGACGTTACACGACGATGTTCGAGCGCGCATTGAGGCGTCGTCGGACTTCAAGGCCATGAAAGCTGTCGAGCGAGCCATCGGCGAGCTTTCGGAAGTTGTGGCCGAGACAACGGCTCCACACAGGGAACCTGCTGCCGCCGAACCGGCAGCGGAGGCAGCCCCAGAGGTTGTGTCTGAAGCGGCCGTGGAGGCTGCTCCAGAGGCTGAGCCAGCGGCCGCAGAAGAGCCTGTGGTGGCGGACGCCGCACCGGAGGCAGCTGAAGCCGTGGCGGTAGAAGCCGCTCCCGAGGCTGCTGTTGAGGTGACGGAGGCTGTCGAGGCAGCACCAGAGGCCGCTGCCGAAGAGGCTCCGGCGGCGGAGGCGCCTGTCGAGGTTGCTGCAGCGGAGGCACCTGCCGAGGCTATTGCCGAAGCTCCGGCAGCCGAAGCCGTAGTGGAGGAAGCGGCGGCTGCGCCTGAGGCTCCGGCTTCGGAGGCTGCTGTCGAAGAGGCTCCAGCTGTCGAAGCTGCAACAGCCGAAGCCCCAGCGGCAGAACCCGCTGCGGAAGCGGCTGCGTCCGAGACCGCCGAAGCCGCGGAAGCTCCAAAGGCTCCGATCGAAATCCCGGCCGAAGACAAGCCGTTGGTCGCGGCGATTGTCGCGAACGGGGCGGCGACGCCGTCTGATGCCGCAACGACAACTTCAAGTGCTTCTTAAGGGAACTTCGGGGTCACTCTCACGACGGAAGCCCCGGCAGGGAGAGCCGGGGCTTTTGCGCAGATGCGAAACGAGCAGGAGAGCGCGCGCGAAGTTGGTGGGAACCTCGCGGGCGATACTGAATTCGAGGGTTGAGAGCAGACGACGGAGTTTCGTCGAAGACCGAAGATTGACCGGACAGCCGAGGAGGCTCACCCATGAATGCGGTCGAAATTCATGATCATGCCCGCAAACTCTATGTATCCCGTGGACCCAAAGCGCTGGCGGAAGCGGCGGAGATGGTACGCCGGTACGCTCAAATCGGAGATAAGGGACGCGCCGAAGATTGGCGGCGCATTCGAGCGGCGCTGAAGGAGCTGATCGGGCCAAGGGTCAGCTGAGCGCCGGCGAAAATTTTTCCGGTCAGGTGTGCTTCGCGCCGATGCGGGCGAGCGCCGAATAATCGTAGCGGCCTTGATTGAAGGCTGCGGTGCGGCCGTGACGCCTTGCCGTTTCGCGCGTGACGGTTTCGAGATCGAGCCGCGGCGTGACGCTGAAACGGGCGAGCCACGCGCGCATCGCTTTGCGCGGAAGCTCGTGCATCGATTGCATGTTGCCGAAATCGACGATGTGTAGCTCTCCGCGCGGGGCGAGCTGCGAGACGGCGCGGTCGATCACTTCTTCCCAGGGCGGAATCATCGAAAGCGCGTAGGAGATGAAAATCCGGTCGAACTTTCTGACGCCGAAGAGTTCCGCGGGCGAAAAAGTCGTGGCGTCGGCTTGCGCGACTGAAATGGCGTCGCGGGAGGGGCTGCGTTCAATGGCGGCGCGCGCCGTCTTCAGCATCTCTTCGGAGACGTCGAGGCCGTAGAATTGCACCGCGGGATATAGGTTTGCGGCGCGAAGCAGATTGCGCGCCGTGCCGCAGCCGATCTCGAGCACCGATCCGGCGACCGGGGGATCGATTTCTTCGATCAGCTCGTCGCGGCCGAGGAGATAGTAGCGGCGCGTGAGGTCGTAGATGTAGCGCTGGTGGCGATACATTCCATCCATCGCGCTTGCGGCCGTATCGGTCATCGCGGCGGTCACGCGGTTTTGACGTAGAGATGGAAGCCGCCGTAGATCGCGGAACGATCCTTGCTGTGGATCTCCGCCGACTTCGCGACGTCGTAGGTCCATTGGCTGAGAATGGCGTCCGAGACGCGGCCGGGGAGAATGCTTTCTTCGCCCGCTGTGCGGAAGATGACGCGGGCGCCAGCGCGGGCGGTCCGCGTGATCTCGCGCCAGAGCGAATTCAGCGCGGCGTCGTCCATCCAGTCCTGGGCGTCGAGCAGCACGTAACGGTCGAGGCTGTCTGCCGGTTCGTTCGAAAGAAAGCGGATCATGTTGTCGTGGACGACTTCGACCCGGCTGGCGCGGGCTTTGACGGCCATGAAATTTGCTTTATCGAGATACGGCGGGCAGGGGCCCTCGCCTTGCGCCGCGTAGCGCCGGCCGAACGCCTGCCAGGCGAAATAATTGTCCTTGAGGTCGAAGCCGGTCGCCAAGCGCTCGGCGCGTTCCTTCAGGACATCGGCCATCGGCCGCGTGTTGCCGTTCGACAGTGCATCGTATTGCACCGGCGGGATTCCCAGACCGAAGAGCGAGGCGCGGTTGGAGGTGATCCAGCGCAACACCGGATGATTGAAGGCCGGTGCGACTTCGCGCGCGAAGATTTCGCGCTGCTCTTCGATGTTGCGGGCCTCGAGAATACGTTTCGGGTTTGCGCCGAAGACGCGGGCGGCAAGATGTCCGGTCGCGATGAAGCGTCCGAGCAACCCGTAATGATAGAAGTTGCGAGCGAACCGCGTAATGCGGCGGCGTCCCGTCAGATCACGCCCTTCCCAATAGCTCCGCGTATCCGCGTCGAGATGCTGTGCGATCAAATCGTTATAGAGGTGGACATTGCGGCGATCGTTGGCGGCGCCGAAAAAGCGGAAGAACGTCGCGTGGTTCGGCAAGTGCTGAGCGGCGGCGAGTTTCAGCTTGAGCAACGCGATGTGCGTTTCATTGAGATCGATTGCGTAAATGCGCGCCGGATTGCCGGTGAGGTAGCTCATGACGTTGCAACCGCCCGAGGCGATCGTGAGCATGCGGCTTTGTGGGGTGAGCTCGAGTGCCTCCATATCGGCGCGTGGATCTTCCCAGATCTGCGGGTAGACCATCGAGCGGAATGCAAACGTGAAGGTGCGTTCGAGAATGCCAGCAAGGCTCAGCGCGCTGTTCTGATGAACCGCTTCGCTCAATAGATCGGTGCTCGCCGGCTCAAAAACTTTTGCGGTGACGTTCAATGGAGATCTCCGTTCGCCGGGGCTTGTCGCTGCCGGACGTGATGCCGCTTATGCCGCTTCGATGAACCAACGGCCCGAAGGCGCCTGCGAACCGCGGACGGCCATGTGCTCTTTCCAGCGAATGATTTCGAATTGGCCGTCGAAGCGTTCGCCGATGGCGGTGCAGCTTTCGACCCAATCGCCGCAATTCAAATAGTGAATGCCGTCGATCATGCGTTCGTTGGCGTGGTGGATGTGGCCGCAGATGAGACCATGCGTCTCGCGGCGGCGCGCTTCCCCGGCAAGCGCTTCTTCGAACTCGCCGATGTAATTGACAGCGCTTTTCACTTTGTGTTTCAGGAACGCCGATAGCGACCAGTGGCCGAGGCCGAGCATGCGGCGCATGAAGTTCAGTGGCACGTTCATCGCGAGAGCCGCGTCGTAGGAGCGATCGCCGAGGAACGCCAGCCAGCGGGCATAGCGGACGACGACATCGAATTCGTCGCCGTGCAGAACGAGATAACGCTTGCCGTTGGCGCCTTCGTGAATGGCGTCGCGGCGAAGTTCGACGCCGCCGAAATTCATGCCGGCATAGTCGCGCAAGCCGTCATCGTGATTGCCGGGGATGAAAACAACGCGCGTGCCCTTGCGCGATTTGCGCAGCAATTTCTGCAGGACATCGTTATGGCTCTGCGGCCAGTGGGGACCGCGGCGGACCTTCCAGAAATCGACGATGTCGCCGACCAGGTAGAGTTCCTGGCATTCAACGCGTTTCAGGAAGTCGAGAAGGGCTGTCGCCTGCGAATTGCGCATCCCCAGGTGAATGTCGGAAATGAAGACCGCTCGGTATTCGATGTGTTCCGGGTTCGGTGCGCTCAATGTCGGCCCCCAGTCAGTACGCTTCCCATAAAAGCGACTTAGCTTTCATGTAAAACGTAGGACCGGATTCATGTTACAGGCGTGTGACGACGGCCTGCGGCAGCTTCAAATGCGCTCGCCAGGAAATAGGTGCTCCCCCGGATTTACCAAGACCCGCGGATGAAATTTTTAACCGACACCGTGTTTCAGCTGCTACTTGCCTTAATCCGCACACTGCGGAACCGGCCCCAAAACGGGGCCGGCGCGGTGCGGACTTTGCGTTCTCTGAGCGGCGCTCGCTGAATTTAGAGTTCTGTTCTTTGGGAGATGCGTTCCCAAGCGAACAACAGGGCCGTGTCGACGGCGCCGACGAGAAGAAAGGCCAGCGCGATCGGATACGTCGATGATTCGGGCAACCCGAGATCGGTTCCGCGAGTCGAAACGGCGAGTGCTGAGATAAGGCTGAGAAGGGCGAGTACGGCGAAGACAACTTGGACGAATTTCAACGAACGTTCACGTTCGCGACTGATGGTGTCCATCAAGGGTTTTCCTCAACGCAATACAAGAGCTGACCCGCAACGGGCGGGAACTTAGCTTGAGCAAAAGCCGAGGTGAAGTGAAATTTGATGGATAGCTATGCAAGTGTCCTCGCCGCCAGATCTTTGAGCACGCTGCGCTGCAGTTCGGCATCGGCTGGGAAATTATTCCCTATCCACCAATTTTCGAAAGCCTGAAGCACGTTACCGATGGCGGGTCCGGGTGCGAGGCCGAGCGCGATCACGTCGCTGCCTGAGACGGGCAATTTGGGAGCGGTCCAGCGATCCGGCAGCAGTGCTCTTGCGCGCCAGTTTTGCGAACTGGGCGGAGCTTCGGAGCGCGCCCAGGCAAGGAGAACCGCGCGCTTGAAATTTTCCGGGCCGAGTTTGTAAAGGGCGGCGCGGCCCACCGCTTCAGACGTCTCCGGATCGATGCCGGGTTCGCTCGCAAAAACGTTCGCGATGCGAGAAGCCTCTGCGTTCGAGAGCTTCAGCTGTTCGGCGAGAAAGGTCTCGTCGCCGGGATGAATGACGGCGAGCGCGGCGAGGCGCGTTATCGGATCGGGCGTTTCGCCGAGGGCCGCCTCGATCGCGGCGAGACGCGCGAAACGATCCGGCTCGATGAGCGTGCGAATTGCGAGTTGCAAGATGCCGGCTTTGTACATGACGCCAAGAACTTCCGGCGCGTCCGGCGCGGCGAGAAGCTTCAGCATTTCGGCACGAATACGTTCGGCGGAGAGAAGGACGATGCCGTCCTTCAACTCTTCCGCGGCCGCGAGGCCCGTGGGATCGATCTGGCCGTTGCCGTATTGGGCACTGAAGCGGAAAAATCGCAGAATGCGGAGGAAATCCTCGCGTATTCGCTGTTTGGCGTCGCCGATGAAACGAACGTGGCGCTTGCGCAAATCGTCGAGGCCGCCGGCTGGATCGTAGAGAGTTCCGTCGGCATCGCAGTAGAGCGCATTGATCGTGAAGTCGCGGCGTGAGGCGTCTTCCTTCCAATCGCCAGTGAACGCAACGACCGCGTGCCGGCCATCGGTCTCGACGTCGCGGCGGAGCGTCGTGACCTCATAGGGCTGTCCGTCCGCGACGACGGTTATGGTGCCATGATCGAAGCCCGTCGGATGGGCACCGAGGCCGGCGGCACGGGCGAGGCGCGCGGTCTCCTCGGGGAGCGCCGTCGTTGCGATATCGATTTCGTTGACGGGGCGATCGATCAGTGTGTTGCGCACGGCGCCACCGACGACTCGCGTCGTCGCGCCGCCTTTGGCCAGCGCAGCGAACACCTTTTCAAGGGCGGGAGCGTGTAGCCAGTCGGCATTCACGCGCGGCCATTTGATTGCGGTATCTGTCATGGCTTACGGCTTCGCCGTTTGCGGTTCGGCGGGCTCCGGAACGTGGACGCTATGGGCTGGCGCGAGCTTCCCGTCCTCCATCGATGCCGGCACGTAAACGTCGTGCGGATTGTTGTGAGAGCGGGAGGAGAACGCGACGAGCGTTCCGAGCATCAACGCTGCGCCTGCGAAGAACAGGCGAAACAGCGGTGCCCGCGCAACGATTGACGGCAAGCCTTCCCACTCGTCTTCCTTGAACGCGACCCACATGATGTAAACGAGCGTCGGCAACAGGAAGAAGAATATATTTTCTATGACAATTCGGATCATGCCGTGAACAGTCTCCGGTAGAGCATGCGAATGATGCCCGCTGTCGCGCCCCAAATATAACGCTCTCCGTAGGGCATCGCATAGAAATGACGCTCGACGCCGCCGAAGGCACGGCTGTGTATCTGATGATTAGCTTCGTTCATCAAAAAAGCGAAAGGAACTTCAAAGACGGCGGCGACTTCTTGCGGATCGGCGGTCAAGTCGAAGCCCGTCCGGACGAGCCCGACCGTCGGCGTGATGACAAAGCCGGTGCCCGTGCGGTACGGCGGCAGGAAGCCGACGGGCTCGATGAAGGCTCTATCCAGCGCGATTTCTTCCCGGGTCTCCCGCAGTGCAGCAGCAAGTGGGCCCGCGTCGTCAGATTCGACCTTTCCGCCCGGAAAGGCGATCTGACCGGCGTGTGACGGCAAATGGTCCGTTCGCGCGGTCAAAAGGACCGTTAGGGGCGATCGTGCGATGACCGGCACGAGGACGGCGGCGTGGCGGAGGCCTGTCCGCGGCCGCGGGCTTCCGGGATTGAGGTCGTCGTCGCCGGGCGCATGCGGCTCGTCGAGTGCCGGCGGGGACGCGAGAAGGCGCGATCGTGCCAATGCCTCGAACGTTGCGGCATCGAGTTCCGGTATGTTCATATCTGTCATATTGGGGGCGGAAAGCGGGTTCATTGTTCCAAGCGTAATGGAATTTGAAGGATGATGCGATCGGATGGCCGGGCTCCAATGAATCACGGTACCTTCTTTTCGTGATTTCAAACTGCGTCTCGTTGAAAAACTAGATACCAGGCAAGCGGGGCTGAGCGTGGCCTACCAAGGGACGACATCACCGTTGCGCGTGCTGGGCCTATGCATGATGGCCCTGGGGGTGCTGTTGTTCGTCCCTTCGAGAAAAGCGCAGGCGCAATCGACTGCGGATTTTCTCGCCTCCCTTTCCGATAGCGAAGTAGACCAGTTTCAGCAGTGGAAAGCTGCGCGCCGCATTTTCGAGGCGCAACTCGACCAATACTGGGCGGCGGTCGACGACAAGCGCGAGGTGCGCAAGCGCAAGCGGTCTCAGAAAATTCCGTTCAGCGCGAGCGACTACGTGATGAGCTTTCCGCCGGCGTATCAGGGGTCGCCTCTTTCGGGTGAACTCGCCGCGAAATACGAACGGTTCCTCACGGTGCAGAGGCAGAGCGATCCCACGCAGCCGAAAGAGCTTGCAACGATTCCGGATTACCTCGCTGCGGCGAAGAGCGTTTACAATTTCGTTCCGGAACGCGTGTCGGAGAAGGACTTCAAGCTTCGTTATGCGACGGAGGCAGCGGCGCTCGGTCTTTCGAAGGAGCAGGTCGTCAGAGTTTACGCGCTCGAGACGGGCGGTGTCGGCACGTACGATATGCAATCGGGAATTCATCCGACGAAGAAGACCGGCCGGGCGATTTCGAGCGCGCTCGGCTATGCGCAGCTTCTCGATGCCAACTCGATCAATGAACTGGCGCGGAGCGGTCCGGCTTTCATTTCGCGTATTTCTGCGAAACTCCGCGACCGGGGCAATTCTCCCGAGCGAACGGCTCTGCTCAAACGCAAGCTGGCGGTGCTGAAGAAGATGTACGCCAACGTCAAGCATCAGCCGTTCGAATGGACCGTGCAGCAGGCCTACGCGAAGACGCGCGAGGGCATGGGCATTCATACGCTCAATATCGACGCCGACATCGGGCCGATGCTGCAAGCAATGAAGCTCAAGACGCTACAGGATACGGCGCAGAAACAGGGCCGGAATTCGCTTTCCGGCGCCGAACTTGAACTGATGAATCTGGCGGGGCCGATGACGGGCCTCGAGATGATGCAGTCGCCGGGATCGGAGGCGCCAACGCCGAATTTCTTCGCAAGGCGCGCTTACTACATCAATAAAATGGTCATCGGCCTCAGCGGATCGCAGCTGCAAGCCGAACTCGACCGGCGGATGACGTTTGCCATTTCGAAGCCGGGTTCGGTCGAATTCGCGGCGGCTTTTGACAGCGTTTCGACACGAGGGCGCGCCGAGCGCTGAGCCCGGCATCGCCTCACATCGCATGCGTGGTCCGGCTTCAGACTTCTTCCGTCGCGAGGGCCGGGTAATCAGTATATCCCTTGGCGGTGCCGCCGTAGAACGCCGAAGGATCAGGCGGGTTCAGCGGTGCGTTCAGTTCCAGCCGCTTCGGCAAGTCCGGATTGGCGATGAACTGCTTGCCGAAGCTAACGGCGTCCGCGGTGCCAGATTTGATGACTGCCTCCGCCGATTCCTTCGTGAACTTCTCGTTGACAATGAACACGCCGCCGAAAGCCTTCTTCAGTTCCGGGCTGATCCAATCCGGACCTTCACTTTCGCGTGTGAAGATGAAGGCGATTTTCCGCTTACCAACTTCGCGTGCGACGTAGCTGAAGGTCGCGAGGCGGTCGCTATCGCCCATCGTGTGTGAATCGCCGCGCGGTGCGAGATGCAGTCCGACGCGATCCGCGCCCCAAACCGCGATGCAGGCGTCAACGACTTCAAGCATCAAGCGTGCGCGATTTTCGATCGGACCGCCGTAGGCGTCGGTTCGATGGTTGGTCGAATCCTGCAGGAACTGATCGAGCAGATAGCCGTTGGCGCCATGGACTTCGACGCCGTCGAAGCCTGCGCGCTTGGCATTTTCGGCGCCACGGCGATAGTCGGCGATGATGCCGGGGATTTCGCTGATGTCCAGCGCTCGCGGCACGACGTAATCGCGCATTGGACGCACGAGGCTCACGTGGCCCTTGGCGGCGATGGCGCTCGGCGCAACGGGCAATTCACCGTCGAGATAGACGGGATCGGAGATGCGTCCGACGTGCCAGAGCTGCAGAAGAATGGTGCCGCCAGCGGCATGGACGGCATCGGTGATGCGCTTCCAGCCCGCAACCTGCTCATCCGACCAGATGCCTGGCGTGTCGGGGTAACCAACGCCCATCGGCGTAACGGACGTCGCTTCCGTGAGCAGCAAGCCGGCGGATGCACGCTGCACATAATATTCGCGCATGAGGTCGTTGGGCACGCGTCCGGCGCTGGCGCGGCAGCGCGTCAAGGGTGCGAGCACAACACGGTTCTTCAGCGAGAACGCGCCGGCTTGGAGCGGGTTGAAGAGTGATGCCATTGAATGTTCCTAGGGATTGGTCGGCGGGACGCTGCCGATCGAGACGGCTGTCAGGATGAAACGCTGATACGTGCGGATCTTACAGGTGCTACAAAGCTGGGAAAGAAGTGGCATCAACGCAAGTCAAAAGGGCTCTGCATTATTGACGCGGTTGCGATAGCGGAGATTGTGACAGCGGAGGCACTCAGGCTTCATCTTCAAAGGCCGACGGGATGCGCGCTTGCAAGGCCGGAGGCTGGTAAATGCGCTCTTCGATGCGTATGCCGCACTTTTCGCGGATTGTCTGACCGAGGCGGGCGAGCGCACTTTCGTCGATCGTTTCATTGAGGGAGGATTGACCGTTCGGGTCCTTGCTTGTTCTCCCGTTTTTGAAAACGCGGCTATCGTCCTGGATGAGGCGCAGATACGGAAAGCGCCGAGCGAGAACGTCGCGCCATCCCGTCGTCGATGCGTGCTGGAGGCCAAGTGGATCGGGGCTCGACTCGCGTTGCAGCTTCTCGATGTCGATCGCGAGATCGGTGGCGGAACGGATTTTGTCAGCCATCCAAAGAAGCGTGATATCGGAGAGTTCCGTTTCGGGCCAACCACCGCCCACATCGCCATGCGATCCAGCAAACCACGCTTGCTCGATGTGCTGATGCGGTGGCAGCGCGATCCCGTGGTCAAGCGTGAACATTGCGGGCCGGAATGCACGTCGCGTTTCGTCGATCGCGAGCGCATGCAGGACGACGTCCACCGTGTCGTGCCATCGGATGTCGTGATAGCTCCGCCTGCCGTGAAGCCAGCCCCAAGGCCAGCGTGACGCTCCTGTATATTCGACCGTATCCCAGGCACCGATGCATCGGATGCGAACCGGATAGTGGCAAGCGTCGCTCAATTCGGCGACGGCATTGAAATCGCGCCGGCGCTCCGATTGCCGATAGAGCAGCCAGGCATCTTCGACGGCGAAACCGGCATCCTTTCGCGCAATGCCGAAGAGCGCGATGAAGCTGGCGAGGCTGCGAGCTTCGTAAGCGCCGCGTGAAAAACCGAACAGGTAGATTTCATCTCCCGGCTCGTAGGTGTTGGTGAGGAACTGATAGGCCGCCCTGATGCGCTCGCCGATTTCGGAACCGGAAGCTTCCTCGAAGGACATCGATCCTTCTTGCGATGCTGGGATGCCGGCGACGTAGCGGACGAGCTGCCTGACGCCGCTATGATCGAAGGGCAGAACGGCGCGCGTGAGCTTCGCAACGTTGGTTGATGGCAACGCCTCGACGTCGTCGTTCCAGGTGCCATCCATGGAGCAGACGAGGCGTTTCATTGTGCCTTCCCCCCGAAGGCCGCCGTCGCGTTATTGCGGCGTGCAGGTCACTAGGGCCACTTCACCAATGGCGGCATCGACGAAAGAATGCTTTCGACATTGCCGCCTGTTTTCAGTCCGAACATCGTGCCACGATCATAGAGAAGATTATATTCGACGTAGCGGCCGCGGCGCACCAATTGCTCATCGCGCTGCTCGTCCGAGTACGCCAATGTATAATTGCCTCTGACGAGCATCGGATAGACGCTCGCGAAGGCGCGTCCGACGTCCTGCGTGAAGGCAAAGGCTGCATCCCAGCCGCCGTCGGCTTCGGCCGGGGTCAGGTAATCGTAGAAAATGCCACCGACGCCGCGCTTCTCTTTTCGGTGCGGCAGGTAGAAGTATTCATCGCACCAGGTCCGGAGCTTGCTGTAATCGACAATGGGGTGTGCGGCGCAGGCGCCATACATCGCCGCATGAAATGCGAGCGTATCCGCGTCGGTGTCCGTCCGTCGCTTGTCGAGCACGGGCGTCAGGTCGGCGCCGCCGCCGAACCACCATTTTGACGTGGTGATCATGCGGGTGTTCATGTGAACCGCCGGTACGTTGGGATTGCGCGGATGCGCAATCAGCGAGATGCCGGATGCCCAGAATTCGGGGCTTTCTTCGGCTCCGGGAATTTGCTTGCGGAATTCGGGTGCGAATTCACCATGCACGGTCGACGTGTGCACGCCGACCTTTTCGAAGACGCGGCCATTCATCATACTCATGATGCCACCGCCGCCCGGAGCGCCTGTGTGATCCGTGCGCGACCAGGGTGTGCGCGTGAATGTGCCAGGCGTATCTTGGTCGTGGGGCGCCGTTTCCGGCAGCGAAGCTTCGAGCCTTTCGAACGCGCCGCAAATGTCGTCGCGCAATTTCTCGAACCAGGCGCGTGCTGCTGCTTTCTTTTGCCCCAGGGGCGTATCGGATGCGTTCATCTAGAAGTGGCTACCGTGTCTTGTTTTCGACGGAAATGACCCTTAGCCCTAACAGGCACCCACTTTCAATATCCGGTCGCCGTCGCCCGTCGGATCTTCCGATCTGCGATTATGCGCCGCTTTTTTGCTTGCGATAACATCATGCTCAGCCGCCTCATGCGTTGGGGGGAAACCCAAATCAAGCCGTTTGACGACCGGGCCATCGTCCGGCCGCCGGACACGCTCTGGGCATTCTATTGGTTTTTTATCAAACCTCTGTGGCCGTATTTCGTGCTTCTGCTGATCGCGGGCTGCCTCGGCTCGACGATCGAAGTTGCGCTGATGGGGTTCGTCGGCACAATCGTCGACAAGATGCGCACAGAGAACGATCCGGCGAATTTCGTCTCGACGCACGCCACGATGCTGGCCTTCATGGCATTCGTGGCCCTCATTCTGCGGCCGGTCGTTTCTGTCGGGCACGACTTCGTTAAAAACCAGATTATTTCGGCCGGCTGCACTTCGCGCATTCGCTGGCAGACACACCGCTATGTTCTGCGGCAGAGCCTCGGTTTCTTCCAGAACGATTTTGCGGGCCGCGTTGCCAACAAAATCATGCAGACAGGAACGTCGCTGCGTGAAAGCGTGGTGCAGCTGATCGACGCCCTCTGGTACGCGAGTGTGCAGTTCATCGGGTCGGCCCTGCTTTTCGCCGCCTCCGACTGGAGGCTGACGATACCGCTCATCATCTGGCTCAGCGCCTATATCGTTGCGCTTCGCTATTTCGTGCCGCGCATCAAGGAGCGCTCGACGGCTTCCTCGGAAGCGCGCTCGATGCTCGTCGGCCGTATCGTCGATAGCTACACGAACATCATGACGGTGAAGCTTTTCGCTCACGCCGAGCGCGAAGACGCTTATGCGCGCGAGGCGTTGACCGAGCAGATGGAGAAGTGGCAGGCTTCGCTACGGCTCATCACGGCGATGGAAATTGTTCTCTATGTTCTGAACGGCATCCTTCTTGTCGCGACGTGCGGAATGGCGATCTGGCTTTGGACCATGCAGTACGTCTCCGTCGGCGCCATCGCGGTCGTCGCCGGTCTCGTCATTCGCATCGTGACGATGTCGGGATGGGTGATGTGGACGATTGCGGACGTGTTCGAGAACATCGGCGTCGTCCATGAGGGCATGGAAACGATTTCGCGGCCGAACCTCCTGGTCGATGCTCCGGATGCGAAACCGCTGACGGTTCCGCGGGGCGAGATCCGGTTCGATCACATTCACTTCCATTATGGCGCGGGCCGTGCGGCTTCGGCGGATGCTCCGCCGCGCGTCATCGAATCGTTGTCGCTGACAGTTCGACCGGGCGAGAAGGTGGGGCTTGTCGGCCGTTCGGGTGCCGGCAAGTCGACGCTCGTCAATGTGCTGCTGCGTTTCTACGACCTCGAAGGCGGGCGCATCCTCATCGACGGCCAGGATATCGCGGGCGTGACGCAGGACAGCCTTCGCGCCGAGATCGGAATGGTGACGCAGGATACGTCGCTTCTGCACCGTTCGGTCCGGGACAACATTCTCTATGGGCGTCTCGACGCAAGCGAAGCGGAAATGATCGCTGCGGCGAAGCGGGCCGAGGCGCACGAGTTCATCCTCGGGCTCGAGGACCTCAAAGGTCGTCGCGGTTACGATGCGCATGTGGGCGAGCGAGGCGTGAAGCTTTCGGGCGGCCAGCGGCAGCGCATCGCGATCGCGCGCGTTTTGCTGAAAAATGCTCCCATTCTCGTTCTCGATGAGGCGACGAGCGCACTCGATTCCGAAGTTGAATCGGAAATCCAGTCGAGTTTCGAGAGGCTTATGCGCGGCAAGACGGTGATTGCGATTGCCCATCGGCTTTCGACGATCGCGGCGATGGATCGTCTCGTCGTCATGGAAGACGGGCGGATCGTGGAGGAGGGCACGCACGCTGACCTTCTGAAGCGCGGCGGGCTTTATGCGCAGCTCTGGCGGCGGCAGTCGGGCGGCTTCCTGGCGCGTGAGGCGGCGGAATAGGCGGCGGGGAGGATTCCCCGCTACCGTTTGGGCTCTGGCGCGCGCACGAGCGATGGCTCTTTTTTCGCTGTGATGGCGGCAAGCGTCGCGACGCCATGACGAAAATTGAAGAAGCGCGGCACCTCGGCTTTGTAGGCGAGGTAGTCGCTGCCGTAGCGGGCCTCGAGCCAAGGCTCCTCGGCAATCGCCATCATTGCGTAGACAGCAACAAGGGCCGCGGCGAGCAAGGTCGCGTCCCAGGCGGAGGCGGCAAGTCCCAGCGTCGCGAATGCTGCGATGGCGGTGGCGTATTGGGGATTTCGCGTCCAGCGGTAGATGCCGCCGGTCGCCAGGCCGCTCGCCTGACAATAGGTTGCTTTCCGGCCGAGCGACCATAGAGCGTTGATATATGCCACTCCGGCGATCGCCGAGAGAGCTGCAAGGGCAACCCGAAGCGGGAGCGCCGGGCCACTGAGCGTCGTCAAAAAGCGCTCGATGCCGAGGACCAGTACGACGACGTTCAATTTGCGGAAAAGTGTCCAGACGCCGAAGCTCTTGAGCGAGCCCGCAGGCGGCGCGGGCCAGATGCGCCATTCGCCATTCAGTTGGCCGGCGCTCAAGCCCGCTAGCAGCAACAGGGCCGATGCAGCGCCCGCGATTTCAAGAAACGTCTCGATCGGCATTGGATATGATTCGTGAAGGCGGCATGTGAGGAATGCAGCAATCACGTGTCAGGTGTGCGACAGCGAGGCGGTCAGACGTGAGGATATCCGTTCGTCTGGCGTAGAGCTTCGCCGAGAACAATGGCCGCGGCGACAGCGACATTCAGCGATCGCAATCCGGGCCGCATCGGGATCGTGATGCGGGCATCGACGCGGTCGTGGACCGCGTCCGGAACGCCGGCGCTTTCGCGGCCGAGCATCAGGGTATCATCCGGCGCGAAGCGGAAGTCGCAGTGGGTTGTTGGAGCCTTCGTCGTCAGCAGGACGAGGCGGCCGGGGGTTCGACTGGAGCCGGTGCCTCGCTCAGCCATGAAGCTGTCGAAACCCACGTGACGTGCAATCTCGACGTGCGGCAAATAATCAAGCGCGGCCCGTTTGAGCGCGCGGTCGCTCATATCGAATCCCGCCGGGCCGATGACGTCCACGGGGATGCCGAAGCAAGCACAGAGGCGCAGAATCGTGCCCGTGTTTTGCGCGATGTCGGGCTGATAAAGTGCGAGTCGCATGGTCGCTGGGAGCTGCGGTAACGAGGGTTTTATGTCCAGTGCGGAATATGCGCCAAATTGCCTCTTGCCTTATGTCGCGGTGGTTATTGATAGCAGAAGCAAAGGCTGTCAGAACGATGCGCAGGGAAGTGAAACGAACAAGCTAGAGATTAAAAATAGGCGTTTGGCGGCGGGGTTTTTCCCTCGCGATCAAAAAGCCAGCACATCGTCTCTGGTTTCCAATGCGAGAGGCATCCGTGACTACTGACGCACTAGAACCGAACCGCCGGGATTTCTTGGTGGTTGCTGGTAACGCGTTCGCCGCTGTCGGCGCCGCGTCGCTTCTTTGGCCCTTCATTCAGCAGATGAACCCCGACGCGAGCACGAAAGCGCTTTCGTCGGTCGAGATCGATCTTTCTCCGGTCAAGGAAGGTCAGGCGATAACGGCGATGTGGCGCGGCAAGCCCATCTTCATTCGTAATCGCACGAAGTCGGAAGTCGAGGCGGCCGAGAGCGTCGACGTCGCAAAGCTGCCGGACGATAACGCGCGCAACGAAGCCCTCACAGGCAACGAACCGGCGACGGATGCCAACCGGACCGTCAAGGGCCACGAGAACTGGATCGTTCTCATCGGCATCTGCACGCATCTTGGCTGCATCCCGAAGGGACAGTCCATGGGCGACGAACGCGGCGAGTACGGCGGCTGGTTCTGCCCATGCCACGGATCGACGTACGATACGTCGGGACGCATTCGTAAGGGGCCGGCACCGCGCAATCTCGAAGTGCCGCCTTATGCGTTCGAAACAGATACAAAAATAAAAATCGGTTAAAGGGGAGAGCACAAATGGGAGGCTCGACCTCTAGTTACGTGCCGACGTCACGTTGGGGCAAATGGCTCGATGAGCGGTTGCCCATCGCCCGGCTCATGAACGACAGTTTTGTCGATTTTCCGACGCCGCGGAACTTGAACTATCTCTGGACGTTCGGCGGGATCCTGACGGTCTGCCTTATCGCGCAGATCGCGACAGGCGTCGTTCTCGCCATGCACTATCAGCCGAGCGACGCCGCGGCCTTCAATTCGATCGAGCACATCCGGCGCGACGTGAACTACGGATGGATGCTGCGCAACCTGCATGCCGTCGGCGCGTCGATGTTCTTCTTCGCCGTCTTCATCCATATCTTCCGCGGCTTCTACTACGGCTCATACAAGGCGCCGCGCGAGGTGCTTTGGATTCTCGGCGTCATCATCCTGCTGCTGATGATGGCGACGGCGTTCATGGGCTACACGTTGCCGTGGGGGCAGATGAGCTTCTGGGGCGTGACCGTCATCACCAACCTCTTTTCCGCGCTCGACACGATCTATAACGGGCTCGGTACGGCGGTCGTCGAATGGCTCTGGGGCGGTTATTCGGTCTCAGGCGTGACGCTCAATCGCTTCTTCGCCCTGCATTATCTCCTGCCGTTTGTCTTGACCGGCGTCGTCGGCCTGCACATCTGGGCGTTGCACGTTGCCGGCCAGAACAATCCGACCGGGCTCGATATCAAACAGCCGTCCGATTCCGTGCCGATGCATCCTTATGCAACGGCGAAGGATGCCGTCGGGATTTTCGCGTTCCTCATTCTCTTCGCGTGGTTCGCGTTCTTCCTGCCGGATTATCTCGGGCATGCGGACAACTATGTCGAAGCCAACCCGCTGGTGACGCCGCCGCACATCGTGCCGGAATGGTATTTCTTGCCGTTCTACGCGATCCTGCGCGCCTTCACGAGTTCGTTCCTGGGCATTCCGCTCGGGCAGTACGCGAAGCTTTGCGGCGTCATCGCGATGTTCTCGGCGGTGATCATCATCGCGTTCGCGCCCTGGCTCGATACATCGCGCGTACGCTCGGCGAAGTACCGGCCGATCTTCAAATGGTTCTTCTGGTTCTTCGTCTTCACATGCGTGGCGCTGGGCTATCTCGGCTCCAAGCCAGCGGAAGGCGTCTACGTCACCGCGGCGCAGATCTTCACGGTCTGCTACTTCCTGTTCTTCCTCGTGGTGATGCCGGTCGTCGGCCTCATCGAGACGCCGAAGCTGTTGCCTCGCTCGATTACTGACGACGTATTGAGCAAAGGCGGTGCGGCGGGTTTACCGTCGGGAGCGACCGCCGCTCCTGAAGCTCGCTGAGGAGGAGAGCAACATGAAAAAGCGTTTCTCTCTCACCCTGATGTCCCTCTTCGCCGCGACCGTTGCGATTGGCAGCGTGTCGGCCGAGGAAGCGGGCCATTCGGAAATCGAGCGGCAGAAGTGGACGTTCGGTGGCTTCACGGGGCAGTTCGACAAGGCGCAGCTTCAGCGCGGCTTCCAGGTCTACAAGGAAGTCTGTTCGAACTGTCACGGCTTGAAGCGGATTGCGTTCCGCAATCTGATGCAGCCGGGCGGCCCGGAATTTCCGGAAGACGCGGTGAAGGCACTTGCCGCAGCGTGGCCGAACCAGATCACCGACGGGCCGAACGACGAAGGCAAGATGTTCGAGCGGCCGGCATTGCTGTCCGACCCGATCCGCGGCCCCTATCATAACGATAAGGAAGCGCGTGCGGCCCAGAATGGTGCGTTACCGCCCGATCTCTCGCTTATTGCGAAGGCTCGCGACAGCCATCGGGATCCGAGCTGGTGGGTGCATCCGTTCCTGATGCTGGGTGATATCGTCAACGCCTATCAGGAGGGTGGCGCCAACTATGTGTATGCGCTTCTGACTGGCTATTCCGAGGCGCCGGCTGACTTCAAGATGATGGACGGCCAATATTACAACAAAGCCTTCGCGGGCCATCAGGTCGGCATGCCGCCGCCGCTGACGGACGGGGCTGTCCCCTACCAGGACGGCACGCCGCCGACGGTCGATAACTATGCCCGAGACATCGTCGCATTTCTGTCATGGGCAGCCGACCCGTCGCTCGATCAGCGCAAGCGGATCGGATGGCAAGTCCTGCTATTCCTGATCGTCACGACCACTCTTCTCTATCTGGGGAAAAAGCGGATCTGGGCCAACATCAAGCACTGACCTTGACGCTTGTGACGATTTGCAAACTGAGAAAGCCTCGCTTGCGAGGCTTTTTTTCTTTTAATTGTCGGCACGGGTCGGGACAGGGAGATCAGCGAGCATGACGGCTACGGTTCTAGGCATTGTTGGCGGCAGTGGCTTCTATCATCTGCCGGGCCTTGCCAATCCCGAATGGAAGGCAATCGACAGCCCTTGGGGAACGCCTTCGGACGAAGTGCTGTTTGCGGATATCGACGGGCTGCCTATTCGCTTTCTACCGCGGCACGGACGTGGCCATAAGTTATCGCCGAGCGGCATCGATTATCGCGCGAATATCGACGTATTGAAGCGCGCGGGCGTGACCGATCTCATTTCCGTCTCGGCCTGCGGATCGCTCAAGAAGAAGTACAAACCCGGCGACTTCGTGCTGCCCGATCAGTTCATCGACCGGACATTCGCGCGGGAAAAATCGTTCTTCGGTAACGGCTGCGTCGCGCATGTCGCGATGGGCGATCCGATCAGCCCGCTGCTGTTCAAGGCGCTCGAGAAGGCGGCCAAGCACGAGAAGATCGAAGTTCACAGCGGCGGCACTTATCTGGCGATGGAAGGTCCGCAGTTCTCGACGCGCGCGGAGAGCAATCTCTACCGGTCCTGGGATTGCGACGTCATTGGCATGACCAACATGCCGGAGGCGAAACTCGCTCGCGAGGCCGAGATCTGCTACGCCAGCGTTGCGATGGTGACCGATTACGATTGCTGGCACGACGATCACGGCGACGTCGATGTGGCGGCGATCCTCGAAGTGATGAAGGACAATACGGAGAAGGCGCAGCGTCTCGTTGCCCGGCTGGCGCGTGATTTTCCGCGCGAGCATCCGGCTTGTCCGATCGGCTCCGATCGCTCGCTTGAGGTTGCGATCATCACGCCGCCGGAAGCGCGCGATCCGGCGCTGATCAAAAAGCTCAAGGCTGTTGCAGGCCGCGTTCTTCCCTGAAATTCGCAGGGTTGCTCAATTCGGGAAGCTGATCAGGATCTTCATCTTGATCAGCGCCGGAAAGACCGCCTCCAAAGCCGCGCCCAGCACCCAGAGGATTGCGCCAAGCAGGATGAGCGCCGGAATGCTCGCAATTACCGCCTTCAGAAAGAAGGTTACGAGATCGACGAAAGGCACGTCGAACCGGCGCACCGTCGCGGGAACTGGATCTTTGCCGGAGTCCATGTCCGGTTCGTCCGTCGCATAGATCTGGGGCCGCGGGCGGTCCGCTGCTCCCATGGGCAAGCTCGGGGCCGCCGCACGCTCCTGGGCCGCGCGTTCGCGGGCTTCTCTGGCGCGGGCCTCCTTTTCGCGGCGAAAGGTTCTCGGCAGGTCTTCTCCGTCATCCAAAAGCGGGTCGAAATCGGGGCTGGCCGTTGCGGAGGGACCTTGGGCTGCCATCGCGAAGTCCTTCAAGAGCGTGTCATAAGCCTGCGCCGAATCATTCAGCACATGCGCGTTGCTCTAAAACTACCTAGAAGTAAGAGATATTGCTATTTTGCGCCGTCAATTTGGCGGGAGTGAGCCACGTGAAGAACCTCGACGGTCTAGAAGAACTCATTCGAACGATCCCCGATTATCCCAAGCCCGGCATCATGTTCCGGGACATCACCACGCTGCTCGCCGATCCCATAGGGCTCAAAAAGGCCATCAAGGGGATGGCGAAGCCGTTCGAGGATGGCAAGGTCGATGCAGTTGCCGGGATCGAGGCGCGCGGTTTTATCCTCGGCGGCGCCATCGCCGATCGTCTCGAATGCGGGTTCATTCCGATCCGGAAGAAAGGCAAGCTGCCTTGGAAGACCATCGGACAGGAATATACGCTGGAGTACGGTGTCGACGTGATCGAGATTCACGAGGATGCCGTTGAGAAGGGCGCACGTGTGCTCATCGTCGATGATCTCATCGCGACAGGCGGCACCGCAGAGGCAGCCGTGAAGCTCATTCAGCGTTCGGGTGGAACCGTCGTCGGCGCAACATTCATTGTGGACCTTCCCGATCTCGGCGGCATGCAGCGGCTCGAGGCTCTCGGTGTTGCGCGTCATGCACTCGTCGAGTTCGGAGGGCATTAGGGGTTCCCATTGGACCTGCCAAAAGAACATCTGAGTGATGCGCTGGATCGGATCGCCGCCTGGCGGACCGATCCGGACACGGCGCTGACCTGCCCCGTCTGCGGAGCGTCCGGTGTTGAGATCATCGACCGGTCAGCGCGGCCATACTCGGAATGGTATGCGATGCGGTGCGCGCACTGCGGCCTCGATGCTGCTCTTCATATTCCGTTGGCCGGTCCTGCAGCGTACTGAGCATGGTGAATGATGCCCCCGAGATCGTGCTGCTGCCGGGCCTCGATGGGACGGGCGATTTGTTCGATCGGGTCGTTCCGCACCTCGCACACGATTTCACGGTGACTGTCGTCCGCTATCCGCCGGACCCGACGCTTGGATATGCGGGCTACGTTGAACTGGTTCGTAACGTCATCGGTAGCCGGCCGGTCTACGTACTGGGCGAATCGTTCTCCGGACCGGTCGCGGTGCTCATAGCGGCGCAACTCGGAGCGCAGGTGCAGGGTATCGTGCTCGCTGCGTCGTTCGTCAAAAACCCATGGCCGGGCTGGCTCATTCGCAGGTCGACCCGCGTCAACCCGCGCGCGACGCCGCCAAACATAAGGAACGCCATCCTCATGGGGCCCTACGGCGACGGGGAGCTTCGGGACGAGGTCGAGAAAATCGTTCAGGCTCTGCCGCGTCCGGTGCGGAACGCCCGGCTTCGAGCTGTGGCGGAAGTCGATGTCGAGGCGGACTTTATGCGGCTCAAGTGTCCAATTCTGGCACTGCACGGACGTTCCGACTGGCTGGTGCGCAAATCGCCCATGCAGAAAGTCATCGGCGAAAAGGGCCGGGCGCGTATGATCGTCTTCCCGGCGGCACATATGCTACTGCAGACGCAAGCGGCGGCGGTCGCCACGGAAATCATTGAGTTCACGAAATCATCGACGGAGGAGAACTATGAAGCTTGATGGGGTTCCCTCGCGCACGATCTGGCTCGAAGCCGACGGGTGGTCGGCCGGCATCATCGATCAGACGGTGCTGCCACATAAACTCGTGCGATTGACGCTCAAGACGGTCGAAGAGGCTGCTCACGCCATCAAAGTGATGCAAGTGCGCGGCGCGCCGCTGATCGGCGTGACCGCGGCCTATGGCATGGCCCTCGCGATGCGTGCCGATTCGTCCGACGCGAATCTTGAACACGCGGTCAAGTTTCTCGGCGAACAGAGGCCGACGGCCGTCAATCTGCGCTGGGCTCTCGAAGATCTTCGGGCGACGCTCGCTCCACTTTCGCCAAAGTCGCGAGCGGAAGCGGCTTATGCGCGTGCCGGTGAACTGGCGGAAGAAGATGTCGAGACGTGCCGCCGGATCGGAGCCAATGGGCTTCGGCTGATTAGAGACATTGCGGAGAAGGCCGGTGGCCGTCCGGTCAACGTTCTCACCCACTGCAACGCAGGGTGGCTCGCCTGCGTCGACTGGGGAACGGCGACGTCACCGATCTATCACGCGCATGATGCGGGCATTCCAGTTCACGTCTGGGTCGACGAAACACGCCCGCGCAATCAGGGCGCGGCGTTGACCGCATTCGAGCTTCTGCAACACGGCGTTCCGCATAGTCTGATCGCCGACAATGCGGGCGGTCATTTCATGCAGCGCGGCGATGTTGATCTCGTCATCGTCGGGACGGACCGGGTGACGGCCAATGGCGACGTTGCGAACAAGATTGGGACGTATCTCAAGGCGCTGGCGGCGAAGGATACGGGCGTGCCGTTCTATGTCGCGCTTCCCTATTCCACCATCGACTGGCGGACGGAGAAGGGCGCGGACATCCCGATTGAAGAACGGAGCGAGGAGGAAGTTCTGCGCGTGCAGGGCAAGCTTTCAAATGGCGATGTCGGGTCGGTTCTCATCGCGGCGGATGGAACGCGTGCACGTAATCCGGCTTTCGACGTGACGCCCGCAAGGCTCGTCACAGGGTTCATTACGGAACGCGGCATTTGCCCGGCGTCGCGCGAGGGGCTTCTGTCGCTTTACCCCGAGAAGACGAGTGCAGCGGCGTGACGGGCGTGAAGCGGGTCAGCGAAAAAGCGTTGAGGAAAGAGATCATCGCTACGGCGCTGTCGATGAGCCGGTCAGGGTTGACGGCCTGCCGATCCGGCAACGTATCGTGCCGCTTCAAGGATGGGATGCTCATCACGCCTTCGGGCAAGCGCTACGAGGAGACGGAGTCGGAAGACATCGTCTTCGTCGCAGCGGACGGCAGCGTTCCGAAGGGGCAGGGCAAGCCCTCGAGCGAATGGCATTTTCACTTGGCCGCGTATCATGCACGCCCGGACCGCAGCGCTGTCGTGCACACGCATTCGACGCATGCGACGGTTCTCGCGTGCGCACATAAACCCATTCCGGCGTTTCATTACATGGTGGCGGTCGCGGGCGGGAAAGACATTCCTTGCGTGCCTTACGCGACGTTCGGAACGGAAGAACTCGCGCGGCATGTTGCTGCGGGACTGAAGGATCGCGACGCCTGTCTCATGGCTAACCACGGTCAAATTGCGCTTGGCAGATCACTCACTTACGCCCTGGAACTTGCCATTGAGGTGGAGGTCCTCGCGGAGCAGTATTACAAACTTTTGAGCACTGGTACGGAGCACCTGCTCAGCGACGCCGAAATGCAAAAAGTCGTCGAGAAATTCAAGGATTACGGCAAGAACACCGAACAGGGGCAGGCCGACAATTAGTCTGGGCGAGTATAGCGAGTTTGGAACCGCTATAAGTTTGTCTTATAAGAAATTCCTGAAAAAAAGATTTGAGACGAAAGTTTTTCTGATCTAGTCCGTTCCTGTTTCCTCCAGGAAGGACTTTTTACGATGACCGACACCCGGAAATTGACGACAACCGCTGGCGCCCCCGTCGCGGACAATCAGAATTCGCTCTCAGCAGGGCCTCGCGGCCCGCTGCTGATGCAGGATTACCAGCTGCTCGAGAAGCTTGCCCACCAGAACCGCGAGCGCATTCCCGAGCGCACCGTTCACGCCAAGGGTTGGGGCGCTTTCGGTACCCTCACCATCACCGGCGATATTTCGAAGTACACGAAGGCGGCGGCGTTGCAGCCGGGCGCCAAAACCGAGATGCTGCTGCGCGGTTCGACGGTCGCCGGCGAACTCGGCGCCGCCGACGCCGAACGCGACGTGCGCGGCTTCGCGCTGAAGTTCTACACGAGCGAGGGTAACTGGGATCTCGTCGGCAACAACACGCCCGTGTTCTTCGTCCGCGATGCGTACAAGTTCCCTGACTTCATCCATACCCAGAAGCGGCATCCGAAGACGAACATGCGTTCGCCGACGGCGATGTGGGATTTCTGGTCGCTGTCGCCGGAAAGCTTGCATCAGGTGACGATCCTGATGTCGGACCGCGGCCTGCCGACCGACCTTCGCCACGTCAACGGCTACGGTTCGCACACCTATTCGCTGATCAATGCGAAGAACGAGCGCGTCTATGTGAAATTCCACTTCAAGACCCTGCAGGGCCACAGGCACTGGACGAACAAGGAAGCGACCGAGATCGTCGGTCATACCCGTGAATCGACCCAGGAAGACCTGTACTCGGCAATCGAGAAGGGCAATTTCCCGAAGTGGAAGGTGCAGGTCCAGATCATGCCGGAGGCCGACGTCGGCAAGCACTGGTACAATCCGTTCGACCTCACCAAAGTCTGGCCGCACGGCGACTATCCGCCGATCGACATCGGCGTGATGGAACTGAACCGCAATCCGGAAAACTACTTCGCCGAGATCGAGCAGGCGGCGTTCTCGCCATCCAACATCGTGCCAGGCATCGGCTTCTCGCCGGACAAGATGCTGCAGGCGCGCATCTTCTCGTATGCCGACGCGCACCGCTATCGCCTCGGCACGCACTACGAACATTTGCCCGTGAACGCGCCGAAGTGCCCGGTCCATCACTATCACAAGGATGGTCCGATGAACTTCTTCGGTCAGCAGACCGGCGTTACGGATGCCTACTACGAGCCGAACTCGTTCAACGGGCCGGCGGAAGACAAGTCGGCTGGCGAACCGCCGCTCGCGCTTTCGGGCGATGCCGAGCGCTATAACCATCGCGACGGCAACGACGATTATCGCCAGGTGACGGCGCTGTTCAATCTGTTCAACAAGGATCAGAAGGCGCGGCTCTTCAACAACATCGCGGAAGCGATGTGGGGCATTCCGGATTTCATCATCGAGCGTCAGCTCGGGCACTTCAAGAAGGTGCATCCGGACTATGAGGCAGGCGTGCGTGCAGCTCTCGAGCACATGACCCGCCAGAAGGCATCAGAGACCGCTCAGCAGCAGAAGATGGCGCAAGGCGCGGAAGCAGCCGAGTAAGCGGCTTCCACTATCGGTAACGAAAAAGGCTCCGCTCGATGCGGGGCCTTTTTTTATTCAGTGGGTTTCCTATGACGTCTTCTTGCAACTTCTGAAGGTGTTGCAGCGTTGCTCTGGCAGCGCTCAACGTAACGAGGAGGAGCGAACATGCCGCGTGGAGACAAATCCAGCTACACCAGCAAACAGAAACGTCAGGCCGAACACATCGAAGAAGGCTACGAGAGGCGTGGCATTCGAAGGGGCGAAGCCGCAAGGCGCGCCTGGGCCACGGTTAACAAGGAAACCGGTGGCGGTAAGAAGAGCGGTTCCGGCCGTGGCAAGAAGGTGCCGACTGCATCTTCGCGCCGGGGCGGCAAGATCGGTGGCAAGGCCGCTGCTGCGCGCCCTGCTTCAGCCCGGAAAGCTTCGGCTACGCGTGGGGCGGCTATCCGCAAACGCTCGGCCGCACGCTCAGCAGCTGCTCGAAAGGCTTCGGCTACGCCTGCTGCAGCTACTCGCAAACGCTCGGCGGCGCGTCAAACCGCGGCCGCTCGGAAGGCAGTGGCGACGCGTTCTACGGCCGCCCGAAAAGCCTCCGCGAAGAAAGCTGCCGCGACGCGCAGGCGACGTGCGAGTTAGTGTGAAGCGATAATTATGCGGCCGTGCGGACGTACGGCTCGACCTTGCCTTTGAGCTTCAGCGTCATCGGTCGGCCAGCGCGATCTTTGGCGTTGCCGGCTGCGACGCGAATCCAGCCTTCGCTCACGCAGTACTCCTCGACGTTCGTCTTCTCGACGCCGTTGAAGCGGATGCCAATGTCGCGCTTCAGAATTTCTTCGTTGAAGTAGGGGCTTTTCGGATCGTTGCTGAGCCGGTCGGGAAGCTCTGTGGACATGGCTGTCAACCCCTAGTTCGCAAATCGGAAGTGCATGACATCGCCATCCTGGACGACGTATTCTTTGCCTTCGAGCCGCATTTTTCCGGCTTCCTTCGCGCCCGTCTCGCCGTTGCCTGTGACGTAGTCGGGGTAGGCGATGGTTTCGGCGCGGATGAAGCCCTTCTCGAAGTCGGTGTGGATTACACCGGCGGCCTGGGGCGCCTTCGTTCCGCGCGTGATCGTCCAGGCGCGGGCTTCCTTCGGTCCGACGGTGAAATATGTCACGAGATCGAGCAGGCTGTAGCCGGCACGAATGAGGCGGTTGAGGCCGGCTTCTTCGAGGCCCATTTCGGCAAGGAATGCATCGCGGTCTTCGGGCGCCAGACCCGCAAATTCGCTTTCGATCTTGGCCGAGATGACGACGACGGCCGCACCTTCCGCCTTGGCACGCTCTTCGACCTGCTTCGAATAGGCGTTGCCGTTTGCGGCTGCGCTTTCTTCGACGTTGCAGACGTAGACCACGGGTTTCGACGTCAAAAGCTGCAGCGCGCGGAAGGCGGGCATCTCTTCCGGCGTCATCTTGGCGAGGCGCGCAGGCTTGCCTTCGCGGAGGAGCTGCAACGGCTTCTCCATCACGGCATATTGCGCCTTGGCTTCCTTGTCGCCCGTCTTCGCCTTCTTCTCGATCTGCGAGATGCGTTTCTCGAGGCTTTCGAGATCGGCGAGCATCAGCTCGGTTTCGACGACATCGGCGTCGGCCAGCGGATCTATGCGGTTCTCGACGTGCGTAACGTCTTCATCGACGAAACAGCGCAGCACGTAGGCCACGGCATCGACTTCGCGGATGTGAGAGAGAAACTTATTGCCGAGGCCTTCGCCTTTCGAGGCGCCGCGCACGAGACCCGCGATATCGACGAAGGTCAGGCGCGTCGGAAGGATCTCTTTGCTGCCCGCGATCTTCGCCAGCGTGTCGAGGCGATCGTCCGGAACGGCGACTTCGCCGACGTTGGGTTCGATCGTGCAGAATGGATAGTTGGCCGCCTCCGCCTGCGCGGTTTGCGTCAGCGCGTTGAAGAGGGTCGACTTGCCGACGTTCGGCAGGCCGACGATGCCGCATTTGAAGCCCATGAAAATAAGTCTTCCGGTTTGTGGACTTACGCGAACGCTCCCTCTCCCTCGGGAGAGGGCTGGGGTGAGGGGGCTATCGTGTCGCTCAACGCCCCTCATCCGGCCTTCGGCCACCTTCTCCCAAGGGAGAAGGAAACGCTGAGACTTCGGGGGCGAGCACTACAGTTCGGAGACTGGCTAAGGCAGGCGCGCCGCATTGTGAAGCTTATTCGGAGTGAGCTGCGGCCCTATGGCTCACCGGGTGAATTTCGCAAAGGCAAAAGCCGAATAGCGCGATGGGGCCGGCAAGTTGGTCGTGTAGGACATCGCCTCCGCGAGCGCTTCCGAAATATGCGTACCCTGATCGACCTGGCGCACCGCGATAACGATGAATGGGCGCTGCCAGCTGGTGTCTGTATCTTCGCAATCGGCGCAGGGGTCGACGTAGCGTCCAAGGTTCAAGGTCCACATCGGAATGCGCTCGCCGAGAGCTTCCTGCACCCACTGTGCCGTGCGGACGGCGCGCTCGCCGCCCCGTTGCTCCTCGCGCGCGACATCGCCTTCTTGGCTCGCAAGGCCGACGGCGATCAGGCCGCGCGCTGAGCCCAGTCCTTCACGGAGTTGCGGCGCCAGAACCTCTTCCTGAATTTCCTGCGGCGAGAGGCGGTGGTCGTCCTTCGCAAGTTCGGTCGTCGAGCCACGGACCCAGCCATAGTTCTTAGTGAGGACAACGACGTCGAACAGGGCGCGGCGTCCGGCCCGGTCGGTGCCTTCGATAGGGAAGACGAGCGTGCGCTCGTTCCATCGCTTGGCGAAGATGCGGCGGACGCCGGTCTTGTCCTTGTCGACAGCGTTATAAGCGTCCCAGCTGACGGCGGCGAAAACGCCGACCGTGAACAAGAGGATGAGCGCGCCGACGATTGTCTGGAAGGGACCATCGTTGCGCGAGCCGTTCGAATAGCCCTCTTCCTGATATTCGGAATATTCGGACATGACGCTTACCCCCCCGCGACGCTCGGCTATTTATTTATCGCATTTTCTTGACGCAAACCGGTGCCCACTTTGCTTGAAAATGCTCTGCGCGTACGCGTGCGTGAAGATACGATCACGAGCCGCCGTCGCCGGATTTTCGCGCACCCAGCCATTTTTTCAAGTTCTCGGCCAATGCCGACTGGCGTTTGGAGGCGCGTTCACCGGCGGGGTGTGGCCCTGATGCCTGCTTTTTGGGTGCGCGCGGTTCTTCAGGCTCGCGTTCGGTCTTGCGTGCCGGGGCATCGCTTCGCGGCTCATCATTATTCCAGCGGGCGACGTCGCTCAGGAAGCGCGCGTCGTCGCCTTTGGCGAGATAAGGAGTCGCGTCTGCGATCGCATCGAGCCAATCGTTGAGACCCTCCCGTTCGGCCTTCGCAAAGTCGTTCAGCACGTGATGGATTACGACATCCTTCGAGCCCGGATGGCCGATGCCGAGGCGCACGCGCTTATACTCGTTTTCGATGTGCGCAGTGATCGAGCGCAGGCCGTTGTGACCAGCATTGCCGCCGCCCGTTTTCACTTTCACCTTGCCGGGCGCGAGATCGAGCTCGTCGTGAAAGACGTAGACGTGATCCAGTGGAATTTTGAGAAAGCGTTGGGCTTCACCGACCGCGCGGCCGCTTTCGTTCATGTAGGTTTCGGGCTTCAGAAGCGTGACGCGTTCGTTGCCG
The DNA here is from genome assembly GCA_018242295.1 of Pseudomonadota bacterium. GTDB lineage: Bacteria > Pseudomonadota > Alphaproteobacteria > Rhizobiales > Hyphomicrobiaceae > Hyphomicrobium_B. Next base: position 365,385 of record JAFECE010000011.1, read on the forward strand.
ATCGAGCCTTCCGAGACGAGGCCCTGAAACTTCTTTCGCCAGGGGCCGAAGGCGTGGCGTTCGGCGATGCGATCGACCGCCATGAAACCGATATTGTGGCGATTGGCGCGATATTTCTCGCCAGGATTACCAAGTCCGACGAAGAGCTTCATCGCTCACTCTTTTCATTGCGCCTGGCTTTGCGCTTCGCGGAGCGGGCCGAAGAGGCGCCAATTCCGGCGTGGAGACCGGCGCGATCATAAGACCGCGCCGGTTCGTGATCGTCTTACTTCTTCGCTGCGGGCTTGGCGGCCGGTGCCGCCTTGGCAGCAGGAGCAGCAGCCTTGCCGCCGGCGGCAGCTGCGGGCGCCGCCTTGGCGCCAGCTGCAGGAGCTGCGCCCTTGGTGTCAGCGGCCGGTGCGGCAGCATCAGCCGTTGCCGCCGCTGCTTCGTCGTCACCCTTGAGCGCGCCTGCGATCGTTGCGATCGTGAAGTCGCGGTTCTTGATGACGGGCGAAACGCCTTCCGGTAGCGTTACTGCCGAGATGTGGATCGAACGGCCGATTTCCATGCCTTCGAGGCTGACCTCGAAGAAGCGCGGGATCTTTTCGTAGGGGCAATACACTTCGACATCGTGGCGAACGATGTTGAGCACGCCGCCACGCTTCAGGCCGGGCGACTGCGTTTCGTTGACGAAGTGCACCGGGATCGAAACGCGGATGACGCCATCCTTGCCGACGCGCTGGAAGTCGACGTGAAGGGGGGTATCGCGTACGGGATCGACCTGCACGTCGCGGGCAAGCACGATGTGCTTCTTGCCTTCGACGTCGAGTTCGATGGCCGTCGAGGTGAAGTGGCCGCGAAGGACCTGCTTCCAGAGCTCGTTGTATTCGAGGTTGATTGTTTCCGAGGGTTCGTGGTTGCCGTAAATGACGGCAGGCACACTTCCATCGCGGCGAGCTTGGCGTGCGGCCCCCTTGCCGGCACGCGGGCGCGCCGTAGCCTTGAGCGTGATGAGCTCAGACATGGCATCGTCTCCGAGTGTTAGGGCTCTACTGCCTATCAGAAGAGCCAAATAGCCGCGTACCGGCCTCCAAGGGTGCCGGGCGGCGTCTCAGGAAGGTCTTCATGAGATTGCGCGTGTATAACCGGGGTTCGGCATCGGTGCAACGGCCCAAACACGGGCGATTGCGCCCATACAAGGCTAACGGGAGCGGGCCGGCCCGCTAGTAAGTTGCCGCGAAAATCAGCATATTGGAGCAGATTTAGCGTGTAAGCGATTATTGACCCCGTGAAGGCGGGTAACGGAGATGCCTGGAGTGATGGCGAAAAAGCCTACGAAGCGCCGCAGTGCGGCCGACCAGGACAAGATCATTGTCGAGGCGCTGAGAGGCGTCGGGCGCCCCATGAGTGCCTATGAGCTGATCGAGGAGGTTCGGGGCAAGGGCGTCAGCGCGCCGCCGACTGTTTACCGGGCGCTCCAACGGCTTATCGAGGATGGCCTTGCCCATCGGCTCGAAAGCCTTAACGCTTTCGTCGCATGCGATCATCCGCACCATCACGGCAAGGCGGTCTTCGCTATTTGCGACGCCTGCGGCACCGTTAAGGAATTCGACAATCCTACCGCCGTCAAAAGCCTGCAGGCCTGGGCCGGTAAGAACGATTTCAAGGTGCGGTCGATGACGATGGAAATCCGCGGCCGCTGCGGTGACTGCGCGGGAACCGCGGCAGAGAGCAACGGCTAATGCCGTCGAACTCGTTTCAGTAGAAGAGGCTCGAAACGCTTTCTTCGCGGCTCGTTCGCAGGATGGCTTCGCCGATCAGCGGCGCGATCGAGATCACGCGAATATTCTTCGCGGCTTTCACCGCTTCGGTCGGAAGGATCGAGTCGGTGATGACGAGCGATTTCAGGCGGGAATTCTGAATGCGGCTGACTGCGCCGCCCGAGAGCACGGCGTGCGAGATGTAAGCCGATACCTCTGTCGCGCCGTTCTTGAGCAAGGCTTCCGCCGCGTTCACGAGCGTTCCGCCGGAATCGATGATGTCGTCGATGAGGACGCAGCGCTTGCCGTCGACTTCGCCGATGACGTTCATCACTTCGCTTTCGCCCGGACGTTCACGGCGCTTATCGCAAATCGCGATCGGTGCATTGATGCGCTTGGCGAGCGCGCGGGCGCGAACGACGCCGCCGACGTCCGGTGAGACGACGACCACATCTTCAGTGCTGCCGAAGTGCTCTTCGATATCGCGCGTCATGACGGGCGCGGCGAAAAGGTTGTCCGTCGGGATGTCGAAGAAGCCCTGGATCTGTCCGGCGTGCAGGTCGAGCGTCAGAACGCGGTCGGCACCGGCGCGCTCGATGAGGTTGGCGACGAGCTTGGCGGAAATCGGTGTTCGGGGGCCGGGTTTGCGATCCTGGCGGGCGTAGCCGAAGTAGGGGATGACGGCGGTGATCCGGCGGGCTGACGAGCGCTTCAGGGCGTCGAGCAGGATCAGCAATTCCATGAGGTTGTCGTTCGCGGGAAATGACGTCGACTGGATGACAAAAACATCCTGGCCGCGCACATTTTCCTGGATCTCGACGAAGATCTCCATGTCTGCGAAGCGCTTCACCTGGCCTTTGGCCATGGGAAGCTTCAGATATGAACAGATTGCGTCGGCTAGCGGCCGGTTACTGTTTCCCGCGACGATCTTCACGCCCAGCTTTCCCCGGCCATCCAAACTTCGAGCGTCGACCTTGGTATCAAAAGGCATTTGCGCTCCAGAAGCCTCGTTATGCGCGGGCTTGTAGCAATTGGGCCCGGACTGTTCAACTGTCCGAGCCCAATGTTGTCATCGTTATGAAGCTTAAGACTGATATCGCGCACAGTTTGCTTAATCTGTGCTCTTCGCAGGTAAAAGCTTGATAATTCCTTGTGCTGCCGCCGCTGCGGCCGCGTCAGCCGTCTTGCCCCAGGAGCCGTCGAGCGAGCCCTGCGGTACTTCGTTCTTCTGCGACACGGTGCCAAGCTTCTTGCCAGTCGGGTCGATGACGTTCCAGTCGATCTGAATGGGCTGCTTGCCGTCCTTGCTCTGGCCCATCGCGACCTTGCCTTCGACCTTGTAAGCCTGGGCGTTGGGCACGGTCGACAGAGCTAGGCCGCTCTTGGTCAGCTCGCGCTGGATCGCGGTCGTCAGCGTGGTGCTGCCGTCGCCAGGAGCGCCCGTCACCATCGGCACGATTGCCGTGATTGGTCCCGAGGTCGTGATGCTGCCGGTGGTTGGCGCGACCGGCGCGGCGTTTGGCGCTGTCGGATAGGACGGGCTCGGCGCCGGGCCGGCGTTATTCGAGGCGACGACGGTCGAGGCTGCGCCGGACGTCGAAGCGGTGTTCGCTGCGACCGGAACGCTTGCGCTCGCGGACAACCAGGTCGCGATCTGCTTCGACGTCTTGTCGGCGATGCTCTGCACGACAGGCGGGGTGACGGCAGCCCAGGGATCCTTGCCGGCTCCGCCGATTAGTTCTTCGCCGGTGATGCGATGGACGCGCTTGCCGCTCTGATCCGTGATGTCCCAGATGTAGGAGATCTTCGCCTTCGTCTTTTCGCGGGCGGCGACGATGTAGCCCCTGACGACGTACTCACCGGTCGCGTTGTTTGCGGTTGCAACCTGAATGCCGTTACGGCCGATCGATGAGGCGAGCTGCGATTGCAGATCACGAGCTACATTGTCCGGAGAACCGATGACAGGCGCGATCGCAATTTTTGCCGATTGCGTGGCAGCCGGGGCTGTCGTTGTGGGCGGAAGGGTCAGCGACGCTTGAGGTGCGTTTCCGCCGCCGCTCAAGATGTTCGATGCCGACTCGCAGCCGCTTAATCCAAATGTGGCCACGGCAGCCAAGAGCGCTGCAGCGATCGCCCGTAGACGCGTTCCGCGCTCGCGCGCAGGTTCAAACCAAAAGGTCGTCAATGGACGTCCCCCCTTATCCAACCGCGACTTCCCGGCGGCCGGAAAACGCTACCCCCGCGGCCTGAACTCCCCTGAAAACTACCGGAACTGACCTTATCCCTCTAGATCAGCCATTAACTGCCCGTCCAGATGGCAGCCCAGTGAAACTGTTGTCAGGTCGTGCAAACGTAGGTCTTGCCTCGGCATTGGCTGTGGATTGTGCAGTTACGCCACGACGATGGCAGAGATTTGTCGGCCGTAATCTGGCTCACCACGATGGGTTTTACGCCGGTAGCTGAAGAAAAGCGATTCGTTCTCGCTGGTGCATAGCGTAAGGTTCTCGGTATTACTAACACCCGCGTCCAAAAGACGGCTCATGACAAAGCCAGGCAAATCGAAGTGTGGCCGCGAGCCGCCGGCATCTTGCTTGAAGAAGCGGGCGCTATCGGGATCGCGTGACAGGAAGGCGGTTTCGAATTCGGGGCCGACTTCGTAGGCGGCCTGGCCGATGCAGGGGCCGACCGCGGCCGAGATACGCTCACGGCGAGCACCAAGGCGTTCCATTTCGCGGACGGCGCTGTCGACGATCCCGTCGATCGCGCCGCGCCAGCCGGCGTGAGCGGCGGCGGCGACTCCGGCTTCCCCATCGGCAAGGAGAACGGGGGCGCAATCGGCCGTCAGGACGCCGATGACGAGGCCCGGCGTCCTCGAGACGACAGCGTCGGCGTGGGGAAGGGCGTCGCGGGACGGTGCCTTGGTGACTTCGAAGGCGGTCGTGCCGTGCTCCTGGTAGAGCGTGACCACACCCGCGCCAAACTTCAATTCGTCGCCGCCGAGGTGCAATCCAATGCGCCGCCGGTTCTCGATGACGCGGCCCTGATCGTCATTCGAGCCGAGGCCGCAGTTCAGGCTGTCGTAGAGGCCGGTGGAAACACCTCCGCCGCGCGTGAAGAAGCCGTGACGAATGCCGGTAACGGCGAGCAGATTTCGCGCTTCGACTGGTTTGAGCGTCATCGGGGACCGGCTTTCATGGCATCGATCCGGAGGCGTCGCTTGTCGCGCGGGCGGCGCTGAATCCCGGTAGCGACGGCAATCCAGGCGAACGGGCGGCGAGCACCTTGAAGCGCGAGCCCATGCCATTCGGTGCCAGCAGCCGTGCGACGCCCATCTCGATTTCACCGGCGCGCGCGGGGTTCGCGGACATCAGGCGAGACGCTCTTTCGACGATGCCGAGGGCGCCGAGAAATTCTGCCTGCGTAACCGGACCGTCGAGAAGGAAACCGGCACGGTGCAGCGTCGAGGCGAGGTCATAGAAATTGACGTGAACCGTCAGGTCGGCTTGCCCGGGCGACGTCAGCGGCGATTCATACTTGTGCTCGCGGACCGCCTGCAGCGTGTCGCCGGCGGCGGGTGTCGTGTGACCATAATCGATCATCAGAAAGGCAACGGGGCCACGCTCGGCGAGGGCCTTCAGGGGTTCGGCGAGCTGGTCGAGGCGCTGGGATTCGATCACCGTTCCCGTCGGCGCATTCGGCAACAGGGCTTCGAACGCTTCGTGCGGGCAATTCTTGTCGATGCCTGCGAATTGCAATTCGCCCATGGGATCGAGAATGACACCGCGGATATGCCAGCCGGATTCCGTCTTGACCCATTGGGCGACGGGCCAGGCATCGAGGAACTCATTGGCGAAGATGATTGCGGGCGGATTGAATTCATCGAGCTCACGGCCCCAGCTCAGAACGTCGCGGAAGTCGGCAAGTGTCGTGCCTTGGATCTCGGCAAGGCCGTCGCTGCTTTCCACCAGATGGACGCGCGTGACCTTCGCGAAGCCCGGAACGATGCGGGCGGCGCGGAGCACATCGCGCATCATCGTGCCGCGTCCTGGGCCGTATTCGACAAGCGTGACGGGATTGGGCGCGCCGAGCACGCCCTGCCAGACGACGCCCGCCCAGACGCCGATCAATTCGCCGAAGACCTGGCTGATGTCGGCTGCGGTGATGAAGTCGCCCGCGGCGCCAAACACGGGTTGCGTCCGGTAGTAGCCGTAGTCCGGGTCCCAAAGGCAGATGGACATGTAAGTCTGGACCGTCATCGGCCCGTCGCGGCGGATTCTCTCCTTGATCCGCCGGGACAGCGGCGTGTCGCGACGCAATCCAGTTTCCACGGTCACACGACAGCCTTTCCGGCAGCGCTCTTCCGGTTCGCAGTCCAGATCATATAGATGCCGAGCAGAAGCATCGGCACGCAATAGACTTGTCCGGCAGTGAAGGGACCGATGTTCAAGATGTGATCCGGTTCGGGCTCGCGGAAGAACTCGCAGATGCTGCGCGCGATCGCGTACCAGACGAGCCAGATGCCCGTTACGAGACCGGGCTGTTTCAATGCGAACAGACGTTGGGTCGCGAACCTTATGATGACGAACATTACGAGGCCCTCGAGCAGCGCCTCGTAAAGCTGGCTTGGATGGCGCGGGTTTTCTCCGCCGTTCGGAAAGACCATGCCAACGTAGGCATCGGTCACGCGGCCCCAATGCTCCGAGTTGATGAAATTGGCGATGCGCCCGAAGAAAATGCCGATAGGCACGGCGGCGCAGCAGAGGTCCATCACCGAGCGGGCGCTGACCTTATAGATGCGGGCGAAGAGCACGATGAGGAATGCGGAGGCGATGAGCGCTCCGTGGAAGCTCATCCCGCCTTTCCAGACCTTTATGATCTCAGCCGGGTTCGAAAAGTAAAAATCTGGATCGTAGAGCAGAACCTGGCCGAGGCGGCCGCCGACGATCACAGCCCCGGTCATGTAGAGGAGAAGGTCGTCGACGCGCTCCAGCGTCATCGGCGGCTTTGCGTCGCGCCAGAGGTTCGGCGTCGATATCAGCCGGCGGATATACAGCCAGCCGAGCAGAAGCCCGGACATGTAGGCAAGGCCGTACCATTTGACCGAAATGGGTCCGATCTCGATGGCGACCGGGTCGATATTGGGGAAGGTCAGAAGGGCGAGAGGTGTCATCGGCGCTCCGAGCGAGGTTCGGCTATTGGCCGTATCAGGGCCCTGAGAAAGCCTGAATGCGAAGCGTTGTTTGGGAACCCCTGAGCAAAGTCAAGCGGGCATCGTCTGCCGCAGCCGGGACCCGTCGGGGCGTGGCGGCCCGGCTGAGCTTGCGGCCATGGGCGGCAATCGCCATAACTTGTGAACACCCTCAATTTCGAGACCCCAAATGACCCAGACGACGAACAGACTCTTCGACGACTTTGCCAAGCTCATGACGGACGCCGCCGGGGCGGCCGACGGCTTCAAAAAAGAGACGGAAGCGATCATCCGTGCCCAGGCCGAGAAGTTCCTGCGCGAAATGAACGTGGTGACGCGCGAAGATTTCGATGCGGTGCGCGAGATGGCGCAAAAGGCGCGTCAGGAAAACGAAGCGCTGGCGGTACGCATTGCCGCGCTCGAGGCGCAGGTCGCGCAGCTCTCGCTGCAAGGCACCTCTACCGTTTGAAGCATGCGCTCAAAGCATCCACAGATTAAGCGGCTTTTCACCAGCAAACGCCGCTGAACTGTCTTCCAGACCCCGGCGCGCCCGGGCTTTGCCACTTTGATCGTGGACAAGGTTTGTGCGCCGGTCCGGTCAGCTTGCGACTCGTATGGGCGTCTGGTTTTGTCCGGCGCAGCACTAAGCGGCGCTTTCGATTTGAGTGTTTTGCGTCGTTCGTTAGGCCATCCCGGCGCGCGGCAGACTTGGAGAGCGATAACAAATGGCAGTTGCGGAACAGGGTTCTGACCGCGTTCTCAATCCGATCGATCTCATCGAACAGCTTGCGCAGAGCCATGACTGGCCCTGCGAGCGGGCAAGCGACGAAGAGCTGACGCTCATCGTTGCCGGGACGTGGGCTGATTATCACATCTCGATCAATTGGCGCGACGATCTCGAAGCCTTGCATCTCGCCTGCGCGTTCGATTTTCGCGTTCCGTCAAACCGGCTGACGGAAATGTACCGCCTGATCGCGCAGATCAACGAGCAGCTCTGGCTCGGTCACTTCGATCTCTGGACGCAGGAAGGCCTCGTGATGTTTCGTCACGCGCTTTTGCTCAACGGCACCGTTGCGACTGTCAGGCAGTGCGAGGCCATGCTGAAGGCGGCGCTTGAAGGCTGCGAGCGCTACTATCAAGCCTTCCAGTTCGTGGTTTGGGCGGGTAAGGAGAGCAAAGAAGCCCTCGTTTCGACGATGTTTGAAACGCAGGGACAGGCCTAAGCCGGACGCCATCGCGGGTTCGGCGATCTTCGCCGAGGTGCCCTAAGAATGTCGTTGCAACTGAATGGTCCGGTGGTGCTTGTGGGCGCCGGCAAGATGGGCGCCGCCCTGCTGGAAGGCTGGATCGAGCGGGGCTTCGATCCCGCGAATATCGTCATCCAGGAGCCAAATCTCTCAGGCTCGGCCCTCGATCTTGCAACCCGGCATGGGATCAAGGCGGCGGCCAGCTTGGCGCCGTTCGACAAGGCGCCTGCCGTCATCGTCGTCGCAGTGAAACCGCAGGTGATGGACAACGTTTTTCCGGGTCTGGCAAAGGTCGCCGGGCCGGAGACCGTGGTCATCTCCATTGCGGCTGGCAAGACGCTTCAGAGTTTCGAACGGCATTTGCAGCCAGGCACCGCAGTCATTCGGGCGATGCCGAATACGCCCGCCGCCATTGGCCGCGGTATTACTGGCGCCGTCGCCAACGCGCATGTGACCGCCGCGCAGAAGGCGGCTGCCGAGAGCCTGCTCGGCGCGGTCGGCGAGGTCGTTTGGGTCGATGACGAGGGCCTGATAGATGCGGTGACCGCCGTTTCGGGTTCAGGTCCGGCCTATGTCTTCCTTTTGGCGGAGGCTCTCGCGGCGGCGGGCGTGGCCGCGGGGCTCGACGAGGCGACGGCGAAGCAGCTGGCGTGCGCAACCGTTTCGGGTTCGGGCGAACTCCTCAATCAATCGCAGACCGATCCGGAAACGCTGAGGCGCAACGTGACGTCGCCAGGCGGCACGACGGCTGCGGCGCTCGCCGTGCTGATGCGGGAGGGTAGCGGTCTCAAGGAACTAATGACCGAGGCTGTGCTGGCGGCGCAAAATCGCGGCCGCGAGCTGGGGCGTTGACCGGGGCTGGGTTCCGGTCTCGGTCTCAGTTCGCGGCTGCCAGTGTCATCCCGAATGGGCTGTGGCGGCCCACGGCGATCGGGATTTTCGGTACCGGTGACTGCAGGCTTGGAGGACACCTTGCCAAAGTCGACGGGTTTGGCCCCCGGATCCGATACCTGGAGGGTGTAACTTCATAACATAACGGTCAAATCACAATGCCGTGTGTTGGCGTCATAACATATTAAAATACAAAGGGATTTTCGGAATTTTTCCCTACTTCGGCAGGGAAATAATCGCCCGCAGGCCGCCCATGGAGCTTTCGCCGAGGGCGATGTCGCCGCCGTGGCTCTTGGCAATATCGCGGGCGATGACGAGGCCAAGCCCGCTGTTGCCTTCGTCCTGATTGCGGGCGTGGTCGAGCCGGTAGAACGGCCGGAAGACGTTCTCGCGCTCATGCTCGGGGATTCCGGGGCCGTCGTCATCGACTTCGATGCGCACCCAGCGGCCCTCAGGCGCAACACGGATGATGATGCGGTCGCCGAAGCGAGCTGCGTTGGTGACGAGGTTCATGATGGCGCGCTTCAAGGCTTGGCGTTTTAGCGGCAAGACGATGTCGCCTTTGCTTTTGCGGATCCTGAGATCGATGGTGCAGGCATAGATCGATGCGTCGTCGACGATCTCTTCCAGGAGTTCCTTCAGATTCGTCGGCTTGGCTTCCTCGCCGCCGTCGCCTTTGGCGAACGCCAGATAGTCCTCGAGCATGTGCTGCATCTCGTCGACATCGCCCGAGAGCGCGCGCGTTTCGGGCGTGTCGTCGAGCAGCGCCAGTTCGAGCTTGAATCGCGTCAGCACCGTTCGCAGGTCATGGCTGACGCCGGCGAGCATCGTGGTCCGTTGCTCGACGTGCTGCTTGATGCGGTCACGCATCTGCAGGAATGCGAGGGCGGCCTGGCGGACTTCGCGAGCGCCGCGCGGCCGGAAGTCTTCAGGGATGCCGCGGCCTTTGCCGAAGGCGTCCGCCGCATCGGCGAGCCGCAAGATCGGCCGGATTTGATTGCGCAGAAACAGGATCGCGACTGTCAGCAGAATGACCGACGAACCGACCATCCACAGAAGAAAAATATGCGAGTTCGACGCGTAGGTTTGGCTGCGCGTTGCGACGAAGCGCAAAATGGCATCATCAAGTTTCACGCGGATCTCGACGTTCTGGTCGCCGACGGTGTTGATCCAGAACGGCAGTTGAACGTGCTTGCGCAATTCGTTGGAGAGCGCGCGATCGAGCAAACGGAAAAACGGCTTCGGTCCTGGAGGCGGAAGATCGCCGTTCGGCAGAACCTCCATTTGCAAGCTGAGGCGTTCGCGCGCGAGATCGATGATCTTCTGGGCGCCGTCCGCTTTCGGCAGATCCTCATAGACTTCGATCAACGCGGCAATGTCGCGGGCGGTTGCTTCCGACAGGCGGCGCGTCACGGCCTGCCAATGGCGTTCCATGAACGCGAACGCTATGACGCCTTCGAGGACGACAATCGGCGTGATGATGATGAGCAGCGCCCGGGCGTAGAGGCCCTTCGGGAGCATCTCGGCGCCGATGTTGAGCAGGCCGACGACAAACGGGTGCTCGCGGAAGCGCCGATACCGCGAGGCGCTGCTGCCGGTATCCGGTGTCGTTTCGGGCACAACCGCCATTGAAGCAAATTTTCCACCGTTCGCGTTGCCGGGACGAATCCGGTCATCGCGGTCAATCCGTGTAGAGGATATAGCCCTTGCCTCTGACAGTCTGCAGGTAGACGGGGTTCGACGGATCAGCCTCGATCTTGCGGCGCAGGCGATTGATCTGGACGTCGATCGCGCGTTCGCTTCCGGTGCTGTCGTCGCTCGAGAGTTCGTGGCGGGGAACGGCAACGCCGATGCGTTGCGAGAATAGCCTCAGGAGATCCCGTTCGCGTTCGGTGAGCTTGATGGCTTCGTCGTCACGTTTCAGCTCGCCACGGGCGATGCTGAAGATGCAGCCACCCATCTTGATTTCGTCACGCGGGGCGGATTGCACCTGGCCGCGGCGAAGGATGTTGCGCAGCCGGAGCAGCAGCTCGCGCGGATCAAACGGCTTCGAGACGTAGTCGTCGACACCGGCCTCGAGACCCGAAATGCGATCCTGAGCTTCGGCGAGTGCCGTCAACATGCAAATTGGGACTGGCCGCGTCAGCTTCAGATCACGGGCGAGGGAGAGGCCCGACTCGCCTGGCATCATGACGTCGAGGAGCACGAGATCGAATGACAGGCCGCGCATGAAAGCCCGTGCCGCAGCGGCATCGGCAGCTTCGGTGACGCGGAAGCCGTTGCTTGATAGGAAGCGGCCGAGTAGGCCTCTGATTTTTTGATCGTCATCTACAACCAGTATGTGCGGGGCGTTGTCCGCTAAAGGTTCGGCTCGATCCTGCGCCATCAGGGCTCTCATGGGTTGTAATCGGATGCAGCGTCCGGTGCGCCGGTCCGCTGACCTTTGATGAGGGTTTCTACCTGGGGCCGGTCTTTCTCTGTGATCATCGCAAAAAGAAAATTCCGCGCTACGGCATCGGCGCCTGGGCCGAGGTTCGCGAGCGCCCCCTCGATGCGTTTGGCCTGAATTTGTGTCAGTTTATCGTTCAGCCGCGCGCCTTTGGCGGAGAGGTATAGCCGGCGCTCGCGCCGATCCTCGTTTCCGGCTTTCTGTATGATGAATCCTTCATCGACGAGCTGCTTCAGAACGCGCGCCAGAGACTGCTTGGTGATCTTCAGAATATCCAGCAATTCCGCGACCTTCAGGCCCGGATTCCGATGCACGAAGTGCAGCACGCGATGGTGCGCGCGGCCGAAGCCGTACTGGGACAGAATGGTGTCCGGGTCGCACGTGAAGTCGCGATAGGCGAAATAGAAAAGTTCTATGTACGCAATCAGGTCGACGAGTGGGGAAGGCCGGCCATCGGCCACCACGGGAGCGGACGCATGCCCAGTTCCGGCAAGGTGTTCTGACGGGCCTTCTGACGTTATGTCAGTCATGTTGACTTATTGGCCTCGATTGTATTCTGTTGCAAGCCAAAATGCTGACCTGTCCGGCAGGTCTCCCTGCTTTCGCGCGAGGCGCACTGAACTGCACGTTCTGCGGTTTCAGCCTGCCAAGCCCCAGCTTTTCGAGACGCCCGGCCAACCTTCGGTACCCGCTAACCATAACGCCCTGGAAGGATTTTGACTCGTATGGCTGACCTCATCCCCTATCACGACCGCGATGGGCTCATCTGGTTCGACGGGGCCCTCATCCCCTGGCGTGACGCGAAGGTCCACTTGCTGACCCATGCGCTGCACTATGCCAGCTCGGTGTTCGAGGGTGAGCGCGCGTACGACGGCGAGATTTTCAAACTGACCGAGCACAGCGAGCGTCTGGTCGAGAGTGCCCGGATATTGGATTTCGAAATTCCGTATTCGGTTGCCGAAATCGATCAGGCTTGCCGCGATGTCATCGCCGCCAATAAGCTCGCCGACTGCTATGTTCGTCCGGTCGCGTGGCGGGGCAGCGAGCAAATGGGCGTTTCAGCTCAGAATGCAAAAATCCATCTCGCGGTAGCGGCGTGGGACTGGGGCTCCTATTTCCCGATGGAGCAGCGTCTCAAAGGCATTCGCATCACGAATGCCGTTTATCGCCGGCCCGATCCCGCCTGTGCACCGTCGCGGGCCAAGGCGGCAGGTCTCTACATGATCTGCACGATCGAGAAACACCGCGCCGAACGCGCCGGATATTCGGATGCCTTGATGCTCGATTGGCGCGGCCGCGTCGCCGAGTGCACGGGCGCCAACATCTTCTTCATCAAGGATGGCGTGGTGCATACGCCCGAAGCCGATTGCTTCCTCAACGGCATTACACGGCGCACAGTGATCGATCTCGCCAAGGCACGCGGCATCACGGTCGTCGAGCGCGTGATCATGCCGGAAGAACTCGGCTCTTTCAGCGAGTGCTTCATCACCGGCACGGCGGCGGAAGTTACGCCGGTTTCTGAAATCGGCGAGCACAAATACAAGCCCGGTTCCATCACTGAAACTCTCCTCAATGACTATATGGAACTGGTGAAACCAAAGAAGCGCGCTGCCGCAGAATAGCGGTTAGCATCGGCGTTTACGACTTGCACTGACGATCGGAGAGGTTGATGCTTGCGATTTGCGGCTTAAACTTTTCCGGTATTCATGATGGCGAGAGCATTACTTCTCTTCGCTGTACTGATGACCGCTTTTTGCGGTTTGGACGCCGCCTTGGCTCAAGAGGGCCCAGGCGGCGCGCTCGGTATTCAGCGCGACTGCCAAGTTCTTACGACATGCAATTTTAAACGTGGCCGAGGCTGGCGGGGATGTTTGTCATCCTATTCCTGCCGGCGATGCGAAACTGTGCCCGGACCCTGTGTAGGTGGTGGTCCGAGAAAGCGCATTTGCGGACAATTGATTTGCGATTGGTCGGGGAGTTAGCCGCTCAGAGCTTGTTCGCCAATTTCTGGCCGGGGCGGCTGTTTTGGTCGAGCGTGGTTCTGCGCGCAGTACGGTCTTCAGAAGTCGTGTTCCGCAAAATGAGCGGCGCGCAGATGGCAAAGAGGAAGGTGGCGATGGTGACGAACAGCGCGCCTACAGCGATCGGCGACAGCGAAATTCCAGCCCAATAGGCGATCAACTCGGCCACGATGCACCAGAAAATGGCGGGGGTGATCGCCGCAATCGCCAGTCCGACGAACCGCGCGGACCGGCCCCACCGCGCCTCACGAACGGCGGTACCGATGGACGAGATCACGGGTGTCGAGGCAGATCGCAGCATGACCTTTCCGTCATGTTATTCACTCAAATTCAGTGAAACCCCGATGGGAGCCTGGATTTCTTCGGCAACTCAATGACGCTAAGTGGCGACGCTAAAGACTCGGTAAACGCAATTACTTCAATGCAAACTAAAGGCGGCGGACTGCTTACCCCGGGCATTTACGCCCGAAGCCGGCGATGGTTCCCTTCAATCTTAACAAATCGAGAATCGCCGAAAGGGCTCTGCAACTGATCAACATGCAGAATGGGTTTTTGGCAACCGAGATATCCTGTGGATTTCGGGGATCCTGTGGGTATCCCGGCGAGAATATGCGCCTCGGTGCAAATTGCGTTCAGAGGGACCAATGATACATCTTCTTGAGCATAATGGACCCGTCGCCAGAAGCGCGGTCAGGAATGGGGCTGACAAGCCATGCGCGTGACGGACGCCATCGAAATTGCCGAAACGGAACTCGAGGAGCGCTTCGTTCGGGCGTCGGGACCGGGTGGGCAGAATGTCAACAAGGTCTCGACTGCGGTTGAGCTGCGTTTTGATCTCCGGGCTAATACGTCCATCCCCGATTACGCGCGCGATAAGCTGAAACGTCTGGCGGGACGCCGTTTGACGATCGACGGGATTATCGTCATCCAGGCGGATCGCTTTCGCAGTCAGGAACAGAACAGAGCCGATGCGCGATCGAGGCTCATCGAGCTCATCGAGACCTCGCTGGAGCGACCGAAGCTAAGGATTAAGACGAAGCCTTCCCGCGGCGCGCGCGAGGAGCGGATCAAGGCAAAGACCGTGCGCGGAAAGGTCAAGAAGATGCGCAGCCGGAAAGTCGATTTCGATTGATCGGCCGTTGGGCCAACACGCATCAGCGAGTTAATGGTAGCGGGAGGCGGACTTGAACCGCCGACCTGCGGATTATGAGACCGCCGCTCTAACCACCTGAGCTATCCCGCCACACCGGCCAGCACGCTGGCCTTGGAGCGACCGTCTATAGGGAGCGCCGTAGCTTTCTGTCAACACGGCGCTCCGTCCCGGCGGCACGTACGTGCCAACAAAATTCGATCGGGCCGGGAAGGACACTTATTTCGCGTATTCCGCGGGCTATTCTGCGGCAAGCGGGCGCTGGCTGACTGCCCCTTCCTTGCGGAAGCGCATCATCGTGAAAATGCCCCACGGCCGCAGCGCCTTACGGTCGATCAGCTTCAGCTCGGGGCAAACCATTACGCGCGATACGTCGAACACCGAGTGCCAGCCGACGAGATCGGCGAACGGCGCCATCTGCCGCTCGACCCAGCCGCGCACGCCGTCCTCCTGGCTGAAGTGGTTGACGAGCATGACCTCGCCGCCGGGCTTCGTCACCCGCGACAATTCCTGCATGACCTTCTGTGGATCGGGCACGACGGTGATCACGTACATCGCAACCGTAGTGTCGAACGAGTTATCGGGGAAGCGAAGGTTGCTCGCGTCCATCTCGTACAGGCCCGAGATGTTCGTCAGCTTCTCGGCTTTGACGCGCTCGCGGGCCTTGTCCAGCATCTCCGGCGCGAGATCGATGCCGACGATGTCCAAATGCTTTTTGTAATCGGGTAGCGAGAGGCCGGTGCCGACGCCGACTTCGAGCACGCGTCCGTCACCGGTATTGATGATTTCGACGGCGTGGCGGCGGCCGGCCGTCGAGATCGCGCCAAAGGTATAATCATAAACCGGCGCCCATCGACGGTAAGCGTCGCGGACCTGGCCTTCATCGAGCTGCAAAACCTTCGCTTCGGAACGCCCTTTCTGTGCCTCCGCACGCGCTCCTGAGGAGGCGTGGAAGCCCGAAGGCTTGTTATCGCTCACTGCCCGATCTCCATTCGTCCGCAACCGAATTCATACGATGTACCTAGCGGCTCGCGCCGGCCATCTTGCTGTTTCTGACCGCCTCTTCGGCGGTATTCGTGGCCTTGATCGTTTTTGCAATGTATCCACCGCCAAGGACACGTCCCTCCGTCCCGGCGTCGGCATAAAACACGCACGCTTGTCCAGTCGCAATACCCTCTTCGCCGTCGGTCAGATCGACCCGGACTGCGCCGCCCTCTTCGACTGTGAGCAAGGCGGGCCGGAGCGCCTGCGACGAGCGCATGCGAACATAAAGTGAGAGACCGTCGGCTGCGACCTCGCGCAAAGGCTTTTCCCCGAGCCAATTGACGTTCCGAAGCATCAGCCCGGTGGTCCTGAGCGCCGCTCGCGGACCGACGATGACTTCATTCTTCGATGCATCGAGACGGACGACATAAAGGGGCTCGGCTGCTGGGATTTTAATGCCGCGGCGCTGGCCGACCGTGTAATGCACGATGCCGTCGTGGCGGCCGAGGATGCGTCCGTCGAGATGGACGATGTTGCCGGCGTCGAGTGCGTTCGGCTTCAGCCGTTCGATGACGTCTGTGTACTTTCCGGTCGGGACGAAGCAGATATCCTGGCTGTCCGATTTGTCGGCCACAGGCAGATTGAACGAACGCGCGAGGTCGCGCACGGCGGACTTCTGCATGCCGCCGATCGGAAACCAGAGGGACGAGAGCTGCTCCTTCGTGATGCCGAACAGAAAATAGCTCTGATCGCGATCGGCATCGACGGCGCGCGAGAGGACGGGGCCATCCTCGGTGTCGTGCCGCTGAACGTAGTGGCCGGTCACGAGGACGTCGGCGCCCAGATCCTTTGCGGTGTCGAGCAGGTCGCGAAACTTGATTTCGTTATTGCAGGTAACGCAGGGGATCGGCGTTTCGCCGGCGACGTAGCTTTCGGCGAATGACTCGATGACCTTCGTGGCAAAGCGCGTCTCGTAGTCGAGGACGTAGTGAGGGATGTCGAGCGCTTCGGCGACGCGACGGGCGTCGTGGATGTCCTGGCCGGCGCAGCAGCTGCCCTTTCGGCCCGTCGCGGAGCCGTGGTCGTAAAGCTGCAGCGTGACGCCGATCACATCGTGGCCAGCCGCCTTCATGATGGCGGCGGCCACCGAGCTATCGACGCCGCCTGACATCGCCACGACGACGCGCTTTTTCGATGCGGCCGCCTGTTTTGGGGCGCGCACTGCGCTGCTGCCGGCAGATGATGTTTCGGTCTGGTTCATACGATCGACTGGCTCGGGCTCGTGGCAGGGGAGCGCAGTAAAGCTCCTACAACAATACCCCGACGCCGCTATCCTTCAAAAGATCCAAGAAATTCAGCGAATTGCCCGTCCGGGGCGATTGTGATCTCAGCGGGTATTGGGCCTCCTCCATCAATAATTGTCAAATCCGCCGTCTGCAAGGCGGCGTGGAGCCTCGCCACAAGGTTTTGGCCCATTTTTCGCTGAGGAAAGGTCCAGACTCCACAGTGCTTCAAATCGGGACGGATCGCCTCAACTGCGCCCTGTTTCGGTAAGGTAATGTGGAATTGGCACGCCCATTTATATGTTTTTCACTCAATGGGTTAGTGCTAATTTAATCGCATGCGGTTATAACTAACCCTGGTCAAAGAGTGTGTATTGAGTATCATGACCGAACAGCAGATGAGAGCGCGCGGGCGCTACGTGATCGGACCTGATGGGTCGCCCCTCACGGTCGCAGACCTTCCCCCGCGGGATACGAAAAGATGGGTCATCCGCCGCAAGGCTGAGGTGGTTGCCGCTGTCCGCGGTGGTCTTCTCAGTATCGAAGAAGCTTGCGAGCGTTATACGTTGACCGTTGACGAGTTCCTGTCGTGGCAGCGTTCGATCGACAAGCATGGCCTGCCTGGCCTTCGCGCAACGCGTTTACAGGACTATCGGGACTAGCTTGATCAGGCTGACCTCGTCAGGCTGATTTCGTCAGTTTTCCAGAGTCCGTAGACCGATACAGTAGAGTGCAGTCTAGGGTTGCTGGGCCGGCTTGGCCTGGGCAGCCTTGACTTTTGCTTTTTGAGCCTTGGTCTTCTTCGCCGGTCGAGCTGCGTCTGCCGTCTCGGGTGGCGCAGGTATCCAGCCTGGGACCGACGAGGTGGTTGCGCAACCGTCCGTGCCCTTCGCCCATCGCGAGATGTCGTTCGTCATTGCAGAGGCGTATGCATCCGTCATCTTCCGGTTTTCGACCGTGAGTGTGGCGGAAGCTTCTCCCGTCGGTTCGATGCCGACGAGATAGGCCTTGGGGCCACGCGGGTTGGGTTGCGTCGGATCCCGTTCATGAATGACGATTTCGGCCTTGCCCCCGCGCGAAGGTGCGTCGGCTGTCGCGTGAAAGATGTAATCTTTCTTGAGCGGGCCTCCCGTGGCGAACCAGCAGCTCATCGCGCCCCGTGCCAGCCGCGAATAAATCTCGGTTGCCGATCCCGTCGCGCCCGGTACGACCTTGCCCGCCGAGGTTTCGCCACCGGGGAGCGCCGCGACCGTCGGCGTATTTTGCCCGGAGGGCTGGAGGTTCAGAGACTGCAATTCCGGTCCGTTGCCCGCGCAACCCGGCAACGCCGCCACGATCAGCAGCGCCGGCATCGATATTGATGGACGGCGAACAGGCATTTTTCCCCGAGCGGCGGCGCACATAGACTCATTGCTTGAACACGAATGACAGTTGCAACTCGTGCCCGCCCGGCCTGATTTGGGCAAGGGGTCACAGTCGCACCAAACGGCGAAGCCAACAGAATTTGGAGGGGAGAAAGGCGGCGTCTTTCAGGCGGGCCGCATCACCTGGGGCATAGGGAAGCTGGGCTCTATGCGAGAGCCCAGCGACCCGAATCAATCAGCGGAGGGCGGTGATGCCGAAAGGGCGGTCGCGGCGTCCAGCGCGGGGATCGTCAAGGTTGGCGGCCTGCTGGGCCGCCCGAGAGAATTGTTCGACCGTGTCGTCCCGTTCGCGAACGGCGGCTGCCAGCTTCTCGCGCAGCCCTTCTGTCGACTGCCTGAGGTTGTCGCGCCGCTGCGCTGCCGCTTTTGCGAAGGTTGAATAGGAGAAATGCGCTCGATCGCGAATGCCCGTGCGATCTTCCTCAAGTTGAATCTGGCGTTCGAGGTCGGCGGCCATCTGATCAAATTCGCGAATAATTCGCTCTAGATCGTCAACCTTTCTAGACTTCTCTTCTACTTCCCGACGCTTCAGGCGCATGGCCATGTCACGTGACTTCATCGTCCGATACCCCAAACAAATTCGAACTTGCCGTATCTTCGCCTTACACAAGAAGCGTGCCAACCAAGATGAGGCCTCGCTGCTACAGTAACAATGAAGAAACGCAGTCATTCCGAAGGGCCGTCGCGTTGCACCAGCGTCCGATGACCCTCAATTATTAGGTATGACATACTGCGCTTAAGTTGCGGTAAAGCAACGGGTAACTATTTCTGACGGCCCGTCTCGTTTGGGGTCAAAATTTTAGTCATGCGCCGTCTAGGGCAATCTCACGAATTCTGTTAGCTCTTGATTCGAGCCGAATGCAGGTCAGAAGCGATCGGAGTCGGGTAACGGGGTGGGCGCCTCGAAATCGGACTTTGCGGAAGATCTTGTCGGCGATCGAGAGGGGCGCAGTTCTAATATTTTGAAACAATAGCGGGCCATGCTTTGGCGCGAACGAGGGTGCTTTGCCTCGTGATCGCCAATAGTGCGACCAGCTTCGCGGAAGCCATATCCATCTCCAGTTGCCGCCGGGACACCAGCAAGTCACTGGATGGTGAATTAGCTAACGCGAATTAGGGTTTGTTAACCTCTCGTCGCTAACTTCCTAACGATCGCTTAGCTCGATGGTAGTGCGTTTTCTTTGAGCGAAGGACAGACATAGCGCGGACACGGATCGGATAGGGCACCAGAGGGACGGTCATGCGGGTTCTACTCATTGAAGACGACAGTGCCACGGCGCAGAGCATCGAGCTTATGCTGCAGTCGGAAGGTTTTAATGTTTATACGACAGACCTAGGCGAAGAAGGCGTCGATCTAGGTAAGCTTTACGACTACGATATCATTCTCCTTGATCTCAACCTTCCAGACATGAGCGGTTACGAAGTTCTGAAGACGCTTCGTGTCGCGAAGGTCGGAACGCCGATCCTGATACTCTCAGGTCTGGCGGGCATCGACGACAAGGTTCGTGGTCTTGGCTTCGGAGCCGACGACTACATGACGAAGCCCTTCCACAAGGATGAGCTCGTCGCGCGCATTCAGGCCATCGTTCGCCGCTCGAAGGGACACGCACAGTCGGTCATCGAGACCGGCGATCTTCGCGTCAACCTCGACACCAAGACGGTCGATGTCAATAATCAGCGCGTGCATCTGACCGGCAAGGAATATCAGATGCTCGAACTCCTTTCGCTGAGGAAGGGCACGACCCTGACGAAAGAGATGTTCCTTAATCATCTCTACGGTGGAATGGATGAACCTGAGCTGAAGATCATCGACGTCTTCATCTGCAAGCTCAGGAAGAAGCTTCAGGCAGCGACAGGCGGCAAGCACTACATCGAAACGGTGTGGGGCCGCGGGTACGTGCTGCGCGATCCGGGACATGAAGGTTCCGAAGCAGCTTAAGATTTCGCGCTACATCAATCTTTTCACGCGCATTCTTTTTCACGCGCACAGGGGCCATGATGGCCCTTGTCGTGTTTTTGGGCGTAGCTTTGGCAACCTGCGGTCCCGAGAGGCCGTTGCTGGCGGACGCCACGCCCGCGGGCCGATAGCCCGTGATCGCAGCTCACGCTCAACGTCACCAAGCCTCCCGCCTCTTGATCCGGCTTGGACCTCGAGACCTATTGTGGTTTGCAAATGTGCTGAGGGGCCCACGAGGGGCCCCTGTCGTTCGCAACAAGCGTTCGATTTAGATCTGCACCGAACCGACGGTTGTCAGGGGCGCCAGTTCAGAGAAATGCGGCCCGTTTGAATGTCTGGATCGATGTGCGCCGACGGGAAAGGGCTCCCCGTTCCTGGAAACAGCTCCAGGTTCTCGCTCGCCAGGTCGATGTAGCGATATTCAGCTTTGATGGAGAGTGAATCCCAGATTTTCGATTCTAAACCGGCGCCAATGAATGCACCTGAGATGCGCTTGGCGTCGTATAAGATCGCGCCGGTGCCGCCTAAGGAAATCGTGGTCTCTTCCAATCCCGCATTCGCGTAGCCGCCGCTGACGAACAGCAGTGTGTCGGGAGCGGTGAGGTATCCCAACCTACCGCCGACCATCAGGATGTTCTTAAAGCCGCCGCGGCTTTCGTAGATGGGCGTGCCGGAGAAGCTGAGTTCATCTTTGTAGCGCAGGTTCGACATATCGGCGTCGGCGAGCGCGCCAACGACGAACTTTTTACTGAATTGATAGTCGTAGCCAACCGTTGCCGAGATGAAGCCGCCATTATTGCTGACGGGATTGTTCAGTGTGCTTGCTCCCGACGGGAAGGTTTCCTGCTTCTGGGCCACGCTGTAGCCCGCGCCGAAGCCGAGGTATGGTCCGGTCCAGCTCGAGGTGATCGGCGGGATCGAGTTATCGACAACGTCCTTCTTGCCATCACCAAAGCGGTAGTTGAGCGACATCCTGACGGTTTGGGTCTGCGGCTTCAACGTCTCAATCAATGTCGCTGACGGTACAGTGTCATTGAAAACAGCATCCTCGGACCGCATCGACGTATAGCGATACTCGGCCTTGAGGCTGAAGCCGTTGCCAATCAATGTTTCGACGCCACTTCCCAGGAAGTAGCCGTTGAAGCTCCCGAGTCCGGCGCGCATCGAGCTGGGGCCGAAATTGATGGTTACGTCACTCGGATCAGAATGGGCATAGCCGAACGTGGAGAAAAAGAGCGTCGTTGGTGCGACGAGGTATCCGATACGGCCGCCGACGGAGAGTTGATCTCCGAGCTTGAGGTGCCCAGTTTCGCTGAATAAGAAATTGGAAAAGTTGGTATCAGCGTCGGAGAAATCGTAATCGACAAAAACACCTACGACGAGCGGCCCGAACAAGGCGTGGTCATAGCCGGCGCTAAGAGTGAGAAAGCCTCCAGCGCCAGCCTGGCCGTTTTTCTTATAATCAATGTTGGTCAGCCCGTCGGTCAGGAGGGTGTCGACACGGGTGTTCGTCATGTCATACCCGCCACCGATGCCGATATAGGGGCCCGCCCAGTCGTTGGCGGAGGCCGGACCGGCGGCGATTATC
The DNA here is from genome assembly GCA_018242295.1 of Pseudomonadota bacterium. Classification (GTDB taxonomy): domain Bacteria; phylum Pseudomonadota; class Alphaproteobacteria; order Rhizobiales; family Hyphomicrobiaceae; genus Hyphomicrobium_B. The sequence continues at coordinate 387,309 of JAFECE010000011.1, forward strand.
AACGTGCTTCCTGCGACTAGCGCGAGGCCGGTCAGTTTTTCGATCATGGCATTCCCCGACAGGTGCACCAGAAAACGCGCTGCGCGCGTTTTGACGATGCTGAAACAATGGGCGCATATGTCCCGCTCATTGATATCGTTATCTGATTCGCGGACTAAGGGAGACGTAGCGCCAACGGGCCGCTTCGCGATCAGCAGTGGATTGTTTAAAATGGTTGGAGCAATACGGAGCTAGAGGCATGAGCGAAACGACCGCCAAAACTGCATCCCCGCTCAAGGCGGCGATCGTCCGCGTGACGCCCTTCGAGCAGAACTGCACGCTGATCTGGGACGAGGCGACGAAGGCCGGCGCCGTCGTCGATCCGGGTGGCGATCTCGATCGCATCGAACAGGCGATCAAAGAAGTGGGAATGAAGGTCGAGAAAATTCTGCTGACGCACGGTCACATCGATCACGCGGGCGGCGCTGCCGATCTCCGCGACCGGCTCGGCGTTAAGATCGAGGGGCCACATCGCAATGATGGCGTTTTGCTCGATGCGCTCGAGAAGCAGGGTGAGATGTACGGGATTTCCGGGGTTCGCAACGTGAAGCCCGACCGCTGGCTGGACGAGGGTGACAAGGTCACGGTCGCCGGGCATGAGTTCGAGATTTTTCATTGCCCGGGGCATTCGCCGGGGTCAGTCGTCTTCTTCGACCGGCGGCAGAAATTCGCGCTCGTCGGCGACGTGATCTTCCGGGGATCGATCGGACGAACCGACTTTGCTTACGGCGATCACGACGCCTTGATATCGTCGATCAAGACGAAGCTATTTCCGCTCGGCGACGATATCGCTTTTATTTGCGGTCATGGTCCGCCGAGCCAGTTCGGTCCGGAACGGCTGACCAATCCGTTTCTGGTGTAAGGCTTCCCGGGCGGCCGGCCGCTAGAAAGAGAACTCATAGTAGCCGCCGAGGCAGCCGAATATTCCGCATTCGCGCTGAAGCGTGCCGTAGCCGCCGTCCGAGATCGAATTGCCGTTGCCGAAGAAATCGACCGTCTGCACGCGCAGGGTCTCTTCGCAGCTTCTTCTGCAGGCTGTCCAGCTGCCGCCGGGAAGCCGGACTTCCCAACCCCACTTCGGAGCGCGTCTGACGACGCTCTTGATAGCGCCGTTGCCGAAGCGGCTATAGGCGGTGATCACTTCGCCTTGCTTGTAGTTCGACCGAAGCCGGCCAATGTGTGCATCTGCGGCCGGCGGCACGATCGAAGTGAGAACTGCCGCGGAGACTGCGATCGCTGCCAGCATTTTTGCGCGCATAGAAAATCTCATCCTTTGATACTGGGGTTTTCCGCTAACGCGACATCGAAATGTTGACGCCTTTGAACGACGGTCCGCTGGTCGCGACCGTTACCGAATGCGAACCTCCGGCAATCGAGACCGACATCGAGCCGCTGATGCCGCCGCTGATCGCCAGGTTCATTCTGTTGGATGACGCACGTCCGGTCACCGTTCCGGATTGATTGTACGTGCGCTCTTCCCAATCGCCGCTCACCGTGCCGTTGGCGTTGGTGAGATTGGCTCTGAGCTCGACCTTTGCGGAGGCGTTGGCGCAGCGAATCGAAAGACCGAGATTCGTTGGCCCGCCGTTGTTTGTATAATAGCCTTTGCAGCGCAGGCTTTCGGTCTTGCCGTTATCGAAACGGGCGGTGCCCGAGCCGGTCCAAGTCCCGGCGAGTTCGACAAACGGATTGTCCGACGCCGCGGCAGCGGGATTCAACGACAAGGCGAGGCCAACTGCTACAACGGCGGCCCACGCCGAGATTGACGCTGCAAGTCTATGATTGCGCACCACGAATTCATCCTTCCAAACTGTGGGCCCCGAAGCGGCGGCATTATCATCCGATGTGAGCCGATTTGCGAGCCATATGGGAACGACAATGCTGCGCGTTCAAACGTGTTGCTGCCGAGCGACACTCGCGGGCACCTGTCTGTGTCGAGGTACAGTCGTACGATCCATATGCAGCCTGCGAGTTACCCAAATGTAGCCTCCAAAGCGTCGCGATCGAATTTCAAACTCCCGGTATTGTTGGGTGGCGCTGAGAAGCAAGACAGCGGCATTGCCGCGGGGTGGGACTCGGGGTGCGCCATCGTCAATCGATATGTCGAGGGAGTTCGAGCATGGGCCGGTCGTACCGCGTTGCCACGTATGTCGTTGTTGCAGCAATTTCAAGCCTAGTCGCAACCGAAAACCGGGCGGCTGCGCCGATCGATCCGCTGGCTAACCTCGCGGGGCGCTGGGTCGGCATGGCAACGATGACCTCGATGTCGGGACCCTCGTCGAACTTCAAATGCGTGGTGACTTACGTTGCGCGTCAGGACGGCGTGCGCGGCATGCGGCAGACGCTCCGCTGCGAAGACGGTGCGAACTTCAAGCTTCACGCGGCGACCGATCTTGCCGTCGAAGGCGATAAGGTCACCGGCGCATGGACGGACAAGATCAACGATATCGGCGGCACGGTCGCCGGCATCGTCACTGCCGATGGCTTCGACGTGCAGCTTTCCGGCCAGTTCTTCGAAGCGCACATGGCGGTTGCCGGACAGGGCTGCGATCAGTCCGTCAAGGTTCTCCCGCAGGATGCAAGCGTGTTCCGCGAACTCGCCGCGACGCTCAAGAAGTGCTGAGCGGCCACTCTCTATATCGTCAAAACGGTTGAACGATCTGGCCGACGATGGGAGTCGAGTCCGGCTTCGGATCGTAGCGGAAATCCAGGATCAGATTGAAGACGTTTTGCGGCCAGAAGGCAGGATAGCTGCCTTCGCGGGCGCCGAGGAGTGACGCGATCTCCGGCAGCTTCTTATGGTGCCAGCAGATCACGATCATCTTTCCGCGGTATTCGGGCTTCGAAAAAATCTCTGTGATGAGGCTCTTGAAGTCCCTGTCTTCGATGTGATGCTGCACCTCGATGTTGAGTGCAGCGGCGAGCGGTTTCACCGTTTCGATCGAGCGGATCGAGCGTTTGGAGCGGGCGGCTGCATAAATGAAATCGGGACGTCCGAACGTCTGGGGAATGTACGTCACAAGGCGCGCAGCGCGTACGACTCCTTCCGGCGATAGCAGGATATCGTTCGGATCTCCCGTTTTCTCGGCGTGGCGCATCAGCAGGATGCGGTCCGGCGCGCCCTCGGGATGATGTGTCGCCGTTATTTCTTCGGAAGCCGTCAGCCCCAACGAACGGGCGAGCGCGCACAGCCATGCCTTGATGCCGCGATCCGGCTCAGCAGAATTTTTCAAGTCGTGCCCTTTCCGTGCGCTTCTGCCACGCGACCCGAAAGTCGCCGTCAACGTCGCGGCGTACCGCTGACGTCATGGAAATTCGCGCCGGTCTTTGCAGAAATTTGGCAGGCGTTCAAAACGGTTCGATGACGCGGTTGACCGTTGGGGCGCTACCCGAGTTCGGATCGTATTGCAAATCGAGAATGAGGTTATAGGCATCGTCCGGCCATGGATCCGGATAGCTGCCTGCAGGGGCGCCGAGCAACGCTGCGATTGCAGGCAGACTTCCATGATGCCAGCAGATGACGAGTGTTTTGCCTTTGTAGTCGGGGTCGTTAAAAATCATATCGGCCAGATCTTCGATTTCGTCCTTTTCCATATCGTGCTCGACCTTCATTCCGAGCGCGTCGGCGAGCGGTTGAACCGTTTCCCTCGGACGGTCGGAATGCTTCGAGCGAGCCGTCGCGATGATGAAATCGGGTTTGCCGAAGGTTTGCGGAATGTAGGTTGCTAGGTGTTCGGCGCGCGTGCGTCCGGCTTCCGAGAGATCTTCGTCGCCGTCGTCGCCGGTCTTGTCGGCATGACGCATTAGGATGATGCGCTTGGGGCCGCCGAGAAAGTGTTCGACGGGCGCATAATCGGCGGCTTTCTCGCGAACCTCGGTGCAAAGGGTGCATAGCGGCCGCTTCTCCAGCTTCGGCAAGCCGGCGGCGAGGAGACCAATGTAATTAGCGCCGCCGCGGGAGGCGCCCGCCGGTGCGCCGTGGAGGTCGAGGAGGAACGCTATCGAAGCGACGCTTGCCAGAAAAAGGGCTGCCGTCGCGGAGCGCCGGAAAAGAGCAGAGACGCGTTTCATTCGTTCACTCCTGCTTGTTCAGACCCACATTTCGCAGCGCAAACCTTTCAGCGTGCGGACTGACTGCGAGACATCGCAAGTGGCTTATGCCACTGCAGTTCGCGGAAAGGAGCCCAAATGCTGGAGGAAAGATGCGCGGCAAGGCGCCCAAGTTTCAAAACCGGGCATAGCGTCAACCCTTACGCAACCTTCGTTGCCTAATTTTGACGGATTAGGCCGGTCAAAACGATTCGATTTGCGACAACGCCATGACGTGCGCCACACCCGACCGCGAACTGCTGCGGCAACTCGCGGACATTCCCGAGGTTGCGTTGAGCGGGTTTTCCGTCAGGGAAGGCTTGGCCGGCACGGGCGTGACAGTGATGAAGGGCCGGAACTATTTCGGCAGCTGGCGCGCGGTGGACAAGCAACTTGTTTGGGTGCCAGCCAACCTGACCGAGCCCGGCCACATCGTCGAGACCGTTGAATTGGCCGTCCGCCACACGCTGCTCCTGATTTTGAAAAGCATCCAGACGCCGGGCTCGACGCCGCCGCGCGCACTTGCCAGCTGATCGCGGCAAAAAACCAAAAATTCGTCTCAGCGGACCGTTGCAAAGTCAGCGGGTAGACGCGACTGTCGGGCGACTTCGCACGGGAGCGCTATCGTGAACATTCGCCGCCAAACGCTGCTGCCAATATTTCTCCTCGCGTCGATATCCGGCGCTGTGGCCGATCCGGTCGAGCTGCCGTCGCGCAAGCCCGGGTATTGGGAAATTGCCATCGCGCATGGGTCGAAGTCGACTTTCGCGACGACGGTGCATGCCTGCATCGATGCGGCGACCGATAAAGCCATGATGCAGGCCGGGACCTCGGCGATGGAGGCGATGTGCTCCGATCACGAGATCAAGCGTCAGGGCGACGCTTACGTGTGGGACACCAAGTGCGCGATGGGCTCGATGAAGACGACGTCGCACGTTGTGATCACGGGTGATTTTCAATCGGCCTATCAGATCGAAATCACCGGAGATGTCACGGGTCTGCCGTCAGCTGAAAAAACACTGACGACGCAAAAGGCGAAGTGGTTGTCGGATGCTTGTCCTGCGGGCGTCAAACCGGGCGATATGCAAATGCCGGGCGGCATAACGGTCAATGCCGCGGATATGATCAACTCGCTCGGCGTGGCGAAGACGCCGTGGCAGCCTTAGACGCGGAACGCGCCCAGGTTACCGCGGCCGCATTCCCGGCGGCCGCAGTTATATGTGATTTACGCCGCGAGCACCGCACGCTCGTGCTTTCCTTGCTCGATCTCTTCGATGATCTTGGCGACGAAGGCTTCGAGATCGCCGGGATTGCGGCTCGTCACGATGCCCTCTTCGGCCACGACGGGCTCATCGACCCAGTTGGCGCCGGCATTGATCATGTCCGTCTTGATCGAATTGTATGACGTGGCCTTGCGTCCGCGAACCGCCTTGGCCTCGATCAACAGCCACGGAGCGTGGCAGATCGCAGCGACGACTTTGCCATCGGCGAGGAAGGCTTTGATGAGCTTCATCGCGTCCGCATTCTGGCGGAGCGTGTCCGGGTTCATCTGGCCGCCCGGCAGCACGATCGCATCGTAAAGTGAGGTCGATGCGTCGCCGAGTTCGACATCGACCTTAACGGGCTTGCCCCAGTCCTTATTTTCCCAGCCGATGATCGAGTCTTTCTGTTTGCGATCTTTCGGCGCGGCGACATGAACAAGCTGCGCCACGGCTTTCAGCTTCTCGCGCGGAACGTCAAGTTCCGACTGCTCGAAACCGTCGGTCGCGAGAATGAGAATTTTCGCTTTCGAGATTTTGGGCATTGGAGGTTCCTCGATTGCTTTGCAACTGAGAAACAACCGATCTGGCTTGCCGGAGTTCCGCTCCGCGGCATGAGCGGACTGAAGCGCATCAGACGACGCTGCTTACACCATTTTGCCGAGGATTCTCGTCATTTCCTCCAATGAAAAGGCGCGCAGCGTTTGCGTTCGAATACTACCACGTGCGGCAACGCTTAACGAAAAAGCTGTGGCCGTCTCATCGTCAGGTGCCTCGCAGATCGAGACGGCGTCGAATTTGCCGATCGTCCAATACATGTGTTTGACCGTGACGCTTGCGTTCGCGGCCATGGCTTTGAACTTGTCGGCACGGTTTATGGTGTCCTTGGCGTCGTGAATGCCTTTGTCCGTAAAGTTGGCAAGAATAACGTACGTTGCCATTGGAGCCTCCATTGTGGTGGTGCTCCCCGTTGCCGCGGATGTTAGATCCGCAGGCGCAACAAATGTAGGAAAATCTGCGGCTGCTACTGGCCCGGGCGTCCGGTTTTGCGGGGGCGTCCGCGGCGGCCCTTCTTCTCGGAGCCGCCCTCGAATTCGCGGGTCCGCGTCGGCATCGTGATGCGCGACGGCTTTTCGCCGGACTTCACGGGCAGCGATGCGTGCGGACCCATTTCATCGAGCGTCGGCTTGTGGGGGCCTGCGATTTTCTCGCCGAACGCACCGGCCTTCATGCGGCTATCGACGTGCTGCGTCCGTGCCGGGACAGGACGGTCGGTGCCCGGTCCCATGTCATCAAGCGACGGCTTCTTGATGCGGGACGTGGACTGCGCGTACGTCGGCTGCACCGGTTCGTATTCCGTCGCAACGCGGCTGCCTTCGGGTTTGGACGGAGGAACGTTGGCGCTCGCTCCGTATTTGCGCGCGCCTTTGAAACTGCCCGCCTTGTCCTCGATCTCCGACTGCCGCGCCAACGGGTCATCGGCGATGGCGAGTTCGGTTTCGCGCAGGCGTTTGATCTCGTCGCGCAATCTCGCGGCCGTTTCGAATTCGAGATCGGCGGCGGCCTCCTTCATGCGGCGTTCCATGTCGGCGATGACGGCTTGCAGGTTGTGACCCAGCACCTGGACATTCTCGCCGTCGGCGAGACCGGCATCGACGGTGACGTGATCCTGCTCGTAGACCGATTGCATGACGTCGGCGATATTCTTCTTCACGCTTTCCGGCGTGATGCCGTTGGCCTCGTTCCACGCGAGCTGTTTCTCGCGGCGGCGGTTGGTTTCGGCCATGGCGCGATCCATCGAGCCGGTGACCTGATCGGCGTAAAGAATGACCTTGCCATCGACGTTGCGGGCGGCGCGGCCGATCGTCTGCACGAGAGACGTCTCGGAGCGCAGGAAGCCTTCCTTGTCGGCATCGAGAATGGCAACGAGGGCGCACTCCGGAATGTCGAGGCCTTCGCGCAAGAGGTTGATGCCGATCAGCACGTCGAAGGCGCCGAGGCGGAGATCGCGGATGATTTCGATGCGCTCCAGCGTTTCGATGTCGGAGTGCATGTAACGGACGCGGACGCCGTTCTCGTGCATGTACTCGGTCAAATCTTCGGCCATGCGTTTCGTCAGCACGGTGACGAGCGTCCGATAGCCTTTCTGAGAGACCTGACGCACCTCGTCGAGCAGATCATCGACCTGCGATTTCGCGGGGCGCATCTCGACGACGGGATCGATCAGGCCGGTGGGGCGGATGACCTGCTCGGCGAATGAGCCGCCGGTCTGCTCGAGTTCCCAGCCTGCGGGCGTCGCCGACACGAAAACGGATTGCGGACGCATCGCGTCCCATTCTTCGAAACGCAGCGGCCGGTTGTCCATGCAGGAGGGCAGGCGGAAGCCATACTCGGCGAGCGTTGCCTTGCGCCGGAAGTCGCCGCGGAACATGCCGCCGATCTGGGGGACTGTCACGTGGCTCTCGTCGGCAAAGACGAGGGCGTTATCGGGCAGATATTCGAAGAGCGTCGGCGGCGGATCGCCGGGATTGCGGCCCGTCAGATAGCGCGAATAGTTTTCGATGCCGGCGCAGGAGCCGGTCGCTTCCATCATTTCCATGTCGAAGGTCGTGCGCTGCTCGAGGCGCTGGGCTTCGAGCAGCTTGCCGGCGGCATAAAGCTCGTCGAGGCGCTGCTTCAACTCGATCTTGATCGACTTGATGGCCTGCTGCAGCGTCGGCTTCGGCGTGACGTAGTGCGAATTCGCGTAGAGTTTTACGAGTGCCAGCTCGTCCGTCTTGTTGCCTGTCAGCGGATCGAATTCGACGATCGACTCGATCTCGTCGCCGAAAAGCGAGAAACGCCAGGCGCGATCCTCCAAGTGAGCCGGGAAGACTTCGACGGTGTCGCCGCGCGCGCGGAAGGAGCCGCGGACGAAATTCTGATCGTTGCGCCGATAGTGAAGGGCGACGAGGTCGGCCAGCAGCTGGTCGCGCGAAAGCTGTTCGCCGACGCGGACCGTGAACGTCATCGCGGTATAGGTTTCGACCGAGCCGATACCGTAGATGCACGACACCGACGCGACGATGATCACGTCATCGCGCTCGAGAAGCGACCGCGTTGCAGCGTGGCGCATACGGTCGATCTGTTCGTTGATCGACGCTTCTTTCTCGATGTAGGTGTCCGTGCGCGGCACATAGGCTTCGGGCTGGTAGTAATCGTAATACGAGACGAAGTATTCGACCGCGTTCTCGGGGAAGAAGCTTTTGAACTCACCGTAGAGCTGCGCTGCGAGCGTCTTGTTCGGCGCGAGGATGAGGGCAGGGCGCTGCGTCTTCTCGATGACATGCGCCATCGTGAAGGTCTTGCCGGAGCCCGTTACGCCGAGCAGCACTTGATTGTGCTCGTGCTTGCCGACGCCTTCGACGAGTTCCTTGATGGCTTGCGGCTGATCGCCTTTCGGCTCGTAATCCGAGACGATCTTGAACCTGACGCCGCCTTCGCTTTTTTCCGGCCGGTCGGGCCTGTGCGGAACGAACGTCGGCATGCCGCCTGAGACGATCGGGTGGCTCGCCATGAGCGGCTGGCGGGAGAGGAGTTCGTTAGCTCGCTCGGAACGTTCCTGGGGTTTGGTCAGGAGCGCCGTCAGGCTATCGGTCAGGCTTTCGCCGCCCATCGGGGGGCGGGGACCGGACTGACGGAGCGCAGGGAGGCTCGGAAGCCCCGTCGCTCCGCGTTTCGTCGAAAGGTCGGCCGGCGCGAAATAAGAACCCGCTTCTCCGAATCCCGGTGTTCCGGCCTCGGTCTCCATCGGAGGCTGAGTCGGCTTTCCCGATTTGCCACGGGAAGGACGAGGAGCTTTCGGTCCGGATGATTTTGTCGGTGTTGCCACAGAAGCAATATAGGAAAGAAGGCTTTCGTCATAAATGCCGATTTGGAGCCACAGTGTCACGTCTGAGCAATAGCAAAAAATTCGGGGTGATTTAGTTCCCGAAAATTCTCCTTACGGAAGGGTATGTACTGGTGTTCTCCGCGGGATGATAGCGAAAGGGGAACAACTCGGCCGTTGTGCGTTATCGGGTTGTTAATCGGGGCCGCTGCTGGCCGGACATAGTTCGGACGGTGCTGGCGGAGGAAACCCCAAATAGAGAAGACGGAGACTTCAATGATCACCACCAGATTGATTGCTGCTGCAGTTGCCGCCACGTTCGTCATGGGCACCGGAGCCGCATTCGCCGCGGCCGAAAAGTCTGCTGCATCCTTGGAATGTTCGAAGCAGGCGGATGCGAAGGGCTTGCACGGCAAGGAGCGCAAGAAATTCCGCGAGCACTGCAAGCACGAGATGATGCACGGCACCACTAAGCCAGAAGAAAAGAAATAACTTCGTTTGACGAAAGTCCGGCTAAGTGAGAAACCCCGCACCTTCCTGCGGGGTTTTTTCGTTAGCGGCATATGGCGGGCGATACGCTATCGGAAGATGTTATCCGATGCCTGGAGAGCGTGTCATGCCGCACACGGAAGGTTCCAAGACTGCACTCGTGACGGGCGCCAATCGCGGCATCGGCTTCGAGATCGCGCGGCAGCTTTCGCTCCTGGGCTTCAGCATTCTCGCCGGCGTCAGATCGCGTGAGAAAGTCGTCACGGCCGTCGACGACTTCAAGAAGGCCGGCGTCGACGTCAAGCCCGTCATCCTCGACATGGCGAACTCCGGACGCCTGCTCGACGCGCTCACGGAAATCGAGCTTACGCATGCGCCGATCGATGTTCTGGTCAACAACGCCGCAATTCTGATCGACGGGCCGGGCGGTTTCAATTCCTCTCTTTTCGATATGACAGACGACGTGTTCCGGCGCACTTGGGAGACCAACGTGCTCGGACCTTCGATCACGATGCGCGCGCTGATGCCCGGCATGCTGACACGCGGGTTCGGCCGCGTGGTCAACATGTCATCTCTAGCCGGACAGTTGAACAATATGGGGAAGGGCTATCCGGCCTACCGCGTCTCGAAGGCGGCGCTAAATGCCCTAACCCGGATTGCCGCGGCGGAAGCTGCTGCATCGGGTACGGACGTGAAGGTCAACGCGTGCTCGCCGGGCTGGGTCAGGACCAGCATGGGCGGCAAGGATGCGCCTCGTTCGCCTGGGAAGGGTGCGGAAACTGCCGTATGGCTGGCGACAATCGACAGCGATGGACCCAACGGCGGATTTTTTCAGGACAAAGAACAGCAGGCTTGGTGAGGCCGCTCATATGTCCGGGGATCAGATTAGCAGGAGTTCAGCGCGTCAGAGAGTGCGGCCGGTGCGGCCGGTGACGACCGGCGAGCCGTTCTGCTGGATTTCCATGACGAAGCGGATGGGACGCGCGCCGGAATCACCGAGGTCGCGTGCGGTCACGAGCACCAAATGGCTCGGGGCCGGCGACGTGTCGATCTGGGTGATCTTAGGAGAAAAGTCCGAAACGGTCGCGACTTCGAGCGTGCGCCGGACGCCGCCGAGGTTCATCGAAATCTGATCGCCGACGGAGATCGTCTTGTTGACGGGCATGGTGCCGTCACGCATCGCGGACAGCCAGTAGTCTTCCGAACCGGAGATCGGAGCAGACGTGGCAGCTATCACTCCTGCCTTGGCTTCGGTGCTCGTCCGATTGAGGGCAGTCTGGAAGCTTTTGCGCAGGACGGTTTCGCTATTGGCGGAGAGCAGGGTGCCAGCGATCGCGGCAACGGTAGCACCCGCCGTCAAGCCCAGCCAAAAGGGTCTCAGGTCCTGCTTCGTCATGCTTCGGCCTCCAGCATTCCTATCAGGCGGCGAACCGGTCTTAGAATCCGTCTCGACGCCTTCACAGGTACAATCCAGATTAAGGCAATTCAATAGCGCGTAGCGCCACATCGGCCGATTACCCTATCTCGTTTGCAGGAAAGGGCAAATCGCGGAGAGTAAACGCGCTTCACATGCCTAAGAATGGCTAAATTCAGCGCTGCGAGCATCGAGAATGCAACCCCGAGCAGCCCCCATGCCGCGGTCGTGCTGGTCCCGCGGTAGACAGCATCGGCGGGAGAGCCGGCAGTTGCGATCTCGACAATCGGCGGCGGGCCGGGATCGGCGACGGCTTTCAGGGCGAAGGGCGTGGCGCTTTGGTGGATGCCCGCGAACGCCGTTGGAAAGGTTCCGGCTTTGACCGGGGCACAAAACATCGTGCTGACTAGAAGAAATGCCAGTCCCGCAACGGCGGCATCGATCAAAGGCCGCCATAGTGGGTTGGAACACGTCGGCGCCCCGCCGCTTTTCCGGCGTTTGCGCTTTTCCGGCAGAACGCTGACTGGCATTGTCTCAATTCCCTCCGCTCGTCATCAACTCGGTAAGTAGATCACGTGACGAGTAAGTTGACCTGCGCTTCTGGGCGGCGATGGGATCGGATTGTGGCGTAAGCTCATCAAAAGCAGCACGCCTAGATCATTCCGGTGCATTTGTTGCGCTGTAGCATCAGCGCCGATGCGGTGCTTATCGTCGGGCCCGAGAAAACGCCTCCTTGCGACACGGAAACATTGCAATTACGGTCCGCGCCGCTTATTTCGCGATGCGAAAACGCTAGATCTCAATCTCGATAACAGGCCGCTTGAACATGGGCTTCATCGCCGACAGTCTGAACCGCATCCAACCCTCCGCCACCATTGCCGTTTCCATGAAGGCGCGACAGCTCAAGTCGCAGGGCCGCGACATCGTTTCGTTGTCGGCGGGCGAGCCGGATTTCGACACGCCGCAGAACATCAAAGATGCCGCCAAGCGGGCGCTCGACGAGGGCAAGACGAAATACACGGACGTCGACGGCATTCCGGAACTCAAGGCCGCGATCGTCGCGAAGTTCAAGCGTGACAACGGCCTCGACTACAAGACGAGCCAGGTGTCGGTCGGGACCGGCGGCAAGCAGGTGCTCTATAATGCGCTGCTCGCGACGCTCAATCCGGGTGACGAGGTCGTCATGCCGGCGCCCTGCTGGGTGTCCTATGCCGATATCGTAATACTCGGCGGCGGCAAGCCGGTGTTCGCCGAGACGACACTCGAAGACGGCTACAAGCTCCGCGCGGATGCGCTCGAAAAGGCGATCACGCCGAAGACGAAGTGGTTCATTTTCAATTCGCCTTCCAATCCCACCGGAACGGCTTATTCGGCGGAAGAGCTGAAGGTACTGACGGACGTTCTACTCAAGCATCCGCATGTGTGGGTGCTGACGGATGACATGTACGAGCACCTGCTTTACGACGGGCTGAAGTTCGCGACGCCGGCGCAGGTCGAGCCGAAGCTCTACGACCGGACGCTCACGATGAACGGGCTGTCGAAGGCTTATTGCATGACCGGATGGCGTCTCGGATACGCCGCGGGTCCGGAAGTTCTCATCAATGCCATGCGCAAGCTGCAGTCCCAGTCGACGTCGAACCCGTCGTCGATCGTGCAGTGGGCGGGTGTGGAGGCCCTCAACGGGCCGCAGGACTTCATCGCCGCGAACAACAAGGTGTTCGTCGAACGGCGGGATCTCGTCGTCAGCATGCTCAATCAGGCAAAGGGCTTGCAGTGCCCGAAGCCGCAGGGCGCGTTCTACGTTTATCCGAGCATCAAGGCGTTGATCGGGAAGACGAGCAAATCGGGCACGGTCATCAAAAACGACGAGGACTTCGTCACGGCCTTGCTCGAGGAAGAAGGCGTTGCGGTGGTGCACGGCGCGGCGTTCGAGGGTTCGCCGTCGTTCCGGGTGTCCTATGCGGCTTCGACCGAGTCGTTGAAGGACGCCTGCACGCGCATACAGCGCTTCTGCGGAAATCTCACCTGAGAAACAAAAAAGCGCGCGATCGAAGTCGCGCGCTCCTCACATCGAGCACTTACCAGTTTCGTCGCTCAGGCCGGCGTTGCGCCGTGGTGTACGAAGCGGTCGGTGAACCAGTCCCAGGCGTTGGATATGTGGCCCGCTAGCGGCTTGCCATCAACGGCGGGTACGACCGGACGCCAAATCGCCAGCGCCGTCGCCGGCTGCGACTTGAATTCAAACACCTGAGGTTCGGCGCCGAATGTCTCGGGGAGTTGTTCTTCGGCGGCCATGACATATCCGGCAGCGTTGGCCGCGGACATCAATGTTTCAATACTCATAACCCAGCCTCGCATTTCCTGAGCCAATTTCCCTCTGGCTCATTCCGAATTTCTCGCCAGTGCCCTTAGAACGCGTGAAACGCCGGAAGAGTTCACAATGCGACAAGTTTAAAGTTATTCAAGTTATTTTTGCCTTTCAGGACTGCCTGAAAGAGCAATTCGAGAAGTCGCTTTGGCGATGCAGTATAGAAACGCGGTTTTCTAGTAATTCTACCGCATCGCAATACATTCTTCACGAAACCGTGCGGTGATTCTCGTTGTGCGGACCTGGCTTTGGAGCGAGCATCAACTTGCCGCTCTCTTCCGAGGTGCGGGGCGCGGCTCTACGGTCGTGCGCCTCGCAACATCGGAGGCAATCATGACGAGCTCAGATGGCCCGAAGGGCGGAAATGGCACACAAGGTAATAGGGGTGGGGTCCGAGGCGCGCGCTGCGTAGCGCTCATCGGGCCCTTCGCCAGCGGTAAGACGACACTTCTCGAAGCCATACTCGCCCGCACGGGCGCGATTTCACGAGCCGGTTCGATCGCAGCCAATTCGACGCTCGGCGATAGCACACCGGAAGCGCGCGAGCACGCGATGAGCGTCGGTCTCAACGTCGCCGACGCGACGTTCCTCGGGGAAAATTTCACTTTTATCGATTGTCCAGGTTCGGTCGAGTTCGCGCATGAAGGCGCGCTCGCGCTGCCGGCTTGCGATATGGCCGTCGTGGTCTGTGAGGCCGATCCGAAGCGCGTTTCGGCGCTGCAGGTGTTTCTGAAGCAGCTCGAGGATATGAGCGTTCCGCACATCCTGTTCCTGAACAAGATCGATGCGTCGGCGATCCCGGTGCACGACGTCATTCCTAGCCTGCAGCCCGCCAGCGCCAGGCCGCTGGTGCTGCGCCAGATCCCGATCTGGGAAAATGGCATTGCAACGGGCTTCGTCGATCTCGCGTCCGAACGCGCCTACGTCTATCGCGAACACGCTCCCAGCACGATCATCGAGCTGCCGTCGGCGATTGAAGCGCGCGAGAAAGAAGCGCGATTCCAGATGCTCGAGAAGCTCGCCGATTACGACGATGAGCTGATGGAGCAGCTGCTCGCCGATATTCCGCCGCCGAACGACCGCGTGTTCGACGATCTCTCGAAAGAGCTGCGCGACGGTTTGATTTGCCCCGTTCTCATAGGCTCGGCCGAGCATGGGCACGGCATCCTGCGGCTACTGAAGGTGCTCCGTCACGAATGTCCTTCGGTCGAAGATACCGCGAAGCGGTTGAAGCTCGATGGACTCAAATCGGCGGCCTATGTCTTCAAGAGCGTTCATACGAGAGCGGGTGGTAAGTTGTCGTACACGCGCGTCTTCGCGGGCGAGATTCCTGATGGGGCGACGGTAACCGGTGCCAACGGCCACGAGCAGCGGGCCGCCGGCATCTTTACCATTCGTGGCGAGGAAGCGGTCAAGCGTGGTGGCGCGAAGGCTGGCGATACGATCGCGCTGGGCCGTCTCGACGGCATTCACTCGGGTGAGACAATTGCTGTCGGCAAAACTTCAATCGAGCAGATCCCCGTGCCTGAGGCTCCGCAGCATGCGCTCGCAATCGGGCTTGGCCTCAAGGACCGGAAGGACGAGGTGAAGCTGTCGGCGGCGGTTGCCAAGCTGATCGATGAAGATCCGTCCCTGACACTCGAGCACAATGCCGAGATGCATCAGATTTTGCTGCATGGGCAGGGCGAGATGCACATTCGCGTGGCGCTGGAACGGTTGATGCGCAAGTACGGCATCGACGTCCAGCGGGAGAAGCGGCGTGTCGGTTACAAGGAAACGATCCGTTCGGCGACTGAAGTCCGCGGTCGGCATAAGAAGCAGTCTGGTGGGCATGGCCAGTTTGGTGACGTCAAACTCGACATCAAGCCGCTGCCCCGAAGCGGCGGGATCATCTTCGACGAGAAGATCACCGGCGGCGCCATTCCGAAGAATTTCATTCCTTCTGTCGAAATCGGCGTGCGCGATTACCTCAGCGAAGGCCCGCTCGGTTTTCCCGTCGTCGATGTTGCGGTGACGCTGACGGACGGATCGTATCACTCGGTCGATTCATCCGACATGGCGTTCCGGCAGGCGGGGCGGCTGGCGATGTCTGAGGGTTTGCCGAAATGCAATCCTGTTCTGTTGGAGCCGATCATGGCGGTATCGATCGCCGTGCCGTCGGAGGCCAACGCACGGATCAACAGCATCATCTCGCAGCGGCGCGGGCAGATCCTCGGCTTCGATGCGCGTCCCGGATGGCCGGGTTGGGACTTGATCCAGGCTCACATTCCGGAAGCGGAAATGGACAGCCTGATCATCGATCTCAGATCGGCGACGGCGGGCGTCGGATCGTTCACATTCGGGTTCGATCATCTGTCGGAAGTGACGGGGCGGCTCAAGGACCAGGTCATTGCTGCCAGCAAGGCGGCGGCCGAGTAAGGCAGCCATTTCAGATCAGAATGGAAAAGGGCGGCTCTACTGCCCTTTTTCGTTGCAAGGCTGGTAACGTGCCGGGTGATAGTCATTGCGGAGACGAAAATGTCTGCGGAAAGCAGGGGACTTCCGTTGGCAGTCGAGGCGGCTGCGGTTCCACCAAGAACGAAGCCTTCGAATTATCCCGAGCCGTTCTTTTCCCGGATGCTGAAGCGGGAGAAGCGTGCGCTGGGCGATCAGTTCGGCCTGAAGAACTTCGGCGTCAATCTAACGCTACTTCGGCCGGGTGGTGAATCCGCGCTTCTTCATCGTCACAGCAAGCAGGACGAATTCGTCTATATCCTCGAAGGCCGGCCGACGCTGATAACGGACGCGGGCGAGATAGAACTTGGACCCGGAATGTGCGCGGGCTTTCCCGCGGCGGGCGTCGCGCATCAACTCGTCAACCGAACCGATCGCGACGTCGTTTATCTTGAGGTTGGGGATCGCATGCCGGGTGATACCGGGACTTACCCTGCCGACGATCTCGAAGCGCGACTTGGCGTGGACGGCAGCTGGCTATTCACGCGCAAGGATGGCACGCCCTACTAGCCGGGGCGCGATCTTTCGTCAGCGCGCCGCGGCCTTCACCGGCGACTTCGGGCCTTTGAAGTAGTCCGAGACGGCTTCGAAAAAGAGCGGTGACAGGCCATCGCCACCCTTGTCGAGGTAGGCCTTCAACTGGTTGCGCATCCGCGGTTCCCAGAAATTGTGGATATGCATCGCGATGCCGTCGAGCGCTTCCTGCTTGGGATAGGATTCGAAATAGGCGGCGATCTGATTGGCCATGCGAGTGAGATCGGAGCTTTGCATTATTGGACCGATTTGCTGGGATTGACTGGGACGTTAGCGATTGAAGATCACGGGGCCGCCGGGGCCGAGCGAGGCCAGAAACAGATTGGCCTTTTTGGCGAGTTCGAGGGCGAGGACGGTCGGCGCAGAGACGGTCATCAGGGCCATGATGCCTGCCGTCACCGACTTCTGCACGAGTTCGAAGCTGCAGCGGCTGGTCATCAGCACGAAGCCGTCCGTCCGGTCGATGCCGTGCGTGTAGAGGGCACCGATGAGTTTATCGAGTGCGTTGTGGCGGCCGACGTCCTCGCGGACGAGTTGGATCTCGCCGTCCTTCGACACCCAAGCCGCGCCGTGAACTGACCGGTTGAAGCGATTCATCGGCTGGTGCTCGAAAAGGCTCCGCTCGGCGTTCCGGATGGCTTCGGAACTGGGCGACCAGGTCCGGTTGAGCCGCTGCAGGGGGCGAACGGCCGACTCGATATCTTCGACACCGCACAGGCCGCAGCCGGTGCGGGCCTCCATGGCGCGGCGCGCGAGACGCGACGTTTCCAGCGCCGTCTCGGGCACGGCGACGTCGATCGCCATGCCACCGTCGACCGGCATTACGAGGATGCCCTGGATCTTGGAAGGGTCCGGGACGATGCCTTCGCCGACGAGAAAGCCCGTCGCGAAATCGCGGAGATCCGCCGGCGTCGACATCATGACCGTGTAGGGCACGGAGTTGATCTGCAGCGCGACGGGCACCTCCTCAGGGAGTTGCCACGTCACGGATTGTGTGCCGGATGCCGAATGCAGCTCGCCTACGGCAGGTCGAGAGCAAAGCTCCGCGCCACCCTCGGGCTGAGACACGCTTTTCGGCACCACGTTCACCGTGCTTCACCTCCGGCTTGGACGGCAGAAAAAATCACTCTGCCGGCTCCAGCTTCCTTTCTTTGCTGATGCGCTTGTTCTCGATTTCGCGGCCCTGCCATTCCTCCTGCCACTCGGACGGATGGTTGGAGACGTTCACCTGAACCGCCGTCACCTTGTACTCGGGGCAGTTCGTCGCCCAGTCCGAGTTCTCGGTGGTGATGACGTTGGCGCCCGTCACGGGGTGATGGAAGGTCGTGTAGACGACGCCCTGCGGCATGCGATCGGAGACCTTTGCCGTGAGCGTTGTGGCGCCGACGCGGCTGGCAAGTGACACCTTCATTCCCGTCTTGATGCCGCGAACTTCCGCATCGTGCGGATGTATTTCGAGGATGTCCTCGGGATGCCAAGCGACGTTGTCGGTGCGCCGCGTCTGAGCGCCGACGTTGTAGTGCGCAAGGATACGGCCGGTCGTCAGGATCAGCGGGAAGTTGCGGTTGGTGCGCTCGGCTGTCGGGATGAACCCCGTCAGCATGAAGCGGCCCTTGCCGCGTGTGAACTCATCCGTGTGCATGACGGGCGTGCCAAGAGGGTGCTCTTCGTTGCACGGCCATTGGATCGAGCCGAGTTCGTCGAGCCTGTCGAAGGACACGCCTTCGAAGGTCGGCGTGAGGCGGGCGATCTCGTCCATGATTTCGGCGGCCGAATTATAGTGCATCGGATGGCCCATGGCGGTCGCGACCCGGGATACCACTTCCCATTCGGCCATGCCCTGCTTCTCGCGCATCACCTTGCGGACGCGGTTGATGCGCCGCTCGGCGTTCGTGAAGGTGCCGTCCTTCTCGAGGAACGACGTGCCGGGCAGGAAGACGTGAGCGAAAGCGGCGGTCTCGTTCAGGAACAGGTCCTGGACGACGACGATGTCCATCGATGACAGCGCATGCTCGACGTGATGCGTGTTGGGATCCGACTGGGCGATGTCTTCACCCTGGATGAAGAGGCCCATGAAGGTGCCGTCGGACGCCGCATCGAACATGTTGGGAATGCGCAGGCCGGGCTCTGCGTCGAGTTTCGTACCCCATTCCTTCTCGAATGCGGAGCGCACTTCGATATTCGAAACGTGACGGTAACCCGGAAGCTCGTGCGGGAACGAACCCATGTCGCACGAACCCTGCACGTTGTTCTGACCGCGGAGCGGATTTACGCCGACGCCTTCGCGGCCGATGTTGCCGGTTGCCATCGCGATGTTCGCCATCGCCATGACCATCGTCGAGCCCTGGCTGTGCTCGGTGACGCCGAGGCCGTAATAGATCGCGGCGTTGCCGCCCGTCGCGTAAAGACGAGCTGCTTCGCGCACTTGCTGAGCGGGTACGCCTGTGGCCGCTTCGGTCGCTTCCGGAGAATTCTCCGGCCGCTTGATGAACTCTTCCCAGCGGAAGAAGTCGGCGGGTTCGCAACGGCGCTTGACGAACTTGCGATCAATCAGGTTCTCGGTCGCGATGACGTGACCGATCGCATTCATGATGGCGACGTTGGTCGAGGGCTGGAGCTGCAAGTGGTAGGCAGCTTCGACGTGCGGCGAGCGGACGATGTCGGTGCGGCGCGGATCGATGACGATCAGCTTCGCGCCTTCGCGGATGCGCTTCTTCATGCGCGAACCGAAGACGGGGTGGCCGTCGGTTGGGTTGGCGCCGACGACCATGATCACGTCAGCCTTATCGACGCTCTTGAAGTCCTGAGTACCGGCGGATTCGCCGAACGTCTGCTTCAAGCCATAGCCGGTTGGGGAATGGCAAACGCGGGCGCAGGTGTCGATATTGTTCGTTTTGAAGGCGCCGCGGACCATGCGCTGGACAGCGTAGACTTCCTCGTTCGTCGTGCGCGAGGATGTGATGCCGCCGATCGAGTCCTTGCCGTACTTCTCCTGCGTCTCTTTCAGTCGCTTTGCGGCGTAGTTGATGGCTTCGTCCCACGACACGACCTGCCACGGATCAGTGATCTTCTCGCGGATCATCGGCGTCAGCACGCGATCCTTGTGCGTCGCGTAGCCAAACGCGAACCGGCCCTTGACGCAGGAGTGGCCTTCGTTCGCGCCGCCGTCCTTGTAGGGGACCATGCGCGAGACTTCTTCGCCGCGCATTTCAGCTTTGAACGAGCAGCCGACGCCGCAGTAAGCGCAGGTCGTGACGACCGAGTGTTCGGGCTGGCCGAGGTCGAGCACCGATTTTTCGATCAGCGTCGCTGTCGGGCAGGCCTGCACGCAGGCGCCGCACGAGACGCATTCCGAGGCCAGGAACTCTTCGTCCATACCGGCGGAGACGTGCGAGGCGAAGCCGCGGCCGTCGATCGTCAGCGCGAACGTGCCCTGCACTTCTTCGCAGGCGCGGACGCAACGCGAGCAGACGATGCACTTCGAGGGATCGAACTGGAAGTAGGGATTCGAGCCATCCTTCGGCTTGAACATGTCGTTGGCTTCGCCACCGGCGCGCTTGGCGAATACGTGGTTCTCACCATCGTAACCGTAGCGGACTTCGCGCAGGCCGACGGCCCCCGCCATATCCTGCAGCTCGCAGTCGCCGTTGGCGCCGCAGGTCAAGCAGTCGAGCGGGTGGTCGGAGATGTAAAGCTCCATGACGCCCCGGCGGATGTTGGCGAGGCGAGGATTTTGTGTCGTGACCTTGATACCGGGCGCGACGGGCGTCGTGCACGACGCGGGCGTTCCCTTGCGGCCTTCGATTTCGCAAAGACAAAGGCGGCAGGAGCCCCAGGCGTCGAGGCTATCGGTGGCGCAGAGCTTCGGAATTTGAATTCCGAGCTGCATCGCCGCGTTCATGATCGAGGTGCCTTCGGCGACCGTGATCTCGCGGCCGTCGATTTCGAGCGTCACCATTTTGGTGGCTTCGTGAATCTCGGGGCTTGGCGTGCCGTAGTCCGTCTCTTTGATGAGGGTCATCGGCTTGACGTGGTGGTTCATGGAGCGTCCTCGTTGAGGATTCTAATCTTGAAATTACTCTGCAGCGTCCGCTAGAAACTTGTTTGACGGCGGGGCGGGCTTTTGAAAGTCCTCGGGGAAACCGCGCACCGCACTCATGACTGGGAACGGCGTCAGTCCGCCCATGGCGCAGAGCGAGCCGTCCGCCATCGTCACGCATAGATCTTCGAGTAGGGCCATATTCTTCGCGCGGTCGACATCGGCGATGATCTTGTCGATCACCTCGACTCCGCGCGTCGAACCGATGCGGCAGGGCGTGCACTTGCCGCAACTTTCGATGGTGCAGAACTCCATCGCGAAACGCGCCTGCTTGGCCATATCGACCGTATCGTCGAACACGACGAGCCCGCCGTGGCCGACCATCGCGTCAACCTTGGCGAATTCCTCGTAATCCATCGGCACGTCGAACTTCGATGCCGGGATGTAGGCGCCGAGCGGGCCGCCAACCTGGACCGCGCGTGCCGGACGGCCGGTTGCGGTGCCACCGCCCCAGTCTTCGATCAGCTGACGCGTCGTGACGCCGAAGGCCTTCTCGACCAGTCCGCCTTGCTTGATGTTGCCGGCGATCTGGAACGCCAGGGTGCCGCGCGATCGGCCGACGCCGTAGTCTCGATAGAACTCGCCGCCCTTGTCGATGATGATCGGTACGGCCGCGAAGCTCATGACGTTGTTGATGATCGTCGGCTTGCCGAACAGGCCTTCAATCGCGGGAATCGGCGGCTTGTAGCGAACGATGCCACGCTTGCCCTCGATGCTTTCGAGCATGGAGGTTTCTTCGCCGCAGATGTAGGCGCCTGCGCCCATGCGCACGAAGAGATCGAAGGAATATTTGGATCCCTGGATATTGTCGCCGAGCCAGTTGGCGCGACGCGCAATCTCAATAGCTTCGCGCAGAACATGCACCGAGTGCGGATATTCGGAGCGGACGTAGATGTATCCCTTTTGCGCACCGCCCGCGACGGCTGCGATCGTCATGCCTTCGATCAGGCAGTATGGATCACCTTCCATCAGCATGCGGTCGGCAAAGGTGCCGCTATCGCCTTCGTCGGCGTTGCAGGCAACGTACTTTTCGCCGGCCGGCAAATCGTGGACGGTCTTCCATTTGATGCCGGTCGGGAAGCCTGCGCCGCCGCGTCCGCGAAGTCCCGATGTCGTCACTTCCGTAACGATGTCGATCGGCTTCATCTGGAGGGCCTTCGCAAGGCCCTGGAATCCGCCGTGCTTGCGGTAGTCTTCGATCGACAGCGGATCCGTGATGCCGCAGCGCGCAAACGTCAGACGTTCCTGGTTTTTGAAGTACGGAATTTCTTCCGCCAGGCCGTGGCCCAAAGCGTGGGGCTTGCCTTCGAGGAAGCCGGCATCGAAGAGGCCTGCCACATCGCTCGCGGCGACCGGGCCATAGGCGACGCGGCCCTTCGGCGTTTCCACCTCGACGAGCGGTTCGAGATAGAGCATGCCGCGCGAACCGTTGCGGACGATCTGAACGTCGAGCTTACGCTTTGCGGCTTCCGCAGCAATTGCGGCCGCAACTTCATCTGCACCGACCGAAAGGGCGGCGGCATCGCGGGGTATAAAGACCTTGATCATTCCGCGGCTTCCTTCTCAAGTCCGCCGATGATCTCATCGAAACGTTTAGGATCGACTTTACCATAAAGTTTTTCGCCGACCATAATGGCCGGCGAAAGCGCGCAATTACCGAGGCAGAAGACCTGCTCGATGGTCACCATTCCGTCCGCCGTCGTGCCGCCGAGTGGCGTACACAACGATTGCTCAGCGTGCTGACACAACGCGTCGGTGCCCATGGACTGGCAGGCCTCCGCGCGGCAGATTTTAACGACGTGCTTGCCGACGGGATGGCGCTTGAATTCGTGATAAAATGTCAGGACGCCGTAAATTTCGGCGCGCGAGCGGTTGAGTGCCCTCGCGATGACGGGCAAGGTGGCGTCGGGCACATAGCCGAGCTGGTGCTGCAAATCGTGAAAGATTTCAAGAAGCTCGTCAGGCTTGTTTCCGTGGCGTGCGCATGACGCCAGCGCCGCGACCTCAGCGGGGGTCGGGGCCGGAACTTGGACCACCTGTGAGCCGTCCGATTTTTTAACGGCATTCTTCGCCATGTTTGGCGTTTCCTCAGTGTTTGTTGGCGGTCCCGGTGGCGCAGACGGCCACTTTGCCGCATGATTTTAAGTGTGGCATCCGCCGACTGTATTCAAATCGATATGGTCGATCCCACCATAGATTTCATCTATGAGGCGCCGCAATAACTGTGGGGGAACTCACAGTTTGAGGCAAATATGGCGATCTAAGTAACCGTTTCTCCTTAAGAAATAATGTTTACTGAAAACTTGGAGGCGGCCGCCTGAAAGGCACGAACGAGGGGTGCGACAGGATCACGACTCTGTGTGACCAGACCGACGCTATGGGCAATTTTGGGCTCGACAAGGGGGATGGCCTTCAGTTGCGGCTCGCTGCCGAGCACGTCCAACAGGTAATGGGGCATCACGCTCGCGAGCTGCATCAGCCTGACATTTGAATAAAGATTGATCACCGAGTTGGTTTCGAGCGCGGGCGTGGGACGGCATCCGGCGTCGTGAAAGGCGCGATCGATGATTCGCCGGTTCTGCATGTTCGACGTCAGAAGTCCGAGCGGCAACTCGGCAGCTTCGCGCCAAGTCACGGTTTCTCGATCGGCGAAGGCATGGCCTTCCGGAATGAACAGACAGTAGCGTTCGAAGTAGAGCGGCGTCGCGATGAGGCCATTGATCGGCTCGTTGTCGAGATAGGTGATACCGGCGTCGATCGCGTAGTCGTCGAGACCGCGAAGAATTTCCTCCGAACTCATCGACATGATCGTGAAGTTGATCTGCGGGTGCAGGCGCTGAACGTCCCGCGTCAGGTAGGGGATCATCGGCAACGCCGACGGTATGGCGCCGAGCGTCAGCCTGCCGGTTAGGCCGAAGTCGCTGATTGCGAGATGGGCCAGCTCCTGATGCATCGACGCCCAGTTGTTGAGGATGAGTTGCGCCCACTTGAGGACGCGCTCACCCTCCTGCGTCAGGCCCTGATACCGCTGGCCGCGTTCGACGATGGGGACGCCTAGCTCAAGCTCGAGCTGGCGGATGCGCCCTGAGAGCGTCGGTTGCGTGACGTTGCAGGCCTGGGCGGCGCGCGTGAAATGCTTCTCGCGTGCGAGGGCGACGAGATATTGAAGCTGGCGGATATCCATTTGTCTCTCTCTCCCGAGAGAGGGCTAATCATCGGCGGCCCGATGAGCAAATACAATCTAGCAACCCGTTCGGGGCTCGAACGGTCTGTTCGCGCGGGCAAAGCCCGGCTGCGGGTTTAGAAGTCGAGTCCGCCGGCGTCAAAGACGTGGCCCGAGAGAGAGCGCCCACGGCGCGACGCCAGATGGAGCGCCAACGTCGCGACATCGGGCTCGTTCGCGAGGTAAGCGCCGGAATGGCCGCCATCATAGAAGGCTCTCGGGCCGACGCCGTTGATGCGAATGCCTTTGCCGGCCCATTCGCGCGCTTCATTGGCGATCATCGCCGCTAGTGCGGTGCGGGCGAAGCCGGCGACAGCGGCCGTGCGGCGGTCTTGGGGCTCGGGCATTTTCAGGACGTTCAAGACCATGCCTTCGCTCAGCACCACGCACATGCGATTGGCGATGACGCGCGTCAGCTGCGCGAGCGGCGCGAGCTTCGCGGAGATAAGGGCCTCGAGATCACCGTCGGCGTTCAGGGCTTCAATTTCGGTGGACGAGATCGACGCCATATTGATCGCCGCATCGAGCCCGCCAAAGGTCTGCGCCGACGTCTGCGCGAATTTCGCGGCGCAATCAGCGTTCGATATGTCGAGCGTGTGGAGGCGAATTTCGCTGGCGCTTTGCGTTAACAGTGCAGCGAGTTCAACCAATTCGGGGGAGAGGTCCGTCGTATGGACAACGAGGCGGGCCTTCAGGTCGGCGAAGGCGCGTGCCACGTCAACGCCCGCTACGCCCGTGAGACCCGTGATCAGGATGCGTGCCCGTGCAAGCTCACTCGAGACTTCACTTTCGACGCTGGCACCTACTCGATCCATGTACATGCGCTCTTCCCCTCTTGAACAATACGCTTAACCGGCGAACGCGAGAGGCGCCGTCGGTTGCACGATAGCATGCCGATTCGCCTAACGAGACCTAAACAGCGCGCCGATTCGGGTTTGCGGGAGACAGGTCAAGGGCGCTTTTGCGGCTATGCACGGGCGCGGACATATGTTCGCAAGATAGAATCCTGTGACCTCAGCGCCCCTCCGGGAGTATGATCACGCCGGTTGCGGCGGTGCCGCGCGAAAAGGTGGTGATAGCGGCCGCCAGTACATTGCTTCCGTTCTTCCGTCTGCGAAGGTTAAAGCCAGACGAATCGAAGGCAGCCTGGAACACCATGACAAAGCAGGACAATTCAAAGCCGCAGGCCAGTGTCGCTCCGCCCGACATTGCTGCGCCGTCGCAGGCTCTCGGAGCCGCTTCAGCGACGGGGCCGGCCGCGCCTACAACCGATGAGGCAATCGAAACGCTACCGGAGCCAGCGCCGAGGGACGGGCTCATCGTGCTTTCGATCGTGATCGTCTCGGCGGCGATTGCGATGATGTGCTTCACCCAAATCGGGCTTTCGCTGTCCGTTTCAGCCGCGACCGGCGTCGTCGTGCTGGCGCTGTCGATGCTCTTGCACAAGCAGGTTCAGAAAACGGCGCAGATTGCTCAGCTCAAAGCCGAACTCGCGCAAACGCGGCACGACGTGAAGCCGAACGGCATCAAGGCGAACGAGGCGAAAGCCGGTGCTCCGAGCGCGAAGAGCGCGCCGTTGCGTGCACCGACGGCTGCGGTGCCTGCCCCTGCCGTCGCTCCGGTTTCGAGCACGCCCGAAGCGCGGATCCGTGAACTGAGCCGTGATATCGGCAATCTGGTGCCGCGCTCTGAAGCGGCGGCGTCTGCACAGCCTGCGGGTGCGCCGCAGCCGAAGTCGGTCGCTCCGGAGCAGACTGCGATCCGCGCGCCTGCGTCTGGCGATGCCATGTCCGATCGCGGCGGCGACAAGCAGGGGCGTTCAGCGCCGCGTCCTGTCATGCAACCCACTCTGCAACAACCCTTTATGCAAACTGCGGCGCAGCCTTCTCTCGAGGTTCCTGCAAAAGCTCCGTTGAAGCCAGCGCCAGAAGCCAAAGGCCGACCGGTCTTTTCAGCTCCGGCGGCCGACAGACCGGCTCCTCCCGAAGCGGGCCGCGAGCGCTGGTCGTTCCGGCGTCGGGTCGACGCGCAGCCGCAGCCCGTCAAAGGGCCGGCGCCAGCTCCGGGCTGGCCGGCGGCCGATGCGACGCCTGCTGCCAACCCCGCCGTGACGATCGAAGGCGATCTCGAGCTGGTCCAGCGGAAGATCAAAGAGCTTGCGGATGAAGTGAATGCTGCCGAAGCGTTGCGTGCGCCGAAGCCTGCGCGGCCGAACGATCGCGCGAAGACGCCTTCGAGTGCGCTCGAGGAGTCTATCGGTGCGCTTCGGGCGGTTGCCAACAACATGCGGCAGCGGCCTTCGCTCGGCGATTTCGTTCCGACGCTCGACACGGCGGCGCCGAAGCCAGCTGCAGAGCCCGCACCGCCGCCGATGATGCCGGCCGCGGCCGCTGCAGCGACGTCCGCTCCGGCTCAGGCGTTACCGGCTCAGGCTTTCGTTCCGCCGGTCGCGGCCGAGCCTTCGCCGTCGCAAGGTCTCGGCGAACTCGTCATTCCGGCGACTGCTGAACGTATTGCCGGTTTCGAAGCTGACGAAGATACGAATGCCGGCTCAGGGTTCGATCAGCCGGGTTTCGATGGGCGGACGGGTGAGCAAGCGGGCGAGCCTGAGGAACAGCAATTGCCGCTTCCCGAGCTGGCGCTTCCCGAACTGCCTATTCTGGAGTTCGCGGCAGACGCGGCACCCAATCCGGAATTGCCGCCGCGCGTGGCCGCCGTCGCGCGCGCCATCGAAGACGAGCTGCTCGATGTCATGCTCGGGCCGATCGTTACGCTCGCGGAGCATTCGGTCGGTCATTACGAAATGACGACCATTTTGCGATCGTCGACGGGCGACGCGCTCGAAGCAAACGAAGAGGACTTCGCTCTGATCGGCGAACTCGACTCGCGCTTCGATATTGCGCGGCTCAATCGTGCGGCGGCGCTCGCGGGCCGGATGGACGCGCGTGATAGGGGCGGCTTGCTATTGACGAGTTTCCTCGGGTCGTCGGTTACGAGCAGGGCATTCCTCGAATCCTTTGCTCACACCTACGAAGCGCGCCCAAGAATTGCCGAGCAACTCGTGCTGACGTTCTCTCAGCGCACCCTCGACGGCTTCACGCCGGCGGCATGGCAGGCGCTCCGGGATATGCACTCGTTTGGCTTCCGCTTTGCGCTCGATAGCGTGACGCACATGGGAACGGACTTTGCCGCGCTTCAGCAAACCGGCTTCCGCTTCGTGCGGCTCGGTGCGCAAGCACTTCTCGACGGCATGACGTCACGAGATCGTTTCGTGCCGGCGGAGGAGATCCTGCAGCGGGCGACGCTTGCTGGACTCTCGATCGTCGCGAACGGGATCGCGGACGCGGCGACGCAGAAGCGGTTGCTCGATACTGGCGTATTGCTTGGTCAGGGAACGCTCTTCGGTGCACCCCGCCAGGTCAACGTCGGTGGCGGTGCGCCGGCCAAGCATTCGGCCGCCGCATAACGAGCCCTTAGCGAACTGGGCGCGACCGCCCAAAAAGACGTGTGACGACGGAGCCGGATGACAGTCCGGCTCCGGCTCGTTTATAGGCCGCAAATCGAGGTCGCATTAACTGCTCTGATCTCGCGTAAGGCCTCGCATGACAGCCATTCCGCTTATTTCCACTATCGCGCCTTTTGCATCCTCGTCCGATCTTTGGTTCGTCGACATATGGGGCGTGATGCACAACGGCGTCAGGCCGTTCGCGTCATCGGTCGCGGCGTGCGAGGCTTTCCGGAAACAGGGCGGCACGCTGCTTCTCGTCACCAATTCTCCCCGTCCGCACGAGAGCGTCGCGCGCCAGCTCGACAGCATCGGCGTGGCGCGTTCCGCCTATGACGGTATCGTCAGCTCGGGGGATGTTTCGCGGAGCCTGATCGACGCTTGGGCCGGACGGCGCATCCTGCACATCGGACCGGAGCGCGATCTGCCGATCTTCATCGGGTTGCGTGCGGTGCCCGGAGCGTCTGCGGACGATGCGGAGGTCGCGGTCTGCACCGGGCTCTTCGATGACGAGAGTGAGACGCCGGAGCATTATTCGGCACTTCTGCAAACGCTCAAGGCGCGCAACGTGCCGATGATCTGTGCCAATCCGGATTTGAAGGTCGAGCGCGGTGGCCGCATCATCTATTGCGCCGGTGCGATCGCTGCCGCCTATGTCGCGCTGGGCGGGACCGTGAATTATGCCGGCAAGCCCTTTCGTCCGATTTACGATCTGGCGCTGCGTACGGGGTCCGAATTGCGCAAGGGCGAAGTCAGCAAAGATCGCGTTCTCGCCATCGGGGACGGCGTCGGGACCGATATCGCGGGCGCGTCGAACTTCGGCATTCGTTCGGTCTTCATCGCAAGCGGTGTCCATGTCGGCTCGGACGAATTGCTGCCTGAGGCGGCCGGCCGACTTTTCCCCTCGGATATGCCGCAACCGGCCGCGGTAATGAAGAGCTTCAGCTGGTAGGCGGCTCGCGCTTGCGACCGCTGCTTAAGCAATCGTCAGGACGATCTTGCCGATGTGCGCGCTGCTCTCCATCCGCGCGTGGGCTTCGCCCGCTTGTGCGAGGGGGTAGGTGCTGTCGATCGGCACCTTGATCTCGCCTGCCACGATGCGGGGGATGACATGCTCTTCGATGCTGCGGGCGATGTCGCCCTTCACTTCGGGTGAGCGAATGCGCAAAGTCGATCCGGTGAGGGTGAGGCGCTTCAGCATTACGCGCATGAAGTCCACCGTTGCCGTCGAACCCTTCTGAAAGGCGATGTTGACAAGACGGCCGTCGTCGCCGAGGGAGCGAATGTTCTTCTCGATGTAGTCGCCACCGACCATGTCGAGGATCACGTCAACGCCTTTGCCGGCGGTCTCGCTCTTGATGACCTGCGCGAAATCCTCTGTCCGGTAATTGATTGCCACGTCGGCGCCGAGTGCGCGCGCGGCTGCGCATTTTTCATCGGAACCGGCGGTCGTTAAGACCGTCGCGCCGAAGGCTTTTGCGAGCTGGATCGCGGTGACGCCGATGCCGCTCGTGCCGCCATGGACGAGGAATTTCTCGCGATCCTTGAGATGGCCGCGATCGAACACGTTGTGCCAGACCGTGAAGAAACTCTCGGGGATTGCTGCCGCTTCGATAAATGAAATCGCGTCCGGCTTCTTGATGCAGCAAAGTTCGGAGACGGCGACATATTCGGCATATCCGCCGCCGGGGACGAGCGCCATGACGGCATCGCCGATAGCGAAATCATCGGCGTTCTCACCAAGAGCTGCGATGACGCCCGAGACCTCGAGGCCCGGCAGCTCGGAATGGCCCTTCGGCGCCGGATAATTTCCCTGCCTCTGGAGCACGTCGGGCCGGTTCACGCCCGCAGCTGCAACCTTGATCAGCACCTCGCCGGCTTTCGGCTGCGGCACCGGCATGTCGGTCAGCTGCAACACCTCGGGGCCGCCGGATCCCGCGATCGCAACGGCTTTCATCGACGTCGGCAGATTCATCACGCTCGCTTTCCCATTGAAGACGCGAGAGGAATGCACCGGTATGTTGATTGGAGCAAGCAAATCGGCGCTACGGCAATGGCTCGTTCCACCGATCATATGCTTCGCGCGAGCAACTCTCGACCGTTTGTGGCATCTCACATAAGCTGCCGGAAAAGAGAATTGGAGGAACAACCATGGACCTCGATGATCTAATGCCACGAAAGAAGCCGGCCGGCACGGCGGTCGGAGACAATCTCGAAACTCTGTCCGTCGCAGAGCTTGAAAGGCGCGTGAAAGATCTTGAAGACGAGATCGTGCGCGTGAACGTGGAGCTGCAACGAAAGCGTCAGCATGACGCCGCCGCCCGCGCGCTTTTCAAATCGTGAAGAAGTTCTGAAGTATTTATCTGAAATGCGTTCGATGCCGTTCGATTTCGAGACCGGTCAAATTCGAACGCTGTGCCAATTCGCTAATACCGCCCCGTCCAAAGGCTTACGCGACTTAACTCAGCTTTAAGCAAATCCAGGCAATTTGGGCGCCGATCCAGGCCATCTGGATATAAGCGGCCCCTCTGCCGCTGAATTGACGCCTCTCTGTTGACTTTCGGGCCGCTCGATGAGGGCGGCTCTTTTTTTGCATTGTCCACAGGAGCATCGGTCAGTTGGGGATACACGCCCCGTTTTGGGCGTTCTTGTTAACTATGGTGCTCTAATGTCAGTTCGTGGTAGCAGTTGCGGACGGGTAAGCGTTTGTATCGTTGAGGGTCATGAGTAACGTATATCGCGTGGATGGTGCGCCTATTGGCAGCGCCACAACGGTCTCGTTCGGTGAGCGGTTTCAGTCCTCCGAACAGTTCGACCACATCTTCAAAGAGGGCATGGCGCTCGTGGAGCGCACGGCCAGCTACCTTGATGGACCAGGCCGCAAGGAAGCCAAGGATCTCGCTGGCGGCGTAGGCGTGCTCTATGCCACCGAAAGCATGCGGCTGACAACTCGGCTGCTCGACCTCGCTTCATGGCTGCTGATCCGGCGCGCACTGCGCGAGGGGGAGATCACGCCGGAAGAGGCACAGAAGAAGCGCCGCCGCGTGAAGCTGCAGGCCTTCGGCCGGCCTTCGCACGTTAAAGGCTACTCCGATCTTCCGCAGGGTTTGCAGAGCCTGATCGAGGAAAGCTTCCAGCTGCACGATCGCATTTCGCAGCTCGATCGCGTCCTGACCAAGCCTTCGGCTGCCGATACGCCGCAAGCGGCCGTCAATCCGGTTGCTCAGCAGGTTGGCCTGCTGGAGCGCGCGTTTGCGGGCAAATTCAGCTGAATTCAAAATTTCGCGCATTGAAAAAGCCCGGTCTCGCGACCGGGCTTTTTTGTTTATCAGGCGAGGAGGTGTTCGATCGCGCTTCGGCGATCAGAACATGCCTTCGAACTTCTTCTTGAAGCGCGACAGGCGGCCGCCACGGTCCATCAACTTCGCGTCGCCGCCGGTCCAGGCCGGGTGCGTATTCGGGTCGATGTCGAGGGTCAGCTTGTCGCCGGCCTTGCCATAGGTCGAATAGGTCGTGAATTCCGTTCCATCGGTCATCACCACCGTGATCTGGTGGTAATCCGGGTGAAGGTCGGCGTCTTTCTTCATAGCCTTGGGTCCGTCTTGTAATGCGTTTTCACGGCGAGGCTTTGAAGAGCCTCGGCCCCGGTCGTTGCAAAGGGGACTGAATTGGCGGGTTCTTTAGCCGAGATAAGCGCACTAGACAAGGCCGGATCACACGCCGAACCTGGGCAAATCGTAAGGATTGGCGGCTAAAAAGCGGCCCATTGTCTCTTGAGCCCGGCGGTCGTGTGGGGCATGGTCCGGGCCGGCTTCAGGGTTGAAACATCTTGTTTCCCCGAGCTTTGGACCAAAAAAGGCCGATGAGCAGCGACGTTGCAGATCAGGGCCCCGAACGGGCTCAAACCGCCGACGAGGGTACGCGACAATCGAAGCGCACGGCGCTGAAGCCGCTCCTTGCACTCAGGCCACTCATCCTTTCGCACAAGGGCGCCCTTTGGGGTGCGATCATTGCGCTCGTCGTTTCTGCGCTGGCGATGCTCGCTGTGCCGCTTGCCGTGCGCCGGATGATCGACAACGGCTTCGGCAGCAATGATTCGACGTTAATCAACAACTACTTCCTGACGATGATCGGCATCGGTCTCATCATCGCGATCGCGAGCCCTGCGCGGTTCTATTTCGTCAACTGGATCGGCGAACGGGTGGTTGCGGACCTCAGAACGAAGGTCTTCGCCAAGCTCGCCAAGCTCGGTCCGTCCTACTTCGATCTCAACCACTCCGGCGAGATCATGAGCCGCCTGACGGCGGACACGACGCAGATCAAGGCCGTCGCAGGTTCGGCATTGAGCCAGGCGGCGCGCAATTTGATCATGCTGATCGGCGCGCTCATCATGATGTTCGTCACGAGCCCTAATCTGTCGGCGCTCGTATTTCTCGCGATCCCGATCATCGTTCTACCGCTCGTCGGATTTGGCCGGGTCGTCCGCCGGTTGTCGCGGCACGCTCAGGATACGCTTGGCGAGGCGTCAGCCTATGCCTCGGAAAACCTCGGCGCATACAGGACGATGCAAGCCTATGTGAACGAGAAGACGGTCACCGATCGTTTCTCGCGCGCTGTCGAGCGGACGTTCTCAGCGGCACGGCGGCGGATGCTCGCGCGCGCGGCGCTGACGGGCGTTGCGATCTTTCTCACGGTCGTGAGCGTGACGGGCGTGCTCTGGTATGGCGCTTCCCAGGTCATCGAAGGCGACATGACGGGCGGCCGGCTCGGGCAGTTCGTGCTTTATGCGCTCTTTGCAGCCGGAGCTCTGGCCGAGCTGTCGGAAGTCTGGGGCGAGGTCAGTCAAGCGGCAGGCGCCGCAGAACGGCTTTCGGAAATGATGGCGACGGTGCCGGACATCCGTTCGCCCGAGCATCCAACGCCGCTGCCGGAGCCTTCGACCGGCACCATCGCATTCGAGAACGTGACGTTCGCCTATCCGACTCATCCGGCGGAGAGCGCCATCAGCGGCATCTCGTTCCACGCCAATGCCGGCGAAACGCTGGCGCTCGTTGGCGCATCGGGGGCGGGCAAGACGACGATCTTCAATCTGCTTCTGCGCTTCTATGATCCCAATGAAGGCATCGTTCGCGTGGACGGCGTCAACGTCGCCGACGCGGACCTTGCCGCGCTGCGCCGGCGTATTGCCCTCGTGCCGCAGGACGTCGCGCTTTTTGCCGATACGGTTGCCGAAAATATCCGCTACGGAACGCCGGGAGCGACACTCTCCGAAGTTCGCCGTGCGGCGACGGCGGCTCAGGCAGACGAGTTCATTCGCCGTCTTCCCGACGGCTACAATACGAAGCTCGGCGAACGGGGCACATCGCTTTCCGGCGGCCAGCGGCAGCGAATCGCTATTGCGCGCGCCATTCTGAAGAACGCACCGATCCTGCTACTCGACGAAGCGACAAGCGCACTCGATGCGGAGAGCGAAGGTGCCGTGCAGCGCGCGCTCGAAGACTTGATGGAAGGCCGTACGACCATCGTCATCGCGCACCGGCTTGCAACGGTGCAGAAAGCCGACCGTATCCTCGTCATGGAGAAAGGCCGGATCGTCGAATCCGGGACGCATGTTGAGCTGGTTCGCCGCGGTGGAATTTATGCACACCTTGCCGAGCTGCAATTCGGGCGCGAAGCCGCCGAATAGCCTAGGCCGGTCGTTTTTTAATCAACCTTTAATATCTGCATGCTGATCATCAGCTCCATGAGGGCTCTGACGGTCATTGTCGTGCTGTTTGGCTGTTTCGTGTACGATATTTCGTACAACAACGGCGATATCATCCGTTGGCTCGCCAATACCCTCGGCCTCACGTAATCGCCTGAATGGGCTTTCGGCATGGACCGCTTTCGGCGAGAAGGCGCGGTCCCTTATCTGTTCGTCAGCTTCAGCTCGATGCGACGGTTCTTCTGGAAGGCTTCTTCGGTCAAGCCGGTGTCGATCGGCGCGAACTCGCCGTAGCCCGCGGCGACGAGGCGATCGGGCGGGACACCTTTCGAGATCAGATATTTGACGACGGAGGCGGCGCGCGCCGTCGAGAGTTCCCAGTTCGACGGAAACTGCGAGCGCGAGATCGGGCGGATGTCGGTGTGGCCGTTGATCTGCAACGCCCAATCGATGTCCGGCGGGATTTCCTTTTGCAGCTCGAGGATCGCCGACGCGATTTGGTCCATCGCGGCGTCGCCTTCAGGCGTCAGCGTCGCGGATCCCGCGGGGAAGAGAACTTCCGATTCAAAGACGAAGCGATCGCCCGCTATGCGGATGTCCTTCCGGTCCTTCAGAAGCTCTCTCAGGCGCCCGAAGAAGTCCGAACGATAGCGCTTCAATTCCTGCACCTGCTGTGCGAGCGCGGTGTTGAGGCGGGCGCCGAGATCCTTGATGGTCTTATCGCTCTCGGTTCCCTTCTTCTGGGATACATCGAGAGCCTCGCTTAGCGCGGCGATCTGGCGGCGGAGGGCGACGAGCTGCTGGTTGAGCAGATCGACTTTCGACAGGGCTTCGGCTGAAATATTCTTCTCTTTTTCGAGATCGGAGCCGAGCGCCGCGGCGCGTCCTTCCGCTGCCTTGGCGCGCTCATCAGAGCCCAGTCCGGCTCCGGTCAACTTCTCGTTCTCGGTCTTGAGGGCCGAGAGGGAGGCTTGCAGTGCGGACAGGTCGTCCTGAGCCGACTGGGACTTGCCCTTTTCGAGCGAGAGCATCGACGTCAACTCGGTGATCTGGCGGGTCAGACGCTGGAGGGCCGAGTCTTTTCCCGTCGACTCCTGGGCGGAGAAGTACTGGGCGATCATGAAGATCGACATCAACAGGGTGACGACGAGAAGCAGCGTCGACAGCACGTCGACGTAGGCAGGCCAGAACTCCCCGTATTCACCGCCGCGACGGGAACGTCCGCGTGCCATGGGCCTTAGACCCCGCGCTTCATGGCGTCGGCGAGGTTGCGCAGCATGTGGGCGACCTCGGCCTGGCTCTGCGCTTGCTCATCGACCCACTCGCGGACGACTTTCTGTTCTGAGCGCATCTGCGTGACGAGCTGGTTGACGCCGCGTGCAAGGTCTCGCACGTCGTCTTGCGCTGGCGTACCTTTCGCAGGCCCCGCTGTCTGATCGACGACGCGGTTGGCGAAGTCCTCGAGCGACCGCTGCATTTCGACGACCGCCGACAGAAGCTGGCGGCTGATATAATCATTGGTGTTGGCACCTGCGCCCGAGGGCGAGAGCTCGGTGATGCCTGACAGCCATTCCTCGAGCTCGTTGTAGAAGCGGTTGTGGGCGTGGCTTGCCTGAAGCTCCAGGAAGCCCAGGACCAGCGATCCCGAGAGACCCAGCAGCGATGACGAGAAGGCGGTGCCCATGCCCTTCAGCGGGGCGGACAAGCCAGCCTTCAAATCGCTGAAGAGCTGGACGTTGTCGGTCGCCTTGCTGTCGAGGGTATCGATGGCCTGGCCGACCGACTGGATGGTCTCGAGGAGGCCCCAGAAGGTGCCAAGGAGGCCGAGAAACACAAGCAGGCCGACAAGGTAGCGGCCGGTATCGCGGGCTTCGTCGAGCCTTGAGCCGATCGAATCCATGAACGAGCGCATCGCCGCGGTCGACAGCGACAGCGTGCCGGTTCGATCGCGCAGCATCGTCGCCATTGGTGCCAGCAGCACGGGGCGGGCGCTGATCGACAGGCCGGGATCGGAAATGCGGAAGGCGTTAACCCAACGGATCTCAGGGTAAAGGCGGAAAACCTGACGATAGGCGTAGACGATGCCGAGCGCCAAGGCTCCGACGATCAGGCCATTGAGGCCCGGATTGTTCAGGAAGGAGCGCTGCAATTGATCAAAGAGTATCGCGGCCAGAAAACCGACCAATGTCAAAAAGATCGTCATACGCAGCAAAAAGACACCGGGTGGTGTCAGCCGCCGTGAAACCGGCGCGAGTGCCGAAGCCTCGCCCGGGCGGATCTTGGCCATTATTCCTCGCCCTCCGAAGCCCTGCTATCCGCCAGAACTTTACCGCAAGGCTGTCCCATCGAAAACGGGCAACTTCATGCCGAAGTCGCGGCCAGAACGCGACCATGCAGCACGATTCAGGCCTTATTGATCAGGTATGACCCCAAAGCTTTGTGAATCGTGGCGTTGGCCGCCAGAATGTCGCCGGTTTCCAGCATCTTATCGCCGCCGTTCAAATCGGTGACGAAAGCGCCGGCTTCGCGGGCGATGACGATGCCCGCGGCGACGTCCCACGGCTGAAGGTTGTGTTCCCAATAGGCGTCGAAGCGGCCGGCGGCGACGAATGCGAGATCGAGGGCGGCCGAACCCGTCCGGCGGATGCCCGCGACTTCCTTCATCATCACGTCCATTTCTTTCAGATACCGTGCGTGTCCCTCGCGGCCACGATGAGGGATGCCGGTCGTGATGAGCGCATCGCCGAGGTTCTTGCGTGCTGCGACGCGCAGGCGGCGGTCGTTCATGTACGCGCCCTTGCCCTTTTCAGCCGTGAAAAGCTCGTCGGTTGCCGGATTGTAAATGACGCCTGCAACGAGTTGACCTTCGCGTTCGAGGCCGATCGAGACGGCGAACATCGGGTTCGAGTGCAGGAAATTGGTGGTGCCATCGAGCGGATCAACGATCCACGTATGCGTTTTGTCGGCGCCGACGATTTCGCCGCGTTCCTCCATCAGGAAGCCGTAGGTGCCGCGGGATTTCGATAGTTCCTTGAAGATGATGTCTTCCGCCTTGTGGTCGGCGGCGGAAACGAAGTTGGCCGGGCCTTTGATCGAGACCTGCAGCTGCTCGACCTCGCCGAAATCACGAACGAGGCTGCGCCCCGCCTTGCGTGCCGCCGCGATCATGACGTTGAGGGTCGGGGATACGTTATTCATTTCATTGGTCCGGACGGGCGCAAAAAGGGGAGAGCCGGGCTCTAACGGCTCTTGCACCGGGTGGCAAGGCGACTGAAAGGCTACGGCGCTTCGGCCATGCCAGTGTCGGCCTGAATGCGGTCGGTCCAGGCGGATGCTTCCGTCTCCGCTTTCTGGCGGTCGGCTTTCGGCATTTTGGCGATCAGGTCGTCGAGCGTCTTGTCGTCGAAACCGCGCTTTTTGGCGATCAGACGCCACTTCGCTCCTTCGATAGGGTCTTTCTTCACCTTGATGCCGTCGAGGTAAATGTAGGCCATGCGGTTCTGCGCGCCGACGATCCCCTTGTCGGCCGCGGCTTTCATCAGGATCGGGATTTTGGGCTCGTCTTTCGTCAGGCCCATGCCCTGGATGAGGCGCACGGCGTAATCGTACTGGGCTTCGGGATAGCCCTGCTCGGCGGCACGGGAGAGCCATCGTGCAGCCTCGAGCGCGTCGGCATTGGTGCCCGTTCCAGTCTGGTAAAGCTCAGCGAGGTCGTACTGGGCCTGCGCCAAGCCTTTTTCCGCGGCGTAGCGGATGTGCTGGAAAGCGCGAATGGGGTTTTCGGGCTTGCCGTCGCCTTTGAGGAAAAGAAGGCCGAGATTGTAGTTGGCTTCGGCCTGGCCGGTCAGCGCCGCTTTTTCGAAAAAGTTGGCGGCGGCTTTGCGATCCTTCTTCACGCCGCGGCCTTCGGCGTAGGAGATGCCGAGCGCGAAGGTGCCTTGGATATCGCCCATGTCGGAGGCGCGTTTGTAGTATTCGAAGGCTTTCCGGTCGTCCTTCTGGACGCCGAGACCTTCCGTGTAGATGCGCGCGATCAGCGTGTTGGCCTGGGGTTCGCCGCGTGCGGCCGCTTCCTCGGCGAGTTTCAGAGCCGTCAGATACTGGCCCTGATCGAATGCCGTATAGGCCGCGTCATCACCGGTCGCCGGCACCGTCGATGGAATTGATTTCCGGATGTCGGTCGTTCCGTCCGGCGCCTTTGCCGGTGCAGCGGAGTTAGCGGGCTTCTTCGGCGACGGAGCGAGCTTCGGAACCGGCGTTTCGGTTTCCCTCGTGATCCAAGAGCTGCTTTCGGCTAGCACCGGCGCTGCTGCGGCGACGCCGAAGACCGCTGACAGCACGAGGGAGGCTGCGAATTTCGCGACGCGCCCGATCATTTCGCGGGCTCCGGAATTCTCAACGCCTCGGAAAATTGGCGGATTTCAGAAGCGACCGTTTCCGCGGCATCGGCGGACGTGAGGCGCACGGCGACGAAGTCTGCGCCGGCTGCGGCGAGGGAATGTGCAGCGTCGGGATCATCGACATCGAAGGCGACGCATGGAATTTCGACCACTTCGCTCCACCATGAGACGAGATCGAGCTGGCGCTCGGCGGCGCGTTCCCGGTCTTCGACGTGAGGTGGAACGCCGAAGGCTACGTAATCGGCACCCGCTTCCGCCACTTCCATCGCGTCGTGACGGCTGCGCCCGGCATCGACGCCGATGATTATTCCAGGCGCGGCCGCTTGCTTCAAAGTTTTGAACTCGCGGACGATTTCGCGCGACCACGGCAGGTGGACGCCGTCGGCGCCGAGTTTCGTCGCATCGTTGAGGCTCGAGGCGACGAGGGCCGCGATATTCCTTTTCTGAGCCTCAGCGATAAGTGCGCGCGCAGTGGCTTCGTCGAGTGCGGAGCCTTCTGCAGGACGAATGAGAATGCTCGCGACATGCGCGGCATCGCACGCAGCCTTCAGCACGCTCGCTGCGTGCGCTGCGGTAGATCCTGCATCGATCTCGAAATCTAGATAAAGGTCGGTGGCGCTCGACACGCGATAAGGCTCCGGTTCAGGCCCGCTCTTCAAAGCCGATTGCGGCGGAAACAAGAACGGGGGCATTCTAGGTGTGTGGCAACGTTGGTTTCCCGCATTGGGTCGCAGCAATCGAGGCTATACTCAAGACGATTCGAGTTTTCTTGGTCACAGACCGGTTTTTTCGCCGGATTCCGAGCCTTACGCAGTTTACCAACGTGGGGGGACGGGCGATGGTTGCCCATCTCTGAGTTTCGGCGTTTTTCCGCCAACTTGAGGGCTCACGTAGTGTCGGCAACGCTGGCATCGCCGCGCCTCTCGCCTATCGGAGCCAAACGGGGAATGAATAAATTTTCTCTTCGCCTTATCGGCGTTAGCCTGTTGGGGATTGGTTTAGCCGGCGGCATTCCTGCCGCCATGTCAGAGCCGACGGTTCGGAATTCGCAGGACGGGACGACGACGTACTTTCCGCCGTCCGGGACGCCTGCAACAACCGGCGCCATTCCCTCTTCAGAAGCACCAAGAGACGCGGCTGAAGCTGCCACCTCATCGCCCGCGGCGACAACTCCGGCTGCTCCGCAACCTTCGACGGCGGCCGTTACGCCGCCCGCCAGCGAGACGACTCCTGTTGCAGAGCCGAGTGTATCGACACCGCCGCCATCGGCGACAGCTCCGGCAACGCCAGCTGCAGCTCAACCGAAGGCGGAAGCGACGCCGGTCGTTGCGGCACCCGTCGCGCAGCCTGTCAGTCCGGTCGTTGAGGCGGTGCGTGCGAAACTCGGCGAGAAATCTCTCGCAGGCCGAGACAACGTCAGCGAGGACGTTGCGGCGGCGCGCGACTTCTACAACTCGCGAACCGAACCCGTGTGGGTGCACGACGGCGCGTTCACGCATAAAGCCAAGGCCGTGATCTCGACGCTCAGAAGCGCGGACGATTGGGGTCTCGAGCCCAGCGATTTTCCGGTGTCGGAACTTTCCAGCGGGGCGAGCCCTGAAGCGCAGGGCGCAGCGGAAGCTCAGCTAACGCTTTCGGCGTTGAAATACGCGCGCTTTGCGCGTGGCGGCCGCCTCGATCCCGTGGCGCTCAGCAATATTCTCGACATGAAGCCGCCAGTCAAAGATCCGAAGGCAGTGGTGAGCGAACTGGCGAGCGTTGCGGAGCCCGATGCATACCTGCGCGGTCTCAATCCGAAGCACGTCGGCTTCGAGCGGCTGCGCCAAGCGCTGCTGAAGGCGCGCGGTCCGAAGCAGGAAGAAGAGCCGGTCGATCCGGCGCTGCTAGTCAAGCTGCCACAAGGCAAGCAGTTGAAGCCCGGCGCGGAAGACGATCAGGTGTCGCTCCTCCGCCAACGCCTGAAGGTACCGGCGGAAAATTCGGCGGACGAACGCGTCTACGACGATAAACTTGCCGACGCGGTGCGCGCCTTTCAGCAGGACAATGGCCTCAAGGCCAACGGTGTCGTGACCAATCGCGTTCGCGAGGCAATGAACAAGGAAGGCGAGCCGAAGAAAGTCGATCCTAAGCGCAATCTCGACCGGCTGATCGTGAATATGGAACGCTGGCGGTGGCTGCCCGTGGATCTCGGGCCCTTCTATGTGATGAACAATATTCCCGAGTTCACGAGTGAAATCTGGAAGGGTAACGAGCTAGAGCTCAAGCAGAAAATGATCGTCGGTCAACCGTCCTGGCCGACGCCAGTGCTCTCGTCCAAGATGCAGTTCGTGATCTTCCATCCGAGCTGGGGCATGCCCGATGGCATCAAGGCCAAGGAGCTTCTGCCGCGGCTCAGAAGTGCGTCCGGCGGTTCTACTGGTATCGGCTTCTTCGACCAGCTGTTCGGCGGTGGTGGCGGTGGGGGCTCCCGCGTGCTGCAGGCCTACAAGCTGCAGGTCTATTACAAAGGCCAGCCGGTCGATCCAGATTCCGTCAACTGGAGCACGGCTGATATCCGGCAGTATAGCTTTACCCAGCCGCCCGGTTCCGACAATCCACTCGGTCTCGTCAAATTCCGCTTCCCGAACCGGCACGACGTCTACATGCATGACACGCCGGAGCGCGGTCTCTTCGGTCAAAGCTTCCGTGCTTTGAGCCATGGATGCATGCGCGTCGAGGAGCCACGCCGAACGGCGGAAGTTCTGCTCGCCGAAGATAAAGGCTACTCGACCGAGAAGGTTGGCCAGCTCTGGGATGGTGGAGCAAACGTTACGCTGTCGAAAGAAGTGCCGGTCTATCTCGTGTACTTTACGGCCCGCGTCGATGATGACGGCCGGCTTCTGACCTATCAGGACATCTATGGTCATGATGGACGGGTCATGTCGGCGCTGCGCGGACACCCGGTCCGCTATACGGCGCCGGAAGCGATCGATCCGACGGAATCGGATTCGCCGAGCGCGTCTAACGAGCAACGCGGCGGTACCACGATTGGCGATGCCGGATCGGACAGCATGATGGATACGCCCCCGTCGTCGAAGAAGAACGCGAAGAAGAGCGCATCAGCGAAGCAACAGAAGCCGCAGGGCAAATCGACCGGCGGCACCATCCAGGATGCGCTTTCGAACATCTTCCTGAACTGAGCCGGAGCTATCGGCCGTTCGGTGAGCTGCAGACAAAAAAGAGCGGATCAAACGATCCGCTCTTTTTTGTTTCGCAATTCTGTTTCGTGAGGGGTTGCCAGTTCAGGCCGCCTTCTCCAGCTTCTCGTTCCATTTGCCGAGCGCGGCGAGGCTGTTCATCTTGGCGCGATGCGTGAAGGCGCGCTGACCGGCAGCGACATTCTCCGGCTTTCCGCCCCAGGCCTGGATCGCTGCGGCTTGCAGCGCACGGCCGTAAGAGAACGTCAGCGGCCATGGCAACGGGCCGGACGCATTCATAAGCGACAGGTGCTCTGTCGCCGCCTCGTCGGACTGGCCACCAGACAGGAAGGCAATTCCCGGGACCGCGGACGGTACCGTTTCCTTGAGGCACCTGATGGTCTTTTCGGCGACTTCGGCCGGGCTCGCCTGCTTCGGCGACTTCTGACCAGCGATGACCATGTTCGGCTTCAGGATGATGCCTTCGAGTTCCACGCGCGCGTCGTAGAGCTCGCGGAACACGGTGCGCAGCGTCCATGCCGTCACGCGGTAGCATTCGTCGATGTCGTGGCTCGAATGCGGGCCGTCCATCAGAACCTCAGGTTCGACGATCGGAACGATGCCTGCTTCCTGCGCGAGGGCGGCGTAACGGGCGAGTGCGTGCGCATTGGCCTTCACGCAATTCCAGCTCGGCAGGCCGTCGGCGATGGTGATGACCCCGCGCCACTTTGCGAAGCGTGCGCCGAGCTTATGGTACTCGGCGAAGCGCTCGCGCATGCCGTCGAGGCCTTCGGTGATCGTTTCGATTTTTGAAGTCGGGCCAGCGAGCGGCTTGGCTCCGACGTCGACCTTGATGCCCGGAATGGAGCCTGCGGCTTTCATGATGTCGACGAGGGGCGTGCCGTCCTTCGCCTTCTGCCGTAGCGTCTCGTCATAAAGAATGACGCCCGAAACGTAGTTCTTCATACCCTCGGTCGCGCGGAACAGCATCTCGCGGTAATCGCGGCGGCTGTCCTCGGTCGAGGTGAGCTTGATCGTGTCGAAGCGCTTCTTGATCGTGCTCGTGCTTTCGTCGGCAGCGAGAATGCCTTTGCCGGGCGCAACGAGGGCGCGGGCAATATCCTCAAGTTTGTCGCT
Organism: Pseudomonadota bacterium; assembly: GCA_018242295.1. GTDB lineage: Bacteria > Pseudomonadota > Alphaproteobacteria > Rhizobiales > Hyphomicrobiaceae > Hyphomicrobium_B. The sequence goes on from JAFECE010000011.1 coordinate 429,106, forward strand.
CATTTTTGCCTCCGTAGGCGTTTTCATCCCTTTACTCGTGAAAACGGGCGCTGTTTCACAGCGCCCGCCTGAATTCCATCAAATCAGCTTGGCCATCGCGACTGCGGTGTCGGCCATGCGGTTCGAGAAGCCCCACTCGTTGTCGTACCACGAGACAACGCGGACGAAGTTCCCGTCGATTACCTTGGTTTGATCGAGGGCGACCGTCGATGACGCGGCATCGTGGTTCAAGTCCATGGAAACGAGCTTTTCGTTGGTCGTCGCCAGAATGCCGGCAAGGCGGTTCGACTTCGATGCCTCGATGATGGCGTTATTGACCTCCTCGGCCGTCGTATTCCGCTTGGCGACGAACTTGAAATCGACCAGCGAGACGTTTGGTGTAGGCACGCGCATCGAGGCGCCGTCGAGCTTGCCGTTTAGATCCGGGATGACAAGGCCGACAGCTTTCGCGGCACCCGTCGTCGTCGGGATGATGTTCAGCGCGGCGGCGCGGCCGCGATAGAGATCCTTATGTAGGGTGTCGAGTGTCGGCTGATCGCCGGTGTAGGAATGGATCGTCGTCATGAAGCCATGCTGAAGACCGATGGCGTTATGGAGGACGTGGACGACCGGAGCGAGACAGTTCGTCGTGCACGATGCGTTCGAGACGACGACGTGGTCCTTCGTCAGCTTGTCGTCGTTGACGCCGTAGACGACGGTCAGGTCGGCGTTGTCGGCAGGCGCGGAAACGAGCACGCGTTTGGCGCCCGCATCGAGGTGCGCCTTCGCCTTCTCTTTCGACGTGAAGATGCCCGTGCACTCGAACGCGATATCGACGCCGAGGGCTTTGTGCGGAAGTTCTGCCGGGTTCTTGATCGCGGTGACCTTGATCGGTCCGCTGCCCGCGTCGATCGTGTCGCCGGAGACCTTCACTTCTTTTGGATACCGTCCATGCACGCTGTCATAACGCAGCAGATGAGCGTTCGTTTCGACGGGGCCGAGATCATTGATGGCGACGACTTCAATATCCGTGCGTCCACTCTCGATGATTGCGCGCAGCACGTTACGACCGATGCGGCCGAAACCGTTGATCGCCACCTTCACAGTCATTCTCGGGGGTCCTCCGGAGTAAGAGATTTATGCTTGATCTGACGAGATACCGCCTGATCGCCGTTATCGCCAGGAATTGCGGGTCTTTAACGTCAGTTGGTGGCCCGCTGTCAATCAAATAGCCCCCGTGATTGGAGTTACGGCCTCGCAAATCTTTTCGTCCAACAGGGGTACAAACACGGTCTCGTTTATTGACGTCGTTTACCTTCGCCACGTAACGTAGGCGGCGACTATAGGTGATAGGTGCGTCAATCGTGTCGCCCGAGAGGGCGATTAGAGGCCATGACTGAACGCAACACTGTCAAGATCAAGCGCGGGGAAGAGGTCAAACCTGCCCGCAAACCGATGGGCGACGTTGAGCTCCGGTCGGAGAACGCGCGCTTGCGTGCCGAGTTGGCGGCTGCGCATCAGCGTATCGCGGAGCTCGAGCAGCGGTCGGCGGATGCGCTCAACCGGATTGATTGGGCGCTCGATTCGCTTCATAGTCTGCGCGAGAGCGGTTGACTGTGCGCGTCGTTCAGGCGGAGAGCGGCGAAGCTGCCGGATAGAATGGCCGAAGTCCCGTTCACCTTCAATCAACGCACCTATCGCTTTTCGTGCGAAGAGCACGATGTGCGGCGTCTCACGGATATCGTCGATTATCTAAGCTCCAAGCTCGATGGAATGCTGCAGGAGCACGGCGCGGTCGGCGACGAGCGGCTCATCCTCATGGCTGCATTAATGGTGACCGACGAGCTGTTCGATGCCCGGGCAGACGTGGACGAGCTGCTTGAAGGCAGCGCGCCGGAGGTCCGGTCGGCCGCCATTCGCAGCATCGAGGCCGAGGAGGCCGGTTCCGATCACGAGGACGAAGACATCGAGCCGGTGAGGCGGCGGGCCAAAGGTTAGTGCTATCCCGGGATAGCGCTGGGACTGGCCCTGGATTTTTCCTGGTATCTCGCCTAAATCAGGGGTGCTGCGGGGCTCGTCAGGGACAAATGACCCGGGGGCCTATAAGATCCGCACGGGTGCTGTCCCTGTCCGGAGCCGTGGCTTCGGACATATGGTGCCCACCTACGCTCGTAGGGACCACGCGGGATCATGTTCCCAACGGCCTTCGCGGCATTTGCTTTTTTCGACGGATAGAGCCGCTTGACTTCGGAAGTTATGCCAGACGCCAAAAAAGAGTTGCGAGCCGAAGCGTTTCGCCGGCGGAAAGCGGCCTTTGAGCGTCATGGGGCGGAGGCGAGCCGGAAGATTGCGGCCCAGGGCCTCGATTTTCTGGGCATCAAGCCCGATGCGGTCGTCTCGGGCTTTGCGGCTATCCGCGACGAGATCAATCCGGCGCCGCTGATGACTTGGCTGCAGGCCGAAGGGTTCAAGCTGGCGCTCCCGGTCATGCAGGGGCGCGGAAAGCCACTTCTGATGCGGTCTTGGTCGCCGGGCGATGTGATGGCGCCGGCGCAGTGGGGTATCGCAGAGCCGCTCGACGACAAGCCTGCGGTCGACCCGGATGTTCTCCTCGTGCCGCTCCTGGCGTTCGACGCGAGGGGCTACAGGCTCGGTTACGGCGGCGGTTTTTACGACCGGACGCTACGGCGATTAAGGCAGATGAAGCGCGTCGTCGCCGTGGGCGTTGCCTACGATGAACAAAGGGTCGACGTGGTCCCGGCCGAAAGCTATGACGAGAAACTCGATTGGGTGCTGACGCCCTCGGGCCCGCAACGTTGTTTCGATCCTTGATCCGGAAGTCTTGATGCGTCTCTTGTTTCTCGGCGATATCGTCGGTCGCCCGGGCCGAACGGTGGTTTGCGATGCGTTGCCGGGATTGATCAAACGCTATGGGCTGGATTTCGTCGTGATCAACGGCGAGAATTCCGCTGGCGGTTTTGGAATAACCGAAACGATCCTCAATGATCTGATCGACGCGGGCGCCGATTGCGTAACACTCGGCAATCATGCGTTCGATCAGAAAGAGGCACTGGTTTTCATCGAGCGTCAGGAGCGGCTGATCCGGCCACTGAATTATCCGAAGGGAACGCCGGGAAGGGGCGCAACTTTGCTCAAGGCGAAGAGTGGAGCGGATGTGCTCGTCGTCAATGCGATGGGCCGCATTTTCATGAGCGAACTCGACTGCCCGTTTCGCGCGGTCGATGCGGAGATTTCGGCGTGCGCATTGAAACACGGCGCCGACGCCATCCTGATCGACTTTCACGCCGAAGCGACGAGCGAAAAGCAGACGATGGGAATGTTTCTCGACGGGCGCGTCAGCGTCGTCGTCGGGACGCACACGCATACGCCGACGGCGGACGCCCGAATTCTTTCCGGCGGCACGGCCTATATGTCGGACGCGGGCATGTGCGGTGATTACAACTCCGTGCTCGGCATGGATACGGAAGAGCCGATCAACCGGTTTTTGACACGGATTCCGCGCGGCCGTTTCGAGCCGGCGGCTGGTCCCGGAACGATTTCGGGGCTTGCGGTCGACATTGACGATGCAACGGGGCTGGCGGTCAACACGGCACCTTTGCGCCTTGGGCCGCATCTCGAGCCCGCCGTTCCGGCGTTCTGGCAGCAGAATTGAGGCGGCGCGCGCTGCCAGTTTTCCAAGCTTTCTAGGGCCGGGACCGCGGGCCTTTCGGTCGGCCGCCGTCGCTCTCTTGACCGGCGGGCGGCCGTTGCGCAAAAGACGGACTTCAGTTCAGCGCAATTTTTCAAGTCGAGCGAGCACGAGCATGGCCGGCCATTCGCAATTCAAGAACATCATGCACCGCAAGGGCAAGCAGGACGCGATGCGTTCGAAGCTCTTTGCGAAGCTTGCGCGCGAGATCACGGTTGCTGCGAAGTCGGGTACGCCCGACCCCACGATGAATCCGAGATTGCGCCTCGCAATCCAGGAAGCGCGCGCCGAGAATATGCCGAAGGATAACATCGAGCGCGCCATCAAGAAGGCGCAAGGCGGTGATCTCGCGAACTATGAAGAGGTCCGCTACGAGGGCTATGCGCCCGGCGGCGTTGCGGTGATCGTCGAAGCCCTTACTGATAATCGCAACCGGACGGGCGGCGTTGTTCGAAGCGTGTTTACGAAATTCAACGGCAACCTCGGTGCGACCGGCGCCGTCGGACATATGTTCAATCACATCGGCGAGATCACGTACAAAGCCGCCGCCGGTTCCGCGGAGACCATTCTCGAAGCCGCGATCGAGGCCGGTGCGGATGACGTGCAATCGGATGCCACCGCACATGTGATTTCCTGCGCGTTCGAGTCCTTGGGCACGGTCGCGGGCGAACTCGAAAAGAAGCTTGGCGAGCCGGAAAGCGTCAAAGCGATCTGGAAACCGAACCTCACGACGCCCGTTGATGAGGACAATGCCCAGTCGATTATGAAACTGCTGGCGGCACTCGAGGATGACGACGACGTGCAGAACGTCTTTGCCAACTTCGAGATTTCGGATGAGGTCATGAAGAAGCTGACGGCGGCCTGAGGCGGGCAATCGCTGCCGCTATTCTCCCGAATAGAATATCCCGAACACTGCGTAGACGAGGCCGGCGATGATCATCAGTAGGCCGACGATCCCGGCGAGCTGAGCCATGGCGTTGCGAAAGTTTGCGGCCGCGCGCTTCTTTGCGGGCTTCGGTGCGTCGGCGGGAATTTTGGCCGCCGGATTTTTCAAAAGTTTGTTAACGGCGGCTTCGGTTGTTGCTGCTGCAATTTCGGCGGACGCGCTGTTACGCTGGGACCATCGAAAGAGCCAGAAACCGGCGAAAAACAGTAATACGCCCGCCACAATCCAGAGGGGATGTGCAAATGCGGGGTCCATGACTTCCTCTCCAGTTGGATTGGTTACGAAGATGCTGGTCGATCGGCAACACTAAAGCCCAAATCTCAGGTTCTGACGAGGGCCAGCGTCGGTGAGAGGGGCTATCGCCCGCCTCGCCAAAAAAGTTATGATTGCTGCACATGTTGCGTACGAGGGGGAGTAAATGGCGGCGGGCGGACCATCTGGGGCAGGGGGCCGGGTTCGCGTCGGATTGGTCGTCGTCCATGGCGTCGGTGAGACCGAGCCCGGGTATTGCGTCAACGCCGTTCTCGATACGCTGGCCTCGACGAGGCCGGGCTACAGCGTTTCCCCCGCCAACGAATACAACCGGATAGCCGAGCCCGAGGCCGGGTCGCCGCCGCCGGTCTTTCCTGTCATACGCCGCGGCGCCGCGCACACCAGCGGCATCGAGATCGAGGCGGTGGAGCTGCACTGGGCCGATCTGACCACGGTTCAGGAAGGCCGCGTCAATACGCTGCTGCAACTCTTCCGGGTCATCTTCGAATCCCATCACCTCGTGGACGCGATGCTCGACCGTACGCGGGATGCGATCTCGTGGCTGCTCCGAAAAATCTTATGGGTTGCCGGGTGGCTCATTCGCGGGCCGAGTGCTGCACTGACGATCGTGACGTCCGTCATCTGCGGTCTTTTTCTTTTCGAGCCTGCAACACTGACGACCGACGTCGTGGACGTGAGATCGCAGGTGCTGATCGTCACTGCGATGATGTTCGTCGGATCGCTCTACGTCTTCTACCGGATTACGCGACAGCAGGATTACTCGTGGTACGACACCGTATTCTGGCTCGGGGTTGCGGCGCTCTCGGTCTTTGTGCTGACGTTTTACGATGTGCTGTTGCCGCTGCTTAAAAACGTTCCTGATCTCGAGATTGGTCCGGAGCGAGGAGCTGGCGCGCATGTGGTGGATTGTGCCGTCGCCGGATCCTCGGCGGCTGCCTGCTACATCAATGGACTTTACAAGGTCATCATCTGGGGCTGGCGCATCTGGGGCGGGATCATGCTGTTCGCCACGGCGCTGCTCGGCATTGCCTATTTGCGCGCCTTGAAGACGGGCGATCGCTCGCGCCTGGCGACCGTCTCGACGAGCATCGCCATTTTGATCATGCAATTCCTGCTCTGGACGACGGTTGTCGTCAGCGCGATCTATCCGATCCTCAATCGGGCCGAGACGATAACGACCCTCAAGGAAGCAAAGCCGTTCATCGAGCGCGCGATCGAGGCGCATCAGATCGACAGGAACAGCGCCGTCGCCAAGCTGGTGCAGGTTCCCAATATCGAGCTCGATTGGATCGGCCGCTTCAAATTCATCTTCGCGGCGGCCGCTCTAACGGTGATGCTCTTCATCATCGGCGGCGGCATTTTGATCGAACTCAGACATTTGCGGGCACGACGAGGCCTTTCCGATCTCGAGCACACGGCGCGGAACATGCCGCGGCTGCTGTTCAATCCATTCCTGGTTGCGCTGCTGATCGTCGCTTTCATCGTCGTCTTCGCGCTGGTGTTCGTGCAGCCCTATCTCGACAGCAACCATGTCTTTGTGAAGCTTCGAAGCTATATCCTTCCGGTCGCGGCCGTCGTCGCGCTGGCGCTGCCATTCTTCTTCGGGCGGCGCATTGCGAACGTCGTGAATGTCGCGCGCGATCTCATCGATCATCATTATCAGCCGCGGCAGGAGACGGCGGCGTATTTCATTCCGTCGGCATTTCGCTCGCGGTTCCGGCATTTGCGGCGTGAGCGCATTCAGGGGCGGCTCAATCTCGTTCTTGAACACTTCGTTCAGAACCAAGGCTACGATGGCGTGATTTTTCTGGCGCACAGCCAGGGCTCGGTCATCGTCTACGATTTTCTGCGCGATAACGGCCCGCACTACACGCGGCTCGGCGACGCTTCGCCGGCGCTGCTGACGTTCGGCTCGCCGCTCGGCACGCTCTATCAAAAGTATTTCCACGAATACTCTGCGTCGAAGGGGGCTCCGCTCGGCATCGCCGCAAGCCTCAAATGCTGGATCAATCTCTATCGCGTCGACGATTACATCGGCGGCCGGATCAACCCGCCGCGCGGGCTCCGCATCGACAATCACGTCATGGGGATTGGCGGGCATACGGGCTATTGGACGGAGCCGGCCGTTGCCGAGGCGCTGGATGCGATCCTGACCGGCAAGGTTGCCGACGCGACGAAACCGCCGCCGCTGCCACCGCCGCCGATGACGCCTTCGGCGCCCTATGCGGTTCGTGCTATGCGGAGAGCATGAATGGACGAACGATTCGCATTATCGGCATCGACCCCGGGTTGCGGCGCACGGGATGGGGCATCGTCGAAAGCGACGGCGTCCGGCTCGGTTACGTCGCGTCAGGCGTCATCACGCCACCGAAGGACGATGATCTCGCCTACCGGCTTTCCGCGCTGTTCGACGCCGTGACGAGCATCATCCAGAGTTTCAGTCCGTCCGAGGCTGCCGTCGAAGAGACGTTCGTCAACGAGAACCCGCGTTCGACGCTGAAGCTTGGGCAGGCGCGCGGCGCGGTTCTGCTTGCGCCTGCACGGCTTGGTCTCAGGGTTGCGGAATACACGCCGAATTTGATCAAGAAGTCGGTGACGGGGGCGGGTCACGCCGAAAAGCAGCAGATCCAGGCGATGATCGGTTTTCTGTTACCGAAGGCAACGTTCGGATGCGCGGACGAAGCCGATGCGCTCGCGATCGCCATTACGCACGCCCATCACCGCGTCAGCCGCCAGCGGCTGGCAGCCGTTGCAACCAAGGTTCCGCAGTCATGATCGGCAAGCTCAAGGGCAAGGTCGACGCTGTCGGCGAAAGCTTTCTCGTGATCGACGTCAACGGCGTTGGCTACGAGGTGCAGGCGTCATCGCGAACGCTGCGCAATCTGAAGCCCGGCGATAATGTGGCCCTGACGATCGATACCCACGTCCGCGAGGACGCGATCCGGCTGTTCGGATTTCAGAGCGAACTCGAGCGGAGCTGGTTCAGGACCTTGCAGTCCATTCAAGGCGTCGGAGCCAAAGTCGCGTTGAGCGTTCTCGGCGTACTGGCGCCGCAGGACATTGCCAGCGCGGTTGCTCTCGGCAATTGGGCGGCGGTCGAAGAGGCACCGGGCGTCGGCAAGAAGCTGGCGCAGCGCATCGTCGCTGAACTGAAAGACAAGGCGCCGGTGCTATCGCTCGGCGGTCAGGCCATTCCGGCGGCGGGTGCTGCACCGTCGTCCGCGATCGAAGGACCTGCGGGCATGGCGTTCGCGGAAGCTCTCTCGGCGTTGACCAATCTCGGCTATAACCCGGCCCAGGCCAGTGCCGCTGTAGCCATTGCTTCAAAGGATCTGGGCCAGGCGGCGGATACGGCGGGCCTCATCAAGCGAAGTCTTAAGGAACTGGCTCGATAACGGCCCTGGAACCGGCAAAATCGATCGGAAACGTCGGCTCATCATGCGTAAGACCACTCTGAGCAACGCCCAACGCACGATTTGGATGGTGCTTCTCACCTCTCTCGCGGTCCCCTTGTTTGCGGGCCTCATCGATCTCGGGCTGATGTTTCTCAGTCCCTTGACCAACCCGCTGTTGCCGCCACGTGGGGCCGAGGGACTTGGCGAAGCTGCTATCGATGCGTTCGTCTGGAGTGCTTTTCCGGCAACGATCGGGGCGCTGGGCTTAACGCCGTTCGTTTTACAACGCGGCACCTACAGCTGGCTCGAAGCGGCGGTGGCGGGCGTTTTCGCGTTCATGGCGGCAGTCATCATATTTCCATTCGATGCGCCGGGTGGGGTGCCGTTTCTCGCGTTCGCCGCGGGACTGCTGATGATCGGCATGCGCGCGTTGCTGATCGTGGCCGGCATCCTCAAATCCTGATCACGGACAGCCCAGAGATTTGCCGCTCGACTTGACGGCGCAGACGAATAGCCTCACGAACAAACCATGACCGACAGGCTTGTCAGCAGCGCGCGAAACGACGTCGACGCCTTCGAGGCGACGATACGTCCGCAATCGCTCGATGAATTCGTCGGGCAGGAGCAGGCGCGAGCGAACCTCAGGGTTTTCATCAAGGCCGCGCGCGGGCGGGGCGATGCCCTCGACCATGTGCTCTTTGCGGGGCCTCCGGGCCTCGGGAAAACGACGCTCGCGCAGATTCTGTCGAAGGAATTGGGCGTCGGGTTTCGCGCGACGTCGGGGCCGGTGATTTCGAAAGCAGGCGATCTTGCGGCGCTTTTGACGAATCTCGAAGAGCGCGACGTGCTGTTCATCGACGAAATCCACCGCCTCAATCCGGCGGTCGAAGAAATTCTTTATCCGGCGATGGAGGATTTCCAGCTCGACTTGATGATCGGCGAGGGACCGGCGGCGCGGTCGGTCAGAATCGATCTTCCGAAGTTCACGCTGGTCGGCGCGACGACACGTGCGGGGCTCCTGACCAATCCGCTGCGCGACCGCTTCGGCATTCCGGTGCGGCTCAACTTCTATTCGATTGGAGAACTGGAACTCGTCGTTGGCCGAGGTGCGCGCGTGCTCGGTGCGCAGATGTCGCCGGACGGTGCGCGCGAGATCGCCAAACGCTCGCGGGGAACGCCGCGGATCGCCGGGCGCCTCTTGCGCCGCGTCCGCGATTTCGCGAGCGTCGAAGGCGCTGTCGTCATCAATGCCGAAGTCGCCGACCGGGCGCTGACGATGCTTGAAGTCGATCACGAGGGGCTGGACGCGCTCGATCACCGGTATCTCGGCTGCATTCTCAAGAATTACGAAGGCGGGCCGGTCGGGATCGAAACGCTGGCGGCGGCGCTTTCTGAGCCGCGCGATGCGCTCGAGGAAATCGTCGAGCCCTTTTTGCTGCAACAGGGGTTCGTCAACCGCACACCGCGCGGCCGGGTGTTAACACTGAAGGCATACCGGCATCTCGGCGTCAGCGGTCCCGCGCACGCGGCTTCCCCCGAACTGCCGATTTTCGAAGACGACGCAGACGGGACTTAACGCCGCTGTTCCTGCTTTAGGGTGGCGAAATTCACGGTTTCGACAGCATTCTCTGCCCAAGGTGCGTTGAATTTGATTTCACAGCACAATCCGATTGAACGGGACCGAGGGTAACGGGTTTGATCAGCCGTCGCGATCTGCTCAAGATGACGGGCATTGCCGGTGCCGGTTCAACGGCGCTGAGCGGTTATGCGCTCGCCGAGGCCTTCCGCGAAAAAGTCACGGTCTACAACCTGACGCCGCCGAATTGGACGCCGGGTCTCAAGCTGAAGCTTGCCGTGCTCGCGGATCTGCATGTTTGCGAGCCGTGGATGTCGGTCGAGCGCCTTGAAGGCATTGTCGACCAGACGAACGATCTCGATGCGGACGCGATTCTGCTGCTCGGCGACTACGTCGTGGGGCACCGGCTTGGCAAGTATTCGCAGAAGGTGAGCAACGGCGCGTGGGCGACGGCGCTCGCAAAGCTCTCGGCGCCATTGGGCGTGCATGCGGTTCTCGGCAACCACGATTGGTGGGAGTCGCGAGAGGTACAGGTCAGGCGCGCAGGCCCGACACCCGCAGGCCTTGCGCTGCAAGCCGTTGGTATTTCCGTTTATGAAAACGATGCCGTGCGTTTCGAGAAGGACGGCAAGCCCTTCTGGCTCGCCGGTCTCGGCGACCAATGGGCGTTCAGGCGCCGCGACGACGAATACGACGAGTCCGTAGGCGGCGGAGAAGTCGCCTATGTCGGGGTCGACGATCTGCCGGGGACGCTGCGAAAGATAACGGACGATGCGCCGGTCCTGCTGATGGCGCACGAGCCCGATATTTTTCCGGTCGTGCCGGAGCGCGTGTCGCTGACGATCTCGGGTCATACGCACGGCGGGCAAGTCCGCATCTTGGGATATGCGCCGATCGTGCCGTCACGGTTCGGCTCGCGGTACGCCTATGGCCACATCGTCGAAAACAGCCGCCATTTGGTCGTTTCCGGCGGTCTTGGCTGCTCGTCATTGCCGATCCGGTTCGGCTCTCCGCCCGAGATCGTGATCCTCGAACTCGGCGGCGCCGAGGGTGGCCAAGTTTGACCGGGGCGCGTTGGCCAGACCTTGCCGGGCGCATCGTTCAGGACGCAGAAGGCCAGCGTCACATCCTTCCCGTTCGGGTCTACTTCGAAGACACCGATGCAGGCGGCGTGGTCTACCACGCGTCCTACGTGCGGTTTGCGGAGCGCGGACGCACCGATTTTCTCCGGCTGCTCGGCACCGACGCCCGGCGCATGATCGACGGGACCGACAGCCGTGAGCCGGCAGCTTTCGTCGTCCGCCGCATGTCCTTCGACTTCGCACGTCCGGCACGGATGGACGATCTCCTGGAGGTCGAAACGCGCGTCAAGGAACTCGGGGCGGCCAGCGTAACGCTCGACCAGAGGATCAGCCGCGACGGCGTGCCTCTGGTCTCGGCCGAGGTCGTCGTGGTGCTCGTGTCGATTTCGGGAAAACCTCTCCGTTTGAGTGACACGGTGCGAAAGGCATTCGAGGCGCACGCCGAAGGGCGAAAGAATTCTTCCGCCTAGATCCGCGGGCGGACGTTCCGGATGCCGCGTCCAGACGCCAATTGACATTCGCGATGGCGCTCTGCATGGCTCATGGTGAGATCAATGGCCGCATTTTTCGTGGATAAACACGAAGATGCGTCATTGCCATCGGCTACACTAAGCCCTCGTTTGGTCATATTGGGCGTCAAAAGCTTTCGATGCGAATGAGCGCGGTGGGCGATGGCTTACTGCCGGGGTGGACGTCATTACGCCGTCATACGCAAACTTCATCGGGCCCGCGCCGGGCGCGTCCCAATGCTGCCGAAATTCCAAGGCCCGTGCGGTTCCGTACGGGTATCGTAATTCTTCGACATGGATGGTGAAATGAATCCCGCGGATGTCGCCCAAAGCGCCGTTGCCCCGGTCGGAGCGAGCGGCTTCTCGTTCATCGAACTCTTTATGCAGGCGAGCCTTGTCGTCAAAATCGTGATGACCGGGCTTGGCGTCGCGTCCGTATGGTCGTGGGCGATCATCTTCGAAAAGCTCCTGGCCTTCCGGCGCGCGCGCGTCGAGAGCGACCGCTTCGAGCAGTTGTTCTGGTCGGGCCAGTCGCTCGATGAGCTTTATGCCAACCTCTCGCGCGGGCGGACGATCACGATGGCGGCGCTTTTCGTGGCGGCGATGCGCGAGTGGAAGCGCTCGGTCGAAGGCAACATCCGCGCGCTTGGCGGCATTCAGCTGCGCGTCGAGAAGGTGATGGACGTCACGATCAGCCGCGAGATGGAACGTCTGGATCGGCGTCTGCTGTTTCTTGCGACGGTCGGATCGACGGCGCCGTTCGTCGGCCTCTTCGGTACGGTCTGGGGCATCATGACGAGCTTCCAGTCGATTGCCGTTTCGAAGAACACCTCGCTGGCGGTGGTTGCGCCCGGTATCGCGGAAGCCTTGTTCGCGACGGCGCTTGGCCTCATGGCCGCCATTCCGGCCGTTATTTTCTACAATAAGTTCTCGGCTGATTCGGCTGCAATCTCGCAGCGTCTCTATGCTTTTTCCGATGAATTCGCAGCGATCGTATCTCGCCAGATCGACGTGAGGGCCTAAATCCAATGGGGATGAGCGTCAAAGCGGGCGGAGGCAGCGGGCGCCGGCGGCGCGGCCGGCACATGCCGATGAGTGAGATCAACGTCACACCGATGGTCGACGTGATGCTCGTGCTCCTGATCATCTTCATGGTCGCGGCGCCGCTATTGCAGACGGGTATCGACGTCAATCTGCCGGAATCCAAGGGCCAACAAATTCAGCCGCCGAAGAAGGATCCGGTGGCAGTAACAGTCAAGGCCAATGGCGACGTCTACATCGGCGACTCGCAGGTTCCGCTCGACGACCTGGCGACGAAACTCAAGGCAATCGCGGGCAACGGCTACGACGAGACAATCTTCGTGCGTGGCGACAAGGGCGTGAACTACGGCACGGTGATGGAGGTCATGAGCCGCATCAACCAAGGCGGGTTCAAGAAGCTGTCGTTCGTTCTCAATGGGGAGAAGGGAGGCACCTAGCACTCACAATCGCCAAAGGACGATACGTATGACGAACAAGAATGCGCGTCGGCCACGAGAGACGCGAAGGGCGATGTCGGCGCATCGCACGAGCGGTTCGAGGCCGCCCACGCGCATTCTTGTTCGCCCGGCGGGTCGCCGCCCTCGGACGACCGGTTCGTCGCGAGGCTTGTCCGTAGCGAAGGCTACGGCCTCGGCCCCGCTGCTGCCGGATCGTCGCAAGGATCAGCGATCAGAGGTAACATCCTTTAGCGATTGTGGGTGCTGACTGTGCCCTTCGGACTTTTTCTGTCCCTCCTCTTGCACGCTTCACTCCTCGGGTGGGCGCTTTTTTCCATGCCTACGGCACCGCCGCTATCACCAGATACGCCGGCGATCGCAGCGGATATCATCACGCCATCCGAGTTCCTGCGCCTGAAGCAGGGGAGCGAGGATTCGAAGAATCTCGAGACGAAGGCGAACGACCAGCCGAAGCCCGACGACAGCAAGAACGATACGCCGAAGCCCTCCAACGCGCCGCCGCCTCCTCCGCCCCCGGCAGAGGAGCAGGTCGCCAAGGCCGAGCCGCCACCGGAGCCTGAGCCGCCTCAGGCCGCTGAGCCTCCGCCTCCACCACCACCACCGGCGAAGACTGAGCCCGATCCGATAGCCAAGAAGATCGACGAGCCACCGCCGCCGCCGGAGCCCGCGCCCGGTCCGACGCCGGACGAGAAAAAGCTTCTCGAGCAAAAGCTTGAGCAGGAACGCCAAGCCGAAGAAGCCAAGAAGAAGGCTGAGGAAGAGGCGAAGAAAAAGGCTGACGAGGAGGCCAAGAAAAAAGCCGAGGCGGAAGCGAAGAAGAAGGCCGAAGACGAAGCGAAAAAGAAAGCGGAAGAAGAGGCGAAAAAGAAGAAGGCCGCCGAACTCAAGAAGAAGAAACAGGAAGAGGCCAAGAAGAAAGCCGAAGCCGCGAAGAAGCAGTTCGATCCGAGCAAGATCGCGTCTCTTCTCGAAAAGTCGCCGGACGACGCAACGCCGAAGGCTCTTCTCGACAAGGACAAGAAGAAGAAGGGGCAGCAGGCATCGGGCTCAAGCTCGACTTCGACGAATTTCGGCAAGGAAGCGGGGACGCAGACCGGCTCCGATACCGTTCTTTCGGCGCGCGAGCAGGATCTCTTGAAGGGGATGCTGAAGGCTCAGCTCAACGGTTGCTGGCGGCCGCCCGGTACGGGTGGCGGCAGCGAGGTTCCAGTCGTCGAGCTTCATTGGGAACTCAACGCCGACGGCACGCTCGTCGGCGAGCCGCGCGTCACATCCGCGCCATCGACGACGGCTGGACAGGTTTATGCCGAAGCGGCACTCAGAGCCGTCAGGATGTGCTCGCCGTTTCGATTGCCTCCGGACAAATACGAAGGCGGGTGGAAGTACATCGACTGGACTTTCGATCCGCGTGAAATGCTGTAAATGCCCAAAAGTTGCTTCATTCGACCGCGAAGCGAAGCAACGACTTGGGAATTCCGAATCGCACCGTGACGCATGAGAGACCATCCATGACCTTGAAAGTCCGCCTCAAAAGGCTCTTTTCCGTTGCGACGCTCGCCGCCGCTTGCGTCTGGCTCGTTCCAGGCTTTGCGCCAGGCGCGATGGCGCAGCTCAAAGGCACGCAGACGGAAGGCACGATCGCGCCTATTCCGATCGCCGTTCCAAGCTTTCTCGGCGACGATCAGCAACTTGCGAGCAATATCGCCGCTGTTGTCGAGGCCGATCTCGAAAGGTCCGGACTTTTCCGGCCGCTCGATCATCAGTCGTTTCTGGAGCAGGTCAGGGATGTCAACGCCGCGCCGCGCTTCGGTGACTGGCGTTCCATTCAAGCGGACGCACTCGTCGTCGGACGCGTCGTCAACGCAGGCGATGGAAAGGTCGGCGCCGAATTTCGGGTCTGGGATGTCGCGGGCGGGAAGCAGCTCGCGGGCCAGCGCTTTTCAACGGCAGCGCGGAACTGGCGGCGTATCGGCCATCTCATCGCCGACAGCGTTTATGAACGGCTGACGGGCGAAAAGGGCTATTTCGATACGCGCGTCGTTTTTGTCGACGAGACTGGGTCCAAAGAAAAGCGCGTGAAACGTCTCGCGATCATGGACCAGGACGGCGCGAACGTGCGCCTGCTAACGCAAGGCCAGGAGCTTGTGCTCACACCCCGGTTCTCACCGACGAACCAGGAAATCACGTACATGTCCTATACCGACGGCGGACAGCCCAAGGTTTTCATCATGAACCTGGAGACAGGCCGCCGCGAACTCGTTGGCGATTTTCCCAATATGACGTTCGCTCCGCGATTTTCTCCCGATGGGCAGCGGGTGGTCATGAGCCTTGGGCGCCCCGACGGAGGCTCCGATATTTACGAGATGGATCTCCGTTCCCGGCAGCCGCGGCAGATCACGCGGTCGAACGGTATCGATACCAGTCCAAGTTACTCGCCCGACGGCGGTCAGATTGTCTTCGAAAGCGATCGAGCCGGAAGACAGCAGCTCTGGGTCATGAATTCGGACGGATCGAACCAGCGTCCGATTTCGATGGGCGACGGCAGCTACTCGACGCCCGTCTGGTCGCCTCGGGGTGACTACATCGCCTTTACCAAACAGACGGGCGGGGCGTTCATCATCGGGGTCATGAAGCCTGACGGCTCGGGAGAGCGCACGCTCACGGAAGGATTTCACAACGAGGGGCCGACCTGGGCGCCCAACGGCCGGGTTTTGATGTTCTTCCGAGAGTCGCAGGGAACCAACGGGGGACCTCGAATCTTCTCGGTCGATATCACGGGCTACAACGAGAGAAAGGTCGACACTCCGTCGTTCGCTTCGGACCCTGCTTGGTCACCGCTTCTGAATTAACACCCTGTTTACGAACGGCTTCGTTCAATTATTAACGACGCCTTTGTTGGGACACACAAAGATGAGCAATATCAATGTGTTGCTCATCTTAACCGTAGTCACAAAAGTGTTGACTTTTGCCCACTAAGTCCCGTTGCATTTTCGCATCTATTGCCTTGGAAAACTTGGGAATTGCCCCCTCAGTTCTTGATCGGGACGCGCCCTCCCGGTACCCCAGAGTACGGCTTTTGCCGGAATCGTATCAGGAGATATGACCATGCAGGGTGTGAAGGGGCTGATCCTTTTGTCAGCAGTAGTCGCGGCTGTTGCTCTCGGCGCATGCCGTCGCGAAGCTGAGCATACGCCTTTGAAGCTCGGCGGCCCGACCGCTAGCGACCAGGTCGCTCGCTAATCGCGGGTACTCTGGACTCAAAGGGACTACCTATGAAGAGCGCATTCGTTCTTGTCGCAGCCTTTGTAACTGGTGCTGTGCATCAGTCTATGGAGATCGGCGGGTTCGATGCTCAGCAGCAGGTCGCGCTCTAAGCGCTGCCTGTTACTCAGTACTGCGTTTTTCATCCTAATCTTCAAGACCGAGTTGTTGGCGATTAGCTCGCCACCATCTCGGTCTTGAGCTTTTTAGGGCGCCGCCGCGGGAATGATTTTCCCGACACGCGTGACGCGCGCTTGGCCGATTTCAGGCGGCTCGAAAAGTCGATTCTTCCGGCCGTTTTTGGTGCGGAAAAGATCGAGAAAATTGCTCAAAACCAAATTAGTCGCACGCGCGCTTCGTAACGCGATGCTACAAGCCTCTGAGAGAACGGATCGCGGGGGATCCAGGTAATCCAAGCTCTCCTCGGGGAGAGACTTGGTGGGTCATCGGCGGACTTGGCCATATTTTCGGCTGAACGATTCTCTATGCGGGAACGAAACAGCTATCTCTCTCACGGACAAAGCGTGTGCAACTCGCGCGAGAGATGAGATCGATACGAAGGGGATTTGCGAAATGATGGCCACGTTCGCGCGGAGCTTGGGTCTGCGCCTTGCCGCCGTTTCGATACTTGCCGCGACGCTCGGTGCGTGCGCCAACAAAGACATGCAGCCCGACTCTCTGAGCGGCAAATACGGAAACGCGACGCCGGGTTCGCAGCGCGACTTCACGCAGAACGTCGGCGACCTCGTCTACTTCTCGACGGACTCGGTCGATCTCACGCCCGAAGCCTCGCAGACGCTCACGAAGCAGTCGCAGTGGCTGCAGCAGTACCCGAACTACACCATCACCATCGAAGGCCATGCCGACGAACGCGGCACGCGCGAATACAACATCGCGCTTGGCGCGCGGCGCGCGACGACGGTGCGCAACTTCCTGTCCTCGCACGGCGTGAACGGCGCGCGCATCCGCACGATCTCCTACGGCAAGGAGCGTCCGGTTGCAGTCTGCAACGACATTTCCTGCTGGTCGCAGAACCGCCGCGCGCAGACCGTGCTCAACAGCGGCGGCGTGGTTAGCCAGCGTTAATCCTTGCGCCGGCTAGGCCGCTTCCAGGTCGCTTCGTGTGGCGTTTGTGTGTTGGCTCATAAGAGCCACACTCCCACAGAGCTTTTGCGCACCCAAGATTCAGCAAAGTTTGGCCTAATTGGACTTGCATAACGGCTCCTTGATCTTCCAGGTTGCGGCGCCGTTCGATGTTGAAATTGCGGATTTCCAATGTTGCGGTTGGCGTTCTCTGCTGTGTGCTCGCCTTCACGGCGATTTTGGCGCAGCGTGTCTTCGCTCAAGATGAGGCCGCCGATCGTGAGACGGCAGCGGAGCTGCTCGAAGACGGTCTAGACGCGCTTTCTGATCACGCCGACGAGTCCGGCCGACGGCTGCTAGACCGGGTGGTCAGCGACTTTCCTGGAACGATGGAGGCCTCGCGGGCAAAGCGCGCGCTGGCGGCGCTTGATCGCGGCGAGAGAACTCCAGACGAGCGGGCGTTGATCAAGGCCGGGCTTGCCGAGCGTACTGTCGAATACCGGCGGGCTTTTCTGGTCGATGTCGGAGACCGCGTTTTCTTCGCGGAGAACAGCGCGATCCTTGGCGGACGGGCACGCAGCATCGTCGAAGGTCAGGCGCGCTGGCTCAATGCCCGGCCCGATCTGACCGTCCTGGTCATCGGGCGTGCCGACGACGACGGAGGGCGCGCCGTATCGGATGAGCTTTCGCTCCAGCGCGCTCAGGCCGTTCGCGACCGGTTGGTCGCGTCCGGAATTGCGGAAAATCGTATCGAGGTCAAAGCCGCCGGGAACACGGACCGCCTCGCGGTGTGCGGCGGGCCCTTGTGCCAGGCTCAGAACCGGAATGCCGAAGTTTACATAAAGGACTGGCGTTACGATGGAACTTGGCCGCCGCGACAGACGACTTCGGGGTTGCCTGCAAAAGCTTTGGTGGCTCCGGTGAGGGGCGCCCGATCTGATCCGGTCGAGGCGATTTCGCAATAATTGCGTTCGGCCCAGTTGATGGGTCCTGCGACCCGGCGTAGGTGGAGGCGCACGCGATGCTGGGATACAGTTTCTCCCAGCGGCAGTTGACTGGCGCTTCAACGACTTAACATTCGATCGAACATTAGGGGTAGAGCCGGGAATGGCCAAGCTTGCGGGGATCTTTCGGAGTGGCTTGGGATTGCAGGTCGTGGCGCTGGCGTTCGCCCTATCAGCCGTTCCGGCCGTGGCGCAGACCAGTGACGCGCGGCCATCGAAGAGCAGCGGGGCGGCTGCGGCGGCAGCTTCTTCCGGCGATGCTGCGCTCAAGGCGAGGGTTCAGGCGCTCGAGGAACAGCTCGTCGATATGCAGGTGGTCGTCGGCACGTTAGAGTCGCTTGCCAAAAATGGTGGTTCGGCGGCCGCACCATTTCCTTCCTCGGGTGGCGCGGTTTCCGCCGATCCGGCGCGGATCGAGGGGCTGGAGACGCAGGTTCGCGCGCTTTCGGCGCAAGTGCAGCAGCTTTCGGATCAGGTTCGCAGCTTAGGCGGCTTGCCGCGGCGATCGGACAATCAGACCGCCCCGGATGCGGGCGCCGCCGAGCACGCGGACGCCGCGGCAGGCGGGTTCGGATCGACGACCGTTTCGTCGAGCGGCGATGCCATCGGCGGCCTCCTCGACGGCCATGGTCAGCCCAGCAATGGACAGCCGGAGCCGGCCGGTGGCGTCACCGGATCGCCCGCGCCGGTCTCGACGGCGGCTTTGCCGGAGGCGAGCGAGCCGAACGCAAACCCGAAGCAGCTTTATGAAACGGCGTACGGCTACCTGCTGCAACGCGATTATGGCTCGGCGGAAACGGCATTCACCGATTTCCTGAAGAAGTTTCCCAACGACTCGCTCTCGGGAAATGCGCAATACTGGCTGGGCGAGACCTATTTCGTCCGCGGTCAATACAAGGCGGCGGCGGGCTCTTTCCTGAAGGGCTATTCGACCTATTCGCAAAGCGGAAAGGCGCCCGACAGTCTCTTGAAGCTCGCGATGTCGCTCGACAGGCTCGGACAGAAGGATGCGGCGTGCTCGTCCTTCTCCGAACTCGCGTCGAAGTTTCCGACGGCGGCGCAAAACGTGAAAGCACGCGCACAGAGTGAACGGCAGCGGATCGGCTGCCAATAAAAGGAGCGGCGGGCTCAAGTTCTCCGCTGAACTGAAGAAGCCGTGGGTCGCCTTTCGCCATCACCGATTACTGAATTCGAAGCGGACGCTGCCTTCGACCGGCTCGCGCGGTTCGATCACGTCGTTCTTGCCGTGTCCGGCGGGCCGGACAGCATGGCGCTCATGGTTCTCGCTGCGGAATGGCGGGCGCGTGCAAAGTTTGCGACACCGTCGCTATCCGTCGCCACCGTCGATCACGGTTTGCGCGCGGAATCGCGTGCCGAAGCCGAACTCGCCGGCCGGGCTGCAGAGCGGCTGGGCTTACCGCACGCCATCTTGACGTGGGATGGCGCGAAGCCGCGAACGGGCCTGGCTGCCGCAGCGCGCGAGGCGCGCTACCGGCTTCTCGAAGAGCACGCGCGCGGGATCAGCGGCGGCAACGTCGCGATTGCGACCGCGCATCATCTCGACGATCAGGCGGAAACGTTCGTCATGCGCCTCGCGCGCGGCGCCGGTATTGACGGTCTTTCCGGCATGCGCAGCGAGCGGCCGATCTCCGACCGATCCCAGATTGCCCTGGTGCGGCCGCTCCTCGGCTTCGAGAAGGCGCGTCTGATCGCTGCGGTCGTTCAGCCCGGTATTCTCTATATCGAAGATCCATCGAATACGGATGATCGGTACGAGCGGGCGCGCGTGCGTTCGGCATTGGTCGAACTTGCTGGGGCCGGTTTGCTGCCCCAGGCGCTGGCGACATCAGCGCGCCGCCTCGGGGACGCACGCGAGGCGCTCGCCTATGCGGAGGAGCAGTTCGTCGCGTCGCTCAACATCTCGTTCGGCAACGAGATTTTCGCGACGTTGGATCGCCGGGCCTTCGATGCCGGTCCGGCCTTCCTGCGGCAGAAGGTGATGGCGCGCCTCATCGCCCGCTTTGGCGGAGACAGCCCCGAGCCGCAACTTTCTGAAATTGAAGCACTCTCAGCCCGGCTCCGGGAGGAAGAACGGTGTTCGGCGACGCTCGGCGGCGCGATGATTTCGATCGGGCCGCGTTTCCTCCGGTGCTGGCGGGAAGCTGGCCGGCTCGATCACACGGAGATTGAGCTGCCGCCCCAGATCGTAAGGATCTGGGATAATCGGTTTGCGCTGAGCTGGTCCGCCGAAAACTGGGGACGAGGGGCGCAGTTCAAGGGACGCGAGGCCATTACGGTCAAACCGTTAGGCACCGCAGCATACGGGGCGGTTGCGCATCGCCTCCGCGACGAATTGCGACCGCCCGCGCGTGCCGCGGCGGCGCTACCGTCATTTTGGGCCGGGGATGAACTCGTTGCAGCGCCCTCTCTCGCGCCTTTTGCCCTTCCGGAGGCTGAGCCGTTCGATCCTGCCGGGTTCGAATTGACCCCCTTGGCGTCCGTTACATCTTAAGGATTACGACGTATGGTGGTCCCGACAACCAAGGTAAACGCACAAACTTGTGCGGAGATTAGCCGCCACCTATGTTAAGGTCTCACTTTGGGGGCAGCAGTGCCACCGAGCACGCGCCATTTTGGTGCCAACGGCGCCATCAAGGAAAAAAATGAACCCGAATTATCAGAAACTTGCGATCTGGGCGGCGTTGTTCGTCCTCTTGCTGGCGCTCTACAATCTCGTCAGCAATCCGAGCACAACCCGCCGAACCAACGAAATTCAATATTCGGAATTTCTTGACGCCGTGGATAAGGGTAACGTCTCGGAGGCCGTGATTGCGGGCAACCGTATCACGGGTACGAAGCGGGACGCGGGCTCGAACGACTCGGCGTTCTCGACTTATGCCCCAGAAGACCCGAACCTCGTGACCCGCCTGCGCGAGAAGGGTGTGAAGTTCAAAGCGCGGCCTGCCGAGGATGAAGTGCAGTCGATCACAAGCATTCTTCTGAGCTGGTTCCCGATGCTGCTGCTCATCGGCGTGTGGATCTTCTTCATGCGTCAGATGCAGTCGGGCTCCGGCCGAGCCATGGGCTTCGGCAAGTCTCGCGCGAAGCTTCTGACGGAGCGGCATGGCCGCGTCACGTTCGAGGACGTTGCCGGCGTCGACGAGGCGAAAGCCGATCTCGAAGAGATCGTCGAGTTCCTTCGCGACCCGCAGAAGTTCCAGCGGCTCGGCGGACGCATTCCGCGCGGCTGCCTGCTCGTCGGTCCTCCCGGCACCGGTAAGACGCTTATTGCGCGCGCCGTTGCGGGCGAAGCCAACGTTCCGTTCTTCACGATCTCGGGCTCCGACTTCGTCGAGATGTTCGTCGGCGTTGGCGCGAGCCGCGTGCGCGACATGTTCGAGCAGGCGAAGAAGAATGCGCCGTGCATCATCTTCATCGACGAAATCGACGCCGTCGGCCGTCATCGCGGCGCCGGTCTCGGTGGCGGCAACGACGAGCGCGAACAGACGCTCAACCAGCTGCTCGTCGAGATGGATGGCTTCGAAGCGAACGAGGGCATCATCATCATCGCGGCGACGAACCGCCCCGATGTGCTCGACCCCGCGTTGCTGCGTCCGGGCCGTTTCGACCGGCAGATCGTCGTTCCCAATCCGGATGTGGTTGGGCGCGAGCGGATCCTGCGCGTTCACATGAAGAAGGTGCCGCTGGCCCCCGATGTCGATCCGAAGGTCATCGCGCGCGGTACCCCCGGGTTCTCGGGCGCGGATCTCGCAAACCTCGTCAACGAAGCGGCACTGCTCGCCGCCCGCCGCAACAAGCGGCTCGTGACGCAGGCGGAGTTCGAGGATTCCAAGGACAAGGTCATGATGGGCGCCGAGCGCAAGACCATGGCCATGACCGAGGAAGAGAAGCTCGCGACCGCCTATCACGAAGCCGGCCACGCGATCGTCAATCTGGTCGTGCCGGGCAACGATCCGTTGCACAAGGTGACGATCATTCCACGCGGCCGGGCGCTGGGTGTGACGATGAGTTTGCCGGAACGGGATCGCCTCAGCTATTCGAAGCAGTGGTGCGAAGGCAAGATCGCGATGGCTTTCGGCGGCCGTGTCGCCGAACAGATCATCTATGGCCGCGAGCATTTGAATACGGGTGCTTCGAGCGACATCAGCCAGGCGACGAACATCGCCAAGAAGATGGTGACGGAGTGGGGCATGAGCGACAAGCTCGGGCCGCTGCTCTACTCGGAGAACCAGCAGGAAGTGTTCCTCGGTCATTCGATCACGCAGCAGAAGAACATGAGCGAAGAGACCGCCAAGCTCATCGATGAAGAGACGCGGCGTATCGTGACCACCGGTCAGAGCACGGCCTGGGAAGTCCTGACGAAGCACAAGGCCGAACTCGAAGCCATGGCGCAGGCGCTGATGGAATACGAGACGATCAACGGCGACGAGTGCCAGGCGATCATGCGCGGCGACAAGATCGCGCGTCCGACCGACGATGACGGCAGCAAGGGGCCGGCCGGATCGGCCGTTCCGACTGCAGGCCGGCAGCCGCCGCGGCCGCGGGGTGAGCCAAAGGGCGGGATCGATATCGAGCCCGAACCGCAGCCGCAGTAATCGTTGGACGATGGTCCGCAAATTTCCTGGCGGCCGCGATAATATCGCGGCCGCTTTTTCGTGAGTGGAATCCAATCGAGATGAAACGATCCGTCTACCTACAACCTAGCGCGATCTTCTGGGACCGGAGCGTCAGCCGGGCGGTCGATGAGGCCGACGTTTCCGAGTGGAAGGGTTTGCCTCTTGCTGGCGGCCGGCTTTCGTTCGCGGCGCTCGATGTCCTGACGCGTGGTTCGCCCGAAACGAAGCGGCGGACGGTGGTTCTGGGGGACGCCTTCAGCGGCGACTGGGGCCGGGAAGCCTTGTCGGCCGCCGATATTCTCCAAGCGCTTTCCGAGCCGCGTGCGCGCGTCGCCGGGTTGTCGCTCGATCGCCCGCGCATCATGGGCATCATCAACGTCACGCCGGATAGTTTCTCGGACGGCGGCCAGTTCGCGAGCACTGAAGACGCGGTCGCACACGGATTGCGGCTCGTCGAAGAGGGGGCCGACATTCTCGATATCGGCGGCGAAAGCACGCGGCCGCAATCGGATACGGTTGCTGTCGCTGAGGAGCTGCGCCGGGTCATTCCCGTGGTCGAGGGATTGCGCGCCAAGACCGACGCGGTGATCTCGGTCGATACGCGCAAGGCGGAGGTGATGCGGCGTGCGGCTGCGGCGGGCGCAGACATTCTGAATGACGTTTCGGCGTTCACGTACGATCCGGAAGCCTTGGAGGTCGCGGCCGAGACCGGGTTGCCGATCGTCATCATGCATGCGCAGGGCGATCCGAAGACGATGAACGACAATCCGAAGTACGACGACGTTGTGCTCGATGTTTTCGATTATCTCGAGGGGCGCATCCAGGCGTGCGTCGCGGCCGGTATCCCAAAGGCGAAGCTCGTCGCCGATCCGGGCATCGGTTTCGGCAAGCATCTTCATCACAACGTCGCGGTGATGGCGGGCCTTTCGCTCTATCACGGGCTCGGTGTGCCGCTTCTGCTCGGCGCCAGCCGCAAGAAGATGATCGGTCAGCTCTGCAATGTAGACGCTGCGAGGGACCGTGTGCCGGGGTCGCTGGCCTGCGCGCTTGCGGGTGTCGCGGCGGGCGTGCAGATCGTGCGCGCGCACGACGTCGCGGAAACGAAGCAGGCCATCGAGGTCTGGCGTGCGTGCTCAGCGGGGACGGAAAAGGGGCTCGATTAAGAGGTAACGCCGCGATGGCAATGAAGCTCTATGATTTCGACCTTTCGGGTAACTGCTACAAGGTTCGCCTGCTGTGCGCCTTGCTGAATGTACCTGTCGATCTCGTACCGGTCGATCTGAAATCCGGTGCTCATAAGCGCAGCCCGCTGATTGATCTCAATGCCTTCGGGCAGATTCCGATCCTGCAGGACAACGACCTGATTTTGCGAGATAGCCACGCAATCCTTGTCTATCTCGCGCGAAAGTGGGGCGGCGAAGCTTGGCTCCCGATGGATGCCGGTTCGATGGCGTTGGTCACGCAATGGTTGATGGTTGCCGAAAACGAGATTGCCCGCGGCCAAGCCGATGCGCGGCGGCACGACAAATTCGGAGCCAAGCTCGATGTTGTCGACGCGCGGGAGAAGGCAACGCGCGTTCTATCCATTATGGACAAGCATCTTGCCGATCGGGATTGGTTGGTGCTCGACAGGCCGACGATCGCTGACGTTGCCTGCATGCCGTACGTCGCGCTTGGGTGGGAGGGTGGCGTTCCGTTCGATCCCTATCCCGCCGTGGCTGCTTGGGTCGACCGCATCAAGAAGCTTCCGCGCTTTATCAGCATGCCCGGCGTGTAAAAAAGCTTCCGTTCTGGGACTGGTGCCGATCAGCGGGCGCTCTCGTTCATCAGCCGTAGCGTCGCGTAGAGTGCGAGAATTCCGAAGAGAATGATAGTTGCGAGCGCGGGGGCGCGCCAGTCGGCACTCGCCAAGCGGGTGACGAGAAGCGCCGCGCAGACGATGATGCCCGCGACCGGCAGGATCAGAGGAATTTCGAATTGTCCCGGAGCTTCGCCGTTTCGGCGCTTCAACACAATGAGTGACGCGTTGACGGTAATGAAGACGACGAGCAGCAAGAGGACCGTCGCGGCGGCGAGATCGGCGATTTCTCCAGCGACGACGAGCAGCAGCAATAATCCAAGTATCGCTGCGATCGCGATGTGAGGCGTTCTCCGCGTCGCATGCACGCGTCCGACGATGCGCGGCAGAAGTCCTTGCCCCGACATGCCGTAGATCAGGCGGGAGGCCGTCACGTAATTGACGAGCGCAGTGTTCGCCACCGAGAAGAGCGCAATGAAGCTCATCAACCCGGCGGGCATGTCCGGAGCGCTGCGCTGCATGACTGCGGTCAATGGGCTCGGTGCTGCGGCGAGTTCCTGCCACGGCAGCACCGATACGGCAGTGATCGAGACGGCCACGTACAGGAACGCTGCGGATACCGTCGCGATGACGAGGCCCCACGGGATCGTGCGCTGGGGGTTCTTGCATTCTTCGGCGACGTTGATGGCGTCTTCGAAGCCGATGAACGCAAAGAACGTGAGCACGGATGCTTGCAATACGACGAGGGCGATGCCTGTATCCGCGGCCCGTGGCGGGATTTCGAAATAATCGACCGTGCCCCAGTAGGAGATGCCTGACACGATGACGAGGAGAATTCCCGAGACCTCCAGCAATGTGCAGACGACGTTGACCCACATGCTCTCGCGGATGCCGCGAAAGACGATGCCGCTGAGGATCAATAGAAAGCCCACCGCGAGGGTGGTTGGCGTCAACGCCTCGATGTCCGCGATGTCGGCGAGGATTGCCGCGAAGATCTTCGACTGTGTTGCAATCGAGGTCAGTCCCGATGCCACAAGGGCGAGCCCGATGGTGAAGCTCAGGAGCGGACGGTTGAACGCGCGATCGGTCACGTAGGCAGCGCCGCCCGCGCGCGGGTAGCGAGATCCGAGTGAGGCATAGGAAAGAGCGGTGAGGAGCGCCGCTAACATGGCGATGATAAACGACAGCCAGACTGCAGATCCGGCTTCTCCAGCGGCCTTGCCGATGAGGCCGTAAATTCCCGACCCGACAATGCTGCCGAGTGCATAAAGCGCGAGCTGAGTCGTTCCGATGGAGCGGCGAAGGCCGGGATTTGCGTCAGACGGCGCCTCGGCCACCACTAAGCGTCCTTCTTTCGCCGGTTGAAGTTCGTCAGCTGGCCGCGGCTTTGCGGTCCGCGAGGCGGCGCTCGACGCCCGCGACGATGGCTTTGCGAATGTCGTCGGTTCGTTTCACGGACGCCGCGACAGGTACGTGCTGGGCTTCCGCGAACGCCCGGAGACTTTCCGCCGATTTGATTTCCTGCAGGCGCGTCATCAGGCCTTCGCGGCCGTGCTTCGCCAGCGTCACGAGCGCGGAGAAGCGATAGGGATTGAAATTCTCGGCGCGGTCGTGCCGATCGTTTGACTCGGCCGGGGGCGCGGCTTCGGCGGCCATCGAGGTTTCGAGTGGCAGCTCTTCCGGCATCTCGCGAACGAGCATGCGGTTGACGGCCTTCGTCAGTGCGGCCGCGAGCCGGTCCACCGCTTCGCCCTCGAGCGTTGTCTCGCGCCGGATATGGGCGCGGAAGAACATCGCCATTTCATCGCCGGGCCAGAGCTGTTTGCCTTTGCTCATGATCGACGTCTTCTCGCCTGCAACGGTTAAGAAACGGATACTTTGTTTTTCTTCTTCGCCGCCACGGATTCAACCAGGCGGGCGATCTCCTGGTGAAGCTCTTTGACGTCGCCGGCGGCGTCGGAATACTTGACGTCGATCGATCGGAGCTGGCCGATGTAGTCGAAGGCGTTGGCGATACCGTTGCGTTGCGGCAGGAACGTCTCGAGCACCGGATGCACGAGGCTTATTTCCTCGATCATCATATAGTCCCGGTCGTCGTTGCGCACGTAGTTCGCGAGACAGACATAACGCCTGTCCTCCGTGGGCATCGCGGCAAGATCGTCGAGATTGCGCGTATCTTCGATCAGCATAGCGACGCGGTCGACGGCAAGCTGGGAAACGTAGTCCGGACGGAAGGGGACGATGACCTTGTCGGCCGTCTTGAGCGCGGCGAGGGCGGCAAACGAAAGGCCCGGCGCGCAATCGAGAATGACGACGTCATAGTCGCCTTCGAAGCGGCGGATGAGGCTTTCCATACGGCCGCGGACGCGATTCGCGACGACCTCCGGGACGTTGCTCTGGCTCGCCTGCTTCAGGTAGAGCTCGCCCTGGATGTCCTCGAGGAGGAGGGAGCCGGGGACAAGCGAAATCGGGGCCGGCTTACCGTTCGCGAGGGAAACATCGCCGACGTTCTTGGCGACGTAATCGCGGGCGTTGGCCGGAATGCCGTCGAACAGGTCGTAGAAGTAATCGGCGATGGTTTTACCGGCCTTACGGGCTTCGTTCCAGCCTTGGCCGCCCATCAGGATGAGCGATGCGTTGCATTGGGAATCGAGGTCGATCAACAGGACGCGTTTGCCCCCGTGAACGGCAAGCCCGTGAGCCAGCATCACTGCGACAGTGGATTTGCCGACGCCACCCTTGCGGTTAGCGACCGCTAGAAAGACTGCCATAATCGATACCCCTCGGATTGCGCCCGCTAAACGACTTTGCCCCTGAAGCGTGCGCTACATCAATAGCCGACCTATGGGCCGATTCCGTGACTCGAGCCAACCTGTGTCTCAAAATCTCATAATGTGGAAAGAAGGCGCGAAGTCCGTGCAACCCCGAGTGGAATCCGGTGTAACATTTGCGGCAATTCAGCCAACGGCATGGAATGCAAGTGCTGGCTCGGGCATCTATGGTCTCCAAGGGGATGGAAAATCACGCCGGCCGTAATCGGACGACGTGTTTTGCCGCTATTTGGGGATTGCCGGTTCGAGCGCGCTGCGCGTATGGGCTGATCCGCACGACGGGAGGTTAGCATGGTACGGCGCTATTTCGGGACGGACGGCATTCGCGGCCTCGCCAACAGGCATCCGATGACATCGGAAATTGCGCTGAAGGTCGGGATGGCCGCCGGGACCGTCTTCCGGTCGGGTACGCACCGTCACCGTGTCGTGATCGGCAAGGACACGCGGCTTTCCGGCTACATGCTGGAAGCGGCCCTGATGTCGGGCTTCACGTCGGTCGGGATGGACGTGTTCCTGCTCGGCCCGATGCCGACGCCTGCGGTCGCCATGCTGACGCGGTCACTCAGGGCCGATTTGGGCGTTATGCTGTCGGCTTCCCACAACCCCTCCAACGACAACGGCATCAAGCTCTTCGATCCGGACGGCTACAAGCTTTCGGACGAGATGGAAAAGCAGATCGAAGATCTGATCGAATCCGATTCCAAATCGCTGCTTGTCGACGCCGACCGCATCGGCCGCGCCACGCGGGTCGAAAGTGCGCAGGAACGGTATATCGAGTTCGCCAAGCGCACGATGCCGAAGCAATTGCGTCTTGCGGGGCTGCGCATCGTCGTCGATTGCGCGAATGGGGCGGCATATAAGGTCGCGCCGGAAGCGCTTTGGGAGCTTGGAGCCGAAGTCATCAAGATCGGCGTCGAACCGAACGGCCACAACATCAATTTGAATTGCGGATCGACGTCGCCGAACACGCTCGTCGAGAAGGTCAAGGAGCTTCGCGCCGACATCGGCATTGCACTCGACGGCGACGCAGACCGTGTCGTCATCGTGGACGAGAAGGGCGAGATCGTCGACGGCGATCAGCTCATGGCGGTGATCGCGGAAAGCTGGCACCGAACGGGCAAGCTTGCGGCGGGCGGCATCGTTGCGACGGTCATGAGCAACCTCGGCCTCGAGCGCTATTTGCGGTCCATTGGATTGACGCTCGCGCGCACGCCGGTCGGCGATCGCTATGTCACCGAGCACATGCGCAAGCACGGCTTCAACGTCGGCGGCGAGCAATCGGGGCATATTGTGCTTTCTGACTTCACGACGACGGGCGACGGATTGGTCTCTGCACTGCAGATCCTGGCGTGCGTCGTCGCTACCGGGAAAACGGTGTCGGAAGTCTGCAATCGCTTTCACCCGCTGCCGCAGATCTTGCGAAACGTGCGCTATGCGAATGGCCAGCCGCTGGAAGACACGCGCGTCATCAAGGCCATCGAGGGCGCGAAGGCGAAGCTCGGAGAAAACGGGCGCCTCGTCATACGACCGTCGGGCACGGAACCCGTCATCCGCGTCATGGCGGAAGGCGATGACGAGAAGATCGTGTCGAGCATCGTCGGCGACATCTGCGACGCCGTTCGATCGGCCGCGGCGGCGTAAGCGGCGTTCGTCGGCGCGATAATCCGCACGCACATCGTATTAACTTTTCATTAGCATTTCGGCTTCTGCTCCGGCGTGCCAAACTTCGACGCCGGTTAAGCTCGTCTTAAGCCTTCTCGGTAATATTCGAGACCGGTTTTAGTACCGGTCCGGCGCTTCGCGCTGAGCCGCACGAGAGGGAAAATTCATGCTTATTGCGCGCAAAGTACTGCTCAGCGCGGCTCTTGTTCTTGGCAGTGCTCTGGCTGCGTCGGCTGCCGATCTCGGCGGCACCAGTCTCAAGGATGCCCCCGTGATGGAAGCGATGCCGGCTGCGTCGCCGGGTTGGTATGCCCGTGTCGATGGCGGATATAACTGGTTCATGAGCCCGTCGGTGAGCTTCGGCGATCCTGCAATGCTTACCCGCGGCACGAAAGAATCCGGCGCGTGGAGTGTTGGCGGCGGTATCGGCCGCTACTTCGGCAGCAGGTTCCGCGGCGACATCACGGTCGATCATCTTTTCGACTCCAAGACGGAGACGGACTCCTATTGCAATTGCTTAGGAAACTTCCTTGGCACGACGAAATTCGATGTGAGCAGCACGGTCGTGCTTGCCAACCTCTACTACGATTTCAACCGGAGCGGCCGTTTCAATCCTTATATCGGTGGCGGCATCGGCTATGCGCACAACGAGACATCGGGCGGCAGTTTTTCGGACGGCACAACGTTCGGCGGAAAATCGACTGACAACTTCGCGGCGGCTGCGATGGCCGGCGTTACCTGGCGTCTCCGTGGCGGTCAAACGACCTACGTCAGCGGCATGAAGGACGAGCCGGTCGCGATCAGCTCGAGCAACGCTCTCTACCTCGATTTCGGCTATCGCTTCCTCTACCTCGGCGAGGCCAAGACGTCCGATTTCTTTATGGTGCCGGCTGACGAAACAGTCAGCCCCAAGTCCAAGAATTTGATGACCAACGAAATTCGCGTCGGTCTTCGTTACGATCTGAACTGATTGTTCGTCTGGGCGCTGTTGCGCCCTTGAGAAGAGTTGGAGCAGGGGCGTAGCGCCTGTTCCGCCCGGAATGCCAAAGGTGTGGTTTGTTGTGCGTGTTTCGCGTTCGCGTGTCCTTACCCCGTGAAGCGTAGTGGGCTCCTCCTTCCCGAGGAGCCCACGGACACCGAAACGAAACCGCGGTTCCCTCCTAGGGCTCGGTTAGCGCAAGCGTAGCGTTGAGCAGAGTCTTTGAGTGGCGCGCATGTCGATGCGCGCCGGATTTGAGGGATCGAATATGAAATCTGCGAAGGCGTGGATCGCCACGTGTTTTCTGTTTGCCGCCGGTGGGGCGCCTGCAATGGCCGCGGACTGGGGTGGCGTCAAGGATATGGGCGGCGGCGTTGCGGTGCCGGTTCCGGCGCCCGCTCCGGTTCCGACGTATGACGCGGATTCCGACTGGTACGTCGGATTGATGCTCGGCGGAAATCTCTTGCAAGATGCCAAGATAACTGACTTCGAACAGGCCGGACCCACAACTAACGTCGACAGCAGCAGCATCGGCAATACACCGATATTCGGTCTCACTTTCGGCCGCTACATCACACCATCGCTGCGAGCTGAAATAGCTGTCGATTACACCCCGGATTCAGAAATCTACAAATCGTCAAACGCCAACTATACGACCGCGTCTCGGTGGGCAGACGGGCCGACCTATACCAATCCTATAACCAACATCCAAAGCCCCACTTTCGATAGAAGCGACTACGACGTGTCGCGTACAGATAAGGTGAAGCTGTCCCGTACGACGGCTCTCTTCAATTTGCTGTATGATATACCCACTGGAACGCGGTTTACGCCTTATGTGGGTGGTGGTTTCGGTTTCTCTTGGCGTCAAATCAAGCGCAATTACAACGAAGTTGCCACCTGTACCCAGACAACGAATTCGAGCGAAGGTCAGCCTGGAGGCATCGACTATCCGAATGGATATTGTGTCAACAGCACCGCTCTGCCTGCAACTTATACGACGAGCGGAAAGGCGACCAAAGATCAGATCGACTTCGCCGCGGCAGTTCAAGCAGGCATTGCGACGAACATCACGGACTCCATCATCTGGGACAATGGCTGGCAGATGCTCTGGGAAGGTGGTGCAATTTCTTCGTCGGTGCCGTCCGTTTCTGGCGATAACCGCATTGTCTACAAGGATGCGGTCCTGCAGCAGTTCCGCTCCGGCCTTCGGATCAAGTTCGATTAGAATACGTGCACCCTTGTGTTGCTTTGGTGCCGGAAAGGCGGTCGTTCGCGACCGCCTTTTTTCTTTTGTGGCCTCCGTGCTAAGAGGCCCCGATGTCCGAACCTCAAAAGCCCAAAATCAAGCCAGCCCGTCCGTTCTTTTCCTCCGGCCCCTGCGTCAAGCGCCCGGGATGGTGCCCGGATGCTTTGAGCGGCGCTCTCGTCGGGCGTTCGCATCGTTCGACCGATGGCCGGGAGCGATTGAAGCTCGCGGTCGAGCGCACGCGGAGCATCCTCCGTTTGCCGCCCGGCTACGAAGCCGCGATCGTTCCAGGGTCGGATACCGGCGCGTTCGAACTCGCGATGTGGAACCTTCTCGGCGAACGCGGAACCGACGTGCTGGCGTGGGATGTGTTCGGCCGCAACTGGCTCCGCGATGCGACGGCCGAGTTGAAGCTTTCCGATCTGCGCACCTTCGAAGCCGAGCCTGGATATCTTCCGGACCTCGCGCAGGTCGATTTTTCGCGCGACGTGCTCTTCACCTGGAACGGCACGACGACGGGCGTGAAGGTGCCCGATGTCGATTGGATTCCCGATGACCGGCAAGGGCTCGTCATCTGCGACGCGACGTCGGCCCTTTTCGCGGAGGCGATCGATCTCCGCAAAATCGACGTGCTCACCTATTCCTGGCAAAAGGCGCTCGGCGGAGAAGGCGGACACGGGATGCTCATCGCGTCTCCGCGCGCGCTCGAACGGCTCGCTTCATACCGACCGCCGTGGCCGGTGCCGAAGCTTTTCCGGCTGACGAACAAGGACGGAATTCTTCGCGACGTTTTCGAGGGCGTCACGATCAACACGCCATCGATGCTGTGCGTCGAAGATTATCTCGATGCTCTCAGCTGGGC
Organism: Pseudomonadota bacterium; assembly: GCA_018242295.1. Lineage (GTDB taxonomy): Bacteria > Pseudomonadota > Alphaproteobacteria > Rhizobiales > Hyphomicrobiaceae > Hyphomicrobium_B. The sequence goes on from JAFECE010000011.1 coordinate 461,437, forward strand.
GGAAGGTCTCGGCGGGATCGATGCGACGGTCGCGCGGGCGCGCGCCACGTCGTCGATACTTTACGACTGGATCGACCGGACTCCGTGGGTGGCGCCGCTGGCGGCAGATCCCCGGACCCGCTCCCAGACATCGGTCGCGATGCGGTTCGCAGAACCGGCGCTGGTGAACGCATCGGAGGAGGTGCGCCTCGATGTCATGCGCAACCTCGTGCTGCTGCTCGAAGGCGAGGGTGCGGCCTTCGATATTGCCGCTTACCGTGGCATGCCGGCGGGACTGCGGGTCTGGTGCGGCACTACGGTCGAGAGCCAGGATATCGCGGAGCTTTTGCCGTGGCTCGAATGGGGGTACGCAAAGGCCCGGGCCAAGGTGCTTCCGGCGTGAATTTCGCTGGCGACCTTCGCGTAATCTGGTTAATAGCGGCCGTGTCAATGCCTTTTTCTCGCGCTTTGCATCGGCCATAATCGGCTGGGGTCGCCACTCGCCGAGGCGGTTCATCGGGCGTCGTCAACCAAACAACCAAAGGTCACAGCGAGATGCGTTTTGTCTTTGCGGCAGCTTTCCTGGCCGCCACGCCGTTCAGCGCGCTTGCAGCCGAAGTTCCGGCAACATCGGTCATCGACGACGTGACGGTGTTCCTGTCCGGCGCCGAGGTCACACGCATCGCAAAGGTCCACATCGACAAGGGCGAGCATACGATCGTCATCGGCGACGTGCCATCGAGCGCCATCCCCGGTTCTATCAGGGTCGAAGGCAAGGCGACGGGCACGCTCGACATCGGGTCCGTCGATACGGCGAAGAAGCTTTTGCAGCGTGCCGAGAGCGAGGCTGCCGACAAGCAGCGTAAGGTTCTCGAGGACACCATCCAGACACTCAAGGATCAGCGGACGACAGTCGACGCGCAGGCGCAAGCTGCGAAGACGCAGAAGAAGCTGATCGCGAATCTTGCCCAGCTTCCGACGCGGCCTGGTCCGCAAACGACAAATGCCGCATCGCCGCCGGATGACTGGCCGAAGGTTCTGGCGCTCATCGCGCAGGCGACGGGAGATGCGAGCAAACTCGCGCTCGAAGCGGATCAGAAAATTCGCGAGATCAACCGGCAGATTTCCGACGCCGAGAAACAGCTCGCGGCGCTGGCGCCGGCACGGACCGAGCAGACCGAGGTGCGCGTTCATGTCGTCGCACAGACGCCGCTCGAGGCCGATCTCAGCGTGCATTATCAGGTTCCCGATGCCCACTGGGCGCCGCTGTACGATGCCCGGCTGCAGACGGGTTCGAAGACCGAGCCGCCGAAACTGTCGCTCGACCGGCGCGCGGCGATTACGCAGCGCTCGGGAGAAAATTGGGATGCCGTTTCTCTGAAGCTTTCGACGTCGCGGCCAAGCGACAGTTCGTCGGCGCCGTATCTCGAAACGCAATTTGTGGATTTCGAACAGGCGCCGAAGCCGGTAGCTGCTGCTGCTCCTGCTCCTCCTGAACCATCGCAGCGCCTGATGGCGAAGCATCGCAATATAGCTGCCGCGGATGCGCTCGGCGGTGGTGATCTCGAGCGGGCGGCGCCCGAGGCCGTCAATGTCGAAGAAGCCGTGGCGCAGATGCAAAGCGCGCCGTTCGAGGCAACGTTCGAGGTTCTGGGTCGCGCGAGCATCGCCGGAACGGGTGAAGCCAAGCGCGTGCTTCTCGCGTCGGAGGCGCTCGAGCCGGCGTTGAGCTGCCGCGCCGTGCCGAAGGTCGATACCAGCGCCTATCTCTACGCGAAGTTGAAGCTCGCCAAGGGCACGCCTTTGCTGCCCGGTACGGTTTTCCTATTCCGTGACGGCACGTTCGTCGGCACCGGCGATTTGCCCCTGCTCAGCCCGGGCAGCGAACATGATCTTGGTTTCGGCATCGACGATCAGGTGAAGATCAAGCATGCGGTGCTGGAAGAGAAGCGCGGCGAGAGCGGGCTCATTTCGACGTCGCACGTCGACAGCCGGAACTTCCGTGTCAATGTCAAAAACATGCACGAGCGGGCCATTGACGTAACCATCCTCGATCGCGTTCCTGTGGCGCAGAACGACGACATTAAGGTCGAACTGACGGGCAAGGCTTCGCCGACGACGCAGAACGTCGACGACAAGCGCGGCATCATCGCGTTCCAGGCCAAGCTCGAGCCGGACGAGGAAAAAATTCTGGAGTACGGCTATCGCGTTTCGTGGCCGGCGGCGAAATCGATCGTCTACGGACCCTGAGACGACAAGCCGGATACCGGCCGGATCTTGGCCGGATCTTGAATTAAGCTAGCGGAATTGCCGCGAGGCCCTGGCCGATGCCGGGGCCAAATCATGAGAAGTGAGAAGGTTGAACTAAATGGCAAACGTCGTGGTGGTCGGAGCCCAATGGGGGGACGAGGGCAAAGGCAAGATCGTGGATTGGCTGTCGGAGCGCGCCGACGTCGTTGTCCGCTTTCAGGGCGGACACAACGCCGGACACACGCTTGTCATCGGCGGCACGACGTTCAAGCTGTCGCTGTTGCCTTCAGGTGTCGTGCGGCCGGACAAGCTTTCCGTCATCGGCAATGGCGTCGTCATCGATCCGTGGGCGTTGGTGGACGAAATCACGCGATTGACCCAACAGGGCATCGCCATCACGCCCGAGAATCTGCGCATCGCCGAGAACGCGACGCTCATTCTTCCGTTGCATCGCGAGCTGGACGTCGTACGCGAAGCTGCGGCGGGCACTGAGAAGATCGGCACGACGGGCCGCGGCATCGGTCCCGCGTATGAAGACAAGGTCGGGCGCCGCGCGATCCGCGTGCAGGATCTGGCGTCGCCCGCGACGCTCGGCGCGAAGATCGACCGGGCGCTCGCGCATCACAATGCGCTGCGCCGGGGGCTCGGTCAGCCCGAGGTTTCGAAGGACGAGCTGATGGCAGAGCTTCTTGCCATCGCGCCGAAGGTTCTTCCCTACACGGATGTGACATGGGAGCTTCTCGATCAGGCGCGGCGGCAGGGCAAGCGCATCCTGTTCGAGGGCGCACAGGGCGCGCTCCTCGACGTCGATCACGGCACATATCCGTTCGTCACGTCATCGAACACGGTCGCGGGCCAGGCGGCGACGGGATCGGGCATCGGCCCCGGTCACGTCGGTTATGTGCTCGGCATAGCCAAGGCGTACACGACGCGTGTCGGATCGGGCCCATTTCCGACTGAGCTTACGGATGCCATCGGCGAGCGGATCGGCGAGCGCGGCCGTGAGTTCGGCACCGTCACGGGGCGCAAGCGGCGCTGCGGCTGGTTCGACAGTGTGCTGGTGCGGCAGGTCGCGAAGGTTTCCGGCATCGACGGCATCGCGCTGACCAAGCTCGACGTTCTCGACGGCTTCGATACCATCCGTATCTGCGTCGGCTACAAGCTCAACGGCGAGCGCATCGAGCGCCTGCCGGGAAGCTCCTCCGCGCAGGCAGTCATCGAGCCGATCTACGAAGACTTCGAGGGCTGGTCGGAATCGACGCAAGGCGCGCGGCGGTGGGCCGATCTTCCGGCGCAAGCCGTGAAGTACGTCCGCCGCCTCGAGGAGCTGATCGAATGTCCGATCACGCTGCTCTCGACGAGCCCGGAGCGTGACGACACGATTTTGATGAAAGACCCGTTCATCTGAGAGCTTCGAGCCGGCGGGGCGCGCGGGCGCGCCCGGTCGTAATTTTCGGAGGCCGACGGGCGAGTGTAGGGGGGCGATCGCAATGTTTTTCATCGCATCGAAGGTCGTCTTTTTCTGCATTCAGCCGTCGAACGTCGTGTTCCTCGCGCTTGCCGCGGGACTTCTTTTTCTCCGATTGAAGCGTCCGAAGCCTGCCGCGTTTTTTCTGTCGGTGAGCTTCGGGATCCTCTTTGTTTTCGGTTTTCTGCCGGGAGCCAATATTCTCGTTCTGCCGCTGGAGCAGCGCTTCGCGACGCGCGTTCCGGACGTGCCGCAGGAGAAAATCAGCGGCATCATTCTATTGGGCGGCTTCGAAGACGGAGCGATCACCGACAGCCGAGGCGGCTTAGCTCTGAACGAGTCGGCGGAACGGCTGACCGAGACGCTGCGCCTCGCGCGCGCGCTTCCCGATGCAAAAGTGATCTTCACCGGTGGCAGCGGGTCTCTTTTCGGCGGTGAGGGGATCGGACCGGAAATCCGGAAGTTTTTGGTCGACTCGGGTATCGAGCCGAACCGCATCGTGATCGAGAACCTCTCGCGGAATACCTACGAGAACGCGATGTTCACGAAGCCTCTCGTCAATCCCAATCCGCAAGACAAATGGCTTCTCGTCACATCGGCTTACCATATGCCGCGTTCGGTCGGCGTTTTTCGAAAAGCCGGATTCCATGTCGTGCCCTATTCGGTCGATTTTCGAACGCGCGGCAGACGGGATGCAGTCCGTCCGTTGGACAGCATTTCCGCCGGATTGGCGCGCACCGATCTTGCCGCCAAAGAGTGGATCGGATTGTTCGCGTACTGGATGTCCGGCCGAAGCACGTCGCTCTTTCCTGAGCCCTGATGCCGTTGATCACGCGGCCATCGCGTGAAGCTCGCTCGCAGCAACGGGTTTACGTGGTTCAGACTTCGTTGCGCCAGAGACAACAATTTCATGAGTAAAGTGCACACCGCCTTCTGAACATCTCCCAATATCGTTGCTGCAAATGCGAAGGCGTTCTTTTCCGGAACGAACTCCTCTCGGCAAAGTTGATCGTGCGGCATGATGTGAGGAGACGTGCAGTGCACGAGATCATCTATCTGATCGGGTTGATCGTGGTCATTTCGTTTCTTCTAGGCCTGTTGGGTTTTAGATGATCGATGGAGACGCCACGATGGTAGAAATAGTCGACGTGCGCGATACGAGTCCGCTTATCAGCTGGAGAGGCATATTTGCCGGCGCGGTAGCGGGAACGGCGTTTTACTTCGTTCTGATGTCTATCGGCATTGCAGCGGGACTATCGCTTTTGTCTCCATGGCCCGGCCAATCCCATACGTGGCTGGCTGCTTCGATCGCGGCAGCGTGGACGCTGATCGCGACGATCGCGTGGTTTCTCATTGCGGGATTTGTCGCGGCTCGCGTGCGTCCGCGCGTTGCCGACGTGCCGCCCGATGAAGTCGAGTATCGCGATGGGCTGCAGGGGTTCATTACTTGGGGCGTTTGCGTACTGTTTGCCACCTTGATTGTGGCGAGCGCTGAATCAGCCGCGCTCCGGGGCGGATATTCGGCGGTCGCGAAATTCTCGAGCACATCGGCGAGCCCACTTTCGCGCGTTGTTTCCACATTGGCCGCACCGCCAGAGGGCAAGCCCGTCACCACCGTGCAGCTTCTAAGCCCGGAGGAGGAGAAGACGATCGAAGCGGTTTTCATGAGGTCGTTCGGCAACGAGCAACTTTCGCCGAACGATAAAAACCTCGTTTCGTCGATCGTCGCCGCGAGAGCCGGTATCCCGCAAGCGGATGCGCAAGCGCGCGTCGATACGGCCTATACCGACGCGATTGCGGCGCTCGACAAGGCGAAGAAGGCGACGGAGCTTGTCGGACTGGTCACCGGGATTGGCCTTCTCATCGGTCTTGTCGCGGCATGGTACGGCGGAATACGCGGCGGCAGCAGTCGCGACACCAGCGTACTCGCGCGGTTCAGATTCCGTGCGTTCTGAGCGGGTGATTATTCCGAGCCAGGGATATCAGTTGCCGTTGTTTAAAATGATGTAACCCCGGCGCCGCGTCGGAAGCGTCGGCAACGGTGGGCCGAAGACCGGCTGTCTCAGCGTCCAATTGGGTCCGGCAACGCCGGCCGTGCTGACGCCGTGGCCGTTCCAGCCTGAGTCCGGGAGCAGGAAGTCGTCGGCTGCAAACGTCGGCCCCGTGCGATCGACAGGTGCCCATTGAACGCCGCCATCCGGACCTCGCGGGCCAGAACCTGAGCGGGGCGGCTGGGCGACTGCGGCGGCCGCCGACAGCAGCAAAGAGGCTGAGACTGCGCAAGTGAAAGCAAGAGATTTCATCGCTCGGGTCCTTCGCATCGGACTGCGTCGCAGGCTGACTGCAGAGAGTAATCCTGCCCGCCAACAACTAAAAGACCGTTTAGCCGGATCCTACAGTCTGCTGCTTTAATGGCACAGAATGCGATGCCGCCGGCCCGGAGCGCCGTGCCGGCGGATGGCTTATACCGTTATCGGATCAATAGTTATGATGCCGTTAGAACTTGAATTTCCTTGCAGGATCTGAAGGATCGGAGAACTGCTGGCGGTCGAGTTCGTGGCGTCATAAAGCGCCGCGAACTGTGCGATGATCTTGCTCACCTTGGTTGGATCCTGAAGATCGGTCAGGTTCAGTTTATTGGTTATCATCTTCGCCTGAGTATCGATATCGGCGGCCGACATCATTGAAGACAGGCCGAGAGCAGTCTGGGTGAACTGCAACAGGGCCTTATCGCCGAGGATCTGATAGGCGGACGTGATGCCCGACGCTTTCTTCTGGAAGTAAAGTGCAAGGCGAACGGCGTCGCTCTGGTCGCCGGCCTGGCTTTCCATCGTCTGCTCGACGTAGCCGTCCATTGTCGTGACGAGCTGGCTGCGGTCCTGCGCCTGGCCTGCCGGAACGCTGAGCGTCTTGCCGTCGGTTCCGAAATTGAACGCCACGGCAAGCGGTCGATATTTGGCATTTTCCGGCTTATTGATGTAGCTCGTCGGATCGAGCGGATCACTCGTCAGGATCTGACGCAGATCGGACGTATCAAGGTTTGCGTCCTTCAATCCGTAGGCGCTGGTCATGAACGTCACGAGCTTGGGGTCTTTGAGCAGATCATCGACGTTGGTGATCTTGGCGATGGCCGTCATGTAGTAGTTGCTATCGGTCTCGGCCTGATCCAGCGCTGCCGTCGTCGTGCCGGCTTGCGTCATGTACAGTTTGACCGTCGATTTTTGGTTTGCGTCCGTTTGGGCAACCTCAGCGGTCTTGGCATTGCCGTTTGAATCGAAGTTGAACGCCGCCGCCATCGCGACATAGGCGGGGTTATGCGATTGGTTCGCGAAGCTATTCGGGTCGCTTGCGTCGCTCTGCAAGATCTTCGTGATCGTGTATTTCGACGTCGTGAGAGGATCTAATCCGTAAGCGGCCAAGATGTAGTTGTACGCCGTGCTGTTCAGCAAATCCTTCACGGACGTCGAGCCGGCGACCGCATCCTGATAGGCTGTGGTTGCCGTGGTGTTGGACGTCTGTTGGGCCGCATCGTAGTTGGACTTATAGAGGTTGACTAGGCTGTTGACCTGAGCGGTCGTCTGCGCGGCGCCATTTTGGACCGAGCCGTCGGTGTTGAAGCTGAAGGCGGCAGCGAGCTTCTTATACGCGGTGTTGGTCTGTTGATTCGCGACGCTGTTCGGATCGGAGAGATCGCTCGTCAGGACCTGGCGTATGAGCGTTTGCGATTCTGTGTTGGGGTTGAGGCCGAACGCCGTCATCGCAACATTGTACAAGATCGGGTTCGACAACAAGTCGTCGACCGAAGTCACGCTCGAAAGGGCGGTTTGATAATACTGCGTTTTGTAATTCGCCACCGCTGGTGTGGCATTGGTTCCGGTCGCGTTGAAATACTGCGAAATTGCAGAGATGACATTGCTAGACGATTGCGCCGTTCCGTTCACGCTGCCGTCGGTCCCGAAATTGAATGCGGACGCGAGCAACTTGAAATTGGGATTTGAACTCGAGAGCGTATTGGCGACGCTATTGGGATCAGAGAGATCGCTCGTCAGAACGGCTTTAATCGTCGCGTTGGTAACGTTGGCCGAGCCAAGGCCGAAGGCCGTCATCGCAAAGTTCAGCAGGCGCGAATTCGACATCAGCTGGTCGACGGAGGTTACGCTGCCGATCGCGGCCTGATAGTAGGTGGCTTCGGTCGAGGCGGCGGCGCCCTTGTTGACCTGCTGCTGCGTGTACAGGCCAATCGTATCGTTCTCTTCCGTGGAATTCTGGGCGACCGTGGTCTGCGTGGCGAGCGTGCCATCGGTCGAGAATTGGAAAGCTTTCGCGAAATCGGCAAACCGCGTGTCGGTGAGCTTGTTGACGAAGCTCGTCGAGTCCGTGAGGTCGCTGGTCAGAACCTTCTTCATGAAGGCTTTGGCGTAGGCCATGTCGCTCAGGCCGTAGGCCGTCATCGCGTAGGTGAACAGCCGCGAATTGTTCAGGAAGTCATCGACCGTTTTCACGCTGCCGATATTGGCCTGATAATATTTGGCGGCGTTCGACACATCGCTCTGGGCGGAAATGCGCGCGAGCGTTTTCGGCAGGTCGGCGGCGTAGGTCCGGTAGAGCAGGTAGGTTGAGATCATCGCGGGCTTTCTGCTGCAGTCGATTCACGTACGCGAATTATGGTCTCGGAGCTTGCACTGGACCTGACAAGCTGTTGCCCTGCGTCCGATGAGTTTGGATACAACTCATGCGTCACGGCCGAGCAGGACCGATCGTCGACAGATTCGCGTTACGATGTCGTTACTGCCTGGAGCGCGACGTTCAATTGTCCGGCAATTCGCTTGGGGGCTCTGCAACCACCAGCCCGCGATAGCCCGTAAGCGCGCCCGGTTCCAGTTCGTGCGCCAGAATTCGGAACGGGTTTACGGGGCCGGGGAAAACGATCTGGCCGGGCGGCACGGCATTGAAGCCGAAGCGTCCGTAGTAGGGGTGGTCTCCGACAAGGACGACGAGCTTGGCGCCGCCCTTGTGCGCGGCTTCGAGCGCGGCCGTTATGAGCTTGCTGCCCAGTCCAAAGGTGCGATGGTTGGCATCAACTGCCACCGGTCCGAGCAGGATGGCGCCCTTCGCGCCGCCGATGGTGATCTCCGTCGTCCGGATCGAGGCAACGACCTCGTTGCCGATGCAGGCGACGAGACAGAACCGTGACAGATGCCCTTTGTTTTCGCGTACCCGGTAGGCGGACCTCACAAAGCGTCCGGGTCCGAAGACGCGCGCATGCAACCGCGATATCTCGACGATATCTCCGGGATGCGCATTGCGGATGACGATCGATGGGGACATGCGCGGACAGTCAGGCTCGAGGACGCCGGCAAGCCCGGCAGGCGGGGCCTTCTATCACGTTTGGGAAATAGTGCGACCCTCAACCAAGCGGCTAATTCGCTCGGAGGCCGGCTTTGTGACACCGGTCGGCAAGGAGGCCGGCGCGAAGAAGCGCGTTTCGAAGGTCGCGGGGGCGGAAAGCTGCTGCCAGTTGCGGACGACGTATATTCCCGTCTGCCGGTCCGGGCTTTCGGTATAGAAGCCGCGCAACTCGGGTTTTGAATTAACCTCGATGCCTGCCACGTCGCGCATAAGACGCCGGAGCGCCGCCTCCAGGTTTTCGCCGTTCCGGACCGTGGATGCCGGCAAGCTCCACGCGCCGCCCGTGTCCTTCCGCACCATGAGAATGCGGTCTGCTTCGTCGATGACGCACGCCTCGACGTCCAGATACATGCCACGCGTCAGCCGCCAGAATTGCTGGAAGGCACGGGCGACGAGCCTGCCCAGGACAAAGCGGTCTTCTCTCAACGGCGAACTCTCCCTTTCCTGCCGGCCGTGGGGCATTTGCTCGTTGTCACGGTATGCTAGAGTGCCCTTCCCTCAGGATACGCCCAATTCCCGGTATGACAGAATTTTTCACGCTTGCGCACTTTTCCGATGTGCATCTGCCGCCGGTTTTGGGGACCGGATGGCGGCATTGGAATACCAAGCGCGCACTCGGATATGTGAACTGGATCCGCAAACGGCGCCGTGTTCATCAGGGCGAGATCGCCGACAAGTTGCTCGCTGATGCGGCTGCACTCTGTGTCGATCATATCACAATCACGGGGGATCTCATCAATCTCGGGCTGCCGCAGGAATATGAAGCGGCACACGCCTGGCTTCAAAGCATCGGCCCGCCCGAGAACGTCACCGTCGTTCCGGGAAATCATGACATCTATTCGAGCCTCTACGGCGATCCCGGCGTCGCACGCTGGGCGGAATACATGGGGGGAGAGAACGAGACGCTGGCCTTCCCGTTTGTCAGGCGCATCGGGCCGATTGCGCTCGTCGGCTTGAATTCCGCGGTGGAGACGCCGCCCTTCGTCGCCAGCGGCCGGCTCGGCGCCCATCAACTCGAGATCGCCGGCGAGCAACTTGCGGCACTCGGCGAAGAAGGCGTCGTCCGCGTCGTTCTCATCCACCATCCGCCGCTTCCCAATCTCGCGCCGCCACGGCGGGCGCTGAGCGATGCGGCGCACTTCGCGCATCTCCTCGAACGTGGCAATGCCGAGCTTGTGCTCTACGGACACAATCATCAGTCGCGCGTCGACTGGCTGCCGTCGCGTACGAAACCCATTCCGGTGGTCGGCGTCGCTTCTGCGTCGGCGGGTTTCGCGCATGGCGACGAACCCTTAGCGAGCTACAATCTCTTCACGTTCTTCAAAAACGGGACCGGGCTTCGCATCCGCCATGTCGTGCGCGGAATCGATGCGCCCAATGCGCCGGTCAAAAAAATCAGCGAGACCGTTCTCACGCCGGAATTGTGATCGCGTCGACTGTACGATTGCTTTCCGAGCGGCCAAATGCCACGCGCGCCAACATCGTGCCAATATCATGACAGGGATGCCGCAAGCTGACGCACGCGCGTGATTTCCGAATACGATTTTGGGTCTCGCGCGTTGACGCTTACGCGTCGAGCACAACATCGGGCTTCGTTCGCACAAGCGTTGAGCAAAAAATCGCTCAATGGGCATGTGTAACATTTACACGCTAGTGACTAAGCTTTGTGGTTGCCCAGTCGTTCTGCCGCGGCGTCACGGTCACACGCTTGCCCCCGGCGTTGATGATATGGAATCACGCTGGCCTTGGTTTCCGATTGGCCTGCGGGGAGCAATGCGGTTTGCCGAAATCTGCTTACATCAACCTTGCCCTTCAAGGCGGCGGAGCTCATGGCGCCTTTACGTGGGGCGTGCTCGACAGGCTGCTGGAAGATGAGACGCTTCAGTTCGGCTGGATCAGCGCGACGAGTGCCGGTGCCGTCAATGCGGTCGCTCTCGCGGCGGGATTAGCCGAAGGCTCTCGCGATAAGGCGCGCGAGAAAATGTACAAGATCTGGCACGCCGTTCACAGCGCGGCCATTCCGGACTTGACGCGGCTCAATCCCTTTCTCAATGGGCTTGTCCGGCCGTCACACCTGACGACGCATTTCACGACGATGCTGTCGCCTTATGAATTCAATCCGCTCGGCTTCGATCCGCTTCGCCGGTTGCTCACCGAGCATGTCGATTTCGAGTTGATCCGCGCAAAGTCGCCGGTCGAGCTGCTGATTGCGGCGACGCATGTCGCAACGGGAAGAGCGCGCCTCTTTCGCGAAAACGAGATCACGGTCGATGCCGTGCTCGCATCGGCATGTCTCCCGGTCATGCATCACGCCGTCGAAATCGAAGGCGCGGCGTATTGGGACGGCGGCTTTTCGGCCAATCCGGATCTCGTAACGCTCGCGAGCGAAAGCCCGGTTGGCGACACCCTGCTGGTGATGGTCGCGCCGCGGGTCAACACGAAGTTGCCGACTACGGCGCGCGATATTTCAAACCACGCCAATCGTCTGACGTTCAATGCGCCACTGCTGCGCGACATCGAGGTCATCACGGCAGCGCGCGAGACATCGGGACCGCTGCTCGCGAAGGGCCGTCTCGCGCCGATTTGCCGGCACCGTTTTCATCTGATCGATGGAGGTCCGGTGACGGGCGAGCTCAATCCCGAGACGACCGTGAAGCCCGACTGGGACATCATCACGTACCTCCATGGTGCGGGGCGCGATTACGCGGAGAAGTGGCTCGGCGTTGCGCGTTCGGCCGTCGGCAGGCTCGAAACCATCGATTTGGTCAAGCACTTCTTCCCCGCCGTCGAGGACGGCATCACGTTCCGCGCGCCAACGGTGGCGAAGCGGCCGGCGCAGAAGCGCGGTGTTGGTGGCAAACGCCTGAAGTAACGGGCGTCGATCGCCGATAGGCTTTGGGCGATCAGGTCACGAGCCGAGCGTAGCCTTCGGCGACGGTTTCCTCGAGCAAGCGCTTGTATTCGCCGTAGGCCGGGTTCTTCGGCGATATCTCGCCGAACGCATCGGCTGGAAAGTCTTCGCGCTGGGCATAGAGGATCGGCGTCGCGACGGGGATGAAGGTCGCGCGCTGCTTGTTCAGCGTCGTTATGATGCCGCGCATTTCGCCGGCGCGATCGAGCTGCGAGACGACCACCATGCGCATGGCACCTTTGGTCAGCGAGACGAGGTGGATGAAGCTCGACGACGCCGGAATATAGAGACGGCCGCGATGAGCATATGGTGCGTCCGGGCGCTCGCGCTCTTGAAAGACGAGGCTCGGCCACTCGGCGTCCCAGCTGATGTCGGTGCGATAGGCGATAATCTGGTCGGGGACCGAGAACGCGCGTCTCAGCGTCAGGTAACTGCCGATGTAATGATCGACCGCCGCGCGCGAATAGGCGCCCATATAGACGGGGGCGATGCCGCCGCCGTTGCCTTTGAGTTCCAACGGCCCTCCGGCGCTTTCGAGGGCGACGGATTCCCCGTGCCAGGCGTCGCGCAGCCCGTGAAAATCGAGGCCCAGCACCATGCAGACATCGAAGAGCGTCTGATCGCGAACGGAGCGGCCGCCGAGCAGGTTCTGTATCGTCTTCTCGTGGCAATCGGCGGCGTCGGCGAGTTCCGCCTGCGTCAGCTTCTTTTCGACCATGGCCGTCTTGATGCGCTCGAGCGCCTCGGGCCGAGTTGTGACGGGCGCAGGCTGGGCGACAGCTTTCTTCATTGGCCGCATGATTTTGAAGCCCGGCGACGGACGCAGCCGGTATCGGAAATTACCGATTCTTTCCGTTCGGACGCAATCGGAATCCGGGGGCAATAAACCCCTTCCTCCTGTTGCCGCTGGGTAACGCCGAACGGTCTCACGTTTCTGGACGGCTTTCCGCATTGTCGGGATGTCCACCGCTGGGGTGGAGCGGCGCTCTCGCAGGCGCCAAACGAGGAGATGGGCACATGTCGGACACTGGAACCTTGAAGCTGGCGGCGGCGGTATCGGCCGGGTCGCTGCTGGCGCTCGCATTTTTCGCCAGCGCGGTTCGTCCCGCAGCCGCGCAGGACTTCGACTGCCGGAGAGCGCAAACGACGTCGGAACGGACGATTTGCCGGAGCGACAGGCTGGCGGGCCTCGATGAGCGGATGAGCTCTCTCTATTCGGAACTCAAAGCCGCCTCCGGCAACCGCTACGAGCGCAACGATTTGAAGGATTATCAGCGGCAGTTCCTGGATGCGCGCGACAGCTGCGGCCGGGACACGGAATGCATCCGCGGCGCCTACCTCGATCAGATCAGTGTTTTGGAATCCCGCCTGGAGCGGGCTTACCGGCGGTCCGAGCGCTGAACGACATTTTCCGGCTTCGGACCGTCTTCCCGGCCGAGGACCTCGAGCTTGACGTCGGCCAGACCCTTGCCGGTCATGCCGAGGTTCTCGGCGGCTTTCGTCGAAAGGTCGATCACGCGGCCCGGCTTGAAGGGGCCGCGGTCGTTGATCCGGACGACGACGCTATCGCCGCTATCGAGCCTCGTCACGCGAACGCGCGTGCCGAAGGGCAGGGTCCGGTGCGCGGCCGTGAGGTCCTGGGGATTGAACGCTTCCCCGGTCGCGGTCCGTTCGCCCTTTCCGTAGAAGGAGGCGACGCCCGTAAGGGCGTGATTGGCACCCGCGGGATCGGGGCCGTGCAGGGCATAGGGCCGCTCGCCGAGTGGCGTTGCCGTCACGGCCGGCTGCTTGGATTTGGCGAAGACCGGCTTCGCGATGATGATGTTTGCCTGCCAATGATCGAACGTGCCTGCCGGGCTGGCGGGGGCAGTGACCGTCTTCCAGTTTCCGAGGGCAACAGCTTTGTTGGCCGGTCCGGAGAGGGCATCGGGCAGTGATTGGGCTTTGGACGGGTCGCTCGCTGCGGAAAGGCTCAAAACGACCAGAAGCGCAATACTTGCCGTACTAATGCTCAGGCGCACGCATATCCCCCCGGATATTCCCCAATCCGACGACTATGCTGATTCGCGGTGGCGGAAAAACGTCGGGGAGCATTGGATACCCAACACTCCCCGAAGTTAGCCCGCTATGACCTTAAGGCTCAGCTGCGGCCGAGAACCTCGAGCGAGACGCGCGCGACGCCGGCTCCAGTCATGTTGATTTGCCGTGCGGCACCGCGCGACAGGTCGATGACGCGGCCGCCGATGAAGGGACCACGGTCGTTGATCGTGACGACGACCGACTGGCCGTTCGACTGGTTCGTGACGCGAACGCGCGTGCCGAACGGCAGCGTGCGATGAGCCGCCGTCATGCCCTCAGGGTTGAAACGGGCGCCCGAAGCGGTCTTCTGGCCTTCCCAGTAGTAGGACGCCATACCGCCCGTGGTGCTGGTGCCGCCACCGACGTGTTTGCGGGTGTTGGCCTGAGCGTAATGCTTGCGCGACCCCTTAGACGCGTAGCGGGCCTTCTTATTAGATGCGTAGTGAGCCTTCTTATAGGAAGAAGCCTTATGATACGTCGCCTTGTGATGCGTCGAGGACGCCATTGCGGGGACGGTTGCTGCCGTCATCCCAGCGAACGCGAACACGGCGATCGCAATAGTTGAACGCATAGTGCACTCCTCATCAAAGGAGCAGCAGTGGTTCGGGTCGAATGAGCGGTTTCCCCCGCCCGCAGCACGCCTTAAGGCGACCACGGGACAACCGCTTCGGAAGCGGCACCGTCGTTAATGTTGGGAGAAGTAGCCCCTAAGGCAGATTACCCCTATGACCCGTTACAGAACTCCAGAACCCAGTTCGTACTGCTGCCCGTGTTGACTGGGGTTCCCCCCGTCCTGGCCCGCCCAACCAGCACCCTGTGGATAAGAGGTCAACCCATTGCTGGTACCACCTTTTAACCATAATTGGTAAGTTGCGGAAAATTCTAAGATATTTTAAATGCACTTTGAGGTTGCGTGACGCCAGGTCGCAGAATTGGACTGCAATTAAGGGAACGGAAATCGTGGCGGACGGCATGCCACAAAATGTTTACCCTTCAGTCCTCTAGCGTGAAGCACCGCGTTTCGCTCTGTGAGCGCCCTTTGCAACGGACAGATGATTTGGCTGGCCTGACTGCGGTCGCAATGGGATAGCCGCCGGGAGGCCCTTGTGTTTCGGCGGCGGTGAGATCAGAGCCACCCCTTCTTCTTGAAATAGAGGTAGGGGATGACGGCTGCTGCTAACATCAAAAACAGCGCGAACGGATAGCCCCAGGGCAGATCAAGCTCAGGCATATTCTTGAAGTTCATGCCGTAGATCGATGCAACCAGTGTCGGCGGCATCAGCATGACCGCCATGACCGAGAACAGCTTGATGATCTGGTTCTGCTCGTTCGAAATCATGCCGAGCGTTGCGTCGAGCAGGAAGCTTGTCCGAGTCGAGAGAAAGCGCATGCTTTCCATCAGCGACAGGATGTCGTGGTTGGCCGCTTCTATACGGGCGGCGACGCGCTGGTCATCTTTGCGTTCGCGCACGGCGTTGGCAAAAAAGAGCAAGAGGCGATGTAGGGACATGGCGCTTTCCTGCGCTCTGGCGGTTACGTCGCCTTCCTTGCCGACGGTCTTCAGAAGAACGTCCAGGCGGCGGCTCTGAGGCGTGCTTACAGTGCTCTTTTGCCCGAACACGAGCGGTGCCATGCGCTCGACCTCGTCCTGCACGCGCTCGATCAGATCGGCTTCCCGTTCGATCAACATTTCCAAAAGGCCGACCATGACGCCGGCGCCGGTAACGCAATCGATGTCGCCCTTCGCTGCCCGGGCGATGTAAATCGGAAAAGCGCGGGGTGAGGCGTAGCGAACCGTCACGAGGTGATTGCCGGAAAGGATGAACGTCACGACCGAGGTCATCGGCACTTGCTGGTCGCTGTTGTGCAGGATGAAGCCGCTCATGTAGTAGGCGCCGTTATCGGTATAGAAGCGGTTCGACGCCTCGATCTCGCGCATCTCGGACCGCGTGGGCACCTCTATGCCGAGCGCCTGCTCGATATATTTGTCTTCGTCTTCCTTGGGCTCGACCAGATCAATCCAAACGCTCGTCGAGAGATCACCCAGCTGGTCCCGCTGGACCAGTTTGCCACCAACTGCGTCATAGACCGTGATCATTGTGGATAAACCTTTTAGGTTTGCAGCGCATTCTGATTGGCACTCGCCTGGTCCGGTGAGGAACCGGCCGCAAGAGCCCGGAGGAGGGACCGGCATTTGCGAACTCGCTTCCGTGAGCCGGCCGCAAATGCCGAGTTATGGCGGCGCCAGCCATTTCACGTCGCCGGTCTCCAGGCAATCGGCTAAGCGTCTAAATTTCGTGACGGAGCTTTGTTGCACCAAGACACACGAAGTGTGACAATTCCGTTCCAAAGGGAGGTGGCCATGACTCTGCGATTGAACATCGGGACTGGTGTCTGCGTCGCGTTGCTGGCGATTGGATTTGCCGTGCCGGCCGAAGCGAAGATTCTATGCAAAAAGGGCTTTCAAGTGGTGCAGGGCTCGATGCTCGCGACGCCGTATTGCCAGGACCAGTATGTTGCGCAGGTGGCGAACGATTACGGATTCAGGGCGTCGCCCGACCGGGTTCGCAATGACCCGCTTTTCAAACAACACCTGTGCCGTTTCATCGGCCAGGACATCCGCATCAAGGAATCGTGCGACCAGGTCAGCCCGTCGGTGCGCGGACGCTTCTAGACTGGGGAGATTATCGCAGTGATGCGATGACAATCGCTGCAATTGCGACGGTCACCGGCATCACTCAAGAGTGTGGCTGTGGCGGCGGAGCCGCCAGTTTTGAAATCAGTTGAGGTCGGGGGTGACTTCGCCCGCGTCCTTGGCGCGGCGCACGCTGCCATCGAACTGCGCGCCTTCGTCGATCGAGAGCGTCTGTTTGACGATGTCGCCATCGACGCGTGAGGTGGCGTTGAGGTTCACCGACGTACCCTTGAGGGCGCCGCTGACTTCACCCTGCACGGTGATGGTGCGCGCCGTGATGGTGCCTACAACACTTCCCGTTTCGCCAACCGTCACCGACTCGCCATGGACGTCGCCCTGGATATGGCCAGCGATGAGAAGCGAGCCTTTGGTCTTGATAACGAGCTGCTGGCCGGCAATCGTGATGTCCTGGCCGAGGACCGAGGTCGGCGCGTCAATCACCGGACCTGACTGCTGAATCGGCGAGCCGAAGAGCGGCGGAGCCGGGGCCTTCATTTGTGGAATCGGTTGCTGCTGCGCTGGCGTGAGCGTCTTGACTGGCTCTGACCCACGTGAATCCGGCGTCGCTACGCGGTTGAACATTTAATACCCCCAAAAAAGAAACTGCTTTCGCCCGTCCCGCTGGTCCAGCTTTAAGCAGTGTACTTTGGGTACATTATGGCCAAGTCGGCATATCCGCCAGCCTCGATTCGCTGCTTCGCGAAAAAGGATTTCGGCGAAGATTGTTAACGGGCACGCGCCGCCCAAGATGTGAGCGGGCCCGCCATTTCCGACGACCCGCCTAAAAGCATTTAGACACCCGACAACCTATCTCCAGATGTCGACGAACGGGGCAACGATGTGCTTGCCGTGGCGGCCTTTGTAGACGTGTACGAACGGTGCATCGACGACCGTCCTGCGGCCGCTTTCTACGCGGGTGAACGGCGCATGCACGACGTGCCGCCCATGCCGGTGATGATAGTGCCGTTGCCCGTCGCGATCGTAATCGTAATCGACCTTCACGACTTCGGCGGATGCTTTACCCGCGGGCTTCGCGACCGGCGTGGCGTTCGCTGCGGATGCGATCATCGCAACCGCCCCAAGGGCGACGCCAATCGTTAGCGAGGAGCGGAAAAATGCCAGCATAAGATACTCTTTTCGTTTCTGTTTGTAGTGCATTGAAAATAAGGACCAAACTCCTCTGTCGCAACTTGGGTGCGGCAATGACCGACTCATGCGAGACTTGTGCTGAACTTGAGCCTGTACGGGTGAAACCGGAAAGCGACGTGCTCGTCCCAAATTTTCGGGAGCGGGCTGCTGACGCCATCGGAGTCTGCTAGGCTCGATTAATAAAATAAGGGAGGACAACATGTTCGCTTGCCGGGTGGGTCTCTTATTTGGTTTGACGGCGCTGCTTGCCGTTCCTGCCGCCCAGGCTGCAGAGGAAGCGACTTGTCCTCGCGCCGGCACGCTCGGCGTCTCCCGCACCGTCGAAATCGATACGACCGGCGGCCCCGGCTTCGGCATGGACAACTACAAGGCCTACGACTTCCTGCAGGACAAGGAAGTTCTCCTGACCTTCGACGACGGCCCGCAAAAATATACGACCGAGGCCGTACTCAAGGCGCTGGCCGATGAATGCGTGAAGGCGACATTCTTTTCGATCGGAAAAATGGCGCTCGGTTATCCCGAAATCATTCGCGAAGTCGCCAAGGCGGGACACACGATCGGCACGCATACGTGGAGCCACAAGGCGATCAACAAGCTCAAGACGTTCGATGAAGGCAAGGACGAGATCGAGCGCGGCGTCAGCGCCGTTCATCGCGCGGTTGGCGGTCCCGTCGCGCCGTTCTTCCGTTTTCCGACGCTCGCGGACACGCCGGAGGCCGTCGCCTATCTCGGCAAGCGTAACATCGCGATGTTTTCGACGGACATCGACAGTTTCGATTTCAAGCCGCAGACCGCGGATCATCTCGTGAAGTCGCTGATGCAGAAGCTCGACAAGAGGGGCAAGGGCATCCTCTTGATGCATGACATTCACAAGACGACTGCGAAGGCTGTGCCGATGATCCTCGCCGAGCTTAAGGCGAAGGGATACAAGATCGTTCACATGACGGCCAAGTTCCCGGTGACCACAGTCGCGGAATACGATCAGGCCATCGAGAAGGAAGCCAAAGGCTTGCCGCAGGTCGGCGCCGAGCGGCCGGTTTCCAGCATCGTCAAGACGATCGACGGCGCCGCGCCGGCAACGGAATCCGCGTCGGGCAGTGGAGAGCCCGAAGGGCTGCCACCGCCGCCAACACCCGATGCCTCGACGGCGACGGGATCAGCCGCTTCGCCATCTGGTGCCGTTGCGCCGGCGCTTCCGGCATTTCCGACGACACCTTCGACCGAGTCCAGCCATGCCGCTCCAGGCAAACAGTCGGCCGTGCCGCCGCCGATGAAGTCCGTTGCGGAGCCTTCATCGCCACCGTCTCCGACGGGCACTGTCAGCACAACGACCGGCAGCCTGCCAGCCGCCGCAGCCAATACGATGGCAGCGCCGACGCATACGGCGGCCGTTAGCATGGCGCAGGAGACAGCGTCTCCTGTCAAAACGGTTTCCGGGGATGGCGAGAAGATGGCCGCGAGCGCGCCTTCGGCGCCTGCCGCGCCAGTCATGCCGATCGAGACCAAGCCGCAGGCGCCGGCGAAATCAATTTCGCAGCGGGTCAAGGAAGCTTGGGAATATTGGTTCGGCCAGTAGGCGATCCCACAAAAAAGAAATGGGCGGCGATGCCACCCATTTCTTTTTGGACGCCCTGTGAGGCCCCCCCGGGCCCGCCGCAAACCAAGTGTTGTTGCCTTAGCGCAAGACAGCGCATGGCTTATCCATGGGCGTTCGCTACGGCCGACGCTGATAATCGGCGTGTAGCGATTTCGGCATTTAAGCGGGAACTTGACCACTCCCCCAGTCGATCCCCCGATCGGCTGCCCGCTTGGCCGCAAAGCTATGTGAGGTCCGGAGCGACCGCCAGACAAAACGAATCATCCTGCTTTGAATTCAGGCAGGTGTGGCGTCCCGGATACAACTCAATGATTTATCAGCGTACGGTTTATAATGCTGTGGATAGGCTCGCGGCATACGGAATCGCCACATGAAAAAGGGCCGCTCCTGAAAGAGCGGCCCCGTGAGATCAATCGTTCTTTGCGGCGTCGAATGTCTACCGCTTAGGTCTCAGCTGCGATCCAGGAGAGTTCCGGATGCAAGCCTGAGCGACCACGACATCGTCTGCCTCAAGATCCCACTCGACATCGGATCACCTCCTCTCGGTTGTTGAAAGATTGAGACAAGCTGGCACTGTTTGCGGGCTTTGAAAAGACCCTGCGATGAGGTGTCCCGGCGCGCGGGCGAAAGCGAAGCTTTGCCCGGAACCTTGACCCGCCCTGTTCTAGCCGTGCCGTCCCGCTCGCATCTCCATCGCTCGGCCAAAACCTGCGAGCAGCGTTCCGAGTGCGAAGAGGCCGAGTACGGCGAGCTGAAGATAGTCTTCAGCGCCTTCTTTCTCGAGCATGTAATCGGAGATGTTGGCGTCGGCCGTCTTGAACTGGTCGAGGCTTTTTTCGCGATCCGCTTCGGCTTCCCTGATCTTGTCGGCCGGCGCGTTCACCGCCTGCAGAAGAACGATGCGATTGTTGTGAACCGCCTTGATCTGCACCTGTGCCGATTGCTGGATGCTGAAGGCCGCAAGCCGCCATTCGATCTCGCGCTTCAAGGGATCGAGATAAAACATCTGCATCGCCGTCGATCCGAGCAGCAGGACGATCCCGATCAATTCGCCGAGCTGATAAGCCTTAAACCCCATTGCTATTCCCCGCCTTCACCCCGCGCTCAATTCCATCGCGGTTGAGCGATCAATATCGATAGAACGAACAGTCCGGCCAGAATTGTCGGCACCGCGAGAATGGCAAGCACGCCGTTGGCCATGGCGGTTTGTCCTTGCGTCCGAAAATGATAACCGACGCCGAGGATTGCGATAATGCCAGCGAGTACGAATAGCCAGAGCGTGACGTTGAAGGATGATATCGAGCCGTCGCCAATTCCAACGAAAAAGAAATAGGCTGCAATCAGCAGCGCAATGGCGTCAACGGCGAGAAATACCCGAAATGTTTTCATGGCGGCGGAATGTATCGGCTCCGCCACCAAAAGCAATTGGGGAACGTTTTGACTAGAAAAGTCTGTTCGCCACGAAAGCGGCAAGCCGCCATTCGATTTCGCGCTTCAGGGGATCGAGATAAAACGTCTGCATCGCCGTCGATCCGAGCAAAAGGACAATCCCGAACAGTTCGGCGGGCTGAAAAAACTTGAACCTCATGGCGTTCCCCCGCCGGTTGACATGGGATAGATACTATACTGGATGCGCGAGGGACCTTAATCCAGACTTGATGAGGGATGGATGTCCAAGAAAAGTACGAAGAGAAGTCCGATTCAAGTCGATGTTGCTGCGAAGGCGGAAGCAAAACTTCATATCAAGGGAGAGGTTCCGTCTTCTTCTCTTGGAAAGCTCGTTGATTCGCTTACCGATATTATACGCCCGTTTAGTGAGGCTCGCGGTCTCAAGGCGGATGTCTTGCGGATGCAAAGGGAAGATATCGCGATCGAGATTGCTAAGCGGGCCCGTGCTAGGATTGCGATAGAGAAGTCCGAAGTGGGGCCAGTTTCGAATAAGATTTTGGTGCCCCTACTTGAGAAAGGGTCCTGCGAGAGCGCAGAGGATGACGTAATGATCGAGTGTTGGGCGAATTTACTCGCGGCGGCGTCTGTCGAGCAATCCGTTCAACCAAGATTTGTGGGAATTCTGGGCGAACTCAATGGATCGCAGGCCGAATGTATGGAGCGGATTTGCTTTGCTCATGCAATGGACGTGATATTTCCATTTAGAGATCTTGCGGATGCCTGTTTAGTGTTCGCAGAACATCATATAGTCGAGGAATTCAATGAGTTCGTGCGAAAGCACTTGAAATCATCTTTGAATGCGGACGCGGTGTTCGCTGAGTTAGTCAGGACCTTTTCACGACCAGGAACATCAATTGCATTTGCGCTGATCAGCGAACCCGGGTCGGGCCTCTGGCTTGACTACGACAGTGTGCAGAAGACTGGAATTCATGACGATCTAAATTTTTCTATTCTTGAATCTCTCGGTCTCATTCGCTACGTCGCCCTGCAATCTGATGTTAAGTGGGGTCGTCGAAAGGCCCACGTGAATATTTATTATTATCACTTAACAGAACTTGGCTTCGAATTTATTCAGGTCTGCGCTCGGGAGCGAGTGCAGCAGCTTGAGGCGAAGGACAACGAATCCCGCTCGGAGGACGCAACCGAGCAGAAGCCTTTCTCATTTCATTGAAAAGGCATCTATCAATTTTCTTCCACGTATATTTGGTTCCCCATTTCCCTGAACTTCTCGCTCATCTCGGCCATGCCGACTTCCTTATCGTTCAAGGTCGCCGCGTAGTCGCGGACGTCCTGCGTGATCTTCATCGAGCAGAACTTTGGTCCGCACATCGAGCAGAAGTGGGCGACCTTGTGCGCGTCCTTCGGCAGCGTTTCGTCGTGGAAGGCGACGGCGGTATCGGGATCGAGCGACAGATTGAACTGGTCTTCCCAACGGAACTCGAACCGGGCGCGCGAGAGCGCATCGTCGCGGAGCTGCGCCGCCGGGTGTCCCTTGGCGAGATCGGCCGCGTGCGCCGCGATCTTGTAGGTGATGACGCCGACCTTGACGTCGTCGCGGTTCGGCAGGCCGAGATGCTCCTTCGGCGTCACGTAGCAAAGCATCGACGTGCCGAACCAGCCGATCATCGCCGCGCCGATGCCGGACGTGATGTGGTCGTAGCCCGGCGCGATGTCGGTCGTCAGCGGGCCCAACGTATAGAACGGGGCTTCTCCGCAGGCCTTCAGCTGCTTCTCTACGTTGACCTTGATCTTGTGCATCGGCACGTGGCCGGGGCCCTCGATCATCACCTGGCAGCCCTTATCCCAGGCGATTTTCGTCAGTTCACCGAGCGTTTCGAGCTCTGCGAATTGCGCGCGATCGTTGGCATCGGCAATCGAGCCCGGTCGCAATCCGTCGCCGAGGGAGAACGAGACGTCGTACTTGCGCATCAGATCGCAGATCTCGCCGAAGCGCTCGTAGAGGAAGCTTTCCTTGTGATGGGCGAGGCACCACTTGGCCATGATCGAGCCGCCGCGCGAGACGATGCCGGTGACGCGGTTGGCGGTGAGCGGTACGAAGGGAAGCCGCACGCCGGCGTGGATCGTGAAGTAGTCGACGCCCTGCTCGCACTGCTCGATCAGCGTGTCGCGATAAAGCTCCCACGTCAGCTTGACGGGATCGCCGCCGCATTTTTCCAGCGCCTGATAGATCGGCACGGTGCCAATCGGCACCGGCGAATTGCGGATAATCCATTCGCGTGTGGTGTGGATGTTGCGGCCGGTCGAGAGGTCCATCACGGTGTCGGCGCCCCAGCGGATCGCCCAGACCATTTTCTCGACTTCCTCCTCGACGGACGACGTCACGGCCGAGTTGCCGATGTTGGCGTTGACCTTCACGAGGAAGTTGCGGCCGATGATCATCGGCTCGAGTTCGCCGTGATTGATGTTTGAGGGAATGATGGCGCGGCCGCGCGCGATTTCGCTGCGGACGAACTCGGGCGTGATGTGGTCGGGCAGCTCGGCGCCGAAGCTTTCGCCGTCGGCCAACGCGTCTTTCGCGCGTGCCAGCACCGCTGCGCGGCCGAGGTTTTCGCGATGGGCGACGTAGATCATCTCTTTCGTGATGATGCCGGCGCGGGCGCATTCGAATTGCGTGAGCGGCTCGGCATTCGCCGCGCGATACGGGCGAAAGACCGTCGGAAAGACGCGCGCGGCGTGGGCGCCGGAGACGTTGCCGTTATCTTCGGGTTTCACCGTGCGGCCGTCGTAGGTTTCGATACCGGCGCGTCCGGCGATCCAGGCATCGCGAAGGCGCGGCAGGCCCTTTTCGACGTCGATGGTGGCGGCGGGATCGGTGTAGGGGCCCGAGGGGTCGTAGACGCGGAACGCCGGCTCGTTGACGTCGGTCAGCGCGATCTCGCGGAACGGCACGCGGATATCATCGTGCCCCACCGGGGAGGAATAGACCTTCGTCGAGGCGCGGTGCGGCCCGACGGTCACTTTCGGCGCATGGATATCGGCGGCGCGGGTCGGTTTGTTCATGGCAGTTTTGCTCCTCTCCGCCACTCCCTTTGCAAGAGAGTGGGCGTTGCAGCACACGCTAAAAACGCGCGCTGAAAATTGCGTGCCCGGAAAGGTGCGGATTGGTGGCCCGTGCCACTTTGTGCTCCGTCCCTTCGCCGGCATAACCCGGATCAGGTTCGAAGGGTGCTCGCGCTTCTCTGCGCGATCTCAGCCGGATCACCGGCGCCCCTCGGATAACGGGGGGACTGTGACTCCATCGGCCTGTGTTTGCAAGCTTGGCTTTTGGCCAATTGTATTGGGCTTTATCGTAGGGAGCGCCATCATTGCAGATGGAGCGCGGGTCATGCTCTTCCCGCAACGTCATCCCGGCGGAGGCCGGGATCCAGGCAAACATATGGGTTGTTGCAATTTGTCTGGGTGCCGGCCTACGCCGGCATGACGGTATGTATGGAACTAAGCCGCGACGGCTTGCTTGGCGACGGCGACCCAGCTCTTGATTTTCTCGATGTCGGGCGGGCGGCCTTCGCGGAGAACGCGTTTTCCGGCGGACGTCGTGACGAAGCGCAACACGTTCGCGGAAAGCGCGATGGGGTCGGCTTCAGCGACCGCGTGTGCCGTCCGGTATCCGGCGCCGACGAGCAACTGCGCGTGCGTGCCTCTGAGGCCCGGCACCGCCATCACGAGGCGCGCCTGGTCCTGCCAGTCGAGAAGCGTTTCCGCATCGAAATGCGGGTCGTCCAAGGTTTCTGCAAGTTTCTCGGGATCTTGGGCGAGGAAATCGCCGACGCTGTAAACGCCTGCCGCGGCGATCCGATCGGCCGTCTTCGGACCGATCGATGGTGCGGCTTCGAGCGGATCGTCCGCCGTCAGGTAGGCGTGAGCTCCCGACAAGCGCTCGTCCAACTGGTGCGTGGCCCGCGGCGGCGACCGGTCGGCCGCACGGATTTGATCGGCATGCGCGGCCATGGTCGCCGCTCGTGGCCTCGGCACTGGCGCATCAGGCAGCGCCGGCGGCTGTTCGGAGATTGCGTTCAAGGCCACGGCCGATTTGGCGACGGCGAGTTCGAGCGGAGTGTCGTCGCGCCCTTCGATGCGGGCGGCGCGGGCTTCGCTGCGCTCGGCGAGCTTCGGCGCCAAAACTTCCGTGTAGTACAAATCGCGGATGGTCTT
The DNA here is from genome assembly GCA_018242295.1 of Pseudomonadota bacterium. Lineage (GTDB taxonomy): Bacteria > Pseudomonadota > Alphaproteobacteria > Rhizobiales > Hyphomicrobiaceae > Hyphomicrobium_B. Next base: position 486,596 of record JAFECE010000011.1, read on the forward strand.
GTCGTCTTCGGAGAGCGCATTGCGGACGATGCCGGTGGCGCGGAGCTCGTCGTAAATGGCGGCGACGAGTTTCCGATCCTCGGCATTCGCGAGTCTCTTTTCGATGAACTTGCGTGGGATTTCAGTCAGGCTGAGGAATGTTTCGGCGGTCAGCGTCACCTCGGGCACCAGCGCGTTGGCTTCGGAGATGGCGCGATCGAGAACCTTGCCGAAGCTCGTAGACGCGTAAATCAAAAGCTCGGCGACGATGTTCCTGCCGATATTGTCGAGGCCTTCCTCAGGCCGCGTCGCGCCTTTGTGAATGTCATAGTGGGCGATGAGCTTTTCGTAATAGCGATGTGAGAACTCGGCGTTGCTGCAGACGAGTTCGGAAAGCCAGCGCGGTCCGGCCGAAATGCGAATATCGGGGGTTCCGTAACGCTGCTCGCCGAGCGCGCGCAGTGCATCGTAAGAGCGATTGATGCTCCATTCAGTGGCGCGATGGACGGCGTTTTCAGCTTCCGTCTGGCCGGTATGAAACGGCATGATGGGATCGGTGAAGTAGTGGCTCAGAACGCCCGCGGCGTAGGCGGCTTCGGGCCAGTTGCGGGCTTTCAGTTCAAAGACGGTGCGGCCGTACCATTCGTTCACCTTCTCGATCGCGCCGCCCCAGTAGTTCTCCGAAACGTGAAGAACGTGGTTCTTGAAATCCTTGAACGTGTTGTCCGGGTCTTTCGAACCCTTGAGGTAAAGCTCGACATGCTTCAGGAAAACGCGTGTCCATTCTTCCTTGTCGTCGCGCTCCAAGGCACTCAGCGCATCGAGCGCGAGCTTGTGATGCGTGCCGTTCGCGTGCGTGGCGTAGACGATGCGATAGAGAAGCGACATAGGAGCCTCGGGGTGAGCAACCGCTCCCGATGGTCTACTTGAGTCGCGCTGCCGGCTCGATTGATTCGGTCCCGGTGTTGCCGTTCATCAACGATTTTCGCGATTCCGCGCGTTTTTTTCCGCCGCGAGGTTGATGATGTCGGCGCTGCCGCGCCGGTCGCGGGCAATCCGGCGCGCAAGTGCCGCCCGTCGCGCCAGCTGGACAACATTCAATTCGCGTGGTGACGATTCGCTAGAGAGAACCCGCTGCAGCGTCTCCGGAGAAAGTCCGCATGCGGACCCGAGCGCCAGGGCTTCTTCGCGCGCGACCGCATGTGCGGCTTCGACATAGCCCATCAGCGCGGCTGCCGCGTGGGCGCTGCCGAGCGGGCCGGTGCGTTCGACGTTGCCGAGAAGGGAGAGAACGCTTTCCGCGATGGCTACGGCGGCGAGGTCACCGCCGAGCAGAATCTTGGCGTGGCCATGCGCCGTCGCCTCGGGACCGCCGATCAATGCGGCATCGACCAAGGTGACGTTCCGTTGCTCCAGAACTTCGACGAGGGCTTGGAATTCGCGCGGCGTGCGCGCACCGAGATCGACGAGGACCGTGCCCCGCTGCGGTGATGACGTTACGCGCGGCTCGCCGTCGCCAATGACGAGTTGCCGGAATGTCTCCGTGTCCTCGATGGCCGCGAGTACGATCGGGCATTCAGCCGCGACGCTGAGTTCGTTCGCCCGTTCCTGCATTTCGCCGTAGGTCACGGGCGGGGAGCCGGCGAGCGCTGCGTACATCGTACGAAAACGACAGGCTGCGATGCGCTCGGCGATCGCGGAGCCGAATTCGTCATTGCCGATTACGCCGATTGGCCGATTGTCGAGAGCCTGGCCCATTGCGTCGTGCCCTTATTGCTATTTTCCCTCACGCCACCAGGCCAAAGCGATCAGGGCGAGCAGAGCCGAAAGCGCTGCAAGGCCCGTGAACATCGGCGTCAACTTCACGCCCCGGGTCAGGAAGGCCTGACGATCCTTGAGGCCAAGCCAGCCGGACCCTGCCATCACCTTGGCTGCCGACATCATGGAGATACGCGGAACATCGACATCGGTTGCAGACGCGAGGGCGTTGGATGCCTTGGTCCAGAACACGCCGCCGCCCGTCGCGTCGGCGATCGGCTTCATTTTCTGATCCGTCGCCGTCACTTCGCTCATTTCGCGCGGATCTTCGACGCCGGCATTGGCGACGGCCGTCAGCTGGCCGTCGGGACCCTCGGTTTCGACTTTATAAAGCCCCGGAAGCTTCACATCGATCGCCGAGCGCCAGACGCCTGGCTCGACCGGTACGGCGTCGAGCGTCACGTTCGAGGTATCGCCGCCGGGACCGAGAATCTTCACCTGGCCGACCTTGTCTTCCATCGAATGGCGCTCGATCGTGAGCTTCATGCCCTTCGAGGATGCAATAAGGCGTTCTTCTTCGAGGTCCGGCTCCTTCATCAGCCAATGCGAGAGACGGCGCAGGAGATCGGTGTGTGGTCCGCCGCCGTCGTAGCCGCGCGCCCAAAGCCACGCGTGGTCGGACGTCAGCAGCGCGACGCGGCCTTTGCCTTTGCGATCGAGGATGAGGAGCGGTTTGTCTTCAGCTCCGTTCATGACAACGCGGCCGCGCTGGGGCGTCACTTCGGCCTGACGGTACCATTTTCCCCACGAGGGCTCGGGCGCTGCGTCCGCGACCTGTGCGGCGTTCCAGCCAGGGAGATCCTTGGTGACGGGGTGCTTTTGTCCGTCGGCCGTGACCTTCGCCTTGAACGGCATCTCGAGGACGCGACCGGTCGGCGCTGCGGGCAGCACCGGCGCGAGCGGCGTTTTGTAGATGCTGTACGGGCTCGCGAAATCGTCGCCAGCGGCGATCAGCAGCGCGCCGCCGTGCTCGTTCACGTAGCGGGCGATGTTGTCGTAATAGAGCAGCTGCAGGATGCCGCGATGTTCATAGCGGTCGAAAATGATCAAGTCGAATTCGTTGATCTTTTCCGAAAAGAGCTCTCGCGTCGGGAAGGCGATGAGCGAGAGCTGATTGATCGGCGTGCCATCCTGCTTCTCGGGCGGGCGCAAAATCGTGAAATGCACGAGATCGACGGCCGCATCCGATTTCAGAAGGTTGCGCCACGTACGCTCGCCGGGATGCGGTTCGCCGGAGACGAGCAGCACACGCAGATTTTCGCGGACGCCTTCCGCCGCGACTACGGCGCGGTTGTTTGCGGTCGTCAGCTCGCCCTCGACGGGCTGCAATTCGATCTCGACGATGTTCGTGCCCGTATGCGGGATCGGCATGTCGATTTTGACGTTGCGATTGATCTCGGTGCGCACCGTCTCATCGGGCTGCCCTTCGCGGCGGATCTTCAGCGTCGCGGCGCCGGAATTGACGGAGGGCGCGCTTCCCGTTTCGCGCACGGCAACTTCGATCGTGCGGGACTGGCCGACAAGACCGTAGCGTGGCGCTTCGATTACCTCGACGCGGCGGTCGAATTCGTTGGGCTTGCCTGTCAGCAGCGTGTGAACGGGTGCGTCGAAGCCGAGGGCCGCCGCCGATTTCGGAACGTCGTGGACTTGGCCATCCGTCACGAAGACGACGCCGGCGATGCGGTCTGGCGCGGTGTCGTTCAAAGCGGCGTTGAGGTCGGTGAAGAGGTTGGTTCCGGGCGGGGCCGTCTCGGAGGGTACGCCGCCGGTAACCCACTTGATGTTGAGGTTCGGGATTTTCGCGAACTTCGTTTCGAGGTCCGAACGGATCGCTTCCATCTGCTTCGTTCGGTCCGCGAGCTTCTGGCTCGGGCTTTCGTCGAGGACGACGATCGCGACGTTGGCGAGGCTTTCGCGCTGCTCTTCCTTCAGGATCGGATTGAAGAGGGCGGCAAGCAGGGCCGCTAGCGCGGCGGCGCGAATGAAGGCTCCGCGCGAACGCCGGAAGAGCAGGATCAAGATCAGCGCGACAGCCAGCACCGTCAGGCCGATGAGGACTGGGACGGGGAGCAATGGGGCGAATGTGATCGACCAGTTCAAAGACTATGCCTCTATTGACCGAGCCGTTCTAGGAGCGCGGGTACGTGAACCTGATCGGCTTTGTAGTTGCCCGTCAGGGCGTGCATGACGATGTTGATGCCGCCGCGAAACGCCATCTCGCGCTGCATCTCGCCGCCCGGTACTACGGGGTACATTGGCCGTCCGCGATCATCCAGCGCCCAAGCCGCCGCGAGATCGTTCGACGTGATCATAATGGACGTGACGCCGTCGGAGACGCGGGCTTTGTGGGCTTCGTTGTCGTTGTTCGAAATGGCTTCGACCCAGAGCTGTCCGCCATCCCAACGGCCGGGGAACGAACGCAACAGGTAGAACGATTTCGTCACGACGTGATTTTCCGGAACGGGTTCGAGACGCGGGACGTCGAGCTTGCTCAGCAGGCGCTGCAGTGCCGTGCCTCCGCGTCCGGCGAGCGGCAACGTATTGGCGCCGCCCTGGCCATAGTCGCGCGTATCGAAAATGATGAGGCCGCCTTCCTTCATGTACGCGTCGATCTTGGCGATCGTCGCGTCGGGGAGGGCTTCGGCGGATTCGAGGACCGGCCAATAGAGGACCGGATAGAAGGCGATCTCATCCTTCGTGATGTCGACGGCTGCCGGCTCGCCGGGCTCGACGGCGGTGCGCGTCTGCAGAACACGGCCGAGGCCTTGCAAACCGGCGCGGCTCGTTTCGTCGGTTTCGCGGTCGCCGCTCACGACATAGGCGAGCGTCACCTTGCTTGTGGCGTCGATGGCGGCCTTGTCTGCGGGCGTCGGTGCCGAGCGCACGACGTCGGGGCCCGATTGTTGCGAGGGCAGCGGCGCGAAATTGTCGAGCTGCGGGATGTCGCGGAAATCCGGCCGCAGTTCTTGCGCTCTTCCGTCACCCGCTCCGGCGAACGCAAGAAGGGCAAACGCGAGTGCGGCTGCGCCGGTGCCTGCCGCTCGTGAGCTGCGTGGACGGCGCGAGAATAGACCGCGCAGGCCCCCGGCCTGCAGCAGCATGACGGCCAGGATATCGATGAAGAGGAGGGCCAGCGCCGCAGCAAGGAGTGCCGGTTTCAGGGCTGTGCTTGCGGCGTTGTCATAGCTCAATCGCGTCACGCCTGCGGGTAGCGACGGGAAGGGCCGAAGGGTGCTTTTTGCATTCAGGACGTTGAGGGCACGAGGGCTCGCCGACTGACCGTAGTAGCCGGGTGGATGCTCGAAGCTCGGCTTCACCGCTTGCAGTTCGGACGATTTGAGCGGTTCGGCCGTCGGCGGCGGCGATACGAGCGTGCCGAGGCCGTTCAGTGTTTTGAGAGGCGGAAGCACACCCGCGTCGTTCCTGGTTTTGGTTGTCGTATCGGTCTTTGCGGACGTGGCGCCATCGCCCTGTCCGGAGGCCGAGGCACCGGCCGTGCCCATCGTGGAAAGACGGCGCAGCATCTCGACGAACAAGCCGGAGATCGGAAGATTGGACCAATCCGAATTCGCCGTTACGTGAAAGAGTACCAGCCGGCCGTTGCCGTGCTTCGTCGATGTGACGAGGGGCGTGCCGTCCTTCAGTCGTGCCCAGATTTCGACGTCCGGCGTGATTTCGGCCGGATCGGCGAGCACCTGCCGGTTGATGGTGACGTCTTTCGGGATGGTGAGTCCGGAGAACGGGCTGCTCTCATCGAACGGTGCGAGCGGCTGGGGCGACGACCAGGACAACGCGCCGCCGAGTGAGCGTCCGCCCGTGCGCAGCGCGACGGGCAGAAGATCGTCGCCGGCCTTTTCGAGCCTCGGTCCCGCGAAGCGAACGAGCAGGCCGCCGCGGTCGACGAAGCTGGCGACTTTCTCTGCGGCTTCGCCCGTCAGCGTGCCGATGTCGGCGAGCACGAGCACCGACACGTTCTGCTTCAGAACGGAATCGAGGCCCTGGACAAGGTTTGAATCCTTCGTGACGACGACGTCAGCGTAAGGCTTCAGCGCCTTCTCGACGTAATAGAGCGGCGCGAGCAACGGTTGCGCCTCTTCGCGGCTTTCGCCGGAGAGAAGACCGACGCGATGCCATTGCGTCATGGCGTCGATCAGGCTGACGGCGCCTGCGGAGCGTTCGCTCGCGATTTCGATGCGCGCCACCTGATTGCGGAGTTCAAGCGGCAGCTCGAACGTCGCTTTCGCCGATGTCGCGCCGGCTCCAAGATTGAATGGGGCTTCGCCGAGGCGTTCGCCGCGCGCGGAAAAGGCGTTGACGGTGCCTTCGCGCGCGGGGCCTCCAGGAGACAGGACGACGGCTTCGAGCTTGCCCTTTTCCGCGAGGTTCGCGACGAGCCCTAAGGCCTCGTGGCCGTGCGTTTCGTCGAGCACGGCGAACGTGCCGTCGCCCGACAGATTTTGTAGTTTCGCGGCGACGCCCGCGACCAGCGATTTGTGATCGATACCGTCGTGCAGCCAGACGATGCTCGGGTTTTTCACGCCTGCCTCCGACAGGGTCGACTGCAATGCGGCGAACGCGGCTTCGCGGTCGGGATCGAAGGGTTCGGGCTTCAGAGCGGCGGCGGTGCTATGGGCTTCGCCCGGCGGCTCGATCTTGACGCTGTGCAGTTTGCTCGCGGCGGCGGTCGGTACGATCACGACAGGGCGTCCGCCGCTTTCGGCTTCACCGATGATGCGGTCGATCATGCTCGCGCGCTCGGACCAGCGCGACGCGGCAGCCCAACCGTTATCGACGAAGATGACGACGGGACCGGAGCCGCCGAGGTTCGAACCCTTCGATGGATTGAGAATGGGCTCGGCGAGCGCGAAGATGACGAACGTCGCCGCGAGAAGGCGGATGAGCGTAAGCCACCACGGCGTTTTCTCGGCTGTCTTCTCGTCGTTCTCTAGCCCTAAGAGAATGCGCGTCGGCGGAAATTCAACTTGCGTCGGGCGCGGTGGCACGGCCCGCAGCAGCCAGTAAATGACGGGCAGCGTGACGAGGGCTGCGAGCAGCCAGGGGTTGAGGAACGCGAGCGGGCCGAGGCTCATCGGGTGCGCTCCTTGACATCGGTCGAGACGGCATCCGAACTCGACGACATCCAGCGATAGCCCTGAGCCGATCCGTTGAGGCGCATCAGCAGCGACAGCAGCGGCTCGGATGCGGGCCGATCCGTGTGGTGGGTGAGAAGCGACCAGCCGAAGCGCTTCGTCATTTCGGCGAGTTCGGCGCGATGGGCTGCGAACCGCTCCTGATATTTCTCGCGCAAGGCTTCGACGCGATCGGCCACCCAGCGTTGGCTACCGGATGGCGTCAGGAATTCAGTGCGGCCGTGATAGGGCAGCGTCTCTTCCGCCGGATCGATGATCTGCACGAGGTGACCGCCGACGCCGTGCGCTGCATAGCCTTCCAGGCGCTCGCGGATCGCGTGCACGGGGGCGAGGAAATCGCTGAAGAGAATGAGGCCTGCAAAGCGGTTGAGCCCGGTATTCGGCGGCAGGCTTTTCTGAATCAGCTCCGATTTGGCGTTGACGACGATCGTCTCGGCAATGCGCGTCGCGGCGTTGCGGTTCGCGGTCGGCATCGTTTGTCCGAGCAGGGCGACGCGCTCGCCGCCGCGCACTAGCATCTCGGCGGATGCGAGGGCGAGCACAAGGGCGCGGTCGCGCTTCGTCACGTTCGAGAGATGGCTTTTGAAATCCATCGACGGCGAAATATCGGGCCAGAGATAAAGCGTGTGCGCCGCTTCCCATTCGCGTTCGCGGACGTAGAGGTGATCGGAGCTTGCGGAACGGCGCCAGTCGACGTTGCTGGCGTTTTCGCCCGGCTGATACTGGCGGAACTGCCAGAACGTTTCGCCGGGTCCCGCGCGGCGGCGTCCGTGGATGCCTTGTGCGACCGTCGAGGCGATGCGTGCGGCTTCCATCAGCAACTCGGGCATGCGATCGACGAGCGCAACGGCTTCGCGCTCGAGCCCGAGAACGCGCCGGCTTTCCGGTGCCATGCTTTTGGAGCCTTGGCCTTCGCTTCCGCCGCCTGTCCGCCCTAGTGGGCTCGCCATTCGTGCACCTACTCCACGGCCGCTGCGAGACGCGCAATGATGTGGCTGAGATCTTCGCCTTCGGCGCGGGCTGCGAACGTCAGCGCCATGCGGTGTTTCAGGATCGGCTCGGCAAGCGCGACGACATCGTCGACGGAGGGCGCGAGGCGGCCGTCGATCAGGGCTTTCGCGCGGACTGCGAGCATCAGCGCCTGGCTGGCGCGGGGGCCCGGACCCCAGGCAACGAAACGGTCGGTGTCGCTGTTCTCGCCGGTGCCAGGACGCGCCGAGCGGACGAGCTTCAGGATGGCTTCGACGACCTTGTCGGGCACGGGGATCTGGCGCACGAGGCGCTGCGTCGCCATCAGCTCCTGGGCGGAGATGACGGCTTCGAGCTTCGGCGTTTCGGTGCCGGTCGTCGCGTAGAGCATGCGGCGCTCGGCGACGAGATCGGGATAGCTGACATCGACCTGTAGCAGGAAGCGGTCGAGCTGGGCTTCGGGCAGCGGATACGTGCCTTCCTGCTCCAGCGGATTCTGGGTCGCGAGCACGTGGAACGGCGCGGGCGTGTCGTGGCGCTGGCCGGCGACGGTGACGTGATGCTCCTGCATCGCCTGCAAGAGCGCCGACTGCGTTTTCGGCGAGGCGCGGTTGATTTCGTCGGCCATCAGCAGCTGCGTGAAGATCGGGCCCTTGATGAAGCGGAACGAGCGGCCGCGGCCGGGCTCGTCCTCCAGGACTTCCGAACCGATGATATCGGACGGCATCAGGTCGGGCGTGAACTGAATGCGCTTGGCGTCTAGCCCTAAGACCTTGCCGAGCGTTTCGACGAGCAGCGTTTTGGCGAGGCCCGGCACACCGATGAGCAGCGCGTGGCCGCCCGACAGGATCGTGATAAGCGTCCGCTCGATCACCTGGTCCTGCCCGAATATGACGGTCGCGGCCGCCTTGTGCGCGCGCTGCACCCGCTCGGCGGCGGCTTCGAGCCGCGGCACGATGTCAGTGTGGGTTTCGACGACAGTGCTCATAAGGGAGGCCTCGCGCAGCAGCGTTTTGTCATTTTTGTTGGCGAAAAACGCCATTGGAAACAACGGCCGAGCAGCGGCGTTCCCGGCGGTCGCGTGAGCGTAGACGATCCTGCCCGCCCCTCATAGGGTCAAGTGAACGTTACGTTAGGATATTGCAGTCTTTGAGACCCCTGCTTCGAGCGAAACGTAAATGGCGAATGAAAAACCACAAGTTCCTCAGATGAACGGCAAAACTGACGCACATCCTCCGGGTCTCGAAGCGCTGATGCGCGCGGCGGCCGAGGGCAGCGGGCAGGGCGCGAGACCGGTGGATAAATGGAACCCGCCCTACTGCGGCGACATCGGCGTGAAGATCCGCCGCGACGGCACGTGGCTCTATCGGGGGAGCCCCATCGGGCGCATCGCGCTCGTCAAACTCTTCGCCTCGATCCTCAGGAAGGACGACGATGGCCGGACCTATCTCGTGACGCCCGCGGAGAAGGTCGACGTCGAGGTCGAGGACGCGCCGTTCCTCGCCGTCGAGATGGCGGTCGCGGGCGAGGGCCGTGCGCGGACGATTACGCTTCGCACGAACGTCGATGATGTCGTGACGGTGGATGCGGAGCATCCGCTGCGGTTCGCGTCATCGGAACCCGACGGCGGACTGAAGCCCTACGTTCTCGTGCGCGGGAGGCTGGAGGCGCTGTGCACGCGTGCGGTTTATGCGGAGCTTGTCGAGCTAGCGGAGGCGGGTGAGGACGGTGGTGAGGTTGGCGTGTGGAGTGGGGGGACGTGGTGGGGGATGGGGTAGCAGATTCGGTCTGCTGCTCATCGTTGAAGCTGTGATGATAACATTTTTGGACTCATCAACGCCGGTGAATTATAGGCAAATTCGGAGGTTTTTGTTATAATCCACAAGTCGGTAAAAAAGGTCATTGGTTTTCCGATTCTCCATCGGTCGACCGCAACAGTCTCGCCTTCGGAATTTTTCATGGCAAAAAAGCTCGATATTTTGAACGAACTCGATTTTGGGAGCCAAGTTGCCGAAGAAGAGAAGGACACTCTTCGCGAATACTTTGTGGAGACGAACCCTTGGAAGAAAGTTTTGAAGGGCCAGGTGGATATCGTCTATGGCCCGAAAGGAGCTGGAAAAAGTGCAATTTATGTGCTGATCCAGGCCCATGAGGCCGAGCTATCTAGAAAAGGGATTCTGCTTCTTCCTGCAGAGAATGTTCGAGGCGATCCCGCTTTTAAAGATCTCGTGGTAACTCCCCCAACAAGCGAACGAGAGTTCGAGTATCTGTGGAAATTGTATTTTCTGAGCCTTATTGGGCTCGCCTTCGTGCAGCACAAAGTTACGAATTCACACGCTTTGCAGTTCAATAAAGTTCTTGCAGATGCAGGGTTGTTGCCAACAGAGGGTATGACTTTTAGTGGCATTTTGAAGAGGGTTCAGGAGTATATAGGCCGATATACTAAGCCGCACGCGCTCGAAGGTACAATGAGCGTCGATCAAGTAAGCGGTCTCCCTACGTCATTCTCCGGCAAGGTCGTCTTCGATGAGCCGGATTCTGAAGGGCGTAGCCGGGGTGAGATTTCAGTATCCGAACTATTCAAGCTTGCCAACGAAGCTCTTAAAGTCAAGAAGCAAAAAATTTGGTTGCTTCTCGATAGGCTCGATGTCGCATTTGATGACAGTGCGGAGTTAGAAAAGAACGCGTTACGAGCTCTGTTTCGTGCGTATAGAACTATCCGTTCTTACGACAATATCGTTCTGAAAATATTTCTTCGCACCGACATATGGGATCGGATTTCGGAAAAAGGATTTCGCGAGGCTACGCATCTCGCGAGGGAGCTAACATTATCCTGGGATGCACCGACGCTGCAGCATTTACTTATTCGACGGTTGCTGAATAATCCTCTGCTACTCAAGCAATACGGCCTCAATAAACGCCAAGTGCTGCAGAGCGTTACGGAACAGCAAAAGTTATTCGACCGAGTTTTCCCGGATCAAGTGGAAGTCGGCAAACGACAATCCACGACGATGGATTGGATGATAAAGCGCACCACGGACGGCACAAATTTAAGTGGCCCTCGTGAATTGATTCTATTTTTGAAAGAGCTGCGTGACGAGCAAATTAAGCGTTTGGAAAGAGGCGAGCCCGAGCCCGCTGCAGAGGCACTTTTTGATCGAGCTTCCTTCAAGCAGGCGCTCCCGAAGGTTTCCGAATATCGAACGACAAAAGTGCTATACGCGGAGTTCCCGGAACTGAGAAATTTCATTGAGGCTTTGCGCTCAAAACGCTCAGAGCATGATATCAAGTCGCTGGCAGAGATTTGGCAGAGATCGGCATCGGAAGCCAAAGAAACTGCCGAGCGGCTGGTCTCGGTAGGCTTTTTCGAACGACGCAAAGCATCTGATACCACTACTTACTGGGTGCCGTTTATCTACCGACCATATTTGAATCTTATTCAAGGTCGTGCCGAATGATGAGTATAAGTTCGTGAGATTGCGTTTGAGCTTTGGCCGCAAATAACGGCTCTTCCCCTCGTCATCCTCGAACGCGTGAGCGGAGCGAGGGGCGTTCGGGGATCCAGCGTTAGGAGCGCCGGAGGCTCGATATTGCGTCTTCGACGACTCTCACGCTGGATCCCCGACCTTCGACGCGGCTCTGCCGCGCTCGGTCGAGGATGACGGAAGCGTAGCGAAGGCAACCGCTATGCGCGTGCGCTGCACGTTGCCTGGATCCCGGCCTTCGCCGGGATGACGAAAATTTGGGAACAGCGCCGTCTCCAATTCCAACAACGTCATCCCCGCGCAGGCGGGGATCCCTCCAAGATGAGGTTCATCGCAAATACCTGGTCTGGATAGATCCCGGCCTTCGCCGGGATGACGATGAGGAAGCATGTGCGGCCTTAACTGCGTTTCGAGATGGTCGCGCGAAAACTTATCCCCGCTCTCTTCCGTGCCCGCATACTTCTCCGCATCTTGCCACGCTGACAAAGGGCATGGGCTCGTGCCGCGAGACGTGTGTGGTGAAGAGCATGCGGGGTCGCGCGGAGAAATCGGTATGCCGCGGGTTCGCTGCCTGCCGCGCGTGGGCCTCTCAGGAGGCGGCGTGGTGAAACGCCGCTCGAAAGGAGATGCGGGGGCGGATGGCGGGTTCGACGGCTCAGGGATCGCCGTTCAACGGTGGTCCGCACTCATACGAGAGGCGTCGGACGCATGGGCCGGAGCCGAGGCGGAGAGTTGGCATGCGCGGGGCGGCGATGGTCCGCATCCCTAAACCATTTGCAAAAGAGCGAGGCCGTGCCGCCCCGTCCCTTTGTTCGTTTGCGCAACCGGGTCCGCGTCGCGGCGCCGGATGGACGCGCATGTGTGGAATGGGCGCGCGGGACGCGCGTGATGATGGTCGGGGATGAGGTGTCGTGTGGCGTGGGGGCGTGTGGTGGGGATGGGGCAGGTGAGAGGTTTGCGTGGTTTAGCCTCGCGTTCGAAGCCAGGTTCCGCCTTTTTGATCCGCCTCAGCCGCGCATGCATTCGTCAGAGCGATGAGTTCTCCAGCTCGTTGTTGCAGCTGAACCAGCTTTATGACCCGCTCCACCACCATCAGGCGGCCCGGCTGATGTGGGAAGACCGTCCTCCCATTTTGATCAATATTCCAATGGCAGAGAATTTTGAGATCGCCGTCGCCAGCGGCCCCTTCTTTGATGACTTCGGCCACGATGTCGTCGACCGGCAGGATTTCGGAAAAGCCACCTCCGTACCCGACGAACAGATGAATTTGCGCGAGGTTTTGACGTTTGCGCAGCGCGTTCGACAAGATGACGTGATGGTGCATCGCCCGGAGCGCTTCCTTGAACTCGCCGCACATCATAAGCAGCAAAGAGGTTCCGCGATCCTGTTCCGGGGTGCCGTGCCGCTTCTCGCGATCGGCCACGCTATGCCACATGATCCGCTCGACATCGTATTCCATGTCGATTGCATGTGCGGCGAAATTGGAAATTTGAATGTAAGATGCCGACATATCCAAGCCTTTGAAATGAATCCTGAATGGCTTTCGATGCTCAGTTATCCGTTCAACCAACGGATGTCCGCTTTGGAGAGCTGACCATAGTCACGAGGGGCCCGGTGCCGGACTGGACGTGGTGCACTTTCAAAGCTCCAAGCACGGGGCCGCTGAGCTTGCGGAAGCCGCGCAAGGCGCCGTTGTTTTTTTGTGTGTTTGAGTGAAGCGTCCCCCGGCTGGACAAGACTGGGTTCGAAGAGGGCGGCTTCGAAAATATAGGGCCGATGAACGTTGCTATTGGCGAGCGTTGCTGCAGGCTCGGAGCTTGGCTCCAAGCTTGCTGGTTCTTGGCTCGCAGGCTCTCGGCTTGCAGGCTCCGGGCTTTCAGATACGTCACGCTTGGCCTGCGCGTCGTCGAAAAATCTGGCGCTCAGGGCTTCGGCAGCCGTACGGCTTTCGGACGTGATGAAAGTTGCCTCACGCACGGCCGTGAGAAATGCCCCGAGCGTTCCCGGTGAGACGAAGGCGGGCAAGATATTTCCCGGCGCAGCGAGGGCTTGTGGCGATCCCAATGGCTCGACGACAGACCGTGCGGTGCTGGTCTGAGTAACGCAAATGACCGCAAACGCGGCCCATAGCAGGAGGGGAAGGATACGCATGGCAGGCTCCAGACGCACCCGCACTCGCGGTGTTGTAACGAACACCGTCGCGCAAGTTTCTGATATCCCGCGTCCGCAACCTTATACGCAAACTGGGTCAAAAGAATGACGCGGTGCGAGCATTACTGATTTTTTTTTACTTCGCCGGCGCCGCTTGATCCTGGACCTTCTCATCCTCGCCAAAAAAATATTCGTAAGCCGCGTAGGTCATGAGTGCCACGCCGACGACAGCCGCTCCGCGTCCCGTCTTGGCGATGCCGGAGCTCGCGAGCGCACCAACAGCGCGGTCCGCAGCCGTGATTTCGACGGCTTCCGGCAGCAGGCCGATGGTCTTCTCGTTGAGCAATCCCTTCACCTCACTCGAGGTGAGCAATCCCTCGGCGGCGCGCTTGCTAAGCTCGGCCGAGCGGCTGCCGCCAAGATAGAGTGTTACGCCCGCTTGTCCCGGACCTACGTTGGTGAGGTCGTCGATCAGGCGACAGGTGTGAAAATGATCGTCTTTCGGACATGCGACTGTAACGGGAGCATTCACCCCGGGCGACTGCGCGGGAACTACGGGTTTTAAGGGCTGCTGCCCCAACTCCGGCAAGGTGTGATCGGCGCTTCCCGGAAGCGGCTTCAAGGCATCCGGTATCGCGAAAAGGCGGCAGTCGGCCGGCGATTGAAGCATCGCGCAAAGAGGTGTGGGTTTAGCCGGCGGCGACTGCTTCAACTTCGCCAGGAGGTCGGCGAGTTCTTGCTGGGTCATAACCGGCGACGTGCGTTCCTGAGCAAGAGCCGTCGACAACAGCGCCGCGACGCCGATACTTGACGCGAAGATTGCCAAACGACTCATTTGAGGCCTCAAGCGCGATCGCCCGGAAAAATTAGTCTGACGACATCCTATTACAGCATTGTGATGCACAGCGCAGCGTGAGAAGTGCCGAAGGTCCGATATTGCGTCTTCTGACTAAGTTTTACGCTGGATCCTCGACCTTCGACGCGGCTCTGCCGCGCTCGGTCGAGGATGACGGACCCGATGAGGTTCCTATGGCTCCGCAAGCGGGAGATGAGCGCTGAACAGCAGGCGCATGAGTTGCGTTTGTTTGGTCGTGCCGGTCTTCTCCATGATCCGGGCGATCTGGTTCCGCACCGTCGCGACGCTTACTCCAAAATTTTCGGCGATTGCTCTGACGTCCGAGTCGTTCAGCAACGCGCGGAGCACGCGGGATTCGGCGGACGTCAGGCCATAGGCCATCGCGATGTGGTCGACGGCCGGTGCGGGGGACGCCTCAGGGTCACGTAGGTAAATGATCGCGTGAACGGCCGGAACGCCGTCGTAGCTGACGCCGGTGTACGGCAGGATGCGCGCAAAGATCGGCTTGCCTTTGGCGCGCGGAATGAGGAGTGGACCACCGCGCGGGCCGACGCCATTCACTGCGCACCCGACGAGGTAGTCAAGCCGGTTTTGGGCTCCTGTATTGGCGATTTTCAGTCTGCCTTGGACAACGCGGATGCCATTTGCGGAATTCGCTAGAGCGGCGGCAATCGCATTGGCGCGGAGGACGACGCCATTCTCTCCCAGCAGAACGACTCCGAAGTTCAATTGATCGAGAGCGCCGTGCGATGCTTCTGCGTTGGCTTTGGTCGCCCTGAATTTCCTATTGAGTTCGACGGCGCGGCGAAGATGCGGCATCAATCGTTGGAAGGCTGACACTTCTTCCGCAGTGTGGGGATCTGTGCCGGTCGCGGTGACGACGCCGACGCAGGACACATGTCCATTACGGCTGTCGAGGATACCGGTAACAGATCCGTTCAGACCGTAGCGAAGCGCGTAGTCGTTATAGAATTCGCCTTTACGATAAATCTCCCGGGGGACGAGTTCGTTGTCGCCGATCGCCTTACCGGCCGGAATACGCGTGAGTGGACTATTCAGCGGGTTGATCGCGAAGAAATGTTTGGCGTAGGCCTCCGAGGATTCAGGATCGAGTTCATAGGTGATACCGAATGAAAAATCGCTTGCGGCGTCGCCAAGGTGCATAGCGGCGCAGACTCCGTGAAAGGCGCCGGTGAGTAGTCTGAGGACGCAACTCCATTCGTTGGGATCTGCCCCTGCGCGGTAAATAGCATCGACCAAAAGATCGTAGTCCATGACCACCCCGGATAAATACTCCGTTGGCGTACAAAGTGCCGTTTCATTCTGCAAGATTGAAAATTCTGCACGTCCAATGACTGATTGCTGTTCAGAATTTAAATGCCGTCATCCATGATCAAAATTGCTCATGACAATGCAAAAATGACTGTGCATTGCTGGCGCAGGTTCCCTGAACGCAACATGGCTTCATCACATCGATAACACGCTACGATTTCGCAAAATTTTGTTTGTCGTCCTATCGCCCAAAAGTAGCTTTCGGGGAACCTCTACCTCGCGGCAGCATGCTGAGCGTTGGGTGCTTGCGTATCGCGGCGGGAAAACTCGAAATGGAAGATGAAACGCTCGCTGCGCAACAAATGGCGCCGATTATCGCTTTGCCTCATTCGTTTGCAGGCAAACTTCGGGATCTTCGGCGCAAGTACGGCGACCGCTACCGAATCGTCAGTTCCGGTTATCCTTTGACGGGCTGGAAAGCACCGCGAATTCTCGTCCTGACAGAGACATTGGCGGATAAATACGAATCTATTTGGCATCATGATTGGGTCGATTATCAGCTGGCTTGCCGTCTGCTGCCCGAAGGCCGAATGATCGAGATTATCTGGGACCCTCGCGTCCCTGGACGGATCATTTTTTCGCCGATGAGGCGCAAAGGCAGGTGAGGCTCGGCGACCGACATTTTCGCATCTCTCGACGATTGTGCCAGCAACAACATGCTACTGCTTCACCGGGAGCTGTCGGAAATCTCCTGAGCGACTAGAGGCTTGGCGGGGAACGATGGGTGGGCGTGCGGGTCCCCGGCAAAATAATGGTTTCAGCGAAGCGATGATCGGACCATGAACGGTCTGTGAACTGGCTATTCCGAAACGGTTCAACCGAACACGCGCAATCTGCTCTGCGTCGGGTGGCATTGCGTTTCAATAATCCGGAAAAGCAAAAGCGCGAGGCCGCCGCGGCGCTAACGCATTCAACGCGTCTCCATGGAGAGAGTGTCGTGAATAAGATTTTCCCCGCAATCGTTCTAGCCGCCGGTTTCACCGCAACGGCGATGTCCACTGCTTACGCCTATGACTACAATTCTGATATCCGCGCAGATTGGAATGACATTCGCCGCGATCGCGCCGCAATCGCGAGCGATGCGCGCCATGTCGATGAGGAGCGCCAAGAACTCGGCGATGCGCGACGCCATGCGCGCTGGGCGTGGTGGCACGGTGACTTCTGGGCCGCCCATCGGGCCAGGGAACATGCCCGTGGAGAGGCCGCCGAGCTTCGCGGGGCTGAGCGAAAGCTCAACCGGGATGTGACGGACATTCGTCACGACCGCGAGGACCTCAGGCAAGACTACAACACGCGTCACTGGTGGTGGAACTGACGAGCGTTGCAAAGTAGATGATCCGAAAAAGCTAAAGGAATTACGAAATGAAATCTTTCACGATGATGCTGGCGGCCGTTGCGATAGCGGCCACGTCGACTGGGTCTTTCGCGGCAGCTTCGAAGTCCAAGACGACCGAAAAGACGCCCGAGTCGATCGAATGCTCGAAGCAGGCCGATGCAAAGGGCTTGCACGGCAAGGAGCGCGTTAAGTTTCGCGCTCAATGCAAAAAGGAGCTGAAAGGAAAATCATCGGCTACGACGACGCCACCGCCGGCGGCCGATAAGTCCAGCACGGCGGCTCCTGCGAAAACCGGCAATTGAGCGGCGGGCAACAAGACGCAATATTGATCGCAAGGTCGTTCCTACAGAAGCCCCGCCGTCCGCGGGGCTTTTTTCTGCCAAATCCTCCTCGAACGCGTGACCCCGGACTTGATCCGGGGGATGCGCGTTCGGGGATCCAAGTCGTGGCCAAGACTTGGCACTGTCACGGGGCGGCGAAGGCTGCATCCGAAATCAATAGATATGAGAGCGAGGCCCGGCCGTCCCGTCCCTTGTCTGTTTTGCGATCGGCGCTTCGCTCACGCGGAGCCGGCCGGCGATGGCGCTTGGCCTGGCTTCCACACGTGTGAGCGCGGACGCCTATTTCGTCTTGCGGGCCGGTATGATCTCGCCATCTTCCTTCGTGAAGTCGCCGATGTCCGCATTCGGGAGAATGTCGAGCACCGTTTCGGACGGGCGGCAGAGGCGGGTGCCGAGCGGCGTTACGACAATGGGGCGCTCGATGAGGATCGGATGCTGAAGCATCGCATCGATGAGCTGTTCGTCCGTCCATTTCGGATCGTCGAGACCAAGCTCGACGTAGGGCGTTCCCTTTTTACGCAGGAGATCGCGGGGCGACATGCCCATCGCGCGCAGGAGGCGCTTGAGTTCGGCTCGGCTGGGTGGCGTCTTGAGGTATTCGACGACGCGCGGTTCCTCGCCGCTTTTGCGGATGACCGCGAGCGTGTTGCGCGACGTTCCGCAGCTGGGGTTGTGGTAGATCGTGATCGTCACGGCGTTACTCCAAGCGATCCGAGATGCGGCCTACTTCCACAGACCCAGGTCTTCCCATTTGCTTTCGGGAATTTCGGGGCCGATTTCGTAATCGAACGACGTTGCCTTCATCTGGTCGTTCGTGACGGCGCAGGTGAACTTCACTTGATACCAGCGATTGTTGGCGCGCGCCGCTCCGCCTTTGGCGACGACGGTCGTTCCGTCGAACGTGGCGCGCGAGAGGATGCTCGTTTTCAGGCGATCGACGTGAGTGAGTTTCTTGGCGCGATTGATATCGAGAATGCCCTTAAGGATGCACACCTGATGCGCGCGTTCTTCCGGATCGAGCTTGAGGAGCGACTGGTCCATCGACGCGGCGCCGGCTGGCGATACCAATCCAAGAAAAATCAGAAAAAGCCAGCGATGCATTCCCCCTCCGTCGGTGTGCGAAATTCGCTCCATCCTGCGCGTGAATACCGGCCGGATGGAGGCTCCAGATTCCCCGGAGGCACTTATGCCTAGAGCCACGGCGGGACGTCACGCGATTTTTTGGGCTACGCGCTGTTTCGTCGTCCCTCGGTTCGGCGCAGTGTCGCGTATCCGAACGTGCGATGGCATTCGACCGGAAAGCTTGGATTGAACAATTTCTGCTTCGTTGCGTTTCGCAGGTATGCAGAGGTGGATTTCGACAGTTCATGCAGCCGCTGTTGCCTCGCGGGCGATGCCTGTCGCACTGCGTTATGTGATCACTGCCGCTCTTGTGGCTTTTGTGGTCTGGGCGCAGATGACGTGGGGCGAGGAGGCGGGCAATCGTTACCCGTTCCTTTCTTTTATTCCCGTGATTTTTGCCGCTGGCGCGCTCTTCGACCGGGGCAACGGTTTTTTCGCGACCGTGTTAAGCGCGGTGGCGGTTTCGTATTTCTTTCTGCAGCCGCGCCATTCGCTGGCCATCACCAATCCGTCCGATCAGGGGGCTCTTCTGCTGTTTGTCGTGATCGGGTTCGTGATCTCGTCGGTTGTTGAAGCTTTGCACGCCGGTCTCGTGTCACTCGCAATCGAGCATGAAAGAGCGAGCGAGGCGGTTCGCGACCGCGACGTGCTGCTGAACGAGCTTTCGCACCGTACGCGGAACGATTTTGCGAACGTCGTAACGCTCCTGAATTTGCAATCTCGCTCGGCGAGCGAAGAGGCGCGGGAAGCGTTGGTCTCCGCTGCTGAGCGCGTGCAGACGATTGCGCGCGTGCACCGGCGATTGGACCTTCGCAACGAGCATGTCGTGGTCGATACGAAATTCTACCTTGGCGAACTGTGCGCCGACCTCCGGCTCTCTCGGCTCGCGATGCGCCCGATTGCACTCGAGTGCCGCGCGGAAAGCCATTCGATCAATCTCGAGAAGGCCGTTCCGCTGGGATTGATTATCAACGAGTCCGTCACCAATGCGGCCAAGCATGCGTTTCCGAACGAGATGCAGGGCAACATTATCGTGCATTTCCAGCGGGCGGGCGATGTCTACAAGCTCGTCGTGGCGGACGACGGCATTGGCAGGACCGGCAAAGCCGAGCCCAACATTGCGGTGCGACCATCGACGTCGGGTATCGGCAATCGACTGATGGAGATGCTCGCCGCGCAGCTTGGCAGCAAGATCGAGGTCGAAGACCGTTCACCCGGCACCGCAATCGTCGTGACCATTCCGGTAAAGACCGCCAAATGAACTGAAAAAAAAGGCAGCGGTTTAGCGCTGCCTCGAGTGCCTGGTTCCTAGGCTGTCCCAGTGCGGGCGAGACTAAATCCAAGCCGCCTGAAGGCGGTACTTACGATTTCGTAAAGCGTTGCGCGCGGAGCGTTTTCGCGGGGATAGGCAGCATTATTAAGGCTATTGCAGCAGCGTCTTCGCCCCTAGTGCAGCCTAAGCTCCATGCCGACAAGCCTGAGCTCCGCTGGACGAATGAGCTTTGAGTGCGCCACAGTCACCTTGAAAAGTTTGCCTTCGATCTCCGCGGTCCAGAAATCGAGAAAGGATTTGAGCTTTGGAAAGAGCGGGGCGGAATCGTACTCTTGCCAGATATAGCTTTGGAGAAGCGAGGGATGATCCGGAAGACGATAAAGGATCTCGGCAGTCGTCAGGCTGAAGCCGGCGAGCTGGGCTTTGAAGCCGTTGTCGCAAGACATTTCACGTACGGTCACGTAGCAATCTCCTTTCAATTAGGTGATTGGGTGCCCTCCCTGAAACGACAATGATTCAGCGAGATTCGTTCCGTGTCCATATCGATTATTCGTCGATTCGAATTGTTAGCAGCCGCGTAAATCGAGTGCTCGGAATTTCCGCCGTGCGCTTGCGCAATGGGCGGGCTCGCTATGCAGTCCGGCGGTTCGGAGCGGCGATTTCCTAGGCGCACGAAAATGCTTGAGATGGGACTCAAAAGCTTCCTGACGTTTTTCGCGACGATCGGGCCGATCGAAGCGGCGGTGCTGTTCGCGGCCTTCACACCGAAGATGCCCTACGACCAGCGGCGCGCCATCGCCATTCGCGCGACGTTGATTGCATCGTGCATTCTCGCTGTCTTTACGGTGTTCGGCGAACCCATTCTCAGCGAGCTGGGCGTTTCGATCGCAGCGTTGCAGGTCGCGGGCGGAATTGTCCTGCTCTTAATCGCGCTCGACATGATCTTCGCGAGACCGGCGGGAGCAATCAAGCTCACGCCGCCCGAAGGTGCGGAAGCGCAGTCCAAGGACGATATCGCGGTGTTCCCTTTAGCGACGCCGCTGCTTGCCGGGCCGGGTGCTATGAGCGCCGGCATTCTGCTTGCAGCGAATGCGCGCGGCGAGCCGCTCGGACTGGTGATCGTTGTGTCGTCGCTCGCTTCCGTGATGGTCATCACGCTGGTGCTGCTCGCGCTCGCGAACCAGCTTAATCACCTCCTTGGTGTGACTGCGCAACGCGTGCTTATCCGCGTGTTCGGGATTTTGCTGGCCGCCATCGCCGTGCAGGCGGTTTTCAACGGCATCCATGCGTCGGGGCTTATTCCCCGTTAGCGGTCGTTAGGGTGGATTTAACGCTTCGCTGTTTCACTCCCGGACAGTTCGAAAGGTTCTGTTGCGTTTGTGGCGTTGTCGAAGGCGTTCCCTATGTTCCTGTTCCCTCCCGGCCTATGGCCGAAGGCCGCGCGTGTTGCGCTCACTTTGCTGATGGCGTCGGCAGCCGGAATGTCGGCAGCGGGATGTGCGACCGACAACACCGCTTATGGTATGGACAACACCACGTATTACGCGGGCTCGCCGCCGGTGTATGTCGCGCGGGGACCGGCGGTCGAGATGGAGCCGGACGGACTGCCCGTGCAGGCTCCGCCGTCGGCCCGTATCCGGGCGATGCCGGACGACCCGGCGCAGCCCTATAGCCGCAACTATGGCGGCCCCAATCCCGCGGACCAAGCAGCTGCGCCGATCTCCGTGAAGGTTTCGAACGACACGGTCTCGCAGCCGAATTCCATTCCGGCCGATTTGCCGCCGGCGTTCCGCAGGCAGCTTGTCGCTGCGGTAGACGCCGCCGGATAGACGTGGTGTCTTCGCCGGGCCGTCGCTCAACGAAGTGATGCCCGGGGGGGCCCTTGAACATCTGCCGTTATCTTGACGTTGCTCTGACGCCCGAAATCGAGCGCAGCATCGACACCATTTTCTTTGAATCGAGCAATACGAAATCGTTCGAAACCGAGCGATCTCGCGTCGCTTTTCGCGATCGCTGGCTCGGGCGTTATCTTCGTGACGATCCGCAGTTTGCGTATCTGGCAATGACGCCGGCCGGAGGTGTTATCGGCTACCTGGTTGGTGCGGTCGACGATCCGGCGGTCGCGTCGCGGTTTGCCGATATCGGGTTCTTCGCCGATTTGCGCGTGCGGACGAAACAGTTTCCCGCGCACCTGCATGTGAACGTCGCGCCGGATTTTCGCAATCGCGGGATTGGAAGGCAGTTGGTCGATTGCTTCGCCGCCGACGCGAAGGCCCACGGCGCGACCGGCGTCCATGTCGTGACCTCAGTCGGGGCTCCGAATATCCGCTTCTACAATCGGGCCGGATTTGCGGAAGTCGCTCGCGCCGGCGCTGGCGGCGAGCTGGTGTTTCTGGGACGATCTCTCTGAGATAGTTGTCCACGCGGCTGGACTTGTGGACAGGCTGAAGCAGCGACACCTTGCGATCAGTGTTCTGATGCGGCCGGAGCGAGCTTTAGAAATCCTTCCCGGCCGTCGACGCACAGTTACAAACTGGCGGCCGGAAAGGTGAGTTAGGCCCTTGGGGGAAAAGAGCCTGGGGCTTTTTGTCTAGGGGTCTGAGGTCTTCGGACTTAGGGTCTGGGGTTTGAGAGTCTCGGGAGGTGCATTAATTCGGCAATTCGGGCGGTAGCCGCGGCGGAACAACAAAGCCGATCGGCTCGGACTTGGGCGCCACGATCGTGCGTGGGTCTTCCTTGGTACGACGCGATTTACCTTCGAACAGAGCGCCCTGCTCGATGGACAGCGACTGGTGAAAAATATCGCCTTCGACTTGGCTCGTCGTTTGCAGCATGACGCGGCGGCCTCGGACCGATCCGACGACGTGACCGCGGACGATGACTTCTTCGCCGGAGATGCTGCCGGTGACCGTCGCGTTTTCGCCGACGACGACGTTGCTGCCTTGGATGTCGCCCTCGACGATACCGTCGACCTGGACTTCACCCTTGCAGATGAGATTGCCGGTAATGGTGAGATCGGCGCCGATTACCGAGACGGATTTAGGTCCATCTGTCGCGGCGGCACGCGGCACGGATAGAAATGGACGCGGCTGGAATGCGGGTGTGTGGCTCGTTTCCGCGGCGGAGCCGGTCGGCTGCGATCTCAAATCGGCCTCGGAACGGCGAAAATTTGGCAACATATGGTCATCCCCTCTTACACGACTTAAGCAACGGTCCGCACCCTGAGCGGTCTCAACGCATTACGTCATCCAAATCTGCGGCGAGTGCGTTTGATTCGCGTAGCACTTTTGCCGCCGCAGTCCATCGTAGCGGCAGACAATTTCCACCGGAAATCCTCTGCGTTGCCGCAGAAGACATAATTCTTGGTGGAGAAGTGTGGCGGAAGATCAACGGTGCCGTAATTCGCACCGGCATGGTTATCATTTGAGTGCTTTGACCGCCTCCAAGACCTCGTCGGCGTGGCCGGGGATTCGGACTTTGCGCCAGCTGCGGGCAATTTTGCCCGTTTTGTCGATGAGGAAAGTCGAGCGTTCGACGCCCATGTATTTTTTCCCATACATCGATTTTTCGACCCACACGCCATAGGCGGTCGCGACCGCCTTCTGCTCGTCGGCGAGCAGGCGGACCGACAAATCGTACTTGGATTTGAATTTTTGATGACTCTTCGGACTATCGGGGGAGATGCCGACGACTTCGGCTCCCTCGGCCGCGAATTCCGAGGCGAGGCACGAGAAGTCTTTCGCTTCCTGTGTACAACCCGATGTGTCGTCCTTTGGATAGAAATAGACGACGACCGGATGGCCCTTGAGTTTGGACAGGCGCACCTCTCCGCCGTTGTCGTCGGGCAGGGCAAAATCCGGTGCTTTTTTTCCTTCCTCGATCATTTGGAACGTGCCTTTCTTTTGTCGTTTTTCGGCACTGTAGCTGGCACGTCGAGAGAGCGGAGGCCAGGGGATTTAGACTTTCATTCTGAAAGTTTTTTCCGTCCGTTCCCGGCAACAGCACGGGGGACCCGGGCCGGCATCGGTCTGCGGGGGGTGAGGAGCGGAGTTGACGAAACTGGCAACCGGCGGGCGCCCACCAATCCGGCGCGACGCCGACCATAGCGCGCAGCAAAATGGCGCGCCACGAACTGCGATTTCGCAGCGCGTGGCCACGGCACCGCCGAGCCTTGCAATGCCCGAGGATGACACCGCGATGTCCGCGGGGCTCCGCCACTTCTTCAGCGGCTGCCGCGTCCTCTTTTATCTCGTCGTGCCGCTGACATTGCTCGTGATGATGGCAACGGGCCTTCTTTACGTGCGGCTCAGGCACGGACCGATCGCTCTCAACTTCGTCGTGTCTCCAATCGAGCGGGGCATCAATGCCGAACTCGTGACGAGTTCGGTGAGGATCGACGGCGCGGAGCTTCGGCTCGGACCGAGCGGAGAACTGGAATTCAGGCTGCGGGACGTCGGCGTGCTGGAGCAGGGCGGCGATGTCGTGCTGTCGTCGCCGCTCGCGGCCGTGAACATCTCGATGGCGGCACTTATGCGTGGCCGCATTGTTCCGGCTCGTATCGAGTTGATCGATCCGATCATCGCTCTCGCCTATTCCGAGAAGTCCGGGTTCGTGTTCGAGCGCGCAGTGCCGAAGCCTGTTCCCGTGCGTCCGGATGGCGCCGGGGCAGCGGCTACTTCTGGGGCTGCGCCTCCGCCATCGGCCACCGCGCCGGAGACGACGGTCATAACACCGCGCTCTGTCGAAGCCGGAACGAAAGTCAATCTCGCCAAGATGCTGAGCGAGTCGTCGCGCCGTGCCCGCAATCGTCTCGACGCTACGTCGTATCTAACGGAATTCGGCCTTTCGAACGCAACCGTCGTCGTCGACTACGAGGGCCAGCGCAGCTCCTGGCGGATCGACGAGGCCAGCGTCGATTTCAATCATGCCGAGCGGCGGAGCGTGATCTCCGGCCGTGCGACAGTCGCGTCTCCAAAGGGGGCTTGGTCCGTATCGTTCCTAACGGACGAGAGTGTTCAAACCGGCAAGCTCGATGTGAAGGCAACGATCCGCGACCTCGTTCCATCGACGCTTGCAGCTGCGGCTCCCCCCCTTGCGTTGCTCGGCAACTTCGAATTCCCGGTATCGGGCGATGCCACGATCGGGCTTTCGAGTGTTGGCGATATCGAGAGCGGCGAGCTTGCCGTCGAAGTTGGACAGGGGCGCGTGCGCCTTCCGTATCTGGTTCACCCTATGGAGGTCACTGCCGGTCTCTTCAAGCTGACCTTCGATGGCAAGGCCCGGCACTGGGAGCTGCAGCCGAGCCCGGTGAAATGGGCCGACGGCACGATGATGTTTACCGGGAACATGACAGACGTCTCGCAGGGATCGGACCCGCCGCAATGGCAATTCGCGCTCGACGGCAAGAACGGCGTCCTCGAGGCGGCGGAATTCAACGTGCCTCCGGTCCCAATCGACAACTGGTCGGCGCGAGGCTCAATCATACCGCGGCGGGGCTTCATCGATCTAACCGAATTCCGCCTCTCCGGCGGTGGGGGAGAGGCGACGATCAAGGCGACGACCCAAGCGGGTCCGCAAGGTCAGAGCGTGTCGGCCGAGTTCGCCGTTTCACCCATGCCGCTTGCGACGTTGAAGGCGTTATGGCCGCGCGCGGTGGCGTCGGGGACGCGCGATTGGGTTGGCAAGAACGTATCGGCCGTAAACTTCAAGGGCGGAACTCTCCGGTACACGAACAGGAACGTCGGGGGCATCGAGCCCGGCTCCGTTTCGACCGAGCTCGAGCGCGTCAGCGCGAGTTTCGAGGCGAGGGATGCCGTGTTTACCCCGTTGCCCGGCATGCCGGCGATTACAGCACCGAGCATGTCGATCCGCATCAATGACAATGCACTCGATATTACGGTGCCCGAAGGCGCTGTTGCGTTGGCGAACGGTGGCCAGCTGCCACTCAAGAACGGACGACTGACGACGGACGACATCATGGGCCCTCGCCCCAACGGCGAGATCGGCTTTTCTGCCGTCGGGGAACTCGCGCCATTCCTTGAAGCAATGCAGCAGCTTCCGGTGCGGGCCGTTCGCGACGCTTCGCCGTTGCCAAAAGCTGGCGAAGGCAAGATCGACGCGCAGCTTTTGATCAAGCTGCCATTCGTCCAGGGCGTCACCGGAGACGACATGGCGATTACCGGCAAGGCTCGCGTGTCAGACGGGCGCTTCGGCAAGGTCGCGGGGCGTTTCGACATCCAGGGCTTTACGCTCGATCTCAATCTCACCGACACCTCGCTCGATGCGAAGGGCGATCTGCTTATCAACGGCGTTCCGGCGAAGGTCGTCGGTCAGCGTCTACTCGGTCCGGCTGCCGGTCAGCAGCCGCCGCTCAAGATTGTCGCGAAGCTTGACGAGGCGGATCGGACGCAGCTCGGCCTCGACGTCAACAATATCGTTCACGGCGTCGTGCCGGTCGAACTTTCGTTGCAGAAGGGCGACCAGCCCGAGCCGGCGATCAAGCTGCACGCCGATCTGACGGATGCCGATCTGACGTTCGACCACCTGCAATGGCGCAAGCCTCCAGGGCGAGCCGCGAGCCTCGATGCCGATATCGTCACCGCGCCAGGCCGCGATACGGAATTGCAGAACTTCAAGGTGGTGAGCGACGATATCGCTGCCGACGGGCGCATCGTCATCGGCACCGACAACAAGGTCAAAGAATTCAATTTCCCTGGGCTTAATCTCAACGTCATCTCGCGCCTCGACATCAGCGGGTCGCGGAGCAAGGATGATGTCTGGACGATGAAAATCGCCGGGTCGAATTTCGATGGACGCAATTTCTTCCGTTCGCTGTTCAATGTGGGTGATGGCCCAGGCCGGAAGGATAAACCGGCATCGGCCGGTGCGCACGTAACGGTCGATCTCGCGAACGTCATCGGCAGTTCCGACGTCTCGCTCCGCAATCTCAAGATGGCGATCGAGACGCGCAACGGCGATCTCGCGAGTCTCGATGCAAAGGGCACGCTCGATGGCGGCGCACAGCTCGTCGCGAAGCTCGATCAAGGCCAGGGCGGGCGGCGGCTCGTCGTGACGTCGGGTGACGCGGGTCAGGTGATGAAGCTCGTCAACTTCTATCCGAACATGCAGGGCGGGAGGATGCAGCTCGAGGTCGGGCTCGACGGTTCGGGACCGGCGGAGAAGACCGGCGTTCTGGTCGTCGACAATTTCCGGATTCTCGGCGATCCGATCGTCACCGAAGTTGTCAGCAGCGCCGACGAGGGCCGGCCGGCAATCGGCGGCAACCGCAAAGTCACGCGCGAGGTTTTCGATTTCACGCGGATGCGCGCGCCGTTTTCCGTCGGATACGGGCAGTTCGTTCTGCAAGAATCCTATTTGAAGGGACCGCTGCTGGGAGCGACGCTACGCGGCAAGGTCGATTTCAGGACGAAGCGCGTCAATATCGGCGGCACTTATATTCCGCTGCAGGGCCTCAATGGTGCGCTCGGCGACATTCCATTGCTTGGGCAGATCCTGTCGGGCTCACAGGGCGAGGGCATCGTCGGCATGACGTTCGCGGTGCAGGGGCCGACATCGGATCCGCAGGTCATCGTCAATCCGTTCTCGCTGGTGGCGCCTGGAATTTTCCGGGACATTTTCCAGATGACGTCGATGGACCCGACCATTCAGGTGCGTGAGGACCGGGCACCGCAAGCACCCATCGAAGAGAGGGTACGCGTCGCGCCGCAAAGCCCTGCCGACGGAAACGACAAATCGAAAGCGAAGCCCAAACCGGCGGCGCAGGCCAAAGCCAAGAAAACGGTTCCCAAGGCGGAAGCGCCGGCGGTCGACGGCTGGTCGTCGACGACGACCAACCACTGAGTCCACGAGCGAATTAGCGATCAGACCGGCTTCAGAAGGACGTGCTTCTTCTTGCCAAGCGAAAGCTTGATGACGCCATTTGCGTCTGCGTCGGCTTTCCCGATGGTCGCCTTGTCGCTCGTCACCGCTTGATCGTTCACCTTCAGTCCGCCGCCCTGGACTTGCCGCCGCGCTTCACTGTTCGAGGCGACGAGGCCCGCCTTGACGAAGGCCGTCAAAACGCCAAGTCCACCCGCGAGTTCGCCGCTCGATATTTCGATCGTCGGCAGATCGGCGGCGAGCGTTCCCTGTTCGAAGGTTTTGCGCGCGGTTTCGGCCGCGGCCTCAGCCTTGTCGCGGCCGTGTAGTAGGGCGGTCGCTTCCGTCGCCAAAACTTTCTTGGCTTCGTTGATCTCGGAGCCCGACAGACGTTCGAGCTTGGCGATTTCCTCGAGCGGCAGGAACGTGAAGAGCT
Source organism: Pseudomonadota bacterium (assembly GCA_018242295.1). Taxonomy (GTDB): domain Bacteria; phylum Pseudomonadota; class Alphaproteobacteria; order Rhizobiales; family Hyphomicrobiaceae; genus Hyphomicrobium_B. The sequence goes on from JAFECE010000011.1 coordinate 514,722, forward strand.
TGAGGAAGCGCGAGACGTCGGCGTCTTCAGTGTTCCGCCAGAATTGCCAATAGTCGTAGGCGGAAAGCTGGGCCTCGTTCAGCCAGACGGCGCCGGCGGCGGTCTTGCCCATCTTGGCGCCCGACGCGGTCGTCAGCAGCGGGCACGTCAACGCATAGAGCTGCTCCTTGACGCCCATGCGGCGGCCAAGGTCGATGCCGGTGACGATGTTGCCCCACTGGTCCGAGCCGCCCATCTGCAAATTGCAGCCGTAGCGGCGATTGAGTTCCACGAAATCGTAGGCCTGCAGCAGCATGTAGTTGAATTCGATGAAGGACAGCTCCTGGTCGCGTTCGAGCCGCAGTTTGGCGCTGTCCATCGTCAGCATGCGGTTGACCGAGAAGTGGCGGCCGACGTCGCGGAGGAAGCCGATATAGTTCAACGGCGCCAGCCATTCGGCGTTGTCGACCATCAGCGCATCGGACCTGCGATCGCCGAACTGCAGGAACTTGGCAAAGACCTGCTTGATGCTGTCCTTGTTGGCTTCGATCTCCTCGACCGTGCGCATCACGCGCGTCTCGTCCTTGCCGGAGGGGTCGCCGATGCGCGTGGTGCCGCCGCCCATCAGGGAGATCGGCTTGCCGGCTCCGGAGGTCTGCAGCCAACGCAGCATCATAATCGACAGGAGATGGCCGATATGCAGCGACGGCGCGGTGCAATCGTAGCCGACATAGGCGACGATGCGGCCTTCGCTCGCCAATTTATCGAGGCCTTCGATATCCGAGCCCTGGTGGACGAAGCCGCGCTCGGTCATAGTCTTGAGAAATTCGGATTTCGGTGTCGTCATCGCAATTCTTGGCTTTCGCTTGTGTGGCCGCGGGCAACACGTACGAGCCGTATTCGCGGGCGGGCGGAACCTTGCACGGGAAGGTGCCTATGAGCAAGTTGATGCGGGCGATTGGGCTGATGAGCGGCACATCGCTCGATGGGGTGGACGTCGCCCTTCTGGAGACGGACGGGGAGGATGTCGTCCTCCGTGGCCAGGCGCGAACATATCCGTACGACGACGCCATTCGCCGCCTCCTTATCAATGCGATTGCGGATGCCGCCGGTCTCGAGTCGCGGGATGAGCGGTCGCTGTCGCTTGCCGAGGCCGAGCGGGCCCTGACCGAGCGACATGCTGTCGCCGTCAGCCAGTTTCTCCAGGACACCAAGATCGACAGGGCGTCCGTCGACGTTATCGGGTTTCACGGCCAAACTGTGCTGCACAGGCCGGAGGCGGGGCTGACGGTGCAATTGGGGCTCGGAGAGCTTTTGGCAAACTTCACGCGCTGTCCGGTCGTTTACGATCTGCGTGGGGCCGATGTCGACGCGGGAGGGCAGGGTGCGCCGCTCGTGCCCGTTTATCATCGGGCGCTTACGGCGAAGCTGCCGCAGCGGCCTGTCGCGGTCGTCAATATCGGCGGGGTGGCGAATGTGACCTGGATCGGCCGTGACGGCGGTCTCGTCGCGTTCGACACGGGACCGGGAAATGCGTTGCTCGACGATTGGATGGCGCGCAAAACGGGTGCGCATCTCGATGCTGGCGGAGCGACTGCGGCTCAGGGCAAGGTCGACGAGGAGGCCATCCGGCTGTTTCTCAGCCACGGATACTTCGCTGATGCGCCGCCCAAATCGCTCGATCGGAACACATTCGTCATGGATCTGATCGATCGTCTCTCGGTGGAAGACGGTGCGGCGACGCTTGCCGCTTTCACGGCACGCGCCATCGCCAAAGCGCGTGAGCACATGCCTGTCGAGCCCGAGCTTTGGATCGTTTCCGGCGGCGGCCGGAAGAACCGGGCCATCATGCGGATGCTGGCGGAGCAGGTTCACAACGCCGTCGTGCCGGCAGAAACCGTGGCGTTCGACGGCGACGCCCTCGAGGCGGAAGCGTGGGCTTATCTGGCGGTCCGCTCGATACGCGGACTGCCGATTACTTTTCCAGGAACGACGGGGGTTGCGGCGCCGCTGAGCGGTGGACTGCGGGCAGATCCCACCGCTCATGTGGTGCATTAGTAAGGTCAGGCGCCACGCTTATTCGTCGTCGCCATCGTCGTCGCCAGAGGCGGCGGCGGCTGGAGCGCTTTGGGATTCCATGCGCTCGAGTTCACGCTGGCGCTGGCGTTCGCGCTCACGTTCCCTCTCGCGCTCCTTGTTACGTTCGCGATCCAACTCGAACTGGATCATCCGTTCGTCGAGATACGATCCGACGATGTTGCCGAGTTCTTCCGTCTTGTTTTCGAAGAAGTGGTTGGCACCGGGCACGACCTCGTGCGTGATCTTGATGCCCTTCTGGACCTTCACCTTGACTGCCATTTCGGCAACCGATGCGGTCGGCACGACGCGGTCCATGTCGCCGTTGATGATCAGGCCCGACGAGGGGCAGGGCGCGAGGAAGGAGAAGTCATAAAGATTGGACGGCGGCGCGACGCAGATGAAGCCATCGACTTCGGGGCGCCGCATCAGAAGCTGCATGGCGATCCAGGTGCCGAACGACACGCCGGCGATCCAGCACGTCTTGGCGTCCGGCTTGACCTGCTGGAGCCAATCGAGGGCCGATGCAGCATCTGCGAGTTCGCCCGGGCCGCCATCCCAGACGCCCTGGCTGCGTCCGACGCCGCGAAAGTTAAACCGCAGGACTGAAAATCCCCGGGCCGCAAAGGTATGGTAAAGGGAATAGACCACCTGGTTGTTCATCGTGCCCCCGAACTGGGGGTGCGGGTGCAGGATCAGCGCGATCGGGCTGTCGCCGTTGCTTTCGTGGTGATACCGGGCTTCCAGGCGACCGCCCGGGCCGTTGATAATGAGTTCAGGCATCAGAGATTACTCGATCTTTCGTGATTGGGTTCAGGTCAACTGCGGCAGCCGGTAGCTGGCCTCCGACCGTTCAAATCCTTGTGGGTTCAATCTCAATCCTTGACTCCGGCGCTCAGGATTTCCATAACTTTAGAACCGTTCGAAATGTGCGGGTCCTGGCTCGTTTACAACAGGCATTGGATCAGGGCGGCTCTCTTAGCACAGTCCGGGGTGCCGGGCGCAAGGTTTGGATTCCGTCGCCACTTGGGGCGGCGATAGTCCGGAGATTAAAAGACGTGGAATTGACGACCAAAGGCCGGTACGCGGTCATGGCCATGGCTGATCTCGCCGGGCATGCCGATGAAGGTGCCATCGCGCTCTCGGTCGTCGCTGAGCGGCAGAATCTACCGCTCGCCTATCTGGAACAGCTTTTTGTGCCCCTTCGCCGCGCCGGCCTCGTCGAGAGTGCGCGCGGCCGCTCGGGCGGATATAGGCTCGCCAAGCCTGCCGCAGACATCTCGATCGCCGCCGTTATGGAGGCGGTCGAGGAGGACACGCGCTTTACGCGCTGCTCGCATAACGATCCGCGCTGCTCCGCCGCAACGCCGTGCGTCACGCATTGGCTGTGGACCGCGCTCAGTGAGTCGATGGGAGAATTTCTGTCGTCGGTCAATCTTGCCGACGTGATCTCCGGTGGGCGGTATTCGTCGGCGCCGCTGTTTGCAGCCGCCGCGCGGACGACCGGCAAGCGCACGTATCTCGATTACAATGCTACGGCGCCGCTGCGGCTGGAGGCCAAGGCCGCAGTGATGAGAGCGCTCGACGTCACGGGCAATCCGTCGTCGGTGCATGCGGAAGGGCGGCACGCCCGTTCGGTCATCGAGAGTGCGCGTGAAAGCGTCGCGCGCCTGATCGGCGCCAAGCCCTCCGAGATCGTCTTCACGAGTAGTGCGACCGAAGCCAACAACTGGATCGTGGCGCAGCCGTGGGCGACTATCCTGACGAGCGGCACGGAGCATGATTCTGTTCTCGCGCCGGTGCGCGCGGCGCGGGGCGACGTCGTTATGCTGCCGCTCGATGCGCGCGGCATCGTCGACCTGAAGGAATTCGCCGAACGCATTCTGCCGCTTGAATTCGCGGGGCCATCGCTTCTCGCGCTGCAGTTGGCGAACAACGAAACCGGCGTCGTCCAGCCGATCGCGGAAGTTTCCGCGCTTGCGCGCTCGCGGGGCGTTTCAGTGCATACCGATGCGGTGCAGGCGGCCGGCCGGATAGCTATCGATTTTGCGGCGCTCGGCGTCGATACGCTGGCGCTCTCTGCGCACAAATTGGGCGGCCCGAAAGGTGTTGGAGCTCTGGTCATTCGTGACCATATAGATCTTGTGCCCTTACTCCGCGGCGGGGGCCAGGAACGGCGGCGGCGCGCTGGGACGGAAAATGTCGCTGCGATCGCGGGATTTGGCGCCGCGGCCGAAGCTGCGTTTCGCGATCTCAAATCAGCGGCGTCCATCCAGGCATTGCGGGACGAGGTCGAAGCTGGCGTCAAGCGCATCAGCCCCGAAGCGGTGATCATCGGCGAAGGCGCGTCACGTCTCGGCAATACGACGGCTTTGGCGCTGCCCGGCAAGCTCGCCGAAACGCTGGTCATCCGGCTCGATCTTGCGGGAATTGCGGTCAGCGCCGGATCGGCCTGCTCGTCCGGCAAGGTTGGGGCGAGCCACGTTCTCGAAGCGATGAGATTAAGTCACGAGATTGCCGCGGGAACGATCCGCATCAGTCTCGGACCGGCGACGACTAAGGAAGATATCGCGGCGTTTCTCGCTGCGTGGACAACGATCGCAGGAGCGTCGGCGCTCGCTGCGTAAAGGTGAATTAGTTGAAGGCCGCGCGTTGGCGGCATCGAACGAGAGACAAGGAAGACGAGGAAATGGCTGCTGTTCAGGAGACGATCGATCAAGTTCGGAAGATCGATGTCGACCAGTACAAGTATGGTTTCGAGACGCTGATCGATAGCATCCAGGCGCCGAAGGGCCTCGATGAATCGACCGTGCGCTACATCTCGGCCAAGAAGGGCGAGCCCGAGTGGCTTCTGACCTGGAGGCTCGAAGCGTTCACCCGCTGGAAGGCGATGACGGAGCCGACTTGGGCGAAGGTCCGCTATCCGAAGATCGATTTTCAGGATCTCTATTACTACTCGGCGCCGAAATCGACGGAAGGTCCAAAGAGCCTTGCCGAAGTCGATCCGGAGCTGCTCGAGACCTATAAGAAGCTCGGCATTCCGCTCAAGGAGCAGGAAGTTCTCGCCGGCGTGACGGGTTCGCGCGTCGCGGTCGATGCCGTGTTCGACAGCGTTTCGGTGGTGACGACGTTCAAGGATGAGCTGAAGAAGGCGGGCGTGATTTTCTGCTCGATCTCGGAAGCGGTCCGCGAGCATCCGGAACTCGTGAAGAAGTATCTGGGCTCCGTCGTGCCGCAGTCGGACAACTTCTACGCGTCGCTGAACTCGGCCGTGTTCTCGGACGGGTCGTTCGTCTACGTGCCGGAAGGCGTCCGCTGCCCGATGGAGCTTTCGACGTATTTCCGCATCAATGCCCGGCAGACGGGACAGTTCGAACGCACGCTGATCATCGCGGATCGCGGCGCCTACGTTTCCTATCTCGAGGGCTGCACTGCGCCGATGCGAGACGAGAACCAGCTGCACGCGGCCGTCGTAGAGCTGGTGGCGCTCGACGACGCCGAGATCAAATATTCGACCGTGCAGAATTGGTATCCGGGCGACGCGCAAGGCAAGGGCGGCATCTATAACTTCGTGACGAAGCGAGGCGATTGCCGCGGCCATCATTCGAAGATTTCGTGGACGCAGGTCGAGACGGGCTCCGCCATCACGTGGAAGTATCCGAGCTGCATTCTGCGCGGCGATTACTCTCGTGGTGAATTTTACTCGATCGCGGTTTCCAACGGCTATCAGCAGGTCGACAGCGGCACCAAGATGATCCATCTCGGCAAGAACTCGACGAGCCGCATCATCTCAAAGGGCATCGCGGCGGGCTATTCGGAGAATACCTATCGCGGGCTCGTGTCGGCGCACCGCAAGGCGACGAACGTCCGCAACTTCACGAACTGCGACTCGCTGCTGATCGGCGACAAGTGCGGCGCGCATACGGTGCCATACATCGAAGCCAAGAATTCCAGCGCGCATTTCGAGCACGAGGCCACGACGTCAAAGATCTCGGATGACATGCTGTTCTATTGCCGTCAGCGCGGGCTTTCGGCGGAAGAGGCGGTGGCGCTCGTGGTCAACGGCTTCGTCCGGGATGTGCTGCAGCAGCTGCCGATGGAGTTCATGGCCGAATCCCAGAAGCTGATCGGCATCTCGCTCGAAGGAAGCGTGGGATGATCCCATGACCGACTATTGGTTCAAGCCGAAGAGCTATGGATACGGCGCGACGCCGATCAACTGGAAGGGTTGGGTTTCGACGCTGGCAATGGTCGTGGCGTTGCTCGCGGTGGTCCGGCTCCTTGTTTTGCCGGATCACGGTGGGGCTTCGCATTCGCTTTGGGAAGTCGGTCTAGGTTTGGCGCTCGCATTCGCCGTCGTTGTCGTTTTTTCGTTGTTCGCGAAGGCGAAGACGAACGGGGAATGGCATTGGCGCTGGGGTAAGAATTCGAATGGAAGTTTATAGGAACGGTTGCTGAGATGCTTGAGATTAAGAATTTGCACGTGAAGCTCGAGGATGAGGATCGGGAGATCCTCAAGGGGCTTTCGCTTACGGTGCCGAAGGGCGAAGTTCACGCGATCATGGGGCCGAACGGCTCGGGCAAGTCGACGCTTGCGTATGTGCTTGCGGGACGCGACGGCTATGAAGTCACCGACGGCGACATTCTGTGGAACGGCGAGTCCATCCTCGAGATGGAGCCGGACGAGCGTGCCGCGAAGGGTGTGTTCCTCGCATTCCAGTATCCGATGGAAATTCCGGGTGTCGCGGGACTCACGTTCCTCCGCACTGCGCTCAATGCCGTTCGCAAGAAACGTGGCGAAACGGAGCTCACAACGCCTGCTTTCCTGAAGCTCGCGAAGGAGAAGGGCGCAAAGCTCAACATCGATGTCGAGATGTTGAAGCGGCCGGTCAACGTCGGGTTCTCGGGCGGCGAAAAGAAGCGGTCGGAAATCCTGCAGATGGGGCTTCTCGAGCCGACGCTGTGCGTGCTCGACGAAACCGATTCCGGCCTCGACATCGACGCGCTGCGGGTCGTCTCGGAAGGTGTCAACGCGCTCCGGTCTCCGGATCGTGCGTTCCTTGTGATCACGCACTATCAGCGGCTCTTGAATTACATCGTGCCGGACAAGGTCCACGTGCTCGCGGACGGGCGTATTCAGAAGACGGGCGGTAAGGAGCTGGCGCTCGAACTCGAGAAATCCGGCTACGCTGAATATTCCAACAAGGCAGCGTGAACATGAACGTAGCAGTTATGAAGACCAAGGCCGAGCAGGCCATCTCGGAGAGTTTCGAGGTGGCGGCCGCGAAGCTTCCCGGCAGCGCTGCTGTGCAGGCGCGCCGCGCGCAGGCCATTGGAGCCTTCAGCGGGCTCGGGCTTCCGCACCGGCGCATCGAAGAATGGAAATACACCGATCTTCGCGCAAACCTGAAAGAGGTGCTTCCGGCTGCCGTCGAAGACAAGACGCCGCTGACGATCGCCGAGCTTCTCGTTGCGCTCGGACCGCTGGCTCACGTCGATGCGCATCGCATTGTTTTCGTGAACGGCCATTATCGCGCAGGCTTGAGCGATACTTCCGATGCGGCAGGGTTGATGACCTCGACAATCGCAAAGGCGCTGCAGTCCGCTTCCGAAGAGGCTGTTGCCCGCTTGGCTTCTACGCCGGAGGGCGGAGATGCGGTCGAGGCGCTCAACACGGCTTTCATGACGGATGGCGCCATCGTCGAGGTTGCCAAGGGCGCTTCGGTCAACAGGCCGCTTCTCATGATCTTCGTTCGTGCCGGGTCGGACGCGAATGCGGTTACGGTCCGCAATCTGATAAACGCCGGCGAGGGCGCGAGCGCGACGATCATCGAAGCCGACGTTGTGCTGCCGGGCGCCGTGCGCGATACGCATCTCAACACCCTGACCGAGGTGTCCGTCGGCAAGGGCGCGACGCTCAATCATGTCAAGGTGGCTGTCGATGAAGGCAAGTCGCTGCATCTTTCGAATTGGGAGGTGCGGCTCGCGGCGGATGCGAACTACAGCGGCTTCCAGTTCTCGTCGGGTCTCGGTTTTGCCCGTAACGGCATCAACGTTCTGTTCGATGGCGAAGGTAGCAAGCTCGACCTTTCAGGCGCGTATCTCGCGCGTCATTCGGAACATGTCGATACGACGCTCGTCGTCGATCATGCGGTGCCGCATTGTGAAAGCCGGGAACTCTTCAAGGGCGTGCTCGACGGCCATGGCCGCGGCGTGTTCCAAGGCAAGATCATCGTTCGGCCCGACGCGCAGAAGACCGACGGCAAGCAGATGTCGCAAGCATTGATGCTGTCGGAAGATGCCGAGTTCGATTCGAAGCCAGAACTCGAGATCTATGCGGACGATGTCGTTTGTGGTCACGGCACGACGAGTGCGGAGCTCGATCCCGATCTGCTCTTCTACTGCCGTTCGCGCGGAATTCCTGAAAAGGAAGCTCGCGCGTTGATGATCGAATCGTTCATTGGTGAGGCGCTCGACAAGGTCGAGCACGAGGGGCTGAGAGAGGCGCTCGCATCGTACGCGATGCAGTGGCTTGGCCGCTCACGGCGCGGATAGGCACATGGGACGCGAAACGTCGATCGATGTAGCGAGAAGCACGGCTTCGCAGGCCGGCCTGACCGGCGCGCCCTACGATGTCGAGCGCATTCGCGCGGATTTTCCGATCCTCTTTCGCGAGGTGAACGATCGTCCGCTCGTCTATCTCGACAACGGGGCGTCGGCGCAGAAGCCGCTCTCCGTCATCGAGGCGATGGATCACGCCTATCGTTTCGAATACGCGAACGTGCATCGCGGGCTGCATTACCTGTCGAACACCGCGACGGAGCATTATGAAGCGGCGCGCGAAACGGTTCGCCGTTTTCTCAATGCCGAGCATCAGGACGAGATCATTTTCACGCGCAATGCGACGAGCGCCATCAATCTCGTTGCGCGGTCGTACGGGGAACCCCGGATCGACAAAGGCGACGAGATCCTCGTCACGATCATGGAGCACCACGCGAACATCGTGCCGTGGCACTTCCTGCGTGAGCGGAAGGGGGCCGTTCTGAAGTGGGCGCCGATGACAGACAGTGGCGAGTTGATGCTCGACAAGCTCGAAAGCCTGATCACGAAACGCACGAAGATCGTCGCCGTTACGCACATGTCGAACGTGCTCGGCACGATCAATCCGGTGAAGGAGATCATTCGGATTGCGCATGCGAAAGGCGTTCCGGTGCTTATCGACGGTAGCCAGGCGGCCGTTCATATGGGCGTCGACGTTCGAGATCTCGATGCCGATTTCTACGTCTTCACGGGCCACAAGACTTACGGGCCTTCGGGCATTGGCGTGCTCTACGCGAAGCGGCAGCATCTCGCCGCCATGCCACCTTACGAGGGCGGCGGCGATATGATCGAGCACGTTACGCTCGACAACATAACGTACAATCAGCCGCCGCACCGGTTCGAAGCCGGCACTCCGGCCATTGTTGAAGCGATCGGTCTCGGGGCCGCGCTCAACTACATGATGCAGATCGGCCGCGAAAAAATCGCGCGTTACGAAGCGGAGCTTGGCTCCTATGCTGCGGAGCGCCTTGATGCATTGCCGTGGCTGAAGCTTTACGGGACGGCTCCCGGAAAGGGCGCGATCTTTTCGTTCACGATCGATGGCCTCCATCCGCATGACGTTTCGACGATCATCGACCGATCGGGAGTGGCAATCCGGGCCGGCCATCACTGTGCACAGCCGCTAATGGAGCGCCTCGGGGTGTCGGCAACCTGCCGTGCCTCTTTCGCGTTGTACAACACAAAGGCCGAGGCTGACGCGCTCGTTACCGCGCTCACCAAGGCGCATGACCTTTTCGCTTAAGGAGCTTCCGCATGGACGGGAAGCAGATCGATGACCGGGCGGCGTTGAAGCAGGCGGTTGAAGCGCTCGATGCGCCGCTGCCGACACCGCCGGACGGTGGCCTTGTGCCGGATCCCACGCTGGATTCCGGGCCGGAGATCGCGACGTCGTCAGAGCAAAGCAGCGGATCGGCATCCGCGACGCAATTGCCGCCGGAAGAGATCGAGCGGCTGACAAATGATATCGTCGCCGCGCTGAAGACCGTTTACGATCCGGAAATCCCGGCTGACATCTACGAGCTCGGATTGATCTACAAGGTCGAGGTCGACGACGATCGCAACGTAGCGATTAACATGACCCTGACGGCGCCTGGCTGCCCGGTGGCAGGCGAAATGCCGATTTGGGTCGAGAATGCCGTTAATGCGGTTCCGGGCGTCGCGCAGACGAAGGTCTCTATCGTGTTCGATCCGCCTTGGGATCAAAGTCGCATGTCGGACGAGGCGCGCCTCGCCGTCGGCATGTTTTGAGGACACCCTCGCTTTTGGCGGACGAATTCCCATATACTGTGGCTGTTGCCACGACTCGAAGATACGGAGGCTCGCGTGCCCTCGCTTAGAATGATGCCAAAAGTCATGACGTTGACCGATGCCGCTGCGGCGCGCGTCGCGGCGCTCATCGCCCAGAAGCCTGGCGTCAAAGCCCTCAAGATCGGCGTGAAGAAGGGCGGCTGCGCGGGTATGGAATACACCATGACGTGGGCTGAAGAGATCGGGAAGTTCGACGAAGTCGTCGAAGACAAGGGCGCGGTCGTGCTGATCGATCCGGCGGCGATCATGTACCTGCTCGGCACCGAGATGGACTATAAGACCGACAAGCTTTCTTCGCAGTTCGTCTTCAACAATCCGAACCAGAAAAGTGCGTGCGGGTGCGGCGAGAGCGTCAATCTCGAACCGGCAACGCCGCCGGGATTTGCTCCCGCAGAGGCCTGAGCAGAACGCGGGCATGACGGTTTATGTCCGCCAATGATGAAATTCTGCAAATTCTGAAGGATGCGCTCGAGCACGCTGGTCCGGTTTCCGGGCGGCGCATGTTTGGCGGCGTCGGCGTTTATTTCGAGGGCATCTTCTTCGCCCTTATCGATGACGGTGCGATCTATCTCAAGACGTCTGAGACGACGCGGCCGCGGTTCGAGGCCGAGCGATCGCGCGCGTTTTCGTACATGACGAAGAACGGCCGCGCGGAGTTGCATTCCTATTGGCTGCTTCCCGAGCGCCTGCTTGACGACGCGGAGGAGTTGCGAGACTGGGCGTCCGCATCGGTTGCGGCGGCCAGGCAAGCTGCCTCGCAATCGAACCGAAAGGCCAAGCCGGCAGGCGTTGCCAGAACGGCGAAGCCTGCCGCCAAACCCAAGAGACGCTGAGCCCCGCTTTGGCGTTGGGCTTAGCCGCGTCCCGGGACTTTCAGCGGACGAGACGGCTTGCGCATGAACGCGGGGACGTTCTCGGCAAAGCCCAATCGCTCGTCGGCCTTGTGTGGCTGCTGTTTGCGCGGAGCTTCCTTTGGCGCTTCGCGCCTTTCAGGCCGGTCGTGACGGGCTGTCCGCTGGGCGGATGCGGGCTCGTCGGTCCAGGCGTCGCGCGCCGGAACCGGTCGCGGACGCTGAGGTTGCCGCGCGTTTTCTGAGGACCGCTTCGGCTGCTCGGCGTACTCGGGTTGCGGCGTTCTTTCGGGGCGGGGTGCGCGTCTGCGCTCGTGATGGGGATGCTCGGCCGCCTCGGTGTGATGCTGATCGGGCTGAGGGGCCTTATGTTCCGGCTGACGATGCCGTCGTTCGGGTTGCTGCGCGCCCTGTTCGGCCGGCCGGCTCGCGTGCTGGGAGGAACGGGCGTGATGTTCCCCGGTGCGACCGCCGCGCTGCGAGCCGTGCGATTGACGACGCGATTTGTCGGAGCCTGAGCTTTGTCCGCGTCCACCGCGTCCGCGGCGGCGTTTGCCGGCACTTGCGAAATCCTCTTCGGTCGGAGGATCGCCAAGCCATACCGGTGCTTCGGCCGTTACTTTCTCGATGTCCTTGCAGAGCTTCAGGTCGTCGGGGCTAACGAGCGAGATGGCGTGTCCCTCGTGCCCGGCGCGGCCCGTTCGGCCGATGCGGTGGACGTAGTCGTCGGCGGCCCACGGCAAGTCGAAATTGAAGACGTGGGAGACTTCCGGAATATCGAGCCCGCGCGCCGCGACGTCGGACGCCGCGAGGAGCATGATTTCGCCAGCACGGAACTTGTCGAGCGTTTCCATGCGGCTTGCCTGGTCCATGTCGCCATGAAGCGCGCCGGCGTTGAAGCCGTGCTTCGTCAGCGATTTATGAAGGACGGCGACATCGCGCTTCCGGTTGCAGAAAATGATGGCGTTCTTGACGTTGTTGCCACGGATCAGGTCGCGAAGGACTTCCCGCTTCGCCCAGTCTTCGCCGTTCGGGCAATAGACGAAATTCTGCGTGATGGTCTTCGCGGTCGTCGCAGGTTTGGCGACTTCGATACGCTCGGGGTTGTTCAGAAACTGATTGACGAGGCGCGTGATCTCCGGCGGCATCGTCGCCGAGAAAAACAGCGTCTGCCGTCGCGGCGGCAGCAGCTTGCAGATCTTCTCGATGTCCGGAATGAAGCCCATGTCGAGCATGCGGTCGGCTTCGTCGATGACGAGGATTTCGACGCCCATCAGCATGACGCGGCCGCGCCCGAAATGATCGAGCAGGCGGCCCGGGGTCGCGATCAGAACGTCGACGCCGCGGTCGAGCTTCTTCACCTGGTCGTCCATCGAGACGCCGCCGATGAGGAGCGCAACCTGCAGCTTGTGATTGACGCCGTATTTTTCGAAGCTCTGCGCCACCTGGGCGGCAAGCTCTCGTGTCGGGGCGAGGATCAGTGAACGCGGCATTCGCGCCCGTGCGCGGCCCGTTTCGAGGCGCGTAATCATCGGGAGGACGAACGATGCCGTTTTGCCGGTGCCCGTCTGGGCAATGCCGAGCACGTCTCTGCCGGTAACGGCGACCGGAATGGCGGCGGCTTGAATCGGGGTGGGGTTGACGTAACCCGCAGCCGTAATGGCTGCTTGAACCTTGGGCGATAGCCCGAGGTCAGCGAACGTCTTGGTTTCCAAAAGCAGGTATCTCCATCTGCACAGCTCGGATGGTCCGGCGCACTTCAGGCGTCAGACAGTCTTTCGAGAGCGCAGGGGGCGGGTGCCGAAAGGACCTAAGCCGAATAGGAGTGCGGATCAAAAAGCATTAAAAAATGCGCAAATCGATCCCCTGCGCTCCGGCACGCTCGGGTGCTCGCATACATCCCGAGGAAGCGCAAGGGAAACTCGCCGGTTTTGGGTGGTGAGCCCGCGAGGTTGTGTCACAGGGATGTATGTAGGCACCAAAATGGGGCCATTCGACTACGTACTGGCGAAATGACCAGCTTCGAGCATGGGAACGATGCATTAGGGTTGGTTCGTCGTTAATGCTATGGCGCGGGAACTCCTTATGAGATCTGCGTTTTCTCCGGCAGATAGAAGCATCGACGAGTGGGCTGAAGCATCTTTTCAGCGCCCGCAAGGCAGATTCAAAACAACAGCCCAAATGCAAAATGAACGGTCATAATCTTATCGCCCATATTTGTAGTATGTTCGCGTAGAGTTTCTGTTCGATATTCAAAGCCGTAAACTATGCCGGCGGGCGGCGTTGAGCCCCGAACAGAATACATCGGTTGGTCATTTTGTAAGCCGAGTTCCCCGAAGAAGAGGGGGGGCGATCGCTTATCTTCGTTGAATTCGCAAGGATCGATTGATGACTTTGAATGCTGGTTCTGCATTGGGCGCCGCGGGCCTTGCTGCGCGCGAAAATGCTGGGGTAAGCGAGCCGGCTAAGGGCGCAGATCGTCCGAGGGGCGTTCGCCGCGCCGATGCAATCCGTGAACTCAAGAAACGGGATAATTACACCAATTTTCGCCATATCGCGTTTGTCTACCTCGTTATCGCGGCATCGATTGGTTTGACGATTTGGAGCTACGGCGCGGTCTCGGAGACGGGTCTCGGGTGGTGGTGGAACATCCCCATGACGCTTTTGTGCATCGCCGCGGTTGGCGCATCGCAGCACCAGTTCGGTGGCGTCATTCATGAGGGGACGCACTTCATCCTCTTCGAAAATAAGATGCTGAATGAACTGGTGTCCGATTGGCTCGGTGGGTTTCCGATCTATACGTCGACGTTTCAATACCGGCTGCACCATCTTGCGCATCACCAGTTCATCAACGATCCGCTTCGCGATCCCGATTGGGCGCAGCTCAATGAAAGCGGTCACGATCTCGACTTCCCGATCACTCACTTCGAGATGCTGAAGGAACTCGGGAAGCAGCTCTGGCTGCCGAACCTCTTCCGCTACATGATCGTGCGTGCTCGCTACAGTGCTCTTGGCACGGACAACAATCCGTACATGGACCGTGAGCGTAAGGGCGAGCGGCTACCGACGCTGATGGGCGTCATTTACGCCGTGACGGCGCCCGCCACCGCGATCACACTCATCAAGATGGGGCATGGCGCGTGGTCCTTTGCGGCGCTTGGTGTGACGACTGCCGCGGCTGTCGCGTATTTCTATTTTCTCGATGAGAAGAAGCTGCCGCATGCGCACGTCGAGACGGTGATCTCACATCGTACCACGAACATCAGCCGTGTCGTCTATATGGCGATCCTCTACTTCGCTCTCACGGGGATCGAAGTCGCGGGCTGGGGTCATGCGTGGGCGTACTTCGGTCTGCTTTGGATTCTGCCTCTGTTTACGGCGTTCCCGCTATTCATGATCATGCGCCAGTGGGTGCAGCACGGAAATGCCGATCGCGGACGTTACACGAACACCCGGGTGTTTCTCGTCAACCCGTTCATTCGTTACGCGGTCTTTCCTTTCGGCATGGATTATCACCTTCCGCACCACGTCTTCGCCTCTGTGCCGCATTACAAGCTCAAGGGCTTGCACGAGCTGCTGCTGCAGGACCCGGAGTACAAAGAAAAAGGCATTGTGGTTGAAGGCTACTTCAACTCGCCGCATGGCACGGTCGAGGATCGCAATCCGACCGTCATCGAGGTGCTCGGCGAGAAATACGCGCCGAAGCCGGACGGTGACGTCTACGTCGATACCAACTCGCTCGAGTATGCCGAGGTTCGCGATCCCGACGCGATCGCGCGGGAAAATGCAGCGTCGGTTCGGGGCGAATAATCTCCGGCAATAAAAAAGGGAGCGCAAACTGCTCCCTTTTTTATAACTCCGATTTGTGAACCGCTTAGATATCCAGGTCCTTCGCGAACGCCGCGTGTTCCTGGATGAAGCGGAAGCGCGCTTCGGGCTTGGAGCCCATGAGCGCGTTGACGACATCGGCCAATTCGCTGCGCTCGCCTTCGCCGAGGCCGACCTGCAGAAGCGTCCGCCGCTTCTTGTCCATCGTCGTCTCTTTGAGATCCTTGAAATCCATTTCGCCAAGGCCTTTGAAGCGCGTAACCTTCGGCTTCTTGCCTTTGAAATGGGTGGCGAGAAGCTCGTCGCGATGGGCTTCGTTGCGCGCGTAGGCGACGTCGCTCTTGTCCGCGATCTTGTAGAGCGGCGGGACGGCTAGGAAAAGATGGCCGTTTTCGACGAGTTCCGGCGTCTCCTGATAAAAGAACGTGATCAGCAGCGAGGCGATGTGCGCGCCGTCCACGTCGGCGTCCGTCATGATGATCACGCGCTCGTAGCGCAGGTCCTCGTCACGGTATTTCGTACCGGTGCCGACGCCCAATGCCTGAATGAGATCGGCGAGCAGCTGGTTCTGCGAAAGCTTCGCGGATGAGGCGTTGGCGACGTTCAGGATCTTACCGCGCAGGGGCAGCACCGCTTGCGTTTCGCGATCGCGTGCACTCTTGGCGCTGCCGCCGGCCGAGTCACCTTCGACGATGAAGATCTCGGTGCCAGCGGCCTGCTGAATCGAGCAGTCTGCAAGCTTGCCAGGAAGGCGCAATTTGCGCGTGGCGGACTGACGGCCGACTTCCTTCTCGCGGCGGCGCTTCAGGCGCTCTTCGGACTGATCGATTGTCCATTCGAGGAGTTTGGTCGCCTGTTGCGGACTATCGGCGAGCCAATGGTCGAAGGCGTCGCGGACGGCCGTTTCGACGATCTTCGTCGCTTCGGAGGTTGCGAGCTTGTCCTTCGTCTGGCCCTGGAATTCGGGCTCGCGGATGAAGACCGACAGCATGGATGCGGCCGTTCCCATCACGTCTTCCGAGGTGATCTGTATGGCCTTTTTGGCGCCGACGAGTTCGCCGTAGGCGCGAAGGCCTTTGTAGAGCGCCTGACGTAGTCCGTTCTCGTGCGTGCCGCCTTCCGGCGTCGGGATCGTGTTGCAGTACGAGGACGAGAAGCCGTCTTCGTTGGCGATCCAGGCCACCGCCCATTCGACCGAGCCGTGACCCTCATCTTTCTCAACCCGGCCAGAGAAGATGTCCTTCGTGACCTGAATTTGGCCTTCGATCGACTCGGTCAGATAGTCGCTCAGACCGCCGGGGAAGTGGAAGGTCGCCTCGGGAGGCGTATCGTCCTTGATGAGCTCGGGTGCGCATTTCCAGCGGATCTCGACGCCGCCGAAGAGGTAGGCCTTTGAACGGGCCATCTTCATCAGACGGGCAGGTTTGAAAGCACAGCCCTTGCCGAAGATCTTCTCATCCGGTTTGAAGCGCGTTTTCGTGCCCCGCCGGTTCATGATCGAGCCGAGCTTTTCGAGCTTGGTTTGCGGTTCGCCGCGCGAGAAGACCATCCGGTAGAGCTGCTGGTCGCGTGCCACCTGCACTTCGAGCGTTTCGGAGAGCGCGTTGACGACGGAGACGCCGACGCCGTGCAAGCCGCCCGACGTGTTGTAGGCTTTCGAGTCGAACTTGCCGCCGGCGTGCAGCACAGTCATCACGACTTCGAGCGCGCTCTTGTTCTTGTATTTCGGATGCGGGCCGACTGGGATACCGCGGCCGTTATCGGTGACGGTCAGAAAGCCGTCGGCCGCGAGTTCTACCTCGATCCACGTCGCGTGGCCCGCGACGGCCTCGTCCATCGAGTTATCGATCACCTCGGCGAAGAGGTGATGCATGGCCTTTTCGTCGGTGCCGCCGATGTACATGCCCGGGCGGCGCCGGACGGGCTCCAGGCCTTCAAGCACTTCGATGTGATGCTCGCTGTAGCCAGTCTCGACGGGCTTGCGTGCACGCGACGATTTTTCAGTCATTTCGCTTTCAAATTCCGGAAAGAGGTCGGTTTGTGATCGGCTCATGTGCAGCCCTTGTCCGTGCTTTGGCGTGACCTTGCCTTCGGAACGAAGCGGCGGACACGCACGACAGCCAGGGCCGCTGAAGCGAATCTTGAGCGTTCCTTATAGCCTGAGCCAGGGTCGCGCCACCATCGGGGTTTGCGACTTGTGGCGGCACGGCAACTCGGCAAAAGGCTTAAACTGCGACGTTATCGATCAAGCGCGTCTTGCCGAGCCAAGCCGCGGCGAGGACGCGCAGGTCCCGGCCGTCCTGGTCCGGCGGTACTGCCAGCGTTTCCGCATCGCGGACTTCGACGTAGTCGATTTTCGTGAAGCCTGCGGATGCCAGCTTCCGCTTGGCGTTGGCAATACCGGACGCCACGTCCGCCCCGTTGGCGACGTCTTCGGCGAGGGCTGCGATAACGGCGTTTAGCGCTGGGGCGATCTTGCGTTCGGCTTCGCTCAGATAGGCATTGCGAGAGGAAAGCGCCAGTCCGTCGCTATCGCGCTTGGTCGGGCCGCCTATCACCTTCAGGGGCATATTGAGATCGCGAACGACTTGTCGCAGCACGGCGAGCTGCTGGTAGTCCTTTTCGCCAAAAATCGCGATGTCGGGCGTCACCTGATTGAAGAGCTTCGTGCACACCGTCGCCACGCCGTCGAAATGAAACGGGCGGAATTCGCCTTCGAGTTCCTTTGCCGCACTCCCGGCGCGGACGCCGGCCGAAAAACCTTCCGGGTACATTTCTTCGACGCCAGGCGCCCAAACGAGATCGGCGTCGGCAGCGGCGAGCTTTTCCAGGTCGCCCGCCTCGTCGCGCGGGTAACGGGAGAGGTCTTCGTTCGGGCCGAACTGGGTCGGGTTCACGAAGATCGAAACGACCGTTTTGTCGGCCTTCTTTCTCGCAAGCTTGACGAGCGCGAGGTGGCCTGCGTGGAGCGCTCCCATGGTCGGGACGAGGGCAATGCTCTGGCCGCGCTGCCGCCATTTTGAGGTGGCCTTTCGGAGGTCGCGGACGTTGCGGACGACTTTGATGATCTCAGACAAAGTTCTGGCCCCGATTACAATTTAGGGGAGTGGTGACGGGATTACCGGCAAGCCGTCAAGTGGACAAGGGGTGGCCCGCTTTTTCGGCCGCAGGCGCGCGACGGGCAATCTGGTAATATCGACCCCGGGCGAATCGCGTAGAGCGCCCTTTGTTGATCAGCGGGACAATCATGGTCGCGACATTGCGGCGCGAGGATAGCGTGACACTGCGGGGTCTCCCATCGCGGGACGAGTTCGCCGCGCAATATCTCATGGACGAGCCGCGGCTCGTCGGCGCTTTGATCGAGCGCGCGCTTTTCACCGAAGACGAGCGGCGGCGGACGGCTGATGTCGCGCGGCGCCTGGTGCTGGCGGCACGCGCCGACAAGTCGAGCCATGCCGGCGTCGATGCGTTCATGCACGAATACGGCTTGGCGACCGACGAGGGCGTGATCCTGATGTGCCTCGCCGAGGCGCTCTTGCGCATTCCCGATGCGGAGACGGCGAACGCCTTTATAGCCGATAAGATTTCCGGCGGTGCGTGGGAAAAGCATCGCGGCCATTCCGACAGCCTTTTCGTCAATGCTTCGACGTGGGGCCTGATGCTGACAGGCCGCATCATGCGGCTCAGGGAAGCCAAGGGCGCAAATCCCTTCCAAGCAATGAAGCGGCTCGTCGCGCGTTCGGGCGAGGGGACGATCCGGCTTGCCATTCGCCAGGCCGTGCGGCTTCTGGGCGAGCAGTTCGTGCTCGGTTCGACGATCGAGGGTGCGCTTTCTCGGTCGCGCGCGTTCGCCGAGAAGGGCTATCGATTTTCGTACGACATGCTGGGAGAGGCGGCCCGGTCCGAGCAGGACGCGGAACGGTATTTCCAGCGCTATATGGTTGCGATCGATGCGATTGGCGCTGATGCGGGGCCACTTGTGACGCCGCATGCGGATGCGATTTTCGACAGGCCGTCGATCTCGGTCAAGCTTTCGGCGTTGCATCCGCGCTTCGAACCCGGCAAGGAGCATCGCCTCAGGTCCGAGCTTGGGCCGCTGATCTTGACGCTGGCGCGTGCGGCCCGGGCGAAGGGTCTGGGTCTCACCATCGACGCCGAGGAGCAGGACAGGCTCGACGTTACCGCGGATCTCTTCGGCGAAACGCTCATCAATCCGCATCTTGAAGGCTGGAATGGTCTCGGCATCGCCGTGCAAGCCTATGGGAAGCGGGCCATTCCTATGCTCCGGTGGCTGCGGCGTCTCAGCGAGAAGACCGGCAAACGGATCCCGGTGCGCCTCGTTAAAGGCGCCTACTGGGACAGCGAGATCAAGTGGGCGCAGGAGCGCGGCTTCGAAGATTACCCGGTGTTTTCGCGGAAACCGCACACGGATGTTTCCTATCTCGCCGCGATGCGCTTGCTGATTTCGGACCCGGTCGCCTTCTATCCGCAGTTTGCGACGCATAACGCGCATACGATCGCGGCGGCGTCCGTTGCGGGCGGTCAGGTCGAATTTGAATATCAGCGACTGCACGGCATGGGCGAAGCGCTTTACGCGCAGGTCGTCGGCGAGGGCAAGTTCGGGCGGCCGTGCCGGATTTATGCACCGGTCGGCGGTCATGAGGACCTGCTCGGATATCTCGTGCGCCGCTTGCTCGAAAACGGCGCCAACACATCGTTCGTCAACCGGCTGGGTGATGAGGAAATGTCGATTTCCGAAATCATCACCGATCCCGTCGAGATTGCAGATCGAGAGTTCACATCGGGCGAGCGCGTGAAGCTGATCGCGCGGCCACGCGACATTTTCCTGCCGGAGCGAAAGAACAGCGCCGGGTTGGCGCTGGTGCAGACCAGCGTGCGCGAAGGGCTTCAGGCGGATATCGCAAAGATCCTGAAGTCTCCGTTCTTGGCCGGCCCGATCGTCAATGGCACGATCACGGCAGGCGGAGATTCGGCTGCGATCTCGCTGTCACCGCATGATCATCGCGACCGGATCGGCACGGTGCGGCTCGCGACGCCGCAGCACCTCGAGGATGCGATTTCATCGGCGGTGAATGGCGCGACGCGCTGGGAAAAGACGGACGCGCCTGAACGCGCGCGCATTCTCGAAGCTGCCGCCGATTTGTTCGAGCGGGATCGTGCGGTCTTGATGGCGGCGCTCATCCGAGAAGCCGGGAAGACGCTGGATGCCGCGCATTCGGAGGTTCGCGAGGCGGTCGATTATCTTCGCTACTATGCAATCGAAGCGCGCCGCCTCTTTTCCAACCCGGTTTTGCTGAAGGGCCCAACGGGCGAGGAAAATACGCTCTCGCTCAGAGGCCGTGGCGTCTTCGGGTGCATTTCGCCCTGGAATTTTCCGATCGCGATTTTCGTCGGGCAGGTGGCCGCGGCGCTCGCGGCCGGAAATACCGTCGTTGCCAAGCCGGCCGAGCAGGCGCCGATTGCGGGTTTCCTCGCGGTCAAGCTTCTGCACGAGGCGGGTGTGCCCCGGGACGCGCTGCATCTCGTGACGGGCGGCGGCAAGCTCGGTGAAGCCATCGTCAAGGACGCCCGCATTCAGGGCGTGGCCTTCACGGGCTCCAACGAAACGGCGTGGGCCATTCAGCGGACGCTTGCCGACCGCCGTGGCCCGATCGTGCCGTTCATCGCCGAGACGGGCGGCATCAACGCGATGATTGCCGATTCATCCGCTCTTCCCGAACAGGTTGTGCGTGACGCGGTGCGGTCGGCGTTCGACAGCGCCGGGCAGAGATGCTCGGCGGCCCGGGTTCTCTTCGTGCAGGACGATAACGCGCCGCGCATCCGTTCGATGCTGGCGGGCGCCATCGAGGCGCTCGATGTAGGCGATCCTTTCGATTATGCGACCGACGTCGGCCCGGTCATCGACGAAGCGGCGCAGGATGTGCTTGAGAGCCATAAGGTCCGCATGCAGCGCGAGGGTCGGGAGATCATCGATCTTGCGATGCCCGAGGCGTGCCGCGCTGGTACCTACGTCACGCCGTCGCTCTATGAGATAGACCGGTTGAGTAAGCTCGACCATGAGGTGTTTGGGCCGATCCTGCATATGATCCGCTACGAGCGGGGTAACCTCGAGAAGGTCGTCGCGGCCCTCAATTCCACCGGGTACGGACTGACGCTCGGGCTGCATAGCCGCATCGAAAGCGTTGCCGATTACGTCGCGGAGAATGCGCGGGTCGGAAATCTCTACGTCAACCGCAACCAGATCGGTGCGGTCGTCGGCGTGCAGCCGTTCGGCGGCGAAGGGCTTTCGGGAACCGGGCCCAAGGCGGGCGGGCCGAATTATCTGGCGCGGTTTGCGACCGAGCGGGTGCGGGCAACCGACATCACCGCGACCGGCGGCAACTACGCGCTGCTCAGCGGCAAGGCGTGAGCCTTTTGGCACCTCCTTTCACGTCATGTGGAGCAGGGCCGGACGTACGAATTTATTCGTAAACCGCGTAAAATTTCTTGGCGGCGTCAACGATTTCCCAGGTGCCGGTGAAGCCCGCGGGCGTCACAAACGCGTCGCCGGCGCGGAAGGTCGCTTCGGAGCCGTCGTCGCCGCGGACTACGATGACGCCTTCGAGGATGTGACAGAATTCGCTCTCGGTGAAGACGACGCGCCACGTTCCTGGCTGGCCGCTCCATACCCCGCTGTTGAAGCGGCCGTCGGGGCTCTGGAACAGGTTTTGTGCGGACTGAACCGGATCGCCGGAAACGATGCAGTCTCCCGCGGGCCGATACAAATCGGCGGCGGGCAGCACGCCCTGGAATAGGACGAGCTTTGGGAATTTTGGATTGGCGGTCACGTGGGAACCTTGGTCGAAGGGTTGCACGTGATGGTACGACTTGCCCGCTTTGGCCGGCAAGTCAGTAGTCACCGAGCCTTCTTAGTCGCCGGCCATCACAAAGCAATCGACGGCCTGACGGCGCAGGGCGTTGCAGGTCGATGTCGCGTGGTTTGCGTCAAAGCCCGTAAAGCGGGCGCGATAGACCTGCTGACCGCCCTTTATCGTTGGGTTCGTGACCGAGGGGATGCCCGCCAAAAGCTTCCCGGCGCGTCCTTGGACGTCTGTCAAGGCGCGCTGTGCGTCGTTGATCGAGCCATAGGCGCCGATCTGGACGGTATAGCGGCCACCGGACGTGTTCGTCGCGTTTCGGGCACCCTGGGCAGAAGCCATGTGAATTGCGTTTGCCTGGGCGCCGAGCGTCGACGGCGGCATTCCGCGGATTACGGGCGCCGAATGCGACGGCGCGCTCTTGGCCTTCGTCGACTTCGTCCGAGGAGCGGGTTCCGGTGTGGCGACCGCTGCGGGGGCTGCGAGTGGCGCTGCATCGGTGGTGCCGAGCATAGCGACCTGCTGGCCGGGGTGAGTCCGGTTCGATGAGGCTCCGCTGGCCGTACCGTCAGAGGCTCCCAGATTGGCGGGGGCGAACGAGCGAAGCGTGATGTCCTCAGCCGGGGGATTTTGACTGCCTACATCAGCCACTCGCACCTGTTCCGACCTTGACGGCGTGCCGGGGGATGGCGGGGGCGTGCGATTGGGCCCGCGATCCGACGCTTCCATGTCTGTCGTTTCCTCAGGGGAAGCCGCGCTGGGGCGTTTCTTCGCGACGATCGGAACGGCGCGGACTTTGAAGATTTGGACCGGCGTTTCCGGATCTGCGGCGGGTTCTGCGCTGGGCTGACGAGGCGCCGGGCGCGCGGCCTCGGCAACCTGGAGCGGCTTCGGTTTCCGCGTTGCCGGGCGTTCGGCCACTTTGGGCTCAGCCTTCAATCGCGCCAGAAGCGTGGGCTTGCGGGTTTTGACGGAAGACGCGCGGGATGCCATCCGCGTCAGAAGAACGCGCATTTCGGCGTTCCGCTCGGCCGCAGTATCGCCGCCGAAAACGACGCCGATCAGGTGATGATCGCCACGGCGCCACGACGTCACAAGATTGAAGCCGGAGGCGCGGGTGTAGCCCGTCTTGATGCCATCAATGCCGGCAAAATTATTCAGCATCGTATTATGATTGCGGAAATTTTTTCCGCCGTATGCGAACGTGCGGGTCGCGAAGAGCGGGTAATAGCCCGGAAAATCGTCCTGCAGGTGCAGTGCCAGCGTCGCCATATCGCGCGCGGTCGTGACCTGGTCGTCGTTCGGGAGGCCAGAGGCATTCTCGAAATGGGTTTTCGACATGCCGATCTCGCGGGCGCGTGCATTCATGAGGCGGACGAAATTGGCTTCCGAACCGCCGACCCTCTCGGCGAGCGCGATTGCGATGTCGTTGGCAGATTTCGTAATGACTGCCATAATGGCATCCGAGACCGAGATTTGCTCACCCGGATCGAGATCGAGCTTCGAGGGTGCGGCCCCTGCCGCGGCTTCGGAAATCGTCAGCCTGTCGGTCATCTTCAAGCGCCCCGATTGGAGCGTCTCGAAGGTCAAATAGAGCGTCATCATCTTGGTGAGGGACGCGGGATGACGGAGCGCGTCGCCCTCGGACTGGTGGAGGACGGTGCCCGTATTGGCATCCAGGATCAAGGCTGCATGGCGATCCTTCCCGGCGCTTGCGCTTCCGAGAAAAACACCGAACACAACTGCAAAAGTCGGCGCATAGGCCAACGCTCTTCGAAACAAGACGCTATTTCCCTCTGCCCGCCTTTATCTAAGCGGTTGCTTTACCAACGCAGTATCGCGAGTTGGCCTAAAAGGGCCTCCCGTGAGCGGCCCCGCAATCGATGATTGAAAGCAGAGCACTGTTTTTGGGCACCTTTTGGGCGCCGATTTCCCGGCGCCGGAAGGTGACCCGACGAGTCTATGGCCGGAGGGCTGCAGTAGGGTTAAACAACACAGTAAAAATACACTCTCGACGTGTCTCAATTTCGCTCGCTAAGGCGATGGCAGCAGGGCAATCTTGGTGCTGGCGCTTTTCGCGGGCTCGCTTGGGGCCGGCGCCAAGAAGAGTGCTGGTGGGCGGAGCTTGGATATCTATCTTCCGTTGAAAGGAGCGCGTTTGCAGGAATCTCGAAGGGCTTTCGTCATTCATTGTTGGGAATGCCAAATGCGACACACCGCTTGTTCTATTTTTTGCTCGCCAGCCTGCCTATATTACGGACTTGATGGACACGGGTGTTAACTTGAACATTTGGCGCGAAAGACAGGTGCCCCGCCGGGCACGCATTTGGGGAAGCGGGCGTTACCTTTCTGCCTCCAACGTTCCCCTGTTGCGGGATAGCTTTGAGACATCCGATGGATTCGGGTTTTCCCCGAGGCACGCGATGATGACGGCGCAAAGTATTCGCTCGTTGGCGGCCTACCGCATGGCCGCAAGCAACGACCCGCCCGATGGGCCGCGTCGCGACAATGGCGACGGCGATGGCGAGTCAAAAACAGGTATTGTCACAAAGACCCGTCCAAAAACGAAGAAGCCGAACCTATATAAGGTTCTTCTGCTGAATGACGACTTCACGCCGATGGAGTTCGTCGTTCTCGTGCTGCAACGCTTCTTCAACAAGGGACAAGAGGATGCGACCCGCATCATGCTTCACGTCCACCACAAAGGAGTCGGTATTTGCGGCGTCTATACGTACGAGGTCGCTGAAACAAAAGTGACCCAGGTCATGGACTTTTCGCGGCAGCATGGCCATCCTCTACAATGCACCATGGAGAAAGAGTAGGACTCGATTGACATCGCTCTCCAAAAATCTCGAAGCCTCCCTGCACCGCGCTGTGCAGTATGCAAACGTTCGCCACCACGAGTTTGCGACGCTTGAGCACTTGCTGCTCGCGCTCGTCGATGATCGTGATGCTGCTGCCGTTATGCGGGCCTGTTCCGTCGACATCGAGCAATTGCGTGCCCGGTTGATCGAATACCTCGACACCGAGCTCAAGCCGATCGTGTCCAAATCAGCGCGTGACGCCCATCCCACAAACTCGTTCCAGCGGGTCGTGCAGAGGGCGATCGTTCATGTCCAGACGTCGGGCCGGGAGGAGGTTACGGGCGCGAACGTGCTCGTCGGTATCTTCTCGGAGCGCGAAAGCCACGCAGCGTATTTCCTGCAAGAGCAGGAAATGACACGCTTCGACGCCGTTCAGTACATTGCTCATGGGATTGCAAAGCGGCCCGGCATGTTTGAGCCGCGGACGGTTCGTGGAGTCGATGAGGACGTGAACGCAACCGAGGGTGAAGAGAAAAAGCCGGGCGATGCGCTGAACACGTATTGCGTGAACCTCAACAAGAAAGCGCGCGACGGCAAGATCGATCCGTTGATCGGCCGCGAGCAAGAGGTGATGCGCACGGTGCAGGTGCTTTGCCGGCGCCAGAAGAACAATCCGCTGTTCGTCGGCGATCCGGGCGTCGGTAAAACCGCTATTGCAGAAGGTCTGGCGCGCAAGATCGTCGCCGGTCAGGTCCCTGACGTGCTCAAGGGCGCGACGATCTTTGCGCTCGATATGGGCGCGCTGCTCGCCGGGACCCGCTACCGCGGCGATTTCGAAGAGCGGCTGAAGGCCGTAATGAAGGAAGTCGAGGCTTTCCCCGGCGCGGTTCTCTTTATCGACGAGATCCACACCGTGATCGGCGCGGGCGCGACTTCAGGCGGAGCCATGGACGCTTCGAACCTGTTGAAGCCTGCGCTGCAGTCCGGAACGCTCCGCTGCATCGGTTCGACCACGTACAAGGAGTACCGGCAGCACTTCGAGAAGGACCGGGCACTCGTGCGTCGGTTCCAGAAGATCGATGTGAAGGAGCCGACTGTCGAGGATGCGATCGAGATCCTTAAGGGCCTGAAGTCGGTCTTCGAGGATTATCACAAGATCAAGTACACGAACGAAGCCATCAAGGCGGCGGTCGAGCTGTCGGCACGGTACATCCACGACCGGAAGCTTCCGGACAAGGCGATCGACGTGATCGACGAGACGGGTGCTTCGCAGATGCTTGTGCCGGAAAGCAAGCGCAAGAAGAAGATCACCACGAAAGAGATAGAGGCGACCGTCGCCGTCATGGCGCGTATTCCGCCGAAGACGGTCACGAAGAGCGATGCGGAAGTCATCGCGCATATCGGCCGTGATCTGAAGCGGCTGGTGTTCGGCCAGGACAAGGCCATCGAAGCTCTTTCGAGCGCGATCAAGCTGGCGCGTGCTGGCCTGCGCGAGCCCGAGAAGCCGATCGGCTGCTATCTGTTCTCCGGTCCGACGGGCGTCGGCAAAACCGAGGTTGCCAAGCAGCTCGCCAACTTGATGGGCGTCGAACTGTTGCGCTTCGACATGTCGGAATACATGGAGAAGCACACGGTCTCGCGTCTGATCGGCGCGCCTCCGGGCTATGTCGGGTTCGATCAGGGTGGCCTGCTGACCGATGGCATCGATCAGCATCCGCATTGCGTGCTGCTGCTCGACGAAATCGAGAAGGCGCATCCGGATCTGTTCAACATCCTCCTGCAGGTGATGGACCACGGCAAACTTACGGACCACAACGGCAAGTCGGTCGATTTCCGCAACGTCGTCCTCATCATGACGACGAATGCGGGCGCGTCCGACATGGCCAGGCCGCCGATGGGCTTCAACCGCACCAAGCGGGAGGGCGAGGATTCGGAGGCCGTGACGAAGCTGTTTACGCCGGAGTTTCGCAACCGTCTTGACGCCATCGTGCCGTTCGCGGGCCTCTCACCCGAGATCATCGCGCAGGTCGTCGAGAAGTTCATCTTCCAGCTCGAGGCGCAACTCGCCGATCGTGGCGTTACGATTGAGCTGTCGGATGAGGCGACGCGGTGGCTCGCGGAGAAGGGTTACGATGAGAAGTTCGGCGCCCGGCCGTTGGCTCGCGTGATCCAGGAATACATCAAGAAGCCGCTCGCCGAGGAACTGCTGTTCGGCAAGCTCGAGAACGGCGGAACGGTGAAGGTTCTCGTTTCCGGCAAAGGCCCTGACCGGGCCTTGGCTTTCGACTTTCTGCCGCTCGATCCTTCGAAGAGGGTCAAAACGCCGGAAGACGAAGAGACGGACGACGACGATCTTCCGCAGCCGGTTCTGGCCGATGCGACGCCGAAGAAGGCGTTGCCGGGTCCCAAGGAGAAGGGCGAGAAGTCCAACGGCTCCGGTGCGGTGCCAAGCGTGCCGCGCAAGAAGAAAGAAGAGTAAAATTCAGTGGCACGGCCTTCGGGCCGTGCCGTTTCCTTATCCGGCAATCCGTAAACCCATGAAAATCAGCGAGGCTCGCGTTAGCCCATGATCTGGCTCGCTGCTTCGTTGCTCGCGGTGTCGTCGGGATTGATGGGTTTAGCCTGGTTTGCACCTGCCCTGATCAGCGCCGCTGTCGTCGCGGTTGTTGGGATCGATAGCATTGCCGCTGACGAAATCACTTTGCACCAGGCCGGTAGCCTGGCGCTCGTTGTGGCGGCCAGCTTTCTCCTCTGGCGCGCAGGCCTTGCGTTGAGACGATACTTTTCTCAGGCGCGTTAGCCGGCGG
The DNA here is from genome assembly GCA_018242295.1 of Pseudomonadota bacterium. Lineage (GTDB taxonomy): Bacteria > Pseudomonadota > Alphaproteobacteria > Rhizobiales > Hyphomicrobiaceae > Hyphomicrobium_B. Next base: position 542,354 of record JAFECE010000011.1, read on the forward strand.
GCGCTAGGTGCGGTCTACTTCGCCGCCAGCGCAGCTTTCAGCTTCTCGGCGTTCGCGGCCAGCACGGAGCCCTCTTCCATATTCCGAGCGTGCAAATTGAGCGGCTTTCCCTCGAAGCGGGGAATGATGTGGAAATGCAGGTGGAAGACGGTCTGGCCGCCGGCGGGTTCGTTGAATTGCGCGATGCTGATGCCGTCCGCAGCGAAGGCCGCTTTTGCGGCGGTCGCTACCTTTTGCACGAGCGGGATGACCTTTGCGAGCACGACCGGGTCGGCGTCCAAGAGATTGCGCGACGGGACCTTGGGAACGACCAAGACGTGGCCGGGCGACTGGGGCATTACATCCATGAAGACGACAGCATCGGCATCCTCGTAGACTTTGTGGCACGGAATTTCGCCGCGCAGGATCTTCGCGAAGATGTTGTTTGCGTCGTAGGCCATGATGTTCCACCTAGCTGAACCCGCAGCGACCTCTCGCCCGGCGCCGCTTCAGGCCTCGTCTTTGCGATAGGGGCCCATCTCGGTCAAGTCGGCATTGAACCTGGACATGGCCTCGCGCTCTTGTCTCAGAAAACGCTCGACGGCTCGTTCCAGAGCCGGGTCGGCGAGCCAATGGGCCGAGTATGTTGCGACCGGAAGATAGCCGCGGGCGAGCTTGTGCTCGCCTTGCGCGCCCGCTTCGACGCGCGGGAGCCCGTGCGCGATGGCGTACTCGATCGCCTGATAGTAGCAGACCTCGAAATGCAACGCCGGATGGTGCTCAGTGGCGCCCCAATAGCGGCCGTAAAGGCAGTCGCCGCCGATAAGGTTCAAGGCGCCGGCGATATAGCGTCCGTGCCGCTTCGCGAAGACCAAGAGACAGCGCTCCGCCATCGCCTGACCGAGGAGCGAGAAGAACGTTCGATTGAGATACGGCCGGCCCCACTTGCGGTTTCCGGTGTCCATGTAGAACGCGAACATCGCATCCCAATGGGCCTCGCCGATACCTCGGCCAGCGACGTGCTCGATCTCGATGCCGGGCGATAGCGCGGCCTGCCGCTCCTTTCGGATTGCCTTCCGCTTGCGCGAGGCCAAGCTCGCGAGAAAATCGTCGAAAGAGGTGTAGGCTTGGTTCTGCCAATGGAACTGCTGGCCGATGCGCGTGTGGAAGCCAAGGGCGCGCAGGCGTTCGGCGACGTCGTCCTTTAGAAAGGTCATGTGTACTGAGGAAAGGCCGCCGAGGCGCGCGGCCTCGATTGCGGCGGCCGCCATCAATTGCTCGTCGGCATAGGAGGTGGCGCCCGGCTTCACGAGAAGGCGCGGACCGGGGACGGGTGTAAACGGCACCGCGATCTGCAGCTTCGGATAATAGCGTCCACCTGCCTGGGCGTAGGCGTCGGCCCATCCGTGATCGAAGACGTATTCGCCCTGACTATGTGATTTCAGATAAGCGGGCGCCGCCGCGGCGATCGCACCGTTCTCATCCTCGAGAATGAGATGGCGCGGCAGCCAGCCACTCTTGCTGCCGACCGCGTGCGACTCTTCCAATGCCTTCAGAAAGGCGTGCGAGACAAAGGGATTGAATTCTGCGGGGTCCGGATTGGCGCAAGCATCCCACTGCGCCGCGTCGACCAATGCGATCGACGGCGCAAGCTTCACCGCTGTCTCGGAAGATATCGGCATCGTTACCGTTGCTGCGAGAGATTTAGTTTACGCAACTCCTTCGCAAGAACCAAATCACCTTAATCAGGGCAGATCCGCGTTGCGTGCGGTGATCCAAAGTTATCGTTAAGGGCGAAAGCCTTCGAAGATCATGGCATCTGCGCAGGCGGCAGCGATACGGCGCTGCTTCGGCGTTCTTACCGTCCATGTGAAAAGCGTTAGGCCGGAAACGCGGCGCACGTATTCGGTGACTGAGGTTGGTAGGGCATCGACCTGATACGCATAGAAATCAGGCGAAACGGGGCCTGACTCGAGCAGGTTGCGGAGGGCGGAAGCCCGCTTCCTGTTGATCTTGCGCGACCACCAACCGGCGCCCGTGAAGCTTCCCGAAACAATGCCGCACGGAATTTCGGGTGCCAGGCCTCGTACTGTCGCCATCACATCCGGATCGAACGACATCAAAGCCGCGGGGCCGCGATATTCCGAGACGAGAGTCGTGACGTTGGCGAGAAAATCGCGATCCGGCGGATCCCATTCGCTTTTGATTTCGATAAGCAGCGGCACGCGGCCGCCGACGAGATCGAGGAGGCCTGCGAGCGTCAAGATCGTGGCTCCCCCGACGCGATAGCGAAGCGAACGGAGGTCGCGTTCCCTGACGGCCGCGAGGGGGCCACGGCCGTCGACGAGCCGGTTCAACGTTTCATCGTGAAAGACGACCGGGATGCCGCCCTTGATCGGCCGCACGTCGCATTCGATGCCGTAGCCGGCGTTGATTGCCGCCTCGAAGGCGTGACCCGTATTTTCGATGATCCCGCGTTTCGCGTCGTGCAGTCCGCGGTGCGCGATCGGACGGAGGAAGGCTGCACGATCGAGCATGGCGTCAGCGAATTTTCAGGATGGCATCGATCTCGACGCAGGTGCCGAGCGGGAGGCTCGAAACGCCGACGGCGGATCGCGTGTGGCGGCCGGCTTCGCCCAAGACCGCGACGAGAAGATCGGATGCACCGTTGATGATTTTTGGATGATCGGCAAATTCCGGCGTCGAGGCGACGAAGCCCGTCAGCCTCAAGACCTGGACGATGCGTTTAAAGTCGCCAAGAGCCGCCTTCGCCTGTGCCAGCAAGCTCAGTGCCGAGGCCTTTGCCGCGGCTTGTCCGTCTTCAATGGAGACGCCCCCTCCAAGGAGGCCCGTCAGCACGCGGCCGGTGGCGTCCTTGGCGATCTGCCCGGAAATGAAAAGCTGGTCCCCGGAGATGAGAAAAGGCACGTAATTGGCGACGGGTTGGGGGGCGTCCGGCAGTTTAAGCCCCAATTGGGAAAGCCTTTGCTCGACTGTTGTCATCGTCATGATTACCTGTAGCTGGAATTCCGGCACAGCATGTGCCGTGCTGACGCCTCTTTGCAATGCCTTATCTGCGAACTAGACTGTTGTTGTCGTAAGTCTATCCAGCCGGAAAGCGAGTAAGCCAATGACCATGCGGAAGGGCTCTGCCACGTTCGCGCTTCTCGTCCTCGCAGGTCTGATGCCTGTCCAACCGGCTGCTGCGGCTGAACCAATTGCGTTTGCTCCGCATCGCGCCGTCTACGAGCTTTCCATGGGGACCTCGACTGCGGGCTCTGGCGTAACGGGTGTAACCGGCAGGATGGTTTACGAGCTGAGCGGTTCGCCCTGCGATGGCTATACGCAGAACATGCGTTTCGTGACGGTGATGACCAACCAGGAAGGGACTGAGACGCTGAGCGATCTCAGAAACTCGAGCTGGGAGGAAGCGGACGCGAAGAAACTCAGATTTTCCTCAACGCAATATCAAAACGACAAACTTGCCGACACGAGCCAAGGGGATGCGGCGCGCTCGAAGGGCGCAACGCCTGTCGTCGGCGTTGATCTCGTGAAGCCCGCGAAGAAGCGCGTGTCGCTGCCTCAGGATATTTACTTTCCGATGCAACACGCTTCGACGCTGGTGCAGGCGGCCAAAAGCGGCGTGAAGATGTTTGCGGCCAACCTCTATGATGGGTCGGAGCAGGGCGAGAAATACTACCTGACCAACACGGTCATCGGCAAAAAGTACGAACAGAATACCAAGGCCGTGCCAGCTTCATTCAAGGGGGCCGATGCGCTGGCCACCGTCGATTCCTGGCCGATGATGATCAGTTATTTCGATGCCGGTAAGGACAAGCACGATCAAACGCCTGCTTACGAATTGTCCTTCCGCTATTTCGAGAATGGTGTCACGAGCGATTTGAATATCGATTATGGGGAGTTTTCGATCAGGGGCCAATTGAAGGAGCTGACGTTGCTGGCTCCCGGCAAATGCCCGGATACGAAGGCCGTGCACTAGCAGCGCCCGAACGCCTCTTAGCCGTACGAGGCGGTTATCAGAATTCCGATCCCGCCAGCAAATGATGGGCTGGACCCATTAACGCGGGATCGACGCCGGCCTCTTGGCAGAACGACAGCAAAAGTCCTTCATCGGAAAGAATATATTCGAACGTCGCAGACTGAAGCTCGCGAGAGTTGGCGACGTTTCGTAGGTCGTCGGGCATAATTCCTGTCAGCGCGAGAAAACGCGAGCTCTGCGTTGAATCGGCGAGGAGAAAAGCCAGCACCTGCAACGCTAGCGCTTCGGCATCATCCTTGGACAGGGGCTTTGATCGCGACCGAAGCATAGTGGTTCCTATGGGTTAGCTGACGTTAACTGTTGGTTACTGCTTTCGAGGCAAAGATGACCCAAGGTTTAGCCGAGAATCGGTGCACAACGACCGCGATGGAGAGTGGGCGGTTCTATGACGTATCAGGAATCCGGAACGAACGTCGAGCGTCGCGTGCCTGAAATGCGACCCACGACGCGATCTGTTCTGATCGTCGAGGACAACGAGCTCAACATGAAGCTCTTCAACGATCTCCTCGTGGCCCACGGCTACAAGACGATACAGACGAGGAACGGCTTCGACGCGCTTGAGCTGGCGCGCAAGCACCGTCCCGATCTCATCTTGATGGACATCCAGTTACCCGAGGTGTCCGGCCTCGAGGTGACGAGATGGCTCAAGGACGATGACAGTCTCCGTGAAATTCCGATCGTCGCCGTAACAGCCTTCGCAATGAAGGGAGACGAGGAGAGGATACGGTCAGGAGGCTGCGAGGCGTACATTTCGAAACCGATTTCGGTGATGGCGTTTCTCGAAACCGTTCGAAAGTTCATCGGCCCGTCTAAGTAGCTCGTCTCGTAGATTTGTGATCCATGACAGCCCGCGTTCTCGTCGTCGATGATATTCTCGCCAATGTGAAGCTTCTCGAAGCGAGGCTGCAGGCGGAGTATTTCGAAGTTCTGACGGCCAATGGCGGACAGCAGGCTCTCGACATTCTGGAACGCGAAAGCATCGACGTCGTGCTCCTCGACGTGATGATGCCGGGCATGGACGGGTTTGAAGTCTGCCGCCGGATCAAGGGCAGCCACGCTACTCATCACATTCCAGTCGTTATGGTGACCGCGCTCGATCAGCCGTCGGACAAGGTCCTCGGTCTCGAAAGCGGCGCCGATGATTTCCTCACGAAACCCGTTGACGATATCGCGCTCGTCACGCGTGTGAAAAATCTCGCCCGTCTCAAGATGCTGAACGACGAGATGATCATGCGCGCGTCGACCGGCAAGGATATGGGCATTCCGGACGACGGTTCGCTCGCGCGGGCGCTCTCCGCGCGGTCGGGCCGGGTGATGCTGGTCGATGATCATCCGAGATCGGCGGCGCGACTTCTCGAAGTGTTGTCGAAGGTCAACGACACCTACGCGGAACGGGATGCGCAAACGGCGCTGGTGCGGCTCGCGGACGGCAATTTCGACCTTCTTATCGTGAGCCTGTCGTTGCAGGGTTCCGATGGCTTGAGGCTTTGCTCGCAGGTGCGTTCGCTCGAGCGCACGCGGCACTTGCCCGTCATCATGCTGGTTGAGCCGGGAGACGAGGCGCGGTTGCTTCGCGGTCTCGATATGGGCGTCAATGATTACCTCATGCGTCCGATCGACCGGCACGAACTGCTGGCGCGCGTCAAGACGCAGATCAAGCGAAAGCGGCATTCCGATTTTCTTCGCCATCGCCTGGCGGAAAGCGTCGAGCAGGCGATCACCGATTCACTCACGGGCCTGCACAATCGCCGCTACATGGAAGGGCATCTCAAAACGCTCGTTTCCGAAGCGATCCGCACGGGTCGAAGTTTATCGATGCTTGTTGCGGACATCGACCTTTTCAAGAATGTGAACGATACCTACGGTCACGACGTCGGCGACGCGGTGCTCAGAGAGTTTTCGGTTCGGCTTCGCCGGAATACGCGCGGCATTGACTTGGCGTGCCGGCTTGGCGGCGAAGAGTTCGTCATCATCATGCCGGACACCGACCTGACGCATGCGTATCAAGTCGGCGAGCGATTGCGTGCGTGCGTGGCGTCCGATGAATTCGCGATTGGCGACGGCCGGCATATCCGCGTCACTGCGAGCGTTGGGCTCGGTACGCTCGAAAGTCCTGACGACACGCCGGAGACGATCTTCAAGCGTGCGGATTGTGCACTCTACATTGCCAAGCGGCGGGGGAGAAACCGGGTCGTCGCGGACGCTGCGTAGCTGCGTCTTTCGGGGCTGTGAGGTCGTTGCCGCCGAGCAATTGTGCGCATGCAACGTAGTCGCCGTTGCATATCGGAGACGAATTTTCGCAATTTTTCCGGGTGTTTAGTTTGAGACCAGGTCGCTGCGGCCTCACTCGAATCGTTGCCTCAGTGACACAGTAAAGCAGTTGTTGCTTTCTGCAGCGTATTCTGGCACCAATTTGAGCACTGACTTGGGGACAATAGGGAAATTACGACAGGTTTAACGTCGCGCCGCCCGCATTTCTGCTATTGGGCTGCGACTTTGGGAATCCCGCGCTATTGGGCCCGCCGCATAGCCTGATAGAGTGGGTATGATCGAACCGAGCGACCACAAGAGTGGCCTCCTCGAACGGTTGCAGAGGGTCGATCGCGAAGCTGGGAGAGGAACAACGCCCTCTTTGAACCTCGCCCGGTCGTGGCCAGGGTCGTGAAGCTGTCTCGGAACGATTTACCCCGCTGCCGAGTTTGCTTTAGGCCCTGGCCGCTTTCAGCCAAGGCCTTCAACACATTCGATTTTTATCAAAAACAAACCAGCGTAAGCCGGGCGAGTTCCGCCGCTTACTTGATCTTGGTTTCTTTGAATTCGACGTGCTTGCGCGCGACGGGATCGTACTTCTTGAACACAAGCTTTTCCGTCGACGTACGCGGGTTCTTCTTCGTGACGTAGAAGAAGCCGGTGCCGGCCGATGATAGCAATTTGATTTTTTGCGTAACGGGCTTCGCCATGGATCCTGGCCTTAAGAGAAAGCGCCAATGTAACCTTGGCGAGGGAGCGCGCAACATACGCGCGAACTTTGCCGTGTCAAGGCGCCGGAGGTGCGACCTTACAGGATATCAAATCGCGGCGATAGGCCGATCCTGCTGAGTAATAAAAGGGCAAAAGCTCGCTCAGGCCGGTAATGTCAGGGTCGTTCAGAATAAGCGCTACGACGTCGTCGAGAACAAGCTTCGTTATGCGTGGCAGATCGAGCCTGGCGGCTTCGGGAAACGTAAACCATGCGAGATCAAGCAGCTCACCGTCAGGCAGCGTCGATTTTCCGGAAACCGCTTTTGCTTTCGTCACGAAGAACCATGTGTCGTAGCGGCGGACGCGTCCGGGCGGTGTAATTGCGCGTGCAAAGGGGATGAGCGCTTCCGGGGCCGGGCAGTGCCCTGATGCGGCGAAGGCCTCCCAGGCAGCGCCCTGGACCAGGAATGGCGTGTTCCTGCCGACGATGAGCCCTGTCTCCTCGCAAAGTTCACGAACGGCAGCGAGGGCAAACGGCTTGATCTCGTGGGCAAGGTCCGCCGGCATGAAGCCGCCGCCGAAGCGATGTGCGAGGGCGCGATCATCGTCTTCGACGCGACCGCCGGGGAAGACCCATTTGTCCGGCAGAAAGACTTGGTTCGCATGCCGGCGGCCCATGAGCACCGTCGGCTCCGATCCCGTTGTGTCGACGACGACGAGGCACGCGGCATCACGTATCGGCGTTTCAGTCGGTTGCCCGTCTATTGCTTCGGACATCGCGCCAACTGTCAGGAGGACGGGCCGGAGGATGGTGGAGGATATTCTTCCGGCAAATCTTCCTTCGGATCGCCGAAGCCGTGCATCCGGAGCGCCCATTGATAGCCAATCAACGATCCCTTGACGCGCGGCAAGAGCCAGAGGCTCAGCAGGATCAACGCGGGCAACCAGATTGCCAGCTGAACCCAGGTCGGCGGCGAGTACAATCTCTCAAGGATAAGGATGCCGCCGACGACGACGTGCGCAGTTATCGTCATGACAAAATAGGGCGGAGCATCGTCGGCCCGCTGATGGAAGAGCTCGGCCGCGCAAACCGGGCAGAGGTCATTCACCTTCAGATATTTTCCGTAGAGCTTTCCGTCACCGCACTGCGGACACTTCTCGTGCCAGCCACGGCCCATTGCCTGCCAGACATTTCGATCTGCGCCATCGTCCGAGACGGGAATATTTTGAGCCGTGTCGAGCATGGACATGTGATGGGCCGTCGGAGCGCCAGGGTCAAGTCGCGCGTCACTTCTGCGGCGTTATCGACTCCGGCCTCGAAACTTGTTGCCGGGCTTTCGCTGACGATTGCGGGTTCCGAGCGCCTTCGAGCCGAAATTGCCCTTTGTCGGTTCGGTAAGCATTTCAAATCGCAAGGCCCCTGCCGACGGAATTGCCTCGAGCAATCGAACCTCTACCGCATCGCCGAGGCGATAACCGGTTCCGGAGCGTGCGCCGACCAAAGCGTGGGCTGCTTCGACGTGGTGGTAGTAGTCGTTGCCGAGGCTCCCGATCGGAATGAAGCCGTCGGCTCCGGTATCCTTGAGCTTGACGAAGAGCCCCGATCGCGTGACGCCGGCGATGCGGCCGTGGAATGTCGCGCCGACCTTATCGGCAAGGTGGGCAGCGATCAGGCGATCGGTTGTTTCGCGCTCTGCGGACATGGCGCGGCGTTCGGTGTCTGAGATCGCTTTCGCGATGGCGGCGAGGCGCGGGATTTCGTCGTCGCTCAGTCCGTCGGGGCCAAGACTTAGCGCGCGGATCAAGGCGCGATGCACGATCAGATCGGCGTAGCGGCGGATTGGCGAGGTGAAGTGCGCGTAGCGGACGAGGTTCAATCCGAAATGCCCGATGTTCTTCGGATTATATTCGGCCTGAGATTGGGAACGCAGGATCACCTCGTTGATGAGGTCGGGAACCGGCAAGTCCTTCGCCTGTTCAAGCACGCGATTGAACGCTTCAGGTTTCAGCGCGCCCGCGTGAGGGACTTTCATGTCGAGCGTTTCGAGAAAATCCCTCAGTCCCTTCAACTTCTCCGGGCTCGGCGCATCGTGGATGCGATAGACGAGGGGAAGGCGCTTTTCCTCGAGTGTTTCGGCTGCGGCGACGTTCGCCTGGATCATGAACTCTTCGATCAGGCGGTGCGCTTCCAGCCGCTGAGGCGTGACCACACGATCGACTTTGCCTTCGGCGTCGAGAAGGATTTTGCGCTCGGGCAGGTCGAGGTCGAGCGGGCCCCGCTTGTCGCGCGCTCTCGCAACGGCCCTGTAAGCGTCCCACAACGGCTTCAGCGCTCTTTCCATCAGCGGCTGGCATTTGTCCGAGACGTTGCCGTCGATGGCGGCCTGCGCTTCCTGATAGGAAAGCTTGGCGGCCGATTTCATCATTGCGCGGATGAACGTGTGGCTGCGCTTTTCGCCGTGCTTGTCGAATACCATGCGGACGGCGAGACAAGGCCGCTCTTCCAATTCGCGCAGCGAGCAGAGATCGTTCGATATTTTTTCCGGTAGCATCGGCACGACGCGATCCGGAAAATAGACCGAGTTGCCGCGGAGCTGCCCTTCGCGGTCGAGTTTCGAGCCGGGGCGGATGTAGTGTGCGACGTCGGCGATCGCGACGGTTACGATGAAGCCGCCCGAATTCTTTCCATCGGTGTCGGGAATCGCGTGCACGGCATCGTCATGGTCGCGGGCGTCGATGGGATCGATCGTCAGAAGCGGGATGTCGCGAAGATCGGTCCGGCCTTTCATCGATGGGGGTGGCAGCGTTTCACATTCCTGAATGACAGATTCCGGAAAGTCTTCAGGGATGCCGTGGGCATGAATTGCGATTAGCGAGATTTTGCGCTGGTCGTCGGGATTGCCGAGACTTTCCACGATCTCGGCGCGCGGTGTCGCGAAGCGTCCGCGGCGGTTCAATTGAAAGCGGACAAGATCGCCGTCGCTGGCATCGCCAGTGTCGTCGGGAAGGATTTGCCAGCTCTTCAATTCCTTGCGGTCGATCGGTTCGATGGTGCCGCCGCCGCGTTTCGAGGCGCGATAGATGCCGAGAAGCCTGCGCTTCTCGCGCGGCAGTTTCTTAATCGGGGTTGCTTCGTAATGAGCGCTGCCGCTGCCACGCGGCAACTTTTCGAGGCGGGCGAGTACGTGATCGCCGATGCCGATCTCGACGTCGCGACCGTGGCCGGCGACAATGCGAACAAGCGGACGCTTGCCGTCGTCCGCGTCCCAGTGAAGCGGTTTGGCGATGAGATCGCCGTCGTCGTCGCGGCCGGTGACTTCGAGCGTGGTCGTCGGCGGAAGCTTGCCCTTCTCGCGGAGGTGCTTCTTATCGCCTGCGAGCGTGCCTTCTTCAGACATTTCGGCGAGCAGGCGTTTCAACGCGATCCGCGCGCCGCCCGTCACGCCGAAGGCCCGCGCGATCTCGCGTTTCCCTGCCTTGCCCTGAGCAGAGTTCAGATATTCGAGGATCTGCTCTTTGCTCGGAAGTCCGCCGTTTGCAGGAGCGCGCGTCACGTTCGATTTGCGGGCCACCTGGCGCCTCGTTTTTGCCGTCAGGCCTTCGCCCTGGCGAGTTTCTTTGCGGGCGCGGCGGCCTTCGCCGGCTTTTTGGCGGCCGAAGGCTTCGATGCCTTGCGTTCGGCAGGCGCCGCGCTTGCGCTTTTAGCAGGTTTTTCTGCTGCAGCGGTCTTTGCGGTCTTTGCGGCCTTTGCCGGTTTAGCGGCTTTCGGCTTCACGGAACGCGCGGCCTTCGACTTCTTGCCGCCGCCGTTGGCGATCCGTTCGGCGATGAGAGCCACAGCCTCTTCCATCGTGAGGGAGGCCGGATCCTTCGCACGCGGGACCGTCGCATTGACCTTGTTGTGGGTGACGTAGGGTCCGTAGCGGCCCTCCAACACCTGCACGACGCCGCCTTCGCTCGGGTGCTCGCCGAGATCCTTCAGGACCTTCGGTGCGCTCCGCGCGAAGCGGCTCTTGCCGCCGCCGGCGCGCTTTTCGGCAATGAGCGTGACCGCGCGATTGAGGCCGATGGTGAGGACGTCCTCGACGCTCTCGACATTGACGTAGGTTTTGGTTTCGCCGTTCTCATGGACAATGAACGGTCCGAACCGGCCAAGACCGGCGGTGATCACGCCGCCTTCCGTCGGGTGCACGCCGACCTCGCGCGGGAGCGAGAGAAGCTGCATCGCCTTGTCAAAATCGAGCGTCGCGGCGTCGATGCCTTTCGGGATGCTCGACCGCTTCGGCTTTTCGTCGCCCTGGGCCTCGCCGAGCTGAATGTAGGGACCAAACCGGCCCGTGCGCAGCGTCACCGCAAGACCATCGTCATTGTAGCCCAGGATCTTGCCGTCGAGCGCGTTCGCGTCGCCGTCGGCGGACTGGGTCAGCTGCCGCGTATAATTGCACTCCGGATAGTTTCCGCAGCCGATGAAGGCGCCGTATTTTCCGGAGATCTTGAGGCTCAGGCGTCCCGATCCGCACTTGGGGCAAAGGCGGGGATCGCTGCCGTCTCCCTTGTCAGGGAAGACGTGGGGTCCGAGCATCTCGTTCAGGGCTTCGAGCACGTCACCGACGCGAAGGTCCTTGATCTCGCCGACGGCCGCCATGAAGTCGCGCCAGAAATCGCGCAGCACCTGTTTATATTCCAGGTCGTTGTTCGAGATCAGGTCGAGCTTTTCTTCCAGATCGGCGGTGAAGTCGTATTCGACGTAACGCTTGAAGAAGCTTTCGAGGAACGCGATGACAAGGCGTCCCTTGTCCTCAGGAACAAGGCGCTTCTTCTCGATCCGCACGTAATCGCGGTCGACGAGAACGGCCATTGTCGATGCATAAGTCGAAGGCCGGCCGATGCCGAGCTCTTCCATCCGCTTCACCAGCGTCGCTTCCGAGAAGCGGGGCGGGGGCTGCGTGAAATGCTGGTCGGCGCTGATCTCTTTATCTTTCAGATGATCGCCAACGGCGAGCGGCGGAAGACGGCGATTTTCGTCATCGTCGTCGGCCGTATCGTCCTTGCCCTTTTCGATGGTGCGAACGCGGTCGTCGCGGCCTTCCTCGTAGACCTTGAGGAAGCCGTCGAACATCAAGACAGAGCCGTTCGCCCTGAGGCCGTAGGTCTTGCCGTCGGCGCCTTTGACTTCGATCTCCGCGGCCGTCTGCTCGATGTCGGCGGGGGCCATCTGGCTCGCGATGGTGCGTTTCCAGATGAGATCGTAGAGAGCGGCCTGATCCTTCTCGAGGTGCTTGCGGACCTGATCCGGCTTGCGGCGCGGGTCGGTCGGACGGATGGCTTCGTGCGCCTCTTGGGCGTTCTTGGCCTTGGTCTTGTACTCGCGAGCGAAGGGCGTGTAGTTGCGGCCGAATTCGGCCGAGATCACGTCGCGGATCTGGGCGACGGCTTCCGGAACGATCTGGACGCCGTCCGTTCGCATGTACGTGATAAGGCCGACAGTTTCGCCGCCGATGTCGACACCTTCATAGAGGCGCTGGGCGATCTGCATCGTCTGCTTGGCCGAGAAGCCAAGCTTCCGCGACGCGTCCATCTGCAACGTCGACGTGGTGAACGGCGCGTAGGGATTGCGTTTCGTCGCTTTCTTCTCGATCGATGCGACGCGGAAGTCCCGGCCGATCAGAGCTTGCCTGATGGCGGTTGCCGTCGCTTCGTCCTTGATGTCGAGCTTCTTGAGCGTCATTCCGTCGATGGCTACGAGGCGGGATTTGACGTCCTCGTTCTTGGCGGTCGAAAGCAGCGCCTCGATCGTCCAGTATTCTTCGGTCTTGAAGGCTTCGATCTCGGCTTCGCGGTCGCACACGAGACGCAGTGCAACGGACTGGACGCGGCCGGCCGACCGGGAGCCCGGGAGTTTGCGCCAGAGCACCGGCGACAGCGTGAAGCCGACGAGATAGTCGAGGGCCCGGCGGGCGAGGTAGGCGTCGACCAGCGGTTCATCGATCTGGCGAGGCTCTTTCAGGGCGGCCAGGATCGATTGCTTCGTGATGGCGTTGAAGGCGACGCGCTCGATCTCGGTATTCTTATTGAGGGCCTTCTTCTGGCTGAGGATCTGCAGGATATGCCAGGAAATGGCTTCGCCTTCGCGATCAGGGTCGGTCGCCAGAATCAGCTTATCGGCCTTTTTGACCGCGTCGGCGATCTCACGCATGATTTTCTGGGACTTCGGATCCACTTCCCAGTGCATCTCGAAATCCTGGTCCGGCTGGACGGAGCCGTCCTTCGCAGGCAAATCGCGCACGTGTCCGTAGGACGCGATGACCTTGTAGCCTGAGCCCAAATATTTGTTGATCGTCTTGGCCTTAGCGGCGGATTCGACGATGACGACGTTCATCTGCGATTTCGCTCCTGGGCCGCGTTCTGCCCTGCGGGTCGACGGGGGACGCGGCCTTCATTCGCCGCGTCGCGGCGGGGCCGGAACATGGTTGATCGACGCAGCGCTGTCAAATCCCAGGTTGTCACGACCAATGATTGTGCAATTATAATTATTGCCACCATAAGGGGAATGCTGTACGTTGAAGATATGGAATGGGTGGGGAGTTTCTCAAGGGCGATGGAAGCGTTGCGGCATAGTGGACCTTGCGGCCAATCAGGCCGCGAGAAGCGGGATCAACTAGAATACCTCGCTGATTTATTAGGCGAATTACAGCGCATGGCTGAGCGCGAAGGATGTCGAAAGTTGTCCCGGATGCTGGCGATTTCGCACGCCGAGGCGCGCCGCGAGACGGATCGCCACGATATCTAAACATCTTTCAGCGCCACGAGACTATAGCCTTGGCGCTCGATTCGGCCGCCGAGATCGAGTTCTAGGAGGGCAATCTGGACCGCTTGTACGGTTATTCCGCATTGTCGTGCGATGGCGTCGACGGTTACGGGAGCAGGTCCTAGGGCCGATAGGACGACTTTCAAGACATCTTCGGCCGGAAGTTCCGGAGGGGGCGCTTTCGCTTCCTCGGGTGCGACGGAAGCTGGCTCGGGTCCGAGAGTATAGTCGTAGCGGCGCTCATCGAGGCCCAAGATCGGGCGCAGAACCTCGACGACGTCGGCGGCTTCGGTGACAAGCGTGGCGCCCTGTTTAATGAGCCTGTTCGTTCCCTCGGCCCTGGGGTCCAGCGGGTGACCGGGGATTGCGAAGACTTCACGCCCCAAATCATTGGCATATCTGGCGGTAACGAGCGTGCCTGACCGCGCCGCCGCCTCGACGATCACAACGCCATGGACCAATCCGGCAATGATCCGGTTGCGGCGCGGAAAGTCCTTATCGCGAGGCTGCAGCCCGGGAGGCCGTTCGGTGACCAGACATCCCTCTGTCCCGATGCGGGATTGCAGCTCAGCGTGCTCGGGCGGATAGATCCAATCGATGCCGCCGGCGAGAACGGCGACGGTGCCGGTTTTCAGCGCCGTTTCATGGGCGGCTCGATCTATTCCGCGGGCCAATCCGGAAACGATTATGAATCCGGCTTCGGCAAGCTGCGCGGCGAAGAGCTTCGTCACTTGGACGCCCGCCGCTGAACACTGCCGCGAGCCGACGATGGCGACGGCGGGGACGTTCAGCAGATCCTGATTGCCTTTGACGTAGAGCATCGGCGGCGGGGCATCGATGCGCGCGAGAAGGGCGGGATAGTTCGGCTCGATCGTGAAAAGCGACGTGGCGCCCGCACGCCGGGCGGCTTCGAGTTCGCGTTCGGCGTCGGCTTTCGGGCAGATCTTGATCGGCCGGCCCGAACCGCTGCGGCGGGACAATGCCGGAAGCGCTTCGAGCGCTTTCGTTGCGCCGCCGTAGTGATTGATGAGATCGCGGAACGTCACCGGCCCGACATTTTCGGATCTGATCAATCGCAAGCACGCCAGCCGCTCTTCATCGGATAGCTCCGCCGTCGGAAGCGGGGCGGGGCGAAAAAGCTGCTGCTGCTGCTCAGGTTTTGGAGCCAATCCTCGGCTCCTGTCCTGCAATCAGACGCTCGATGTTGGCGCGATGCTTGATGAGAATAACAAGGCTCATCAGAGCGACGACGGCTGCGAGATCAGCGTCTCCCAGGATCCATGCGGCGACGGGCGATGCGATCGTCGCGATGATCGCTGCAAGGGACGATATGCGCGTCGCGGCGGCGACGGTCAGCCAAAGTGCGGCAAAGACGAGGGCGCACTGCCAGGCGAGCGCAGCCAAGACGCCGAGGTATGTGGCGACGCCTTTTCCGCCTCTGAATCCAAGCCAAACGGGGAAGATATGCCCGATGAAAGCGGCGAGACCTGCGAGCATGGCGGGTGTTTCGCCGAGGTAATATCTGGCGACGAGCACTGCGACGGCACCTTTGGCGGCATCGAGAAGGAGCGTGGCCGCGGCGAGGCCCTTGTTGCCCGTGCGTAGCACATTGGTCGCGCCGATATTACCCGAGCCGATTTGGCGAATGTCGCCGAGCCCGGCCGCACGCGTGAGCAGCAAGCCGAATGGGATCGAACCCAGGAGATAACCGATCACGAGCGCTGCCGCGTTTGCAGCCGCGAAGCTGCCATCCGTCAGCACTGCCAAAGGTAGCGAAGAGTTCATATCCGAATTCTTTTTCGCGGTGGAAAGGATCGGCCTAGGTGCGCTCGACGCCAGCGTATTCGTAGACCGTCTGTCCGGCAACCATCGTCCGCAGTACGCGGCCCTGCATCTTGGCTTCGTCGAAGGGCGTATTCTTCGAGCGGGAACGAAGGAGGTCCTTGTTGACGACCCAAGGCTCGCCCGGATCGAACAACACAAGGTCGGCGATCGCGCCTTTGACCAGCCTCCCCGAGTGAAGGCCCAATAGACGTGCGGGATTGATGGTCAGGGCTCTCAACATCGCGGTGAGCGTTATGTCACCGGAATGGACGAGGCGGAGCGCTGCCGAAAGCAGCGTTTCGAGGCCGACTGCGCCGTCGGCCGCCTCGGCGAACGGCCGCCGCTTGGTATCGGCGTCCTGCGGATCATGGCTCGATACGATGATATCGATGTCGCCATTAGCAACTGCCTGCACCATCGCGACGCGATCTTCTTCTTTCCGCAATGGCGGACGCATTTTGAAGAAGGTGCGGTATGGCCCGATGTCGTTTTCGTTGAGCGTCAGGTGGTTGATCGAGACACCGCAGCTGACGGGCAGCTTTTTTGCCTTGGCGTTTTTGACGACGTCGAGGCTTTCCTGACAGCTGATCGTCGCGGCGTGGTAGCGGCCGCCTGTCATTTCGACGAGGCGGACGTCCCGTTCCAGCATGATCGTCTCGGCAATCTTGGAGATGCCGGGCAGCCCCAGGCGGGAGGCGACCTCGCCGGAGTTCATCGAGCCGCTGGAGAGGTAAGGGTCCTCGGTATGATGGACGACGAGGGCGTTGAAGTCCTTGGCGTAGCTCAGGACATTGCGCATGACGCGCGTGTTGACGACGCTCGATTTGCCGTTCGAAAAGCCAATTGCTCCGGCGCGCTTCAGAAGACCGATCTCGGTCATTTCCTCGCCCTGCAGGCCCTTCGTCATCGCGGCCATGGTTTGGACGTGCACCAGGGCGTTGTCGCGGGCGCGGCGCTGGATGAAGTCGACGAGTGCGACCTGATCGATCACCGGATTGGTGTCCGGCATGACGACGATGGTCGTGACGCCGCCGGCGGCGGCCGCATGGCTTGCCGTCTTGAGCGTTTCGCGATGCTCGTAGCCCGGTTCACCCGTGAAGACCTGCGCGTCGATCAGACCCGGCGCCAGCACATTGCCTTTGCAGTCGATGACATTCGCCCCTTCCGGAGCGTTGCGACGGAGATGCGCGCCGAGATCGGCGATCATACCATCCTTGACCAGAAGGCCACCCGGTTCATCGCGGTTCGATGCAGGGTCGACGATGCGCGCATTGATGAAGACGGTCGCGGTGCCGACGCTCTTCGGCTTTTCGATCGGCTTTCTCATCGGGCGTCCTCCGCAAAGCCCGGGAGGTGCGCCGATAACGCTTCTAGAACTGCCATTCTGACGGCAACGCCCATTTCAACCTGTTCGCGGATGACGCTTTTGGAATGATCGGCGACGGTCGAGGCAATTTCGACGCCACGGTTCATCGGACCTGGATGCATGACGAGAGCGTCGGGCTTGGCGCGCGCCAGCTTCTCGTGATCGAGCCCGAAGAAGTGGAAGAACTCGCGGGTCGATGGCACATACGAGGCGTCCATGCGTTCGCGCTGGAGGCGAAGCATCATCACGATATCGGCGTTTTCGATGCCCTTCCACATGTCGGTGAAGACCTCGCAACCGAGGCGTTCCGGCGACGAGGGCAGCAAGGTCGTCGGAGCAATGAGGCGGACGCGTGCGCCGAGGGCGTTCAAAACATTGATGTTGGATCGCGCGACGCGGGAATGGAGAATGTCGCCGCAGATCGCGACTGTCAGACCGGCAATCCGGCCTTTCGCCCGGCGGATGGTCAGCGCGTCGAGAAGGGCCTGCGTCGGGTGCTGGTGGGCGCCGTCTCCGGCATTGATGACAGAGCAATCGACTTTTTGCGAGAGGAGCTCGACGGCGCCGGCCGCATGATGGCGGACGACGATGATGTCGGGGCGCATGGCGTTGAGCGTCACCGCCGTATCGATCAGCGTCTCGCCCTTCGTGACCGAGGAGGTCGCGACGTTCATGTTCATGACGTCGGCGCTCAGCCGTTTGCCCGCCATCTCGAAGGAGGCTTGCGTGCGCGTCGACGATTCGAAAAAGAGGTTGATGATCGTCCGGCCCTCAAGCACGTGGCGCTTGCAGCCGTTGTTGCGGATGTGATCGGCGTTCCTGTCGGCGAGATCGAGCAGGAAATTAATTTCGTTGGCCGACAGACCCTCGCAGGTCAGCAGGTGGCGGCGCGGAAAAACTTTCAGCGCGTTGGTATTCGATTTCGATGTCATTAAAGGCGCTTCTATAGGGGGAGTCTTGCGGGGCCGCAAGGAGGGGAGCGACATCAATCCCAAAGGGACTTAACGGCGCGTGAAGTGCGATCCGGCTACGGATGATCCCGAGGGCGCGAATTTCGTGCTGCAGACAGCCCTGGCTCTTTGTTTTATCGCGTTTTCTTCACGCAAACCGGTGCCCACTTTGCTTGAAAACGCTCTCTCGCCCGTTCAGGCGGGCTTATTCAGCCGATCGAGGGCGCTCTGGAGGATGATCGTGGCGGCCAGCTTGTCGATCACCTCGGCGCGGCGTTTGCGCGTTTGATCGGCGTCGATCAACATTCTTTGCGCTTCGGCGGTCGTCAGCCGCTCGTCCCAGAGCAGGATGGGAAGTGGCGACAATTTATTCAGATTGCGCGCAAGCGCCCGGGTCGCCTGCGCCCGGGGGCCTTCGGTCCCGTCCAGATTGCGGGGCAGGCCGAGCACCAGTCCGGTGACGTTGTGCTCTGCCACGAGGGACAGGAGACGGGTCGCGTCCGCCGTGAACTTCGTTCTGCGGATCGTCTCGAGGGGGGAGGCTATCGTGCGCCGCACGTCCGACAGGGCAAGGCCCAGCGTTTTGGTGCCGGCATCGATGCCGATGAGGCGCCCCTCGGTGATGTCGCGGAAGTCCTGCTGGTCTTCCGTGGTACGGCCCGGTGGCGCTGGAGCGGCCGGCTGGTTCATTGAGCGAAGCCCTGGTTCTCTCGTCATGGGAGGATTGCGAACCCAGCCTCTACCAGCCTTGGCGGCAAATTGGCATCGTTGGTCGCGCTGGAGCTCTGTTTAACCCTCTGATAGCGGCCGGGATAGTACCGCCGGTTGCAATGATGCCGGGAGGGCGGTTAAGAGATCTTCGCAACATCCCCCGATTTCCTTGAAGGGACATTTTCATGCAGGTCGACGAAGCGACCGTTCGCCGTATCGCGCGCCTCGCCCGGATCAAAATCAGCGACGCGGAGGCCAAGGGTCTCGAGACGGAACTCTCGGGCATTCTCGATTGGGTGAAGCAACTCGACGAGGTCGATACCGCGAATGTCGAGCCGATGACGCGTGTCGCCGCGCAGACACTCAAGATGCGGGATGATGTCGTCACGGATGGCGAGATCGCAGATCAGGTCACGGCGAATGCACCGCTTGCCGAGGACAATTTCTTCGTGGTGCCGAAGGTCGTGGAGTAGCCGGTGACGGATCTTACCAAATTGACGATGGCCGAAGCCCGAGACGGCTTGGCGAAGAAGACGTTCACGGCGCTTGAGCTGACCGACGCGTTTCTTGGCGCAATTGAAAAGGCCAACCCTGCGCTCAATGCTTACGTTCTGCCGACGCCGGACCATGCGCGCGTGCAGGCCAAAGACAGCGACAAGCGGATCGCGGCCGGCAGGGCGCGTCCGCTCGAAGGCCTGCCGATCGGCAACAAGGATCTTTTCTGCACCCGTGGCATCCGCACGACGGCTTGCTCGAAGATCCTCGGCGAATTCAGCCCGACCTACGAATCGACCGTCGGTCAGAATTTGTGGGATGCCGGCGCGGTCATGCTCGGCAAGCTCAACAACGACGAATTCGCGATGGGTTCGTCGAACGAGACGAGTGCTTTCGGAAACGTCGTCAGTCCCTGGCGGCGCAAGGGCAAGGACGGCAAGCTTGCGACCGACAAGCTGGTGCCGGGTGGTTCGTCAGGCGGCTCCTCCGCAGCGGTTGCGGCTAGCCTCTGCCTCGCGGCTACGGCGACCGACACGGGTGGATCGATCCGGCAGCCGGCGGCGCTCACCGGAACGGTTGGCATCAAGCCGACGTATGGCCGTTGCTCGCGCTGGGGCATCGTCGCGTTCGCGTCGTCGCTCGATCAGGCGGGTCCGATCGCCAAGACGGTACGCGATAGCGCGATCATGCTCAAAGCCATGGCGAGCCATGATCCGAAGGACACGACGTCTGTCGACGCGCCGGTGCCTGATTACGAAGCGGTGCTTGGCAAGGGCGTCAAAGGCCTCAGGGTCGGAATCCCGCGCGAGTATCGCGTCGATGGCATGTCGCCCGAGATCCAAAAGCTCTGGGACGAGGGGATTGCCTGGCTCAAGTCGGCTGGCGCGACGATCCACGATATTTCCCTGCCGCACACGAAGTATGCGCTGCCGGCGTATTACATCGTGGCGCCGGCCGAGTGCTCGTCGAACCTCGCGCGCTACGACGGGATGCGCTACGGAATACGCGTCAACGGCGGCAATCTGATCGACACTTATGAGAATACGCGCGCAGAAGGCTTCGGCAAGGAAGTGCGCCGCCGGATCCTGATCGGAACCTATGTTCTTTCAGCGGGCTACTACGACGCCTATTATCTCAAGGCGCAGAAGGTCCGGACGCTGATCAAACGCGATTTCGACGAAGCCTGGAACAAGGTCGATGTCGTGTTGACGCCGACGACGCCTTCGCCCGCTTTCGCGTTCGGCGAGAAGACGGGTGATCCGCTGGCTATGTATCTCGAAGACATATTTACGGTCACCGTGAACATGGCGGGGCTGCCGGGTATGTCGGTGCCGGGCGGTCTTTCCTCGGAGGGCACGCCGCTTGGGCTGCAGCTGATCGGCAAGCCGTTCGACGAGGAAACGCTGTTCCGAACGGCTCAGGTCATCGAGGATGCGGCCGGACGCCTTCCGGTGCCCGAAGCTTGGTGGATGAAGGGCTGACATCATGGATCCGAAACGGCCGTGGGAATGCGCAGACATGTCCCAGGTGCGCATTGAAATCGACCGCATCGACGCCGCCATGGTCGAGCTCATCGCGGAACGCTTCGGCTACGTCGACAGGGCTTGGCAGCTTAAGATGCAGTCTCGGGAAGGCGCTGTCGTTCCGTGGCGCATTCAGCAGGTCATCGACCGGGTGAAACAGCAGGCCGCGGAAAAGGGTTTGCCTTCCGAGATGGTCGAGATGGTCGGCGCGCAGTGGCGCAACATGATCGGCTGGTTCGTCCAGTTCGAAGAAGAAAAGCTCCGACAAGTCCAGAACGAGACCCAAAAGCCGGGAGTTGACGGTGCCTGATTATCAACCCGACGTGCCGCTGATTGAAGTCTTCCTCTATGGCGTCCTCAATCCAGCAACGATCATCGTCGCTTTCATGCTTGGGCGCCGCGCGGACGACAAATCCAAGATCATGATCGCGGCTTTCGGTGGCGCGGCCGCGGGAGCGGCATTGCTCTACATTGTTACTTTCCTTCGCCTTTGGGATGCGCCTACGCTCGGTCGAGCGATTGCCGGCGTTTTCACGACGTCGCTCATCGCGGGCTGCGTTTACGCGGGCATTGGCTACGCGACCAAAGGATGGTCTGGAGGCCAGAAATGAACTCTCAGAAAATCGCTGAAAAGCCCAAATCCAAAAATCTGATCGAGGGTGCAACCGGTGACTGGGAAGTCATCATCGGCCTCGAGGTGCACGCGCAGGTCGCGTCGAATTCAAAGCTCTTCTCGGGATCCTCTACGGGCTTCGGCGCGCCGCCGAACAGCCACGTCTCGCTCGTCGACGCGGCGATGCCCGGCATGCTGCCCGTAATCAATCGCGAGTGCGTGGCCCAGGCCATTCGCACCGGTCTCGGGCTTAAGGCGCAGATCAACAACAAGAGCGTGTTCGACCGGAAGAACTATTTCTATCCGGATCTGCCGCAGGGCTATCAGATCTCGCAGTATAAGCAGCCAATCGTCGGCGAAGGCGCAGTCGAGATCTCGGTCGATGGCGAGACCCTGACAGTTGGCGTCGAGCGGCTGCATCTCGAGCAGGACGCGGGCAAGTCCTTGCACGATCAGCATCCCGATTATTCCTACGTGGACCTCAACCGTTCGGGCGTCGCCCTGATGGAGATCGTGTCGAAGCCCGATCTCAGGTCGTCGAAGCAGGCGCAGGCTTATGTGACGAAGCTCAGAAGCATCTTGCGTTACCTCGGGACATCCGACGGCGATATGGACAAAGGCAATCTGCGCGCCGACGTCAACGTCTCGGTCAGGAAGCCCGGCGACAAGCTTGGCACGCGCTGCGAAATCAAGAACGTCAACTCGATCCGGTTCATCGGTCAGGCGATCGAATACGAGGCGCGGCGCCAGATCGATATCATCGAGGATGGCGGCAAGATTGATCAGGAAACACGCCTGTTCGATGCGGTGAAGGGCGAAACGCGTTCCATGCGGTCGAAGGAGGAAGCGCACGACTATCGCTACTTCCCCGATCCGGATCTTCTGCCGCTTGAGTTCTCGAGCGAGTATGTCGAAGAGCTCAAATCAAAGCTGCCGGAGCTACCCGACGAGAAGCGCGCGCGCTTCATCAAGAGCTTCGGACTTTCGGCGTACGACGCCGACGTGCTCGTCGCGGAGCGGGCGTCGGCCGATTATTTCGAGAAGGTCGCTGAAGGCCGCGACGGCAAGGTTGCCGCCAACTGGGTGATCAACGAGCTTTTCGGCCGCCTGAACAAGGAAACCAAGGCGATCGAGGATTCGCCGGTTTCGGCAGCGCAACTCGGCTCTATCGTCGACTTGATCGGCTCCAACGCCATCTCGGGAAAGATCGCGAAGGATCTTTTTGAGATCGTGTGGACCGAAGGCGGCGATCCGGCGGACATCGTCGAAAAGCGCGGCATGAAGCAGGTGACAGACACCGGCGCCATCGAGAAGGCCGTCGATGCCATCATCACGGCCAACCCGGACAAGGTCGAACAGGTGAAGGCGAAGCCTTCAATGCTCGGCTGGTTCGTCGGTCAGGTGATGAAATCGACGGGCGGCAAGGCAAACCCTGCTGCCGTCAACGACATCCTCAAAGCCAAGCTTGGAATCTAACGACCCACCGGCCGCGAAGGTCAGAGGGCCTTCGCGGCGCTGAGGCGTCTTGCCTTTCGTTCGCGAAGGCCAACGAACACGACGTGTCCGATGCCGATGCATGCCAGTATGACGAAGCCGAACGGGACGACGGCTGCGAAGACGTAAGCTATTTTTGTCGTTGTCATTGGCCTCTCCTTCGAGGCTCGTGGTTCAGATGCGACAAATGATAGCAACAATTGTTTGCAATCCCGCTCACGCGTTGATGACAAATCACGCGGGGATGTTTGCGATCTGGTAATTCGTCGTAAATGCGGAGTTAACGCCGGCCGTTTTGCTGGCGGCCGCTACAAGGACCTGACGATCAGGGGCATTCCACCCTTTGGACGTAGCGTGACACGGCTCACGGGCTCCGGTGCGTGACGTCCGTCCCATTCGAACGACATGCTTCGCAACAAAGTGGCAAGAATTGCCGTCGCCTCGAGAATGGCGAAGGACGAGCCAATGCAAACACGCTGACCATATCCGAAGGGCATGAACTGCGTGCGTGGATAACGCGCCTCGTTCTCGGGCAGAAACCTGTCAGGGTCGAACCTGTCCGGATCTTCCCAGAGCGACCGGTGGCGATGAACAATAAAGATTGGAATGACGACCAGTGTCGGGCTTGGGAGAAAGATACCGCCGAGGTTCACCTCTTCCGCCGTGACGCGCGTCATCACCGGCGCCGGCGGATAGAGCCGCAGCACCTCTTTCAAAACGCGTGTCGTGATGGGCAATTTGCCGATCGTCGTGGCATCGACCCGTCCCGAGCCGATAACCGCGTCGAGCTCTTCCCGCACGCGCTGTTGCCATTCGGGTGCGCGCGCCAGAACGTAGAGCGTCCACGTCAAAGCTTTCGCCGTTGTTTCATGGCCCGCGAACAAGAACGTCGCGAGGTTATCGGCGATCAGCTCATCGGGCATCGGCTCGCCGGTATCGGGGTCCTTGGCCGCAAGCATTCGCGCGACGAGGTCTGAGCCTTGCCCGCCTTCCGCGCGGCGCTGGGCGACAAGCATTCCGACAATCGAGCGGAGTTCGACCGCCGCGCGCCGCATGCGGCCTTTGCCCGGATGCCAGACATAGCTCGGAAGCTGCAGCAGCGACGCGGCGACTTCCCAGGAGATCGGATCGAGATAGGCGCGGCCGGCGCGCTGAATAGCTTCGCCGTCGCGCTTGCTGACGCCCGCCAGAACCGTGCGTGCGATGATCGCGAAGGTCGTTTCCGTTAGGTCCTCTTCGACATTGGTAACGAAGCGGCCTGGTCCGCGCGATCGCCAGCGCGTCACGCAATCGACTGCGGCGTCGACCATGGCCGGGACATAGCCGAGAAGTTCGGCGTGCCGGAAAGGCGGGCTTGCGATCTTGCGCTGCCAGCGCCAGCTCTCGCCCTGGGCGGTCAGCAGGCCATTGCCGATGATTGGCGTCAGGACGCGGCGATCGAGACGCGTCTTCGGAAACTGCTCGGAGTTCTTGAGAAGGATATTTTCGAGGAGCGCGGGATCGGTCACCCAGGCCACGAGAGGGCGCTTGCCGCCGTAGGTGACGATCGGCTCGTAATAGACGGCGCGCGGAATCGCCCGCAGAGGATTGCGGACGAAGCGGCCCAGGAATGGGAGTAAGGGCAGTGGGCGCGCGGACGGCGTAACCGTCGGCGGGTAGAACGCAGTCGTCGTCATGTCGTTACTCACGTCACCTTAATGAGCCGGTGAGGGAGAACGTAGTGAGAGACTGCGCCGCTAGCTAGGCCGATGCCTTCTTGGCGCGGGCCTGACCGGCAAGCTTCTTCAGGCGCGTGCGGACGCCCGCGGTATTGCCCTGAATACGGCTCTGGGCGGGGCGGGGGATCGTGCGCTTCGCCTTCTTCTTCTGCTTTTGAACATTCTTGAGCGACGTCTTAGACATGAAACAGGCCTCGAGAGGTGGGAAAGTCATGAAAGGGGCTGCGCCCTGACGCAGCATTGGGCCGATCCTCTACGGGATCGCGCCTGTTCGCGCAAGCACGGCGGTCCTTTTGCGGCGGAATGCCTGGATTCGGGCTCAGCCCAGGAAATAGCTCAGGCCAAAGTAGGTGGGTGCGATGATACCTGCCGCCCAGATTGCGGCCGATAAAACATTGACCAGCTGGAATTGCCATTGTGGCATTGAGTACATCCCCGCAACGACCGGGATGATCGCGCGGACGGGGCCGAAGAAGTGCCCGAAAAACACGCCGAGAGCGCCCCATTTCGCAAAAAATGCCTCGCCGTGCTCCACCAACTCCGGTTTGCGGTTGAACGGCCAAATCTTGTGGATGTCGTCCTTGTAGTAGCGGCCTATCCAATAGGAGACGGCGTAACCGAAGGTGCCGCCGATACTCGCAGCGACGATCGCTGGCCAGAGAACGTCGAGCCCTACGCCGCTTTTAGCCAGCAACGCGGAAATCCCGATCAAAATCGCGGTGCCCGGCCAGATGATCGAAAGAAAACAGAAGCTTTCGAGAAATGCGACCACAAATGCGACGGGCATGGCCCAGCCCTCGTTGGCCCTCACAAACTCGACGATCGCATTGACAAAGTCCTGCACGCTCATTTGTAGCGACTTTCACTTTCGAGGTTATTGTTAGCGTGCAAGCCGATGCGGCCGACGGTCGTGTGCCCTGTGACGGCCAAATAAGAAGCCAAATCGCAGGTTCAAGTCTAGCGGCACCGGCGCGAGATCTCCTGTGCGAGTTCACGCGAGACTTCGCGCGAAAGCATCGCTCCGCGTGCAATCTGTGCCGTCGTCAATCCGAGATAACCGCCTCCACTCAGGGCGGAAGGACCGCGATCGGCTTCCGCTTTGCCACGCGCCAACTCGTTGCAATTCAATTCCTTGCGCTTTTTGCTGAAGGCCATGAGACGTACCCCCGACGCATATTCATGAGGGCCGGCGGGATGGTTCACCCAAGCGCGGGATGTGTCCGCCATGTAGGAATCGAAAACCATTTTGCGTTGGCTGATGCAGACATGGCTGTCGTCGACGCACTTCATGCCGAGCGCCGGGTCTCCCAATGCTGCTTCGTTGCCTGCGCATCCGGCTGCCGCAAAGGTGATGGCGAGCAGAAACGCCATGGCGGTATTCGATTTTCGGGCCGGGAGCGCATATTCGAATTTATGCAAGGTAATTTCCGTTTTCGTTTCCCTCTGGCGGTAGAAAGCCAGCGTGGCAGGCTCGTGACCAACGGGGGTCTAAGATGTGGCCCGTGTCAACCCACTAGCCGGATTCGCCGCAGAACTGCATCTCTACGCCTCAGATCGTCCGATTGGAGCCTAAGCCATGCCATTTGCCGTTCAGATACATGCTGCCGGGGGTCCGGAAGCCTTGGTCTACGAGGAGGTGGCCGTTCCTGATCCGGGCCCTGGGGAGGTGCGTCTTCGCCAGCGCGCCATCGGCGTGAACTATATCGACGTCTACCATCGAAATGGCCTCTACAAGTTACCGAAGCTGCCGGCGATCATCGGTTCGGAAGGGGCGGGCGACGTCATTGCAATCGGCCGTGGCGTCGAGCAGTTCAAGGTTGGCGATAGGGTCGCTTATGCCGGTCCGCTTGGCGGCTATGCTGAAGAACGGATCGTGCCTGCCGAACGGCTCGTGAAGTTGCCGGATGGCATTTCGTATGAGACGGCCGCGGCGGGGCTGCTGCAGGGCATGACGGTTCGCTACCTGCTGCGCGAAGTTTATCGGGTTGGGCCCGAGACGACGATGCTCTTGCACGCTGCGGCAGGCGGCGTCGGTCTTATTGCGTGCCAGTGGGCACATGCGCTCGGCGCGACAATCATCGGGACGGTCGGTTCGGATGAGAAAGCGGAGCTTGCCATGGCCAACGGCTGCACGCACGCAATCAACACGAAGCGCGATGATTTCGTCAGCGGCGTGCGCGAGTACACGCAGGGAAACGGATGCGATGTCGTTTACGATTCCATCGGCAAGGATACATTTCCGCAATCGCTCGATTGTCTGAAACCGAAGGGGCTTTGGGTCTCATTCGGCAATTCGTCGGGGCCGGTTCCGCCATTCGAACTCACGGCTCTGAAAGGGTCTCTTTTCGCCACGCGCCCGTCGCTTTTAGCTTATACGGCAACACCCAAGGATCTCCAGGATAACGCGGCCGAACTCTTCGAGATGCTGCTCAGCAAACAAATTCGGATCTCGGTCAATCACCAATATCCGTTGAGCCATGCCGCAGATGCGCATCGAGATCTTGAAGCCCGGCGAACGACGGGCTCGATCATTCTCATTCCCTAAGGACTGATATGCAGGACGACGGAGACGACGAGCCAATCGCACTCTATTTTTGGCCGACGCCCAATGGCTTGAAGATTTCCATCATGCTTGAGGAGCTTGGTGTGCCGTACGAGGTGAAATTCGTCGACATCGGCAAGGGCGAGCAATTCGCGCCGGAATTCCTGGCGATTTCACCCAACAACAAGATACCGGCGATTGTCGATCCCGAAGGTCCCGACGGTCAGCGGCTCGCGCTTTTTGAATCGGGCGCCATTCTGCAGTACCTCGGCCGGAAGTTTGGGGCCTTCTATCCGTCCAGCGAGCGGGCGAAGGCGGATGTCGACGAATGGCTTTTTTGGGGAGTGTCGGGGTTCGGTCCGATGGCTGGGCAATGCAATCACTTCCGCACTTACGCGCCGGAGAAGATTCCCTACGCAATCGATCGTTGTACGAAAGAGATTGAGCGGCTGTTCGGCGTGTTGGACAAGCGGCTGTCCGATCGTCCGTATCTCGCGGGCCAGTATTCGATCGCGGACATCGCAAGTTTCACTTGGGCGCGGATCTCCGAGAAGCTCGGGCAAGACATCGCCAAGTTTCCGAATGTCGAGCGGTGGCTCGGAGACATCGGTCAGCGCCCGGCGGTGGTCAAAGGTCTGGCTGTAAAGAAAGTGTGAAATGGCTTGGAATTATTCGCCGCGACCGACCAGGCTTTCGGGATCGACCGTGCGTCCGGTGACTTTTTGAAAGGCCATGGCGCTCAGCACTTTGTTCGACTGTACGTGCCGAAGCGCTTCGGATGGCTCGCTGGTCCGGCCAGTGAGCGGATTCCCCACGGTGTCGCCACCCGACAGATCAGACAATCCGATGTAGGCGGGGTGCGATCCTTGCTGCGCACAACCTGCGAGCAATAGAAACCCCGTAGCCGCCAACGAGCGGCAGACTACTGACTGAACCATAATCCCTCACTCAGGCTAGAAGCAGCCCGAACCCTCCTTAAGACCGATTCCCGGCCCCGAATTTAAGGTTACCAGCCCGCGGCTGAACCCCGGCTGAACATTCGAACCCCGTCGTTCGATCTAGCCGCCGCGGGTCGTCTTTTTGAAGCATGGTTAGCAATTGGTGGCAACCCTTCTTAAGGCTAGATCAACAGTCGTCGCAAGGCGAATAGAATGTTTCGATTTTGGGCGCCCGGTAGTGGCGTGTAAGGCCATTTTAGCCTGCGGTTAATGCAAATTTGTTCGGGTTTTTACGAGTTTTCATTCATCCGCTGCGATGGTTTCGGTGCGCTCATCTGATTGCGAGCGCGTTGGCTTTGCCGCCCTTCGACATGAAGAGCGTATGGCGGTTTTGGAGTATTTTCACATGGCACGCATGGACGTGTTGTCGCGTCAAATCGATTACTCGGCTCAGGGCGATCACACTGATGCCCTCTTCGAGCTCGGCCTCAGCTTCTGCACCGGTCGCGACGGCGCGATCGATCTCATCCAGGCTCATAAGTGGTTCAACATCGCGGCGAGCCGCGGCAACGACGAAGCGAAACGCTACCGGTCGGAAGTCGCGTGCGACATGAGCAAGGCCGACATCATCAAAGCGCAGAAGCTCGCCCGCGAGTGGCTCGTTTCGCTTCACTGAGTTCCTTCGTTCGAAGGGCAGCGCGCGGCGTTGTTCTTTGCGGCGTCAGCAATTCGAGAAGAACGAGGAGAGGCACTTCCAAGAGTTCTTGGCGGCGCCGCCGACTGCCGCTCCGGCCTTCTCGAGCGCGGTGCTCGCAGACTTCGCGGCTTCGCCTGCGGACTTCTGCGTATCGCTCAATCCTGCGCCTGCCGTTTTTGCGCTTTTTTCGACCATTTCCTGTACGGTCTTCGGCGGCGCTTCATTCGCCGTCGCGTCCTGCGTCTGATCGTGAGGCGCTGCGGCCGGTTCCGGCTGCGATGCGGCAGCAGGCGCTTCTTGGGGATGAGTCCCTGCCAGAGCCGGCGTGCCTCCGGTCGTGGTCAGATCAGGGGCGCCGTTCTGCGGCGTGCCGTCCGATCCTCCATCGAGCATCGTTGGGACCGGCAGTTCTCTGCGTTCGCCTGGGCAGGGAGCCATCATTGTCCGGTCTATCGAACAGCTCGCGTGAGCGCCTGCCTTGGCTAGCGACGTGATGCAATAGAGCTTGGCCACCGTATCGATCGTCGCGCTGGACGTGCCGTCGACGACGCAGGCGTAGCTTGCGTCAGGGCCGGTGCATTTGACGCACAACTCGGTCGCATTCGCCGCGGCCGCGCCCAGGACCAGGAGGGCCGCAATCCCGATACTCGACTGTGTCTCGATGCTAGCGCGCACGGCTCAGCCCGTTTCCAGTTGGAAGGATATTGCTTTCAGGACACTAGGACGACTTTCGGGCGACTGCCAGCGGTGACATCATCACCTCTGTGCATTGTTCCGTCGTGTCTTGCATTGCGCTGGCGTGGCCTCTATAGGGGGCACTTGCCCATTGATTTGGGGAGACGTGGCCGAGTGGCTGAAGGCAACGGTTTGCTAAATCGTCATACGCTTTAAAGGCGTATCGAGGGTTCGAATCCCTCCGTCTCCGCCAATTGCCCTAGGCCGCGGTATACCACCACTCAAGTCGCGCTCTAGGCGAAAGTTTGGCTCTACTCTGCTGTTCGATCAATAGCGGCGGCGCCGTTCGAATGCAGCGCCGGTCAGCTCCGGGCCATTAACAACCTCTGGATAATCGTCACGGAGATAGAGCAGTGCCCCGCATTGGGCCTAAGCTCGCTCCGAACGCCATGACGCCTTAAGCTAAGCTTCATAGGGTGTGACGCGGAGATTCTACGGCATGGCGAAGTTCGTGTTCGGAATGAACCAGTCATTGGACGGCTACGTCGATCACCAGGAAATGCGGCCGCCTGACCTCGTGCTCTTTCGTCACTGGATAGAACATGTGCGCAACCTGACCGGCAGCATCTATGGTCGCCGCATATACGAGGTGATGCGATATTGGGATGAAGACCATCCTGAGTGGGACGCCGACCGACATGAATTCGCGGCCGCATGGCGGGCCCAACCGAAGTGGGTCGTGTCTGGTTCATTGAAGTCCGTCGGCCCCAACGCCACCCTTGTCGGCGACGACCTTGAGGTGGCGATGCGCGCGCTGAAGGCTGAGCATGTCGGCGAGATCGCGGCGCCGGACCAGACCTAGCAAGAAGCCTGACAGACCTTGGCCTTATTGATGAGTATCGCCTTTACTTCCGCCCCTTTGTGCTGGGTCGCGGCAAGCCATTCTTCGCTGGCCCCCGCCCCCCGCTCCGCCTTGTGGCCAGCGATGCAATTGGCGAGGACGCTATGAGACTGACATACGTTCCCGCTTAATCACCAACAACTCGCGGTAGACTGGGGCGACGCGTAAGGACCGTTCTGGGGCAACAAAAGGGCCGTTGTCCGCAATTATACCCTCAACCAAACCGCGAGCCGTTCTCATGCGCGGCGCGCACGGCTCGCGGTCCTGTCTCTAAAATCACCTGAAACCGGGTTCTCCGGGCTCAGAGCGGATCTACATCGCCGCTCGGTTCTTACCGTCTATCGCGTCGCTTCGCGCATTTCGCCGTAACACTTGCGGGGGTTGTCCAAAGGCGCGCAAAAAAGCGCGACGCATTTGGTCCCGATCGCTGAACCCGGTTTGACGGGCCACGACCTCGATCGGGTGACTGCTTTGCTCCATGAGGGAACGCGCAGCTTCCACACGGAGGTTTTCGATCGCCTTTGCTGGGGACTGCCCAGTTTCGGCTCTAAATGCACGGCTAAACTGCCTCGGGCTCAGGTGGGCCGCCTCAGCAAGCCGAGGCACGGTCAGCGGCGTGTGGAGATTTGCGCGGGCGAAAGCGAGAGCCGTCTGAATTCGATCGGACTTCGGCGAAAGTTCAAGGAGTGTCGAGAACTGCGATTGCCCGCCGCCGCGCCGATGATAGAGGACGAGTTTGCGAGCGACTGACTTCGCAAATTCCGCGCCCAGGTCATCCTCCACCAGTGCGAGCGCGAGGTCGATGCCAGCGCTCATCCCCGCTGAGGTCCAGATCGGGCCATCATTGATAAAGATCCGATCCTCGTCGATCTTCGCCTTCGGAAATCGCTTCTGCAGTTCGCGCGCATAGAGCCAGTGCGTCGTCGCGCGGCGCCCGTCCAGAAGACCAGCTTCCGCCAATACAAACGTCCCAGTGCAGATCGCGGCGACGCGCCGATGTGTGCGGACCGCTCTGCGCACTAACTCGATCATCGCTGGTCTATGCGGCTCCCGCGAAGTTGTGCCGCCGCCGATGATGAGAGTGTTGCCGGCTTCGTCGGTGAACCGTTCTGTCTCAAGTCGCATGCCTAACGACGTGCTGACCGCGCCGCCTGTCTCCGAAACAAACCGGAAGTCATAAGGAGCCCGTTCCTCCAACATGTTGGCGGTTTCGAAGACCGAGAGCGCAGCGAGCGCGATGACCGAGTGGCCAGGGAAAACGAGGAAAGTGATGCGCCGCACGGGGAAGGCCCTCATGTCCTAAATTTGCGTTTCTATGACATTTCAGTCACGCTTCCGCAAGCGTATAGCCCTTTTCTGCAATCCGCGGAGAGGGCCCATTCAATGACTAGCCCTACCAGCAAAGCTGTGGCTGTGGAGACAGGTGCGTTGTCCGGTTTCGGCGGCTTGAAGTTCTGTCCGGAGCTGACCTTGGCATATGAATAAGTTGACCTATTTCTCACAGCACGCCGCTCTTTCCAGATGAGGTCCCCATGATCGAATTCAAAGTGAACGGCAAAGAGGTATCGGTCGACGTACCCGATGACATGCCCATCCTCTGGGTTCTTCGCGATGTCCTCGGGATGACTGGTACCAAGTTCGGGTGCGGCATTGGCCAATGCGGCGCTTGCACAATCCATGTTGGCGGAGAGGCCCGCAGGGGATGCCTTACGCAGGCCTCAGAAATAGCGGGACACGACGTGACGACGATCGAGGGAATTGGCGCAACACCGGCTGGCAAAGCCGTGCAAGCGGCTTGGCTGAATCTCGAAGTTGTCCAATGCGGCTACTGCCAATCAGGGCAGATCATGTCGGCATCGGCTTTGCTCAAGACGACCCCCGCGCCGAGCGATAGCGATATCGACGCCGCTATGACCGGAAACATTTGCCGTTGCGGCACTTATTTGCGCATCCGGGACGCAATCAAGGAAGCAGCCAAATCCGTTGCAGCGAAGTGAGGCCACACATGCTAGCTCGCCAAACCACTCCCGAACTGTCGCGACGGAATTTCCTTGTAGCCGGTGCTGCCGCTGGTGGGGGGATGATGATCGGCTGGGTTCCAGCTGCAGAAGCGGGCGTTGATAAAAGCCCACCCGTCGTGCCCGATGCTTACATTCGCATCGACGGGCAAGGAAAGGTGACCATCGTCTCGCCAATGATCGAGATGGGACAAGGCACCTATACGTCGCTTCCGATGCTCGTTGCGGAAGAACTCGATGTCGACATGGCAAACGTGTCCGTGGCGATCTCGCCGCCAAGTGACAAACTCTACGGAAATCCGGCTCTCGGCAACATACAGGTCACGGGTGGTTCAACGTCGATCCGCGGCTTTTATTTGCCCCTTCGCAAAACTGGTGCCGCGGCGAGAGTGATGTTGATTGCTGCGGCAGCGGAGACCTGGGGTGTTGACCCAGCTACTCTGCGGACGGAGCCGGGCTTCGTCATCGACGACTCTACCACGCGACGCCTTTCATACGGCGAGCTGGCCGACAGAGCTGCGAAAATTCCTGTCCCGGGCGAAGTCAAACTGAAAGACGCTAGTCAGTTTCGCATTATCGGTACACCAGCAAAGCGCCTTGACGTGAGCGGAAAGGTCAACGGCTCTGCTCAATACGGCATCGATACCAAGGTGCCGAATATGAAAGTCGCGACAGTCTCTGCATCTCCAGTGTTCGGTGGGAAGCTCGTATCCTTCGATGAAGCTGCGGCGAAGAAGATTCCAGGTGTTGTGCAAGTCGTGAAGCTCGACAACGCTCTCGCCGTGGTTGGAGATCATTATTGGGCTGCCAAGAAAGGGCTTGAAGCGGCATCTCCGGTTTTTGATGATGGACCACACGGCAATGTGTCGAATACTGACGTCGTAGCCGCATTGGCCAGAGCCGCCGAAAGACCGGGTGCAGTCGCCAAGAGCGACGGGAATTTCGCGACCGCGTTTTCGTCGGCCAACAAGAAGGTCGAAGCCACCTACGAAGCGCCATTCCTCGCGCACGCCACTATGGAACCGATGAATTGCACGGTTGCTGTCACGGGCGACGGTTGCGACATCTGGGTGGGTACGCAAATACCCGTCTGGGCGCAGCAAGCCGTCGCTAAGGTCCTCAATCTGAAAACCGAACAGGTACGGCTTCATAACCATCTGCTCGGCGGCGGCTTCGGCCGGCGCTTGGAATCAGACGGAATTGTTCAGGCGGCGCTCATAGCCAAACAGCTCGATTTTCCGGTCAAAGTCGTGTGGAGCCGCGAGGAAGATATCCAGCACGACATGTACAGGCCCTACTACTATGACCGCATCTCGGCCGGGCTCGATGCGCAGGGTATGCCCGTCGCCTGGTCACATCGCATTGTCGGATCATCCATATTGGCGCGATGGGCGCCGCCGCTTTTCAAAAACGGAATTGATCCGGACGCCATAGACGGCGCGGCTGACATGCCCTACGCAATCGAGAATTTTCATGTCGAGTATGTCCGCGAGGAGCCTCCGGGAATTCCCACTGCGTTTTGGCGCGGCGTCGGCCCGACGCACAACGTGTATGTGATTGAGAGCTTCATCGACGAACTTGCCGCCGCGGCCAAGAAGGATCCGGTCGAGTATCGCCGCGCGCTGCTCCAGAAGAACCCGCGTGCCCTGCACGTTCTCGATCGCGCCGCTGAGCTTTCGAATTGGAGCAAACCACTTGGTCCGCGGCAAGGTCGCGGCGTATCAGTGCAGCAGGCTTTCGGCTCGTATATGTGCCAGGTCGCCGAGGTGACTGTCGGCAAGGACGGCGAGGTAAAAGTTGATCGCGTTTACGTCGTCGTCGATCCGGGCGTGGTTGTAAATCCGAACACTGTCGTTGCGCAGATGCAGAGCGGCGTCATATTTGGAATTACGGCAGTGCTTTGGGGAGAGATCACGCTCGACAAAGGCCGCGTGCAGCAAACCAACTTCGATGACTATCGAATTCTGCGCATTGACGAAGCGCCCGAGATCGAAGTCGAAATTGTAAAAAGCAGCGCCGATCCGGGCGGAATTGGAGAGCCGGGCACGTCTGGCCTGGCGCCGGCTGTCCTCAACGCGGTCTACGCGGCGACAGGCGTTCGTCTACGGAAGACGCCGATCGACAGCAAACGCCTAAAAGCGGTGTGAACCGGCCAGATAACGGCGGCCGAGCGCATCCGCTTCGTGTTCAGCCGGCTGGACGCTCCGGTTTTCTAATTGACTAGGTGCTCACTGCGGAGACCCACATGACCCTCATCTTTCAGCGCTTCGACGCGGATACGGGTCTGCTCGCCGATGAGGACGTGCTTCCTCACCTCGCGCAATGGCAAAGCGAGGGAGTGCGCACCGCGCTCGTAACCTTGGTCGGCGTGGAGGGCGGTGCTCCACGCCAGCCGGGCGCGCAAATGGCGGTGGCCGAGGACGGTCGTTTCGCCGGCTATCTTTCTGGCGGCTGCCTCGAGGCCGCAGTGGTGCTCGAAGCACAGGCGGCGATCCGTGCCGGCGAGAACCGGCTTGTTCGCTACGGCAAGGACTCGCCTTACTTCGACGTCAAGCTTCCGTGCGGCAGCGGTCTCGATCTTTATTTTGACCAGAGCATCGGCGCGGCGCAGGTGCAAGAGCTCTTACGTTGCCGCGCAGCGCGCCAAGCGTGTTCGCTCAGAACCTCCCTTGTCGACGGCACAAGCATCGTCACCTCTGCTGCTTCACTGGGGCCGATGCCACGAAGCACGGGCGAGAAAGACCATTTCGATCGGTATTTTTCGCCGCCGCTTCGGCTCTTGCTGCTCGGCAGCGGACCACTCCTCAATGCCATCGCAGTCGTCGCTCAGGTGAGTGGACTTGAGATCGCCGTCTGGTCGCCCGACGAGGCGACACGCGATCAGGCGGCGCGACGCGGAATATCGGCGTTCAACGGCACCGCGGCACTTCAATCCTCGATCGAGGCGCTCGATTATGCTTCCGCGGCGGTGCTCGTCTTTCATGATCACGAGGCGGAGCCCGATATCCTGGCGCGTGTCCTCGAGATGGAGTGTTTTTACATCGGCGTTCTGGGCAACCACGCTGTGCACAGGCATCGCCTTGAGGCGCTGCAGACCAAAGGCTTCACAACCACTGCCCGCGCGCGACTGCATGCTCCAGTCGGATCGATCCCCGGTGCTAAAAGTAAAGCCACCCTGGCAGCGGGTGTGCTTGCGGAGATCTTGGCTGAGGCCAAGATCGCCAACCTCGTGTCGTGATCGTGGTGAGCCGAGTTGCCGCCGTTCTTCTTGCCGCCGGGAGCTCGGAGCGCTTCGGTAGCGAGAATAAGCTTCTAACGGAAATCGGTGGAGAGCCTCTGCTCCGCCGTGTCACGCGCGCGGTCATCGAGGCCCGGCCTTCCGAGACAATAGTCGTGACCGGTCATGAGGCCGAGCGATGCCGCAGCGTCCTTGAAGGGCTTGCCGTTCGGTTCGTCCATAACGCTGCTTGGAAACAGGGCATGGGCAAATCGATCGCGGCCGGTGTCGGAGCGCTCGGAGATGAGTTCGACGGCGCGTTCATCGTGGCGTCCGACATGCCCTACCTGACGTCGGCCCTCTTCACTCGCCTACGGGCCGCATTCGATGAGTCCTGCGGGCGTGCGATCATCTTCCCTGTGACCACGGCTGGGGAACAGCGCAATCCCGTTTTGTGGCCGCGGGCACATTTCTCCGAGCTCAGCGCGTTAGACGGTGCGACAGGCGCCAAGGCGCTTCTGCGAAAGTACGTGGGGGAAAGTCTTGGCGTTCCTCTCGCGTCCGACGAGGAAGTAACCGATATCGATACTCCGGCCGATCTGACCGCCGTCTGCTACCAGCAACGCCCGCACTAAATCCGGATCGCACAAGGATTATACGGATGAACAAGGTCGGCCACCTGCGTTTGTCATATACTATAAGTTATTGAAATATATATAAATATACGTATTTTTAGAGGTCTGCCTTTCTCTTTCTCAATTGTATGGCCGACACAATCCTGGCCTCCCGTACGGTGTGGACAATGTCGAGGACGATGGCGGCTGAGAGACACGCTTAGCGTGGTGCTAGCAGCGACCAAGTTGGATCTGAGACGCTTTGTCAGCAGATGCGAAGGGGCGCAGACCCGGTCCGTCGCATGTCTGTTTCAAACATGGTATCACTTGCGAACTTTACTTACCGAGCGTCCGATAACGTCTGGACCGACGATGACACAACAGCAATCGATCCGCTGCGATACTTGCGCAGTGCGCCACCGTGCGGTCTGTGGGGCACTGAGCCGGACTGAAATAGAGCGACTCAATGCGATCGCCCACCATCGGACAGTGCCGCAAGGGCAAGCAATCGTGGCCGATCAGGACACGGTCGCCTCATTCGCCAACATCATCTCCGGCGTCGTCAAACTCACCAAGGCCATGAGCGACGGACGGCAGCAGATCGTCGGGCTTCAATTCGCGTCCGATTTTATCGGCAGGCCGTACCGCGAGCGCAGCGCGTATGAAGTGACCGCCGTGAATGAAGTTCACCTCTGTACCTATGACCGCGGGCAATTCGAGCGTCTGGTCCGGGAATTTCCCGGGTTCGAACGCCGCCTGTTCGAAAACACGCTGGACGAGCTCGATGCCGCGCGCGAATGGATGCTGCTGCTCGGACGAAAAAGTGCCGAGGAAAAGGTGGCAAGTTTCATTCTCATGGTTTCCAAGCGGATCGATGCGGTCGGTTGTCAGAGCGGACAGGTGCAGGAGCCAGCGAAATTCGAGCTGCCCATCTCGCGCGCTGAGATCGCCGATTTCCTCGGCCTAACAATCGAAACGGTCAGCCGGCAATTTTCCCGCCTCAAGGCCAAGAAAATTATCGGACTCGATGGGGCGAGGACTGTTGTTGTCTTGGACCCCGCTCATCTGGAACGGATGAGCAGCGTCTAGACCGCCGGCGCGCAGCGCATATCAGATCCGAGATAGGTATCGAAGCACGCCGCAATGCTTCTCACAAATGGCTGACCGCGTGGTGTGACGACGAATCCGTCATCGACCTTCTCCAGAAGACCGGCGGTATCGGCCTCGACCATCTCCCGGCCTTCCAGAATGACGCCCGACGCCGCAGCTCCGAAGCGCTCGCGGACGCTGGATTCGGAATAGCTGAAGTCACACATCAATTTCGCGATAACGTAGCGCCGAACGCGATCTTCGTCCGTCAGCTTTACGCCTCTGGTCGTGGCGAGGCCTGTCGCTGCAATACGCTCTTCGTATTCGGCGGGAGACGACACGTTCTGAAAATATGCGCTGCCGATGCAGGAGATGGCCGACGGCCCGACGCCGACCAGGGTTTCCGACGTGTCGGTCGTATATCCTTGAAAGTTGCGGCGAACGGGCCCGACGGCCAAGGGATCGTCCTTCAGGGCAAAATGGTCGAGCCCGATCCGGACGTAACCTGCGGCGGTGAGCATGCGCGCGGCTCTTTGGGACTGAGCAAAGCGTTCGACGCTGTCTGGAAGCGTCGTGGCGTCAATAATCGATTGGTGCGCGAAGCGCGCGGGCAGATGCGCATACCCAAATAGCGTGACACGATTTGGCCGCAGCGAAAGGACCTGCTCGACCGTCCGTTCGATTCCAGATCGGGTCTGCAGCGGCAATCCATAAACGAGGTCGATGTTGATCTTGTCGATCCCAGCATCGCGTAAACTGTCTACGCAGGCCGACGTCACGTCAAACGACTGCAGCCGATTGATGGCGGTCTGAACCGTAGGGTCGAAATCTTGGACCCCAATCGACACCCGATTGACGCCTGCCAGCTTCAACGCCTGCGTAAGCGACGCGCTCGTTTCGCGCGGGTCGATCTCGACGGCGAATTCGGCAGTGGCGTCGATCTCGAAAGAGTTGCGGATGCGTGCAGTCAACGCCAAAATCTGCTCGCCGGTCAGAATGTTGGGGGAGCCGCCGCCCCAATGCATATATGAAATCTTGTGCTTGGAGAGTCCGAGCGCGGCGACGGTGCGCAATTCCGCTTCGAGAGCTTCCAAATAACGGATGACCGGCTCTTTGGTGCGTGCAACTTTCATATTGCAACCGCAGTACCAGCAAAGCTTCTTGCAGAACGGCACGTGTACGTAGAGCGAAAACGGCGTTTCGTCTTCCAATTCGATCAGAGCTTCTGCGAAGTCCTTCTCACCGACCGTGTTCCGAAACTGGGCGGCGGTCGGATAGCTCGTATATCGCGGAACGGGGGCGCTCATGCGGCGCACGAAATCTGGAGACATCCCGTTATTTCTCCGGCCCGAGCGAGGAGGGGCATTTTTTGCAGATTGAGGATGGTGATCTTCGAGCTCTGAGCTTCAGCAGCGGTATTCTAATGCAACGGGGATGGTCGCTCATCATGATCCATTCCTGAAGGCGGGCGAGGTCTTCGACGGTCAGTGCTTGGCGTGCTGCGGGCAAAACGACACTGTCCTCCCATGCGATATGGCGGCGCTGGCTTTCGAAATAGCCGCGAAGAATGTAACCGAGCGTTTCCGGGTTCTGGGGTACTCTGCTTTGCAACGCGTCTTTGAGCGCCTCGACGAGTTCGTCTGCGATGTCTTCGTCACGCTCGTGTTCTTGGCTGAGGCATGCCAGTGCTTGAACGACAGTGTCGTTCGGTGACAACCGCTCTCTAAGAAGCGGGAAAAGCGCGTCTTCCTCGAACTTCGTATGGGATTTTACGCTTCCCTTTAGAATGGAGATCGCAATCACTGCGAACGCGGTATCGAACTTGGCCGGCAGGTCGTCGGCGATGCTTTCCAAGAGATCGCACAGCTCCAATTGCAGGGCATGCTCCTCCTCGATAATCTCCAGGGGATGGGGAGTCGCACAGTGTCCAGCATCATCAAGGCGTCTTGCCGGGCTGGCATCCGTCATTAGTGGAATCCTCGAAAGACGTGAGGCCGCGGTTCTAGCGATGCGACATTTCTAATGCCGCTCTTCTTAGCGAACCTTGACTTAGATCAAGGCTGCGGGCGGCCCGTTATTCGACTGTGAGTTCCGTATTGGGATCGGGAGGCAGCTTTGCAGGACGTATTGGACGAGCGCTCAGGGCTCAGCGATTCGCTCGCGCTCATAAGCGCAGCCATCATCGGCGCGATAGGTCTATTGTTCGCGCTCGCTGGAGAGGAGGAGATCCTTCGGCTTCAGGGGCTCATCATGTTGGCGGCGGCGGTGGCTGCCGGCTTCTACGTGGTAACGCATCCAACGAACCTCAGACAGGAGAAGCGTTCCGGTTACTTCGACGGTCCCATTCGCGTTGCGACTATTGCGTGCGTTTTCTGGGGCGTCATCGGATTTCTCGTTGGCGATATTCTCGCGTGGCAACTTTCATTTCCGGCGCTGAACTTCGATTTGCCGTGGACCAACTTCGGGCGCCTGCGGCCGGTTCACACCTCGGCCGTCATCTTTGCGTTCGGCGGCAATGCTCTCATCGCGACTTCACTTTATGTCGTTCAGCGGACAAGCCAGGCTCGGCTGCCAGGCAAATGGGCGCCCTGGTTCGTCGTTTGGGGATATCAGCTTTTCATCGTTATCGCGGCGTCGGGCTACCTGATGGGCGTGACGCAAGGCAAGGAATATGCGGAGCCCGAATGGTACGCCGACATCTTGCTGACGGTCGTGTGGGTCGCCTATCTGCTCGTCTTTCTCGGGACGCTGAAGGATCGCCAAGAGCCGCACATTTACGTCGCGAACTGGTTCTTCCTGGGCTTCATCGTCACCGTCGCGATGCTGCACATCGTCAATAACCTTGCGCTGCCCGTGTCATTTCTCGGAACGCTGAGCTATCCGCTCTTTCCGGGCGTTCAGGGCGCCATGACGCAATGGTGGTATGGGCACAACGCTGTTGGCTTCTTTTTGACGGCCGGGTTTCTCGGCATCATGTATTACTTCATTCCAAAACGCGCCGAGCGGCCAGTCTATTCCTACCGCTTGTCGATCGTGCACTTCTGGTCGCTGATCTTCCTCTACATCTGGGCGGGACCGCACCACCTCCATTACACCGCGCTTCCGGAATGGGCGCAGACGCTCGGCATGACGTTCTCGATCATGCTCTGGATGCCGTCATGGGGCGGCATGATCAACGGGCTCATGACGCTGTCCGGTGCGTGGGACAAGCTCAGGACCGATCCAGTCATCCGGCTGCTGGTCGTCAGCGTCGCGTTCTACGGGATGTCGACGTTCGAAGGACCGCTGATGTCTATCAAGGAGGTCAACTCGCTATCGCACTACACAGACTGGACGATCGGACACGTCCATTCTGGCGCGCTTGGCTGGGTCGGCATGATCACGTTCGGCGCAGTGTACTGCCTCGTGCCGTGGCTGTGGAAGCGGCAAGGCCTTTATTCAATGAAGCTTGTCGAGTGGCACTTCTGGCTCGCGATGATCGGCATCGTTCTCTACATCTCGTCGATGTGGGTTGCGGGCATCACGCAAGGTCTGATGTGGCGCGCCTACGACCGCCTCGGCTTCCTCAAATATTCCTTCATCGAAACCGTCGAGGCGATGCACTGGCCTTACGTCATCCGGGCGACTGGCGGCGTGCTGTTCCTGCTAGGCGGACTGATCATGGCCTACAACGTCTGGCGCACGATCCGTGGGGATCAGCCGGTCGACGTCCGTGATCAGCCGGCGGTAGCGGCAGCGCCTGAGCTGCGCCCCGGCGTCGTCGCAATGCCAGCCGAATAACAGGAGCGATAATCGTGAACCACGCCATTTTCGAGCGAAACTCGATTATTCTGCTGATCGGTGCGCTGATTGTCGTTTCAATCGGCGGCATCGTCGAGATCGCACCACTGTTCTACGTTCAGTCGACGATTGAGAAGGTGCAGGGCATGCGGCCCTATTCGCCGCTCGAGCTTGCCGGCCGTGACATCTATGTGCGCGAGGGCTGCTATAACTGTCACAGCCAAATGATCCGGTCGCTGCGCGACGAGGTCGAACGCTACGGCCACTACTCTCTGGCTGCGGAGAGCATGTATGACTATCCGTTCCAGTGGGGCTCGAAGCGCACGGGGCCCGATCTTGCGCGCGTCGGCGGCAAGTATTCGGATGCCTGGCACACAGAGCATATGCGCGACCCGCGCTCGGTCGTGCCGGCATCGATCATGCCGGGGTATCCGTTTCTCGACCGCACCCTTCTCGATTACTCGAACATCTCGAAGCGCATGAAAGCGTTGAAGGAGCTTGGCGTTCCTTACAGCGACGAGATGATTGCGAGCGCCGATAAGGACATCGTTGCGCAGATTTCGCCCGACACCAAAGACGCAAAGGCACTCGTCGCGCGCTACCCGAAGGCGCAAGTGCGCAAGTTCGACGGTCAGCCGGCGGCGGAGAACGTCGAGCCCACGGAACTCGATGCCGTCATCGCCTATCTGCAAATGCTCGGCACGCTCGTCGACTTCACGAAGTTCGATGCGAGTGGTCCAAACCTTCGATAAGGGGAGTTCGGCCTTGGCCTACGAAGATATTCAAATGGTCACGCAGATTGCGTCACTGGTAATTTTTGGCGGCATCACGATCGCTGCATACGTCTATGCCTTGCGCAGAAGCAACAAAGCCAAGTTCGCGGCGGCTTCGGAAATTCCGTTTCGCGACGATGCGCTCCCGGCCGATGAGGATAAACGATGAGCCATCGCAAAACGATCGACGAAGTAACGGGTGTCGAGACGACCGGACATGTCTGGGATGGCGACATTTGCGAACTCAATAAACCGCTGCCAAGGTGGTGGCTCTATACCTTCTATGTCTCGATTCTGTGGTCCATCGGTTATTGGGTCGTGTATCCGGCGTGGCCGACGATCAACGGCTATACGAAGGGGGTCCTGAACTACAGTCAGCGCGATCAGGTGCAGCAAGATATCGAGGCGTGGAAATCGGGCCACGCGAAATATCGTACGCAGATCGCCGAGATGTCCCTCGCCGACATCCGCAAGAACGACGAGCTGTTTCAGTTCTCGATTGCGGGCGGTGCGGCGCTGTTTGGCGAGAATTGCGCGGGTTGCCATGGGCGCGGGGCTCAAGGCGGCATCGGTTATCCTAATCTCAACGATGACGACTGGCTTTGGGGTGGTGATCTCGAGAAAATTCATCAGACCATCGCCTTCGGCATAAGAAGCGGCAATCCGAAGGCACACGACACGGCGATGCCGCGCTTCGGAATCGACAAAGTTCTCGATGAGGCGCAGATCCGTGACGCCGCCAATTTCGTCCGCTCGTTCTCGCATCTCGACGTCGATCAAGAAGCGGCAAAGAGAGGCGCGCAGATTTTTGCTGATAACTGTGCGGCGTGCCACGGCGATCAAGGCAAAGGCAATCAGGACATGGGTGCGCCCAATCTGACGGACGCCATCTGGCTTTACGGCAGCTCGCAGGAAGCCGTGATGCAGAGCATCCGAACCGGGCGTGGCGGCGCGATGCCGGCGTGGTCCGAGCGGCTCGATCCAGTCGCCGTAAAAATGCTGACGCTCTATGTTTATTCTCTCGGCGGCGCCCAAGCTGAAGCTGGGAGCGCCTCCACTCCCGCGGCTGCCGCGGACAAACCGAAATGAACACGATGGACCAGCCGAACAAATTTCTGATCGGAGGTGACGAAAGTCGCGCCACGCCGCCGCCTACTCCGCGGCAGTCGGACTACGTGCCGCGAACGAAAATCTATCCGAAGCGTGCGCATGGAATCTTCCGCAGCATCAAGTGGTTCGTGATGGGCTTTGCGCTTGCGATCTACTACATCGTGCCGTGGTTGCGGTGGAATCGCGGCGAGGGCTTGCCCGATCAGGCCATCCTGTTCGACTTCGCCAATCAGCGTTTATTGTTCGGCCCTGTCGAAATCTGGGCGCAGGAATTCTACTACGTCACCGGGCTCCTTGTTCTCGGCGCACTGTCGCTCTTTCTCGTCACCTCGATCGCCGGTCGCATGTGGTGTGGATATGCGTGTCCGCAAACTGTCTGGACGGACTTGATGATTTCCGTCGAGCGTTTCTGGCAAGGCGATCGCAACGCGCAGTTGCGCCTCGATGCGCAGCCGTGGTCGCTTGAAAAGATCTGGAAGAAGTCGGCAACGCATCTGTCGTGGCTGGCGATTTCGCTCGCAACGGGCGGTGCGCTGGTCTTCTATTTCCGTGATGCGCCGACACTTGCCGTTGAACTGGTGCATGGTACGGCACCGACCGTCGCCTACGTCTTCCTTGGACTGTTTGCGCTGACAACTTATTTGCTTGGTGGACTCGCCCGCGAGCAGGTCTGCATTTACATGTGTCCTTGGCCGCGCATTCAGGGTGCGATGGTCGATCGCGATTCACTTCTCATTTCCTATCGCGAGCTTCGGGGCGAGCCACGCGGTGCCCACAAGAAGGGCACGACGTGGGATGATCGCGGCGACTGCATCGACTGCAGGGCTTGTGTTGCCGTCTGTCCGACGGGTATCGACATCCGCGACGGATCGCAACTCGCATGTATCCAGTGTGCGCTTTGCATCGATGCGTGCAATGAGATCATGGATCGGGTCGGCCGGCCGCGCGAGCTCATCGCCTACACGACGATAGGCAACCTTGGCAACGCCACCAGCGCGCCGCGGGAGGGCTGGCGGATCATTCGTCCGCGTACGATGCTCTATACGGCCATGATTACGCTTGTGGCGTCTCTTATGGGATGGTCTCTGCTCAATCGGGCCGAGTTCGAGTTCAGCGTCATCCAGGATCGTAATCCGCTTTTCGTGGTGTTGAGCGACGGCGGATTGCGCAACGGCTACATGATCAAGATCGCCAACAAGGTCGAAGGGGTACGGCACTTCAAGTTACGCTTCAGCGGACCGGCAAATCTTCAGCCGAAGTTCGT
This sequence comes from Pseudomonadota bacterium, assembly GCA_018242295.1. GTDB lineage: Bacteria > Pseudomonadota > Alphaproteobacteria > Rhizobiales > Hyphomicrobiaceae > Hyphomicrobium_B. The sequence continues at coordinate 586,474 of JAFECE010000011.1, forward strand.
GGAGTTCGACGGTACGGACCCGACGATAGAAGTTAACCCGTCAGAAGTCAGGGCCGTCAAAGTCTTCCTCATGCTCTCGGGCCCTCAAAGGAAAGAATTGAGATCGGATGCCGAGCCCGTGACGATCGAACTGCAGGATGTGGAGAGCGGCAAGACGGCATCACGCGCCACGACATTCAGGAGTCCGCCATGAGCGTTGCAGCATCGAAAATTTCGCTTCGCGGGTGGCATGTCTTCGCCATCCTGGTTGGGTTCTTTCTGACCGTGACGGTCGTGGATGGGATTTTGATCACCAAGGCCGTATCTACGTTCAGCGGGGACACTGCCGACGCCTATCGCAAAGGCTTGGCCTATAACCAAACGCTTCAGGAAGAAGCGGATCAGAACCGGCTTGGCTGGCACGAAAACCGGACGTTCGATTCCAAGACCGGGCGCCTTGCGATTGCATTGGCGGATGAGAACCGGCAACCCATCGAGGGTTTGCTGGTGAAGGCAGAAATCGGGCGCGCGACAACGGACATATTCGATCGGCGTTTTGACTTGGTTCCCACGGGTAATGGGACTTACACTGCCGACATTTCAGGACTTTCGGAAGGCACGTGGACGCTTTCCGTCACCGCTGCGGAGAACGACAAGGTCGTTTACAGGTCGAAGGAGCGGATATGGAAGCAGCCCTAGACGCCGGGGTTGCCGCGCAGGAGCCAAGTGCAGAGGCGCGGCAGACGATCGTACTTTCGGTCCCGAGCATCGTTTGTGGCAACTGCATCCGTTCGGTTGAAAATACGCTGCGCGCTCTCCGTGGCGTGGAGGCAGCCCGCGCGAACCTGACGACCAAGCGCGTTTCCGTCGTCGTCGACCCTTCTGTCAACTCTGCGATCGATCTGACGGCGGCTCTCGAGCATGCCGGATTTCCGGCTGCGCCGTTGATCGAGAACGCCGAGACGGAACAGGCCGCGCGCGTGAGCGAGCTTATTCCTCGTCTCGGTGTTGCCGGTTTTGCGGCCGGAAACATCATGATGCTTTCCGTGGCGGTCTGGTCCGGAGAGGCCAGCGACATGGACAGTTCCCTCATGGATCTGTTCCATTGGGTATCGGCGCTCATCGCGCTGCCAGCCGTCGCCTACGCCGGCCAACCCTTCTTCAAGTCTGCACTTGCGGCGTTGAGGTCGCGGCGCCTCAATATGGACGTGCCCATTTCGCTTGGCGTGCTGCTGGCGACGGGCATGAGTCTGTTTCAGACGATGCGCAGTTCGGAGCAGATCTATTTCGATGCGGCTACGACGCTTCTCTTCTTTTTGCTGATCGGCAGAGTGCTCGACGAACGCATGCGGACAAAGGCGCGCGGAGCGGCCGAGAACCTGATCGGGCTAAGGGCGACGAACGCGACACTCGTCGCGCCGGATCAAACAACCAAGCTCGTGCTTGCGAGTACGCTCAAGCCGGGAATGGTCATCGCCGTTGGCGCGGGCGAGCGCATCGCGGGTGACGGCGAGGTGATCTCTGGCCAGAGCGATATCGATGAGAGTCTGATCAGCGGCGAAACGCGGCCGCGCGCCATTTCCATCGGCGACTCCGTCTACGCGGGCACGATCAATTGCGGCGGCAGCCTGCGCGTGCGCATTACGGCTGCGGAAGATAATACGCTTCTCAGCGAAATCGGCCGCATGATGCTCAACGCCGAGCAGAGCCGCGGCCGTTATGTCCGGCTTGCAGATCGCGCATCGCAAATTTACGCGCCCGCGGTCCATGTTCTCGGATTGCTCACGTTTATCGCATGGATGGCGGTCGGCGCACCGTGGGATCAATCTCTCACGCACGCAATCGCTGTTCTCATTATCACGTGCCCGTGCGCCTTGGCTCTCGCCGTGCCTGCCGTGCAGGTCGCTGCGATGAGCCGCTTGTTCAGCAAGGGCGTTATCGTCAAGGCTCCCGACGGGCTCGAACGTCTCGCCGAAATCGATTGCGTCGTCTTCGACAAGACGGGAACGCTGACGACCGGAGAGTTGCGGCTCGAGACGAGCGATGGCGTAGATGAGGCGGCTCTGGGCCGGGCAGGTTCAATTGCCGGTGTGAGCAAGCATCCTTTCGCGCAAGCGCTGGCCAAGGCTGCACGTGCGGAGGGTATGCAAACGCGCGCCGTCACGGGCGTTGAAGAGGTTCCTGGTTCCGGGCTTGTTACGACGTCGATGGGCTTCGAGGAGAAGGTCGGGTCGGCCGCGTGGGCCGGTGTCGAGGATCGGAACGCGTCGATCTGGTACGCGGCCGAAGGCAAGCCTGCTGTCGGCTTCAACTTCCTGGACGAATTACGGAAGGACGCGGCTGCGTGCGTTTCGGAACTCCGTCACTCGGGATATCGCGTCAGTCTATTGTCCGGAGACCGGCGTGCCGCCGTTGCGCAAGCGGCTGCGGCTTGCGGCATCGAAGAGTGGACCGGAGAGGTTCGTCCAGACCAGAAACTGCAGGCGATCGAAGCCTTGAAGGCGCGTGGATGCAAGACGCTGATGGTCGGTGACGGCCTCAACGATGCGCCGGCGCTTGCCGCCGGACATGCCTCGCTGTCACCGGCATCCGCCATCGACATCGCGCAGACCACGGCCGACGCCGTCTTTCAAGGCGACGTTCTACAACCGGTTATTGAGACGCTGTCGGTCGCTAAAGCTGCGCGCCGTTTGGCTTTGCAGAACTTTGCAATCGCTATTCTCTACAATTCGATTTTCGTGCCGCTCGCGATGGCGGGTTACGTGACGCCTTTGATTGCGGCGCTTGCCATGTCGGGATCATCGATTATGGTTACAGCAAACGCGCTTCGTCTTCGCTCGAAGGCTTTGCGCCTTCCAAACGTCGGAGCATCGGCATGACGTCGCTTGCTTGGCTTGTTCCCGCTGCGCTGACGCTCGGGATGATGGGGCTCGCCGCCTTCCTCTGGGCACTTCGCAGCGGCCAATTCGATGATCTCGAAGGTGCGAAGTGGCGCGCGATCAGCGATGACAACGATCGCATCGCGACGAAAACGGATCGGAGCCAAACCGACGATGCTTAGCGAGAGCTTCTTCAGCGGTGCTACCGTCGGGCTCGCTAGTGCGTTCCATTGTGGTGCGATGTGCGGTGGCATTGCCTGCGGAGCGAACCTGCTGCTTGGAGCGAAAACGTCAGGAGACAGAAATCTCAATCTCCTACTGATGCAGGCCGGGCGCATCTTGACTTACACGGCCATCGGCGGTGCGGCCGGAATGTTGGGAGGCGATATCCTGATCCGCACGCCGATGCAAAGTCCCATTGTGCTGCAATGGGCAGCGGCTGCATCGTTGTTATGGATGGGGCTGGTACTCGCCGGACTGATGCCGAGGTTGTCCTTCATCGATCATGGCATGGAGGTGCTTTCGTCCTGTGTAAACTCCTTGCTGCGTCCCGCAGGGCAGGGCCGTTACTTCGCCCCCGTAGCGCTCGGTGTCGTCTGGGGGCTCAATGCCTGTCCGATGGTTTACGGCGCGGCGTTGCTGGCATCTCTGACGCGTACGGGCGCGCAAGGCGCGACTTTCATGCTCGGTTTCGGCGGCGGCACCGTTCCGGCCGTGATTGCATCAGCTTATGGAATTTCGTGGCTTAACCGGCGTGCCGCTGGCACGAGGCTCAATCTTTTGGCTGGCCTTGTTCTCGTGACAGGCGGTGTCGCCGTCGTCTGCTTTCCGCAGCATTTCGCCAGCGTGTTCTGTGCGATCAAATAATGTGATTGCTGGTTGGCGCCACCTGTTCACTGCCGTGACGGAAAAGTGCATGCACCTTCGATGAAAAATGCATGCACTTTCGATTGGTTTAGAGGCGCGGGATTGCGGCTTCCGCCTGGATATCCTTGAGCGCGCCGACCAGCACGTCGACTTCTTCGCACGTATTATAGAATGCGAAGGACGGCCGCACCGTCGTCTCCTGGCCGAAGCGACGCAGGATGGGCTGGGCGCAGTGATGACCTGAACGAACCGCGATACCGTATTTATTGAGCCGTGCGCCGATTTCTTCGCTCGGGATACCTTTGAGGGTCAGCGAGATGACGCTCGCCTTTTCCGGAGCCGTTCCGATGATGCGAAGACCCGGTATCTGCAGCAATCTCTCCGTCGCGTAAACGAGCAGCTTGTGTTCGTATCCGGCGATGTTGTGAAGGCCGATGCGTTCGACATAGTCGATTGCAGCGCCAAGACCGACCGCATCAGCGATATTACCCGTTCCGGCCTCGAACCGTTGCGGTGTTTTATGAAACTCAGTCCGCTCGAAGGTCACGTCGCGGATCATGTTGCCGCCGGTCTGGTATGGAGGCAGCGTGTCCATCAAATCCTTTTTGCCGTAGACGACGCCAATGCCTGTCGGGGCGAAAAGCTTGTGCCCTGAGAACACGAAAAAGTCGGCATCGAGATCCTGCACGTCGACTTTCATGTGTGATACGGACTGTGCGCCATCGACAAGAACCCGCGCTCCGACGCGATGCGCCATCTCGATCATGGCCTTGGCGGGCGTGATAGTCCCTAGGGCGTTCGACACCTGCGTGAATGCGACAAGTTTCGTGCGAGCGTTCAACAGCTTGCCGAACTCATCGAGCAGGAGAGCGCCACAGTCATCGACCGGCGCGACGCGGAGCTTCGCGCCCTTTTCGAGGCAGAGCTGCTGCCACGGGACGATGTTGGCGTGATGCTCCAGGTTGGTGACGACGATCTCGTCGCCTGGACCGACGTGCTGGCGTCCAAACGTTGCCGCGACGAGGTTGATGGCTTCCGTCGCGCCGCGCGTGAAGATGATCTCTTCGGACGATCCGGCATTCAGGAAACGCGCGACTTTGCTGCGTGCCCCTTCATAGGCGTCCGTCGCGCATGCCGCGAGTTCGTGTGCGGCGCGATGGATGTTCGAGTTTTCATGCTCATAGAAATATTTGAGCCGCTCGATGACGGATCTTGGCTTTTGCGTCGTCGCCGCATTGTCGAACCAGATCAGCGGGCGGCCGTTGACCGTTTCGTTGAGGATGGGGAAGTCGCGGCGGACGGCATCGACATCGAAGCCGCGACCGCCGCCGAGAGCCGTTGTTGCCGCGGTGAGGCTTTCGGTATTTGCAGACTTGCCTGCGGGAACTGCAGCAAGAAAATAAAGGTTCGATCCCGTTTCGCCGAGCAAGGAGCTTATGGGGTCGGCCGCCAACGGCGCGAGCAACGACTTCAATTCCGCTTCGTAGGGAATTCCGAGGACATCGAAGTCGAGCGTAGATCCGCCGGAGCGCGGCGCATCAATGCCGGTGTGGTCGTTGAGAATTTGCGGCGGTGGCGTAGCGGCGGGTGCGGTCGGAGGCGATGCGCGGTCTATTCCGGGAAGCGACTTCACGGAACGCGGGCTTTCAGGTCGCGCAGGTATTCCCGTTGATGCCCCATATCCCGACTGGGATGGGCTTGCATCAATACTCGAGGGGAGGGAACCGGGTGGTGTACCGATCAATGCATCTACGCTTTTCAGGTCGAGCGCAGTGACATCTCGTGCGTGAAGTGGATCAGCAGATGCCGCCGGCACACCTATGCCCGGTGTTTCTTGGTTCGCCGGAATTGATGCCGGAGAAACGTATCCAGCATCGACATAAGGCGAGGCGCCGATGCCCGGAAGTGAAATTCCGGACACGCCGTTGATGGGCAGCGATGCGGGGCCAGCGCCGATCAATCCCACCGGTGCGCCCTGACCAGTCGCGTAGGCATCCTGCGTCGAAAGCGGGGAAGCCCCCACGATCGACGTTGCTCCCGGAACGGGAACGGGCGACGTCGCAGCTGCGGCAGCATGCGGAGCCGTACCCCCTGCAACGTCGGTCGGGGATACGCCAAGCCCGCCCAGCGATGGACCTGCCGGATGGGGCACGGATTGACCAGGCAGCGCCGCGAACAGTTCGTTCGCGAGCTTCGTCAATGTCCCGACATCGGGCAAGCCGGCCGGTGGGCGAACGCCAGCATCCGGGCTGAGTGCTGCAGCAGCGAGTCCGTCAAGGCCCGCGCTTCGTCCGAGATCAGCTGTAGGCATGGTACTTGGTCACATCCACGTTCTCGAGAATGCCGACAGCGTCATCCGTCAGGATGGCAAGCGAGCAGTAGAGCGACACAAGATAGGACGCGATGGCTTGGTCGTTGATGCCCATAAAGCGAACCGAGAGGCCCTTCGAGAGTTCGCCGGGAAGTCCGGGCTGGAAGAGGCCAACGATGCCCTGCTTGGCTTCGCCGGTTCGGATCAGGAGGATGTTGGTCTTGCCGGACTTCACCTCGATCTTGTCGGACGGAACAAGCGGGATACCGCGCCATGTGAGGAACGGAGATCCGAACAGCGTAACGGTCGGCGGCGGAACACCACGGCGCGTGCATTCGCGGCCGAACGCGGCAATCGCCTGCGGGTGAGCGAGGAAGAACGCAGGTTCTTTCCAAACTCTCGTGATGAGCTCATCGAGATCGTCGGGCGTCGGCGCGCCGGTGCGCGTCCTGATCTTTTGAGACGCGGTGGCATTCGGGATGATGCCGTATTCCTTATTGTTGATCAGTTCGCTTTCCTGGCGCTCCTTGACTGTCTCGATCGTCAGGCGAAGCTGCTCTTTGATCTGGTTGTGGGGAACGCTGTAGAGATCTGATACGCGGGTATGAATGTCGAGAACAGTCTGAACGGCGCTCAACAGATATTCGCGCGGGTTGTCGACGTAATCGACGAACGTTTGCGGCAGGATTCGTTCGTCGCGCAGCGAGCACGCAACCTCGACCCGGTCGGCATCCTTGACTTTGTTCACGCGGTAGATGCCCGCCTCGACGGGAACCCAGCTCAAGAAATGCACGAGCCATCGTGGGGTGATGCTCGACATTTGCGGCACGGTCTTGGTCGCATTAGCCAATTGCCGGGCGGCGATATCACCTAAAGCCGTTTGAACTTCGTCTGCCATAGTTTACCTATTGTCTGCTATATTTTAGGTTTCAAATTCTATGACTTGCTTATTTGTTGAACGAATAAGCGTGTCAACGTCGTTATATTGGAATTATATCCCTGCGCCCTGCTCGAACGTCTCGCTTCGGGCTTGAGCCTGGACGATGGTGCTTTGGGGCGGGACGCTATGTGTGAGCCAGACGTTGCCGCCAATCGATGAGCCGCGCCCGATCGTGATCCGTCCAAGGATGGTCGCTCCCGCGTAAATCACAACATCGTCTTCGACGATGGGATGACGCGGTTCGCCTTTGACGAGCGCGCCGTGTTCGTCGACAGAGAACCGCTTCGCTCCGAGCGTCACCGCCTGATAGATACGAACCCGTTCGCCGATGATCACTGTCTCGCCGATGACGACGCCCGTTCCGTGATCGATGAAGAAGTTACCGCCGATCTTTGCGCCGGGATGAATGTCGATCCCCGTTTGCGAATGCGCCAACTCCGCAATGATGCGCGCGACTACGGGTGCTCCCAATGAGTGCACCGCGTGCGCGATCCGGTGATAAATGATTGCCTTCACCCCGGGGAAGCTGAGGAGCACTTCCTCTGTACTTCGCGCGGATGGATCGCCATCGTATGCGGCGCGAACATCGCTTTCCAAGAGTTCGTAAATGCCGGGGAGTTTTTGCGTGAACTCCGCGACGATGATCTCGGCTGGGCGCGTGCTTAAACTCGGCCCCAACCGTGCCGGGTCGATAAAACCCTGTTCGCGCCTCACTTGCTCGGACAAGAGATGCAGAGCTTCGTTGAGTGTGCTGCCGACGAAGAAGGCGAGGCCTTCTTCGCTGTGATCTACGGCACCGGCATGGCGCGGAAATAGCGACGTATAGAGTCTGGTTACGACCTGCTGCAGCAGCTCCGGAGACGGGATCGGCGCGCGGCGATTTCCAGCCGAGATCACCCGCTGGCTTCGGCGGCGCGCATCGCGCAGGGCGGCGACGATCGCATCGATGTCCCACGGCTGAATGCCATGCTCTTCCTCGGAAATATCGCTTTCTGTCGTGGGGATGAAATCGTTAGGCACGTTCGAATCCGCTGTGGGTTGTTTTTCGGTCGTCCGGTGCCGGCGATTGGGAAGACTGCGTTTCCCAATAGCCGTCGATTGGGCTCTATTTTGCGAGGAAATCTAAGTCCTTGGGTCGATTGGAAAAGGCCAGTGCGAGCCCGGACGAGGTGCTGCGCGTCGGCTGATCATGGACGCTCTTCCTGATTTGAAAATTTTTTGAATTTCGTTTTTCCAAAGCTGGTGCGCCAAGAAAACGAATAAATATTCATAAGCTCAGTCGGATTTTTCAGATGCGCGTTCGCCAAGATACCCTTGTTGATAAGGAAATTTCTTATTTCAGGAGAAGACGAGGCAGGTAACTTATGGCGCACTGAAACGTGAGGCCTGGCGCCAGGTCTCACTCGAGGCAATCAAAGGTCTGGCTAAGTCATGAACTTCCAGCAGCTCCGGATTATTCGCGAAACCGTGAGACACGGCTTCAATCTCACTGAAGCAGCAAACGTTTTGCTGACCTCGCAATCGGGCCTCAGTAAGCACATCCGGGATCTGGAGGCTGAACTCGGAGTCGAAATTTTCGTCCGCCATGGAAAGCGCTTACTGGGGCTGACCGAGCCAGGAAAGGAAGTGGCTAAAATCGTCGAGCGCATGCTTGTCGATGCAGAAAATCTCTCGCGTGTGGTGGCCGATTTCTCGAGCGGCAACGAAGGACTGTTGAAGGTCGCAACAACTCACACCCAAGCGCGATACACGCTGCCCCCAGTCATTGCTGAATTCAAAAAGGCATTTCCGCAAGTGCGGCTGCAAATGCAGCAGGCGAGTCCTAAGGACCTGCCGGCAATTTTGCTGGCGGGCTATGCGGACATCGCGATTGCGACCGACACGTTCGACGGCCATCCCGGCATCCTCTCATTTCCCTACCAGACATGGGATCACGCCGTCGTCGTTCCCCGCGGCCATCCGCTGACGAGCGAGCAGCCGTTGATGCTATCGGTGATCGCCGAATGGCCGATCATCACATACGACGAAGGATTGACCGGACGACAACGGATCGATCAGGCATTCGAGCTGGCAGGCATCAGTCCGGACATCTCAATCACGGCGCTCGATGCCGACGTGATCAAGGCCTACGCAGAATTGGGATTGGGCATCGGTATTATCGCGTCGGTTGCCTACGATCCGGACCAGGACCGAAAACTCGTAAAGCTAGATGCGCGAGATTTATTCCAGCCGAGCACGTCCAGCATTGCGATCTGCCGGGGACGTCTGCTCCGCCGGTATGCGTATCGGTTTGTCGAACATTGCAATCCGAAGATTACCGAGAGCGTCATCAGGGCCGCCGACCGCGATCGAAATGTTGGCTAGTTCGGCAATGCTCATCCGGGCCGCCGAAGGAGCCACGCCGGGATCGGCAGGTTTCTCCCGCGAAGAAATTCGGGGTTGAACATCTTCGACTGATAGCGGGTGCCGAGATCGCACAAGATCGTCACGATGACGTGATTGGGGCCAAGAGTCTTAGCCAACCGGATGGCGCCTGCAACATTCACGCCGCTCGAACTGCCGACGCAAAGGCCTTCCTCCGACAGGAGGTCGAACGCAATCGCGAGGGACTCAGCGTCCGGGATTTGGAATGCGAAATCGGGAGTGAAGCCCTCGAGATTTTTTGTGATACGGCCCTGTCCAATTCCTTCCGTTATGGACGTTCCTTCGGCGTGCAACTTGCCGCTCGTATAAAAGCTATAGAGTGCCGCGCCTGGAGGATCTGCTAGGGCAATCTTGATCGAGTTGTTTCGTTCGCGCAGTCCTTGCGCGACGCCCGCCAACGTGCCTCCGGTGCCGATGGCCGATACGAACGCGTCCACTTTTCCGTCAGTCTGATGCCAGATCTCGGCGGCTGTTGTCTCAACGTGTGCCTGACGGTTGGCGATATTGTCGAACTGATCCGCCCAGATCGCTCCGTTCGGTTCGCTCGCAGCGCGAGCCTGGGCAAGCCGCTCTGAGTACTTCACGTAATTATTGGGGTTGCTGTAAGGGACGGCCGGAACCTCAACGACCTCCGCTCCGAGGAGCCGCAGCGTGTCCTTCTTTTCGATCGACTGCGTCTCTGGAACGACAATGACGGTGCGAAATCCCATCGAGTTCCCGATAATCGTCAGCCCGATGCCGGTGTTACCGGCGGTGCCTTCCACGATAACGCCGCCGGGCCGCAATCGCTTCTTCGCGATAGCATCCTGAATAATATAAAGCGCCGCGCGATCCTTGACGGATTGGCCGGGGTTCATGAACTCCGCTTTGGCGAGAATTGTGCATCCCGTTTCTTCGGACGCGCGCCGGAGCTTGATGAGTGGTGTATTGCCGACGGCCTCGGCTACAGTTGAAGCGAATGTCACGGTCTTCTCGATTGTTGAGCTGTTTGATTTGGCGCTACGCCCGGCTGACCGGGCGATTGAAGAAACCAGCTAGGGGTAGGGCGGCTGAATTGGATAGAAGTCAACGCGGAAAGCGCCAGCGTTGCCAAGTCGACGTGGAAATCGTGCGGGTCGTGGCTTGAAATCAACGCGTTGGCATCGTACCGCCGCGCTTGGCGACAAAAGCGAAATTCTGCGCACATACGGTTATCTGTTTTAGCGGATGCGACGTCGCGCCGACAATTTTTTCTTCGGCCGCCCAGACACTTCCGTTCGGGGGGTCGATCGCGTCGTCAAGGACGCCGGTCGCTACGATCTGTTTGAGCCTGGCGGCGTCTCGGAAGAAGATATTTCTATGAGATTCCCGTCCGGATCCCGGCAGTAAACGGAGCGGATGTTGCCCATTCCGCCCCGTTTGCTGACGAGCCTGAGAACGATCTCGACACCAGACGCGGCCAGATGATGCGAGACCTCCTCGGGTGAGTAATTGGTCAAAAAGCAAAGATCGCCGCAGCCCGCTGCTGGATGCTCGGCAGTGAACCATTCGACCGGGCATCGACGGAAATGACATTCAACATTGGGATCGTCTACTGCAATTCGATGCATTTTTCGTTCGTCAGAAATCCAGAGAGATCTTGCCGAAGTGCCGGCCTTCTTCTTGAAGCCGGAACGCATGTGCGATGTCGGAAAGGCCGAAGCTGCGGTCGATTACCGGGCGCAATCCTATTACGTTGATTGCGCGAACGAACTCGTTCTGCTCGCGACGGTTGCCAACGATGAGGCCTTGAAGGCGTGCCTGCCTTGCCATCAGCAGAGCGGTGGGAATATTGCCGCCGAGGCCGGTGAGCACGCCTATCAGCGCGATGTGTCCACCGATCGCGACCGAAGCAATGGATTGCGGAAGGGTGCCCGGTCCGCCGACTTCGACGACGTGATCGACACCTCGTCCGCCGGTGAGTTCGCGAACGCGGGTGCTCCACGCTGGGATGGCTTTGTAGTTGACGAGATGATCGGCGCCGAGCGCACGCGCGCGTTCAAGCTTTTCGTCGGATGATGATGTCACGATGACTTCGGCGCCCATCGCTTTGGCGATTTGCAGGGCGAAGATCGATACGCCGCCGGTTCCTTGTACGAGCACGGTGTCGCCGGCTTTCAGCTGGCCGTCGACCACAAGGGCGCGCCATGCGGTGAGCCCCGCCGTCGTCAATGTAGCCGCTTCGGCATGGCGGAAGCCGTTCGGCACGTGGGTGAACCAGGTCGCCGGACGGACGACAATTTCGGCCGCATAGCCATCTATGCCGTCGCCCGGCGTGAAGGAGAAATTATCGACCTCGGGCGGACCATCTTGCCAGAGCGGGAAGAAGCATGAGACGACGTGGTCGCCGGCTTTGAATTCGGCAACGCCTTCGCCGACATCCTCGACGACGCCTGCGCCGTCGGACATCGGAATTCGCCCGTCGTCGGCTTTTATTTTTCCGGAGGCGACGAGATAGTCGTGAAAATTTAGAGAATTCGCATGAATACGAACGCGGATCTGACCTGGACCGGCCTTGCCTGGATCTGCCAGGTCGACGAGGGCAAGTTTGTCCAGTCCGCCAGGGGCGGTGATTTTGATCGCTTTCATGTCATGTATCCCGTCTTCAAAGCGGCATCCTCCCAAGCATTCCGGTACGCCGATGCGTTTCGCGTCATGCCGCAGAGTGTGCAGACATTGCGATGTTCGGATCAATGCGCTTTTTTGCGCCGCTGAGCGGAAATAATCGAATTAAAATTCGAAGTTCTGTAGGGCAGCTCAGTGCTTGGCTTTCATCGGATGTCGTGAGGTCAGGAGCATTGCAAAAAAAATTGGGAATGAAAGAGGGCCGCTGGCTCGCCCGCGGCCCTTATCAAGTCAAGCGCCGATACCAAGCGCTATCGATCCCGAGCGAGTCTCGACGCTATAAATTCCGAGAAAGGTCTCGCCTTTGTGGACGCCGGTCGTTAGCAGGCCGTTTATCTCGAAAGTAAAACCTTCCGCCATTTCCTCTATGCGCGCGATCGATGCGTCTGTCGCATCACCCTCAAGAACGAAGTGAACCTGTTCGCGTTCAGGATCAGCCAGCGCAGACCGCAGCGCCGGTTTGTCGGGACCGTCGACGATCTTAAAGATTTTTCTGGTCATGACTGACACTCCGAAAAAATGCCGCCCTTTGTTTCAACTGAATTGATCCGCCGGGGTTCCTCGCAAAGGCGCGCGGTTCGGCCTTCAGCCAGCTTCGGCCGTTCGCGACCTTTCAAGTTCTGAAGACGTGGCCGGCGGCGGTCCGAAAACATTCTTCGCGCGTCGAACCTTGCCCGACTCCTCGGGGAGAATTCGATCGACGATCTCAATATCGAAGTGGATCACATTGGCGAGCCCCTCGGACGTCACGGACTGTTGAATATATCGGCTGAGTTTTTCGGCAGATAACGTTTCCCCCGGCTGCGGCGCGGCCCGCAGCACGAAGCGGTTGACCCCGGTCTGAAGGAATTGATGCTCGGCAAGCTTCGTCTCGTTGTGGAGGGCGAGAAGAAAGACGTAGTACGGGAGATCACGTATTTCGCCGTTCACGTTAACCCAGAACTGATCCTTCGAACGGCCTTGTACGGCCTGAATGAGAGGCAGAAGGCTGCCGCATTCGCACGGTGTAGCGCTGATGGTGACGATGTCGTCGACCTCATAGCGGATGATCGGTTGGGCGAGATTATAGAGGTTGGTCAAAAGCACCTTCGCCCCAGGGCTGCCGTTCGGGACAGGCTTGCCATTGGCGTCGACGACTTCGAGGAAAGCGAGTTCGTCGTTGAGGTGGCTGCCATGCGTCGTCTGGCATCCGCAGGTGAGCGCCATGCATTCGGCCATGCTGTAGACATTGGTAATGTGGATGCCGAAGGCCTTTTCGACGCGTTGTGCAATGGGCTCGGGAAGCGGTTCGCTGATGTTGGTCATCTGTTCGAGATCGCCTCGGAGCTGCAGGCGTCCGGCTTGAAGTTCGCGGGTGATTGTCTCGAGCGCGCTGGTGTAGCCGGTGATGAAGTTCGGCTGAAATTCATTGAGCTTCTGGACGAGCACATCGGGCGGGTCGAATACGGAAAGGCGCTGCAACTTGAGGAAGCGGCGAGCGCGGTCGGGGAAGTAGTTGAAGAATGTGCTGCTCGGGTAGAAGCCGGGCTTTTGAGTGATGATGGAAAAGCGCGCCGGGTTGAACAGGCGCTGAAGATGCGGGAGGAACCGGCGGCTGACTTTCTTGCCGCGAGCAAACTGCGCAGCAAAGGTCGTCAAGATCGCGGGCTTGTCTTGAACGATGATGGCCGGCTGGCCTTGGCTTCCCGAAGTATGGCAGACGGCGAATTTGTCTTTGTAGTAGTAGCCGACGTTGGCCGGGTCGTTCATGAAGATTTCAATGTCGGCACGGCGAAGGTCGCGGTCTGTAAAAATATCGTCGAGGTTTGCCATCATGCCGACCTTCGTAAGGGTTGGAAGCTCGGTGATGGCACATGTCTTCAGGTCGATGCCCTGGAACTGCTTCCGATAGTACGGGGAATTGTCGTAGGCATACTGAAGGAGCTTACGGAAGCGCGCCTCCTTGGCTTTTGCCCTGCGTTCGAGGTCTTGGGGACGAGGGGGCAGCAGTGAACGGATGGCGAGGGCCAGCTTCACTTGATCGTAAGCGGCTGCGAGAAATCCTCTCATCAGAGATATGCCTTTGCGATGGTTTCAGTTTTCATAGATCCGTCGTGCCCGTATGTGGAAGGGACTCAAGCAATCTTCGCCGGGCATGACGGCAAGCGAATGATCACAGAAATCACTGACGCGTCCTGCTTTTTCAAGGCATGCACGCCGATCCTTTTTGTCGTCGGGGCCGGGTTGAAGTGGTTCAGTTCGTTTTCGGTGGGCCTCCCGGATGGAGGCCGGGCAGCGGGCCAGGTAGTGAAGCTTCCGCCTCAGCCTGAAGTTCCGCTTCATGGCGCTTCAAGTAAACAAAGATCAGGACCGCAATGGCTGCGGCAATTATCAAACCGATAACGCCGGCCGGTCCCTGCAGCTCGTGAATACCCCGGCCTAGGGTGTAGGCGGATATTCCCACGATGCTTGCCCAAATAAGTCCGCCGAGCGCGTTGGCGATGAGAAAGCGAGGCCAGGCCAAGCGATTGATACCGGCCAGTAACGCCGCGAGGAACCTCAGAACGGCAAAAAAACGGCCGAAGAAGACGATTTTGCCGCCGTACTTATGGAAAAGATATTGACCGAGTTTTATGCGGCCCTCGGTCAAGCCGACGTAGGAACCAAACTTGACGACCAGCGGATATCCAAATTCCCGGCCGATGAGATAGCCGATGTTATCGCCGACGATGGCTCCGATGGTTGCTGCGGCAATAACCATGGCGATGTTGCCGTCATGGGTTGCCGCGTAGACCGACGCCAGGATCAGCACTATTTCGCCCGGCAACGGAATCCCTACGCTTTCGAGCCCGACGATGATGGCAACGGTCCAGACGCCGTATGTCTGAAATAGGTGGTGCAGCTCTTCTGGTGAGATCAAAAGCCATTCCTTCTTCGCAAACGGAGCAAAAGTCCCTCGTCGTCATGTCGGCTCCGCTAATGCGGGATCATCGCGCCAATAATCAAGACGGACACGTGCGGACGAGCACTGCGTCCGTGGAATAGCGAAGCAACTGCCAGAAGGAAAATGGTTAGCGAAAGGTCAAAGTTCCCACGGCCGGATTGGGTGCCTGTTTATCCGATGTGGCGGTGCAATAGACGATCAACCATTGCGGCAAATAGAGCCAGTTGTTCCGCTTGCGGATTTGAAAATCCGATTTCAAAGATGGGATATGTTCTGGTTGCCTAAAGACAAATGGGCAGGTCGATCGCTATCGGGGCTTTCCACCGGCGCCGGTGGGGACGCGGCATTTCGACTCTTTTGCATGCCGGAATTGTCGTTTTACCGGGCGCCCAATCATCAGCAACTGACCGCGCGTGCCCGCTTCCATTTGCGTTGTGCAAATTGGCAGCGGATCGCAACTCCGGTCGCCGATATTCAAGCTTATATCTTCGATCCCGACCGCAGGGCGCCGTTGGGCACCGTGCTCGTCGTCCATGGCTGGACGGGCGAGGCTTCATTCATGACGGCTATCGCCGAACCCATACGGCGGGCCGGATATCGCGTCGTTCTGTTCGATTTGCCGGCACACGGTTTGAGCGGCGAACACTCGACCAATCTCATTGAATGTGCGCGCGCAACGGCAATCATTGGCCGTCACTTCGGTCCGCTTAGCGCTATTGTTGCGCATTCGTTTGGCGGCATGATTTCGCTTGTCGCGGTTGAGGGGCACGCGCCGATGCCGCATGCACTCGCAGTGCCGCGCGTCGTGCTCGTTGCGAGTCCCAATCGGCTTTCAAACGTCACGGACGAGTTCGGCGAGCATTGGGGATTGGACAGTTCGGGGCGTCGCGCGTTCGAGGCGCGTCTCGAACGTGTTTCGGGTCGCCCGCTTTCGTGCTTTACGGTCGTCAAACTTTTGCGAGCGACCGGCTGCGACGCCCTCGTCGTTCACGATCGCGAAGACCGTGAAGTTTCGTTTGGTTGCGCCGAGGAAATTGCATCAGAAGCCGAAAACGCGGAATTGCTGACGTACTCCGGGTTTGGTCATCGCAATATTCTCTTTGCGCCCCCCGTTGCGAGAATGATCGTCTCGTATCTATTGCGAGCTGAAGATAGCGCAGCGCAGCGCGTCTATAGCGTTAGCGACGCCGCATTATATTGGCCTGCGAATGCCCCCGTAAATCAAAACTTCGCGCCGCGTTGATCGTTAGAATTATATCTGTAATAGAAATGCGGAATATCGAATTACCGCCGCTGGCGGTCGCGCCCATTGGCATTGTCTCCATTCTTCAATAGGCCTCGCAGTAACCAGCTTCTGAGGTCCGTCGCCTTGAAAGTCTTGTTCGTTTGGCGTCTGGCGGATAGGAACACGCAGCTTTACGGCGTCGCACCGGCGACGAATTCTGGCTCGTGGAACCAATGCCGGACGAAAAATCGAGCACCGCCAGTTCAAAAGGCCACCGCATCGGGGCGTTGGCGGTTTTACCCGTGTTCTTCAAGCTTGATGGCAAGAGGGTCGTTCTGGCGGGGGGCGGCGAGCCATCGCTCTGGAAGGCGGAGCTTCTGTCGGCCGCTGGTGCCCACGTCGAGGTTTTCTCGGAGAGCTTTGCCGATGGCTTTCGAGAGCTGGCATCTTCGCCGCCCGGCGGCCGGGTCGATCTGAGGGCCCGGCGGTGGACGCCCGGGGACCTCAACTCGGCTGCGATGGCCGTTGGCGCTTTCAGTGACGACGAAGAGGCGGCTCAATTTGCATCGGCTGCGCGGGCGGCCGGTGTTCCCGTCAACGTCGTCGATCGTCCGGCGTTCTGCGATTTTCAGTTCGGTGCGATCGTCAATCGTTCGCCGCTCGTCGTTGGGGTCTCGACGGATGGCGCGGCGCCCGTGTTCGGGCAAGCGATCCGCTCGCTCATCGAGGGCTTGCTGCCTGAGAGTTTCAAGCTTTGGGCCGAGGCTGCCCGCGGCTTGCGCGGCGAGGGCGACCGTCTCGGCGATACGATTGAGAAAAAGAAGCGCTTCTGGCAGAGATTTACGGATCTCGCCCTCCGTAACGCCGATCGCGGACCGGCTCCGGCTGAACTTGCGGAGTTGATGGGCGAAGCATCGGACGAAGCCGCCCGGCATCCGGTCGTGATTATCGAGATCGGACCTCACGGCGCGGAAGCTTTGACACTTGGCGTTATCCGGGTGCTTCGCGGGGCCGACGACATCTTTTTCGATGAGGACGTGCCGGCCTCCGTGACGGAGTTCGCCCGTCGCGAAGCGCGAAGACACCCAGTGTCGGCCGGGCAAGCAGTCGCCGATGAGATGGTGTCGGCGGCAGCAAGGGGCAGCCGGCTGGTCCGCATCTGGTTAGGGGCCAACGAGGGGTCCGATGAGGCCGCCGTACTCCGGGCGGCGGGGGTTCCGGTCGTTGTCGTGGCGCCGGGTCATGTTCCTTGACGAGTCCCTTGTTCTCCAGGGGATTGGCGTTCCATTACTCGTTTCGCGAGCTTGTCCCTGCCGCCATGCCGTTGCCGTGATGGGGGTGCAAGGAAAATGTCGTTAGCGGTAGTTCAGCCACAGGCTGTGATCGCTTCCGCAGGGTGCCAAAGATTTCTTTTTCCCTCAGATGGTTAGCGGTGCATGCCTAGGCTCGGCGCGGCTTGGAATGGCGTTGCCTCTTGTCTATACTTAGTGCGAGGGGATCCATCCGGATCAGAGTTTGCCATGTTGGCGGGTTAGCGGATTGCTTCCCCCCAATGGGTTCTGCTCGTTCCACTTTAACTAGGCGTCGGTTGGTATTCGGAGTCGCGTACGCATGCGCTGCAATCCATCATATTGGCTTTTGGGACTTGTCCCGATCGCGATGATGACGTGGGTTGCCGTGCAACTCGAGCGTGACGGCATCGAATTCGATCTGGCCCACCGCTCTGCCGAGGCATTGAAGCGGGCAGGCTTCGATTGGGCGAGCATTCGCTTCGTCGGCCGCGATGTCGTTCTGACCGGTAAGGCTCCCGAAGAGCACGACCCGACCAAGGCCCTCGCGTCGTTGGAGAACGTATGGGGCGTTCGCATCGCAGCCGATCGCGCGGGTCTCATCGACAGCGTTGCCGATTACCGTTGGACCGTGAGTTCGCCGGATGGCCGTCGTGTGCGTCTGGTCGGCTACGTTCCCTCGGAAGAGGCGAGACGAACGCTCATCGATACCGCCCGCAGTACTTTTCCTGGCAGCGACGTTACTGACGAGATGCGGCTTGCGCGTGGGTCCATCGATCGCGAAGCGTGGCTCGCCGGCGCCGTCTTCAGTTTGCGAAGCCTTTCCGGTTTGAAGCGTGGCGAGGCGGAGCTCGCCGATCTCAATATGTCGATCAAGGGTGAGGCAAAGTCGTCGGAGGCTTATCGCGAGATCCATTCGGCGCTGGCTAGACGGCGCCCGGCCGGAATTGCTCTGGCGCGTGAAGACATCGCGCTGCCTCTCGCCCGGCCTTTCGTATGGTCCATAAAGAAGAGCGGCTCGGGGATAGCGTTGTCGGGCTTCGCGCCTTCCGACGACGAGCGTGAAAAGCTCGGTTCGCGTGTCAAATCGCTCTTCGGGAATATGTCGATTGCCGATCGCACGGATATCGCTGCTGGCGCTCCGGAGGGCTGGGCCAAGGCGGTATCCGTCGCAATCGAACAATTGGCGCAACTCCGATTGGGCGAGGTTTCGATTGCGGACCGTGAGATGACGGTGTCGGGCGAGGCATCCAACGAACAGATCGCTGCGGCCGTCAGAAAGGCCTTAAAGCTTGAGGTCCCGCAGAACTTCCGGATCACCGATCAGATTCGCTTTTCCAAGCCTGATGTCGTTGTTCCGGGCGGCGGCTACGTGATGGGCATTATCAACGAGGGCGCTGCGCTCAATCTGGTCGGCATGATGCCGAGCGAAGCGGCGCGCGCGGCTCTCATCGATGCTGTGAAAGCGCGTTTCCCGGGCCGCCAGCTGAACGACAAATCGCAGGTGGCTCCGGGTGCGCCCGACGGGTGGCAGCAGTGCGTGGTCGCCGGGCTTGCGTCCCTACCGCGCTTGAAGAAGGGCAAATCCATTCTGACTGATCGTCGCCTCGAGGTTTCGGGTGAGACCGATGACTATGCGGCGTCGCAATCCGTGCCGGGAGACGTCAGGGCGGCGGCGGGCCAGACCTGCGAAACGACAACGAATATCGTTTTCACCGGCCAGCTGAAGACGGACCTCACGTGGAAGGCCAGCCGCGAAGCCAACGGCATGGTGACGATCGAGGGCGAGGCGCCGGATGATGCCTCGCGGCTGCACCTCGTCGAGCTGGCGCAGCAGATCTATGCCGGGTCCAATGTCACCGACAATATGAAGATCGTGGGCGCCGCGTCTGAGCCCTGGTCGTCAGCCGCGCATCTCGGGCTTGAAGAGATGGCGCGCTTGCGGAACGGCGCGGTTACGATTTCAGGCAAGGAGCTGGTGATCAAGGGCGCGGCCGAGAGCGAGCAGGTCGCCAACGACATCCGCAGCGTGCTTTCGACCGATCTGCCTCCCGGCTTCAAGAGCCGCGACGAGATTACGATCATGTCGGTCGAGGAGAAGGCTGCCGACAGTTGCCAGACTCTCATGCGGCAGACGACCGCGAAGGGCACGATCAACTTCGAGCGGGCGAAGGCCGACCTCACGTCCGACAGCACGCAGACGCTGAAGGATCTGGCTCAGATTGCCAACGAGTGCCCAAGCTTCAGCATCCAGATCGAGGGGCATACGGACGCGGAGGGGACGGATGAGCGCAACGCGCGGCTTGCGGATCGCCGCGCACGCGCTGTCGCGGATTTTCTTTCTCAGAATGGCGTCGATGCACGCCGCCTGACAACGATCGGCTACGGGGCGACGCGGCCGATCGGCGATAATTCCACGGAAGAAGGGCGCGCTAAAAACCGCCGTATCGAATTCACCGTTCGGGTCAACTGAGACGAGGCCAGGGGAGCGAACAATGGATTATCTGTTCCTGAAATTGATCTGGTGGATGGCGGGAGCCTTTGCGCTGGGTCTCGTCGCCGGTTGGGTGTCGTGCGGCGCAAAGAAGAGCTGAGTTGAGACGTTTGAAAGTCCGGGGCGACCGATTGTGCATCCGATTAGGTAGGAAATGACGTACCTCCTGTTACAGACATTCCTGCTGTTGCTCGCCTCGTATTTTTCGGGGGCGTTCGTCGCTTGCCTTGTGAAGCGAGCCCTTGCCGGATCGTCTGAGGAAGTTCTCGAAGGCGTGTCAGCGCCGATTCACCTTGAAGTTCCGGATCGTCCGCCGGTCATCGCGCCGCCGCCAGTGCGCGTGCGCAGCGGGCCGCGGATGCACCAGCCGATCGCGCCGAGAGCGATCGATCCCGTTCAACCCAAAATCGAGGTTTTGCGCCGACCGGAACCGCGGCCCGCGCCGAAGGTGCTCGATCCTTCGCGGTTCGAGCGTGCGCTCATCGGGCCGGATCCGAACGAAGGTGTGCCCCGCCGGGCCATTGTCGAAATACGTCCGTCGGTGCTGAAGCCCGTGACGGGAATGTACGTACCCCGGCCCCCCGAACCCGAGCCGTTGCCCGAACCCGAAATGCCGCCGGAGCTCGAGCCGCCGGTTTCCGAAGAAACCGTGCCTCCGGTATTTCCCGACGCTCAGCCTGAACCTGAAGCGGTCAAAAAGCCGGAACGTTCTGGCGGTCTGGCTGCGAGATTGCGGGATGCGACGACTGCCGCTGCAGCTGGTGCGGTCGCAGCCGCGAAGGCCGCTGCTGCGGCGTCCGTCATGATGCCAAGCGCGTTCGGCCGAAGAGGCGCAGAGGAGAAGACGTCGTCGGAAGAAGTCGCCCATGAACCGGCTCCGGCTTCGGAAGATGTGCCCCTGCAATCAGCCGAGCAAGATGAGGCGATCGTTCCGGTGGCGGAGACGCTTGCGCCGGAGCCCGAGCCAGAGTTTCAGTCGGAACCCGCTCCTGAGCCTGCGCCCGAAATCAGAGTGCCGTTGCCCCTTGCGAAGCCGATTGAGGGCGGCGACGACTTCCAGCGCATTCGAGCCATCGACGCCGATATCGAACAGAAGCTGAAGACGATCGGCGTCAATTATTTCGAAGACATTGCGGCCTGGACGGCATCTGACGTCAAGCGGATAGGGCAAGACTTACAAATTCCGGGCCGCATCGACCGCGAGCAATGGGTCGAGCAGGCGCAAATTCTCGCGAAGGGCGGAGAGACCTATTATTCGCGCAATCGTCTCGCGGCTCTCAAAGCGAGTGCGGCCGCATCGGCTCCAAAGCCGGCCCAAGATCATCAGCCCCAACCGGCTGGCGCTAGCGGAGCGGGTTCGGCGCCGCAGCCGGACAGCGAAGAGCCGACGGATCGGGGAGGTGTTGCCGCCGCGAGCCACGGGCGTTCCGTCGCCGAGATGGCTGCAGCCGCTGCAGCCGCAATCGCGGCAGCATCCGCTAGCGTTACGCGTGGGCTGAAGCCCATCGAGCCGATTTCACCTCTTTCCAAGGTTGATCCGAAGATCTCGATACCGGCCAGGATCACAGACGCGATCCGCGAAAAGAATGGGGCTGCGGCTCAGGTTCCTGCCGCCGAGGCGGAGGAAGTCGCCCCATCTCAAAGCAGCGATGCCGAGGGTCCGCATGACGATCTTAAGCGCATTCGCGGGATCGGCGTTCTGATCGAGAAGCGGCTCAACGCTTTGGGCGTCGGCCGCTACGATCAGATCGCGAATTGGACGAGCGGGGACATCGATCGCATCAGCCGGAGCCTCGAATTCAAGGGCCGGATTGAGCGCGAGAATTGGGTGGAGCAGGCGCGTATTCTAGCGAGCGGCGGTCACACCGAGTTTTCGCGGCGTGTCGATCGCGGTGAAGTCGATACCAGCCGCGAGACGTGACCAAAGTCGCTGCGCGACAATGTTCCGTAGCGCGCGCCGTCACGCGGCTCGTCGGTCTCGGCGAAGAATGAGGCGACGGCCGATATCGTAGGCTCGTCTCTCAACAGCGGCGCATGGCCTTCGTCGGGAACGGTGAGGGATTTGAGGCGGGGATGACGTTGGGTCATTTCCTCGACGGTTTTCTCCGAGAGCAGATCGGAATTCGCGCCGCGCAGAACGAAGACAGGCACACGTTTCATCGCTTCGAACTGCGGCCATAGCTGTGGTACGGGTCCGTCGAGAACGGAAAGGCACTTTGCGAGCTTCGGGTCGTAGCCTCGCGCGGGCTTTCCCTTCCGCTCATTGAAAAGTTGGTGTGCGACGGCTTCAAAATCCTGGTCGGTCATTTTCGGAAAGTCGCGATGGAAGAGGTCGCGCACGATGCGCGCCGCGTCGCTCCAGTTCTTCGCCAGCGGAACGCGGCCGACGTAACCCGCGATGCGTGCCAGGCCATCCGCCTCGATGACCGGGCCGATATCGTTCAATACGACCGCACCGATCAAAGATGGTTGAGCCGCTGCCAAGACCATGGTGATGAGGCCGCCACGGGAGGTCCCGATGATGCCGACGTTTCGAAGCCCGAGCATTATCAGGAAATCGATGACGTCCTGCATCTCGATCGGCACGGCGTAATTCTTCCAATCGCTATCGTGATCGGAAAGCCCGCGCCCGCGCGTATCGATGGTGAAGACGTCGCGAGGCACGGAGCCCCGGCTCAATGCCAAGGCAACGTCGTGGAAATCGCGGCTGTTGCGGGTCAAGCCCGCGAGGCAGACGATGGGACGGGCGTGCGAAGGCGTGTGCGATCGGTAGTGGCGGCCGTAGAGGCGTAATCCGTCGCGGCAGGTGAAATAGATATCTTCGAACTCTTGTTCGGTCGTCATCGATGTCCGTCGCCTGTCGTTGAAGGTTTCAACCGTCGTTGTTCTCGGCGACACCTTCCGGTGTTTTCGTGTCGCCGCGGTCACGCAGGAGATCCTGCTTCAGCCGGAGCGGGTTCTTCATGCCGAGCCGGGCGCGATAGATTTGGATGTTCGCCAAAACCTTGGTGACGTATTCGCGTGTCTCCATAATCGGAATGCGCTCGATCCAGTCGACCGGGTCGACGTTCGGATCCCGCGGGTCGCCGTTTTCCCTGATCCACTGGCGCGCGCGTCCTGGCCCGGCGTTATAGCCGGCGATGCCAAGCACGTATGAGCCGCCGAAGTCATCCATGCGATCGGCGATGTAGGCTGAGCCGATCATCACGTTGTACGGAGGGTCCGAGAGCAGGCGGGGAATAGAGCATTTGATTTTGTAGTCTTTGCAGACGTGATGGGCCGTGCCCGTCATAACCTGCAAGAGACCTTTGGCGCCGGCGCCGGAAACGATTTGCGTATCGAATTCGGTTTCCTGGCGCGCGATGCCGAGCAGCAAGGGCAGCTCAGGCGGTGCCCGCAGCGGCGTGTACCCAGGGAAGGGTTTCAGCGGATACCCGTAGGTCAGCAAGTTTTGTCCGTTGCCGATGGCGACCTTCGAAATGCGGAGGGACATCTGCGGATCGGCGAGATTGTCCGCGAGATAGGCCACCATTCCGACTTCGGCTTCGGTGCTTGCGGCATTGCGGAGACCGGCGAGTAATGTCCGGGTGATTTCGCGGGAAAGATTAGCCTTGCGCGCAATCACCAGTGCTTTCGCGGTGTCCGAGGAGACGAGCTTTTGGATTTGGGCGGCCGTCGGATAGGCGGGCGGCGAAATCTCGAAGCTCGTACGGCCGGGATCGAGCATCTGCATTGCGAGCAGGCCATGGAAGGTATCGGAATTCTTCGCTGCATTCCGGTACTGCTTGACGGCTTCCGCCTTGTCGCCCCGCGCATCGGCGAGGCGGCCGAGCCAATACGCGGCCTTGGCGGTGCTCAACGGGCCGTCGGCCGCCGCCGCCATATCCTTGAAGTGCCGCTCGGCGGTATCGAGCTTTTTGAGCTGGCGAAACGCGATCCATCCCGCCAGGAACGTCTGTTCCTTTCGCGGATTGACCGATATGGGACCGGCGTCCTTTACGAGATCATAGGCGAGCTTGGCGTTGCCGAGCTTCAGTGCGCCATATGCGAGTTCGCGCCGTTCGCCCCACCATTCGTCGAGCGCTGCGATCTTATTGGGGTTCGGCGGAATGGCGAGAATGATCGCAGCAGCTTCCTCGATCTTCCCGGCTTTGCGCAAAAGTTGCGCTTTATGAAAGGCGAGGCCGGTGTCGTCGCGACTGCCTGGCGGAAGCGCATTCATCAGCGCCTGGGCATTCGACGCCTTATTGAAGACTGCAAGGCGAGCCGTGGCTCGCTTTTGTTCACTTGCCGGCAGAAGTGGAATGAGACGGCGCGCCAGGGCGACGCGATCGGCGCGATTATCTGCAAAGCGAATATCGTTCGTCACCAAGCGGTCGAAGCGCCATTTATGATCGGCGGGCGATAGCAGGTTGCCGAAGCGGTCGAGAAAGCCATTTTCCAGCTGAGGCGGAATGCTCATCTCGCGCCAGGCCTTCGCGGCGAATTTTCGGGCTTCTTCGGTATTGCCGTCTGCTAGATTGGCAGAGGCCAGGGCCGCGTAGCCCGCTCCTGTCTCGGGCGTGGAATTTTTGAAGAAGCTTTTGATGTTATTTGCGCTTCCTCCGTGGGTGAAAAGCGCTTCTTCAAAGCGTTGGGTCAGCGTCGGCCGGTCGGGCCAGGCCGGATTATCCCTCAGGAAGCTCTGAAATTCCGGCGGCTCGCCGAGGCCCGAACGCAACCTGATCCAGTCCGCCAGCTTCTGAGCAACGGGATTGTTAATTTTTTCTTTCGCTTCCTTGAACCCTTCGATGTCATTGGATCGAACGGCGGCGACGGCTTGGCGGAGTGCATCAACGTCTCCCGAATCAGGAGCAATCGACAAAAGTGGCGCGAGAGCCGCGTCGAGCTTGCGAAGCTGATCTTTCTCAGCAGCAAGGAGGCTTGGGGGCGGCACGGGTTTGAATGCCGATTCGGCGAAAGCGGTTGTGCTCGCGAGGACGAGCCCAACGATAGCTCCGGCCGCGGCCAATTGTGGTAATGCGCGCGAAGGAAAGCGAATTCGCCTTGTATGATTGGGGCTTAGATGCATCGCGTCCTATTGGATGAAACGCCCAACCCGCCCGACTTGCGGCGGGCTTTCCGAGCGCCTAATGTCGCGGCGCTTGCGTCGTCGGCAACGTTAAACCGTATTAAGCGGAGACATGGCTACTGAAGCAAGCAGTTCAAGCCGAACGAGGTGGCACGCGCGTGCGGCAAGACAGTGGCCCATAGCCGTACTGGCATGGGTCTTTCCACGTCGATTTTCCCGATCAAGACAGGGGCGCTGCATCGAGCGGTGTTTGTCACTGTCTTCTAGTTAAGGCGAAGACATGTTCAAAGGTTCTATCACGGCACTCATCACGCCTTTTCGTAATGGGAAGGTAGACGAAGCCGCGTTCACGCGGTTCATCGACTGGCAGATCAGGGAAGGCACGCACGGTCTCGTGCCTGTTGGAACGACGGGCGAAAGCCCGACGCTCGATCACGATGAACATAAGCGCGTCATAGAACTCGCCGTCGAGGCTGCGAAGAAGCGCGTTCCCGTTATTGCGGGCACGGGCTCGAATTCCACGGATGAGGCTGTCGAGCTTTCGCAATATGCAGAAAAAATCGGCGCGGACGCCGTGCTCATCGTAACGCCGTATTACAACAAGCCGAGCCAGGAAGGCCTCTATCAGCACTTCAAGGCGATCAATGACGCCATTAATATTCCGATCATTATCTACAACATTCCGAGCCGTTCGGTCGTCGATATGTCGGTCGCGACGATGGCGCGGTGCTATGAGCTGAAGAACATCGTCGGCGTCAAAGATGCGACTGCGAATTTGGCGCGGCCATCGCAGACGCGGGCGGCACTCGGGGCCGAGTTCTGCCAGCTCTCCGGCGAAGACGCGACGGCGCTCGCTTTCATGGCGCATGGCGGTGCGGGCTGCATTTCCGTCGCGTCGAACGTGGCGCCACGGCTTTGTGCCGAGTTCCAGAATGCGTGCATGGCGGGCGATTTCAAGAAGGCGCTGGCACTTCAGGATCGGCTGATGCCGTTGCACGAGGTTCTCTTTATCGAGACCAATCCCGCGCCGGTTAAGTACGCGGTGTCGCGGTTGGGCTTTGGGACCGCAGACATGCGTCTTCCCATGGTTCCCGTGTCGGAGGCGAGCCGCCGGGCGATCGATGCCGTTCTTCTCCGTCTGGATCTGATCGACGCAAAGGCCGCCGAGTGACGGCGGCCCGAAAGCATTAAGTTATGGCTTCGAAACGCGACGACGGCACGACGCTGGTCGCCGAGAACCGCAAGGCGCGGCACGAGTATTTCATCACCGATAGTTGGGAAGCGGGTATCGAGCTTCTCGGATCGGAAGTGAAATCGTTGCGCCGCGGCCAGTCGAATATCGCGGAGAGCTATGCCTCGGTTGAGGATGGCGGGGTCTGGCTGATCAACAGCTACATCGCGGAATATCCGGGCGCCGCACTGTTCCCGCATGAGCCGCGCCGCAAGCGGCGTCTTCTCATGCACGCGAGCGAGATCCACAAGATCGGCATCGCCGTGGAACGAAAGGGAATGACGCTCGTTCCGCTCGAACTTTATTTTAACGAAAAGGGCCGGGCGAAGGTCAAGATCGGCCTCGCCGAAGGCAAGAACCACGCCGACAAACGTCAGGACGCGGCCAAGCGCGATTGGAACCGTCAGAAAGCGCGTTTGATGCGAGAGAAGGGCTGAAGCCGTGGCGGGTGCCGACTTCATGGACGTCGATTGGGCGAGCCTTCCACGCCCCGTCGACGATGGCGCTGCTCGCCATCTGACCGGCCTTGCTTTGCCCGACATCGGACTCACCGCGACTGACGGTTCTACGGTCCATCTTGCGCGGCTCCCCGGGCGAACGGTCATGTTCGTTTATCCAATGACCGGCCGGCCCGGTGTGTCTCTTCCCGGCGGCTGGGACCAAATTCCAGGCGCGCGTGGCTGCACGCCCCAGACTTGTGCGTTTCGCGATCTCTATGCGGATTTGCGAGTGGCCGGAGCCGATCAAGTCTACGGCTTTTCCACACAGGATAGTGCGTATCAGCGAGAGGCCGCCGAGCGTTTGCATCTGCCGTTTGCGTTGTTGTCCGATGTCGACCTCGAATTTTCCAGTGCCACGCGGCTCCCGGTCATGGTGGTCGAAGGGTCCACATTGGCCAAGCGTCTTGCGCTCATTATCGACGCGGGCATTGTCGCGCACGCTTTCTATCCAGTCTTTCCTCCGGACCGGAATGCCGGCGATGTGCTCGCATGGCTCAAGTCGAATAAGAGCACGTAATGGAAACGAACTGGCCCTGGCCGTCGCCCGTCGATGATGGCACCGCGAAGCACTTGATTGCCGGTACGCGCCTCCCGGACGTGGCGCTTCCTGCGACGCGGGGTGCAAGCGTCAATCTCGCGCGCTATCAGGAGCGTGCCGTCGTTTTCGTTTATCCGATGACGGGAACTCCCGGCGTTGCGAACCCGCCGGATTGGGACGTCATTCCCGGTGCGCATGGATCCACGCCGGAAGCTGAAGGATTTCGCGACGCCTACACGGAGTTCGAGCTTCTGGGTTACGAGATCTTTGGGCTCAGCGGTCAATCGCCGGAAAGTCAGCAGGCGTTCGCGACGCGTGCCGGTATTCCCTACCTATTGCTGAGCGACCAGACGTTCGCGTTCGCCGACGCATTAAACCTGCCGCGATTTGAGACGGGCGGCGCGACGTATCTCAAACGTCTGACAATGATCATTCGGAATGGCGTGATCTATCGCGTCGTCTATCCCGTGCAAACGCCGCCATCGCATGCGCGGGAGTTGCTTGCCGATCTCAGGCCAACTCGCGCCTGATGTCTTCGAAAACCGCGCGGAACATTTCGGGCGTTAGCCGGCGCGTGCTGGTATTGTAGCGCGAGCAATGGAAGCTGTCGTAGAGGGCGCAATTAGGGCTCAGCGCGTGGCGTGCGCCATGGGCAAAGGGATGGAGCGATTTCTTTTTCGCGAGCGCGGCAAGTGTTTGATCGTGGGCTATGCGGCCGAGCGCGAGGATCACCTTCAGTTTCGGCAGGCTTGCCAACCGCGCCTCGAAGAAGGGCCGGCAATTCGCTATTTCTCCCGGCTCCGGCTTGTTTTCGGGCGGCGCGCAGCGCACGGCATTCGTTATCATGCAGTCGACAAGCTTCAGGCCGTCATCGGGGCGCGCATGATATTCGCCCTTGGCAAATCCGTATTCGATGAGGGTTTCATAGAGTAGATTACCGGCATAGTCGCCGGTAAACGGCCGGCCGGTACGGTTGGCGCCGGTTCGTCCGGGAGCCAAGCCGACGATCAGAAGACGCGCTTGAGAAGTGCCGAATGAGGGCACTGCGCCGTTGAACCACTCCGGTTGCTCAGTCTGGTTTTCTTTGCGGTAGGCGACGAGCCGCGGACAGCGAGGGCAATCCTTGGGAGCCTCTGGACCAAAGACCGTATTGCCCATCGTCCCGGCCGCCATGTGTCGTCGATGCACGTTTTGAAGAAGACGTAAAAGTGCTCAGACTTCTTCTTCCGCGAGGTCATCGTCGCCGAGGTAGTTTGGGTCGCGCACAGGCGAAAGCGGTGCGCGCGCCGTATAGCCGCGTCCATCACGCGGAGCGCGAGCGCCGCTCTGGCCGCCGTTCTGGCCACCGCTCTGGGAGCGGCCAACCTGCTCTTCTAGATCCGCGAGGTCGACGAATTGATCGGCTTGACGGCGCAACTCATCGGCAACCATCGGCGGCTGAGTCTGAAGGGTCGAAACGACGCTTACGCGTTTCCCTTTCTGCTGAAGCGCGGCGACGAGGCTGCGGAAATCGCCGTCTCCTGAGAAAATCACGATGTGGTCGAGGCTGTCGGACAGACGCATGGCATCGACTGCCAGCTCAATATCCATGTTGCCTTTGATTTTCCGGCGGCCGGTTGCGTCGGTGAATTCTTTCGTCGGCTTCGTCACCATGGAGAAGCCGTTGTAGTCCAGCCAGTCGATCAGCGGGCGGATCGACGAATACTCCTGCTCTTCTGCGAGAGCCGTGTAATAGAGCGCGCGAACGAGCTGGCCCTTTTGCCGGAACATTCCAAGCAGGCGCTTGTAGTCAATATCGAAGCCTAATGACTTCGCCGTCGCATAGAGGTTCGCGCCGTCGATGAATAGAGCAACTCGTTCGGTCGGATAAAAATGCATTTTTCGTTTCCTAAAGAGGAATGGCGCCAACTAAACATCGTCCAGAAATTTCTGGAAGGGGGCAAAAGCCCATTTTCTCTAATCGGTTAGGCAATTTCGAAAGCGTCCGCGTCTACGGTGTAGAACGCTTCTTTCTTATGGGTTACCAGATGTGAATGCGAGTCAACAATTGTGACAATTAGTCTGTTTAACCGCGATTGAAGTAGAATGCTACGGGGCGAGCAATTTCGGTTTTGCTTCTCCTCTGTACTACTTGATTAATACATCCAAACGTGGCAAAGAGGCATCAGCGTGGCGCTGGAAGGCGGTCCGATCGGCTGTTTGCGCCCCTTTAATGCCTTACAACGTGCCAGTTTTACCAAGGGAAGGTCCTGCCCATGGCTCGCGTCACCGTCGAAGATTGCGTCGACAAGATTCCAAACAGATTTGAATTGGTTCTCCTCGCAGCGCATCGCGCGCGGTCCATCGCCAACGGCAGCTCCATCACAATCGCGCCCGATGACGACAAGAATCCGGTCATCGCACTGCGCGAGATCGCTGAACGCACGCTGTCGCCCGACGACATGCGCGAAACGCTGATCTCATCGATCCAGAAGAACACCGAAGTCGACGAGCCGGAGGCCGTTGCGGCGCCGTTGCTGCCGCCCGAGCGCCGCGCGCCGATGCTCGGCCGCGACGATCTTTCGTCTGATACTCAGGTCGATGTGATGACGGAAGAGCAGCTTCTGCGCGGGCTGGAGAGCATGACGCCGCTGGAGCCTTCGGCCAACATCGGATCGGGTTCGGGGTCCGGCCGCGAGCGGGACCGGGATCCCCGCGACCGTTCTCGCTAATATTTCATTAGCCCGTCTCGCGACATCAAGCTCGTACCGATCTACTTTAATGTGTGCTGCGTCTTCGGTTACGCTTGCACCGTGAAGGAGTGCGGCGGGTCATGATGCGGCAATACGAACTCGTCGAGCGAGTTCTCAAATACGATCCAAAAGCGGACGAGGCGCTGCTCAATCGCGCCTACGTCTATGCAATGAAGGCGCACGGCCATCAGAAGCGCGCGTCGGGGGCACCCTATTTTTCCCACCCGCTCGAAGTGGCGGCCATTCTTACGGATCTGAAGCTCGACGACGCGACCATTGCGACGGCGCTCCTCCATGATGTGATCGAGGATACGGACGCAACGCGGGCTGAAATCGATCAGATGTTCGGGCCAGAAATCGGCAGCCTCGTCGACGGCCTGACGAAGATCAAACGCCTCGACCTCGTTTCCAAAAAGGCCGAGCAGGCGGAAAGCTTCCGCAAGCTTCTCATCGCGATCTCCAGTGATATCCGCGTGCTCCTCGTCAAGCTTGCGGACCGTTTGCACAACATGCGGACGCTCGAGCACATGAAGCCCGAGAGCCGCCGCCGCAATTCGGAAGAGACGCTCGATATCTATGCGCCGCTCGCCGGTATGATGGGCATGCAGGCGTTGCGCGAGGAACTTGAGGATCACGCTTTCCGCTGGCTGCATCCCGAGGCCTATGACGCGCTTACCGAAAAGCTCGGCGAAATGCGGGAGCGCAATCGCGGGCTCGTTGAGGAAATCCGTCAGGCGATCGCGCGCAAATGCGCCGATGCTGGCATCAAGGCGGAGACGTTCGGGAGAGAGAAGAAGCCTTATGCCGTCTGGAGCAAGATGGAGCATAAGCAGATCAGTCTCGAACAGCTGTCGGATATCTACGGGTTCCGGGTGGTCGTGGATTCGATCGAGGACTGCTATCGCGTGCTCGGCATCGTCCACACGACTTGGAGCACGGTTCCCGGCCGCTTCAAGGATTACATATCGGCTCCGAAGCGGAACAATTATCAGTCGATCCACACGACCGTTTACGGTCCGCGCCATCAGCGCGTGGAACTGCAGATCCGCACGTATGACATGCAGCATATCGCCGAGTTCGGCATTGCCGCGCATGCGCTCTACAAGGATCAACAGCGCGGCCTCGTGAACGGCCACGGCTTCGAGCTGGAATTGGACGGAGACGACAGCCCGTACGGGCGCCTCCGCGCAATGATTTCCTCACTGCTCGAGGCGGCGAACCCGGAGGAATTTCTCGAGCACACCAAGCTCGAACTGTTTCACGATCAGGTTTTTTGCTTCACGCCGAAGGGACGGCTCATCGCGCTGCCGCGCGGGGCGACGCCGCTCGATTTCGCTTATGCCGTGCACACCGATATCGGCAATGAAGCCATCGCGGCCTACATCAACGGACGTCACGTTCCGATCGATACGCATCTGCGTAACGGCGACGAAGTCGTCATTGAGACGTCGAAGGGTCATGTCCGCCCGGCGGCGTGGGAAGCTTTCGCCGTGACCGGGCGCGCACGAGCGGCGATCCGGAGAGCTGCCCGCGAGGCCGATCGCCGGCGGTTTATCGAGCTCGGGCGGCAACTCGTTAATTCGACGCTTTCGGGGCTCGAAGTCGACTATTCGGAAGAAAAGGTCAAAGCCGCCGCTCCGAAGATCGGCTTCAAGGCGGCCGACGACCTGCTGGCAGCCGTCGGGCGGAACGATGTTCCCCTACAGGATGTGCTCGGCGCGATCCTGCCGCATGGGCAAGCCCCTGGGGATGAAGGGTACAAGCCGACCCGGCGTTTCGGCCGAGCCCGCGAGCAGGAGGGCTGGTTCAATATCGAAAAGGTCAATAGCCTCAAATTCCGCACATCCGAGATCGACAGCACGACAGCCGTGTCGATCGGCGGTCCGAGCCAGGAATTGCCGGTCGCGTTCGAGCCTGGCGGCGCGGTTCCGGGCGACCGGATCGTCGGTGTCATGGCGCCCGGTGAGGGTATCCGGGTGTTCCAGATCCACTCACCACGCCTCAAGGAATACGAGGAAGAACATTGGATTGACGTGACTTGGGATGTCGATCCCGAGCGGCCTCAACGGTTTCCGGCGCGGATCAGCGTCACCGCGGTTAACGCGCCTGGCTCACTTGCCGAGATCGCCAAGGTGATCGGCGAGACAGGTGGCAATATCGACAATATCAAGATGGCCCGCCGTGCGGCAGACTTCACTGTCATGCATATCGAGCTCGAGGTATTCGATTTGGTGCATTTGAACCACATCGTCGCCGGACTCAGGGCGAAATCCTCGGTTGCGAAGGTGGAACGGCTGTTCGAGTGAGCTATTCTATGCGTTCTCTGGCTTGAGGCTTTTCGAAGAGTCGATAGGAAAGAGTACCGTTGAACGAGAAGCCTACAGTATCTGGAGTGCGGGACGGCCTGTGGCTGTTCAATACAGCCGTACTCCGCAACAGGCTCCGCTACTTCTGGCGGCGATTGCTTCTGCTTCGGGCGACGCCGCACGAGGTGGCGCTGGGGTTCGCACTCGGAGTATTCAGCGCCTGCACGCCGTTTCTCGGGTTCCAAACCATACTCGCGCTCACGCTTGCCTTTGTCCTGCGTGTTAGCATGCCCGCCGCACTGCTCGGGACCTTCATCGGCAACCCCTTGAGCTGGCCGGCAATCTGGAGCGGTTCGTACGTCGCAGGCGCACTGCTTCTCGGACAAGATCCCGCCTACGCCGCCGACCATTTTACCGATACGGCCAACGCGCTTGGCGCCACGCTGAGCGCTCCCTCACCGGAGAATCTCAATACGGCCGTCGATTATTTATCGCCCATCGTCGAGCCGATGATCGTCGGGGGCCTTCTCGTCGGCTTGATAGCAGCGATATTTAGCTACTATCCTACGCGCCGGGCAGTGCGTGTTTTCCAAAGGCACCGCGGGCCCCGCTAAGATTACCGGCGGCGGCAAGGCAATTTTCCCCTCATCATTGGTGGCAGAAACACGTGGTGGCAAACCGCAAAGTTCCCGAAACCGGTCAAGCGCCGGCGCCAGTTCGCGCATTGCGACTCGGCGTAAATATCGATCACGTTGCAACGCTCAGGAATGCGCGCGGAGGCTTGCATCCCGATCCGCTGCGTGCGGCGCATCTCGCGATCGAAGGCGGCGCCGACGGCATCACCGCGCATCTCAGGGAAGATCGCCGGCACATTTCGGATGCGGACATCACGCGGCTGAAAAACGAGCTGACGCGTCCTCTCAATCTCGAAATGGCGGCCACGGACGAAATGCTTCAAATCGCGTTACGGCATGTGCCGAACGCGTGTTGCCTCGTGCCCGAGAGGCGCGAAGAACGGACGACGGAAGGCGGCCTCGATGTGCAGGGGGCGGTGAAGACGCTGAAGCCGCTGATCGCGAAGCTCAAGGATGCCGGCATTCGGGTCTCGTTGTTTATCGAGCCCGACATCAAGACGATCGAGGCGGCGTCAAAGGTGGATGCCGATATCGTCGAACTTCATACCGGCAAGTATTGCCATCTCGCGCTTGAGCACGATGCCGCCGGCGTCGCTTCGGAGCTCGAGCGGCATAGGACGGCGGCCAGCGCCGGTGCGTCGGCCGGGCTTGAAGTTCACGCCGGGCATGGGCTTACCTACAACACGGTGCAGCCCATTGCGCGCATCCCCGAAATCGTCGAGCTGAATATTGGCCACTTTCTGATCGGCGAGGCGATTTTCGGCGGTCTTTCCATGGCCGTCCGCCGCATGCGCGTTCTGATGGACGAGGCTCGCGAGGCGCTGTCGGTGCAGAGAGGGCGATGATCATCGGCATCGGCAATGATCTCTGCGATATCCGGCGGATAGAGCGGACGATTGAGCGCTTTGGCGATCGATTTCTCCAGCGCGTGTTCACGACGGAAGAGCGCCGGAAGGCGTTCTCGCGGGCCCACGCGGCCCGAACCTTCGCAAAGCGCTTTGCCGCCAAGGAGGCGGCTTCGAAGGCGCTCGGGACCGGTTTTCGTCACGGCGTCCATTTGAAGGACATCGGGGTCGTCAACGACCCGTCGGGACGCCCGACATTGTCGCTGACGGGCGGCGCAGGCGCGCGCCTCGCAAAGTTGATACCGAAGGGTTTCAAGGCGCGCATCGACGTCACCCTGACGGATGAATATCCGCTTGCCCAAGCAATCGTGATCATCTCGGCGGTCCGGGACGAGGAAAATCGAGGCGACTGAACTATTTCGCCGCGGTTAAAATCGTCGCTGAGCCCCCCTTGCCGCAAGGCCGCCGCGGCGTTGAGTTACTGTTATTCCTTACCGTTTTGTCAGGTTTATGCCCGTCGTTGCGGCTCAGGTGCAAACTCGCTATAGCGGACCCCCTAACATGAAGCGAGCCCCGGCCAATGCCGCCTGGCGGCGCAGAGGAGCCTCTGGATGAGCGTTGGTATCAAGGCGTCGAGATCGAGTTGGTCTGAAACTCTCATCATCGTCGTCGAAGCACTCGCCATAGCGATGTTCGTCCGCGTCTTCTTCTATCAGCCATTCAATATTCCGTCTGGCTCGATGAAGGAGACACTGCTGATCGGCGATTACCTGTTCGTCTCGAAGCTGTCCTATGGCTACAGCAAGTTCTCCTTTCCCTTCAGTCCGAACCTTTTCGAAGGGCGGATCTTCGGCGCGGAGCCGAAGCGGGGAGACGTCGCCGTATTCAAGCTGCCGCGGGACAACTCGACCGATTACATCAAGCGGGTCATCGGCCTGCCGGGTGACGAAGTCCAGATGAAGAACGGTCAGCTCTTTATCAATGGGCAGGCGATACCGAAGGTGCCCGCCGGTGAATTCACGACTTTTGAAGATGGCCGCGAGCGGACTATACCGGTATTCGAGGAAACGCTTCCCAACGGCGTGAAGTATAAGGTTCTCGATAGCGACCCGAATGGACCCTACGACAATACGGGGGTCTATAAGGTTCCCGAGGGTCACTACTTCATGATGGGCGATAACCGCGACAACTCAACCGACAGCCGGGTTCGTAGCGCTGTCGGGTTCGTCCCTTACGAGAACTTTATTGGCCGTGCCGAGATCATCTTCTTCTCTGCCAAAGTCGACGAGCCGGATGCCTTCCGCTGGTATGCTCCGTGGACTTGGCCATTTGACATCCGTTGGGACAGGTTCTTCACTCTCGTGCGGTGACCGCAAAGTGGCATTTGCGCCATGCTGAGACCTCGCAAGTTTAAAGAACTCGAGACCAAACTCGGATACAAATTCAAGGATCCCGCGCTCCTGGAGCGCGCGCTGACACACGCGAGCGTTCGCGGCGGGAAGGTTGCCCGGTTCGATAACGAGCGGCTGGAATTCATCGGCGACCGGGTTCTTGGGCTCGCGATCGCCGAGGCTCTCAATGGGCAATATCCCGAGGCCAGCGAAGGGGAGCTTGCGCGGCGCTACAATCGCCTCGTTCGGGGCGAAGCCTGCGCCAAGGTCGCTCGCGCTATCGGGCTTGGTGCCCATCTTATTCTGTCGGAAAGCGAAGCCGATAGTGGCGGTCGCAACAAGACGACCATTCTGGCCGATGCAGCCGAGGCTCTTCTCGGCGCGGTGTTCATCGATGGCGGCTTCGAAAAGGCGCGCGGCGTTGTTCACCGGCTCTGGCAGGAACAGAGCGAACTCGTTCCTGAAGTTGCCGTCGACGCCAAATCGGCTTTGCAGGAATGGGCACAAGGGCAGGGACTGGCGCTGCCTCGATATACCGTCGTGGCGCGCAACGGGCCGGATCATGCGCCCCGATTTACGGCCGAGGTCTTGATTACTGGAAAGGCGCCCGCGCAGGGCGAGGGGGCTTCGAAGCGCATTGCCGAGCAGGCGGCAGCATCGGCGCTTCTAACTCGAGAAGGCGTAGGAGCCCGGATAGGCGATGGCTGACGACAAAGCAGTTTCCTCACCACCCGACGCTGCCGATCAGCGTTGCGGTTTCGTTGCGGTCATCGGGCCGACGAACGCTGGCAAGTCGACGCTCGTCAATGCGCTCGTCGGCGCCAAGGTCGCGATCGTTTCGCACAAAGTTCAAACCACCCGGGCGCCCATTCGCGGTATCGCGATCGAGGGCGACAGCCAGATCGTCTTCATCGATACTGCCGGCATCTTTAACCCGAAGCGCCGGTTGGATCGGGCGATGGTGGATGCGGCGTGGGGCGGACTTGAAGACGCGGATGCCGTGCTGCTCGTCATCGACGCGGCGGCAGGTATAGACGACGACGTGCATGGCATCATCGAGCGGCTCAAATCGGCTCGGATGCCGAAGATCGCGATTTTGAATAAAATCGACCGCGTGGATGACAAACCGCGGCTGCTGTCATTGGCAAAAATGGTCGATGAGCTGCTTGTGCCCGATCGCATTTTCATGATCTCGGCAACGGAAGGGCAGGGCATCAAGGATTTGCGGACGTATCTCGCAAAGCTCGTGCCCAAGGGCCCATGGCACTATTCGGAAGACGACGTGACGGACGTGCCGATGCGGACGCAGGCGGCCGAGATGACGCGGGAAAGCGTCTATCGCTTCCTGCATCAAGAGCTGCCGTATACGACGACGGTCGAGACCACAGATTGGAAGACGCTGAAGGACGGCTCGGCGCGCGTCGAACAGACGATTTACGTCGAACGCGACAGCCAGAAAAAGATCGTGCTCGGCAAGGGCGGCGAAACGATCAAGAAAATATCGAGTACGGCCCGGCACGCGATCGAAGAGATGGCTGGCCACCGGGTGCATCTCTTCCTATTTGTCAAAGTGCGTGAGAACTGGGAAAGCGACCCCGAGCGTTACCGGGAAATGGGGCTACCCTTCCCTAAATCGTAAGGCGCCGGCTATTCAGCCATATGCAATGGTCCGATGAAGGCATCATTCTTTCGGTAAAGCCCCACGGCGAGACTGCGGCGATCGTCGATCTATGGACGAGAGCGCATGGCCGGCACATGGGGCTTGTGCATGGTGGGCGTTCGCGGCGCCTTAGGCCCATTCTGCAACTCGGCAATCATGTCGATGCGGAATGGAAGGCGCGTCTCGCGGACCAGCTCGGCACCATGAGCCTTGAAATGCGGCGTGCATTTGCCGCCGAGACGCTCGACGATGCGCAGGCGCTGATGGCGCTTTCTTCGATCACGGCCCTCACGCGGCTGCTGCCCGAACGCGATCCCCATCCCAATCTTTATGAAATTACGCTCTTCGTTCTCGGCTTTCTCAATGATTTGACAGTATGGCCGGCGCTTCTCGTCCGGTGGGAAATGGCGCTGCTCGACGAGCTGGGCTTTGGTCTCGACCTCAGTCAATGCGCCGCAACCGGTAGCAACGACCAGCTCATCTACGTTTCGCCGAAGTCGGGCCGAGCCGTCTCCGCCTCAGCCGGCGAACCCTACCGCGATAAGCTGCTGGCGCTGCCTCAGTTCCTGACGAAGCAGCGGTCGGGACCGGTGACGGCGCAGGACGTGAATCTCGGGTTCGTACTGACGGGACATTTCATCGAGAAGCATCTTTTGCTTCCGCGCGGCCAATCGCTTCCGCAATCGCGCGCCCGGCTGCTGGCTCAGCTTGCGGCCTGACATTCAATTCACCCGTTTTCCTCGCACTTCGTCAGCGCGTTCGCGACGGAATTGGGGGCAGCGTTCGTTCCCTTAGCATCTGCTCGTCGTGATTGCGGGATCACGCTCGGGCAGCAGCCGATCGCACTCGGGCCATGGAAGCTTTTCCCGCCGGAACTTTTCATTCGGCCGCGTGCGTCCTATATCGCACTGAGCCGGCGTGCCCGTTCGGAAATCCCCCCTTCCGGACGGGCTTTATTGTGTCCGCTCCATACCCACGGCCGTCGTGCTGCGCTTGAAAGATTGAACGCATTGGCGCGGACCGGGCGGGCTTTCAGCAACCGTTCATTCTGAGGTGTAGATAACTCCATCGAAACTACCCGTCGCGCACGCGGGAGCACGGCGGGGGGTTACGGGGGTCGCAGCGGGGAGCTGCGGCCCCCCGACGTTTCGGAGGTTTGTGACGACGCAGCCACATTCCGCCAGACGGTTCTTTGCGTGTTCAATTTTCGCTCGCCTCTTAAGGTGCAATTAAACATCGCGACCTACGCTCCTTGGCCATAGTTGGCCTGGGTGTGGGGACATTCGATGAGTGGGCTGCGGTCACTACCGATTGACGAGATTTTGGTGCGCGGAACGATCGGTCTGACCGATATCATGCAGCTGCGCCGCGTCTTCTATGAGGACGGCATCGTCTCATCGAATGAAGCAGACCTTCTCTTTGCGTTGAATGATGCTTGCCGGGCATGTCATCCCGAGTGGCCTGAGTTTCTCGTCGAAGCCATCACGGACTATATCGTCTTTCAGGAAGCGCCCCGGGGCTACATCACGGCCGACAACTCGAATTGGCTGATAGATCGCGTTTCGAAAGATGGAAAGATCGATCGGAAGACCGAACTTGATCTCGTCGTCAATGTTCTCGACAAGGCGCGCTGGGCTCCCGTCAGCCTCGTCAAATTTGCGCTTGAGCAGGTCAAGCACGCGGTCATCGAAGGCGCCGGGCCGCTGCGCAACGGTAAAGCCGTGCCGTCCGGCAGCATCAGCGAGGCTGAGGTCGATCTCATTCGGCGCATGCTCTACGCCTTCGCCGGCGACGGGGCGGTTGCGGTGACCCGGGCCGAGGCCGACGTTCTCTTCGATATCGACGAAGCGATTTCGGGCGGTGCGCCCAATCCTGCGTGGACCGATCTTTTCGTAAAAGCGATCGCCAACGTGATGATGGCGGCATCGGGCTATGCGGTTCCCTCGCGCGAAGAAGCGTTGCGGCAGGAAGCGACGCTCGACAATACGGGAGAGGAGACGTCGATGCTCGCGGCTCTTCTTTCCATGGTGCAGGCGAACTTGGCGTCCGTGCAGGACGCTTACCTCGATCAGACGGCGGAGGAGCGTGCGTTGGCCCGGCTCGAGCACCAGCGCATCGAGATCATTACGCACGAGGAAATTGCCGAAGCGGAAGCAACATGGCTTGTCAGCCGCCTCGGCCGCAACGGCCGTTTGAGCCCGAGTGAGAAGGCCCTCGTCTCGTATTTGAATCGAGAGAGCCCCCGGATTCACCCTGTTCTTACCGAGGCAGTCTGCCGGCTTGGCGATGCTGCCTGACGGCTTAAGGGATTTCGGCTCGATTGACCTTCGATCGGGCCGGTAAAGACCGCCCTCGGCGATCTTCAGCTGTGCGGCAGCGGATCGCACAGTTCGTGGTGCCGGCCTATCTCGAGGCGTGTTTACGACGCCTTCCACAGGCTCTAGAACGGGCGCTTGCCTTGCGACAAGCTGAGGCACCCAAAAAGAGCTTAGGGGAAG
The DNA here is from genome assembly GCA_018242295.1 of Pseudomonadota bacterium. Classification (GTDB taxonomy): domain Bacteria; phylum Pseudomonadota; class Alphaproteobacteria; order Rhizobiales; family Hyphomicrobiaceae; genus Hyphomicrobium_B. Next base: position 625,855 of record JAFECE010000011.1, read on the forward strand.
GACCGGGACCCGCCGATGTTCAAGAAAATTCTGATTGCCAACCGCGGTGAGATTGCCTGCCGCGTAATAAAGTCGGCGCGCAAAATGGGCATCAAGACGGTTGCGGTCTATTCGGACGCGGACCGGGACGCTCTCCACGTCGAAATGGCCGATGAAGCCGTCCACATCGGTCCTGCACCCGCTGCGCAGTCCTACCTCCTGATGGATAAGATTATCGAGGCCTGCAAGGCGACGGGCGCTGAGGCGGTTCATCCTGGCTATGGGTTTCTGTCGGAGCGGGAGGCCTTTCCGCTCGCGCTGCAGAAGAACGGCATCGTCTTCATCGGCCCCAACCCCAAAGCCATCGCCGCGATGGGCGACAAGATCGAAAGCAAGAAGGCGGCCGCTGCCGCCAAGGTTTCGACCGTTCCCGGCTACATGGGCGAGATCAAGGACGCCAAGCATGCGGTCCAGATCGCGAACGAGATCGGCTATCCGGTGATGATCAAGGCCTCCGCTGGCGGCGGCGGCAAGGGCATGCGCATCGCCTACGACGCGAAAGAGGCTGCGGAAGGTTTCGAGCTTGCCCGTTCGGAAGCCAAATCATCCTTCGGGGACGACCGCTGCTTTGTCGAAAAGTTCATCGAAAATCCCCGCCACATCGAAATTCAGGTGCTCGGCGATAAGCACGGCAATGTCGTCTATCTCGGTGAGCGCGAATGCTCCATCCAGCGCCGGAACCAGAAGGTTCTCGAGGAAGCTCCGTCGCCGTTGCTCGACGAGAAGACCCGCAAGGCGATGGGCGAGCAGGCCGTCGCCCTCTCGAAGGCCGTCGGTTACGATAGCGCGGGCACCGTCGAATTCGTCGCCGGCCAGGACCGCTCCTTCTATTTTCTTGAAATGAACACGCGCCTTCAGGTCGAGCATCCGGTGACGGAGCTTGTGACGGGCGTCGACCTCGTCGAGCAGATGATTCGGGTCGCGGCGGGCGAGAAGCTGCCGTTCAAGCAGTCCGACATCAAGCTCAACGGGTGGGCAGTCGAGAGCCGGGTCTACGCTGAAGATCCGTTCCGGAACTTCCTGCCGTCGATCGGCCGCCTGGTCAAATACCGGCCGCCCGCAGAGGCAACCAAGGGAGGTGTCACGGTCCGGAACGACACCGGCGTCTTCGAAGGTGGCGAGATCTCGATGTATTACGATCCGATGATCGCCAAGCTCGTCACGCATGCACCCACGCGGGAAGCGGCGATCGACGCCCAATCGGATGCGCTCGATGCATTCTACATCGACGGCATCCAGCATAACGTGCCTTTCGTCTCGGCGATGATGCAGCATCCGCGCTGGCGTTCCGGCAAGATTTCGACGGGTTTCATCAAAGAAGAGTACCCCGAAGGGTTTGCGCCTCGGGCTCCCGAGGGCAAGGACTTGGTCACGCTCGCCGCAGTGGCGGGGACGATCGATCACCTCGGCAATTCGCGCCGCCGAGATATCACAGACCAGATGTCGGGACATTCGATCCGCTTCGCCAAGCGCAGAATCGTTAAAATCGGCTCGGCGACGGTTGAGCTCGAAGTCCTCGGCGCCATTCCCGGGCCTTATTATGTATCAATCCTCGGCGGCGATGGTCAGCCGGCGAAGACCATGGAGATCACATCCGAGTGGTGGCCGGGCGAGCCGGTTTGGTTCGGTGAGGTCGATGGGGCCGAGGTTGCGGTTCAGGTTCGTCCGATTTCCAATGGGATGACCCTCTCCTATCGCGGCATCCAGGCGCCGACCTACGTCTATACGCAGCGCGAGGCGGAACTTGCCGCGCTGATGCCGGTCAAGGTTGCGGCCGATATGTCGAAGTTCCTGCTGTGCCCGATGCCGGGATTGGTCAAAGCGGTGAACGTCGTCGAGGGCCAGGAAGTCAAGGCCGGGGACAATCTGGCAATCGTCGAGGCCATGAAGATGGAGAACATCTTGAAGGCCGAGCGCGACGGCAAGGTGAAGAAGGTTGCCGCGCAGCCCGGCGACAGCCTCGCGGTCGATGCGGTGATTCTCGAGTTCGTTTGAGCGCGTTCACCTGAGCCGGTGCGGCATCAGGAATGGAGATAATATGTGAAGTCGGGCGGCCGGGCCATCAGCCGAGCTTGGCGGCCGCCCTTCTCAAACCGCGCAAAATAGGCTCATAGGCCTCTTCGTTCCGGGTTTCCGGATAGACCATATAAACTGGATAAGTGAATTTTCTCGCCCGTTTGGGCTCCCTGACCCGGCCGCGCGCGATCAGTTTGCGCACCATTCGCGCCGGGAAATATCCCGAGCATTCGTTCGCCAGCAGATAGTCCAGGCCCATCGGTCCGAGATCGAGACTGATCGCGGGATTTGCGTGCTCGGGAAATGCCGCGGCATGATCCTGCAAGAAATCCGTTCCCCAATCGACGAGCAGATAGTCGTTAACGCCGCGCCGCGCCGCCGCCTTCGATGACGAGACCAAAACGAACTCCTCGTCGAACAAATGTTCGATCGTCAGGCCCGGCGGGGGCGACGGACGGTACATGATCGCGAGATCGAGCGTTCCTTCAATGAGGCGCTGGCTCAACATGGCCGAGGCGCCCGCAGTCGCTGAAACCGCGATGCCGGGGATCTGGACTCGCAATCCCGCGGCCCATTTCAACAGGAATCCGCCCCAAAGGCTCAACGGAGCGCCGACCGAAATGTGCTCAGGATGCTGATCGGCAAGCGAGACCTGCAGCTGCGCCTGTTGCCAAACGCGGACCATCGCGAGTGCATGCTTCTGAAAGAGTTCGCCGGCGCCCGTGAGCTCGGCGCCGGACTTTGAACGCGTGAAAAGTGGCCGTCCGAGCAGATCTTCCAGGCCTTTGATGCGTGCGGAGACGGTTGATTGGGTAATGTTCAGCTTGCGTGCAGTATCGACGAAGCTTCCGGTCTCGGCGACGACGAGGAATGTACGAGCGAGATTGACGTCCATCGCGTGGAATCCTCATCCGATGCGTGGAAAACTCATCTATCGAAATTTCCGATATCACCAAACGCCAAATTTCGTTTGTGCATTGTCTTGAATCTTATCAATGTCAAGGTGACCTGACTCGAGTCGGGTCGACAGACGTGCGTCTGTCAACGATCCAAACGGAAGGACGATTTAAAATGGCTAAAGCTGCAAAGAAAGCCGCCAAGAAGGCTCCTGCCAAGAAGGCAGCTAAGAAGAAGAAGTAATGGATTTCTGCCGCGATCGCAGGAGCGGCCGTTTTGACCTTCTGGCTCTTACGGTTCGCATGATCGCAGTTCTTCTTATGACCTCGGCTGCTTCCGCAGCCACGATTGCCAACCGAGGTGATAATGAGGTCAAGCTCACCATCACCCAGGGCTCGTCCCATCAAGACGCGGTTCTGCCAGTAGGTAAGGTGATTGGCGGGGTCTGTCAGAAGAGCTGCATCGTCCGCCTCAACGACAATGTGAACGACGAGTACGAACTTGATGGTTCGGAAAGCGTCTCGGTCGAGGGGGGATTTCTCTACTACGATTCTTCCGAAAAGGGGCTCGCGCCGCCCGCTGGCAGCGCCTCGAAAGAGGGAGAGGGGAAAATAAGGTAGAGAAAAGGTTGCGGCATCGCCTGTTTGGCGCTTGTGTCCCCCTCGGATGCAGGCGCCTTTTTCTTTTTGCGGCCTGAGCGTTGACGTGCCGATCGTCCGTTTTCAGCCTAAATATCGAGTTCATGGGTCTCGATGAGCTTCGTCGGTCCGAAAATCTGTTGAAAACTTCTGCGCAGCGCGACGTCGACGTCGTAGAGCGTCACCGGCAAGCCGAGGCTGGCTAGGCTGGTCACACCATGATCGCGGATGCCGCACGGGACGATTCCGTTGAACTGAGAAAGATCGGGGTCGACGTTAAGGGCTATGCCATGGCTTGTGACCCATCGGCTGACGCGAAGACCGATCGCGGCGATCTTGTCCTCGACAGCTTCGCCTTTTGACGGCCGTCTGACCCAGATGCCGACGCGGTCGGGCCGCGTTTCGCCCACGACGTTGAACTCGGCGAGGGTGTCGATCAACCACTTCTCGAGGTGGGTTATGAGGCTGCGGATATCGCGGCCGCGGGTTTCAAGATCGAGCATGACGTACACCACACGCTGACCCGGACCGTGATAGGTGAACTGGCCGCCACGGTTGGTATGATAAACGGGGAGCGAGCGGGGGTTTAGAAGGTCCTGCTCCTTCGCGCTGGTGCCGGCCGTGTATAGCGGCGGATGCTCCAGCAGCCAGACCAGTTCCTTCGCCCGGCCCTCTCGAATTGCCTCTGTCCGGCGCGCCATAACGGCGAGGGCGCGGTCGTATTCGACATAGCCATTGCTGACGACCCAATCGACGGCGGCAGAAGAGTTTGCAATCGATAATTTGGATGGCATCGGCGTTAATCTGACTGGTTCTCGAACGGCGTTGAACCTCAAAATCGGCTGATTTAAGCGGGATTCCGGCGATCCGGAGCCCGGTAATAGCGATCACCTCATTATATAGAGTGAGTCCGAGCCAAAAGGTTCGATGGGCCCCTGGCAAACTGCCGCTTGCGTTTGTGAGAACGCTCTGTTACGTCGGCGTCTTCGCGGATTTGGGCAGCGCCAAACGCCCTTTCGCGATTTCCAGATCCTACGGGTCGGAACTGCGGTTGTGGCGGAATTGGTAGACGCACTACCTTGAGGTGGTAGCGCTGGAAACGGCGTGAAGGTTCGAGTCCTTTCAACCGCACCATTGTATTTTCAAGTGCTTACGTACTTGAGCAAGGCTCAGATTTTCGGAGCCGTCCGTCAGCTATTGACGGACGGCTCCTTTTTTTCGCGATAATCGAGATGTGGTCCGCTTTTAAGCGGTCGGGATAGCGACGTAGCGATCGCCGTTGGCGGTCTTCAGCTGCATCAGGACCGCTCGTTTACTCTGCTTCTTGGCCTCACGCAGTGCCTTGGTTATGTCCTGCGGGCCCGAGACGGATTTGCCTCCAACCGACAGAATGATGTCGCCCTGCTGAATGCCCTTCTCGGCGGCGGTGCCGTCGGGATCGACATTTACGACCACGGCACCCTTAGAGCCTGCGCCCTGCACGCTATCGGCGGGAGCCAGCGTCATACCGAGTTTCGTATCGGTGTCGGCAGGCGGCTCATGTTGAGCAGCCTTGTCGTCGGGATATTTGCCGACCTTCAGATCGAAGTTCCGTGACTGCCCATCGCGAATGACTGCGATGCTGATCGCTTTGCCGGGCGACATGCCGGCGATCGTGCGGGCAAGGTCGCGTCCGTCCTTGATCGGCTTCCCATCAACGGAAACGATTACGTCCTGCGCCTTCAGCCCTGCTGCACGTGCGGGCCCGCCGTCTTGTGGCTCGTCCACCAAAGCGCCTTTGGCTGCCTTCAATCCCAGGCTGTCGGCGATATCGGCAGTCACGGGCTGGATCGATACGCCGATCCAACCGCGAACGACCTGACCTGACGATTTGAGCTCATCGGCGACGTGTTTTGCGGTTTCGGCAGGAATGTCGAACGCGATACCGACCGAGCCGCCCGACGGAGAGAAGATGGCGGTGTTCACGCCAACGACTTCGCCCAACTGATTGAACGTCGGACCGCCCGAATTACCCTTGTTGATCGGGGCGTCGATCTGAATGAAATCATCGTAAGGTCCGGCTCCGATATCGCGGCCGTTGGCCGATACGATGCCCGCTGTGACCGTTCCACCGAGACCGAACGGGTTGCCCATGGCCACGACCCAGTCGCCAATGCGTGGCTTCGACGATGCGAAGCGCACGAACGGGAAGTCGGAAGATCCCTCGACCTTCAGGAGGGCGATGTCAGTTTTCGGGTCGGTGCCCGCCACTTTGGCGGGATAGCGTTTTCCATCCTCCATCGCCACCTCAACGGTCTTGGCGTGGTCGACGACGTGATTGTTTGTAATCAAATAGCCGTCCGCGGAAATGAAGAAGCCCGAACCCTGCGCCTGCATGAGGTGGTGGCGAGGTTTGGCGTTGCCATTGCTATTGCCATTGTCCGATTGCGGACCGAATTGACGGAAGTTGAAAGGCTGGCCCTGGAACGGGTTGTCCCCGTCTTGTCCGTCCGATTGCCCATCCGACATGCCGACGACATCTTCGATCTGGTCCGCTTTCACGAACACCGAGACGACGGCCGGTTTCACGCGATCAACGAGGTTGGCGAAGCCCGGCTCGCTCTGACTGTCCTGATGAGTCGCGCTCAGATCGGCAACCGGCGTTACCATTGGCTTGCCGGGGAGGTTGTTCGTGTTGGCAAAGACGGCGGTCGCGCCGAGCGTCGCTATGATCGCGACGCAGGCTGCCAGTGTCCGTTTATGCGAAGCGATTGTGCCCACCGATTTGGGGCGGCTTGCCGTGGTGTCATCCATCTTGGTCGTTCCTGATTCATGAGGGTCGTGCGCGTTCTGCGCATCGCGGGGGTCCAGCAAATTTGCCTGCGCCAATCTTTCCGGAAGCCGTCCAACGCCTTAAAAATCAGAAAGCAATGCCGTTGCCGGCTGGTAACCGCGGCGCTCAAATAGATCGGATCGCCAGGCCGATGCGATGATTAACGCCGGATCCGCTGCGGCTGACTTCTCCAATTTGATCTATTTCCTTGGCGATGAAGTTGGATCGTTCGGCGCAAGATCGTCCGGCTCTCAACGCTGGAGATACCGCCATGTCCGATCTCGTGGTCATCGTCTATCCGAACGAGGCGAAAGCCGAAGAAATGCGCACGAAGCTGCTCCAACTTCAAAACGAGTATCTGGTCGAGATCGGCGATGCCGTGATCGCGGTCAGACGTGAAGACGGTAGGGTGAAGCTTAATCAGCTGATGAATACGACCGCTGCGGGCGCTATATCCGGCGGCTTCTGGGGAACGCTCGTCGGTTTGATCTTTCTGATGCCGCTGCTTGGCGCGGCGGTCGGGCTTGCCTCCGGTGCGCTGGGCGGCGCCCTTGCCGACTACGGCATTAACGACGACTTCATGAAGAAACTCGCGTCCAAGCTGACGCCCGGAAGCGCCGCTCTCTTCGTCGAAATCAGGAAGATGACGGAAGACAAGCTATTGGAGGCGATCAGGGGGACAGGCGGCGAGCTCTTACAAACTTCGCTCGATCATACGAAGGAGCAAGCCCTGCGCGAGGCAATCTCGGCTCACGTGCCAGCAGTTGGGGAGAGTTCGATAACATCTCTGCCAGCAGGGAGCGCACCGCCGGCTGGCGCCAGTCCAAATCGGGCGGCCTGAGCGTCAGGCTTGCCGCGTGATCAGTTGAAGAAGGACGGCCAGACCGATTCCGGCTCCTTCGGCTTGACGCCTTTTTTACTTTTCGCAGCCGTCGCCGGAGCTTCGGAACTTTCGCCCGATAGGCCTTCGGTGATCGAGGGCTTGGTGGAAACTTTCCTATAGCGGCTCGGCTTGTGCTTGGTTCCGGGCACTGTCACGGCAGCGACGTCCGTCTCTGTCGTAGGCGTCGGAGCCGGTGACATCGGCCAGACAATCGAGCGCGTGGTGATCGGATTCGCGGCTTTCTTTGCCTCTTTCGCAGCAACAGCCTTCTGGGCGGCGTCGTCGTAGGAGGCGATCGTCTCGATATGGCCCTCAGGTACGAAGTGGACGACCTTGAAGCCGCGGTCGTGAAGTTCCTTCAAGAGATCGGGTAGCATCGCGGCAGTCCAGGCGTGAATGTCGTGCATCAGGATGATGCCCTTCTTCGCCGTTGCGAGCTGCGCGAGGATGCGTTGTTGGACGACCTTCGGGCTGCGCGTCAGGTAATCCTTTGAATCGACGTCGATCCAGATGGCCGCGATATTCCGGCTCTTGAGATAGTTCTCCGTCTGCTTCGTCGAGTTCAGATACGGGAAGCGGAAAAGCGGTGCGACTGGCGTGCCCTTGGCTTGCGACACGGTCGAGATCGCCGCTTCGATCTCCTGCTGGGATTTGGCCAACGAGACCGCCCGCAGGTTTTTGTGCGACCAGGTGTGCGTGCCGACCGTGTGACCGGCGGCCGCGACTTCCCGCACCATCGCGACGTCGGCCAGCGCCATTTGGCCGACCATGAAGAAGGTGGCCTTTGTGCATTGGTCGGCGAGCGCCTTGAGAATGGGCTTCGTCACCGACCGCATCGGGCCATCGTCGAACGTGAGGACGACTTCGCCATCGTTCAGCAGCTGCTCGGCGCCGCGCATGTCGCCGCCGACATTGGGTCCGCCTGCCGAATTGATTTCGACGACGCGGGACACGCCGAGGTGCGTGGTATCGCCAGCGCAGGCGTCCAAGTTAACGGATCCCCCGGCTTCAATCTCAGCGGAAAGCGGATTGTATGCCGCAAACGCCAACAATGACGCCACCGCTGCGATGTAAATGGAAAGCTGCCGCATCTCTTCGCTTCGTTTTTAGAGCTGAGCCGGACTTGTACGAGCGAGCATATGATTGTTCAAGGAACGGGCATTAGGGAGCATCGATCGGGATCGCGCCTGTTACTGAATAGCCGCTATTGCAGGTCTGACTTCATGCCCGCGGGCTGCAGGTGCGGCCAAACGTGGCTGACATGACGCGCCCGGTGCCTCATAGAGACACTCGAAATTTGATGGGAAGGTGCAGCAGATGACGGTCGGCGTCAGGCCAATTGTGGCAAGCGACGAGCAAGCGTGGGTGCGGCTTTTTCGGGATTATATCGCCTTCTACAAGGCGACCGTGCCAGAAGATGTCATCGCGCAGACGTGGCGTCGCCTCCTCAAGCAAGAGGACAACATGATGGCGCTGATCGCTCGCGACGATAAGGGGCAGGCGCTTGGGATTGCGGCTCTCGTTTTCCATCGGTCGACGTGGTCGCTCACCTGGTACTGCTATCTCGAAGATCTCTTCGTTGCGCCGGAGGCGCGCGGGCAGGGTGTGGGCCGCGCGCTTATCGAGGCGACCTACGCCGAAGCCGATCGGCGCGGTGTGAACCGAACGTATTGGGCGACTCAGGATGACAACGCGACCGCGCGCAAGCTTTACGATCGCGTCGGTCAACTGACGGAGTTCGTTCAGTATCGGCGATGAAAGGCGTCAGACGAGGCCGTTGATGTGATCGAAAAGTTCGACGGCTTGCGGGTAGGCGCCGAGAATCTGGGACATCTCGCCCGATAATTCTCGCAGCCGGACTTTCTGCGCTGAGGTCGGCGTTCCGGCCCGCATCAGCAACTCGAGTTCAGAAAGTCGCTGCTCCAAGTGCTGGGTGCCCGTCTGGCGTGCGTAGAAGCGGTGCATTTCCACGATTGCCGGAAGGACGCCTGTGTAATCGACGAATGAATCCGAAGCGGCAATGGGAGCGGCCGCTCCATTCATTGGCGCTGGAAGCGCCGGCTGAACTCGTTGGGGCTGCGGCTGCTGGTGCGGCTGGGGCTGTGATTGACGGGGTGCGGGGCCTGTGTGCTCCGGCTGTGCGGGTGCCGGCCGCGGTCTTTGTGCGACAGCCTGCTGGGGCATTCGATCCTGCGGAGCGCCACTGCTCCCGGGCTGCGCCGGGTGTCCGCCTGTCGTGACGTGCGGTTGGCTGGGCGCATGGTGGCCCCCGCCATGCAAGGGCCCGAGATTTTCAATCTGACCACGCTCGAAGTTGACGTTGAACGTCATCGACTCGTCGTTGCGGTTGATTTTCTCGGTGAGAATGCTGCGGACCTCTTCGAGAATGGACCGGTCGGGCGCGGAAAAGCGCGAGATGATCCCGTCGTTCGATGAGATCAGCAGATAGTGCGTCTTGTCATCGGGGCGAGCCGCGAGTCCGGCGAACGCGAGCCCGATGAATGCGAGGACGACGGTTGCGCCTGTCGGCGTCAGGGGCCCCCATGAGAAGTCGGGCCGCATTGAGCCCAACGCCATAACGAGGAACAACGCCGCGATCAGCCAGAAGAGCCCCTTCGGCCTCGCCGTTACGTGCGTTCCGACACTGATCGTAGAAATGTTGGAGATCGCAATGGTGCGCGCCGGTGTCGACAGTACACGTCTGTCGATACGCAGCTGCGCGAACGTCCTCGTCGCCGCGGCGCTCTCTCTGATTTTCCCCGAAAATACCATCGCATGCCTGATCATGGGGACTATGTAATAGTCCGAGTCGAACATAATCGATGCGGCACTTAAACAGAAGCCTCGGCGGCCGGTTACACAGGGTTTTCAGCTCGCCGGGACGTCAAGCTTGCGCGTCAAATGCTCGAATTCCTTGCGCAACTCATCGCTTTTGAAGATTTGATCGAAACTCGGGGCTTCGAGTTTTTGAATCGCTTCGAACGATGTCGAACTCTCGCGAATCAAATTTCGCAGTTGCACGCTGGCTTCGACCGTCTCGTAGGTATTGTCGGCAATCTTCAGATCGTGCGTCGCCTTCAGTCGGGCACCGGCGATTTGCTCACGCTGTTGCTGCAGATAACGCCGGTAGGCTTTTGCTGCCTCGTCCGCCACCTGCTGGCTTGCGCGATTGGATTCGAGAGCGCGCTGCTGGTCGGGCCGGTTTTCGGCTTTCATCAAATCCCCCGTTCGCGTACGCGCCGCGGCTATGTCGGCGATGATGGCGTCGAGCTTCGGAAGATACTGCGTGTCGATTTTGGTGATCGTCGCGTCCTGCGCTTGAACCAGCATCGCGAACAGCGCGGCGTGCATGGCGAAATAGCGCCGGGCCGCTTCCATGTTATCGCCGGTAGTTCCGATCAGTTTTGCCAATTGACCGTCGATCATTTTCGCGGCGTTGAAAACGGCGACGAGCCGAATGAGATCGCCGGAGAGAACGCTGTCGAGCAACAAATCGACCTGCTCCGGGGCGAGGTCGAGGCCGGAATTTTTCAACGCCGAAGCGATCTCGGCTTTCTGATTTTTGATTTCGGCGCGGTTGGCTTCGATCCTCTTCTTGTTTTCGGTGATCTGGTCTTCGATCGAGGCGACGGTGTCGTTCAGGATACCGGGCAGAGTTGCGTCTTTCGGTGCAACGAGCTGCTTCTCCTTCAGTTTGACGTTAGCGTCCTCGAGCTCGCGGATGTTATGGCGAAGCACCTCGATCTGCTTTTGCACTTCAACGACGGGCGCATTGGTGACGATCGCAAGGGCTGCGTCCAAGAGGTCGCGGACCTTGGCGTTACGGTCTTCGCGCGTCTCTTTCCAAAACGGCGGGATGACGTAATCGTCGCGGCTTGGAAGCTTGCTTGCGCCGACCCGCGTCGTCGCTGCGTCCCTCAGGACGGTATCGATAGCGGTCATCAGCGCCTTGGCTCGCTCATACTGCGGATCGCCATCGCGCGGATCGGCTATGTCGGCCGGAGGCGGATCGTCGGGCTTTGAAGATTTTTTTGTCGGATCAAGTGCTGTCGCGGGAGCGTCGGTGGCCGTCTTGCCTTCGACCTTCTTCAGCCAATCGCCGATTGCGTCGCGCTTGGCAGTCTGAGCATTCGCGCCGCCCGCCAACGCCATAACGAGAATGATCGCGAGATATCGCGCCCTTGTAGGTCCCTGCTTTGCCGACATCGACGCCTCCACGCCCGCAATGGCGCGAAAATTCCGGCAAATCAATGGTGCCAACCGCCCAAGGTAGATGCAATCTAAACGAATGCTGAAGATCCTAGGATACTAGCGCGCCGCCGCGGCGCGGATCAGCCGCTGGAAATCCTCGTCGAGCTCGCGGACGTCGTCCAACACCAGCATCTCCCGGAAGGGCGGGGCGGTTTTGTTTGCTGGTTCGGCAGGTTTGCTGCGCTTAGCTCCTGCCGCTCCGAAGTTTGCGTAGAGACGAAGTTTTTTGGGCCCTGCATGCAAGGCCGCGAAGGGGGCCGGCGCGGACATCATGACGAAGATTGCGGTGGCAGCGAATTCAGTGCCCGGAACGGCGCGGCCGACCTCACGAAGCACATGCTCGGCGAGCGGCCGCAAGCCCTTGGCTTCGCTCAGGAGATGTTGAATGTGATCGCCGCTGATGGCCGCAACAGGTGTCGGCGCCGGCGGAGGGGGAGGTTGTGGTCTCCATTCTCGGAAAGGCCGCGCACGGGCCGGCGGCTCGTCGCCCGTCTCTCTCGGGGAGGGCCGGCGGTTCGGCGCGGGCGCGCGGTCGGCGTCGTTCGCATAGATGAGCCGGCCGTCGTTGTGATGAATGCGCTCAAGCCACGAGGCCCACGCAAACTGGAAGCCTTGGTGTCGCAGCCAATCGATAATATCGTTGCGCTGGCTGAGGCCGGTTTCGGTGATCGCTGCCATCCAGCCCGCGAGGTCGCGGCCGGTGTCCTCGGCAAGCCCGGCGATAAACTCACGTTCCTTTTCGGCGAGGTCGCTACTCATGGCGATGAAATATCAAATCCAGCGCCGGGTGCGAGACTTATAGTCTGCATACGCGTCGCCGAAAATCGCTTCCAGGTGGCGTTCCTCTGGGATGATCTGCAAGGCCGTCACCAGGACGGCGAATATTGCCGCCGCCGCGACGAACCAGATCGATTTGGTAATTTCGGCTCCATAAAGGAGCAGCAGAACTTCGCCAAGGTAAATCGGGTTGCGGAACCTCACGTAAGGTCCGGTCGTGACGAGCACGCTCGGGGTCTTGTTCGGCAAGACTGTTGTTCGATGTGCGAGCAGGCTTTTGAAGCTGAAGATGATCAGCAGAAGTCCGAGCACGCCAAAGCTCAGGCCTAGCCAGTGCGCGGCAGCGTCGTCTATCCCGGGCCACGGTAGCGGCGCCAATATGGTCAGCGTCCATGCAAGCACGATGGCGCCCGCAAACAGCAACGGCGGCCAAGGCACAACGGTCGCGGGTTCGATGGACGGTGGGGTGGCGTTGGGATCGGTCATTCGGCCAGCTTATCGCCAAACGCCGTCCCGGTCAGCAATTGGTGGAGGTCAACTTGCCCCTCAGGGAACGGGTTTGGCCGCCGCGGGAGCCGGAGGAGATGCAGATGCAGGCGTCTTCTTCTTTTTCGGTGCCGGGACGGTTGGCGCCGGAGTTTCATGCGGGTCTGTTTCGTTGAGTTCCTTTTGGAGGTCGTAGCTCTTGCAGCCCAGTGCGACGAGACGCTGGTTGGAGGCTTGCAGCGTCTGAATATCCGCGTCGTGCTGACCTTGCGGGTCGACGCCGTGCGACTGATTGCCAAACGTTGCCGCCATGCCTGCCTGTATGTTGCGGGAAAAGTTCGACACCTGCTTCTGGTTGTCAAAGCCGCGGAGTTGCAGAATGCGCACTTGCATCCGTCCGGAAATCTGCTTGCAATTGAGCTTGTCGTCCGGTGTTTCCGGTTTCGGCTTCTTTGCGTAAGCGGCGGACGGCAGAGCGGTCGCCAGACAGAGCAGGATGAATAGAGCTGTTGATCGCATGGCCACTCACCCTGTCTCTTTATTTGGTCGTATTTTCTTCACTCGAACCGGTATCCACGTCGCTTGAAAATACTCTAATGGGTTAGGTTTGCAGCCCATAACATATCCGCGGCAGTCTGAAGGCAAACCGCGGGTACGGACCGATGGATCGCGCTAGCGTAGACCCCAGTGCGGCGTCATGCTGGTACGATTTGCGGCGGATCTGAACGACGGTCGGAGGGACTTCTTTGCGAGATGGGAATTTGCAAATGCCGAACTGCCGGATTTGGAGTCTGATCGCGGCTCTTTCGGGGGTGCTTTGGCTGAACGCTCCGGCCTTTGCTCAGGAAAGTATGCCAGCCCACGTCGTCTGCGATTTCGACAAAGGCTACGCTTGGACCTACGAAGCGGGCAAGTACCAGGCCTCTCCGCCCTCGGACCTGGCGTTTGAGATTGGCAGCATCGATCTCGACCATCAGTCGGCGTCACTTATCCTCGGCGGGCGAACAGCCGCCACTCTCAAAATCGTGCGGGCAATCAACGCCAATCATTTCCTCGAGGTCGTCAATGAGGGTTTTCTCAATCTGACGACCATCTACGACCGCGACCCGGCCACGGGAAGGTTTCCAGCTGTGCATTCGCGGCACTTCGGCCTTTTTGGGCAGCCGGTTTTCGCCCAGTATGCCGGGAGCTGTGTGGCCAAGCCCTGATCGGACGTGAACAGGCGGTTGCCGTTTCGCCGACGCTGATGCAAAACGCTGCCCATGACATTGCACCTCGTCAAGCTCTGCGTCGGCGTCAACACGGTCGAGGATCTTGCGGCTTGGCAGACCAAGCATCGTCCGTACAAGACCCATGATGGCAAGCGCGGCGTCTATCATCGAACATTCCAGTCGCCGAAGCGACAGGCCGAGCTGCTCGATGGTGGCTCGATCTATTGGGTCATCAAGGGCTTCATTCTCGTGCGTCAACTGCTCATTGGCTTTGAAGATGGTACCAAGGACGATGGCACGCCGTGCTGTCTCATCCTTTTCGCGCCGCCGCTCATCGCCGTGCGTCCGACGCCTCGGCGGGCCTTCCAAGGCTGGCGATATCTCACGGCAGACGACGCGCCTCCCGACCTCGCAAAGGGCAAAAGCGATCAAATTGCATCCATGCCGGCGGATATGCGTAAGAAGCTCGCCGACTTGGGCCTGATCTAAGTTTCGAACCCTCAATCCAGAGCAACCCATGTCACGTCCTCCCTTCACGCCGACGATCGCAGCCCTACCGAAGCTTGTGCCGTTCGTTGGCCCGGAGGCCCTGGAGCGTGCACGGGGCAGGCCCTTTCGTGCGCGGCTTGGAGCGAACGAGAGCGTCTTCGGAGCCTCGCCGCTTGCCGTCGCGACCATGCGCGATGCCTCGGCTGAGAATTGGAAATACGCCGATCCGGAAAGCTATGAACTGCGCTCGGCGATCGCCGCCCACCATGGCGTACCGATCGAGTGCGTCGTCGTCGGCGAGGGGATCGACGGGCTTCTTGGTCTCACCTGCTCGTTGTTTCTGACGCCGGGAACGCATGTCGTCACGACGGATGGCGCGTATCCGACTTTCAATTTCCACGTGATGGCGCACGGTGGGAAAGTGCATGCCATTCCCATGCGTGCATTCCGCGAAGATATTCCGCGTCTCATAGACACGGCGAAAACCATCGGTGCGCCGGTGGTCTACGTATCCAATCCCAACAGCCCGATGGGAACGTGGTGGGGAGCCAGCGATATCGCGGCACTGATCGCGTCACTTCCGCCCGAGACGCTGCTCATTCTCGATGAGGCGTATTGCGATACGGCGCCAGAGGCGACGTCGCCGCCGATCGACGTTTCGAATGCGCAAGTGATCCGTTACCGGACATTCTCGAAAGCTTACGGACTGGCGGGCGCTCGCATCGGATACGCCATCGGCGAGCGAAGCACGATTGAGGCCTTCGACAAGGTTCGCAATCATTACGGCATCAATCGCATCGGGCAGCTCGGCGCGCGTCAGGCGCTTCAGGATCAGGATTACTTGAAGCAAGCCGTCGCGCAGATTTCGGCATCGCGAAGCCGGATTGCCAAAATCGCCGAGAAGAACGGCCTTTCATCGCTGCCGTCGGCTGCGAGCTTTGTCGCCATCGACTGCGGCGCCGATGGTCCGTTCGCGGCGCGCGTGTTGGCTGGCCTTTTGGAGAGGGACGTCTTCGTCAGGAAGCCGGTGGCGAAGGGATTGGAGCATTTCATCCGCGTTTCGTGCGGGCGCGACGAGGATCTCGATATTTTTGCCTCCGCGCTGTCGGACGTTCTCGCCTCAGTAAATGCCTGAGGTTATCGCCAGAACATCAGTGGCTCTTCGTCCGCCGCACTCGCGGTTTCGGTTTCCGTGAGCCCTGTTTGGCGACCTGGGATTCGATGCCCGATATAAGGATATCAATTGCGGCGTCGAAAACTTCGTCCTCGCTGAGGCGCGTAAAAGCAGGCAGCAGCTTCTGCGTGAGCGGCAGATCGCTCTGACCTTCAACTTCGCTTAATGCTTCGGGGCTGGGCTTGTTCAGCAGGCCGCCGATCTCTCCTGCGCACACGCCGAGTATGGCTGCATAAGTCGCAAATCCGACGGCCGGGATATCGGCCTCGCGCAGACCTGCGTCAAAATGGGCTCGATACCATTCTTCGCATATTTGCATTTCACCCGGTCCGGTACTCCAGAAGCGGAGCAATAAAGGGAAGGCGTTGGGGTATCGCTTCGCAATTTGCCGATATGATCTTGCCATCGCCGTAAGGCGCGTTTGCCATATCAAATCGGGCTTCGGGGCGGCCACCTCACTTTGCAACCGGTCCGCGATTGCTCGCTCCAGGCCCTCCTTGGAGCCGAAGTGATAGCTCAATGTCGCAACGTCGCAGCCAATTGCCCGCGCGGCGCAGCGAAGACCGAATCCCTCCAAGCCGCCGCGCTCCACCTCCAATAGCGAGGCGTGAACGAGTTCGGCTTCGACAAGCCCTCTTTGGCCACGGGTGTGTTTCGTTTTCATACGTGTTGGAATTTGCTCTTGCGGGCGGCCAAGTCAAGCTTTATTCCAACAGTGTTGAAATGAGGGAGCTACCAAGTAATGTCGTCGAGGATCGATCAGCTCGGGTCTCGTCAAAGGCTGTTGAGCCTTGCCGCCGTGTGCTCGACGTCGTTCGGCACCGGTATTTCTTTTGGCTTGGGCTTTCCGCTTGTATCGTTGACGTTCGAGAACTGGGGCCAGCCGGCTTGGATGATCGGCGTGGCGGGCGCGGCTCCGCCATTCGCTATCCTCCTCTCGCTTCCAATCGCGCCCTTCGTCATCGCAAGATTCGGATCCGTCGCGGCTATCCTGCTCGGATGCCTGATCGGCGGCCTGGGATTCATAGCGCTCGGTCTTTTTCAATCACCCTGGGCCTGGATTGCGATCCGGGTTCTGATGAGTGCCGGGTTTGCTATACCGTGGCTTGCAGGAGAGACTTGGATCAATGCAATCGCCCGTGATGAGTCGCGCGGAAGGGTCATTGCAATCTACGCCATTGTCTTTTTCACCGGTTATGCGGTGGGGCCCGTCTTGCTTCAGATGCTCGGGCTGATTTGGCCTTGGCCGTTCATCGTGGCCGCCGCTGTGACGGCGCTCTCCGCATTGCCGATCGTGCTTGGGCGGCGGCTCGCCCCGCCGATGGCCCACGACGATCGTTCGGGTAACGTCGCGTCGGCGATGCGCAGGTCTCCGGTGGCTATGGTTGCCGCTTTTATCGGCGGCTTTTCGGAGATCACTATTCTTTCGTTGATCCCTAACGTGGCGCTCGCCGCGGGGTGGTCCGAGAACCTGGCTCTTACCATGCTGACCGTCACGACCGTGGGCGGGATCGTGCTTCAGTACCCGATCGGCTGGCTGTCAGATCTCGTGTCCCGATTTGCAATGATGATTGCCGCCGTGGTTTTCTTCATTGGCCTCGCTCTTGCGCTGCCATTTGCACTCGGTGATCCGTTCACCGGATTGGTGACGGCGTTTCTCATCGGCGGCGTCATTCTGGCGTTCTATGCGCTGGGGCTCGCGATCATCGGGGAGCGTTTGACGGGCAGCGAACTCACGGCCGCGAATGCCGGGTTCATCATCATGTATCAGCTCGGAGGGCTCATCGGTCCGATCTTTGCCGGGATCGCGATGACGGATGACGCCATTCGGGGATTCATCGCGATCGTCATCGTCACGATGGTCATATCCGGAGCCGCATTGCTCATCTTCAATCGCATCGAGCGCCGCCACGCTGGTTCGTGACCGCGATCATGGTTAACGGTTTATTCGGGTCTCTACGCTAGCCTGACGCAAGGTTCAGCGTAGCGGATTTATTCCGAGATCGACCATGATCGTGCGGTCCATCCTGTCGTTCTTCTCGGTGCTTGCATTCGGCGCGATGACGGCGGCGGCTTTTTTTGCCCTGCTGCCCTGGTTCTCCGGTCATGTTCCCGCGAGTGTGCGCTCGGTGACCGACGGCTTGGAGTTCAACTCACTGATCATCGGACTGGTGCTCGGGCTGACGCTCGGGGCGGTTGGCCGCTGCAACTGGTCCGACATTCCGCGCCGCGTCGTGACGTGGTTCCTCGTCCGCGAGCAGAAGTTCTTCTATTACGCGCTGATCGCCGTTTGCGGCGGGGTGCTGTTTTTCTATTGATCGCTCAAAAGAAAAAGGCGGCCCTTTCGAGCCGCCTTCGTATTCCAATTCGCCGGGTGATCCTCAGACCGAGTAGTACATGTCGTACTCGACGGGATGCGGCGTCATCTCGTAGCGCATGTTTTCTTCCATGCGGAGCGCGATGTAGGCGTCGATCATGTCGTCGTTCATGACGCCGCCGGCTTTGAGGAAGTCGCGATCCTTGTCGAGGCTGTCGAGAGCTTCGCGAAGCGATGCAGCGACAGTCGGGATCTTGGCAAGCTCGGCCGGTGGCAGGTCATAAAGGTTCTTGTCCATCGCCGGGCCCGGATCGATCTTGTTCTGGATGCCATCAAGGCCGGCCATCAGCATCGCCGTGAAGGCGAGATAGGGGTTGGCGCCCGGATCCGGGAAGCGGATTTCGATGCGCTTCGCCTTCGGGCTCGTAACGTGCGGAATGCGGCACGATGCGGAACGGTTGCGCGCCGAGTAAGCGAGCAGCACCGGTGCTTCGAAGCCAGGAACCAAACGCTTGTAGGAGTTGGTCAGCGGGTTGGTGAAGGCATTGATCGCCTTGGCGTGCTTCAGGATACCGCCGATGTAGTAGAGGCACATCTGCGAGAGGTCGGCGTACTTGTCGCCGGCGAACATCGGTGTGCTGCCCTTCCAGATCGACTGGTGGACGTGCATGCCCGAGCCGTTGTCGCCATAGACGGGCTTCGGCATGAACGTCGCGGTCTTGCCGTAGGCCTGCGCAACGTTGTGCACGACGTACTTATAGATCTGCATGTGGTCGGCCATCGTAATCATCGGGCCGAACTTGACGCCGAGCTCGTGCTGAGCTGCGGCAACTTCGTGGTGATGCTTTTCGACGGCGACGCCCATTTCCGAGAGAACAGAAAGCATCTCGGAGCGAATATCCTGGGCGCTATCAATCGGAGGAACGGGGAAGTAACCGCCCTTCACGCGGGGACGATGGCCGAGGTTGCCCGTCTCGACGTCGGCGCCCGTATTCGTGGGCAGTTCGCTCGAGTCGACCTCGAAGCCGACCGAGTACATGTCGGTCGAGAACCGGACGTCGTCAAAGATGAAGAATTCGGCTTCCGGGCCGAAGTAGACTTTGTCGCCTATTCCAAGCGACATCATGTAGGCTTCAGCCTTCTTGGCAACCGAGCGCGGATCGCGTTCGTAGGGCTGGCCGGTCGAGGGCTCGAGTACGTCGCAGAAAATCGCGACGGTCGTTTGCGCGAAGAAGGGATCGATGTGCGCTGTTGCCGGATCCGGCATCAACGTCATGTCGGACGCCTCGATCGTCTTCCAACCGGCGATCGAAGAGCCGTCGAAAGCGTAACCATCGGTGAAAATGCTTTCGTCGACGCAACTGATGTCGGCAGTGACGTGCTGCATCTTGCCTTTGGTGTCCGTGAAGCGAAAGTCCACGAACTTGGCTTCCTTGTCCTTGATATACTTCAGGACGTCATTCGCGTTTTTCATAGACACTCCCCTGTCTAGACGTTTCGTTGGAATTCACGCATGCCTAATCGTTGGGCCAGCAAGGCCAGGTCAGGCATGGTCAGGATTTTCTATAGTTCTCTCTTGTCAGATGGCATCTCGTCCGGATTCACCGGTGCGGATGCGAATAGCGTCTTCAATGGACGAGATAAAGATCTTACCGTCGCCGATCCGGCCTGTCTTCGCGGCCTTTTGGATGGACTCGACTGCCTTGTCCAGCATGTCGTCGCTCAGAACCACCTCAATCTTCACCTTCGGGAGAAAGTCGACGACATATTCGGCACCCCGATAGAGCTCGGTGTGACCTTTCTGGCGGCCGAAGCCTTTAGCCTCGATGACGGTGATGCCTTGCAAGCCGATCTCTTGTAGCGCTTCTTTTACTTCATCGAGCTTGAAGGGCTTTATAATCGCTTCAATCTTTTTCATTTTCGCCCCTTGAATCGTGGACAGCATGTCGTTTGAAACCCACGCTTGCCCAGTGGCCCCAAGGCTAGCAGAGGCCGTGCCATCAGTGGCATTCTTTAAAAACGCCAATTATGTCAGCTGTTTAGCGTGTAGTCCCGGCCTTGAAAGCCGTTGTCGTGCGCCTAATAAGCCTAAAATTCGTGCCGGATGAATAAATTTCCGGCGACTTCTTTGCCCATTTCGGTCGCAGACAATCAATCGCTGAATTTACAGGCAGGGCCACAGCGACGCCATCTTGCCTTCAGGCCCGCATCAGGAACGTGACATGAATGAATTGTTGACGCCGGCGGAAACGGGGGAAGCGGATCGCCTAGCTGAGGCCACGGGAGTTTCCAGTCTCGACTTGATGTCGCGGGCAGGCAAAGCGGTCGCAGATGTGGCGACCCTGATGACGCGCGGGCCCGATACCCGTATCGCCGTTCTTTGCGGGCCTGGCAACAACGGCGGCGACGGTTTCGTCGCGGCCCGGCTCTTGCGCGATGTTGGTTTCGATGTGCGCGTGTTTCTTCTCGGCGAGAAGTCGGCGCTCAAAGGCGATGCCGCGGAAATGGCGCGCCGTTGGCCGTTGCCCATACGGCCGGCGACTCCCGACGCACTTCAAAGCATGCATCTCGTGATCGATGCGCTGTTCGGGGCCGGGCTTTCACGGCCACTCGAGGGCGATGCCGCCGAATTGGTCGAGGCCGTGAACGCCAGCGGCCTACCGGTGCTGGCCGTCGACGTTCCGAGCGGCCTCGATGGGGCAAGCGGGGAAGTGCGCGGCGTCGCGATTAGGGCGCGCCGCACCGTGACGTTCTTCCGCAAAAAGCCCAGCCACCTTCTGATGCCGGGACGAGAACTTTGCGGAGAGGTGACGGTCGCCGATATCGGCATCCCCGAGAGCGTGCTCGAGACCTTGAAGCCTCGCCTGAATGAAAACGCGCCGGCGCTGTGGGTTTCGCATTTCAATTGGCCAAAGCACGGCGGCCACAAATACGACCGCGGACATGCGGTCATCGTGTCGGGACCTGCGCTGCAGACCGGGGCAGCGCGGCTCGGCGCGCGTGGCGCGCTCAGGTCGGGGGCGGGTGTCGTGACGCTTGTCAGCAATTCGACGGCTACGGCGATCATTGCGACCCAGGTCACATCGATCATGGTGCGGTCTGTTTCGGGCGCGAAGGCACTCTCCGAATTTTTACGCGATCAACGCCGCAATGCGGTTCTAATCGGTCCAGGCGCGTCTGTGGGTCAGGAGACGGCAGAGGACGTCCTAGCCATTCTGAAAACGTCGGCTTCAACCGTGCTCGATGCCGACGCTTTGACCTCGTTTGCTGATCCGGAGGACGATGGTGATCGTGCTGATGCCAGCATGGGGTTTCTTGCTCGCAATGGCGATCGGGGTCCGGTACAGCGATCGACGCTTTTTGCTGCAATCAAGGGGCGGCAAGCGTCCGTCGTCATGACCCCGCACGAGGGCGAATTCAAACGGCTCTTCGGTGAGCTACCAGGCTCCAAAGTCGAGCGGGCGCGTGCGGCGGCGGCGCAGTCGGGCGCGGTCGTCATTCTCAAAGGTGCGGATACCGTGATCGCAGCGCCGGACGGGCGAGCGGTGATCAATTCGAACGCTCCGGCGACGCTCGCGACGGCGGGGTCTGGGGACGTGCTTGCCGGTTTCGTCACTGGGCTGCTTGCGCAACGCATGCCGGCCTTCGAAGCGGCTTCCGCCGCCGTCTGGCTTCATGGCGAATGCGCCGATGCCTTCGGGATCGGGCTTATTGCCGAAGACCTGCCTGACCTTCTGCCCGGCGTACTGCAGAAACTGCATCAGGCCACAAGGCCCTTAGGGCGGCGCTAGGTCGAAACTCGGCCCGCCTGCTTCAGTTGATCGTCGGCGCGCAAGAATGCTGCGACTTCCGGCGTCGAAGGAGGACTGACTTCGGAGACCCCGAGGAGGGCCATCAATCGGGAAACCTCGACGAATTTTTTTTCTTTTCGGTCGTAGAGGCCGCCTTTGAACAGAGCCCGCGCCGCCGCCTGTCCGTCGCGCGCGCCGCCGTGGATGACAAAGGTCTGTTCCATCACGACGAGCGCTGCGTCCCAGCAGAGGAGGCGCGTTTCAAGCCGAAATTTCTGAAACGTTCGCAGTTCGCGCTGAAAACGAATGGTGACGGCGCTCGCAATGGGCGTCCAGCGATGGCGCAGAACTTCGCGCCACAGCCCGGAGCGCACCATGAAATCCAGGCGTCCGAGGTCCATCAGCGTCAGGTAACGGCCGTTGTTCATGTGGATGGAGATGTCGAGATCATGCGGCCAGACGCGAAACGCGAGCGCGGACGATTCGCGCGGCACGTCGAGGTGACCACGGCCCTTGGCCGTCAGCAGAACCCATATGAGCCTAAGCCAAAGGTTCATGACGAGGGTCTCCGGAGGAAGTCTTACTGGCCTCGTAAGGCAGCTTTTACGTATGCGTCAACTGGACGGAGAGACGCTGCCGGATTTGGCCGTTGCCCGCCCGAGGGTCACAATGGCACCCTAGGTTGTGTAAGATGTGAATCGCGGTTCGAGACCACCCAAAAGGATTCTGCTCAGATAATGACAAGGGGCTTTCACGCAGTCGTGGTTTCTCTGGCTTTCGCCTCGTCGTTTGCGCTGGGACCGGCGTTTGCGGCAGATGGCGTCTCGATACCGTCGCAGGTCGAGGAAGGTGCGGCTCAACTCGTTCGCGGCGACGTCGCAAAAGCTGTTGCAACTTATTCGGAAGCGCTGAAGGATACGGGGCTCGCTAACGACAGGCGCGCAACAATCCTCAACGACCGCGGTGTCGCGAACGTGCGGCTCGGCGAAACGAAGCTTGCGCTCGAAGATTACAACCGGGCGGTCGAACTTTTTCCGGAGTATCCGGTTGCCTATAACAATCGTGGCAACCTGCTTTTGGCGCTTGGGCAATACAGCGAGGCGACGAAGGATTTCGATCGCGCCATCGTACTGGCGCCTGGTTACGCAGCTGCCTATTCGAACCGCGGCAACGCAAAAATGAAGGCCGGCAAGACGCGCGATGCCATCCTCGATTTCACCAAGGCGATCGAGTTGATGCCGGCAAGCGCGCCGCCGCTTTCGGGCCGGGGTCTCGCCTACCTCACCGTCGGCAAGCCGCATGCGGCGATCCGCGATTTTTCGCGCGCGGTGAATGCAGATGCCCGTTTCGCCTCGGCTTATCGCAATCGTGCCGAAGCGCGGATGGCGGTGGGGCAGCGTGAAGAGGCGATCGAAGATCTTTCGCGCGCCGTCGCGTTCGACGTCAGCAACAGCGAGCTCTATGTCGTCCGGGGCTATGCGTATCTGCTCGACGGCAACACCGCCTCCGCTATCAAGGATTTCTCGCGCGCCATCGAACTCGATGGCAAATCGAGCGCCGCATACGCGGGCCGCGGCCTTGCCAACGGCGTTGCAGAAGCGGCGGACGACGCCTATGCTGATCTCAATCGTGCGATAGAACTCGATCCGCGTTCTCCCGCCGCGTTTGCGTTTCGGGCATTCGTCTACAAGCAGAGCGGCCAGCCGGATATCGGCGCCAAGGACGTGCAAACGGCGATCAAGCTCGATGCGAACGCGCCGGAAGCGCTTTGGGCGCGTGGGGAAATTGAGGAAGCGACCGGCCAGGCCGATACCGCGATAACGGATCTCCGCCGCGTTCTGCAATTGCGGCCGAGCTGGCGCTTCGCAGCTGATGCCTTGAAGCGGCTCGGCGCACCAGCGGACGACGTGGACGACAAGGCGGTGCCGTCGCTCGATTTCGGCAAATGGCATGTCGTGCAGCGGGGCAAAGATTACGCCGCGACGAGCGATGAATATCCGCAAATCCGGGTTCCGCTGGAGATGACCGGAGAGGGTTTGCCGAAACTGCTGGATTGGGAAGTTAAGGCACCGCCCTATGCGAACTACGGCATCTTGCACTTTTCGGGCGGCCGCGTGCCGGTGAAGGGCGGAGGGTTCGAGGACGCCGAGCTTGCCGCGATCATCGACATTCCTTCAGCGAAGGTCATCGCGATCGAACCGCACAAGCAGGGCAATCGGGTCGCGACCTGGACATGGGACGGCGACAGCCTGCTCGTTGCGAGCGTCGACGGGGCAACCGACCAATACCAGCTTCGCCCGGTCAACGTCGCTGCAGCCGGACAGAAACGGCCGTATGGGACCGGTCAGGCGGGCGACGCTCCGCAACGGCGATCGAGGCCCAAGACCATATTTGATCTCTTGTTCGGGAACTGATGCCGGTGTCGTCGATCGTGACGAGATTGCGCGGTTGAATGCGTCGCGCGCCGGTCATTGTCTGGTTTCGCAATGACTTTCGCCTGCGCGATCATTCGGCGTTGACCGCGGCCATTGCATCCGGTTCGCCGGTCATTCCGCTTTACATTCTCGACGATGAAACGCCGCGGCCGTGGGCGCCCGGGGGTGCCTCGCGGTGGTGGCTGGCGAAAAGTCTGGATGCGTTTGGCCACGATATTTCAGCCCGGGGCGGCCGGCTAATCCTGCGTCGCGGCGCCATTCATCGCGCGCTTCCGCAGTTTGTCGAGGAGACTGGCGCAAAAGCAATCTATTTCACGCGGAGCTACGAGCCTTGGGCCGTCGCGCTCGAACAGCGGCTGAAACTGTATTTCGATCAGATGAACGTCGCGTTCAAGCGATACGGCGGCCGGCTCATTCGCGAGCCCGAGGATGTGCGAACGAGTGCTAATAGCGCCTATCAGGTTTTCACGCCGTTCTGGCGCGCCTTCGTCAAAGACCTGAAACTGCATGGGGCTTCTGCTGCTCCGGATCGGATCAATCCGCCGCCGCACTTGCCGAAATCCGACGATCTCCGAGATTGGGAACTCTTGCCGGTCAAGCTCGACTGGTCACACGGTCTCGATGAGACTTGGCAGCCTGGAGAGAGCGGGGGGCGCGCGCGGCTGACGAAGTTCAAAAAGCACCTCGCGGCATACAAGGAAGATCGCGATCGTCTCGACAGGGAGGGAACTTCGCGTCTGTCGCCGCATCTCGCATTCGGGGAGATTTCGCCCATAGTCTGCTGGCGGGCCGCCGCCGACGTCGCGAGGGGGAAGGGCGGGCTCGATCAATCGATCGAGACGTTCACGCGGGAGCTCGCATGGCGCGAGTTTTCATATTCCCTGCTCGTCGAGTTCCCGAAACTGCCGGAGAAGCCGCTCCGTTCCGAGTTTGCAGAATTTCGCTGGCGCCATGATAGGGCGCATCTCAAGGCATGGCAGCGCGGCAAGACCGGTTATCCGATCGTTGATGCGGGGATGCGGGAATTGTGGGCGACGGGCTATATGCACAACCGGGCGCGGATGATCACGGCGTCGTTTCTCATCAAGCATCTGCTTATTCCGTGGACGGCGGGCGAAGCGTGGTTTTGGGATACGCTTGTCGATGCCGACCTCGCCAACAATTCCGCGAGCTGGCAGTGGGTCGCCGGTTGCGGGGCGGATGCAGCGCCATATTTCCGGATTTTCAATCCAATATTGCAGGGCGAGAAATTCGATCCGAGCGGGGAATACGTTCGGAAGTGGGTCCCTGAACTTGCGGGATTACCGGCGAAGAGAATTCATGCGCCGTGGACTGCTAGCTCTGAGGAATTAGTACAGTCTGGAGTTGTGCTCGGAACGACGTATCCGAGGCCGATCGTCGATCATAGCCGCGCCCGAAGCCGCGCTCTCGAGGCGTATGAGAAAATAAAGACCTCTTCAAAAGAGGAAAAGCATTCCTAATTAAAAGAACGCATTCAAACCATTATGGTCTAAATCGGAGCATTATGGGGAATGCTCACGGGGATATAAGAAACGATTTCGTAATCTATCTGAATGGAAGGGCATCGCCGGCTGCGATTCATTCCCCATTTTCTTAACAGTTCAGCATCTTTCTGAATATTATCGTGGCAGGAAGAAGCAGTCGCGTATTGCGTAGGGAGTTCTAATGTTGCGGGCATTGGCGTTGGCAGCGATTTTCGCCGCCGTTCATTCGGTTTCGGTGCTCGCCGCGCCGCCGGATAGCGAAATCAAGGCAGGGTCCACCGCGACCGAGACCCAATCGGGCACGACGACATTCTTCGGGGACGCGAGTCAGTCCGCCCCCGAGCAAGGCGCTCCAGCAGCTGCAACGCCAGAATCGGCGGCGGTTGCGGCTAAACCGAAACCGCTGCCGCCGCCGACGCTTACGGCAACGATCGATTTAAGCCGGCAGACGATGTCCGTTTCCGTCAACGGCGAGCCGCGTTACCGCTGGGCGATCTCATCGGGTACGTCTCAGTATCCGACGCCGACGGGTAATTTCCGTCCCGAATGGACGTCCAAAATGTGGTATTCGCGCAAATACGATAATGCGCCGATGCCTCACGCGGTCTTCATCAATGGCGGTGTCGCGGTGCATGGAACGTATCATCTGGCGTCGCTTGGCAGTCCGGCGTCTCACGGCTGCATCCGGCTCTCGCCAGCGAACGCGAAGACCTTCTACAATCTCGTGCAGCGTCACGGGCTGGAGCTGACGCGGGTCAGCGTTCATGGTCGTCCGAATTGGCGCGATGGCGCCGTTGCAAGCCGCCGGGAACGTGATGAGCGCCGGCAGGAAGATTATGCAAGCAGCGGCCAAAGCAATTGGTTTTGGGGCGGCTGGGGAAGCGCAGATTCCGCTTACGATACCCGGCCCCTCAAAAAGAAAGATCAGAAGGCGTACAGCTACGTCATGATCGACGGCGTGCCGACCAAGGTTTATCGGCGCAAGAACGGCGACTACGTCTATAAGGTCCCGCCCCGGCCGAAGAAATATTACGATACGTATGGATATGCCTATTGAGCGGTGTAGCGGCTTCGCTTGAAGATCACATTTCCTCAAAAAAAAGGCCCGGTATTACCGGGCCTTTCTTATGTGCGAATTCCGGGCTGGCTATCAGAACGGATTCCAGGTCGGCTTTTCCGTAAAGCCGAGATAGCCGACGTTGGCGCCCAGACGCATTCCGACACCCGAGCGGATCGGCGCCATGATGACTGGACCGCCCTTGAGAACGGTCAGCCCGACGCCCCCGACGAAATACGCCGAGCCATCTATGCCGGTGAAATTCCGATAAAGTGCCGAGGGATCATCCATATTGTAGATGAGGAAAAGCGTGCGCGATCCCGATGCGCCGAGGTCGGTGCCGAGGGAAGGTCCGTGCCAATAGACTTTCCTAACGCCGGGTTGTGAACGCATAAAGAGATTGCCCTGGCCGAAGCGGAGTCCAGCGAGAAAGGCGCCGCCGCCCTCAATCCCAAGGACGTAAGCGGTCGGACGTCCGAACTGCTTGAACGCATGCTCGATCACGCTCGCCAGGTTGGTCGAAACGGTGCCGAAGAAGCCCTGCGTCGCATCGCGGATTTCATCGATCGTGTAGCCCTGATCGGGCGGGGGCAGTCCCGCGGGTGGCGGAGGCGGGAACGGCTGCGAACCCTGGTCGGGCTCTTTCATTGCGATGACAGGCGGAGCGCCCGCATCATCGTGCTTTGTGCTCGCAGCCCAGCCTTCTGCTGGCGGGAGGGGCGCTTTCGTCACCTCAGATGGTGCGGTCTTTTTAGTCTTTGGCACGCTCGGCGCCGGATTCTTGGCCGGGGGCTGAGCGGCGGGTTCGGCCGGGGGCGATAGAGCTGGCTTTGCCGGCGCCGCCGATGCGACAGGCTTCGACGGCTTGGCGTTCTTTTCGGCCTCGGCGATTCTCTCGTCGAGACGCTTCAGCATGTGGTCGGATTTGCTCTTGATGACCCCGTTGAGTTCATCTGCTGCGGCCCGCAGTTCCTCGAGCTTGGCGCAATCGGGCTCTACGCCCTCGGGTACACGGCCGAGTGAATCGACCCGGAAGAGCAGAGCGCTGCTTTTCTTGTCGAGTTCCTCGAGCGTCGAATCCTGGATTGCGTCAAGCGCTTCATCTTCGTAGGCGGTATCGCTGAGCTTGAGAGCCGCCCGGTAGCGCTGCATGCGTTCTTGAAGCTTGGGCTGGGCTTCGAGCGTTAGTGCTCTGAGGCTCGCTCCCGACTGGTCGATCGCGACGGCAAAATCCTTCGTGGTGCAAGGCCCGGCTGCGGCGGCGGCTCCGGCGGTGGCCAGCGACGCGGCGAGGGCAAAGAGAGCTGGCAACGATCGCATTAGCCTGTAACTCCGGTGATGCTGCCTTACGGCGCACTCAAATCGAATCGCGTGCGCCGAGACGAATGCTGCAGGCTTCCCCTAACGTCGTGGCAGAGATTTGGCGGCCAGCCGTGCCATGAAACGAGGCGTGTCGACGACAATGCGCGTGTGCACTCCCGAGCCGATCTGTTCGACGCCGTCGCTTGCGGTGACGTCAAACGTCAGCTTGCGTCCGTTAACCTCCTTCAATGTGGCCTTGGCCGTCACGGTGAAGCCGATCGGTGTGGGCGCCGTATGCGCGACGTTGAGTTGGACGCCCAGGCTCTGGTAATTTTCCGGCAGATGACCATCGAGGCAGTCGACGGCTGCTGCTTCCATCACAGCGATAAGCATCGGGCTCGCGAAAACGGGGACATTGCCACTGCCGACCTTTGTTGCGAGGCGTTCCTCGGTGACGAGCGCGCTTGCCGAGCCTTCCAGTCCCACTTTGAGCGATGATAAATCGGCCATATTTGTCCTGCCCGCGTTTGCTAGCAGGCCTTAAGGCGCGAAATCGCTTTGATCAATAGGGACGATGGAAGACGGTCCGGCGTTAACCTCGATGCTGGGAACCGGTCCACAACGCGTCCCCGAGCGATCAAGGTAGGAAGGGTTCGAGATAAGTTCCGTTGGTCTCTGGGGAGACGCGTGGTTTACCGGTTTCGCTGGTTCATGATGGCATTTTCGATGGTGCTGGCGTTGGTGCCGTTCGGCGGCATCACGGCGGCGGCGTTTATCGCGCTCGTCGCCGGCTGCGAGATCAATGACGCCGCCAGGGATGCTTGCGCGGTGTTCGGGTTCGATCTTGGCCCCCTGCTGTCCAGCCTGATCGCGACCGCCGGGCTCGGGAAAATCACGTTCCCGGTATTAGGGGCTGCCCTCATCGTTTGGGCCGTTGTCGAGAGTACCGCGCTGCTTTTCAGGCGATAGCCTGGCGATAAATCCTTACGGCCGCGAAAATTCCAACAATCCAGGGAAGGCCGTTCCCTTGGGCCCGATTTCTGTCAGGGCTGCCGCGCAGCTTTCGTCAACGATGACCTTGCACTGGTTCGGGTCATCCTCGCGGACGCAATGCTTCACCCTGATCCAGGCATCGTAGATCTTCTTTTGCTGCGCATTGAACTCGTCAAGTTCTGCGCCCGTGTAGAGGACGGGGAGCGCCGAGGCTTTGTCCGTGACCTTCGCGCCGGTGCAGAGTTCGACGGCCCCCAAGGCTTGGCCGTAGCGGGAGCCGGTGTCCCGAGGCGTCAGACGGGCTGTCGCAACGGCGGCGCGTGTCGTGGCGACAATGTCCCCCGGAGTTTCGGCGGCAGCGGCACCCCAACTCACACCCATTGCAATTGCGCCGAATATGGATCCCAGGGTCTTGTGACGCCCAAGGCGCATTGTTTCCTCCAAACTGATTGTATCGGCAATTCAGCGGTGTTTGGAACGGAGTTGACCCGCCTCCTTTGTCCGAAAGTGCACGCTACGCCTATACTTTTTAGTAAGTAGACCCGAATCCGCATTTTCGCAGCACTGGCGAAAGCTTATATCGTAGCCGCACCGTCGGCGGCGTGCACACTTTCTTTGTGCTTGCTGCCGGGCGTGGATATGGATTTGTTATGGGCCGGTTTATTCATCGCCGTCCAAGGAGACTTCAGATGACCTCGCGCTTTCTGGTATTGGCTGTGGTGTTTGCGGCGTTTGCGGCCGCTGGCGCCGGACCGAGCTTTGCACTTTCAACTAAAGAATGCAGCGTGAAGTACCAGGCAGCGAAGTCTGCCGGCACGTTGAACGGCGAGACCTGGAACGAATTCCGGAAGAAGGAATGCGCTGGAGCCGAAGCGGCCGCGCCGGCTACCACCGAGCAAAAGCCTGCAGCCAAGAGCGAAACCGCGGCGCCTTCCACCAGCGGGGCCATTTTCCCGAAAGCAATCGATCCAAAATATTCCAAGGAAACGGCGGGTAAGGCCCGCATGCACACCTGCCTCGATCAATACAGGGCCAACAAGGCCAACAACGGCAATGCTGGCCTCAAGTGGATCCAAAAGGGCGGTGGCTATTACAGCCAGTGCAACGCCTCGCTGAAAAGCTAAGCTGCGTTCCCAGTCACACTCCTGATAAAAACAGAAACGGCGAGATTCGATCTCGCCGTTTTTTATTTATTTGAATGGTGTGACGGGGATCAGCGCTTCGTCAGGCGATCCCGCTGCCAGCTGAGGAACAGCACGGTGACGAGCGCTGTCAGAAACATTGTTCCAAGTATTGCGGGCTGACGCATGAAAGCGCGCCAGACATCAAAACCTTCGACCCAGCCGCCCCGGTTCGTCAGCACGTTGTTCAAGACCAGAATGACGAACGCGACCAGGGACGTCAGTCCTGTTGCGATGACGGCTTCGACGAGCCTTTTCGTCATGCGAGGTACGGATATCGAATTGCGGCCAATAGCGAGTTGGGTCCGGTCCGACATGATGTGCTCCTCATTGTTTCGGCGAAGGGGCACGGCGATCGCCACGGAGCCCCGGATTTATTCTCCCTGTTTACCAGATTCGCTCCTGCAACGTGGCAGTGGCGAGGCGTTTGGCGGTTCGGCAAGAGCCTTTGGCTTATGCTGTTTTTGATGATTTATCGAGTTGTTCGGCCCGTCGAAAGAAGTTCCTCACCAAGTTCCTGCTTGCCGTGGCGGGGCTTAGTAGAGCGCGGTAGATTTCGGGCTGAGGAACATCCCAGGACCATGGTGAGCTATGAGGACCGCACTACGTATTGCGATGGCGTTGTTGCTGCCGGTGATGCTCTCGCAGGTAGCCATCAGCGGGGATTCGATATTCGACGTCGAGCATGCCCGTGCGGAATACCGGGCGGGGAGTCTCACGCCCAATGGCGCGGATCTGATGGACAGGTGGGGATGGCCGAGCGGCTGCTACGCCCCGCAACCCTGCTATATGCGGACGGCTCCGCCGAGACTGCGTTATTACCGTAGGCCCGACTGGCGCGCCCGCCGGTAACGATTGCCGGCGCTTCAGCGTATCCGCTTGAAGCTCATCAACGGTTGGCGGATATAAGGCGCATGGAAAAGAAATCGATGCCGATGGACGAGTCCGAGTGGCGCAAGCGATTGACGCCTGAGCAGTATCGCGTGCTGCGCGAGAAGGGCACGGAGCGGCCGTTCACGGGTGAATATCTCGAGGTCGACAGCGACGGCACGTTCACGTGCGCGGCCTGCGGGAATCCGCTGTTTTCATCGGATGCGAAATTCGATTCCGGCACGGGGTGGCCTTCGTTCGACGAGGCGCTTCCCGGCGCCGTCGAATATCATTCGGACACGTCGCACGGCATGGTTCGCACGGAGATAACGTGCGCGCGCTGCGGCTCGCACCTCGGCCATGTTTTCGACGATGGTCCGACTGAGAGCGGCAAGCGCTATTGCATCAATTCCGTCTGTCTCAATCTCGACGAAGAGGCGGCCAAGAAGTAGCCGCGGCGCAATTTCTTTCTGGCTAGGTGTGCGTGTCGTTGCGCCTGAGCCGGCGAACTTTCCTTATCGCTCGGATCCAGAGAGCCAAATAAGCGATCGCCAGGATCATGAACGGCGTGGCTATCAGTCCGTCGAGATCCGAACTAACCTGCGGGATAAAGCCGAAATTCATTGCGAGCTTGGCGAGATTGGCTCCGCATAGCGCGACGAGCATGACGTTTCCCGTGGGGCCGAGGTATCTCTCTGCATCGTAGTAGGCCGTCAGCCAAGAATTTTTAGGCGGTGCCGAGCCAGTCGCGAGCGAGTGGAGCGCGAGCGGCAACAAGATCAATGAAAACGAATAAAGAGCGACTTCGAAGTTGCTGAGCATCGGGGGATTTCCTGGCCGGATATGGCGTCAGCCGCTAATGCTGCTGCGTGTGCCGCAGATGGCCAGAAGGACGATGGGGTTGCCTGTTCCTTGAGGAACGGCTGATCGCGATCAGGTATCAGGCGCTGGGCTTTCCGACTTTATCTGCTGGCGAGACGCGTTTCTGAAAAGCCATGGCGGCAGCCGGTGCGCGCACTTTGCCTTCGTGAATGAAGAAGACGAAAACATCGCGCGGCGCATGCGCGGGTTTCGCGCCTTTGTCAATTATCGGAAGATCCCCTGGTGAGCCCCCGGAGGCCCAGGCCTTTGCGCGTTCGGCCCATTGGTCGAGCGCCTTCGGCTTATACGCCGTCGGGATGCTGTCGTCGCCGGTCTGCAGCCGTGCGTAGACGAAGTCGCTCGTGACGTCGGCGATCGCGGGATAAGTCGCGTGATCGGCGTAGACGATGGCGACGGATTTCTTTCGTACAAGTTCCACGAACTCGGGCGTGCAGAATGACGGGTGCCGCGGTTCGACCACATGTTTCAAGCGGTGGCTGCCGACCTTCGAGGGAAGCAGATCGAGGAAGGCTCCGAAGTCGGCGGGGTCGAACTTCTTCGTCGGCGCAAATTGCCAGAGCAGGGGGCCGAGCTTCGATCCGAGTTCGGTTATGCCGGAATCGATAAATCGCGCGATCGACTCCCCCGCCTCGGCAAGGACGCGGCGGTTCGTCGTGTAGCGTGGCCCCTTCAAGGAAAAGACAAAATTATCGGGACTTTCCTTGGCCCAGCTCGCAAACGTCGATGGCTTCTGCGTTCGATAGTAGGTGCCGTTGACCTCAATCGTGGCAAGATGGTGGCTGGCGTATTCCAGCTCTTTTGCATGGGGGAGGCCGTCGGGATAGAACACGCCGCGCCAGGGCTCGAACGTCCAGCCGCCGATGCCGGCACGGATTTTCCCGGTGGGTTCGTTCTTTTTACTGGGCATGGGCGCCTTCATGACGTGAGAGCTTCAACCATGGGGTTCGGCGAATCGCCTAGTTTGAATGAAAAGATCTTTTTCCCGCGACCTCAGGGCGCATCACTCATAATCGCTTACATGACATCTCGGCGTTTTTCTGCCGATCAACTATCATCTCTGGTTCGGGCCGGGGCAAGAAAAGCAAGCTGCTACCGTTGGGAACGAACGAAAGAAACATGACTGCCGAAGACGTGGGGCAAACGGCTGGTCTTTCTATTGCAGGCTTCGCGCAATGGGGCGCGGGCACGTCTAAACGCGAGCGGAATTTCTACATCGCGCTCGCCTGTGCAGCGATATTGCATGCCTCATTTTTCATAAGCGCCGTCTCGAACGGCAATGCAAAGCGCCTAGGCAGCGAGTCTGGGGCCAATGACGCGATCAGCGTTTCGCTGGTGACGGAATCTGATCTCAAGAACCGCGCCATGGCCGATGAGCCGGTGACGCCGCCGCCCGGTCCGATGGCGCCGGTCCAGGAGGCGAAGCCGCCACCGCAGCCCGTTCCAACGCCGAAGCCGGAAGAGGCCAAGCAGCAACCACAGCCGGAAACTCCTCCTCCGCCGCCGCAAGCTCAAGAGAAGCCGCAGCCTCCGACGCCTCCGGAGGAAACGGCAGAGCCTGATCCGGCGAAGCCGGAACAGGAAGTTGCCAAGCTCGATGACACGAGCCCGGATAGTAATCCTCCGGATCTTTTCTCGCTTCAGGATCAAGATCCTTCGAAGCTGCAGAGCCAGGATAAGCCGAAGCCAAAGCCGGAGGCCAAGCCCGAGACCAAACCCGAACCGAAGCCGGAGACGAAGAAGGCTGCCAAACCGGCGCCTAAGCCGCCGGCGAAGGCACAAAAGAAAAATCTCGCAGCTCTCGATCTTTCTGCGCCGGCGGCGCCGTCGTTCGGTGGCGGAGGCGGGGCTGCCTTCCAGCGGCCGCCCGGAATCACGCGATCCGGAGTCAATGACGCTTTCGCGCGGGCGGTCATCCGTGCCTTGCAAGGGACAATGCCGCAGCTTACCAACGCGCTGGGCCGCGTGACGGTGCGAATTCTGCTTTCGGAAAGCGGCAACGTCGTCGAGGTCAAGTTACTCTCGGGTGCGAAGGACTCGTCGCTCAATCAGGATGTCGTGTTCGCCGCCAAGCAGACGAGCTACCCGATACCGCCGGCCGGCTCGAACCTCGCCGACCGCACCTTCATGGTCACGTATATCTACGACTGATATCTGCGATCGTCCTGCGCGCGCATGGTGCTTTGGCGCTCAGCACGCGCCGCAATACGATTTGATCAGCGAAGATATGTTGCGAGGGAGCATGGCTCTTCGGCGTGCGCGACCGAGGATATGGCTAAGCCGACAATCGTCAGGATGAGGAGGGCAATGGCAAAGATGGCGTCAGTCTTTTCCGTCATGATCGCTCCAAATCGTTCGTCGATGCAGCAGGTTATCTGCCGTTCGATCCCAACTTGTGCGTGACCTCGGAAGTTTTCTTCTGACGTTGCGATGAGGGTATGTTCGACTCAGGTTCGGTCTCAATAGCCAAAGTGAAGCAGCGTCGACGGTGCTCTGATCGAGTGGCGCCGGCGCTGCACTGCGCAATTTTGTTGATGCTGAGCTATCGAATTGAACACGAAGCTTCGGAACGATGCGATTAGCGCTGCGTGGTGTCTTGAGCGGCCGATGCGGGGCCACCGAGCTTCATCGGTGTGTATTCCGGTGTCTCGCGGCGGCAGGCCCCGAGCATCAACGCGGCAATGCATATTCCAAGAGCAGCGACTTTCATTTGGTCTTCTCCCGGTGTGGCTGACTGTGGTGGGTACGAATGAATGCATGCAGGAAACTAACGTCTAGTCGATTAAGGTTGTTCCCCGGTTACCAAGTTGGCTCAATGCACAAGGGAATGCCTTTTCTCCACCATTCTGCAGTCACCATGGCGCGCTTTAATTCGATCTCGCACTTTAGTTCGATCTGATGTCATCGCCGTGAGGGCTCTCGATGTCAGCGCTTCTTCGTCATCCGGCCTCTTTTCTTGCCGTCTGCGGATTATTTTCGGCGCTGCTCGGTAGCCAACTCGCTGGCGGCAATTACGGTGCGGCGCCACAGCCCGGCCTCTATCTCGTTCTGACCGGCGTATGGTTCGGCTTGGTTGCCGGTTACGGGGTTTGGCGATTTGGACATGCTTCTGCGGCGAGCGCGATCACGGTCGTTCTGACGACGTGGGTCGCGTGGGAAGCGGCAGTCAACGTCGCGATCCAGATCGATGGAGCTTGGTATCCGGAGGCGATGCCGGGTTTTCTCAAGGGATATTCCGCGGGCTTTACTGCTGGCGCTGTCGGGGCGAGCATCACCTGGGCGGGGGCGGCCTTCGCGGTGCCGTCGCTGAGAACGAAGCTCGCGTTCGGCAGTATCGTCGTTGCCGGGGCGTTGCTCGGCTTACTGTTGCCGGCGACGAACCATTACGATGGCGGCGCCGTCCTGTTGGTTCCATGGCAGGCCACGATCGCGGGATTACTCGGCTTCAATATGGTATCATTGAGAGACCGGAGACGGCGTCCAAGCGTGACGCTTCCATCCGGCGGGTGAACTCTCGTGGCCGGGAGACTATGCGATGCTTGATTGGGCGCGTGCTGCTTTAATGGTGGGATTTCTCCTCTCGCCAGTCGCTTTCACCACTGCCGCCTACGCCGATGCGATTGCCGATGAGTCAGCCGGGTCTATCGAAGAGCTGATGAAATCCGGTTGGCAGATCGCTGGCTATGCCAGCAACTCCGACAGTCGTTCGACGTTCATCCTGTTCAAGAAGCCCAACGAGAATTATCTCGTCCAATGCCTTGCCGGTTACGACGTCACGCGATCCCCGCGCATCTTCCACAATTGCTACCGGTTGCGGTGAGCCTCGCTTCAGCGTAAGTCGCGACGGCGTTTGGGGCGTGACGGGAAATGAGAGCAAATGCGAGCCGCGCGGCGTGGACGGTTGTCGGCTTGCTGTGGGCCGTCGCGCTGCTCAATTACCTCGACCGGCAACTCGTCGTTACGATGCCCGGGCCGATCAAGGCCGACCTCCGTCTCGGCGACGCGAATTTTGGCCTGCTGTCGTCAGTCTTTCTCTGGGTCTACGGCTTTTGTTCGCCGATTGCCGGTTACGTCGCCGATCGCGTGGGCAAGAAGAAGGTCATCCTGACCAGCCTCGTCGTCTGGTCGGCCGCCACCTTCGCTAGCGGCCTCATCACCTCATTCGAATGCATGCTTTTGGCGCGGGCAACCCTCGGCGTCAGCGAAGCCTTCTATATGCCTGCGGCCGTCGCGTTGATCGTCGAATATCATCGCGGTGCGACGCGCAGCCGGGCAACGGGCTTGCATTTGAGCGGGATTTATGCGGGGTCGGTGCTCGGCGGCCTCGGCGGCTTCATGGCGGAAGCCTTCGGCTGACGCGCGGTTTTCCTTCTCATCGGCGGGATTGGCGTCGCCTACGCCCTGCTGTTGATGATCATCTTTCCATCCCGGGTGGAGACCGCGGATTCGGTGGCCGCCCGCGAGGATATCGATGCGCACGCGCCTGGGGGCGCGACCTTGGCGTCACTCTTCTTCGTGCCGGGATTTCTGTTGCTGCTCGCGATGAACGTTCTTGACGGCGCCGCCTATTGGCCGGTTCGGAATTGGCTCGCAGAGTTCTTCCGGGCGGAACTCGGTGTCGATCCGGCGTGGGCTGGGGTATATGGCCCGATGACGTTCAATGGTGCGGCGTTTCTCGGAATGCTGATTGCGAGCGGCGTCTCGGATTGGTGGGCGGGTTGGAATGTGCGGGCGCGGGCATTGGTGCCGGCCATCGGATTCATTATTGCTTCACCTTGTCTGTTCGCCATGGGAGCCGTCGAATACGTTCCGGTCATTCTCGGCTGCATCGTCGTCGCGGGCATGTCGCAAGGCTTTCTCGACGCGAACCTCATGCCGGCGGCGTGTACGGTCGTCGACTTTCGCCTCCGGGCGACGGCGTATGGGCTGTTGAATTTTGCTGGGACGACGGCCGGCGGCATCATGACCTACATCGGCGGACGATTGAAAGAGCAGGACGTTCCGTTCAGCGCGACCTTCCAGGCCGCTAGCGGGATGATCCTGGTGGCGGGGCTTCTCCTTCTTTTCGTCAAGCCGGACGGAGGAGCATGGAAACTCGTCCAGCCGAGCGGTGTGACCTTCGACAAGACGGCCGATCAGGAAGGACTTTAAGCATCCTGCAATCATTCTTCGAAAAATTCGCTGCACGCTTCAGATGTGGCGTGGAGTTTCCGTAAACCACCGGGAGCTGATGAACAGCAATGTTTTCGTGAGGTTGTGTCGCTGCAGAGCCCGGAAAAACAACGATATTTTCTGCTCATTGTGATGGACATCGTTTTGAACGCTCATCAACATTGAGGCGGTTCTTATGAAATTGTCATAACTGACGCCTTTGGACGGCTTCCAAGCATCTGCTCTGTGTACCTCCTATTAAGAGGCCCCGTCTTAACGTTGCTTTTGCTCACGCCGTGAACTGAGCAAAAGTGAGTATGATGGAACCCGTGACCGTCGAAACAATACCGACCGGCATCGACTCCACGATCGTCGAGTGGACAATCGATTCCGGCTTTCCCCTGCTCAAGTTTCCCCGGCGGCTCGAGGCGGCATTCGAGCGCGAGGTTGGCGCTGAGCGGTCGCGGCAACTTGCGGCCGGCGGCCTGTTTGGTCTCGCGCTTTACAATCTGTTCTTGATATCCGACTGGCTGGCCACGCCCGATACCTTTCATACGGCGCTCTGGTTGCGTCTCGGCATCATTACGCCCATCGGATTGCTTGTGATCGTGGCTCTCTATTTCAACCCGCCGGTTGGGGTGCGCGAATTTCTGGCGGCGGGGGGCGCCATCATTCTTGGAGCGGGCAGCAACTTCTATTTGATGCTGATCGGCCATGGTCCAAGTCATTATGCTCAATATCAGGTCATTATTCTCATCCTGCTTTTTATCACGATGGTGCAGCGTGTCCGCTTCTGGTACGCCGTAGCGGCTTGCCTTGCATGCTTCGCGATGCACGCCGTAAGCTTGGCAATGCTGCCGGCCTATCCCTTCGAATTTCAAGTTTCGGCGAATGCTGTCTTCGGATGCGCCGTTGTCCTGTCGATCTTCGCGTCGTACGTTCTCGAACGCGAGATGCGGATGAATTACCTGCTGTCTCTGCGCGGTCGCTTGCAGCGGCGCGATCTCGACGTCGAAAGCCGCCGCGATCCGTTGACGGGGCTTCGCAATCGCCGCTCGCTCGACGAGGTGATCGAGCACTGCAATCAGAGCAAGGCAGTTGGGCAGGAGCTGGCGATCGTTCTGCTCGATATCGATCACTTCAAGGCGTTCAACGACACGGCGGGGCATCAGGCGGGCGACGTCTGTCTCAAGCGGGTCGCGGGCATCATTCAGAGTGAACTTCGCGATCATGTCGATGCGGCGTTCCGCTTTGGCGGCGAGGAATTCATCCTTGTCCTGCGCGGTATCGATCTCACAACTGCCATCAGAATTTCCGAACGCATCCGGCGTGCAATCGAGGATGCGGCCATTCCGCATCCGGCGCTGGCGCTCGGCGAAGTCGTGACTGTGAGCATGGGCGTGGCGTCGGCCATCGTGAGCCGCGAGATCCGTGTCGGCGTCATCATTTCGGCTGCCGACTCGGCTCTTTATGCGGCGAAACGCAACGGACGCAATCAGGTCTCACCCCGTCCGCCGGCGGCAGATGTCGTCGACATGACGGACCGGAAGCTGCGCTCGAAGTGAAGCCGCGTAGGCCGGGCTCGCGAAAGCGGGTGGAGTTTTATTCGTATAAATTTTGGTCGGAGTGCTCGGCGAGTGTCTAACGGCGCAGTCCGGCTGCAGCGCAAGGGAAACCATTTTGCTCGCGATCTTTAGTGCAACTTCGGCTCCCGGCGGATGTCCTCTGGATGCTGAATAGTTTGCAGGTGTGAGCGAGGCTCGCGAGTTCACTTTCACAATAGCGCTTGTTCTGTTGCGTTTCTGTTTGTCGCTCTTGACCGCGGAACAAGGTCACGTCATTTGCGTTGGTGCAGGGGAAATACCATTGAAGGATGATCAATATGCAGAAGGTCGCAATTCTGGCGGCGATGACGCTTGCCTTGTCGTCGGGTTGTGCTTTCGCGGTCAGTCAAGCCGTCAAGGATGCGTGCTCTTCGGATTTCGCAGCCTATTGCAGCCAGCATAAGGTTGGCACGGAACAGGCGAGACAGTGCATGCGCGAGCACCGCAAGATGCTGACGGACGGCTGCATCCAGGCGCTCGGGAAATCGAGCGAGGTCACTCAGGCCGACATCGAGCAGTACAAGCGGGAGCACAAGCAGTAAGCTTCAGCTTGCTTCGGACGCTCGCCGCCTGCACTCAGCGGGCGGCGGCTTGCGTCTGGCGGAACCCGGTGATCCGAAGTGCCGCTTCCATTACCGGTTACCAGCGCACCTTATTCAATGAGAAAAATCGGCTGAAGATCTTGCGCACGACGGTGCTTGGCAGCTTGCCGCGCGCGAAGTGCATGAATTTGGCCGTCGGACCGACTGAATTTCGGAACCTGGGACGCGGCGATTCCAAGGCATTCGCGACGACCTTGGCGACTTCGATCGGGTCGCGTGCTGACTTTGCGACATGAGCTTCTATCGTCGGCTCAAGGTGGCGTAGAAGCGGGTAATAGGCGCTGGTCTTCGGCAACACGCGCGGTGAGCTTTGCCAGATGTCCGTGCGATAGGCGCCGGGTTCGATCAAGATGATATCGATGTTGAAATGTTCCACCTCGTAGGCAAGCGCTTCCGCCCACCCTTCAATGGCCCATTTGGAGGCGGAGTAAGGTGAGTTGGCGGGCTGGCCCGCGAAGGCGGCCTCGCTCGATATGATGACAATACGGCCCCGTTTCTGGGCGCGGAAGGTTGGCAGAAGGCGCTTTGTCAGCGCTAGCACTCCGAAATAGTTGACCTCCATCACGCGGCGGATGTGCGCTTCGTCCAGATCCTCGAATACGCCGCCGACCGCGACGCCGGCATTGTGGATCACCGCATCGAGGGGGGTATGGGGAAGATCGAGGTCTGCGATCGCGCGGTCGATCGATGCGGGGTCTGTCACATCGAGCTGGCCGATGCGGACCCTCGCACTTACGCCCGCGGCCTCCAGCTCGTGTTCGAGTTTCTTTCGCTTCTCGACATCGCGCATTGTGGCAACGACGTCCCAGCCGCGTTTCGCAAGCTCGACGGTTGTCACAAGCCCGAAGCCGGACGACGTTCCGGTAATGAGTACTTTTGGCATCATGAGAACCTCTGCCGCGGATATCTTCACCGGTGATATTACGCTAGCAGGGGCTTCTGGGCGAGGGCGCGCCGTTCTCTCTGGAGGACAGAAGCGCGGGCCTTGCACTGATTTGGTCAGGCGATCGGATTCTGATCCGCCGTGCTGGCGGCGAAGCGGGTCGAGGTCATACGGGGTAGGACGTCCGATCAGTCGAGGAACGTGACGCCAGGTTGCCTCCGTTGCCGCTTGGGGGCGGTTTTCGGTGCTACAGCAATTGCAATGGATCGGCGTGACGGCGCGATTTACCCTCGAAGAACGAGCCGTCTTCCAGCAAGAGCCGCTTATGCACGATGTCCGCGTTCACCGAGCAGGCGGCCTTGAGGGTCAGCTGGTTCGCGAATATTTCGCCCGTAACCTCGCCCATGACTGTCACTTCCTCGGATTTGATCGTGCCCTCGATCACACCCCGTTCGGTGACAACGAGCGAAAGACAGTTGACGTCGCCAACGACGGTCCCGTCGATCACCACGGGGCCCGGATAATCTACGCCGCCTTCAATGGTTGCGGTGCGCGGGATGGAAAGCGTCCGGCCAATGCTTGCCGGCTTTCGCTCGATCATTGATATCGCCCCAAAGCTGATGTCTTCTTCCCACGGTATCCATTTTGAAGACATTGGTGGCAAATTTCAGGCTGGCCCATCGAGGTTCAGTGTTTGGCCCGCTTTCTTTCCGGCATCCGCGACGTCGCTGCGGGCACTTGGCCGTTAGCGCAGACTTGCGCGCGCGTAGGCAATCGTATTAGGCAACGCCGAAATCGGCTGGAAGGAGTCATAAGAGACATGGCGGACAATATCGACACGAGCAAGGCCATCGCGGACTTGAAGCGCGAAATCTCCGAGCTCTCGGGGCTCTCGCTCGCAACGGGTGTCATTCTCACCCAGTTGCTACAGAAGATTGCAAGCCGCGAGATGAACCCGCAGGGAGCCGCCACGACCATCGTGACCAACGCTCGCGCAGCCATCGAGGGCTTTACCTCGCAGGCGGGATCGGACCCTGTGATGAAGGCGCGGGCGCTCGAAGCGGTGAAGCAGTACGAGGATCAGATCCGGTCGGTACTTCGGGACTAAAGGCTTTTATGGCCGATCCTCGGTATCATGCCGAGGATCGTCGTGCTTCCCGGGCAACCGATCAGGCCCCGCTCGGTCTGATCCGTTTCAAGAAATCCCATACGGGCAAAGCCGTGAGACCGCCGATGACACCGCCAAGGTAGATCGGCAGCGGAAAATTGAAAAGCTGTTGCCACGCGAGGGAGATGAGGTAGCTCGATGCCAGCATCGCGACGATGGTGATGATCAGCCGCTGCCAGAACGGAAGGTGGTACATGGGGGTCAATCCGACTTGATTCTGAATATGCGATGAGGGCCGTGCGCCGAGAGTTACTGGTCTTCTCCTCCTTTACTTCGCATACTTTGCATAGAGTGCCTTTATCACATCGCGCGTCGCGGGGTCGGCGTGAGGACCGGCGATATTGGTCGTCACGACAATCGCCAAGTCGTGATCGACGTCGACGAGGATGGAGGCATAGTTCAAGCCGTTCGAGCCGTTGTGCGTGAGCAGCGGTTTATCTGACCATTCGAATTTCGAAAGTCCCCAGCCGAGCGCGTAGGAGCCCGTCTTTGGCGTGCCGGGTTTCGGATCCTTGATCTGCATATCGACGACGGGCTGGTGGAGGTTCTTGAGCGTCTCCGGTTTGATAAGCG
The DNA here is from genome assembly GCA_018242295.1 of Pseudomonadota bacterium. GTDB lineage: Bacteria > Pseudomonadota > Alphaproteobacteria > Rhizobiales > Hyphomicrobiaceae > Hyphomicrobium_B. The sequence continues at coordinate 667,839 of JAFECE010000011.1, forward strand.
CAGGTCCGCGCTTGCCTTCGCCCGCGTTCCATCCCGCCCAGGTTGCGAAATCCTTGATGCTCATGTGGGCGAGGCCTGCCGGTCCGAGGGAGGCGGGGAGATCGGCGGACTCGCCCCACGGGAATGGCGTTACCTTGCCCTTGTCGTCGACGCGGTGGCCGACGGGCGCATCATATTCGCCGAAAGTGGCCTGCGCGCCGAGGCCGGCGGTCTTGAGATCGAGCGGCACAAAGATGCGCTCGAACATCAGCCGTTCCCATGGCTTGCCGGAGGCCTTCTCGATCATCGCGCCGGCGATGATGTAGCCGAAGTTGGCGTACTGGAACTTTCCGGCATTGACGAAGCTCGGGTCGTGCCTCGAGCCCCAGGCTTCAATCATCTTCAGGCGCCAGTCGGTGAGCGGATGGTCGGCCGCATCCGGACTGAAATAGAGCTTGCCTATCTCTTCATTGTCGGTCGGAAGGCCGCTCGTGTGCGAGAGCAGCTCACGGAGCGTGATCGCACCGAACTTCGGGCGGAGGCTAGGGAGAACAGGGCCAAGCACCTCCGCAATCGTCGAATCCCAGCGAAGCCTGCCTTCGTCGACCATCATGCCCGCGAGCGTCGCCGTCATCGCTTTGGTGTCGGAGCCGAGATGGAAGCGGTCGTCGGCAGTGACCGGAAGATCCCGGCCTGCAACACGCACACCAACCGCGCCATAGGCGACGAGCTTGCCATCCTTCTCCACGGCGGCGGCGAGGGCGGGCAGCTGGTATTTCGTCCGGATCGGATCGAGGAGCGTGTTCAGGCTATCCTCGGCGCGGGCCGTCGCCGGGCAATCCAAAATCGCGAGCATCGCGAGGACGGTAAAGAGCACACGCATGGAACACCCGTTTTCCATAACGATAGCTGGATTGCCGGGCGCTGTCCCGAATGACGGGCGTTCCGCTTCGGGGTTTGGTTGAGCGTCGGTTAAATTTTGCGGACTCGCCGTTTGTTTGAGATCAATATGTCCATGCCAGGGAGCGGCTAGCCTTTAACGAAGCGCAATTCGAGCCAAAAAGGGGCAGCGATGGGACATCTCTGCAATTCCGTTCAGGTCATCGCCATGGTTATCGGTACGCTTGCCTTGGCATCGTCAGGTTCCGCTGCGCCTGCGGATGATGATGCCGCCAAGGGGCTCGCCATCCTGCGGAAGAATTGCGCGCGATGCCACGCGCTTGAATTGACGGGCGCCAGTCCGCATCCGCAGGCGCCGCCGTTCCGCGACGTCGTCGAGCGCTATCCCGTCGAAGATCTCGAGGAATCGCTCGCCGAGGGCATCCTCTCTGGGCATCCCGACATGCCGGAATTCACCTTCGAGGCCGATGAGATCAACGCGATCGTGACATATCTCAACAGCCTAAAGGCGAAGGAAAACGCCAAATAAGGTTCCTCGCTATGCGCTGCGGACGGCCGGCCAGGCGTTGACAGCGAACAGGATCATCGACAACAGGATGCCGATCGAGCCCACGCCGGCCATCGGTTCGCCGATCTCGGGATGGCCGCTGAAAATCTGGAAAAGACCGACGAGCATGATCAGCAGGCTCGCTTCCGCCAGCCAAAATTGTGCGGTGGCGAGGCGCGTCGCCGCGACGCTCGGGAAGAGGTGATAGAAAAATCCGAACAACGCGAAGCTCACCCAGCCAACAACGAGAAGATGCGCGTGTGTTGGCATTTGCGTGTGGTTCTGCGTCATGCCCATGACGACGCCGAGGGTCATTCCGAGAACGGCGTAAATGAGTGCGGACCCGAAGAATCGGCTTGCAAGACCTTTCATGGTGTATCCCCCTTGTCATGGACTGTCTTTGCGCAGTCTGTTTCGAGAACTTTCGGCGCCGCTTCTGATTACTCGCGGCCCGGAAATGGAACAAGGCGTTCAGTGATGAAATGGACGGCACTGTGCCATTTGTCGATTGTAACCGCTGAGACGGCTGCGAGGATAATTCCGCCTTACAAATTCGTCCCTTATCGCGCGCTTTCCGGCTGATGTGTCCTTCCGCCGCTCGCCGGGCCGGAACAGGCGCGGGGCGGAGGCGTTGGCAGTGCATCAGGCCGCAACGCCTGACTTAGCCGTTACGTTGAGAGACGAATGGGAGCTCGATGATGAACAGGAATTGGATGGCCGCGGCAGCTGTCGCGTTGATTGTGGGGTTCGTCGCCCCGATGGCACTTACTTCGATAGCTTGGGCGGATTCGATATCCAGTGTCGAGGGCGCACGCGCGAAGGAGCGCCAGGGCCGCTATTTGGATCGCCAGGATCGCGAGCATCTTCGCCGCTACGGCGGCAATGATGATTCCTGGCGCGGATATCGCGGTTACGATTACGGCTATTATGACAGTGGCCCGGACGTCAGCGTCTATATTGGGCCGGGTGGCGGCTATTACGGACCTTACGATTACTAAGGCGCGCCAATTTTGTGGAGAGAGGAAGACAGCGGATTTCGGTCCGCTGTTTTTTTGTTTGCGGGTCTCTACCGCAACGGCGGTTGGAACGGTCGCAAGGCATTTGGGTTCAATACGCTATGCCTGAGCACTCATGCGCAGGCACTCCGGCATGAAGGCATGCGGCCCGGATACGCGATAAGGAGTTCAGTCATGAGACGGAATTGGACGGCTGCTGCGGGCGCAGCGTTGATCTTGGCATCGTTCGTTACTCCGATGGCACATACTTCGATGGCTTGGGCGGATTCTATCTCCGGCGTCGAGGGCGCCCGTGCAAAACTGCGGACGGGTTCGCCGCTCACTCCGCGCGATCGCGCGATGTTGCGCAGATATGGCACAGGTACCCACCATGAAACCTCAAGCGGCCGTGTTCATCACACCACGCCGAGCGGCGGGTATTAATTTGGGAATTCTTTGAAGCTTATTGCGACGAACACGACGGGCGGCGGGCTTCGGTCCGCTGCCTTTCTTTTGTTGGCGGGCGATGTGTGAACGGCGGCCGGGGAGGGGGGTGCGCACGGTCGTCGAGGCGAAGTGCGGGGATTATGCAGCATGCGCGGAGGGCGGGGATAAGATTTTTATCGCAGCGTGCCGCTGCCGGCGAATACCGAAATCGCGTGGATCACCCAACGGCCTCACGAGTATATCACGCGGGCTCCGACAGGCGCGCGCGGCATTCCGGTTGAACCTCACGGGGGCGCGTCGGTCGAACCAGTCGAAACGACCCGTCATGCAAACGCTATGAGGTTTCACATGATCGACCATCATCAGCGCGTTCGCGCGCTCTTGGCGACATTCGCCGTCGTTGCTTTCACAGCTCCAGCCAGCGCCGCCTCCCGGTTTGACGGCGTTTGGAACATGACCGCGGTGACCACCAGCGGCCACTGCGGGACCATACCTGTCGGCATGCTCATTGTCGGCGGGCGCATTTCATCGACGAGCGGTTCCTATGCCTTTAATCCGATCAGCCTGAGCGGCCGCGTGTCGCCTTCGGGCAGCACGTCGCTCAGGGCCGTGACGGGACCGCGCATCGCCTACGGCGTCGGATGGTTCGACATGGATGAAGCCCACGGCAGATGGCGCGGCACCGGACCTTCCGGCGTGTGCTACGGCGACTGGATCGCGACACGCGAATAGGCCGATCAGGGTTCGGACCTGAGTTGCTCAGCCGCGACGGGCCTTCTCGATGGCGGCGACGTCGATCTTGCGCATGGTCATCATGGCTTCGAAGGCGCGCCTAGCTTCGTCGCCGCCGATCGCCATGGCCTCGGTCAGGACGCGCGGCGTGATCTGCCAGTTGACGCCCCACTTGTCCTTGCACCAGCCGCACGCGCTTTCCTGGCCGCCGTTGCCGACGATGGCGTTCCAATAGCGGTCGGTTTCCTCCTGGTTGTCGGTGGCGATCGCGAACGAGAAGGCTTCGCTGTGCTTCATCGCCGGGCCGCCGTTGAGGCCGATGCACGGGATGCCGGCGACGGTGAATTCGACCACCAGCGGGTCGCCCTTCTTGCCGGACGGGTAGTCGCTCGGCGCGTAGTGGATGGCGCCGACTTTGCTGTCTGGGAACGTCGCAGCGTAGAAACGGGCGGCGGCTTCGGCGTCCTTGTCGTACCAGACGCAGATGGTGGACTTGGCCATCGGGGGTCTCTCCTTTTTGTTCGGAAGGCGCGTGCAGGACTACGCCTTCTTGACGAATTCAGACTTGAGGCTCATGGGGCCGATGCCCTCGATCTTGCAGTCGATGTCGTGATCGCTGTCGACAAGGCGGATGTTCTTCACCTTGGTGCCCATTTTCACGACCTTGCTTGAGCCCTTCAGTTTCAGATCCTTGATGACGATGATCGTATCGCCGTCTTGCAATGTGTTGCCCGCCGAGTCGCGGTAGACCTTCGCGTCCTCGTCATCGCGCGCGGAGGTCGATTGGGGATCCCACTCGTGCGCGCACTCCGGGCAGACGCAGAGGTTGCGGTCCTCGTAGGTGAATTCGGAGGAGCATTTTGGGCAGGGTGGCAGTGTGCTCATTAAAGTTGCCTTTTTTGATTGCGCTTGGCTCTCTCCTGCGGGGAGCCAGCCGTCGTGTTGGTTCTTCGTGCATAATTGAAGTGCGGAGAATGAGGCAATAGCTGCGCGTTCGACCGGCTTCCCGGAGGGGACCGAAGGACGACGCGACACGCGTGCGCAACCGGCCGGCGAAACAGCAAATGCACACGGCGGCCGGCGCGATACAGCAGACGCGCCATCCGGCCGGCTCCCGGAACGGGAGTCGGATGGCGCAAGCGATAAAGCACGAAGCGGACGGGTTCCGCGGCGTTGGGTCTTCGCTATTCAAGTCTCGGAACCGGTCCGCTCCGTGACAGCCAGAGATCAGGTTTCCGGCAGGTCACTTAATGAAGCGGGATATTCCGCACACGGTTTCTCTCATGCCGTGCGGACCTGCTTTCCGCCTTGACCGCATCGCGCGCGTGCCGCGAGCGGGTGAGGCTGCCCCATCCGAGCGCCGCGCGACGCCTCGCGCGATGCCCTTGCCGGATGGGTGAGGGGATTATGGGGGAGGTGCAGGGGGCGGGGATAAGTTTTTTTGGTGGAAAATAGGAAAGACCGGAATGCCGACTCAGATCGTATTGTACAGAAAATGCTCTTATTCTCAGGTCATACTAATGTGAGTGAAATAGTCGAATAGTGGGAAGGGGCTAATGGCTAAACAGGAAAGTCTGAAGCGGTCTAAATTGAGCCAGACTGAATTCCCTAATAACGAGCTAGAGCAAGCAGAACGGATCGCCCAAGCAATCTGGGATAATTTTGCTGGCAAAGGTGCTGCACCCCATGAAATCGCGATCTCCCTCGAGATGAGCCCGACAAGTGGTACGTGGCGCAATCTATGCGGCTCTGCAATCGCATACGGCCTCACGGAAGGTGGATATGCTGCAGATCAAATCAATCTCACGACACTCGGGCGCCGGATCGTCTCGCCCACGGAAGAAGGTGATGACAACCGCGCCAGAGTTGAGGCTGTACTTCAGCCGCGTGTGCAACGAGAGTTCTTTGAAAAGTACAATAAGGCAAAATTCCCCCCAGACACAATTGGGAGGAACGTCTTAGTATCAATGGGTTTGCCGAAGGACCGCGCAGAGCGTTCCTTCGAGATCTTGAAAGAAAATGGAACTCGCACCGGCATCATTCGAGAAACGAAGACCGGGCCGTTTGTAGCAATTGATCATCCTGTACCACCCAAGTCTACGGTTCAACCGACGCTCGAAACCTATGATGAAGAGGATGACGAAACGGAAGCTGTGCTACCGATAGCAGAAGCAAATGTTACTCCAAAATCGGCGACGTCTGAGAGCGGACCAAAACAGCTCTTCGTGGCTCACGGTAAGAACAGAAAACCGCTGGAAGATCTTAAAAAGATACTGGACCAGTTTAAGATCCCCTACAAAGTCGCTCTAGACGAACCAAACAAAGGTCGTCCCATCTCGGCAAAGGTCGCCGAGCTTATGCAAGAGTGTAGCGCTGGAATTTTCATTTTCACGAAGGATGAACTGTTTTTCAAAAAGGGAAAGGATGACGAATTTGATGAAGTTTGGCGGCCCAGCGAAAATGTCGTGTACGAATTGGGAGCCGCTAGCATTCGATGGGAGCGAAAAATTATTATCGTCCGCGAAGATGGCGTAAATTTTCCGTCTGACTTCAGTGATCTTGGTTACATCACATTTAAAGATGGTGAGATCGCAAACAAAGCTATGGAGATTTTTAAAGAGCTGATTGGGCTCGGTCTAGTAAAGGTGATGGCGGCTTAGACATTTACTCCGCTGCCGAAATCGGCCGTAATTCATACACGCGCGCAAGTTTCGCCGCGGCTTTGAGGTCGCCGCGGCGGAGGGCCAAGCGGACTTGGTCGAGCTTCTCGACGTCTTCCAGCGCATAATAGGGCGACCACTCACTATCGGTCTCGATTTGAGTTACGTCGACCTCGGCGGCGTAGTGCCCTTCGTGGACGAATTCGACGGCGGGTCTAGTTTTCATCGCTTGCGCGTCCTGAAGTCCGGGGTCCACTCGTCGGGGTCTGGCCTATAGGCTGTGACCAAGACAGCGGGTTCTTTTGTGCCCTTTTCGATGCCCCATAATGCATGAACGGGTAAATTAGAGCTATCGGACTGTAGCACAAGCACGGCTGGACCAACATGGTAGTCCGGATAGTCTTCAATAGGCAAACCTCGGACTACTCCAGAGATGACCTCGGTTGTCAAAATGCCTCGTTTCGAGCAGCGGGCAAAGGCGTGCACGGAGATGCGTACCTTTCTTTGGGCGATAAGCGCGCAGATCGCTAGAAAAGTCGTTTGCGGCATGAGCCGTTCCCCCGAGAACCGTGCTGATGCTTGAATGTATGAGGCACGATGGTTGGCGTTTCAAATAGCCGGGGCTCGATAGCATATGATTTTGAATCAGATGGCAGTCATTTGCGGCCAATGGTTTGCAAGTCGCACGACCGGTGCAAAGCCCGTTCGGCCAGGTCGCGGACAAAATTTTTCAATGATAGACAAGCTGTTGGGCGTGCGACTGTAAATACGTTGTGGATGAAAATCCGCGAGGCGCTTCCCCCACCCGGCGCTGCGCGCCACCCTCCCCGCAGGGGGGAGGGTAATCTTTGCCCCTCACCCTGACCCTCTCCCCGCGGGCGGGGAGAGGGAGACGTATGCGATGTCAGCGACCCCAACGTCATGCCGACGGAGGTCGGCACCCAGACAAGCAGCAACATAACGATTGCCGAGGGTTGACTGGATCCCGGCCTTCGCCGGGATGACGGTGTGGAGAAGCCTGTGTTCCAAGGGAGAGGACGTTACTCCGCTGCCTGCCCTTTTTTCTCGCGGATTTTCTGAACCGCACCGAGCCGTCGCAATCCGGCTTTCTTGCCTTCACCCCTCAAGAATCGCAGGCGCGACTTCAATCGAGCGATTTCGTCATCCAATTGAAGCGGCGAAAGGCTTTCCAATTCGTCTCGTCGATGCGGAACTCCGGAGCGCCGCCCCATCGTTTCTACTCCGCAGCCTGCTTCTTGTTCGCGGGCTTCGGCTTCCGCGCCAGTACCGGCTTCAGGTATTGGCCGGTGTAGCTCTCTTTCACCTTCACGACATCCTCGGGTGTTCCGGCTGCTACAATAGTGCCGCCGCCGTCGCCGCCTTCGGGGCCGAGGTCGATGACCCAGTCGGCCGTCTTGATGACTTCGAGGTTGTGCTCGATGACGACGACGGTGTTGCCCGCGTCGGCGAGCTCGTGCAGCACCTCCAAGAGCTTCGCGACGTCGTGGAAGTGGAGGCCGGTCGTCGGCTCGTCGAGGATGTAGAGCGTGCGTCCCGTCGCGCGACGGCTCAACTCCTTCGAGAGCTTGATGCGCTGCGCCTCGCCGCCCGATAGCGTCGTCGCCTGCTGGCCGATGTGGATGTAGCCGAGGCCCACGCGCGCGAGCGTTTCGAGCTTGTCGCGTATCGATGGCACGGCCTTGAAGAACTCGGCGCCTTCCTCGACGGTCATGTCGAGCACGTCGGCGATGGACTTCTCCTTGAAGGTGACGGCGAGCGTCTCGCGATTGTAGCGCTTGCCCTTGCATTCCTCGCAGGTAACGTAGACGTCGGGCAGGAAGTGCATCTCGATCTTGATGACGCCGTCGCCCTGGCAGACTTCGCAGCGCCCGCCCTTGACGTTAAACGAGAAGCGGCCCGGCTCGTAGCCGCGCGTTTTCGCTTCGGGGAGGCCTGCGAACCATTCGCGGATGGGCGTGAAGGCGCCCGTGTAGGTCGCCGGGTTCGAGCGCGGCGTGCGGCCGATCGGGGACTGGTCGATGTCGATGATCTTGTCGAAGTGCTCGATGCCGGTGATCTTGTCGTGCTCGCCGGGGTGCTCCTTGGCGTTGTTGAGCTTCCTCGCGACGGCCTTGAAGAGCGTGTCGATCAGCAGCGTCGATTTTCCGCCGCCGGAGACGCCGGTGATGCAGGTGAAGAGGCCGACGGGGATCGAGGCCGAGACGTTCTTCAGGTTGTTCTCGCGCGCGCCGGTGACGGTGAGCATTTTCGATTTGTCGGGGGCGCGGCGGGTTTTCGGGATCGGCACGTAGCGGACGCCGGACAGGTATTCGCCGGTGAGGCTCGCCGGACTGTCCATGATGTCCTGCGGCGTGCCTTGCGCGACGACACGGCCGCCGTGGATGCCGGCGCCGGGGCCGACGTCGACGACGTGGTCGGCGTGCATGATGGCATCCTCGTCATGCTCGACGACGATCACGGTGTTGCCGATGTCGCGCAGGTGCTTCAGCGTGTCGAGCAGGCGGTCGTTGTCGCGCTGGTGGAGGCCGATTGACGGCTCGTCGAGGACGTAGAGCACGCCCGTCAGGCCGGAGCCGATTTGCGAGGCGAGGCGGATGCGCTGGCTTTCGCCGCCCGACAGCGTGCCGGACGCGCGCGACATCGTGAGGTAGGTGAGGCCGACGTCGTTCAGGAATTTCAGGCGGTCGCGGATTTCCTTCAGGATGCGCGTCGCGATTTCGGATTGCTGCTTGGTGAAGGTCTTCGGGATTTCGGTGAACCAGTCGTTGGCGGTCTTGATCGAGAGATCGCAGACCTCGCCAATGTGTTTGCCGCCGACCTTCACCGCGAGCGCCTGCGGCTTCAGGCGGTAGCCGCCGCAGCCTTCGCACGGGTGCGCTGCCTGATAGCGGGAAAGCTCCTCGCGGACCCAGTCGCTATCGGTTTCCTTGAAGCGGCGGGCGATGTTGCCGATGACGCCTTCGAACGGCTTCTCGGTCGAATAATTGCGGTTGCCGTCCCAGTAGGTGAAGGTCACCTCTTCGTCGCCGGAGCCGAAGAGGATCGCGAGCTGCACGTGCTTCGGCAGGCGCTCCCACGGCGTCTTCATCGAAATCTTGTAGTGCTTCGCGAGGCTTTCGAGCGTCTGCTCGTAATAGGGAGACGAGACGCCGGTTTTCGCCCACGGATAGATCGCGCCCTTCTCGAGGGAGAGCGCGCCGTCGGGCACGACGAGGTCGGGTTCGAAGCGAAGCTCGGAGCCGAGGCCGTCGCAGACGGGGCAGGCGCCGGCGGGGGCGTTGAACGAAAAGAGCCGCGGCTCGATCTCGTCGATGGTGAAGCCGGAAACGGGGCAGGCGAAACGGGACGAGAAGAGGATGCGCTCGTGCGTGTCGTTCTTCGACTTGTTCGCGCCTTCCGTTTCGGCTTTCGACAGCGGCTTGTCGACGTATTCGGCAATGGCGAGGCCGTCAGACAATTTCAGCGACTGCTCGAAAGAGTCGGCGAGGCGCGTGCCGAGGTCTTTCTTGACGACGATGCGGTCAACGACGACGTCGATGTCGTGCTTGAATTTCTTGTCGAGCTTAGGGGCGTCGCCGATGTCGTAGACGGTGCCGTTGATCTTGACGCGCTGGTAGCCCTTCTTCTGCCACTCGGCGATTTCCTTTTTATATTCGCCTTTGCGGCCGCGCACGACCGGCGCGAGGATCAGAAGCCGCGTGCCCTCGGGCAGCGCTAGCACGCGATCGACCATCTGCGCGACGGTCTGGCTTTCGATCGGAAGGCCGGTCGCCGGGGAGTAGGGAACGCCGACGCGGGCGAACAGCAGGCGAAGGTAGTCATAGATCTCCGTCACCGTGCCGACGGTCGAGCGGGGATTTTTCGAGGTGGTTTTCTGTTCGATAGAGATGGCGGGTGACAGGCCGTCGATATGATCGACGTCCGGCTTCTGCATCATCTCGAGGAACTGGCGGGCGTAGGCCGACAGGCTTTCGACGTAGCGGCGCTGGCCCTCGGCATAGATCGTATCGAAGGCGAGGGACGATTTTCCCGATCCCGACAGGCCCGTGAACACGACGAGGGCGTCGCGCGGGATTTCGAGATCGACGTTTTTCAAATTGTGTTCACGCGCCCCGCGCACGTGAATGGTCTTCATCAGTTCGGAGGCGGCGCGGGTGGATAGTTTTTTTATCTGTTTGCTCATGTTTGCTAACTAGCCCGCCAGACCTCGAAGCAGCAACGTGGCGGATGGCCAAACTCCCCACCGAATGGTGGATCGACAGTCGATGTTAATAGGATTAACATTGCGTGCTTGGGTCGGACAATTGGGACGGTGCACTTATGCTGACCTACGCAACTTTCAAGATATTGCATGTTTTCGGCGTGGTGCTTTTCCTCGGAAACATCATCGTGACGGGCGTCTGGAAATACCGTGCCGATGTGACGGGCCGCCCAGAGGTCATCGCGTTCGCACAGCGCCTGGTCACCCTGACCGATTGGGTCTTCACATTCGGCGGCGTCGTTCTGATCCTGATCGGTGGTTTTGGCATGGTTCAGGTGGCCGGGCTCGACATTGCCCAGACGCCGTGGATTCGGCACGGCCTGATATTCTTCGGGCTTTCCGGAATTATCTGGGCTCTGATCCTGATACCGGTCCAGATCATGCAGGCCCGGTTGGCGCGCGGCTTCGAGGCGGGTGGCGCCATTCCCGACCGGTACTGGCGCCTCAACCGGCAATGGTACATCTGGGGCTCTATCGCGACCGTGCTGCCACTCCTCAACATCTACGTGATGGTTCAGAAGGTCTAAGGGCCGAACGTCATGCCTGCGTAGGCCCGCACCCAGACAGGGGCAATATTCTGGGGCGGATTGACTTGATTCCAGCCTCCGCCGGGATGGCGTTTTGAACAAGCGAAACGTGGTTCATCGGTGGCCGTTCACGGGAGTGTCAGGTAGCCGTCAGCATTCAGCCTTGACGCCATTGTAAGGCTCGCCGAAATCAAGTGCGCGTCGCTATCGGGAGGGCACATCAATGAGCGAAGCTCCATCTCTGCTGAATATTGCGCATCCCGCGCATCCCCTGAGCCGGGGCCTTTCGGTCATCAAGCTGCTGGTGCTTGCGGTTTCGGTTGCGGCTGCTGTTCCGACAGCGCGCAATCTCTATTTCTCCTGGAAGAACGACGTGCCGTTCGATCAGGTCGATCACCGGCTGGCGCAAGCCAAGCTGCTGGAGAAGAATTTCGACTGCAAGATCGATTACCGGTCGCTTGCAACGCAAGGGAATGCCCGCGTCGATGTCGGTTCGTGTTCGAAGACCGGCGACATCTCGATCCGGGTAAAGAGCCCTGGCGGGCAAGTGAACTACGAGTGGATCGCGTTCGAGCAGTTGCCGCGGCCGGCTTCGAAATCGGGAAGCCTTGTCGATCTTTTGATATCGCGCGCGTTTGCCGATGAAGGGAAGCCGCCCGTCGATCAGCCGTTCGAGGTCGCGCAAGATGCTGCCGTGCTTTGCCAGAGCAAGGCGGGCGAAAACATTGTCCGCGTGATTCAGTCGGGCGGGCAATGCGTGAAGGAAACCGTTTCGATTTTCCGTGGCTCGGTTGAAAAGAGCGAGCCGGTGCCTTGCGATAAGGCGTGTCCGATACGGTAGGGGACGCTGGTCGTCCCATCTACCGTCATGCCGACGGAGGTCGGCACCCAGTCAAGCTTCAGCAAGGCGGTGGCAGCGGATCGCTCTCAGCGGACAGCAGGGGAGAATGCGCTGACCGTTGCCTGGATCCCGGCCTTCGCCGGGATGACGGTGGGATAGAGGTTGTCGTGCCGCTAACTTCGTCATCCTCGGCCGAGCGCGGCAAAGCCGCGTCGAGGGCCGGGTAACCAGCGTTAGACTTGTCGAAGACGCAATATCGTGCCTTCGGCACTTCTTACGCTGGATCCCCGAGCGGCCTCGCGATGCTCGTCCGTTCGAGGATGACTTTGGTGGTGGATCCCGGCTCTCCGTCTACAGCGGACGTCATCCCCGCGCAGGCGGGGATCTGTCCAAGTATCCGTTCATCGCAAGTATTCGGCCTGGATGGATCCCGGCCTTCGCCGGATGACGGAACGGGTGGGCGCTGAAGCTTCGCCGGGGTGAGTAGTTTCAACAGGCCCCTCGTCCTTTTGCACGTCACCATTCGTCTTTTTGCGGCAAGCCGTCGGTGATGTCGTAGTAGTCGGATTTCGAGGCGACGTAGATGTGCTCGGCTATTCTGACGCCGACCGGCTTATCGATCGTGCCAGCGGTGATGTAGATGTCAGGGCTGCCGGTCTGCTTCCAAAAGAGATTGCTTCCGCAGCGCGAGCAGAAGCCGCGGTTGACTGTTTCGGAGGATTGAAACCAACGCAGCGTTTCGTCCGACACCATGGTCAGGCTCGCGGCAGCGGTGCTCGACATCGTCGCGAAATTGCCGCTGGTTTTGGCGCATTGCGAACAGTGGCATGCCAGAATGGGATTGAGAGTGCCGACGATTTCGAAGCGCACGCCCTGGCAAAGGCAGCTGCCGGATTTTTTTGCTGTCATCAATATCGTCTTTCGCTTCTGGTATTTTTGGCGCATCCGCGCAGGCGCTCATAGCAGACGAAACACACGCGGGTGATAATGTGATCGATTTCACCATTGTGACGGGTTGACGACGCGTGAATTGAGGCACACATTTCTATTGTGACGGTGCTGCTCTCGTTGACGGTTCCGGTAAATGCGTCTCGGTCGATGGGCCGATGAGCTGCGGATTGGAAAGCGAGCCACGTCCGTTCATGAGCGCGTAAGGGCCGTGAGCTGGCATGGGAGGCGGCAGGCGTGACGGAGCAACCGAGCATAGGAGATGAGATGACTCCGCCGGGTTATCATTGAGACCTCGGGACTGGTTCGCGAGGTCAGCAGCCTGGATGAGCGCTCTCGAGAATTGGCCGCGCTCAAATCAGCTGTCCCACCCACAATCTGAATTCTTTAGTAAGGGCGGTAGTGATACCGCACCCGCAATGAAGGTCCGGTTATAATCCGGGCAATCCATCGAAGGTCAGAACCCCGCGCGCGATCCGAGGATCCGGCGGGGTTTTTCTTGCGGGGGCATTGCCAACCGATGATCACGAAATTGCAAAGCGGTCCGCATTTTCCCGGATGAATTTGGGAAGGTGGGCGATGTCGACGGTCGTCGTCGTCTCGGACAAACGGCGCTCGAACGCGTCTTCGAATTTAAAATCTTCCCAGCGTGTGCGTTCCTGATGTGAGTATGCGCGTATCTTGTTGCGATACTTGGTCCAGTCGCCGATTGACGTCATGTGCCAGCCACTGTCGGAGACGACGAAAATCCCGTTCAACACGCCGCGCAGTATGAAGTTCTGATATCTCGTGTAGAGGCGACCGATGATGGTATCGCCCAAATGGGCGGACGCGCGCCTCTTCGTCAATCGCAAGTGTTGTGCGCCGGGAAAATCCGAGAATTCGATCATTCGCGGGCCTTTTTCCCAAATGGTGCCCGTGATGCGGCGGTTGACGGAGCCGGTGTAGACCGGCATCTCGAAGATCGTCAGGTCGTGAGGGCGCCTGTTCGCAATCGCTTCGCGCAGCTTCTTCGCCGATATGATTTCGTCGACATCGCCGACGATGATGAGATCGTCCGGCGATGCCTCGGTGAGGCCGCGTGAAATTTGTTCTCTTTGGAAATGTTCTCGGGCCCAAGTTGTGTTCCCAGGGCGGGTGGTGAGGCGGTGCCTCAGGTCGTCTTCCGGGAATTCGATGCCGACGTAGATGATCTTATCGGCGTAGCGGCTGAAGGCATTTCTGTTTTCTGCGAAATAGAATGGTTTCGGATTGCCGCTGAAGGTCAGGTTGGCTTCGACAATGACGAAGCGATCAACGATCTCGTAAAGTTCGTGAAGCCTGACTTCGAGAAGATCGAGTTCATTATAGAAGGTGAAACAATCATAAAGCACTGCCAACTTCCCCCGATAGTGCTCACCATGAATATAGTGGGCGGGGGATTATCATTGAGGCGCGCGCGCATCAATGGCGCGAGAAAGACAATCGCTATTCCTGCAACGGTCAGTCTTTGTGATTGGTGATGGCGGCGAACGTCTTGTCGTTCTGGCAGCGGCGTTCGTGCATCAGGAAATCATAATAGCCGCAGCGGCCGTGGCCGGGGTAATCGCGGCAGGCGGCAGGGCGCGCCTTGTAGATCGTGCAGCGGCGTTCCTTAGTGTCGAAGAACTGGCAGATGCGGCCGTAGATTTTATCGCCCTTGCGGCGCATCAAATATTTGTGGCCGTGGCCTTCGCGCGTGAAGCGCCGCTTCGCCGTTTCGTATTTCAGCGTGAAATGCTTGGCGAGGCGTTCGACGTCGCGCTTATTCAGCGCGATTACGGGATACGAACAGCAGTATCCCGGACAGTTGAGACAATTGTAGTGAGCCATCTGCGGGGTAGTGCTCCGTGGGCGCGGGCTCGCGCTATGATCTACACCGGCCTAGACGATGCTGACCGTCAGTCAAGTCGGCATTCCTCGCGCCGCAACACTATTCGGGAACTCCGAGCGCGGGTGAGGATTTGCAGTGCCACTCTTGAGACTTCACGCGAAGCCTCTTGCGCGGGTAGGGCTGGTTCCTATATAGAACAATTAGAGAACAAACCGCTGTTTCTCGCGTGCCGGAAGTTCAGACGCTAAGGCCGTGGACAACAGTAAATGATTGGAAGAACGCCGGTCGACGAGCCTTTATTGTCCGCTCCGAGATTCCGCTTTGCAAAGCGGCGTGTCGATGCAACTCAATTGGTGCCGGCGTGTAGGAACTCCGTCGGCGCTGTGGTCCGGCGGCCATCGTATTTTGCGATCCGGCGGCCAATCGCATTTCATTTAAGGAGACGAACGAATGGCAGGGTCGGTCAATAAGGTCATTCTGGTTGGCAATGTCGGCAAGGACCCTGAAATCCGCCGCACGCAGGACGGCCGTCCGATCGCCAACCTCAGCATCGCGACGAGCGAGACGTGGCGCGACAAGGCGACGGGCGAGCGCAAGGAAAAGACCGAGTGGCATCGCGTCGTCGTCTTCAGCGAGCCGCTGTGCAAGGTCATCGAACAGTACGTGAAGAAGGGCGCCAAGCTTTACATCGAAGGCGCGCTGCAGACACGCAAGTGGACGGATCAGAGCGGCGTCGAGAAGTATTCGACCGAGGTCGTCATTCAGGGCTTCAACGGCGCGCTGACGATGCTTGATGGCGCAGGCGGCGGACGCGGCGCATCTGTCGGGATGCAGGAGAGCGGTGCGGATTACGGTTCGGACGGCGGCTTCGGTTCTTCCAGCTCTGGTGGTGGCGAGACTCGTCGCGTCGCCAAGACCGGCGGTCCGAAGGGCGGCTTCGACAAGGCTATCGACGACGAAATTCCGTTTTAAGTTTGCGCTTGGCGACTCCCCTCCGTGGAGCCGGCCGCCAAGCGCGGAAGTGGTTCACGAGCCGGTAGATGCGAGCACAGGCAGGATTTAAAGCTAAACTCGTTTCGGTCGTCATCCCCGCGCAGGCGGGGATCCGTCCAAGCCCAAGCGTGCCCCAAGCCTGGATGGATCCCGGCCTTCGCCGGGATGACGGTTCATGTGGATAGAGGGACAGTCGTTGGTGGTATCGCAAGGTTCTGCGTATCAGTGGGCGGCGCTGCCAACGACTTGGAGATGAGGCGCGTTTCTATTGGCCTCAAACGCCTGCTCGGACTGCACCTCGATGAAGAGATTATGCACTTCCGGATAGCGTGATTTGATCGCCGTCTGCAGCCGGGCCGTTACGTCCTCGACCGTCCGGGCACTGACCCAGTTATCGAAATCGACGCTCGCCGTGACCAGGATGTCCTGAGGTCCGAGGTGCATCGTGCGAATTTCATTGATTTTGCGGATCGGCTTGTCGGTGCGCGTTTCGGCTTCGATGATGTCGCGTAGCCCCGCCTGAACCGCGCGCGAAGCCGCTTCGCCCACGATCAGTGAGCGAATCTCGCTCGACATGAAAATGGCGACGAATCCGAGGACGCAGCCGATCAGGATCGATGCGACACCATCCGCCCAATCATAGCCGCCGAGATCGGCCGCCAGGGTTCCGAGAAGCGCAATCGTCAGGCCGGTCATCGCGGCCAAATCCTCGAGCACGATCGCGAAGAGCGTCGGATCTTTGGAAGCGCGGAGCGCCGTGACGAAGCCCTGTCCCGTCGATCGGCGCCGTCTGTTGAATTCACCGACGGCCTGGACGGTCGAATAGCCTTCGAGCAGCATCGCGACGGCAAGCACGGCGTAAACGACAGATACGTTCTGCAATGCGTGCGGATGCAGGACCTTTTCGATGCCTTCGTAGATTGCGACCCCGGCGCCGAGAGAAAAGAGCACCATCGCGACGATGAAGCTCCAGAAGTAGATCTCCTTGCCGTGGCCGAACGGATGCTGCGCGTCGGGAGGAAGATTTGCCCGCCTTATGCCGAGGAGCAGCAGCAGCTGGTTCGAGGTATCGACCAGGGAGTGGATTGCTTCCGACAGCATAGCCGACGAGAGCGTCCATGCGGCCGCCAGGAACTTCGCGATCGCGATGGAGAGGTTGCACGCGAAAGCGATGAAAATAACGCTCTTAGATTCGCCTGCTTCCACTCTTTTCGGCGTCCCCGTTTCGATCCCTATCTCATCCCTAGCTGAAACACGGCCGAAGCGTCCAGACGGCTCAAACGCATATAGCGTGCGGGCAAAAAAAGGGGGCCCGGATTTCACCGGGCCCCAAGGTAAGCGATCGCGTCGTCGGCGCGAGCGCTATTTCAACGGGGCAAGTTCTGCCCGCGAATCCAGGAGGTCGGACAGGTTGAAGCGGTAGCCGACGCCGACGGACACGATGAGCGGGTCCACAGCGACATTGGCTTTGACGCCGGTGTCTTTCCATGATGCGTCGGTATCGAGCCAGACTTTCTTGATGTCGGCGTTGAGGTACCAGCCCCGGCCGATTTCGACGTCGACACCGCCTTGGAGAGCAAAGCCCCAGGAATCGTCGAGGCTGATTTTGGCGCCGCCAAGATCGCTGCGGCCGCCGTCGAAGTAGTGAATGTACTGCACGCCCGCGCCGACGTAGGGCTTGAAGCCGCTGATCGGATCGAAATGATACTGAAGCGTCAGGATCGGCGGGAAGACCCAGAAGCTGCCAAGGTCCATACCTTTCAGATCGCCTTCGCCCTTGGCGTCGAAGCGTCCGAAGCAGCAGAAAAGTTCGGCGGCGACGTTTTTCGTGAAGAAGTGGGTGATTGTCAGTGTCGGTATCCACTCGGTCGAGACGTGGGCATCAGCACCCGGATCGATATTGACCCTCGCGCTCGAGTCCGGCGCGATGAGCGTGCCTTGCACGCGGACCAGCGTGTCACCGCTGTAGTCAGTGGCATTGGCCTTACCCACGCTCAGCGATAGCCCAAGCACCAGGAGTATAGCTATTCTCACTCTTCGCATCCGTGGGCTCACCTCATAGTTCCCGCTATCCCGCCGAGGCTTTTGTCAACGCAACGGTCTCTCATGGGGTTATCGGCGCGTCGCTGCAGGGCGCCCAGGGTCCTCTGCCGCCGCCTTCTGACCAGCATCAGATCGATGCCGCGATCTCGATATCTGTGACACGCGCGACACGGATTTTATTGATTTAAATCAAATGCGGGCTCGCAAAGCGGAGCGATAACGGCAAAGCAAAAGCCGAACGCTCCGACATAGAGCCCTGCATGTCCATGACGGCCTACAACTCCGCCCTGAAAATTCGCGACCGCGCTGCCGAACGCGTGCGAGCCGACGCGGAATTAGCGGCGTTGATAAAGCTTCAGGGGCGAGCGCAGTTCGTGCGTCTTGGCAATTACTGTGCGCTTGCGGAGCTTGGCGGCGGTTTCGTCTATATCGTTGCCAAAGGCGTGATCGGCATCGAATGCGCGGTTGTTTCCGGCGTTCGCGTCATCACTGCGTTGCTCTATCCCGGGGACGTCGTTCTTCCCAAACTTCAAGCGCCACTGCCCGGGCTTGTGCTGACGTCGCAGCGGCCGGCCGAATTCTGGAAGATCGCGACGACGGCATTTGCCGAAGAAACGGCCAGCGACCACCAGCTCTGGCAGACAATCTTTCTGCGTCTCAACGCTCAGAATGCCCGGCAGCAGATGCATGCGGCGGTGGTGTCGGCGCTTACTTCGGAAGAGCGAGTCGCGGCGTTCCTCGTGGAATGCGGAACGCGGCTTGGATTTCCGTCCGGCCGTTCGATCGCGTTTGAGCTGCCGTTATCCCGCTACGGCATTGCCGATTATCTTTCGCTCAATGCCGATACCGTTTCGCGCACTTTTTCGGCGCTCGCTGCAGCGAAGATCATCGAGCGCCGGGGCCGCTTCCAAATATTAGTTCGCGACTGGCCGGCGCTCGAAGCAAAGTGTCCCCTGGGCGAGGCGATCATCAAGTTGCACGCAGCTGGAAAGCCAGCACTTACTACTCGGTGACGCGCTCTTGGTGCCCGCACCTTCGCGCACGCTGCATCTTGACGTGGATGGCCGCCTTCGCGGCCATGACGGAGGGAAAGTAAATCCTTCCTCACGTCATCCCCGCGAAGGCGGGGATCCCTCCAAACAGAAGTTCTTCGCAAATTTCAGGCTTGGATAGATCCCGGCCTACGCCGGGATGACGTTGATAGAGATGAACTCCGCCTTCGCCGAGCTCTACGGGATGACGTCAGAGTGATGGTGAATCTCACTCCGTGACGGCTTCCTGCGCTTCTTCCTCGTCCTCAGGGATGCGCTCGACGGAAACGACCTTTTCGTCGGCGTCCGTCTTGAAGATGCGAACGCCCTGGGTGTTGCGTCCGGCGATGCGAATGTCGTGCACCGGGCAGCGGATCAGCTGACCGCCATCGGTGACGAGCATGATCTGGTCGTTCTCGCCGATCGGGAACGAAGCCAGCAATCGGCCATTGCGGTCGTTGGCGACCATCGCAACGATGCCCTTGCCGCCACGTCCCGAGGTGCGGAACTCGAACGACGACGAGCGCTTGCCGAAGCCCTTGATGGAGACCGTCAACACGAACTGCTCGGCCGATTGCATCTCGGCGAAGCGTTCGGGACTCAAGGTCACGGCGTCGGCGCTGACTTCCTCTGCGTCGACTTCCGGAGCGGTGGTCTCGGCGTCTTCGGCCTCGTCGGAACGGCGCAGCGCGCTCGCCTGCTTCAGATAGGCGGCCCGCTCTTCCGCGGACACATCGAAGTGATTGAGGATCGCCATCGAGATCACTTCGTCGCCGTCCGCCAGGCGGATGCCGCGGACGCCGGTCGAGTCGCGTCCCTTGAAGAGACGGATTTCGTCGCCGATCAGGAAGCGGACGCACTGGCCTTCCGCGCTCGTCAGCAGGACGTCCTGGTCGGGTTTGGCAATGGCGACCTGGACGATGCGATCGCCCTCGTCGAGTTTCATCGCGATCTTGCCGTTGCGGTTGATGCTCTCGAAATCGGCGAGCGCGTTACGGCGCACGTTGCCCGACAGCGTCGCGAAAATCAGCTCGAGGTCGCCCCAGGTGGAGGAATCCTCAGGCAGCGGCAGAATCGAGGTGATGACTTCGCCCTCTTCGAGCGGCAGCAGATTGACGAGTGCCTTGCCCGGAGACTGCGGTGCAGCCGGCGGCAGGCGCCAGACTTTCATGCGGTAGCACATGCCGCGCGACGAGAAGAAGAGCACGGGCGTGTGCGTCGACGTCACGAAGAGCTGCGTGACGAAATCCTCGTCGCGCGTCGACATACCGGAACGTCCCTTGCCGCCGCGCTTCTGGGCGCGATAGGCAGCGAGCGGAACACGCTTGATGTAGCCCTTGTGGCTGACAGTCACGACGCAGTCTTCGCGCTGGATCAGGTCTTCGTCCTCGACGTCGCCGTCGAAGTCCATGATCTCTGTCTTGCGCGGTGTCGCGAATTCGTCGCGGATGGCTTTCAGCTCGCCCTTGACGATTTCGACGACGCGGGCGCGCGAGGCGAGAATTTCCAGATAGTCGCGGATCTCGGTTGCGATCTTGTTCAATTCATCGGCGATCTCGTCGCGGCCGAGAGCGGTGAGACGTGCGAGGCGCAATTCGAGGATGGCTTTCGCCTGCTCTTCCGAAAGGCGGTACGTTCCCTCAGGCCCCACCGTATGACGCGGATCGGCGATGAGTAGGATCAGCGAGGTCATGTCCTTCGCTGGCCAATCGCGCCCCATCAACTGCTCTTTCGCCTCGGCGGGAGATGCCGAGTAGCGGATGAGCCGGATGACTTCGTCGATGTTGGCGACGGCAATTGCCAAGCCGACGAGGACGTGGGCGCGGTCGCGCGCCTTGTTAAGGAGGTGCTTGATGCGACGGGTCACCACGTCCTGGCGGAAGTGGGTGAATGCCGTAATGAAGTCCTTCAGGTTCAGGCTTTCGGGGCGGCCGCCATTGATCGCCAGCATGTTGGCGCCGAACGTCGTCTGCAAATCCGAATACTTATAGAGGTTGTTTAGGACGACGTCGGCCACGGCATCGCGCTTCAGCTCGATGACGATGCGGATGCCTTCTCGGTTCGATTCATCCCAAAGGTCGGAGATGCCTTCGATCCGCTTGTCGCGGACGAGATCGGCGATCTTTTCGATGAGCGTGCGCTTGTTGACCTGATAGGGGATCTCAGTGACGACGAGGGCTTCGCGATCCTTGCGGATATTCTCGACCTTGACGCGGGAGCGCATGATGATCGAGCCGCGTCCCTTGTGATAAGCCGAGAGAATGCCGCCGCGGCCGAGGATGATGCCGGCGGTCGGGAAGTCCGGTCCCTGGATGATCTGCGCTAGCTCATCGAGCGTGATCTCGGGGTTTTCGAGATCGGCGATGCAGGCGTCGATGACTTCGCCCAGGTTGTGGGGCGGGATGTTCGTTGCCATGCCGACGGCGATGCCGCCTGCGCCGTTGACGAGCAGGTTCGGGAATTTCGCGGGGAGAACCGACGGCTCTTTCAGCTGGCCGTCGTAGTTGTCGCGAAAATCGACCGTGTCGTTGTCGAGATCGTCGAGAAGATACGTCGCGACCTTGGCGAGGCGGGATTCGGTGTAGCGCTCGGCTGCGGGCGGGTCGCCATCGATGGAGCCGAAGTTGCCTTGTCCGTCGACGAGGGGAACGCGCACGGAGAAGTCCTGCGCGAGGCGAACGAGCGCGTCGTAGATCGCAAGGTTGCCGTGCGGATGGTATTTGCCCATCACCTCGCCGACGATGCGCGCAGACTTGACGTACTTCTTGTTCCAGTCGAGCCCGAGCTCGTTCATCGCGAAGAGGATGCGGCGGTGCACGGGCTTCAAACCGTCGCGCACGTCGGGCAGCGCGCGGCTGATGATGACGCTCATCGCATAGTCGAGATACGAGCGTTTCATTTCGTCCGAGAGGGAGATTGGACGGATATCGCTCGGCTCGCGGCCAGCCGGTTGGTCGTCGTCGCTTCTGTCGGTCAAAGTGGGATCTTTCTAGGAAAAAAGAGCGGGCGAGATGCGCCGGACGCCGGTGCAAAAAACAGCATCCGTACTATATCAGAATTGAATTGTGAAAGCCACTCGCGCGGCGTCGTGCCACGGGCTCAAGGCATTGAAAAAATATCTGTTAAAACAATGCCTTGCGGAAGCATCAGCTGCCGAAATCCGAACATGTGGACGACTTGCTGGCGACATATCCAGGCAGTACACACAAAGCCTCGCAGGACGGGCGGCAGATTCGCTCCCGATGCGGGCGTCGCGGTGTTTCGAGCGGTTCCGCACGTCACCCCAAAAAGGACATTCGAAATGACATCCAGGATTGTTGTTTTGGCGTTTGGCGCGCTGATCGCCGGTGCGATGCCGGCATTGGCCGACGACACATTTTTCGCCGAACAGAAGCCGACGGAATATCTCGCCAAGGACCGTCTGCTCGGCGCGAACGTTCACGACAAGGATGGCAAGATCATCGGCGATATCGAAGATCTCGTCGTCGATAGCGACAACAAGATCGTCGGCGTGATCATTGGTGTCGGCGGCTTGCTCGGCGTCGGCGAGAAGAAGGTTGCGGTCAGCCTACCGTCGCTCGGCATCGAAGCGGCGGGGAATAAGATCAACGTCACGATTCCGGCGGCGACGAAGGAAGCGCTGACGGCTGCGCCCGCCTACAAGCGCGCCAATCCGCCGATCGGCTGGCTGCAGCGCGCTGCCGACAAGAGCGATGAGATTCGCGACAAGTCGGGCCCGGCATACGAAAAGGCCAAGGAGGCGGCGAAGGAAGCCTATGAATCCGCGAAGGAAGCGGCGGGTCCGGCGATTGAAAAGGCCAAGGAAGAAGCCCGCGAAGCTCTCGATAAGGCGAAAGCTGCAGCGCAGCCCGCAGATCCGCCGAAGGCAAACTGAGCGAAATCTTCCGACAATTCAAAACCGTTGTTGCCAAGAGCCCCGGAGCGGAACGCTACCGGGGTTTTTTGCGTTCGAAACCTGAGAACAATTCAAAGCAAGCACGCCCGTGATAGGTTTCACGCGGGAAGGGAGGTCATATGCGCCGTCTCCTCGATTTTGGGCTTTTGGCATTGCCCCTGGTTTTCGCCCAGGCAGCTGTTGCGGTTGATGAAGCCAGCCAGGAAGCGTTCAACAACAATTGCCGGACATGCCACTCGTGGAAGAAGGGCGACAATCGCCTCGGCCCCAGCCTGCACGGCGTCGTCGGCCGCAAGGCGGGTTCTGCCGAGGGTTTTGGCTTTTCGCAGTCGCTCCAGAAGTCGGGCGTCACTTGGGACGAAGACTCGCTCGATCGGTTCATCGCCAATCCCGAGGGCCTCATCCCGAATAACAATATGAAACCATTCACCGGCATTGCCGATGCCGGGACCCGCAAAAAGATCATCGACTTTTTGAAGTCGAACCCGGACTAGCCGTTTAAGCTCAAGCTGGCAAAGCGGGCGATATTCATCCTATCCGCTGAAGTCTGCGGGATGCCTCTGGGCAAGGATCACGGCCAACGCTATTCAGAAGCATCCTGATTGGCGAAGGCTCTCATGATGCGCATCGGCTTCTATTCCGGTTCTTTCGATCCCGTTACACTCGGGCATACCGACGTGATCCGGCGGGCGGCGGGGCTTTTGGACAAGCTCGTCATCGGCATCGGGATCAATCCGGGGAAAGCGCCGATGTTCGGCGATGAGGAACGGGTCGCGATGCTCGAGGAAGAAGTTGGCCCGATCGCGAAGGCGACGGGGACGGAGATTTCGGTCGTGACATTCTCAGGGCTCGCGATCGATGCGGCGCGGACGAATTCTGCGTCGATTATTGTTCGCGGGCTCCGTGACGGCACCGATTTCGACTACGAGATGCAGATGGCCGGGATGAACGGCGAAATGGCGCCGGAGATTCAGACCGTCTACGTTGCGGCCTCGCCCTCGGTCCGGCACATCGCGGCGAATTTGGTGCGCGCCGTCGCGTCGATGGGCGGTGATCCCTCGCCGTTCGTCTCGAAAGCCGTGCTGAAGCGCCTCAAGGCGAAAGCGCCGAAATCGCGTTAATGCGCGTCTCATGACCTCAAGACCCAAAGCCGACCTGCTGACGCTTCTGAGGCACATTCCGCTCGGGCGCGTGACGACGGCAGAAAGCCTTGCGGGCGAGATCGGAATTCCGGCGCCGCTCGCAGCGACGATGCTGGCGCAGCTGACCGACGACGAACGCGATCTCGTTCCCTGGCATCGGGTGGTTGCGAAGGGTGGCGCCATCGGCCGGGGGCTGCATCGCGATCAGCAGTTCGCGCGGCTGGTCCGCGAAGGCGTGATGGTTTCTCCCGCGGGGATCGTGCAGGACCTGGCCCGGCATCTTCTGGTGTCGCTAGATGCAGCATCCTTAAAAAGCGCGTCGCGCGTAGAGCCGCCGGCCGAGGGCAGGCCGCCGGGGCGATCGCGGGGCATGAAACAGCGGCCTTAGATTGCGATCACTTTAAATAGAATGGCATAGCTCAAGTTGGTTTCCTTCTCCCGGGGGAGAAGGTGGCCGAAGGCCGGATGAGGGGAAGCCCCTCACCCCAGCCCTCTCCCCAACGGAGAGGGAGAAGAAGTGGCGATTGCCCTTAGAGGGTGGGCCGGGGTTGCGGCGCAGCCGTCAAATCGCCATAAGGGCGGCAACACTGCCCGCCGCTACGGCCCGGCGGCAGTGATCGACAGACAAAATCGCCGGCGAAATCATAAATCCACGAGGAGCGCCATGGTCAGACTGCTTTCGATTATTCTCGCGTCGTTGCTCGCAATGAGTGCGTTTGGAACACTTTCGGCGCAGGCCGCCGGCGATAAGCTCGTCATCGAGCTCAAGAACGGCAAGGTCGTCATTCAGCTCCGGCCCGATCTTGCGCCCAAGACCGTCGCGCAGATCAAGACGCTCGCCAACCAGGGTTTCTACAACGGCATCAAATGGCATCGCGTCATGGACGACTTCATGGCGCAGACGGGCGATCCGACCGGAACCGGCATGGGCGGCTCGAAGCTTCCCGATCTTCCGGCCGAATTCTCGAATGAAGAATTCAAGCGCGGGACCGTCGCGATGGCGCGCGCGTCCGATCCCAATTCGGCGAACAGCCAGTTCTTCATCTGCTTCAACAGCATCGGCTGCGGGAGCCTCAAGGGCAGCTATACGATCTTCGGCCAGGTCGTGGAGGGCATGGAGTTCGTGGACGTGATCAAGCGCGGCGCGCCAGGTTCGGGAACGGTAACCAACCCTGACACCATGCTGAAGGTCTACGTGCAATAATTGAATTTCCCTCTCCCCATCGCCAAGTGGCGATGGGGAGAGGGAACAATAAGAAAGGAATGGTCTCATGGCCGAATATAAAGACCCCGAGAACACGCTCATCATCGAAACGAGCAAGGGCCCCGTCGTGATCGAGCTGCGTCCGGATCTGGCGCCGAAGCACGTCGAGCGCATCAAGACGCTGGCCCGTGAAGGCTTCTATGACGGCATCGTCTTTCACCGCGTGATCGACGGTTTCATGGCGCAGACGGGTTGTCCGCAGGGCCGCGGCACGGGCGGTTCTAAACTGCCGAACCTGCCTGCCGAGTTCAACGCGGAACCGCACGTGCGTGGCGTCTGCTCGATG
Organism: Pseudomonadota bacterium; assembly: GCA_018242295.1. GTDB lineage: Bacteria > Pseudomonadota > Alphaproteobacteria > Rhizobiales > Hyphomicrobiaceae > Hyphomicrobium_B. The sequence goes on from JAFECE010000011.1 coordinate 693,224, forward strand.
GCGCGCTCTGCCAATCCCAACTCGGCGAACAGCCAATTTTTCATTTGCTTCGATGACGCGACCTTCCTGGACAAGCAGTACACGGTCTGGGGCAAGGTGATCGAAGGCATGGAAAACGTCGACAAGATCAGCAAGGGCGAGCCGCCGAAGAACCCGGACAAGATGGTCAAGGTTCGCGTCGCGGCGGATGCAGCCTGATGCGCGACACAGGCAACAACGGACAGGGCGCGCCGAGCGGCGCGCCTTTTCTCATTCTGGTGTGGGCCGGTCTCGCGGGTGCCGCGGGCGTCGGTCTTGCGGCGGCGGCCGCGCATAAGGTCGACAGTCCGGCGCTCGGAACGGCGGCGACAATGCTGACTCTGCACGCTGCTGCGGCGCTGGGAATTTTTGCCGTCGCATTGCGCGCGGCGTGGGCGAAACTCTGGAGGGCAGTGGCGCTGCTCATGCTTTTTGCCGCTTCGCTCTTCACGGGCGAGATCGCGTTTCACACGTTCACCGGCGATGCCTCGTTTCAGATGCTGGCGCCTGTCGGCGGAAGCCTGATGATCATCAGCTGGCTGCTTGTTGCTCTTGCGGGTTTCGTCAGTTGGTTTCGTGATTGATGCACGCCTGATTGCCGTGCCGAAGTCCCTCACCTGCCCATCGAGCCTTCGGCTCGACGGGCATCCTCTCCCGTTCCGGGAGAGGAAAGTGCTGACTTCCTTCTCCCTTGGGAGAAGGTGCCCCGAAGGGGCGGATGAGGGGAGGGGCAACCGTCAACGGATGAGATGTTGCGATTTGGCTGGATCCCGGCCTTCGCCGGGATGACGGTGCGCAAGAGTTGTCGCATGCCGCCGTTCCGGGAGAGGAAAAGGGTTTTCCTTCTCGGTTACCGCACTTTGGGAGCCGTCTCTTCCACTCCAGCCCATCATCGTCTAAGCCGCCCCTATGCGTACCGATCTTTTCGATTTCGTATTGCCTGATAGTGCCATCGCGCTGCATCCGGCCGAGCCGCGCGACGCGGCGCGTATGCTCGTCGTGCATCCGGTGGCTGGCAGCTGCGCGCGCGATGACGCCGATCTCGCCGACAAAACGGTGCGAGATCTGCCGGGATTGCTTGCTCCCGGCGATGCGCTTGTCTTCAACGATACGAAGGTCATTCCTGCGGCGCTCTCAGGTGTCCGCATGCGCGGCGAGACACGCGCGAAGGTCGATTTCAACCTGACGAAGCGGGTCGACGCCAATTCGTGGCGCGCTTTCGCGCGTCCGGCGAAGCGTCTCGAACCCGGTGACCGCGTGCATTTCGGTCATGGGGACGACACCTGCATGCTCGGCGCGCTGGATGCGACGGTCGCCGCGAAGGGTGAGGCGGGGGAGGTGACGCTGGCGTTCGATCTGACGGGCGATGCGCTCGACGATGCGATCAAAGCCGTCGGACTGATGCCGCTGCCGCCGTACATCGCATTGAAGCGCGAGGCCGATGCTCGCGATCGCGACAGCTATCAGACAATCTATGCGAGCAGGGAGGGTGCGGTTGCGGCGCCGACGGCGGGGCTGCACTTCACGCCCGAGCTACTTGCGGGGCTCGAAGCGCGCGGAATTTCTCGGCATTTCGTGACGCTGCACGTCGGGGCCGGCACGTTCCTTCCCGTCAAGGCGGAGGATACCGATGCCCACGTCATGCATTCGGAGTGGGGCGAGGTCCCGGCGGAAACGGCGGCCGCGCTCAATGCGGTGAGGGCACGCGGCGGGCGCATCGTTGCGGTCGGTACGACGTCGCTCCGTCTTCTCGAAAGCGCGGCGAAGAACGATGGGAGCATCGCCCCCTGGTCAGGTGAAACGGCAATATTCATCACGCCGGGTTATCGCTTCAAGGCGATCGATATTCTGATGACGAACTTCCATCTACCGCGTTCGACGCTGTTCATGCTCGTGTCGGCGTTCGCGGGGCTCGGCACGATGCGCGCGGCCTACGGGCATGCGATCCGCTCGGGCTATCGCTTCTACTCGTACGGAGATGCTTCGCTGTTGTTTAAAGCGTGATAACACCCCCCACCCCAACCCGTCCCCGCAAGGGGGAGGGGCTTAAGGAGAGTAAGCCTCAACGCCTCCTCGCCGGGGGTGAGTTCTCAATGCCTCTCCGCAATGAGGAGGTGCTTAGAGAAAGTGAGCGCGAAAACAAGATTAGACCGCCGGTTTGCGTTGTTCTTGACTCGCCGGTTCCTCTCCCCTTGACGGAGAGGGGTTAGGGGTGGGGTAATGATGCGGCTCAAAAGAAAGTCAGATGCAAGAATTCGTCTCCAAGACTCTATCGCCGGGCGCCAGCTTCGAATTTCATAAGCTCGCGCAGGACGGCAAAGCTCGCCGTGGCGAGATCGTGACGCCGCGCGGGATCATCCGCACGCCGGCCTTCATGCCGGTTGGCACGGTCGCGACGGTCAAGGCGCTCTATCCGGAGCAGGTGCGCGACGCGGGCGCCGATATCCTTCTCGGCAATACCTATCATCTGATGCTGCGTCCTGGAGCGGAGCGCGTCGCGAAGTTCGGTGGCTTGCATAAGTTCATGCGCTGGGAAAAGCCGATCCTGACCGACTCCGGCGGCTTCCAGGTGATGAGTCTCGGCAAGATCCGCAAGATCACGGAAGAGGGCGTGGCGTTCCAGTCGCATCTCGATGGCTCGCGGCACATGCTGTCGCCGGAAAGGTCGATCGAAATCCAGTGTCTGCTCGGTGCCGACATTCAGATGCAGTTTGATGAATGCATCGAGCTTCCGGCGGAGCGCAAGGAAGTCGAACGGGCGATGGAGCTGTCGCTTCGCTGGGCCGAGCGGTCGAAGCGCGCATTCGAGACGCAACTTGCGGCGGGCGGCGCGAGGCCTGGGCAGGCGCTGTTCGCGATCGTGCAAGGTGGCACGGACTTGGAGCTGCGCCGGCGTTCGGCGGAAGCGCTCGTGGCGATGAACTTCCCGGGATATGCGGTCGGCGGGCTTGCGGTCGGCGAGGGCCACGAGGCCATGATCGCGACACTAGCAGAGACGCTGCCGCATCTCCCGGCCGACAAGCCGCGCTATCTGATGGGCGTCGGCACGCCGCTCGACCTCATCGAGGCCGTGCGGCTCGGCGTCGATATGTTCGATTGCGTGATGCCGACGCGGAACGGCCGTCACGGCTATGCCTTCACATGGAACGGTCCGCTCAACATGCGCAACGCCAAGCATGCCGAAGATCCGGCGCCGCTCGACGCGCTAAGCTCGTGCCCGGCGGCGCGCGACTATTCCCGCGCCTATGTTCATCACCTGATCAAGTCGGGCGAATATCTCGGCGCGATGATCCTATCGTGGGTGAACACGGTCTTCTACCAGGAGCTGATGGCGGCCATGCGATCGGCGATCGAGGAGGGCCGCTTCGAAGCTTGGGCGGCGGAGACGAAGGCGCGCATCATCGCTAATCCACAGGCTCAAGAGCCATAAGGCTCTCGCGGTGAGCAATGCGTTCGCGATGGATCAGGTAGAGACCTGACGCGACGATGATGAGCGCACCCGCGAAGCTCCAGCGATCGGGCTGATCGCCGAAGACGACGTAGCTCAGCGTGATCATGCTGATGAGCTCGAAGTAGAGGAAGGGCGTCACGGCCGACACGGGCGCGAAGCGGTACGCCTGAATGATCAGATAGTGACCGCCGCCGCCGAGCATGCCGAGCGCCAGCAGCAGCACCCACGGCCATACGCCCTCGGGCCACACCCATTGGCTGATCGCGAACGGGGCGGCCGCAATGCTGCCGACAACGATTCCGTAGAACAGCGTTACGAGGGAGGAGTCCACCATCGTCAGGCGACGCGTGACGATGATCAGCAGGGAATAGGCGAGCATCGAAAGAAACGCGGCAATAAATGCCGGATGCACGGCGGAGACGCCCGGCCGGACGACGACCAGAACTCCAAGAAAGCCGACGAAAATAGCTGCAGCCCGGCGCCAGCCGATGTGCTCGCCAAGCAGCGGAACGGCCAGCGCCGCGACGATGAGGGGTGTCAGGAAGGTGATGGAAATCGTCTGATCGAGGCGCAGATATTTCACAGCAATGAAGTTGAAGATCGTGGTGGTCAGCATCAGCGACGAGCGGGTTAGCTGAAGTTTGAGATTGTTGGTTCGAAAGAGCTTCGGAATCGCGGCCGGGCCGAGCACGACAGCCATGCAAAGGACCTGGCTGAGGAAGCGCAGCCATACGATCTCCGACGTCGGGACCCCCGTCTTCAGGACAAGGAACTTGGCGGATGTGTCCAGGGCGGCGAACAGCGTCACCGCCGTGCACATCAGGAGAATCGCCTTCAGCCGATCGGGCATGTTCCGTGAAGCTTCAAAGGTGGAGCGCAAGCGCGCCGCCGCATGGGAAGAGCGTGGCGCGGGATGCGGATGACAGGGATGCTGAATTTATCGTGGAGCGACGCGTGGGGGTGAAGACGAGGCGCGAGGTCTATTGCTTGAGCAACTCGTCGCGCTCTTTCAGAAGGGCGTCGAGCCGGGCCTGCTGATTTGCGATGCGGTCGGAGTTGAGCTCTTCGTCCGCGGCGCCTGAATAGCCGGCCGCCTGTTCAACGAGCTCGCGGAGGTTGTCGCGGATGATCGCGATGCGCTGCTCGATCTCGGCGAGGGCTTCTGGGTCGGGCATGGCAGTTCCTGTTTGCTGGCGGTCACGCGCGCCGATGGGCGCGGCCGCATCATGGCCTGTGATATACCGCGCAAGCCGGGCCCGAGCCACCCACGTTTGTGCAGGGCTGCGACTATCCGCCAGAAGAGCTGGTGGAATGAGGGTTGCGGGTTCCGAGCCCCGTTTCTATAAGCTCGCTTCGGCGCGCGACGCGCCGCATTCCTTGAGGGGGTGCGGCAAGGCATGGGCCGGACTGGCGCCGGATGAATTGAATTCGTCCAAGCTATTGATTTTGGTGCGTTAAAGGGCCCGTAGCTCAGCGGTAGAGCATCTGACTTTTAATCAGAGGGTCGTTGGTTCGATCCCAACCGGGCTCACCACCAATATCAATGCGTTAGCCAATTCGACCTTTGGTCGAATTCGGCGGCGGGTGCGATCGCGTTTTTCCTTTGACGCCATAAACGGTAGCTTTTCTGCTCTCGGCAGAGCCGTTGATCCGTGTCGCAGCAATTCGGCTTCTAGCCTTGTGCGCTGTGATTGCTCGCATTGTCCGCGAAGTCGCCTTGATAGACGATGCCGATGGTGGTGCCCGACTGGAGACGGGCTTCAACGCCCAAGCCAAGCGTCAAGCTGCTTTCCGCAATGGGTAGACCCTCCGAGACGAAGTTCGATCCCGTCGGAAGCTGCAGCGCTGCTTTGACGGCATCGCCCTCGAACAGGTAGCGCCAGCCGATGCTTGCACCGCCCTTGAGGTTGAAACCGCCGAGCGGCGCGCTTCCGTATGCGGCCAGACGGAACGTGTCGGCATCGATCTCGCTCGACTTGCCATCGGTGCGGGTATGACCGTTCGAGTAGCCAGCGGCAATGCCAAGGCGTGCCGCATCCCAGGTCCCGTCAACGCACGCGGCAAGCTCGCCAGGTGCAAGGGCTCCACGTCTCGTCAGAAGACATCAAGCGAGTTACGCTTCCTCGGTCTGCTTCCGTCGGCGATCTCGTCGATGTAAATGCCGTAAATTCTGATCGATTTTTGCAGACCAGCTCTAGTCGTTCAAACTCAATGGTGCAGACTTTAGCAGAAGCCGCACTCCTTCCGGGCCCGCTTTGCATAGCAAATTGCTGCCGGCAGGTAAGCGACCCCAGGAGTGGGCTGTAAGCTCTTCGCCATCCAGGATGATGCTTCCTGATATAAGGACGAATTCGAGACCTAGCGCGTTTGCCAGGCATATCGAAGAATTCGAATGCCATTGCTGAAGCCAGATCAGCTCGTCGGGGGAGTGGTGAAGTTCGTCGGTCCAGGAAACATTTTGGGGATCTACGCAACGCGTACTAGGTCTGTGCACAACGCGAATATCTTCTTCGGGCGCAAACTGTCCCAGCTTCACAAAGATAATGCACCCGTCCCTTGAAAAGGGGACATGGGATGTTCCCGGAGGATTTCGGATGTAAGTGCCCGCTGGATAATCACCGTGCTCATCTTGAAAAACACCTTCAATTACGAAGATTTCTTCTCCTCCATGGTGCGTATGTTGCGGAAATGAGGTGTCTGGACGGTACCGAACCAGTGAAGTCGCGCGTCCCTTTTCCTCGCCGATCCTAAAGAGCATACGGCGATCGACGCCCGGTACGGGGCTCGGAGTCCATGCCTGTCTTCCGGAGGCGATAATAATGGGGCGAGTCAAATCATCGTTGAGTAGCATGCATCACTCTTTCAGAAGAATGTTAGAAAAATGGGTCGTGGGCTTTAAACAGATGCTTGGCATTGCCGTTCCTTGCCGGGTCGGTAATCATCCACGTCTTGGTTCAGAAGTGAGCCGGTCAGACGGCTTCTTTAGGTCTGAAACGCTTTGGGAAAGTAACAACATGCGAGACCACTCACGCAGAACGAACGAAAGCGCGGCTAGCGTAGCAGAATGCTTCAAGGCGCAACGATGATCAACAGTGATCGATCGCATACTTCCGCCGTCAAGTTGGGATTGCGCGAGAATTGGCGACAATTCTCTTTGTTGGTCCTCATAAATATGTTTGTGGGCGGGATGGTCGGTATTGAACGTACTGTCGTGCCGCTACTAGGGGCGGAGGAATTTCATATCCAATCCGCGACCGTTATCACGTCATTCATCGTCAGTTTCGGTGTGATCAAGGCATTTGCAAATCTTATATCCGGTCAACTTGCCGATAGTTGGGGTCGCAAGCGCGTACTGATTATCGGCTGGCTTATCGGTTTGCCAGTCCCTTTCATGATCATCGCTGCGCCGGGATGGGAATGGGTGGTTGCTGCAAATATCTTGCTTGGATTAAGTCAAGGGTTCGCATGGTCGATGACGGTCCTGATGAAAATTGACCTTGTTGGACGCAAGAGCCGGGGTCTTGCTATCGGGCTCAATGAATTCGCGGGCTATTTGAGCGTAGGTATAACAGCTTTTCTGACGGGCTATTTGGCAAGCAAGTATGGGCTTCGCCCAGTGCCGATCTATCTCGGCATTTTCTACGCGGTGGCGGGAACGCTATTGTCCATTCTTGTGGTTAGCGACACGCGCCATCATGTTCGACTGGAAACAGCCGGCGCTGAATTTGATCAGGCCAAAATGGGGTTTCGTGAGGTGTTCGCACGAACCTCATTTGGAGACCGAAATTTGTTTGCAGCCTGCCAGGCGGGGCTCATAAATAATCTAAACGATGGCATGAGCTGGGGGATTTTCCCGCTCTTCTTTGCCAGCCTTGGGACCGGGATTGAGAGGATCGGCCTGATAAAGGCAGTTTATCCGGTTGTTTGGGGCGTCACGCAGGTCATTACGGGGCCGTTGAGTGATCGGTGGGGGCGGAAGGGTTTGATTGCTGCAGGTATGTGGGTTCAAGCCGGCGCTCTTTTTCTGACGGCACTGTCGACTCGTTTTGAAATCTGGATGTTGGGCAGTGTCTTGCTCGGTATTGGCACCGCTATGGTCTACCCTTGCCTTATCGCGGCCGTATCCGACGCAGCACAGCCAAGTTGGAGAGCCCGGGCTTTGAGTGTTTATCGGTTCTGGAGGGATCTCGGCTACGCGATCGGAGCACTTGTTGCCGGTCTTATCGCGGATTGGTTCGGCTTTGTGGCGGCTATTCTTGCGGTCGCGATCCTAACTTTTGTGTCTGGTGCAGTTGTCGCAATAGTGATGACTGACGGCCACCGTCCGGCAGCTGCAAGATAGGACGGCCGACAATGATGTGGCTGGGCGCGCTGCTCGCACAGGGAAGTGCGGTACGAAACAGCTCAAATCAGACTAAGCCAACAAATGATGTAAGAAACGATCGTATAATTGCCTGTCAGTTGCGCAGCATACCGAGAATTGCAAACTCGGGTTTGCGGCCGCAAACCAGTGGTCAAATTTCGAAGTCGGATAGTTTTGCGCCCTTTTTTAGCCTCGCGACAAGCCAGTTTGGCTTCCGGCCACGACCTTTCCAAGTCGCCATCGCATCGTTGGGATCTGCATATTTGACGGTGCTGATCCTCTTACTCTTGGAAGTCCGCCCACCGAATAGTTCTGTGACCGAGAACCCGTGTTCGCCAGCGAATTCGGCAACCTTCTGCCTGACATGCGTTATTTCGCGAGACCTTGCGGTAGCAATTGCAGTTGAGAGTTTTTGCTGAAGGGCCGTAAGTTCTCTCAGGTTGAGTTTGTCGACATTCATAGCGCGCATTTTTGGGGATCCTTTTGCCAGTTTGCGTCTCATGAGGAATGCGGTCCATGCATCACACGCGAATGGCGGGTTACCGTTCAAGGCGTTCTTTTTTGTTTTCAAATGCGGTAAAGAATATGGCGTGTGCTTCCTATCGCAAATGCCGCTTATGGGACATTCAATGCCGAAGATCTAGATGAAATCGTTCAGCTCGGCTCTGATGGCTAGCCAGTTATCAGCCGGCCGGCGTGCAAATGGTCTCTCTATTGACGCTGTTTGCAAGCAAATGTTGATTTAATCTCGCTTCAGTTCATCCATCGCAGCACAAGCTTAGAGCTGCTCAATTTCCGCTTAGGACTTCATATCGCTGATCTGTCAAGGTCTTCAGGAACGCTATAATTGCGTCGACGTCCTCGGCAGTTAGCGATTGTGCTTCAAGTTTTGCAATATCGATATTGGCACCGACTTCAGCGGAGTCCCATTTCGCGCCGGTCTCGGGATTAGTCTCGGCGATGCTCGTTTTCGAAAATCTCTGATGAAACAGAACAGCCGTCCTCAGGTCCTGAAACACTCCATTGTGCATATAGGGCCCAGTCACAGCGACGTTGCGCAGAGTTGGGACCTTAAACTTGCCGTCGAATGCAGGATCGATGGTCGCGGGATTTTGCAGGAGTCCGTGGTCAATGCGTAGAACGCCACCACCGTTTGCCCTGCGAACCGTGAGGTTTTTCGGAACTCCCAAATTGTAGTACCGGAAGTTCGTAAATGCATCATTGGGGGCGCCAGAAACGGGAGTGCTTGAATGACAGGCGGAGCAGCCGCTCCGATCATTCGAGAAAAATAGGTCGCGTCCTTTGGATTCGATGCTGGAAAGCGCGACCTCGCCGCGGAGCGAGCGATCGTATTTTGAATCGAATGATGCGAAATCTGACGAGCGCAGGTAGGCGGCTAACGCGTGCTCCATTGCAGAGAACGCCTTTGGCGTATCGGCCAAAACGTCCGATCCGAAAATCGCGGTGAAGGCTTCCCTGTAATCGGCGTTTGCCCGTAGCCGGGATACGACGGTATCCTCATCGGGCATACCCATTTCCAGGGGATTGAGGATGGGATCACGCACCTGCTCTTCGATGGTCTTCGCTCGGCCATCCCAAAACATCCCGCCGATCGGCTCGTGGCTGGATGATATATGCAACGCAGGCGTCATCAGAGCGTAGGTCAGTGTGGGCGAATTTCGGTCTCCGAGTGAGTGTCCATCGCCTCCACGTGAGACGGCACCCTGAATGTCTCCTAGCACTCTCGGATCGGTGAACGCCAACTCGGGGGAATGGCAGCTCACGCAGTTCTGTTTACGGCTGAATGACAGATTTCGATCCGCAAAAAGTGCACGGCCGAGCTCTGTCTCTGTGCGAAAGCTATCGGCTTGTAACGATTGGCAGGTCGCGACGATTGCTAAGATCGCTGCGATGCCAACGCGGAAAAATGCGGGGTGCCTTCGATGCTCGATCATTCTGACAGTGTAAGGTTCACTTTTTAACCGCTTCGCGGATCGTCAACCTCATGGTCTTGTCGGGAGAGCCACTGATCTGAACGATTGCGGGGCCCTCACTCAGTTCATACTGCACGCTCTTGCGCAGCGTTTTGCAATTTTTGTCGCCGGAAAATGCAGTCGATTGAACCAACTCATTGTTCTGAACGACATCGATCCAGGCGTGATTGGAAATTGTGATTTGGTAAAGCCCTGCCTTGGCAATGCCGCCGATTGAAAACCATCCGGAGAAGCTGTCTTTCGGGATAGCCTGCTTTTTTATATCGGAGGCCGCCGGAAGTTTGACTGTTGGCGCGGGCTGTAGCGCTACGTCTATGGCCTTATTTGGGATTGAGACGATCTTGCCTTCCGTTTGCACGGCTTGAGCCTCCGGCGCGGCTGCCCAACCGAGTTCCGTATCGACTGACCATTGAAAGCCGGTGCACGTCTCCGCCGTCGCTATACCGGGCAGCACGATCACAGTGAGAGCGGCAAGCGAAGAAAGTGCCCGCAGCAGTTCAGGGCGAGTACGCATCAGGGTTATTCCTTATGAGACCGAAGCTTGTCCCCGAGCGTCCTATAGACGCTCGGGGACCTGCACCTAGAATTGAGACCGCATGCCCACGTAGAAGTTACGACCCTGTTCAGGATAGCCGTCCACCAGGGTATAATTTTCGTCGAACATATTGCGAGCGTTGAAGAGAAGGCTCGTTTTGTCCGTCAGTTCGTACTCGGTCTGGAAGTTCGCCAGCGCGAATGCGCCTGTCTCGTAATACAGGGTCCCAGCGGTGTTGACCGTCCAACGATCCGTCGCGAATTCGACGTTTGGCGTAACGCTCCAGGCATTGGTGATCTTATACGTGAGGTACGCGATCCCTTTGACCTCCGGCATTCCCGTCAACTCGAATGATGGATTTGTTGGATTGTGTATATCACGATGCGTCCACGTGATGTTGCCTCCAACGAGAAGCCGGTCGTTCACAGCGTAGTCGACGGAATATTCGATGCCGTAATAATTGCCGTCGCCGACATTCTGGCTCTGTGTAACAGCGTTCCCTTGATAGATGAACGGCACCGACTGGATGGCGTTGGTTACATCGCTGTAGAATACGGCGGCTGACATCTGACTGTTGCGTGCAAATTTGTTGGTCCAGCCGACTTCATAGTTGACCGCACGTTCAGGCTGGAGGTCGGGATTTGACGTGGCGCCGCCAAAGCGAGAGCTGAAGCGCTCAAAGATTGTCGGGAACCGCGTGCGGTCGGATACGCTGGCATGCACCGTGCCGAAATCATCATAGCGATAGACAAGCGCCGTTTGCCAGTTAAGAGCGTCAGAATCCTTCTTGTCGTATTGGAAGAGACCGTCCGTCGTCGTAAATTCCTGAGCCTCGTAAAGTTTGCGCCAGTCGTAACTGATGCCCGCCACCCAATCGAGCCGGTTGGTGGCGTGGATCGTGTTCTCGAAGGCGACCGAGTAAGTGTCTTCCAGATCCGTTTGATCGGGTTCCCAGAAGCACGGCGTTGTCTTCCCGCACGAAACGTTCTTGATGTTGTAGCCTTGCGACTCCGTGTGATTGTCGCGCCGGTAGAGGAACGTCGACTTCAAAGTATCCCACGGCGTGAGATCGACATTGTAAAGGATGCTGCCGCCTGCCGCCCAATCGTTATAGATGCTGTCGAATGCTTTGGGCGTCGTCTGCTTGGTTTGGGCCGGATCGTCATAGCTCATCAGGTTATCGCTGAAAGCCGTATAGTAGACCTTGGTTTCCACGAATGACGCAGGTGAGAGTTTCGTGTGTGAGAGCCAGTAGAAGTTTTGCTGAGTGGTATCCGGCCAGTCCCAATAGCGCTGCGTCGAGACCGGATCTGTCGTATGGTAAGGCGCGCCCTTGGCGTTATTCATGCGTATGTAATTGATCGAATAATCGTCTGTTGCGTTCGGCGTGAAGCCGATTTTGGCATTGGCCTCCCAATTGTTCTTGTAGGAATGATCGCGCTCGCCGCCGTTTTCGGACGCCGTAGGCTTGTAATCATCCGAAAGGTACCAGCCATCCAGATCGAGGACAGAGCCGCTGACTTGCGCATAGTATCCGCGCTGGCGCGTTCCGAAAGACGCAAAAGTTCTGTAGCCTTCGTATTGTCCGTCGCCGCCGAACATCATGCCGCCCTCAACCTGTCCTTCAAACGGTTGAGTCGGCTTTTTGGTCACCATATTGATCCAGCCACCCATACCGCCGGGCCCGTTGATCACCGATGTGTAGCCTTTTGCGATCTGAATTTCCGAAAGATTTGCGGTCAGGAAACTCGCGTAATCAATGCGGTTATCGGCAGGCCGGTAGATCGGAATTCCGTCAATTGAGACCGGAACCTGCCAGCGGTCGAAGCCGCGCACGAAGATCAACTGCTCGTTGCGGGAGCCGCCCGAATTCGAGGCCGCGACACCTGGAGCCAGCGCCAGCGATTGGTCCAAGGTTGCCTTGGAAAACGTCCACATCGCGTCATTCGTGATTGCGCTTCCGCCGACCATGTCGATCTGGCCGAGCGTGAAGACACCAGCTGACCCGGGCAGACCTTGAACGCTTGGTGCTTCGCCGGTCTCTTCGGCTTCTGCCGCCTGGCTATTGGTTTTGCCTGAGGGGCCATTGGTTGTTGCCCCGGACGTCGTTGCCCGTTTTTGCGAGATACGCTGGATAGGTGCCACCACGACCACCGGCGGCAAAGCAGCCGACTCCTGGGCGCCGTCAGCGGCCTGTTGAGCCTGTGAATGTTGGGCAGACATCAACGCAAGTGTCGCACAACTGCATACGTAAACGCTTCGTCGAAACATCACCTTTCCCCCGTACACCAATCGATATAGCTAATCAGCTATTTCGTTTGGCGGGCGGGTTCAACAGGTATGGTTACGTGGAGTGTAAGTGGGGGGCGAGCGTGGTTTTTGAGTGCCAGTCCGCGTGCCATTGTGGTTGCGTGCGGCAGTTATTTACCATGTCTGAAGCTCACACCGCTGCGGGCGAGATAGCAGCGAACTTCGCGCAGGACCGATTGAGAATGTGCACGCCGACGCTGCCGAGCTTCGTTTTCGCCACGCTTCGCTGATAGCGGTTGTTTCCGTCTCTACGGATCGGCGCAAGAACAGAGCACGTCTAAGCTTAGCCTTTGTCGAAGCTGACGGAATGCCCAAACCATCCTACCGCTGTGGTTGGAGATGTGCGGTTGATGGGTGCACCAGGGCGTGCTACCTACTAGATGGTAGTTTGTGCGCTAAACCTGGAAGGAAGTTTCATGTCGCTGATGGATTGGAGCAAATACCGTGAATCGCTGATGGGCCGTATTGGTGAGCTGGGGAAATTATCCCCTGACTCAGTGGGAGGTTACATGATGGCCAGCGGAGCCGGAGCCAAAACGGGACATCTCAACGAAAAAACGCGCCAACTGATCTCCCTGGCTGTGGCGGTAACAACGCGATGCGATGGTTGCATTTCGGTGCATTCGCAAAAGGCGGTAGAAAATGGCGCGACCAAGGACGAGATTGCTGAGGCTCTTGGCGTCGCTATTGCAATGAACGCTGGCGCTGCGCTCGTGTACTCCGCCAGAGCGCTTGACGCGGTCGACGCGGCGAAGTGAATTGGCGGCGGGGTAAAGAAAGTCCTGACTCCGGAAACTCGGAGTCAGGATTGATATCGGCGTCAGCTCGCAGCTGAGCTGCGATAAGTTTTCAACCTTCGAGAATGGTTGACGTCACACGTGCTTGGTCAGGCGCATCGTGCGCCCGAACAGCGGCCCAGGCCGCTCGCAGGAGACTTGCCGTCAGGATCGCGCGAGCAGGTAGAGAGGTCCAATTGTCTGCTTCGATAGACGGATAGAGAGATTTAATTGCCTGCTTCGATAGACGGAACGCACAGCGCGACTTAGGTAAAAGCGCGGGCATGTGCAGCCACAAATTTTTCGGCAGAGCTTAACACGTAAGCTGGATTTTTGTACTATTTGCTGTCCGGTTCCCGACGGCGCGGGCTAGTTTGTGTGGTCCTCATCACTATCTGACCGGTTTGGCCCGAGGTTGTCGACAAGGCTGTATTTAGCCCGGAACTTTCAGCTGCGCCAGTTGATGGCGCTCAAATGCGTGAGAACGAAATGAACGAAATTACCCAGTGCCCGGTACACCCAAGTTCTGCAGCTAAAGTTCGGTCCAAGTCGAACCGTGATTGGTGGCCTGATTACCTCGATCTCAAGGGGCTGCACGGCAACAGTTCGTTGTCTGATCCGATGGGCAAGGGTTTCGATTATGCTGCTGAGTTCAAGTCTCTAGATCTCAAGTCAGTTATCAGTGACCTGCGCGCGCTGATGACGGATTCGCAAGACTGGTGGCCTGCCGACTTCGGCCACTATGGCGGCCTGTTCATCCGCATGGCATGGCATGGCGCGGGAACCTATCGCATCACGGATGGGCGAGGGGGCGCTGGGGGTGGGCAACAGCGGTTCGCTCCATTGAACAGTTGGCCGGACAACGCCAATCTCGATAAGGCACGCCGTCTGCTTTGGCCGATCAAGCAGAAATACGGGCGCAAGATCTCTTGGGCGGATCTTTTTATTCTGAGCGGCAATGTCGCTTTGGAATCCATGGGTTTCAAAACGTTCGGCTTTGCCGGCGGCCGGGCGGACACCTGGGAACCAGAAGAGCTGAACTGGGGGCCCGAAGGCACCTGGTTGGGCGATGAGCGCTACAGTGGCGAACGTCAGCTCAGCGAGCCCCTCGGCGCGGTGCAGATGGGATTGATCTACGTTAATCCCGAAGGGCCCAATGGCAATCCTGACCCCGTGGCATCGGCAAAGGACATCCGCGAAACCTTCTTTCGCATGGCTATGAATGACGAGGAGACCGTCGCGCTGATCGCAGGCGGCCACACCTTCGGCAAAACACACGGTGCTGGAGATCCGTCCTTCATCGGTGCAGCGCCGGAAGCCGGTGCTATCGAGGATCAGGGCCTGGGCTGGAAGAGCACCTTTGGAACGGGGCATGGCGCGGATGCCATCACTGGCGGCCCAGAAGTGACGTGGTCACAGACACCAACGAAGTGGAGTAACTACTTCTTCGAGAACCTCTTCGAGTGCGAATGGGAGCTTGAGAAGAGCCCAGCCGGAGCGTTCCAATGGCGGGCGAAGAACGCGGACGCGTCGATCCCGGATGCCTATGATCTCAAGAAAAAGCATGTGCCGACCATGCTGACCTCAGATCTCGCGCTCCGCTTTGACCCAGCTTATGAAAAGATCTCGCGCCGCTTCTACGAGCATCCCGATCAGTTCGCTGATGCGTTCGCGCGCGCGTGGTTCAAGCTTACCCATCGTGATATGGGGCCGATCGCCCGCTACTTGGGACCCTTGGTTCCGAAGGAAATGTTGATCTGGCAGGACCCAATCCCGGCGGTGAATCATGAACTCGTGAGTGAAGCTGATGCCGGCGAGCTCAAGGCAAAGATCCTAGCTTCAGGCCTTACGGTTCAACAGTTGGTCTCGACAGCCTGGGCCTCGGCTTCGACGTTCCGTAGATCCGACAAGCGAGGCGGCGCCAATGGGGCTCGCATTCAGCTTGCTCCGCAAAAAGATTGGGAGGTCAATCAGCCGAAGCAACTCGCTGAGGTGCTCGCAAAGCTTCAAGAGATTGCGACTGCCTTCAATGGTGGGCAAAAGGGAAAGAAGATTTCACTGGCTGACCTGATTGTCCTTGGTGGCAACGCCGCGATCGAAAAAGCGGCGAAAGATGCCGGCATCGATGTGAAGGTGCAATTCAAGCCTGGGCGCATGGACGCGTCCCAGGAGCAGACGGATGTCGCGTCCTTCGCCCCGATTGAGCCACGTGCAGATGGGTTCAGGAACTACATCAGCGGCAGGCAGCAGTTCATGGAGCCGGAAGAAGCACTCGTTGATCGTGCGCAATTGCTCGGCCTCACCGGTCCTGAAATGACCGTCCTCGTGGGAGGCCTGCGCGTGCTCGGCGCGAATGTCGACGATGCGAAACACGGCGTCTTCACGAAGCGGAAGGGCATGCTGACGAACGACTTCTTCGTGAACTTGCTCGACATGGCGACCGAATGGCAGCCGGCTGGCGAGAACTTCTACGAGGGACGGGATCGCAAGACGAAGGAGGTCAAGTGGACAGCCGCGCGTGTCGATCTCATTTTCGGCTCGCATTCCCAGCTTCGCGCTTTCGCTGAGGTCTACGGGTGCAGCGATTCTCATGGCAAATTCGTCAGCGACTTCGCGTCAGCATGGACGAAGGTCATGAATGCTGATCGTTTCGACCTCATCTAAGATTGTGCGCATGATTTCGGGAAAGCGGCCAGCGGGAGCGTTGGCCGCTTTCCCGATCGTCTTCAGGCCGGGTCAATCGGGAAGCAGAGTGGCGTTTGACTAAAGTGCCGGCGTACTCGGTTGGGTTGGCTATGTCGGGTCAACGAAGTGGATGCTGTGCTTCGGTTCCTGGTGCAGACGTCGTAGGCGACGGCAAGAATTTTCGCGGCCTCGCCGGCGCGGTGCCGTCGGGGCCGGTCAAGATCGCCAATTAAAATCGTGATCACTGCGACGCGATGGATTTGCCGCTGGTGCCTGTGAATTTGGTCTGGGCTGAGTCAATCGCAGTCACATCAATGGTATTCTCTCTATCGTTCACATAAGTGAAGCGAAAGACCGGGTTGCTGGCGATTGAAATACCGGTTTCGGCCTTGAATACCAAGTCTGATCCACGTTTGACGGTGATTTCATCTATGTATCGCGCTGGGATATATCCGCCTGAAAATTGATCCTGCTGCATGCCGTTGTTATTGGGATGTTTGATCATAACCTGCGCGTCACGGAGCGAACTGGTGTCGAGCGCCGGATCGAAGCTCTTCACAACCATTTTTCCGATGTTGGCATTGTCTGCCTCAGCGTCCTTCGGGGCAGGAGCGGAACATCCGCCCGACGCCTTCACAAAGGCTTTGGTCATATGCAACACGCCATCGGATGTTTCGACGACTGCGTGAACGTTGGAATACATATCGATACGTACCCGCATCGACATCCTCCGCTCACCGCCGCCACTCCCTGCCGCCGGGCCAAAGGTGAACTTCGCGGCCACAGGAGCGGGGTTCTTGTCTATGATCAGCGCCATCGATTTCAAAGTGCCATTGATCGCGGGCGGGACGCGAATGGTAATTGGAACAACAGCCGCGTCTTCCGCTCGTTCGGGCGCTTCGAGAATGACCACCCCGTCGCCTTCTTTGATTTGTGCCGCGCCGTACATGTCGCGTTTGATGGACGGCCAGGGATCATCCTCAGCGCGAAGCGGGATCGTAGACATTCCTAGCGCGCCGAAGACCAAAAGCACGTGCCCGTACCGCGCGAATAAGTCCCTGACACTAGCTGCACTCAATGCGAACATCTGGAGCCTCCCTTGTTTATTCCCATTCCAATTCGGCAAACGCGGCTATGACGTTGCGGACGTGGTATTGGTCGAAGAGTTGCCATTTGCCGCGTTCTGACTGGCCGGCCACCTTGGTGGCCTCCTCCATCGTCTTCCCTTCCTTTATTAGTTTGCGCACGTCTGCCGCGACCACCGACCAGTATCTGCGCTCGTCGGCGACTGCGTTTGGCAGTTCCATCGCGTGGGGCCCATGGCCGGGAACGATGCGCGCGGCTTGGAGGTGCTCGAGCTGCTCAATGAGAGCGAGCCATCCCCTGATTGAGCCGTCGAGTGTCGGAATAGCACCGGAGAACAGCAGATCCGCGAGAATGACAGTGTTCGTCAACGTATCGGTGACGATCAGATCATTGTCGGTGTGAGCGGTTTTTTGCGCCTCGAGGCGAAGCGTGCGATCTCCAAGGCTGATCTCGAGTTTGTCTTGAACATTCACAGTTGGCAGTATGATTTCACACCCCTCGAAGGCGTCGGGCCCCAGCATATCCTTGCTCGCAGCCAGATATTGGCTCGCTCGTTCGGATAGACCGCGCGCCAACTTGTGATGGGCTACATACTGCGGGTTATCGTCCTTGAACGCGGTGTTCCCGAAGACGTGGTCGGGGTGCATGTGACTGTTGATCACGTAACGAATGGGTTTGTCAGTTATCGTGCGGATTGCGTTTCTCAGTTGCTTGCCGGCCTTAGCGCTGCCGAGAGTGTCGATAACAGCAACGGCCTCGGAGCCGACAATGAAGCTGGCATTGGCCATATCGCCCATGTTCTGGGGTGATTGCAGCTCATAGCGGCCCTGGTGGACGAAAACGCCCTTGGCGACTTCTGTGAACGTGAAGCCGGTTGATGCACTGGCATCGAACCGGGAAAGAAACGGCGCGACCGTAAAACCGAGTGCCGCGCCCAGCAGGCTTCGCCGTTTGACAGTGCAGCACCGCAACGCTTGGGAAACTGCGTCAGTTGCTTCGGTCTCGGCGGTCGCGATAGAGCTCAACTGGTCCGTTGTACACATCGCCGCCGCCCTTCTAGTTGGTAGGAATGTGACGCAAATGTTTTATCGAATAATCGTTTCGAGAACCTGTTTATAGGTAGCCTTGACGTTGCTCGCATCCTTGAGCGCCCAAGCCACGATGCTGGCTCCTTGCAACGTGCTCAAAAGTGTCAATGCCGAGCGTGAGGCGGAGGGCTCGCTTTTAAGTTCACGTGCCCGTATTCCTTCCGAGAGGGTGAGCTGCAGCCACTCCAAGTGAAGCTGAAAGAAGCGCTTCACTCGCCGCTGCATTGAGCTTGGCAATTCAACCGCGTCTGCTGCCAGTGCACCACAAAGCGGCATCATGCCGTCGCGAAGACTGGCCGAAAAGAAATCGCCGTAGGCCAGCAGTTTGGTCGGGGTGTCGGCCGAACTGTTCGTTAGCCTATCGAGCTCGTGGGCGAATTCCTCCAGATAAGCGTCAATCACGGCGACGCCCAGATCTTCCTTGGTAGGGAAGTGGTGATGAATGCTTGCTTTGCGGATTTTCACCTTGGCGGCCAGATCCGCGTAGCTAAAAGCAGCGTAACCCTGCGTCCGCAAAAGCTTTTCCGCTTCGTTCAGCAATAAAGTTCGGGTATTGATCGGTCTCATACGATGTACCTACCAGTAGGTAGGCAAAAAGTCAATCGCGCTCTTGGGAACAGCCGTTGTTCCTAACCTGGGCCCACCACGCCGCAGCGTCCGGGCGACGCCCAGGGTGAAGTCGAGGTTCGGAGCCGTCGAGGATTGTTTGGTGTTGTCAGGGCGCAGGGGATAGCTGGTCAGCCGCGCGTCCGCACGCGCTTCGGGCTTGCTTTGCACTTTCGGCAGCGAATGGCGCGCTCTTAGCCAGCGGTGTCTTTGCTATTTAGCCGCGCGATTGGATCGCTTGCAAAGCGGCTTCGAGTGCCGCCTGGTCAGATGAATACATCTCCTGAGAGATATCGGCGCGTCCGCTGCTATCGACCACTTCGAAGAGCCAGTCGTCATCCTCGAAGGCACCTCTGAAGACACAGATAACAAGATGTTGGTTGCCGACGTCCAGTTCCCTGCTCAACGGCGAGGTAACGATAAGATCTTCCTGCTTCATCCGATTGCTCCGCGCAAGACGCGCATACGGAAGTTTATTCGCGTGCGACGAAACCCAATTTGGACAAGGCCTGTTCTCCGAGCGACCTATCTTCGCCGCCAGCTTCGACAAGCCGATCGAGGTGCCTGACGGTTCGAGTGAGATTGCGGCGCATGGTGCTGTCGAAAAACATCTTGGCCAATGCGTCATCATTCAGAGCCAATATGGCCTCTGCCTCTGCCCGGGCTTCCTGCAAGCTATCCTCCCAACTCATACGCCACCTAAACCACTACGCTGAAGGGACGCGGGATCAAAAATCACTTCATATGCTTTTGCGGCTTTCGATTGTCATAATCCAGATCCGAAGGGCAGGACGCTTCAACATCGGTTAAAAAAATAGGGACGGTCAGCTCGAATCGCCGGGGCTTTACGGAGATGGGGGAGCAAAGGGGCTGCCGGATGAACGCGCGAGGACCTTCAAGCATGCTGCACTCGATGACCCGCTGGGCGCTGATACTTGGGATCGTCGGCTTTCTCGGCGGATTTCTCGGTCCGATGATCCTCACTCCGGAGGCTAATCAGGGACCGATGCTCGGTATCTTCATCACCGGCCCGTTGGGCGTCGTCGCCGGCGCCATCGCCGGTCTCGTGCTCACGCTCTGGAAGGGTTTGTGACGGGCAACCTCTACGGGCTAACCGCTTTCGCACGTCCTGTATCGCTCCCACCATTTGGGTTCGTTGGTGTCCAAGGCCCTTTGATGAAAGTAGTCGCATTTGCCGTGCGGGATGATCGCGTGGTCTTTGTAGGTGACGAGACCGCCGGAAGCAGCTGACTCTTCCGCTTGATCATCGGCCGACGGGGCTGTGGCGGCTTGAGGGCTGGTTTTTTCTTCTTCGGCAATGGCGGCAAAGGCGAGCAAACCGCAAATGCTCGCGCCGATGCAGAAGCCTTTCCAAACATTCATTGCCATGGCTGAACCTCTCGAATGAGGGCGCAACGGATGATCGCGAGATGCCAGCCACGGCTCAATAGGCTGTTCGATCTAAGTCGCTTCCAAGTCGAAGCCCAACATGAACGGCATCACAACGTCTTCGGTTTGGCGTCGTCTCCGTTCGGCCTCAGAAGCACGTCTTGGGATTTTGCATTCGTCTTGAACATCGCCAGCGCCTCCTGAACCGTGGTCAGGAATTGCGCGGGGAAAATGATCGTCGAATTCCGCTCGGTCGCGATTTCGGCCATGGTCTGCAGCGTTCGTAATTGCAGCGCGACGGGGTGTTGCGTGATGATGTCGGCGGCTTCGCCGAGCTTGACGGCCGCCTGGAATTCGCCCTCGGCGGCGACAATCTTGGCGCGGCGCTCGCGTTCGGCCTCGGCCTCTTTGGCCATCGCGCGCTGCATGTTTTCGGGAAGGACGATGTCCTTGATTTCGACGGCGGTGACTTGCGTGCCCCACGGCTCGGTGTGGGTGTCGATCACCTCCTTGATCTGCTCGTTGACGTTCGCCGTTTGCGCAAGAAGCTGGTCGAGCGAGAAACGGCCGACGACGTTGCGAACAGTCGTCTGACTGATCTGATTGATCGCCTCGTAGACGTTTTCGATCGCGATGACGGCCTTCTCGGGATCGGTGATATGGTAGTAGGCGACCGCGGCGATATCGATCGAGACGTTGTCCTTGGTGATGATCTTCTGTGAGGGAATTTGCATCGTAACGGTGCGTAGCGATACGCGCACCATCGTTTGAAATGGGCTCAGAAGAAAAATGAGGCCCGGTCCTCTTACGCCGCTGAATTTTCCGAGCACGAAAACGACGCCGCGTTCGTATTGGCGAAGAATCCGCACGCATACGGAGGCGTATATCAGCAGGATGATTAGAACGATTGGCCAGAACATGTGTCTCAGCTCCTACGGCGGCATGTCCGCCCTCGAAAGGTAAACGCGGTTTCGACGTTAGGCGATGATTTTGTTTCTGTGCTGACGACTTGAATTCTTAGTCCCGGACCCGACTTAAACTCGAAGTCTGGAGGTGTAGCCATGTCTCGATTGATGGTGATAGCGGGCGCAGTGTCCATGCTGGCGGCAGCGGTTCCGGCCCCGGCCAATGCAGGGGGAGGTGGGGAAGCCGCGGAGTTAGAGGGCGCCCGCGCCAATGCGCGCGCCGGCGGCCCGACAAACGCCCGCGATGCAGAGTTGCTTCACCGTTATGGCTGCACGAGCGGCACGAGAAGTTGGGCGTGCGGTAACGGAAGACCTGAACGGTATCATTATTCCGGGCGGTACCGCCGGTATTGATGCCTCTCTGTTCGGTCGGCGCCGATGAAACGGTTGTTGGTGCACGCCCGCTTTCGGAAATGACGCTTCGGAGCACTTGAGTATTCAAGTTGTGCTCTCGAAATCCCCAGCGAACGATCCCGCAATCCCAATGTGAATGGCGGATGAATAGCGGCGGAATTCGTCCGCGTTTATCGCGGCGTAAAGCCTCCTGCCGCGCTTCAATTCTCCCCCCATATTCAAATTGAACAACGACGCAAAGAAAAGTGGAAACCAAAACGGCTCCACACGTGTTGGGTCGGTATCAGCGCGGCGGGAAGTCCCGCCAAAAAGGAGTCATGCAATGAGAAAATTTATTGGTCTTGCCGCGGCGCTGGCCTCTGCATTGCCGCTCGCAACTTTCGCAACCACGGCCGATGCGGGCCCGGGCCGTCATTACAACGGCGGCCGCCATTATGCGCATGGATATGACCGTGGCTATCGTTATGGGCATCACCGCGGGCGCGGATACTGGCACAATGGCCGGTGGATCGCTCTCGGCATCGGCGCCGCGATCGTTGGTGCGGCTGCCGCAGATGCTTATGGCGACTGCTACTGGCGCCACGGCTATCGCTATTGCGACTAAGACCACATCAGTTTCGAATTGGATTGCCCGGTCTCGAAAGAGCCGGGCTTTCTTTTGCGCGTTTGTGTGCCGAGCCACGAGAGCAACAGTGGGTTTTGCACAGCGTCCTGTGGACTATTTGTTTTGTGTGGGAATCCGGTGCACGTGCGGTTGGCGGATGCCGATCTTCCATGCTGCTTTAAGGGGAGTTGTAGGAGATTGAGTTATGTTTGGTACGACGGCCCCGAAGATCGTTGCGTCCGTAGTTCTGATCGCGTCCGCGAGCGGCACGGCGGGCTTGCCGACGAAGCCGGACCATTCTTCACTTCAGGAAACGCCCGTTGCCCTCGACAGCAGGTCGCTGCTCGTCACAACGCTCGAGAACGGTGAAATCCAGACGCAGTGGATGCCGCGCGATGTCTGCGAGCATGTCGCTTCTGCCGTGCATTCGGGTGATCGCGTCGCCGGAGTGAGGGAAGATGGCGTCAAGGTTTTCATCGCTCGCGCGAACTGCAGCACGCGTCGCGTTCCCGTCGATGCAAGCAAGACGGCCTTCAACGCATCGCCAAAGGTTGATTGACGCGCGTTCGTGCTGAATAATTCAGCGTGCGCTGGCGAGCAAAGGTCTATCGATTGATCGAGGAAGGCAAAGGGGCCGCCTTTGTCGCCGTCATAAAACTGCAACAAAAGCGGCCCTGTGCAATCGTACGCTAGAATACTTAGGTAGATGCAATGTGAGTTAGCTACCGCAGCCAACCCGCGTTGACATCCGCCGTTTGGAGGATTGACCGAAAGAAATTCGCATTCGACGTAGCCCGTGTTCTACGGCTCGCGGTGTGAAGTTTCGTTGCAGCCTCAGGCCGCGTTTTTCTGAATATCCTGTGGGGCCGCAAAAATTTCGCGGATGGTTTCGGCGGGCTGCGGCCGGTGGAACAGGAACCCTTGCGCTAACGTGCAGCCGTAATCCTTGACGATCTCGAACTGCTCGGCGGTTTCGACGCCTTCCGCCGTCGTGCGCATGCCGAGCGTGCGGGCAAGCTCGACAATGGTCGACAGAATGGCGCGCGCCTCCATCGAAATCGCGAGGTCGCGGACGAACGAGCGATCGATCTTGATTTTCTGGAAGGGGACTTTCGTCAGGGAGCTGAGCGAAGAGTAGCCCGTTCCGAAGTCGTCCATCGCGATCTCGACGCCCAAGTCGCAGACCTGACGCAGGATATCGGTCGCGAGCTGGACGTCCTTCATGATCGTGGATTCGGTGACCTCGATGATGAGGCGGTGGCTCGGCAGTCCGGACTCGGCGAGCGCTATTTTCACGGTATCGACGAAACTTTCCGCTTCGAGCTCGATGGCGCTGACGTTGACCGATATGCTCGTATGCTCCGGCCAGGACATCGCTTCCTTGCAGGCCTGGCGGAGAACTTTCGCGCCGAGATCGGCGATCATGCCGATTTCTTCCGCAATCGGAATGAAATCCGCGGGAGAGGCAAGTCCAAGCCGCGGATGCTTCCAGCGAAGCAAGGCCTCGGCTCCGACCGTCGTCATCGTCTTCACGCAGAAGATCGGTTGATAGTGGAGTTCGAATTCGTTGTTGTTGATGGCGTCGCGCACCTCGGTTTCGAGGAGATTGCGCGCCTTGACCTTGGCGTCGAGCTCGCGCTCGAAAAGCCGGTAGGTTCCACGTTGATCCTCTTTGGCGGCATAGAGCGCGAGATCTGCAAGGCGGAAAAGCTCGATCGGATCGCAGCTATGATTCGGTGCCATGGCGATGCCGACGCTGCCTCCGCACACCACGTCCTTGGTGCCGATGCGTACGGGTTCGCTCAGGATGCCGATGAGGCGCTGCGCCAGCTTCGTGGCGCTCGAGGGATGATCGAGATCGACGACCAGCACGGCGAATTCGTCGCCGCCGAGCCGCGCCACGGTATCGGTTTCGCGTAGCGTTTTCTTCAGCCGGTCCGCCATGACCTGCAACAGCTCGTCGCCGGCGGCGTGACCGAGCGTATCGTTCACGACCTTGAAATTGTCGAGGTCGACGAGCAGGAGCGCCATGCGGTCGCCGCGCTTGGCGCGCGCCATGGCAAGTTGCATGCGTTCAGCGAGCAGGTGGCGGTTGGGAAGCGACGTCAGCGCATCGTGGCGGGCCATATAGGCCGCCTTGCGATCGGCCTTTCGCCGCTCCGTCACGTCGATTGCGGCGATCAGCAGCGCGTCGCGGCCTTCGTGCACGAGCGGCCGGACATAGACTTCGACCTCCATCGAACGGCCGTCGCGGCGATAGTGCTTGCAGAGCTGCGGATCGTCGGTTTGGCCGCTGTTCTGGACGTTGCCATCGAACGGCAGGAGGAGTTCACCACTCTGAATGTCGCGCAGCGACAGGCGCGAGAAATCCCGCCGCGTATAGCCGTAGTGAGAAACGGCCGCATTGTTGACGGCGAGGATTGCCATCCGCTCGCGGCTGACGACGAACATCGGCAGTGGATTGTTCTCAAACAGAAGCCGGATCGAAGCTTCGCGCTGCTTCATCTCGGTGATGTCGATGCGCAAGCTAATGAGGCCGCCTTCGCTCGTGCGGCATTCCTCGATCAGATAGCAGCGGCCATCGTCGAGGAGCTGCTCATGCGGAGCGGCGGGTGTGCGTAGATTTTTGAGGCGTTCGGCGAGCCAGGCTTCTTCGCGCCCGAACGCTTCAGGATACATCTGACGATCGAGGCCGATCCGCACGGCCTCTTCGAGGCTCCGGCCGACGACGATGGTATCAATGGCGCGGTGATAGATCTGGGCATACTTTTTGTTCCAGGCGACGTAGCGGTTGTCGGCATCCAGGATGACGATGCCCTCGGGGAGGATTTCGATCGCTTCTTTCAGCCGGCTGTGGGCCTTCTCGAGTTCCGACTTCTGCGTGGAAATCGCTTGTTCCTGAGCCTGCAGGTGATCGTTCAGCTCATCGCGCAGTGCGATCTCGGCGGAGAGGCGCTCCTGCAGGCGGGCTTGTGAATCGAGCGTTTCGGCAAGCGGCATGACCGTCAGGAAGGCGGTGAGGATCAAGAGCTGCATCAACTGGATATCGGTCAGCACGGCGAACGCGGTGATGTGCTGGTCGCCTTCGAGGCCTCCCGCGGTGCAGGCGAGGACGGCGGCAGACATCAGCAGCGTTGCCGCCGATGTCGCGTTGGGGCCGAGGCGGCATGCGATCAGCACGAGCACCGGCATGATGAGAAATGCCAGGAGCGGCTGCGGCAGCCCTACAACCAGAACCATCGTCGCCGAGAGCGCTGCGAAAAGCGCAAAAGTTTCCCAGTTCGGAGCCGTCCAGGAGGGTGCCAGCTGTGACTGACGGAGGCGGACGACCGCCGGTGTCACGGTCAGCAACCCGAGCAAATCGGCAAACAGCCATGATGTGAAGACGTGCAGCGTGATGGGCTCGTACGTTATCGCGACGATGAAAGTTGCGATTGCTGCAGCGATGACCGAGCCCGCGATGGCGGCGATTGAAAATGACTTGAGGAAGCGAACGCTGCGGAATTCGAACGGTTCGGCTTCCATGAGTCTCAGAACGTGGAAGGCGACATACACTTCGAACATATTCGATAAGGCGAAGCCGATATTTGAGGAGAGACCCCGGTGGGCCAAGAAATTGGCGGCGATATTGGCGATGAGCGTCAGTGCAATGATCTGATGGCGGCGCCATTGCCGCCGCGCGAGAATGACGGCCGCGAGTGCAATTCCGTTGGCCGGCCAAACCGTCGCTATGCCATCGCTATTTTGGGTGAAAGCGGCAGAGAGATAAGCGACAACGCCGAAAATGACCGCTACGGCGGCGGCGCGTGCGAGGCCGTCATGATCGGCCATATAGAGCCGTCTCATTTCAGAAAATGGGCGAAAGCGGGCTCCCCCACTCAACATGTCAAATTGCTTCCAATTCCAATTGGACCTTTTTGCGGGCCCAATATTCCCCATTTCCAAGTCGGCCGCGGCGGTAGCCTAATTAATTGGCATAAGTGCCAAATAATTCAGCAATCTCCACCACTTGCGCCGACTTGGAAATAAGCTGAGGCTATTTCGTTAATTTTGGGTCAAGGCAGATATTGCGTGGCGGCAATTGAAATGGAATTGCTCATTCGAATTCGGCAATTCGCAATTCGGTCGAAGAAATTCCGCCAAATGGCGTTCAAGTGCTGATGGTTTTTAATTGCGCATTGCCAATCGGTGTACGGCCGCGCCGGGTTTCCTCGGCACGGCCGTACGATCGATCGGGACGGTGGGCCGGACGTCTAGCGGATGCCTGCCGCCTGACGGAGCTTGGCGATCGCGTCCCGCATCGATGCCGATGTGAATTGCGAACGGTACGATATTGGACGGTCAGAGTAGCCGCCGATGTCGCCGCCCCTTGCTGTCGAAGCGATGGCGAGCGCTTGCTGGACCAGCGTCGGCTTGGGCGTGGCCGAGGCGTTCCTCAACTTTGCGAGTTGGCGCGCGCGCAGTTCCGCCATGTGCTTCTTCTTGGCGAGTGCCTGTTTGGCGAGTGTCTGGGCCCGAAGCTTTGCGTTGGCATCCATCGCGTAACCGGCGCTCTTGTTGACCGGGCCTTCAGCAGCCCAGGTGGGTTGAGCTAGCGAAACAGACGAAAGCACCACCAAGGCGAGCGCGGTCAGATTGGATCGCATCATTTGCATTGTCGTCTCCCTGAATGAACGCGAACGTGCCTGCGGCCCAATGGCTGCAGGCGAATGATCTCGTGTGAAGTGGTCTCGTACGTCGCGCTGTCCCCAGCGGAACATGGGCGAGCCTCGAGAGGCTTTCAGTCGCAGCTGTGGGCGAAGGCTCCCGCAATTGGGCGTGCTTGGTGCGAGCTATGAACTCGCGACAGTTCGCAGTTGCAAAAAGGCTGGAGCTCCGGGCTCGACGTGGAACAAATTCCGTAACATAGGCAGTTGGTTACTTGTGTCGTCGGTTTCGTGCGATGCAGCGAAGCGTGACAGAGAAGAGGTCGCAGAATGGATGTTCGGGCAGATGCCTTCGACAGCGTGCAGACTGCGCGCGCAAAGCTGACGCCCGGTCAGGTCAATCTCGTCCACTTGGCTCTTGCGATGGGCGGCTTCGCCATCGGCACGACCGAGTTCGCGGCCATGAGCCTGTTGCCGTATTTCGCGGCGACGTTCGGAATTTCCGAGCCTGACGCCGGGTATGCCATCAGCTCGTATGCGCTCGGCGTCGTCGTCGGAGCGCCGGTCATTGCGGTGCTCGGCGCGAAATGGTCGCGGCGCGCGTTGCTCATTGCGCTGATGACGCTCTTTGCCGTCTTCAACGTGATGACCGCACTGTCGCCGACGTACAGTTCGATGGTCATCTTCCGCTTTTTGAGCGGGCTTCCGCACGGGGCTTACTTCGGCGTCGCGATGCTGGTGGCGGCCTCGCTCGTTCCGCAAAATGCTCGCGCGCAGGCGGTTGGGCGCGTGCTCATTGGGCTTACGATTGCGACCGTGGTCGGGGTTCCGGTGGCGACGTGGATCGGGCAGGCGCTCGGCTGGCGTTCGGGCTTCGGCATCGTCGGCGTGCTTGCCGGTCTGACGGTCGCGCTCATCTGGAAGTTCGTGCCGCGTGATCCGCCCGTCGAGGGTGCGAGCATGCTGCGGGAGCTTGGCGCGCTCAAGCGGCCACTGGTGTGGCTGACGCTCGGTATCGGTGCCGTCGGGTTCGGTGGGCTGTTCGCGGTTTACACCTATCTCGCCACGACACTAACCGCCGTGACGCACGTTCCATCCTACGTGGTGCCGATCGTGCTCATTTTCTTCGGCCTTGGAATGACGGCCGGAACCTACTTGACGGGCAAGCTCGCGGACCGCGCATTGATGCCGACGGTCGGTGCGCTTCTGCTCTGGATCTTGTTCTGGCTCGCCGTCTATCCGCTTTCGGTCGGCAACATTTACGCGGTCACGCTGGTCGTCTTCATGATCGGCACGGGCGGCGGTCTCGGTACGGCGCTGCAGACGCGGCTAATGGATGTCGCCGGTGAGGCGCAAACGCTCGCCGCTGCCCTCAATCACAGCGCCTTCAATATGGCGAACGCACTTGGGCCGTGGCTCGGCGGTCTCGCCATCGCCGCCGGTTATGGCTGGGCGTCGACCGGGTGGGTGGGCGTCGCGCTTGCGGTCGGAGGCCTGATCTTCTGGGTGATTTCGATCATGGCTGATCCCAAGAGCCTCACAGCACCTTCGCATCACAGCCACGAATGAGGGGCGCCACGCGCGCTCAGTGGCCAGCCGCAGCGGCGCCCGCGACCTCTTGCGGCTTGCGCATCAGTACCGTGAAGAGCGCTGCAGTGGCGAAGAGGATCGTCAGCGCCAGGAATAGATCGGCAAACGACAGCACGTTTGCCTGCATGCGCACCATCATCGCGAGCTTCTTCAGCGCGGCCATGTCGCCGTCGGCCTGCATCGCGTTCGAGAAGGTTTGCTGCATGCTCGAAAGCTGGTCTTCGGCTGCGGGGTGCCCCCACGCGACCTGCTCGTGCAGACGTGCGAGATGCAGGTCGAGGCGCTTGTTCAAAAGCGTATTGATCAGCGCCAAGCCGACGGCGCCACCGAGGTTACGGGTCAGGTTGAAGAGTCCGGAGGCGTTCTTCAGCTGTTCGGGCGGCAACGTGCCGAGCGTGAGATTGTTGATCGGCACCATGCACAGCATCAGTGACGAGCCGCGCAGGATCTGCGGGAGCAAGAGTTCCCAGAAATCCCAATCGGACGTGATGCCGCTTGCGAGGTAGGTTCCCAATGCGAAGCCGAGGAAGCCGATCAGCATCATGACGCGCGGATCGAGTATGCTTGAGAGGCGGCCGCTGATCGGCGCGGTCAGAAACATCGCGACGCCGGTGACGAACATCGTCTCGCCGATCATCAGGGAATCGTAGCCGCGCACTTGGCCGAGGTAGACCGGGTAGACGTAGGTCAGGCCGTAAAGGCCTATGCCCATCGTGAAGCTGAAAGCCGAGCCGAATGCGAAGTTCCGGTTCTTGAAGGCTCTGAGTTCGACAATCGGCTCCTTCGCAGTAAAGGCGCGCCAGAAGAAGATCAGCGCACCGACGGTGGCGAGGACGGCGAATGTCGCGATCGTCTGGTCGTCGAACCAATCGTAGCGCGGGCCTTCCTCCAGCACGTACTCCAGCGAGCCGAGAAACAGCGCCATGGCGAGAAGTCCGAGATAGTCGAAACGGTCGAATAGCGAATAGTTCGGCTTGTCGAAATCGACGAGGAAGTAAACGGCGATCGCGACGAGGATGCCGGGTCCGACGTTGATGAGGAACAGCCAATGCCAGGAAAAGGCGTCGGTGAGGTAGCCGCCGACGGTCGGCCCGATCGTCGGCGCCAGCGTCGCGACGAGGCCGATGATGGGCGAGACGATGTTCCGTTTCGACGGTGGGAAGAGAGAAAATGCGACAGCGAAGACGCTTGGGATCATGCCGCCGCCGATGAAACCCTGAATCGCGCGGTAGACGATCATCTGGTCGATCGTCGTGGCCGTGGCGCAGAGCGCGCTCGCGGCGGTGAAGCCGGCGGCGGCGGTAAAGAACAGGACCCGCGTCGAGAGTGCGCGGGCGAGGAAGCCAGACAGCGGGATCATGACGACCTCGGCGATGAGGTAGGCCGTCTGCACCCACGGGATTTCGTCGGAGCTGGCGGAGAGACCCGCCTGGATTTCCGTCAGCGATGCGGAGACGATCTGAATGTCGAGGATCGCCATGAACATGCCGAAGACCATGGCGAGGAAGCCCGCGAGCTGGCGCGGTGTAACGCCGATCCATTCGAGCTTGCGAGCTTCGTCAGGGGATCTGGTCAAATCGGCCATGGCTTGGCGCCGCCTTTCACCGGCCGCTATCGCAACGCGGCTTGATCGTGGCCGGTGTCTTTCGGCGTCGTGCGCGTGTCGACGCTCACGACGACGGAGAGGCCGGGGCGCAATTTGTTGTGCGCGGCGGATGCGGGAATGGTGATGCGCACCGGCACGCGCTGGACGATCTTTGTGAAGTTGCCCGTAGCGTTCTCAGGTGGCAGCAGCGAGAACTTCGAACCGGATGCTGGCGAGACGCCTTCGACGGTGCCCTTCAGCGCTTCGCCGTTCAAGGCATCGACGCGGATGGTTGCCGTTTGGCCCGGGACAATCGCAGGAAGCTGCGTCTCCTTGAAGTTCGCATCGACGAAGACCTTGTCGAGCGGCACGACCGCTGCGAGGCGTTTGCCTGGTGTCACGTAGTCGCCGACCTGGACGCCGCGGTTGCCGATGACGCCATCGAAGGGCGCGCGGATGACGGTGAAAGATAGGTCGCGTGCGGCCTGGTCGACGGCAACCTGCAACTCCTTCGCCACCTTCTCCGCCTGGTCGCGCTGCGCATGGAGGAGCGCGACGTTGGCGTCGGCAGATTCAATCGCCGCTTCGTTTGATTTGACCTGCGCAACGGCGGAATCGCGTGCAGCGATGGCCGCGTCGAGCGAGGCCTTCGTTGCGTAATCCTTGGCAGTCAGTGCGTCCGTGCGTTTGAAATCGGCTTCGGTCTTGATGACATTCGCCTTGCCGGCGTCGAGCTGGGCGCGGGCTTGCGCGCTCGTCGCCTCCGCCGCGCGGATTTGTGCGTCGAACGTCTTGATTGCGGCGAGCTGGGTCGCGAGCTTCGACTGAGCTTGATCGAGCGCCAAGCGATAGTCACCATCGTCGAGCTTGATGAGCGTATCGCCAGCCTTCACCGGCTGATTGTCGACGACCGGAACCTCCGCGACGATGGCGGGGATTTTCGGCGAGATAATCGCCATGTACGCGCCGACGTAGGCGTCGTCGGTCGAGACGAGAAAGCGGCCGACCGTGATGTACTGATAGCCGAAGTAGGCGAGGCCCATGAGGGCGAGGGCGCCGACACCCAAGAACAACGGTTTGCGGCGCGAGCCTGATTTGGAAGCGGTCTTCGCCGATGCTTCGCCTTTCGCCTCAGTCGTGTCCGGGGTCCCGGACTTCGCCACGGGTTCGGTTTTTGTGGGCTGGATCTGATTCGGGGCGTTGACTGCGCGCGGACGGGGGCCGCCGATCGTGGCTCGATCTTCGGTATCGCGTGCTTCGGCGCGAAGGCTGCTCAGGTTCCCAACCATGTCGTTCGTTCCTAGTTAAACCGCGGTATTAAACCAGCTGGTTCAGATTGCTCTTGACATACAACGCGAATGGGTGAATATCAAGATGAAACTGAACCGTTCGGTTCGAAATATTTTTAGTGTGCTGAACTACGGGTTCAGATCGTGTAAGGAAAGACCAACATGGAAGCTGTCCATTCACCCCGCATGCAGGGGAAAGAAGATCGACGCGGCGGCCGGCCCGCGGCCGGAACCGATCCGCAGAAGCGACGCCAGATCCTGGATGGCGCAGGACGAATATTTTCGACGGCGGGGTTCGATGCCACGAGCATGAGCGACGTCGCGCGCGAGGCGCGCGTGTCGAAGGCGACGCTCTATGTGTACTTCCAGGACAAGGAACATCTCTTCACGGCGATCTGTGCAGAGCGCCGTGATCGCAACATTTCGGAGATCATCTCGCTGCTCGATACCGACAAGCCGATGCGAACGGCTCTGACGGCGTTCAGCACCGAGATGTTGACGATCATTTCGCAACCGTTCGTCGTCGCCGCGCACCGGATCGTCATCGGCGTCGCGGAGCGCATGCCCGAAGTCGGAACTGAGTTCTTCGAACGCGGTCCGAAGCGGGTCGCGACGGCGCTCGCGAAATTTCTCGATTTCCACGTCGCGGAAGGGC
Source organism: Pseudomonadota bacterium (assembly GCA_018242295.1). Lineage (GTDB taxonomy): Bacteria > Pseudomonadota > Alphaproteobacteria > Rhizobiales > Hyphomicrobiaceae > Hyphomicrobium_B. The sequence goes on from JAFECE010000011.1 coordinate 725,213, forward strand.
GTCTCGATATTGCGGACACCTATTTTGCCGCCATGCAGTTCCTAGAACTGGTGCAAGCCGGCATCGTCCGCCCACGGCTTTACGGAGCGATCACCGAGGCGGCGACGCCAGAGGAGATCGAGAACAACGTCGCTTCAGCGTTCGCGATGTTCACGGCAGCCTACGGCACCGCGAAATCGCGTTAGATCTTTCGCTTCCCGGGGGGTGCTAGAGCGTTTCCGCTTTTCTTTGAATCGCGAAAACGCTCTAGCCTTTTGTTTTGACGCAATTCCGGACGCAAAACCGTTGCACACTTTTGCTGGAATTGCTCTAGCAAGCGACGCTTTCTGGCACCCTCTCGGCGAAGTCGAGATCGCGCCGTTCGGGCGTGACGCCAGCGATGGTTCGCCAATCAGGGAGATTGGCGAGCGTCGGGTCGATGTAGGTCTGGTGCCAAAGCTGCGTCGCGAGCACCGCAACGAGGCCGAGCTCGGCGGAGCTGCGCTGGTATCCCCAGGGCGACAGATCCTTATATTTTCCGCGCCATTCGCGAACGGCTTTCGGATCGAAATATCCGGCCTTCTTGATTGAGGCATCGCTCAGCAGCTCGTCGACATAGGGCAGACGCTGCTGGAGGAAGAAGCCGTCAAGCGGCGCACGGAACATTCCCTTCGGCCGCCATGCAATCGATTCCGGCAGCCATTTCTCGGCGACGCGGCGGAGCAGGTACTTCTCGGTGAGGCCCTTGAACTTCCACTTCGGGTCGATGCCGGCGAGGAAATCGAACACGTTGTTGTCGAGGAACGGATAGCGCATTTCAACCGACTGGCTCATGGCGATGCGATCGCCTTTGAGGCTCAGCAGCTGTCCGGGTAGATGGATTTTACCGGCCCAGTAGATGCCGCGATTGACCGGATCCCATGTCTTCGCGCGCGACATGTCGGACGCGACTGCCGCGTAGGGATCGTGGCCGCTCAATTTGGAGAGCATGCTCGGGCTGTAGAAACGGGAACGCGATGCGCCGAGAAGGCTATAGAATCGCTGGAACGCGTGCATGCCGCCCGACGACTCTGCGTTGCGGACAAAATAAGCAATGGTCTCATCGTTGCAGCCGAGCCAGCGATATAAGAATTTCTCGGCGAGTGCCGACGCTACGCCTCCCGACGCTTTGCCCATCCAATCGAAGACGCGATCGAACTTGTACCAAGGGTAACCGGCGAGCCATTCGTCGGAGCCTTCGCCCGTCAGCGCGACTTTGAAACCCTTTTCGTGCACCTTGCCGGCGAGCATCATCAGCGAGGTGCAGGACGTGTCCGTCACGGGAGCTTCGGTGGCGACGAGCAATTTCTGGTAGTTCGCGACGATGTCGTCCGATCCGCAGGGCACGATGTAGGGATCGGCGGAAAGGTGCTTCGAGATGACTGCGGCCTGCTCGGTTTCGTCGAGCTTCGGATCGCGGATCTTGACGGTGAATGTCGCCGGTGCGGCGCCGAGAATGTCCTTCGCCATCGCGACGACGGTGCTCGAGTCGACACCGCCCGAGAGGTAGGAGGCAACGGGGACGTCGGCGCGGAGCCTCCGCTTCACGGCGTCGTAGAGAACGCGTTCGAATTCATCGACGAGCTGCTTCTCGTTCTGCCCGCGCGCTTCTTTGCCCTGGGCCGGGAAATCCATTTCCCAATAGGTGCGCTCGTCGATCGTCGCGTCTTCGCCGATGCGTCCGCGCGAGATCGTCAAGAACCTGCCGGGCGGCAAAATGTTGATGCCTTCAAAGCAGCTGTACGGGCCCGGCACGGCCAAGAAATTGAATACGGCATCGATGCCGCGCTGGTCGGGCTTCGGCTCGACCATGCCGGTCGCGAGGATCGTCTTGATCTCGGAGCCGAAGATCAGCCAGTCGGTTCCGAAGCGCGTCGTACGCGTCCAGAAGAGCGGGCAGATTCCGAAGCGGTCGCGGGCGAGGATGAACTTCTGCTTGCGCTCGTCGTGGAGGGCTACCGCGAACTGGCCGTTGAGTTTCGCGAACATGTCTTCCGCGAACTCTTCCCACATGTGCGGAAAAATTTCCGTATCGCAGTGCGTTTTTAAGATGTGGCCGCGGCTTCTCAGATCGCGGCGCCAATCATCGTGATCGAAAATCTCGCCGTTGAAGATCGCAGTGATCTGCTTGTCTTCGTTGAAGACAGGCTGTTGCCCGTCGGCCAGCCCGACGATGCTGAGGCGGCGCGATGCAAATCCGACACCGGGGCGCTGGAAATATCCATCCTCGTCGGGTCCGCGATGCAGCATCGCGTCCGCCGAGCGTTTCAAGACAGAGAGCGGAACCGAGCGCCTGCCTTTAAGATCGATGATTCCAAAAATTCCGCACATGAAGATCGTCCAACGGTTCTCGCAGCGCCGGGGGGCCCATAACGAGTGCTGAAAATTGCGACGCCGTCTCGCTCTGCACAACGCTGAGACTTGCTCGCTTCCGTACTTACCAATCGTGATGGATTGGTGTGCCAAAAGCTATATGGCCACTAGGGCTCGCAATGGTGGTTACCGTTCGCGACAAATACGCGCGTCGCGTGTCAATATTCAAAATTCCCGGCGGCTCTAGGCTGAGGCTTCGGGTCGCTGCAGTGCACTAGATGCGGAAGATATTGTGCCTGGAAGCGCTTACGCTCTGACTTTGCGGAGGGACTCGCGGGGTTTGATGCCCGCGAGCGTTGGCTCCTCGCAGATCGATCACGGGGTGGTCTTGGCGGGCTCGGTCGCCTTGTCGGCGGCCGCTTTCGCATCGGCTGCGGCTTTATCGGCTGCGGCCTTGGCGTCTTCCGCGGCTTTATCAGCCGCCGCTTTGGTGTCGGCAGCCGCCTTCTCAGCGGTAGCCTTTGCGTCGGCAGCTGCCTTGTCCGCTTCGGCCTTTTCCTTGGAATTGTCGCAGGCGGTAAGTCCGAGAGCGCAAATCACACTCAAGGCAACGAGAACTTTTTTCATTTCAATTCTCCCTTTCATGCGTCTTCTTTTTTTATAGCAAGCATCCGTGTGCCGCACATTCATTGGGACGCAATCGGAAGGAGAAATCAAGGCAATAGGAAAGGTCGTGAATCCGGCATTAAGGGAAAACGTCCGGTGTAATGGGAAATTGAAGGGCGGCGTTCAGCTGCCGTTCATCTACTCGTTACGGCGGCGCGTCATGAACGCAAGACGTTCCAGCAGGTGCGTATCCTGCTCATTCTTGATCAGTGCGCCGGCGAGCGGCGGCACGAGCTTTCTCGGATCGCTTTCGCGCAGGAGCGCCGGGTCGATGTCCTCGTGCAGAAGAAGCTTCAGCCAATCGAGAAGCTCCGATGTCGAGGGCTTTTTCTTGAGGCCCGGTACGTCGCGCAGTTCGTAAAAGACGCGGAGTGCATCGTTGACGAGGCGGTTCTTCAGGCCGGGAAAATGCACATCGACTATCTGGCGCATTGTCTCAGAGTCGGGGAACTTGATGAAATGAAAGAAGCATCGCCGGAGAAAGGCGTCGGGCAGTTCTTTCTCGTTGTTCGATGTGATGAGCACGACAGGACGCGTCTTGGCCTTTATCGTTTCGCCCGTTTCGTAGACGAAGAATTCCATACGATCGAGCTCTTGCAATAGATCGTTTGGGAATTCGATGTCGGCCTTGTCGATTTCATCAATTAGCAGCACGCTGCGTTGTGGCGCTTCGAAAGCATCCCACAGTTTGCCGCGCTTGATGTAGTTGGCGATATTCTTGACGCGCTCGTCGCCGAGCTGACCATCGCGCAGGCGCGAGACGGCATCATATTCGTAAAGGCCCTGCTGCGCTTTCGTCGTCGACTTGATGTGCCATTCGATCAGCGGCGCATCGAGTGCTTTGGCGACCTCGGTTGCGAGAACCGATTTGCCTGTGCCGGGCTCGCCCTTGATGAGGAGCGGACGCTCCAGCCTGATCGCGGCGTTGACCGCGATCTTGAGGTCGGGCGTGGCGACGTAAGAGGAGGTACCTTCGAAGCTCATGTTGGGTGTGTAGGAGGCCTCTCGAGCTTGGAGCAAGGTGACTGAAGCGCGCCCCTGTCCAAGGATCTGGATAAGGTGGAAGGCTGAGGAATGCGACGCCCAACTATAAGTTGCTGTAATTGTTGATGTAAAGAACGATGCATCAAATTTAGTATGGCTTCGTAGCGAGCTTGACTCGGAGGGCCTCGCCCATAGATAAGGTTCGGCCGAATGAGGCCGACTCGCGGATCGACTTTTTTCGGCTGAGGACGATCGGATCGGGCGAACGCAGCCTCTGGAGAGGCGGACGATGAGCAAGGCAACCGGAACGAAGTCGGCAAAGCCTAAAGCGGCCGCAAAGAAGGCTGCCACTAAAGCCGTTAGTCCGGCGAGGAATGACAAAATTCTAACGAGCGCCGCCAAGGCTGCTCAGTCTAAAAAGCCAGCGCCGTCAACAACGAAGGCGGCAAAGACCGTCGCAAAGGCGGCTCAGACAAAAGCTCCGACGGGGAACACGGCTCCAGCCGTTAGCAAGCCGGCGTCTCAGAAGCCGATACAGGCGGCTACGCCGGCAAAAACAATGGCTGCCGCAAAGCCGGCGTCGCCGAAGAAGTCAGAGGGTACAAACAGCAAGATGGCTGCACGCGTAAAGATTGCAGATATCGTTCTTCCGCCTGGCTACAAGCCTTCGGAGAATGAGCCGTTCATGAATGACATGCACAAGGCTTATTTCCGCAAGCGTCTACTTGAGTGGAAGGACGAAATCCTTCGGCAAACGCGGGAGACGCTGGCGATCCTGCATGAGGATTCCACTCAGCATGCGGATCTCGCGGACCGGGCGACGTCGGAGACGGATCGTGCCACCGAACTCAGGACGCGCGATCGTCAGCGCAAGCTCATCGCCAAGATCGAGGCGGCGCTGGGCCGAATCGAGGACGGCTCATACGGCTATTGCGAAGATACCGGCGAGCCGATCGGCCTGAAGCGTCTCGATGCGCGTCCGATCGCAACGCTATCAGTCGAAGCGCAGGAGCGTCACGAACGGCGCGAGAAGGTCTATCGCGAGGAATAAGCGCCGCGCTTTCCGTCGCTTTTTGAAACGGCTTTTCACGTCCCGTTAAGGGATTCGGCTCACATTCGGGATTGCCCGTGCAGGCGTCCAGATGAGGTTCAATCGTGAGCGCTCGTATTTACTTCGTGTTGCCCGCCGTAGTTGCGGCCGCGACAGGCGGCGTTTTACAGGCCATTCCGGCCCGGGCCGAGCCATTGAAGGCGCCTGCGGCCACGCATTTGGCACGCGATACGAGCCACGGCGGGAAAATTCGGGCTGCGAGCCTCGTCACGAATACCGCCAAAGCGGGCGTCACTCCGGTTGCGAGTGCGACGCGGCAGCTTGATCTCAGCAAGCTCACAATGGCCGATTTCGGCGACGTCGAGCAGTCCCGCTGAGCGAATTCAGAATTTAGGCTCGTCCAACGATTCGGCGGCGGCATTGGAGCTGCGCCCGAAAAACGGTGCACGGCGAAGCGGCGGCGGCGCGGCGGCCGCCTCGTTCGAGCCGTCGGCGGCGGGATGGCCAAGCGCATCTTGGCTTTTGATTCCCGTCTCGATCACGACATCCACGGGACCGCCCGTCATAATCAAATGCTCGACATCGTCGCGGCGGATGAGGATGAGCTTGCGGCGGCTATCAACGCTCGTATGATCAATAACTTCGAGGCGGCGCTCGCCTTTGGGCCGGAACAGAATCGCCGACGGCGCTGTTCCCGTTAGATAAGCACGCAGAAAAACGGCGGCTCCTACGCTGATGACAGCCAGGATGCCCAGCATGAACGTCCAGAAAATATAGTTTTCCATATTCGCCTCGCTGAGGATCTGGCTCGCTGTATCGATATCTTTCGAAGATCAACGCTTCGATAGCTCCGAGTTGACCGCCTGTTAACTCTCTTAAGCGAAGTCTTATCCAAGCGAAAAGCGCCGCACCGTTGCGGCACAGTTGCAGTTGCGTTCGAGTTCCATACCCATGCCCCAGTCCAACGTCTCGATTTTCGAGAATCAGCTAGGTTCTCGGCCCATGAAGGATCGCGAGGCGTTGAGGATCGATGCCGCCCCGATCGATCCGCTGAACTCAGCGGAAGGGTTCGGCGGTTTCCTCCCCCTTATCATAGTCGCCGCTGCGGGTGGCTCAATTCTGTTCGGCCTGCTGGCAAGCGGATCGGGCGAGCCGCTGATTTTGACGGTCATCGCGCTCCTTGCGATGTTCGGCATCTTCATGCTGTTCGGCATTGCCGCCGGGCATATCCGGCTCGGCGCGCGCGTTTCGGCGGGCGACGTTCTCAAGGCTTCGATCGACGCTCGGGAGGAGCCGCAGATCATCGCCCAGACCGACGGCACGGTTCTCTACGCGAATGCGGCCGTCGAAGCGGTTCTCGGACGCCACGAAGCGGGGCCGTTTTCCGCGCTCGAGGCTTTGCTGACGCACGATGCGGAAGGGACGCAAGCTTTCTTCCAACTGACGCGGGCTGCCGAGCGCGGCGAAGCGCGGCGCGAAGACGTGCGGCTCAAGCCCGGTATCGAAAACCGGCCGGCCTGGGTTCGTATCATCGTGCGCCCTTTCTCGCCACCCGAGCATGCGGGGGAGGATGTGGCGCCCCGCCAGCGGCTCGTCTCGTGGCATATCGTTGATGTCTCGCGTGAGAAGAGCGAAGAGGCTCAGCACATCGAGCGGATCGAGGCATCTCTCGCGGCGTTCGACGTCATGCCGGCCGGTTTCATGTGGGTGGCGAGCGACGGCGGAATTCTTCATGTCAACGCGGCGTTCGAGCAATGGCTCGGCTACCCGGCAGGGACGCTGCGCGTGCGCAACCTCGGTCTCGCAGAGCTCGCGGGGTTGGAGGGTTTCCGCCTTCTCAAGCTGATGGCTTCCATTACGGAACCGGATCAGCGCATCATCGATCTCGACTTGACGCGGCAGGATGGGCGCATCGTGGCGCTGACGCTGCTGGTCGAGCCCATCGGCAATCAGGCCGAGCACGGCTTCACGATCACCGCCATCAACCGGCAGACGACCGGCCTCGTCGACCGCGGGCAGCAGGACGTCCGGGCGTCGCAATTTTTCCAATCGGCGCCGTTCGGCATTGCGGCGCTCGACGCGGAAGGCCGGATCGCGAACTGCAACACCGCCTTCATGCGGATGGTTCTCGACGGCAAGCCCGCGCAGGACGTGCTGGCCGCAGAAGCGCTCTGCCGCACGGCGGATGCCGAAGAGCGGCTGCGCATCGAAGCGGGACTTGGCGAGGCGCTCACCGGCCGCGGCAATATCCAGCCGATCGAGATTACGGCGGGCGATCAGCGGCAATTCACGCGCCGCATTTACATGTCGCCGCTCGCTGCCGTTCAAGGTGGTGCGGCCGCCGCGCTCTATGTGATGGACGCGACCGAGCAGAAAGCGCTCGAAGGACGCGTGGCGCAGGCGCAGAAGATGGAAGCGGTCGGCAATCTCGCCGGCGGCATCGCGCACGACTTCAACAACGTGCTGACGGCGATCATCGGCTTTTCCGATCTACTGCTGCAGACGCACCGGCCGAGCGACGCGGCGTATCGGGACATCAAGAACATTCAGTCGGCGGCGAACCGCGCCGCGGGCCTCGTCTCCGGACTTCTCGGCTTCTCGCGCAAGCAGACGCAGCAGATTTCTGTTTTCAATGCCGGCGAGCTGACCTCGGACATGCTGCCGGTTCTCAAAACACAGTGCGGCGAGAAGATCGAACTCAAGATCCAGGCCGAGCGCGACCTCTGGTATGTGAAGGCCGATAGCGACCAACTTTATCAGGTCGTCTTGAACCTCGTCCGCAATGCGCGCGACGCGATGCCGAACGGCGGCAAGCTGACAATCAAGACGCGCAACGTGCCGGAGCGCGAAAGCCAGAAGATGAGCGGCGTTCCGGGCTTCACCACGGGCGAGTACGTCGTGATCGAAGTTGCGGACACCGGCACCGGCATGGCGCCGGAAGTCATGGAGAAGATCTTCGAGCCGTTCTTCACGACGAAGGGCGTCGGCAAGGGCACGGGTCTTGGACTGGCGTCGGTCTACGGCATCGTCAAGCAGTCTGGCGGGTACATTCTGCCCGAAAGCGAGATCGGCAAGGGCACGACGTTCAAGGTGTTCCTGCCGCGTTATTTCGTCGAAGAGGGCGAAGACGTCGAAGCCGTCCTTCCGCAGACTATCGCGGCCGCCAAGAAGCAGCTTACGGCGACCGATCTCACGGGTACGGGACGCGTGCTGCTGGTCGAGGACGAAGTGGAAGTTCGCCAGTTCGCCGTTCGGGCGCTGCGCCGCCAGGGTTATCAGGTGATCGAAGCGGCCGATGGCGTCGAGGCGCTCGAAGCGATGGCCGCCAACGAAGGTGCGATCGACATCGTCGTCTCGGACGTCGTCATGCCGGAGATGGATGGTCCGGCGCTCTTCAAGGAACTCAGAAAGCGCAATCCGTCGATCAAGGTGATTTTCGTCTCGGGATATCCGAACGAGGCTTTCCGCGAGACGATGGGCTCGGATGACTTCGCGTTCCTGCCGAAGCCCTTCTCGCTGCCGCAGCTCGCAGCGAAGGTGAAGGAAGAGCTGGCGAAATAAGTCGTTATCCCGTCATTCTCGAATGGCCGAGTTCGGCGAGGCTATTCGGGAATCCAGCGTAAGGAGCGCCGAAGGCTCATTATTGCGTCTTCGACGAGCTTTGCGCTGGATCCCCGGCCGTCGACGCGGTTTCACCGCGCTTGGCCGAGGATGACGATTTGTGGCGATGCGCGAAGGGAGATCTTAGATCTCGCCCTTCAGACCCCTCTCGAAGTACTTGTGGATGATCTTGTCCTGGTTCTCGAGCAGCCAATCGATCGAGGGCTGATAGTTCATCGCCTTATGAATGGCGAGGCTCGTCGCCTTGCGGTGAATGTCGAACAGAATTTTGTGATCGAGCTTCTCGATCGTGGCGACCGACGGATGGAGCCATACCGAAACGATGATGCCGAGGTCGTCGACCTTATCTTTCGGCAGGTCGCCTGAGCGCACGGCATCGAGCACGCCCATGGCGGTCGCGTATTGGACGGTGCCCATCAGGATGCTCGTATAGCGCTCGTTATCGACGGTGACCTTGCTGACGCAGATCGTCGGCGGGCGCACCATCACGTCAGTGTTCAAGAGCGAGAGTACGCGCGTGTGGCCTTTGACCTGGTCGCCGAGGAGCGTCGCAAACGCGGTGCCGAACGGACCGTCCATCTCGCCGATCGCGACTTCCGGTTCGGCTGCGGTTCCCGGCGGGCCGCCTGCGACAAGGGCTTCGCCGACGCGAATGCCGAAACGCCCCGAGCGGGGCTGAGACGTGGAACTGCTCATTCGTGTTCACCTTTTCCTGCAGTTATCTTCGAGCGCCGGTTCTAGACGCGTGCCGTCAGATAACCCAGGCCGCAGGTAGACGCGCCATAAGTTGCGGTTATGGCGCGTTCCGGAAGGTGCGGCGTTTCGGGCCTTTTCCTTACTCGCAGGGCGTGTCGACGAGGCCGTCGGCGGCGGCGGAATATTTGCGGCAGGTATTTGCCGAGACGGGGGTGACATCGCCGGAGGTCGCGACCGTTGCGGTCTTCGTCGAAGAGGTGTCGTCGGAGGCTGTCGTCGTTGTCGAATCCGGCAGGCGATCGGTCTTTTTCAGGATTGGCTTATCGGCCACGGTCGTCGCCGCGGGAGCCGTCTCGGCTGCTGCGATCTGGGCGGCTTTCTGCTGCTGAAGGGCCAGCTGACGGGCACGCTCACGCTTGGCGGCTGCTATCGCTGCGGCACGCTCTCTCGCTGCAATCATCTGCCGGCGAGCGCGTTCGCGTTCATAGGCTTCTTCGCGGCGGCGTTCTTCGGCGGCGTGGGCGAGCATGCTGGCGGCGGCCATACCTCCGAGAAAGAAGCCGAGGCGGCGGCCAGGGCCGGCTTGGGCGGCCGACGCGAACGAGCTGGCGACGATGGCAACTGAGATCAGCACAGCGAGAAACTTGGACACGGGAGCCTCCTTGGCTTGAACATGCACAGGAGATTGCACCCAGGCGACAAGTGGCGCTGTTTCGCCGGTTACAGGTGTGGGGCTATGAGATTCCCGGAGGCGCACATCGCGCCGAATGAGAACAAAACGAGATTGACAGATTCGGAACAAATCAAGTACACACATCCTTAATTGATGGCGCTGGGCGCTTGCCATAGGGATTGAGGGTGACACGATGGAACGGCCGGACTGGACTGTGCTCGAAGGGGGCAAAATGGATAAGAAGCAGGCGCTAGAGCAGGCACTCGCGCAGATCGACAAGACCTTTGGCAAGGGGTCGATCATGCGCCTCGGCGCCAACGACAAGCTCGACATCGAGGCGATCTCGACGGGATCGCTCGGGCTCGACATTGCGCTCGGCATAGGCGGGTTGCCGAAGGGACGCATCATCGAGGTCTATGGGCCTGAATCGTCGGGCAAGACGACACTGGCTCTGCAGGTTGTTGCGGAAGCTCAGAAGAAGGGCGGCATCTGCGCGTTCGTCGACGCGGAGCACGCGATCGATCCGAGCTACGCGAAGAAGCTCGGCGTCAAGGTCGAAGAGCTTTTGATCTCGCAGCCCGATACGGGCGAGCAGGCATTGGAAATTGCCGATACGCTCGTGCGTTCCGGCGCAGTCGACGTCCTCGTGGTCGATTCGGTTGCGGCGCTGACGCCGAAGGCCGAACTCGAAGGCGAAATGGGCGACAGCCTGCCGGGACTGCAGGCGCGTCTGATGAGCCAGGCGCTCAGAAAGCTGACGGGCTCGATCTCCAAGTCGAACACGATGGTGATCTTCATCAACCAGATCCGCATGAAGATCGGCGTTATGTTCGGCAATCCGGAGACGACGACGGGTGGCAACGCGTTGAAGTTCTACGCTTCTGTCCGTCTCGACATCCGCCGCATCGGGCAGATCAAGGAACGCGAAGAAACCGTCGGTAACCAGACGCGCGTCAAGGTCGTCAAGAACAAGGTGGCTCCGCCGTTCAAGCAGGTGGAGTTCGACATCATGTACGGCGAGGGCATCTCGAAGGTCGGCGAGCTGATCGACCTCGGCGTCAAGGCGGGTCTGGTCGAGAAGTCGGGCGCGTGGCTTTCCTATAACGGCGACCGGATCGGTCAGGGCCGCGAGAATGCTAAGACGTATCTCAAGGACAACCCGAAGGTCGCAGCCGAGCTGGAGCGGGCCATCCGCGCCAATGCCGGGCTGATCGTCGAGAAGATGCTCGCCGATCCGGCGGCTGGCGAGGACGACGGGGAAGAGCCGGATGAGGACGGCGTTCTGCCCGACGAGGATGCGAGCAAGAAGGTCGCCAAGGCAAAGCGTTAAGGCCGGCATTGCCTTCAGCTTCGTCATGCCGACGTAGGTCGGCACCCAGGCAAGCCTGCGGCAGTTTCGGTGTTGTTATTTGACTGGATCCCGGCCTCTGCCGGGATGACGGTGTGTATTTTTTCTTCGTCATCCTCGGCCGAGCGTATGCGATGGCCGGGGATCCAGTGTTAGACTCGTCGAAGACGCAGTATTGTGCCTTCGGCACGTTTCACGCTGGATCTCCGAACGGTCTCGCGAGCTCGTCCGTTCGAGGATGACGGCGGTGGGCGCGGGCGCCATTTCAGCCGCCCCGTCATGCCGACGTAGGTCGGCACCCAGGCAAGCCTGCGGCAGTTTCGGTGTTGTTATTTGACTGGATCCCGGCCTCCGCCGGGATGACGTTGGATTGGATGTCTGGGCTTTGGCTGTCGTTCCGTCGCAGGCTCGCCGATCCGCGTGTTTACGCCCTTTTCTGGACACGTTCAGAGGCCGCCGCTACAACGGCGGCCTTAACCCGTTCCGGGGCGCGTTCCCGGGGCAAATCACTTTCAATATCAGGCTCGAAAGCACCACATGGCCGGCGTCAGCGAAATCCGCGCTTCGTTTCTCGATTTCTTTGGAAAGAACGGGCACGAAATCGTGCCGTCATCGCCGCTCGTGCCGCGCAATGACCCGACCCTGATGTTCACGAACGCCGGCATGGTGCAGTTCAAGAACGTCTTCACCGGCCAGGAGACGCGAGCCATCCCGCGCGCCACCACCTCGCAGAAGTGCGTCAGGGCCGGCGGCAAGCACAACGATCTCGACAATGTCGGCTACACGGCGCGCCATCACACGTTCTTCGAGATGCTCGGCAACTTCTCGTTCGGCGACTATTTCAAGGAACGCGCAATCGAGCTTGCGTGGAATTTGCTGACGAAGGACTTCGGTCTCGACAAGAAGCGGCTGCTTGTCACGATCTATCATACCGACGACGAAGCCTACGCGATCTGGAAGAAGATCTCGGGCTTTTCGGACAGCAAGATCATCCGCATTCCGACGAACGACAACTTCTGGCAGATGGGCGACACGGGTCCTTGCGGGCCGTGCTCGGAAATCTTCTTCGATCATGGCGACAAGATTCCGGGCGGGCCTCCGGGCTCGGCCGATGCCGACGGCGACCGCTTCATCGAGATCTGGAATCTCGTGTTTATGCAGTTTGAACAGATCGCGCCGGGAAACCGCGTCGATCTCCCGCGTCCGTCGATCGATACCGGCATGGGGCTCGAGCGCGTCGCGGCTGTGCTGCAGGGCAAGCACGACAACTACGACATCGATCTCTTTCAGAATCTCATCCAGGCGATCCGCCAGGAAGCCCAGAAGGCAGGAGCGAAAGAGGGCGGCGACGCCAGCCCGGAATTCCTCCACGTCGCGCGCCGCGTCATCGCCGACCATCTCCGCTCGACGAGCTTCCTGATCGCCGACGGTGTGTTGCCGTCGAACGAGGGCCGCGGCTACGTCCTCCGGCGTGTCATGCGTCGCGCCATGCGTTACGCCGCTCAGATCGGTTGCACCGAACCGCTGATGTATCATCTCGTTCCGGCGCTCGTGCGCGAGATGGGGGATGCCTATCCGGAACTCGTCAGAGCGCAGCCGCTCATTGCCGAGACTCTGAAGCTCGAAGAGACGAAGTTCCGGCGCACGCTCGACAACGGCCTGAAGCTTCTCGGCGAAAGCTCGGGCAAGCTGACGAAGGGCGCGGTCTTTCCGGGCGACGTCGCGTTCAAGCTCTACGATACCTACGGTTTCCCGCTCGACCTCACCGAAGATGCGCTCCGGCCGCGCGGCATTACCGTCGACACGGCGGCGTTTGACGATGCGATGAAGAAGCAGAAGGATGCGGCGCGAGCAGCCTGGAAGGGATCGGGTGAAGCGGCGACCGAAGGCCTCTGGTTCGAGATCAAGGACAAGACCGGCGCTTCGGAATTCCTCGGCTACGACACCGAGACGGCCGAAGCCATCGTCACGGCGCTCGTTGCGGGCAGCAAGGAGGCGAAGGAGCTGAAAGCGGGCGACGAGGGCGCGCTCGTCGTCAGCCAGACGCCGTTCTATGGCGAAAGCGGCGGCCAGCTCGGCGATCAGGGCATCATCAAGGGGCCGAAGGGCGCGCTATTTCGCGTGACCGATACGCAGAAGAAGCTCGGCGATCTCTTTGTGCACTTTGGCAAGGTCGAGACGGGCAGCTTCAAGGCGGGCGACGCCGTGGAGCTCGAAGTCGATCACGCCCGCCGGTCCGCGACGCGCGCCAATCACTCGGCCACGCATCTTCTGCATGAAGCGCTTCGGCAGGTGCTCGGCACGCACGTTGCGCAGAAGGGGTCGCTCGTTTCGCCGGACCGTTTGCGCTTCGACTTCTCGCACACGAAACCGATGTCGCTCGAAGAGTTGAAAGCCGTCGAGGATATGGCGAACGCGGTGCTGCTCGAGAACACACCTGTCGTCACGCGGCTGATGGCCATCGACGATGCGCGTGCGACGGGTGCAATGGCGCTCTTCGGTGAGAAGTACGGGGAAGAAGTGCGCGTCGTGTCGATGGGATCGACGCGGCCCGGCGCCAACAAGGCGTGGTCGGTCGAGCTGTGCGGCGGTACGCACGTATCGCGCACGGGCGATATCGGTCTCATTCGCGTGGTCGGTGAGAGTGGAAGCGCCGCTGGCGTCCGCCGTATCGAGGCGCTGACGGGCGAAGGCGCGCGCGCCTATCTCGAAGAGCAGGACAGCCGCGTCAAGGAGGCGGCGAGCCTGCTCAAGACGCGGCCGGAAGATCTGATCGAACGGCTGAAGAATCTCGTCGAGGAGCGCAAGGCTCTTGAGAAACAGCTTGCGGACGCGAAGCGGCAGATCGCGCTTGGCGGTGGCGCGGGTTCGGGCGCCAGCGCCAACGGCGAAGCCATTCGCAGCATCGGCAATGTGAAGCTGCTGGCGCGCACGGTTCAGGGCCTCAATCCCAAGGATCTGCGCGGTCTCATTGATGACGGGAAGAAGCAGGTCGGCTCGGGCATCGTCGCGGTTGTCGGCGTTACCGAGGATGGCAAGGCCGGTCTCGCCGTCGGCGTCACTGACGATCTCGTCAAGACGTGGAGCGCGGTCGATCTCGTCAAGGCGGGCGCCGAGGCGCTCGGCGGCAAGGGCGGCGGCGGACGTCCGGACATGGCGCAGGCAGGTGGTCCGGATGGCGCAAAGGCGGGCGACGCGTTGAAGGCGATCGAGGCGCGGTTGGCGGGACAGGCTTCGGCCGCGTAACGCCTCACTGTAGGAAGCCATGAGCGATACGAACGGCGATGGATGGGACGGCTCCGCCGCGGCCTGGATCGCGTCGCTCGGGGATAGCGGGGACTTCAGCCGCCAATTCGTTCTCGACGCGCCAATGCTTGCCCGCGTCAAAGACCGCGGCTTCAAAACTGCGTTGGATGTCGGATGCGGCGAAGGCCGTTTCTGCCGGATGTTGCGGGATGCGGGCATCACGCCGCTCGGGATCGATCCGACGGCCGCCCTCGTCGCGCGGGCACTGGAACTCGATCCTGGCGGAGCCTATCGAATTTGCCGCGCCGAGGAGTTGGACGAGCCGCCCGCTTCGTTCGATCTTGTCGTCTGCTATCTGACGCTGATCGACATCACCGATATCTCTCGCGCGGCATCGCGTTTCATCGAGGCCTTGCGCCCGGGCGGAGCGCTTCTCATCGCCAACCTCACGAGTTTCAGCACAGCGGCCATCGACGGCTGGACGACGGACGCCGAGGGCAGGCGTCGCTTCTATATCGACAACTATCTCGAAGAGAGAGCCGACTGGGTCGCCTGGCGCGGGATCGAAATTCGCAATTGGCACCGGCCGCTCAGCACGTACATGTCGCTCTTCCTCGAACATGGGCTGATCTTGCGCCATTTCGCGGAGCCATCTCCGAGCGGCGGCGATACGGACATGGCCGAGCGTTACCGCCGCGTTCCCTATCTTTACATCATGGAATGGGAGAAACCCGCGGCTTGAGGGGAGAGGCGTTTGTGAGCGATGATGTTGCGTTGCGAAAGGCGTCTACCTTTCCTGTAATTCACTGATGACCATCGGGAATATTCGGTATATACGCCCCGCATTCTTCCTGCCGAGGAGCACTTTCTCATGGTTCGCACGCGTTCTTTCAGACTGTTCGCT
This sequence comes from Pseudomonadota bacterium, assembly GCA_018242295.1. Lineage (GTDB taxonomy): Bacteria > Pseudomonadota > Alphaproteobacteria > Rhizobiales > Hyphomicrobiaceae > Hyphomicrobium_B. The sequence continues at coordinate 740,733 of JAFECE010000011.1, forward strand.
CCGATCACTGCCCTGGCTTTGTCGTTCGCGCTTCCGGCGCATGCAGACGACGCCATCGTCAAGCTGCCGGCGACGCCGATGCCTGCAGCCGGACCGACGACAGCGGCGGCCGCTGAATTTTGCGGTGATCCGACCGGCAAGGCGGAAGAGCTGATCGCGCGCTATTCGTCGAAGGCCGGTCTGCAGCAGGTTTATACGAGCGAACTCTATAACGCCTTTAGCGACGATCCGAAGAATGCGACCGTGATGTACACGTTCACGACGAAGCATAATCCGGCTTATCCCGCCGCTGTCTGTCGAAAAGTGGTTCACGACGGTGACGCCCTCACGGTTCAGATGAAGGTTGTTTGCGACGGCAAGGCGGAGGCGTGCGCCAAGCTGCAGAACGACTTCAACGTGATGACGGCGCGGATGCAGGCCGAGGTCGATCAGCAGATCGCGGCCGGGAAAAAGTAAGGTAGCCAGAGAACGCTGCACGTCTCTCCCGTCATGCCGGCGAAGGCCGGCACCCAGACAAACGTCAATAGTACGGCGGCCGCGGTTCACTCCGCTCTGACCGCGAGCGCGAATGCGCTGCCCATCACCTGGATCCCGGCCCTCGCCGGGATGACGGTATAGGAAGATCATCGGCAATCATCGTTCCTTCTCCCATCGGGAGAAGGTGCCTCGAAGGGGCGGATGAGGGGACTTCGCAGTTCGACAGTTATCCGTTGTTTCGCGTCAAAGTCCCTCACCTGCCCATCTCGCGAAGGTGAGCCTCCGGCTCACCCTTCAAAAGCGAGCCTCCGGCTCGACGGACATCCTCTCCCGTTCCGGGAGAGGAAAGGCAGCGAGCATCCGGAAATCATCTTCCGTTCGGCGGGATGCAGTGAAACGCATTCCGTCACCTCGACGCAGGTTGGGGTCCTGTCGATGCGAACATCCGGGTTGCTGACAGTTGCCGTGGATCCCGGCCTTCGCCAGGATTACGGAGTGGTTACTTGAGTTCAGCGAGCCAGATCGTGTGACCGCCGACGTGCGGATCTTCGAAGACTTGGGACACGACTTCAAAACCGTTGTCGTCGAGCAAGCTGCGGTATTCCTCCGGGGCCAGGCTCGCGTGATAGAGCGGTTCGCCTTCGAACGTCCCGATGGCCTCGCCTTCCGTAGTTCCGCTCGTGAACATCAGAACCGCTTTCGCGTTGGCGTGCGCGCGAAAGAGCGGGAACATCTGGCGCTGCTCGTCGCGGCGCAGATGAAAGAAGCTATCCCAGGCAAGAATGCCGTCGAAGTTTTGTCCGAGGGACATGGTCCGCATGTCCGCGACCTTCCAAGCAGCATCCGGAAAGCGGTTCTTGCACAAGGCGATCATGGCCGGCGCGCTATCCACGCCGGTCAGCCGGTAGCCGGCTTCAATGAAGAACCGTGCGATGGGTTCGCCGGACCCGCATCCGATGTCGAGCACCGATCCGGCAGCCGGTAACAACGCACGAAACCGTTCGAGCCATGGCCGCTCAAACAGGCTTCGTGATCGTATCGTGTCCCACGTTGATGCGTGGCGATCGTAAAGTCCCACGATGCGGTCTGCATCGGTACTCATGGCGCCGTGACTCCTGCACGGATCGTCAATGAAAGGCGAGCCCTATGCCGCCTTGCTCATGGCGGCCTTGAGGTTGGCGTCGACCTTGTCGAGGAAGCCGGTCGTCGAGAGCCATTTCTGGTCGGGGCCGACGAGGAGCGCGAGATCCTTCGTCATATAGCCCGACTCCACGGTCTGGATGCAGACACGTTCGAGCGTTTTGCAGAAATCCAGAAGTTTCTCGTTGCCGTCGAGCTTGGCGCGGTGCGCAAGGCCGCGCGTCCAGGCGAAGATCGAGGCGATGGAGTTCGTCGATGTTTCCTTGCCCTTCTGATGTTCGCGATAATGGCGCGTGACGGTACCGTGCGCAGCTTCCGCCTCGACCGTCTTGCCGTCCGGCGTCATCAGCACACTGGTCATCAGGCCGAGCGAGCCGAAGCCTTGCGCGACCGTATCGGATTGGACGTCGCCGTCGTAATTCTTGCAGGCCCAGACGTAGCCGCCCGACCACTTCAGCGCGCTCGCGACCATGTCGTCGATCAAGCGATGCTCGTAGGTGAGCTTGCGCTTCGTGAATTCGGCCTTGAATTCGGCGTCGTAGATCTCCTGGAAGATATCCTTGAAGCGGCCGTCATAGGCTTTGAGGATGGTGTTCTTCGTCGAGAGATAGACCGGGTAGTTGCGCGCGAGGCCATAGTTGAGCGAGGCGCGTGCGAAGTCGCGGATCGATTCATCGAGATTGTACATCGCCATCGCGACGCCCGCGTCCGGCGCCTTGAAGACTTCCTTTTCGATGACGGTGCCGTCCTCGCCGACGAACTTGATCGTCAGCACGCCCTTGCTGGGGAACTTGAAGTCCGTCGCCTTATACTGATCGCCGTAAGCGTGGCGGCCGACGATGATCGGCTGGGTCCAGCCCGGTACGAGACGCGGCACGTTCTTGCAGATGATCGGCTCGCGGAAGATCACGCCACCGAGGATGTTGCGGATCGTGCCGTTGGGGCTCTTCCACATGTCCTTCAGGCTGAATTCTTTGACGCGCGCTTCGTCGGGCGTGATCGTCGCGCACTTAACGCCGACGCCGTGCTTCTTGATGGCGTTGCCGGCGTCGATCGTGATCTGGTCGCCGGTCTTGTCGCGGTTTTCGACGCTCAGATCGTAGTATTCGAGGTTAACGTCGAGGTAGGGGTGGATGAGGCTGTCCTTGATCAGCTTCCAGATAATGCGGGTCATCTCGTCGCCGTCGAGTTCGACGACGGTGCCTTCAACCTTGATTTTCTGCATGGGGGATGTCTCGCGGGAAGATGAGGACAGTGGATGAGGTTCGGGATGCCGGCGCGCCAAGCCTAAAGGCCGATTACGCACATGCGAAGAGAGCTTTTTGACGTAGTGCGTCAGATTGGGGGGCGTTTCAAGTCCTGCCGGCTCGAATTGCGGCCGACGTGGGCGCGCGCCCGACGTTTTTTTCGCCTGCCTGAAGCGCGTCGCAGTTTGTAGTCTCGATCCAGACGTGTCTCAGGATCAGGGCCATGACAGTGAAACTTCCGAATACGCCAAGCGGCACCGGCGGCAATTTGGAGAAAAACAGGATGAAGACGTTCGCGAGCAAGAGGCCATAGGCATCGACGCGCGTCATGCCGTGCCGTGAGAGGTGGCGGAGAAGAAATGCCTGTGCGACCGTCAGCATGACGAGGTCGTAGACGAAGAGGTACGGCGTCGCGAGCGTTATGGCCGCCGCCAACGCTGCTGCCTTCAGATCGAAGCTGACGGTCCGACGGCTCCAGAGCCAGCCGATGACGACGACGAGAGCGGCCGATACGGCGGCTTGCAGCCAAAGCGCGTGGTCGGCCGAAAGCCCGAGACCGCGGGCAAGTCCGAACGGCGTTTGTATCCTCTCGGTATCGGGGGACGTCGCGATGAGGGAAGCGACGTGCTGAAGCTGCTTCGGCAAAGCGAGCCAGGAGGCGACGCCGAATGCGGCTATCGAGGCGATCACCATGGCAGCGACGGTCAGCGCCGCGGCGGCGATAGAGTGGTAATAGCCGCCGGCAATGAGCGCGATCGGAATGAGCAAGCCGAGATGCGGCTTGAACGACAGGAGCCCGATCGCGACGCCGGCCAGGATCGGCTTGGTTTCAAGCAGCACAAGCCCAAATCCCAAAAGGCCGGATGTCAACGCGCCGTTCTGCCCGATGTAGAAATTGAGCCATGGGCCGGGAGTCGCCAGCATCAGCAGCAGATCGCGCCGCGACGTGCTGATCCGAGCGAGCGCAGCGATGAGCAGGGAAAGCGTCGCGCAGATCCAGGTCAGCATCGATGCCGCATAGGGAACAAGCGCGAGTGCCGCGGCGGCCAGGAGAAAGGTCGGGGGATAGGACCACGGGAAATCGCCGCCATTCGGATTATGATCGAGTGCACGCTGGGCGCCCTTGTGGCGCACGGGGTCATAGGGGGCCATGAGGTCGCCGCTGCCGACCAACTGACCCGCGGAGTAGATGCCCAGATAATCGCCGTTGGCCGGGAGGCCTTGGGGTGTCGTGATCCAGCCTTTGGGACTGACGCGGGCCGTGTTCAAGGTGAAGGCCCAAACGGCAATCGCCAGCAGCGCGAATACGGAGGGAATATCGATGCGGCGCATAGGGGGGATCACTGGCTGTTCGGTGCTCGCGGATGCCCGCGAGTCAGAGACAAAACGCAGCGGCCTTAAGTCTCCGGTAACTTCTTTGCGCTGGGCCTTGACGTGCCCTGGAGTTTGACAGCCTGTCATTACCAAAGCATTAGGCAGGGCGGAGTGGCGAGGCCTGGGGCCTTACGCTTTGCTTGCCATTTTTTCGACCGGAGACAGGATTGAACGTCGAGACGGACGCTCATCGTATCGGGGCGGTGCCGGACATTCGGGTCGGCGCCGGCGGTGAGCCTGTGACCGGGCCTGAGGATACGCCGGTCGCCGCGATCGTGCACGCATGCCATTCCGCGTCGATCGATCAGGGGCTCGCAGCGCTCGCCATCCCGGGTCTCGATCGGGCGACGCTGGAGCCCATCCTGCAATACTGCGCCAGCCTCAAATGCGTCGAGGACAACGTAACCTGCCAGGGGTGCAAGCGGCGGACGGAAGCCCAGGGCATCGAAACGCTCGATCAGTTCATCCTCAGCAAAAAGGAAGTGATTGTCGGCGACGGCCGCGTTCGCCTCCAGGGCGAGGGCACCGAGACGGTGTCGACGCCGTGCCTCGAAACGCTCGCCAAGCAGTGGTCGGGTGAGAATTACTGGTTCTGGGCGCGCCGGGTCATTCGCAAGCTGCGCCACGGCCTGCGGCGGGCGCATATGCGCGGGGAGCCGGTGGCAGGCGAGGGCGAGACGCCGTCCATCATTCTGATGGAGCCACAACTCGCGGACAACATCGGCATGGTGGCGCGCGCCTGCGCAAATTTCGGGCTCGACGATCTTCGTCTCGTCAACCCGCGCGACGGCTGGCCGAACGAAAAGGCGCGGATCGCGGCGTCCGGGGCAAACTACATCATCGATGACGCGCAGGCCTACGGCACGCTCGAAGAGAGCCTGGCGGATCTGAACTGGGTCGGGGCGACGACGGCGCGGCAGCGGGATCTTCGCAAGCCAGTGCTGACGCCCGAGCAGGCGATCGTTGAAATGCGGAAGCGGATCGGCCGGGGTGAGCGCTGCGGCGTGCTGTTCGGGCGCGAACGCAACGGGCTCGAGACGAACGAGGTGGCGGTCGCGGACGCGTTCATCATGATTCCAGTAAATTCTCGTTTCGCTTCTCTCAACCTGGCGCAGGCGGTGCTGCTAACGGGATACGAATGGATGCGGAGTGATGCCGGGCGAAGCCTCGGCCGGGTTACAACCTACGAGAAGCCTCTCACCGAAGGTCTCTACATGGGCCGGGACCGTCCAGCGACCAAGCAGGAACTCCTTGGACTGTTTGAACATTTAGAGCGTGAACTGGAAACCAACGGGTTTTTCAATCCAGCTCACCGCAGAGCGGTCGTGTCACAAAACCTGCGTACGCTCTTGACGAGACTCAACGCGACAGAGCAGGAAGTACGCACCCTTCGTGGCATAGTTGCCACGCTTTCACAGGGCAAAGGAAAGGCCCGAAAAGGGGGAGAGTAAGCGCCTTCATATGGCCAAGTTTTGGGCCGAGCGATGCCAACTCGAGAGGCTAATGGCATTGTGCAACGTGGCTGCTGCAAGGGCCGCGCCTGGGTTTCCCATTCACTAATAAAGAAAGTCAAAGAGGCTCAACTGGAGATGTGGATGAATACGAGGGCGGGGGTGTTGGCGAGCGTAATGGCGCTGTCGCTTATGGGTACTGCAGTACCCGCCGGCGCGCAGGAGCTCAGCGAGCACGCGGTGAGATCGTTCATGGAATATGCTTGGTCGCTCACGCCGCAGCAATTCTCCAAGCCGGACGGCTCGGTCATTGTCATCGACAAGAACAAGAAGTCGGAAGTTGAGGTTCCGCTCGACGTGGCACGCGATGTGATCAAGGCCGGGCGGCTTTCGGCGCATGCCCAGATCTGCGATCTGCGTGACGACCAGGTGCAGAATCACCGCGCCATGATGCGCCGGGAAGAGGCCAAGAACAAGTGGACCCAGCAAAATCTGGTCTACATCAGTCAGTTACACCTCACGACGGTGATGCTGCTGACCGGCCGGATCAAGCTCGTCGAGAAGGAAGGCGACAAGGAAGTCGTCGTCGACGAAAAGAAAGAGCCGGCGCAGACCTGCTCGGACGAGCAGCGCAAGAAGGTTAAGGAAATGATTGCGGCCTACGTTGCCGCGAGCCCGCCGCCCAATTTCGCGGCAGCCGGGCAGCCTCCGGTAGCCGGCGCTCCGGTCGCAGCTGGTGCTCCGGTCGCAACCGGGTCGACCTCGATCACGGAAACGACGATCAAGAAGAATTAAGCGTCATATGGGCCGTTGACGAGACGGCCTGACGCCGGTATCACCCAAACGTCTTCGCGGGTCCTTACGGGCCCGCGTTTGATTTCTGCGCACCCGTGGCGGGACTGTCGAAGGTCCATGCCTGTCGGCCCCCAATAGGGGGATGAGGAGGGGGCGCTCCACAGTCACGGTTCAATCGAGCCGTGCCATAACTCATGGAGTGCTAGAAGATGACTAAGCGCGTTCGCGCCAAGCATAAGATCGATCGCCGTCTCGGCGAGAACATCTGGGGCCGTCCCAAGAGCCCGCTCAACCGCCGCGAGAGCCGTCCCGGCCAGCACGGCGAGCGCCGCTCGGGCAAGCTTTCCGATTTCGGCCAGCAGCTCAAGGCCAAGCAGAAGCTCAAAGGCTATTACGCATCGATTTCGGAGCGTCAGTTCCGCGCCGCTTACGACGAAGCTTCGCGCCTCAAGGGTTCGACGTCCGAGCATCTGATCGGGCTTTTGGAGCGCCGTCTCGACGCGCTCGTCTACCGCGCCAAGTTCGTGCCGACGGTTTTCGCCGCGCGCCAGTTCGTCAGCCACGGCCACGTGACCGTCAACGGCCGCCGCGTCACGATCCCCAGCTATCGCCTCAAGGTCGGCGATGTCGTTGAAGTTCGCGAGAAGGCGAAACAGCTGGCACTCGTTCTCGAAGCTATCAAGAGCGCCGAGCGCGATCTGCCCGACTACATCAACGCCGATCACAACAAGATGACGGCTTCGCTCACGCGCATTCCGGCTCTGAGCGACGTGCCCTATCCGGTGCAGATGGAGCCGAACCTCGTCGTCGAATTCTACTCGAGGTAATCGCTCACGCTGGCTACTCCGCGCGGGCCAGCTCCGCGAGGCGGCGCTCGCGCCGTCACCCAGTCGGGCTCTCGGCCTTTGGCCGAAGTGTCCTGTGATTTGGAGAAAGGCCGCCTCTCTGGCGGCCTTTTTTATTGCGCTTGCAAGGGGCTTTGTCGCGTTCGGTATCACCTCACCACCGTCATGCCGACGAAGGTCGGCAACCAGACAAGCGGTCCGCAATCGTTGTGTTGATGTTTGGCTGGATCCCGGCCTTCGCCGGATGACGTTCGAATTTATTCGTCATCCTCGGCCGGGCGCGGCAAGGCCGCGTCGAAGGCTGGGGATCCAGCGTTAGATTTGTCGAAGACGCAGTATCGTGCCTTCGGCACTTCTCACGCTGGATCCCCGAACGGCCTCGCGAGCTCGTCCGTTCGAGGATGACGCGCGGGTGGCGACGTTCAACGCTTGCCGAAGAGATCGTCGAACGCCACCATGACGTGCTCGCGGTAAGCGGGGCGGGCTTTCAGCTGTTCATACCAGGCTTCGACGTTCGGAAGGCTCGGGCGCGGGATCTCGATACCGTAGTAGCGGAAGAGAAGGGCGCCTGTCGTGATGTCGGCAAGGCTCAAGCTTTCGCCGAGCATGTAGTCTTTTCCCTGCAGCCAGCGATCGAGAAGCTCGAAGTGCTTCGCGCTTTGCTCGACACCGCGACGGATGATCGTCCAGTCTCTTTCCGCCTCGGGCGTGCGATAGAAGGCCAAAAATACATCGTTGAGAAAAGTCGGCTGCAACGCCGTCGCTGACCAATCCATCCATCGCTCGTAGTTGGAGCGCTGCCAAGCATCGTCCGACCAGAATCGGTCCTTGCCGTAGCGCGCCGCCAAGTAGCGAAGAATGGCATGCGATTCCCACACTGCCTGTCCCTCGTCGTCGATCACGGGAATGCGGCCGTGAGGGTTCATGGCGAGGAATTCAGGCGTGTCGAGTTTTCCGAAGGCGCCGCCCGCCGCGATGTGCTCGTGTGGGAGATCCAATTCTCCAACGAGCCACATGACTTTTTGGACGTTCAACGAATTTCGGCGGCCCCAGACTTTCAGCATCGCGTGCTTCGCTCACTTATCGATCTGCCCATCGCGCGGGTGGCAACGATATAGCGGGAATGTGCGCGATATGGCTAGGCCGCGCGTTCGTTCGAAGCTAGCGAACGAATTGCTCAGACGGGCTTCCACCATTGGCGGCGATGAGGTGCGCGCGCGATGGAGACGCCGGGGCTCGCTGCGATCGCCGGACCGCCGCCCTCCGGTTTGCGCTTCCGGCGACGCGTGGATGGCGGCTCGGCGTTGGCCCAGCCGTAGGCGAGGATCGTCATCAGGGCGGAAGCGGCGAAGAAATAGACGCCGGGCAGCACGCGGGCTTCCGTGTAGCCCGACGAGTTGACGTAGAAGATCATCAACGCCAGCACCATGACGTCCGTCATCGAATAGCGGCCGATCCATTCCATCGTTGCGAACGACTTCCTCCGGAAATCATCCGGCATGTCGTGCGCGGTGATCAGCGTCAGCAAGTAGAAGAGCTTCAGGAACGGAAAGAAGACGGATACGGCGAAGACGACGGCGCAGAGGAAATACTCCTGGTTCTCGAAGAGCGCATACACGATCGTCAGGATCGAATGCTCGTTCGTCCAGACGTAAACCGTCGTGAAGCGGATCGTCGGCAGGATGAGGCCGAGCGCGAAAAAGACCGTGGCGAGAATGATCAGGAAGCTCAGCGCGAAGTTGCGCCATCCGGAGGTGCGGGCCGCTTGCCCGACGTCGGGCTGAGGCAGCACGGGGACGAGATCGGGCGCGGCGGCCATGCCGTCGGTTCGTATCCATGCGTAGGACAGGATCATCAGCATGACGGCGGCCGTGAAGAAGTAGACGCCGTTGAGGCTCGAGGCATCGTAGACGCCCTGGCTCTTGATGAAGAAGATCGTCAGCGCCAGCACGAGGACGTCGTGCATCGACCATTTGCCGAGCCATTCGAGCGCGCGCAGCCGGCCCTGGTGGCGGACGATTTCGGCCGGCGGCAAGGTCGAGACGAGCAGCAGATAAAGAAGCTTCGTCACCGGCAACAGGATCGAGAAGATGAGCACGATCATGCCGAGGAAGGTCTGGCCATCGTGCAGCAGCACGCCGACGGTCGAGAGGAGGGAATGCTCCGTCGTCCAGAATGAGAAGGTTGTGAGCTTCAGGATCGGCATCGTGATGCCGAGAGCGAGGCAGACGCTGGCGGTCAGTATGGTCAGCGAGAGAAAGAAGCGCCTGCCGCTCAGCCACATGATACGCACTCTCGCGCTCCTTTCGCGAACGGGACGAGCCCTGTCGCCGATGTCGCGAGGCAACACTTCCGTTCGGCAAAATTGAGACAGTGGCCGGTCAAGCCCGACGTGCGCTGGGGCGGTACCGGAGCTAGCCCTTTTTGTCGAGCTTCTTGGACTCGTCGCCATTGTCAATTGCAGCGACGCGTTTTCGCGCGTGCTTGATGTGATCCGCGGCAGGAAGCTTTTCGGGCGGTACGCCGCTGGCTTCAATCATAGTCTTTCGAACCATCTTGCCGATTTCGTGGTGAGTGCGGTTCGCTCCCGACTTTGTCTATATATCTCCCCTGCGAAGCCGTTCTTCTGCTTGCGTCAACCGAAATAAATTTGCCGCAAGTTCTGTACTACCCATGCGGTCAAGAATTTGGTCCTTGTTCTGAATACTCTTGGCTCTCTTTATGCCATCAACATTCAGGCCGCCGTACATTCCTTTGTATCCTTCGCTTTGAAATATCGCGAAATCTTTGGGCGTGGTGACGCCGGACGCGTGGGCGGCCGATGCAAGTCCCTTTTGCTGATCTGCGACTTCATCACGAATCAGAACTCGACGCTGGTCCTCAGTGAGCGCCTCAATGCTTTGGTCGGCGATTTCCTGTCGGCGCGTCTGCTCGGCGAAGTATCTCTGGGCGATCGCTATTGTGAGCTTTGACGGATCGCCATTTTCAGCCACCAAATAGCAAGCGCGGCGGCTAAGGATTACGTCCTCTTTCGGACGGCCGCCTCTGGGGTTTTTTCCCGCTTGGGAAAAAACCTCGTCCGGATTCCAAGGCGCGCCATCCATGCGCCAGAAATGGCCGGATGGATCGATGCCTGATTGTTGGCATGAAATATAGGCTCTCGTGATTACCGCTCGGAACTTATCCCATGACCCGTACTCGAACATTGTCATGAGATAGCGCCCGTACCAAAGCTCGGCGCCATCGTCAGCTTCGTGTCTGCCTGTTTCGAACTCAGCCAGCAACGTTTCAATTCGCCGATCGAGCTTGCTCGTCTCAATTTCTTCCTGGACGTCGGACAGCTCAGTTTGCGCGGCTCGCTCCAGAGCTTCTTCCGTTGGCATGCCCAGGGAGAGAGCTTTTTCATACTTTTTGTTCGTCATCTGTTGGCGGCCTTGTAGGTCAAGGGTACTTCGACTTGCGAAAGGAGATTATTGATACGCTCGCCTGCCTCCATATCGCGATGGTTGTAGCGATAGCATACTTCGCGAACGATCGAGGTGCTTGGCAGAAATTTGGTGATGAACCCCGTAATCTTGGCATTTGAACAGGCTCGAACGGCTGGCGCGGCGGGCGTCGATCGGCATCGGGCGGGGCGGAACTCCGTCAGGCAATTCTTCGGGCGACATCTTCATGGCCTTTTCGACAGCGAACGATCCGGGGCAATTGCCGGAGCCTGCTGCGCTGACGTTCACCGCCGTCAGCAACGACGATCTCGACGCGATTTATCTCGCCGTCGTGGAGAGCGTCGAAGAAGCCGTGTTGAATGCGATGCTCGGTGCAGAGACGACGACGGGCAAGCACGGCCGGGTCGTCGAGGCCATCGATGCGCAAAAACTAAAAGCGCTCGTGCTTGGATGAAGCATCCTGTCGTCATCCTCGACCGAGCGTGGCGAAGCCACGTCGAAGGTCGGGGATCCAGCGCAAGAATCGTCGAAGACGCAATAACGTGCCTACGGCAGTCTTACGCTGGATCCCCGAACGGCTCGCGTGCTCGCCGTTCGAGGATGACGTAAGGGTAAGCGCTTCTTCTTTCACACCGTCATCCCGGCGTCGGCCGGGATCCACCGCAACGGTCAGCAACCTGGATGTTCGCATCGACAGGACCCCGACCTGCGTCGAGGTGACAGGATGCGAGTCACAGCATTCCGCCGAACGGAAGATGATTTCGGGATGCGCGCTGCACTTTCCTCTCCCGGAACGGGAGAGGATGTCCGTCGAGCCGGAGGCTCGCTTTTGAAGGGTGAGCCGGAGGCTCGCCTACGGCGAGATGGGCAGGTGAGGGACTTTGACGCGAAACGACGGATAACGGTCGAACTGCGAAGTCCCCTCATCCGCCCCTTCGGGGCACCTTCTCCCACTGGGAGAAGGAACGATGATTGCCTATGATCTTCCTATAACGTCATCCCGGCGTAGGCCGGGATCCATCCAAGCATCAATTTCATCGCTGGATAGCTGGCTTGGGCTAATTCCCGCCTTCGCGGGGATGACGCTTCTTTTGGGTCTGCAAAAATAAAAGCGGGACTGCTCGAAAGCAGCCCCGCTAAATTCTCGATGACGGTTGCGAGCGTCAGGCGTGCTGGTGCGAGTGGGGAATGCCCTTTTCGCAGATGAGATTGTGCAGCTCGCCTGCGGAATACATTTCGCGCATGATATCGCAGCCGCCGATGAATTCGCCCTTGACGTAGAGCTGAGGGATCGTCGGCCAGTTCGAGAACGTCTTGATGCCTTCGCGAACGCCCTGATCATCGAGCACGTTCACATCCTTGAACGGCACGCCGAGGTGCTCAAGGATCTTCACGGCGGTCGCCGAGAAGCCGCACTGCGGAAACTGCTTCGTGCCCTTCATAAACAATACGACGTCATTGTCGGCGATCGTCTTGGCGATCGTTTCGCTGACCGTATCAGAGGCCATTCTGAGGCTCCTTTATTGGTGTCGGGGCAGCCCGGACGGCGCACCCGCTTCGCTTGTTTTGAGATGTGGGCGAGACCGGGCCGTTAGTCAATCCGGCGGTAGCGCGGTGGTAAGCTGCAGGGCATGCAATACCCCGCCCATGTTGCCGCCTAGGGCCTCATAGACCATCTGGTGCTGCTGGACGCGGCTTTTGCCCTTGAAGGCGGCCGAGACGACGTGGGCGGCCCAGTGGTCGTTATCGCCTGCCAGGTCCTTGAGCACGATTTGGGCGTCCGGGAAGCGGGTTTTTATCATCCGTTCGATGTCGGCCGCTGGCATTGGCATTCGATGAACTCCGTTCTATGAGATGGGGCGTTTCCGGTCTCAAACCTTGCCGCTTTCGATCAGGCAGAGCAAGACCCGCGATCAGTCAATCTTATCGAATTGTCACGCGATTGCGATTGGACGTTATCAAGGCGCGTAGCTATCTTTGTGTGCACGAGGACGTCAAGTTCTCAAAGTCTAATGGAGGACACCATGAAGACCTGGACCAAACCCGCAGTTCGCGAGCAGGAAGTCGGCCTCGAAGTTACGTCGTACCTTCCGGCTGAGATCGACCTCATCTAAGTCGATACTTCCGATTTGAATTCAAGCACGGCGGCAGGACATGACATCTGCCGTCGTGTTTTTTTGTGTGCGGTGACGGAAACACCCGCTGCCGGCAGCCGCAGCGGGTGTTTCATTGGCCGAGGTGGGGGGAACGCCTCGGCTGGCGCGAGCTTTACTGCTCGCAATCGATGGTGACCTTCACCCAGGGCAGATCGAGCTTGCACTTGCCGGATTTGGTTCGCGTCAGAACCTTGTCCAACGAGATATCGCCGATCTTGATCTTGCCGAGCTGGCCGGCAATGTCGTTGTCGTTGCCTTTGGCATCGTCGTTGCCGTTGTCGCCGTTCTTCGCCGTTTCACCGGGCGTTTCCGAGGACGGTGCCGGTGCGGGCGCAGGAGCTTTGGCTTCATCCGTCTTCTTCGTGTCCTGAGCAGGCGCTTCCGCTGCGGGTTGCGCACTCGCTTCCTTCGTTGCGGCGGGTTGTACGCTGGAGGACTCGGGCTTCGCTGCAACAGGCGCCTCTGCGGGCGGCGGAACGACCGCGGCCGTTACGGCGTCGGGTTTCTTGGTTGCGGGCGTATCGGCCTTCGCGTCCGTCTGACCGCAGAGCTGCAGATCATGCGGCGCTGGCTTCCAGATCATCGTCTTCGACAGAAATTTCATGCCGGCGTAACCGACGACCTTGAGGTTGCCGTTCGCGAGCGGCGTCAGCTCGACGTCGTACTTGCGGCCGCGTTCCGGCGAATAGATCCAGCCGTTATCCCAACGGCCGCCGCCGACCGGCGCGACATTGCCCATGATTTGCTTGCCGCATCCGTCGGCATCCGATTCCGACTTCACCCAAACGACGTTGCCGCACAGCGTATCGCCGCATTGTTTGATTTCGATGGCGCCGCGGCCCGTGTCGTTGATCCAGATGCCAATCGGATCGGTAGCGGCTGATGCGCTCCCGACGGCAGCCGGTGCTACGAGGGCGACGAACGCCGATGCGATGTATTTCACTGCGCGCATGACACTGTCCTTGTGGTGAAAGATCAGGTTTGTTTCAGCTCTGGGGCTTTGTGCACCAAGCTTCCCCGGAACGATGTTCCGTAGGGGACAGTCCGTTCGAAAGCTCGCGCTCCGATTTTTCTACATGGCCGCCCGAAATTTCCGGCAGGGCCTGAAACGAACTTCCAAGCCCTATCGTAACGGATCATGTGAGATCGAAAACCCCGGCGCTGGTAGAAGCGTCGTCCGGTCGCACTGCTTTCGCAGAGCCCGCGATTTCGCGTCGAAGTGAGAATAAGCCTCTCAAAAACGGAGATGTTTCCGATGCAGAAGCCATTTCTGGCAGCGATGCTGCTTGCCTTATCGTCGTCATTCGCACTCGCCGACGATAGCGGCATAACGACAAAGGCGATGAAAGATCATCCGGGCGTTGCGGGCAGCGGCTCGACAGCCACGCCGACGGCAAAGCCGAATTCAGGCAGCCTTTCGGAGAAGCAGATGCAGGAACAGCCGGGCGTCAACAGCGACAGGACCGGCTCCACGGCGATGCCAAATGCGAAGCCGGCGGATGGTTCTCTTTCGGGCGCAGAAATGGAGCAGAACCCCGGCGCAACCAAATGATGTGGACTGTTTGACGAAAGTTTTCTTTGCATACCACTGAAGGAGGGAGGCGAGCGCATCGCTTCCACTCCTTTTTTCGATGTGTGCTGATGATCTCCGGGTTCATCAGAGCTTTGCTCCAGACAGGAAATCTTTGACGTTAATGTCCGTTAGACATCGGCAATTTCGCCCGTTCACGTCCAGTGTTTATGGGATGCTTATATTTTTGCAGGAGTGGCGCAGTCGAATCTTTATGGGCGACGCCCTATTCTATTTTTTAGATCCGATGTGCTGCAGAGCGTTAGGCCGCTATGTCATTCGACTTTCGGAAAGAAGCTGATTTTCAAAGCCGCTTCGATCAAGAAGCTGAAGAGCTTGCGAAGCAGAAAGAGCGCAATGACAGGCAAACCGCGCTCCTCTTCGCGGTGCTGATCGGTGTGCTTGCGGGAACTGGCATCATTTTGCTTGCCACCGGCAACCGGCCGTGGCCGTCCGGGCCTTCGGAGCTTCGCGATTGCGCGACGGTCGAGCCCGCAGCGTCGCGCCTTGCCTGCTACGACGAACTTTCACGCCACTCGCAAGTTGCGCCTTTCAAGGGCGCTCCGCCGAAAGAGCTTGGCGACCAGAAATAGCCTTTGGAACGGGACATCCCTCATGTTTCCAAGCACACGCCGCGCCCAGATTCTCGATTATTCCATTCTTCGCAACACGACGCCTGAGGGACGGGCCATTGGCCGGTTCGGCGGACGCGATTTTTCCGAATTCGTTCGCGACGAGTTCGGGCGTCTCCTCGTTTACTCGGGTGTCGCGCCGCGCCGCGGTGACGGCCAATTCGACGGGGATGCCTTGAGGGAAGGGGAGTTCATCGTGCTGCCTGGGTTGATTTACCGGTATCGCTTAAAGCGGCGGCGGGCAGCGTAGATTTCGTCTCCATCCCTGAGATTTCGGCGGAGATTCCGGGCTCCGCCTTTGGCGACTTGCCGAATCAACTTAAAACCGGAAGCCAATTCGTCATTGGAGTGAACAAAGCGAAAGCGCTCGGGAAGCGGCTTCATCGCAGGGGGCACAATGCGGACGGTCATCTGCCATTTCTTCAATGAGGAATACATGCTGCCGTGGTGGCTCGCCCACCACCGCCGCGTCTTCGATCACGGCATCATGATCGACTACCATTCCACCGACGCCAGCCGGGAGATCATCAAGCAGTTCTGTCCCGACTGGGAAATTCATATGACGCGGAATGCCTATTTCGACAGCGCCGCTATCGATCGCGAAGTCGAGGACTACGAGAGGACGTGCCGGTCGTGGCGGATGGCCCTCAACGTGACGGAATTTCTCTACGGCAACTTTCAGCAGCTGGACAAAGTGATCGCGCCGACGCGGCATTTCATCGGGAACTACGTTTTCGTGGATCCGATGAACGGTCCGCCGCCATCGTACGAGCGTCCGCTGCACGAGCAGGCGACCTTCGGCTATTACGAGGATGACAGCAAAGCCTTCCGGAAATTAAATCTTGGCCTCAGGGCGAGCCGCAGCCTGCACAATTTCGGCCAGCGCTATCCGGAGCGGGGCGGGCGGCACTGGTATCAGAGTCCGACGCTCGATGACCTAGCGATTTTCTATTACGGATATTCCGTGCTCAACGAGGACGGCATCGCGCGGAAGCTGCAGATCAAAACCAAGATGAGCCCGGTGGAAATCGCAACTCACGGCGCCGACCATCCCAACACGGTCACGCGCGAAAAATACCTCGGCAATATCGATCGCTATCATCGGTCGCGTAGCAAGGATCTGACCGCGACGATCGCGAAGTTCGCGAAATATCAGTATTCGGGAGAGCCGGCGCTCTGCTGAACGAAGCGCGGCATCGCATGCCGTGCTTCGTCCGCTTTGGTGGTTGCGCTATTTCAGTTCGAGCAATTCGACATCGAAGATCAGGGTCGCGTTCGGCGGGATGACGCCGCCAGCGCCGCGTGCGCCATATCCCAACGCAGGCGGAATGATGAGCGTGCGTTTGCCGCCGACCTTCATCGACGCGACGCCTTCGTCCCAGCCCTTGATGACTCGTCCCGTTCCGATCGGGAACTGGAACGGCTGGCCGCGATCCAGAGAGGAGTCGAACTTGTTGCCCTTTTTGCCGTCCTGATAGAGCCAGCCCGTGTAGTGCATCACGCAGATCTGCCCGGTCTCGGGCGTGGCGCCGGTGCCGACGGTGGTGTCTTCGTATTGGAGTCCGGACGGTGTGGTGGTCATGGATGTTCCTTGAGTTTCGGCGATTGCCGTGTTGCTGGAGAGAATAGCGCCGCTCGCGGCGAGAACTGCTGCGAGAGCCATCATTGTCGGGAAGCCTGCGTGGCGCATTTTGGTTCCTTTGAGGTTTCCATCCGTTTGGAGGGCGACGGAGGCCTGCATCCTGATGGAGAGCAACATTTCGATCATGAGGTTTGGCTGGATCCCGGCCTTCGCCGGGATGACGAATTTCAGCGTCTAAGTCGATGCTCCTGATTTCTTCAGGATTGCCTCGAGGCGGCGGTGATATTCCGACTCCATCGCCAGGATGTGCTGGTAGACGTTGTCGAGTTCTTCCTTGCGGTCCTCGTTCTGCGCTTCCTCGACCCAGGTCGCGAATTCTTCGCGCAAGGTGAAAAGGACGTCGAGCGCCCCTTTGATCTCGCTCAATTCCTGCGCGGATTGAGGATCGCTCTCGCTCGCCATTGAGGACGCCTTTTCGTTGTGTTTGCCAACAACGCTTACCACCGCATCACATGCTCGCAAAGAACACCCGGCCGCCTGGAAAATGGCTAGCCGTTTCAAACGCCGTTATGCGCCAAGTTCGCCCTGCATCAACTTCGGCATGAAGCCTTCGTGCGCGGTGCGAAGCTCGGAGAGCGGCAACGCGTTCTCGCCCTTGAGGGCTATGGCGTTACCGCCGACGCGGCCGACGATGCGGGCAGGGAGTTCGAGCAAGCGGGCGCGCTCCAGTACTTCCTCAGCTTTCTGCGGCGTCACCTCGACGACGTAGCGGCCCTGGTCCTCGCCGAACCAGATGGCGTGTGCGGGCAGCTTGCCTTCGTAGGGGTAGAGCTCGACGCCGACGCCGTTCGTGCCGCCCGCGAGCGCCATTTCGGCAACGGCGACGAGAAGGCCGCCGTCCGAGCAATCGTGTACCGCCAGTGCGCGGCCTTCGCGGATCAGCGTGCGGATCAGGCGTCCGGCCTTGATCTCATCTTGCAGATCGACGGGCGGGGGCGCGCCTTCGAATTTTCCGGTCGCGTGGCGCTGATAAAGCGACTGCCCGAGATGACCTTCCTCGCGGCCGATCACGATCAGTATGTTGCCTTCGCTCTTCAGCCGAATGTCGGCGATCTTCGTCCAATCCGGCACGAGGCCGACGCCGCCGATCGCCGGGGTGGGAGGAATGCCGACGCCGTTCGTTTCGTTGTAGAGCGAGACGTTCCCTGAGACGACGGGATAGTCGAGCGCGGTGCAGGCTTCGCCCATGCCGCGCACGCTCGCCACGAACTGGCCCATGATCTCGGGCCGCTCGGGATTGGCGAAGTTCATGTTGTCGGTGATCGCAAGGGGATCGGCGCCGACGGCCGTCAGGTTGCGCCAGGTTTCGACGACGGCCTGCTTCGTGCCTTCCTCAGGGTCGGCGGTGACGTAGCGGGGCGTCACGTCGCAAGCGATGGCGATGCCCTTCTGCGTACCGTGCACTCGAACGACTCCGGCATCGCCACCCGGACGGCCGACGGTGTCGCCCATGACCATGTGGTCGTACTGTTCCCAGATCCAGCGGCGGGAGGCGAGCGCGGGACCGCCCATCAAATCCTTCAGCGTGCCGAGGAGCGAGTTCGGCGCAGGCACCCATTCGGGGAGAATATTCGAGGGCTTTTTCGGCTCGATGTAGGGACGCTTGTACATCGGCGCGGAGTTCGCGAGCACGGGCACGGGAAGATCGGCTTCGATCTTGCCTTTGTGCTTGATGATCATGCGCTGGGTGTCGGTCGTATGACCGATCACTGCGAAATCCAGGCCCCATTTCTCGAAGATGGCCTTCGCGTCGGCTTCGCGCTCGGGCTTCAGGATCATCAGCATGCGCTCTTGGCTTTCCGAGAGCATCATTTCGTAAGCGGTCATGCCGGTTTCGCGCTGAGGCACGAGGTCGAGATCGAGTTCGATACCGACGCCGCCTTTGTCCGCCATCTCGGACGTTGACGACGTGAGGCCGGCTGCGCCCATGTCCTGAATGGCAATGATACTATCCGTCGCCATCAGCTCGAGGCAGGCTTCGATCAGGAGCTTCTCGGTGAAGGGATCGCCGACTTGGACGGTCGGGCGTTTCTCATCGCTCTTCTCGTCGAACTCGGCGGAGGCCATCGTGGCGCCGTGGATGCCGTCTCGACCCGTTTTCGAGCCGACGTAGACGACCGGCAGGCCGACGCCCTTGGCGGCCGAATAGAAGATCTTGTCGGTTTTCGCGAGACCGACGCACATGGCGTTGACGAGGATGTTGTTGTTGTAGCCTTCGTCGAAGTTGGTTTCGCCGCCGATGGTCGGGACGCCGGTGCAGTTGCCGTAGTGGGCGATGCCGGCGACGACGCCGCCAACGAGGTGGCGTGTTTTCGGATGGTCCGGCGCGCCGAAGCGCAGCGCGTTCATGTTCGCAACCGGCCGCGCGCCCATCGTGAAGACGTCGCGCATGATGCCACCGACGCCGGTCGCGGCGCCCTGGAACGGTTCGATGTAGGAGGGGTGGTTATGGCTTTCCATCTTGAAGACGACGGCGTCACCGTCTCCGAGATCGACGACACCGGCATTTTCGCCAGGACCCTGGATCACTTTCGGGCCGGAGGTCGGCAGCGTCTTCAACCAGACGCGCGAGGACTTATACGAGCAGTGCTCGCTCCACATGACGGAGAAGATGCCGAGCTCGCAGATCAGCGGCTCGCGGCCCAGGATTTCGAGCAGGTGCTCGTACTCCTCGGGCTTGAGGCCATGCTCGGCAACGATCTCGGGCGTGATCTTTCGCGTGGTCGTATCGGTCATAAGGCTCTCGTCGGGCGCTCGGATTGCGTCCGCTTATATGGGCTCGGGAACGGTTTGTCGCCTTCGGGCTCGGACGGGCCCAATGGCCAAACGTCGCGATAACGCTGGTTCCCGCGTGCGGGGGGTGGGGAGGCGGCCCCATTGTTCCGGCAGTCAGCCGATTCATTCGGCCTTTCCGGCCAAAAAGCCCAGAATGAAAGGGCCTATCGACGTCAATTCATCTGTACGACGGCCTTCCTGTATCTGGCGAGCCAGCCCCGTATCTCGGCGATCTGCCTGTCCTGGGACTTGATGATGCTCTGGGCCAGCTTTCGGATCTTGGGATCCGTGCCGAACTCGAGCTCGGCCCTGGCCATGTCGAGGGCGCCCTGGTGGTGGGGAATCATTTTGGTGACGAAATCGACATCGGGATTGCCGGTGTAGGTCAGCGCGTGCATGGCCTCGTCCATTTTGTAGATCGCCGTTGCGAGTGCGCTGGCGGCCGGGGCCCTCGTGGCGCCTCCTACCCGGTCGGAGGTCTTGTCCCTTTTGCCCTTTGCAGCGGCCGGAACGGGCGCGAGGCCCAGGCACGTCAGAGCCGTGAAGTTTTTCATGAGCCTTCCTTTCGAGCAAAAGGCCGCCGGAAGCTCACATCGCTATCGGATAGGCGTTGGGGATCTCGAAATCTGGCGCCGTGCATTTGATCTGAATTTTGCGCGGATTGAACGCGTCGCCACCGCTGCACGCCGGGTGGCGACGCATGGCCTTACTTCTTGTGCTTGGCGAGCCAGGCGTTCATGGCCGCGATCTCGGGTTCCTGCGCTTTGATGATGTCTTCCGCCAGCTTCCGCATCTCGGGGTCTTTGCCGTACTGCAATTCGACCTTGGCCATGTCAATGGCGCCCTGGTGGTGGGCGATCATGCCGTTGACGAAATCGACATCGGCGTCGCCGGTGTAAGGTATCGACATCGCCGCGTGCATCTTCTGGTTCGCGGCTTCAAATGCTTTCGAGGAGTCTGATCCTTCGGGTGTTTTGGGCGCGTCCATCTGCATGTGATCCATGCCCTTCATTTCCATGTCTTCGGCGAATGCGGGGGCGATGGAAACGAAGCCGAGGCAAATCAGAATGGCGATGCTTCTCATAGATCTTCCTTTCAAGAAATGGCGTGCATCCGAATAACGGGCGGCGGGGCGGACCTAGGGCAACGAATTCCAATTTTGACGATTGTTTTACGCGCTTTGGATGTGGCTCTTTCCGTCCTACCCGTTTGGACTGTGACCGTTTCGCGCTGCAAAACTCGCAGTTCGGCGTTGCACAAGTGGCGATTTTCTCCGCGCCATCAGGAGCTTATCTCACGGTCCAGCGACGACGTCACGTCCAGACAATTGTGCGCGGATTTGAACTCGGTTGCTTAAGACAGTGGAGATCCTGTCATGACACGTTTCGCAGAACTCTCAGGCGTTGTGCTTCTTTCGAGCTTGGCTGTGCTTCATGGTGCGCGCGTTTCGTCGGCCGACGAAGCGACGGCTCTACATGTTGCTCCGCTCAAGGGCATTACCTTGGCGGTCGGGCCGAAGCGGGCGGTTGGCTATTACACCAGCGCCGATAACGCCTGCAATCTGACGCTCATGTTGGCGGATTCCTATACCGAGGCCGACAAGACGGCATCGGAGCCGGTGCGCATCAAGCTCACCGTGCGTGAGGGCACGTCGGCCAAGGTCGATGCTCTCGAAGGATCGCTTTCGTTCGCGTGTGCAACAGGCGCGTCATCAATGATCATACAACCCGTCCAGCAGGTCGCGTATAACGCAGTTGCAAAATAACGACGGTCTTTTCTCGGCGCGCTTCCAAGTCCACGCTTGCAAGTCGTTTGGGATGGGGCGGGAGCTACAACTCCCGCCCTTTTTTTATTCGTTCATTGCATTGATATCATTAGATTATTTTTTATCCCGTCGATTGTGCAGTGCGCATAAGAGGCATGCCTTTTTGCCTCTGGCGGACCTCCGGCGGATCGCATATCTACACTGTAGAAGAGGCGGCCCGGGGGCTTATCCCGGGATCCGGTTCGGGATTGGGCCCGGCCGGTTAGCTCAAGACAGGTGATGTTATGAAGGCCATCGTGTTCGCTGTGTTCCAGTCGATGACGTCTGCTTACGTAGACCCTCACAAAAACCAGCGGCGCGGGAACGGCCGCTAAGCGGACCGTACGACTGCATGGAAAAGGGGCCTTTCGGCCCCTTTTTTGTTGCTCGCTCTATGGAGGTCACCAGGGTTGCGAAAAGGCGCCAGCCGGTTGCGCTGAGTAGTGTGGTCCCTCAGATCTGAACCGGGGTGCCGAAGCCATGCGAATGAGGCGCTGGCGCGTCATCCCGCGGAGACTTTCCGAAAGTCGAAGATAGAGCTGTTGCATGCGGATGAGCCTGACCGGGCTCGGCGCGCTGGAGCGCTGCTCGCGATCGATCCATTCGCGAATCCGTGTGACGCGTTCGAGAAGCGTGATGAAACGTCGGGACATGAATTTTCCTCCGGAATAGGGAGGTCTGCCCGGGGCAAAGACGCAGCACCGGGCACACCCGATGCGGTCCGACATCGCAGCACCGTTATGGCGCTGCCAGAGGGGCCCGGCCCCGCAATCCCAAAAGACGTAGGAAGGGCCGCGTTGCGCTCCAAGAGGGCGGCCGCAAATGCCACGAAATGATCACAATGAAACCGCCGCTCAGTCGCGGGGCGTGGTTGCAGTCGGCGTGTGCATTCAAGCACCGTCATCCCGGCGAAGGCCTGGATCCGTCCAGGCCCACAACTCGCGAAGAACGGATGCTCGGACAGATCCCCGCCTGCGCGGGGATGACGTTCCCGGTTAGGCAGCGCGAGTTTCAGTTGAGGCGGCGGCGTGCGCTAGGCAACGGCTTCGAGCGTCGACAGGAGCATGCTTTCGAAAACGCGCCGGCCATCGGTGCCGCCGAGGGCCTTTTCGTAGAGGCGTTCGGGATGGGGCATCATGCCGAGCACGCGGCCCGTCTCATTGACGATGCCGGCGATATTGCGCTGGGCGCCGTTCGGGCAGGCATCGGCTGTCGTTTCGCCTGCCTCGTTGGAATAGCGGAAGGCGACGCGGCCTTCGCCCTCGAGGCGGTCGAGCGTTTCGCTGTCGGCGAAGTAGTTGCCTTCGCCATGGGCGATCGGCACCCTGATCACTTCGCCTTCGCGGTAGCACTTCGTGAAGAACGTCTGATCGTTCTCGACCTTCAGGAAGACGTCGCGGCAGATGAAGTGCAGCGACGCGTTACGCAGAAGGGCACCGGGGAGCAGTCCCGACTCGCAAAGGATCTGGAAGCCGTTGCAGATGCCGATGACGGGTGTTCCGGCTTTCGCCTTGGTGACGACGTCCTTCATGATCGGCGAATGCGCGGCCATGGCACCGCAGCGGAGATAGTCGCCGTAGGAGAAGCCGCCCGGCAGCACGATGACGTCGGACGAGGGGACGCTGGCGTCGCCGTGCCAGACCATCTTCGGCGCGAAGCCGGTCACGCGTTCGATCGCGGTCTGGACGTCGCGATCGCAGTTCGATCCGGGGAAGACGATGACGGAGGCGCGGAGCATCCTCGATAACCTCGGTTAGCGGAATTTATTGGAACCGCCGAGAGCGGCATGTCCATTTATAACTGACAGCTGTCAGGTAATGCGACTCCGGCCGCAAGTCCACTTGGCGGGGTGCCTCACCTTTTCCCCTCCCCCTTGCGGGGAGGGTAAAGAAAGTGCCCGTCTTCAGGGAGAGCTGAGTGGCGAGAGCTTTTTCTTTTGCTCCTCAACTTCAGCACGGGACATGTTGGTCAATCTGCTGTCCTCGGCCTTTGTTTCGGCGACCAGCTCCGTGAACTGCATCTGATCGCCATAGCCGCAGGTCTTGCTCTGCGCCGTCCAAACGCCCGTCACCTGCTTCACGAACTTGCGCAGGACGACTGCGGGGTGGGCGTTCTGGCCGGGTGCGGTGAAGGTGATCTCGACGCGCCAGACGTCCGGCTGCCTGACCGTGATGACGTCGTGGTTGCCCGCGCTTCCCCGTTCCGCGCCCGGAAGCCACGTGGCCCAATTGCGGAGCGCTTCGAATCCTATGCTGCAATCGAGATCGGGCGGCGGCACCTTTGCGGGCTCAGCGAGCGCCTGACATGGCGCGAGTGCGATCACGGCAAGCGTCATCCGCACCCTTGGCGCCATGGCTCAACCGATTTCGTAGCTGTAATTCTCGATGACGGTGTTGGCGAGCAGGTCCTTGCACATCTGCTCGACGATGGCTTTCGCCTTCGCCGGATCGCTCTCGGAAAGATCGACCTCGATGTACTTGCCTTGACGGACGTCGCCGACGCCCGTGATGCCGAGCCCCTTGATGGCGCCTTCGATGGCTTTGCCCTGCGGATCGAGCACGCCGTTCTTCAATGTGATCTTGATGTGGGCTTTCATGCAGGTCCTTTACTCCCTCGCCCTGCGCAGCGGGAGAGGGCTGGGGTGAGGGGCGGCCACCATGCAAACGTGATTGCTGCCCCTCACCCTAACCCTCTCCCCATGACGCGTGCAGGGTCATGGGGAGAGGGAAACTAATTTAGTTCGGCTTGCCGTTGACGGGCGTTACCGGACCGTTGATCGGCGTGTTCGATGCGACGAGCACCGGACCCGCACCGCGCGGACGCGGGGTTTCTGTCAGGACGCCGAGGCGGCGAGCAACTTCCTGGTAGGCTTCGAGAACGCCGCCGAGATCGCGCCGGAAGCGGTCCTTATCGAGCTTGTCGCCCGACTGGATGTCCCACAGGCGGCAGCAGTCCGGGCTGATCTCGTCGGCAAGGACGAGTCGAACTTGGTCGTTGTCGTAGAGGCGGCCGAACTCGACCTTGAAGTCGATAAGGCGGATGCCGATGCCGAGGAAGAGGCCGACCAAGAAATCGTTGATGCGCAGCGCGAGCTGCATGATCTCGTCGATCTCTTGCGGCGTTGCCCATCCGAACGCCGTGATGTGCTCTTCCGAGACCATCGGGTCGTTGAGCTCGTCCTTCTTGTAGTAGAACTCGATAATTGAGCGCGGCAGCTGCGAGCCTTCCTCAAGGCCGAGGCGCGTTGAGAGCGAGCCTGCAGCGACGTTGCGCACGACGACTTCGAGCGGCACGATCTCGACCTCGCGGATCAACTGCTCGCGCATGTTGAGACGCTTGATGAAGTGTGTCGGCACGCTGATCTCGCCGAGCTTCGTAAATATGTACTCGGAGATGCGATTGTTCAGAACGCCCTTGCCCTCGATCAACGCATGCTTCTTCGCGTTGAAGGCGGTCGCGTCGTCCTTGAAGTGTTGGATAAGGGTGCCTGGTTCAGGACCCTCATAAAGGACCTTTGCCTTACCCTCGTAAATTCGCCGACGCTTGTTCATTCCTGGACCTCTGAGGATCAACAGCTTGCTCTCACTCATTGCGATACACGGATCTTTTCACGAGTTCGTACACGGACGCTGACGCCTTGATTCTCCAACGGGTTTTCTTCTTGTCGGGAAGGAAGCGGCGCACCTTTTCGCGCTCGTATGTCTTGGCCGGACACTAGCCGAACGAGGGGGGCGACACAATGTAGACCATGAGCCGCAGCGCCTCTTATGGTGAGCGGTAGCCAAGCCGTTGATTTAGTTCAGTCCACGCGGTAACCGTGCGCTGAGATATGCATTTGCGGGGCCCCTGCAATACGCGTATAGCGTGCAGATTTAGTCTATACAACCAAAAGTCCATACCGGCTGGCAGTCCGGGGAGGAGGATGACGCATGACGACCTTCGACGAACGCGAACGGGGATTCGAGAGCAAGTTCGCCCATGACGAAGATCTGCGCTTCCGCGCCGAGGCGCGCCGCAACAGGGCGCTTGCGGAATGGGCCGGTGCGAAACTCGGGCTTACGGGTGAGGCGCTCGACGCCTACGTGAAGGACGTTCGCAAGGCCGATCTTGTCGAAAAGGGCGACGAGGACGTGCTCCGGAAGGTCAAGGGTGACCTCGAGGCGAAGGGCATCGCCGTTTCTGATACCGAGATCCGC
The DNA here is from genome assembly GCA_018242295.1 of Pseudomonadota bacterium. Classification (GTDB taxonomy): domain Bacteria; phylum Pseudomonadota; class Alphaproteobacteria; order Rhizobiales; family Hyphomicrobiaceae; genus Hyphomicrobium_B. Next base: position 766,283 of record JAFECE010000011.1, read on the forward strand.
AGCTTCATGGCGGAAGCGCTGGCGAAGGCCGTGCGCGATATCGAATCGGCGAAGAGCTGACGGATTTTTATTACAGCCGGCGGCTTCGCTTCACGGAGGCGGCCGCCGGGTGCGCGCTTAGGGGCGTGTGCCGAGCAAGGCCGCCCCGAAACCGATGAAGATGCCGCCGGTCACGCGATTGAATGTGCGTTTCAGTGCCGGTTTCGTCAGATAGGCGGCGAGCGTTTGTCCGCCTAACCCGTAGACCGCATACCAAAACGACTCAGCGCCTGCGAACGTCAGAATGAGGATCGCATACTGCGGGAATTGCGGCGCACTCTTGTCGAGGAACTGCGGGAGAAATGCGGTTGCGAAAAGCAGCAGCTTCGGATTGCTGATGCCGATGATAAATCCACCGCGAAAGAGAGCGGCTGGCGATAGAGATAGCATCGGCTGATCGGCACCAAGGTTGATCGGTGCATCGGCGCCCATCCAAGCTTTGATTCCGAGATAAACCAGATAGGCCACACCCCCGTAGCGCACGACATCGAAGAGAAGCGGCGAGGCGATCAAGACGGCGCTGAGACCGGCGGCGGACGCGGCCAGCACAATGATGAGCGCAGTCAGGCATCCCGCCATTGCAGCAATGCTACGCCGCGCGCCCCAACGGACGCTGCGTGTCAGGATATGCAGCATGTTTGGTCCGGGCGTGCCGCAGAGAAGAAACACGGCAGCAAAAAAGAGCCACCACGTATGAATGTTCATCGCAAAAACCTTCCGCTGTCGAAGCGTTGGCCGCCGGGGGCGTAATTCCAATCGCTTCAGACGGGGCCGACCATACAGCCAAAAACTCGAGTCAGCCGAGCTTTTTCAAGAACTGGCCGAACTGTAGCAGACCCTCCGGCCATGGACCGTGGCCGGATGCGATGTTGATGTGCCCGCTTTCGCCTGCGTCGCTCAATGTTGCGCCCCATTTCCCCGCGAGATGCTCGGCGCGCGCGTAGCTGCAATAGAGATCGTTATTGGCGACGACGACATGCGCGGGAAACGGCAAGCGCCGTTCCGGCATCGTTTCGAAGCCGCGCGCGCCTTTCTCGGGCGGCCATCGCTTGCCGCCGGTGTCGGGCCAGAAATCCGCGTGGTCAAGATCCGCGGGCGCGACCAGGAACGCGCCGATGACGCGATTGCGCTTCAGCTTGTCAGCCGCGAAAATCGTCGCTGCCACGCCGACCGAATGCGCGACGATGACGACAGGCTGTGTGGCGCCGCCGGCGAATTTCGCCATGCGGTCGCCCCAGATTTCGACCTCAGGGTTGTCCCAGTCCTGCTGGATGACGCGGCGCGCGGTCCTGAGATTTCGTTCCCAGCGGCTTTGCCAGTGATCGGGGCCAGAGTCCTGCCAGCCAGGAACGATGAGAATGTCGACTTCCGATGTTTTCATCGTGGGCGCTGGGAGTCCTGCATGCGTAGTGAAGCTGAATACATTCGTCGTGGCCGTGTCGCCAGTCGCGCATTCCGCCGCCAGCAAGGTGGTTTGTAGCGGAAAAAGTCGCAAAATTGTAACTTTTGGGGAAATCGTGGTTCCAGGCCATTGCCTCCGGACCTTTTGTAATCTTTTGTAACAAAGGAGGTCAATCGAAAGCAAAACGGGAGTTGGGCCTGGGCAATTCCACAAATGTCGCCGTTCTGCTGGCCGATCGGAAGTATCTTCCGGCTGCGCTTTTCGTGGCGCAGAAGCTCTCGCGGCAACGATCGCGGAACTTCGATATCAGACTACTGGTCACCGAATGTCCGGAAGCCGTGCGCCAGGCCCTCGATGATGGCATCACCATACAGGATTTCGTGCCCGACGAGCGGGCGCAACGGACGGCATCGCTGAAAAAGAAACCGCCAATTGCGTTCGGGCGGCTGACGATGGATTCCGTGCTGCCCGAGCACTATCAAAAAATTCTTTATCTCGATTGCGACCTCTGGATCGGCAACCGCGAAATTTCGCAGCTGTTTACGATGGATCTCGATGGCTTCGCTTTTGGCGCCGTCTTCGACGCCGGGGAAATCGTCAGAGCCGCTGATCCGATCTGGCGGGATTACAAGCGCAAGCTGGGTCTCGACGATGATACGCCGTACTTCAACTCCGGCGTGATGATGATCGACAGGAACGAGTTCAAGAAGCAGCGGATCGGCGAGCGGTGCCTCGAATATATCGCAAACGGCGGCTACCTCGGCATGATGAACGACCAAAGCGCTTTGAATGCCGTGACCAAGGGGCAATGGCAGCAGCTATCTCCGATCTGGAATTGGATGTTCGGGGCTCGCGCTCGTCTTACCGAAGAAACCGATCCGGCAATCATTCACTTTATCGGGCCGCAGAAATTTTGGAATGACACGCGTGGGCGCTTTGCTCCGAAATACCGGCAGGAGATGACGGCCTTTCTCGAGACCCTCGGCTATGAAGCCTTCGTGCAAGAAACGCCGCAGATCTTCAGGGTACGCCGCGCAATCAAGCAGTTCGGTTTTGATGCGCTTGCGGCCGTCGGTGCCAACAAACGCGAACTGTTGATTCGGTCGGCTTTGGCCGCGCATTCGGCAAATGGGTCGAGCGCATAGAGCCGCTCATTAAAGCGGCGGTGTGGGCGGATCGGAAAGCAGGTAGAGCACGTAGGTTGCGCCACCGGGGCCGCCGTTGGCGCGCGTCAGTGTTCCGAGCGGTTCGACCTTGCGAAATTTCTGCTGCAGCAATGGCAGATCAGCACGTCTTTCGAGTTCAACGTAGAGGGCGGGCTTTTCGAGCAGAGAGGCGCCGAGCGGCGGCAGGAACTCATAGCGAATGCGCTGGTCGAGCTGCGCGACGTCGCTTCGTCCTTTGAGGCCCATGAAAAGCTGTCCGGTCGTCGCGTAACTCGAGGTGGCGACCCAGCCGGCATCCGTTTCGCGGCGCTTGGCTTCGATTGCATCGGCCAACGCCGGCCAACCGCGCATCTGCTCCGTCGGGTCTTTTGCAGTGACCACCAGCGGATGGATCGCGTGCGCATAGATGGCGGCCGTCATCGCGAAGCCGGTCGCGAGCGCGGCAAGGAATGTCGTGCGCCGCCATTTCGGCGAAACGTTCTGAAGCGCGATTGCGGCGCATATGGCGAGGGACGGATAAAGGGGGGCGGGCCAGTTGCCCTGCACGCGGTCGTGGAGTGCGTGGGCGAGGAAGTAGATCAGCATCGGCAGTACCGCCGCGGCCAGCAGCAGATCGTTTTCCTTGTGGCCGCGGCTGGCGATTGCTGAGCGGGCGACCCTTATGAGACCGGCAATGGCCAGCACCGCGATGACCGGGCTGGCCAGCGCGATGAACCCGCCGATGAACTCGAGCAGATAGGTGGGTCCGGCCGAACCGTTATTGGCGACGCGTCCGAACTGCTTGGTGAAGGATGCCCAGCCGTGCTCGGCGTTCCAGATGACGACGGGGCTCGCGATCGCGGCCGCGATGATGCCGCCGATCCAAAGCTCCGGCGCGCGCAGCCATTTGCGATTTTCGGGCGTCGCGAGCAGCCAGACGAGAATGGTGCCGCCGAGGAAGAGGTTCGTATATTTCGAAAGCAGGCCGAGGCCTGCGAACAGTCCGACGGCGAGCCACCATCTGGCGTTCTGGCTGCGGTTCAGCTCGGCGAGTGCCCAGATCACCAGTCCGGCGCAAAGCACGGACGGCAGATCCGGCGTGACGATGATGCCGCCGACCGCGAGCAGCGGCATCGCGAGCATGATCCAGACCGATCGCCGCGCTATCTCCGATCCGTAGAGGAGATAGGCCGTTCGCCAGAGTACGAGGGTGCCGGCTGCGCCGATGAGGGGGCCGAGCAGACGAACGCCGAGTGTCGTATCTCCGGCGATGGCGCGGCCCGCGCCGATGATCCAGGCCACCATCGGCGGGTGATCCAGATAAGAGAGCGAAGGCGCGAGAGACCAGATCCGATAATAGGCCTCATCGTCGACGAGGCCGAGATAGCTCGCGAGGCCAAGCCGAATGGCGGTAAGCGCGAGCACGGCTGCGAGCAGCACGCTGTTCGCCGTGCGATTGTCGGACTGCCGTTCACCGGCGGCGGAGCCGCTTACCGCTTCGGTGGTTAGAACGGCCGTCATCGCCGCCAAGTGAATGCAGAGCTGACGGCGTAATTGAAGACGGCTGCCATGAGAGCGCCTGCGATACCAGCCCGCCACCATGTTGTGTCGTGGCTATAGACGAGATCCGCAACGCCGATGTTGGCGAGCGCGCCGATGCTACACACGACATAGAAAATCAGCAGGCCTTTGATCGCTTCGAAGCCGGTCAAGCGGCGGTCGCGGAACGTCAAGACGTTGTTCAAGAAGAAGTTGAAGGTCATGGCCACGAACGACGCGAAGATCTGGGCGACGTTGAAGGACGTGCCGCTGATGTGAATGGCACTTCGCAGCGCGAACAGGTGAACGACGAGGCCGAGTGATCCGACAAGCGCAAACAGGACAAATCGCGGCGGCAGGAGATTTCCGGAGATCTTGGCGAGAAGTAGCCCGAGAAAATCTGCGATGACGATGCCGTCGAGCTTCGACTTGCCGACGCGGCGAGGACGGAACACGTAAGGGATCTCGCGGATGCGGACGCCCGAGGGTGCGGATGCCAGAATGTCGAGGAGGAGCTTGAAGCCGCCCGGCGAAAGGTTCGGCGCGATCGTGTCGATGAGGCTTCTTCTGAGCATGAAGAAGCCGCTCATCGGATCGCTGACGTTCGTCCGCAGCAGAAGGTTCGAGAGGGCGGTCGCAAGCGAACTCGAGATGCGCCGCGCGGTCGAAAAGCCTTCGCGGGCTTCGCCCGATTGGCTGTAGCGGGTGCCGATGACGATGTCCGCGCCGCCGCCTTCGATATCGCTCAACATACGCGGCAGCAATTTTTCGTCGTGCTGGAGATCGGCATCGACGACGGCCACGATGTCGGCGGCAGAGGCGAGCATGCCTTCGATCACGGCGCCTGCGAGACCTCGGCGGCCGACTCTGCGCATGGCACGGACGCGCGGATCGTTTGCGCCGATGGCGCGGATGGCACCCATCGTGCCGTCCGGGCTGTCGTCGTCGACGAAGATCACTTCCCAGCGGATGCCTGCGAGCGCGGCGTCGAGCGCGGCGATCATGGCGGCGATGTTGCCCGCCTCGCAATAGGTCGGGATGACGACGGTCAGCCGCGGCCGGAAATTGCCTGCCTCACGCGGTGATCCAATTGCCGGGCTGGTAGTGTCTGGCACGGTAATCCCGGTTAGCGTTTCGGACGTCACCATGAGCACCATCGGGCGAGGGGGTTTGGCGTGTCGGTCAAAGGATCAGCTTTTCCTGTACGCGAAATCAAATCGAAAAGCAGGTAGATCGCGGCAACAGTTGCGGCCATAACGACCCCCGCGAAAATGACGTCGGACAAGAAATGCGCGCCTTGCGACATGCGCACGAGGCCCGAGAAGAGCCCGCACAGCGCGCCCGCGAGGATAAGCCTGCTGCCCATGCCAGCGAAGAGAAACGCCGCGGCGAAGAACGCCGTGTAGGCCATCGATGCTTCGCCTGCCACGAAAGAACAGTTCTTCTCGCATTGCTTCGAAGGCTTGAGCGGCGGCGTATATGTTTTCGTGCCGCCGAACTCGACGAGGTGAACGGGTCGTGCCCGGCCCCAATTGTCTTTCAGAATGGTATTGGCGACGATGCCGGGTCCGATCGCGAGGCACGCCGACAGGAAGAGCCATTTGGGAGCGGTCAAGCCGAAGCTCGCGCGCTTGCGCAGGACGGAGGCTCCGAGGCCGCAGACGGTAAGAACGCAGAAGCCAACGAAGGAAATATATAGCGTCAGGCGGATTACGTCGGCGATGGTCGTCGCCGTGCCCGAGTAGATGCCGCCGCCTTTGCCGACGAAGATGCCGTCGCCACGATAGAAGAATGCAGCCGTCCGCGTATCGATTTCCGGGAAAAGGCTGAACAAAACTCCGGCAAGCACACCGACAATCGCTGCACCCCAGAGGAGCAACGCGACGTTCCTGCTTTTTTCCTGTGCCCCGAATTCGGTTTGCGGTTCACCCGCGATCATGATTCCCATCGGACTCAAATAGTCTCCGCCCGAGGCTCGCTTAAACTTTCGGTTTGCGGATGTCACGTAGCAGCATTCGACCAGGCCAGACACTCAGGCCGAGCCCGGCTCGATCAGACCCGCACGCTCGCCTTCCAATGTGTCGAAAAGGAGTTGCAGGCATCCGGCGGTAATCGCCATCAAAACCCCAGCAAAGATCACGTCCGACAGGAAGTGCCCGCCCTGGGCCATTCGGGTCAGTCCAGAGAGGCCGCCGAGGACGATCGCGGATGTGACAAAGTTGCGCGAGAGGGATTTGAAAAGCATCGCGGCGGCGAACAGCACGATGAAGATCGATGAAGCTTCGCCGGAAACGAACGAGCAATTGTATTGGCACTGGTTCGAAGGTGGAAACGGTGCGGCGAACGCCTTGGTGCCTGCGAATTCGACGACTTCGCGTGGACGAGCGCGGCCCCAGTGATCCTTGAAGCCGAGGTTGGCGACGACCAGCGGGCCCGTCAGCAGGCAAACGGCCAGGAACAGCCATTTCCTTTTGTCGACGCCGAGCCAGCCGGAGGCTGTCCGCGCGGTGATGAACAATCCCACGAGGGTTAAAGCGCACGTCACGTAGAACGCGACGTTGAAGGCGAGGCGCAGCATCCAGAAGGCCGTCAGCTGATTGCCGACGAATTGGCCGTTGCCTGCATAGAACAAGTGAGCGGCAGCGAGATCGATGCCGGGCATCACGCCGAAGATGGCGAATGAAAGGGCGCCGACGGCGACGGCGCCCTTGATCAGGCCAATTGCATCGATGACTGGCTTAGCTTCGGCAACGTCATTTTCATGACGTTCTTCCATACCGAAAGCAAAGCCCGGCACCGACATCCCACCACCCCGACATATCTCAAGGTCCAGCCTATCGGTAGCCAAGATGGCAGCGGCACGTCAGTTTGATTACAGTTTCGTGACGTTGCCGGCGTTCAAGCGTTGCCGAACACGCGCCGGAAGATCGTGTCGACGTGGGCGGTATGGTAGTCGATATCGAACATCGCATCGAGCGCAGCAGGCGGCACCTTCGCCGTCACGTCTTTGTCGGACTTGAGTTCGGTTAGAAAGTCCTTGCCTTGCTCCCAAGTCTTCATGGCGTTGCGTTGAACGAGGGCGTAGGCATCCTCGCGGCTGACGCCGGCCTGGGTCAAAGCCAGCAGCACGCGTTGCGAATTGTGCAGGCCGCCAAGCTTTTCCAAGTTCTGCTTCATGGTTTCGGGATAGACGACCAGCTTTTCGATGACGCCGGCGAGGCGGGCCAGCGCGAAGTCCAGCGTCACCGTCGCATCGGGGCCGATCATGCGCTCGACACTCGAATGCGAAATATCGCGTTCGTGCCAGAGGGCGACGTTTTCCATCGCCGGAAGGGCGTAGGCGCGCACCATGCGGGCGAGACCCGTCAGATTTTCCGAGAGGACCGGGTTGCGCTTGTGGGGCATCGCCGATGAGCCCTTCTGGCCGGGCGAGAAGTACTCTTCCGCCTCCAGGACTTCCGTTCGCTGCAAATGGCGGATCTCGATGGCAAGTCGCTCGATGCTCGACGCGACGACGCCGAGGGTCGCGAAATACATGGCGTGACGGTCGCGCGGGATGATTTGCGTCGAGACGGGCTCAGGGACGAGACCCATCTTTTCCGCCACGTACTCCTCGATGCGCGGATCGACGTTGGCGAAGGTTCCGACCGCGCCCGAGATAGCACAGGTGGCGACCTCCTTCCGGGCGGCGACCATCCGTTCGCGGGCGCGCGTGAATTCGGCGTAGGCATAGGCGAGCTTGATGCCGAACGTCGTTGGCTCGGCATGGATGCCATGGCTACGTCCGATGGTGATCGTATCCTTGAATTCGAACGCGCGGGCCTTGAGCGCGGCGAGGAGACGGTCGAGGTCCGCAATCAGGAGATCGGCGGCGCGGACCAATTGGACGTTGAGGCAGGTGTCCAAGACGTCGGACGACGTCATTCCCTGGTGGATAAAGCGGGCGTCCGGTCCCACGTGCTCGGCGAGGTGGGTCAAAAAGGCGATCACGTCGTGCTTCGTTACCGCTTCGATTTCGTCGATGCGGGCGACGTCGAAGGTCGCGGCCGACCCTTTTTCCCAGATGTTTTTTGCCGCAGCCTCGGGGATGATGCCGATCTTGGCTGTGGCCGTCGCGGCGTGGGCTTCGATTTCGAACCAGATTCTGAAGCGGGTCTCCGGCTCCCAGATGCGGGTCATTTCGGGACGTGAGTAGCGGGGTATCATCGAGCTAAATCCTTGATGCAACGCGGGAGGCGTAGCAGACGGGCAACGCTTCAGCAATCGCAGGGGGCCTTAGCCGCGGGCGCTTCAGCGAAACGCCGCGCGCTCTGAATTTTTCGCTGCCCTGCAGCAAATGCTTTGCAACAATTCGTGAATGGCAACTTCAATTACCGCCAGTGTATCGCCACGAACGCCTGACCTATTTCCGCTATTGCGAGCGGGACGTTTCTGTTTTTTGTTCAGGTAATATTCAGGGCAGTTAAGTCACACTCGTAAAAATCGTCGGTCTACGTTCAAATTTGCGCATTCAATTCGCGTAGGGGTGGGCCTACATTGAAAGACCCAAGGATGTAATGAGTCGATGAGCTCTACGGGGTGGCCAACTGAACCCCTGGTCCGGGCTCTACGCAAAAGCCATAAGCGGGAGACTTGAAGATAATGTCGCAACAGATGGGCAGCGGGGAGCTGGCTGAATTGGTTCATCAGATGGAACAGTCTGAGGACGATCCGCGCCAGTGCTACGCCCTCGTGAAAGAAAGAATCACTGAGTTTCGGGATTCGGGCCGGGATATTCCGGATGAATTGCGCAAACTCGAAAGACGCCTAATGACGGAATGCATGCACGCTTCTCAGGGCCGCTAATATTCCGAACATTGCAGGATCGTAATAATCTGCAATTGCGTCTCGTAGATTTTCTCGTAGATTTATAGCTTCCGGATTCTTTCAGGCCGGCTTGCGCAAAATCCAGCGCAGGCGGCCTTTTGTTTATGTGCCTCTTTGAGACGGGCTCAGACCCCGCGCCGAAGCAGCTGTTGCCGCCTGACTACAGGACGTTATGGGTGCCGTCGCAGTAGGGCTCGTCGTCCGTCGCCTTGCAGCCGCAGAGATTGAAGGTGCCCGTATGGTCCGGCACGAACCGCATCGGTTCGAACGACGTGCCTTGATGAGAGCCGTCGCAAAAGGGCTGGGTCTTGGACCGGCCACAACGGCAGTACCAATACTCCTGGCCTTCCGTGAGATCGACCTGGTAGGGCCCCGTTTGGGCGACTACGGCCTCGTCAGACATCATTGTGCTCCATCTCGCAGAGTAGGGCCCGCTCAACCGGCTCGCTGAACTCGTGTTGGCGAACCAGGCCGGTGCAGCCCGCGTTTTTTTGACTCGCTATCGGGTTTAGGAGCGCCGGGCAAGGGTCCCCGCTGTCCGGCTCAGCAGCTGGCTTCATCGTCCGGTCGTGGTCTGCCTAACAAGTGGGCGGGCAACTTTTTTCAGCAACGGCATTCTAGACATCGGCAAACGGCTGGGCGAATGTCACACACGGGCGTACGGAGTCCTGATTGGCGCGGCGGCGGGGGAATTGCCGTCCGGGTGGGGAAGGTTATCCAGCGCCAAAATGTCCTGTGACCAAAAATGTCCAGATCATGAGGGACCCGCGCATGGCCGATCTCTTCCGCAAGAAATCTGTCGCCTACGACGACTCGGACTTCGGCATGAAGCGTGTCTTGACCGCGCTCGATCTGACGCTGCTCGGCATCGGTGCGATCATCGGAACAGGCATTTTCGTCCTGACCGGCGTGGCGGCGGCGACGCAATCGGGTCCAGCGGTCGTGCTCTCGTTCGTCGTCGCGGGATTCGCGTGCGGGTTTGCGGCGCTCTCGTATGCGGAACTCGCGTCGAGCGTCGGCGGATGTGGAAGCGCCTACGGCTATAGCTACGCTGCGTTCGGCGAACTCATCGCCTGGATCATCGCCTGGGACCTCATTCTCGAATACGGCGTCTCAGTCGCGGCGGTCGCCAATGGCTGGTCAGGCTATTTCAACAACGCGCTCACGGCCATCGGATTTGGCCTGCCGCCGGAGTTCACGAAGGGGCCGTTCGCGGGCGGGATCGTCAACCTTCCAGCGTTCGGTATCGTCTTCCTGTTGATGATCATGCTGATCATCGGAGTGAAGGAGACGGCGCGGGTCAACGCGGCGATGGTCGCGGTGAAGCTCGGGACGATCACGATCTTTCTGGCGGTCGCGATCTTCAACATTCACCCTGAGAATTGGACGCCGTTCGCGCCATTCGGCTGGTTCGAGCACACTCCGGAAGGCAGGCCGGTCGGCATTCTAGCTGGCGCGTCTCTCGTCTTCTTCGCCTACGTCGGCTTCGATGCGGTTTCGACGGCGGTCGAAGAAGCCCGTGACCCGCAGCGCGACGTGCCGACGGGGCTCATCGGTTCGCTGATCTTCTGCACGATCATCTATATCGTAGTGTCGGGCGTGCTGACCGGCATTGTCAATTACACCGAACTCAACGTGTCCTCGCCCGTCGCGTTCGCGCTCCAGAAAATCGGGTACAACTGGGCTTCGGCGCTGGTTGCCGCGGGCGTCATCACAGGTCTGACGACCGTCATGCTCGTTCTCTACTACGCCCTGACGCGCATCATCGTCGGCGTATCGCGCGACGGGCTCCTCCCGCCCTATTTTTCGGTGGTCAACCGCCGCACGCATACGCCGGTCCGCACGACGGTCATTGTCGGTTTCGTCATGGCGGTCATGGCGGGCTTCATTCCGCTCGGCATTCTCGCCGAACTCGTGAACATCGGGACCCTCGCGGCGTTCGTTCTCGTGTGCGCCGGCGTGATCTCGCTCAGATTTTCACACCCGGATTTGCCGCGGCCGTTCAAGATGCCCGGCGGCATTATCATTCCCGCGCTCGGCATAATTTCCTGCGGTGCGCTGATCGCCTTCCTGCCGTTCGAGACGCACCTGCGTTTCGTTGTCTGGTTGGCCGTCGGGCTCGTCATCTATTTCGTCTATTCAATCAGGCACAGCCGGCTCGCGATCGCTTGAGGGCCAATTAACCGTCGAGCCCCCCTGGAAATTGACGAAGCGCGAGAGTAGGTTCCCGGCCGACCGCGGCCGCCTGTAAGCTTGCCTGCTCATCCGTCGGCCCGGATACGAGGATCAACACAAATGGACTGCGACAGTCGAAGTGACACTTCGATTTCGCCCGCATCCCTCCAGCTCGCCTGATATCGGGCTCGCTCGGACGGCTGCGCGGTGGCCGTGAACCGGAAGGGCCTGACATGCTGCGCAGCTATCGCCGCGAAAACTCGCACCTCGTTTTGGCGCAGGAAAGTATTGAGGCCGATGCTGGGGTGATCGAACTTCCAGTTTGGATCGATCTCTACAATCCGCCTCCGCAGGACAACCGCTATGTCGAGCAGCTGCTCGGAATTTCGTTGCCGACGCGGGAAGAGATGCAGGAGATCGAAGTCTCCGCCCGGCTCTATCAGGAGGACGGCGCCGAGTTCATGACGCTGACGGCTGCGTCCCGGCTCGAAAGCGACGAGCCGATCAACACGCCGATCACGTTCGTGCTCAAGGGCACCACGCTCGTGACGGTTCGTTATGAGGAACCGAAGGCCTTCGCCAATTTCGTCGTGCGGGCGCAGCGTGCCAATGCCGTGCCCGTTGCCAACGGCGAGCAGATCATGATGGGCCTCATCGAAGCGCTGCTCGATCGCATGGCGGATGCTCTCGAGCGCGTCGGAACGGGGATCGATCAGGTTTCGCGGCAAGTGTTTCGCAAGGGCGGGAAGGCGAAGGAAAAGGCATCGCCTTCCAGCGACGATTTGCAGGCGGCGATCGAGAGGATCGGGCAGGACGGCGATCTCTTGACGAAGGTTCGCGAAAGTCTCGTCAGCATCAACCGTGTGCTGACTTATCACACGAGCGTCGACCAGGATAAGAAGGTCACGAAGGAAGCCAAGGCGCGCAGCAAGGTTCTTTATCGCGACGTGGTCGCGTTGACCGATCAGGCGACGTTTCTGTCGAGCAAGGTCAACTTCCTGCTCGATGCGACGCTCGGGCTCATCAATCTGCAGCAGAACCAGATCATCAAGATCTTCTCGGTCGCGGCCGTGGTGTTTCTGCCGCCGACGCTCGTCGCCTCGATCTACGGTATGAACTTCGCGGATATTCCGGAGCTCAGGTGGGGGCTCGGATATCCGTTCGCGCTGGGCTTGATGGTGATCTCGGCGATCCTGCCGTATCTTTATTTCAAGCGCCGCAGGTGGTTGTAGTCTTGGTGTTTCGTCATCCTCGGTCGAGCGCGGCAAGGCCGCGTCGATGGCCGGGGATCCAGCGTTAGACTCGTCGCAGACGCAGTATCGTGCCTTCGGCGATTCGTACGCTGGATCCCCGAACGCGCATCGCTGCGCTCACGCGTTCGAGGATGACGGTGCGTATTCCAGAACGTCATCCCCGCGCAGGCGGGGATCTGTCCAAGTGTCGGTTCATCGCAAGTCTTTGGCCTGGATGGATCCCGGCCTTCGCCGGGATGACGGGGTACGCGGCGACGGCTTATGTCTCAAGAACGCATGCCAACGGAGGCCGGAATTCAGACACCTTCGCCGGGATGACGAAGCTTGGGCTATGACTCAAGCAAGCGGCGCGCCGCTTTGTCGGGCGTCATGGTGCCCGAGAGGACGGCGTCGGCGAGCGGATCGAGGCCTTCCTTGCCGCCGGATTTGATGCGTGCGGCGACGATGTCGGCGGCGGCACGGGCGATCAGGTAGCGGGCGCGGCGGCGGCGTCTTTTCATTGCGCCTTCGGCTGCGACGCGGCTGCCGAGTTCATCGAACGCGCTGACTAAGCCGGGAACGCCTTCGCCGCTCAGCGCGCTCGTCTTCAAGACCGGGACTTTCTCGGACGCCATCGCGCGGATCGACAGTGCGCCGATGAGCTGCTGCATCGTCTGCTCGGCGCCTGGGCGATCAGCTTTGTTGACGACGATGATGTCGGCGATTTCCAGAAGGCCGGATTTCATCGCCTGGATGTCGTCGCCCATTCCCGGCGCCGCTATGACGACGCGGATGTCTGCGACCTCGGCGACGTCGATTTCGTTCTGGCCGGTGCCTACGGTTTCGAGGAGCACGATATCGAAACCGGCGCCGTCGAGCGCGTCGATGATGCGCACGGCTGCAGGGGAGAGGCCGCCGAGATAGCCGCGCGAGGCCAGCGAGCGCACGAAGACGCCGTCGTCGTCGAGCGCGGCCGTCATGCGAATGCGATCACCGAGGATGGCGCCGCCGGAGATCGGGCTTGAGGGATCGACGGCGATGACACCGACGGTACGGCCCTGCTGTCTCAGATGCGCGATGACGGCGTTGACGAGCGTCGATTTTCCGGCGCCGGGTGGCCCTGTAAAGCCGACGACGAGGGCGTGTCCCAAATGCGGCTGCAGCGCCTGCAGCAACCCCGGCGCGGCGGCCGACAGGCGTTCAAGCTCGGTGATCACCGTCGAGATCGCGCGCCGCTCGCCGGCACGCATGCGTTCGACGTATCCCGCGATTTCGGCGTCTGGAATGCGGGCGATTGGGGGAAGCGGATCTGCGGTCGTTTTGGCCATATGCGCTGATTAGAAGGGAAGCGGTTCAGGCGCAACAGGGCATTGCCTCGCTCGCGGTGGTCCTTTCCCTCATGCGCTCTAGAACTTCTCCAGCAGATCTTCTTCGGCCGCGGGCTTTTGCGGCGGGGCGGATTTGAGGATTGCCGGAAGGATGGCTTCCGCGCTGTCGACGACGTTGAAGTGCACGTCGAGGCCCTCGCGTATGAAGGTTTCCTTCTTCATGTGCGCGAGGAGCGACAGGAACTGGTCCCAGAAGCCATTGATGTTGGCGATGACGATCGGTTTCGCGTGGCGGCCGAGCTGCGACCACGTCAACTGTTCGACGAGTTCCTCCAGCGTGCCGATGCCGCCGGGGAGGGCGACGAACGCGTCGGCGCGATCGAACATCAGCTGCTTGCGCGTGTGCATGTTCTCGACGACGATCAGCTCGTCGACGTCCTTCAGCATCAGTTCGCGGTTGCCGAGGAATTCTGGGATGATGCCCGTGACCTTGCCGCCCGCTCCGAGCGAGGCGCGGGCGACCTCGCCCATCAGGCCGAGGCTGCCGCCGCCGTAGATCAGGCGGATGTTATTGTCAGCGAGAGCCTTGCCAAGCTTTCGGGCCGCAATCGCGTAGGCGGTGTTCAGCCCCTTGCCGGAGCCGCAATATACGCAGACACTTTCGATTTTCGCGGGGGTTGTGGATTGCTTATCATTTGCCGGTGTGCCGGCCGGCACCTTGGTCATTTCATTCATTCTCGTTCCATTCACAAACTACGTAACTTCAATATTTAGGGGTTCGCTCATTACTCGCCAGAGTATGCCTGGGTTGCATGCTGGTTTTGTGGAGGCCGTACAGCGTTCAAATTCTATTTTCGCGTTGCCGGGCCCGTGGGACTGGCGAGAAACTGCCGCGTGTGGTTAGTTCATAGCGGGGTTCAAAGGCGAAGTTATGAAAAACGGCGAAGCCACGGTTTCCGCGAAGAAAACCGCGATTTCCAGCGCGCGCGCCGGTGCCGTTACCGCGTTGCTCGGCGTTTTGGCGCTTTTGCCGCTGCCGCTTGATGCCGCCATAGATCATGGCGATGTGCGATCTTTGGGTACGACCTTCGCCGTCGACAGCCGATTTCCGCGGGTCGTCGCCAAGGATAACGGCGATACGCTGGATGCTCGGGACGAGCCGTTCCCTGTGGTGGCTCAGGGTCTGCCGAAGCCGCCAGATGGAGCGGCGGCGCCGGAGACGGCCAAGGATCTCACCGACAGTTTATGGCCGCCGAAAGAGCTTGGCGTTGCCGATCGCGTGCAGGACTGGCTCGCGCGCGCCAATCGCGAATTTCAGACGACGATCATCCGGCGATTGTCGACGCCGGCAGCGGGGGGCGACGCCGACGCGATAGCGCGCAAAATCGAGCAGGTGAAGCGGGAAGACGCTGAAGCTGCGGCACGGAGGGCGAAGGAGGCTCTCGACGCGGCGCAGGCAAAGCTTGCGGCGGAGGCGGAAGCCAAGCACAACCAAGAATTGTCCGACGCTGCGGCGAAGGCCGCCGAGCAAGCCAAGGCTCGCGAAGCGGAAGCGGCGCGTCTCGAGGTGCAGCGGAAGGCCGACGAGGCCAAGCGTCTGGCGGACGAACAAAAGCGCCAGGATCAGCTTCGGCTTGCCGCGGAAGAGAAAGCGGCGGAACAACGGTCAGCTGAAGCGGCCGCCGCTAACAAAGCTGAAGAAGAGCGGAAGGCGGACGCCGAGCGGCAAGCGTTGAAGGCCGCCGAAGAGGCCAAAGCAAAAGCTCAAGAAGAGGCGCGCCGCAAGGCCGCCGAGGATGCGAAGCAAGTCGCGGCGGAGGAAGCTGCGAAGGCCGCAGCCAAGGAGCGGGAACTCACTGCTCAGCGGGAAGCTGAAGCGGCTGCCAAAAAAGCCGAAGAAGAGCGGAAGGCTGACGCCGAGCGGCAAGCGCTGAAGGCTGCCGAAGAAGCTAAAGCCAAAGCTGCGGAAGAGGCACGGCGGAAGGCGGCTGAGGACGCGAAGCGTATCGCGGCCGAGGAAGCTCTGAAGGCTGCGGCTGATCGCGAAGCGAAGGCAAAAGAAGCTGCGGAAAAAGTCCGTCTCGCAGAAGAGGCGGCCAAGAGAGATGCGGACGCGAGGCGGGCCTCAGAATCTGCAAAGCAGGCGATGGCCGATGACGCGGACAAGGCCAAGACCGCCGTCGCGGCGACGCCGAGCGCGGCCGAGCCGTCGCCGGTGAAAGTTCAACTGAAGGCGGCCTCCAAGAAGGTGTCTTCGCGCGGTGAAAAGGGGGTTGCACGCAAGCGGCCTCATTCCCATGCGCACGCGCATCGCGCGGCGAAACGTCGTGTGGTCGTGGCTGCCAACCACCTCGCGCGGGGGCCCGTTGTGAAGCCCTGGGTCCGGCGGGCGCGGCAAGGCCGTTGCCGGGCGGCCGGGGAGAAGGTCTTGTTGCCCGGCCGCTATACGGTCGCACGCGGCGATAACCTGTGGCGGATCGCCCTTCGGCACTACGGGTCGGGTTTATATTTCAAACGGATTTATCGCGCGAACCGGAACGTCATTCGCGATCCGAGCCACATTTATGCGTGCCAGCGGCTTTATCTGCCGCGCCGGTGACGGCGATGGACTTTCCCGGCGCATGATCCTATCTGAAGCCGAATGCAAAGCGCCGTTGTCAACTGGTGCGCGGCGGTCCGCGATGGACTGCTGGCGCGTATCACGCCTTCTGCCAAGTCCAGCCGGGTCTTGAGGGCGCTCTGGCCCTACGTCTGGCCCGAAGACAGGCCCGACCTCAAGCGGACGGTCGTCTGGTCATTTATCATCGTCGTCATCGCCAAGGGCGTGACGGTGACGGTCCCATTTACGCTGAAGTGGGCGACGGATGCGCTCGTCACGGCGACGGGCGGCCATGTTGCGAGTAACCAAACGCTGCCCTGGCTGATCGGCGCGCCGGTTCTGGCGACCATCGTTTACGGCATCGCGCGCATCGTGATGTCGCTGCTCGTGCAGATCCGTGAGGGCATGTTTGCGCGCGTTGCGATGCATGCGGTGCGAAAGCTCGCGCTTTCGACGTTCGAGCATATGCACCGCCTGTCGCTGCGCTTTCATCTCGAACGTAAGACGGGCGGGCTGACACGCGTTCTCGAACGGGGCCGCACCGGCATCGAGAACATCAGCCGCATGGCGTTGATGACGCTCATTCCGACGATCGTCGAGTTTCTGATGATCATCGCGGTCTGCGCCTATGAGTTCGACTGGCGCTATATCGTCACCATCGTGCTGATGATCGCGGCGTACCTCTGGTTCACGGTGAAGGCGACCAACTGGCGGCTTTCGATCCGCCGGGCGATGAACGAGAGCGACACCGACGCCAACACGAAGGCGATCGACAGCCTGCTGAATTACGAGACCGTCAAATACTTCGGCGCGGAAGGACGGGAAGCGGCGCGCTACGACAAGTCGATGGCGGCTTACGAGAAGGCGAGCATCAAGACGTATACGTCGCTCGCGGTTTTGAACTCGGGCCAAGCGATCATCTTCACGATCGCGCTGACGATCTGTCTTGCGATGTCGGCGACGGACATCATCTCCGGCAAGGATACGGTTGGCCATTTCGCGATGGTCAATCTCTTGATGCTGCAGCTCTTCATGCCGCTCAACTTCATGGGCATGGTGTATCGCGAAATCAAACAGGGCCTGACGGACATCGAGCGCATGATGGAAGTGCTCGAGCAGAATCCGGAAGTCGCTGACATTCCGGGCGCGAAGGAACTGAAGGTGGCGGGTGGCGCCATCCGGTTCGACCGCGTCGGCTTCGCCTATGATCCGGAGCGGCGAATTCTGAAGGATGTTTCGTTCGACGTGCCCGCGGGCAAGATGATCGCCATTGTCGGCCCGTCGGGTGCGGGCAAGTCGACGGTCGGGCGGCTGCTTCTCCGCTTCTACGACGTGACGAACGGTAAGATCACGATCGACGGGCAGAACATTCGCGACGTGACGCAGTCTTCGCTGCGCGCGGCCATCGGCGTCGTGCCGCAGGATACGGTGCTGTTCAACGATACGATTTTCTACAACATTAAGTACGGCCGCGCCGATGCGACGGACGCGGAGGTTTATCACGCGGCGAAGCTGGCGCAGATCGACGATTTCGTCCGCGCGCTTCCCGATGGATACAACACGATGGTCGGCGAGCGGGGCCTGAAGCTCTCAGGCGGCGAGAAGCAGCGCGTCGCGATCGCGCGGACTATTCTGAAGTCGCCGCCGATCCTGCTGCTCGACGAGGCGACGAGCGCGCTCGACAGTCATACGGAAAAGGAAATTCAGGACGCGTTGGATCGGGTTTCCAAAGACCGCACGACGGTCGTCATCGCGCACCGGCTGTCGACGATCATCCATGCCGACAGCATTCTGGTCTTGGAGGCGGGTCGCGTCGCGGAGCAGGGCACGCACGGCGAGCTCATTGCGAAAAACGGGCTTTATGCGAGCCTCTGGGCACGGCAGCGGCAGGCGGAGAAGGCGCGCGAGGAACTTGCGCATGCGCTCGAAGAGGCCGGCGAGCCTGCGTGAGGCAGTAGTGGCGATGCGGGGGGCGGTTTTGGAGCCTTGTGACAGCGCTAGGCTCTGGACTCATTCATTCGGATACTCTCGTCACGGCGCATAGATATCCAGGTCTAGCCGCAAACCGCGATCGCCAAGTTTCTTCAACGTAGCGGGACCCACGCAAAGCCCCTCCTTTTTCTCTTCGAGAAACAGTCCGCAGAAGATGTCGGCGTCGTAGGCTGATGTCACCCTCTGCCATACGGCTAGATCTTCAGTGGTTCCATCTAGGAGTGCAGCGATTTGCGCATCCAGATCGCCTGGTGAGCGTCTTTCGACGTGGATGCCCCATCGGCCTCGACGCGCAGTGCGCTCTGTGCCCGACTTGAGGTTGCGAATGACCTGGCCGCGACGTTCCGCAACGTCAGGCGCCTTGCCAAGAAGATTTGTTATCTCATCTGGATCGAGATCCTGTCCGAAGATTCGCAAAGAAGCGGCCGTTTCGCTCAGGGCTGCCATCGTCGTTGTTCACTCAGTCCTGTAATGATTGGCGATTATCGATCAATTGGCTGATCGAGTTTGAAGCCTAGTCTTCGACGATCTTCCAGCCGTCGGGGTTGGGCAGCTTTTTCCGCTTCGTCTCGGCTTCTTCGCGCGTCGTGAAGCGGATCGCCAAGGAGCGCGGGACGAACACATCCCCGTTGCCGAGATAGGTGTGCTGTCCAGTGGTGCGAAAAACGTCGTGCCGGTGTTCTTCCAGTAAATATGCCATTGGCCGGGATCTCGCGTTCGCCGCGTTGAGCGGGAAGTGTGATCGCAACTTGCTGCAAAAAACTAGCCCCGAGATAGGGGCCGGGAGACCCATCTCGGGGCTAGTTACGAGTTCAGCCATTAGCCCTTCCAGGAAGCTTGCGGCCTAGCTCGATTCCATTACGGGACGACTTTCGCCACCTCGCCCTCTAGTCGCTGCTTCGACTTGCCAGCTGCCTGATAGGCTTTGATCGCCTCGAGATTGACGGGCTTGCCGACCTGGACCAGCGCGACCATGCCCATGCCGAAGTGGGGCAGGCATTTGAAGACGTAGAGGCCGTCCTTCGCCGCGCTGAAGACGACTTCCTTGCTGAAGTCACCTTTCACTTGCGGCACGCCCTCGGGCCAGACTTTATCGACGCTTTCAGCGTTGTGGCCCTTGTCGGTCGGAACGAATTTCACTGTGTCGCCGGGTTCCACTTTCAAAAATCCCGGTTCGAAGGCCATGCGATTGCCGACGTTGTCCTCGTTGCGCATCTCGATGATGTGCTCGGCGGCGGATGTGAAGCGCGGGGCGACGACGGATGCGAGCGTGATGGTGCTCGCCAACAGAATCTGACGGGTCAACTTCATACGGTTTCCTCGCCCGGCCTTTTGTCATGGTCTTATTGTTTACATAAAAAGTATAGTTTAAGGCGACGCACCGCTCAAGGTGCCGTTTTGCCGCAAAGGCCGCGCACGCCAGGAAGGCGCCGAGCCGGCGCGCGGGAAAACTTATCCCCGCTTGATCGCCGGGTGTTAATCTTCACCTTTCGGCCGGTAGGTTCCGGATTTCGAAAGGATATGGACGTTTGAAAGCTCAGGAATTCGCAGAGGCGTCGAAAAGGGTTCTGGCCGCGATCTGGCGCGGCTCGGTGATTGCGCTCTGGACCGTGCGCGAGATCCTGAGAACCGCGTGGACGATCTCGCGCGGGCCGTTGATCGCCGCGCTCAACATCTTCCTGGCTCTAATCATCCTCTTCGAGGAATGGGGCTGGCGACCGCTTTCCGATCTCATCGGAAGGCTCGCGAAATACGCGCCCATTGCAGCGGCGGAGCGGTTTATCGCCGGGTTGCCACCCTATGCGGCGCTGCTGGTGCTGGCGTTTCCGACGGCGCTGCTGTTGCCGCTGAAATTCGTGGCCGTGTGGCTGCTGGCGAACGGGCATTTCGCGACGGCGACGCTTTTGTTCATCGGGGCGAAGATCGCGTCGACTGCGATCATCGCGCACCTCTTCATTCTCACAAAACCGTCGCTGATGCAGATCGGCTGGTTCGCGCGCGGCTTCAACTGGCTGATGCCGTGGAAGGACGCGCTGTTCGCGCAGATTCGTGCATCGTGGGTTTGGCGGTATGGCCGCGTGGTGAAGGCTCGGGCCAAGGACGCTGCTGCGAAGCTTTGGGCGCGAACGCGGCCGCAGGTCGCCGCGCTTTGGCGGCGGTGGACGGGGCGGGAATTCGGTTTCGGCAACGGCGGGGCGGACCGGTTGGGGTTTCCCGCAGGCGAATCGGTGCGGGTGAAAGCCGGCGATCAGCGACCCTCGAACGAGGACGGTCGGGGCTAGATTTCCGGCCAAGATGCCGAGGTGTGGCAACACGAATGCCAAGGACAGGCGATTTGATTGCAATTCAGCCACAGGGTCTAGGCTGATTTATTTAATACCAGCCGTCCGGATGTTGACTGCAATCGTCAAGTATTCTTTGATTTCCTCAGGATCAGAATTTGTTGCTTGCTGCCAGGCGAGGCCGGGTTCCGGCGGTTTTCGGCAATGTTTGGCGGGAGTTAGGGGGAATTGGAATGAAATCGAGTTTTGCAGCCGGCATCGTGCCGGTTTTGGCGTTGGCATCGATAGCGTCCGCCACGAGCGCCAAAGCCGAGGACAAGCCGGATAATGGCGTTCCGGAATTCTCGATTGCGCAGGACATGCCCTACGATGCGGCCCGCGCTTCGCTGGCAGCTTCCGGCATCAGGTACGGCCTCAACTACACCGGCGAATATTACAACGTGACTTCCGGCGGCGCGTCGCGCGGCTCGTCGTACAATGGCCTCGTCGAAACCTACGTCGATATCGATCTCGAAAAGCTCGTCGGCTGGAAGGGCGCGGTCATTCACGCCAACGCGTTCTATATTCACGGCATCGGACCGACCTCGAACACCGGCAGCACTTTCGCGGTCAGTAACCTGGAAGGCCTCGAAACCGTGCGGCTCGACGAACTGTGGTTCGAGCAGTCGCTGCTCGACGACAAGCTGAAAGTGAAGCTCGGCGCGATTGCCGCCGATACCGAATTCTTCGTCAGCGATACCGCGGCCGCCTTCCTGAACGGTACGTTCGGATGGGCCGGAATCGTGGCGGCGAACATGGTCCAGGGCGGCCCGGCGTATCCGTTGACCGCAATGGGTGCGCGAGTCGCCTATACGCCGAACGACAACCTCACGATTTTGGCAGCCGTCTTCAACGGCAGCCCCGCCAACCCGTTTGCGGACGCGCAGGAGTCGAACAGGCACGGCACCGACTTCCGCTTTGGCGACGGCGAGCTGATGATTGTCGAGGGCGCCTTCAGGTACGACGTCGGCCTGCCCGGCACGATCAAGCTCGGCGGCTGGAAGCAGTTCGACGCTCCCAACGGCTACTATACGAACTTCAACACCGGAGCAGCCGTGAACTCCGACTACGGGCTCTATGCAATCGTCGACCAGCAGATTTGGAAGGGTGGCGAAGACAAGAGCGTCAATGTCTTCGCCCGTTTTTCGGGTAGCCCCGAAAACATCAGTCCGGTGGACTTCTACTTCGATACCGGCATTCTGTTCACGGGCTTCGTGCCCGGCCGGGCCAAGGATGCGTTCGGCGCCGCTTTCGGCTACGGGCGGGTTTCCTCCGATCTCGTTGCGACGGATCCGAGCGCCCTGCGTTCATATGAATCCGTGCTGGAGATCAATTACGCTGCCGAACTCAGGTCCGGCGTCAGCCTCACTCCCGACTTCCAATACTTCTGGAATCCGGGCGCGACTACGGAAGTCAACAACGCCGCCGTATTCGGTGCGCGGTTGAAGGTCAGCTACTAGGCTACGCGGCTTCTGGGCGGCTTCTTGGCCGCATGCGGGATTTACCGTACGACTTGTGCCTCCTGGCGCTGCGGCGCTAGGAGGCTTTTTCATGAGCAGCGTCAAAACAGATCTTCGGCCGATCCTGATCGCCGGGCCGACGGCGAGCGGCAAGTCGGCGCTGGCGATGGCGATCGCGGAGCGCTGCGGCGGCGAAATTATCAATGCCGACAGCATGCAGGTCTATCGGGAGCTGCGCATTCTGACAGCGCGGCCGCCGCTTGAGGACGAGGCGCGCGTTCCGCATGCGCTCTACGGGTTCGTGCCGGCCAGCGAGGCCTATTCGGCGGGACGCTTCGTACGCGACGCCGCGGCTGCGATGGCGAAGGCGCAGAGCGGGGGGCGACGGCCGGTCATCGTCGGGGGCACCGGGCTGTATTTCAAGGCGCTGCTCGAAGGCCTGTCGCCGATCCCCGACATCGGCCCGGAGGTTCGCGCGTATTGGCGCGGCGAGGGGGACCGGCAGGGGGCGGGGGCCTTGCACGACGAACTGGCGGCGCGCGATCCTCTCATGGCCTCGCGTCTCGCGCCGACCGACCTGCAGCGAATCGTCAGGGCGCTCGAGGTGATCGACCAGACGGGGCGTTCGCTCGCCGACTGGCAATCGCTGCGTGGCGAGCCGGTGATCGCGGAAGCGGATGCGGCGTGCCTTTTGGTTTCCGGAGACCGCGCGGAGCTTCATGCGCGGGCCGATGCCCGCTTTGAGCGGATGATGCGCGAGGGGGCGCTTGACGAAGTGCGGGCGCTGTCGTTGCTACAACTCGATGCCGATCTGCCGGCAATGCGGGCCATCGGGGTCCGGCCGCTTCTCCGGCTGATCGCAGGCGAGGCGACCGTCGAGCAAGCGCTGGAAGAGGCGAAAGCGGAGACACGCCAATACATAAAACGGCAGGAGACTTGGCTCAAAAGACATATGATTTCGTGGAAATCGGTTGAGACGAAAGAAACGGAAAGTTATTTGCGCGATATTTTCGCATTTATTCAGTGTTAGCGTTGACCAATTAGGCTCCGACCCCTACTTTCCGGCAACCTTTTCGAAACCGCCCGAGCCCTTTGGCCGGCGAAGGAGTTTACGCATGGCACGCACGATGACCGGCGCCGAAATCGTACTGCAGGCGCTGGCCGACCAGGGCGTCGAGCTGGTCTTCGGATATCCCGGCGGCGCGGTGCTGCCGATCTACGACGAGATCTTCAAGCAGGAGAAGATCCGCCACATCCTCGTTCGCCAGGAAGGCGGCGCGTTGCACGCGGCGGAAGGCTATGCGCGCTCGACTGGCAAGGTCGGTGTTTGTCTCGTGACGTCGGGGCCGGGCGCGACGAATGCCGTGACGGGCCTGACCGACGCCTTGATGGATTCCATTCCGCTCGTGTGCATCACGGGGCAGGTGGCGACGCACCTCATCGGCAACGATGCGTTCCAGGAATGCGATACGGTCGGCATCACCCGGCCATGCACGAAGCACAACACGCTCGTGAAGAACGTGAATGATCTCGCGCGCATCCTGCATGAAGCGTTCCTCATCGCGCGCACGGGCCGTCCGGGGCCGGTGGTCGTCGATATTCCGAAAGACGTGCAATTCGCGCTCGGCAATTATGTCGGGCCGTCGAATATTCAGCACAAGACCTACCGGCCGAAGCTGAAGCCGGAGCAGACGGCTGTTCGCGAAGCCGTGGATATCATCGCCAGCGCCAAAAGGCCGGTGTTCTATACCGGCGGCGGTGTCATCAATTCGGGTCCGAAGGCAAGCCAGCTGCTGCGCGAGTTCGTGCGGCTGACGGGCTATCCGATCACGTCAACACTGATGGGGCTCGGCGCCTATCCGGCGTCCGACAAGCAGTGGCTCGGCATGCTCGGCATGCACGGCACCTACGAAGCCAATCTCGCGATGCACGATTGCGACGTGATGATCAACATCGGCGCGCGCTTCGACGATCGCATTACGGGCCGCGTCGATGCGTTTTCGCCGGGATCGAAAAAGATTCACGTCGATATCGATCCCTCGTCGATCAACAAGAACATCGTGGTCGATGTACCGATCATCGGCGACTGTGCCTACGTTCTCGAGGACATGCTGCGGATCTGGAAGGCCAAAGCGCCGACGGTCGACAAGCCGGCGCACAAGGCTTGGTGGAAGCAGATCGATGGCTGGCGGGCGAAGAAGTCGCTGGCTTACAAAAATTCCAAAGACATCATCATGCCTCAGTACGCGTGTCAGCGTCTGCAGGAGCTGACGAAGAATCGCGATACGTTCTTCACGACCGAGGTCGGTCAGCACCAGATGTGGGCGGCGCAGTTCCTTCAATTCGAGGAGCCGAACCACTGGCTGACGTCTGGAGGACTGGGCACGATGGGATATGGACTGCCGGCCGCGATCGGCGTGCAGCTTGCGCATCCGAGATCGCTCGTCATCGACGTTGCGGGTGACGCATCGATCCTGATGAACATTCAGGAGTGCTCAACGGCAGTTCAATACCGGCTGCCGGTCAAGGTCTTCATCATGAACAACGAGTACATGGGCATGGTGCGTCAGTGGCAGCAGCTCCTGCACGGCAACCGCCTGTCGGAGAGCTATACGGAAGCGCTGCCGGATTTCGTGAAGCTCGCCGAAGCCTACGGCTGGGCAGGCATGCGTTGCGAGCATCCGGCCGATCTCGACGATGCGATCGAAGAAATGATCAATACGAAGGGGCCGGTGATGCTTGATTGCCGCGTCGCCAAGCTCGCGAACTGCTTCCCGATGATTCCTTCTGGAAAGGGTCATAACGAGATGCTGCTCGGCGAGAACATTACGGACGAAGAGGTCGAGCGCGCGATCGGCGACGAAGGGAAGGTATTGGTTTGAGAAACGGGGGCTCAGGCTTCGGTATTGGACTGGTGTTGGCCGCCGCTATGTGCGCGTCCGCCATCGTTGCCGTGCCGCAGACGTCGGCCGCCAGGGAAACCTGGGACCACGTTGCTAACATCAAGGATGCCGCGAAACGCCTTGGCGAACTGCATCGCAGCCAGGGCTCGGCCGGCGTATTGAAGTTCCTCGACGCCTGCTACCGAACGCAGACGCTCGCCAGCGAATATTCGGCAGGTCTCGAGTCGTGCATGGCGCAGGACTACATGCACAGCCAAGTGCTGGCGCAGATCTATTCGCGCATTCCGCAGGCCGATCGCGTGCGGATGGGTACGCCGGCGCCGGAAGACATTGCGCGTGGCATGGGGCAACGGTTCGTCGCGACGTTCCAGCAATACAAAATATCGACGAAAGAAGCCGAGAAGTTCAAGAAGCTGGTCGATACCAATGGCATGCCTATCTTCTTGAAATCGGTGTTCCCGCCGCAAAAGCCAGGTGAGGCCAACCCCGATGCCGGCGCGGCGAGCAAGAACTAGCAACGATGCTGAAGCTCGTCATTGCCAACAAGCTTTACTCGTCGTGGTCGCTCAGGCCATGGCTTGTGCTTTCCGCATTCAACATTCCGTTCGAGGAAGTTTTCATTCCGTTGAGGACGCCTGAAAGCCGAGGGCTGGTGCTCGAGTATTCGCCCTCCGGGAAGGTGCCGGCACTTGCCGACGGCGATATCGCCATCTGGGAGAGCCTCTCCATCATCGAGTATCTGGCGGAGAAATTTCCGGAGCTTGCGATCTGGCCGCGCGATGTCAGTGCGCGCGCCCATGCCCGCTCCATCTCGAATGAGATGCACGCGGGCTTTCAGGCGATCAGGCAGGCTTGCCCGATGCACCTCGGCGCCCGCTTTGCGACGCCGCCGTTAACCGAGCCGATGCGCGCCTGCATCGACCGGATCGAGGACATCTGGGCGGAGGCGCACAATCGCTTTGCGGGCGGACAGCCATTTCTCTACGGTGCGTTCTCGGCGGCCGATGCCATGTATGCGCCCGTCGTGACGCGGTTCGACACGTATCAAATTCCCGTGCGCGAGGCGACGCGAACCTATATGGATGCCGTTCTTGCGCATCCCGCATACGAAGCGTGGCGGGCGGCAGCGCTCGTCGAGCCGTGGCGCATCCCGGATTACTCCGAGGGCCACACGCTGGTCGAAAGCTTCATCTGATCCAAACTTTCATCCGACCTAAGAGACCGACGATGTCCGACCTTACGAAGCAAATGCCGCCGCCGAGCGTACTCAGATCGCAGGAGATTGTCTCGCGTACGCTCTCGATCGTCGTTGACAACGAGCCGGGCGTGCTGGCGCGGGTCATCGGCCTTTTTGCGGGCCGTGGCTACAATATCGATTCCTTGACCGTCACCGAGGTCGAGCACGAGAAGCGCGTGTCGCGCATTACCGTTATCACCAGCGGCACGCCGGCTGTTCTGCAGCAGATCAAGCATCAGCTCGAGCGTCTCGTTCCCGTGCATCGCGTGCGCGATCTGACGGAAGAGGGCGGATCGATCGAGCGCGAGCTGGCGCTGGTCAAGGTTGCGGGCAAGGGTGACAAACGCATCGAAGCGCTGCGGCTGGCCGAGATCTTCCGGGCCCAAGTCGTCGATACGTCACTCGAGCATTTCGTTTTCGAGGTTACGGGTAAGCCTTCGAAGATCGAGACGTTCGTTCAGCTGATGACGGAGCTCGGGCTGGTCGAAGTTTCACGCACCGGCATCGCCGCCATCGGCCGGGGTGCGGGCGGCTGATCGTCAAACAATTTCACAGTTTTTGATCGGCAACAGGGAGAACCGGTTCGCCGCGTTGCCGTTCAGATGTCGCAGGATCTCCTTCTGTCGCTGCTTACGTTTGCTTTCGTCTCGGGCATGACGCCCGGGCCGAACAACACGATGCTGCTGACATCCGGCGTCAATTTCGGTTTCGCGCGGACGTGGCCGCACATCCTCGGCGTGACGATCGGGTTCACGATCATGTTCGCGGGGGTTGCTCTCGGCGCTGGGCGGGTGTTCACGGCATTTCCGACGCTCTATTCGGTTCTGCGCATCATCAGCATCGGATATCTGCTGTGGCTCGCGTGGCGGATCGCGACGGCGGGAACGAGCGATCCGGTCGTCAGCGAAAAAGCGCGGCCGATGACGTTTTTCGAGGCGGCGCTGTTCCAGTGGGTCAATCCGAAAGGCGTGATGATAGCGCTGAGCGTCGCGGCCAACTACGTTTCGCCCGCGAACCTTTGGGCCGGCGTTTCGTTGATTTCAGCGATTTTTCTCACGGTCTCGCTGATTTCAGCGACGACTTGGGCCTTCTTCGGCACCTCGCTCAGGCCGCTTCTCGCGAATGAGCGGCAGGTCAAGATTTTCAACGTGGCGATGGCCGTTGCGCTCGTTGCGTCGCTGTGGCCGCTCGTCCGCGAAATGATTTGAGCGTTCTACGCCGCGCGTCAGCCCTTCTTGGCCATCCGGGCGTTTTCGTGTGCCAACGCCTCGGCCGATTCAGAGAAATGAGAACCGTCATCGTTCAGCCCAAACTTCTGTTTGTCGAGCCCTTTGAAAGCGAGTGAACCATCGGACGTGGCGTAGAGCGGCAGGGCGCTCGGCGGCTGACCGAAGGTGACCAGAAATGCCTGGATGTTCGGTTGGTATTTGCCGTCGACGCCCTTGGCGCAGCGGTCCGGGCCCTCGGCGGCTGCGCAAGCATTCAGCGAATTATAGGACGGCGCGCGGCTTCGATGCAGCGCAACAGCTTTGTCGATCGCCTGTCCGCATTGGTCGATCGTCAGTTTCTGAACGCCGGCGCAGTCGCCCGACGAGATGAAAACGCCCGTTTCGACCTTCGTTTTCGGCTGCACGGCTGTCGCGCTATTCCCGCAACCGGCAACGGTGACGGCGGCAAACAGCATTCCGAATAACGCGATCGTTCGCATGGCGTCGGGTCCAAATTGGGCATCGGAGACGGCCAAATATGCGTATTCGGAGTTAGGGTTCAGTTAATGGTTGCACGGGGCTCGCGAGCGGGAGCCGAGAAAAATTCGATCTAGGGCAGTCGGTAGCACCCCGGCCCGTTGAATCCTTATGCCGATCTCTGTAGGTTCCGCCCAGATTTCGGGCCCGGTTCCGAGCCCCTGTCTTTCAACCCAGCCCGTTCCGAACGATTTCGACCGGGGAACCCGAGAGGCCGCCCATGCGCGTCTATTACGATCGTGATGCCGACATCAACCTTATCAAATCGAAAAAAGTCGCGGTCGTCGGCTACGGCAGCCAGGGCCATGCGCATGCGTTGAACTTGAAGGACTCGGGCGTCAAGGACATCGTCATTGCGCTGCGCAAGGGTTCGGCTTCGGCGCAGAAGGCCGAGGGTGCTGGTCTCAAGGTCATGGAAGTGGCCGACGCCGCGAAATGGGCCGACGTCATCATGATGCTGACGCCGGACGAACTGCAGGCCGACATCTACAAAGAACAGCTTGAGCCGAATATGAAGAAGGGCGCGGCTCTTCTTTTCGCACACGGCCTCAATGTTCATTTCAACCTGATCGAGCCGCGGTCCGACCTTGACGTCGGCATGGTGGCGCCGAAGGGGCCCGGTCACACGGTGCGCGGCGAGTATCAGAAGGGCGGCGGCGTGCCGTGCCTGATCGCGGTCCATCAGGACAAGAGCGGCAACGCGCACGATCTCTTTCTTTCCTATGCGTCGGCCATCGGCGGCGGCCGCTCGGGTGTCATCGAAACGACGTTCCGCGAAGAGTGCGAAACGGATCTCTTCGGTGAGCAGGCCGTGCTTTGCGGCGGTCTCGTCGAGATGATCCGCGCCGGCTTCGAGACGCTCGTCGAAGCGGGCTATGCGCCGGAGATGGCGTATTTCGAATGCTTGCACGAAGTGAAACTTATCGTCGACCTCATCTACGAGGGCGGCATCGCCAACATGAACTACTCGATCTCGAACACGGCCGAGTACGGCGAGTACAAGACGGGTCCGAGAATCATCACGCCCGAGACGAAGGCGGAGATGAAGCGCGTGCTTGCCGACATTCAGACCGGCCGCTTCACGCGTGATTGGATGCTGGAGTGCAAGGCGGGTCAGCCGAACTTCAAGGCGACGCGGCGCTTGAATGACAGCCATCAGATCGAGGAAGTCGGTGCAAAGCTGCGCGCGATGATGCCCTGGATCTCCAAGAACAAGCTCGTCGACAAGGGCAAGAACTGATCGCTGCGGTAGATTTCCGGGCGGGGTCCAGACAGCTGGAACCGCCCGCACTACTGCGCTTTGGGGAGGGTTTACGTGCGGCAGCGCGGGCGGTCTACGTCAAATCCAGCCAACTGACCTTTCGGACAATCGACCGGGACTAACGCGGGCGGCAGAGGAGCGGGGACCTCTGCCGCCCGTTTCCGATTCTGCCGCTTGCACGGCTTCTTCGGATATAAAGGGGCTCTGACGCAGCGCGGCCGCTGCGTGAGCCCGATGGTGTTTCCATCGGGCGGCAGGTGATCCATCATCACACCTCGCCGCAATGTACCTGGTGCAACACCAGGCTGCTGAAACCGGCTAAGAGGTGCTGGGAGATCTTGACTGTCGCCCCCCAGCGACGCTGTCGTGAGTGTCATATGCGGTTCGAATCTTGGCCGGGTCATGACCAAACTTGGCTGAAGCCAAGGCTAGAGCTTTTTTGTGCAGTTGGAATTCACATCGATAAGCGCCCAACATATTTGTGCTTCGAGCATTTGAAGAGGAGCCGAAATTGCTGGGGCGCGTTTTAGTCAAATGGAGACTTATTTGCGGCTGCCGATCCCTCGCGCCTTATATGCGTGAGGATTGCACGTGAAAGCCCGCGCGATGCCGGATGCCGTTTTTCCGTTTGCAGACGGCGTAAAATCCGTTTCGAATTGTTCGCTGAAATTATCCAGTGAGCCTTGGCCATTTGCGGTCAAGTATGCAGCCGATATCGACGCGCATTGGCAGGCGGCGACAAAATCCAATTCCTCGTATTTCAATGGCATCGTGCATCTGATCGATAGCGTGCGTTTCGGCGATGACGTGCTCGAAGCAACGCTGACGCGCACGGATTTCAAAAGCTATCTCTATTGGCGGCTCGGCGGCTATCCCGAGGCCGGTGTTGTCGACGGTTTTGGTTCGGCGATCATTCGCTCTTCCGACGGCGACATTCTGCTGGCGCAGCAAATGCCGGGGAACGTCAATTATGGTTTCGCCTGTCTTCCATCGGGCTTTATCGACGCGCGTGACGTGCAGCCTGACGGCACGATCGACATCACGCGGAGCATCGAGCGGGAAATTGCCGAAGAGCTGGGAGCGGTCGCGAACCATGTCGAACGCGAGGGTCGCTTCATCGTTGCGCGATCCGGTACGCAATTGTGTTTCGCGATCTTGTTCAATGCGGCGCTCTCGACGGCGGAGATCATGAGGCTCGTCGACGAACACAACGCGACGAGCGACGATCCGGAGTTGGAAGTGATCATTCCGGTCGCGAGCCTCGCTGACATCGCAGAGCTCAAGATGCTGCCTTATGCGCGCGCATTGCTGGAGGCGCTTTTCGCCGCGCGCTGAGGCCCTCGCGCTAGGTGAAAAAGGGCTTGGCGGCGACCGAGGGTTGCCGCATGGTGCCGCCGCTCACACGGGTCGCTCGTCGCGGCTCGGCGAGGCAGCGGGGAGTATGGCGCACGATGGCGCTCACATATCATGTCCTGGACGTTTTCACGGAACGGCCGTTCGGCGGCAATCCGCTTGCCGTCGTGCTTGGCGCCGACAGGCTGAGCACCGCCGACATGCAGACGATCGCCCGGGAGTTCAATCTCTCCGAGACGGTGTTCGTGCTGACGACCACGAGTCCGGGGCATACGGCGCGCATCCGCATCTTCACGCCGAGCCGGGAGCTACCATTTGCGGGCCATCCGACGATCGGCACGGCCGTGCTGCTGGCCGAGCTTCGCGCGATGCTCGGAAACGGCGAGAGCGATGCGATCATCGCGCTCGAGGAAGAGGTCGGCAGCCTTCGAGTGGGCGTGCGCATGCGGGCGGGCGGGGCGTCGTTCGGAGAGTTCGACGCGCCAAAGCTCGGCTCAGTTCCGGAGCTGTTGCCGGAACCCGAGCAGATCGCGGCGGCGGTAGGTCTCATTCCGAGCGAGATCACCTTCGAAAATCACAAGCCGACGCTGGTTCGAAGTGCGCCGGTCTTTGCCTTCGTGCCGGTATCGAACCTCGAGGCCATGGCGAAGGTGCGTATTTCTCCGCAGCACTGGGCGCGGGCGTTCACGGATCGCGGCATCAGTGGTGTCTACCTCTACACGCGGCAGTGCGTGCGTGGGCAGTCGGCATTCCATGCGCGGATGTTCGCGCCCGACTTGGGCGTCAGCGAAGATCCGGCGACGGGGTCGGCCGCGGCGAGCTTCGCCTACGTCATCCAGGAGTTCGACGGCCTGACCGACGGCGTGCACAAACGGGGCATCGAGCAGGGCTTCGAAATGGGGCGCCCGAGCGCGATCTCTCTGACGATGACGGTCGCGCGCGGGAAGCTCGAAGGCGTGCGCATCGGCGGCTATGCCGTGCGCGTCGCCGAGGGAACGTTGAAGATCTGATCGTCTACTTGCGCGCCAGGACTTCTTTGCGCGCAGCGGCTGGCAACATGCGGGACAGCGTGTTGTCCTTATAGGCGTAGTGGTGCGCCAGCGCGGCGAATGCGTGCAAGCCGATAATGAAATAGAGCGCGTTGCCGATGAACTCGTGCGCGTCCTTCAGAGTGCGCGCGAAGTCTTTGTTCTCGCCGATGAGGTAGGGAAGCTCGAGCCCGAAAAAGGGAGCGGGGCGGCCTGCGGCGTTCGACATCAGCCAGCCGAGCAACGGCATCGCCACCATCGCAGCATAGAGCGCGGCGTGGGTGAGATGGGCGATGCCCGTCTGCCAAGCTGGCGGAACTGGGATGATCCGTGGTGCGACGATGCGGGTCCGCAGCAGGATGCGGACGATGACCAGGAGCAGGATCGTGATCCCGAGCGACTTGTGGAGCAGCATGAGCTGGTCGCGCGTCGGGTCGCCCTTCGGAAAGGATTCGTGGAACTCGACGGCGGCGAACACCGCGACGAAGGCCAGTGCCGTAAACCAGTGCAGAGCGACGAGGGCCGGCGGGTACGCGTTCGCTTCGGTGGATGGTTCAATGGCTACGGTCACGCAATCTTCTCCCCGGGAAATGCTTCGGATGTGAACTTGTGGCAGTTTCTGAACGAGTTTTGCGACCGTTATCCGTTGGAATTGGACGAAAATTGCCGCAGACGGCCGGTTTTGTTGCTGATGCCTGGCCGCGTTCCTGGCCGCGGCGGCGGAACGGCTTGATTTTCGGGAACCAGATCGGTTATTCACCCCTCGATTGAATTGTTGGACCGGATGGGTCCCACGGATCGGACTTTTGCCTTCATGGCGCGCGCGACCGGCATTGCTGCAACTTTGGCGTTTGCTACGAGCAACCGCGGCGGCACCCTCGCGCCTAAGTTCCTATTTTCGCTGCTCCTTAGCCTTCTCCTTACCGGCCCCTGGGCCGCATGACGCCCGGCCGTCGCCGGGTTCGTGCCCAGGGGATCAGACGGCCACCAAATAGAGCTTGATAGCGCTCGCGGCAGACCCAAGAGTCGCCCGGCAAAGGATGAAAAAGCGATGACTTCCGAAATCAAGAACGCGCCGGCAGCGCCGAAGCGCGAAGCCGACAAGATCATAATTTTTGATACAACCTTACGCGACGGCGAGCAGTGCCCCGGCGCGACGATGACGTTCGAGGAGAAGCTGCAGGTTGCCGAGCTTCTCGATGCAATGGGTGTCGACGTGATCGAGGCCGGTTTCCCGATTGCGTCGGATGGCGACTTCGAGGCGGTGACGGAGATCGCCAAACTCGCGAAGCAATCGGTCATCTGCGGTTTGGCACGGGCGAACTTCAACGATATCGACCGCGCGGGCGAAGCGATCAAGCCAGCGAAGCGCGGCCGTATTCATACGTTCATCGGCACGTCGCCGCTGCATCGCCAGCATCAGCTGCAGCTGACGCAGGAACAGGTTTATGAGCGGGTCGTCGCGTCGGTAACGCGGGCGCGCGGCTATACCGACGATGTCGAGTGGAGCGCGATGGACGCGACGCGCACCGAGCACGATTATCTCTGCCGGGTCGTGGAAGCGGCGATCAAGGCGGGCGCGACGACGATCAATATTCCCGATACGGTCGGCTACGCGCTGCCGGAAGAGTATTTCGACCTCATCACGATGCTGAAGACGCGCGTCCCTGGCATGGACAAGGTCATCATCTCGACCCACTGCCACGACGACCTGGGCCTGGCGGTCGCCAACTCGCTGGCCGGCGTTCGGGCGGGTGCGCGGCAGATCGAATGCACGATCAATGGCCTTGGCGAGCGGGCGGGCAATGCCGCGCTCGAAGAGATCGTGATGGCCATTCGCACGCGTCACGATCTGCTGCCGCACGATACGGGCATCAAGTCCGAAATGCTGTCGCGGGCATCGAGGCTCGTTTCGGCGGTGACGAACTTCCCAGTACAGTACAACAAGGCGATCGTCGGCCGGAACGCGTTTGCGCACGAGAGCGGGATTCATCAGGACGGCGTGCTGAAGAATACCGAGACTTACGAGATCATGACGCCGGAATCCGTCGGCGTCGGAAAATCGTCGCTCGTCATGGGCAAGCATTCCGGGCGCGCGGCGTTCAAGTCCAAGCTCAAGGAGCTCGGCTACACGCTCGGCGACAACGCGATGGAGGATGCCTTCAACCGGTTCAAGGCGCTCGCCGACCGGAAGAAGCACATCTACGACGAAGACATCGAAGCGCTTGTCGACGACGGCATGGCGCACATGAACGACCGGGTGAAGGTTACGGCCTTGACCGTGATCGCCGGTACGATGGGGCCGCAATCGGCGACGCTGACGCTTGATGTCGACGGGCAGTCAAAAACAGTGCAGAGCGCCGGCAACGGGCCGGTCGATGCAACCTTCAATGCGATCAAGCTGCTGTTCCCGCATAATGCGCGTCTCGATCTTTATCAGGTGCACGCGGTGACGGAGGGCACCGATGCGCAAGCGGAAGTTTCGGTGCGTCTCGAGGAGGATGGCCGTATAGCAACCGGCCGGGCCGCCGATCCCGATACGCTCGTCGCCTCCGCCCGGGCATTTGTCGCGGCGCTGAACAAGCTTGTCGTCAAGCGGCAGAAAACCGCCCAGGCGCAGCAGGCGGTCTAGAAGAATAGAACGAGTTTTCGCTTAATTTGGCGGGGTGGCGTGCGGGAGCACTGTGCGCTACCCGCGTCCATCTGGCGGAATATGGAAAGGGGCAGCCGTAAGTTAACATTCGCGCGGAAGCCTTGCTTTGGACGTGGCGGCATTCTTGTATAACGCCGTCCGCTTTATTAGCTCGGCGGCAGAGAGTAGGCCAGGTTCGCGAATGTTCGGTTTAGGCTTCAGCAACGTCCTCTCCGACAACATTGCTATCGATCTCGGCACCGCGAACACGCTCGTTTACGTGGAGGGGCGGGGCGTCATCATCAATGAGCCGTCGGTCGTCGCCATTCGGTCGCGCGGCGGTGTCCGCGATGTTCTGGCCGTCGGCGAGAAAGCAAAGCAGATGCTCGGCCGGACACCGGAAAGCATCGAGACAATCCGGCCGCTCAGAGACGGCGTGATTGCCGATTTCATCGCCACGGAAGAAATGCTGCGCCAGTTCATCGGCCGCACGAAATCGCTCATCGAATTCATTCGTCCGCGGATCTTGGTTTGCGTGCCGGCCGGTGCGACGCCGGTGGAGCGGCGCGCGGTTTACGAGACGGCGCTGTCAGCCGGTGCGCGCAAAGTGTTTCTCGTCGAGGAGCCGGTGGCGGCCGCGATCGGAGCCGGGTTGCCGATCGACGAGCCCAAGGGATCGATGGTCGTCGATATCGGCGGCGGGACGACGGATGTTGCGGTTCTGTCGCTTGGCGGCGTGGTGCAGGCGCGCTCGATCCGCTGCGGCGGCAATGCGATGGATGACGCCATCGTCCGTTACGTCCGGCGCAAGCACCAGCTGGTGATCGGCGAGGCGAATGCCGAACGCATCAAGATCGAGGCTGGATCGGCGTCGCGCATCATTAACGGCGAAACGGCGGAAATCGTCATTCGCGGCCGGGAGATGAAGGAAGGCAAGGCGAAGACGGTCGTTCTTGGACCGCACGATATTGCAGAGGCGCTCGAAGGAACCGTCGAGCAGATCGCGGAATTCATTCAGCATACGATCGAGGATCTGCCGCCGGAGATTTCGACGGATATCTGCGAGCGCGGCATTTATCTTTCTGGCGGCGGCGCGAAGCTGACGAAACTCGACGAGGAGCTCGAACGCAGGGTCGGCGTCAAAATTCATTTACCCGAAGTTCCGGAGCAATGCGTCATTACGGGAACAGCGGCAATACTGCGAACGCTCAAAGAGCGTGAGCATCTTTTGATCAGACCCTGACCCCTTTTCGTGTAGCGGGTCGAGAGCGGCGGACAAGCGGCATGACGCGGCTCAAGGATCATAATCTCTTTCTTCGGCGCACGGATGGTGTGGCGCCGGGAAAGCGCATGCGTCCGGTGCTGTTGCTACTGGTATTCGCGGCATCCGGTTTGCTGCTTCTCAGCCGTCTCGATCATAGCATGCTGGGCGATGTGCGATGGCGCGCCGCTTCGTGGCTGACGCCGGTATTGCAGGGTGCGATGATCCCGGCTCAGCCCGTCCGCGAGATCGGGCGATCGATATCGACGCAAGTTGACCTTGGGAACGAACTCGAGCGGCTCAGGCAGGAAAATCAAAAGCTCGAAAGCTGGAAGTGGCGGGCACAACAACTCGAAGGGAAGGTTGCTGATCTCGAAGCGCTCGCAAAGGTCGTGCCCGAGCAGAAGCTCGATTTCGTCACGAGCCGCGTCATCTCGGATGCAAGCGGCGCGTTCGTGCGCAGCGTAACGATCGATGCCGGACGCGGGCGAAACGTGAAAGAGGGCTATCCCGTCGTCAACGCCGACGGGCTTGTCGGCAGGATCGTCGATGTTGCCCCGGATGCGGCGCGCGTGCTGCTTGCGACCGATCTCAACAGCCGGATTCCCGTTCGGATTGGGCCCAATGCCGTGCGCGGAATTCTTGCGGGGGACAACAGCTCGCGTCCGAAGCTGATCTACATTCCGGACGACGCCAATATCGCCATCGGCGACGATGTGGCGACGTCGGGCACGGGTGGGGTCTTTCCAGCTGGGCTTCGTCTCGGCGCCGTTGCGGGCAGCCTCTCGGAGCCGCGCGTTGCGTTGCGCGCCGATCTCGACCGGCTGGATTACGTAAGCGTGCTTTTTTTCGCCGATCCGTTTCACGATCTCACCGACGAGCTTTCGAACCGGAAAACTGCGGGAGAGGTGAACAACACCGCTTCGCCGCCTAATGCTTCGCTTGGCAATGCTTCGCCGGGGAAAGCCAAATGAGGTCGCTCCGCCTATTGATGCCGATCATTTCCGTCGCGGTACTGACACTCGCGGCGGCGCTGCCGTGGGGCTTGGCGGCGGAAGATCGTTTCGTGTTGCCGCTCTTGCCGGTGATCGCGATCTATCAATGGACGCTCGACCCCGATGCGTGGCTGCCGGAGTGGGCGATCTTCATCGCGGGCCTGACGCTCGATGTGCTGACGCAAGGCCCTCTCGGCTATTGGGTGCTCGTCTATTTGTTCACGTACATCGTCGCGCTCTTCGCATCGCGCGCGCGGACAGAGACCGCCGCTGGCAGAATGGCGCTGCTTGCCGCCGCGATCGTCGCGGTGACGGGCTTTTCGTGGATGCTGGCGTCGCTCTATTTTCTGCAGCTGCTTGACTGGCAGCCCTATGCGCGGAGCACCCTGATCACCATAGTTGCCGCCATCGTGCTCGTGCCGTTGCTCGGCGTTCTCCGCTTCCGGTCTAGATCGGCCCGGGGCATCCGTCTGACGCGAGGCAGCGGATGACGGATGTGTTGGATGGGGACGAGCGCGGGCGAGGGGATCAGTTTACGCGGCGAAGCTTGCTGCTCGGCGGTGTGCAGGCGGCGGGTTTAGGCCTTGTCGGCTGGCGGGTATTCGATCTGCAGGTGATCGGTGCGCGCCGCTATGGGCCACTTGCCGAAGATAACCGCATCAATCTGCAGGTGCTGGCGCCGAAGCGGGGACGCATTTTCGATGCTTACGGCCGCCTGCTCGCTGACAACGAGCAGGTCTTTCGGGTCATGATTACACCGGGTCTTGCAAAGAATCCCAGCGGCGTGCTTCGGCGCGTCAGCCGCATCGTGCCGCTGTCGGACGACGAGATCGCGAAGATCGTCGCGCGGGCGCGCAAGCAGGGACGCTACGTTCCGACGACGATCGCTTCCGACTTGAGCTTCGAACAGGTAGCGCAGCTCAATCTCTTCGCGCCGAGCCTCCCCGGCATCGCCACGGATTTCGCGCTGCGCCGCCGATATCACGATGGACCTGCACTCAGTCATGTCGTCGGCTACGTCGGAAGCGTCGAACGGTTCGCCATCAATGACGACGCGGTCGCAAGACTTCCTGAAATGCGTATCGGCAAGGGCGGCGCCGAACTCGGATTCGACGGCGAGCTGCGCGGCACGGGCGGCATTCAGAAGGTCGAAGTCGATGCGCGCGGACGTATCATCCGCAATCTTGAAACGGTCGAGCCGGTTGGGGGCCGGGACGTGACGCTCACGGTCGATTCCGAGCTGCAGCGGCTCGTCTCGGACCGGATGCAACGGGAAGGCCGCGCAGCGGCGGTGATGCTGGACATTGCGACCGGTGGCATCGTCGTCATGGCATCGGTTCCGGGTTTCGATGCGGGCGCGATTGCGGGCGGCATCGCGGGCGCGGACTGGCAGAAGCTCGTGCAGTCGGAAGACAAGCCGCTGCTCAATCGCGCGATCGCCGGACAATATGCGCCGGGATCGGCGTTCATGGTTGTGACGGCGCTTGCAGGTCTCGATGCCGGCGTTCTTTCGCAGGGCGAACGCATTCAATGCGATGGGCACTATGCGTATCGCGGCGAAGTCTACCGTTGCTCGAAGCACGACGGTCACGGGAGCCTGTCGGTGCACGAGGCGATCCGATCGTCTTGCGAAGTGTTCTTCTGCGAGGTGGCGAGCCGTTTGGGGATCACACGGATCGCGGCGGCGGCTCGCGCGATGGGGCTCGGTGGGACGTCGAACGTCGGGCTCGGCGAAGAGAAGGCCGGGCTGGTTCCGGATCCGGATTGGAAGCGCGGCAATCTCAATGCGTCGTGGCTCGGCGGCGAGACGCTGCTGACGGGCCTCGGGCAAGGCTACATGCAGGCGACGCCGTTGCAACTCGCGGTGATGGCGGCTCGCATCGCCAGCGGACGGGCTGTCGTTCCGGTCGTCGGGAAGCGCGCGGGCGCTCCGGAATTTCAGCGGTTGCCATTCGGAGTAGAGAGTTTCGACGCCATTCGTAAAGGCATGGCCGCCGTCGTCAACGACGAGAACGGAAGCGCCAACGAGGCCAAGCTCGGCGCGGGGAAACCAATGGTGGCAGGCAAGTCCGGCGGGTCGAAAGTCTTCGCCGGCTTCGAACCGGCGGAGGCGCCGCGCTATGCGATAGCGACCGTCATCGAGCGTGGCGGAGACGGCAACGCGACTGCCGCGCTGCTCGCGCGCGACATTCTCAATCTCGCCGTCGATCGCGCCGGTCCCGCCCACGGCGATATTCCCCCGGGTGGCGGCGTTGTTCCGGCGACGAACTACGGTGAGAAGGCGGGATGATGGAAACCTTATTCGCTACGCGCAGCACCTTCGGCCGGCCGCTTCGCCTCAGCGAGAAGCTGTGGCGCATCAACTGGCCCCTCTTGCTGACAGCCTCTCTGCTGGCGGGCATCGGAACGGCGACGCTTTATTCCGTCTCCGGCGGTTCGTTTCAGCCTTGGGCCGAGCGGCATACGCTCCGCTTCCTCATCATGCTCGGCATCGTCGTCGCCATGGCGCTCGTCCGGCTGGATGTGTGGATGAGGCTCGCTTATCCCGCGTATCTCGTGGCGCTTCTGATGCTGGCGCTCGTGCCGTTCATAGGCTCGGAAGCGCTCGGCGCGAAACGGTGGATCGATGCCGGTCCAATCTCCTTTCAGCCGTCGGAGCTGATGAAACTCGCGCTCGTCGCGGCGCTGGCGCGCTTCTATTTTCAAGTGCTGCCAGAAAAAGTTGGCAAACCGCTGTTTATCTTGCTGCCGCTTCTCATCATCGGCGTGCCGGTTTTCCTGACCATGCAGCAGCCCGATCTCGGATCGGCCGCACTGTTCGTTGCGCTGGGTTTGTCGCTGATGTTTCTCGCCGGCGTGCCGCTTCGCTACTTCGCGCTTGGCGGTTTGCTCGCCCTCGCGTCGCTGCCTGTGATCTGGTCGGGAATGCACGACTATCAGAAGCGGCGCGTCGAAGTGTTTCTCAATCCCGGCATGGATCCGCTTGGCGCGGGCTATCACATCACGCAGTCGAAGATCGCGCTCGGAGCGGGCGGCGTTGCGGGAAAGGGGTTCATGCAGGGCACGCAGAGCCAGCTCGATTTTGTCCCTGAGAAACATACGGACTTCATCGCGAGCATCATCGGCGAGGAGTGGGGGTTCACCGGGATGCTGTTTTTGATCGCGGTCTATGGGCTGCTCATCCTGATGATGATGCTGATGGCGCAGCGGTGCGAGAACCACTTCGCCCGGCTCGCCATCGCGGGTTCGGCAATGACCTTCTTCCTCTATGTCTTTATCAACCTGGCCATGATCACGGGGCTGGTGCCCGTCGTCGGTATTCCGCTGCCGCTCGTCTCGTATGGCGGCACATCGATGACGACGCTGATGATCGGGCTCGGGGTCGCCATGTCGGCCTATGTGCACGGCCGGAACGGCAGGGGTTGAGACAAGAGGGCGTGTTTTCCCCGGAAACGCCAGCAAAATCGGGCTTCATTTCAATGGGGTGTGATAGTTTGGGCGAGGGGGTGGACAGAGCCTTCGGCCGATGCTATTCGCTCCGTCCAAGGGGCCCGTATTCGGGCCCCTTCGCCGTCCTTTGGAGCCGCTCGGTTCCCGTAGTTAGGCCGGCGATTGGTACGGGTGATTAGCTCAGTTGGTAGAGCAGCTGACTCTTAATCAGCGGGTCCACGGTTCGAGCCCGTGATCACCCACCAAATCTTTCAATGATATACGCAGCTTTGTCCTTTCCGGTTTTACACTTTTCCGGGGCCGGTTTTACACTTTCAGTTTTACAATCGTTCTCTCGCCCTGTTCGAGCTTCTTCGCGGCGGACGCTGAGAGCGCTTTTCGCCTAGCTGCCTTCGTGTAGTGCGCCGCCATTTGCGGCGTGACGTGCCCGAGTTGAGCCATGATTTCATTCTCGGAGCAGCCGGCCTCTGCAAGCTCCATCCCGCGCAGATGACGAAGGCCATGAACCGTGTAGCCGACGACGCCGATGCTTTTGAGATGCTTCCGCATCCGTTTTGCGAGTGCGTTCGCGTCGATGGAACTTCCGTCTTCGCGTCTGACGTACAGCAAACCCTTCGGAAGCCTTTCGAGATGGCTTTTCAACTCGCTGCTCATTGAGGCATG
Organism: Pseudomonadota bacterium; assembly: GCA_018242295.1. Classification (GTDB taxonomy): domain Bacteria; phylum Pseudomonadota; class Alphaproteobacteria; order Rhizobiales; family Hyphomicrobiaceae; genus Hyphomicrobium_B. The sequence goes on from JAFECE010000011.1 coordinate 806,909, forward strand.
CGCGTCCGCGCCGGACGATTTCCGCGTCTTCCCGCAACGGATGACGATCGTGTCGGTTTCGCGGTGCGCTGGGCCGACACGCACGATGTCGCTGGCGCGGAGGCCGAGCCATCGTCCGAGCATGTACGCTGTCATCAAGTATTCTGGCGGCGATGATTTCTCGAAGGCCTCGCGGATTTGCTGCGGCCATACTTCGTAGCTCTCCGACTTGGCGAGGCGGTTGATGTTGTGGGCTGGGTTGGCCTCTAGATCATAATCGAGGTCGAGACCGGCGCGGAACAAAGCCGAGGCGACCGAAACGAAGTGATCGGCGGCCCTCGCTCCAGACGCCTTTGCGACCTTGTTCCGGATCTTGATGACGTGCTTACGTCTGATATCAGCCGCTTTGCAGATCTCGATGGGCTTGAGCCGCTCGAGGTCCCGATCGTAATCTTTTTGCGATTTTGGCTCTAGCGAAGTGAATTCCGGCGCCTGTTTGTAGTCGATGATCAGCGCACCTACTGACTTCGGGATCTTCGGCGGGGGCTTCGGATCAATTGCGATCCCGTTCAAGCGACGCTGATAATCCGCTTCGAACGCGGGCGAGCCCGGCTCGCCTTCCAGCCGGAAGCGAGATTTGCCACGCCGGAAATATAAGTAGCTCTTACCCTTGGCGGTGATCTTCGCGACGTATTTCGGCGGCCTATTCGTCTTCATCGATCAGCGCCATAATCGGGTCGTCGCAACGATCGCCTTTGCCGAGTTCCGCGTCAAGATCTACTGCGCGCCAAAGCGGACGACGCGCCGATCCTCTACCAGTAGGCTGGAAACGTCCATTCTTGCGCTCGCGATCGAACTGCGTCGGAGACATTCGCGTATGTCTCGCAGCCTCACGCCGAGTAAGCCAATCACTGGCGTTGTTTTCGTAAGTGCAGGTTTGTTTTTTCATGAGCAAGCAATCGCGTTGATTTTTGTCGCTTGCGATGACGGCGAAAGAGAAATCGCCGAGCGGTTTGCTTGCTCATTTGCATTTCGTGTTCCTATCACACGTTGCATTCGCAGGGCATGGATTCGTGCGCGATCTCCGGCAAAATTTCCAATCGGCAAAAGAGCGGCCGCTTTCAGTGTCTTAGTTGCGATCGACTTCGATATCTGCGATTCCGCAGTGCTTTCGTTGCCGTTGAGAGACGCCCAGAGTGAGCGTCAAGCGGGATTATCTGTATGCTGATAGTGTGCCTGTAGGCGAGTATCCATTGACAAGTACAAGCGTTGCCTATCTTGACGCTCGCTTTGCGATGTTTGATATATTTGAAAGGACCACACGGTTCGCTTTGTAACCCAGTCATAGTGCGCGTTTCATCCGACGATGATGCCTTTAGCGACATCGGAGGATTGCTGGGAATACAAAATGTCGAACAAAGTTTCCCATTCAAATGAATCCGGCACTGAGCGCGGGACCGACAAGGGATTTGTCGCTTTGCGCAAGCTCAGCGCCGTGCGTGGCATCCTCAACTCTGCAGACTACAGCCAGACCCAGAAGCTCATTCTGATTTCGTTCGTTTCTCTTTCGGATGATGGCTTCCGAAACGCCTTCCCGAACATGAAAACGCTCGAACGGTACGTCGGTGTGAAGGAAGAGCGTGTGCGCATCGCGATGCGGGCCCTTGACGACCCGACAGATGAAAACCGAATCGTTGAAACTCGTCGCAGGGGGCGCTCAAAGTCGAACAGCTACGACCTCATTACGCCTCGCTTGGCTCAACTCATCGAGACGGCTCGGCAAGAGGCAGCTGCAGCCCGCGCGCTGAGGGAGGGGACCGATCAGAGCAATCATGACCCCGCGCAAAACGAGGGATCATTAGGCTCAAGTGATCAGCTTGACCACACGGAGAAGAGGGGATCATCCATGGATGATCCCCTGAAAAACGAGGGGTCATTGCACATTGATCCGCCGGAAAGCGAGGAGTCATCGGTGTCATGTCACAATGTTGATCCCTTGGAAAACGAGGGATCAACGAGCAATGATCCCTCGGAAAACGGGGGGTCAATCTGCGATGACCCCTCGGAAAACGAGGGCCTACTTAGTCTTGATAAATATATAAACATTAGAGAGTCCCTCAATAGACAGACGACAGTAGACAACAACCGCGCGCGCGAGACTGTCGTCGTCGTCGATAATGCGGGACCTTCAACGGATTTTGATTTGGAAGGGAAACGGGCCGCGCTTTTGGAAGCGGCGGCGCCGGTCATCGATGAGGTCGCGCGTTCGACAACGCTTGCGGACATGACTGTCGTCAAGCTTTGGCTCGCGAACGGCGCCGACTTCGATCTCGACATTCTTCCAGCAGTACGCAACGCGGCTTTCAAGGGATCGGCCAAGGGAACCAAAATTCACTACTGGCAATGGTTTCATAGAGCGGTTGTCGAGCACGCGTCCGCGCGCCGGACCCGCGCGCGCGACTTGAATGCTACCATGGCCGAACTGGCACAGGTGACGGCTGAACCGTCTTCGTCGCTTGGGCTTCCAGCCACGCATGAGCAACTGATCAGCGTCGAAGATCGGATGACCGCGAGCGGCGATCTGACCTTCGATCGCGAAGCAGGGAAACTCAGCGTCGGCGGGGCCTTCCTAGAAGAGCTGATGGCCTCGTTCGGCAAAGCTAACATCGAGGCGGCCTGCGCGATCGTTGGTGGCGATATCGCCAAGTTCCGGCAAGGCGGCAAACCGTTGACGTCGGCAGAGATTAAAACCCGCATCCGTGGCGAGTGCGCCAACCAGCACATCAGTCTCGACAAGGCCTCCGCCTGGGGCAAGCGGCGGCCCATGGACCTCAAGGACATCAAGGGGCTTCCAGACGTGAAGGAGGCGGTTTCCCGCTTCTTTGGCAAAAGCAAGTAATCGAGAATACTGGAGAAAACTGATGACCGTTGAAATTCCCGAGCCTCAGCATCTTTTGTTCGGACGCCGTTCGCGCGAAACCGATGCGGTGATCATCGCAGCACTGGCGAAGGGTCATACGCGCCGATCGGCTTCGCTGATCGGAGGAACCTCGTATTCTTCGTTTCAGCGGTGGGTCCGCACGGATGCAGCATTCGCCGAACAAGTCACCGCCGCTATTGAGCAGGGTCGCCGCGTGCGTTTCTGTAGGTCTCAACTTTGAGAGGCTGTCCGCCTCGGCGGCGTGGCGCGACCGATGGTGCGAAACGGGCGGAAAGACGATCCCGCATTCGCCGGGGCTTTCGACAAGGCTCGCGAGGAAGGCGTCGACAAGATTGTCCGCGAACGGATCGCTGATTGTTACGTTTGAGTCTTTTGAGCAACACCCAAACTTAATCCGTGTGCAGCACAAAATTCGCGTTGACGATTTCGCCGTTTTCTCATAGTTCAGCGGTAGACTCGGCGCACACTGTGTGCAAGGTCCGGCTCCCGCACAATTTGGCACCTAGATTGTCGTCGCGCGCATTGCGGCGACGGACGTTCCTGTTCTGCGAGCCTCCCAATCTCTCAAAACTGCGCAAGGACGCGCCCCTGGCATCGGCCAGGGGATTGTGGTCGTGCATCTCGAAATCGCCGCCCTGAGTCAAAAACGGGGCGGGAACCATCACCCTGCCTAAGAGGAATACATGACCGACGCTAACACCCGCATCGCCGCGCTCGAAGCGGCCCTCGTCCTCGCCGAGACCGATCGCGCGATCGGAGCGCATAACTTATCGAAGCACGCCAGTCTCCTGAGGCAGGCAATGAACCCAGTCGCCCTCGTCCGTGACTACGCCGGACAACCTCAAGTTTGCTACAAGCAAGACGGAGTTGCGGTAACCGCAGATGAATTCATCCAGCGGATCAAGGCCGAGAGTCCAAAACTCAACGAGAGTGACGCTCCGACCAAAAGGCCTGCGCCCCCGAACACGAAAGGAATTGCGAATCCCTACCGAAAGCACCCTAAACTTTGGAACTTGACCACGCAATTTGCACTGGAAAAGAGCCAACCCGCGCTCGCCGCGCAGCTGAAGCTGGAAGCTGAAGCCGTGGATGGTCCGCTATGACCTATCGCCACCCCACGATCGACGAGGCGCTCGTAACGGCGCTGCAATCAGGACAAAATTTCCGCGACGCCTGCCGACATGTAGGCGTCAGTCGTTCGGCCGCCTACCGCAGGCGACGTGTGGACCCGAAATTCTCCGCCATTCTCGATGCGGCTCGTGCCCATGGCCTTGCGGCGAAGGCTAAGGCGGCAGTGGAGCCGTGGCTCCATGGTTATTCGTAATGCACGCCGCGGTTCAATCGGAGCGAGTCAATGATGAGAGATGCAACTCCAACGAGTCTCCGTAAGACTCAAGCGATCGCACGTATCTTGGAGCTGGCCCGCACGCGATCCTTGAGGCCGATAGCGCCGACTGCAGTGACCGGCGCGCCGGATTCACAGACGCGGGATATCACGCCGTCGGAAAAGCGAGCGACCGCTTCATCCGCCGACCTCGATGCCTTCCTCGGTAGCCGGCAACCACTCAAACGCCGTCGCAGGCGTCGATAGGAGACCCGAACAATGATCAGCGATGAAGAAGATTGGCGCGGGCCAATGACCACCTTGAAAATGGCCCTTCCCGAAGATCTCAACCTAGCCACCGCCTTCAAAGGTTTCGACTTCACGAAGGTAAAAAGGGACGTGGCGCGTAAAGCGCTGCGGCCAGCAAAAGCGGTCAAAAAGGCCCCACTCGAAATCGAAGCCTTGATCGAGGTAGCTGCGAACAGGGCCGTGGATGCGGCTAGCGGCCCTTCAGGAGTGGCTGGAGTCCGCGCCGCGAAGAAAACATTGACCAACCGGCTTGTGAGCCGGGGACTGTCTTCGACTGATCTGAAGATAGCGCTCAGCCGCTTCGAAGCGCGATGGATCGAGATCCTGACGGCAGACACGCAAGCAGCGCTTCTCGAAAAAATGAAGGCATGGGCTCAGTAACCCTCAACCTTCGATCGCATTTTTGCGATTATTGACACCCTCTCGCGCGTAAGCGCGCGAGGCTTTCGCAACCTCACCGCGTCCGGCCAAACCGCCGACAGTGTGCCGCTGACAAGGCGAGGACCGCGCCGCGCACGCGCGCGACCCGGTCCATCTCACCCTCATCAACATCCCACGTCCGGCCCAAAACCGGCGAAAGGTCGCCATGACTGCAAAGCGATACAGCACTGCGCGCGGGATGCGCGCCAAATTGCAAAACTTGCAAAGTAAATCCGAGTTCGTCGCCGGCCTCGATGCCGGCCTTCCGCGACGGACAAGGAAGCGGCGGACCGGGATGCTTCGTTCAAGAGCTTCCAGGATCAGTGGCGCGGCCTCTTTGGGCTGGAGCCGCTTGACGTTGCCAAGGGCAAGGCGGTGGTGGCGCCGGCGCAATATTCCCTCGCTTGGCTGGCGCGCTATCAGGGCTTGTGGAGTGACGGCTCGTACGAGGATCTCGTCGGCAATCGCTTCGGGTCACCGTCGACGCGTGGGAGTGGCCGACGCTCGACGTTCCTCGCGCCCAATGGCCAACGCCAGGGCCGCGAAGGCTTCAACCCGCGCGGCGCTGGGTCGTCGGGACCGGTCCCGGTTGTCGTGCAGTCGATGCCGAAGGGCTTGGACAAACCGCCCGTCATCAACATTTCGCAGGTCGTAAACGTCACGCAGACCAACGCTTCGGGCGCTGAAATCGCTGGAGCCGTCGGCTCGGCGACGAAGGCTGCCGCGACCGGCGCGCTGCACGACGTCCATCACTGATCTTCAGATATGACCGTCGCCTGAATCCGACGGTTGAAGCGGCGAGGTCTTGCCTCCTTGCCGATCGCGGCTCGCCTTCTCCGTCGGAGGCGGGCCGCATTCATTCCGATAGCGCAATTCGGCCGTAGCGTCGTCTTCCCGAGGACGGCTGGAATGCGCATGATCAGGCCCGCCCGACACCGGAAGCGATTTCCGATCGCTGGGCGGGCTGTTGGGAAATCAGAAAAGCGACAGTTGGTCTTTACCAGCCTGCCTCATGCGTGGCGGTAGCTTCGGGTGAGACCACCCAAACCCTTCCTCAATCTTCGTCACCTCCGGGACCTCGAGCCCGATGGTGTCGTGAAACCATGCGCTGACCATGCCGCGATGGCACCAGTCCGGACCCGGCGTCGCCGGTTCGAAACACAGCAGCACCGGGATCTTGCCGTCGCCCAGGGCGATGAGCTCGTCCCTGACCGTTTCAGGATTGAGAACCGACAGGATCTCTCCCCAGTACAGCATTTTGTACCGCTCTTCGTCGACGGCATTGAACCACGGACCGGGATTCAATTTCGGATAACGCTTGTAGCCAGCTCCTTGACCGCGAGGAACGCCACGGCTGATGCCAATCCGCTGATACTTGGCGGGATCTAGTTTGATGAACCAACTCGACGTTGCGATCTGCATCAATGCCCAGCCCGCCCGCTCATTGGCTAACGTTAGGCTGAGAAGGCTGCCCAAAGTTGGCGAATTTCTCCCGGCGAGCGACCGCTTGCTCGTATGTTCTCGAGAACAAAGCGGAAGCCCGCGAGTTCGCGCCGTGCCTTCGCCCCGTCCAATGCCGCAAGCCTGCCCTCTATGGCCGCCGCCTCGTCGAAAAGTTCATCGAACCGTCGATTGTCTTCATAACTCACGTCCTCTGGACCGTTCGTCTTCGCAACATGCTCATCGAATGCGGCACACCAGGCGTCCGACTGCTGTTTGATATCTGCCAAGGTCATTTCGTTCCTCCTTCTGATCAAGGTCTGTGAGGAGATTCTGATTCATAACGCCTTGATCTACAAGGTAAATAGGATGTACACGGATTGTTTTTTTGAAGCGAGTAAGTCTAGTTCGATCAATCTCGCGATGCCATTCCGGCCAGAAGCAGAAGCTCGTGTGACGAGATCGGAGTCGCGGGAGATTTAGGTGCGCGCTCGAAGCCAACAACCCACGGCTAGCGTTTCGCATCGGTCAGTACCTAACGACCGATTGGATGTTCACTCGCTCTCAGCTCTTCACTGAGGCAAAAAATCTGCGCGAATGAATTCGGTGCGGCGACTTTCCGCCTTGGCGCTGCTATCGGGATCTTTGATGTTGTCGCGTTGCGCGCGACGAAGCTTACTTTGGGAGACAAGTTTTTATGGATCGTACGATCACCGAGTGGATTAATACTTTTGCTGATAAGTACGCTCCGCTGGATATGTTTATGATCGGAGTGACGAGCCTCGGGGTACCGATCTTAGTTTTGTTGGTGATGGTGCAATGGTGGGATCGTTACGGGCGTCAACGTGCGAGACACACGTGCATCGCCGCTGGTCTTTCGTTCTTGATCGGGTTGGGTATCAACCAGATCATCTTGCTGCTTGTTCATCGAATTCGACCGTATGATGCGGGAATTAGCCACTTAATCATCAGCCCTAGTGCGGACTGGTCGTTCCCTTCAGATCACGCGACCGCTACTTTTGCCATAGCCACAACCTTCTTGCTCCGAGGTTATACCTTGCGTGGGCTGAGCTTATTGTTGGGCGCGCTATTGGTCAGCTTCTCACGAGTCTACGTTGGCACGCATTACTTCACAGATGTCGTAGGTGGGGCAATGACGGGTGTGTTCGCCGCCATCTTCATCCGCGCTACTTACTGGGAGGGTACCCGTTTTGATAACGCGATCACGAGGATCTTCTAATGCCAATTGGCAATGATCGGCGTACTCGACGTTGATGGGCGGTAGATCACTTGGCTCTGCGTTTATGCGATCCCGTGCTAGTAACAAATGAGGTGGAGACCTAAGCTGACGAATAGGCTTCGTCACGCGTGACCGGTCCCCAGGATTGCGGATTTGGGCCTTCGTTGCCCTTAAACTTTCGTCGTATGACGGCCGCCCTCGGCTACATAAGCAATAGCTAAGATAATCCCTTGAAAGTTTTGTTTGTCGCATCGGGCTGTCGATGCTTATCTTCAAACAATACAAAAATGTAATCGCGGAACTGAGCCAATACTGGTCGAGCGAACTCGGATCAGTTCCGGCTCGGTCGAAGAATGACTGCTGTTTAAGGGGGTTGGCAGCAGTCATTTCCGTGAACTCTTAATACGGTCCTTGGGGGGAATAAATGTCACTTGTTCGCACGGCGCTTGCGCGTCGGGCTGTCGGCACAATCGTGTCTTTCTCTGCCGCAGCTCTCTTCTCCGCTGAAGTAAAGTCGGCCGATGATGTGCCGGCTCAGCAGCTGCCACCAGTCTCTGTTGAAATGGGGAAACAGCAAAGTCAGACGACTTCGCGAGGTCCCGCCAACAGCAAAGCCACGCACAGCGCGAAGCCTCAGTCAAAAGTCGCAAAGAAGACTGGAGCCGGCCCGCTCAAGCAGGGAGAGTCTGGGGCCAGCCAAGGAAATGATGGCGGGTTCGGTAGTGCCGGTGAAGGCGGAAGCGCAGTCGGTCTCGCCAAGGTGCCCGAGATTGGTAAGACGGGCACTCCGCTCAGTGACATTCCGGCAAATGTACAAATAATCCCGAAGAAAGTTCTCGATGAACAGGGCGCCACGACGGTGCAGCAGTCCATCAACAATGCTAGCGGCATTGTCTCCGGCGGACAGGACGCTCTTGGCTTTTTTGATCATTTTTTGATCCGTGGTCTCAACGCGCAAGTTTACAGCGACGGCTTCTCGGACGGCGATCAGCTGGGTGGGTTGTCTCACTCGTTGAATGGCGTGCAGGGCATTGAGATCGTTGAAGGGCCAGGTTCGGCTCTGTTTGGGAGCGGCCCCCCCGGCGGCACCGTCAATATCGTGCATTTTAAGCCATCCGATGAGTTCCATACCGGGAATAGTTTGCAGCTGGGCTCCTTCGGATCGATTACCGATTATTTCTATGTAACGGGACCGTCGACGATTCCAGGCCTCGACTATCGCATAGATGCGACCGCGTCCCGGACGGATGGCTTCCGAGATCTTGCTTCGCAAGATTATGAAATACGCCCGGCATTTACTTGGCGTCTCGGCGATCACACTGTTGGCTTCGCCCTGGATGCCCGACATATCGATCAGACTCCAGATTCATATGGTTTTATCTATCTAAATGGCGCTCCGATCACGGGCGTCTCAATTGACGCCAAATATACAACGCCATTCTCCAGTGCTGTTCAGGATTTTATTCGACCCACACTGACCGATGCCTGGCGTGTCAACGACTTTTTGACGATCAACAATCGCTTTTCATATCTTCATCGAACAATTGATGCACTCCGCAATAATGATAGTACCAGAACGTTTGTCTGCACCGATCCGGGCACGCAGAAAGATCCTGTGACCGGCTCTGCGTGTACGCTAGATCAGGTGGTCGGAAGGCAACTCCGGCAGCAGAGCGATGACAATGGTTTCTTCGATTATCAGCTTGAGCCCGTATGGAAGTTCTTCACTGGTAGCGTAGGGCACACGCTGCTGACTGGCTTCGAATATCAGCGCCAGACGTTATCGACTGTGCGGTCCACGGCCGATCTTCCGAATATCGCTGACGCTTTTGATCCCAAGCCGCTTGAAACATCTCCGAGTGCTCTGACGTTCAAATGCGACAGCAAACATTCCTGCGCAGATGATCGGCTCGCTGCAAACTACTACAGCCTTTATGCCACCGATCAAGTTGACATGACGGACAAATGGAAGATCCGCGCGGGCATTAGGCAAGACTGGTGGGCAACCGAATTTACTCCGCTGGTCGCGGGCGGACGTCGAGATCCGACGAACGGAGAATTCCTTGTAGCCGGCGTTCCTATTGATCGATTTGATGCGCCGGTCAGCTGGAACGTAGGCACACTCTACAAACTACTGCCCGGGGTCTCGCCATATTTCGGTGTCTCAAGCAGCAATTTGTCCACGTTTAATTCGGAAAACCAAACTAGAGTTATTGCTGCGCCTGAATCGGCGTTGCAGTACGAGGCCGGTATAAAATTCGCTTCTCTCGACAACCGCATCATTCTCAACACTGCGGCTTTCAAAGTCACGCGCGATAACGTGGCCGCTCTATATAATGATCCAGTCAATGGCGAGATCGTCGTGTTCGACGATCAGCGAACGGAGGGCGTTGAGGCGTCACTCGATTTAAGGGCGACCGATCAATGGCATCTTCTCGCCAACGTGACTGCCCAAGATGCAATAATCACTGCTCAGCCCCAAAAGCCCAGCGTCGTAGGTGGGCACCCTCAAGCTGTTCCTGCCTATATGGCTAACTTATGGACGACTTACGATTTCTCGATCGCGGGAGTTCATGGCTTTCAAGTTGGCGCGGGCCTCAATTATCGTGATGTCACCTTCAGTGATATCGACAACGTAAATATGGTTCCCGCCTTCATCATCGGGAATGCAGAAGTTTCTTACGAAACGCCTCACTGGGGCATTCGACTGGACATCCACAATATAACGAATGAACGCTACTTCAGCGAAGCAAACGGCGCGGGTGCATATGTTGGAGAGCCCCTGAGCGCATTCGTCAGCATCAAGATCAAAAACTGATGTTGGGGTGAACGGAGCCTCTTTCGGTGAGCTTTCTTCCGCGTTGCAAGGAATAAAATGGCAATGAAGTTGTTTTCGGCGAATAAGCTCTGGATATTTTCGGGGCTCTTTTGCGGGGTTTGTCTGAGCGTTGGTTGGGTGCATGACTTAGCTGCGGACGGGTCTCATGGAGGCCCTTTTCGAGATATCAATCACTTCGTCATCATTTATACCGAAAACCGAAGCTTCGACGGCGTATTTGGTAATTATCCCGGGGCAGAAGGGCTCGCCAGCCGCTCGGCATTGGTTCCACAGAAGGACCGAGACGGCACACTGCTGCCGAATCTCCCGCCTGTATGGATGCTAAGAGGTCAGGCCGATATACGATTTCCAGACGATTTGCCAAACGCTCCCTTCGCGATCGACCGATACGCTGCGGCAGGGGAAAAAACGCCGGACCTAGTTCATAGATTCTATCAACAGCAGGAACAGATTGATCTCGGTACAAACGACAAGTTTGCAGCTGTGTCCAATGCGGGTGGTCTAACGATGGGCCATTACGATGAGGTCAACCAGACACTTTGGAAGCTTGCTCGCGAGTTCACCCTCGCTGATCATTTTTTTCATGCTGCTTTCGGAGGCTCGTTCCTCAACCACTTCTGGTTGATATGTGCCTGCACTCCGGAGTTCCGAGAAGCGCCTGACAAGCTCGTTGCGGTACTTGACTCTCGAACGGGTTTCCTAGCGCGCAAAGGTACTTCGCCCAAAAGTGCCCTTGAAGGTCCACCCGAATGGGTTCGCGACGGTGCGGTTACACCCGATAAATACGCGGTGAATACTCTCCAGCCAACATACGCTCCGTATTCGGAGGACGCCCCACCAGATGAGCGTTTGCCACCGCAAACGCTTCCCACCATCGGCGATCGTTTGTCGGACAAACAAATTTCTTGGGCCTGGTACTCCGGCGGCTGGAACGAAGCAGTGGCCGGTAGAATCAAGCCGTACGCTGACCCGGAGCAATTTCAGCCGCATCATCAGCCGTTCAATTATTTTCTAGCTTATGCCCCGGGAACGAAGGCGCGTGCCAGCCATTTGAAGGACCTTGGCGACCTGCTCACGGATATTAAACATGGCAGCTTGCCGGCTGTAAGTTTCTATAAGCCCGTCGGTCGCCAGACTATGCACCCGGGCTACGCGGACCTGAAATCTGGAGAGGAACATGTTGCGGCTATCATCAACCTAATCCGATCAAGCCCCAACTGGAAGGATACGGCGATCATCGTTACTGCTGATGAGAATGGTGGCTTTTGGGACCACGTCGCACCGCCAAAGAACGATCGTTGGGGGCCGGGGTTGAGAGTGCCGGCAATCATCATATCCCCGTTCGCGAAGCACGGATTCGTAGATCATTCGATTTATGACACAACGTCCATTCTAAGAACTCTCGAAGTTCGATTTGGACTCGAGCCCCTCGGCTTGCGGGATGCAAATGTTTCCGATCTGAGGAACGCATTCATGTCAGGGGACGCGACGCCGTAAGGCTCGGTTGCCCGCCTCCTTAAGTTGGTTTGCGAGTGTGATTGCAATGCATTCACTGCTCCATGAATTTATTGCGGCCTGACCCAATCAAAAAATCTCAATATAAGAAACCCCGTCAATATTCCTCCGAAGGTTTTGTTTTTCAATATTCGAGGAGAATGCTTCTCTTCCTCCAAACAAACAGGAGAAGGAGGAGACGCATAAAGAATCGAAATTGGTCAAATTATCAATTTGCTGTTCGGCGGGGCTCGGGAAGTTATCCGCCAATTGCGAGCTTGCGACGGTTCGCGGCAGCTATTCGATCGGGGGAACTATGAAATCAAAACATTGTAGGCCGAGTGCCGCTGGAATAAGCGCTTCAGTAATTTGTCTGTTGACTTGCTTGAGTGCGGGACAAGTATTCGCTGCCGACCTTGGGGGGGATTGTTGTGCGGATCTTGAGGAGCGTGTCGCAGAACTCGAGGCAACGACGGCGAGAAAGGGTAATCGGAAGGTATCGCTGGCGATTACCGGTTGGGTCGCGGAGCAAGTGATCCACTGGGACGATGGCAAGGAATCCAACACTTACGTGGCTGGGCTCGGCACCAATTACGCGAGCAATGTCCAGTTTACAGGTTCGGCTGCAATCGCACCTGGTTGGTCGGTCGGATATGTTCTCCATTTAGAGGCGATCGACAACAACCTATATTCGCTTGATGCCAGCCATCCGCGCTCGGCTGACGCCGGTTCTGTAAATACGAACGAGTCCTACTGGTTCGTCAAAAGCGATCAGTTTGGCTCTGTCAGTATAGGTAAGCGGAGCTCTGCCGGAGATAACGCTGCCTTTTTGTCGGATCTATCGGGTACGACTGCAGCGGCATATTGGGTTGCCTACGACGTCTGGAACTTTCAAATCCTCAAGGCAGACGGAACGAGCACAAACATTACCTGGGCTGGCGGGAAAAATTCCAGTGGTGGTCAATGTCATGGCATGGGTGGTGGCCCGGCCGATTGCGTCGGTTCACCAATGCAGACAGTCCGGTACGACTCGCCAACAATCGCTGGGTTCCAAGTCGTTACATCTTGGAGCGAAGACGACGAGTGGGGCGTAACAGGTTATTATACAAATACCTGGTGGCACGATTTTCTAGTCAAAGGCGTTGCGTCCTACCAGGCTGATACGGATACCCACTTTGGCGCTCCTCCTGGTGGCTCTCTCGAATACACTCAGTTGGCGGGCTACCTGGAGCACGTTCCCACCGGCATTTGGGGGAACTTCCAATGGGGCCATATGGTCGGTACCGGCTACAAAACCGATGATGTCTACTACGCGAAAGCCGGCATAAAACTTCATCCTATCTCACTCGGGACCACGAGGCCGTACGGCGAATATTTGCGCGCCAATAACGGCGTGTATGACCTCGATGGGAATTTTGTTCCGGGCGCTAGTGAGACTTATTGGGGTGTCGGTGTAGTGCAAGATATAGATGCTGCATCAATGCAGATGTGGCTTCGGTTCAGGGATCATGAATTGGATTTGCCGGGTGTCGACACCAAAGATATGCAAACAGTAGTTTTCGGTGCGTTGATATCCTACTAGCAACTAAACGCGCTTCTTCCTCCCGTCTACTTGCCCGGAACCATTTGGTTTCGGGCTTTTTTATCAATCTTCCAGAGTGGATCTGGGATCGGAATAGCTCCGAAGTGTTGCCTAAAGCACTTTCGATCATAAGCGAAGATTCAGATCGTCCGTGGAAAATTTTGTTTTTCAGTTCCCATAAAGCGGTGTTTTTATTTAGCGCAGCTAACGAAGTCCCGCCCCATTCAACAATTCCCAATAACCATAACAACAAGCGGATACGCAATAGTGACTGATAGCCATTTCTCTCCTGCTTTGCACAGCTTCGCAAATTTGCTGATAAAAACTCTATTTATTTCAGTCTTTCCACTCATTGGCTTTTCGTTGCTAATGAGTGCAGTACCAGCGAACGCAACGGCGGAACACGTGGTCGTCATAAGCGTGGACGGGTCAGGTTGGGAACAATATTGGAAGAATCCTTCAGTCAAAATTCCCACGATCCGAGCCTTGGCTGAAAAAGGTGCGGTGGGACCAATGGAGGCTAGCTTTCCAAGTCTCACCTGGGTGTCTCATACCTCGATGGTAACCGGCGCCTTCCCCCGCGAAACGGGCGTGCTCGGAAATGCGATCTTCAACCGCAGTTTAGGTGTCCAGCAAAGTTTTTATGGTGATGACGTCTTCAACAAAGACGACATTGTCAAAGTCAAAACTATATATGATTTAGTCAAGGATCGAGATCCGACTTCAGTAACTGCTGCCATATCCTGGCCTCTCACACGAGGCTCCGAGAGTTTGGACTACATAGTTCCGGAATCTTTAAGTCAGGCGACATACAACAAATATTCAAAGCCCTTCGATTTTTTGGCGGAGTTAGCGCGAAATGATATTCCAACTGAGCGATGGGGAGCGTGGAGTGCGTTGCCTCAAAGTTATCGTGAGGACTGGCTCACCGCATCCACCGCGAAATATCTAATAAAGACCAAAAAACCAAATTTGCTGTTGGTTCATTTTCTCGTAACCGATTCATTCAGTCATCTCTACGGGGCGGGATCGACAGAGGGCATTTGGGCGCACGAGTATGTTGATGGTCTAATCAAAGGCATAGTCGATTCCATCACTGATGCGGGTCTTTTGGATAGCACTACCTTTTTTATCGTTTCGGACCATGGCTTCACCAACGTGCATAAATCCATCAAGCCGAATGTTCTCCTCAAACTCCGTGGTCTAATTAGGGTTGACAGAGACGGGGTTGTATTGAGCGAGGACGCGATTACCGTCATGAACCACGGATGTGGCTTCGTATATGTTCTCAATCTGGAGAAAAGAGATCAGATCATTCGTGAGATCAAGCCTCTGCTCGCCGGCCTGGAAGGGGTAAAGGCCGTGTACGGCGTAGATGATTTCGATAAACTCGGTCTTCCCACACCAGTTCTAAATCCGCAGATGCCTGATCTCGTCGTCATGGCTGACGAAGGCTACATGATCACGGAAGAAAGCGACCTAATTAGCCTGCTCGGCGATGCGCATTACTCGGGAACTCACGGCCACGATCCTCAAGAGCCTTGGATGAAGGCGCTCTTCATTGCATCCGGGGCGAACATCGCGCGGGGTGTGAAATTGACTGACGTAACCGTTCGTGACATCGCCCCCACCATTGCTCGACTGTTCAACACCAAGATGCCGGCCACATGGCCAGGTCAAGGTGGGAAATACAGAGCAGGTCGAGTCCTAACCGAAATTCTGGACTTGCCTAAGGACCCGCTCGAAGAATTTCAGCCAACAATTCCATAAAGCAATTGAATGTGTGCGGGCGGATTCCCGTCTGGCTCGTGCACGGAAGCGGACGCTACCGCCGACCGATCAGTGGCGTGAGCGCTGCGGGCGCTCTGTGAGTTTCTCCAGCGCAGAGCGCCCGTCCGCTGTTCCAGGCAGAGCTTAGGCGGTCAACTTGGCTGCTAAAATCCCTGTAAACCGGTCGGTTTGCGTGGGGTTGCCGCAGGACCTCTTGTGGCGCAAGCTGTGCACGCGACCATGCCCTGGAGGGCGTCAGATGATGCGTACCAACTTTCGAGAGCTACGATATGTCGTCGCCGTGGCTGAATACGGCAGTATCACAGTCGCGGCTGAGAAAGTCGGCATCTCTCAACCAGCGATCAGTGCAGCCATCAGAAATGTCGAGGCTGACCTTGGCTACCAATTGTTCGTTCGGAAAGCAGCGCAAGCTGCAACTCTTACTCCTGCAGGCAAGCATTTCATTAGTCACGCAAAGCATTTGCTCAATGAAGTTCGCGATTTCGAGAAGTACGCCACGGGGCTGGGTCGGGAGATCTCTGGACAGCTTAATGTCGGTTGCTACGGCCTGACTGCTCCATTTTTAATGCCGTCCATCCTGAAGGCGCTGGCGGCTCAGCATGAAAGCGTCGGCGTCACTCTCTATGAGAATGATCTTGCTGGAGTCGTTTCCGATCTAAAGGGCGGCGTAACGGATGTGGCCATTACCTACGATCTCCATCCGGATGATGCGATCAATTTCGAAAAGCTCTTTGAAGTAAGCTTACACGTCATAGTGGGCGAGACGGACCCGCTGGCTTCTGAGAATCAAATTTCACTCCAACAGCTCGTTTGCAGACCGCTAATATTGCTGGATTTACCTTCGGAAGAATATTGGACGTACGTTTTCTTGATGCACGGGCTTCGGCCATCAATAAGTTACAGACTCAAGTCGTTCGAATTGGTTCGTGGTATGGTCGGCGCCGGAATTGGCTATTCCTTTGGGCGCCTCCCCATAATCGCTGAGACATCCTACGATGGAAGTAAGATTATAAAAAAATCAATAAAGGAAAATGTGCCTTCGACGTCGCTTTGCCTCGCGAGTCTAAAGCATGCACAACCGAGAAGAATCGTGGACGCTTTTGCGCAGACCTGCAGAGAGGTATATTTGTGCGATCAGACTCTCCAAAAAAAGGCGAGCGCCGACAGATAGTATTGTAGTTCGCCCTGGCCATTTATCGAATGAACGGCTCTTCTTCGGCTATCATCCAATAATTTATTCATTTCAAGGGGCGGTTATTGGATCGACTGAGGCATCCGAAAAATTATTGAGGTAATGCCTCAGTAGAAACGAATTGAAAGGCGGGGCACTCCATTAGAGAAGTTTCTGGGAAGAAACTTACAAAATGGGGAATGATATGACCCACAGGTCGACTATGCTGCTTTTTGTTGCCGCAACGTCTTTGCTGCTTGTTGAGGTGCTTGCTGTAAATGCGGAATCGTTATCGGAAGTAGAGCAGGCACGAACAAACGCGCGAGTGGGTTCAGTCAGTTCGGCCGATAGTGAACTTCTGCGTCATTGGGGTGGATCTAGCAATCATCGTTCGGCCTCAGGTGTTCTGCATGCTCAAGGTAAGCGCGTTGGCAGGCGGGTGGCAAACGCGAGATGGCGCTAGTGGCGGCGCTCGCAAAGTTGCGATCGTACAGCGGGTGTACTGGCTGCCTGCGGGTTTACTGTAGAAGAATTGCGGTGGCTCTGTTGAGCCCCCGCAATTCTTCTTAATGGACCGGGAGCTTGATAAATTTTTGCGGTGAGGCCGGCGCCGCATCTCAGATCGAGCGTTCAAAATGCGGCTGGTTCTTGCGTCCTTGATCGCGGACGCAATGTTTTTTGTCCTCTCGCGGATCGTCGGTACCGCAGGCGATCTTATCTTCTTCCCTCAAATTTCCTAGTTTTCATATTCCGCCTAGCATGTAGCTTTCTACCGGCACGCCCAGCGGCTGACACGACGATGCTAGTGTTCTGTCGCTTGCTTCGATCAAGAGTTGTCGGAAGGGTTAAGTGTCGCCACGCGATGCGACATCTGCGGCGGGCCGAGATTCATGCAGCAGCGGTTGTCGAAGGCTTGCAGCAAGCTGACATTCCGAAGGGAAAGGTAGGTTGGCCAAAAATCAACAGGAGAGCGCATCGCTCAGATCATCACCAACATCCGCCATTCGAAGAAAAAACTACACGCCCATCGCTCTAAAAAAAGTTCGGGGAGAGAGACGAGATGAAGGAAATTAGATCTAAATTACTCGGACAGTGTGCCCTCGCGATCTTATCGTTGTTGGTGCTCGAATTTGCCGCCTCTAACCATGCGGCGAGCGAGCCAAATATAATAAATACCTATGAACGCCAAATTCCCGGCCACTCCTATGAAGGTCGTGAGCTCCTAGTGACTGGGCAATATATTACGCCGTTGGCATCGCCCGGGGCACGGTATCAAGCCCTTTCGCCCGAATTGCGCTCAGACGGCGATGCGGAAGCCGACGGTGCCTACACGACAGCGCTTAGTCCTGACGGGAAAACGCTTCTTGTTTTGACAAACGGCTATAATGCCAACGATCATTTCCCCAACGGCGATCCGATCAAGTACCGCTATATGGATCCGTTCACCGGGAAACTTTCCGACGTATCAAGCTCGTTCACTCAATGGGTTTTTGTGTACGATGTTTCATCTGGGGTGCCGGAGAAGCAACAACAAATCAGCATCAATAGTGCCTACGCAGGCATTGCCTGGGAGCCTGGCGGTTCGCGATTTTACGTTTCGGGCGGTCAAGAAGACCGCGTTTATGTTTTCAAGCACGGCGAAAAGAAGTGGGAACCGGACGCGCCGTTTATCCTTTTAGGACACAACTCTGACAATCACCTGCCGAAGCCCAAGTACGACGGTGGTATTTTTAAGAATACGCCGGCCGGGGAATCGGAAGGGGGCAAGGACTACGGTCTCGATTTTGGCGCGATGACTGTTGGCGTGGCAGTTAGTGCTGACTCAACTGAAATTTACGCCGTCAACATGCAAAACGATTCCGTTTCCGTGATCGATGCCGCTACGCGTAAAGTCACGAAGGAAATTCATCTTTTCGAGCCCGGTTCCAAAGTCGCTCGGGGGGAGTATCCAATGTGGGTAACTCCATTGAGGGGCTCGAATGGGAAGACAGAAAAGCTCTATGTCACGAGCGTTAGGGACGGGCAAGTAATCGCAATCAACCTTGTGAACGGGCAGTTGAAGGTGATTGAGTTGGGTGGCGCGCCCACAAAGACCATTCTGTCTGCCGATGGTAAGCGCTTGTTTGCTGTCAATCCTGACTTGGATGAAGTTGATGAAATCAACACGGACGGTGACTCACTGAGTCGACGTATCTCCGTACAAAGAGCTGGATTTCCCTATAGGGGTGCCAACCCCAACTCCTTGGCGTTGGGCAAAGATCCGTCGACATTGTACGTAACGTTGGGCGGCGAAAACGCCATTGCGGTCATCGACCTAAATCAGGCTACGATAAAGGGCCGAATTCCCACGGCCTGGTACCCAACGTCCGTGAGCTTGAGCAAAGATTATAGCCAGCTCTATGTCGTGAATTTCAAAAGCACGGGTGGTCCGGCGCTTGACGGCGGAGGGTTCGTTGCGGCGAGAACTGACTATCAGAAGACGACGAATCCCACACATCAAAACCAACAGGTTATGGGCCTTTTGAAGTCGGCGCTTGTCAGCATGCCCATACCTAACGACGCGACGCTGAGTCTTCTCTCCGCACAGGTGGATTCAAATAATCATTTCGATAAGCCAAAGCGGCGCGACGTTAGTGAAATGATGAAATTTTTGAACGGGAAGATTAAACACGTAATCTATATCATGAAGGAAAATAGGTCTTATGATCAAATCCTAGGCGATCTTCCAGTAGGCAATGGAGATCCGCGTTTAGCGCTATTTGGAAAATCAATAACCCCAAATCACCATAAGCTAGCTGAGGAGTTTACTACACTCGATAATTTCTATGTCCCCAATGAGAGTAGCGGAGATGGCTGGGCATGGGTGACGCAGGGTCACGGAAATGAATATATCACCGTGACACACCAGTTCAACGACGGCTCTGGATTTCAGGCCCTGGATTTTGCGTCGATCCTGGGCGTGCCCCGGGAACAGAATGTTGCCCTTCCTGAAACGGTACCCAAGGGGGATCTGACGGCGCAACGCTCTGCGGGATATTTCGACCCTAGCGGTAAATCCAATATACTGCCGGGCTCTCGTAGCCCAGCAGTCACCTGGGGTGCAGATAAGGTCAAGCACGACGATGATGACGATGATCAAAAAGGTACCGGTGGGTACCTCTGGGACAGTGTGTTGCGTGCTGGATTGAGTGTTCGGCACTATGGCTTATGGACTGACTCATTCCCCTATTATCAGTTCAATGGTGATTTCACGAACACCTTCTTTTTGAACGGTAAGCCCACAACACCCGGGCTCATTCCTGTTGTTCGCAATGCCTTTGAAAAAAAGATCCCACAGGCGGCTGCGTCAACACCTGGTTTGGCGGCTTATACAGACCCTTATTATCGCGGTTGGGATTTGAACGTACCTGATGAGTACCGGTACGAGGAATGGAAGCGAGAATTCGACGAATATGTCCGGAAAGGGGACATGCCCAGTTTTATGCCCATGCTTATGATGATGGACCATACGGGCAACTTCAACAAAACCAACGCTGGCGGTTTAAATACGCCTGAGGAGGATATGGCGAGCAATGATCACGCTATAGGTTTGCTTGTTTCAGCGGTTTCGAAGTCTCCGTTTTGGAAGGATACGGCAATTTTCATCGTTGAAGATGACGCGTATGATGGGCCCGACCACCTAGAGTCCCACCGAATACCGGCTTACGTCATCTCGGCCTACACGAAGCGGAAAGCGGTCGTTTCCAAATTTTATAACACGTCCAGTGTCGTGAGAACGATTGCGGACATTCTCGGTGTGGATCGTCTTGGACTAAACGATGAACTGGCAGAGTCCATGGATGAGGTCTTCACCACACAACCGGACTTAACGCCCTATGAACACGTTATCCCTGGGCTTCTCCTGCGGCCCACGGTTGACCCGTCGCTCGTGCCTGAGCGGAATGATACTGGCATTAAAAGAACTGATGCAGCTCCGCTATTGAGAGATCAAAGTTGGTGGTCGCAGGCTACAAAGGATCTTGACTTCGGAGGTCCGGACAACGTTGACACCGCGAAATATAATAGGGTGCTGTGGCGGGGAATAAAGGGAGACACGATCCCATATCCGAAAGGTCCCACCGGCGAAGATCTGAGCCAAAATAGATCCGAATTACTCAAGAGTGTTTCCGTTGCAATGGATCGTAGTGATCACTGAGTTGCACAACGAAAGCCTCCCCTCACGGGAGGCTTTCAACTTTTTGCGCGAGAACGCAGTGCTAACCCAAGCTTCATCATCAGAAGTGAGAGGTTCTGCTCTTGGCGCAGCCGGACTAAGTTATTACGCAACACGTGGGAGCCTTTAGCCTGCCCTCGTTCGCCGCCGGATGGGTTCAGGCGGATCGCAAGTTTCGTGATTGATCATCTTTTCAGCCCGCGACGGCGCCACAGAGTTCGCGGATGACGCTGGGTGGCAACTTCGTCGACCGGCATTCGAGCAGCGATCGTATGGACGCGGGGCGTAGGGAAGCAAGAAGTGGATCGCTATTAAAATAGTGAGCAACTCTCTGCCTCAAATTGCAAAGTTACCATCATTCCTCGGCGTGCTCGGCCTCAACAATCCGAACAAGGCGAGCCTTGATGACATCGAGCGCACCGATAGCGCCGAGTATCGCGTTCGAACTCGAATCACCGATGGCAATTTTGAAGGTCGGCCCCGTCTCGTCGATCGTTACTACAATTGCTGCCAGGAAATCTCCGGAGTCTGCCTGAGCCGCGAAATCGCGCAACGTGTCGGCCACACTCGCGGAGCCTGCTTGGGGAAAGTCGATCACATTCGTCATGGCATTCCTCTCACTGAATGGAGATTTTATTCCCGGAGCGCCCGATAGACGCTGGCGATGGAAAGGCTCGTCCGAACGCAGATTTCTGGGATGCTGAGGCCGTCTGCCTTAAGCTGCTTCACTGCTTTCGACGACTTACTATCGACCTTCTTCGGTCGTCCAAACTTCACGCCGTTCGCCTTCGCGCGCTTCCGTCCTTCGCTCATGCGGTCCCGGATCAAGCTCAGCTCGAACTGGCTGACTGCGGCTAGGATAGTGCGCAGCATCTCAGCTGTCGGACCTTCCCCAGACAATTCCGGCTGATCGAGGACTTTCAGGCCGACGCCTTTCTTCGCAAGTCGATCGATAACGTCGAGGAAGTCTTTAGTGCTGCGGGCGATGCGATCGGCTTTGATACAGACGAAGGAGTCGCCCTCGCGAACGTACTCCAGTGCAGCCTGAAGCTGTTCGCGGTCGCGTTTGGCCCCACTCTGCTTTTCCGAAAAGATCTTCGTGCAACCGGCGGCTTCCAGCCGCTCAACTTGCAAGGCAAAATCCTGACCGTCCGTCGAGACGCGAGCGTAACCGATAAGCTGGCCTTTGGGAGCGGCGGTCGTGAGTTTCCTAATCATCGTCGGCCTCGTGAAAAATCCGAACTCATTATCAATAGTCTAGATAGTTTTGATAATCAATTGAAATGCTGATTTTTGATAGGCAAATTCGGTTGAATCAAAAGTTTTGAATTTTGAGAGGTGGCGATCTGCGTCGCGTACGGCTACCCGTATTTTTGAGAGTTGGTTCCGCGCGCGTACACGCACTTGCATGTCGCGCCGCAACGCAAACGAAAATTGATTTTGAGCGGTACCGCTCTCTACTTCAAAATTGCGAGTAAGGAGCTACCGAACTATCCGGCCCAATTATCAAGACGCTTCGAGCTAATATTACCTTCCGATCATGGTGGGACCGATGTAGAAGACATGCGATGCGACTTGCGCTTGTTAAATCCTGCTAGGCCAGGTCTCGGGGGATTAGACTGTGAGAAATATTCTTCGCGGCATTTTTTCCGCCAACCCTAGCGCGCGGCCCGAGCCGGCCGGTTCTGACTCTATAAGATCTGAAATTGCAAAGAGGTTAGATGCTGTTCGGGGGATACCAGGAGCTCAAGAGACAGTAAGGGTTGAGTGGAGAGAGGCTGCTCTAAATCTCCCCGTTATCACCATGCCGCTTAACAGCCTTAGGTTTAACCCAGAAACGAATCGCATCCGAGCACAGCGCGAATTCAACTTAGAAAAGAACAAGCAACTTAGCGAAAACCCATGGTCGACGGCGGCACAAAGCTATCTGTATGAGTTGATTAAGGCCGATCCGGCACACCCAGCGAATGTCGACCCGGAGTTTGAAAATCTCAAGTCGAGCTTGAGAGAAAATGGGCAAGAGGAGCCAGGTATAATCACCGCTGACGGTGTCTTGGTCAACGGTAACACGCGATGTGTAGCCTTGAGAGATCTCGGCAAGGCGAACATGCGCGTTGCTGTCCTTCCGACTGATGCAACCTGGTCTGATATTCAAAGCATCGAAACCTCCTTACAGATGCGGAGAGATCACCGACGCGAATACTCGTTCGTGAATTTGTTGCTGGCGATCGAAGCTGCACTTCGAGCGAAATCTCCTGAGCAGGTGGCCAAGGATTTTCGAGTCAGGCAGGCAACTTTGGACCGGAATATTTGGATCTATTCTTTTATTCAAGAAGCTATAGACCGAAGTCGGATCAAAGCGGCACAAGGATCCGACAATCGCCTATCGCTTTACGACTTCGAGGGACATCAGGGAAAACTCGAAGAACTATATCGGACCTACAAGAGCGAGCCAGATAGTCGAAAAAAAGAACTGCTCAAAGAAGCTCGTCTTGCAGGCATCGCGTTAGATTTTTCGAAAACAGATCTCCGGAATGTTGCTGACGATTTTTACTCGAGATATGTTTCACTGCCGCCGTCCTTGGATGTAGTGGAGGTCACCCACGAGTCCAGCGGTTTTATTCCTGGACTAGACATTGCGGCGCCGCCGACAGACGAGATAGTCGCAAAAGCCACGGCGATCACGGACGCAGTTTTGAAGCTGGCTACTCAGGTGAAGGTCTCACCTGGAGATCAACAATCCGCTGACTTGCTCGTCGCAGTTAGGAGCTCATTCGATAGCGGCCTAGATTTAGCCGGGAGAACCACTAGGCTTAAGCAAAAAACGCAGGCGGCTCCGGATCGCATGGGAGATGCTGCCGACCAACTCGGGCAGTGCGCCCTGGACCTTGCTAATTCTTTCGCGAATTCCGTGGAAGAACTGGATGCTTTAGAGGAAGCAGCCCAGAGCCTGCGGAACGCGTTAGGTCGCGTAGCAAATGCTCTGGGTAATCGGCCTACAGTTGAAGATACCCCAGCTTTGGCGTGGTTAGTGTCAGCGACAAAACTGAATGACTGATAAAGCTCAACTTAGCATCGAGCTATCTACCAGTGGTACGTCATATGTTCTGCACGCTGCAGATCAGGACACTGATAGCCTAAATGGCATCGCGTTGAGATTTCCGGTCCGGAAGCGGCTTCACGCAAATCGTTTTGAAGTGCCTCTGGACGCTTTCCTATCCAAGGTCGGTGTTTTATCCGGATGGCCGGGTTCAATATCATGGTCCGCCAACGCGAAGGCATTGACTGAAAGCATTCTTCGCGACTCTGCGAGAGTGGCTGCTCAATTGGAGCAGTCAAAAACTTCCGCGCCGCCAGTGCCAGAGCCAAATGCGGCAAAGATTGAGTTGGGGACACGTTGGCAACCACCGCAACCCCTGCGGGACTTTCAACTCCAAGACTTGTCAAAGCTCGTGAATCTTTCTCACGGTGCCAACTTCAGTGTCCCAGGCGCCGGCAAAACGCGGGTGTCGCTTGCTCTTTACGAGCACGAAAAATCTCGCGGGGCCGTTAGGAGGCTTCTGGTCGTTTGTCCAAAGTCGTCCTATGGCAGTTGGACCGATGAAATAGCTTTAGTTTACCGAAAGCCGTTGCCGAAGTACGAGATTTTCGAGACCAATTTATTATCGGACACTGAAATCGCTTTAGTGAATTACGAGCGACTCTCTGGCTCGCTGGGGCAGCTGGCGGAGTGGCTCGCTGAAGCGCCCTCGATGCTGGTTCTTGACGAAGCACATCGGATAAAACGCGGGATTAATGGAGTTTACGGTTCCGCCTGCCTGACGCTGAGTCCACTCGCCGCACGGCGACTAATCCTAAGCGGCACGCCAGCGCCAAACGGCGTGGAGGATCTGGCAACGCTTATGTCTGTTGTTTGGCCGGGGTATGGTGCCCAAGCAGTGGCAAACGCCGTTTCAAATCGTTCCCTTAATGAGGCGAGCAGGTTGCTAAAGCCGCTGTATGTCAGGACAAAAAAATCGGATCTAGCGTTGCCTGAACGGCTTGACCGATTGGTTTTCGTAGATCTCCCGCCCCTGCATAAAGAAGTCTACCGTGCCTTGGTAGGCTTCGAAAGCCGTAGAGTGAGTGCATCTTGTCAAGATATGCAAGAGCTCGGTAAATGCCTGATTTATCTGCTGATGGCTGCGGACTGTCCCGCGTTATTAGCTGTGGGTAGTTCGCGTTATGATCCTCTCAACTTCCGAGTTCCGCCCCTGGTACCTAATCCAGAGTCGGATATGGAACAGCTGATGGTCGATCTGCCATCATACGAATTTTCCCCTAAGTATCTCGAGACGGTGAAAATCGTCGACGCAAATTTTAAATTGGGTCGGAAAACGCTCGTTTGGTCAGGCTTCGTGAGAAGCATATTGAGTCTCCAGAAGATCCTGTCAGCATTCAATCCCGCAGTGGTTCACGGCGGCACGCTTAACCGCTACGAAGAGATAGCCAAGTTTCGATCAGATCCAAGCTGTGGCGTGCTCATTTCGAATCCTGCAACCCTTGGGGAAGGCATAAGTCTCCACAAAGAATGCAATGACGCCATATACGTCGATCGCGATTTTTCCGCAGGTCGTTTTTTGCAAAGTGTGGATCGAATTCATCGGCTAGGGTTGCCGGATACCGCGAATTGCAGCGTTAATATCTTGGTCGCGAGGGGCACCATCGACGAGGTGGTTCATGCTCGGCTGGCCAGGAAGCTCGAGTTCCTAGGCAAGATTTTAGATGATCCTGACGTCACGGAATTGGCTGCGCCTGAAGAAGAGCCTTCGCTGTCAGAGAGCATGGATAAGGAAGATCTAAAGCTATTTATGGAGCACCTCGGTGTCGCTGGTTGAGCCAGCCATTTTGGAGGCCGCACGTAGGTGGATAAAGGAACTTCGCTTCGGCTCGAAGTCGGAGGCAGAAGCGAGTTTTTTTTCGCATCATGTCATGAGCGATTTGACGCCTTCGCAGTATTTTGCGGCCCTAACCTGGTTGCGCGACGTGGGGCTTTTTGACGGTGTGGGTCTGACGGCTGACGCGACTGACGAGGTTCTGTTAGAACGAGCCTTGGTACATGGAAGGCCGAAATGGCTGTTGACCGGGGATGATCTATGGCTCGAAAAAGCCGATGAGATGCCGCTGGACGTAGAACGTTTGCGGCTGGTTTTAGGATTGACCGACAGGGAATGCGCAGCCGCCGTGCGCTCCGCTTTCGGAAAAGTAAATACTGCTGCCAGAGAGGAGGTCGGGCGGCTCGGTGAAGAAGCTGTCGTCAAACTGTTACGCGGTGGGCGTGATGTGCGCGTCGAGCATGTTTCGCTAGCCACTGATGGTTTGGGGTACGACGTTATTGTAAGTCGTGCCGATCTCCGACTGAAATTAGAGATTAAAAGTACGAGGCGTCGAAGCCGCTTTGAATTTTATCTTTCTCGAAATGAATTGCTCGCGGCAAAGGAAGATTCATCGTGGCGGCTTGTTGGCGCACTCCTGTCGTCGTCAAATAACTTAGACCTGTTGGTCACCGTTGATAGAGGATGGTTGGTTCAGGCCACTCCTGACTGGAACGGCCTTAGTTCCAGATGGGAGACAGCAAGATATAGGCCTCCGCCTTCTGCGCTTGCTTTGGGAATCCCTGATCTGAAGTCTTTCTGCGCTTTTCCTAGCTTAGAAATCTTACTCCCCGATGATCTCCAAGGTTTGATGTCGGCGCCATCGTGGGCGCCAGTCCCTGCGTTCGAAAAGGCCACTTGAAGTTGGCCGCGCTTGCCAACGGCTGTTAGAGCCGACCGCTTGCGACCCAGTCCTTCAATTCATCGAGTGTATAGGGATTGAGCGGAGTCGGCGCGTTACGGTGGGCGCGTCGGTGACAAGTTGGACAAAGTACTAGTAGATGCTCGGGCAATGTGGTCCGCTTGCCTACAGCGAGCGGCGTCGGGTGATGGGCATCGAACATCGCACTATCGCTGTGGGCGAAACCGCATGCTTCGCACGTGATCGCCCCGTAGCGTGCGTAGTTCAGCCGCTTCGCTTCTTTTGCCATTTTGGGATCACGCTCAATTGCGCGCTGCAATTTGAACACTCGCTTACCCTCCTCGGATTTCGAAGACGGTATCGTCGGCAAGTGCTTGTTCACAAGTGTAGGGGCGCCCGCATCGTAAAAATTTCCAGGCAGTGGAAGCGCAGCAGGCCTGACAGGTTGCGTGCGAAGAGCATCCCAAAGTCTCTCGATCGCATCGCCGGGATGCACGATGCCGTCTTGGGCGCCGGAGAGAATCTTGCGGTCAGGAAAACCAAGATCATCGATCAAGAGAGGGCTCTTGACAAAACTCCAAACATCGTGGAGCGCGATGGCTACAGGCCACCGCGCAAGTCGCTCGATTTCCGCGTAATCGCTCAGCAGTGATTTCGTCAAACCATATACGAAGGCGAGCCGGGCGACATTTACTACCCGCCCCTCAAAAGCTTTCTGAACATTTTTGCCACCGCCTATCGCGATGACATAAGGGCGTGTTTTAGCGCGCTGCGCCGCGCTCGCTGCGACTCGAAAGTAGCTCTTGTCGTTTATGCTGCCGTGCCCGCCGAAGCATAGTACATGGGAGCTGATTGGCCCGAATACGGCTTTTACGCCCATAATACTATGGGGTCCCGGGATTACTTCGGCGAGGATAGAGTCTTGCTTTCTCCGTGCCCCAATTTGTAATGCAGAGATGATCCGTTGAAGGCGTGCCGAGTTTTCTTGGCCAACATTCGCTGCCGGCGCGTAGCCTGCCACGCGCTTTTGGCCCAAGGCAGTCATCACGTGAGAAATGTTTTGCATCCTATATTCTACAGAGCCATCAGTTCGCCTCGCCAGAGGTCCGTTGCGCAGCTGCCTGCGAATTTCGGATTTCGAGTACGGCTTTCCGGCTTCCTCTAAACGAAGTATCTCTAAGTAAGCCGCGACCGTGGCCTCAAGCTCGGCTTCCGTCCAATCAGACTCAACAGACATGCCGCTCCCCTTGCACATAGCTGGTCGCAATTACGCAACAGCTATCGCTCGATCTAACCAAGGAATTCTACCAGCCTTTGCCTAATACCGGGCTCGCTCTCACATTCCCAAATCACAAGCACACTCCAACCCATACCCTGCAGCAACTGCTGTTGTGCGAAGTCGCGCAAGTGGTTGTTGCTGATTTTTGCATGCCAGTAGTCGATGTTCGACTTCGGCCTCCGGTTGCCTTCTTTGCAGTCGTGGCCGTGCCAAAAACAGCCGTGCACGAAAATCACTTTTCTTCGCGGACCGAAAACGAGGTCTGGCTTTCCGGGCAGATCCTTTCGATGCAGGCGGTAGCGATATCCAAGTGCATGCACGGTACGGCGCACGACCATTTCCGGCTTCATGCCCTTGCTTTTTATGCGCCGCATGTTCTCTGAGCGCCTCTCAGGGGATAGCTTATCCACTTCGACTCGACTCCTGAATTTCCATTGGCCACTGTACCCAAGGCGGCCGACGAGATTCGACCATGGCAGACAAAAAAAAGCTCCACGATCAGATCGTTGAGGTACTCAAGAAATATCCAAACGGGCTCTCCATTCATGAGCTTCGCGAGAAATTGCCTTCCGACATCGGTGCGCAAGCCGAACTAAACAAGCGTGTCCGGGAACTCAGATACAAGCACGCCATTCCATATGAGAACGGCAAATATTACTATCGGGGCAAGCGCTCGGTCCCTCTCGATAATCAGGGGATCAACTCGAAGCTCAGGGCCGCAGTGCTAAACATGGCCCACGGACGATGCCAAATGTGCGGACGCACAGTTGCAGAAGACGGTATAAAGCTGGAAGTTGACCACAAGGTGCCGCACAACTGGGGCGGACCAACAGCAATCGAAAATCTCTGGGCAATTTGTAGCCTCTGTAACAGCGGCAAACGAGATTTCTTCAAATCGTTTGACGATGAGGAGATGAAAAAGCTCGTAGCTATCGAAAATGTTCACGCCCGGCTTGCCGAAGTGCTTCGGTTGCATCAGGGCTCGCCGGTGCCATCCTGGTTCCTGGAGTTCGTGGCAAATGTGAACGATTTTCAAGAAGACTGGCAGCGCAGGTTGCGCGAGTTGCGCTCACTCGGCATCGAGTACAGTTTCAAGAAAACGAAACTGCCCTCTGGCAAGGTGCAGACAACTTATAAGCTGGAAAAGTGGAAGGATTTGCCCGCGAATCCGCGCGCTGAGATCAAGCGCGTCGAAAGCGGCGTGGACTAAGCGGCAACGACGCGGCCCGCCGTCGTCTTCTGCGAAAGCGCAAGTCGTATTTGTATCGCAACGGCTTCGGCTACGGGCGGCGGAAAAGCGTTTCCGATCTGGCGATAGGCCGCAGTCTTTCTGCCCGTGATTTTCCATTCGTCGGGAAAGCCCTGCAGCCGAGCTGCCATGCGCGCGGTAAGGCGGGGAAAGCCGACGAAATCCGGATCGGGCGCGTGGTCCGCTATGCCCATGCCGTCTACGCAAAGCTGCGCCCATGCGCGCTTGGCGCGTGTCGGTCCGAGGTCGGGCCCTCCATGCTTTTTGCTTCCGCCTACGAGAGTCGGCGCAATGTCATTTGCCCATGTTCGCCAGCGATCAGCGAGTCTCCAGCCTCTCTCCGCCATCAGGTCAGTAAGGCATTCGCCGACAGTCGCCGGGCTCTGACCGATCGCTTCAGGCCATGAGAATGCATCGGCAAATTCGTTACGCAACGCCACCATTACGACGCGCGGCCGGAGCTGCGGCACCCCGAAATGGCTGGCGTTGAGGATCTTCCATTGGGCCACGTAGCCGAGCTTCCGAAGGCGGCTCTCGATCGATGAGCGATATTCGCCAAACACCGGGTCCAGCAAACCGCGCACGTTTTCCAGCATAACCGCTTTAGGGCGTGCTTCGTCGACGAGCCGGAGAGCTTCTGGAAAGAGGTCACGTTCGTCCCCATTGCCTAGCTGTTTGCCTGCCTTCGAGAACGGAGGGCAGGGAACCCCGCCTGCAAGCAGGTCGACGCCTTTGTAGGCGGATGCCGAGAAAGTCCGAAGATCGCCTTCAACGACATTCCATGCCGGACGGTTGACCCGGAGAGTCGTGCAAGCTGCGGGCTCAAGTTCTACAAGGGCGGAGTGCGAAAAGCCCGCTTTCTCTAGACCGATTGCCTGCCCGCCCGCGCCGGCACAAATTTCAAGAGAATTGAAATCGTTGCCGGTGGCCGCTCTAGTATGCGACGCCTCGAATAGATCAACTACTTTTGCTGTCGGTTTTGATGTGCTTGACCGCCGTTTAGGGCTTTTGGCCGCCGCTTTCGGCATAGTATCCCCGCTTGTCGGCGCTAGTCCGGAACTCATTGTCGACTAAATGAACGATTCGGAAGTACCGGCAACAGTAGGCCTCGTACTTTCCGCTGGAGGATATCACATCTGAGCTTTTCTTGCCGCGAATATTGAAAAATCTTGTTGAACTTTCGGAGTCAAATTGACTCATGAGGTCCATTGACCATCTTGGGGGCATGTTAGGTTCATGCAAAGTTTGCGGTCTCGTTGCACTGAAAGAAAGCCGTGAAGGCCATTCGTTTTTGGTTGAGTGCGAGCGCTGTGGCACCTACCGGATTTCAGATACTTGCGTTGCTATAATCGGACCGTCGGACAAGCGCGGGCTGTTAAACTCTGAGCAAAAGCGCGCGAGCGTCGGATATTGGCTTAGAGACCATCAACGCGATGGCTTTGTGCCCACTCTGAAGTCCGACACCGTGGAGATGCTAGCTAAGGCCCCCTGGCTGCCAAGTCTCCATGATCAGAAAGAAAACTTATTGCGCCTGATCGCATCGCGTGCCGAAGGACCGGGCGTTACGATAGTTATCGAGGACTTTGCTGATCAATATGCGATTGGCGCAGGGAAGCAGGCTACTGTGGGTGAACTTCTCAAGCAGCTTGCGCGGGAAGGTTTGGCGGATCAGGGACGTTCCAAGACTACGGTATCAACAAATGAGGACGCAGAAGTATTTGATGCCAGCCTGACTTTTGCGGGCTGGCTCGCACACGAGGATATTTTGCGAGGAAAAACGTCTGGAAAGAACGCCTTCATAGCAATGCCGTTTAACAAACCAGACCTAGAGGAGGCGTGGCTGCCCCGCCTTCGCCTTGCGGTCCGCGAGACCGGATTTGAGCTGAAAAGGGTCGATGACGAGCCCGAGCCTGGTCTCATTGACGTAAAGATGCGCGTTCAGATTCGTCAGGCGCGATTCCTCATCGTCGAATTGACCCACGCGAACAATGGGGCCTACTGGGAGGCAGGCTTCGCCGAGGGACTCGGCAAGCCAGTGATCTACTGCTGTCACGAAGACGAAAAAGCACACTTTGATGTGGACCATTCGTGGCGCGTGGTCTGGTCGCCCGTGACTATCGATACAGCGATTGATCGACTGAAAGCCACTATCCGCAACGCGCTACCTGATGCGACGCCGGAGGTATAACCAAGGGCGAGCGCAATTGCTCACTGCTCTCACGCCACGCATCGCAAACCATCGCTTTTTGTTTGGTGGGCGATCTGATCTGCCGTCAAAAACCGGTAGACCCTCTTTTTATCCCACCGGCGGTCATCCCTGTCGCTGCGCACGCGCTTATTTTCGCGCCGGACCTCTGGGCGCTTCGCAAGAGCCTCCAGAAAGTTATTCCTGGACTCGATGACGATGAGCGTTTCTTCCTGGAAAGCGCCGTGCGCGATATCCAAAAGTTCATCCACGGTGATCGGCCAGCCGATCAGGAAAGCCGTGCGAGGGCTGGACATCATCCAGGCCGCAAACTCCTCTGCGATCTTGGGGTAATCGAGAAACCGTATCTTTTTGTAGAAATCCGGAGAGATCCTGGCGTCGTCATGAGGTGCCAATGCCAAGCTTCCGATTTCATCCTCAAGCAAGCGACGAGACTTTGCGGGTGCCGAGGCCATCCCAGCGTCGGCATCCATTGCCTCGGCTGGCCGACCCGTGCCGATGCCTTGCAAAGCTGCGGGAGGAACGGCGTCGATTGGGATTTCCGCTAGGTACTCAGGGGTGCCGAGGCCTGCCGAGAGATCGGTGAAACCCGTGGTGACAGGTGCCAGCACCCGATGAGGGACGGCGAGGGTCGTCGCGTGATAGGCCTCGATTTTCGGTTTCGTCGTGAAGGACGGTAGCCAACAAAGCAGCGCTGAACTGAATCTCAAACCACACCCCCATAGCCAAGAATCTTACCCACCGGGAGGGTTTCTGCAAGCACCGAACGCGGCTAACGTGTGATTCATCGAGCCGCCAATGTGCGAATTATTCTTCCGCGTTGCAATGCTCGCCCATTGAGACGTCGAGAACCATGAGCAAAAAGTCCTCAAACGAGATCGCCGTCGCCCCCGTCGCTTCGTTTTTCAAAGCATTTGGTCTCGCCCTTCTGATCATTGCTGGCATCCTCACGTTTTTCTGGGCTTCCAGCGAGTTCAGCGGCTGTGAGAAGGAGCGGGACGCTGCCGATAAGGCTCGTTATGCAGCACTCGACAAAGATTTCACGGTAATCTCGAATTGCGATCTCGACACCGTTCGTAGCGCCATCGACGGAAAGCTATTGCTCTCCTGGAACGAATTTTCACAGCTTTGTTCCGACATCGAGCGCGCCACGGGCGAGCGTCCTCAGATCCGGGCGCTCCGCCGCATCGGAGACTTGGAAGCAGAAATCCATATTGATGGCCACGATAAGCTAGGAAGCGACACAGATATCGGGTACCAGCTCGCCGCGATTCTCGAGGCCAGGAACATCACCGACGCCGACAAGGAGATCAGCTCCTCCGAAACGATCTTTAAGATCGTCCACGGAACGGACGCTCACGTAACCCCGAAAGACGTGAACGTTGCGCTTCGGCGCTCAGGAGACGCGGCTCGAATGATGAGCGACGATGGCGTCATCATGCTGGCGACGATGCTTTGGGAAGAAAAGAAACGCTTGGGCGAGTAGAAGAAGTGTCCTGCACAACTGGAGACGCTTGAATTTCATTGGTTACGAGTGGTGATGAGTGAGTGTAAAACCTCTTTGAATTTGCTTGGAAACCCGTCGCCTCTTAATCAGCGGGTCCACGGTTCGAGCCCGTGATCACCCACCAAATCTTTCAAGGACTTGCACCATTCTTTCTTTCGCTGTTGTGCAAATTGGGTTCAACTTGCGTTCTCCCACGTCAGGATCGCGGTGGCTGCAAGCTTATGCTGATTGATTTCATGTGAGTAGTGTTCGACCAAGCTACAAAGAGAGGTTCATTGGGCGGGGTCGTGCCCCCGAGTGTCTTCAAACCCCTTGTTTGGCCGCTTGCGAGACCCGGTATTTTCCCTAGCCAGCACCCGCTCGGGCGCATGTGTACGCAATTGTTCAGTCCCGTCTCCAAGGCAGCGGATAATGTGGTCGCGCAGCTTTGCTGCCGGCGCAGAAATGTTGCGAGCAGCAAGAAGCGCGATCTCGCTGTCCGGTAAGTCGGGCAAAGGCTCTCCATCGATCAAATGGAAGCCGGGAGGAACCATCTCCCGTGGCAGTACGGCGATGCCTAAGCCCGCTCGCACAGCTGCGAGGGCTCCTGCGAGCGAGGCGCAGGTGTATGCAATCCTCCACCGTTTCCCAACGCGCTTCAGAGCCTGAATTGCTCGCTTGCGGTAGACGCAGGGTTCCGGAGAAACAACGAGGGGAAGCGCACCACTTTCCGATATGAAGTCGTGCGTTCCAGATACCCACACCAGCGGTTCGCGCCAAACCCTCAAACCCTGCGTGCCAACACCATGTTCCCGCTTCAGGAGAACGATATCGAAGTCTCCAGATCGAAACCCATTAAGCAGATTGAGGGTCAGATCGCATGTAACTTCCAGTGCGACAGACGGATATGCTTGAACAAAGCGCGCGAGAAGGGCACTCAAATGATGCGTCGCGAAGTCCTCGGGCGTGCCGAGTCTCACGGTACCTTGCATCTGAGGCTCATGGATCAGCGAGACTACCTCGTCGTTGAGGTCCAGAATTTTCTGAGCATAGCTGAGTACGGCCTCGCCTTCCGGCGTGAGACTGACGGATCTCGGAGTCCGATCGAGCAGCCGTTGTCCGAGTGTGTCTTCCAACCGTTTAATCTGAAGCGATATCGTGGATTGTTGGCGCAACAGGCGCTCGGCCGCCCGAGTGAAGCTCCCGGCTTGTGATATCACAACGAACGTCCGCAGGAGGTCCACGTCGAGGTTGAGCAGCTTCTTTGGCACTGCGAAATCCCATGATTGATAATTCTGATAGCTATTCCATAAATTATTCAATTTGCCAATCTACGGGGCAAGCCATCCCCTACCGGGCAGCGAATCCGCGGCCAGCACACGCTGCGGACAACCGGCTACCGGAGATTGGGCGTGGCAGAACTGGCGAAACTGTTCGAGAACAACCGTCGCTGGGCTGAAGACAACCTAAGGAATGATCCTGGTTTTTTCGGGCGTCTCGCAGAACAACAGACACCTAAGTTTCTTTGGATCGGCTGCTCAGATAGCCGTGTTCCCGCCAATCATATCCTGGGTCTCAAGCCAGGCGAGGTGTTCGTCCATCGCAACGTTGCTAACCTCGTTGTCCACACCGACATGAGCTGCCTCTCCGTCATTCAGTTCGCGGTCGAGGTCTTGAAGATCGAGCACATCATCATCTGCGGTCACTACGGCTGCGGCGGCGTTCATGCGGCGTGCGGTTCGCGTCAATTTGGTCTTCTCGATAACTGGCTCCGGAACATAAAGGATATCTACGCCCGTCACAGAGCTGAGCTCGATGGCATCGCGGATCTCAAAAATCGGGTTGATCGCCTGTGCGAGCTCAACGTCATGGAGCAGGTCCGAAACGCATGCCATACGACGATCGTGCAGAATGCCTGGTTGAGCGGCCACCCCCTATCGGTCCATGGCCTAATTTATGGCTTGAACGACGGCCTGCTCCGCGATTTGGCGGTGCGAGTGACGAACTCCGACCAGCTCGATACAATTTATCGCCTACGCGTGGGCGCAGCTTGAGTTGGTCATCAAGAACGTCAATGATGCAATTTTCCATTATCAATTTCTGAGGAGGCTTTTCGTCGCCTACGCTTCGCCCTGGAGTTTTCCGGGAAGGAATCGCAATTGCCTGAAACCGTGCGTCGTCGGGAGATCGCGAACGCCGTCATTGTTGCCAGCCTGTGGGCCGCGATTTCGATCGCGATCAGCGCAGCAGTTCGGTTTGATCTGTTACTGCCGATGCTTTCAAGTCTTGTCATCTATGCGGCCGTAGAGTCCTTCCGCTTCTCGCGCGGCACGCCGCTCGGCGGCTCCACTGTTTGGCGGATGGCGGCGCTCACCTTCTGGACTATGATCGGTTACGGGACCTTTGTATTGGGTCATTGGTATATGCTGCCGATCTCGCTCACCTTTCTTGGCATTGTTCTATTTGAGAATGCAGGGATACTCCGGCCGTCAGCAGCGGCTCCAGAGTCCACACTGCTTTCAACTCAAAGTGTGGCAAACAATTGTGCGAAGACGGACGCGCCGAGGTCAGCCGAGCGTTCAGAGATGGCGGTGTGAACGTGCCGGAAGGTTCGCATCGCAACAATTCCTTCACCTGCGTGAGCAGTCGCTCGACGCGAACAGGCTAAGGCTGACACGGCACGTTTCCGTTCGCCGAATTTGCTCACTTCCGCTTGCGCTCTCATAGCCGTGGTTACTTCGCGCTGTTCATAGCGTAGAGCGCCGACAACTCCCTACGTCCACAAATTCTGCGAGCCTGGTGGAATGACGACTGCGTTGGGAATGTCCGCTTTCCCAAAGCGCCGTCATGATTTCGGAACGTAGGGTGGCGAGCGACTGCAGTAGACCACTTAGGAGACGACGTATGGCCTATGTCGTTGGTTACAATCCGCGACAACGCTCTGCCGTTGCGGATTCATGGCCGGCCAACTTTGAGAATCCGTAATAGGCGGGACGCGTTTTAGCCAAGTTCCTACACCTAAGTCCGCCGGGACCCGAGTAGGGAGAATG
The DNA here is from genome assembly GCA_018242295.1 of Pseudomonadota bacterium. Taxonomy (GTDB): domain Bacteria; phylum Pseudomonadota; class Alphaproteobacteria; order Rhizobiales; family Hyphomicrobiaceae; genus Hyphomicrobium_B. The sequence goes on from JAFECE010000011.1 coordinate 842,697, forward strand.
GCAATGAATCCTAAATCGATATTGAGCGGGTTCGCGCTTTTTGTTGCTGTGCTGGGATCAGCTTCCGCCATGGCGCGCGCAGATCAAGAAGCGAGGGAAGCGGAAATCCTCGGACTGCATCAACTTTGCGATAAAGGCGATCGCCGCGCCTGTGTTCACTTCGGCATTCTTCTCGGCGAAAACCGCGAGCGCCATGAGGAGTGGCGCAAGAGGCATCCCGAATGGTGGTGGTGGGAGAGATAAGTAGCAAGAAGCAATTGCGCTCGAACAGATGTTTAGTCTTCTTCAGCGCCGTGCTCGCCTTCTGCGTTCAATAACCGGCCGTCATCTGTTCAGGTTCGCGATGCGATAATTTGCGGTGGTTCGCGAGGTTTCCATGCGCCTCCTCAAGGCTGCCTTTGCCCTCGTTCTCGCGCTTGCTGTGGTGGACACCGTTGCGGCGTCAGCCGGCACTGCCGAGCAGATGAACGCGGCTCCAACCGCGCGGGATCTTGCCCTGATTGACGTGGTCACCTGGGGTGTTACCGGTTCGACCGTCAAAGCTTTCCAGGCAATGGGAGCTGAATCCTGGCTGCAAGCCCAATTGCGCCCTTCCACGGATTCCCGCCTCCCGGAGGCGGCACAGACGCAGATCAACGCTCTGCCATCTGCGAAGAAGTCTGCGCTTGATCTGGCCGTAGAGTTCGACGCGCAAGGGCACGCGGCTAACCAAATCAAGGATCCTGATCAGAAGGCGGCGGCTCAACACACATTTCAACAGGCGATGACCGATATCGCGCATCAAGCCGCAACCCGCGCCATATTGCGGGCGCTCTACGCACCTGACCAATTGCGCGAACGCATGACGTGGTTCTGGTTCAACCACTTCAACGTCCATCAATATAAGGCCAACGTCCGTGTTCTGGTGGGCGACTACGAGGATCGGGCAATCCGCGCCCATGCGCTTGGGCGGTTTCGCGATTTACTTGAAGCCACGGTCCGGCATCCGGCGATGCTTCGCTATCTCGACAACGCCGACAACGCAGCCGGACACATCAATGAGAACTACGCCCGTGAGATCATGGAACTCCACACCATGGGAGTGGGTTCGGGCTACACTCAAAAGGATGTCGAGGAACTTGCCCGCATACTCACCGGCGTCGGCATTGATATCAAACCGGAAAATCCGAAACTCAAGCCGGAACTGCAGGGCAAGTTCATCCGCGACGGCCTCTTCGAATTCAATCCTGCCCGCCACGACTTCGGCGACAAAGTCTTCCTCGGCCACGTGATCAAGGGACGAGGTTTTGTGGAGATCGAAGAGGTGCTCGATATCCTCAGTCGCGAGCCAGCGACCGCGCACCATATCTCGCGCGAGATCGCTACCTACTTCACATCCGATGATCCACCGTCGGCGCTGGTCGACCGGATGGCTCAGACATTCACCAACACGGACGGTGACATCGCGAGTGTGTTGGAGACATTGTTTCGTGCGCCGGAGTTCACTGCATCTCTCGGAAAGCGCTTCAAGGATCCGGCGCGGTACGTCTTGTCCGCGGTGCGTTTGGCCTATGACGACAAGGTTATCCTCAACAGCGCTCCCATTCAGAACTGGCTGAACCGGCTTGCTGAAGGTCTCTACAATCACCAGGCGCCGGATGGCTATCCGATGACGTCATCCGCCTGGAACGGCTCCGGGCAGATGATGACGCGATTTGAAATTGCCCGCCAGATTGGCTCGAACTCCGCTGGCCTGTTCAAGTCGGCGGAGCCGGACGCGGTGGACAAACCCGCTTTTCCCCTTCTCGAGAATGCACTGTATTTCGGCAGTTTGAACCGAATGCTCGGTTCGCCAACGCGAGCCGCTCTTGACGAAGCGATTTCGCCGCAAGACTGGAACACGCTGTTTCTGTCGTCCCCCGAGTTCATGAATTAACAAGAGGACTCCGTAGAGGAAGGCGCCATGCTCTTTCACCGCCGTCAGATGATCCAGGGCCTCGCCACACTTAGTTCCATGACCATTGCAGGCCGTCTATGGGCAGCTCCGAAGACCGACGCGCGTCTCCTCATCGTGTTCTTGCGCGGTGCCTATGACGCGGCCAACGTGGTGATCCCGGTCAGCAGCGATTTCTACTATGCCTCCCGACCGACACTTGCCATTGCGAAACCGAATTCGGCCGTACCCAACGCTGCTTCGTCTCTTGACAGTAACTGGGGCCTTCACCCCGCATTGCGCGAAACAATCCTTCCTCTTTTCGCCAGGGGACAAGTTGCCTTCGTGCCTTTCGCCGGAACCGACGATCTGACGCGCAGCCATTTCGAGACACAAGATACGATTGAACTTGGACAGAACATCGAAGGCGAGCGGGATTTTCGCTCGGGGTTCATGGCTCGCCTCGCCTCGACGCTGACCCGCGTGCGGCCGATCTCATTCACCGACCAGATACCGCTGACATTTCAAGGTGGCGAGCCCGTACCGAACATCGCCATCAACAATGTCGGCAAGGCCGGCATCGACGATCGGCAAGCGAATCTGATCGCGTCCATGTACGAGGGCCAGCCTTTGTCCCCGGCCGTGCGAGAGGGATTTCGCGTGCGAGATGATGTGTACCACGCGATTACGGACCACATGATGGAAGCAAGTCGAGGCGCGGTGTCGCCGAAGGGCTTCGAGCTATCCGCCCGCCGCATCGGCCGTTTGATGCGTGATCAATTCAATCTCGGCTTTGTCGATGTCGGCGGCTGGGACACGCACGTCAACCAGGGTGCCGCAACCGGCTATCTTGCGGATCGTCTCGCCGAACTCGGCCGTGGCCTCGCAGGGTTCGCCGAGGAAGTCGGCCCAAATTGGAAGGACACGGTTGTCGTCGTCATATCCGAATTCGGCCGTACGTTCCGTGAAAACGGCAACCGTGGCACGGATCACGGCCATGGTAGCGTCTATTGGGTGATGGGCGGCGGCATTAAGGGCGGCCGGATAGCGGGCGAACAAGTGGCGGTCGACCAAGCTCACCTCTTTCAGAACCGCGATTACCCTGTGCTTACGGACTATCGCGGCCTTCTGGGTGGTCTCTTTCAACGCATGTATGGACTCGATCAGACCGGGCTTCAGCGCGTCTTCGCTTCCGTAGACCCTCGTGACCTCAAATTACTCTGATGACGGTAAATTCGGGTTTTTCCGGACGTTCTCGCAACCGTCTGAACCGGGAATAAACATGTAGTGTCACCGTTCCAAGGTCGCGGTGATCAGCTCGTTGGCTGTAAGGCAGGATGACCTGCACTGCCTTGTTTGGCAAACGCCAATGGCGGAACTCGCCAACCCGAAGGCAAGAACGATCATCGATATGCATTGGCCCAATCTGTGATCGCAGACATCGGGGCTTTGGCATCGTCCCCGCGCGGCCCGAAGAAATTGCCTCGGAACCGTTAGCACGCATCACCAAGTTCAGGTAATCTGCCCTCAGTTGTGGCGGGAAGGGTTATCGGACGTATGCTTCTGAACGAGGCAACCGCTGAGGTCGTCCTCAGCGCAATTCATCTAGCTTGGTCCGATGGTGATATCCAGCGCTTGCTCGACCTTTTTACATTCGATGTAGCATACCGCTGCAATTTGCCGGATGAGACAGGTAAGCCCCGGCATTTTGAAGGGCGGGAGGCCTTCGGCGCCTTTCTTCGAACGAAACGCGGCCTGATGAATTCGACCACCGTCATCAATCAGTTTTCCTATTCATCCGGAATTGCACGGGCGAACATCACCTACGTCCAGAGGCACCACACAACTGGATTGGAATACAGCGGCACATATCGGCAAGTGGCCACATTCCGTGGTTCTCAGGTGGCCTTACTCGAAGAATTTCATGACGTCGGGAAGCTTCGCGCGTATTGGAAATTGATAGAAACCGAGAGCAGATCCTGAGGCCTACTTCCCTCTCGCTTTAATGCCGGGGTCAGCATGTCCACAACCTCGATGGTCGCCGCGGGCTCCGGCGCGGTCAGTCCTCCGGCCAAGTGATGTGGATTTCACCATCGAAAGCGGCGACGGCCTTTAAAATATATCTGCCATCGGGTGCCATGCTGTCGAGATCGCGGAGGGTCCAACCGCCCGCGCTTGAATGCCTGAGCACGAACGATATCCACCAGCAACGGACCCGTCGAGCGCGGGGCGTTTTGCCTTCTTGAATCGAGGCAGAAGCCACAGATCTAATCATCGGGAATCTTTCGGCGGTGGAAATATCGTCCCCCAGTCGGTTTTCATGTGCATGCTTGATCCTCTTCCATCGCTTGCTCCTTGTTCGAGAAACAAACGAGCGTGTATCACTTCTGCGCCGAGTGAACCGATGAACGGCTCTTGCTTCGCCTAGGGTTCTGATCGGGCTGCGCTAGGCGGAGCGCGACCCAGCGACGACAAGACGGCAGCTTCTGATTGCACTTGACCTCAATCTTCGGACGACCTGGTTGGCCGGCTGTCGAGCTGTCCGCAGCAATGCCGGCGAGGCTGGCGGGATCGACATCGAGATCGCGTGCGCACTTGATAATGAGTTCTTGGGCGGTCATCTGGGCCAAGAAAGCATTGGCGGAAATGGCGGCGGAGCTGAGCAGTATTGAGACCTTCGTTTGCGGCGGTGCGCGCAACACGCGCACGGCGCCGCTTGGGCCCGCGAGGTATGCGAGGCGCAGATTGGTGAAGGTCGTCGCTAGGCCTTCACTTGCAAGGTACGCGGCATTGTCCTTGGTGTAAGCCTCCGCCGCTCGCCGTGCGAACGCGCGGTCTTGGCGCAGAGCCAGCAGTGCGACGGCCGAAAGCGACATCGTTTCCTCGGCAAAGTGCTGTCGGACGACGTCGAGAAACGTTTCCTGGATGAATTGGAATGGGCCGACCGCAGTCGAACGCGGATTGCGCGCAGCGTCTTGGCCGCTCGACTCCGCCATCATGAGGCGGTCGAGGAATGTCCCAAGCGACATCAACAGCGGCGCTGTTTCAACGGCCGCGTTTGCCTCGACATGTTCCGGCCCCTTTTGCGCTTTGCCGGCTTCCTCGGCGGAGGCCGAGACTAGCCCCACAGCGAGAGCCGCGAAGCTGGCCCATACCAGGGCGGCGCACGGTTGCGGTTTCGTGAGCGGATGCTGAATCGCAAGACTCCATCCCAGGACTGATCTCAAGACGAGACGGGCTGTTCCTGCCGTCCAATTCTACTATTTACCCCCACACCAAAGGCGAGGTTCCTGGAGTAAACCGTTAAATGCTCGTGGGCCGCTCGCTGACTTTATTGGTTTGCTGTAAAATCCCAATGATCTGCCGATCATCGGTTCGGGGGTGCTTCGGAAACCCCTATGCCGCGATAAAATTCGCCCCGTGAAGAAGCTGAGCAACGCAAGACTTCAATCGTGATTGCGCCGACTTCTCACCCCCAGGCGGATTTAGAGATGAAACGCTTCTCTGCCGGAGGCGGCAGCCATGGAAACGATGTATTGATGCGTTAACGTAAGGCTGGCGCGTGGATCTCGTCGACGATGTCAGGTCTTGGCCCGAAGCGGACATGGGAGATGTCCGCTTTCGGAATTGCGGCAGACGTGCTCGAAAGCATCTGCCATCTCTCACGGTATATCTCAGTGGAGGTCCGCTTTGTCGGCAAAGCCGACCGAACGCTGAAGTCCGTTTTGCGGAGAAAGCGGACATTTGCTCGGTGCCGGAGCAGTAATTTAATTGTCCTCAGCATAGGTCTGCTGCCCGCTTGATAAGCGGACTTCCGGGCTTTTTCCACTTAGGACCAGAAGCGAAAGATGCTGGTGCCGATTGTGCCCCGACAAGCCCGGGCTTCTAGCTGCGCTTAAGTATCTAAAGCGAGATCAAGCTGGCCGTCGGTGTCGGATGCAAATTTGGAAACGGCGACGCCAACCAGACGAATGCCGGTCGTGACCGGATAGACGGATCGCACAAGCGATAAGCTGATATCATGAAGCCGATCGCGAGTCGCGACGACTCCCGATACGGTGCGGCTGCGGGTGACGATCCGGAAATCTGCGTATTTGATTTTCACAGTGACCGTCGCGCCGAAGCTTTGGTTCTTCTCGCACCAAGCCCAGACGTCATCAGCCATCTCAAGGACACCTGCTTCGATCTCGGCGGGAAGAACGCGATCCTCCGCAAACGTGGTTTCGGAGCCCGACGATTTTCTTGGTCGATTGTGCTCTACGGGGCGGTCATCTTCGCCGCGAGCGATGGCGTAATACCAGGCGCCGGATTTTCCGAAATGTTGCTGCAGGAATTCAAGACTCTGCGTCCGAAGATCGGCGCCCGTATAAATTCCGAGTCCGTTGAGTTTTTCTGCAGTCACCGGCCCAACGCCGTGAAACTTCTTGACCGGCAGGCTCTCGATGAATTCCGCGCCACGCTGGGGCGGAATGACGAACTGCCCATTGGGCTTACGCATGTCGGAGGCAAGCTTCGCGAGAAATTTGTTATACGAGATCCCAGCGGATGCCGTCAGTTTAGTCTCGGCGAAGATGCGATCGCGAATCTCCGAGGCGGTTTCGGAAGCCGTCGGCAAGCCGCGCAAATTCTTCGTGACGTCGAGATAGGCCTCGTCGAGTGAAAGCGGTTCGATGAGTGGCGTGTACGCGGCGAAGATCTCCCTGATCTGACGCGAGACGGCGCGATAGACCTCGAAACGCGGTGGCACGAAGATGAGACCGGGACATTGCCGCAGGGCGGTCGTCGAGGGCATGGCGGAGCGCACGCCGAACGCACGTGCTTCATAGCTGGCGGCCGCGACGACGCCTCGCTTGGCACCATAACCGACGGCGACCGGCTTGCCGCGGAGTTCGGGATTATCCCGCTGCTCGACCGAGGCATAGAAGGCGTCCATGTCGACGTGAATGATTTTGCGAACGGCGGTTTCGCTCATGTTGGAAGTCTAGCATAAGCCATGTACACCGCACGTCTCATCGCACTGGCATGCGTTGCGAAGATGAACTAAGGACCGTCCTGTGGTAGCTATTTAGCTACGAAAGTCAGAGTGGCGTTTGATTTACAACGTATGAGCGCTGACTCTTAATCCGCGGGTCCACGGTTCGGGCCCCTGATCACCCACCAAGCACACGAAAACTGGAGAACACCGGCCGATAAAGTCAGCTCTACGGCATCACGCCGTTAGGAGTGACGGAAGTGCCCGATAGCGTTTCCAACGGGCGCAATGTTTCGACGATTGTCGATGGTGCGAAGCGGTGTGACGTCGTACGGCGCCTTGCCGATGCTTTTGGGTAATCGTTGGAAGATGAGCGCCCTTACTCGCACCGCAAGGCCGCAATCGGATCGAGCCGCGAAGCTCGAAGGGCCGGATAGAGCCCGAAGATAACTCCGACGCCTCCTGTAAAAGCCCACGCAATAAGCGCTGCAGTGGGGTTGATAAACACGGGCCATTCCGTCGCCCATGCAATTGTTCCGGCGGCGGCGATGCCTACAGCAATTCCAATTCCTCCGCCGGCTAACGCCATCATTGCCGCTTCGATCAGAAATTGCCTCAGAATATCGCGCCGGCGGGCACCAACCGCCATTCTGAGCCCGATTTCGCGTGTCCGTTCGCTGACTGACGCGAGCATCACGTTCATAATACTGATGCCTCCAACCAACAACGATACCGACGCTATAGAAATGAGAAGCATCGTGAGCGCTCGCTGCGCCTCCATTCGCGCCGTCAGGACGTCAGCCGGATTCTGAATTGCAAAATCATCTGCCGCGTCGTTTCTCAACTGATGTCGCTGGCGCATAAGCTGGCCGATGTCATTCATTAGCGCGGGGACATCGTCGGGGTCCGCCTCCTTCACGATAATGAAATTGAGCGCCGAGCGCTTGCCGCCCCGGACACTTCCAAGGACGCGGCTCCTGGCTGTTGCCAATGGTATAAACACGACGTCGTCTTGGCTACGGCCAGCCGCGCCCTGTCCTTTCTTATCCAGGACGCCGATCACCTCGAAGGGAACGTCGCCAATTCGCAGTGTTGCACCCGGTTCGATATCATCCTCGAACATTTGATCGACGATTGTTGCTCCCACGATCGCGACTTTGGCACCCACGGCGAGTTCATCGGCAGTGAAGGCGCGGCCCTTCGCGATCGTCCATTCCCGAGCCATGAGATAGTCGTCATTGATCCCAGCGACGAGTGTCGCCCAATTCTTGTCTCCGTTGACCACCTGTAGCGGACGGGAAATGAGCGGTGCCACCAATTTGGCCCCTTGGACCTGGTCGGCGATGGCCCTCGCATCCTCTTCCGTCAACGTGCGGCCCGAACCAGCTTCGAGACGGGCGCCGCCGGACGTCTGTGTCCCAGGGACAATGATCAAAAGATTGGCTCCGAGCGTCCTGATTTTTTCAGACACCTCGGCTTGTGCACCCTGTGCCAAGGAAACCATGCAGATTACAGCAGCGATACCGATCACGACACCAAGGGCTGTCAGGCAGCTTCGCATTCGGTTGGCATTGAGCGCGCGAAGCCCAGCTCTGCAGCTCTCGATGAAGCTGGCGCCAATCCTTGAACGAATGGGGTTTTGTAACACCTCCAACCTCGAAGGCTCCGCATTTGCCTCGGGGACGGCGAGCTGGCCATCGTGTAATCGAATGCGGCGCTCAGCGCGTTCGGCAACGTCATTCGCGTGGGTCACGACGACAATCGTGTGGCCGTCCTTGTGCAACTTTTCGAAGACTGAGAGGACCTCTTGGCAGGTGGTGCTATCAAGGGCGCCCGTTGGCTCGTCAGCCAGGATGAGATCAGGCTTGTTGACGACTGCACGCGCGATTGTCACGCGCTGCTGTTCTCCACCTGAAAGTTGGTTTGGCCAATGATGTCGTCGAGCGGTCAACCCGACAGCGTCGAGGGCGGCCTTTGCGCGACGCAGGCGCTCGGCTGCGGGAATACCAGCGTAGATGAGAGGCAATGTAACGTTCTCGAGCGCGCTGACGCGCGGCAGGAGAGCAGGCTGCTGAAATACGAAGCCGATCCTACGGCACCTCATCTCGGCGCGAGCATCTGCGGAGAGACCGGCGACGTCCTCGCCCTTAAGCAGATAGCGCCCGCTATCGGGGTTGGCCAATAGTCCAAGCACGTGCATGAGTGTTGATTTGCCAGAGCCTGAGCGGCCGACGATCGCAGCAAACTCTCCTCTGCAAATCGACAAGGTGATGTTCGACAGAGCGCTGACAGCTGTACTTCCCGATGTGTACCGCTTCGAAATCGCAATCGTGTTTACGAGTGGCTCAGGCACATCAAAGGCCTATTTGTCCATTGGCGAGGGGACGCTCTGGGCTCATAACGCCGACGATCAATGGTTCGCCCTCTCTCAGCGAACCGTCGAGCAACAGCGCGCCTTTTGCGTCGCGTTGTCCGATACGAACGGCAATGGGCAAAGAGCCGCCCTCACCATCAGGGATCCAAACGAGCGCCGGTGAGCCGGCACCCGCGTTCGTTGAGTCTTGCGTTAGCGGACGATGGGCCGAAGGCGCTGCAGCGGCCTTGAACGCCACGGGGCGAAAACGCAGTGCCTCGTTCGGAATTTTCAACGCCACGACGCCATCGCTGACAGAAACTCGCAGGGCTGCCGTCATTCCAGGCAGGAGCAAAAGATCAGGATTTTGGGCTGATATGATGGCTGTATACGTCACGACGTTTTGCGTTGTTTCGGGAGCTTTCCTGACTTGACGGACTTCTCCGCTGAATATTTGATTTGGATACGCATCGACGGTGAATGTCGCCGCTTCTCCGGGTCTCAGTTCGCCGACATCGGCTTCGTCGATCCTCGCATGAATTTCCATTTCCTTGAGGTCGTTCGCAATCTGGAAGAGCGTCTTGGCCTCCATTGTAACTGCGATCGTTTGACCGGGATTGACGTCTCTCTTCAAAATCACGCCATTGATTGGAGCCCGTAGCACGGTGCGATCGAGATCTAGCGTTGCTTGATCGAGCGCCGCCTGCCGCTGTTGGACAGTCGCTTGCGCATTGTGCAGCTCGGCGCCTGCCATTTGCAGTTCGGCTTCTGCGATCGATACCGCTTCCTCTTTGAGATGAATCTCCTCGGTCGCCGCTTTGGCGTCGGCTGCTGCCGTTTCCCTGAGAGCCCGCGTCTGAGTGAGTTCGCGATCAGATGCGACACCCGTCTTTGAGAGCGCAAGTTTGCGATTGAGTTCGCGCTCCGCTTCCGCAAGCTTGGCGTTGGCAGCTTCGCATTGAGCCTCGGCCAACTTTTGTGCCGTGTGTGAACTGCTGATCGCGACGCGAGCTCGAGCGACGGCTACTTGTTGGACCTCAGCGGATGCGGTTGCGACGTTCAGCGCTGCAGCGGCCTCGGTAACGCGGGCCCCAAAAATTCTTTGGTCCAAGCGCGCAATCGGTTGTCCCGCATTAACTGTATCGTTGAAACTGACGAATACGTCTGCAACCCGGCCGGAGAGCTGTGAACTGACGTCGACTGTCAGGCGCGCCTCGACAGTTCCGGTAGCAGTAACGGTCTTGGATAGCGTGCCGCGCTCCACGGGCGCCGTAATGAATTTTTGCGAGGGCAAAACGTCATTATGCGCGAACGTCAATCCCGTAAGGAGTGTGGAGAATCCGGCGACGACGGCAATAAATCGCAGCATCGTACTTCTCCCGGTTGAGCAGAAGAGCGCGAACGACGCCGAAGGGCGATAAGAACCTTTGGAGCGTCGCCCGCGCGTTCAATAACTATGCGTTCAATGACTATGGAAGTTGTTGCTTCTGCGATTGCTGGAAGCAAGCCACATCGTACTGGCCTATAGCGTTTGGGCTTCCGTTCATCGCCGATGGCGTGCCTGGCTGGCCCGCGTAGTGGAAGGTGGAGTTGCCCGGTGTCACATCATTGAAAGGCGCACCCGGCGCGAAGAATGCGTTACCCGGGCGGTCCGTGCTGACACCGGTGCCGCCGGTTGTCTCGCACGACTGGCTTGGCTGGCCGGTCGCGCCGCCGGTGTGCGGGTCTGCGGCAAAGGCATGGCCCATTGGCAATGCTACGACGGAGGCTGCAACGAAAAGGCTGATGATCGAGTGTCTCATGGGAGAACTCCTTTGGGTGAATTTCACATCATGTGTCACCCCACGCAGGCCCGTGTCGCTTTCAATGCGTCGCAGACCCACAATCCTCCGGTAGATTTTTGTACAATTGATCTGCCAATTTCTGGCATTAGCCCGGAGGCATGGCCCATATGCTATAAGGTGCTATAATATTAGGTCTTCTAGATCGTTCCCTAGGGAAAAGGCCTCCGGCAGAAAGTGATGTGAGCGCTCCGCCGGCATTCGAGGTGGCGTCGCTGATGCAGGTTGCTTGCTAACAGCAGCGGCCGGTGGCCGGTATACTTGAGCGGAGGTTCAGCTTTCTTGGCGGTAGCTTCTTGAAAGCGGGTGTTTTCCAGAACATCGCTAGTCCTCGTCGCTCAATCTCAATTTAGCTCGGCTTCGGTACAATTACGCCGATAAATGAGCTGACTATCGTCCAAACACGCTACGAGCTTTTATCGCTGGACCGCGTCGCCACGATCGTGCGCGGCGCAGACACCGCAAGGACGGATCGCTTCGAGCACGCCTATCTTGGAATGGCTCGCGCACGATCTCGATGGTTATCCGGATGACCCCATGATCGAAGCTCGTTCCCGGCGAGACGCAAGCACCTTCAATTTAACCCAATTCGTTTTCGCCGTTCTTTGAAAGCGGCAATCACAATCAGATATCGCTCGTGCGCGATCATGGCTTCCCGGCATCTACTCGCGACATGTGCGCCTGAGATTTGGCTTGGGCGTACTTCTACTAGGTAGGAGAGTCCCATGCGTAGATCCCTCATCATCTGGTCTCTAGCCTTGTTGCCTTTGGCCGCTGGCGTCGGCACACAAGTCAAAGCTGGTACTCCATTGAACGATGCCGATTGCGCCGCCGCCTGGAAGGCGGCGGGAGGTGCCGACCTCAGCCCCGACAAGGCGAAACCGTTCATCGCGAGCTTCGATCAGGTCGACGTCGACCATGACGGTGCGATCAACTGGGAAGAGTTCAAGGCGGGCTGTTCGAAAGGCCTAGTTACGAAGTAACCTGGCGGGATGGCATGAAGCGCTGTTTTTCCGATCGGAACGCAGATTGTTTGCGTTCCGATACATTGAACGATGGTTAGACTGCGCCTTGGGCTAACGCACTACGCAACCGAAAAGCTGGCTTCCGATTGTTCCTCAATTCGATCGCGAATCTTATCAAATTGCTTGCGGGTCTCGAACCAAGGCGAAATTGCGCTTCTCAGCCGCGAACTTAATTCGAAGCGACGGCCTCCACTCCAGACTTGTGCGAATGGCGTCATCGATTCTGTAAGTCGAGACTCGACCGGCGCGCCATTCGCCCAAATTACTTGATGATCTTCCAACTCGATGTGGAAATACGTGATCAACTCGCCGTCGTAATCCGAGCAACGCACAATTGACCTGCCATTCACCAAATTGCCGACTGTTATAAGAACGCTATCGACGTAGAGAGCGTGATTGGGCGAGAGGTAGAGGTCGCTCTGTGGCAGGTTCGGACCTAGCGCACCCTGGCACACCTTGATTGGAGCAACGTCGTCACTCCATTTCTCGCCGACACGACGTTCAGCCGTCCAACTCCGAATTTTCCTAATCGTCCGAGTACTTCCTGAAATCGTCGGGAGCGTATCTCCCGCACGAAGGTCCTCGACCGTTCTTTCGAAGTTTGACGTCAGGATCTTGGTGCCTGCTAGAAAGCAAGCAACACCACCGCCTCCGCCCCAGCTCGAGCCACCGCCGCCGGAACCCGGGCCGTCGCCTCCAAAACCAAAGTCCCAGCCATTACCGCCGCCGCCGGTATTCCCGCCGCCACCACCACCACTGCCGCCGCCCGAATTCCCGTCACTATGGCCGCCGCCGGAATCTTTGCCGCCAGCGTTGGCATTGTCACCGCCGGAATTTCCGCTACCAGCATTGGCACTGCGGCTGCCGGAATCCCCGCCGCCGCCACCACCGCCGCCGCCGGAACCCCCGCCGCCACCGCCGGAACCTCCTCCGCCAGCGTTAGCACCGCCGCCGGAACCTCCGCCTCCGCCGCCACCGCCACCACCACCGCCTTGGCAGACATGATGGGACGAATCCGAATTGTTGCGCCAGTTGCCACCGCTCTCGCGACCGGTGTCGCAAAACCGATCACCTTTGTCGCCGCTATTTCCAGGACCGTCGGTCGGAGGGCTCCAGCCGGCGAAAGCGCTTTTCGCTGCAATAGTTGATGCGAGAGCCGTAGAGCCAACTATACCCGCAATTGCGATCACGTTGCGCCGTGTTCTTCCATGGCTGGCCTTCGTCACACCGCCCGACCGAGCTATTTGCGTTTCAATATGGGACATTTCACTCTACTCACAACAACTTGGGTGCCCACTTGCAAGATGGGTGACAAAGTAGGGCTCGATTGCAATCTGCGCCCGATTTAGGTGACCGCCCGTTGCCGCAGGATAACAGGAATAAGTCAGACGCGGCATCTTTTTCGCTTAATCCGGCCGCTGACTGCCTATATTGCAACGCACACTGATCTTCTTCGGCACCTGCAGCCACGAACGCCGAAACGTCCGATCAGTGCTGATCCAAAACAAAAAGCGGTTGGAAGTGTCTAAGACGGAATTTCGGTATACGCGTCATTTACGTCCGTATCACTTTGCGCCCGATTCTAAGCACATTGTGATGTTCAACGTTGGAGAAACCACGGGGGATTTCTCTAGTGAAACATCGATTTGTGCTAATCTTAATGGCGGCTGCCATTGCGAATGTCTGTGGGCACCGCGCCGAGGCCGCGTCGATCAAAATCGCCGGCCAGTCAATGAGCTGCGGCTCGACGCCAGTGTTCTCGGATTCCACCCTTCCGATGGAAGGACGGTTTGTGCCGGGCAGGGGAATCTACGTTAACCAACAACTCATGCAGCGTCAGCCGTCCGCGGTCCGCATGTTCGTGTTCAAGCACGAATGCGCACACAAGACCGTCGGCGGAAACGAACTCGCCGCTGACTGTGGCGCTGCCCAATCGGGTGCGCGCGAAAAATGGCTGACGCCGGCCGGCGTCGACGCCGTGTGCAAAGCATTATCGGGCGAACCCGCGGGCGGAGGGTATCCGTCCGGGGCCACGCGGTGCGCGAACATACGAAAGTGCTACGCCAATTCGTCCGCACAGTTTGCGTATCAGAAATCTACTGTACAAAAATCGGCGGGTAGCGGCCGACTGCAGTCAGCAAATTAGAATCCACGAAGTGAAGAAAGTGGCGGACGGAATTTATTCGGTCTGCCACTTTACATTCGCATTAGCGGCGGAGACCACCTCGGAACCCGCCGCGGAAGCCACCACCTCTCCAACCTGCGCCGCGCCAGCCGCCAGCTCTCCAGCCGACACCGCGCCAACCCGCACCGCGCCAGCCCCAGCCAGCGCCTCTCCAGCCCCAGCCTCTACGGAAGCCGTAGCCGACTCCTGGATAAGCTGCTCGCCAACCCCAGGGTCTACGCCAGCCCCAGCCAGCGCCTCTCCAACCCCAGCCAGCTCTCCAGCCCCAGGGTCTACGCCAACCCCAGCCCGGGCCTCTCCAGCCCCAGCCAGCTCTCCAACCCCACGGTCTGCGCCAACCCCAGCCGCCGACAACCGGGTAGGTTGATCTCCAGCCCCAGCCAGCTCCCCAGCCCCAGGGTCTGCGCCAACCATAACCCGCAGCCACCGGAGCTACTGCTGCCGCGCGCCAGCCATATCCTGCCCCCCAGCCGCATGCTTGTGCTGACGTCGTGAGAGTGCCGCCGCCAATTGCCAGCGCAATTGCACATATGGCAATTTTTATTTTCGAAGCATTTCTGATAGCCATCTGTTTCCTCCTTAAGCTATCCGAGCGCTCCAACGCTCTTCGCGCCAACCGGTGCTGTGCGCTGCAGTTCCATTGTGCTTTTTCGTAAGCTTAACCAATTGAATGCTTGGTAATTACCGGCGAACGGGATTCCGCCGTACAGCGATCGTCGCCGATGGTTGTCGACAAGTCCGCTTATGGGATTCAGTAGCCCGCAAATGCCCGGATACTTCGTCAGAACCGAGATCAATCGGCGAAGAATTGGAGAAGAGCTGCCAGCGTCGCCTGAGGCGTCTCGTCAGGAAGGAAGTTTCCGCAATCGAGCGCTTTGCCCTGGAGGCAACCTCGCGTTTTCTCCCGCCAACATTCTAAGCACGTGCTCCTTCCGCAATTCCGATCAGCGGCGCCCCCGCCCCTTTCGGGCGCAGAACCTATAGGTCTCCCCAAAAACGGGGATGGTCGGTCGACGCGATATAGGAGACAGAAGTGCCCGTGAGCCCCGACTGCCGGGCGAGGGGACGCCGCGCGGGCTCAAAGGCCGAGAGGTACACGGAATGGAGATGATCTCCAATTGTGCCTCTCGGCTCTTCTGATGGTCAATTTCCGACGCAGTAGAGTGACACCAAATGCTAACTGACCTGAGCGCTTACCATAGAGCACTCCTCTACGAGATACGTTGGCATGGGGGCGTGCTTTTCGTCTCAAAAGACGCCTATGCCAACATATTTAGCGAGCTTGTTAAAGCTCGCTACGTTTTTAGGGAACCAGCAGGACCTGGAAGATATCGCTATGAACTGACCCTTCGCGGCCGCAACGAGCTGCAAGGCGATCTGCTTGGAAGTGGCGAGCGCCACAAGCGTCAAGGAATGAGCTGAAGGCGGACCGCCAGAGCCACAGCATGGATCGGGGTCTGGACGCCCAATTTGGCTTGGGCTTTCTTGATATGACTGCGTACCGTTTCCTCGCCGAGCGCCAAATCTTTTCCAATCTCTGCCACGCGCCTGCCTAGCGACAGTGCGCGCAGTACGGCCAGTTCGCGCGGGGTGAGGTATGCCCCTTTGCCGAGACGTTCGATGCATGGCGGTGCGAGTTGCTGCAAACGCTTCGTCGCGAATGCAGCACCCATATACAAAAGCGATTTATCAGATGATTGAAGACTCATAAGTTTCGGAGACCAATAGGCGAAAATCCAGCGCCCTCCTATTGGGCATCCGAGGCTGTCGCGGATGCCGTATTTCAAATTCAACTCCATTGCCCAACGGTCGATGCCGATGGGTTCGAGTGATTTCATGAGGTCCGAAAAGGTAAAAGGTGCCATCGCGAGGCGCGCTGCGATATCGCCGGGTGCGGGAGATTGCTTTGATAGCTCTAGGCGATCTTCCCACCATCCCTTCGGCACGCTTTTGTGAAGGAACGCTGTCTTTCCGATACAGAGAGCTTCAGTCGTTCCGAACTTGAGGGGCAGCAATGCGCCACCAAGCACATGTATGTGTGCGTGGGACCAAGTAATTTCATCGAGGGAATTGAGCACCGCCGTCGGGTCCGGAAGGTCATCGGCTTGCTTGGTATAGTCAAGCATTTCAGCTGCAAACGGCGTGGGCATTGGCTGCACCCTTTAAAATGTTGCCCGGCAACAAAATTTCAATTAACCGCCGGCGCTAACAATCACATCCGATGCTGAGGGCTAGGTTCTGGTGGAGATAAACGGCGGCGCGTCGTGAAAAATCGCACCCCTACGGTTCTGCAGGGAGGATGCAAGAGCTGGTTTCGCTTCGGTGCTGATGAGGTCGCCGGATCAATGGTCATCGGGCACCACTTGGGACCTTGACTCGCAGAGTCTATCTATATGGTCTTCGTCAACAAGCCTTCGCCGTTCTTGTTCGACTGCAACAGATTTGGTTTGTAATCATCAGTGGCTTGGTACGCGGCGACGGTCGAAGAGAATAGCGGACACGACAAATCGTCAAGGAATGATGAACCGTAGAGTGTCCGTGGAATTAATGCCGCTCGCGAGACGCAATCCATGCAATTGCTGCTTCAGCGGTTCAATGCTTTTCGTCTGGTAGAGCAGGACGGGGCCGAAGATCTTTTTATGCTCGACACGAGATCCAGCCCCTGTACGGTTCTCATGCCGGGCTGCGTTTTCCGGCTGGCCCTTCCGCGCAGAGTGAGCGCTCTCCCGTTTTTGCAACGGCGGCAGGAAGTGCTTTTTGCGCCATTCGATTTAGGCTGATTGACCTAAACTTTAGAGGACGAGCGGCGACGTCATCTTCCCTAACGAGAATACGAAGCCCCATGATCCTGCTTCCATCCGCTGTCCAATCGACTGATTTTGGTGCGCGCGTTATTTCTTGGGCAGTTGGCAGACAGCGCCGTTGGCCTTGGCAACTTTGATGACATCCGGCGCGGCGGTGACGATCCCGCTTATCTTCCCGCGTGCCAACGCGAACGGCGCGCTTTCGATATCGTAATCGCGAATGGCTTCGGCGCCAAAGGATTCCGCAACCGCGCATCCTTCATCGGAATAGCAGGCCACGGTGCTGTCAGGTCCGGGCGGGTCGTCCTTGGGGTTGATGCAGACAATTTCGGGATCGCTTGCGTGCGCGGCAGGGCAGGCGAGTGAAGCGAAGACAAGGAAGAGCCAAGGCAACAACGTCCGCATGGAAACCATCGCAGATGGGGGAGATGCATTATGCCTCGTGCACACCGAAGGCACGGGCCAATTCGTCACGAATTTGACAGGTATGGTATACAGCGCCTGCTGACGGACGAAAGCGCCCCCCGAGGAGGCCTGTTCCGCGCGCAATGCCTCGGTCATCCTCAACTTGGCGGATAAAGAGGTCCGTACCGTCTCCGATGACGATTGCCGGCCCTTTGGAGAGTGATCTTGTGCCGACCCGTTGACAACAGCGGGGTCGCTTCTGCTTGTTCTCTACCCGGAGTGAGAGGCGGTGGGAGAGGCCGGTGGACCAGATCTTTGTGCTGTTGGTGTGGGCAATCATCGGGGGGATAGTCGTCTTCCGGCTGCGTGGTGGCACCTGGGCCGATCTCAAAAAATTCCGGTTGTTTAGAGCCCTTGCGCCCAAGCAGTCACTCGGCACCGAGCTGCACACCATCAGCAAGACACTGGAACCCTTTGCTTGCGATTCCGCGCACACGAACGAACTCGCTGAGAACGCCGACTTTAAAAACGCGGTGGCCCTTCTTGCTGATCCAAACGTCCCGCTCGAGACGGTATTCGACTATGCTTTTGGGCAGAACTGGCCGCTCTCGTGTGCGGCTTTCGCCGCCTTGAAGCAGCGGCCTGATGCATTGAGCTTCGCGTCGAAAGTGCTGCCGCGCTTCGACGGGTTGTCCGTCTGGCAAATGACGTTTGCATTCCAATATTTCTTGAAGGCCGATCCGCGCCCGCCTGCCGGAGCGTTTCTCGTGGGACTTCGTGACTGGTGGGCGGACAACGTTCTTTTGCGTCATCTCCTTTCGGATCACTTCGCTGCCCTCGGCGCGGACGAGCCCGCCGAAGTTGGTCCCGAGGTCATGGCGTTGCCGCTCTGGAAGCGGGAGCAAATCAGGGATTTCCTGGCGCTCGTCAGTCACCCGATGGCGGTGCGTCTCGCTGCGAAGGTCGTGCCTGCCGGTCCTCAACAGGATATATCGCCGACGACGTCCCCATCCCCATCATCGTTCCTGTCATCGATCGGCCGCTTCTGGGCGAACAACACCGAAAATGGACTTCTGATCGAACCTCAAGGCTGGAAAGATGCGCTCGGCGCCGCCCAACGGCTGGTGGATAGCGGATCATTACGCATCCTCTTGGTCAGTGGCGAACCGTATGTCGGGAAGACGTCGTTCCTGAAACTTCTGGCCGACCGCATAGCCGCGAAAGAGTGGCGCGTCTTTCAGGCCAGCGGCGCCGATCTTCAAGCCGGGCAGATGTACATCGGCCAGCTCGAGGGACGCATCCGCGAGGTTCTGCAGGAACTGGACGCTGGCAATAAGGTGATTTGGTACGTGCCAGACCTCCTTGGCTTGGCGCTCAGCGGAACCCACCAAAGCCAGAGCGCGAGCATCCTGGATCAGATCATGCCTGCGGTAGCGTCGGGACGTCTTCTGATCTGGGCTGAAGCTTCGCTCGCTGCGACGACGAAGCTACAGCAGCTGAAGCCGGCGGTGAGGCGCCATCTCGAAATCGTGCGCATGGAGGACATGGACGAGGAGGAGGCGATCGAACTTGCCGAAACGCTCGCCGCACGCTTGGAAAAGACAACGCGGACGCCGATCGATCCGAGTTTCGCCCGGACATCGGTTGACGTCGCTCAAAGCTACCTGACCGCGATGCATCTTCCTGGCTCAGCGCTGTCTCTCATGAAAATGACGGCCGTTCGTTCGGAGAAAGAGAAAGTCAAACGTCTTGGGAGCCATGAGATCCTGGAAACGCTTTCGCAACTCACGGGGCTGCCGCTGTCAATCCTCGATGGTGCGGAACGCTTGAGCCTCGAAGAGGTTCGCGGTTTCTTTCAAGCCCGCGTCATTGGTCAGCCGCACGCCGTCGCGGCACTGGTCGAGCGCATTGCGATGCTCAAATCGGGCCTCAACGATCCTGGGAAGCCGATCGGCGTTTTTCTGTTCGCGGGCCCGACCGGCACCGGCAAAACCGAGCTTGCGAAGACCGTTGCCGATTACCTTTTCGGCGCGGTCGATCGCATGATCCGGCTCGACATGAGCGAATATCAGACTTACGAGGGCGCGCAAAAAATTCTGGGTGGCGGCAATCTCCCTGCCGATGCCGAGACGCTCGTGGCGCGAATTCGGAAGCAGCCGTTCTCAGTCGTGCTTCTGGACGAGTTCGAAAAGGCGCACCCGCAGATCTGGGATCTCTTCCTCCAGGTCTTCGACGAGGGCAGGCTGACGGACGCGACTGGACAGACCGCGGACTTTCGTCATTGCATCATCATTCTGACATCGAACCTCGGCGCCACCACGCATCGCGATAGCGGCAGCATTGGTTTCAAACCATCCTCTTCAGGTTTTACGGACGAACAAATCTACAAAGCCATTTCTCAGACATTCCGTCCCGAGTTTCAGAACCGTCTCGACAAAATCGTCGTATTCAAGCCGCTGACGCGCGAATTGATGCGCGGAATTCTCATGAAGGAACTCGCGCACATTTTCGAGCGGCGCGGTTTGAAAGACCGCGCATGGGCCGTCGAGTGGGATGCCAGCGCGCTCGAGTTCCTTCTCGAAAAAGGCTTTTCACCGGAGATGGGCGCGCGGCCGCTGAAGCGGGCCATCGATCACTACCTAATAGCGCCGCTGGCGGAAACGATCGTCGAGCGGCGTTTCCCCGAAGGCGACCAATTCGTTTTCGTCCGCCGCGATGGCGGTGCACTTCGTGCCGACTTCGTCGACCCCGACGGCAAGAGCGACGTTGCGGCTGCATCGCCGGACTCCGCCCAGGCTCTAACGGGCGCGCCCGCGAGCCTGTTCGACATGATGCGCACGCCATCCGGCGATACCGGCGAGATTGCAAGTCTTGCTGCCGCTCACGAACCAATCGTTCAGCGCATCGAGTCCGCCGAATGGGCAGCCGAGAAGTCAGAATTGACAGGCGAGATCGGATTGCCTGACTTCTGGTCGCGGGCCGATAGATCGCAAACGCTCGCCCGTCTGGAGTTGATGGACCGTATCGAGGTTGCCACTGAAACGGCCACCTCGCTCGAGGCGCGTCTGGCGCGGCAGACCGGCAAGAGCATGCGGGAGCTGATCGCCCGGCTCGCCATGCAGATTCATCTCGTCAATGAGGGGCTAAAGGATCTTGACGAAAAAGCGCCTGTCGAGGCCGCGGTCATCGTTGAACCGGCTTTCGTGATGGATGGCGATGATGGTGAGGCCGCAACGGCATGGTGTGCGGAACTCGGCAGCATGTACCGCGCCTGGGCCCGCAACAGGAACATGTACGCAAGCGAGATCGACGCCATTCCGGGTGTGGATGGGAATGCGCTGGTTGTCGGCGGTTTCGGAGCTTATCGCGCCCTTGCCCGCGAAGCCGGTCTGCATATTCTCGAGAAAAGTGAGGTTGGAGGCAGCCGCGTCACGGCGCACGTCCTCATTGCGAGGCTGCCGCTTGGCGACGCGTCGAAGGCCGAGATCCGCCAAACGCTCGCAGGAGCATTCGGAGCCAAAGCAAAACGCAGCACGAATATCATCCGTCGTTACAGGAAAGGAGCGACACCGCTCGTTCGGAATGGGGACGGCAGCGTTCGCAGCGGCCGGGTTGAAGATGTGCTGCGCGGCAACTTCGATCTCTTCGCGCTCGAACAGAATTAGGTGAAGCTCTCGAGGAGAGCAGTGTCAGTTCGATTGTTTCGATGACTCAGGTTGCCGGAGGCGGTGGGGTCAAGAATTCGGGTCCTACCGGCGGATTTCAGCAACTGCTGCGCCGCCCTTTTTGCGCTTGGCTGAAGCAAGAGACTTATCTCGCCCAGTAGGTTATTTCGAGAATTATTCCCGGATTGCTTGGTTGTGAATTCCTGGAAGTGCAGTCTATTTTTCTGCTCGCCAATTTTTTGATGCGCAAAGGCCGCCAAGCGGCGGGAAACGATCAGCGCTCGGACGTATTTCCTCAAATCCCGCTGACGGGGTGCGAGAGAATCGCGCCTTTCGTAGATGTTCGCATCTCAATGGGGGCGGCGAGGTTATGCTTGGATCGTGGCGAATGTGGCTGCAGGCCGTTGCTTCGGTGGCGGTAGCCGTATCGCTCATGTCTATGGGGACATCGAGCTGTGTGTTGGCGCAGAGCGAAGGACGCGACGCTGCTGCTCCCGCTCAACCCACGAATCCTCCAGCACCATCTGCATCGCCTAATCCGTCTCCGCCTCCAGCGACAAGTCCTCCGGCACCACAGACGACGAACCCGCCAAACAATGTTCCGGCGCCGGCGACGCAGGCTTCGCCAGGCGCTGCGCTTCCGGAGGTTCAAATCATTCAGGGACGGACGAAGCCCAAGGCCAAGCCGACGAAGCAAGCACATGCGTCAAAGAAGGTGCCGTCAGCTCCATCGCCGGAAGCGCCGCCCACGGTAGCCAAGCATGCTGCAAAGGCGCCTCCGCTTGTGACGCCGGCGGCCAAGCCGATTGCACCGGTGGCGGCGCCTGCCGCTACATCGCAGCAAGCGCCGTCCGCAACTGAGTTCGCGACCTCGGTATCTCCGCCATCCGACGACGTGAAAATGTCGCCGATCGGGGACGAAATTCCGATTGGGAAGGTGCCGAGCGGGGTCAGCGCGGTCTCTTCATCCCAAATTGCACGAACGCGCAGCGACTACGCGGCGGACGTTCTGCAGGCTTACGTGCCGGGCGTTATCGTGAGCGACTATCAAGGAAACGGCTTTCAGACGAACGTCGATTATCGCGGTTTCAATTCGTCGCCCGTCGACGGCGTTCCGCAGGGATTGGCCGTCTATCAGAATGGCGTCCGCATCAACGAGTCCTTCGGCGACACCGTCAACTACGATTTCATCACGCCGATCGCGATCAACGGCATGACGGTCATGAGCGGCAACCCCGTCTTTGGCCTCAATGCCATCGGTGGCTCAATTGCAATCGATATGAAGGACGGGTTCAAATATCAGGGCTTCGAGTCCGACATGCGCTTCGGATCGTATGGACGCGTCCAAGGGTCGATCCAGGACGGAATGAAGTTCGGTAACTGGGCGACCTATATCGCGATGGACGCCATTCGCGACGAGGGATTTCGCCAACAGGGGACATCGGACATTCGCCGCTTGTATGCCGACCTTGGCGTCAAGGGCGATGGCTCGGAATTCCATTTGAACTTCACCGGAGCCGACAACACCGTTGGTGTTGCCGCTGCGTCGCCGGTGGAGCTTTTGGATGAAGGTTGGGGTAAGGTCTTTACCACTCCGCAGTCGACGACCAACGAGATGGAAATGGTGTCGCTGAACGGAAACGTGCAGGCGACCGATACGTTGCAACTCTCCGGCGTTTCCTACTATCGCCATTTCAATCAGCAGCACATCGACGGCAATATTTCGAATGCTACGCCGTGCGCGATCAACCCGCCGGGACCGTCGGCGACGGGGGCGTGCCTCGACAATCTCGATGGTACGACCATTCTGCTCCAGGATACCGGCAATAAACTCATCACGCTTGGCAGCGATACAGGTCTCGGAGAAATCGACCGCACCTCGGTCAACACGAATAGCTTCGGCGGATCGCTGCAAGGCGTCGACAAAACGCCGCTTCTCGATCATCACAACCAATTCCTCCTCGGCGGCAGCATTGATCATGGCGAGGTGTCGTTTTCGTCCTCCGCCCAACTCGGCGTTCTGCAACCCAACTTCGTCGTCGAGGGTGGCGGACCGTTCGTCGGACCCTTCGGCCAAATTTGTACGCTAGAAGCCGATGGTTCGTGCACGCCGACCGGCGGCACAGATCTCTCCGATATTCGCCCGGTCAGCATCACAACCAAAAACACATACTATGGGCTGTATTTCCTGGACACGTTCGACGCTTCCGACCGGCTGACCATAACGGCGGGCGGCCGATTCAACGTTGCGAATATCGAGATTCACGACGAGACGGGGTTGGCACCCGACCTCAACAGCAACAACACTTATTACCATTTCAATCCGGTGGCCGGCGGCACCTATAAATTGTTCGACGGAGTTTCGCTTTATGGAAGCTTCTCGGAAGCCAACCGCGCGCCGGTCGCCGCCGAGCTTGCTTGTGCAGATCCCAACAATCCCTGCCTGCTGCCGAGCTTCCTGACATCGGACCCACCGTTGAAGCAGGTCATCTCGTACACGTGGGAAGCGGGCCTCAAAGGCAGCAACACCGATGTGCTCTCTCACCAGAAGACAACATGGAGTCTGGGCTTCTTCCACACTCTCAATACCGACGACATCATCAATGTCGCGTCGTCGATTATTGGCCGCAGCTCGTTCACGAATGCCGGGGACACATTGCGCCAGGGAGTCGAGGCGCAGGTCAATTACTGGTCGGGTCCATTGTTCGCATACGCCAACTACAACTTCGTGGACGCGACGTTTCAGAGCAATTTGACGATTCCGTCGCCCTTCAATCCGTTTGCGGATGCAGACGGCAATATCTTCGTCCATCCGGGAGACCGGCTGCCTGGCGTGCCGGCACATAAATTCAAGGCCGGTGTGGATTATGCCTACACACCGCGATGGAGAATGGGTGCGGATCTTGTTGCCGCGAGCAATCAAATCTTCTTCGGTGATGAATCCAATCAGAACGCACCCCTTGGCGGCTATGCCAAGGTCAATTTTCATACGTCGTATGATGTTACGGACCACATTCAGATTTATGGCCTCGTCGACAATGCGTTCAACGCGCACTATGGCGTCTATGGGACGTTCTTTGACATCAATGCCGCTAATGACGCGACGGGTAGCACCTTCCTTGATCCGCGGACGGTTGTGCCGGCGGCGCCGATTACGGCCTACGGTGGCCTGAAAGTGAAGTTCTAAGCGCGAAGTGTATTCGCCAAGCATCTGCCCACTGCTGCGGCGGAGGGACATTGTTGGGCGTCAAGCTCCATGCGCCTCAAGCTAAGATCGGGATGAAAGATTCGCTTGGGTCGTTTCGGCCACAGACCGGCCGAATGATAGTCTCTATGCCGGAACAACTGTGGACTTAACGGCGAACAGGCAGGTGGGCTCTATAGATTCAAAAGGGGACGTGAGTTATCAAAATTGGGGAGCGGTGTGTGCGAAATGTAGCCGAATGGCGAGGGGCCAATGACGTCTCAGGTAACTTCACTTTTGCTGGATACCATCCAGGCCTTGCTGCCCGCGAATGCTCCCCGGCTCGACGCTGAGAGCGCGCATACGGTTACGCTGCAATCCTTGAACCTCGATAGCCTGGATACGCTCAAGCTCGCCATGGATCTCGAGGAAGCTCTCGATATGGACATCGAAATCGTGAATTTCCCCGAGACACTGACGCTTGCGGAATTGGCGGATCGGCTGTGGGCCATGAGAGAGAGAAAGGTCCGTCGCTCCTTGCTCAATGCAGTCTGATTTCGATCTTGATGGGCATTTTGAAGGGGTCGTCGTGAGGGCTCATCTCAATGCCGACGCACTCGCCTCGCAGGTCGCTTTTTGAGAGCCTGTGGGTGACGAGCGACCAGACACGCTCGGAAATAGATTTTCCGAGGCAGGTATGAACGCCAAAGCCAAACAAAGCTCGCCTGTTCTCATCAACTGAATACGACGGACTTTGCGTGACGCAGCGGACACGGTCACCCGTTTCCAACTTTAAGTCCGTATAGTCGGTCGTGGCTTGGCACATTCGGTCAACGTAGGTGAGGGAGCTCGAAGGAAATGCTTCAGGCCAACTCATCTCGCACATGGGCAAATTTGGGTGGCTTCGAAAAATCTCATAGAGAGAAAGACTGAGGGTGCCGACGAACGGTCTGGCTCCCAGCGACGCCAGACAAAGAAGGATCAGGCGCTCATCTTCATCTTCGGCGCCGAAATTGCTTTGTAAGAAAGCCGCGATTTTCTCGTTGATTTTCGCCCGCTCGCGAATGGACAGTATCGGGCTGAATAATCCGGGAATCTCGTCCACAAGGTCGAGAATTTTATCGTCACGTGGAACAATGGACGCTGAAACGGATCGCCATAGGGGCTGGGCGAAATCGGCGACCAAGTCTATTTTTGCAGCGGGACGGAAGCAGTGCTGGAAAAGGTCGCCAAGGGACTGGTGAACGGCCGCGAGCTGGCTTTCTTTCGTGCGAGAAATCTGCTTCGCCATGACTTTGCGGATTCTCTGATGATTTTCTCCACCAATGAAGACGGGCAGATGTTCAAGAAGTTTGACGGCGGCGGAAAAATCCATCTCCGTACGCCGAGAGAGTTCGCGATACCTGTTCGCCATCGAATAGGTTTCGAAATCTGGGGACAAAATGATGGCTTTTGCGATTTGCGCATCTTTGACCAGTTCCATGCGAATTATGATTTCCCCCTTCGAATACCGGCGGCAAACTAACAAATCCCTGTACGAAGTAAACGGCAGCTGTTCGCGAATGGTGTTTTCGGGCTTTTAGAATTCATATGGTGCAGAACCGGAATCGTCTTGTCGTCGATGTTGCCGCGGCCGGCAATGAAGCTGTTCTTAAAAGCTCCGTTGGTTGCATCAGAGTCGTTACCAGTGATGCCGTGACGGCAAGTATTGGAGCCGCCTGCGACTATGCCGCGTGGTACTTTCTGCCCGTTGCCATGCGCCTCGACATGGATCTGCATATTTGCGGACGGGGCAGTCCAATGACGGTTCTCAACGCCCGCCGGATCAGCGAAATCTGGCAGTCATGGCTTCCCGGACATCTCAGCAGAACGGAGGTCAGCTTTTCGGAGGAGGGAAGGCGCGATGAGCCGGCAAGGGACCGGGAGTTGGTATACCTCTCGGGCGGACTCGATGCGGCATATACGGCCCTCAAGAGATTGGCGAATGGCCGATCACAGGACGTCATCACGATTCAGGGAATGGACTACACGCTCGATGATGAAGCGCGTTTTCATGCTCTTGTCGTGAAGACGGCGCCGCTGGCCGAATTGCTGTCGGGACGCCGGATCATTGTGAAGTCCGACGCTTATTCGCTTTACGAGAGCGTCGAACTCAATCTAAGGCGGCACCATCTCGGGCACATCTTTGCCTTGGCAGGTGCGGGTTTTGTGCATGCGCACGGTTACAATCGACTTGTCCTTGCAGCCGACGAGCGGCTTGACGGGCAGTTCCTTACATTTCCATGGGGGTCGAACTCGGCAACAAATTTCCTGTTCGACGACGGCAGCACACGGCTGTGTTCCGACTCTGAAGATGTTGCGCGGCCCGAGAAAATCGCGCTCGTTCGAAGCTCAGAAATTGCGCTGAAGTCGTTGAGCTTTTGCTGGAACAGAAAGGTTCAACCGCAGAACTGCGGGATTTGCAAGAAATGCCTGAGGACCAAGCTATTGTTCCTCGCAGTGACAGGCGGCGTTCCGCCGATCTTTTCCGTCGACGAAATTCCAACGAACTGGGCCGAGCGGCTTCGATATAAGGAGCCGGGAGGGCTTCATGCGGTCCACGAGATTTTCAACGAAGGTCTGGCCTCGGGTTACGGGAGCCTGATCCCGAAATTCGAGAATTCGCGCGCAGAGGTTCGTGCGTACTATGCGCGGGACCCATATCGCAGATGGGAAAAGGAGAGAAGGAAGCAGAAGGGAATGCGCTTTTCGATCACTGAAATCATTCGACGCCTGAGGCGCTAGTCGCATGAATTACCGAGCGCGGCTCAGAGTCATCCGCAGACGGTTTCGTCCGCTTCGCCCCAAAGGCCGGCTGTTGCTTTATATCGTGCGAAATTGGCGGAGTCCTCCCGGGGACATTTTTTCCGGTGCCTGGAAAATCGTAGACAACGTTACGGCCGGAACGAGCATTCGGCGGAACGTCCGGAAGATGCCGGTTCGGCATATCCAGCATTATAATCTTCGCCAGCTCATCAAATCGTTCTTCCCGGAATTCGTCCCTCAAGTCTCGATAGACCCAAGCGTTATTGCTGCGCTTCAGTCCGGGCCGTCCGTCATCGCGACGATCCACTCGCGAAGTGAATATGCGATCTGCGCGGCTTTGGATAAGGCGGGGCTGGCCAGCGCCGTTATTACGGCCGTCCGCATGGATCCCATCGACGTCGATAACTACGGGTTCGGAACGGCTCCGATATGCATACTGCGAGATCGTAATGTATTTTTGGAGACGCGGGCCGCCTTGAAAGAGGGTCGCGTGATAATTTGCGATGTCGACTACGTCTTGGATAAGCATGGGCCGGCACGCTCGCTCTATGTCTCCGCCTCCTTTTTTGCCTTTCAACAAGCCGTGAAGGCGAAGCTATATTTCGGTTACACGAATATCAGCGAGAACGGGCAGATCGGGTGTGTCGTCGTACCGGGCAGCGGCGAGGGAATTTCGCCTGAGGAAGTGGCACGAGAGTTCATCGAGTTCATCGATCGGATGCAGGGTGCGAAGTCGGGTCTTCGGATCGGTACCTGGCGGCCAGAGAGCAGCTGAATATTAGACCCGACTTCGGGCCGAGCGTTGGTTTCCCGATTTGCAAAATGGCGCAGGCGCGTCCCACGCGAGAACGCGCCTGCGGTTGCCTGCGCTTATTGACTTGGGCCCTTGCTCGCGGCTTCGGCCTGGGTCATCCGCTTCTGCATTTCCGCTTTGACTGCGTCAAGGTTGAAGCTCGCACCACGCTGCATCGGCGGGAAGTCGAGGAACGTCTGAAGCTCCTTCGCGACTATCTGCTGGACGAACACGAAGCGCCAGAACTGAAACTTGAACCAATCGAAGTATTGCTGGCCGCCTTCCTTTGTCCCGCTGTTAGGCCACCCGGTGCGCTCGAAGGGATCGAGGCGCAGGTTGGTAATGAATGGGATGTCGGGGTGGGTTTTCTCGCCGACCCAGCCTTGGGGCTGATCAATGAAGCGGAACTTGTAATCATCGATGCGTACTGCGCCGACTGTGCTTTCGCCGAGATAGAAAATTTCGTGGCGTGGGGAGGGGCCTTTGCCGGTGATGCAATCAACCTGATTGTAGCCGTCGAGATGGTTCTTATACGTTCGGTCGCCGATTTGCTTACCCTTCATAAGCTCTTCCGTGATGTTTGGATTGCCGGCGATGGCTGTGAATGTCGGCAACCAGTCCAATCCTGAAAAGATTCCGTTCTGGACCGTGTCTGGGGGTACATGGCCGGGCCAGCGGATCATGGCTGGAACGCGGAAGCCGCCTTCAAGGACCGTTCCCTTGGATTGCGCGAATGGCGTCTGGCCGCCATCGGGCCATGTGAAGACTTCAGTGCCGTTGTCGGTCGTGAAGACGACGATGGTGTTGTCGTCAACGCCCATGTCCTTCAGCTTCTTCATCACCAGGCCGACGTCATCGTCGAGTTGGGCCATACCGGCTTCTTCTTCCGACCAGCCATTCTCGGAATTGCGCATTGCCTCATACTTGGGAGACAGGTGCGTGACGATGTGCATGCGCGTCGGGTTCAGCCAGACGAAAAACGGTTTGCCGTCGTTTTTGGATTTTTCCATGAAATTGAGTGCGAGATCCCGAATCTCGTCGTCGACCGTTTCCATGCGCTTCGGATAGAGAGGACCGGCATCCTCGATCCTCTGCTTGCCGACACGTCCCCAACGAGGCATTTCGGTCGGATCGTCGACGTTGGTTGCCCAGCTGTGGACCATATTGCGTGGGCCAACGACGTTCAGGAGGTTTTGGGGATAGTTCGGATGCGCGGGATCTTCCATCGCATCGAGATGATAGAGATAGCCGAAGAATTCATCGAAACCATGAACGGTCGGCAGAAATTCATTTCTGTCGCCCAGATGGTTCTTGCCGAATTGGCCCGTCTCGTATCCCATCGATTTCAAGACCGTCGCGATCGTTACCGCTTCGGCCGGCAGGCCGATCGCCGCTCCGGCTTGGCCGACGGTGGTCATGCCGGTGCGAATGGGGAGTTCTCCGGTGATGAAGTTAGCGCGGCCAGCTGTGCAACTCGCCTCGGCGTAATAGTCGGTAAAGAGCATGCCCTCCTTGGCGATCTTGTCGAGATTGGGTGTGCGGCCCGCCATCAATCCACGGTGATAGGCGCCGATGTTCCACATGCCGATGTCGTCACCCATGATGAAGACGATGTTGGGTTGCGTGGGCTGTGCGTAGGCAGGCGATGATCCTTCAAGAACCTGCGCGGCGGAGATCATCAATAACGATGCGCCTCCTAGCAACGACGAGACATTTTGAGCGAGCTTCATAACTCGGCCTCCTATCATCAGTGGGCACGCCATTTGGGCTGGGGCGCTTTTTTATTGTAGGCCTCGCCCAGCACTGCGCGCGCTAACGCCGGTTAGCTTTTGGGAGGATCCGGGTCATGGTCTGCCGATTGATCGAAATCGATCGAATATTTTCGGGATAACAAGGCAGATGCGCCCTTTCCCTCGGGCGTTGTCGCGAGAAGTAACTTTTCGAAAGCGAAGTTTTCGGGATTTTCTGCGTCTCATAGTGCGCGCGTGCTAACCTATGGCAGTTTTTTGCGCCCGCTTTCAATTTTTACAATCGCACGGCGATCCGATCGTTCTTTCGGGGCATTTATCATGCAGTTCAAAACGAGACTGAATTGCACGCCGCCATTGCGCCTTCGCGATCTCGCATGCTTGCCGGAAGTCGCAAGCCGACTCCAACATTTCAAGCGTGGCACCGAGTTCGTGCATGAGGGGCAGTCGGTGCAGAAGGCGTACGTTCTTCAGTCGGGTTGGGCGTGTTGCTACAAAGAACTGCGGGAGGGAGGGCGCCAGATCATCTCGTTTCCGTTGCCCGGGGATTTTATGGGGCTCGGCAGCGTTCTTTTGCGATCAGCGGATCATTCGTTCGCCGCTTTGAGCGACATCATCGTGAGTTCGTTCAGCGTTGAGAATATGATGAACATGTTCCAAAAAAATCCGTCTATCGCTACCGCTGTTCTCCGGTTGGCATCTCGCGATCATGCGATGGTTGTCGAGCATCTTGTCGACATCGGCCGCCGTAGCGCTATGGAGCGCGTCGCCCATTGTCTGCTCGAGTTGCGCCACCGGCTGCGGCTCGCCGGACTCGCGTCGAAGGAGGAATTCGATTGCCCGCTCACTCAGTATGATTTGGCTGACGCTCTGGGACTCACACCAATTCACGTCAATCGCGTTTTGCGGCAGCTTCGCGAGCGCGGACTGCTGACCATGAAGGCGCATACGGTCGCCATTCACGATCTTGCAGGTCTTATAGACGTTGCGCGTTACGAAGGCTCATACGTCGACCAAGGAGGGGCTGCACACGACGGGAACCTCTTCGAGACAAGCTCTGGCGTCGAGCCTGTTCCGGCGGTCCCCTCATCTTAGGTTAGGCCCCCCTCGCGTCGTGATAAGCCGTCACCGCTAAGCGGGATCTGGGGCGACTTATTTCAAATTCACAAAATGTCCTGCGTGCCAAAATTTGTTGGCCGTGTCGCACGCGACATATCCATGCACGGTAGGAGTCAGATATTCTTGCGGACGGCGTCCCTTAAGTCCTGCGTTAGACTTAATCTCATTCTTTCAAATTTATTCCTTCGTCATTTGGGGCGCATCGATGTTTCACATCTTCAGACATGTAGCAGGCGCATTTTGTGTAGCGATGATTGCTGGCATTACAATGCCGCCAGCATTCGGTGCCGATCTTGGTCAGAAAGAGGTCGGGCCTGCGCCTGACATCGGTCCGTGGTCTTTCGCATTCACGACCTACGGCTGGATTCCGTGGATTTCGGGAGACATGACGATCAGGGGACGCTCGTTTGACGTGCAAGCGGATCCGGCCGCGATACTCGGGCATCTCGATTGGGATACGATACCCGCGTGGATGAGTTATGCCGAAGCTCGCAACGGTCCAATCGGGTTGTTCAACGATATTGTCTACGCAAACATAAGTAACTCAAGGGACTTTCAGAAGGAGCTTCCAGGCAAGCTTCCGCCGTTAGCAGGAGGTGTTTCAACCGACTACGAACTCGTGATCGTGGAATTCGGGGGTGCCTATGAACTCTGGTCGGGAACGAACTCCGCAATTGGCAAACCGGCGGCATTCGATCTCGTGGCCGGAGGCCGCTTTTGGCATCAGGGTGTGACGGCTGCTGCAAGTCTCGATCGCTTCGATGCCGTCAGATCCGGTTCGGTCGATTGGGTCGATCCGTTTGTCGGCGGACGTCTCCGACAGCAACTCGGACAGAATGATTCCTTCGTGCTGAGCGCCGATGCTGGAGGGTTCGGAGCGGGCAGCAATGCTTCCTGGCAGGTGCGCGCGACCTACAACTGGCAACTCCCCGTGATGTGCAATCTGCTGCTCGATGGATACGTCGGTTACCGCGCTCTTTCGGTGGACTACTCGCAGGGTTCCGGAGATACGCTTTTCAAGCAAGATGTACTTATCCAGGGGCCGGTCATGGGTACGACATTGCATTTCTAACGGCGTTGAGAGGGCGGGCGGCATTTGCGCGCCGCATTTCCTGAAGCTTCCTTTCATCACGAGGCTTCGATCTCGGCGACCGCGATGTCGCCGTCGGTGACGTAGTGATTGACGTGTTTTGTAATCAGCTCGTCGCCGGTTTTGTAGTTGGTCACTTTTCCAATCACGCCACAGTTGCTCAATTGGTCGACGATGTAATTGCGTTCAGCATTGGTGTCGGCATCGGTGGCGTGTGTCATCTGAAACGTCATGCGAGTCAAAGAGAGGCCGGTATCCTTGGTGCCGGCTCCCACCCAAAGTACGTGTTCATCGTTTGTGGGCCGTTCGTCGTTCAGCCAGAAGGCAGCTGAATTCCAGTTCGTCTCTGCATCCGAGAGGTTCTGGGCCCAGAAGCGAACATGGTGCCGCTTGCGCGGGCTATTATCGATTGCCTTTTGAAAGCCGATGTCCTGACCGCGTCCAAAGAGATAGAGCGTGCTGAATGGGGCGGCCGGGTACGGCGTGTTCAAGACAAATGCCCGAACCATGCGGCACGAGCTGGCGAAATTCAGCGCGTCGGCTTCCACCCAGCCAGCAGTCGCGAACGCAGAGCGGAGCTGAGTGGCGGTGCCGGCCAGCGCAAGGTTCACCGGATCGCCGGGCAAGCCATCGCCCGTGATCGTGAAGCTCGGGACATGCTGGCGTTGAAGGATTTTCAAGCCCATGCGTACGGCGCGAGGAAGAATGAGATACGCGCCGATGACGTAAGTGGCGCTCACTGCGAGAATCCACGGTAGCCGGCGGTCCACCAATTCAAAGACGTCGACGATCAACCAGACGCTCAAGACGCCGAGGCCGACAATAGCTATCCGCTGGAGCGTACGAATTGCCAATCGCATGTTTTCTCCCGGCGGTTATTCCTGATCTAGCTGACTTCGAGCGAGAATGACTCGGTGCTCAATTCGGATTGCGATCATAAAATCACGCCAAGCGGTCGCGAGTCAGTGGCAGCACGATGACATCGGGCGATCGGCTTTCGCGCGGCGTCACAAGATGCAGTGTGACTGCTTTGCTGCATTGACTCATTATCATCGAATGTGTGTTTATGGCAGCGTGATGGTTCCACCGGGGTAAAGTTCGCCCAGGTGGTGAAAATGGGAACACGGTGCGACGCCATTGGCGTCAATGCCGAGACTGCCCCCGCAACTGTAAGCGGCGAGTCTGCTCCGAATAAGCCACTGACGATCTCCATTGAGATCCTCGGGAAGGCCGGAAAGGACGCCTGAGCCGCGAGTCAGGAGACCTGCCACCACAAGCTGCCCATCTTCCGTGCGTGGGGCGCGGTAGGACGGACACCCGTAGCGGCGGCTGATGTGTCAACCGGTGGGGAGCCACGTCAGGTCATGCAGGTCGTTGCGCTGAGCGGATAGGATTCTGCGCACAAACGTCGATTAGAACGCGGTTCGTCGAGGATCGCGAACGAGGACGTGTGTGCGAGTCCACGAGGCGTAGCCGGTAAGCCTGGGCGGCGATCCACCCTCATCGTCTTGCGACGGGGGTCATCATGCTACGCATTTCCATCCGCCGCGCCACGAGCGCGACGGTCCTGTGCACCTTTTCATCACTTGCTGCGATCGATGCGGAGGCGCAAGTTCCGGTGTCGCCTGACACCGAGCTTCCTGCAGTCTCCGTGATTTCGGACATGGATGCGCCTTCGAACAAGAAGGCACCGGCGGCCGCTCAACAAAGCTCAACGCCCGAGAATTCCGGCGGCGGCGCTTCACAGACCGCGCGCGCCGCTGACAATTCGGACGTGGCCGTTTCGCCGACGGGCATCGCCTCGCCTGTCGAAGAGATCGCGAGCTCGGTCACGGTGATCACGTCAAAGGAAATTCAAGCTCAGCAACGCCGC
Organism: Pseudomonadota bacterium; assembly: GCA_018242295.1. GTDB lineage: Bacteria > Pseudomonadota > Alphaproteobacteria > Rhizobiales > Hyphomicrobiaceae > Hyphomicrobium_B. Next base: position 876,471 of record JAFECE010000011.1, read on the forward strand.
ACTCTGCCGGATGTGTTGCGGAGTGTGCCAGGTCTCAACGTCGTGCAAACGGGCGGTCCCGGTGGGCAGACGTCGGTGTTCATGCGCGGCACCAACTCCAATCATACGAAGGTCTTGATTGACGGCATCGACGTCAGCGACCCGAGCAATCCCAACCGCAGTTTCGATTTCGGGCAGATGCTGACGACCGACATCGAACGGATTGAAGTCTTGCGCGGTCCGCAGAGCGGCCTTTACGGCGCGGACGCGTTGGGCGGCGTTATCGTCATCTATACGAAAGCCGGCAAAGGACCGCCGAAGGCCACGGGGATGGTGGAAGGCGGCTCGTTCGGTACCTTCAATCAAGCGGCGAGCATTAGCGGCGGAACAGATCGCTACAACTACTCGTTCAACGTCTCGCATTTTCGTGCGGACGATACGCCCGTGACGCCGTTCGATCTGCTGCCGCCAGGCACAGGGGCTCACGGTAACCGCTATGACAACTGGACCTACTCGACGAAGATCGGCGTTGACGTGACGAAGGACGTGACGGTCAATTTCGTCGCCCGCTATACGGATGCGACCCTCTATTTTACAGGTAATCCCGGCGAAAACCTTTCGCGTTCGGATTTCGACCAGTTCTATACGCGCGGCGAAGTCGTGTGGACGACGCTCGGCGGCAACCTGACCAATTACTTCGGCGTCAACTACGCCAATCTCCAAACGGACAACGCAAGCGTCTCATATGGCAGGAGCTCGAACGACGGCGAACGCGTGAAATACGACTGGCGCAGCGTTCTTCGCGTCGCGCCCGGATATACGATCGTGACCGGGGCCGAACATCAGAACGAGCAACTCGATACCCCGGCGCTCTTTGCCGAAGAATGGAACCGGGCTGGGTTCGCGGAGCTGCAATCGGAAATCTTCCGCAACTTCTTTCTCGTCGCCTACGTGCGTTACGACGACAATGAAAACTTCGGTGGTCACACGACCTGGCGGGTAGCGCCGGCATATGTGATCGATGCGACAGGCACGAAGCTCAAGGGCAGCGTCGGCACCGCGTTCAAAGCGCCGACGCTGAGCCAGCGGTTTCAGGATTTTCCGCCATACTTTTTCGGCAATCCCGACCTTGCGCCGGAGGAAAGCCTGGGTATGGATGCCGGATTTGAGCAAGCCGTTCTCGGAGGCCGAGCTCAATTCGGCGCGACTTACTTCTATAACGACATCACGAACCTGATCGATTCCAACGCTACGTACACATCTTATGCGAACGTCGGCCGCGCGAAGACGTCCGGCGTCGAGGTATTTGCGTCTGCCGACGTTACTGAGAGCCTCCGGGTTCGGGCCGACTACACGTACACGGAAGCGACCAACGAAATCACGCACACGCAACTTCTTCGGCGTCCGCGCAACAAAGCGAGCCTCTCGGCAGGTTGGACGCCTTACGATCCGCTCCTGTTGACGGCTTCGCTGGTCTACATAGGCGAGGCGGCCGACATCGATCGCGTCACATATGGCAATGTCACTCTGCCGAGTTTCGCGCTCGTCAACGTGGCCGCCGATTATAGGCTTAAGGAGGGCGTCAGCCTCTTCGGGCGGATCGATAACCTGTTCGACAAGCACTACGAAAACCCGAACGGGTTCGAGGGGACCGGCATCGGCGCTTATGTCGGCCTTCGTTTCACAAATTGAATTCCGGGCGAAGGAGCAAACGCTCTCTCGCCTCGCGCTCCTTCTGTGCTAATCTAACTGCGAAAATTGGAGACATCATATGACGTTGAAGACGCTCACCAACGACAACGCAGCAACCGGCCTTTGGATTGCCCTGATTGCCGCACTGAGCATTGGCGGCAGCTTGGCCTTCGCGTGTGCCGCACCGCTCGCTGCCATTGGCGCGCTTGCCGGGACAAAAATGAAGAGTGGTGAAGGGGTGGCGCTGGTGGCCGTGGCTTGGCTCTCGAATCAAATTGTCGGTTATGGAATTCTCGATTATCCGGTGACCGCGGATTCCTTCGCTTGGGGAGCCGTCATCGGAGTTGCAAGCAATGTTGCCTTCTACGGCGCGCGTGCAGTCTCCATAGCTGCGGGCGCATCGACTCTCGCTCTCGCAAGCGCGTTTCTCGCGGCGTTCGCCGTATACGAATTGGCGCTCTACGGAGCCGGACTGGTTCTCGGATCGTCGGATGATGCCTTCTCCGTGGCTGTCGTTGAACGCATCTTCGTGATCAATCTTGTCTCGTTCGCGGGCTTGCTCCTATTGCATCGTGCGGCGGTTGCGTTCTCCTTGATCCGGAGCAACGCAGAGGCGCTCGCGACAGCGTAAGTGCTAACGTTCAAAGCCGACGGCTAGGCGCATTGTCTCCGTATCCAGGAGCGAGGTTGCTATGCCGTCGCGCATTGCGCGGTAGACGGAGGCTCCGATCGCTTCGCCGATGGCGGTGTGCAGGCCGGCGAAACGCACCGAGCCACCGAGTGGTGCTGACACGACGATGCAATCTGTTCCCGTGCCGGTGATGACAACGCCCGATCGGCTCACGCGCGAGTCGAGAATGGCGGTCGTCCGCGCTTGTGCCGCGATCGTAATCGCCTCGACCAGAGCGGCGCCGTTAGATAATCCAAACTCCGAGAAGCCGCCGAGCCATAAGAACGCCGACCGCCGCGATGACGATGGCTTCGAAGGCATTGAAGAGTGCCAGTTCCAGCAGCCAGCCTTGGCTGGCGAGGCCGATCTTCGCGACGGTGCCGATGAGGAAGATGACCATTCGAGCGCGCGAGTATTCCCTTTCCAATCCGCACATCGGCGCTACGAGGCTATGCAAGCCGCCAATTGCGGACGCCAACGGGCCGAGGGCGAGGGCCGGCAGAAGGATTGCGAACTCGGAAAATTCCGGCCGGAAGAGTGACATGATTTGCGTGCGGAAGAAGAAGAGTACAAGTGCCGATAGTACGACGGCCGAGCTAACGGTGCGCGAAATTTGCCGTGAAAGCCGCGCGATTTCCCGGGGATTGTGTTCACTGAAGGCCAGTGGAATGCGCGGTGCGTTGGTGATCGCCGCTCCATATGGAAGCAGATATAGAACCTGAACGGTTCGTTGCGCCGCGTAGTACGCGCCAAGCTCGAGGCTCGACACAGTCGCGGTCATGAAGCCCAAAACAAGAATATCGACTTGGGTTCCGGCTTGACTGATGAAGTTCAATGCGAAGAACGCCCAACCGCTCGGCTTCCGGAGTTCCGGAAGCCTGACGCCGCTGCTTTGTGGAGCGCGATGCCAGTGGCGCACCAAAAGAGCCGATGAGATCGCAATGGGCACGACGAGCGCGACCAGAAGGAGCCATGCCAACACCGTGACATTTGTACGTGTTTTGCAGAGAACAGCGATGGTCAATCCGGTTGCCAGGATGAGCTTCCAAGCGATCTCCTTAACGAACACTGCCGGCAACGTGTGTCCGAATCCGCGTTGGATTGCGAAGTTCAGCTCGTTCAATCCGCTCCATATGACGAGGCTCGCGAGGAGCGCGAGGACCTCGGCATTCGGAGATCGGAGCGAGTGATATCCATAGAAGACGCCGATCAGAGCGAAGAAGAGCAAGCCGCCGCCTGCAATTCGTATGCTGCGCCACACGAGCGGGCGAAAGACGTGACTGCCGCTTGCTGTTGCGAGAGGCAGGTCGCGGAGTAGGATCGACTCCTGGCCTATCGTTGCTACGGTGCCGAACAGGGCAGCGGAAGACATCAGAAGAACAAAATCGCTGAAGCCTTGCGTGGTAGTGGCGCGGGCGGCGAGCGCGATGATGATATAGCCAAGACCCGCGCCGCATATCCGCATCATCAACGCGGCCGACTGTTCAACGCGCTCTCGAGTGGCGAGGTTTGTGAGCAGCTTCCACTCTGCGAAAGTCGAATATTTCGCGGTGCTCATTTGCCCTGCTGTGTCGTTACGCTTGCGAAGCCGATCACCGGTGAGATGAGGAATTAGATTGATGAAACGAGCAACATGACATTTGAGCGCTGGCTCGTATCAAAAGCGCTGAAGTTTTGCTTCCTAAAAGTGGCGCTCCGCTTTCGATCCGTTTACGGCATATTTTGTTCAAGTGATCGAAAGACGCGAAGTCCTGCGTCAGCTCTTCGCGGTTACTCTCACTTCATTTGAAGCTAGAGTTTTCTTGGGTGGGCAGCGCGATTGAGTTTTTGCGCGAGTGGCTGCCATGGATACGTACTCGAAGTCAGCACTGCGCGTGCTGCATGTTGTTCGTCAGTATCCCCCCTCCGTCGGAGGACTGGAAGAATACGTAAGCCAACTTGTCGAGCGACAGTCCGGTTCCTCGAGGGTGACTGTGCTCACCCTGGATCGTGTCTTCGGGTCATCTCGCAAGTTGAAAAAAATCCAACGCGTCAATCACGCGATAGTCGTGCGTGTCCGATATATTGGTTTTAGGCGCTTTTTTATTCCGTTCGTGTCGCCGCGGTTGTTGCGCCGGTACGATCTCATCCACTTGCACGCATTAGATCAGTTTACAGATCTTATCAGTCTTTATCGTTGGCTCGGAATTCCGCCGATCGTGGTGACGTCGCACGGCCTGTTCTTCCACACGCACAAGTTTGACGCTGTCAAAGAATTTTACTTCAAGACAATTTCGCGGACGACGTTGTCACGGGCGAAAAGGATTTTCGCCGTAAGCCGTAACGATCAGGTCAAGCTTGGCGAGATTGGCATCAGGTCCGAGGTCTTGCCAAACCCCGTCGAACCGTTTCCATGGCTCTATGCCGGGCGCCGCAATCTCATCTATTGGGGCCGAATTGCAGAAAACAAGTCCGTCGATCGGCTGATTCCCTTTTTTAGGCACATCATCAAGACCGACAAGAATAGAAAGCTTTTTATCGTCGGGTCTGGAACGCCCTCGGATATCCAACGTTTAACCGAGGGAATCGGCTTTGCGGATTTGCCTCAATCCATTATCCGGCTCGGGTATCTCGATCGCTCGGACCTTCAGGCTTTGATCGAGGACTGCGGATATACCGTTTCGGCTTCCCGCTACGAAGGCTACGGAATGGTGCAAGTGGAGGGGATGTCTGCCGGGCTTTTGCCGGTGATGCAAAAGAATTCCGCTTTTGAAGAGCTTTTCGAACGTTCGGGGGCGGGTTTGCTGCTCGATTTCAGCAACCCTGAAGCCGCTGCCGATCGCTTTCTCGATTGGGAAAAAACTTTGCAAGAGCAGGAGCACGATCGGGCACGGAATTTTGCATTGAAATGTACCTGGCTGCCTGCCGCCGCTCGAATTGAAGCGATGTACCGGGACGTTATTGCAAACGAATGTTGACGCCGAGGAGTTGGGATGTTGCAAACTGTTTTGCCGCAATTTCCTAGCCGAAAAATATTAGGTGTTCCTGTCGCCATTCTCAGCAAGTCGGAAGCTCTCGAGGTCATTATTGAAAACCTCCGTGCGTCCCGATCTGTCGCCGTGGCCTTTGCGAACGCCAATTTGCTGATGAAGGCCCGGCGTGACGCACGACTCCGCCGGCAACTCAATGGCATGCTCATTTTGAATGACGGCGTGGGCGTCGATATTGCTTCGCAAATCCTATATGGAGAGCGATTTCCCGAGAACTTGAACGGTACCGATTTCACTCCGGAATTGTTGAAGCGGCTGCCGAAGAGAACGCCCGTGTTTCTTTATGGTTCGAGGCCAGAGGTCGTCAGCCGGGCGGCTGAAAATCTCATTCGGAAGTATGACGCGGCAATCTGCGGGATTCGCGATGGCTACCACGACGATCCCGATGCGGCGGCAGAGGCCGTCAAGCGCGTGAATGCGAAAGTCGTTCTGGTTGCGCTCGGCAATCCAAAACAGGAACAGTGGATGTCGGAGAAATTATCGGCTTCCGGGGTTCTTGCCTTGGGCATCGGTGCGTACCTGGATTTTGAGGCCGGCACGGTGAAGCGGGCGCCACGTTGGCTTCAGGATGCCAGGTGTGAGTGGCTATTCCGTCTGGCCCAGGAGCCATTGCGCCTTTGGAAGCGTTACACCGTCGATATTGTCTGCTTTCTCGCCGCGGTCGCCCTAGAGCGCATGACGACCTCTCCGTCACGAAGGAAGTCGTAGGGTGAGTTATGAGCGATATGCCGCTCAGGCGGGATTTCAATCGGGCGGGCTATCGCGCGAGGCCGTAGATCGCCTGATCGCCGGCATGATGATCGTAACGCTGCTTTTCAATGCGGTGCTTGCCGTCATCAATGCACGCGTTATGCCCGTCACGACCGGCGAAGTGATTGCTGCAGAACTGACGATTTTTTTCTTCAGTACACTTCTTTTGGTTTTGACGCTCGGCCCGCATGATCGCCCTTGGCTGGTGCTCATGCTTTCATTCGTCGGCCTGGGCCTCATCATAAGCTTATTCAGAGATGAGTTGGCGGCAAAGAATATTCGCGACGTGCTGTCGATCCCTGTCTTTCTGATGCTGGGGTTGCGATATTCGAGAAATCCCGTATCGCTGTTTCTCAAGCTTCACATCTTAATCGTGATTTTTGCCGTCTTGGAGGTGAGCAATCCAGACCTCTTCTCGGATATTTTCGATGTCAGAAGCTATTACATAAATTCGCGCAATTACGCTTCGGACGACTTCTGGAACTCGGATTCCTCCCTCTTTATCAGTGCGACCCGGCCGGGGGAGCGATTTTTTTCATTCATCGATATTCACCGCGTTTCCTCTATCTTCCTCGAGCCGGTTTCGCTTGGAAACTACGTCTGCGTCATCGTCATCCTGCTCATTAGTTTTTGGCCAGTCATATCGCTGTCAATGCGGGGCTGGCTCATCGTGTCGACCGCCTTCTTGTTGATTGCTTGCGACGGCCGTTTCGCCACCGTCACAACACTTCTCCTGCTTGCCATGGTGCCCATCGCTTCGAAATTGCCTTCGCGGTCAGCGGTATTTTACTTGCCGGGCGTTGTGATCTTTGGCGCGATAGGCACTCATTTCTTTCATCCAGATCCGTCGCTGGATAACTTTGGCGGTCGCGTTGCCAAGACCTTGGCGCTTGTGCGTAACCTCAATTTTTCGGACGTGATCGGCATGGCCGAGTGGGGAAGGATCAGCCGGAATCTCGATAGCGGACTGACCTATCTGATCGTCACGCAAACTCTGCTGGGAGCATGTCTGGTCTGGTTGTTCACAACGCTTGTGGCAAGCGATCGTGTGCCCGACTTAGCGCGTCAGGTGCGCATCCGGCGCGCTACACACGCCGTTGCTCTTTTCATCGGACTCAATCTTCTCGTCAGCTACTCGCTTTTTTCGATCAAGTCCGCGGCCTTCTTGTGGTTCCTCTACGGGGCGGCGATCAAACCGGAGCCTGAAGATGACTTGGCTTTTGTTTAGTTCTGCGCAGATTGCCTGGCACTCGGTTGGTTCAGGACAGCTTCGGCTGGAGATCCGGCGTAGGTGCGCTCGACGCTCAGGACGTCACCCGGTTGGAGTGTTGCGCCAGCGCTGACCTCCGTTGGTTCGCCCTGTCCTTGTTTTGCGACGAGAAACCGTGCCTTGGTCGTGTGAGAAATTGAATCCGGCGTTGCTATTTGGGCTTCGTAGACCAGTCGCTTTGCCGTCTCGATTTTCGCTTTGGTGCTGTCTATTTCGGCGCGCGTCAGCTGTGTGTCGCGATTGATCCGTTCGGATCGTTGCACGAGCAGATCGAGCTTTGCCTGCTCAGTTTGGCTTATGTTTTGCTGAGCTTGAAGCACGAGGGTATTAAAGCCTTGGATGTTTCCAGAGACCTGCGCCAACGTGCGTTCAAGGGATTGCTTGCGTGGCTTCTGGGTCAAGCCTTGTGCGACGAGACTCGTTACGCTCGTCAGCTCGTCCTGTACTGACCTATATTGCTGGCGTTCGCTTTCGATCTGCTGTTTGATCGAGGTGACCTCGCCTTCGTAGATTTCGTGAAAGCGATCGAAGGTCGCTTTACGTTGTGCGAAGCTGTCGTTGTTCGTCGTAAATATGGCTTGCTCTTCCGCAGCAAGGCGCGCTTCGGGCGAAGAACTGTCTACCTTCATCCATTCGGACGGAAATACGAGTTCCCTAGCTCCGCTTTGCTCAGCGGCCAGTCTTATCTGGCGTGCCTGGAGTTGCTTCATGCGCGTCTGCAAGACGTCGATGTCTCCCTTGGCCGCGATGGCATCACGCTCGAGGCGCAAGGACGCGACATCGACGAGGCGATAGTATCCGCCGGCGACGCTCACGGCCTGCATTACGGTCAAGCCTGGTTGAAATGGGAAAGATCCGGGGCTTTGGACGTCGCCAAGTACGTAGAACGGGCGGAATTGGATAATTTCCGTCGTTGCACTCGGAAGGTCGTTCAATTTCTGCCGTTGCTGCAACTCGGTCGCGATCTTGGTCGCGACTTGGGAGGCGGTAAATCCTTTCACCGGAATTTCGCCAATCACCGGCAGAAAGATCGTGCCTGTTGCCGTGACGTTGAATTCGCCTGAGAGATCCGGCCAATCGTGAACGGCGACGTGGAGCTTATCGCCCGTATCCAAGGCGTAGTCGGCAGCGCACAGCGGTGTCGTCATGCCTCCGATGAAAAGCAACGCTACTCCAAATGCGATCAGCATGAAGGCCCTATGCATGGTCATTCTCCCGCTGTCCATTCGATATGAGTGACCGGTGGAGACGTCTGTTCGGCGACGACCGCCGGTGCCTACGTTTCAGCCTTTTGCGGCTCCGGTTTGAATTGACTCGTCTTGCGAACTGCCTTCTTGAGTGGCGGAGGCGGTGAGCGCTGCTTGCAAAACATCTTTTCTCCCGCCTTGTTGAACAGCACGCCGATGAGTTTCGACCTTAGAGGGCCTGCAGAATCCAACAGCATTTGGAGCCGGCCGGCCGAGATTTTATTCCATTCGAGAACGAGCAACATTCCCTGAACGAGCGGCTGAGCTTCGCGAACGTCGGGAACGGGATCGAGTGGCGGCAGATCGAGAAAGATCCAGTCGTACTCTTGCGCGAGCTTGCTGAAGAATTCCTGGTTCGCAGCACTGAGGGGATAACCGGGACGCGAACGATGATCACCCGCGGGGTTGGGAAGAAATTGCAGGCCCGTCCGATCGCAGGTCCAAAGCATGTCCGTTAGATTGCGGCCGTCGAGAGCTTGCGCCAGTCCTGCGACAGCGGTTGGTGTGAGCAGCGCGGTGAGACTGGCGCCGTAGGGATCCGCATCGATGAGGAGCACTTTTCGATTTGCGATGGCCATCAGTCGCGCAAGATTGGCAGCAACGACAGACTTTCCTTCTCCACCCGCGGGAGAGGTGATGCCGAAGATGACGGGATTGCTTTCCTTTTGCTCGAGAATTGCAGCACGGGTATTTCTCAAGGCGTGAACGAAGTGGCTCTGTGGATGATCTACCGCCCAGAGGAGCGACGGTTCGTCTTCCAAAGTCTGACACCCAGGACGCGCAGAGCCGGCGCGTTTGCGCAGACCCAGTTTCGCGTACCACGGTTTTTTCTTCATGCAGGGGAGCATGCCGAAGCATTCTGCGCCGCATACTTTTTCGACCGCCTCGCGCGTTTTTATCCGGTTGTCGAACCAGTCGAGGGCGAACGCCAAGGTGAATCCGAAGATCAATCCCGATGCCAATCCGAGCACCAGAATAAGCCGATCCGGCAGCTGGTCGCGTTTTAGCGGCGGTGTCGCTTCGCTGACGACGCGAGCGGTTGTCCCGAGTGAAGCGACTTTGCTGCGGAGCCACGGGCTAACGGCATTTGCAACGTCGGCATTTGAACTTGTCTGATCATCGAGATAGGCCTTCACCAGGGCATTGGTGATTTTGGCGGCCTTGACAGGATCGGTGGACGTGGCGCGGACGTCGATCAGATAACTTTCGCCGATGCGGCTTGCATGAATTTTGTTCTGAATATTCTCGAGAACCTGCAGTTCCTTCTCTTCGTCCGATCCGGTGAAGTTTGGCGGTAGGAACTCAGGATCCTTGGTCAGACCTAATGCCCTGATCGCGCTCAACGCAATCTTGTCGGACTGAAGGATTGCAACCTGACTCTGTAGCAACGGCGCACTGATCGACGATGTCGGCAGGAATGCTTCCTGTGGATTGAATTGCAGCACGCGATTGTCGACGACCAATCGCGAGGTTGCCGTAAAACTCGAACCTCTTATAGAAACGTAGATTGCCGACAAGCCGAGGAATAGCAGAGGAAATGCAATCAAAATCGGTCGGTGGCGGGCGATTGTGTCCCACAGAAATTGGCTGGAATGGGCCGAGGCCTTTTGAGCATCGTGGTTCCGAACCAGCATCAAATCGCCTTTCTATTCCCGAGTGCCGCTGAAGTTCTTGGTCAGAGGGCATTGGGCCCGAACAGGGAAAGAGGCGTGCGCGCCAAAATTTTGAGATCCAGCATGAACGACCAGCGGCGCACATAAGCGCGATCTCTCCCTAAGCGCATTGAAATGTCCTCGATCGTGTTCGTGGGGCCGCGGAAACCGGAGATCTGTGCCAAGCCTGTAAGGCCGGGTCTGACGAGGAGGCGATCGGAGTAGCGAGGAATGATGCGGGCATAGTGCTGGTCCATCGCCAGAGCATGAGGGCGCGGACCGATTAAGGACATGTCGCCTCTCAAGACGTTGAACAGCTGAGGCAACTCATCAATACTGGATCGACGAAGCCAACGGCCGAAAGGCGTGACGCGTGGATCGCAACTTTGCGCTTGAACGAAAGAGCCCTCGGATTCCTGCACGCGCATGCTGCGAAATTTATATAAAATGAAAATTTTGGCATCGCGCCCGAATCGCCTCTGATGAAACAATGCGGGTCCATCGGATTCCAGGCGAATGAGAATTGCGATTATGGCGAGCGAAGGAGCCAGAAATACTAGCAAGCCGGCCGATACGATGATATCCAATGAGCGTTTCAGAATAGAGGTATTGGCTAGAGTGGCCCGCAAATATAACGATGCTTGCGCAGTTGATTCCGATGAGTTGGGAAGTGCGCGATGCCGATAATATTCAGTTAGCGGAGCTGTTGCCGGATCAGAGATTGTGCGGAAATGCATGCACGATCCTCCAAATTGATATAAACAGCGCAGATGTGGAATCTGCTCAGGCAGTAGAAAAATGAAATCCACTCAATCGGCGATCAATTCCAGCGACCAAAATAAGAGTGCTGCGGAAGAGAAGAACCAGCCGTCTTCTGATGCCGCCAGACTGGCGGCTTCGGCTCACATCAATAGAGGAAGAATTCGCTTATATGCGTTTCTCCTACTCGCCGTCGTGTCGCTCGTTATTTGGTTTTGCGTCTTCAAAATATTTTTAAAGTAAGCCAAATCCGCTCTCCGTTTTGAGATTGACTCAGCGGAGGTCCACGGTTGCACCGCAAAAAACCTAAGCTAAGAACAACCGAACTTAAAGTTTGGATAATGCGTCTTTTTGTCCAGTGAAGCCGTGCCTTAAATGATTGCACCACTGACGATCTGGTTGCGTTTCGCAATGCAGCGATACGTGAGCATAGGCTCCCGAGTTTTAGATGAACGATCTTGCGACGTGACCTGTTCAGAAAGCCCATCCGCTTGGTCCGGAGGCACATTCTGCCGAGGGTGATGCCGGTTGCGCGCGGAACACTTCGAGAGACGCCGGCGAAAGTCAAAATCGTAGGGCTCTTGTCCTCGGCTTCAGGATTGGGCCGGTCGGCGCGCCTCTGCATTAGGCAGCTTGCTGATTATGGCTGGGAGTTTTCAACGCGCGACGTCTCGGATCTTTATGCGACCGGAGACGATGTTGCCTACGCGCGCGGGCATCGTGACCTGCGAGCGACCGTTTCGATTTTTCACTTAAATGCGCCGATGCTACTGCCGGGAATAATCAAGTCCGGGCTCGGCTCGTATTATCGATCCTACAATATTGCCTACTGGGCGTGGGAGCTGGAGTGTCTGCCGCGAGATTGGATCGACGCCATGCGTTTTGTCGACGCCTTCATGGTGCCTAGCACGTTTTGCCGGCGGACGATTGAGCGCTACACCACAAAGCCGGTGTTGATCGTTCCCCATCCCATCCAACTGGAGATGGGTAAAGTTCTTTCGCCAAAGCCCAGCGATGATGTGTTCAGCGTTCTGTCTATTTTTAATTTGGGATCCTCGTTCGAGAGGAAAAATCCGCTGGCGGTCATCCGCGCGTTCAGAAGTGCATTCGGTGACGATGCTGGAGCGGAACTGATCTTGAAGACCTCGCAAGGCAAGCGTTACCCGCAGGACCTTGCCATCATTAAGAACGAGATCGCGCGAAGCCGGAATATCAAAGTCATCGATGCAGTATGGACGGACGAGCAGCTTTGTGAACTTTACAGCTCGTCCGATGTCTATATCTCGCTGCATCGGTCAGAGGGCTTCGGGCTGACGATCGCAGAGGCAATCCTCATGGAAGTGCCTGTCATCGCGACGGGGTGGTCCGGTAACACCGATTTTTGTGCGGATGACAAGCTGTCGGTTATCCCTTACGACCTCATCGCGTTCGCCGACAACGACCCAGCGTATCACGGCGTTTCGGATGCTTTGTGGGCGGAGCCTTCGGTTGCGGTCGCGGCACATGAGCTGCAAAAGGTCAGATCCGATATGGGTGCTTCTATGGTGCGCGCTCGCGCGGCTAAGGCGGAATTTCTAGCGTACCTCGATCGTCATACTTACGCGGCTGCGCTGGACAATCTGATTTGCCGAAGCGGTTCGTAGCTTGCCGGTTGTACGGCATGTCGTTCAGGCCTTCTCGTTCAGGCCTTCGCCGAACTCCGGCGCGCAAATCGCCGCTTGCCGCTGATCGCGTACGGCATCCGAACGATTGATGGTGGCAATCGCAGATGGGCAGCGGCGGTGTGAAAAATGCCCATGGGCCGCCAGCGCTGTGAGGCCGGATAATCCTGCGATAGGATCAACTCACGTGCGGTCTTCACATCGCCTCGGCTCAGCCGCTCGTTGATCGCGGCAATCAGGAAAATGGCCAAGCGTCGGTTTTGAAGGTCCCTGTAAATGCCCGGGACTTTGCTTTGCCGCAGTATCGATAAGATCGGAAGATGATCCAAACGTTCCGTTTCAGCTCCCGGCGTCAGGCGATAGCGATGGGTTATGGCGGAACTGACGAAGATCGATGCGTCGTCGCTCACTTCCGCCAGGCGCAACGCGAAGGCGACATCGACAGCTGATCCGGGGGCAGGTGGGAGCGTCGTTGCAGCCTGCTTCGCCAAGCTGGTCTTCAGAAGGTAGCCGTTGCTCGGCAATTGCAACGAAAGTACCGAAAACCAAAGGCTTTGGATGCGGTCGAGATATTCAGGGGTCCTGAGGTACGTTTGATTGAAATGCGACGTCTCGGCGCTTAGGACCGTGCCCACCGCGTCGACGACTTCCTGAACGCCGAATGCTCCGACGGCCGATGGATTGGCATGTGCAGCCTTGATGGTCGCATCGAGGCCGCCGGGTGCAAACAGATCATCATCGTGCAGCAACGACACGTATGGCGTCGTGACGTGATTGAACAATCTGATGATGTTCTCGCGCTGAGACGTGATCGCTGCCCGCGGGAGATAGTCCAATGTAACGCCCTCGGGAACCGAAAGAGCCCGAAGCATTTCGGCCGTTTCGTCTGATCGCGAGTCGTCTCCGACGACGATGTGCAGCGGACGATATGTTTCGGCCAAGCATGAATGGATCGCGGCTTGAAGAAGCTTTGGCCTTTCATAAGTCGGTATGCACACGCTGACTTGTTCTGGCATTTGGGCTCCAAAGCGTCTGCGGCAACGTGCGGCAGGGTTCTCGGGGCGCTCGGGCGGTTCGCGTTCTTCAACGCCGATTATGCCGGGTCGGCGGCTCATATCAATGACGTATAAGCGACGTGCTTCACGTCGTGACTTGTTTCCGGCTCCGGAACTTCCCCGAAGAGCCGGAGTAGTGTCGTGGGTGTTGCGCCAATGTAAGGTGGGGAGGCGTTGCCTCCTATGCCATTTTTCGTGTTCACCTCTCAATCGCAAGCGATTCCTTCTTCTACCATGTCATTTTGAACCTCCCTGAGTGGAGGACTGAAAGCAGGCTTCATGGTTTGGCGTACTGGATTCCCTGATGTTAGCACTGTGCTGACGATGGCTCTGGCTTCGGTGGCTGGGGACGTTTCTTCGCGAGCCTTGGCAGCTGGCTCCGGGGATGATTTCTGCCAGGGCAAGAGCGACGGCGCTTATATCGTGAGTTCCGATCCGCTCGTCTTGAACGAGGGCGCGAATTTCGATGTCCATCTTTTTGCCTGCCGTGTCGCCGACGGGCAAACCGTTCGCATGCGTGTTTCGGGAGCTGCGAGCGACGACAATCTCCTCGAGGAGGCTTACGACGTCGTTGCGCAGAAAGCGCTCGCAGCGCAGCCCGGTTTGTCGTTTGCGCCGGTGACAGCGAATGAATTTCAATTTCGTCTGGCTGCAGGCACGTATGAGCTGAGCTTTCCGTTCAAGTTTGCGCGTGGTCGGAAATTTACCGGAAGCGAAGCGGCGTCGTGGGCACCAGGGAAGCACGAGCAGGTTGATTTCGTGATTTCCGCAGGATCGGAAAACCCCCCGGCAATTCACGATTCATCGACGTTCAAACTCGTCACGGAAGGCCCACGTTTTACAGGCGGCGATGACCGCGCCGCCCGCTGGTCGATCTTGCGTTCGGTGCCGGCGATCTCATCCGGCGAGAGCGTCACATTCGAGATCGATGAAAGCGGCGCTGCACTTAAGAAGCCGACAAAGATTCGGATCGGCATTCATCCGAGCAGTACGGTCACCGAAAGCGCTTTCCAGCATGGCTTGGCCGATGCGATTGCTTTGGCGGTTCCAGCCGGTACGTTCGACCCTGCAAGTGGCGTGTTGACAGTCGATGGCAACACGGCCTTCCCCATCAAGTTCGCGCTTAGTGCAAGAGATGCTTCGAGACCAGGTGATTTCGTTCTCGAGCTCAAGGACAACGAGATCGGAGAAATCGATGCCGGCCGCGCTGGTGTTCATCTCGGGCCGTGGACTTTGCCGCCGGCTCAACCGGCGATGGGCGTCAACATGGCAAGCGGGGAATTCGGTACCGGCACCACGTTCAACAAAGATTATGTCTATCCGGAAAACGCGCGGATCGATTGGTCAAAGGAGCAGGGGTTCAAGATCCTGCGTATTCCGTTCAAGTTTCAGAACATCCAGCCCGGTCCGCAGGCAAAACTTCGTACGCAGGACATGCAGGAGCTCAGTCGGGTTGCGGTGAGGTGCGCGAGCGACGAGATCGTGTGCATCTTGGATATGCACAACTACGGTTCCTATTACACCGACGACGGCAAGAGCACGGGGCTGGCGGGTTCCAACGGCGTTTCGAACAAGAATTTGGCTGCGCTCTGGGCGAAACTCGCTGTGCGTTTCAAAGACAATCCGCACATCTGGTTCGGTTTGATGAACGAGCCGCATGAGCAATCGGCGCTCGACTGGGTGAAGAGCGCGAATACCATCGCGTTGGCCATTAGAGACGCGGGTGCGCCCAATAAGATCGTTTTCCAAGGTTCGTATTGGGATGGGGCGCACTCGTGGGACTCGTCGGACAATCAGGTCCAGGTCCTCAAAGCCTACGATCCTCTCAACAACTTCGCCGTCGAGGCTCACCAGTATCTCGATGTGGATTCCTCGGGTACGTCATCCGTCTGCGTGCCGCTCAGCGGTTCGCGCCGGATTGAGCCATTCACGGCATGGCTGAAGAAATACAAGATGCACGGCATCCTCGGGGAGGCGGGCTGGGCCAATAATTCTCTCTGTCTGCAGGAGGGCGACGACATGCTGCGCAGTTGGCAGAGTTCCCTCGCGACGCCTTCCGAGGGCGGCTACATCGGCTTCACGTATTGGGCTGCCGGCCCTTGGTGGGATAAAAACTATCCCTATCTCGCCGAGCCGCGGCCGTTTCCCGACGGCACGCCACCACCGATGCTCGGCCAACTCAAAAAGCACATTCCGGACTGAAATTCGGGGCGACTGTGTAAGGAAGATGAAGACGAAGCAGGATCGGATCCTATTGCTTTTTCGCGTGCGCGCGTTCAACGGGATTGCCTCTGCTGTATCCGTAGAGCACGCCGTTTGCCCAAGCGAGCCTCAGTCGTGCGCCCGCGAAATCGCCGGTCGCGAGGCACAAAGCGCCGCGAAGAGTGGTTTTTCCAATTTTTCCTAAAATGTAGGACGTGGGGTAATGGTACTTGCGAATAAGATAGCCGAAGCCTCGCGCATAGGCGGTTGTTCTGCGTGTCCTCTCGACGAGAGGGGCGCCATTATCGATCGGGTCATGAAATATGGTGAGCTCTGGGAAATACCATCCGGCGGCTCCCTTGCCGAGGGCTCGCAGAAGAAAATCCGTTTCTTCTCCTGATTGGAATTCGCTCGCTGCGCCGAGGCCCAGTTCTTCATCGAAGTTGAGCGACTGCGCGAGCATGCGCTCGATGAAAATCGTATTCGAGTTGCCGGCTTCAAAAATGTTTTCGCGCGTTATCAGTGCCTCTCCAGGCAGCGTGACGGTTACGCCGCGTCCTTGTGGATCGATGGAGCGCCCCGTGATGATGTTGAGTTTCGAATTTCTCCGGAAGATATCCAGTACCTCTTCCACAACTGAGGACCGATACCAGACGTCATCGTCAGGGAACCCGATGTATCGGCCGGAACTCGCTGCGAGGCCGACGTTTCTTGCGTGGGAAAGGCCCGGCTTCGTGTGCAAATGATTTATGCGGAGAGCGGGGAATTTCTGTATCGTTGAATCCAGGAATCCCTCGGCATTTTGATCGACGATAACGACTTCAAAATTCTTGAGCGTTTGCGCATTCAATGAGTGCAGCAGGCGTTCGAGCGGTTTCACGCGGCCCAAAGTGCAGACGAGAAGCGTAAGAAGAACCGCTTGCGGTGCATCGTTTGCCATCATCAGCTTTCCCGAAATGCCGGCAAAAGATATGTGGTCCTGCGAGAGCCGCTTCAACCTAACTCAAGCATCGCTCGTTGCCAGTAGACCTAACAACTGACCGATAGCTGAAGATGTTGCGCGGCATAAGGGGATCTGCGTGGCTTGATAAATGGCGATCAACGTTAAGGAGAGGCTCGGCCTTGTTGCTTCAAAATTGGCGCAACGTTGAGTGATGAGCATCGAAGCAAGCCGGCGACGGCAACGAGTCCGACGGCGATGAGGCTTCCGCCCAAACTGTGTCGAGATTGATCTAGGCGTCGACAGGACTGCGCGTTGATGACTTTCGCGCTCTCTGGCTGTTTCGTACCAAGCGCTGCCGGTCACGAACTGCACGGATGATGGCCGGTTTGCGGCGTACTTCTCAACGGCGGATAAACCTTCCGTTCAGCCTGGGTTCCGGGCCGCTGATGTTGAATGCACCTCTATTCAAGCGGCCATGTGAGCGCGCTTGAGGGAGGAAGTCATGAAACGCACTCTTGCGCTTTTGCCGGTTGTCCTTGCTCTGACGGCGTTCGGTGGTCTAACCGCTGCGAAGGCAGACCCATATCGCGGCGGTCTAACCGTGCAGCTCGTCCACGACGACGGAGATTACAACGGTGGCCGTCGCTGGTGGCGCCACGAGCATCAGTGGCGCCGTCATGAAGGTTGGCGCCGTCACTGGTGGGGTGATCGCCGTTTCGAACGCGATCGGGATCGTTACGGCTGGAACGACCGGCGCGATTGGCGCGGTGATGATCGTTGGCGATAAGGCTACCGGAAAACCAAGGCGAGTTGCCTGAGGATAGCGGCAGGGGTGCGCACAGCTCTCCTGCCGTTTTGCTTGCGTCAGCCGGTGTGATGCACGCCGTTATGGATCAGGGAAGGAACGGGCAATAAAGCGAGCGAAAGCTCACCTCGCCGCCTTCAACGGAAAAGCCGCGCCAGATCGGGAAATCGCTTGAGGGGCTGCGTTCCTTCACGCAGCCTTGGACGGCGTAGGACGTCCAGGATTTGACGCGTTCCTCGGCGACCCGGATTTCGGCGAATGCGGCGCTTTCAGGATTTGAGAGGCGACTGAGGACTTGCCTCTTTGCCGCGGTTACCATCCTGTCTTCGTGCGACGGCAGGAATAGGCTGACCAACGCAGCAATCAAGATGCCGGCACCAAGAAGCCCAGCGATCGTCTGGGGAGACGTGCCGGAGCGATTGGATTTATTGGATGCTGAACTTGCGAGGGAAAGAGACACAAGATTTTCCGAACGGATTTGACGCAGAACGACGCACAACAGTGAACGAAGTCCATGACAGCAGGTCGGCCATTAAGCCTGCGTAAAATATTGCATTGGGATTGTGAGCGTCGGGAAAAATTGCTGAGGGAAAGGAATTCTGACGCGAGTTTTTGCAGCCTGTTTACGAAAATCGAGCTTTTTGCGTGAATCGCAACGCTAGATATGGATTGCCAATCCTTCCCTTTCTCGGATTCGATAATCGTTGCCGTCGGGCTTTCCCGGCTACGCACGGGAATGGCACAATTCCCGCGGCGTGCGGGAAAATTTCCCATTCCTATTCGCTTCGTTGCGACTATGTCACTTGTGCTCAATGAATAGCACCTCCGGGAAAAAGTCCCGGCAATCAATGGATTGATTCCTCTCCCCTAAAATCCTTTCCCTCGTCTCCGGGCAGTAATCGGAATCGAGATTACAGGGATGTTCGTGCTGCAACTTGATGCGGGCAGGCATCGGGGCGCAGTCAAGAAAAAGGGGAAGTCCGGGGATGAAACGTGAGTTACTTGCTTCGGTGGCGGTTGTTGGGCTTCTGTTCGTCGATTTCAGTCCCGCAGTTGCTCAAGATGCGGCAAACACCAATCAGAATCCTCCACCGGCCGGTGAAAAGCTTCCTGAGGTTCAGGTTATCCAGGAGCAACAGAAGGCCAAGCCAAAGCCCGTCAAGCACACAAAGAAGCCAACCCCGGCTGCAGCGCCAGTTGCCGTGAGTGCACCTCCCGTCGCGGAACCGGTAGAGGCAGACGCCGTGAAGATGTCGCCGCTGGGAGGCAGTGAAATTCCGGTAAACAAAGTTCCCGGCAGCGTCTTCCAGATGAACTCTTCGGACATCAAGAGAGATGGAACGGTCATCATTCAGGATGCCCTTCAGAGCCAGGTTCCTGGTCTGATCGTCACTGACTTGCAGGGCAACCAATTCCAGACCGACATCCAGTATCGCGGCTTCGAAGCTTCGCCGGTAAACGGTGTCGCGCAGGGCCTTGCCGTCTATCAGAACGGTGTGCGGATCAACGAAGCGTTCGGCGATGTCGTCAACTGGGATTTCCTCCCGTCGAACGCGATCAACAACGTTGCGCTGGTGACCGGCAATCCGGTCTTCGGCCTCAACGCGCTGGGCGGTTCAATCGTCATCGACATGAAGGACGGGTTCAACTTCCAGGGCGCCGATATTGATACCCGCTTCGGCTCGTTCGGCCGGAAGCAGGTCTCGGCGGAGGCCGGTTATCGGAGCGGTAACTGGGGTGTCTACGGCGCGTTCGAGGCCATCAACGACGATGGGTTCCGTGACTTTTCCGATGCCGAAGTGCGCAGAGGGTACTTCGATCTCGGCGTCAAAGGTGACAACGCCGAGTTCCATTTCAACTTCACGGGTGCCGACAACCACGTCGGCGTGACGGCCGCGGCGCCTGAGCAGCTTCTCGACATGGGCCGGAACTTGACTTTCACGTCACCGCAGACGACCGACAACGAGATGCAGATGTACTCGGTGAACGGTAAGGTCAAGGCAACCGACACGCTTACCTTCTCGGGCGTCACGTACTATCGCCATTTCAATCAGAAGCACGCAGACGGCAACCTGTTCGACGATGCGGAAAATTGCGGTGGCAATCTCTGCTCTGGCGACGAACCGGTGACCAATGCGGCGACGGGTGATCCGATCTCGTACACGAATGGCGTCTCTTACGCTTCGCTCGACCATACGTCGCAGAATGCGGATGGTGCCGGCATCAGCTTGCAGGCCACAGAGACGGCCAAGCTCTTTGGTCACAATAACCAGTTCGTCGTAGGCACCAGCTACGACCGGGGTAAGGTGGCCTACACGGCGGAAAGCGAACTCGGGTTCATGCAACCGAAGTTTGTTGTCGCCGGACAGGGCGTGATCATGTCGGGATCGGACGACTTCAATCCGCGCTCGCTGTCGACGACGAACGATTATTTCGGGGCCTTCTTCGTCGATACTTTCAACATCACGGATAAGCTCGCGCTGACGGTCGGTGGCCGTTACAATTACGCTCGCATCCAGATTGAGAATACGGGCGATGCGGAAAACGACTCTCTCAACGGCACCAACAAGTACAGCCGGTTCAACCCGTCGGCCGGTCTGACCTATACATTCAATCCAGCGCTGAACTGGTACGGCGGCTATTCGGAAGCGAACCGCGCGCCGACAGCCGCGGAGATCGCGTGCTCCGATCCTGATAACCCTTGCCTCATCGAGAGCTTCCTGACATCCGATCCTCCGTTGAAGCAGGTTGTCTCCCGTACGTGGGAAACGGGCTTCAGGGGCACGATCAACAATTGGTCGGGCTCGCAGTGGAACTGGGGAGTCGGTCTGTTCCGCACTGAGAACTCTGATGACATCTTCAGCGCCGCCTCTACAGACACTGGCCGCGGTTATTTCCAGAATATCGGTAAAACTTTGCGGCAAGGCGTGGAGGCGAACCTCTCCTACCGGTCGAACCGCCTCTTCGCGTATGCGAACTACACCTATACCGATGCGACTTTCCAGTCGGGGATTCCGTTCTTCCCGGCTCCTAACCATCCGGAAGGCCCTGGCGTCTTCGATTGCCCTGATGATCCGGAAGATCCCACTGCAGATACTGGAAGCTGCACCGCCGTACACAAGGGCGATCGCATCCCTGGCGTGCCGGCCCACACTTTCAAGGCTGGCTTCGACTACTGGATGACGCCGAAGTGGAAGTTTGGTGCCGACGTTATCGCCGCAAGCTCGCAGTTCTTCTTCGAGGATGCAGCGAACCTCGATCGGCCGCTGGCAGGTTACGCCAAAGTCAATCTGCACTCTTCCTATGACATAACGGACCACATCCAGGTCTACGGGTTGATCGAAAACCTGACGGACAACCGCTACTCGCTCTACGGCACCTATTTCAGCGTGGAAGATGCCAACGACGTATCGGACGCCACGGGCGTCACATTTGACGAAAACAACCCGCGCACCGTCGTGCCTGCCATACCGTTTGCGGCTTATGGCGGCGTGAAGGTGAAATTCTAAGCACCTACCGACCTCACCCAGAAAATGCGAAAGCGGCCCTCAAGGCCGCTTTTTGCTTTTGGGCGTCAGGTCGCGACACTGCCCATATGGTGGACGAGGGTAGTGCAAATGATCACCAGCAAGAGGAACAGAAAGCCCAGGGCGACCTTATCCATTAGCGTTCTCCCGACGAAAACCCGTGCTCGGAGATATAGAGGCATTGCCGGACATTTTATCTAGTGCGAACGGCCGATGTGAGAAGCCGGCCACTTGCTGGCACATGTGTGCCGCTAGCTCGCCGTAGACGTTGCAACCCCCGGCCAGGCATAGCGAAAAATTAATCTTAGCCCCCATGTCACCCACGCGATCCGGTTCCTACATGCGTTGCACAACAGTCGGTATAGACGTCTCAGCAAGGAGGCTGGCCCCATGAACGCGGAAGAAAAGCAGCTCATTGAAGATTTGTTTGCGCGGCTCCGCAATTTTGATGGCGGCGATAAGGATCTGGAGGCGCAAGCGCTCATCCAGGATCTGGTCCGGCGCTCTCCGGATGCGCCATACTATCTTGCGCAGACCGTCATCGTTCAGCAGCAGGCCGTCGAGCGGGCGGAGGCTCGCATTAGAGAGCTCGAAGCCGCCGCTCGGCAGCAACAGCAGCCGGGTAGGGGAGGAAGCTTCCTCGGCGGATCGTCTGTGCCTCAAAGCGGAAGCCGGTATGCGCCGCAGCCTCCGCAGTATGGGCCATCGGAAGCCGTGGCGCCGTCTCAACCCAATAGCCCGTGGGCTTCGCCAGCACGTCCGGGTGGCGGTGGCGGCTTTTTATCCTCAGCGCTCTCAACGGCAGCCGGCGTCGCGGGTGGCGTGTTTCTAGCCGATGGAATTCGAAGCTTGTTCGGAGGCGGCCAGGCCTGGGCGGGCGGTGGCGGCACCAGCGCGTCTGATCAAAAGACGATCGACAATCTCCAGGACCAGTTGCAGGACGCTCAGGACGACCGCGATAAGGCGCAGCGGGACTTGGCGGCCGATGACGCGGCGCAGGACGACATGCAGGACGCTCAGGATGACGGCGACGACTCTTGGGGTAACGACGACTTCGACGTCTAGTCCTAGCTTGTCTTACCGAAAGTAATAGATGCCGAGAGCGAGTGGCAGGAGAACGGCTGCGGCGAGGCCCGTCATAAAGACGATGCGTTGCCACGGCTGCCGAAGGATGATTTCGCCCTGGGTCACTTGTTCTGCGGAATAGGTCGATGGGCCTTTCTGTTGGTTGTCACTCATTTCTCCTCCTCAGATATCGCTCCATTTCGTCGGTAATCCTTTCGAACGAGCGCGGTTGCCCAACGCGGCGCGCCAAGCTTCGCTTCGTGAAAATTCTTGCGAAATCGTCATGTTCGCGGGCGAAAATCGCCGGAACCCTCTCGGCAAAGAGTGGTTCCTTGTGAGTTGTCGCGCAGTCGTCGAGCGACGCCTGCATTTCTTGGCAACGCCAACGGCCTCGAACTTTCGAGGCGCAAATTTTCACTCCAAAAAGGTAATCCCCATGGCTCAAGAGGACAGAACATCAAAACGCGGCTTCGCATCCATGGATGCCGAGAAGCAGCGTGAGATCGCCCGCAAGGGCGGCGCAAGCGTTCCGGACAATGAGCGAAGCTTTTCGCGCAATCACGAACTTGCGTCTCAGGCCGGTAGAAAAGGCGGCCACGAGAGCGGCGGAAATTTTCGGAATGATCCGCAAAGAGCGGCGGAAGCCGGCCGCAAGGGCGGTCAGCACTAGCCGTTAAATATTACTCGCATTCATAGCTTGGGCCGGACGCGGTGAACGCATCCGGCCTATGTTTTTTAGGTAGTGGCGCCGTGCGGGCCCGCATGGCTACCGGCCGTCAACCACTTTGGATTGAACCAGCGGTCCGCCGGGCCATCGTACGGAAGGCGCGTGATGTCCCAGTGGCTAACGAAACGCGCATAAACGTCCCAGACCGGCGGGCCTCCGCCGATGAATACGACACGGCCAGCGAATTGCTTGAGCGTTTCTTCGGGGGCCATGTGCGAACGCAAGACGAAGAGCGTGCGATCCGTGCGCGCGAACTCCGGCACGGCGGCGATAGTCTTCGGTCCGGCCATCAAGACGTGGCCTCTGGTTATGTCGAAAAAGCGGGCGACGTCCGCAACGTATTCAGGGTCCCGGTTGCCTTCCCACGGCAGCTCTCCATTGAGGCCCAGCTGACCGGATTGGCCGATCGCGCAAATGACCCTGACCACTGTTTGCTGCATTCGAGTTCCTTTTTTGGCTATTCAAAATCGCCGCCGCACCGTGGCGATCAGCGGCGCCGAATACAGGCGATTTGGCAGGGAATGTCACCACCGCTCAAAATAGCGGATGACGAGATCCGTCGTCTTGTTAAATGGCGGATGCAGGAGCCAGCCGAAATTCCATTTACTTTGTTCGAACACGCCCTTGGCGTGGCTCAGCGCTTTGAAGCCTTCGTGTCCGTGATATGCACCCATTCCCGACATGCCGATGCCGCCGAACGGGAGGTCGTTCTGGACGTAGTGCATCAGTGTATCGTTGATGGTGACGTTGCCTGATGTCGTGCGGGTCAGAACCTTCTGGCGGTCTTCGCTGTTCTGGCCGAAGTAATAGAGGGCCAGTGGGCGGGGCTTGCGGTTGATGTAGGCGATCGCATCGTCGAAGGAAGGATACGTCATCACCGGCAGCGCGGGCCCAAAGATTTCCTGCTGCATGATCGCCATATCGTCGGTGACGTTGAGCACGAGCACGGGCGCGAGTTTGTGCGCGGCTTCTCCTGCGCCGGCGACGACCTCAATCACCTTCGCGCCTTTTCGCTTCGCATCGTCGATCAGCTTCAGCATGCGGTCGTGATGCTTTGCATTGACGATAGACGAATAGTTCCGGTCGGCGGCTCCCTGCGGATAGAACTTGCGCGCGATCGCGTCGTAGGAGGCCACGAATGCCGCCGCGTCCTTTTCGGGAATCAGGACGTAATCCGGGGCGATGCAGGTTTGGCCGGCGTTAGCGAGCTTTCCAAAGGCGACGCTGGTCGCGGCGGCCTCGATGTCGGCGTCAGGGCCGATCAAAACCGGCGACTTGCCGCCAAGCTCCAGTGTGACCGGCACGAGATTTTCAGCGGCTTCCTTCATCACCGAGCGGCCGACGCTGGTGCTGCCGGTGAAGACGAGATGATCGAAGGGGAGGCGCGAGAACGCAGCGCCGATTTCCGGACCTCCGGTAACGACGGCGACCTGTTCCGCTGGGAAAAGCTCGGCGAGCACCGACTTGAGAAGCTCGCTGGTTGCCGGCGTCAACTCGGATGGCTTCAGGATGGCGCGATTGCCCGCGGCGATCGCGGTTGCGAGCGGGGTTAGGGCCAGCGATATCGGGTAATTCCAGGGCGAGATGATGCCGATGACACCGAGCGGCTGATAAACGACGCGATTGCGTCCGGGTTGGAAGTGGATCGCGACATGGCGGCGTTCGGGACGCATCCATTTGGTCAGATTGCGGCGGAGGTAGTTGATCGTCTGGATGACCGGCGAGACTTCCATGATCCGCGTTTCGTAGGCGGAGCGGTAGCCGAAATCCCTGCTCACGGCGGCTTCGAACGCCGTCCGGTGTTTCAGCAGCGCCTGCTTCAGCTTCAGCAAATCAGCACGCCGGGTCGCGGCAGATGGCGCGCCATCGCTCAAGAATGCGGTGCGTTGCTTGCTCAGCAAGGCGCTAAGAAGGAAGCCATCTTCCTTGACCGAAACATGAGCCGTCATCAAAAAAATCTCCTGATGCAGACAGGGGAGACATGCATGATGTTTTCCCGGTCAACACACGTCATTTCTGACAACTTGGTCCTTTTCGTGCACGCGACGCCCGAACGACCATACCATCACGGCGATCTCAAGCGCGTATTGATGGAAAACGCACAAGTGGGGTGAGTAAAGGGCGTGGCATTTCACCCCGCGCGAAGTTGCGCTGCGTGAGAATTTCGAGCGCAGCCAATTGATTGCTCTCGTAAATGTCGATCTGAACCTTCGGTCTTTCGGTCCGGAAGCCCCGGTGATGCGTCGCTGCAGGGGGCGGGCGTGCTCAAGACCAGGTCAATGGCGGTCAGCTGCCGTACTTATAGGAGCTTCGCTCATCGGCCCAGCTGCCCCTGTTCAAACGTACTTCAGCGTACACCAGCGGGCAACGCGCCGTTGCCTGAACGGCTCGGTACTCGTGCATGAGGTGAGCGTCGTGAAGAGGCGGCGGGACGTCGGTTCACGCAGCGATTTCGAGCGAGCCCAAAACCCACTTTTCGTATTCGTCACTCAAATCCTGCAGCCACTGCTTGGGCAGCGCATTGATCTTTGTGCCGCTGGCCGTTGCGCGCGCCGGCAGTGTGATGTGGACCTGCTTGTAACCGTTTTCCATCGGCGGGGAGCTTATCGTGCCACCGATGTGGCCGATGGCGAGTGCTGCCTTCAGATAGTCGCTGGCGCGCTTCGGCGCGGTGTGCAGGGGAGGATTGAACAGAACGCAGTCTTGCATCGACCTTTGCGGCTCGCAATTGCGGAGTTCGAAATGGATGCTCACGTCACCACTGGCGCCGTTATCCATCTCCTGCGAGACATTGACGAGCAGGGTGCTGCCGGGTGCGGCCCACTGGCTCATCGGGTCCATCAGGCCCGTAATGATCTTGCCGATGGCTTCCGGATTGGCGGGGATGATGATCCGCGGGCGGCTCGCATTGATGACGACCTGGTTGGCGCCGAGATCTTTGTTGATGACTTCAGCGCAGGACGACAGGGCGGCAATCAGGTCGACTTCAGCAACCTGAGCATCCGCCAAAAGCGGCGGCGACGTCAGCTCTTCCGATAGATCGACCGCGCGCTGGGTTTCTTCAACCGGAATGCGCCAGTGATCGCGGATACGGAGCTGCGACCAGGCCTTCTGCGCCGCCGGTCGCCAGGTCGTCTCGGCGATCGAGTCCTTCAGGTACTGATACATCGTCAGCGGCGCGTTGTTGTACGGCAGTAACTTCGACATCATTGCGAGATTATTCATGCGATCGCGCAAAAGGGTTCGATGCAACGCGCTGAGCTTGTCGCGCAGGAGCATGTCGTATTCGTTCTTCAAGAGATAGAAGGTGATCGCCTGCTCGATTTCGGCTTCGAGCACACGGAGATCCCACGGCTTCGAAATATAGCGAAGGATCTCGCCTTTATTGACGGCGTCGATGGCGCTATCGAGATCGGCGTAGGCCGTCGTCAGCATGCGGATGATGTCGGGCCGCTCATTGCGGACGCGGTTGAGGAGGCTGACGCCGCTTCGACCCGGCATCCGCTGGTCGGAAATGACAAGCGCGATGTTGTGGTTGCCGGAGAGAATAAGAGATTCGGCTTCGTCGGCGCTCGTCGCAGTCAACACGTCGTAGCGCGTGCCGAACGCTTTCTTGAAATATTTGACGGCCTGCGGCTCGTCGTCGACGATCAGGATCTCGACCGGCTGATCAGGACGAAACGACTCCATGGAAGACCTGGTTCTCTTTATCCGAATCCGACGAGATCGGGAGGTTGAAACGGAACTCGGTCCACTCTCCAAGACTACTCTTAACACTCAATGAACCACCATGGTTCGCGATGATGCGGTGACTGACCGCAAGGCCGAGGCCCATGCCCTCGCCGACGTCTTTTGTGGAGAAAAACGGATCGAAAATCTGAGATTGGATCTTGGGATCGATGCCGGTTCCGTTGTCCCGTACCGAAACAATCAGTTCCTCGCCTTCAACAACCGTTGTGATGGTGATTTCGGGCTTGCGCTCTTCCTCGACCGTACGGACTGCGGCGACAGCGTTGACGATGAGATTGACGAGTACCTGAGCAATCGTCGACTGCGAGCCGACGACTGTATCATTAGGTGCGTCGTGCCTTGTGATCGTGATGCCCTTCTGAATATGCGCCGTGAAGCGGAGCGCATGGTCGATGGCGGCTTCCATATGGAATGGACGTGGATGCTCGGGACGATGCGGCGCCGTAAAGCCTCTCAGGTCGGTGACGACGCGGTGAATGCGCTCGTAGCCGGCGTGGATGTCTTTCAGCGTATCCGCTGTATCGGGATCGGCTTGGATCGTCGGGTCGCGTGCGGCCAATTGCAGCGCCGTGCCCATGAAGTTCAGCGGGTTGCCGATTTCGTGCAGAAGGCCGGCTGCCATCGTACCAAGCGCGCTCAAACGAGCGTTTTGGACGAGAGCGGCTTCGGTCTCGCGCAACTGTTGCAGGCTCTGCTTGAGCTCGGCGTTCGTCCGGTGAAGGTCGGTTTCGAGCTGCGCGGCCCTGATGAGGTTGGCGATGCGCGAACGGACTTCCAAGCCGCTGAACGGCTTGATCAGGAAGTCGTCGGCGCCATGCTTCAGCGCGGTGATTTTCGCTTCTTCGTCGGCACGCGCGGTCAAGATGATGATCTTGATGGCGCGCGTCTCTGCTTTTTCCTTCAGCGTGCGGCAGACCTCGAGCCCGGTGACGCCCGGCAACATGACGTCGAGCAAGATCAGATCCGGTTTTTGCCCCTTGGCCTTTTCGAGGGCGGTGATGCCATCGGGGGCCTCGATGATGCGATAGTTCTCACGCAGCATGGATACCAGATACCTGCGCATGTCCGGTTCGTCGTCGACGACGAGCAGGAGAGGCAACTCGGCGCGATTATCCTCAGGCAGCGGTGCATCCGGATCTTTGATTTCGGGCGCCGGTTTGTCGCTCGCCATGAGGGCACGCGCGGACGCCTTGCGATCGAAAGTGCGCAGCGGGTCGTCGGCTAGTCCGTCCGGCTTTTCTTCGGAATCGCTCATATCGGATTGCGTAGCCTGGAGTGCGTGAGGAAAACGTAAAACGAATGTCGTTCCGTGCCCTGAATTGCTTGTTGCCGTGACACTGCCGCCATGCCGCGTGATCAGCTCACGGACCAGGGCGAGGCCAAGACCCAAGCCTTGATGGCGGCGCGTCGCGGAGCCGTCGACCTGATAGAAGCGATCAAAAATGTGCGGAAGCTGTTCGGCTGGGATGCCGATGCCGGTATCGGAAATTTTGATCATCACCATTTCGTCTTCGCGTTCGGCGGAAATATCGATCCGGCCTTCAGGCGGCGTAAACTTGATGGCGTTGGCGATGACGTTGCTCACGATCTTCTCGAGCGCGTCCGGATCGGCGTTGATCAGCAGATCGCCCGTCGGTTCCGCCAGCTCGAGATTGACGCCTTTCAGGGTCGCGAGATGCTTCATCGACGCGGCCGTGTGCTTCATGAAGTGCGCCATATCGACCGGCTTCTTCGAAAGCGTGGCGCGGCCTTCCTCGAGGCGTATCAGGCTTAGAATATCGTTCACGAGGCGCAGGAGGCGGAGGGCGTTGTTCTCGATGACGTCCAGCAGTTGCTGTGCCGACGGACTCAGGGACGCGACGTCGGTTTTCAGCCGCTCGACGGGCGCCAGAATGAGCGTCAGCGGCGTTCTCAGCTCGTGGCTGACGTTGGCAAAGAACTGAGACTTCAGCCGGTCGAGTGCCGACAGCTCCTGGTGCTGCGCGGCGAGCTTGTACTTCAGCCGGAATTCGTTGAAGCGGCGGCGATAGTTGAAATGGACTGCCGTCACCGAAATGATGCAGGTGAGCACCAGAAAATAGAGATTGTTCATCAACGTCTTGGTCGTGTCTGCTGCAGACGGCACCTGCAAGCACGCGATGATGTAAATCCCGAGTGTCGAAATACAGAGTAGGGCGGCTTCCATTGGCTGCATCGGCGCCAACACGCCAACAGCGAACAGGATGAGGAAGAGGCCGTTGTAATAGGTGGAGTTGGCGCCGTCGGTGATGCCGACCATCACCGCGATCGAGGCGACGGCGATCAGCAAGCCCGCCATCGTCAGATAGCGGACGTGAGCAGCCGTCTTGTCCCAGAAGTGCAACGCGTAGATGCCGGCAATCAGGCCCGCAGCGACGAGCCGGATGGCGGTCAGCGTGTTGACCTGGTCATAGTAGCTGATGCGATCGAGGACGATCCCGGCAGGGATCAAAACAATTCCGAGAATACAAGCGACCTTCGACTGCCTTAGCCGAAGCTCTTGCTCCTCAGCCTCGAAGGCGCGCCGTAAGTCGTTCTTTTCATCCATGCCGTCAAACGGTGGGTTTATCTATCTCCAGAAAGACGTTGATACCCGTCTCATCTGTATAGATCTTTAGCGGCCCAAGGTCGGGCGCGAGCCGGACCATATCCGACTCGTCACGCATCACGAGGTGCCACTCCATAATATGCTCCATCAAACCTTTCACAGGGTTTGACGAATGCACATTTGTAACGATCACGCGACCGCCAGGTTCACACCACTGATAAAACAGGCGTACCAGTTTGGTGCAGACGCGATCGGACAGGTAATCGAAGAGGCCGGCACAGTAGATGATGTCGTAGGTCTTCGAATTCTCCGGAAGCTCAATGGCTTGACGTAAGAGATCCTGCACGGTCTTCAGGATATACGTCACCTTCGGCGCGTTTTCGCTGCCGGCCGTCGCGGCCTCGATCTGGCGTTTGGCGTAGGCGAGCGTTTCGGCGTTAAAATCAAGCAAATCAAAGGAGAAGCGGTGCGCTTCCTGGTTCTTCGAGAGGAAGAGCTGGAGTTCCTGCACCGGGCCGCAGCCGACATTCAAGATCCGTAGCTCTTTGTTCGCTGCGGCCGCTTCGGAGGCAGCCTGATCGAGCATTTTGCCGAGCATGTAGATGCGGTTGCGGTGCGCCTCAGGCGGGCCGCCGTTCAGCAACCAATCATTAATGATCTGGCCATAGGTCGTCTTTCCGCGACGCTCCTTGCGGAACATCATGTTGACCATCTCATAATCGCCCGCGTACCCGAGGGGCTTGGAATAGACGCGGTTGAAGAACGGCGAGGCCATCATGAGCGGCAGAAGATCGCGCTGGGCCAGCTGCTTGTGATTTTCGACTTCGTCGACTTCGAGCTGGCGGCATGCTTCCTCGAGCTCAAGGAAAAGCCCGGTCAAGCGCGGCATCACGGGCGCCTTGATTTCTTCGTATCTCGCGGTGTCGAGAACGGCGTTGTTGGCGCCCGGCTCGCCCTCGACCGCCAAGTCGACCTGATCGAGCCAGAAGCTCAGGTCGCTCAGAAAGGATCGGAGATCAGCGACCTTGAGCTGATAGTTCGGCTGCAGCTTGTTGGCCCGGTCCCATTCATCGACGAAACGGGCGACTTCAGATCCGAGGCCAGCGGGATCGGAGATGATTGCGTCTACGGCGGACCACTGATTGACGAGCGTCGCAGAGACAACCACGAGAATACTCGTGGTGACGACGCCGGTTACGACAGCGTCGCCTTGATAGACGAGGTTCTTGCCGCGCCGCACTTTGAGATCGCTCAGGACCTCGCTCGTCTGAACAGGTGAAAACGGATTGTAGATCTCGAAGACAATATTGCGTCTTGAGAGCTTACTCAGGGTCCCGCGAAAGACCGTGCCCTGGCTGCTCCTGAAAGAGACCGTGCGATCAATATCCCGTTCGATGCGCAAGGGAACTGCTCCATAACTGAACCGACGCAGACGTGTATAACGAACGTTATCACAATGGTTCAGTTTGGTACTGCGGTATTTAGAAAGCGTTTAGATGAATCAGAATAATCAATGCCTTGGAGATACACCTTAAGAATTATGCCTTGGGAAGGCACATGGTCAGCGTGGATGTGCCCAATGTTTTATCAGTTGAGGACAGGAGTTCTCCTCCAAAGGCCCATAAGGCGCAACGGACCGTCCGCCAGGACTGATTATTCTCCAATGTTAGCGGCTCGCGATCCAAGACCGAGGTGATTCGAACTTCGTTGTGTTCGGCTCCGGAAACCAATTCCACTCTCGGGAAGGTATCGAGATTGGGAGTGAGACCCTTTGTTGCGCCACGCAGCAAATTCGTCAGTACGAACTTCATGATTTCGCGTGGCATGCGGTAGGCGAAGTCCTGACCGATGCCGGGGCCGCCGAAGACTCTGCCGGAGTGACTGACGACAGCCTGCTCGGCAACTTCGGAAATGGTGTCGGCCATCGACGATGTTTGAGCTGTCACTGGATCGGCGAGGCTCCGGGCGAGGTTGCCAATAGAATTTGCTAGCGACTTGCAGTGGTCGACATCGCGGCGGATCTGAGCGGCGGACGCGGCCATCTTGCCGAGCCGGAGCTTGGAGGCCCAGGACGCAAGATACGATCTCGGGGTCGAGGAAGGTTCCAAAGAGCCCGGCAGGCTGAACTCGGCGAGCCGTTCGGCTTCGGTATCCAGCGATTTCAACGGCGCTTCGAGCCCGCCGGCGAGAATGGAGAGGAGCGCGAGGTTCGCGCTTTCCGCGTCTCCGCCTGTGCTTGGACCGAGCACAGGCTCGGTCAGGGCAGCCGCCTCTCGCTCGACATGCAACGCGTCTTCCATGGCCGCGCATAATTCGTCGAGATTCCACGGCTTCGGTACAAAGCGATAGATCGCCGCCCCGTTGATCGCCTGTTGGAGATTATCGATGTTTGCGTAGGCGCTCGTCAGTATACGGACGGTAGAGGGCCATGACTTGCGGACTTCGCTCAGAAATGACACGCCGCTGTCGCGAGGCATTCGCTCGTCACTGACGACAACAGAAATGTCGTTGCCGGGCGTCGCCAGAATTTGAAGGGCCGCTTCGGGGCTGCTGGCCGTCACTACGTTGGCGTATTTGCCAATGGAGCTTTTGAAGTATTTCAGCGAAAGCGGTTCGTCGTCGACGAAGAGGATGGTTTCGCTCTTCCTATCAGCCAATGTCTTTAACGTCATAGATTCGAATCCGCGTCCTGCTCGAACCCATGCCCAGCCATGTGTTCAAGGCTCGCGAGATAGCAGTCTCGCTCCAATTATTTTGCTCTGCAGTATTTGAAATCAATCCAAGATTGGGCAAAATTTGAAACTTGTTTCGGAGCAGTATTAAAAATTTCTAACCGGAAGCGATAGAAAGGGACGTAAGCCAAGTCATCTTCGGCCAACTGCCGATTGCTGATACGCCAGATTATTATCCTATCGCAAAAAAATATGCCCTCAAAAGGGGGCCGGCCTTCCCGCATGGGCAGGAAGGCCGCTTTTATTAGACACTCAGCAGGAGATGCTCGCGTTCCCACGGACTGATGACGCGCATGAATTCTTCGAATTCGCTGCGCTTCAATGCGAGGTACACGTGGCAAAAGCGTTTGCCCAGAATGTCGTGCAGCGCTGTATTCTCTTCGAAATCCGTCAGAGCTTCGAGCAGGCCGCGCGGCAACTGATGATCGTTGCGGTAGGCGTTGCCGACGACCGCCTGCCGCGGCTCGAGTTCGTTCTTCATTCCGAGATAGCCGCAAGCGAGGCTCGCTGCCAGTGCCACGTACGGATTTGAATCGGCTCCGGCGAGACGATTTTCAACGCGCCGCGCAGATGTCGGGGAAATCGGCACGCGCAACCCGGCCGAGCGGTTGTCGTAACCCCATTCGACGTTGATCGGTGCAGCGCCGTTCGGTACGAGGCGGCGATAGGAATTGACGTAGGGCGCGATCAAACACATCGCCGCGGGAAGGTAGGCCTGCTGACCCGCGAGAAAGTTGAAGAATAGCTTGCTCGGTTCGCCGTTCATCTGCGTAAAGATGTTTTTTCCCGTCTTCGCATCGACGACGCTTTGGTGGACATGCATGGCGCTGCCCGGCTGGTTGGCAAGGGGCTTCGCCATGAACGTCGCGTAGCAATTCTGCGCGAACGCCGCTTCGCGAATGGTCCGCTTGAAGAGAAATACCTGATCGGCGAGATCGACCGGATCGCCGTGCAGCAGATTGATCTCGAGCTGTGCCGCGCCGCCTTCCTGAATGATCGTATCGATCTTCAGATACTGGCGCTCGGCGAAGTCGTAGATGTCGTCGACGATCTTGTCGTATTCGTCGACGGCGCCAAGGCTATAGGCTTGGCGGCCGGCGCCCGGGCGACCCGACCGGCCCATTGGTGGCTCCAGCGGGTAGTCGGGATCGGGATTGGTCTTCGTCAGATAGAATTCGAGCTCGGGCGCAACGACGGGCACCCAGCCTTCTTTCGCGTAAAGATCGACGACGCGCTTCAGCACGTTGCGCGGCGCGATCTCGACCGGGTCGCCGCTCTGCCATTGAGCGTCATGAATGACCTGCGCGGTCGGGCTCGATGCCCAGGGCGCCGGACGGATGGTCGAAAGATCCGGCACCATCATCAGATCGCTTTCGGCGTAGAGTTCCTGGCCGTCCTCTTCGAAGCCGACGTAGTCGCCCGTTATCGTCTGATGGAAGATCGAGATTGGAAGATGGACCGGGTCCAATTTCACGAATTTTTCGGCGGGCATTGTCTTGCCGCGCGCAACGCCTGCGATGTCCGGCACGGCACAATCGATTTCCTCGATGCGGTGCTGGCGAAGCCAATCGCGAAGCGCTTCGGGCGTCGATCCGACGCCGAAGTCACCGTCTTCGTTTAGGATCCGTGCGGGTGGGGCAGTCATAAGGACACCTGAGTGATTTGCTTTATTCGTTTCTGTTTTCGCGGCGCGTTGTGGTCGGAGCGATCGAAGCCATGCTTCACGGTTTTCCGTTTTCCGAGGCGTCTGCCTGGTCCACGATCGGCCGAGGCTTTGCACATTGCTTCCGGCGACCGTTAGACATTTTGGATTTTCGGGTTCGGAAAGCCAACAGACTTAACCCGGCCAGCGAAGCGACCTCAATAGGCGCAGTGTACCATAGCGCTATCTCATCCCCGTTTCGCTTAAATCGTGGCCTTGCCTAACGGGGCAGCGTCATGACCCCAGAACGTGCAGTTTAAGCAGTTTAATATGACGGTTAAGGGCTTTTTCTTGACCCGGGCACCCAAAACATTTCTTCGATGATCCGTTGTGCTTCGGAATTTATTTGAGCAGTATGGTCGGTGCTTAGCAAAACGTCGATTGTGAGAGAGCGGCGATTTGCCAATCTTAACCGGGCCGTCGCTGACACCCGGTGAGGGACTGGGTCTGGAGGAATTCTGATGTTGACGGTTGGAAAAGTGGTGCGTCGCGCCGCGTGTTCTATTGTTGCCGCTGCCGCAGTGCTGGTGAGTCCGATGGCACAGGCCGCAGATAGGGTCGTTAAGGTCTACAATTGGTCGGACTACATCGATCCGGAGATCCTGACGGATTTCACGAAAGAGACTGGTATCAAGGTCGTTTACGACGTTTTCGACAGCAATGAGGTTCTGGAGACGAAGCTCTTGGCGGGGGGCAGCGGATACGATGTCGTCGTTCCGACCGGATCGTTCCTTTCGCGTCAAATCAAGGCGGGTGTTTTCCAGAAGCTCGACAAGTCCAAGATCCCCAACTTCGCGAACGTCTGGCCCGAAGTCTACAGCCGAGTCGCCCAGTATGATCCGGACAATCTGTACGCGATGAACTGGATGTGGGGCACGACCGGCGTCGGCTACAACGAAGCCAAGATCAAGGAACGCATGGCGGATGCGCCAGTCAATTCTCTGGACATGATCTTCAAGCCAGAGATTGCCGCCAAGTTCAAGGATTGCGGAATTTACGTGCTCGATTCACCGGAAGACATTCTTCCTGTGGCACTCAACTATCTGGGTATCGATCCCAACACCACCAAGGAAGAGGACTTCAAGAAGGCCGAGGATCTGATGATGAAGATCCGACCCTACATCAAGAAGTTCCACTCCTCGGAATACATCAATGCGCTTGCCAACGGCGACATCTGCATGGCGCTCGGCTGGTCTGGCGACATCCTTCAGGCAGGTACGCGCGCAACCGACGCCAAGAACGGCCAAGTGATCAAGTACCATATCCCGAAGGAAGGGACGCAAATGTGGTTCGACATGATGGCCATCCCCGCGGATGCCAAGGATGTCGAAGAGGCGCACATCTTCCTGAACTATCTCAATCGGCCGGAAGTGATGGCGAAGGCGTCCAACTTCGTGCAGTACGCCAACGGCAACCTCGCCTCGCAGAAGGATATCGACGAGAGCGTTCTCAAGAACCCGGCGGTCTATCCCGATCCTGATACGTTCAAGAAGCTCTACGTCAAAACCGCGTGGGACAACAAAACCCAGCGGATCGTCACACGAATGTGGACGAGGATCACGACAGGGCAATAACCAAAACCGCGCCAGAACAGATCTGGCGCGGTTTTTTCTTTCACGCGTGCTCTCCTGGACGGAGAGCCATTTGCAAAACTTCAGGGACACGATCATGGCTGTTGCGACTGCAGGCAATCCACAGGCAAACCATGCCTCCTCGCAGCGTGCGGGTCCGCGCACGGCGGCGCCGCAGTCGGGGTTCGCTCCTTGGAAAAATCCGAGCCTGGCGCCGATCGTTCGCTTCGAGGGCATAACCAAGCAGTTCGACGATTTCGTTGCCGTCAACGATGTCACACTCGATATCTACGAAAAGGAATTCTTCGCGTTGCTCGGACCGTCAGGCTGCGGAAAGAGCACGCTGCTTCGCATGCTGGCGGGTTTCGAACGGCCGACGCAAGGCAAGACGATCGTCGCCGGGCAAGACATCACGGACCTACCTCCCTATCAGCGCCCCGTGAACATGATGTTTCAATCGTATGCGCTCTTTCCGCATATGACGGTCGAGGGCAACATCGGCTTCGGGCTTCGCCAGGAGGGGATGTTGCCCAAAAACAAGATTGCCGAACGTGTCGACGAAGCCATGGGCATGCTGGAGCTTCGCCAGTTCGCAAAGCGCAAACCGAACCAGCTGTCGGGCGGTCAGCAGCAACGCGTAGCGCTGGCGCGCGCGATCGCCAAGAAGCCGCGTATCGTATTGCTCGACGAGCCGCTCGGCGCTCTCGACAAGAAGCCGCGGCAGCAGGCGCAGTTCGAGCTGATGCGCATTCAGGAAACGACGGGCACGACCTTCATCATCGTGACCCACGATCAGGAAGAGGCGATGACGGTCGCGAGCCGCATTGCCGTGATGGAGAAGGGCGTTCTCGTTCAGGTGGCGACGCCCGGCGATATCTATGAGAACCCGAAGACCCGCTACATCGCAGGCTTTATCGGCGACGTGAACATCTTCGCAGGAACGGTAGCCGCGATCGGCGATGGTTGCATCGAGATCAACGCGAAGGACGGCTACCAATTCAAAACCCGGAGCTCGGAGCCGGTCACCATCGGTCAACAGGTGTGGTTGGCGCTCAGGCCGGAGAAGATCCGCATTGCGCATGAGCAGCCGGCGAGCGCGGTCAACGCCATTCCCGGCAAGGTCGAGGACATCGGCTATCTCGGCTCGATCTCGCATTACCATGTCCGCACTGCGCCAGGCGAACGCATAACGGCACTGCGCGCCAATGCTGCGCATACCGTCGAGCGGCCTATCAGCTGGGAAGACAGCGTCTGGCTCGACTGGCCGATCGACGCCGGCGTGGTTCTGACGGGCTGAGGCAAACGATGAGTGCAAAGAGCAATAGCCTCGGACGCTGGTATGTGATTGCGGCTCCTTATTTGTGGCTGCTGATCTTCTTCCTCATTCCGTTCTTTATCGTCTTCAAGCTTTCGCTTTCCGACGTCGCGACGGCCATTCCGCCCTACACGCCGACGTTCAATTGGTCGGAGGGCATCGGGAAGTTCATCTCGCAGCTCGATTTCGAGAATTACACCTTCATTTTCGGCGATCCGCTTTACGTCAATGCCTACCTGTCGAGTTTGAAGATTGCAGCGATCTCGACAATTCTGACGCTGCTTGTCGCTTACCCGATGGCTTACGGCATGGCGCGCGCGCCAAAATCCTGGCAGCCGACGCTGATGATGCTCGTCATACTGCCGTTCTGGACCTCGTTCCTGATCCGCATTTATGCCTGGATCGCGATCCTGAAGCCGGAAGGGTTTCTCACAATGTTCCTGATGAAGCTCGGCATCATCAGCGAGCCGCTGCAGATCATGAACACGACGACGGCTGTCTACATCGGCATCGTCTATTCGTATCTGCCCTTCATGATCCTGCCGCTGTATGCGAGTCTCGAAAAAATCAATCCATCATTGCTCGAAGCGGCTCAGGATCTCGGCTCGCGGCCGTGGCGGGCCTTTTGGCAGATCACCTTTCCGTTGTCGCTGCCCGGCGTTTTCGCGGGCTGCCTGCTCGTGTTCATTCCCGCCGTCGGCGAGTTCGTGATCCCCGATCTCTTGGGCGGGTCCGATACCTTGATGATTGGCAAGACGCTGTGGAACGAGTTCTTCAATAATCGCGATTGGCCCCTTGCATCGGCGGTGGCGGTCATCCTGTTGCTGGTGTTGACGATCCCAATCGTACTCTTCCAGCGCCAGCAGCAGATTGAGCGGGAGAGCGGCCGATGAATAAAAACTTCTCCTGGTTCAATCTGACGTCAATCACGTTCGGCTTCGCGTTCCTTTACATCCCGATCCTGCTCTTGGTGATCTTCAGCTTCAACGAGTCGAAGCTCGTTACGGTCTGGGCCGGCTGGTCGACGAAGTGGTACAGCGCGCTTCTCGAAAATCAGGCTTTGAAGGATGCCGCCTGGGTGACGATCCGCGTCGGGCTCATGTCTGCGACCGTTTCAACGGTTCTCGGCACGCTCGCCGCGATCACGCTGGTGCGGATGGGGCGTTTCCCCGGACGCACGCTTTTCTCGGGCATGATCTTCGCTCCTCTCGTTATGCCGGAAGTCATCATTGGTCTGTCGCTGCTACTGTTGTTCGTCGCCATGGGGCTCGACCGCGGCTTCTGGACCATTACGCTCGCGCACATCACGTTCACCATGTGTTATGCGGCAGTCGTCGTGCAGGCGCGATTGCAGGACTTCGACAAATCCGTCGAAGAGGCGGCGATGGACCTCGGCGCAACGCCGATCAACACCTTCTTCCAGGTAACGTTGCCGATCATCGCACCCTCCGTGATCTCCGCTTGGCTGCTATCGTTCACGCTATCGCTCGATGATCTCGTGATTTCGAGCTTTGCGACGGGGCCCGGTGCGACGACGCTGCCTATGAAGATCTACAGTCAGGTTCGACTCGGCGTGACTCCCGAAATCAACGCCATTTCGACGATCCTGATCGGCATTGTCACAATCGGCCTGCTGCTGGCGGCGTTCGTTACGAAGCGACAAACGGAACGCGCGGAGCGAGAGCGGCGCAAGGCCTTCGGAGCTGCAGGCTGAGGATGTCCCGTGGGATTTGTGTTTCGCCGCTCGGCGCGCTAAGCAGCGGCTTATCGTGACAGCTCAAGATTACATACGCTCGTACTACGCCGCGACCGCAAACGACCAGACGCGCTTTCCGGCGCTCGAAGGTACGGTCAAGGCGGACGTGTGTGTCATCGGTGGTGGCTTTTCAGGAGTTGCGACGGCGCTGACGATGGCCGAGCGTGGCCGCTCCGTCGTGCTGCTCGAAGCCAAGCGCATCGGCTGGGGTGCGTCGGGTCGCAACGGCGGCCAGATGATCGGGGGCATTAGCGGCGAAGCGACGATCAAGCAGCAGCTTGGCGCGGCGGGTGCTAAGCTCGTTCGCGACATTCGCTATCGCGGTCACGAGATCATCGAAGGCCGGATCGCGAAATACGGCATCGCCTGCGATCTGCAATACGGCTGGATGGAAGTTGCGGCGCGTCCGCGTCACATGGATCATATGCGCTCCTACGTCGAGGAGCGCGTCAAGGACGGCGACGGCGGCGGGCTCGAAATCGTCGAAGCTGCCGGAATGCCAAGCGTGCTCGGCACCAATTCCTACTACGGCGGCTACATCGACCGGCGCAGCGGACATTTACATCCGCTCAATCTCTGTCGGGGTGAAGCCCATGCTGCGGCGGCGCACGGAGCACAGATCTTCGAAAATTCCACCGTCATCAGCCTTGGTGGCGGTGCGAAGCCCTGGGTTCAGACCGACCGCGGCCGGGTCGAAGCGGGCTCCGTCGTCATCGGCGGCGAGATTTTCAATCGTTTCGGGCAGCGAGGGCTCAAGGGATTGATGCTGCCTGCCGGTAGCTACATCATCGCCACTGAGCCTCTGACCGGCAGCGAGATGGCGACGGTCGATCCGCAAAACCTCGCGGTCGCCGACAGCAACGTCGTGCTCGATTATTTCCGGATGTCGGCGGATCGGCGCATGCTCTTCGGCGGCCGCTGTAATTACACCAACCGCGATCCGCCGGACATCGCCGCCGTCATGCGCCCGCGCATGATCGAGATCTATCCGCAGTTGAAGGATGCGCGGATTGAGTTTTCGTGGGGCGGGACTATCGCCATTGTCGTCAATCGCGTGCCGGCTATCGGGCGGCTCGCACCGAACCTCTATTATCTGCAGGGGTATTCGGGACACGGCGTCAACGCCACGCACATCGCGGCGGAAATCGTCTCGGATGCGATCTGCGGGACGATGGAGCAATTCGATCTGTTCGATCGGATCAAGCACGTGCGGCTGCCGCTAAGCGAGGTCGCCGGCAACTACATGCTGGCGCTGGGCATGCTCTATTACCGCATTCGCGATCTGCTTTAGCCGGGCTCACCAGCGCAAGAAGCGCGATCCGGCGAGGGCGCCTATGGCGGTCATCACGACGGTACCGATCGTGTACCAGGCCGCGAGAAAGAGCGGGCTGTCGTCGGGGCAGTGGCTGGCGTAGAGCGTCGCGGCGATGCCTGCGGATAGCAGGCCTCCAACGGCTCCTGCGATCGCCGGGTTCGCCGGGGCGCCCTGATGCAGCGCATAGAGCACGGCCACCAACGGCGCCAACGATAGAAGCGGGATGACGATGAGGCAGGCCATGGCGTTCTGGCCGATCATCCGCGCGTGCCATTGATCGGGGGGCACGGAGACAAGCTCGAGGAGAATGGCGACGAGAAGCAATGCGGGGGCCAGCGCCAGCCACCAGAGTTTCTTGCCGGGTTCAAAATCCGGTCGCGACAGTCCGCGAACGAGGACGTAGGCGGGAATTGCAAGGCTCAGTGTCAGCACGAATTTGAAGACGAAGCGCAGCGAAGACACCATCGACTCCGCGAAGTTGTCACGGACGCCAAGGGCCCAGAGGAAGAGCAGACCGGAGATCAAGGCACCTACCCCGACCGCAATCGCAACCGTCCGCGCAATCGGCGGCTCGACGCTTTTGGCATCGGCAGCAAGGGCATTGATGAGGTCGTCCGTCTTCATAATTTCTTCTCTTGATAGGTATCGGCAAGCGCCTTCAGGCTTCGGTGCAACGCGACGCGAACGGCGACTTCGCTCATTCCAAGGCGCTGCGCCACGTCGCGGGCCGATTGCCCGTCGATGCTGATCGATTGGACGATGTCGCGGTTCTTGCCGGAAAGGCGGCCAAGGACGCGTTCGACATCGTGGGCATCGATCGAAGCCTGCTGATCTTCGCCCTCGAATTCGAATTCACTCAGATCCACCGGAACTTCGGGGCGACGGCCGCGCCGCCGCAGGTCGTCGATCATCTTGTTGCGGACAATTGCCATCACCCACGGGCCGAGCGACATCGTCTGGTCCCAAGTGTGCCGCTTCAGATGGATCGCGAGCAGCGCGTCTTGCACCACGTCCTCCACATCTTCGCGCGGCACGCCGACGCCCGCGAAGCCTCGGCGGACAACGCCTCTCAAGACCGGCGAAAGCTCGGACAACAGCCGACGGTAGGCTGCTTGATCGCCCGCAATTGCGGAACGCATCAAGTCGGTCCACTCAGCGTCGCGAGCCTTCCGGTCCAAAATTACGCCTTCTCAGTTGTCTTCGACGGCTGGCGGAGGAATGTTACGTGCGACCAAATATTATTAATGCGATTTCCAGGTCGGCACGCCGATCCGCTCGCTCTGCCGCATATGGCAGGGGCGGGACATCGTGCGCAAGATGCGAAAAACAGCCTGCCTGGTCAGCCGGGAGGCAGCCAGATCCAGAGGATGGCGACGTAGGTGAGGCCGTGCAGCATCTGATCGAGCCCAAGCGCCCACCAGAAGTATTTGTCCTTAGGCGTCCAACCTTCGCGGCGGACGATCTGCTCCTTCGTCCAGTCGATATGATAGTGAAGGACGAATTCCCCGGCGAGCAGGGCGGCCGCGAGGCCCGGGCCGCCGCCCGTAAAAAGCAAAAAGACAGGCGCCGTCAATAGGATGTGAATGAGCGCGTGCCAGAGCCCACCCGGCGCGCCGTAGGATCCTTTCTGGCGGAAGATCAGGTCCGTCTGCAGGATAAAATCGGCGACCGCATGCTTGACGAGAAGATATGTGATTGCGGCCAGCGCCGCGTGAACGGGTGACATGGGCTTCCATCGCTGCCTGGCCGGCAATCAGCGCGCCCGGTTGTTCCGGAAGTTCGCTGCTGGTCGCCAACCTACTTCCCCGGGGCCTTTTTAGCGCAACCGAACTCCGGGAGATGTCACCTAGGGAACAGCGGTCTGCACAACTCGGTGCCGTGCAGACCGTTTTCCTGTTTGACCGATATCCGTGCCGCTCAGTTCACGCGCTGGACTTCGACGAGATTGTCCGAGAACGTCGGGGCACGGCCGAGGCCGCTCCAGGCGTCGGACGAGATGGAGTTGACGGACCCGTCGGAGCGGTTGAGCGACCGCCAATAGCCGAGGGTGGCGACGACGATGCCGGGCGTGACGTCATCCGTCACACGCGCGACGCCTTCGAAGTCACCGCGCTCGTTCTGCACACGCACCGGATCGCCTTCGCGGATGTTCCGCTTGGCAGCATCGACCGGCGAAATCATCACGAACTGCTCGCCTTGGATTTTGATCTTGTGCGGCTCGTTGGCGTAGCAGGAGTTCAGGAAGGCGTGGCTCTTCGGTGAGATGATGTTGAGCGGATAGCGCTTTGCAAGTTCCGGGTTGGTCTCCGGAGATTCGCGAACCGGCACGTAGCCGGGCAGCGGATCGACAGGTTCGCCCGATTGCTCGCCGTCGTACATGGCCCGGAAGGGACCGGCGACGAAGTTCTTTGCATCGTGCAACAGCAGTTCGACTTTGCCTGAAGGCGTCGGGAACTTGCCCTCGCTGTGCGGTGTGCGCGTATCTGCCGAGCCGACATCGATTTTGTAGTACCCGTGCTTCTTGAAGTACTCCATGTCGACGCCGCCCATCTTCGGATCGGTCCAGTTGATGTATTCGGCGCAGAGCTCGCTGTCCGTCATTTTGAAGACAGGGTCATCGAACCCCATCTCCTTGGCGAGCAGGCGCCACATCTCGCTCGTCGGCTTGCATTCGCCCGGTGGGTCGATCGCCTTTTCATTATACGTCAAGTAGAAGTGGCCCCACGACCACATCATGTCTTCGGCCTCGCCCGCCATGGCGGACGGCAGGATGATATCGGCATATTTCGCCGTGTCGGTGATGAAGTGTTCGGCGACGACCGTGAACAGGTCTTCGCGCTGCAACCCTTCGACGATCTTGTTGGTCTCGGGCGACTGGCTG
Source organism: Pseudomonadota bacterium (assembly GCA_018242295.1). Classification (GTDB taxonomy): domain Bacteria; phylum Pseudomonadota; class Alphaproteobacteria; order Rhizobiales; family Hyphomicrobiaceae; genus Hyphomicrobium_B. The sequence goes on from JAFECE010000011.1 coordinate 919,092, forward strand.
ACGGGATTGGTGCAGAAGACGAACATGCTCTTGATCGGTGGATCGAGCTTCATCTCGCCGTTGAGTGCCTGGCCGAGACGCAGGTTGTTGACGACGCGCGTGCCGGGCTTGATCCAGTCGGGCCGTGCGGCCTTCACCCAATCGATAGGGAAGTCCCACAGCGGCAGTTGCAGCATGCCGCCGCCGACGTGGCGCCACGAACCGCAGACTGCCGGGATTGCGTAAACAGCACGCGCCGCTTGCGCGCCGCCGGCCGAGCGTTCGATCGCGACGCCGATGCGGATGGCGGACGGCTGCGAGGTCGCGAATTCGCGCGCGAACTTGGCGACGTCGGCTGCTTTGACGCCCGTAACGCGCTCGACGTATTCGAGTGTGAATTCGGCTGCGCGAGCTTTGAGCTCGGGGAAGCCGTGCGTGTGATTATCGACGTAGTCCTGGTCGATCAGGTCTTGCTCGACCATCGAATTGATGATGCCGAGCGCCAGCGCTCCGTCAGTGCCGGGCTTCGGGCAAATGTGCCAGTCGCCGGCCTTTGCGGTGCGGGACTTGTAAGAGTCGACGACGACAACTTTTGTGCCGCGCTTCTGCGCTTCGAGCACGAAGGGCCAATGATGCAGGTTCGTCGAGATCGAATTGCAGGCCCAGATCACGATGTACTTGCTGTGCACGAAGCTTTCCGGATCGACGCCGCCGGTGGGGCCGTGCGTCAGAAGCCACGCCGTCGACGAGCCCGACGTGCAGTAGGTCTTCTCATTCACCGTCGAGCCGAGGCGGTTGAAGAACGGGTCGCCGGAGTTGATGCCCTGCACGAGGCCCATATTGCCAAGGTAGCTTTGCGGCATGATCGCCTGAGCGCCGTAGGTCGCAATGATCTCGCGCCAGCGCGTGCCGATCTCGGAGATGGCCTCATCCCAGGTGATGCGTTCGAAGTTGTTGCCGCCATTCGGACCCGAGCCCTTCGGGCCAACGCGGCGGAGCGGATACATCAGCCGGTCCGGGTTGACGTGATGATCGGCGAAATCCTTGAGCTTCACACAGAGACCGCCGCGCGTGATGGGGTGGTCCTTGTTGCCGCGAACATCGACCAACCGGCCGTCCTGGACCTCGTAGATCATTGCGCATGTGTCCGGGCAATCGTGCGGACACGCACCGAAAAACTTCTCGCGGACCGGTTCGTCGTTCATTCACTTCCTCCAGTGGATGCCGGCCGTTTTCCGGCCTGTTCTGATGCGGCAATTTGGCATCGAATTGGAGGAGCGTCCAATCGAAAGAACGTATGGCCAACCTGTTCGGGCATGCCCGGAGGCGGTCAGGCATTTTGCCCAGTCAATCCAAGCTCGTCAGGGCACATCGGGCGCGGCGCAGGCATCCTCATAGCGATGTTTTCGGCCGTCGCGATCGGTGAACGTGTTGACGCCGTCGTCGCCCGCTCCCGAGTGGCGTTCGATCGGTACCTTGCCGAAAGCGCCGGGGAGATCGAGAACGTACGTTGGAAGCGCCAAGCCTGAGACCCGCTGGCGCAAAGCGGCCATCAAAGCGCGTCCTTCGGCGATGGTCGTGCGGAAGTGGGCGGTGCCGGGGGCCAAGTCACCGTGATGGAGGTAATAGGGCTTCACCCGCAGCTCGACGAGGCGGCGCATGAGGGCTTCGAGCGTCTCGACATTGTCGTTGACGCCTTTCAGCAGCACGGTCTGACTGACGAGCGGCAGGCCCGCATCGACGAGCCGGACAATCGCCTGGCTTGCCGGGCCTTCGAGTTCGCGCGCGTGGTTCGTGTGCAGGCCGATGAAAACGGTCTTCGACGTCGCTTTCAAGGCTGCGATGAGTTCGTCGCTGACGCGGTCGGGATCAACGACAGGTACGCGCGTGTGCCACCGGAGTATTTTGACGTGCTGGATCGCAGATAATGCGCCGGTCACCTCGCGGATGCGGCGCGGCGAGAGGATAAACGGATCGCCTCCCGTCAAAATGACTTCCCAGATGTTCGGATTGGCGGCGATGTAGTCCAGGGCTGCGGCCAGGTCGTCGGCTGACAGCATTTCGCCGTTTGTGGGGCCGACCATTTCGCGGCGGAAGCAGAAGCGGCAATAGACGGGACAGACGCTCGCAATTTTGAGAAGCACCCGGTCGGCGTAGCGGTGAACGATCCCAGGCACGGGGCTTTTGAGGTGATCGCCTATCGGATCGGCTTCTTCCCGAGGATGCGTCGTGAGTTCATCGGCGCTGGGGACGAACTGGCGAGCGATCGGATCATCGGCTGCGTTGGGATTGATCAGGTTCGCGATGACGGGTGTCAGTGCGATGGCATAGCGCTGAGCGACCTCCCTCAACGCGTCGCGGTCATCGTCCGAGACGAGTTTTGCAGCGATCAGATCATCGATGGACGTGAGCTTCTTTTCGATGAGCGTCATTTCGGCGGCCAAATATCGGTGTCGTGGTCGGGGTGCTGATAGGAAACGAGCGTCTTCAGAAAAGGTGCCGCGTTTGCATCCGCCAGGGTGTCGCGCCCGGGAAGAGCGGGGATTTTGTCGGTAAAAGGAAGCTTGCCTTCGACGCCCCACTGAATTTTCGGCGCAAGGCCCGAAGGGTCGTCGAACGCGCCGATGGCGAGTGCGATACCGTCGGGTGCTTCATAGGTCAGCGGCGTGCCGCAGTCGGCGCAGAAGCCGCGTTGGGCGGCGTTCGACGATTGAAATTTTTTTGGCTGTCCACGTGTCCAAGTTAGCTCGGCGCCTCGCACGCTGACGAGAGGCGCATAGAGCGATCCGAATGCCTTCTGGCACATCCGGCAGTGACAGACGGAGGCGTCGGCGAGCGTGCCCTCGACGCGAAAGCGGACCGCTCCGCATTGGCATCCGCCGCTATGCGTCTCTTTGGAAGACATCGGTCATTCGTTCCTTTCGCCGGTGCTCAGTTCTCAGGCGCTCAGGGGCGTCCAGATGACTTGATCGATCCGCTCGGCGCCCGTTGCAAGCATGGCGAGACGATCGAAGCCGAGGGCACATCCGGAAGCCGGCGGCATTTGGCCGAGCGCCGCGAGAAAATCTTCGTCGAGCGGATAACGTTCACCGTAGATGCGCTGTTTCTCCGTCATCCAGGTTTCGAAGCGGCGGCGCTGCTCGGCCGCGTCGGTCAATTCGCCGAAGCCGTTCGCCAGTTCGACGCCGCAGGCATAGAGCTCGAAGCGCTCAGCCACTGTTGGATTCCCGGGTACGGGGCGGGCGAGGGCGGCTTCCTGAACCGGGTATTCATAGAGGATCGTGGGAGCGGGCGTCCCGAGAGCGGGCTCGATCTTCTCGACGAGGACACGGCTGAAGACATCCGTCCAGGTATCGTCGGGCTCGCAGCGGATGCCGGCGGCTTCGGCGCGCCGCATGAGCTGGTCTCCGTCCGCGCCGTTTAGAGAGACGTCCGCCAGCCTTGCAAATGCCTGATCGAGCGTCAGGTGATCGAATGGTGTGCGCGGATCGCAGGTTTTTTCGCGATATGTCCAAGGCGCATGTCCAGTTGCCTCGGCGGCGATCGTCAGAATGGCGGCGCAATCCTCCCAAAGCGTCTGGTAAGGCTCGTTCGCCCGGTACCATTCAAGCATGGTGAATTCGGGTGCGTGGAGGCTTCCCTGCTCGCGATTGCGGAAGACGGGGGCGAAAGCGAATATTTTCGTTTCCCCGGCGGCAAGAAGCTTTTTCATCGCAAACTCGGGGGAGGTATGCAGATAAAGTTCCCGGGTTCCAAGATCAGTCCGGATCAGTTCGGTCCGAAATGCATGAAGATGCGTCTCGTTACCGGGGGAAACCTGCAACAGGCCCGGTTCGACTTCCAGAAACCCTTGCGAAAGAAACCAACTTCTTATCGCGGTCTTGATGCGGCCCCGGCCAATGAGAAAAGGCCTGCGGTCGGCATGGCGATCGGGTCGCCACCAGGGTGAAAGCTGCGACATGCTTGCAAATTGAGGGTTAGGCACAGGGTTGCCGCACTTGGCGGCAAAGAACTAAGCGGGTATGAGACGCGACAGATTCCCTGAAGGCTTCCGCCGGCCGGCCGCCCCATGAGGCGGCCGTAGCGCATGGATTAACGATCGGAGACGTTACGTGGTGAAGGTTATTGCAAGCTCGGTCCGCAAAGGCAATGTGCTCGATCTCGATGGCAGGCTTGCCGTCGTGATGCATGCGGAAAACATCCACCCGGGCAAGGGCACACCCGTGACACACCTCGAAATGCGCCGCATCGCCGACGGCGTGAAGCTTGTCGAGCGCTACCGTACGACGGACCAGGTCGAGCGCGCCTACCTCGACGAAAAGGACTTTAATTATCTTTACGAAGACGACATGGGCTTCAATTTCATGCAGCCCGAAACCTTCGACCAGATCACGATTCCGAAGGACATCCTCGGCGACAGTGGCCAGTGGCTGCAGGAAGGCATGACGTGCCTCGTTTCGCTGCACGAAGGCAATCCGATTTCGGTCGAGCTGCCGCAGCGCGTCACGTTTGAAATCGTCGAAGCGGATCCGGTCGTCAAAGGGCAGACCGCATCGTCGTCCTATAAGCCCGCGAAGCTTTCGAACGGCGCCCGCGTGATGGTGCCCCCGCACATCGGCGCAGGAACGCGGGTCGTCGTCATGACGGCTGACGGGTCATACGTCGAACGCGCGAAGGACTAAACGCCCATCCGCTCATCCGGCCTTTAGCCACCTTCTCCCCAAGGGAGAAGGAAGAGCTTTCCTCTCCCGGAACGGGAGAGGATGCCCGTCGAGCTGAAGGCTCGCCTTCGGCGAGGTGGGCAGGTGAGGGACTTGATGCGCGACGAGGAGGTCTGCGGAAGCCCATCATCCGCCCCTGCGGGGCACCTTCTCCCCAAGGGAGAAGGAATGAGGAGAGTTTTCCTTTCCCGGGACGGACGGAAGATCTTAGGCGGCTCGCGACGTGAGTTGCTCCGCGCGTTGCGGGGCGACTTCCTCGCAAATGACTTTGAACTCTCCCAGATAGTGCTGGCCGAACGATGTGATCATCGCCACATCGGCGGCATCGCGTCCGCGCGCAATGACGATGCGGCCGATCCGCGGTCTGTTATGGCGCGCATCGAACGTCACCCAGCGGTGATCGATGTAGGCTTCGAACCAGGCGCTGAAATCCATCGGCTCCGGATCGGGTGGCACGCCGATGTCGCCCAAATATCCGTTCACATACGCTGCCGGAATGTTGAGGCAGCGGCAGAACGATATTGCGAGATGCGCGAAATCGCGGCAAACGCCGATGCCTTCTTTATACGCCTCGGCAGCGGTACGTGTTGAGCGCGCGGCCTGATAATCGAACTTGATGTGACTGTGAACGAAGTCGCAGATCGCTTTGACGCGCGCGTATCCGGGCGGCACGTTGCCGAAGAGCTGCCAGGCAAGCGGCGTCAGCTCGTCGGTTTCGCAATAGCGGCTGCCGCTCAAGTAATGCATGGCAAAATTTGGTAGGTCGGCGACGGAGATTTCGCGGGCGTTGAGGGGCTGTTCTTCGAGAGCACCTGAATCGCGGACGACGGCGCGATAGCTGAGTTTCAGCGGCCCTGGCGGGGCGACGAGCCGCTGTGTTCGGTTTCCGTAAAGATCAAGCCCGTGCTTGAGCGGAATGTCGGGAATGCTCAGCGCGTCCTCGTAAATGATTTCGCGCCGGCGACTCGGATGGACGTCGAGAAGCAAAAGAAGCGGGGTCGGCGCGGAAAGCTGCAAACCGATTTCATAACCCACGTGAATGAGCATCTACGTCGCCCTCGGCCCGAGTAATGAAACTGAAAAACGCCGAGGTTGGCTCGAATGTTCCAGGGACGAGTTACGAAATCGCGGGAATATCTTGGAAAATCCGATGTGCTATGGAATTTTTGTTCGTGTGCTGCGGATTTTCGCGGTGTGGACGCGTCAAATATCGAGCTTCAGAACCTGCACTGGCGTTCCCGCGCTCTGAGCGGGCGCATTGGCCGGTACCACAACGAGACAATCGGCGCGCTGCAGGGATTTGATCAATCCGCTGTCCTGGCTTTTGAACGGCGTCACTCGGGGCGGAGCTGAACTCATATCCAACAGTCCACGCATGTAGTGTTGGCGGGGCCCGTTCGCCGGAACCGGTTCGGCAAGCACGGCCTCGATTGCTTGAAATGGTGTTTCCCGTCCGAGCAGGCGGCCGATGAGGGGCACGAGGAAGACGCGTGCGCAGATCATCGACGAAACCGGGTTTCCCGGCAGGCCGAGGCAGTATTGCGTCTTGGCGTCCGCCGCACGCAATCCGAAGAACAACGGCTTTCCCGGGCGCATCGCGATCTTATAGAATTCCAGCTTCGCGCCTGCTTTTTCCAGCGCTGGGCGGACCAGATCGTGATCGCCGACGGAAGCTCCGCCGCTCGTGACGAGGATGTCCGCTCCGGCGGCGGCGCTGATGCGATCTTCGAGCGAAGCAAACGTGTCCCGCGCAATTCCAAGAAAGCGGGCTTCACCGCCGGCCGCTTCCACGACTGCCGCGAGCCCGTAGGCATTCGATCCCGATATCTGTCCAGGTCCGAGCGGGTTTCCGGGCGAAACGAGTTCATCGCCCGTCGAGAGGATGGCGACGACCGGCTTCCTTACGACCGGAAGTTTTCCGTGACCCGAGGAGGCACCGATCAACACGTCGCGCGCGGTCAGACAGCGGCCCGCTTCGAGCAGGACGTCGTCCTTCCGGAAATCCTCCCCTTGGGGCCTGATGTTGGCGCCGGCGGATGCGGTCTCGCGGATCGTGATGGTCGGTCCTGATGCATCGACGTTTTCTTGAATGACGATGGCATCGGCGCCGTCCGGCACGCGGCCGCCCGTGAAGATGCGGATGGCTTCACCCTTGCGAAGCGCGCCGGTGAACGGCCGGCCGGCGCCAGCCTCACCAATGACGTTCAGCGACACCGGAACGCTGGCGACGTCCTCTGCGCGCACGGCGTAGCCATCCATCGCGGAGGCGTCGAACGGCGGGTTATTGAGCTTGGAAAGCACGGCCGAGGCGAGGGTGCGGCCGCGCGCCTGAAGTAGATCGACGTTTTCTGGCTCGAGTGTCGTCGCGACATCCAGAATGCGCTTCAGCGCTTCGGCGACGGGCAGCAGCGTCATGTGTTCAAGCGCCTCCGGCGCCTTCGCTAGCACGGTAGGTGCCTGATTTGCCGCCGTCCTTCGCGATGAGCCGGACGCCTTCGATCGTCATCGCTTTGTCGGCGGCTTTCAGCATGTCGTAGAGCGTCAGGCAGGCGACCGATACGGCGGTCAATGCTTCCATTTCGACGCCGGTCTGGCCTGAGACCTTCACTTCGGCCGTCACGTGGATGCCGGGCGGTGACTGGGAAAGCGTGAAGTCAACGGTCGCCTTGGTGATTGCGAGCGGATGGCAAAGCGGGATCAGCTCATGCGTGCGCTTGGCTGCCATGATGCCGGCGATGCGCGCCGTGCCGATAACGTCGCCTTTGTGGGCTTCGCCCGCTTCGACGAGTTTCAGCGTGGCAGGCTGCATGGCGACGAAGCCCTCGGCGACGGCGCGGCGGGCTGTGGAAGCCTTCTCCGAGACATCGACCATCCGGGCTTCGCCCTTTTCATTGATGTGGGAAAGCTTGGTCATGACGTTGTGGTGGACTGAAGCAGGGTCTTCGTCGCAGCGGTTACATCGGCTTGCCGCATCAGGCTTTCGCCGACGAGGAACGTCTCGACGCCGACTTTGGCAAGCCGGGCGATGTCGGACGAGGTGAAGATACCGCTTTCACCGACGACGATTCTTCCGGCGGGAATTTGCGGTGCGAGTTCTTCGGTCGTCTCGAGCTTCACGTCGAAGGTCTTGAGGTTGCGATTGTTGATGCCGATGAGACGGCAATCGAGTTTTAACGCCCGCTCGAGTTCCGCTGCGTCGTGCACCTCAGCGATGGCGTCCATGCCCCAGTCGGCGGCAGCTGAGGCGAGATCGTGGGCGGTCGCGTCGTCGATCTCGGCGAGGATGATCAAGATGCAGTCGGCGCCCCAGGCCCGCGCCTCGACGACCTGATAGGTGTCGATCATGAAGTCCTTGCGCAAGACGGGCAACGACGTCGCTTCGCGCGCTGCCGTCAAAAATTCAGGCGCGCCCTGAAACGACGGACGGTCTGTGAGGATCGACAGGCACGCTGCGCCGCCTTCCTCATAAGCCTTGGCGAGCGCCGGAGGATCGAAGTCGGCGCGGATGAGACCCTTCGAGGGCGATGCCTTTTTGATTTCGGCGATCAGCGCCGGCTGCTTTTTCTGATGTTTTGCTTCGATGGCGCCAGCGAAGGAACGCACCTTCGGCGCGGAGCGCGCATATTCGGCAATGACGCGGAGCGGCTTCAGCGCTTTGGCGCGCGCGACCTCTTCGCGTTTGTAGGCCGTGATCTTGTCGAGGATGTCGGCCATCTTCAAACCCGTTCGTTGGTAACGGCGACAAGCCGGTCGAGAGCGCGTGCGGCACGGCCGCTATCGATGGAGGCTTCCGCCTTCTCGATCCCGTCCGGCAGGCCATCGGCTTTTCCAGCAACGACGAGTGCTGCGGCGGCGTTCAGAACGACGATGTCGCGATAGGGGCCAGTTTCACCCTGCAGAAGCGCGTGAATGGCGGCCGCATTGGTCGCGGCATCGCCACCCTTCAGTGCCTCGATGTCGCTTCGCGCGAGGCCTGCGTCTTCCGGCGTCAGCTCGAATGCGAAGATATCGCCGTCCTTCAGCTCTGCGACGTGGGTGACACCGGTCGTCGTCAGTTCGTCCATGCCGTCGGCGCCGTGGACAACCCACGCGTGAACCGAGCCGAGCTGGCGAAGAACTTCCGCGATCGGCTCGACGAGCTTGCGATCGTAGACGCCGAGGACCTGCCGCGTGACGCGCGCTGGATTGCAGAGAGGTCCGAGCAGATTGAAAATCGTCCTGAGCCCTAGGTCCGCGCGGATTGGTGCCCAGGTCTTGAAACCCGGATGATAAAGCGGCGCCCACAGGAAGCCGACGCCGGCGTCGGCTATCGCGCGTGAAACAACGACGGGTGGAACGTCGAGCTTGACGCCGAGGGCGGCCAGAACATCGGACGCGCCAGAAAGCGAGGTGACGGCGCGATTGCCGTGCTTCGCGACGATCGCACCGGCTCCGGCGGCAACGAACGTTGCGGCCGTCGAGATATTATAGGTACCGCGGCTGTCGCCGCCCGTGCCGACGACGTCTATGGCGCCCGGCGGCGCATCGACAGTCGTCATGCGTCCGCGCATGAATCTGGCGGCGCCCGTAATTTCTTCCGTGGTTTCGCCGCGGACGCGTAGTCCCATGAGAAACGCGCCCATCGCGACCGGCGGCGCAATGCCTGACATCAGCAGATCGAGCGCCTGCTGCATGGCTTCATCGCCGAGGGTTTCGCCATCGGCAATGCGATTCATGAGGCTCTTCAATTCACGAGCCGGATTGGCAACGGTTGCTGCGGTTGTCACGGGTCAGGCCGCCTTACGGCTTTTCGGTGAGAAGCCAGCAAGCGAAAGGAAATTGGCAAGCAGCGCGTGGCCCTGCTCGGAGGCGATGCTTTCGGGGTGGAACTGAACGCCGTGGACGGGATGCGTCTTGTGCTGCAGTCCCATGATGATTCCGTCGTCCGTTTCGGCTGTGACCTCGAGGCTCTCGGGGAGCGTCGCGCGGTCAACGATGAGCGAGTGATAGCGCGTGATGTCGAAGCGCGGCGGCAGGCCTTTGAAGATGCCCTTGCCGGTGTTTGAGATCGTCGACAGCTTCCCATGCATCGGGGCGGGAGCACGAACGACGTTGCCGCCATAGGCTTGTCCAATCGCCTGATGGCCGAGGCAGACGCCGAGCAGCGGAATGGTGGGCCCGGCCTTCTTGATGAGATCGAGACAGACGCCGGCTTCGTTCGGCGTACACGGGCCGGGCGACAGCACGATCGCCTGAGGCTTCTTCGCGAGCACTTCTTCGGCTGAAACCTTGTCGTTGCGAATGACGACGCTTTCGGCACCAAGCTCACCCAAGTAATGGACGAGATTGTAGGTGAAGCTATCGTAGTTATCGATCAGGATCAGCATATTGGCCCTTGGTCTTCCCGCGCGCATTCGATGCGGACTTAAGCCCTTCTAGCAGACCCCGGACGCACCGCGACACGGAAAATATGGCCCTGGAACGGCTTGTTTCAACGCGGGACGGGGTTTCGGCGTTTCACGCCCGGTCGCGGGGGGTGACAAAGGCTTCGAGGTGGCCCGATGCCGGTGTCAGGTCGCGCCAGGAGACCTGCGGGAAGGAGAAGGTGGCGAGCGCGGCGGTCGGAAACTTGTCTTCCAGCCGCGATATCGATTTAGCGTCGCCGGTGCCCGCCAGCATCAGCGCGAGGCTGTGCATACCGGGGTTGTGGCCGATCATCAGGACTTTCTTCACGCCAATCGGTACGGTTTTCAGACGTGAGAGAAGCGTCTCTTGGCTTGTTAGATACAACTGTTCGTCGAACGTCACTTCGGCGTCTTTAACGAATGGTGAGATCAGCGTCAGCGTCTCTTGGGTTCGTTTCGCCGGAGAGCAAAGGATGCGGTCGGGCGCGAAGTTGAGTTCCTGCAGAACCGCTCCCATGACCGGCGCGGCGGTGCGCCCCCGGTCGTTCAGGGGACGGTCGAAATCATCGATGTCCTTCGCTTCCCAGCTTGATTTGGCGTGGCGGAGGAGGGCAAGAGAAAGCATTGCGGCCTTGGGCTGGCGTTGCGCGACGAACGGACCATATAGCAGGCCGTCGATGCCGTTAAGCGATAGGCCATAGATTCGCGCTGCCGTGATGACAAGGTCCATCCGCAATGGATTATCTACTGGCGCCGATTTTTTGGCTTCTTGGCCTCCTCCTAAGCATCATCTGGTGGATTTTCACGCAACTCCTCTGGATCGTGCTCTGGCTTCTGCTGCCGATTGCGGTCGTCGCTTTCATCGCGCTCAGGGTCGCGGAGCGCGTGCTCGGCCAGGAAAGGGTGAGAGCATGGGTGAAGGCGCGCAGTCAGAAATACGGCGCGTCCGCATCGAAGCGGATCCGGCGGCTGGCGTTCGCACTCGGCGTGTTGCCGATACGGGTGCTTTTCTGGTTTCCGATTTATGCGCTCTGGCACAGCGTCGTCAGCCTGCTGTGGCGGCCGAAATGGACGCCGTGGCAGCGAGCCTGGGCCAAGCGGTGGCGCGCGGAGGCGAAGGTTCGCTGAGCGCCCAGCTGGGGTTGCTGTTAACGAGTGTTGGACGAGCGTGAAGCGAAGCGAACGGCTTCTTCGGCGGCGCGCACCACGGCTTTCGCCTTATTGATGCACTCCTGCTGTTCATTCTCGGGAATGCTGTCGTGCACGATGCCGGCGCCTGCCTGCACATGGATCATGCCGTCTTTGAGGATTGCCGTTCTGAGCACGATGCAGGTGTCCATTTCGCCGCTCGCCGAGAAGTAGCCGACGCAGCCCGCATAGGGTCCGCGCTTGGCCTTTTCGAACTCGGCGATGATTTCCATCGCGCGGACTTTCGGCGCACCGGAAACGGTGCCTGCAGGGAAGCCCGCCATCAGCGCATCGATCGCGTCGTGATTTTTCTCATCGAGCTTGCCGATCACGTTGGACACAATGTGCATGACGTGACTGTAGCGCTCGATGACGAATTTATCGGTGACGGTGACAGTGCCGGGTTCGGAGACTCGGCCGACGTCGTTGCGGCCAAGGTCGAGCAGCATCAGATGCTCGGAGCGCTCCTTGGGATCGGCGAGGAGGGCTGCTCCCAATGCCTTGTCCTCGGCGTCGGTGGCGCCGCGGGGTGCTGTTCCGGCGATGGGCCGGATGGTGACAACGCCGTCGCGGGCGCGAACGAGGATTTCGGGCGACGATCCGACGAGCTGGAAGCCGCCGAAATCGAGATGGAACAGAAACGGCGAAGGATTGAGCCGGCGCAACGCGCGATAGAGCGCGAATGACGGAAGCGCGAACGGCGCGGAAAAGCGCTGGGAAAGCACGACCTGAAAGATGTCGCCGGCTTTGATGTATTCCTTCGCCTTCGTAACCATCGCCATGTAGTCGGCAGGAGACGTGTTCGATTGCGGTTCGGGCAGCGCAAGCGTGGGCTGAGGTGGCGCAGCCGTGCGCTGAAGCGGGGTATCGAGTGCCTTGATGGCCCCCTCGATACGCGCCAGAGCTGTGGCGTAGGCGTCGGCGGCCGTAACGTTCGCGCTCGGGCGGATAGGCGTGACGAGGATCATCTCATCCTTGACGTTGTCGAAGATGAGCATCAGCGTCGGGCGGATCAGGATGGCATCGGGCACGCCCAGCGTATCCGGCTTCATCTCCGGCAGCTTTTCGATCAGGCGGACGGTGTCGTAGCCCATGTAGCCGAAAATGCCGGCAGCCATCGGCGGCAACGTTTCGGGGAGTGCGATTGCGCTTTCGGCGAGCAATTTGCGCAGCGACTGGAGTGCGGGATCAGCATCGCGCGTAAACGCGTTCGGATCGGCTTCCGGCGATCGATTGATTTCCGCAGTGTCGCCGTTGGCTCTCCAAATCAGGTCCGGAGCGAAGCCGATGACGGAATAGCGCCCGCGTGCTGACCCGCCCTCGATCGATTCGAGAAGGAAGCTCATCGCGCGCTGCTCGCCGAGCTTCAAATAGGCCGAGACCGGTGTTTCAAGATCGGCGATGAGGCGCGTCCAGACGACCTGAGAGGTGCCGGCGCCGTAGAGCTTGGCGAATTGATCGGGCGCGGGGAAAATATCCGCGCGCCCTGAGTTTGCGTCCGACGAAGTTTTTGCCGATGCCGGCGCTGCCGTTGGGGCGCTCACGTCAGTCTCACTCTTCGCTTATGCCGATGGCGGCACTCATCTCCGCAGCGTTTACCGATGTGCCGAGGCGCTTCTTGAGTGCTTCGGTATATTCGGTGAGCGACTGGTTTGCGAGTTCGGCATTGAGCTCGCGGGTCAACTGATCGGTTTCGGTCAGGGACGCTTCGGGCGCCGCGATCACGTCGGCGACGCGATAGACGATTTCCGTTGTGTGGTCGGGCGAATCTCCGTGGCTCGCCTTGTCCTTCGGCAAGGCAAAGGCCTGCACGACGATCCCGTCGGAAAGACTCTGTGGGATGGTCTTGCGCGTCAGAGGATCGGTCTTTTCGACCTTGTTCTTCGCTTCTGCTTCGAGCGCGGTCATCGGCTCACCGGCGTTGACGCGGTCGCTAAGCTTCTTTGCAAGCTCGCTGATCAGGCGGTGGCGTTCGGAGGAGGTGTAGTTCTCCTTCACCTGATCCTTCACCTGATCGTAGGGCTTCTGTTTCGGGGCCTCGGTCGAGAGCACGTTGACCCAGGCGTAGCCGCCGTCCGACAGCTCGATGGCGGTGTCGTCGGAGCTGTTGTCGGGTGCGAATGCACGGACGACGATCTTGCGGAGATCTGGCGTCTCCAGCACAGGCTTGCCGTCGGGCGATAGGCCCGTTGCATCGGTTGCCGGAATTTCCTTGAAGGCCAGCTTCGACGTCTCCGCAATTTCCGACAGCGTCTTGCCGGCTATGCGGTTGTCTTCGATCTCGTCGTGCTTGTTTTGCATGTCGGACTTGGCTTTTTCCGTCGCGAGCTTATCGCGCACCTGGTCCTTGACGTCGGCGAGCGTGCGGGTGACGCCCGGTTCGATCTGCGTGACGCGCAGGATCACCGTTGCGAAGCGGCCTTCAACGACGTCGGAATATTTGTCCTTTTCGAGAGCGAACGCGACGTCCGCAATCTTCGGGTCGATCAGGGCCTTCCTGGGGATCAAGCCGAGATCGACGTCGGTATCCTTGGCGCCGGCTTCCTTGGCGACGTCGGCGAAGGACTTCTTACCGTCGCGAAGATCTTTCAGCGCGGCTTCGGCGGTTGCTCTGTCCTTGAAGGCGATCTGCTGAATGCGCCGCTCTTCCGGTTTATTATAACTGTCCTTCGTCGCTTCGTAGGACTTCGCGATGTCGTCGTCCGAGATCGTGATTTGCTTCTTCAGTTCGTCGACGCCGAGCGTCAGCACCTGCACCTTGCGGTACTCGGGCGTCATGTATTTCGACTTATCTTTTTCGTAGAGCTCTTTGAGCTTGTCCTCCGACGCCTCGGGGACGGTAACGGCATCGGGATCGACCTTGACCCACTCGATGACGCGCTTCTCCTCGTTGTAGGCGTGCATGAGGTTGAAGAGCGGCTTCGGAACCGTCTGTCCGGTGATGAATGATCTGACGATCGCGGCGCGGAGTTCATCCTTGCGGCGCAGATTGAGGAAGCCTTGCTCGGTCAAGCCGATCTGATGGAGCAGGGCATCGAAATTCTGCCTTGAGAATTTGCCGTCGATCTGGAAATCGGGATCGGACTGGACGCCTTCGACGAGGGTCTTGTCGGAGAGCGCCAGGCCCAGCTCGTGAGCGTGGGATTCGAGGGCCGCGCCGCTGACGAGCTGCGCCAGCACTCTTTTGTCGAGGCCGAACGCGCGACCCTGCTCGGCGGTGATGCGCTGGCGCGCCTGACGGGACACCCGATCGAGTTCGTCCTGATAGGCGCGGCGGAATTCCTCGTCCGAAATGGACGTGTTGCCCACCTTGGCGACGGCACCTCGGCCCCAGCCACGGAACACGTCATGGACGCCCCAGATGCCGAAGCTCAAAACCAGCAATCCGAACAGCAGCTTGGCTACCCGTGTCTGGGCGCCGCGTCTTAGAGCTTCGAGCATAGATAAAGACGTCCCGTTGATGGAAGCGTGACGCTGCCGCGGGAGGGCGTAAGGTCAGCAAGCTTCAGATGGCTAACCGCTCCGCGAAACGGAGCGATGGGCGTGATATGAAGCGCAGGCCGTTTCGGATTGCAAGGGCGACCGGGATGAGGTTACGGAGTGTTCACCAGGGCGGGCACTCGGACCACGTGTTTGCGTCCGCGAAAAGAAGGGACGGAATGGTGAGCGAACGGCGCGAAATTCGGCCTCTGGTTGCGGGAAATTGGAAGATGAACGGCCTCAAGGCGAGCGCTGGGGAAGTTCTGGCCGTCGGTGACGCCCTTCTCGGTCCTTTGGCATCCGTATCCGCCGACGTGATGATCGCGCCTCCAGCAACGCTTATCGCGGGATTTGCGGCCGCTCTCGGGGCGCGTCCGGTTTTGCTCGCCGGGCAGGATTGTCATGCCAAGCCGAGCGGTGCTCATACGGGCGATATTTCTGCCGAAATGCTCAAGGATGCGGGAGCGGCTGCCGTTATCGTCGGTCATTCCGAGCGGCGGGCCGATCATGGTGAATCCAACGAGGCAGTGCGGTTGAAGGCAGAGGCTGCACATCGCGCCGGACTCATCGCGATCGTCTGTGTCGGGGAGACGAAGGACGAGCGCGTCGCCGGTGCGACACTTGGCGTGGTGTCGGGACAACTCAAGGGTTCGCTGCCCAAGGGATCGCGCGCGGCGAGTACGGTTGTCGCCTACGAGCCGGTTTGGGCGATCGGCACGGGTCTGACGCCGACGGCCGAGGATGTTCGAATCGTTCACGAGGCTATCCGGCGCGATCTCGTCGATTTTTTTGGACCGGAAGGAGCGGCAATGCGCATCCTTTATGGCGGCTCGGTGAAGCCGGACAATGCGGCGACGCTGATGTCTGTGGAGAACGTCAACGGCGCGCTCGTTGGCGGCGCGAGTCTCAAGGCGAACGATTTTCTCGCCATAGTTCGAGCGTACGAGTCGCAGTGATGCCGCACCTTCTTCGCCACGCCGCCGCCGTCGCAATTGCAGCAAGTTTTTGCGGGCCGTCGGCCGCGTGGGCGACACAACCGAAGGTCGATGCCGACACCTGCAGCGCGCTCAGGCTCGAGCAGATCAAGTTCCGCGCCTCCGGCATTCTCGACGACATGAGCAAAGGAGCGCAGTGGGCGAAGACCAATTTGCCGGCGGAGAGGTTGCGTGAAATCGAGCATTACATCCAGCTCGACGAGCAAGTGAAATTCGGCTGCCGCGACGCCAAGCTTTCGCCTGAGGCCGAGCGGGCAAGCGAGGCGGCGGCTCGCATCGAGATCAATTCCGACGCCGATCCGACGGCTCCCGTCGCACATGATCCGCCGAAGCCGGGTGCGCCCGCGAAACCGGCGACTCCTGAGAAAAAGGTCGCGCCGAAGAAGGCCACCCACAAGAAGGCCAAGCCGTCCGAGCCCAAGGCCGAGAATGATGCGCCTGCCATGCCGGTAAAAACGAAGGTTTCCCAGGAGCGTGAAGCTCCGGCGCCTCCGGTCGTCATGCAGCCGAGTTCCAGGGCCGAAGCGTCGGATGCATATTCTCCTGCCAGTTCCCCGGCCAGCCCGCCGTACACCCCCGATCCGTCCTCACCGTCGTTCGGGTTCGGCGAGACGGTGGTTATGCCGCACTAGGGGCAGCGACCATTCCAGGGACTTGAAGAGCCAAAATAGCTCCCGAAGTAAATCGGGTTAACATTCGCGGCCGCAGGAATGCGCCCAAGGGCTGGTTCATCGCGGCAGGCTAGTGTATAGGCGCACCCTTGCTGGTCCTGGCTCGCTGGACTTGGCGCCCGCTCAATCCGGATCAAGATACTATGGCCACCGTACTCCTCGTTATCCATTTGATGATCGCCGCGGCTCTCGTCGCCGTGGTGCTGCTGCAGAAGTCCGAGGGCGGCGCGCTCGGGATCGGCGGCGGCGGCGGTGGTGGTTTTCTGACCGGCCGCGGTACGGCTAACCTTCTGACCCGGACGACGGCGGGCCTCGCCGCGGCTTTCTTCGCTACGAGCATTTTGCTGACGATTCTCGCCAATCACACCGCTCCGCGTGGATCGGTCTTCGATCGGGCCGGCGCTCCCGCTACTAGCGGAACGCAGGCTCCGGCAGCCGGTGGCGACGCCTCGAAGCCTGAGCCTGGCCGTGGCGGCATCCTGGACAAGCTCGACGCGCCCCGCGCGCCACTCGTCCCACAGAATCAGTAGCCGACGCCTCAGTTTCATGTGTGCGGCCGGGGCCGGAGGTCCCGGTCAGCTGGACCCCCGGCGCTTTCCCTGCGAAAATAGGAGATCGTGGGGGGAATACTCATGGCTGACATCAGGTCGATCCGTCTCGGACGTCTGCACCGCCAGGTCTGGCGGGTCGCAGCGCTTATCGCAGGCAACGGCGTTCTTCTTCATCTTGGCGGCTGCGGCGCAACGCTTGGTGACCTGACGACGGCGTCCGTCACGAACTATCAGGCCGCTAATTTATTCGCGCCGGCCGGGTACAGCATCTCTGCCAATTCGGACGGCAGTACACATGTGACGGCTGCGGGGTCGCCCGGGACGCCCTCGGCCCGGCTTGAGAAGATCGCGATGGCCGCTGCCGCAGACTACGGCGCCGCGCAGCATCAGAAGACGTTTACGGCCACACCCGCGCAGACCACGTTCAAGTGCGGAAAAACGAAGATGTCCGACAAGGGCAACCAGGTTGCGATCAAGCCGACCGATCTTCGCATTGTCTCGATCGACGTCACCTATGGCCGCGATGGCATCGCCCCGGCGGCGCACAACACGCGTGAAACAGCCGATGCTATGAAGGCGGAGCTCGCCAGTGAAACCGTACCTCCGGACGTGCAGGCTGCTGCAACGCAAGAGGTTTCTCAGCAGTGCGGCCGGCCACTTTAACGGTCGCGTTCGACTGAACCCTGAGCCTTGCGACCTTTTCGTTTGGTGAAGGTGCAAAAAAGCCGCTTCCGAATCCGGGGTCGGCTGTGTCAGAACCAAGGCCCATGCAGCGGTATATCTTCATCACCGGCGGCGTGGTCTCCTCCCTCGGCAAAGGCCTCGCGTCCGCCGCCCTTGGCGCGCTTCTCCAGGCGCGTGGCTATTCAGTACGGCTCAAGAAGCTTGATCCCTATCTGAATGTCGATCCCGGGACCATGAGCCCCTATCAACACGGCGAAGTGTTCGTCACCGACGACGGTGCGGAGACTGACCTCGACCTTGGCCACTACGAGCGCTTCACGGGCGTGCCGGCAAAACAGTCGGACAACGTCACGACTGGGCGCATCTATCAGGACATTCTCGCCAAGGAACGACGCGGCGATTACCTCGGCGGGACGGTGCAGGTCATTCCGCACGTCACCGACGCGATCAAAAATTTCGTCTTGTCGGGTAACGAAGATGTCGACTTCGTGCTCGTCGAGATCGGCGGAACGGTTGGCGACATCGAGGGCCTCCCGTTTTTCGAAGCCATCCGCCAGCTCGGCAACGAGCTGCCGCGCGGTGCGTCGGTCTTCATCCATCTCACGCTGATGCCCTACATTCCATCGGCCGGCGAGTTGAAGACCAAGCCGACGCAGCACTCGGTGAAAGAGCTGCGCTCCATCGGCATTCAGCCCGACATTCTGCTTTGCCGGTCGGACCGGGAGATTCCCGTCGGTGAGCGCAAGAAGATCGCGCTATTCTGCAATGTGCGGCCCGAGGCCGTGATCCAGGCGCTCGACGTTGCGTCGATCTACGATGTGCCGCTCGCCTATCATCGCGAGGGACTGGATCGCGAAGTGCTTGCCGCCTTCGGCATCACCGGCGCGCCCAAGCCCGATCTCCTCCGCTGGGAAACGATCTCGCGCGGCATCGCGCAGCCCGAGGGTCAGGTGACGATTGCGATCGTCGGCAAATATACGGGCCTCAAGGACGCCTATAAGTCGCTCAACGAAGCGCTGGTTCATGGCGGTCTCGCCAACCGTGTCAAGGTCAAGCTCGAGTGGATCGAAAGTGAGATCTTCGAGCGCGAAGATCCGGCGCCTTATCTCGAAGGAGTCAACGGCATCCTGGTGCCCGGTGGCTTCGGCGAGCGCGGTTCGGAAGGCAAGATCCTGGCTGCGAAGTTCGCGCGCGAGCGGCGCGTTCCTTATTTCGGAATCTGCTTCGGCATGCAGATGGCGTGTCTCGAAGCAGCGCGGAACCTCGCCGGCATCAAGAACGCCAGCTCGACGGAATTCGGCGAAACGGGCGAGCCCGTCGTCGGTATGATGACCGAGTGGATGCGGGGCAACGAGCTGGAGCAGCGCCGGCAGGACGGCCAGCTTGGCGGCACAATGCGGCTCGGCGCGTACCAGGCGACGCTCGCTGAAGGCAGCCACATTGCCAAGATCTATCATTCGACCGAGATCTCGGAGCGCCACCGGCATCGCTACGAGGTGAACATGCGCTACCGCGATGTCCTCGAACGTGCGGGACTGAAGATCGCCGGATTATCGCCGGACGGCCTTCTGCCCGAGACGATCGAGTATCCCGACCATCCGTGGTTCATCGGCGTGCAGTATCATCCGGAGCTCAAGTCGCGGCCCTTCGATCCGCATCCGTTGTTCGCGAGCTTCATCGCGGCTGCCGTGGAGCAGTCGCGACTGGTCTAGAGCCACGACATGACTCGGAGCGCCGGTTGCGTCAGCGCGTTTCGCTAAAGACCTCGAACGCGGCGGCCAGGGCGCGCGCGCCCGGCAGCTGGGCTTCCGATTCCATCTTGGCGTCGGTAGCGGCGATGAGCGTTGCAACCGTGTTGTTCGTAATTGCCACCTGGTTGCGTTCGTAGCCGCGCCGCTGGAAGAAATTCGCCGTCGGGATTTTCTTCCTCATCGCGTCCGGCATCGTGACCATATCGAAGCCGGTGCCATCACCCGTGAGATTCATCATCTCGAGTTCGGCAGCCGTCAGCGGCTTGGCGTAACCCTGGCGCTTGGCGTAGTTGACGGACGTCAGCAACTTTTCGACCTGAAGCAGCGGACTGATGTCGATATCGAGAATGACCGCATGAAGGGCCATACCCTTCGGCGTTTCCGCGAGGCGGGCGTGGGCGCTCCATTGATCGGGCACGGTCTGGCTGAAGGCGATCATCTTTTCGAGCGTCGAGATTTTTTTCTGCAGCTGCTCGTGGCGCGCGCCGTCCGCCGCGTCGGCCTTCGCGTGCAATTTGCTTACGAATTTATCGCCGACCTCGGCGAGGAGTTCGACACTGTTCGTCGTCAGCAGCTGGTTGTAGCCGAGCGCGGTTGAGATGGCTTTCTCGCCAGGCTGGCCGTACTCCAATCCTGCTTGAATTGCGTAGTTGCCGTTGCCGCCAGACTCGAATGCGTAAACCTTGACGCATTGCTCTGGAGTGAGGCCAGCCGCGAGAGCCGTTTGCGCGTAGGCGTGCCTGTATTGATCATCGCTCGCGGGACGCTCGGGAACGAAATCGAAGTGCTCGCCGGCGTTCTTCAGAAAGTCTTGGACGACCGGCATGTATTCTTCGGCGGCCGGCCGCTTCTCCGGATCTTCGGGCTTCGGCGGGCCCGTATAGAGGGGCGGTTGCTCGAGGACATAATCAGCGAGCGTCGTTTTTTCCTTCTTGCGCAGTTTGGCGATGCGACGCGTGCGCTTTTCCGCGATCTCAGCCCAATAGGGGCGCGCTAAGACTTCGTAATCCGCGCGTGCCTTGGTGTATTCCGCGAGTTTCTCACGGTACTTCGCGATCTTATGAGCAAGATCGGGGGGAGCCGTCTGGGCGATGGCTTGCGCGGGCAGGCCGGCCATGCCGGCGGCCGCGAAGGTACAGATCGCCATGACGAGGAGGCGATCCGAAATCGACGAACGTTTCATCAGATAAGCTTTTCCCTCGGTTTTCCTCGCAATGTGCCCTCTTGCCGCTGCAATCGCATGTCCTTTTTGATCAAGCGGGACCGGCCCTTTCTTATGTTCACAGTGATCAATCTTTAGGGGGTTCTTATGTTCAGTCGTGATTCACGGGCAGAAGCGCGTGCGGAAACTGCAAAATCCAACACGCCGCCAGTGGCGCCGCCGCGCTTTTCCGGACCGATCGGTGTCGTGGCCAATACCGCTACGCCAAGCTATCAGACCGCCGCAGCCGACAGGCCGACATCAATTCTCGGGCCTGACATTTCAATCTATGGCCAGCAGCTTATCCTGAAAACCAAAGGTTCGCTGCTGATACAAGGTCACATCGAGGGCGATGTGCATGGAGAATCCGTAACAGTTGATGATGGCGCGCACGTCAAAGGTGTCATCACTGCACGGACTATCGCCATTCAGGGCGGTGTAAAAGGCGAACTCAAGGGCTCGAATGTTATTCTGCACGAGCATTCGGTCGTGGACGCCAACATCGTTCAGGAGCGGCTTACGGTCGCTGAGGGCGCTCACTTCGAGGGCAGTGTTAAAAAGGCGAGAGACGCGAGCGAAGTGACGCCCGATTTGTCGTAATTCGCGAAACAGCACTGAAACAAAAATCCCGGCGTCATGCGCCGGGATTCGATCGTCTCGAAATCCGTTCGAAGATCACGCGGATCTTCGCGCGGACCTTATGGCGCCGCGGCTGCCGGCGGTGTGGCCGGTGCGCTCGTCGTCGTCGTCTCAGTTCTCACATCGAGCTTGAGAACACCGGTGTAGAGCAAGCCACCAAACACGACCGCGAAAACGATCGCCGTTGCGAGCGCGTTCAGGATGCGGTTCGAAAACGAGATGAGATTGCCGATCAAGTCCAGAACGAACACGATTGCGGCGCCGATCAGAACCGGCACGAGAAAAGGTCGAACCGGCTCAAGCCAAGTAATATTATCGAGCATTTTCGTAGTCTCCACGCGCGTTTGTTATGCCGCCTTCTGAGTCGCGGCTTAGCAAAGTTGCCTTAGCACGTGGCGCGCCCACCAAAGTGACAACCGGCTCCCCGGGAAAGCAGGAGCCGCCAACTGAAGCTCAGAGGGCACAGTTCGACGCCGCGCAGCGCG
Organism: Pseudomonadota bacterium; assembly: GCA_018242295.1. Taxonomy (GTDB): domain Bacteria; phylum Pseudomonadota; class Alphaproteobacteria; order Rhizobiales; family Hyphomicrobiaceae; genus Hyphomicrobium_B. The sequence goes on from JAFECE010000011.1 coordinate 940,821, forward strand.
CCAACCGGATCGAGCATCGTTATGAAATGATATAACAATTCGTGGTTTCGATCACGAAAAGTTTGAAGCTCGTTAGCGAAAAGAGATTGGTATTTGAGGGGTTGTTTCAGTAACTACGTATGCAACAGGAACAACCTGTAAAAATGCCAGGAGGACGCACATGAAAGTCTGGACCAAGCCCGCAGTTCGTGAGCAGGAAGTTGGCCTCGAAGTCACCAGCTATCTGCCGGCTGAAATCGACCTGATCTAACAGAATTCAAACCTTTGGGTTTCTGAACGGCGGCCTCAGGCCGCTGTTTTTGTTTGGGGTAGATGCCGGAGGGGGTCGCGAGGTGGCGCCTCGCAGGCTATAAACCGCCCATGACTCAACATGAAATTCTGAAGCCTGCCGCTCAAGTGCGCGTCCGCGACGTGGTATTCGGGAACGACCAGCCGATCGCGGTTTTGGCGGGGCCCTGCCAGATGGAGAGCCGCGCCCATGCCCTCGAGATGGCGGCGGCCTTAAGCGAAATCGCGCAGAAGCTCGGCTTCGGTCTCGTCTACAAGTCATCGTTCGACAAGGCCAATCGCACGTCGCTTTCCGGCCGGCGGGGCATCGGGCTCAATGCAGCGTTGCCGGTTTTTGCTGAAATCCGTGAGACTTATGGCGTGCCCGTCGTCACCGACGTGCACGAGGCCGCGCAGTGTGCCGCCGTCGCCGAGGTTGCCGACATTCTGCAGATTCCGGCCTTTCTCTGCCGCCAGACCGACCTGCTGATTGCGGCTGCGAACACCGGGCGTGTGGTGAAGATCAAGAAGGGCCAGTTCCTCGCGCCCTGGGACATGAAGAATGTCATTGCCAAGGTGACCGGGTCGGGCAATCCGAACGTGCTCGTGACCGAGCGAGGTTCGAGCTTTGGATACAACACGCTGGTCGTGGATATGCGGGCTCTGCCGCAGATGGCCGAAACCGGCGCGCCGGTCATTTTCGACGCAACCCACGCCGTCCAGCAGCCCGGGGGCCAGGGGACATCGTCGGGTGGGGATCGCCGCTTCGTGCCGGTTCTCGCCCGGGCGGCGGTTGCTGTCGGCGTTGCGGGGCTTTTCATCGAGACGCACCAGGATCCGGACAAGGCGCCGTCGGACGGCCCGAATATGGTCGCGCTCAAGGACTTCGCCGGGCTCATTTCCGAGCTTCAGGCCATCGATAAGGTTGTCAAACAGCGGACGAGCGCGAGCCAAGGCTGACCCGCGCTCATTTCGATCGCTGAATTCGAGTGTGGCTTCGAGAGTAGGCTGGCCGGGCTTCGTGGTTTCCGGCCTGACTTGCAGCGTAGGCAACGTAATTGGCTTGGCAGTGCAGGTTTCGTGCTTCCGGCCATCCGTGCGCATCGGATGGCTTTTGGGTCGTGGATCGTTCGTAGTGCGTGGATCTTTCGACTTCACTTCGCACTCGCCAAGGCGCGGCTCCGCTACCCGCATAGACGGCAGTTCGCTTCGGCGAGCGTATTTTTTGTGATTTCGACTTTTCTATTTCAGGTCACGGGCCAGAGCTTCGCCGCCAACGTGGCAACATGGGCCTTGCTTGTCAGAGCACCGAATTGGGCTTCCGTGCCAACGCGAATGCCGGCGACGCAGGCATTGGGTTGGCAGAAGGCGGGGTGCGTTCTGCCGACATTGATGGCTGCGATCGCCATCGACGTCATAAGCAGGCTCATTGTCGAGATGCAGGAGGCGTAGGCAAGGGCACGCGAGACAAGTTCGTAGTGCATGGTCAACCTCACAACGCGAGACAGAGATGACAACACTTTCGCTTGCAAACTTGGCTTCGGGCCGGGGAGAGCTCGGTGTCGAAGCCGATGTGTTGAGAGTACGTCAATCTTGGTTAAAGACCCGTTAAGGCTAACGAGTCGTGAAGATTATTTTGCTCGTGTTGAGTTGGAGGGGTGAAGGCGCGCAGGTGCTCGCGGCCCTTCCGCAAAGGGCAGCTCGCGCAGGCGGCAATCAAAAGGCGGCTTCCCTCAGCTCTTCATCTCGGCACGAATGGCGCGAGCGAGGGCGCCGGCGCGCTCATCGATGAGCTGGGGAATTTCGCAAGCGATCGGGATGTTCGCCTGCTTCTCCTGGAAGGTGCGGACCTCCCATTTGTACTGCTCTTCCTTGCCCGAGAGCTTGGAAATCTCGCCTGCTGGATTTTGAGAGTCGTCTGTCTGGCCGGCGTCGTCGGATGGCGGCGGAAGAGCAATGCCTTCCTTCTCGATTTCCTTAGCGCGCTCGAGCTGCCGCTTGTGGAAGCGCTCAATACCCGACATCACCACCTTCCGGTCCTCGTTGGTGCGCGTAAGGACGGCGGCGAACAGTTCCGTTAGTTTGGCGTCGCGGGTATCGGCGGGGATGCTCGCAGCGTATTTCTTGATTGCTGCTTCCGCTTCGTCTTCCTTGACGCGGCGCGAGACCAGATATTGCGAAAGCTTCCTGATCGCCTCGTCCTTGCGCCAGCTCGACGTATCGGTGATGGCGGGGCCGTCCCAGATCGTTGCCGCACTCAGGATCGGGACCTTGCGATAGACGCACGGCCATTCGGCCTTTGCCGGTTCGTCGGCGATGGCGGGAACGGCCATCCATCCGAAGGGCGCAAGCGCCGTGAAGATCTGCAGGCTGGCGCGACGAAGGGTGTGTCCAAGCATTTTCATTTCCAACCTCAAGCTGAGCCTCCGGGGCCGCCGCGCCGAGCGATCAACCCTTTCGACGGATTGTAGGCAAAAACTGCGGCCGCAAGGAAGACGACCGTGCAGCCGACGACGATGGCCAGCGAAACCGTATCAACCTGTCCATAAAGCCCGAAGCGGATCAATTCCACCGCATATGTAAACGGGTTGAGACGGCAGATTTCGTAGAGGGGCGGGCTCGCCTCGCGGATTCGCCAGAGTGGGTACAAAGCGGACGAGGCGAAGAACATCGGGAAGATGACGAAGTTCATCACGCCTGCGAAGTTCTCGAGCTGCTTGATGACCGACGACATGAAGAGCGCGAGCGAGCCCAGCATCAAGCCAGCCAGGATAATGGCAGGAATGACGGTGATGTAGCCGGCGAACGGCTGAACGAACGCGGGAACGGAGAAGAGCGGGGTCACGATCGGGTCAGTCATCTTGGCGATGGCGTCACCCGCCCACGTCGGCGGATCGTAGAAGGTGAAGAGCTTCACTTCGCTAATTGGCGGCGGCTGGATTCCCCAGAACCAGGCAACGAGCATGAAAGCGTAGGCCTGCAGCAGCGCGACCGAGACGCCTCCCAGTAGCTTCGACAGCAGCAGGAACGAGCGCGGGAAGGGGCTGACGAGCAGAGTTCGCATTGTCCCCGTCTCGCGGTCGTAAACCATCGACAGCGAGGACTGCATCGCGTTGAAGAGTAGGATCATCGCGATCAGGCCAGGCGCGATATATTCCTCATAGAGGACGTAGGTCTCATACGGTGGGATGATCGAGACGCCGAGCGTTTGCCGGAAGCCCGCTGCGAAAATGAAAAGCCAGATCAGCGGCCGCACGAGCGCCGACAGGAACCGTTCGCGCTGATGGAGGTAGCGAAGGATCTCGCGCCAGACGATGCCTTTGAAGCAGGCCCAGTAGCCGGAAGCTCCGAGGCGGCGGCGGGCGTCGTCGTCGCTTTCGCGATAGCCCTGCGCGAGTCTTTCAGAGCCTGTCGTGACAGCTTGCGTTGCCATCAGGCAGCCTCCTCGATCGCGCTTTTCGTGCCGGTGACGCTGCGAAACGCTTCGCGCACGCTCGACGTGCCGGTGAGCGTCAGGAGCTGCGGTACGGGGCCATTGTAGAGAACGACGCCCTTGTGAAGGATGACGACCTGGTCGGTCGGCAAAACCTCATCCATCAAATGGGTTGCCCATAGAACGCCGAGGCGATCCCGCGCGACGAGATCGCGGACGATTTTCGTCACGCTTTCCCGCGAGCCGAGATCGAGGCCGACGGTCGCTTCGTCGAGCAGCAGCAAATCGGGATGATGCATCATGGAGCGTGCGATCTCGACGCGGCGAAGCTGGCCGCCTGAAAGCGCGCGCACCTTCTCGTCGGCGCGTTCGGCAAGGCCGACGAGCTCCAGCGCCTGGCGGGCGAGGTTCGTTGCCGTGCGGCCCGAAAAGCCATGAAGGGCCGCGTGATATTTGAGGTTCTGCATCAAGGTCAGATCGATATCGAGCGTGCGGCTTTGAAAGACCACACCGAGACGCTGCAACGCCTGGGAGGGCCGCCGGCGCACATCGAAACCGCGAATGGAGATCTCGCCGGAGACGTTGTCGTAGAGCCGTGTAATGAGCGAAAAGAGCGTGGATTTTCCGGCTCCGTTGAGGCCGAGCAGAACGACGAACGCGCCCTGGCTCACCGTCAAGGAGACCCGATCGAGAACTTTCCTATCGCCAAAGCTATGGCTTACGCCGCTGACGACGAGGGCCGGCGTCCCTTCGGCGTCCGTCGGAGCTTTCGATGCCATTGTCGTCAGTGCCTCACGTTCTTTCTTCGCGTTTCGTCAGTTGGGCGAAACCACAACACCCCAGGGATAACGCCCGACCTTGATCGATTTGATTGCCTTTTGGCTCGCAACGTCGATCACGCTTACATCGTTCGACGCGCCATTGGTCGTGAACAAAAGTTTACCGTCCGGCGTGAAGTACATCTGCCAGACGCGTTGGCCAACGAGAATGTACTTCAGAACTTTGAAGGTCGACGTGTCGACGACGGCCACGCGATTTGCGGGTCCGAGGGCGATGAACGCAAATTTTCCATCCTGCGTGATGCGAATGCCGACGGGCTGGATCGCTTCCTTCTCGACGCCTGGAATTTCGAAATTGATTTTCGTGATGATCTTGCGGTCGGCAGGGTTGATCACCGCGACGGTACCGCCGACTTCGGAGGACACCCAGAGCTGCGTCTGCGCCGAGTTGAACATCGCGACGCGCGGACGGCTATCGACAAGGACGTTGTCGAACGTCTTGTGGTTCTGGGTGTCGATGAAGTGCGCCATGTTCGTCGTTTCGGACGTGTTGACGAGCACCTTACCATCCGGGCTCATCCCCATGCCTTCCGGTTCGACGCCGACGGGGATTTCGGTCAGGACCTTGGACGTTTCGATGTCGACAACCGTTACGAGGTTGTCGTCCTCGTTGGCGATGTAGAGCCTCTTGCCGTCGGGATGCAGCGTCAGCAGTTCGGGGTCTGGACCCGACGGCAGGGTTTTGACGAATTCGAGCGTTTTGGCGTCGTAGACCTTCACATCGTTGTCGTCGCTCGTGCAGACGATGATCCACTTGCCGTCGTTGGACATGACGATGCCGCGCGGCCGCTGGCCGATCTTCACCGTTTTGATGACTTCGAGCTTGTCCGTATCGATCACGGAGAGGCTGTTGTCCTTCTCGTTCGTGACGTAAGCCGTATATGCGCTCGCGGACGTTGCATAGCAGGATGCCAAAAGGGCAGCGGCTACGGCGGGCCATGCTTGCGAAATTCGGGGCATTCTCGTCTCCAAGTGACAGTCTCTCGAGGGGGTGGCGGACCGTCGGCGCGGCAGACCAATCGGCTTCCGGATCATTGCGTGTAGGCTTTGCACTTTGTCTCCGGTTTATCGAGGCCGAGCGTGTCGAGCACGCTGAACTGGTGGAGGAAGCCTGGCTGCGGTGAGACGCTGACGAGCTGCTTCGGCGTCGAGACGATCAGCGGCTCCCGGAGCTGGCCATTCCAGGACCGGAAGCTCGTGGCCACGCCCTTGAAGGCGGCGACGTCGAAGTTCGGTGAATGCATGAAATCGCGAAGCGTTTTGAAATCGCTCGTCTGCTTCCGGGAGGTGGCTTCGCCGATGGCGCGCGTTGCGACCCAAGCGTCGTAATCGATCGGACGCATGATGCGGCCCGTCAGCTTCTTGAAGCGATTCTGAAACTGGGTTCCGCCCCAGAGCTCGAGCGCTGGGTGCCAGCTCGATGCTACGAGGCCAGCCGAGCCGGCGATTGGGCGAGGAACCCACGTCCGGTAGGGAAAATAGTCGGCGAAGACCTGATCCTCGTCGACGACCAGGACGATGTCGTGATCCTTGGCGCCCTGCATGAACTGCGGGATCTGCTGCTGAATCTGTTCGAATCCGCCATCGGCCCGGCGGTTGCCGGTGTCGATCTTGAACTGTCGCTCTTCGACGATCTTGGCGCCGAATTTCTTAGCGGCCCGGCGGTAGGCGTCGGCCAGAAGCTGGTCCTTCGGGCTCGGGCCGACGACGAGCAGCCAGTTCGGCCATTTTTTCCAGACGAGATATTGGGCGAGGGCGTCGGCGAGCATCGTGCGGGTCGGCGCCGTGTGCATGACGTTGGGGCGGCAATTCTCCTCGCGCACGCTGTCGTCAGGATTGCCGACGTTGAAAATCTGCGCGGGCTTATCCTTCAGTGCATCGGCTAGTTTCAGAAGCGAATCCGGTGCGACGTCGGCGATGATGAAGTTATCGCCGCTCGCAAGCTTCTCGGTCGCGCCCTTGATCAGTTCGTCAATGTCGCCTTCGAGGACGTCCATTTTGAACGTCTGGTTGAGGAAGCGGCCCGTCGTATTGTTGTCGGCGATGCCGAGCTTGGCGCCGGCGATGCCGTCGTCCGGGTTCGGCTGATCGAGCAGCGATAAGGGAAGCTCCTTCGAGACATTCTCCTTAACGTAAAGAATTTGAACATTTACGCTCGCAGGTTGTGTCGAGGGGATGGGGATCGGCGCGGGCTTGGGGCTCGCTTCCTCGGCTGCGGCCGGCCTTGCGAAGGCCAGCGCGAGGAGAAGAGCGGCGCAGGTGGTCTGCCACCCCGTTATCCTGGCCGAAATTCGGGAGCGTTCAGTGGGCCGGGTGCTCGGGAATACCAATGGTCCAACTCCATTCGGCCCTCACAGCGGGCCGTCTCGCGACGCAAAGTGTTACTGTGTTGCTAAAAGGGGGCGGGCGTCCGCCTTGTCAAGCTGGAGGCTCCAGGCTCGCGCGTTTGTGACCGGGAAGGGGCAGCAAGTGGGTCCTGAACCTCTTGCAAATGTTGGGGGTAAGCGGGCACCTACAGAAAGGCGCTTCGGCCGGGCGCATATCCACCTTGAAGTCTGAGTTCGCTCAATAACTTGGAAACGACCGAACATGCCCTCGTTTAAGCATTTCTTATGCCTGCTCGCACCGTTTCTTATCGTGGTGCCGGCGCACGCCACGACGACCAAGGCTGCGGTATTCCCGTTCGATATTCACGACGCGCAGCAGGATGGCGAGATCGTCCCCCAGCTCAACCCTGAGGACCTGCGGCGGCTGAAGGTCGTCGCCGACGAACTCAAAGCGTTAATGGTGAAGGATGGGAAGTACTCGGTCGTCGATCTCGGGCCGCAGGCTCAGGAAATCGAGAAAGCTTCGCCGTTTCATCAGTGCAATGGTTGTGAGGTACCGATCGCCAAGGAAGCGGGTGCAGATATCGCCGTCACGGGTTACGTCGATAAGATCTCGGATGCGTTACTCAGTTTGCAGATCGTGGCGCGCGATACCAAAACCGGTGAGCTGACAAAAACGATGTCGGCGGCGATCAACGGCAACACCGACGAACTCTGGCTGCACGGCGTTCGCTATCTTTGGAAAAACAGATTTAACGTCGAGGCTCCTGCGAAATGACCACGCATTCACGCCGCACAATTCTGGCAGCGGGGTCTGCACTCGGGGCATCCATGCTTCTGCCTCGCGTGGCGATGGCCTCCGTGCCTGTACGGCTCACGTCGGTGAAATTCGGCTCCGTTGGCTGGCTGATCGACACGATCCGCCAGGAAGGCATCGACAAGAAGCACGATCTGGATTTGCAGGTCGTCGAGGTGGCAAACAATCAGGCAGCTCCGGTCGCGCTGCTTTCTCACGCCGCGGACGTTATCGTCAGCGATTGGACGTGGGCGCTCCGGCAGCGGGCGAAGGGCGACGATTTGAAGTTCGCCCCGTATTCGTCAGCGCTCGGCAGCCTGATGGTCAGCAAGGATAGCCCGATCAAATCGCTGGCGGATTTCGAAGGCAAGAAGATCGGCGTTGCCGGAACGGGTATCGACAAGAGCTGGATCTTGCTTCGTGCCTACTCGCGCAAGACTCTTGGCAAGGATATTGCCAACATTTCCGAACCCGTTTTCGGGGCGGCGCCGTTGGTCACAGAAGAATTCCGGAACGGCCGGCTCGATGGGGTCTTGAATTTCTGGACCTACGCCGCGCGGCTCGAAGCCGGTGGCGCGCGCGAGCTTCTGACGATGGCGGACGTGGTGAAGGGGCTCGACGTCAGCCCGACGCCGCCGCTGGTCGGGTTTATCTGGTCGGAGAAGGAAGTCCGAAATAAAGGCGTTCCGGTCAACAAGCTCTTGGCGGCGGTGGCTGATGCCAACCGTGTCCTCGCCTCGTCCGATGGCGCCTGGCAGCGATTGCGCCCGTTAATCAAGCCAGCTTCCGACGCCGAGCTCATTGCGATCCGGAATTACTATAGGTCAGGCATCACGGGATCGTGGGGTGAAGCGGAAACTGCGGCTGCTAAGAAGCTGACAAACCTTCTGATTGAACTTGGCGATACGGAACTCGTTGGTGATGGCACCCATTTCGACAAGAACCTTTTCCACACCTAAGCCGATCGCCGCGCCTCTAGGCTTTACGGCCGCGTTGGAGCGGCTCGCATGGATGGCGGGCTCGCTGCTCGTATTGGCCGTTCTCTGGCAGCTCATCGCCGTTTATGCGCAAAACCGCTACTTGCCGACGCCGATTACGGTTTTTGACGTGCTATGGCGCGAGAGCGCTAATGGCGATCTCTGGGTGAATATCTCGGCCACGCTGGTGCGCGTGGCAGCCGCCTTCATCGTTTCAATGTTTATCGGCACGGCGATCGGTTTGGCGCTGGGCCGCTTCAAGACAGCGGACAAGTTCTTCGATGCGTGGCTGATCCTCTTTCTCAACCTGCCGGCGCTCGTCACGATCACGCTTTGCTACATCTGGTTCGGTCTGACCGACATCGCCGCGATCACCGCCGTCGCGCTCAACAAAATTCCGAATGTCGCCGTGAACATGCGGGAGGGCGCGCGGAGCCTTTCGCGAGATCTCGACGAAATGGCGAAGATCTACAAATTCGGACGCTGGAAAACGCTTCGCCACGTGATCCTGCCGCAGCTCGCTCCGTTTTTCGCGGCGGCAGCGCGTTCGGGCCTTTCGCTCGTTTGGAAGATCGTCCTCGTCGTCGAAGCCTTCGGACGATCGAGCGGTGTCGGCTATCGTTTGAGCATCGCTTTCCAGGAGTTCGACGTGAGCACGATTTTGGCATACGCGCTGGCATTCATCCTGATCGTGCAGGCCATAGAATTTCTGGTGTTGCAACCGTTGCAGGCACGGGTGAATGCATGGCGTCGCTAAACGGGGCAAACGGCAAAAACGATCCCATCGCCGTAAACGGCGCGGCGCCGATCAGCGTTTCGGTTCGCCGCAAGATCTTTCCGCCTGTCGGCGACCGCGAAGCCCAGCTGGTGCTGAAGGACATTTCGTTCGACGTCGCTCCGCGTTCGTTCCTTGTCATTACCGGGCCTTCGGGATGCGGGAAATCGACGTTGCTCAACATCATCGCGGGGCTCGACCCGGATTACGAGGGGAGCGTCAATCTCGGGCCCGCGGCGGACCGCCTGGCCTTCATCTTTCAGACGCCGCGGCTTTTGCCCTGGCGCACGGTTTATGAAAACATCGCTCTCGCGCTTCCGAGCGACGATCCGAAGCAATCGCGGATCGCGGGCATGCTGGAACGCGTGGGGCTCGGCCAGGCGATGAATGCGTATCCAGAGCGGCTGTCGCTCGGCATGCAACGCCGTGCTGCGCTGGCGCGGGGCTTTATTCTGGAGCCCGAAATACTACTGATGGACGAACCCTTCGTCTCGCTCGACGAGCAGACGGCCGCAAGCCTTCGTGACCTGCTGATGGAGCTCTGGCACAGCCACCCGACGACAGTGATTTTCGTTACCCATGACCGGACCGAGGCAATTCAGCTCGGAACGCGCATCTTGCGCTTGGCGCCCGGAAAGGCGAGTGTCGTCCAGGATGTGAGCATCGACCTGACCGAGGCACAGCGCCATGACCGTGCTGCCGTGCTCGCGGAACAGAATCGCATCTTCGCCGCTTAAAGCGGCCGACGGCGGATCAATCTCGGAATGATGGCATGATCGAAGGTTTGAGACGAGGCAAGCCCGCCTTTCTCGCCAGTGTAACGGACGCGAACGAGGCGGAGATCGCGCTCGGGGGCGGGGCCGATATCATCGACTGTAAGGATCCGGCAGCCGGCGCGCTCGGTGCGCTGCCGCTCGCGACGGTTCGCGACATCGTTGGCCGCGTCGCCGGGCGCGCTTCCGTCAGTGCGACGGTCGGCGATTTGCCGTCCGATCCCGAGATCATGACCGCGGCGGCGATCGCGATGGCGCAAACCGGCGTGGATGTCGTGAAGATCGGGTTCTTCGGAGAGGAAGATCCGCGCGCGGCAATCTCGGCACTTGGCAGCGCATGTTCGCGCACGACCAAACTCGTCGCCGTTCTGATGGCGGACCGGGCGCCCGACTTCCCTGTTGTCGAGGCGCTTCGTGATGCCCGCTTCGCCGGCGTCATGCTGGACACGGCGGACAAGTCGGCCGGAAGCCTGACGACGGTTCTGTCTCTTCGGCAATTGGCCGAATTTCTTCGCACAGCGCGCACGAATGATTTGTTCGCGGGGCTCGCGGGGTCGCTTCGTGAACGTGACATCGCGGTACTCACACCTCTCGGACCCGATATGCTGGGATTTCGCGGCGCGCTTTGCGCGGCCGGCCGCCAAGGCGCCATTGAAGCCGATCGCGTGATTGCGGTACGTCGCGCAATGGATAACGCACGATTCGCAAATGTAGCGCCGGAGACGTCAGTCGCATGAATGACAAGAAGAAGCCTGCAAAGGCCAATGAGAAGCAATCAGAAGTGCGTGAGATTGCGGATACCATCTTCGTTCGCGACTTCATCGTCGATTGCAACGTCGGTGTCTATGCGGAAGAGCAGGGCGTAACGCAGAAGGTCCGTTTCACCGTCGAAGCGCGGCTGCAGAAGGATGTGTTCAGCGTCGAAGACGAAATGGTGGAAGTCCCGTCTTACGCCGATATCATCGACATCATTGTCGCGCTTGCACGTGGCGGGCACATCAACCTCGTTGAGACGTTCGCGGAGAAAATTGCCGCGCAGGTGCTTGCCGACAAGCGCATCGCCGCTGTTCGCGTCGTCCTCGAGAAGCTGGAGCGGGGTCCGCTTCGCGGTGTGGAGATCATTCGTCCGCCTTCGAAAGCCGCAGCGCGCGAGTTCGGTCGTGGCTGAGCACCGTCTGACTGAGGTAAGCCCGCTCGTCATCAAGGTCGGCGGAAGCCTCTCCAAAACCGGCCGCCTCGGCGGCGTACTGAAGATGCTCAGCGCGGCGCAGGTACCAATTGTGATCGTGCCCGGCGGCGGCCCGTTCGCCGATGCCGTGCGCAGCTTGCAGCGCGAGATGAGCTTCGATGATGGGGTGGCGCACCGGCTCGCCATGCTCGCAATGGAGCAGATGGCGGAATGGATGGCCGCTCAACATCCGGGCCTGAAAGTCGCGCAGACGACCGACGAAATCTCCGATTGCATCATGGATGGACAGATCCCTGTCTGGGCGCCGCTTCATATGATGGGCGATGACGAGGCAATTCCAGCGAGCTGGTCCATCACTTCGGACAGTCTGGCGGCACGACTCGCGGAACTCCTGAATGCGCGTCTCATTCTTCTGAAGTCCGTCGATACGGTGGGCCATCCTTCCGCTGAGGAACTGGCGCAGCAAGGTGTGATCGATTCACTCTTTCCCGAGATCGTTGCGCGGGCGGGGGTTTCGTGGTCCATCTTCGGACCGGCGGACGATGCGGCGCTGGCCGCAATTCTTGCTGGCGGAGGAGGCGCGTGATGCCGCTTATCGTCGAAACGATCGTGACGACCTTCAATAGTAAACGAGAGGCGCATATCGCTCCTCTCGGTCTCATCCATGACGGCGCGCATTGGATCATCGCGCCGTTCCGGCCGTCAACGACGCTCGACAACCTGCGCGCCAATCCGGTGGCGGCGGCGAGCCATACCGACGATGTTCGCGTTTTTGCAGGTGCCGTGACGGGGCGGAAGATATGGCCGCTGTCGCCGACGCGGAGCATCGCAGGTGAACGGCTCGCCGATTGCGTGTCGCATTGGGAGCTGAAGGTCGATAAGGTCATCGAGGATGAGCAGCGACCGCGTTTTCTTTGCTCCATCGTGCACGAAGAGACGCACAAGCCGTGGCAGGGTTTCAATCGGGCGCAAGCCGCGGTCATCGAGCTCGCGGTGCTGACGACGCGTCTCAACATGCTGCCGCCCGAGAAGGTCGAAAGCGAATTGAAGTATCTCGAAATTGCAATTTCGAAGACCGCCGGCCCGCGCGAAGAAGAGGCATGGGAATGGCTGATGGAAAAAATCACGGCGTGGCGTCAGGCGCGGTTCGATCAGACGACCTCATGACGTCTGACGGCGACGCCAAGCAAGCCTTCATGACGGCGTTATCGGCCGCGCTCGACGACGGATCGTTCGCCAAGTTGACGCTTGGAAAGTTTCGCGGCGAAGGCGAAGCTTCGAAAGCTGTGGCGACTCTCGTGATGCTCAAGGACGTGCCGCATCTGAAAGTCGTCACGAGCTTTCCGCGTAAGGACGAGACGAAAACTTACAAAATCGAAGAAGGCTTGCGCGCGATCGGTTCGTCGATCGGCGCGATGTACATGAGCGCGACGCTCTTTTCGACGGCGCAGGATGTCCGCCTCGATTACAGCCGCAAGGGCGTTCCGCATTTGGCGCACGGAAAGGCGACGTTGAAAACGGCGGAGCCCGCCGCGCACGATCGCAAGAAACATACCTCGTGCCGCCGGACAGACCTTATCTCAAGGCGTTGCAGATTGCGGACGGCGAGGGTCGTATCAAGCCGTCGATGCAAGGCAAATATCGCCAGATCTGCCGCTTCATTGAGATTGCCGACGACTTGATCAAGGATAGCGATCTCAAAAGAGATGCGCCGCTAAGCATTATCGATATCGGTTCGGGCAAGGGGTATCTGACCTTTGCTTTTTACGATCATCTGACGACAGGGCTCGGCCGGCGCTGCCATATGTCTGGGATCGAAATGCGTGGCGATCTCGTCAATTTCTGTAACCGGCTCGCACGTGAACTTGACTTCGAAGGATTGTCGTTCGTTGCTGAAGCCGCGTCGCGAGCGTCGCCGCCTCACGTCGACATCGTTATCGCGCTTCACGCCTGCGATACCGCGACCGACGATGCAATGGCGCTCGGCGTGCGAGCAGATGCGGGACTTATTCTATCGGCGCCGTGCTGCCAGCATGAAATCGCGCCGCAGATCAAAGACACGGGCGACGGCCTGCAAGGGCTCATCAAGTATCCGCTATTGAAGCAACGCCAGGCGGATCTCGTCACCGATGCGGCCCGCGCGTTGCTGCTCGAGGCTTCCGGCTACAAAGTCAAAATGATAGAATTCGTTTCGACTGAACATACGTCGAAAAATATTTTGATTGCGGCGGTGAAATCTTCGCACGCCGATCGCGTGACAGCCCGGAAGCAGTATCAAGCGTTGAAAAATACTACCGGTTTTTCAACGCAGCATCTCGAGTCACAACTCAAGGATGCCGAATAACTCGCTGCGTTTCTATTTATCGCCTCATTTGTTGCTCACTGCCGTGGAATGCGTGTAGAGGGAACTGATCCGGGCCTCATATGTTTGATGCTCGGCACCCCCAGAGTGAATTCAGCAGAAGAAGGCAGAACTCGATGATTGACGTTTCTCGTATGGTGCGGCTTGCTTCGGCCGTTGCCGCAATCGGCGTGGCCATGGCACTCCCTGCAAGCGCGGGACACGACGAGACCCGCGAAGATCCGGCGGTCGTTGCAGAGAGACTGCGCCACATGGGCTTCGTCGAATGGCGCGACGTCCGCTGGTCGCATGGATATTGGAAGGTCAACAACGCGAAGCGCGCGAACGGTCACGTTTATGATCTGGAAATCGAGAGCGGTTCGTTCGACCTCGTGAGACTCCGTCGCGAACGCGGCTGAGACTTCGTTCAGTGAAATTTTTTTCGGCCGCGGCGGTTTCCGTTGCGGCCGAATTCATTTGTGCTGCAAGAGCGCCACGGCGACAGCCGGCGCACATCGCGTCGCCCAAAGCTGCTGATCATTCTCGGCGTCGACGAGCGTGCCGAATGCGACTGCCGGAATTCCGAGACGGATTGCAATTTTCTCCGCGTGCGATGCGCCGATACCAGCGAGCACCACGGACTTTATCGCTTCGCCAGGGCGCGACAGAACTTGCAGCGCGCCGTCGTGGATCGAACGCAGCTGCCGTTCTGAAACATAATTCGCGGAGACCTGCCACGCCGGCAGGTGGCGCATTTCTGGGTCGCGCCCGAAGCCGCGCGCGAAGCGGATGAGACTTTCCTCTCGCGATTTTCCGCGGCCGTCCGCCGTTGGATGCTGATCGACGTTCTCAGGTAGATCACCGAGGATGCGGCGCACATCGGCCATCGTCGCAAAGTTATCGCGGGCGAGGCTCTGCCATTGGCCCGCGAGTGGCGCGCGGTTTGCGATCGAGGCAACGGGTGTTCGCGTCAGTCCCGTATAAACGAGCTCGCCCGTCTGCAGGCGTTCCGCATCGGTCAAGCCCAGAGGACGGTCGCAGGCGATGATGTCGGTTGTCGTCGAGCCCATATCGATAAGCAGCGATTTAGGGAGGCGCTGTGCCACGAGCAGCGCCGTTGCGATGAAGTTTGCTGATGCGACAGAGAGTGGATCGCCGACGGCGGATTGCAGCGAGGCGAAGCCCTTCAATCCCATGAAGAAGCGAAGCTCTCCCTGGAGCCGTTCGCGCAATCGCGCGACGAGCGCCAGCACGCCGGCCTCGCGGCTCTCGAAAATCTCGGTGAGTTCGCCGGTCATCGTAATCGCGCAGACGGAGTGATTCGCGATCAGCGGATCGGCCGCATGCAGCGCGGCGTCGAGTTGGTTCAGCCCTTCCCACAGCGGACAGGGAAGCTGACGAACGGCGACGACGCAGCCATCCTCCACGCGCGCGACCTTGAGGTGGGCACCGCCAACATCCAAGCCGATTGTGACCTTCGTCATTTGCGCCTTCGCTTCGACATCTCCGCCCGTGATACACTCAAGGTCCGAGGAGGCAAGTCGTGGACGTAATTCCGGTTATCGATGTCGCGCACGGGCAGGTTGTTCGTGCGGTCAAGGGGGAGCGTTCGGCCTATCGACCGATCGAGACGCCAATCGCGGCGACGGCCGACCCGGCAGACCTGGCGCGGGGTCTCGCCAAGCTATTTCCGTTTAGGACGCTTTATTTGGCCGATCTCGATGGAATCGAGGGCCGAGGCCGCAACAAGCATCTGGTTCCGGCGCTGAGCCATGTTTTGCCTGGGGTCGAGATCTGGATCGATGCCGGAACGGGCTCGCGGGGGGCATCGCGCGCCGTGCTGGCTGCGCCCGTCGCCACGCTCGTCGTCGGCTCGGAAAGCATCGAGACGACGAGGGTGTGGACAGATATCGCCGCCGAGGCGCCGGGGCGCACGGTTCTGTCACTCGACTTCAGGCATGACGAATTCATGGGGCCGGAATTGCTGCTTGGCGATTCTTCGCTCTGGCCGTCGCGCGTCATCGTCATGACGCTCGATCGTATCGGCGCGAATGCCGGGCCAGATTTCCAAAAGCTTGCTGATATCGTGTCGCGCGCGGGAAGCCGGCGCGTCTATGCGGCTGGCGGTGTCCGCAATCGCGCGGATCTCGACGCGCTGCGAAAGATCGGCGTCAAAGGCGCTTTGCTAGCATCGGCATTGCATGCCGGAAAAATTTCGGCCGGCGACCTCAAAGAAGTCGCCGGCCGATAATGTCCATTCCGGATTTGGCAGCAGCCGCTCCAGCCGAGTTCGAAGCCAAGTTGCGGCCTTGGCTTCGGCCCGGATGTCAACCGCTGTAACGGCCCGAGAGCAGTCTACCCAATCGCTGCAGCAGACCCCCCTTCATAGGAGGGGCAGTTTCATTTTTGTTTTCTACCTGCTGAGGACGGTTTCCGCTTCAAGTCTTCGCACCGAACGGATGGTGAGCCGAGTTGCGCTGTGCGGTTGCTTCAGCAGCCGTCGGCTTGCCGGCAACTGCGCGAGCGATCGATTCCTTGACGGCGCGGTAGTTGTAGTCCTGGATCTTGGCGTCGTCGGCAGCTTCCCAGTGGATGAACACGCCAACGCTGATGAAGACGTCGTCGGCTTCTGCAGCCGGGATAACGCCTTCAGCGACCGAGTCCTGAACGGCCTTTGCGACGCCGTACTGAGCGGGTCCGAACATCTGAACGGCCTGACGGGCGTCCTTGATCGTGACCTTGTTGTAAAGGATCGTGTTCGGCTTGCAGGGGAGGTTCGGCGCAATGACGGCGAGAAGCGTCGTGAAGCCGTCCTTGTTGTTGGTCAACGCGTTGCAGAAAGCCGTCTCAGCAGCCGAACCGCGGGGTCCGATGATGAGGTCGATGTGTGCGACTTCGTTACCGTCTCCGACGAGCGACTCGCCGACCATGACTTTATTAATTTTGGCCATTAGGGGGGTTCCTCCCACGAAATGAAGATACGAGCACCAACGCTCCCCCGTCGCCGGGACTTCGCTGTACTGCTCTGGCGATGAATATCCAAGCACGTCGGCGCCCTGGTGTCATGAGTACCAGCGTCGGCACAGGGATAGGTCCGCAGAGAATGCGGACACGGTGCCTGTATTGCCTCAGGTCATCGAGCGAGACAAGCCCTTAAAGTTGGCTGCGACGGCATTCATAAATGTTTCCGCTCGATCAGCGCGTCGGCGAAAAGGGTGGTGACTACAAAATCGGCAGTGGTGCCGGGATTGAGACGGCTCTGTTTCAACTTTGCGTCAAAATCCTGGAGGACGGGGATCGATTTCGCAGTTGCAGTAGGAAACCAGTACGACCGCAGGGCGCGGGCTTCGTGCTGAACCTCCGACGCCGTCTCCGCATTGTATTTCCTGGCGATATGGGTGTCGGGAAACTCTGAAAGCAGAGCCATGTGCAACGTCGTGATCGCAAGATTCGGGTCGGCGGCAGGTTCCGCTCGCGCGGCGTGAAGTACCTGCAACGCGAAATCGAAAACGTCCGAAAAAACGTTGACGTAGGCATTGGCGATGCGATCGCGCTCGGCTGCAAGATGCATTGCAGCAATCAGCGTCAGGTGGCTCGAGGAGGCCCGTACATCGCCGTCGCCAACCATGCCGAGACCGGCCGGGTTGGCAATCCGGATCGCCTCGAACGCGTCTTCCGCATCCTGCTCGTCGAGCGCGGAAAGAATGTTGCCGAGCCGCCGGCGCAGGCCGACGTCGAATGTCGTTTCGCTCGCTGCTTTGGCAAGAGGAGCGCAGAGCAGCACGATGCCGAGGTTGGTATTGAGTCCCGTCGCGGCAACGCTCGCCTCGGTTGCCCGGAGGATGCGTTTGCCGACGCTCAACGACGGATCGGCGATCGGACCCGCTGCTGCCTTCGCCGCCTGCTCGAAATGGAGAACTTCCATCCCGTGGCCGGCGGAATAGCGATGGACATTGCCCGGCTTCAAAGCGTTGAGCTCGGCGTTGCAGGCATCGAGAAACGCCGCGCTTATCTCGGCGGGTTGCCGCGGTCCCTTCATGACACCGCGGCGACGGGGATGCCCGACGCTTCGCGATGCGCCAGGACCGTCTTCAAGAAATCTTCGGCGATCGCCCAGGCGATGTTGATGTCAGCGACGCTCTGAAGCCCGCGCCATGCCGGATTGGAATTGACTTCCAGAACCTGAAGCTCGCCCTCTGCCGTGCGAATGAGATCAATGCCGGCGTAATCGGCATCGACGGCACGCATCGCGGCCATTGAAATGCGAGTCATTTCGTCATCGGGGAGATGGGCTCGGGCTTTGCCGCCTTGGTGAATGTTTGTCACCCAATTGGTGCCTCGCCGCGTCATGGCCGCGACGACGCGGTGACGGGTTGCGAGCACGCGCCAATCCTCGAAGAGGCCGTCGCGCGGCGCGACGTAATCCTGCATGTAATACATCTGATCGACGGTCTCGGGCGCGGGCAGCTCGCTCTGCTGAGCGATCATGCCGATGCCTTTGCCCTGGCTGCCGAAGAGCGGTTTCACGACAAGCGGGCGACCGAGCCCTTCGGTGTATTCGAGCGCGTGCGGAAGCGTTTCGCAGACGCGCGTGCGCGGTGTCGGGATGCCGTTCTTGTGCAAAAGAAATGTCGTTTGCGATTTGTCTACGCAGCGTTCGATGGCGCGCGCGTCGTTCCAGACTCGCACGCCGCTTTCGCGCAGCGCATGCAGCAGGCCGAGCCGGAACGTGATCTGCTCCAGAGTCCCGGCGGAGATCGAGCGCACGAAAACGCCATCGGGCAAGCGGCCTTTGAAGCCCGGAATGTCGATGCCGCTTTCGAGGCCAGTGTCGAAAGCGCAATGTGGAAGCGATGAAACCGTGACGCGCGCGCCCATGGCTTCGAGCGAGCGGACGATACGGCGGGCGTGCCATTCGCCTCGCCCTTCTTCGATCAGAAGGGCGAGGTGCAGACCATCGCCGGGACCCGGCAAAGGATCAGGCGTTATTTCAGCGGAAGCTCGCATCGACGATCTCCGGCGCGAGCTCGCCTGCGCGGAACGAATTGCCCGTCTCGACGTTCGAGACGATCACCTGAGCTGGCGAGAACAGCATCGGATCGATTTTGTAGAAGTCGCCGTTAACGTCGGCGAAAATCTCGGCGAACGGTTTGCCGTAAGCGCTGCAGGTGCTCGCCGGCAGATTTTCCGCAAGCCGCTTGGCATCGGTATCCGGACCTTTGACGAAGAGATGGATGCGGCCGCCATAGATGATGGCATCGTTGGTACGGCCCATCGCCTTGACGAAATCAGGAACCGGCGGCGCGATTGGCGTCGTGCCGGTGCCGTCGAGGATATTTTCGAGCGGGAAGTGGAGAGCGTGCGCTTTATGGATCGCGACCTCGAGAACGCGGGCCGCAATCTGCACGGTGCCGGCGAGGCTCCAGGTGGTTGCGTACAAGATCGAAAGACCGGTCGGATCGATGCCGCAGTGCGTCGACAGCTTCGCGATGACTGCCGCAGGCGGAGCCTTATCGCCTTCGATGACGAGCGTCGCCTTCGGGTAATGGTCGACGTAGCCGAGTTCTTTGTACAGGTCCTCGACGCGCGACAGGGCGCGCGCCGGTCCGGAGCCGAGCGCGAAGAAGCCAGATGCTTCGTCACTGATTGTCCAGCCGGCATACTGGCTGGCGAGGCAGGCAATGACCGGATTGTTCGACGTAACGACGACGCCCAGTGGCCAGTTCGGAAGGCCCGACGATTGCGTGAATGCGACGGTGCCGAGCCCGCCCATGCAGACCTCGCCGAGGCGGCGGCCGGCTTCAAGTCCGCCGACAACAGAGGCGCCCATGTCGATGATCCGTTCGCCAAGGCTGCCTTTCGTGACGGAGATGCGAAGCGCATCGGCATTGGCCACGATGTCGTCGACGATCTTTGCGGCGCCTGCCGAAACGCTGGGCTGCTTTACCATTAGAAACTCCGGGTCAGGATTTGGCGTGTCCGTATATCAGGTCTTCAAGTTCCGCCAAGCGTTTGCGAGCGAGGGCTTCTGCCGCATCTGCCGTCGGCGCTTCAGCGAAGACCGTGGCGAGAGGGGCGCCGGTGGGGATGAACGTTCCAGGGGGACCGCGGTCGGCGCTCCAGTCGGGCCAGGGGATTTCGTTAAGTTTTATGGGGGCCCGGTCGGCGTGAAGGATCGCCATCGCTTTTGCGTGTTTGGGAATTTCCCGAACGCCCTCGGTGGCGGCACCCTTCCAGGCGGCCATATGCTGTGCGAACAGTTGGCCTTTGCCGTCGTCGAGAACATCAAGCGATGCCCCCGGACGCGGATTGACTTCGAGCAGGTATGGGCCAAGCGCAGGTTCGACGATGAAGTCGAAGGAGGCCATGCCGCGGAGCCCGAGGTCGCTCGCGACGGTCTGCACAACGTTCAATATCGTTTCGCCGAGGCATTCGCCGATCGCCGGGTTCGAGACGCAGCCGCCGAACCGAAATGGATGCTCTGAGGATGGTGAAATCCATTGGCGGCTGAGCAGAATCGTATTGCCTTCGGCCGCAAATACGCCGCCCGCGGAAATGCGTTCGCCTCTCAGTTCCTTCTGGAAATAGCGGCGGGGTTTGGCACGTTGGGGGCCGTGGCACGCCCGTATATGGCGGCCGCCGCTGCCGCCGACGCGCTTCGATATCCAGCCGGTTGAATCGACGGGCGGAGACGTTCGCGTTTCGGGGTGCGGGATGCCGAGCCTGTCGAGAATCCCGAAGAAGCTCTGCGGGTCCTTGCAGGCCTTATAGGTCGCGGCATCGGAGCCGAGCAGCTTGAACCGGCTTTCTAGCGCCGCGACGAGACGCGGCTTATCCTCGAAGCCGGAGCCCAGGACGAGCCCTACCGGCTTTGTCGCCGAAGATCGGGCTAAGTCTTCAAGGGCGGCAATCAGAGGCTTCGTGCGGAAGCCCGTTTGCATGGCGCCGTCGAGAACGCGAAAGTCCTCGGCGGCGGCTTGTGTGTCGAGATCGCCGAAGGCATCGGCGACGAGGGGCTCAAAACCGGCGCGCCGGGCGGACTGCGCAAGGCTCCGCCCGGAAAACGCGGCGATGAGGACCGCTACGCCGCTCAAGCCTATGGCCTCAAGCCAGTCCGACGAGTTTTTTCGCTAGCTGATAGGCGTCGCGGAAGTCGAGCACCAGCGACTTGTCGGAATCTATCATCTGCTTGAAGAGGCCGGATTCGCATTTGTACTTGATGTCACCGATCGCGAGCGGGCCGACGCCGAGCGCGTCGCAACCCGGAAGCTTTTCGCCATTCATGAAAAGCTCCATGCCTTCGACGCCCGCTGGCGGCACGGCGTTGACGTCCGCGATGACCTTCAGGTTCTTGGCGAGCGCCTTGTGTTCCTTCGAGACGACCTGAACGCCGGCTGCGGCCGCCGCGAAGATAACTTCGGCGTTGGCAATGATATCAGCCTTCTGCGCGTCAGTTTCGCCGGGGACTGCCTCAAGATCGACCCCGAAACGGTCCTTGGAGATCTTGGCGTTCTTGATGACGCGTTCGACGCCGCGGTGGGCGACGAGCTGGACGTTGGCACCCTCGAGCGCCGAGATGATCGAAGCCGCGAATCCAACGACGCCGGTCGCGCCGAAGACTGCGACCTTCACGCCCTTCCAGTCCTTATTGAACTTGTCCTTTAGAAGCTTCTCGACGCAGGCGACCATGGCCGCGGCGGTCGTGAATGAACCTGCCGGATCGGCGAAGACGGAGCATTCGAAGGGCGGCACCATCGCCTTTTTTGCGGCATCGAGCATATCGAGCGCGAGGATCGCATCCTTGCCGCCCATGAAGAATCCGGTGCGTACGCCGTAATTCGGGGGGCGCGAGAAAATTGCATCCTGAATGAGGCCCGTGACCTCGCCAAGTTCGACGTTGATATAGGGAACGATCACCTTGTAGCCGGCATCAGCCGCCATGTTCACGTCGAACGGGCTCATGTGCTTCTGCGGCGCGAGCATATGCAGAATAGGGGTTGCGTCGCTCATTTCGTTTATTGCTCCATTCGTTTTGTATTTCGCAGCGTTTCGATGCGGGCGCCAGAGTTGCGGCCGTGTGCGATCAGGATTTCGAGCCCGACGCGTTTAGCCTCTTCGTTTAAAGAATGATAGAGGCGTTCTGCCGCTTTCTGGCTTTCGACAAAGGCGAACCCGGTCGGGCCCCAGGAGCTTTGTCCGATGCCCGTTGCGCCCAGTTCTCGCATTCGAGATGCGAGATATCCGACGGCTTTGCTGGTCCACGCGCTGCCGCCTTGCTTGGTTGCAAAATGGGCACCCACGATCTCCTGAATTTCGGTCAAGGCCGAACCGAACTCGCCGATGTCTTCTTCCTTCAGGCCCGGCATGAGTTTCATCAGGACCAGATGGCAGATGTGCGCTGCACTCGTCTCGGGGAACGGGGGGAGGCCGGCGAATGCGGTCAGTTCGGCTTCGCCGGAAACTCCGGCATTGCGGCGATCGAGGATCAGCATGACCCGCCAGTCCGGCGGGAAGTCGGACCGCAGCGTCACGGGCGGCGGTCTGTCCGTTTTGCCTTTGCCGCCATCGATGATGAAGCCGCCGGACGTGAAGGCCTCGACCCCGATGCCGGATCGGACCCCGCGTTCGCCAAGGGAGGCGATGTCCGCCGCCGAAAGCGAGCGCCCTTCAATCGCCGCAACCGCCGCGCCGATCGCAAGCGCAAGTTGCGTCCCCGAGCCGAGGCCGGCGTGTGCGGGGATGGCATCGGAGACGTTTATGGCGTAGCCGTTATCCGGCCGTTCGCCCGCGAACTTGCGGACGAGCGCAAGGGTGCGCTGACTTTCCTGTCCGGAGGCCGAATGCTGATCTGCCTTCGCGACGGTGAGCTCGGTACTCGGGCGGTCGATGCTCAAGCCAATGCTTCCGTAGCGTCGTCCCAGGTCCCCGTTCAAATCGAGGAAGCCCAGGTGCAAGCGCGCCGGAGCCGTGACGCGGATCGCGGCAGAGGTTGCCGGAAAAGGCCTCACGTAAAACGGTCCTTTCTCGAAAACCGCTGCAGGCGTCCGTTTGCTTTCTCGGTCGCGGCGGCGGTAGGATTTAGAAAGCGAGTTTTCCGACAATTGGAGGTCGAGGGCAAGATGAGTGCAGAACGTGAAAAACCGATGGCTGATGCCGATGTTGAGGCTTGG
Organism: Pseudomonadota bacterium; assembly: GCA_018242295.1. Classification (GTDB taxonomy): domain Bacteria; phylum Pseudomonadota; class Alphaproteobacteria; order Rhizobiales; family Hyphomicrobiaceae; genus Hyphomicrobium_B. The sequence continues at coordinate 963,708 of JAFECE010000011.1, forward strand.
CTAGCTGCCAACCTTCCGACCTGGAAGCTCGAGAACGGCTGGATACGCCGTACATACAAGACGGCGAGCTGGAAGGGCACGCTCATGGTCGTCAATACCGTCGGCCATCTCGCCGAAGCGGCGTGGCATCATCCGGATATGACGCTGTCCTATGCTTGGGTCGAGGTTCGCCTGATGAATCATGCGGCGAAGGGCATCACATCCAAGGATCTCGAACTTGCGAAGAAGATCGAGGAAGTGGTGCATTGGCAGCCGGGCAAAGAGGGTAAGGGCCTCGAAGGTACACCGCACGGCGATATGAGGTTCGCCTACATCAAGTACGACTGAGGCGGATGAAGGCAAATTCGATGGCGAAGGTCGAGCGCATGGACGCGCACCGCAATGGGCCGGCTCACGCGTTCGACGCCATTTTGGGTCTCGGATCGAATCTTGGCGACCGGACGCATAACATCGATGAGGCGATACGCTTGCTGACCGCCGACGGCTCAATTCGCGTTGTCGCACGCTCGAAGCTCTATCGGTCGGCGCCGTGGGGCGTCACGGATCAGGACTGGTTCGTCAATGCGTGTGTGGCGGTCCAGACCGGGCTTTCGCCGCACGCGTTGCTGAAACAGTGCCAAGCCGTCGAAAACGACATGGGGCGCATTCGGACGCGCCGGTGGGGACCGCGCATCATCGATGTCGATATCCTGACGTTTCGGGATCTCGTGATCGCCGACCCGGACCTCACCGTTCCGCATCCGCTCATTGCTGGGCGGGCATTCGTGCTGGTGCCGCTCAAGGATGTCGCTCCGGAACTCAAGCTCGGCGGCCGGACGATCGATTCGATGCTGGAAAAGCTCGACAGCAGCGAAGTTCAGCTCGTCTAAGAATTGGGGACGACCAAAACGAAAAGCGCCGCGCGGACTCTCGTCTGCGCGGCGCTTCCATTAATTGGAAATCAGACGGTGGGTTTTACTTCAGCGTCTTGAGATATTCGATCAGGTTGGCGCGATCGCCTTCGTCCTTGACGCCGGCGAAGATCATCTTGGTGCCGGGAACGTCCTTGGCCGGACCCTGCAGCCACTTATCAAGAGCAGCTTCGTCCCAGGTGATGCCAGACTTCTTCAGGGCGTCGGAATAGTTGTAGTCGGCAACCGACGCAGCCTTGCGGCCAACGACGCCACCAAGGTGCGGACCAACGCCGTTCTTATCGACCTGGTGGCAGGCTTTGCATTTATTGAAGACCGTCTTGCCGGCTTCCGCATCGGCGGACATAGCAGCGGTCGGAACTGCTGCGATCATTGCGACCGCCAGAACCCACTTGCGCATTCTATTTTTTCCTTCCCGTTTCGCCTGAGCGACACCTCAGAAACGCAGCCACTCATAGCTCAGCCGCAGGAAGTTGCCATTTTTTTTCTGAACCGAAGCCGAACAGAATGCCGCACCGGCTGGATAATCTTTAGGAGATTACCTTGCAGTGCGAAATCCTGCTCAGGAGCCGCTTAATGGGGCTACTCGGCGGCGGCCGCTTTTGTTGGGCTCATGCGCCGGTAGACGAACGGCGGCGGTTCGGTGACAGCACTCTCGGCCTCGGCGGCGGCGACGAAGGCCTGGTGATAGGGCGACAGCTTGCAGGCCGGGTCGGTGTTCGCCGGATCGCCAGTGAAGGCCATGGCCTGGCAACGGCAGCCGCCGAAGTCAATCTCGGCACGGGGGCAGCCCCGGCACGGTTCCTTCATCCAACTGGTGCCGCGGTACTTCTGGAACGCCTGACCGTTGAGCCAGATGTCCGCCAAACGCCTGTCTTTGACGTTGTCGAATTCGAGGCCGGGAACCGACTCCGACGCATGGCAAGGGAGTACCCGGCCTTGTGGGGTTACGTTCATCACGCCGCGGCCCCAGCCGCCCATGCAGGGCTTCGGCGTCTTTGCGTAGTAGTCGGGCACGACGAAATCGAAGACCATGATGCCCTTCAGGCGCTCTTTCGCTTCCTCGACGATCTCGGCGCTCTTCAAAACCTGAGCGCGGGTCGGCATGAGGCTGGCCCGGTTCTTGAGCGCCCAGGCGTAGTACTGGATGTTCGCGACCTCGATGCGGCCGGCGCCCATTTCGACGGCGAAATTGATGATGTTCGGCAGGTTCTCGATGTTGTGGCGATGGATCGGGGCATTGATGGTGAGCGGCATATCGAATTCGCGCACCCACTTGCCGACCTCACGCTTCTTCGCGAGGCCGTTCTTGTAAGCCGAGATCTTTTCAGCGTTGGCTTCGTCGACGTCCTGGATCGAAAGCTGGACGTGGTCGAGGCCCAGTTCCTTCAAACGCTTCAGGCGATCGCGTGTCAGCGTCACGCCGGCGGTGATGAGGTTGGTGTAAAGACCGGCTTTCGCCGCGACCTCGACGATGTCCTCGAGATCTTTGCGAACGGTCGGCTCTCCACCCGAGAGATGGATCTGCAGGATGCCGAGGTCGGCCGCCTGCCGCATCACGTCCTGCCACTGTTCGGTCGTCAACTCGGTGTTGACGCGATCAAGCTCGAGCGGATTCGAGCAATAGGGACACTGGAGCGGACAGCGATGTGTCAGCTCGGCCAGAAGGCCAACCGGCGCGCGGGCGCAAGCCTCGACTAAGGGCTTTTCGGAGAACTGCTCCATCGGTGCTACTTCGTTCATTGACGTAAGCTCCGTATTTTACCCAGGTCTTCTAGGCCTTGACGACGCCCTTATCCGAAAGCTCCTGCAGCATCGATATCGTATCTGCCAGGATTTCCTGCAGCGGTGCGTTGTAGTCCTTCGCGAGTTCGGACGCGATCTCCTCAACCGAGTTCACGCCGTCACAACGCTTCAAAATTTCGATCGCGATCGGGTCCGGCTCGAACACGCGTTCAGGTGCCAACACATGCCACCGGCCTCGTCCAGCGTCGTGTCTCAGCTTAATATGGGGTGGCAACGCCGGTTTTGACGCCGGTACGATGATCACACGTGTGCGATTGGCTTCGGCGTTCATCGATTAGGCCTCGGGGCGGAACGCGCCGGGTGGAATGTGACCGGCGACATAGGCGTGATAGAGCGCATCGAGCTGGACCCAGAGGACATTGCATTTGAAGCGGACCGCATCCACGCACGCTTCCTGTTCCTCACGCGTCTTGGCGTTCTTCAAGACATACTGAAGTGCGAAGTCAGCGTCCCGCGGCGCTTGGGTCAGGCGGCGCTTGAAGTAGGCCATCACCTTGTCGTCGATGAAGTCATAGTTCTCGAGCATGCCGGCGATGCGCTCTTTGTGGATCTTCGGTGCGAAGAGTTCGGTCAGCGACGAGGCGACGGCGATCGTCAAAGGCTGCTCGCGGACGAATGTGACATAGGATTCGACGGCGAAAACGGTGGCCGGCAGCGCGCCGCGCCGGGAGATCACGTAGTCGCGATCGAGGCCGAGGCCGTCCGTCAGGATCAGCCAACGTTCAATGCCGCCCGGCTCGTCCGGCGGAAGACCGTCATGGTCGAGAACTCTGTGCAGCCATTCCCGGCGCAGCTCGCGATCGTAGACACGGCTGATCAGAGCAGCATCCTTCCGCGGAACCGCGGACTGATAGCAGAAGCGGTTGAGAGCCCAGGCCTGGACTTGACCCTTATTCAATTTGCCGCCGTGGAGCATGTGATGGAAGGGATGGAGATCGTGATAGCGCTCGGGCCCGACGGCGCGAAGCTCGGCTTCAAACTCGGCAGGCGACATCGGGGGCTCGTTGCCGCGACGTTCGGCGTTTTTCTTCTCGAGACTGACTGGGTTCATAGGCGGACCTCCATGCCGTCGAAGCCGACTTCCCACCCGGATACGTCGACAACTTTACGGGCTTCTGAATTCTCGTCCAGGATCGGGTTGGAGTTGTTAATGTGAACGTAGATCCGGCGCTTCACATTGAGCTGGCTCAATGCGGAAATAGAACCGTCGGGTCCAGAAACCGAGATATGGCCCATTCGCTTGCCAGTTTTGTTCAGAAGGCCCTGGGTCAGCATTTCGTCGTCATCGAACAATGTGCCGTCGAGGAAAAGCAGCTCGGCATTGCGGACTTTGGCCGCGAGCGGCTCGTCGATCTCGGCAACGCCCGGGATGTAGAAGAACGATCTGCCGGTTTTGGCATCGGTGACCTTGAGGCCGATGGTGTCGCCGTCGCGGCTGCCGAAATTGCTGCTCGCGTCGCCCTTTTCGAGAAATAGCGCGACTTTGCCCGGAACAGCGAAGGCTTCGACGACGAGGCCCAGATCAACGCTGGCGCCTTCGAGACGTGTCGGCACATTCAGCTCGAACGGGATGCGGTGGACTTTGTCTCTGGCGAGGACGTCGAAAACGCTATTTGTTTCCAGCGTCGCGAGGACGCGGTCGGCGGCGTAGATCGAAAAGGGCTGGCCTTCGCGGAGGCTCAAGAGCCCGGTGATGTGATCGACGTCGGCGTTGGTCAGAACCACGGCCTTGATCGGCGAATTGCGGAGCGCTCCGTTTTTGACGGGCTGCAGTTCCGGCGTTTCGTTGATCTGCTGGCGAATATCCGGGGAGGCGTTGAGCAATACCCAGTTGGCGCCGTCACTACTGACGGCGAGGGAGGATTGCAGCCTTGGCCTGTATCCCGCCACACCGGCTCTCACCTTTGCGGAGTGAAAGCCATTGCAATTCCATTGCGGAAATCCACCCCCAGCGGCGGATCCGAGCACTTTGATGATCATGTGAGCTTATATGGTTGCGCCGACGGGTCGCCGAAGCCGGCAGCGCTCTCATTTTTCGAGAGCAAACAGCAGCGGCGGCCGATGATCATCGACCGCCGCGCCGGTGTCTCACAAACCTTGCGAGACTGAAGACTTCATCGATTAGATGAGGTCGATCTCGGCCGGCAGGTAGCTCGTGACCTCAAGGCCGACTTCCTGCTCGCGCACTGCGGGTTTGGTCCAAATCTTCATTGTGTTTCCTCCAAAAGCGGTAAATTGCTTACGTTCCTCGCAGACCCCGCCGAGGGCCCACTAGACCGGTGCAGACACTTGTTGTGCCGGCCCAATCTGCGGATCAGCCTACTAAAGTCAAGGCTGGTTGCCGCTGTCATGACGTAGAGATCATGTTCGGGGTCTGCTTTTCAAATCAATGCGCTTCACGTCTGCGTGTGATCGAATTGACTGCCGATCAGTACAGGTGAGCTACGCGAACAGTTTCTAGTAGTCCGCGCGTCCTGCTTCAGCCCCCAATATGTAATTTTTATACGTCACATGGCGCATGTATTGGAATTTCATGCTTATATTTTGGCCGAATGACGCATCTATGTAGAAAAATGTTCTAATTTCGTGTATGAGATGGGTTCCGCCGACGTGAAGCCCAGCGTCGTTGGGCGCCTAACAGGATTTGAGGCCTTTTAGGCGGGGCCGGACGCGCGGCTGATCGACATGTTTGGGTTTTGTCCGTGTTCAGAGGCGCGCTACGGCCGCGCCTCCTGATTGCCCGGTACACCCCTGAGCAGGAGAACTTTGAGTGACGGCGAACCTTCTACTTCCGCGCAATGCGCCTTTTCCGCCGGAAGACATCGATCTCTTGAACGAAGTGGTTGCGCGAACAACTCCGCAGCAACGGTCGTGGCTCTCTGGCTTTTTCGCCGGTTTCGAGGCCGCCCAGAGCGGGGGCATGGCCCAGCCGGTTCCGGCTGCGAAGCCGCGTGCACCGCTGACCATTCTCTATGCGAGCGAAAGCGGCAATTCGGAAGCCCTCGCGGCCAAGGCAAAGAAGGCTGCGCAGAAGCACGGTCTCGATGCGAAAGTGTACGACATGGCGGACGCCGACATGGCGCTCCTCGCCAAATCCAAGAATATCGTCGTCTTCGCGGCGACGTGGGGCGAGGGCGATCCGCCGGCACGCGCCGTTGATTTCTATCAGGTACTGATGAGCGATGCGGCACCACGTATCGATGGTGCCAAGTTCGCGGTTCTGGCGCTGGGCGACACGGCTTATGCGCAGTTCTGCGCCGTCGGCAAGGCGATCGATCAGCGGCTTGAAGAACTCGGCGGCGTGCGGACTTTCGATCGCGTCGATCTCGATCTCGACTATGCGAAGAAGGCGGCGGAATGGACGGAAGGTGCGCTGGCCAAACTTGCGCCGGAAGACACGGCGGCGGGCGGCACGGTCGTGCACGTCGATTTCGGCGGCGTTCTTCCACATCTCGAGGATGACGAACCGAGGTACACCGCCGAACAGCCGCTCGAAGCCGAGATTGCGGCGCTCGTCAATTTGAACGGCAGCGGCTCAACGCGCGAAACGTGGCATGCGGAATTTGCGTTCGACGATTCGGCATTCAAGTATCGGCCGGGCGACGCCATCGGCCTGTTGCCCGAAAACGATCCCGCTCTCGTCGATGACCTTCTGCAGGCCGTCGGCCTCGGCTCGGAGGCGGCTCTGCTGCTGAAGCTGCAGAAATCCTACGACGTCACGACGCTGTCGCGGGCTCTTGTCGACAACTACGCGAAGCTGACGGGCCGCGCCGACGTCAAGGCTTTGCTTGAAGGCGAGGCTTATCCGAAGTTTGCAGCGGACCGGCAGTTGATCGATCTCTTCCTCGCGTATCCGGAAAAGCTTACGCAGGAACAGTTGACGGGGCTTTTGCGGCCGTTGCCGGGACGGCTCTATTCTGTCGCGTCGAGCCTCAAGGCGCATCCGGGAGAAGCGCATCTTCTCGTCGGTGCCGTTCGTTGGGAGTCACATGGCCGCGTCCGCAAGGGCGTCTCATCGACGTTCCTCGGCGAGCGCCGCAAGGCCGGGCAAAACGCGCGTATCTACGTCAAGCCGAACCGGCATTTCCGCTTACCGGCGGACGGGCATACACCCATCATTATGATCGGTGCCGGCACCGGCGTTGCGCCCTATCGCGGCTTCGTCGAAGAGCGCGTTGCGGACAGCGCCAAGGGCAAGAGCTGGCTTTTCTTCGGCGAGCGGAACTTTACCAACGATTTCCTGTATCAGCTCGAGTGGCAGGATTATCTGGCGTCGGGCGACCTGACGCGCATCGACGTTGCATTCTCGCGCGATCAGCCGGAAAAGATCTATGTCCAGCATCGTATCTGGGAGAAGCGCGCGGAGATCAACGCGTGGCTACAGGAAGGTGCCCACATCTACGTCTGCGGCGACGAGAAGGGTATGGCTAAAGATGTCGACGCCACGCTCGTCAAGGTCCTAGGCGAGCCGTTGAAGGGCGACGAAGAAGCGGGCCGGGCGAAGCTCAAGGAGCTGACGAAAGCCGGCCGCTACCAACGCGATATCTATTAAAAATTGAATTCCCTCTCCCCGGCCTTCATGGGGAGAGGGTTAGGGTGAGGGGCCGCGATTTGCTCCAGCACGGTTGCAGCCCCTCACCCCGACCCTCTTCCCATCGCAAGGGCGATGGAGAGAGGGAGCAGCCGGGAACAATCGAAATGACCGACAAGCGTTCGAAAAACGAGTTCATCAAGGAGCAAAGCCATCAGCTGCGCGGTACGCTGGCTGAGGGGCTGCTCAAAGTTGAGACAGGCGCCATCGCGGAAGACGATCAACAGCTGATCAAGTTTCATGGCTCCTACATTCAGGATGATCGCGACGTTCGCGGCGAGCGCGGCAAGAAAAAGCTCGAGAAGGCTTACTCATTCATGATCCGCCTGCGCATTCCAGGCGGCGTCGTGAAGCCGAAGCAGTGGATCGGGCTCGATACGATTGCCAGCACCTACGCGAACGGCACGATGCGCCTGACGACGCGCGAGACGTTCCAGTTTCACGGCGTCATCAAGTCGAACCTGAAGCGCACGATGCAATCGTTCAACGCTATCTGCCTCGATACGTTGGCTGCGTGCGGCGACGTCAATCGCAACGTCATGACCGCCGCGAACCCGCATCTCTCGAAGGCGCACAAGTTGGCCTACGATCTCGGCAAGTCGGTCAGCGAGCATCTGCTGCCGCGGACGGGCGCCTATCACGAGATCTGGCTCGATGGTGAAAAGGTCCAGGATGCGTCGCGGCCTGCGAAGAAGGACGAGGAACCGATCTACGGCGTTCATTACCTGCCGCGTAAGTTCAAGGTCGTGGTCGCGGTGCCGCCGGATAACGATGTCGATATTTATGCGCATGATCTCGGCTATATCGCCATTGTCGAGAAGGGTGAGCTTGTCGGCTGGAACGTCACCGTTGGCGGCGGCATGGGCATGACGCATGGCGACGTCAATACGTTTCCGCGCACCGCTGATCTCCTCGGCTTCTGCAGGCCCGAGCAAGCCATCGCTGTCGCAGAAAGCGTCGTTACCGTTCAGCGCGACTGGGGCAACCGCGAAAACCGTGCCCGGGCGCGGCTCAAATATACGATCGAAGATCGCGGTCTCGATAATTTCCGCGAAGAGGTCGAGAAGCGCGCCGGCTTCAAATTCGAGAAGCCGCGGGCATTCAAATTCACCGGCACCGGTGACAAGATCGGCTGGCGGCCGACGCTCGATGCGAAGAAGGCCTCGGATAAGACTTGGCATCTGACGCTGTTCGTCGAGAACGGCCGCATCAAGGATAAGCCCGGCTATGCGCTGAGGTCAGCGCTGCGCGAGATCGCGGAGCTTGGCATTTGCGATTTCGTCTGCAGCGCGAACCAGAACGTCATTCTCGCGAACGTCTCCGCGAAGGCGAAGCCCAAGATCGAGGGGATCTTCAAGACGCATGGCGTCTCGCTCGATGTGTCGTCGGGACTTCGGCGCAATGCAATGTCGTGCGTAGCACTGCCGACGTGCGGTCTTGCGCTGGCGGAAGCTGAGCGTTTCCTTCCGGATCTCGTCACCGCGCTCGAGGAGAGCCTCGAGCGCGCCGGTCTCAAGGACGATGACATCGTCATCCGTATGACCGGGTGCCCGAACGGCTGCGCGCGTCCGTATCTTGCGGAGGTTGGTCTCGTCGGGCGCAACCCGGGACTCTACAACCTCTATCTCGGCGCGGCCTTCAACGGCTCACGGCTCTCCAAGCTTTACGCCCAGGATGTCGACAAGCAGCGGATCGTTTCGCTGCTCGAGCCGCTCTTTATTGCGTATTCGAAAGAGCGCGAAGACGGCGAGCACTTCGGCGACTTTACGATCCGGTCGGGCGTCGTGAAGGCGACGACGGCCGGCAATCAATTCCACGCTGACGTGAAGTTGGTTTAGGAGCCCTAAACCGTTTCATTCGTCATCCCGGCGAAGGCCGGGATCCATCCAAGCCTGACCATAGCGAAGAACAGAAGCCTGGACGGATCCCCGCCTGCGCGGGGATGACGTTCTGCGCGGGCTTTTTCGGCCAACTAGAGCTTCAGCGATAGCTGGTAAGCGGCGAAGCAGAGGATCAGCGCGAGGAAGATGCGCAGCAGCCAGTCGGGCAGCAAGCCGGTCAGGCGCGACCCGATGGCGATGCCGGGGATCGAGCCGACAAGAAGCAATCCCAGAAGCTCGAAGCTCGTATTGCCAATCGACATGTGACCGAGGCCGGAGATGAGTGTCAGCGGCACGGCGTGCACGATGTCGGTGCCGATCAGGCGGCGCGTCCGAAGCATCGGATAAAGCAGCGTCAGGATAACGACGCCAATCGCGCCAGCGCCGACCGACGTCAGCGTGACGATCGATCCGAGTGTGAAACCGAGGAGCAATGTCGGCAGACGGCGGACCTTGATCTCTGCCGGTTCGCCAACAAGTGCATGGCCGCGAACGACGAACGGATAGATCAGGATCGCGATTGAGCTAAGCACGAGGGCGGCGACAAGCGCCCTCTTGATGAATAGGGCCAGCGCTGCGGTGTCGGGATTGAGGGTGTGCAAGACCGCGAGCATCGCCAGCGAGCCCGGTACACTTCCCATGGCGAGCCAGCCGACAAGACGCCAATTGACGTTACCGAAATTGTGGTGAGGCCAGGCAGCGGAAGCTTTGGTTATCGATGCGAACAGCAAGTCCGTGCCGACAGCCAACGCAGGCGGCACGCCGATCTTGGTGATCAGGAATGGCGTCATTAGTGAGCCGGCGCCAACACCCGTCATGCCGACGAGGAAGCCGACGACAAAGCCGCCCGTGATCACCATGGGCCAGAGTGTGGTCAGATCGAATTCGGGCATGGGATTCCGTGGCGCGGTTGACGAACTGACCTACGCGAGATCACGTAGCTCCGCAATTGTGGATTTGTTGCTTGGATAGCGGAGATTTTTCGCGTCCGATAGAATTGCGCGCAGCGACCCTCTTTGCGGAAGGGACGCCGCGCGCAAAGAGCGCGGAAAGTGCTATGGGCGGTGCGACGCACCCGGTTCCTGTGCCTGCGCTTAAAGCCCCGGATCCATGCCGTCATCGACTGGCGGCGGCGGCTCGATGGCTACGGCGACGCCGGCTGCGCGGAGAATGATTGCGACCTCGTTCGCGCGGCGCATGAACTCTTCGCGATCGCTCGAACTCATCGAGAGGTCGCGATTGAGACCGTTCGCAAGCATGTCGCGCTTCAGCACGAAATGTCCCTCGGCCGGCTTTTCAGCCTTGGAATTGACCGCCGTCGCAATACCGCCCGCCATCGTTGCGCCGGAGACGGAGTCGACGAGCAGGAGCGTTCCGGTTTCGGGCGTTTCGGCGAAGACATCGATGGCGGCGGCGCGACCCAGCGAGATTTTAGCGATTGCAATATCGTTCGCGCCGCAGCCTCTTGCCGGACGCGATGCCATCGTTTCGAGATCGAGCAGCGCCTTGATCTCGATGTTGGAAATGGGAATGAGATCGGTCGAGGTTCGCAAGAGGTAGCCGGCCGTTGGGCTGAATTCATCCTCCGACAGCCAAACGAAACGGGCTTCGACGGTCTGAGCCGCGACGGGGCGCATCTCGGGAGTGGACAGAACGGCGCCGCGCGATATGTCGATATCGACGTCGAGCTGCAGCGCGATGGCCTGACCGGCGGACGCATTTTCAAGATCGCCGTCCATTGTCGCGATGCGGATCACCTTACCGCTGGCGTTGCTCAAGGTATCGACGAGGACGTCGCCAACCTTGACCGATCCGGATGTGACGGTGCCCGCGAGGCCACGGAAATCCTGGCCATCTCGCAGCACGGTCTGCACGGGAAAACGAAACACGGACCCGGCTTCGCTGACGCGGCTTGGCGTCTTCTCCAGATGCTGGATGAGTGTCGGGCCGGTGTACCAGGACATATTTTCGGATTTCGCCGAAACGTTGTCGCCGAAGACGGCCGACAGCGGGATGGCGGTTGCGTCCCAGAAATTGAATTTCCAGCACAGCGTGCGGAAATCGGCTTCGATCTTGCGGAACACGTCTTCGGACCAGCCGACGAGATCCATTTTATTTACGGCGAGCACGACGTGCTTGACGCCGACAAGATCGAGGATCGCGGTGTGGCGTTTCGTTTGTTTCTTCACGCCCGAGCGCGCGTCGACGAGTACGATGGCGACGTCGGCATGCGATGCGCCCGAGGCCATGTTGCGCGTGTACTGCTCGTGGCCGGGAGAATCGATGATGACGAAGCGGCGCGTTTCGGTATCGAAATACTTCCAGGCGATATCGATCGTGATGCCTTGCTCGCGCTCGGCGACGAGACCGTCGAGCAGCATCGAGAAGTCAGGAAGATCGGTGCCCGCTGCCTTGCGGCCCGAGCGGCGGACGTTCTCGCGCTGATCCTCGTACAGGTCCGAGGCGTCCCAGAGCAGGCGCCCGATCAACGTTGATTTGCCGTCGTCGACCGAACCGCAGGTCAAAAGATGCGTGATGCCGCCCAACTCGCGCACGAGATTGGGCACGACTTCGAGATGCGGCTGAGGCTTGTGCGAGAACTCGTGTTTATGCAGGGCGTGCACCGACATCAGAAATAGCCTTCCTGCTTCTTCTTTTCCATTGCGCCGGCCTGATCGTGATCGATGAGGCGGCCCTGACGTTCCGACGTCTGCGCGTTGATTGTTTCGGCGACGACGGCTTCGATCGTATCGGCATTGGACTCGACGGCGGCGGTCAGTGGATAATCGCCGAGCGTGCGGAAGCGGATTTTCCGCATTTCGATTTTCTCGCCATCCCGTGGTTGCAGACGCTCGTCGTCCTGCATCAGAATTTGACCGTTGCGAACGATGGTCGGCCGTTCGGCGGCGTAATACAGCGGCACGACTTCCAGTTTCTCGCGCAGAATGTAGCGCCAGACATCTTTTTCGGTCCAATTCGACATCGGGAAGACGCGCACCGTTTCGCCGGTTCCGAGGCGGCCATTCAACAAATGCCACATCTCGGGGCGCTGCTTGCGCGGGTCCCAGCGGTGGCCGGAAGCACGGAAGGAAAAGACGCGTTCCTTGGCGCGGCTTGCTTCCTCGTCGCGGCGGGCGCCGCCGAAAGCGGCATCGAAGCCATACTTATCGAGCGCCTGCTTCAGCGCCTGCGTTTTCAAAACGTCGGTATGGATCGAGGGGGCGTGATCGATCGGATTGATGCCGCGCCTGATGCCGTCCTCGTTGGTGTGGACAATCAAGTCCAGCCCCAGCTCGCGGGCGGTGCGATCGCGAAAGGCGATCATATCCCGGAACTTCCACGTCGTATCAACATGAAGCAGCGGGAAGGGCACGGCCTGCGGAAAGAAGGCCTTGCGCGCGAGATGCAGAAGGACAGTCGAATCTTTGCCGATCGAATACATCAGCACGGGCTTGCGGAACTGCGCCGCAGCCTCGCGGAAGATGTGAATGCTTTCAGATTCAAGGAGATCAAGATGCGAGGGCGAAGCCGTCATGCGGCGCGGTCCTTTGGTTCGAAGCCGGGATCTTCGGACTGCGTGTGAAGCCCGCATTCCTTGCCATTCTCGTTTTCCCACCACCAGCGGCCGGCGCGGATATCCTCGCCCGGTGCAATCGCTCGCGTGCACGGCTGGCAGCCGATCGACGGGAAGCCTTTGGCGTGCAGCGCATTGACGGGAATTTTGTTGGCAGCAACGTAATCTTCGAGCTGGGCCAGCGTCCAGTCGGCAATGGGGTTCAGCTTGATGAGGTTCTGCGCCGCATCGTAGCTCGCGAACGGAACATGCGAGCGGCCTTGCGATTGCTCGCGGCGAAGGCCGGTCACCCAGGCGGTCGCGCCTTTCAGCGCGCGATTAAGCGGACGAACTTTGCGAATTTCGCAGCAGGCTTTTCGTGCGTCGACGGAATAGCGAAAGCCGTAGACGCCCTCATTCGCGACGAGGTCCTCGACTTCGGCGGCTTCCGGGAACATCACGCGGATCTTGATGCCATACTTGCCTTCGGTATCGAACAGAGTGTCGAGCGTTTCGGGAAAGTGGCGGCCGGTATCGAGAGTGAAAATGTCGATGTCGGTCCCGGTCGATGCGATGGCATGCGTGATCGCCTGATCCTCAATGCCGAGGCTGGTCGAGAATGCAATCGTACCCTCAATCGCCGAACGGATGGCGGCAAGACGCTCCTCGAGCGTCGTCAACCCGGCCAGCTTGTGATCCAGCGCCACTGCAAGTGCATGCTGCGGTGCGGAATGACCGGCCGCCGCCGGGCCGCTGGCAGCGGATGCGGGTGCTTCATACAACGTCATGGAGACCTCCAGACTTCGCTACATAAGGGTAAATCATTCTCCTGAGAAGCGATATCAATAAATAAGAATAGGATATTATTCCTCGTTCTGAGACTAGAACGGGGTTTTCTCACTGTCGCGGTGCGTAGAACCCTCGTGCGGGACGGGTTGCGACAGGTTGGCTTCAGGCTCGTTAAAGACCTGAGCTTGCTTCGCTCTCGGCGCTCGCGAGCCAGGCTAGCATGCCGGTTGCGGCACGGGTCGCGGTTGCGAATGTGGCTTGCAAGAGATAGCCGCCGGTGGGACCTTCCCAATCGAGCATTTCGCCAGCTGCGAACATGCCCGGACGTTCCTTGATCATCAAGTCGTCGGTCAGGGCCGCCCAGTCGATCCCGCCTGCGGTCGAGATTGCCCGGCCGATGCCGGAAAGGCCGTTGATCCTGAGTGGAACCGACTTGATGCGGGCCGCCAACGCGTCAGCTTCGGCGGGAAGGCTTGCGTCCGCCTCGCGCAGCAGAGCGAGTGCCGGCGGGTCGAGGTGGGCCGCTTTCCGCAGAAAGTTGGTCAGTGTTTCCTTGCCGCGCGGTTTTGCCAGGCGCTCGGCCAAAACGGAATGTTCGACATCCGGTTTCAGATCGATTGAGAGTGTCGCGCTCTCTTGCGTGCGAAGAGCGGAGCGGAGTTGCGGTATGAGTGCGTAGACCGCGCCGCCTTCGAGCCCGGTCTTCGTCACGATGACTTCGCCTCGTGTCGTCGCGCCAGCGCAGTTGAGCGCGATGCGCTTCAATGCGGCGCCTTCGAAGCGCGATCTAAAAATCTCGGACCAGGAGATGAGCACGCCGCAATTGGCGGCTTCGAGGGGCGTTACCGGAATGCCGGCGTTTTTGAACGTCTCCGCCCAAAGCGCATCGGAACCGAGCTTCGGCCAACTCGCGCCGCCAAGCGCGAAGAGTGTTGCATCCGGCTTGATCACGATTGGGCCTTCGGGCGTTTCGAACGAGCAGCCGCCCTCCGCAACAAATCCGCTCCAGCAGTGGCGTGATTTGATGACGACGCCCAGTTCGTTCAGCCGTCGCAGCCACGCGCGCAGAAGCGGCGAAGCTTTCATGGCGCGCGGAAAGACCCGCCCGCTCGAGCCGATGAATGTTTCCGCGCCGAGACCGTTTGCCCAGCCGATGAGTGCGGATGGCGGAAAGGCTTCGACGATGGATCGAACCTTTTCGGCGTTCGGACCGTATTGCGTCAGGAATCTTTCGATCGGCTCGCTGTGGGTGAGGTTCAGCCCGCCGCGTCCGGCAAGAAGAAACTTTCGCGCGGGAGACGGCATGCGCTCGTAAATCGTCACATGATGTCCGGCGGTGGCGATGATCTCGGCCGCGAACAAGCCTGCGGGGCCCGCGCCGATGATTGCGACGTCTCGGTGCGTCATCGGCGTGCTGCTCACCACGTCCCCGAGTTCGGCATCGAGGCCCAGGGTTCTCGCGAGGGCAATGGGGCGCCCTTCTGCAAAAGCTCGATGGAGACGAGGTCTGGCGAGCGGACGAAGGCCATGTATCCATCGCGGGGCGGTCGGTTGATCGTGATGCCGGCGGCCTGGAGCCGCTCGCAGGTGGCGTAGATGTCGTCGACGGCAAAGGCGAGGTGGCCGAAGTTACGGCTCGAGCCGTAATCTTCAGGGTCCCAGTTATAGGTGAGCTCGAGCATCGGAGCCTTTTCGCTCGTGGCGCGCGCTTCATCCTCGGGAGCGGCGAGGAAGATCAGGGTGAAGCGGCCCTTCTCACTTTCCGTGCGGCGGATTTCCTTCATGCCGAGCGCGTCACAGTAGAATTTCAGACTCGCTGCAATGTCCGTGATGCGAACCATAGTGTGTAAGTAGCGCATCGCTCACCTTTCATCGAAATTCCGAGGTCGCAGCAGGACTTCATCTGTCAGGAATCCTCGCTGTGACTGCATGCGCTGCAGCTCTGCCACAGTGGGACGTGAAACGTCTCGCGGCACCCGGTCGCCTTATCTCGCATTTTCGTCTTGCTGTGGATGATCACTGAAAAATCCTGCTTGGGCATTTCGTCTTCGCGGCGTGGAAACGCATGAGAGTCAAGCCGGATCGCGCGAATCACTGGACGCGTGATTCGCGTACAAAATCTTATCAACGCATGTGGAGGAATTCCTTGAGGAAGGGCATGCCCAATCGAAACTGGGGATGAATCACGACTACGTTTTTTTGCGCGATTTCATTGGTTTAATGTGCCCTATGCGATGTGGATTGAGGCACCACAACTCATGGTCAAGGGGGCGGTGCCAAAATATTGCCCCTAGTTCCGGGCAGAGCCAGTGTTATGGTTTACGCCGTTGCGCAGTTGCGTCTCAGCGTTTGGTTCTGAAGAGGGCTCTTCCAGAACGAGATGCCAAGACGACAACGCGGAACGACGATTATCGTTTGACGCACAGTACACGCGGGGTAAGCAAGTATGGGGGATATTAAACGTCCCGGGCTATCGGAATATTTTGAAGCGGGCCCAGTCGGTCCCGAAGCGCTCGACGACGCGGCAGCAGAAGTTTTCGAGGTTGCCGGAACAATCAAATGGTTCGATGCTTCGAAGGGCTACGGCTTCATCGTTCCTGACAATGGCCTGCCGGACATACTTCTTCACGTCACCTGCCTAAGAGCCGGTGGATTTCAGACCGCTTACGAAGGCGCGCGCCTTCATTGCGAAGTTCTCAAGCGGCCGAAAGGCATGCAGGCATTTCGTATTCTCAGCATGGACGAAAGCTCGGCCATTCACCCGTCGCAGCTTCCGCAACGTACTCACGTTGTCGTGCAGCCAGAAAGTGATTGGTGCCGCGCCTATGTAAAGTGGTTCAATCGGGTTCGTGGCTTCGGGTTCCTGACCCGCGGCGAGGGCACGCCCGATATCTTCTGCCACATGGAAACGCTGCGCCGCTTCGGGTTCACTGAGCTTCGGCCGGGCCAGATCGTTCAAGTCCGCTGGGGCTATGGATCGAAGGGCTGCATGGCTGCGGAACTCAGGCCGGATGGTGTGCCGACGGGGCTGCCATCGCGTAACTGACACGGGGCAGATGGCGACAGTCATGTCGAGTTCAACGAAGGGGGCCGCGATTTGCGTGGCCCTTTTTATTTTGGCGCCGATGCTCGCAGCCGGCTTGCCGCTGATGAATTCCCTGATCGATCTCGTCCCGGCCGCATACGCCAAGATGCGTCAGGACAGGTTGACGATCGTTTCGGCTCAGGGCGGGTCCGAGCACCCGTTTTCGATCGAGGTCGCGTCGACGGAGCAAGAGAAGGCGCTTGGCCTGATGTTCCGCACGGAGCTTGCCGATGGCGAAGGGATGCTCTTTCCCTATTCGGCCGAGCGCAGCCTGCAGATGTGGATGCACAACACATACATCCCACTCGACATGCTGTTCATTCGTGCCGATGGTACGATTGCGCGGATCGAGGAGCGCGCCGAGCCGCTGTCGGACCGGGTGATCTCGTCGGATTTGCCGGTGCTCGCCGTGCTTGAAATTCCGGGGGGCGCATCATCGCGTCTCGGCATCAAAACCGGCGACAAGGTGCGCTATCCAATATTCTCGGGGGCGAGCGGGCACTGAACTCTTGATTCCGCACCGGGCAGAGCTTCTGCTTTCGGAGCCGGAAACAAGCTGAAGCGAAGTTTGGCCGAATTCATGCTGGGGAGGCGTCCAACATGTCCCGCGATAACTTGCTACGTTTTGCTCTCATTGCATTTGGCACGGTCTTTTGTCTCGTCTACCCGTTGGCGATGGTATGGCCGTCAGGTTGGGCCTGGCACGAAGGTTCACCGGCCAGCTCTCAGTATTTCGTAATGATAGTCGGAATTTATGCGACGCTTGGCGTCTACCTAATCCGAGCGTCGGCAAATCCGGCGGCGAACCGGTCATTGATCTCGTTTACCGTGGCTTCGAGTATCGTGCATGCCGGAATCATGGCGGTCCAGTCGTTCGATCATGAGATGCATCGCGGGCATTTGCTGGGAGACGTCCCTGCACTTCTATTGGTCGCCATCGTCCTCGGATTGCTCATGCCGAAGGCCGCTACAAGTTGAAATCGCTTCGGGCTGATCGCTAGCGGTTTCCTGAGCGGCATATCCCGGGTCCGCGACCTTTCGCGCTCGAAGACCGTTCCGGGACCGCTGCGTTGCTGTTGTCCGGTTGTTCCCAAATTGTCCAATTGCGAGAACACGTAGATCTGCTACTAAGCCCCTGTTTCCTAGTGTCGGGGCGTAGCTCAGCCTGGTAGAGCATCTGCTTTGGGAGCAGAGGGTCGCGTGTTCGAATCATGTCGCCCCGACCAATTATTTCCGTAGGTTAGCTCGAAGCGCATTTTCATTCTGACTTCTCCGCAGCGGCGCTGTTCTGACTTTCGGCCTCGGAACGTTCATCATTGCTTCCGCTTTCGACCCAGACGCGGCGCTTGCGAGCTGCCGTCACGCGCTGGGTTTCCGTGCGCTTGACGTACAGTCGCGCCGCCTCCGGCGTACGGTGACCCGAGAGGGCCATCACGCCTTGCTCTGTCAGATCGGCATCTCCAAGCTCAGTGAGGCCGCCATGCCGGCAGGCGGCGAGCGTGAGGTACATCGGCAAGCCGGCCTTCTTTGCCGCTCGTCGTACGCGGGCACGAGCATCGCGCAGCTTGAACGGACGGGCAGGGCTCGATTTCTTGCGAAGCGGCTTCAGGAGCACGATCGGTACGCCGATACGCTCGAGGCCGTCGAGATAAGCGGTAAGCTCTGGGAAGAGGGGGCCGTCTTTATCGGATAATGGGAGCAAACAAAGCTCGCCTGTTTTGTGGTGCAGAATACGGACCGCGTTGGGACGCTCGGCCGGCCGGTAGTCCGTCCAAGCAAGATGGCCAGCGAGCACATTCTCCGGCCGCTGGTGCCATTCGAAGCAAATCAGAGGTACGGCAGCCAGATGCTGTTCACCGGCCGCCACAAGGGCGTCGTGCAAGGCGTAGGCCTCGTCCCGCGTCGCTGGACGTGTCGTGCCTTTTCCGTGGTCGAGTTCGATCCCGCGGAATGGATTCTGCTGCGGCACAATCTTCGGATAGAGCCGCTGGACGGCGTCCCAAGCCCTGGCCATGCGAATCATACAAATATTCGCCTGCCTCAATCGGCGCTCAACACGCGTGCTTTTTTGAAGGGCGAGATACAACTTGTCGGCAGCGCGCGCCGACATGGCCGTCGCCGGAAGCTCTCCGAGTTCCGCACCGGCCTTCGTCTTGTGATCAAGAACGATATCGAAGGCTCGCTCGTAGCCCTCGCGTGATCGCTCAGATACCTTTTCCCATGCGCGGCTGCGTTTGTAGCGCTCGACAAGCCAACGAAGGGAGCCAAAGTCGGGACGGTGATCAAGTTCTTTTGGTGCTTCGCGACCCTGGCGCCAAGCATCGAGGTGCTGATTTAGAAGATTAGCCCGTTCGAGGGATGCCGCATAATCCAAGCCAAGCGCTTCGCGCCGCATTGGGCATCCAGCTAGGTAATCTCTTTTGTGCGGTGACCAGTAGTACGCGATACTTCCATCCCGGAGCCGCTTGGCCAGAAGATATCTTGCCCAGTTGGCAGGTTTCTTCATCGCGCCTCAGAGCACATCGGCTATGTCCCTGATCTTGTCGACCTGAGCGGAGAGTTTATCGATTGATTCGTCGAGCTGCTCACGCAGCCAAAGTTCCCCCCGGCCCCGAACGTTCACAGGTTTCGGATAGACAGAGCCAACTCGCCGGCGAAACGATTCGATCGAAACCTCATCGAGATAGGCGGCAGCCGTGGTCGCCCGCATGAATCTAGGCCAGGTCTCTCCAGGGGAATGCGGTGTACGCGTCATGTGTGTGTCCCTATGCTGCCGGTAGACCTCCCAATCCCCCGGCTTGCTTTCAATGGAAGGCTTCCTCACTTGAGGACTGGTCGCGGTACGCAACGGCAGATCGATGAAGCTCGAGAACCTTCTCGACGACGTCGAGCAGGCCGGCGTTTCGCTGGATTGCTGATGCTTGGTGAAACGTTCGCACGATCGGTTCCGCGTGCTCGTAAGGAACTTTGGCAAGAAGGACTTCGAGAGCCTCGAAGTCTTTCTCGCTCAACACCAGCACGATGGGCGACGACGTCCTGTCGACCTGTGATGTTGCGTTGAAGAGGTCTCGGAAAAAAGGCATCTGTAATTTCCTCAGAACGGGATTTCATCGTCGTTAAAGTGCGGGCTCTCGGCGCATACTCTGCCATCAGCAGACTCGACGATGCTCAGGTCAGAGGCGACGATTTGTTTGCGTGTTCGGCCTGCGCGCTTGGTCCGGCCGGTGCGCTCCAGATCGTTTAGAAATTCAACGACCGTTTTGAAGCGCCAAGCGCGACGATTGGGGGAGATGAACGTTGGAGGCGGAAAGCGCCCGGCATCGATGAGCCGATCGATCTGCCGTACCGACATGCCGGCCATCAATCGCCGAACATCAGCAATGCCGATCATCCGAGACTGTTCGATGGCGTCAGTCAGAACATCGCTCGAAGACTGCTGAAATTCGCTCATCATGCGTCCTCCTCGTCTTGGAGGATGTTGTAGCCAATCCGTCCGACGCGAAATCGGTTGAGTGCGGAATCATGGATCATCTCGCAAAGCGTCGGACGACCCATGGTTTCATGGTCTTTGATCTTGTCGATGTGCAGTAGCGTAGGACCGTGCAGGTTGCGCCACATGCAGAAACCGATGTCGGCCTTGTTGCCCCAGTTAGCGCTGTCCGCACCGTCGTTGAGCGTCAGCAAGCCGCTCTTCTGGAGGCGTTTCTCGACGCCGTCCTTCGGTGGGTGAAGAGCGCAGATCATCAGCAAATTGTAATCGTCCGCGAGCTGTTTCAGCCGCATGATGAAGTTGCCGATGTAATCGGTCTTGGCCATTCCGCGCGGCAGCTGATGGTCGATCTCGTTGACGGGATCGATGGCAACGACGCGGACGCCATAAACCCGCACCGCGAACTCGATCCGGTCTATGAGCCTGTCGACGTCGAGCAGGGTATTGCGTTTGCGGCGGAGAAACACCGCTGCGCGATTGAGTTCGGCGTCAGCGCGATCGATATCCTGTACTGTCCACGTTTCTTCAACCGCACCGATCAGATGCCGGCGGAGATCACGTTGGAATCTAGGTTTCACCCGCTCCTCGAACGAGGTCAGCAGAAAGCGCCAGCCGTGCAGCCGCCAGAGATTGATCAGCAGCTGACGAAGAAAGATCGACTTACCCGAACCATAGGGCCCGACGATCGGCATGAACGCAGGGGTAGTGAGGCGCAAACCGTATTGGTCCAACTCTGGAAAACCCGTCTCGAACAGCTTCACCGGACCGGGATCAGGGATATCGTCGAGGCGGGCGATCTCGTCGATCCACATCCGCTTTGCGGATTTCACCGCGGCCGGGATGCTCCGCGGATCGTCAGGGACATATGCCCACTTGCAACGCTCATCCCCGACGTTGACGGCGATATCGTCGCGAAGAGCTTCGCCTCCGGGTGGAATGAGGATCACGTAGGATTCGAAAAACGAAAATTCCGAACGCAGTTTCCCCGAAGAGTCGAGCAGCTGGTGGGGAGCGGATACGTCGCTGACGTGACGGAGGCCCTGTACACGGCACTCATCGGCAAGGCGCTCTCCGAACGTCAGCACCATTGGCTCGGGAAGGCGAAATTGTTGGTTCATTGCACCGCCTCTGACGCTTTCGTGACCCATTTGCCCGGCCCCCAACGAGAAGGAATGAACACCTTGTCGGATCGGTCAGTCTTCGGCGGCTGCGTTGCGGGCGCGTAATTGCCCTCGAGAATCTTGGCGTAGTTTTCCGGTTTGATGATCCAGTCGAGATTGGGTCGCCACCCACGGTCATTCCGGCCCTGCAGAAAGTCGCTGGCGCGGATGTTGGCGAGGACGGTCGACCAGCTTTCGGCTCCGTGCTCTCGGAAGCGGGCGTTCAGCGACTTGCGCCGGCTAGGCGGCAGCGACCTGGCAACCGGCAGGCCGATTTGCTCTGCGGTTCGATTGTACGCGTGAAACGCTTCGAGAGGGTCCAGTGAAGTGGTTTGCGGTGTGACGAGTTCGAAGGCGTCAGCGCCGCAGTTTTCTCTTTTAGGTTCTTCTTTCGGTTCTATTTTAGGTTCTTCCTTATATGTAAGGGGACGCGCTGCACCCACCCCGGGGGCGTCGCTGCACCCACCGTCGGGGCTTTCCTGCACCCACCCCAGGGTGCTCACTGCACCCACCTCTGGCGTCTCGGTGAACCCGACGATCGCGATCAGACTGGACGCCCTGCACCCGCTCTCGTGCATCCGTTCCGACCTGTGGATAAGTCGCTTGTCGACGAGGCGCTTGAGGGAGCGTTTCACGGTGTCGAAGGAGAGCCCCGTGTCGACCGAAAGCATTCTACGAGATGGCCAGCAGCCACGCGTTTTGTCAGTGCGTTCTGCAATCGCTGAGAGGACGAGCTTGTCGCTGGGAAGAAGACCTTCCCAGCGTGTCTTGACGTGATTGAGGGCAGCGATGCTCACAGGGCACCCCCAAACGCGCTGAGCGTTCCAAGGAGCCTGTCGACCATTCGGCAATCAGTAGGGCAGGGCGGAGAGAATCCGCTCGCCAATGAGATCAAACGATCAAGCGTGGCGGGATGGATAGAGCGGCGGGATGCGTTCCGTAAGAGGAAACGCGCTTTCGACTGAGTGTCGACTTCGTCAGAGAATTTCTGAAAGTGAAACGTCATATCTGTTCCCTTTGGATTTCAAAGAGAACGCCTTGCTTCCGCTACACCAAACGACTAAGAAGATGGCGTCCAAGCCAAGTGATTTGCAGCCGCTTCCGATGACAGTCGGGGCGGCTGTTTGTTTTAGTCGTCACGCAGCGGGATCTCGAGTTGCGAGCCAATCGGCAATATCGGATGAGCGGAAAGCTACGCGACCGGGGCTCAGCTCGATTGGTTTCGGAAATGAGCCGGCATTAATCCGACGGTGGATAGTCGCTTTGGATAAAGTCGTGATCTTCACGACTTCACGTGTTGCCAATAGAGGGGCCGGCATCGGCGGCGGAGAAGTTGGAGTGTCTTGGCTCATGGGCGCACCATCTCGTTGCGATATGATGAGACACCTTGATAGTGAATGAGTTGGCGCTCCAGTCGCGCACCGCTACGAAAATTTAGCGGGGTCAGATACTAAGTTCTTCGACACCGAGACTTTCCCACCAAGCTCGGAGCCCAATCTTGGAAATTTGCGATGCAGTTTCATCGCTAACGCGATCGATACCCATGTTTACCGCGCGGGATGAGAGGGCCTCAGCGCCCGAAATCGTCAGTAAGAATTGACCAAATGAACTGTTGTTCTGGTCATTTGCGTTGCCAGGCTTTTTGCCGGTGATGTCTACCCAGTATCTGCACCAGTGCTCGGCAAACGCTTGCTCTTCAAGCTTGCCCGGGTTCTGCTGTAGATGCTGCAAAGCTTCGTGTTGGGATTCCGCGAGACTTGCTAACTGGCGACAAACGTCTAATGCGGTCGCTAGCACCTGGGTGAATTCGCTGGAGATGCGGTTGGAATTCAGCTCCCACTCTCGGGTACTGAGATTTGCTTCCTGATAAAGCAAAATTCGGATGTTCGTTGATGCCTCGGACAACGTCCTAGTCTCGGAAAGTGATCGGAATAATGTCTCGATTGCTGTGGCAGCCTTATCGGCTGCAATCTTGGTGTCCTTGGACCTACGGAAGGCTTCCTTATCTTCGCCATGCACAGTCAAAGGGTTGGCGACTTGGCTCCGGGCGAACTGGGAGATTACTTCGTCCTTAAACCAAATGGCCAACTCGGCGGCTTCCGTTTCGCGGTCACTCCATGGAGCTCGGCGCGTCACCCGCGCATTCGCGAACACCTTGCTGACAGCTTGCCGGATGGCGCGGTCCGCATCGTTCATCTAAACGTCTCCGCTGACGCTTCCGCAGAATAAGGACGCGCGGCAGCTCGTGCGGAACGAGTGTTCGGGGATCAGCCTAGCCGCGCGGAGCACAACGTAGCTGCGTCGCGACCAGTTGAGTGACGCGTACGGACAATTATCCAAGGAATCCACATGTTTGTCGTGAAACAGTGGATGCGTTTCTTTCTAGGCCCGGTGGGTCACAGGCACGTGTGAGAATCTTGCGCGACCGCGTCCTGCCACTTCGGCCCAAGGGTCTCACGTGCAGATACGGCATTGCTACCTGCGGGATCATCTTCTTTAAACATTTTTACGACGAAAGACTGGTTGTGTGATCCCGCGACGATCGGCTGGCCTCCGCTATAGGTGGTCGTTGCGTTCCCAAAAGCAGTCGCACTGTTCCCGTAACCCATCGCCGTCACGCTTCCCGTCGTGTTCGCTACTACTGGCGTGTAGCCGACCACGCCGACGTTGTTTTGGTATTGGCTCCCCATGATTATGAACCGATCAAAGCCATGGCGGATCGTTTCGGCAGCGGCTTGATGCAAAGCGACGTTTTGAGCGCCGGTCATGCCGCATACTGGAGCGGCGCTTGATGTAATTTCCAGGGTATCTCGGGCGAGTGGAATGGTCGTAGCGTGCGCGCACCCCATCAGCAACACGCAGAAGGTCATCACAGCTGTTCGCATTATGCTCCCCCGAACGGAACAATCCGCATAGGCGAAGCAATTCAGATCGTCGTCAAGCGGGTTCGTCGATACAGAGCCGTGTATTCCGTCCGTGAACGTTGATTAGTGTTTCGTCGTTGCATGGCCGATGCAAAGCGCCCCGTGCTTGCGTACACGACGCACGAGGGCAAGAGACCGGACAAAAGCATTTGAGGATTTCCACCCCGTCGAAATGCTGCCTTCGCCGGCGGCGAGGATTGCATCGAGACGAGGGGGGTGAAATGGATTTAGCGACTGCGATCTACATCACGGTTTGCGGTGGGCACTGCAAAAGGGTGATCGACGCAACGCAATTCTTTGGCGTTTCAAACCTGGTTGAATGCGCCGCCGGCGGCGGAGGAAGTGTGCAGCGGATGATGCGCACCGACGATGCGGACTATTTCGCCATTTATAAAATCTGCATTGGTGCGTCCTCGCAGATCGTGCGGACGAGGTGGGGACGCCGGGCGCAAAATTTCGAGGACCGCTGGTGGCTGCGAGCGCCTCGCGCAAAAGCTCAGTAAGAGCCGGGGAGGATGGAAGCGGCAGGCCGACTTTTCGGGAGCTAACCTAGAACGCCGCGGGCAACCCATTCTCCCCCTTCCTTCACATAAACGCGCTTAACTGCTTCCCAGGCTAGGTTGTGAGCATCTGCATCCTCGATTGGGTCGTCCGCTTTGTTGCCAATGGCCGCATTAAATGCGGACCGATAGATGTCTTGTGCTTCAGGCGGTAGCTGCCGCCTTAGCTCAGCGGGAAGATCGTCATTGGTTGGATAGGGCATTGAACACACCCATTTGTTACGGAAGATGGCCGTGTAACCGTCAAAAAGCGTTAGGCGGTAGGGTAATTCAGGGCAAGCGAAGCGGGGCTTTTCTCTTTCGGGTACGTGAATTGTTCAAAAAGAACAGTCTTCAAATTATCTGAGCGCTGAGGATGCTGCCATGGATGAGTATGATCTTTATATCAATGGGAAGAAGCCTTCCATTGGTCTCTATGTGCCCAAAGGCAGCAATCTTCCCGACCTGGCTGATAAGGAGGATTGGATCTTTGATGGAACCGCTGCCCGTGATCTTTTGCCTGCAGGCGTGATCAAGGACGTTCAAGCGAATGGCCATGCCTTTAGGCTGATGGGCTGATACGAACAGTACAACTCGACACGTGCCGGCGTGCCTACCAATTCCAAAATGCGGGTAGCGCACTTGCTCCCGAAGCAAGTGCGCTATCTCTCGCGGAGTTTGATCGATTTCGCCCACGTCCATCCGAAGTCCAGAACGTGCCAGACGACAACGAGAGCCGTGTACCATCGGATTGTCTGCGTCGCTGTTGTGACCGTCCAACTGGATGTGATTGGCGGGCAGGACTCGGCCGGGATGTGGAGATACGAAGCCAGAAACTTGAATGCGCCTTTGGCCATCGCGTCCCAAACGAATAGGGACGTGTCCCGCTCGCTAACGACACAACCATTCTCGAACACCGGAATATGGAAGCCAAAGATCATCATCTGAATGACCCCGTCGAAAAACAGGTAGCTCAAAAAGATGATGCCGGTCAGAAGGAAAACGTGCCAACCGAGGTTTCCGAGTGTGGTTGAGGAATACAAAGAAAATACCCCCCGACGACGCCACCGCGCCCTAGCCAGGAAAATCAACACGCCAAACAGCAAGAACATTACAACAATCAATTGAACTGAAATTCCTGGCTTCACAGGATCAGTGTTGAGCGTGGTGCCGATCATACCTGCCCACATCAAGGCAAATAGGAAGAAGAACGGCCAACGGGAATTCTTGCCGTCGTCGACAGTCTCTGACCTATCGTCCGTCATGTGTCGGCTCCCCCGGGTTCTACGAAGTTTTTACAACGACCCCGATTGCCCGCACTTACTTTTCCGTAAGCGGACCTACAGTGCGCGTCGCGATACATTCCAGTTGTCTATAGAGAATAACTTGGGAGGAATGTATGCGAAAACTCGTGACGTTTCTGATTGGGATGTTTGTGGCATTGTCCGTTGGCGTGGTGACAAGCCCAATTCATAAAGCGCAAGCGGACCCTGCCAGTTCGATTGCTGCAGTCGGTCCTCAATCCTTCCCCCCGTCACTCGTTCAGCGCGCCGCGTGCTTCCGTGGGGGTCGGCACTGCGGTCCGGGCCGCCATTGGGTCTGCGGTCCTTACCATCACCATTGCTGGTGCGCGCCCTGCTAGTCACTACTACTTCCGCAGGCGAGTCTTTTAGAAGAGGCTCGCTTGCGTCAAACGAGCCGGCAGTGGCGAGCAAGGCAAATCTGAATTCCCGGCCCAACAATCGGCCAGCTGGCGACTTGCCACAGAAAGAGGGCGGCCGACAGAGTTAGAGGTTTTTTAGTTGCGCCCGCGCGGCTCTCAGGATGCCGGCGACTTCTCTCTTGATCCCGACGATCTCATTCGTGTGCTCACCCGTCTTAAAGCTTCCGTTCCGCTCGCCGAAGGGTGCGCCGGCTTTGCCACCATGCATCCTGCAAACGCTACGCCCGCGCACTGCTGGGGCGAGGCATCCCTTTTGCGATCTTTTTGATTTCGCGCTGCAGCGGGGAGCGCCGCGGAGATTGGCCAGTTTGATTTCGTTGATTTCCGACCCTTGGTGCATGGGATTGGCTCACAGCTGACGAGGCGGCCTTGGGACCATCCTCTCCTCGATGATGAATATGAAGGTGCTGGTGGCCATTGAGGCGCAGCGCCCTCAGGCTGTCGACCTGTGCCGCGAAGGTGCGGGCCAGCCGTGCGAGACTGCTGCCGGCCCAGTGCTGATGCTCGCGCATCTGAGCCGTCGCCATTTGCTCGCCGGCCTTCATGGTTCCGAGCTGAACGGCGACCATTTGCACGGCGAGCATGGCCTCGAGCTCGTTCTGGGGGCTGATACCCTGGATCATCGCCATGGCCTGGCCGAGCTTGTCGGCGTCGAAGTGGCCCCATTTGTCGACGGCGATCGTCTTCAGTTGATCGAGCATCGCATTCGAGAATTCGTAGTACCCGGTTGAAAAGCTATCCATCGCGACGAGTTGGGCCGCGACGTGGTCCTTCTCGTGATTGGAACTGATCATTTGGACGGAGTGGGAAGCCTCATCCTTGCGGAACGCCAACTGGCTCTTGGCGTTCGGATCTGCCCGCCGCTCCAGATACCGTTGGGCCGCAGCGCTTTCGTGCGGGGAGGGGAAGAGATCGAATTCGGTCTGGATTTCCCGTAGCGCTCGAGCCCGCTTGGGATAGCGCTTTGTCGGAGCGGCGCGCGCGGCGGTTTCACCGCACTCGCGGATGAATTCAGAAATCGCGCTGGAGTCGGCTGCTTCCGGCTCTTTGAGCGTCATCGGGCTGTCCGATCTCGTTAGGGTTCGGAATCAACGCAACGCCACTCATACAACCTATGCCATAAGCGACGGTCCGGCGCGAGGACGAGCAAGACACGGTGCTGCGCGTCCAATTATTATCTCCGCTTTTTTCGGAGTTCGAGTGCCTCGGCAACCAGCTCTCTGACAACCTGACCGAAATCCGGTTGCTCTAACGGACGTTGTTCTCGGATGGCTTCGATTTCACGCATCATGGGTTTGGAGAAACGGACGGTGCGCGGCGTCATGAGCGCTTCGTCGTCAAGCGGTGGCCGCCCGCGTGTCGGCTTTCGAGCCATGGTATCCAGTTCCATTTGCATGTGTATATAATAGTAGCCGCTTAAATTCTAACAAATCACGAAAATTTGATTGGACAACGCAAGCCGTGAATCCATGGCAGCTATATTTATGTAGCCGCTTAAAGTATAATAAAACCAGTTATCGAGCTGAGCAGGCCCCAGGCGAAAGCCGAAGAGACAAGACGCAGCCAACCGATAAAGCCCCACAGTGCGACGGGATCGCCAGAAGGGAAACGGGAAGGCCGGAGATCGAGGGACATCCTGACAGCCAAATCAAAGGTCGAAAGGCCGGATGGCGAAGCTATGCCTCTCCGGACCTAGCGGCGTTAGGCGCCGCCTGATGATGACCATCAGAATGCGAGCGGCCCCGATCGGCGCTGACACGTCGACCGAGGCCTTTGTCTCAATCCTCTCGAGAAGGATCAAAGACGATGACAGACTACCCGGTGCTCGGACTTCTCTCAATCATCGCGCCGTGCTTCGTGCTCGGTGTCTTTGCGACATTTGCGATGTGGTTCGGAGACCTCTAACCCACGGAACTCATGGTGTTGCGTTCGGACCTATCGGGGCCCTCTACCCGGTAGGTTCGCGCCCTGCACCAAGCAGGAAAATGAAGCGGCCCGACACGGTGCTGAAACACCGCGCCGGGCCTTTGTCTCAACCCTTGGTTCAAGCAAGGATTTCAACATGACCTACAATATCACGTCGGCGAAAGGACTGGCTACCGTTACGGGCGCCGGCATCCTCTTCGCAGCCACCAATGCCAACATCCTGCAAACGGGTGGTTGGCAAACGTCTCATGCACTCCTCGTTGCTTCACTTAGCTTTGGCGTCTTCGCCGGGGCTCGCGTCATTGGACAGGGCGCCGGCAAAATGGCCCTTGTGATCATTGCCGCGCTCGGAGCAGGCGAGGCATACAACTTCTTCGCGACCGGAGAGAGAACGGTCGTCGAGCGTGAGGCGGGAGCAGCTCCATTGCGGGACGCGCTCGCCAAGCACAACGCGGCAGTGTCGAAGCTCGCCGCTCTCCAGCAGGCCGAACCGACCTCGGCCCGTTTGCAGATCGCCCGTCAGGCGAAAGGCGACGCGGACGATGCGGTCACGAAGGAAGCCTCCGACGGCTGCAAGTCCGAGTGCCGTAGGAAGCAAGGTCTTGCCGACAAGGCGCAGGCCGAGCTTGTCTCCGCGGTAGCCGAAGCGGAACAGATGCATCAAGCTGAGATCGAGGCCGCCAAGGCCGATGTCGACGCAAACCCCGTTCCGTCGTCTGCGACCGCCCTTGCCGATCGGATCGGTTGGGCGCCGTGGGTGCTCGATCTGTTTATGGGGCGGGGCTTCTCTCGATCGGCGCAAACGGACTAGCCGGAACGCTCATCGCGTTCGGGGCGAACGTGTCTCGGAACACCGAGGACGCTCAGACCGATTTCGATCCGGCCCTGGCCGAGAATGTTGTCCGGTTCTTTCGTCCGGACCGTGACAACGGCAATGGCGGATCCGGTCGTGGTCCGAGTCCGAAACCCGGACCCACCGGACTGAGCAAAGAGCAGGCCCTCGCCGATATCCTTGATCGGCTGGGGCAGGGGCTGACAATCCCAAGTCAGGATGCACTTGCATCGGACTGGGGCAGACCGAAGCAGACGGTCTCGGACTGGATGAAAGAATGGCGCCGGATTGGAATAATTCCGCCGCCGATCCGGACCGGACGATACAAGGCAACCATCGCGATCTGACCTGTAGAACCCTCGTCGCTTACCGCGGCGGGGGTTTTTTGTTTTCACGATCGTGCTGATACAATCCGACGGTCGACAAAGGATTCGCAGGGAGCGGGCCGCATGAGTGCTGATGATGTTGAAAAGCTGAAAGCAGACGACTTCGGTCCGGTCACGCTCCGATATTCTACAAAGCCGATGCTACGACCTGAGGGTGCCGGTTATGCGCCGATGGTGAGCGAGCATTTCGCGACGAACGCGGCAGCGCTCGATCGGTGTTTCGAGCTTTCGTCGACCGCGACGCCCTTTCATGTCCCTTCGATATCGATGCGCGAACCGCCGTACGATGAAACCCTGACCTCGGCAGAGATCAACGCCGGGATCCGCAGTCGCCTTCGGGCAGCGCAGTCTTCTAATCCGAACGAAGGAGGGCGGGAGCGATCCGAAGGTCGGGCAAAGAGCTGACATGGGCCTCGCCGAGCGTTGCGTCTTCTCTTTCGAAATCGCACCTATCGGATTGATGCCGCGGGGACGGTAGTCTTTGCCTTAGGTCGATCGGTCTATTGAACCGCAAATGCTCGACCCCCATTAGGAACCAAGCAACTGTGTCTGCCAAAAGTTGATTGACAGTCGCAGTTGACTGGAGCACTTCGTACTCTTGTTCGCGGGCCTTTGTGCCGGCGGAAAGTCCAACAATCCTATCGAAAGAGACATGGGCAGTAGCAGCTTCGGCTTCCCTCACGCGGCGTTGGTCGCGGCACGGAGGCCAGCACATAGCAAGGCCGCTCGCGGTTTCGGAGAGGGTGCAAGGGGCACGGCAGAAGCCTAGGCTCTGTAGCGCAGCTCATCTCTGGCCGTGTTTGACGGCAATGGAGGTGAGCGATGAACAAGATCATTTTCATCGACAAAGGTCGGCATTTGCGGATGAGGCAAACCCTCGTCCAAGATGCATTTGATGTCTCTCGTACCGTGCACACGGCACGGCACGTGCGGCCGCAACTGGTGTGCAGATGGCAGGTCGACCCCTGCACAGGGCGGCTTTCTTGCGCATGGAAGAGTCAAGACGCCGAGGAACCAGACAGTAGGCGCTTGCGCGTAAACCACCATCTGGCCGCGAACGGCCCTTCGGTTCTGCGCGCGGCCTGATGGAGGAGGGCCGATATGAGTGACGGCTTAAGTTGGCCCGTCGGTGCAAGGACATACGTGGCGACGGGCGGTAAAACGAAACTTTCACCACAGACCAATTCAGCAGTCTCGAAGGAAGCGCGGCGAGATCCGGGTCGGTAGACCTGCTCGGCTCTCTCTGACGCCCCTGAGGCGAAAGAGGTGAGCCATGACGATGCACCCAATTCCGACGCAGGCTAGGCGCCAAGCTGCTCTTGATGAGGCGCACATCGGGCATATTCACGGTGCCCTGGGAACGATTCTCCAGGAAGATCATGGTCCGCGCACCTCGTGGCCGCATCGTTTCCGGACGCTCCTCGCTATTCTCGGGCCTGGCCTCATCGTCATGGTCGGCGACAATGACGCCGGCGCCTTCAGCACCTACACGCAGGCTGGCCAGAACTACGGAACGGCGCTGTTGTGGACGTTGCTTCTTCTGGTGCCGGTGCTCTACGTCAACCAGGAAATGGTACTGCGGCTTGGTGCCGTAACGGGCGTCGGGCACGCACGTCTCATTCTCGAGCGCTTCGGCAGATTCTGGGGTGCCTTTAGCGTCATCGATCTTTTTCTCCTGAATGCGCTGACCATTGTCACTGAATTTATCGGCATCGCATTGGCTCTCGATTACCTCGGGGTATCCAAAGAACTCGGCGTGGCGCTCTCCGCAATTGCCATTATCGCGGCGGTAAGCACGGGCAATTTCCGCCGCTTTGAGCGTTTCGCGCTCGTTCTCTGCGCCGGAAGCCTGCTGCTCGTGCCCATCGTTTTGATGGCGCATCCACCCGTCGGCCAGGTTGCCCGCGACATGGTGCTGCCGCAGCTTCCAGCCGACGGAAAGTTGAGCGACGTGATGCTGCTCATTATCGCGATTGTTGGCACGACGATCGCGCCTTGGCAGCTCTTCTTCCAGCAGAGCTATGTGGTCGACAAGAGGATCACGCCGCGTTTCATCAAATATGAGCGGCTCGATTTGTGGCTCGGCATTGTGCTCGTCATTGTCGGTGCTGTTGCTATGATGGCATTTACCGCGGCGACCTTTGCGGGCAAGCCGGAATTTGGCAATTTCACCGACGCGGGAGCAGTCGCGGCAGGGCTCGATAAGCATGTCGGTCGGCTCCCTGGCATCCTCTTCGCCGTCGCGCTCATCGACGCCAGCATCATCGGAGCTTCTGCCGTGTCGCTCTCGACCGCTTACGCGATCGGCGATGTGCTGTCGCTCAAGCATTCCCTGCACCGCAAGCCAACCGACGCCAAGGGCTTCTATGCCGTCTATTGCGCGCTAATAGTGTTGGCCGCCGGGCTTGTGCTGACGCCGCACGTCCCGCTCGGCCTCCTCACCAACGCCGTGCAGACGCTTGCCGGCATCCTGCTGCCGAGCGCGACCGTATTCCTGCTGCTCTTGTGCAACGATACCGCGGTACTCGGGCCTTGGGCGAATACGCGCCTCACGAACCTCTTCACTGGCGCGGTGATCGCTGCCCTCGTCATGCTGTCAATCATACTCACGGTGTCGGTACTGTTTCCCGAAACGACGAACGAGACCGTCATCTTGTCGATCCTCGGAGGCGGCACACTGATCGCACTGTTGACCGCGATAGCGACTGGAGTATTTGGAAGGCGCCAACCGAGTCGAGGCGACGAAATTCTGCGGGAAGAGTTGTCGCGCGATAGCTGGCGGATGCCGCCGCTCGACGAGCTGCCGCCGGCTGCGCTTTCACGCGCCAGCCGCATCTGGATGGCCGTCTTGCGAGGCTATCTGGTTGCCGCCGGGGGGCTCGTCGTGGTGCGCATCTTACAATTGACGATCTCAGGTCAAGGCTGAACACCATGGAACTCAGCTCGGTTGCCCTGCTCGAGCCGGTCCTTCGGCTCGGTACTGCACTCCTGCTCGGTTCGGCCATTGGTTTTGAACGCCAATGGCACCAGAAGATGGCCGGGCTCAGAACGAACGCACTTGTGGCACTGGGTTCTGCCGGCTTTGTCGTCTTCTCCGCGATGGTGGGGCAGGGAGATCCAACGCGGGTTGCTGCTCAGGTGGTTTCCGGCATCGGCTTCCTCGGCGCCGGTGTCATTCTGCGTGAGGGCGTCAACATCCACGGACTGAATACTGCGGCAACTCTCTGGTGCTCCGCCATGGTCGGCACATTCGCCGGGGGCGGTTTCTGGATACCAAGCGTGGCGGCGACTTTCCTCATCATCACCACAAACCTCGTACTGCGACCGCTGGTTCACCGTCTCAATACGCGAGTTTTGATGTCAACCGACGTCCAAACGCATTACACGGTCGAGGTCACCTGCAAAGGTGCGGAGGAGGCGCACATGCGATCGCTTCTCCTGCATGCGCTTTCCCAAGCTGGGCTAGGCCTCCGCCGCATCGACAGTGAGGACATTCCCGAGACCTTGAAGGTGACCGTCACAGCGCAGGCGGTTGCGGAGAAGCGCAACGACGGATCTCTTGAACAGATCGTCGGACGGTTAAGCCTCGAACCACACGTGACGGCAGCCAGTTGGCAAGTCGACCGCACGATTTCGGAAGAGTAGACTCACTGGTCGGCCGGCAGCGCTGGACTGAACAATTAGCACTCTAAAGCACGATAAACCGAAGTCCTTCCGATCCCCAGCTGTCGGGCAATGTCGGTGGGCCGCCGCTTGTCTTGGATGTCGTCACCGTCCGCTTCTGGCCAATAGCGGCCATCATAGACAATCTGGCCTGAGCGTAGGAACGGCCGCTCAATCCCAAAAGCCGACATGCGGTGGAACGCAAGCGTCCGCAAGGCCACTACTGTGATGAAGTCCGGATCTCGGCGGAGAGCAGACTCGAATGCATCTCTCAGCAGAGGTCCGCTTATGACCCATAGCGGACATGGCAGTGCTTTATCGCCAATCTCGGCGTAGACTGCCCTAGGGCGCCTTGGTGGGCGCCACTGCAGACGGAAGGCTCCGAGAACCATAGCGGTCACCCACCAGCACCTCCTCCTGCTCGCCCTTCTTCTCGCTTCACCCATTGTGGCGCGAGCAATACCGGCCGCCGAGGGAACAGCAACCGTGCCCGGCTTCGAGCCGGCGCCGTGCCCGAAACTGCCGGGGGCCGAAGAGCTGGCCAAAGCGAGCTGCGGCTATCTCGTCGTGCCTGAGGATCGCAGTCAGCCGAACGGCCGCACCATCAGACTCATGGTCGCGAAATACCCCGCGCTCTCTCCGCAGCAGCGGCCCGATCCCGTTGTCTATCTCGCCGGCGGCCCGGGCGACATTGCTCCCCTGGAGATCAACGGGCTCGTTGCTGCCGATTACATCCGCGACCGGGACATCTATGTGGTGAGCCAGCGGGGCACCATGTTCGCGGATCCGGCGCTGACCTGCGCGGCAGCCGACGCCTTCGCCAGAGAGCTTCTCAGCCTCCGCTTCTATTCCAAGGCGACGAAGCGCGCCCACCTGGCCGCGACGGAGGCCTGTCACCGCGAACTCGCCGCCACCGGCGCCAAACTTAGCGCCTACAATTCGACCGAGAGTGCCGCCGATTTCGCCGACCTCCGCAAGGTGCTCGGCTTTACCAAGTGGAATATCTACGGGACTTCGTATGGCAGCTACCTGGCGCAGACACTTATGCGCGATCACCCCGAGGGCATCCGGAGCGTCGTCCTCGATTCTGTCCTGCCCACCACGTACAACGTCGCCGAAAACTGGCAGAACGCGCGCGACGGCTTCGACAACATCTTCCAGGCTTGCGCGGCGGAACCAGCCTGTAACGCTGCCCATCCTCATCTCGAACAAACATTCACAGGACTGGTCAACAGGCTCGAGGCCCTGCCGCTGACGGCAACCGTTAAGGACCTGGCAACAGGCGAAGACATCAAAGTCGTCATCGACGGCGGAGCACTGGTCGACTGGCTGCGCAACCAGACCTATGCCGTGCGCATGCTTCAAGCTGCGCCAAATCGCATCGATGGACTCGCCGCCGGCCGCCCCGACGCTATCCAGGCGATTGCTTTGGATCGGGTTAGTCGGGCGCCGCCACCCGGTCCGGATGTCCCTGCTCTCGGTTACGGACTGTCCTATGGCGTCAGCTGTCGCGAAAGCTATCCGTTCGCGACGCCGGAAGACCTCGCCGCGGCTGGCCGGAAAGCGTTTCCGGACTATCCGGCCTCGATACAACGCGAGGGCATCGGCGGCTGGGCATATTTCAACGAGGACTGCCGCGAAGTCTGGAAGGTCCCCGCTGCCCCGAAGGCCATGCACCAGCCCGTCGTCAGCAGCATCCCGACGCTTCTCATCTCTGGCAGCTTCGATACGCTGACGTCGCTTTCCGGGGCGGAGGCCGCGGCGGCGAAGCTGTCCAACGCGACCATCATCGGCATCCCGGGCGTCGGACATGCTGTCTCTCCCGCGTCATCCTGCGCCCAGGCGGTCGTCGTATCGTTCCTCGCCGATCCCGCCGCGCCCGACACATCCTGCGTGGGCGCACTGAAGCCACCGAGCTTCACCTCAGTGGGCTCGCCGTGAGCCGTTGCGCCATGTGGCAGGCGCTAGGTGGACGACCTCAACGGCAGGGTGACGGGGTGTTCGTGGCACTGGTTTTGGCACTGGTTTTGGAGAACGGGCGGGGCGGCTCGTGGTTACGATCCCCAAGGCGATGCGCCTCTATGCCATCCGACGGTGGGGCCTCGATCGACCCACCACGCCCTTAAAAATGCTTGAGGACCGCGATGGTGAGGCTGTTGGCGATCGCATAAACGAGTAGAAGGTGGCGGGCGGCGACGCACGTAGTCCGGAACTCACATCCCCTCGGAGCCGTCCGTCGCTCGCTCACAGCACGCCGCTCACACTCATGGCCCTTTGCTGTCGATGGATCTATTTCCGCTCGTAGTACGTGAGCAGATCCTCCGACGGGGATCGTGGCGTCGGCGGTTAACCGTCGCTCGAAGTCCGCTTACTCGGCAAAGCGGACAAGGCCGATCGCGACTACCTAAATTCCGAAACGTCCGCTTCGGGTCAGAAGCGGCCGTACAAATCTCGGCGTATATGTCTGCTCTCAATCGGTTGGCGGACGATATTCTTTTTGTCGCTGCTTCCGGCAAAGAACTGAGGGCGCGGTTCGCTGGCAAGGCGAGTTACTGATGCCGCTTTAGGTACTCACGGACGGCTTCCGCGCTCGAACCAACTGCCTTTACCGCCGCTTCCAGCTTGCCCTCGGAGATGCCAAACTCCTTCGTCCAATAATCAACCTCGTAGCGTTCGCTGAGATTGATGCGGGAACGATCCTGCGGGCCTTTCTTGCTCCGATCGTCGGCCATGGCGAATTGTCCTTCCTGCCCGTTGCGCGCGAGCTTCCTACTTCGGCGTCGTTAGAGCATGCGCGATGAGCTCGCGAAGCTGTCTTCTCAACAGAGGTCCTTGGAGTTGCGAGATTTGATGGCCTTCAGAAATTAGCACACGTCGTATTTCGTCAACGGACCCGCATTTGCCTGATTTCGCAAGTTCGAACGCCCTTTCCAGTGTCGTCACCATACGTTTCTCGCGTGTGCTGGCTGCGGCCTAACAACATCTTCGCACTTAATGAAGTTTAGGTCTGAAGTTCGCGCGAACCTTCGCCACGGCGTATTCTGCAATCAGATCGCAGGATCGCTCTCCATCGGTGAACTTTTTGAGGATCGCAAGGGCGAGGAGATCAAGAACGGTAGAGATCGTGGCGCTATTAAACCGATCGACTTTAATCAGTTCATCGCATGCGAGTCTGACCGCACCCTTGAGCACATCATCGTCGTGGTCTTGATTGATGTCGATGGAAGAGAACAGCGTCTTCATTGCAAGCTCCCGATGATGCAGGCGGGAGCGTAGAAGCACTCTCAGTCGGCACAACCCAACTATAACTGCCGATAACTTCGCTTAGCATCTTTTGCGGCGCAAGTCTGCTCCGATCGCTGCTGCAGCTCGCGAGTTCATGACGGAACTTCAACGCTTCAGGGATTTCCTTGTAATCGAGTGGTTTTCTTCTTATCTTCTATGAGATCGAGCTTCGCTGAAAACGACTTGGCCTCGCCGCGAAGTGCGCGCCTGACCGACGACCTTCCAAAAAATCTCGAGTGTCTGTCCTGAATTCGGGCAGGCATTGCATGCGCACACACATAACGAGGAGTTTTCTCATGCCGACTGGCACCGTGAAGTGGTTCAATGGTCAAAAAGGTTTTGGCTTTATTCAGCCGGACGACGGCGGCAACGACGTCTTCGTGCATGTCAGTGCCGTCGAACGCGCTGGCCTTCGCGGCTTGAATGAAGGACAGAAAGTATCCTTCGACGTCGTTGCGGATCGTCGAAGCGGCAAGTCCTCCGCAGACAATCTTCGCGCCGTATAACGGCAAGTGCGAAGAAAGCGATCGGGTTCGACCACGGATGTACTGGCGATAAACTCGGTCGATTGGGAGCCCGTATCTGGTTTGCCAGTTGCGGGCTTTTTCTTGTCTTGAATCCATGAGGAGCTACCAAATGGCGATGCCGCCGAAAGCCGTATCGAGCGCAGCTGAAAATAAGCTCAGGCGCGCGCAGGAAGCGTCTCAGGCCATGAAGGAATACGAAGCCGAGAGGCTTGCTATTCGTACAAAAACCGATCGGTTGCGGGCGGAACGTCTTGCACGCGAGGCTGCAAATCCGCCTACAAAAAATCCACCTACAAAAAAGGGGCGGTAAACACGGGTTTTAGGTCATCGCAAACTTCGCCGGATTTGGCGGTGAAAGATTTCACCCACAACCCCTAGTGTTGCTTCTCGATCGCAGCATGGATGGCTTCGGCTTCGCTGGCAAAGCGCCGAGTAAGGCCGCAATCGATGACCTCGGCACCATCAACGTGCGCGATCCAGAAGTCCCCGTGTTGCTCAATTCTAATCCGAGCGTCGTCAGAGATCAGCGGTGTGCGATGCGCGTCCGCGCGA
Organism: Pseudomonadota bacterium; assembly: GCA_018242295.1. Taxonomy (GTDB): domain Bacteria; phylum Pseudomonadota; class Alphaproteobacteria; order Rhizobiales; family Hyphomicrobiaceae; genus Hyphomicrobium_B. Next base: position 1,001,330 of record JAFECE010000011.1, read on the forward strand.
TAGCTCTGAAAGCGGACGCCGTCCACGATCAGCCAATGATAGAGCGGAGAGGAGCGCGGCATTCGCATCATCCTCGGTTGCTGTGGATGGGAGCGCCGCGTGCCGCGCTAGGCGCGCGGTCGTGGACAGGATATAGGAACTGCCTCAGTTCCGCTTTTGCGGGTCCATTCACCGGCGAAGAACATCAACTATAATGGCGTCCGCCGAAAACATTAGTGTGCTCTTGCAACGCGTGGCCAGGCGGGATCGGGCAGCGTTCGCAGAGGTTTATCGGGCGACGAGCGCGAAACTTTACGGCATCATCCTCCGTATCTTGCGGCGTCGGGACATCGCGGACGAGGTATTGCAAGAGGTTTACGTGAAAATCTGGGAGCGGGCCGCCGATTTCGATTCAAGGCTAGCTTCGCCAATTTCTTGGATGTGCGCCATTGCGCGAAATCGGGCGCTCGACGAGCTTCGTAGGAAGCGCCCGGTATCACTCGAAGATCATCCCGAAATCCGAGACATCCCGTCGAATGACATTCCGGCCCTGGAGCAGGTTTTGCGCGGCGAGGACGGCAAGCGGCTTGCCGATTGCCTCGCCGGACTCGAGGCGAAGCGCAGGGAGATGATTGTACTTGCCTATTGCGACGGCTTAACTCGAGAGGAGCTTGCCGCGAAATACGGTCAGCCGTTGAACACGATAAAGACCTGGCTTCGGCGCTCGCTTGCGCAGTTAAAGGGCTGTCTCGGCTCATGACGGATGAAGATGACATCGAAGCCCTAGCCGGAGAGTATGTTCTCGGGACGCTCGACCGTGAAGAGCGCATGGCCGTCTCTGCCCGGCGGCTACGTGAGCCTGCTCTGGAGGCTGCGATCATTGAATGGGAACGCCGGCTGGCGCCGTTGTCGGAAGTCGGCGCGGCCGCAATTCCCCCGGCTGATGCATTTCAAAAGATCGAAGCGCGCATCGGCATCGGCAGCTTTTCAGCGAATAGCGGCACCGTCATCCAGCTTCGTCGCAGCGTGGCGGTCTGGCGGACGGCTGCACTTTTCGCTTCCGCCATTGCGGCTAGCCTCGTCGTTGCGATTGGAATTGGCAAATTTCCGCCGACGCCGAAACAACAGAACCTTGTTGCCGTCCTGCAAAGAGATGCCGGTTCTCCCGCGTTTCTCGTTACCGTCAATATCGAAGATCGCGTCCTGACCGTGCAGCCGGTGGATGCCAAGCCTGAGCCCGGCAAGAGTTACGAGCTTTGGATCATTCAAGACACTCTCGGTGCGCCGAAATCTCTGGGTGTCATCGATCAGCCAAAAACCATCGCACGACCGACGCTTGCCGCTTACGAGCCGGACGTGATCGAAAGCGCAAAATATGCCGTCACGCTTGAGCCGGAGGGCGGTTCGCCATCGGGCAAGCCGACGGGGCCGGTCGTCTTCGCCGGCAAGCTCATGCCGATGACGCGCTAAGGCGCGCGCAGTAAGCGACAAAATTTGACGGCTCGAACTGAAACTCTCACTGAGATCACCCGTAACTCCGGTCGCGCTGCTGATAGCGCCATAACGAAGCAACCGGAGAAAACGCCTATGTCGAGTTTCAATCGCGCCTCTCTCTTGGGCGCCGCTATTTTCGCACTCTCGCTGTCGTCTGGACTGGTCGCAAATTCGTTTGCCAAAGAAAAGACCGTCGAAGTCGGCGGCGCAGCGATGTATCCGTCGAAAAACATCATTCAGAACGCGATCAATTCGAAGGATCACACCACGCTTGTCGCGGCGGTAAAGGCTGCCGGCCTTGTGGATACGCTCGAAGGGAAGGGACCGTTCACGGTGTTTGCGCCGACGAATGCGGCATTCGACAAGCTTCCCGAAGGTACGGTTGCTAACCTCTTGAAGCCGGAGAACAAGAAGCAGTTGACGAACGTGCTGACCTATCACGTCGTAGCTGGCGACTTTTCCGCGGCAAAGCTCGCGAAGGAAGCCAAGGCCAATGGCGGTAAGCTCAATCTCAAGACCGTCGAAGGTGAACCGATCACTATTCAGGGCGACAGCATGGGCGGCTGGTGGGTGGTGGACGGCAAAGGCGACAAGGCCAAGATCACGATCGCCGACGTCGACCAGTCGAACGGCGTCATCCACGTCATAGATGGCGTGCTCTTACCGAACTGAAACTCCCAAATAAATCTCTGCGAACGGCTCGACGGATATGTCTTGCCCCCGGAGTGCCGTCGCGGGGTAGCCTGGACCCGGTTGGAATAGTGCTCGGGCACTTCTTCCGACCGGGTCTCATTGTGCGTTACCGCACGTCCTGCGTCCTGTCGGCGTATCAAGCGCTGAATAGGCAATTGTCTCCGCGATCGCGCCTGTCTACATTCCCGACATGTGTAATCTGTACTCTCAAACCCGAAACGTCGAAGCGATCCGCCGTCTCTTCAACGTCAGCCACAACCGCGCAACGTCGATTGAGCCGCAGCCGGCGATCTTCCCGGGCTGGAACGGCAGCGTGATCCGCAAGGGCGACGATGGTGAGCGTGAGCTGGTAACGATGAGCTGGGGTTTTGTGCTTCTCCAGCCCGGTAAGGCACCGCGCGGTGTCACCAACGTCCGCGATGACAAAATCCTTTCGAGCCGGTTCTGGAAGCCATCTTTCGAGCAGCGCCGCTGCCTCGTACCCGCGTCGAGTTACTGTCCACAGTCAACGGTGATTTGTATTGGACCGGCGTCCGCAAGCGCCAGGAGCAGGCTGAGTCATGATGGCCAAGTTTCGCGGCGAAGAGAGAGGTGATCATCGACGCCGTGATCGATGAGCCCGACGTCAACTATTATTCGATCGACTGGCATTTTGAAGGTCTGTCGGTGCAGGAACACAACGCGCTCAACATTACTCTTGAAGAGGACAAGGAAATATTCGAACAGTTATCGGAGGCCGCCTATTCCGATCGCATGTCTTCATATGATGAGTTTTGCCGTTGAGAAAGTTTAAGCATGTCGTAAGTCTCGGCCCCACCTGCCTGCCAGCAATGCAGGCTAAGCGATATTTCGATCGCTCCGTTTTTCAATCCGGCCCGTTCAACTACCAGATCACACCGCTTGCGGCTTTGCGCCATTACTTTGAAAACGATTTCAATGTGATGATCGACAGGCGCGACCTGATCGTCGACGAGGTCGTTTGCAACGGAAAGCTCGACAAGATCGTCTGCAATACCAAGCTCGGCACGCTGCACCCGCACCAATACACGCGCGGTATAGACGCTGATTTCGAGAACGAGCGGTCGCGCCATGGGTATCTGTGCGAGAAGCTGCGCGGGATACTCAACGGCGGCGATGGCATTATTTTTGTGACCTGCGCAGACGATCCGAATCTTGCGACGTCGGAGATCTCGGAAATCCTGGACGCCTACGATCCCGATATAGTTTACAAAATTGTATGCTTGCCCAAGCCATCAACGACTGCGGGCTGGAACTCTCGCTTGGCCCACTGGATGAGGGCATTCGATGAGGTCACGAGCAGCGTCGCGGTCGATCCCCTAGAATCTGTCAAAAGCCAGTTCCGAAGGCTGGCAAAGCACGTACGCGAACTTCGCTTTTAGCTCACCTTAGTTGCGAACTAGATTTACGAGTTTCAAATCTCCGTACTGATCAAACGTCAAACCGTACAGACTGGCCGGATACAGATCGACGAGAACGTCAAAAAAGCCCAGGTGGCCACGTATGATACGCATTCGCGCGAGATGCGGGCTTACGCATCGATCACTTCTCGCTCAGTCCAACTTTGGCAAAGCGCCTAGCGTCAGCCGGAGTCGACCGAGCGGTAAGAGGCAAACCAGGTGCAAGTGATCACGCACCGGTCTGGATCGAATCGTCAGACAAACGACGCCCTGAAAGACAGCCGTCGAATTTGGCCTCAGGCTCCGTACAGAACCAATCGGCGGCTGTTTGATCACGACAGCAATGACGGCTCGGGGCTTCTGCCTAGAAAAACGCCAGCCACGGGGCTTGTCGTCATGGCTGGCGCTCTGCAATAAGAGCGGTAGAGATTCCCGCCCTCATCCTAGGCATATGCCAAATTGCTAAGCAAACCAACCCCAACCAATTTGTCTAACTGCATGATTATTACGCAGAATATTTGTTTCTTGGACGCAAATGGAAAGGACGTCGGCTCGGGGGAGAGCTGACGTCCTTTTGTTCAGCGCCTTCACGGGGGTGGAGAAGGCGCCGGATACAGTCACGAGGGGTATGACTGTACCATCAGAATCTTTCTTATAGGGAAGCGTTCCTCCGCAAATCGGGAAACCGAGGCCATGGTTAAAAGCCGTCCTCGCGGGACACGGTTCGTCACAACCGCTGAAGGCGACACCAGATATCCATCACACTATTGCAACACGCTCTTCGTCACGCACGAGGACAATTCGTTGTTGCATCAGATTGCTGGCGAGCGACCCTGTGTGAAAAGCCATCTGCTCCCAGTCGCAACAGTTGGCTCTGGCCGCGAAGAGAACTGCACTTGCGATGCTTTCTCGGACATGCATATCCGGAACTTTGTTGGCGAAGAGATCTGAAATCACCTCATCGTAGGCCCGCTTCACCCCCGTCAATCTTTTCTCATCAACGCCCATAGCAATATATCGGCAAATTTCGATTTTGGCATTAATCGCCTTCAAAATTTATAGGTTTATTGAATTGGACGCCGTCTGCACGATTACATATCAAGCGCGGGACGGCGCAACCGCCTAAAACCCCAAGACCTCACCGGCCAGGGGCTCTAGTCGTGGCCGGTGTTTTGATTCAGAAGCTCTGATTCCGAATGGGATTCAAGATATGAAGATTGCTGTTCTTGGTCTGACTATGGCGCTAATCTTTAGTCCGGCCTTCGCCGGTGATTATCATCCCGTCGATGTCACTAAGCTGCCTGAAGCCAAGCAGAGCAAGCTTGGTCTCTATCTCTCTGCGCCCGAAGCCTACAAGATGAAGTCCGAGGGAGCCGCTAAAGTAGCGCTGATTGACATTCGCACTAAGGGTGAATTCGAGTTCGTTGGTACGCCGACCCTCACCGACCAGAATATCCCCTATGTGGAAATCGACGATCCGGCGAGTTGGGACAAAAAGAACAATCGCTACGCCATGTCGCCAAACTCGGATTTTGTCAGCGCAGTTACTGCGCTTGCAGCGCGGATGAACCTTGGCAAGAACGATCCGATCATCCTGATTTGCCGGTCCGGCGACCGGTCCTCGCGGGGTGCCAATCTGTTGCAGGAAGCTGGCTATACCAAGGTCTATTCAGTCGTTGACGGCGTCGAGGGCGATTTGAGCCCGGATGGGCGTCGCGACGTCAACGGTTGGAAAAATGCCAATCTACCTTGGACCTACAAGATCACGGAAAGCCAAGCTTACGTTCGCTGATCCGTGCACGTGCTTGAGGAGGAGCCGCAGGCCTGCGCTACTATTTCAGGTTGCTGGGATCAGATTGAGCCATCGGCTGGCGCCATTCTCAAGTGAGGACCTCATTCTGACATCGTGCTAAAGGATTGAATCCTCATCGCGTGAACATTTCCAGAATGGTCAGAACGACCACTGAAAATACTAGTTCTTCCCCGACTTTGGGAGCAGAGGGTCGCGTGTTCGAATCATGTCGCCCCGACCAATGATTTCAATGGTTTACACCCAAATTCCGTGTGCTGATTGAAAAGTGATACACGGGGTCTGTGTATCACTTCGGTTTCGGAATGTTCTCCGCCCCTTTGTTATCGTTAATGATTTATGGTTCTTAGCGAATGAACCATCTGCTTTTGTACCTCAATTGCATCGGGTTCGTCGGAGAGGTGTGATCCGAGAACATGGGAATGGGAATGCGGGCGAGTTTGCTCTCCGTTGCTATGCTTTGTGCGTTGATGGCCGATACGGAGGTTGGTAATGCGCAGCACCCAACGGCGCGCCCTTCCGTTGAGACTTCGACACAGGCGCCCCACTCCAACCCTTCTGCCCACGGCGACTTAACAAGACCGTCGGACATTGAGCGCGTGCCGCTTCGAATTGAGATCACGCCAGCTCCCAAAACTCAAACCGAGTTGGATGACGAACGTCGGGATCATGATGAAAAGTCCGCGCTGGATCGAAAGCTTGTTGACTTAACCGCGCAGCTTGCGACGTACACAGATGACTTGTTTCGGGCGACCGCAATTTTGGCTGTTGCGACGGTGTTGCTTACTGCAGCAACGGCGGGCCTGCTCTACTTCGCGCGGCGTCAAGCCTCCGACATGAAAGAGTCGATCCGGATAGCGAGACAAAGCGCTGATACGGCGACAGTCGCAGCGAACGCCGGGCGCGAACAAGCTCTCGTATCTCGAACGTCGATGGTGGCAGGTGATCGAGCATATGTGCACTACGCCGGTTGTCGGTGGATCTCCCACACCCTCTCAGGGACGGGAGAAGTCTTTTGGCGAATACACCCGCGATGGATAAATAGCGGAAACACACCGACCCGGGGGCTGCGGGTCTATGCCCACTATGAATTGCGGGACAGCCCATTGCCCGCTGACTATTCTTTCACTCGTGACGCGGAAGTAGAACTTCAATTGGCTACGATCCCCCCAAAAGGCGTCATTGAGTCGGGGCCTAGAGACTTCTTGGGGACTGACCTCGTCGCGGTACAAAACGGAACGAAGTTTCTTTACGTTTGGGGTGTCGCCGAATATCGCACCGTATTTGGAGACCCCTGCGTCACGCGGTTCTGCGTCCAAGCGCTCAATTTAACCGGAAATCCGTTACAAGTCTGGAACCCTGAACAGCCATTCGATATCGCTTTCGCCCACGTCGAACGAAATAACTGCTCCGATGAAGATTGCGAACGGCCTGAGCGCTAAGCGTGTTTCTCACCGGATTTTGTGTATCACTCTATTTGGGAGCTTGAGGCATCTCAGTACGTTAGGTTGCCGCCGTTTCCGGATACTTTTTGATACACGGGGTTGATTTCAAAGAATTTCTACGAGATTTGGGAGCAGAGGGTCGCGTGTTCGAATCATGTCGCCCCGACCAATTATTTCATCTCGCGACGGCTACCTGGGCGAACTGGACAGCGTTGGGCCTCTCTTAACGGAGACGGGAACGCCAAGCCGAACAGGAATTCCGATGGGGAAACATCGCATCTATTCGGTCAGCGTGGCGAGCGTTTACCCCCACTACGTCGCCAAGGCGGAGAGGAAGGGACGCACCAAGGCGGAGGTCGATGAGATCATGTGCTGGCTGACCGGTCATAGTGAAAGATCGCTGCACGACGAGTTGGCCAAGAGCACAAATTTCGAGGATTTTTTTGCGCAAGCCCCGGGGATGAACCCGGCCCGATCGCTAATTACCGGGGTGGTCTGCGGCGTTCGCGTCGAGGAGATCGAAGAGCCGACGATGCGAGAAATTCGCTATCTCGACAAACTGGTCGACGAACTTGCCAAGGGCAAGGCGATGGAGAAGATCCTACGGCGGTAACGTGAGCTGATCGACTAGCTTCCTAGCCCACCCCGTCAGACTTTCCGATACGCGAACATGCTCGTCTCGTGGGGAAAGGCACCATCGTTCTGATAACTGCGAATGGCAGGACGCTCGATCAGAGATTTGTGTCTCGCGGTCACGCGGCCATCGGCGGCTAAAAAGGGCGCGCGACATTCGCGCGCCTCAAATTTTGTTCCCAACTTCAACGCGTCAGTGGTGTGCGAAGCCAGGAGCCAGAGCGGAGTCCGGAGGCGGCGGAGCGCCAGCCGAAGATTGGCCATCCGGCGAATTGGTTTTCCAGTCAGACTTTCCTTGGTCCCAGCCCCTTGGAGATGAGGAAACCGTGCTACCCGTCGGGTTGCTATCAAAGCCGTTATGATTGCCGGCACTGCTAAATCCATTTGGTGCAGCAGGAGGACCCCCGGCTGTTCCGCCACCGGAACTGTGGGCATTTGCTGTCCCAACCTGCAAGAGCAGGGCTGCCACTCCGGCGGCGAAATACGAAACTCTCATTGCTATACTCCTTCATTGACGGTCATCCGCGTTCGTCACTCTGGTGGCTCTAGAGAGGACAACGAAACGCGGGTTAGTTCGGGGTGCTGGCAAGATTGCGGCTGATGATTTTCAAGTCTGTACAGATTCCCAGACGGTGCCGCGCCGTTGCTCTACGGCAATAGTTCTTGGACTGAGCTTTAGTGCGAAAGCATTACGCCGAATGGACTGCCTCGCATTACGATACTAGGCACAAAGCTAGAGCCGCCCGTCGCTGGCTAGCGTCTCTGAAGAGATCGGCCAGACGCTGATCATTCGACAGGAATCGTCGCGCGACTACTCTCGCTCGCAAGGTTCATCGTTCCTTGCTCGATACATCTTTAATGAAGTTCAAGCCTTAATTCGCGCGTCGCGTTTATCATGGCATTCGATATAAACGCGTCGCAGCATCGTATTTGTTTGACTGTGAGGGACCGCAGCTAGACAGTTGCTGGGCCCGGCTGGGCGCTATGCAAACCAGAGCCTGGTTATGCGTGCTTCTTTATTATCTGTTTTAAATCGTTTTCCGTCTTTTCTCCGTCCGCTTCCCGCAGCGGGTTCGTGGGCGTTTTCCATAAGAGGGCACTGCAAACTTATTAACCGGTTGGAGTGCGTCACATGAAGGTCCTGTTTGCATGTTGGATGGCGTTGCTGCTGTCTTTGGCGTCTCCGGTAGCGCCAGCCCAGGCGGCCGACGGAAAATTCACCAAGCAACAGCTCGATCAAATGCTGGCGCCGATCGCGCTCTATCCTGACGATCTATTATCGAATGTTCTCATGGCATCGACCTATCCCCTCGATGTCGTCGAAGCCCAGCGATGGCGGCAGGAGCCGGAGAATGCAAAACTCGCGGGCGACGCACTGACGGACGCGGTGAAGTCCAAGGATTGGGATCCGAGCATCAAAGCTTTGTTGCTGTTTCCGGATGTTCTGACGACGCTGAGCGAAAAGCTCGATTGGACACAGAACCTCGGGACGGCGTTCCTCAATCAACAGAGCGAGGTCATGGACCAAATTCAATTCCTGCGGTCCAAGGCTGATGCTTCAGGTCATCTCAAGAGCAATGCCCAGCAGAAAGTGATCCGGCAGGACGACGACTACATTATCGAGCCTGTCGCTCCGGACGTTGTGTACGTCCCGGTCTATGAACCGGACGTCGTCTATGGCCCGTGGTGGTATCCCGACTATCCGCCCTACTATTGGGGCTATCCGGGTGCCGTTTTTGACAACGGCTTCTGGTGGGGTGCAGCCGGCGTCGCGATCGTCGGCGGTATCTGGGGTTGGAATCGTTGGGACTGGCGGCGGCACGACATTCACGTCGACGTCAACAAGTGGAACAGGATCAACGACAACCGAAACCGCATGGTGTCGGATCATTGGAAGCACAACCCGCATCATAGCGGCGCGGTGAGACCGCGCGAGAAAGGCATTGAGCGGGCCGAACAGCGCCGGGAATTGAGCAAAGACCTTCGCGGCAAAGAGGGCGGTCGCACCGGGATGAAAAACGTAAATAACAAGAGCTCGGCGCGCGATCCATCTCGCTTCAGGGATAAGAAGCAATTCCATGGCCCGGCGCGAAACACCCGAGCGAAATTCACCGCGGGCCCCAAGCGGTCCTTTAATCGCGGCACGGCTCATGTCAGGAGTTTCAACGCGCCACGGAGCCACGGTGGCGCCCGTCGCGGACGGCGGCGGTGACGCCGCCTGAAGGCCGAAAGGTTCGTTGCGATCGTATCGCAATGATCGTTGCCGTTTTCACGATCTAATCGGCGCGGAAAGAACGCTCAAACATGCGCGCGCGAAAAGTGCGTTGCTGTCCCGACCAATTTTTACATTGTGCTAGAAGGCACCAGGGCTTTCGCCCTGGCTTCACATCGTCGGAGAGGCCACCGCTATCTGCATCCGGCCCGCGCCGCCGCGTCTGTCAGGCGGCGATGGCTCCGTGGTCGTGCCGCAATTGGCTGCCGAGCGTGATCCACCAGACGCCGTGAAGCAGCAGGTCAATGCCGACCACGAGACCGAGGACCCACAAGCCGCTGACGGGCCATTTCGACAAAATGACCATGCCGGCCAGGATGCCGACAATGCCTGAAGCGAGCAGCAGCCAGCCGAACCATTGCCAGTATTCCACCGCCTGAACGATGCGCACGGCGCCGGACGCGATGAGCGCCAGCGCGAATACGAGGGTGAGGGCGATGGAGGCGCCGGCGGGATTGGTTACGAGCATCAATCCACCGACGGCATACAAAAGTCCGATGAGAAGCCTGAGCAGGAAGCCGCGCCAATGCGGGGCGGAGAAGGATTGGAGTACCTCCGACGCACCGCCGACGAGCAGCACGATGCCGATGAGTATGGCACTGATTACCGTCGCGGCGACGACATCACCCAGGACGATGAGGCCGGCGAGGATGAATACCGCGCCGAGAAGCATGGCCCCCCACCAACTCGGATCTGCCGATGGGGAATGCGTTTCTAGTATTGGTCTGACTGTCATGAAGAGTCTCCGGAATTCTGCAAAGGGATTGAGACCTCATAATTCGCAACCGGCGAGCCGCTCTGAGTGGGAACGCCGACTGCGTTCGTCATCTGCCGCGAACGAGAGCCGGAAGGTCTTACTTCCCGGGGTTCTCGGTGTTCGGGGGGGTCATCTCCGGCACTTTCTTGCTCATCGAGTTCGTTGCCGGAAGTTTGCCCTCGTCGCCCATTCTGTGCCGTCCTTCCGTCCCTTCAGCGCCGGTACTCTGGCCTGTTCCGGCTCCCATTTCGGGAACACGATTCGAAGTGGCACCGGTCGGTGGAAGCTTGCCCTCGTCGCCAAAGGTGTGGCGGGCTGGGGGTGACTGGTCTTCGGCGACTGCCAGGGTCGTTGCTGCGGAGAGTGTGAGTGCGGCCAGTGCCGAGGCGATTATGTATTTCATTGGGCTCCTCCTTGGTTCGTTGCTCCCAAGTGTTTCCCGTCTGCCGGTCAGTATAGGCCGGAGTTCGAGCCCGCAGTCTTAAGGCGGTATCTAAAAGTCGCGAGAATTCCGTAAGGCTCAGCGGCCCGGAGCCGGAAACAGCGACGAGGCGGCGCAGACGTTGCCTGCCGAGGAATCCTGGGGCGGCGGCATCGATTAGGGCGTCTGCGCTGAAATTGCCGTCGAAATGGTGGTTGGTAAATGCTAAATCATCGCCCCAACGATTTTGTCGATCTCAATGTCTGAGCGGAGCTATCATGACGGCACGGATCTTCAGGCCCGCAAAAACCGCCATGCAATCGGGTGAAGCGCGCACGAAGGAGTGGGTGCTGGAGTTCGGACCTCAGTCCGCGCGCGACATCGATCCGCTGATGGGATGGACGAGCTCACGCGATATGCAATCGCAGGTGCGGCTCGAGTTCGATAGCAAGGAAGAGGCTGTCGCCTACGCGACGCGCGCTGGGCTCGCCTATACGCTGACAGAGCCAAAACCGCGTAAGCAGATCCGCAAGTCCTACGCTGACAATTTCCGTTTTGGCCGGACGACGAACTGGACGCATTAAAAATTTTGGTAGCCGAGTTGCGGCCCGGGCGCCGCTCTTTGCGCCGTCCGGTCGCTGTTCTTTAGTCCATTGATGGGCACTTGCGTGCGACCTGCCTCTGTTCAGCAGGCCGCACGCGCCGGTGCAGCTTCGATCAAAATAGCGCGGCGGTTTTCTGGACCGTGGTCCAAATTCCCCAGCCGAGAGGAATCAGAACGAGAAGCCAGAAGGGCAGGGCTTTCGCATCGATGCCGCCTTTGCCGATGCCGAACGAGCCGGTGATCCCCTTCGACGACTTCTCATGCAGCTTCGCGCGTTCTTCGGCGATGTCGGCCTCCGACATGTTCCATTTCGGATTAACCGGACGAACCAGCAAATTGGCTACGAAGCCAACGACCAGGAGCGCTGCAAGAACGTAAAATATAGGTCCATAGATCTGGTCGGCGGGAATGCCTTCCGCCTGCCGGGTATCGTGCAGGTAGTTGACGATCACCGGACCGACGATGCCGGCCGTCGACCACGCCGTGAGGATGCGGCCGTGGATGGCGCCGACAAACTGCGTGCCGAACATGTCGGCGAGATAGGCGGGTATCGTCGAAAAGCCGCCGCCGTACATCGATGCAATGACGCAGATGCAGCCGACGAACAGTGGCAGCGACTTCCATTCGGCGGCCTGCGTTGCGAGCGCGTAAAGCGCGGCTCCGAGCACGAAGAAGAAAAAGTAGGTCAGCTTGCGTCCGAGCGCATCCGAGGACGAGGCCCACGCAATTCGCCCGAAGATGTTGAAGAGCGAGATGAGGCCGACGAACCCAGCGGCGACGCCTGCAGCTTGCGCTGCGAGGGCGGCGTCCTTCTTGACATCGGCAAATGCAAGCTCGGGATGACCGATCAAGGCACCGCCGAATGTCTCCTGCAACATTGGCGAAGCCGCACCGATGATGCCGATGCCGGCGGAGACGTTGAGGCAGAGCACCAGCCACAACAGCCAGAACTGCGGCGTCTTGTGTGCGTTGTCGAGATGTATCTGATTGGACGTAATCATGGCATTCGTTGTCGTCGGCGGCGTCCAGCCTTCGGGCTTCCAGCCAGACGGGGGCAGGCGATAGGCAAACGCGCCGATGAGCATGAAGACGGCGTAGATCGCCGCCATGACGAGGAACGTCTGCCAGACGCCGGGATCGCTTGCCGTCTTGAAGTGGCTCATGAGAAGCGTGGCGAGCGGCGAGCCGATCATTGCGCCGCCGCCGAACCCCATGATGGCCATGCCCGTCGCCATGCCGCGACGGTCGGGGAACCACTTGATCAGCGTCGATACCGGCGAAATGTATCCCAGGCCGAGACCCACGCCTCCGATGACGCCAGCGCCGAGCCACATGATCCAAAGCTGATGCTGGTGGACGCCAAGAGCGGAAATCACGAGGCCGCCGCACCAGCAGATTGCCGCGACGACGCCGGCTTTGCGCGGGCCGGCCCGTTCCAGCCAGCCGCCCCAGATCGCAGCGGAGACGCCGAGCAGGACGAAAAAGAATGTGAACATCCAGCCGAGATCGAACTGGCTCCAATTGCAATCCGTAGCCGTCAGAGCTTTCAGCGTGCCTGTCGCTTTCTCGCTGAAGGTCACTGCACCTGCGGAGCATTCCGGCAGAGGTTTGCCGTCGGCTCCAATCAGGGCGCCCTGCAGCGGTTTCCAAAAGACGGAGAAGCCGTAAGCCATGCCGATGCAAAGATGGATGGCAAGGGCCGCTGGCGGGACGAGCCAGCGATTAAAGCCCGCCTTCGCGACAATACGTTCTCGATCGAGCAAACCGGGAGCAGACTCGTCCGCTGGGTTGGCTGCTGTCATGCGTTGTTCCCCCCAAAAATATGCTGCGTTTCGCGGCGTTTTTTTTTCGTTATTTCGCATGTCGAACATGACACAATCAACACGCGTTCGAGCTGTCGGGGGCCGAAAGACAAACATCCTGACGGATCGGCGCATTCCGGACGCGTTCCGCCTCCGTTACAACGGACAATGTCCTCGGCCTGCTCAGGACCGGCCGGAAAAGCGGGGGGGGGCAGGATCTGCATCGGCAACGGTGTGGAACTTAAATGGGATAACCCCGGCCAATCGTATTTGCGCAGTTTTGACCGTTTGCATGTTCTGCGGGGCTATGGCAGAAACCCGTTTCTTTCCGGGCCCCTGGCCCGTTCGCGGGTGTAGCTCAATGGTAGAGCAGCAGCCTTCCAAGCTGAATACGTGGGTTCGATTCCCATCACCCGCTCCAATTTTTCAGAAATAATCAAGCCAAGCCAACGACTTATCGGCTGGTCTGGGTTCACGACCGTTTCTGCGCGCAGGTGACTATCAAGCAGCCGAAACGCGGAGTACAAAAGGGCTTAGTCCGGCATTTGCGGTTGCCCTCAGCGGTTCCGCAGGCGCAGCAGGGGGGTCCAGAGGGTTTCATGGCCAAGTGGCGTCGTCGCAGTCAATCCGATGGTCCGGCTGAACGGCGCCCAGTCACTCTCGATCTCGGCCGCTTCATCAAGCTTTGCGGAATGCTCGGGTCGCCCAATGAAGGGGAACGGGCATCGGCCGCGCTCAAGGCTTCGGAAATGCTCAAGGCAGCCGATTTGACTTGGGAAGACGTTTTCAAGGACTCGAGAGCCCTCGCCGAGCATTTGACGCTCACGAAATCCGACAACGAGGAAGCGCGGGCGCACCGGTTCTGGAAGACGAAAGGTTCGGCAGATACTTCGCGCGCGCAATCCGACGCGACGTGAGCGCGGCGGCGGGCGGCTCTACCGCTCGATTTCGAACCCGCGAATCGCCCAGGCGGCGGCGATGCCGAACAGCCAGAGCGCGATCGGCGGAGCGAAGAGCAGTATCGGAACTTCGATGAAATCTCCCCTGGTGCTCAGGCTCCCTTGTACGCCTTCGAGCAGGAGATAGATCGTCCATCCCATGATCCAGCCCGCGGAAACCAGGATCCATACCCGAAACAGGCCGCGCCTCCAGTTTACGGTCACAGACTCGCTTCTGAAATCAGCCGCGGCCCGACGAGGAATTCCAAAGTTCGGCATAACCACCCCTCCTGGTTTCGACGGGACGTTCGGGCTTCTCATGGGTTGAAAAAGAACTCGCGCCGCGTTTCGAACGTTTAGCATGGCCGCGAGAGGCGTGCACGTCCTTCAAGTACGCGGGAGATATGTGGCGGCCCGGATTTCCTCGCCATCCTCGATTTGCGACCAATAAACGCAAAGTCGCCGGAATGGGACTTGTCAGGTGCGAGCCGTTGCGATTGGCATGGCCTGATGTACTGCAATTCCATGCGATTGTTGCCACTTGGCGTTGCGTTTCCGGCGGGAAACGCTGAAGCGCAAGGCATGAGCATTACGTAGCGGATGATCCGATGCCCGTTGAAACGTCGACGATGAGGCTGCTTCAGCTTGGGCCTAATCTCCTCGGATTTTACGACGGCCGGGTCCCGGGCACGCGTTATCATTCATCCGAGCCCAACTGGCTTGATGACGGTGGTTACGCGCTCGGCATCTGCAGCTACGCGGTTGTCGATGGGGCGTCAGCGGTTGTTTACGACACGCACCTCTCTCTCGCTCATGCGCGGATCATCAGGCGGACGCTAGAGGCGCAGGGCGTTCGCGATTTTCGCGTGGTGCTCAGTCACTGGCACTTGGATCACGTCGCAGGAAACGCAGTGTTCGAAGGCTGCGAGATCATCGCGTGCGAAGAGACCGCGCGGCTGCTTGTGCAGAAGAAGGCGGCAATCGAGGCCGGCACGCTCGACGGGCTGCCGAAGATCGCGCCGCTCGTTCTACCAACGACGACATTCTCGGGTGGCTTGGAGTTGAGCTGTGGCGATATCGGAATCGCTTTGCGGCCGCTCGACATTCACAGCCGCGACGGTGTTGCCCTGTATTTGCCGTCGGACGGCACGTTGCTCGCGGGGGACACGCTCGAAGATACCGTTACCTATGTCGATGAGCCGGACCGGCTACATGAGCATCTCGCGGGGCTCGACGAGGTTGCGACTTGGGAATTTTTGCGCATTCTTCCGAACCATGGCTCGCCGGAGCGTATTGCGAATGCGGGTTACGATTCCGGTTTGATCGATGCAACGCGCATCTACGTCGGGGGTCTGCTCGAGGCCGCGACAGACGAGCGTTTGGCCGGTCTTCCTCTTCGATCTTTTCTTGCGGAACCGCTCGCGCGCGGTTGGGTCACGTATTTCGAGCCGTACGAGGCGGTTCATAAAATGAATGTCGATAAAGTGCGGGGCAAGAAGAATTAGGCCGCGGACTAGCCGCTTTGGCTGCTCGTGCCCGTGACGCCATCACGCGAGTTCCTGCGCGCGATTTGCAATGCCATCCTGGCTGAACCGGCGCATGAAACCCATCGCCGATGGTCAATGCAGTGGAAAAGTTGCAGTTTTCCGGATTGTTCACATAACATCAGGGCCACGAGATCTATGAAGGAGTGCTGGGCTAAACCTGAGCGCCATTGTCTCCAAAAGGATGTCCATGCAAGATCGCGCAGATCCTTTCGACCTCGAGCGGTTCGTCAATGCGCAGGTGGACGTTTTCACGCGCGTGGTGACCGAGCTCACGGCGGGCAAGAAGCGATCGCATTGGATGTGGTTTATCTTTCCGCAGTTCCGCGGTCTCGGCTCGAGCGCGATGTCGGAAAAATTCGGAATTGGAAGCTACGAGGAAGCTCGGGCGTTCGTGAGCCATCCGGTGCTCGGTCCCCGTCTCGCGCAGGTTACGGCGCTGATGCTCGATCATCGAGACAAGTCTCTGATCGATATCCTGGGCACGCCCGATAATCTGAAATTCCATTCGTCGATGACGCTCTTCGCATCGGTCACGGGCCACGAGAGCATCTACGCGCGGGCGCTTTACACGTTCTGCAATGGTCCCGACAGAAAGACCCTCGCGCTTTTGGGGAAGGCGAACAAAGACGCATAGCGGCGGACTTTTCGCACATCAGAAGAGGCAGCAGATGAAATTGGGTAGCGGAGCCGCGGCCGATTTCTGTCGATAATTGTGCGCCGGCCGTGGGATTCGATGCTCCGTGCTCTTGATCGAGAATAACGTCAAACCCTATTGGTTTTCGCGCTGACGATTGTTCCCATATTTTTCTGAAATACATTTCTTGAATATATCATTTTGAATGAAGGCTATTGGCCGATGGCTGCCCATTTCCTCGAACCTTTGCGTCGCCTGCTTGCGCGAGTCCGGCTCGTTCTCTCCAGAAAATCCAATCCGATTTTGTACGAAAACCTTCGCCGCGGCACGGAACGTTGGAAACTGACGAGACCTGCCTTATGGCGCGAGATCGAGGGATATGCGTCTCTCTGCAGTGCCTCAGCAGGCGAGACGATCGAGTTTTACGTCAGTACCCGGGCTCGTTCGTACACGATCGAAATTTTTCGGATGGGTTGGTACGGCGGTAAAGGTGCGCGGCATGTTTTCGGCCCTGTCTCGGTACAAGGTTTCCGCCAAGCTATTCCGGCTCAAGACCCCGAGACGGGACTGGTTGATTGCGATTGGAAAGATCCATACGCATTGCTCGTCCCGAAGGGTTGGCTCTCGGGAGTCTATCTCGCCAAGTTGGAGGAAAATATTAGGGGCCGCCAGTCGTATATTATTTTTGTTGTGAGGAGCGATAGCGATCGAGCCGATATCGTATATCAACTGCCGCTCAATACCTATCAGGTCTACAATTTTTGGGGCGGCAAGTCGGGCTATTCGTGGGGCAGTGGAAATGGGATGCCCTGGGGTTCCACGAAGGGTCAACCCGCGGTCGTGGTTTCCTTCAATAGACCATATGCCGCCAGCAATAATCCAGCGGCTGTGTTTGGCATGGGTGCGGGCGAGTTCCTGTCGAACGTGCAGCCGGTGAGCGAAGGGTATCCGATTTCGAGCGCGGGGTGGGATTACAATACTGTTCGCTGGCTGGAGCGCGAAGGCTACTACGTAACCTACATAACGAACGTCGATAGTCACAATGCGTCGGACGTCGTTTCACGGCGGCGGGTCTTCATTGCCGGGGCGCATGACGAGTATTGGTCTTGGCAAAGCCGGAGCAATATCGAGAAGGCTTTGGCCAACGGTACGAGCCTGTTTTTCTCAGGCGCCAACGCCGTCTATTGGCAGGTGCGGCAAGAGAAGGATCGCAAGGGCGGTTCTTGCCGCTTTTTGGCAATCTATAAGGAATACGCGGCCGCCTCCGATCCGGTCCTTATCGATAGCGATCACTCCAACGACCATTTGGCGACAATCAACTGGCGCGACGCGCCTGTTTCCCGGCCCGAGGATACGCTTATCGGGATCTCGTATTTAATGGACCCGGTCGACGGCAATATCGTCGTGTCAAATCCCGATCATTGGGCTTTTGAAAATACGGGCCTTCGTGAGGGTTCCGAACTCCATGGGCTGCTCGGCTATGAGGTCGACGGTGTGACGGATTGCGCGCCGGAGGGCCTTGTTGTGTTGGCGTCCTCTCCGGCGCAAAACCTCACTGATCCCAATCGAAGCGTGGTCGCGAACATGACGACGTACGCGACGCCATCGGGCGGGCAGGTCTTCGCGACGGGAAGTATACAGTGGTGTTGGGGGTTGGACGACTTCAACGCGCCCGAGCTTCGAACATCGCGGCTGAGCGATGCGGCCGCTCAAATCACGCACAATGTCCTCGCACGCTTCGGCGCGAGGCGGTTTTCAGATTAGCTGGCGCCTTGCAGCTTCGACGCTCTCCGCGCAGTGTGGAGCGCGTAACTCACTAATCGCTGTCGAGGCCAAGCTCGCGGGCGGCCGCGTTCAAGCGCGTCGTTATTTCGGCGTCGTTTGCAAACGCTGCGAGCGCTTTCGTCAGTGTTGCTTTTGCCGCATCCTTGTCGCCAAGCGTCATCCGTGAACTCATCAGACTCAGCCAGCCATTCTCGTCGTTTGGGGATTTTTCGAGCCGGGCTGCGAGCTTGTCGACCATGCCGTGGATCATGTCGTTACGCTGAATAACGGACAAATCCTCTGGGGACTTGGCGTTCTCTGTGGCGGGTTGCGATGGGGAATCGGATGACAGGTTGATGGCCGCGATCTGCGCGGACTTCGCTTGCTCGAGGGCCTTCTTGATTTCCATGTTGTCGGGATCGAGCTTCAGGGCGGTTTCGTAGGCCTTGGCCGCATCGTCTGGCTTATCCGTGTTGAGGTAAGACCATCCGAGCATTTTCCAGCCATTCACATCGTTCGGATCTTTTTCGAGCCTTGTTACGAGCTTCATGATCATCGTTTCGACGTCGGGCAACTCGGCCGAATTCGGAGCCGGTGATTGCGCGGCCGTTGTTTCCCGGTTGGCACCGATCGAGTCCGCGTACGCGCGAAGAGAGTCAAGCGCTTGCACCGGACCCGAGCCGTTGGAGTCTGATGCCGGAATCTGCGTGGAGGCATCATCACGCAACGTTGATCTGCCGCTCGAAGAATTCCATTCGTTTTGAACGACGCCTGCAAAGCACGAGACGGCGATCACAACAAGCGGAACCAATACGAGACCGCACGTATGGAAGCTTGTCGCGAGCCAGCGTCTGATAAGCACCAGCGCCGGCCTGTTGCCGTGGAATTTCACACGCAAGAGAAAAAGCGCTGTCGCCAACAGCGTGGCGGCTGTTCCCGTGGCGACCATCAAATAGAGTTGTTTCATGTCCCAACCTCGTGAACGCATTTTTGCAGAAGAATGGGACACAAAATGAGGCATCCGTTCGCTTCTAGGGCATCTGGATTTTCGTATTCATGATCGGTGTGATCACACCATTCACATGATACTTGTGGCACGTCAGACAATCTTGGCGCACCTTGTTGGTCGCGTGGCAGGTTTGGCAAAGGTCCTTGCTTACTGCGCCAAAATTCGAAGTGAAGGCATGCGGATTGCCCTGCTCGTAGCTCTTCAGATAGGTACGGTTCTTACCGAGGCTATGGCAGGTTAGACAGCCGCGATTTTGCGTGACCCCGAAATGCGGTTCATGGATGAAATTCGTGAAGCGTCCAAGTTTCGTGTCAGTCGACGGTGGGGAGAAATTTACGGCTCGTCCCTTGCCTTGAATGTCGTCGACGCTGTGGCATTTCGTGCATGCTCCCTGAGCGTTCTTGTTCGTCAGAAAATCGAAAACCGCAGTTGCTGGGCTCCGGTCACCTTTGGGCGCCTCAGGCCCGGTCAGAGAGAGCCATGAGTAAATGAATTTGTCCTTGTGGCCCACTGGGCGATAGAAAATCGCGTAATCCTGCCGATACCAGCCGCCGTATTCGGCCCAGCTTTCAGGATCGACATTGCTTTCTATGCCGTTTACTGGCGCGGTCGTCGTCTGGGGCGCGGACGCATTGTCTGGTTGCGATAGAACTTCGCGAGACTGCGGCGCTCTCGTGCCGTCCCTGCTGCGAGACTTCATCTCGCGAAGTTCTTCGTCCGTGGGATGGAGCAGGTCATCAGATTGGTTCGTCGCCTTTTCGCTGCCAGCTTGGGAACTTCCGGCCGGTCGGGCGTCCTGCAAGCCAGCTCTCATCGGTTCAGGTAGGCTACCGGCGGAACGGTTTGCCTTGCCTTCATTCGACTTTGCAGGATCCGCATTTTCAGCCTTCTTCTCCTGTCCTGCGGACATGAGGCACTGACCAAGAACGCGCATGAGGCATGCGGGCGGATCGTATTTGGGTCCGCTTGCCTTTTCACTTGGCACCTCTTTCTCGGCGGGGGGCTGAGGCGCATCCGGGGCAGACGGCTCTTCCGCTGCGGTAGTGCTCGCATTGGATTGTTCGTGATTATTCGCGATCGGTTGCGGATCGGTCGTGACGGGACCACCAGTGATTTCTCGAGCGAGATTGTGCAGCCACTGCTGCTGGGCACTGATAATAACATCGCGCGGAATGCTCGCCGTAAGGTCGGCAACCAGCGATGCACTCAGCTTTTTGCCGCCGTTGCCAATGTTGAGGTCGCCGAGAACGTCGGAAGCCTTGCCAGAGATCAGTGCATACAGCAGCCGCTTGATCTCCCAGATCAGATCTTTCACCGCCGCGATCTGAACGTCAGTTGCGTTGGTCAGATCCTGGAGGTTCAATCTGTCCACCGTCTTGATAAGAGCACGGCCCTTCTCGTTCCGGCTGATCATCACCTTCATGAACGGGGTTAGCTCGGCTTCCGACGCGTCCGGCCATTCGCCGATGGCAGCGTTTCGCTTTTTCAGGGTTTGCAGATCGAGGCCAGGCAGCGCGAGGAAAGCGATGCCTTTCGGGCCGGTGGCCCGCTCTTTGCCGGTGATTTGATCGAGATGGCAGCCGCTGCAGGTTTTTTCGAATGGCGCAACACTCATGATCCGCCTGTCCTTTTGGCTGTCGTGACAGGTTGAGCAGGCCTCCGGAATGCGCTTTGCTTTCTCCTTCTTCGCCACTTCGGGAAAGTGTTTATCGAAATGGCTGGCGTGGTCGTAGATGATCCGCGTGCGCCGATCGAACGGATAGTTCTCGAATTGCGGGTGATTGCCGTCGAAGCTGTCGAACTTCATCACATGGCACGAGCGGCACTGCTCGTTGGAGATCTTGCTCAGATTGAAATTTGTGCCTTGATGCGCCTGGTGGCAAGTTGCGCAGGTGAGGCCGCGCGAGACGACATCGTGAGCCGGAAAGGCGGCGTTTTGTGCGCGAGCGGATAGCGGCTCAGGTGTCGTCGCGGCAATTTTGGTCAGCCGTTTGGTGCTCGCTATCAGGACATCGGGTGAAGCGTCGTGCGGGAAGAAGGCCGTTGCCGGCATCTTGTGGCAGGTCATGCAGGCCTTGCTATCTGCAATCGGGTCGCCAGCGACTAGGCCATGAATCCAACTCAACTTACCGCCGCCGCTCTTGCTATGACACGAAGAGCAATTTTCAATCGAAGCATGTGCGCTCGTCAGCGGCCCGGGCATGAGAAAGTGCGTTCCCTTCGAGAGAAAGAAGGCGGCGAACGTAGAGGCAGCCGCGACGAGCGCTACGAGTAGGGCGAGACGATCACGCCGAAAACTCGGAGGCTTCGGACTTTCACTCTCTTGCGGCCAGAAGAAACGCCACATCACAAAGTCCCGGACGAGTAGGAGTAGACGACGAGGACGTGCAGCACCGAGAGCACGAGCAACCCATAGGTGACGGGCACATGCACAAAGAGCCAAGCTCTGGTGAGCCCGAAATGGACGCGCGCGAAATCGAGCCGATCCTTTTCGGTAACGAGGTTCCAGATTCTGGAAAGCTTTTCCTGGCCCTGGGCGTCAACGTACGGCGCGAGGTGGTTGATTTCGTCGATCAGCCGCTTGAGCGGATGCTGCGAAGCGACCAGATGCGATGAGGTATTACGCGGTCCCTCGAAAAAGTCCTTCAGGTGGTTCGTATAGAGATCGATGATCCAAGCATCATAGGGTGCTGCGGGCAGGGCGATAGCGTCGGCCGGCGGATCGGGCATTGCAACGACGGCTTTGACATCTTGCGCAAGCTCAGCGATGCGAGAGGGAATGCGATCGTAGCCAATGCGTTCGTCGACTCGTCCCTTGGTTTTAAGCGACCAAGCCAAGTAGGTGCCGAACAGGCCGCTCAGAGTCACAATCGCGAAGCCCGCCCACAACGCCCAGCCGAAACCCGATTTTGGAAGGGAAAAATTCGAATGTGAAAGGAATGCAGCGACCAGCAGATAGCCTACGAAAATATGAAACGTCCGCCAGCGCATGCAGGATTTTGGCGATAGGCGGCCTGATTTCGTTGCGACGTGAAAAAGGAGCTGCAGGCCCATTCCACCAGCCAGCAGCCACCCGTCGAGATAGCGTGGGTCGCGAAGTCCTTGGGCGTAGATTTCGACAAGCCAGAACAGGCAGCCGGAGATGGCCGCGATCAGCATCGCAGTGATTATCTGGCCGCTAATCGCTCTCGTCGAGCCTGGAGCATGTGCTCCCATCGGCCCGTTCGTCGGGCGCCGCGCCAACCATTTCACGGCGGACCGCCAAAGCCATTCATCGTTGTTCCCCATTGTACGTGTCAGGTCGCTGCTGTCGACATTGCGCCTAGATCAGTTGACGGCACTCGGTTGCCTCACTCTGCCCACGTACTTTTCAGGTCCTGGAATAAGTGCATCGAGCCCGGCCATTGTGCTGCCGTCGTATTTATCGGTGAGTCCGGTGAGCAGATGGGAAACGCGGTCGGCTGCAGCCGTGAGGAGCTTCTCATTGTTGAGCTTCAGCGATGCCGAATGTGCATATTCGACCAACTTGGCGATTTCCAGCACGTTTGGCGCAGCTTTCGCCGCAGCGGCAAGTTGTTTTCGTACCCGATCAACGCGTTGAGCCATGAAGAACGCGTAAGGCTTTCTCACTGTTGCCTTCGTGACGGCGCGCAATGACGTCTCGAGTTCAACGCCGAGACCGACAAGATAGAGCATCCGCCTGCGCGTCGTGTTCGCGGCGGCGTTCTCTTTGCCTTTGGAATACCAAGTATTGTGGCGCACCTCGCCTTGCGACCAGGACACGAGATCGAAGGCGCTGCCGGCACGATGGCCGCCCTTGTTCACGAGTTCTTCTTGCGGCACGACGTGGCAGCCGTAGCAGTTCTTCGCCAGCTGATAGATCGCACGCGTCCTTATCATCCCATTGGAATCGGCAAGTTTCCAGCGCGCCGCTTCTTCGGCTTTTGTCTCAGTTTTTGCGGTCTTGCCGCTGTAGCCGCTGTGAACTTTGATCCAATCTTTGCCGGCACTGTGGCAAGACTCGCAGGAGATGCCTGCGACGGGCTCCTTGCTGTCATCCTTCTGCTGGACCGTAAAATGGCAATTGACGCATAAGCTTTCGGACTTGATACGTCTTATTCCCATTTTCTCCGCGATTTTCTTGGCCTCTTCGCTGCGTGGAAGGTCTCGAAACGTTTTGAAATGATGCGTCGTCTTCCAGGCTTCGGTCTCCTGCTTGTGACACTCGGCGCAGGCATTTGGCCCGACGATCAAGGCGGGATTGGATGCAGCCGCGCCGCACGCGGTAAAACACATGATCAGCGAGCCGGAGAGAAAGTAGCCGGGTCGAGAGGGGCGCCGTGTGCCGGAAACCGAGGAATTGAAACTCAAACGAACTGAGATCACAACCTTCTCGAACCTTGCTTCGACGAGTCTCTACGCGCTCGCATCGAATGTGATCGCGAGATCGCGTGAGCGATCCAAATCGGGATTGCGCATCGGGCGACCGAGGGGCAGAGCAAGTTTTTTCATCGCGCGGGTTAGAACGCTGCCCTCGCTCGCGGCATCGGCGTTTGGCAGAAAAGGATCTGCATGGCAGGTCGCACCGACATGCGCGGCAATGGATTTGACTGACTCGACCATCGCCGGCGCGCCGCAGGCGTAGAGAACATCGGTCGGCAACAGCCGAGGCAGATAGTCGGTCGGTCGGCCGGGCATGATGGTGTTGGGCAAAGCCTCTGGAGCACTGCAGACAGGCACGACAAGGACATTGGGGAAGCGTGCGAGCTTCACGAGAGCTTGGCCCATATATAGAGACTCTACGGTGCGGCCACCGGCAATGATCATCATCCTTCGCTCCGGCCACTCGCGCAAAGCGGCGACGGCGATGGACCAGATCGGCGCGAAGCCGGTATTGGTGGCGACGAGAATGAGGCGGCCTTCAAGATCGGGCCGTAAATGTGCCGAGCCGTAGGGCCCGGTCAAAGTCACCCGGTGACCCGGCTTGATGCGCATACCGAGTGATGAACTGACACGCCCGCCTTCCATGCGCCGAACATGAAACCAGACAGAGCTGCTGTCCGGATCGCCACGCAGCGGATGGGTAATGCTGTAAGGACGGCTCGGATAGCCTTTGAAACACACCTGCGCATATTGACCAGCATGATGGGGCAGCGCCCGGTCCGTCTTGATGCCGACTTCGATCACCTCGGACGACAGGGGACGCAACGAACTCAACACGCCTTCGACGGCTCGAATATTTGTCCGGCGATTACTCTCCAGAACCGCGTTACTGCCGATTCGGCACCGGCACGCATGGACGATACCGGGTTCCGAGCCCCGACCGCCCACCACGTCGCCCGAAACCAGCCGCACGCAGCATGTGCCGCAGTGTCCGGCGCGGCAATCGTAGGGCAGGTCAATGCCGTTATTCAGAGCCGCGTCGAGCAGCAATTCGCCGCTGCGTGCCTCAAAGGTTTTTCCATCGATCGTAATTTTATGGCTACTTGCCATCACGTGCCTGTAATTCTCGCCGTTTCAGGGGAATTCGGAATTGGGAACTATCCAGCTATTATGGTTAGACAATGAGACCCCTGGCCATCGAATGGAATGAAACATGTATTCAAAACGAATTATTCCATCTAATAAACTCTAATTATGCACTAGTGCCCGCCTGCGGTCGCTGCCCCTTATGATCGCCCAGGCAGTATTGAATCAGCATAGAAAGCGTGGTTCTTTCATGCGCTTGCGCGTTGCACCCATAATTATTTGAAAGAGTATAATCCCTTTTATTTTCACATCGAGTGAAATGGAATTCGTTGCGACGATTCTTAATTAACCATATTCAATTTCGCGAGTAATTAAATCTGGCCATATCGCTGCCCCGTTTTCCATATTGATTTATTTCCGGCGGGGGATCGCATAAATCGGACGGCATTTCGCGCGATCATGCAATTTCGAGTTCTGCCCCGACGGGTATCGGGCAGATTGGACTGGGGGTTATGGTTCAAGTTTCGCGTGTTTCACTGCTCGCCTGCGTGTGCGTGGGCGCGACGTTGGTCTGCGTTATGTTCTCTCAACAAAACGCGATCGCGGGGCCCGGGGGCGTCGAGCAAACTCAACAGGCCAATTCTCAGCAGAAATCAGGAAAGACTGGCGGGGCGCCCGGAGAAGGCGACCCTGCGAACGCCAAGAGTATCGAGATCGTAAGATCTAACGCCGATGCTCACAGCGGCCAGGACGAGTCTCTATATCCCACTGCTGCACAATGCGGCGGATGCCATAAGCAAATTTATGAGGAGTGGTCGTCCTCACAGCATGCCTATGCGTCCATCTCGCCGATGTTCCACAAATTCGAGCAGAAGTTCCAATCTCTCACTCAAGGCACGGTCGGCACCTTTTGCGTGCGATGCCATCAACAGGTCGGCACTCAGCTCGGCGAGGCACGCGAAGCACCACTCTGGTCGCGCAGTCAGATCTCGCGCGAGGGCATAACATGCATCACTTGCCACCGGGTCAAGGAACAGTACGGCAAGGTCAACGGCGAGCGCCGTGTCGAGCCGGGAAAAATCTACGAGCCCGTGTATGGCAGCGGCGAAAAGAGCGTCATCAAAAAGGTCCTGGCCAACAAGGAAACCTACTCGGTCAAAACGGGAGCTGACGGGCGCGGCAACGACATTCACAAGGGCATGATCACCAACGATCAGATCACTAAGTCCGAGTTCTGCGTCAGCTGCCACCAGGTTGCGGTCAACCTCGGCATCAAGTTGGAAATCGTTTGGGATCAATATCGCGACAGCCCTGCACGCAAAGCCGGCGTGACTTGTCAGGACTGCCACATGGGCAAGTCTCCCGGGAAGCCTGCAGGCTATGCCGCCGCGCCCTCTGCGATTGTTGGCGGCAAGGAGATCAACCCCGGGCGGAAGCATGCGAACCACCGATTTATCGGTCCAGGTTATTCCATCGCGCATCCTGGCATCTTCCCGCACAACACGAAGGCTCTGGCCACGAGCATTGAGGACTGGTTGCAATTCGATTGGCGCGCCGGATGGGGTAGTCCCAAGTTCGAAGACATGGTTGCGGCTGGAAAGATCAATGTCAAATTTCCAAAGCGTTGGGCCGATCAGAGCGATCGCGAAGATGCCAGAGAGATCATCGACGAGAATCTGAAAAAGCTCGATGAGCGTGACAAGCTCCGGCGCCAAGTGATGGAGAACAGCAGCAAGGTCGACGGTCCCTACATTGAGGGTACTCCGAGAGTCGGCGCGGATTTGGCGTTCTCCTATAAGATCAAGAACATCAATACCGGACACAATCTCCCGTCCGGCTCGCTTGGGGCTCAACCGCAGCTCTGGGTGAACGTCGCCGTCGTCGATCCCGATGGCAAGAACATCTGGGAGTCCGGCTACGTCGATAGTAACGGGGATATGGCCGATCTGCATAGTCTGGACGTCGCAGCTGGCCGCATCGATACGGACCAAATGCTGGTGAACTTTCAGACCAAATTTCTGACGACCAATGTCAAAGGCACTGACCGCGAGATGTACTTGCCGGTGAACTTCGACGTCGATCCGCTACCCCAGCTGCGTCCGCCGGGAATTCCGACCACGGTTCTCAACCATCCGCCACTCGTGCGTATGGAGAACCATTCTCTGCCGCCGCTCGGGGTGAGGGATGCCAAATATACGGTGCCGGGAAATCTGATCAAAAAGCCCGGCAAATATCGTCTTGCCTTCCGCATGCGCAGCCGCGCCGAGCCTATCTATTTCATGCGTTTCGTCGGTGCCACCAGGGCCATGGAGGAGAGCATGAACGAGCGGATGATGAACTTCCATGACTTCGAAGTTGATGTCCATGTGAACGGGTAACACCGAATAGCCGAGCGTTTCGGATTTGGTCTCGCCACGAGTCCAAAAAAGCGGGTCCGAAGCCTCTCTGAAGCCTCCTGATGCTCGAGCGAGCTTATGAGCCAGGGGCATGAAGTGGGAGCTTCCAGATGACCTGCTACGCGAAGGGCAACCTTCGATATCGAACGAGTGCAACGACTGCTGTTATTGTTCTGTTGGCTGGAAGCTATCTGACGATGTCCGGCACCAGCGCAAAAACTGAACCACGTGAAGGTGGCTCCGAGGCCGGCAAAGACGATGGTTGGATTGCGACGTTGTCCAGCGCGACACCTGCCAATTCTCAGTCCGAAGGGAAACGCGAAAACGAGACAATCGTTCCAAAGCAGAACCTCGGGGGTGACGTCAGTAAATCGACTTCAGAAGACGAAAGCGAAAAGAAGCCTCGCAAGAAGAGCCAATCGACAAAGAGCGCCTTCCGCTCGGATCCTCAGTACGAAAAGAAATATGATGCCGAAGGACAATCCGAAATCTACGGCGGGAAAACCGCTGTCGAGCCGCCGCGCCCGCTGCTTGAGCTCGGTCGCGAGCAATATACTTCAGGGATCTACGACGAGAGCAGCACGCTTTTCGGGAAATTGAATCCGTTGCTGCCGGGGCTCTCCGTCTACGGCGATTGGAGGACGGCGGTGGCCTACAATAGCAACAACGGCAAGGATATCGCGCAGGTCGCGACGCGGTTGAATCTCGATGTCGATTTCAAGCTGACGGCAACAGAACGCATCCATGCCTTCTTTACGCCGCTTCAGGACGGCACGAAATTCACTCGCTTCGAGTTCGGCGGCGGTGATGGTAACGGTAAGTTCAACGACGAACTCAATCTCAATCCGCAGACTCTGTTTTTTGAGGGCGACGCCGGCTCCATTTATTCGGGCCTCACGGGTCAGTACGCCGGATTCGATCTGCCCTTTACTGTCGGTCTCTTCCCGCTGTTCCTGCAGAACGGGATCTGGGCAAACGACGCGATCCTCGGCGGTGCGGTGACGCTGCCCGCGCGGAATTCATCGGCGCTTGGTCTCTCCAACTTCGACATCACCTTCTTCGCCGGGTTTGACAACATAGACAACGCCAGTTTCGTCAAAGCGAACGGCAAGGTTGACAACGATAACGCCAACCTCTTCGGCGTGACGACGTTTGTCGACGCTTTCAACGGCTATATCGAAGCGGGATATGGCTTTCTGCAAGGCACTGGCCCTGAGGACGGCGTCGAGCAGCACTTCCTGACAGCCGCTTACAGCCGGCGCTATGCCAACACGATCTCGAACTCGACCCGTGTGTTTGCGAACTTCGGTGACGATGGGCACGGAAACGGCGACGGCGTGGCCATCATTTCGGAAAACAGCCTGATCTCGCCCTTACCGAGCACGCTTCTTCCCTACGCCAATTTCTTCGTCGGCTTCGGCAATCCGACGCCCCTCGTCGATGGCAATAACGCGGGCATACTGAAGAACGTCGGCATCAACTTCGAGACCGACGCACTGACTGGCTACCCGAAGCTTGGCGACACCGCCTCCAACACGTTCGGCGGCGCGCTCGGTGTCGAGTATCTCTTCAATCTGGATCAGCAACTCGTCTTCGAGGTAGCGACGGTGCAGCCGTTCGAAAATGACAATATCGGTGCCAAAGGTTCGCAGTACGGATTCGGTATCCGCTATCAGATCCCCATCACCCGATCCTGGCTGTTCCGCGCCGATGCGACCTATCAGATCCAAGAAGGCGTGGACGATAATTTCGGTTTCCGCACCGAACTTCGGAGCAAATTCTAAGTGACCAAAGGTAGCTGCCGATCTGACGCGGACGTTCTGCGCCTTATCGAGGCCGAGCGATGGCGTCGATCTCGATGTCGACGTCATCGTCGACCATCGCCCGGTAGTCCGTCATGTTGAATGCGCTGCGCTGGATGCGGGTCGTAGCGACAAATCTGCGGGCACCGGCGTCGTACTTGAGTGCCGGGTCGTCGTGTGGCTCGATTCTGACTTGGAGCATGACGGGTTTGGTGATGCCATTGACTGTCATCTCGCCCGAGACCGCGGCGGTGGTCGGCGAGTCCGTTCGGACCGCGAGGCTCCTAAAGGCGATAACCGGCGATCCCTCGACGTTGAAAAAAGCCGCGCCCTTGAGCTCGCTGTCGATAAGTGCTTCGCCGGTCGTGAGGCTTGCTGCAGCGATCGAAGCATTGATCTTGCTTTTCCCGGGGGCGCCTTCATCATAGTCGAGTGTACCGCTGACCTTTGTGAAGCGGCCGCGCTGCGTCGCGTAAGCCATCTTATAGATGAAGCGGACCTCGGTGCGGCGCTGGTCGAATTCGAAGCGACGGGCGTGGACGGCCGGTGCGCCGGCGACAGTTAGTTCTGCCGCAAGTAATGCGACAAGCGCCATCCGCAGTGATGTCGGTGCTTTGGCCGGCGACGCACACTCAGAGAGTTTGCGGCTGCACCCTATGATCTCGGCTTCTGCAATATTCCGGCGAATATCATTGCGTAAACGTTTGCCTTTCATCACTCTGCCTTTCGCCATTGATATTTTTGGAGAAGCCAGTGCCACGCTTTCTGCCGTCTTCAACGCCATTCGTTCGAGTCAGGGCTGCAACGACTTCCGAAATGCCGTCTCTCCCGGCTGTCGCGCCGCTGAGAATGATCCAGGCAACTGCCAACAAAACGAGCGGATAGAGGAATACGACGATCAAATCGAGAATCGTTGTCGCCATCGCGCTTTCTTCCGTGACTCGTTTACGGAGCGTGCCGCGTCAAAAAGGTGCCGCACATAAAGCGCGCCACATTTTTCTCGGTTATCGCGTGCGACGAATTCCGTATATGAGATGGGACAATCCCATTTGCCGGTCTCCCCAATTGCACAATTCGATTGCGGAATGGCGAAAATGGGTTCGAGAAATACTCCGTTTTTCAATATCGTAACGACAATAGATCCGAATACGGAATAGCAAATGCCGCATTTATTGGGCTGGCAGAGCCATTCGGCGTTCTGGCCGGTGCTGCGCACCGGACGATCACATTTCATTTCAGTACTTGATTGCAGGGTCGTGAAGCGATTGCGTACCGCCAATCTTGCCGTCGCTTGCTTTGTTCGGGCATGGGACGTCGTCCAGCGCCTCTACTCGAAGGTCGTGCGGGCGTGCAAAAGCCGTTGGAGGAGTTGAGGCGACTACCGCAAAGGGCGACGCGGCCAGCCCCGCGAGAGGAGGCGTATGCGCTTCGCGATGCTCCCTTGTGGAGGCTGACGAGCATCACCTGGCTGTCGTCCCTCCGATCGCCTTTGAGTGGCACCAGCGTCCGGGGAACGTGCTCGGAGAGCATATTAGCCGAACCGTTTCTCGCCTGGCCGCGCGTCCCGATGCTGTGCGCATCGTCCACGGCAAAGTCAGAATGAAAATGAGAAGTGCTGGTGCCGGCTGTAGGATTTGAACCTACGACCCCCTGATTACAAATCAGGTGCACTACCACTGTGCTAAGCCGGCCTGCTAAAAGTACCTGCGGTGCCGCCCCGTTCGGGCGTCGTTTTGGATGCGTCGCCGCTGGGGTATGCCCGATCGCGCTGGCGCTTGATACAAGACGGGGAGGGTGGTGTGCAAGTGTCCCACCGCATCTTCGGTGACGCGGGCAATTTGGACAAAAAAGAAGCAGAGATTGCTCCCTGCTTCCTTGGCTTTCCGATTAAAAGCGATGTGTTACGGGCACCACCAAACCGGCCCGATCGCCATGCACCCACGCCGGCTCCAGTCGCCGGGTCGCTTGTTATAGCGATGCCACCCATTGGGCGGATGTCTGTCGCGCCGTTTATGGTAGTATGGCTTCTTCCGGTGATCGTCCCTGTAATCGATCTGCTGGGTCGCTGTTGAGGCTGCGATGTGTGCGGGTGCGCCCACCGTCATTGCCGATGCAGACGACGCGGAAATTATCGATGCAGCCACGGCACACAGCGCAATACTCTTGATTCCCAAAGTTGTCCTCCCGATTTCGAAATCACCAACCGCGCCTAAACGCTTAGAGTTGGTTCTGGTTCCATTATTCATTGCTAACGACATCAACGACAAATCCCGTCGGTGAGATCAACCCGGCGGCTTTTTTCTTGCGAAGCGGTCGCACCACTGCGCCGGGCCGGCTTGCCGAAGCAAATCAAACAGTTGGGCGATGCCTTGCGTTGAGTGCAAACCGACAGTGCGAAGCTGCATCGGGACGTGGTACAGTCACGTCGGCGAGAGGAGATCGAGTCATGCAGTTCGCCGTGGGTTTCAAGTCTGACGGAAAGCTGGGGCACGTTCTTATCGACGGCGACGATGCTCTCGTGGCCGCACTCAAACTGAAGGCGCAGTGTCCGACGGCGGTCATCATGTATGTTCGGCCGCGAAACCGTCGTGGCGACAGTCGTCATCCGCCGCTGCCGGCTCTTTCGCCGAACTGATTTTCCGTCAAGCCACGCTCAGGATCTTGGTCGCGGAAGGTGTCGCCGAACTGTTTCGGCGATGAGGAGGTCTGCAAGGACGATTGCACATCCGGCGTATCGCTTCGCAAGGCGGCGTGGATTCGTCGCCAGCCTCCACATCCATTCGAGGCCGAGCTTTCTGAAAAGTCCTGGCGCCCGTATCTGCGCTCCGGCGAGGAAATCGAGCGACGCTCCCGAGCAGATCATGCCGCAGGCCAGACCATGGGCGCGGGCGTGCTCGGCAAAAATTTCCTGTTTCGGTGCGCCAAGTGCGACGATGCAGATGTGCGCTCCCGATTTTTTGATGGTCTCGATGGCGCGGTCTGCCTCGTCTCCTTCGGGATCGAAGGCGCGAGATGGCGACAGCATTCCTGCTATCTTCAAGAGACCGTCGGTGGCGCTGGTGATTTCGTTTGCGGCTTTCGTCAGCACCGCTTCCGTGGATCCGAAAAGAAAAACGGGGAGCCCGGCGGCAGCGGCGGCGTCAAGCAACGGGAGCAGCATGTCCGATCCAGTCGCGCGGGCGACGCTTGGCTCCTGCAGGCGTGCAAGCCAGGCGACAGGCGCGCCGTCGGCGGTGACGATGTCAGCGTTGCTGTAGGCGCGGCGGAACCGCTCGTCGTTTCGAAGCTTCACGAGGTGGTCGAGATTCAAAGTGAAGACCGTAAAGGCATCTCTTGATTTGGCCCGGCCGATGATGCGGGAGATCGCCGTTTCCATGTCCGGCGTATTGATCGCCCAACCATCGACATAGGCGAGAGTTGGGATTTGCTCTTCCGCCGAGGCGAGGGCGGCGGCATTTTGGATCTGTTGCACTGTCACTCTCTGATCCGGCTAGCGAGTCCTTGAAGGCTCGTGGCGGAGCAAGTCCCATGCCTCGCAATCGAGAGCGGGTCGGGAGCGGCGGCGCGGGGGGCGCCGTCAAGATCTGTGCCATTTTTGGGGACGAACGTCCCGATATTGCACGGTGAGCGCGATGCGCTTTGGAACTGTCAGGGGAAACGCCGCGGCGAGGCGGAAGGGCCCTCGTTCTTCCCGTTTATTGAGGATGCGCCTTGCGCAGCCAATCCACGGGAGTTGAAAAAAGATCAGGTAATTCAAGGCATTTTCGCGTTGGCGTGCCGTTGCAACTCGCGAGATGACGAACGCCTAATCCTTCGTCGCTCGTCACGCCGCTCCATCGCGGCCCGGCAAATGCATTGCTGGCGGCGGGCAGGTTTTGGCTGCCTGCTGTTCTGACGAGGAAGACGTACCCGTGCTTGCTACTGTCCGACAACTCGCGTCGCCGAACTTCGTAGGGTTCTCGCGCTTTGCTTTGGCCCAATCGTGCTTCGGCGCCACCGCATTGCTGATCGAGCTTGGCAGCATCGTTCTGATCTCGATCGTGACCGGCATGGCGTACCATGGGCTCGTCTATGGGGAGCAGGGCCTCGTCGAAAGCTATGCCGCGATCGGTGTCCTTGCCGGGCTTGGCTACACTGCCGCGTTTCTCATTCGCGACGAGTATGCCCTCGGCGTTCTGCTGGAGAAAGGACGGAGCCCGGGACGTATCTTTCTGACGTGGAGCCTGGTCTTTGTCGGACTTTCGATCGTCGGCTTTCTGACGAAGACCACGCACGAATTCTCGCGCGGATGGCTGGTCGTGTTTTTCGTATCTGGCTTGGCGGGAGTGCTTTTCCTCACCGCGATGCTGAGCCTCGCGGTCGCTCACGTCATGGCGCGCGGCTGGGTGCGCCGGAGGAAAGTGATGATCGTGGCGACGGACCGGGAGGTCGCGTCACTCGAGAAGGAAATGAACGAAGGCGCAACCGGCTTTTGGGTCATTGCGCGGACTGTGGCTCCGAATACGGCGCAGGAGCCGGATGAAATCGACGCCGTGCTCGATGCGGCGGTCGCCAACGCCCGGGCACTGGCCGTCGAAGACATCGTCATATCGAATGGGCTTTGCAACGGCTCGTTTCTGGAGCGCGCGGTCAACGCGTTCAAGGTTCTGCCCGTCGCGTTGCACCTCAGCACGAGCAGCTTCGTCGGGCGTTTCAAAGATGCGCGCCTCGCCCGGTTCGGGCAAGCCGCGACGCTTTCTTTGACGCGGCCGCCGCTCGGTCCATTCGAGGCAGCCACGAAGCGCTCGTTCGATATGGTGGCCGCGGGCGTGGCGCTCGTCCTACTAAGCCCGCTGTTTGCAGCGATCGCGCTTTTCATCAAGCTCGATAGCCCGGGACCGGTCTTTTTCAAGCAGCGCCGGCGTGGCTACAACACCGAGGAATTCCGCATCTGGAAATTTCGCACCATGACGTCGCTGGACGATGGAGAAGTCATCGTGCAGGCGACCGAGAACGATCGCCGCATTACGGCCGTCGGGGATTTCTTGCGGCGGACGTCGCTCGACGAGCTTCCGCAGCTCATCAATGTGCTCAAGGGTGAAATGTCTCTCGTCGGACCTCGGCCGCATGCTGTTGCGCATGACCGCTTCTTCGAGCGACGGATCGAGCTTTATCCGCGGCGGCTGAACGTCAAGCCCGGCATCACGGGATGGGCGCAGGTGAACGGTTTCCGTGGTGAGACACGCACGGAGGAGGCGATGCGGCAACGTGTCGATCACGATCTCTATTACATCGACAATTGCTCGCTCGGTTTCGATCTCTACATTCTGTTGCTGACGTTGATTTCGCCCAAGGCGGGGCGCAACGCCCGTTGAGGGAATGTGCCATTCGGCAGCAAGGGCAGAGATGTAACGGCCGCGTTGAATTCGGTGCCGGGATTCGTTCGCGGGATGGCGTTCAAGCGTTCTTAAGATAATCTCGACGACGATTCTTGCTGCTTTCGCGCGATGCGTGCGCGAAGCCGATCCGGAACCACCAGGGAGTTTCACCAATGCGCTTTAAGTCGTTGATGGCGCTAGCCGTGCTTGCGGCAGCTTCGGTGGCGCCGAGCGGTGGGGCTTCGGCTTGGGGTCTCGATAGTCCCGACCTCAGGTATCGCCCCTACCGACCCAACGAGGCGCTCGAGCAGTACTATTCCTATTATTACGATCCGCGCGGCTGGTATCCCTACTACAACTCTGGCGAGTGGGGTCCGCCAATCGTCAGGCGCTACAAGGGGCCGCTGCCGCCCTACTACGCGTCCTGGGGTGCTCCAAACCGGCGCTACTACCACGTCGAATGGCACCGCCGCCATTATGGTGGTCACCGTCGCGGCGACTGGTGAGCTGACGTCATACGGTCGGAAAAGAATTCGCTACGCCCGGTCTCATATTTTGGCTGGGCGTTTCTTTTTCACGATTTCGCCGCGGGCGTGCTCGCATTCAGGACATGTTCATAGGTCGTCTGAGAAAATGCCATTGCTCTCGGTATGAGCACGCGTACGAGTTTACCTGCTAAGGGGGATACAACCCATGATGAAAAGATTTGGCAAAGCGATGATGGCGCTTGCCGCTGCTAGTTCAATGATGCTGGCCGTCGCTCCCGAGGCACAGGCCCGGCATGGGTATGGGCGTGGCGTCGGCGTAGGTGTCGCTGCCGGCATCATCGGCCTCGGCATCCTCGGCGCAGCTGCTGCGGCGCGTGACTATGACCGCCCGCGCTACTATTCGCGCTATGACGAAGGCGGCTGCTATCGCGGTCCTCGCGAGTGCCGTTGGTCGGGGCGCCGTTGCTTCGAAAATGAATTCGGCGATACCGTTTGCCGTGGTGGACGGTATTTCTGCGAACGTCCGTTGATCTGCGATTGAGCGGGATCACTCGGGTTGAGACTTAGCGGCTGGCGCGGGAACGCACCGGCCGTTTTCATTTCTTTCGGGCGAGCAGAGCCGTGTGAAGCGCGATCGCGGCGGCGTTCGAAACATTGAGGCTCGCGAGCGTGTCATCGGTCGTGATGTGCGCGAGGCTATCGCATGTCTTGCGCGTCAGTTCGCGCAGGCCCTTGCCTTCCGATCCCATCACCAAGGCTGTTGGTCGCGACCAATCGAGGGATTCGATGCTCTGTTCGCCTTCGCTGTCGAGGCCGACGACGGTGAAGCCCGCGGATTTCAGTTCATCGAGCGCGCGCGCAAGATTGGCGACGAGGGCAACCGGCACGAGTTCGAGGGCGCCCGAGGCGGACTTGGCGAGAACGCCGTTGAGGGGAGGGCTATGCCGGCGCGTCATGACGAGGCCGCTCGCGCCGAAGACCGCGGACGACCGCAAAATTGCGCCGACGTTATGCGGGTCGGTCACCTGATCGAGAACGATGAGCGGGCGTCCGCCTGCCGCTTCCGCAAGATCATGCCAATCGGGCTCGGGCAGGGGTTCGACGTCGAGGGCCGCCCCCTGGTGCACGGTATCGGCGCCTAGAAGCTTGTCGAGGTCGCGGGGCGTCACGCGCTCAACCGACTGTTCGATCGTGCCGAGCGCCTCCACGAGGCGCCGTTCGGCGTTTTCGGTCAGAAGGACGCGGAGGACCCGGCGCGCTGGGTTGCGCAGCGCCGCCTCGACGGCGTGCAGGCCGAACAGCCGGATAGGGCCATCCTCGTCCTCGGCCGGGCGGCGGGCGTCCCTGGGGCGCGCATTGGCGTTAAAGGCCGCTTTTGCCGGGCGGGTGGAAAAGTCGCTCGAGCGCTTCTTATCGCGCCACGGCTTGTTGAATCGCGGTTTCTGCAGGGGTTTGCCTCGAAAATCAGTCGTTACGGCCCGCCTTAAGTCTTTGTCCCGCGACGGGATGTCAGGCCGAAGCGCACATTGCCGCTTTTCCGATTGACATGAAAGGCCCCCATGAAGATAACCCGGTCGAAGGCCCTGCCTCGTTGGCAGGGCGCTTTCATTTCTGCAGCCGCGTCAGCGGCCTGGGGAGAGGTGCCCGAGTGGCTAAAGGGGACGGACTGTAAATCCGTTGGCTTCGCCTACGCTGGTTCGAATCCAGCCCTCTCCACCAATGCACACGCCGAGCGTTGATAACGCTTAAGCAATTGATCTCACGTATGATCTGACCGCCCCTACTGTAACACAGGGGTGTGCACACGTGGCTGCGATCAAGATGGCTAGACCGGCACGGCGACAAGGCTCGCGTAACGGACAGTTTCGGAAGCGAATACCGCTGGACGTTTTGGACGCCGTGCGCCGGAGAGGCGTGCTGTATGTGCCGGTGGGCGATGACCTAGTGGAGCACCGGGTCGGCCGGAACGCTGAGCACATTGTCTTGTCCCTTCGGACCGCGGACAAGTCGGAGATCTTCACGCGCAACGCCTCCGTGTTGGCGTACCTTGAAAATGTCTTTGCCGCCCTTCGCTGCACGAAGCCCCGCTCCTTGTCGCACCGTGAATGCGTTGGCCTCTCGGGCGGGTGGTATCGGGGCTGGGCGAGTGAGGAAACCGCGCGGCATTACGCGAAAGTTGAACCCGAATCGCCGGAGTTCAATGAGCAGCTTTGGAAGTCGGTCCTCGCGAAAGAACAGAAGCGCATTGATAGCGGCGAGACACAGCGGGAGATCGCTCCACGCGTTGACGCCTTCCTATTAGGCAAGGGGCTCCGTATAGACACCAACTCGACGGAGATGCTTTTGCGGGAGTGCGCTAAGGCGCGGTTGGAAGGAATCGAGAGCCAGCTCCGCAATGCGAAGGGCGATTACAGCCCGGACCCGAAGGCGGGACGTTTCCCTCCGTCTCTCGATCTTACTCAAGCGGGTGCCGCCTCAGACAAGGGCCTCACTTTAGATGCGCTGTTCAAGAAGTGGCGCGACCATCCAGAGAACAAGAGGACGGTCTCTCAGGCGACTGTGCGTGCGTATGATCGGGCCTTCCGTGCTCTCGACGCATTCGTCGCTGAGAAGCGCAGCGTGCCCCCGCTAACAATTCCGGCCGCCTCGATTACTCGCGCTGAGATTCAGCAATTCGCGGAGAGGCGACTCGACGACGGCACGAGCATTACGACTGTCAACGATGGAGACCTTGCCGCGTTGAAATCTATTTTGGGCTGGGCAGTCAAGCGCGGGCTCATGACGGGTAACGCCGCAGACGGCATTCGCTTCAAGGAAGACAAGAAAGGCAAGCGACCGACAGGGAAGACAGGCTTCACGGAAGAAGAGGCAATCGCAATCCTGCGTCACGCTCTCGCGCATCGTGGGAGCGGTCGAGAGTCAGCGAAGATGGAGGCGGCGAAGCGCTGGGTGCCGTGGCTCCAGGCGTACTCTGGGACACGTGTGGGCGAGATGGGTCAGCTCAGGAGGCAGGACATCCGATTGCACAATGGGCGCTGGGCGCTGGAGGTCACACCGGACGCGGGGAAGCAGAAGCGCGGAAACGCGTGGCTTATCCCGCTACACCCGCATTTACTTGAGCTGGGCTTCGTTGAGTTCGTGAAAGCCGCGCCTGCCGGGCATCTCTTCATCACACCCAACCCGAAGGTCTACAAAGCCGACGCGCCCGACACGCGCTCGAAGGACCCGCGCGGCATTCTCGGCCCGCTCAGCGCGCTCAATAACAGGCTGGCGGAGTTTGCGCGTGAAGTCGTGAAGAGGCCGGACGTCGCTCCAACGCATGGCTGGAGGCACCGCTTCAAAGCGAAGGGGCGTCTGCCAAGTTTGAACATCCATCCTTTCGTTCTGGACGCATTCTCCGACCATGCGCCGCGGACTGAGGGCGAGGGCTACGGTTTCAACGATCTTTTTGAGGCGATGGCTGAGGCTATCGATCGCGTGCCGCGATACAAAGTCGAATAGCCCGCAATCTCGCGTCCAACTTATTGCCTATCTCTGCAGCCAAACTCTGAGGGGACAATATGACCGACAATCAAGCGAGGCTCATAGCGGCTGCGATCGTGTTCGCGGGGTTTCTCTCTGGCGGCGTCTACGTCGGAAACAGCGCGGGCGAGTCGCACATTGTGATGAACCGATTCACAGGGACGCAATGGGCCTGCAACGGCAAGTACTGCGTCAAGTTTGATAGCACTCCTATGGCATTGCCTCCGACGCCATAAGCTAGCACCTTCGGGATTGAGGGAAGGTGTCCGCGTTAAACATATCTCAGACGATGCTTGACGCGCATCGACGCAGATGCAGGATTCTAGTTGAGCGTGATGTGCGCTCGCAACCGACGAGGTTTTAACACGTGAAGGTACGCGACTAGCCGTGTCGTTTGACAACGGCACTATCCGCAGACGCCGGTTTTCTAGGACGCCCCGGCAATGAAAAAGCGTCCCATAGACACGCCGCTTGATTCCCCGACCTACAACGAGATCAAGGCCATTCAGCTCCAGCTCAAAGAATGGAGCGAAGGTAAGAGCGTCAAAGCAATCGCCAAAAGGATTAAGAAGCTCCCGTTCAAGTTCGGGCGGCTAATCAATGGCGAAAGCGTTGCGATCAAGTTCACAACCCGGCTCGATGAAAACGGCGAGCACGAGTACGTGATCCTCAGTCCCGGCTCTGTGCGGCTGCTTGAAATGGCCGGACACAACGAAAGTGTTTGGCAGCGAAAGAGGGACCACAACAGCGATGATGATTACGTTCGGATCAAGGTTCCAAACCCGTACCGCCGTAACAGCAGCCCGACGCCCCATGCTGCCCGCGTAATCTACGAGCTGGAGCATGCCATCGTTATCCCGCGTGGTTTCCATGTGACCGTCGCCAACGGGAACCCGCTGGACTTGCGCATCGCAAATCTCGTGATGCGACCGAACAAGCCAAGAGGTCGCGCAAAGAAGAAATAGAACGAGGGGCGGGCCGTTACGTCGACGCGGCCTGCCCCTTTTTCTTTTCGGTATTCAACGCGGGGAGTGTGGGCAAAGGACGACCGGGAATGTTCCGCGGTAGGGAAGCCTAGGTGCTAGCCAAAACGCCGAAACGTGAAGGGTCCACACCCACACGGCGCGGGCGATGCATTAGGTGGGCTGTCTACTAGGCGGCGGCGGGCAAGCGAAGGCGTGCGCCTGCAATGAGCCGTGTCCCGTCTACTTCGATTATCTCAATTCCCGTTCGCTCGAATAGCGACACCAGCTCTGTGCCGATCTCTAGTGTCGCGTAAGGGGCCTCGCCGCGGGCGGCGCACCACGCGTGATAGGCGGAGTAAAGCCGCGTGACGGGTGTATTGGCGCGGGCAGGCGCGAGAGCGTCCAGGCAGAAGCGTAGGGCGTGCTCGCGTGCGGTTGTCGCGTGAGGCTCGCTCTCTTGGTTGTCGGGCTTCGTTGTGGCAGCTTCCGGCTGCGGCGTCACGCTGTGCTCTGTTGGCCCTGCCGCAATGTCAGGCGAGGGGCTGCTCCCGGACGGCGTGTCAGCATCAGGCGAAGCGCTCCATTGCCACCACGGAACGAGCGCCCACGCAAGGCCGCTGCACATCAGCGAGAACGCAAAGCCGAGCCGCGCGGGACACAGCCCGAGGAACGTCAAGGCCCAAGCACAGGCTCCAAGCGCAAGGAGAAGCGCCCCGAGACTCCTAAGGGGCTGCATCGGGTGCCCCCTTGTAACCCTTCTGCTTCGCCAGCAGCTTCACCGCTTCCTCAAGCATATCGGCCGTCGACACGTCGTTGCCAGACTGTGCAGCCATGTGACCGCAGAGGCCCGCAGCGAGGCGCTTGAACGCGGGTGTGCAACGGAAGTTCATTTGGATTGTGCGTCCTTGGCTTCCGCCCTTCGTGCGTTGCTTATCCGTCATTGCCGCTCGCCGCTCCGCCTTGACGCGCCGCTCCGTGCCAGTCTTTGAGGCGAACTTTGCGGAAGCGCTGAAGAGACTTGCGAACTCGGCTTCTTCTTCCTCTGCGGACATCACGCGGCCCCCTTCTTGCTTTTCGCCTTCGCGGCCTTGAGGGTTGCTGCCTTGATCTCACGCCACAGCGCGTCAACCTCTTCCGCAGCCGCCGCATCTCGTTCCGCTCCCGTCTTCCCGCCTGTCATTGCGGTGACGAACGGCGTGCGTTGCGTGACGGCAGTCTCCGCCACGGGGACACGTTGCGCGACCAGCGTGGCGCGGGCGTCGTTGAGCAGCTTGTCTTTCGCTCCACCTTTGCAGGCGTTGAGCACCACAGCGTAAGGCGTTCCCGCATCGAGGCAGAGTCGCACGGCATCCTGCGAGGCGAGTATGTCCAGGGCGCTGGCACGCATCGGGATCACGACGAAGGTGCTTTCGCGTATAGCGTCGTCGGTGACGATGAGAGAGCCAGGTGGCCCATCTAGAAACACCCAATCCCATCCATCGAGTTGCAGCGACTCCACGGCATCAGAGGCTCGGTCGGCTCCGCGGAAGAGGGTGGGGTTGTCGGGCTCCCCGCGTCTCTCCCACCACTGAGCAATACTCTCCTGCGGGTCCAGGTCCACGATGCAGACGCGCTTGCTGTCTCGTGCGGCGCGAACCGCAATGGCCGCGCAAAGCGTGGATTTGCCTACGCCCCCCTTGCTGTTGAGAAATCCCACAACGTTCATCGGCCGTTGCTCCCGGATGTATAGCGCTGGAATATGTATAGCATCGATAGCGCCGCAGACATGTATAGCAGAGCTTTACTTGCTTCGCATCAATGAATGGTTAGCGTCGCTAGGCATGATGGTGCTGCGAGGTGGAGGCGATGCAACTCGGGATAGCGCTGAGAGAAAATGGACGAGCGGCAAACCTATGCAGGCGGTCGGTCACTCGGGCGCGGTGGGGGTGCGAGTGGGCTGGAGCATCGGCGCAGAGTGATCGTGAAGCGCTAGACTGATGGTAGCTGACACGAGCACGTAACCCTTCGCGAGCAATGTTCCTCAACGTCAGGGCCGGGCTCGTCTCTCTTCTTCCTCCCAACTCACGCCCTCAATGGCGGCACAAGCCGATAGCGTAAGGCGTAGCACCTAGGGCGACGGAGGGCGAGAAAGGTGGTCTCTGAGAGAGCGCTCCTTGGGCTACTGTCCTCGCGTGTATAGTGTCCATAAATAGGCGAGATGCTCCCAAGGGGTTTGTGGACGCTAAAGCACAGCAGAACGAAAGGGTCGGAGAGCAGCGTTGCCTCGTTGGGCTACTGTCCTCGCGTGTATAGTAGGCGTAAATACCCAAGCCCCTCTTCGCGCATGTTTTCGCCTACTTAAGCAGGGCAGAGTGTGGAACGAGGGGAGTGGGGCTAGCCTAGCTCACTCATCGGGCGATCCGCTCTCCGCTGTATAGTGAGCATAAATAGGCGAGACCGCTTCTGCAGGGTTTTTGCTCACTAAAGCACAGCAGAAGAGCGAGGCAGGGCGAGAGGCTGCGGAATGGACCCAGTGGGCTACTGTCCTCGCGTGTATACAGAGCATAAATGGCCTCGCGTTGTTGCCCTCTATTTCTGCTCCGTAATGAACACATACGAGTGACGAGAAGGGTGGGGCTCCGTGATGCTGCAGCTCTGTGCTGTATACGGAGCATAAATATTCGGGATCGTCCCCTTGCATGTTTTTGCCCCCTTAAGAAAGAGAGAACGAAGACGTGGCGCGCGCCTTAAGCCTCAGGCTCTCCGCTGTATAGTGGGGGAAAATACTCAGGCCCCGTTCCGTCATTTCCCTCACTTAAGTAGAAGAGAGAACGAGTTGGCGCTTGCAGACTCCAGGCGCTGGGACTTCGCGTGTATAGGGGCCGGAAATATAAAGCGAGCGCCCACGGCCATTTGCGGCCCCTTAAGCACAGCAGAGCGCCGAGATGAGAGACGCGCTCTCCGCATCACGCCCACTCTCCGCTGTATAGTAGGGCGAAGTAGCGCCGGGTTTTGCCCCACTAAAGAGCCCCGCTGCGCCCACCTTCGTTAATCCCAACAATCGAGTTCCACGCCATGCCGACTCCCACAGTCGTTCTGCATGCGTCTAAGCACGGCCGCTTCACAGCCTCGTTGCTAGACGGCACGCCACTCGTTACTCGGCCCACGTCGAGCCCGATCTTCGCAAGTTGCCGCGCCCTCGTAGCGCTGGGTTTCGCTGATGGTCCCGCCCACTTTCGCCATGCGCGCTCGCCGCTCGCCTACGACGCATCAGTGCAGTCCATTCATCACGCGGCCTCGCTCACGCTTTCAGAAGAGGATCGCCGCGGGCTCCGCATCGTGAAGTGGGTCTCATTCGAGCGAGGACGGCCGCCTGCAGCCGCCGCTACCTCTCTACCGGCCTGATCAGCAGCGCCAGAATTTGGAGGCACCACACCCACCTAGGCGCGCCTTCCAATCGAACTCGCTCATCCTCTCGCCTTCCCTATCGTAATGCCCCGCCATCCGACCGAACGTAACGGCGCACGATCTTGAGTAGGGACGGCGTCACAAACTCGGTCATGCCCGTCTCATCGGTCAGCATAAAGCGCAGCGCCAAGTCTGCGTCGCGCTTGCAGATTCGAATGTTCTTATCGGTTGCCACAGTACGCAAGTCCGTTAGGACCTCGCCCATCAGGAAATCAAGCTCGTGGGCTGGTAGCCCGGCGCCGGGGCTCTTGGGGGCAAGCACTCGAAACCGCTGCAACACGCCGTGCGCTGTCAGCCTCTTCGTGTATCGACCTAAAGTCATGACGGTGGCCTCCGGATTGCGCTAGGAGGCCGAATCTTGCACGCGAGCGCCAGGCGTGGCAAGCCGGTGTTGTGGAAAAAGTTAAAAGAATCAGTGGTTTAGTGGCCGACACAATATCATGTCCGACGATCCATTATCTCACCAATGTATCGAGTGGCGCGAGGGCGGCTGTTCGGCTGTCTCGGATGGGTACACGCTGACGAGGCAGCACCGCGAGACACAAAGTGCGTCTCATATGGGTTGACTTCTGTCTTTCGAGACAGTATCCCTGCAGGGTCTAGAACCTATCGAGACACTAAAGGGACCTGCAACATGACACGCATCGGCTACGCCCGTGTGAGCAGCACGGACCAAGACCTGAGTTTGCAGAAGGCCGCTCTCAAGGCGGCGGGCTGCACGACCATCCGGGCGGAGAAGCGCTCCGGCACAACGACTAAGGGGCGGACTGAGCTTGAGACCGTCCTCGACTTTCTCAGAGAGGGCGACGAGCTTGTCGTTACGCGCATCGATCGCCTCGCGCGAAGCATCGCCGACCTTCAGACGATTGTGCGGGCGATCCGGGAGAAGGGGGCCGCGCTAAGAGCCACGGAGCAGCCGATCGACACGAGCACCGCGGCAGGCAAGGCGTTCCTCGATATGCTTGGTGTCTTCGCAGAATTCGAGACCAACCTCCGGAAGGAGAGGCAACTCGAAGGGATTGCGAAGGCCAAGGCGGAAGGCGTCTATAAAG
Organism: Pseudomonadota bacterium; assembly: GCA_018242295.1. Taxonomy (GTDB): domain Bacteria; phylum Pseudomonadota; class Alphaproteobacteria; order Rhizobiales; family Hyphomicrobiaceae; genus Hyphomicrobium_B. The sequence continues at coordinate 1,045,048 of JAFECE010000011.1, forward strand.
GGCGCAAGGCGTCCATTGACCCCGCCGCGGTCGCGAAGCTCAAGGCCGAGGGGCTCGGCGCCAGCGAGATTGCCAAGCGGCTGAAGATTGGCAGAGCGAGCGTATACCGCGTGCTAGAGTAAGCTCGAGTTACCGACGCCAGGGAGCGGCGTGGGCCGTGCTTCCTGCGGGAGCGCTAGTGTTCGATTTCGCCAGAGCCAGCATCAGGGCGGGCGGAGCGTCCCGCGGTGAGTGGGCGGGCCGTGCGCGAAATGCCGGGCAGGCATACGGGGGGAAACGCGCAAAGCTCGCTTCCGGGGGTAGGCGTTCGGATGCGCTACCCAAAATCAATCGCCAGAGGTGTCAAAGGTTTTCGCACCCGGCAAGGGGCCGGATGGAGTGTTTGCAGAAGGCGAAGCTCCCTTGGCGGCGCGGACCTGTTGTTGGATTGAGAGGATATTCTTTTTAACGTCAGCTTGGTCCAAAAGACTGAGTATGTGCCACGCGGGCACAACCCCGCTGAGTCCTGAAGCCTCGGTTATGTGCAGTGTGCCGACCTCTTTGCCGTCCGCACCTATCAGTGGCCGCTTCTCGTGTATTTGTCCCCACAGAACGCCGAGCAAATACTCGAAGGATCGTTTCTCGGCCGAGCGCGGAGATCGAAATATTGCGGTAGCTGGAATTCCGTAGGTGACGACAGGGGAGCCGGAATATCCCGGTTTTGATCGCGTCTCGACCGCAAAGCTATCCTCGTCCAATCCCGTCTCAGCGTTACGCATCTGCCTGTTGCTGGCGCTTATGTTGCCGAAGCGCACTGTTGGCTCATTGTGCACTTCACCCTCGTGCCCGATAAATCTGCCCACAATGTAAACGTCATCTCCAATTCCTATCGCGTATTCTCGTGCTGTTTCCCGAGACAGGAAGATGCGCGTGGGAATCGCGTTGTATCGCGTTTGAGCGGCGTCCATTGACACAAACACGAGCGCTAAATCGTGAGGCCCGCTGTGTAGAAACACGTCAGATGGTTCTATAGTGATGCAGTCGGGGGGGCCGGCGTCCTTCCTATTCAACCGAACGGCATGGCATTTTTCGATCACGTGCTTGTTTGTGACAATGCAGAGCAACTCACGATCAGTGATTTCCGGAAAAGGAAAGCTAATCCAAAAGCCCGTTCCGCCGGATTCAGTGCCCTCCTCAGCGTCTCGAAGAGTGTCATAAAAATAGACGGCCACATCGAGCCGATCATCTGGAAGTCTGGGCATTGAGATGTTCCGATTGAGAGAGGCCCCGTGCGAAGATGCTAGAGCAGTAATCGCGCTTCGTCAGGTGCGGAATGCCCCAATAAGTCTTCCTTGTCCTTACCGCTCTGGACAATCCGCATTGCGCTGGGCTCGAAGCTCCGTGCCAACGCGAACGCGTTCTCCGTTGACCCCGTGAGCCACGTCTCGAAGTCCTGCTCTTCGCTGAGCAGCACGGGCATGCGCTCGTGATTGATACTTTCGGTGAGTGCGTTCGGCGTTGTCGTTAGGAAGGCATAGACGTCAAGCTCAAGCGCGGGGCCGTCCTTCTTCACGGGCCCCTTCCAACGCCGCCACACGCCGGGAAACGCAAAGACGCGCCGCTCGCGATCTTCTTCAAGCTCTCCGTTGACAGCGAACCAAAACCACTTGGCAGGCTTCTCCGTGTTGGGCTCGCAGTAAGATGATGCCGGTACGAGGCAACGTCGCGCGTCGAACGACGGCCGCCAGAACTTCGACGTTAGGAGCTTGTCGTCTCGCACATTGGTGACGCGGCGCGGAGCTTTCCCATCCTGAGGAAGCACAAAGCCCCAGCTCATGGTGACAAGCTCTCGCTCGCCGTCGTCGGCGCGTCGGACCACCGGAGCGTTCCAGCCTGGGAATATTGCGGGCTGCGGATGGATGCGCGTTGCCCGATTGTCAGAGATGCGAAAGAGGCGGCGGATCGCTTCGACGTTGCGGGTTTGGGAGTAGAGGTTGCACATGGCGCCAGATTTAGATGCTGCCGGATTGCGCCGCAAGGCGCCGACACCATTTGTGAGTTGAGCGTTTGCGCAGTGCGGCTAGGGTGGGGCGGGGAGACTTTGGGGACGGCAGGCCAACACATGAGGCACCGCCATGTCGCCCTACGATCCAAAGCTCTATCCGACCGAAGTCGACGTGGATCGCGCCTATCATCGCATACCGAAAGATGACGCGTGGAAGCGCGTTACTCTCCAACACATTATAGACCGCGATAGGCGGCTGCGCCTTGGTTGCTGCGGGTGTCAGCGATATGCAATGGTTTGGCCTCGGGCTTACGCCGAGCAGCACGGCGTCCCGCTAGATACGCCACTCCTGACGCTTGAGCGACGCATTCGCTGCATCACGTGCAACGCCCGGATAATTCACATCACGCCCGAGCCGTACTCCATCGAGCATGATCAGCTTGGGAAGCCGAGGGGGTGAATTTGTATACCGGGCATCGCGGAGACATCCTCGCCTTTGCAGGTCTCTAGTGCACACCGCCAAGTAAGCGGTTAGATAAGCAACATCACAACCCGATTCTCGCGTGGATTGCCGAACCCAACGAACTGATGCGCAATGGAACTGTCGTTCGCCACGGTCGAGTTGAGGAGTATTTGCGAAAATCGTCGAAAAGCGGCGACTGTTCTCGGTGTGGTTGAATCTAATGAGCTGCTCGCACGAGTAGGAGATCTCATGGCCAGCGAGACCATGGGTGAGTTCATCGACCTTTTCCCCAAGGAAGTGGTCGCATATCCGCCCGACGAGTACCTAATCCAATTGAAGTCTGGCTTTGGTCTCCGCGTTGTTGCTGGCCATCTAGAAATACCCCGCACCGAATCTGGCGCGACTGACTGGTCGCAAGTTTCGCGCATCAAGATTATCAACCTGGAGCCTCCGCATGAGTGAAGCTCAATTTCAGCCGCAGTGGATATCGCGGCCGGGAGAAACAATTTCCGCTCTTATGTCGCAGCGCTCACTAGATAGTGGTCGCTTGGCGGCTCTTATGGAGATGGATAGTCAGGCGCTTCGCCGTCTCATCGCGGGCAGCATGGACATTGACGAGGAGATTGCTCGGCGGTTAGCGAAACATCTCGGCGGCTCAATGAGGTTTTGGTGCACGAGACAACGGCAATTCAACGAGGCGCTAGACCGTGCTGTAGGATCGCTTAAGCCGGACGCCGCCAAAGCGTGGCTCGACACTCTCCCAATTTCTGATCTTGTTAAAACGGGTTGGGTTACGAAAGGAAAGGGTGCCGCCACCATCCGATCACTGTGCGCTTATTTCGGCGTATCGAGTCCTGCCGAATGGCGGAGCCAATACAATTCCTTCGCGAATACGTTTTCCTATCGCACGTCTCCATCGTTTGAAAACAAGCTTGGGGCTCTATCGGTCTGGCTTCGTCAAGCCGAGATCGAGGCTGATGACGTTGTATGCGAGCGCTGGGATCGAGATAAATTGTCGAAGGCTGTCATTGAACTGAGACGCCTTACCAAGCAAAAGAATCCGTCCTCTTTTATTCCTAAGCTGAGAGCGCTTTGCAGCGCCGCGGGGGTCGCTATCGTGTTTATGCGAGCACCCTCCGGATGTGCCGTTAGTGGTGCCACACGCTTTATATCCTCTGACAAAGCGATGATTGTGATGAGCTTCCGACACCTATCGGAGGATCATTTTTGGTTCACACTATTTCATGAGATTGGTCATCTCTTACTACACGGCCGCGCTGCCACATTCGTCGACGGCGACGCCGCTGATAGTTCGAAGAAGGAGAACGAAGCGAACTCGTTTGCTGCTCAAGTCCTAATTCCGCCCACGCGGTCGGAGGCATTGCAGGACCTAAGGCGCAACGCAAAGAGCATTATACGATTTGCCGTGTCGATTGATCTCTCTCCCGGCATTGTCGTGGGGCAAATGCAGCACGCCGAATTGTTGGGCCCAGGGCAACTGAACTTCTTGAAGCGCAGATACAGGTGGGAAGACATTCAGGCCGCACTAACTACCCTTTGAAGTGCACGAATTTGCGTGGGCTCTTTTGCCAATTGCACAGAGAGTCTTCCATCGCCTGCATGCCTATATTCAAGACTTCATCTAATTCGGTGAGCCACTCTTGAAGTTGGTCGATTTGCAGCGCTGCATTCGCCCGACCGCCGAACAGCAAGCGCGCTCCACGAAGGGGGCCTGTTGCGCCTTTGAGATACGCCGAGCCGGGTGTGATCGGCGCCAAGTCCAGTCGACCAACCATCGTGAGAAAGTCGAACTTCCCCAATCTTCCAAAGCTCTTGACCTTCATGTTGCGGAAGAAGTGATCGAAGCTCTTGTGCGGATCATTCGCTCCTTGAGTTGTTTTGGCTACGAGTTTCGCGTGGGAGTGCTCCGGACCAACCCATTTGATATAACTCTCAATCACAGCAGCAGTGCCTCTAGGCGAGTCGTCTTTTAGAGTTTCGTACTTTCGATGGTTGCTAAATGCTCCTCCAATCCGATGAGCGTTACGAGCGAGCCATTTGCGGAACCCTTTAGGGTCCACACTCACCTCCGCCCAAGTCCAGGTTTTCCGGCCCAATCCCGAGTACACGTCTTTAAGCCGCTCCCATCCGTAGCGACCGTGTTTGCCGAAATGGGTCGCGAGGAACGTGATCCAAAACGCCTCGTCAAGATTGCCTGCCTTCAAGTAAAGCGTGGCCGCCAACTCAGGATCAAACATGTCGCTATTGGGATCGGCTCTAGCGGCATCGATGGGGCGGCCCTTGCGGATTGTCGTAAAATCCTGTCGACGCAGGCTAGCGACCATTTGCAACGCTAAAGTTTTCCTAGTGTCGTCATGAGCGATGCCCGGTAAGGGGCGTTGCCGTTCAGAAAACTTTGCCAGCTGGGCTGCTAGTTTTTCCACTTTGTCCATTCGATTGGGCCACACGGAGTCACCTCGAACCAAAAGGAAAGATGAACTGAATAGGGGGCTTGGGTGCGCGGGGTTTCTTTTGCTTTCGGCTTTCGATGTATGGCCGGTATCCTTTGAAGGCGATTTGGCTCTTTATAGTCTGTATTTTCTCTGGATCTCCCGACGCAGCGAAAGCTTGCAGGAGCCGAACGAGATCGGCCCAATATGCGGGGAGATCGAAGACTTTGGAATCGAGTTCGAGACCGTTGCGAATAAGCTCTTCCGCCTGAAGAAGCTTTGCAACTGCGGGCCACGGATCACCTACGGGCATGGGCGGCATCGCGATCGAAGCTTGAATATCTTCGTCCAAATACTGTTGGGCCGCATCGCGGTCTTCGTCATAGAGGTGCATGCTGCCTACAAAATGCTTATAGCTTCCGAGTGTCACGCCTACCGAACGAGCAATCAGCTCCTGAATCATCGTGAAGCAAAATATATCGTGCGGAAGACCCTTGAATGCATCGTTAGATCGCATTGTCACCAGCATATGCAGGCGCTCTTCCCGAAGGGCAAACTGCATCGTCGTCGTACAAGGAACAGCCTTGCAAGAGCTGGATAAGTCTTCGGCGTTGAATAGCTGAATTACAGCTTGACGTGAGGAGGGACGGTTCTTGAGCAATTCAATGATAGAGCGAACCTGATCTATACCTCGTTGATTGAAAAGGCGTGGCCCATAGCCTCCGAGAACTCTTTCCCCGTCCTCCGATTCAATCTCATACCGCTTGATATAGTACCGTATGAAGTCAAGCCTGTTATCTCTTGAAAGGTACCAGAGCAATTCCCCGAGACAGCTGAACGGCTTGCCCCTTGTCTCTGTCCTGCTCAATCGGGCTAAAGGTTGTTTAAGCTCCAGCAGGACGCCGCGCCGTTCGCGCGAAACACCACGACCCTGGCTCGACGGGACGACGTCTCCGCCCTTCAGGAGCTTCGGGTAAAGTTTTCGACATAAGTCGTCCAATGACGAGGCCGCGATCCGCATGATAGCCGTTCGTGGTCGTTGGCGGGAAGTGGGCGAGGAAACTGGGGTGGAGGGCCGTATAAATTCGGAGTTGCTAATCAATCCTCTGGCGAATATCTCGCGTGAAGCCGGTTGTACACCGCAACTACCAAGTTCGGCTGTTGACAAGTATTGCGGCTTGAAAACTGCCACACACGACTGCTACACACAGCGTATCGGGCAGTCAGAAAAACGTAATTAGATCAATGGTGCGCAGGGCGCTCGTTCGAATCCAGCCCTCTCCACCAAGACCCTGTCTGCCAGTGTCGATTGACGGCGGTTGGCGCTTCTGAAACCCCAACAAAATCAAGGAAAAATGCTTTCGGACGTCTGTTGACGTCGGCGCAAATCGCCTACCATCGGCCTCGCGTTTGTGGACGAATTCGTGGACGAGCGATGGCGAAAAGCACGCACCGACTGAACGCAATCAAGGCTGCCAATGTGAAGGCGGTCGGAATGCATCCCGATGGAGTTGGCCTCTATCTCAAGGTGGACAAGGGCGGTTCCAAGTCGTGGGTGTTCCGCTACATGTTCGATCGGCGGCAGCGTTATTTGGGTCTCGGATCTGTGACTTCGGTCAGTCTCGCAACCGCCCGCTCGTTGGCCGGCGATGCGCGCCGCCTGCTCGATCTCGGTCAGGATCCGATTGAGGCGAAGCGATTGGCGGAAAAGGAGGCCGCCGCTGACAAGGCTCGCTCGATGACGTTCAAGGAATGCGCCGAAGCCTACATGGCCGCGCACGAGCCGAGCTGGAAGAACGCAAAGCACTGCGAGCAGTGGCACAGCACCCTTCGACGCTATCTCTATCCGAAGTTTGGCGGCGTCGCGGTCTCGCTAGTCACAACCGAAATGGTTCTCGAAGCTATACAACCTATCTGGCACTCGATGCCGGAAACGGCATCTCGGGTGCGGGGCCGGATAGAGGTCGTCATCGATTGGGCGAAGGCGCGTGGTGCCTTCTCAGGAGAGAACCCTGCCCGCTGGCGCGGACACCTTGCGAACTTGCTGCCGAAGCCGTCAAAGGTCGCCAAGGTCGAACATCACGCGGCGATGCCGTTCGATGACCTACCTGCATTCATGTCGGAGCTAAGAGCTGCGACGGGCCTGACATCGCGCGCGTTGGAGTTCACCATTCTCACGGCCGCTCGAACCACGGAAGCGCTGGGTGCGCAGTGGAGCGAGCTCGATCTCGAGAAGAAGATCTGGACAGTTCCTGCCGTGCGGATGAAGGCTGGCAAAGAGCATCGCGTGCCGCTGTCGCCACGGGCTATCGAGATCATCAGAGAGCTGGAAACGATCCAGCGGAACGAGTTCGTCTTCTCCGGCGAAAAGCCTGGGCGGCACCTTAGCAACATGAGCATGTTGATGTTGCTGCGCCGCATGAAGCGAGGCGAACTTACTGTTCATGGCTTCCGATCGACGTTCCGTGACTGGGCCGCAGAGACGACGAGCTTCCCAAACTTCATCGTGGAAATGGCGCTCGCCCATGCGATCGAAAGTAAGGTCGAAGGTGCCTATAGGCGAGGGGATCTATTGGAGAAGAGGCGGGCTTTGATGGCGGCGTGGGGTCAGTATTGCGCGAAAGCGAAAATGCGTTCCGCCGTCGATGACCCAAAATTCGCTAGGCTTTTCACAGGCAGCTGACTTCTAAGCAGAAGGTTGCAGGTTCGAATCCTGCTGGGATCGCCTATCACTTCAACCTCCTACTTCTAACGAATTCTATCAAGAATCTTCATTGGGTGCGATCCGGGTGCGATAAAAGTCGACGATCCGATCTGGCGGCCCCCTGATCGGTCCCCGGGCCATGCTCCAACGGGTGCCTATGATCGCTATTGCATCCGGTCCCGATGCGACCGCGCTTATCGCGCCAGGAAATAGCACAGCGTTTCGACAGGAAACGCGTCCGTTACTTGGACGCTGAGGACCCTAAAATATCGAGTCTTCCTGCATCTCGTCCAACGGTCGCGGATAGGTGCTCGACGGGCCGGCTGATGTGTGTTTGCCAAGTGGTGTCGGATAGCTGCTGACGGTTGATGGCAGCGTCGATGTTTTTGAGGTCGTCGTACCGGAAGCGGTACTGTTGGTCGTGGTGCTCTGCCCTGAAATTGACGACGATTGCAAAATCGAATTGTAAGAAACGCCAGGAGCAACGCTTATTACCGTTGCTGTGAACTGGTCGGGATTGGCAAGTGTCGACGGCGAGACCCCCAGTTGAAGCCTCAATGGCGTTTCTGCAGATGGATCCAATCGGTTTGCCTCTACGGGCGAAGGATTAACTGGGGTCGCGACTTCAGTCGAACCCGTCGCTGTGGACGTGGTTGTCGTCGTACCTGGGGTCGTTGATTGGGAAGATGGGCTCTGAGAAGACGGTGACGTGGTCGTGGTATCCGTCGATTGAGCTCCAGTGGGAGACGCGCCTAGCGTCAAAACTAAAGCTGCCAAATGCATCGGTCGCATTTTTGCTCCCCCGAGCGGGCCGCACACAACACGGCGGCGGTAAAAGACAACTGCCAGTCGCGTCCGAGTACATACAACAATAGAATGTTAGCGACAGCTAGGCCTCGTCGCGGAATGCCGGGTCGTTCTTCCGATCTATTGCCAGCGGCTGAGCTTCTTCCCGGAGATGCTAGAGCATGAAGCGGTCGCGGAACTGTTTTTGCCGCTGAAATAGCGCCTCTGACCGCCTCGAATATCAACGCTGCACGATGAGGTTGCTCAAGATGATAAGAACCAAAAAAATAGACGCTTCAACGCGTCAACAAACATAGTAAGTTTCATCGGCCTCGCCCCGCAGCTTAAATCGCAACACTTGCGAATTTTTCTCACTGCATGACCCACATTATTGCCATCGACCAGGGCACCACCTCGACGCGAGCGATGGTATTCGATGAAAGGCTCGCGCCCGTCGCATCAGCACAGAAAGAGTTACGGCAAATCTATCCTTCGCCCGGGTGGGTTGAGCACGACCCAGAGGAGATCTGGTCGGCAGTCGTCGCGACAGTGCGGGAAGCGATGTCTGAGGCCAACATCATCGCTAAGGATGTGGCCGGGATCGGGATCACCAACCAGCGCGAGACGACGATCCTCTGGGATCGATCAACGGGCAAACCGATTCAAAATGCGATCGTATGGCAAGATCGGCGAACCGCCGACGCCTGCACCAGAATGCATGCTTCAGGCCTTGAGCCTGGCATCACCGAAAAAACCGGCCTCGTGATCGATCCCTATTTCTCAGCGAGCAAAATTGCTTGGCTGCTAGACAACGTGAGCGGTGCTCGCACTCTGGCAGAGCAAGGTAGTCTCGCGTTTGGAACTGTGGATTCGTTTTTGCTTTGGCGCCTCACTGGCGGAAAGGTCCACGCAACTGACGCGACCAACGCTTCGCGGACGCTCCTCTTCAATATCACGCGCGGCGAATGGGATGCGGAGCTGTCGAACCAGTTTGCAATCCCAATGGGATTGTTACCCGAAGTTCGAGATTGCGCCGCGAACTTTGGCGAGACATTGCCAGAACTTTTTGGAGGGGCAATTCGGATTTGTGGAATCGCTGGCGATCAGCAAGCGGCAACGATTGGGCAGAGCTGCTTCACGCCGGGGATGATGAAGGCAACGTACGGAACCGGCTGCTTTCTGTTGCTCAACACAGGTTTCGAGCCAGTGCGTTCACGTCGTCGTCTACTCACCACCATCGCTTACCAGTTTGGTGGCGAGCGTACGTACGCACTAGAAGGAGCGATCTTCATTGCCGGAGCCGCAGTACAGTGGTTGCGGGACGGTCTACATATGATCTCCCGGGCACCCGAGGCTGACGCGCTCGCGAAAAAAGCCGATCCCCAAGAGGAGGTCTATCTCGTGCCGGCGTTCGTGGGGCTAGGCGCGCCCTATTGGGACGCCGAAGCACGTGGCGCACTGCTTGGGCTAACGCGCAATTCGGGTCCGGCGGAGATCGCGCAGGCGGCCCTTGAAGCCGTTGGTTATCAGACACGCGATCTTTTGGAGGCGATGCATGCCGACTGGCCACGACGAACCGGCACAGTACTTCGCGTAGACGGCGGCATGACCGTGAGTGACGTTACCATGCAGTTTGTGGCCGACATCCTAGACGCGCCAGTTGATCGCCCAGTGGTGATGGAGACCACGTCGCTCGGCGCGGCGTATCTCGCTGGCTATCACGCTGGCATTTGCCCGGACCCTGCTGGGTTCTCGGAAAGCTGGCGGTTAGACCGGCGGTTTGTGCCCATGATGAATCCAGATAGACGCGCCCGCAAGTGGGCCGGGTGGCGGGGTGCTATTGCCCGCGCTCGAACGCCGTGCTCCGAGAGTATAAGATCAAAATAATGCTAAACCTGTCTTATCAGTGGGATCCACGCTTCCGGCCGTGGTCAACCACCAATTATTTCAAGATGATAACTCGACGACCTGGCGCAGTAACGCGCTGTGCAGCGTTTATGGTCCAACATTGCCCGCAAGCGTTCTAAGCTCCATTGTTTGCGTCTGCTCGATTCGATTTTCCCATTTCCCACAAGACGTAAGCAATGTTGGAAACAGTCACGCCTATCCAATTTCACGATATCGTAACTAGCGGCCGCACGAAGCCGAGCCGCGTATTTTGCGAAAAAAAGAATGAGGGGGATTTAGTCGAAGTCGTCGCAAAATTTTCGGCCGGCTGCGAACGAAAGGAAGCCGGGCTCGCTATGGAAGTCGTTGCGGCGTGTTTGGCGGCGGACCTCGGGTTGCCTATAGCCATTCCCTATCTATTGGACGTACAACGCGCTTGGATAGGAACGGTCACTGACCTCCGTCGCCGCGATTTAATGGCCCGAAGCAGCTCAATTGCATTCGGATCAACGTTTGTTGGCCCCGGATTTCGCTCTTGGAGCGCAAGCGACAAACTCTCAGCCGCTATGACGCCGACCGCAGCAGCTATCTTTGCCTTTGATGCATTTATCAATAACGCCGATCGGCGCGATGGCAATCCGAATTGTTTGATCCGAGGTCATGAGATCCGCATTTTTGACCATGAATTAGGGTTTGTTTACAGAGGCATACTAGGATGGCAGGAGCCATGGAGAGTTGGGGCCCTTGCCGCATTCACGACACCCGGGAATCATATCTTCTACCGGCCTCTAAAAGGCCTGGAATTGAACCTCGAACCAATCAAAGCCGCATGGTCTTCTTTGGACGACGCACGGCTTGCAGCCTACAGAGGTTCGATACCCGCGGTGTGGGCAGACGCAACGCCGGTGGTTGATGATGCGATCAGTCTGATCCAAGGCGTGCGCGATCACATCGACGAGGCACTCGTGGAGGTGAGGAGAATTCTAGCATGATCACGAAAAAGCCATACACCTACACAGTTCTTCGGTACGTGCACGACGTAACGACTGGCGAGTTTGTCAACGTCGGCTTAGTGGTGCACGCTCCTTCTGTCCGATTTTTGAGAGCCAAGATGCGGCATACACATGGCCGCCTATCTTCGATGTTCCCGGACTTGGACCGTGATAGTTTTCGCTCTTCCATGAAAGTCATTGAACGAGCGATCGATAGGCTGGGTGAAGAATATCAGAAGGCGTCGTTATTTACCGAGGATAGTGATGCTGCGTCTTTCGCGAAGTCAGTGCTTCCGGCCGACGACAGTTCGCTGCAGTGGTCGCCGGTCGGCTCGGGGTTGGCGAGCGATTTGACAGAATTGCTAGAACGACTCTTCGATCGTCTGGTCGGTCGCTACGATGAAAAGCCTGATCGGAATAAAAAACAGGACGACGATGTGTGGAGACCAATTCGAGACCGGCTCGAACAATCAGGTATCGCCGATCGCTTAGGAAAAACCGTCATACGCGGAAAAGTGGACGAAGTACCATTCAAGCATGCTTGGAAAAATGGTGTCTGGCATTGCTACGAAGCGTTGTCATTCGACCTCGCCGACGCCGACAATATCAAAGATAAAGCGCGCCGATGGACAGGTCATCTTGCGGCCGTTCGAGACGTAGCGGACCAGTTCAAACCCCACTTTATCGTGGGGGCACCCAGCGATAGGCACTTGATGAAGGCCTATAATGAAGCTCTCGCGATTCTCGAAACAAGTCCGGTGAAACCTGAAGTGTTTTCTGAAAACGAAGCAGACAAGCTGGTAGAACGTATTGAAGCCGAAATCGCCTCTCACCACTAAGTGTTGCTCCAGCTGGTTTCTTTATCTAGGCGCAAAAGTCACTCTCCGAATAAGGCATCACTTGACTGTTGCGCCAGCTTGTGAAGACCGTGCTCATAAGCTGAGTAGGTGCTTCACAGGGGGATAGCTCTGGCCGAGTTACTGGCTCTTTCTGACAGTTATGACCAGGTTGAAACCCACGTGCTCTTCGTGCATGGGCTTTCGGGCCATATTACGAAGACGTGGACATCGACGGGAGAGATACCGTCGATTTGGCCAAAATGGCTCTCTTTAGACTTACCCGGAATTGGGGTTTGGTCGGTCGGATACGCTGCTACCAAGACGAACTGGTCTGGTTTCGCGATGCGCATCTCCGATCGCGGCGACAATGTTCTTGCACGCCTTTTGACAGAGCCGCGCCTCCGACGCGGCAATATTATATTTGTTGGTCACAGCCTTGGCGGGTTGGTAATTGAGCAAGTTCTCCGCAGTGCATTGAGAGATGCGAATGAGAATCCAGACGCGGAACGTTTACTAAAGCGGGTAAAGCGAGTCGCTTTTCTTGGTACACCGCACCGCGGCGCACTGTTCTCGACGATAGCGAAAATCTTATCGCTCGTTGTCCGGCCGTCGTCAGCCACAAACGACCTGGGCCTTGAGGATGCTGGGCTACGCGACTTGAATTATTGGTATCGTGCCTACAGTAGGGATAGCGGAATCGAAACGCTTGTCCTAGCGGAGGGGCGCTCTCAAAAAATCTTCGGCATTCCTTTGCCCGGCTTCATTGGTACCATAGTCTCTCCTTCGAGTTCCGATCCAGGATTGCCGACGCCGCCGATCATGGTCGACGCCGATCATGTAGAAATCTGCAAGCCGCAAAACAGAGACGCCGAAGTTTACGTCTTGTTGAAGAGGTTTATTGCAAAGCCCTTCAACGATCCTCCGAAGGGTGCGCGCATTGTAGAAGCAGTAGAGCAAAATACGACCGAGCTTCAGCAATTAACATTCAAATCAGAGGAGCAGACAAACGCGATTATTGCACTACAGCGGACCATAGCTTCCGTCTCATCACCAATCGCACCTATCGATTCTGCGCTCAGCGATAAAGAGAGTATGGGGCGTCTCTCTTTAATCCGAAGGTCCCGCCTTTTCCAAGGCTATGATGCACCAAACGAGGCGCGAAAGCTCACCGAGGCCCTAACATCAGGAGAACTTGCAGGAGCTGCTAACAGCACGAAATCGATTATCTTTGCTTGGTGCGCAAGGTTTCTATCCGTAGCCTTTACCGACGAGGCCGAAAAATTACTAACGCGCGTCGATGCCTCTCAAGGCGAGTTAAGTATTATTGCGCGCGCCTTTATTACCTCGGCAAAGGGAGATATATCAGGCGCGCTTGGTATGCTTGCCTCAATCAACTCCTCCGCTTCGCGAAGTGCCGCATACATCATCTTATTGACTCGAAGAGGTCCCGAGGACGCAGACGAATGGATGCGAAACTCGAGTTTAAGTCATATCGATTTCGACTCGGATGGCAAACTCTTCAAGCTTAAAATGAATCTCGAACGCGAAGAATGGGAGTCAGCACTCTCACTCGTTCAGGAACTTACTGAAGCAGATTTCATCGAGACGCCCGCGCTTGTTCTACTTGCTGCAGACACTCATCTCGTGCAGGCAGTCCCCCTTCAACTGAGAACTGATGTATTGGAGCTTGTGCCATTTGATGCAGTAAATTTCCCGTTATCGATCGATAGCACGGCATTCAAGCATCGCCGTATGGCGATGAGATTATTCGAGCGGATGCGTGACGATGCGAAGGCCCTGAATCTTGGAAGTATCGTTAGTCTCGCTGATGACAAAGCACTTTGGCTCGGCTTGAGGGATCCCGATTGCCAAAGCCAGACGCGTGCTGACCTTGAAGAAAGCATGCGGAAGCCGGAACTGTTTTTGCGACGTATGACTCTGGCTATTCAATTCGGCATTGATGTGGATCTCATCGAAGCCGAGCGTGAGGTGGACCGCCAAACAGCTTTATCCGGAGGTAACTCACCAGATGCTGCTCTCGCGCGATTTGGCTTAGCTTTTACGAAAAAGGATCCGAGTGCAGTAGTTGATTATCTTGAGAAGCATAGACAGCAACTTCTTGCCCACTTTGCTTGGCAACCGATTTTTTTTCTCGAAATTGAGATGTTAGCTCGGTCGGGCCAAACCGACAGGGCAGAAGTGCGCCTTCGTGAAGCTATTTCTAAGGGGTTGAGCATCGAGGAAAGAAACCGACTCGAAAAGTTGATTGAGGAGGAGAGGGGCGGAGACCCCATCGTAGCCAGGCTTGGTTTGTATGAAGCCAGTGGATCGATCACGGATCTGAGAAATTTGGTCATCTCTTACGAAGAGAAGAAGAATTGGCAAAAAACAGCCGAGTTCGGAAAAAAACTCTTTGATCTCACAAATGACGTCGTAGAGGCGCGCCGCTATGCCAATGCGCTTTACCACACTCAGCAACTCAACGAGATTATTGAGTTGTTCGAAAAGTACCCCATCCTCTTAACTCAGTCATCGAATTTGAGAATACTTGAGTGCCAGTGTCTCTATGAGTTGGGCCGCCTCAACGATGCGAGCGTCAAACTTAAGAATATTCAGAAAACTGAAGATCTTCCGAACGCGCGGTGGCTACAAATAAATATCGCGATAGCTTCGGGCGATTGGGAGTCTCTTCAAATTTTCGTCGAGAAGGAATGGGAAGCGGATTCAGATCGGACGCCACAGGAACTTTTGCGGGCCGGACAAATTGCCCAACTTATTGGTTCATCCCGCGGCAAGCAATTAATTCAGGCAGCCGCGCAACGCGCGCCGGAAGATCCAACAATTCTGCTCGGCTGCTACCACGCAGCTACGGAGGCCGGCTGGGAAAGTAGTGATGAGGTAGCCGCCTGGTTCCAGGCTGCAATAAGACATTCAAACGAGGAGGGTCCTGTTCAAAGTGTGTCAATTGAAGAGTTGCTGGAGCGAAGCCCAAGCTGGGAACGCCGAGAGTTTGACGTATGGAAGTCGCTCGCGATCGGGGAGGTGCCCATCTTCATGGCGGCGGACTTCTTGCACCGCTCGCTACTGAGCCTCACACTCTTTCCTGCACTTGCTAATGCTTACGAAGGGGACGTTCGGAAGAAATCAATGGTTTATGCATTCAGCGGTTCGCGCGGCCGTTTCAACATCGAACCAAAGATATTGGGTATGGACGTAACCGCGCTGCTCACAGCTGAAATGCTTGAAATCTTTCCTCTTTATCTTGCGACGTTTGAGAAAATTTTGATCCCCCACAATACCCTTGGTTGGCTTCTCACGGAGCGCGCGAAGATCCTCTTTCATCAGCCCAGCCGCGTCGTAAAAGCCAGGGAGCTGCGGCAACTACTCAATACTCGGGCTCTTCGACCATTTGAGGGAACAGCCGTTCCGCCGGAGAGCTTAATTGCCGAGGTCGGAGACACGCTAGCTTCTTTGCTTGCGGAGGCAGCCGCCGCTAAGGACAATGAGAAGGCAAGAATTGTCGTGAGGGGGCGTCCGGTACATCGGCTTAATTCACTTATGAAAGAGGAGGCCGACCTCGGTGCATTTGCAAAGCACCTTTGCAGTTGTCGCGACGTAATAGAAAAATTAGTTCAGCGCGGGGTGTTAACGGCGCCGGAGGCGGAAAGCTGCAGGGAGTGGCTAGATGCTCGTGAAGAAGTTTGGCCAAATTCCCAAGAGATTGCTGACGGCGCAATACTCTACCTTGATGACTTGGCCGTATCCCATTTTGAGTTTCTAGGGATTCTTCCGAAGCTTCATCTGGCCGGCATTACCGCCATAATCTCAACTCGAGAGATCAAGCAAGCTGATGATCTAATCGACTACGACAAACGAGCGGCGGATGTTGTGGTTCACGTTGAGAAACTCCGAATGAGTCTACGGGACGGTCTCAACCAAGGCAAAGTCAGTTTGGGAAATCTCATTCGCGTAGAGGATGGGAACGAGGACAAGTTTCTTGGGTCGCATCCGACAATGGCAATCATGGAAATGATAGTCGGCGCTGAAGCGGTCATCGTTGACGATCGCTTCGTAAATCAACACGCCAACATCTCTTCCAATTCACACACAGTGCCCGTGCTTAGCACGCTTGATGTTCTCGATATTTTGCGCCACCGGAATAGTGTCCCGATGACCAAGTGGTTTGAAGCTCGCACCACTCTCAGACGGAACGGCTATATCCTTGTCCCGATCGACGCGGCGGAGCTTGGGCGCTTAATTGCCAGTGCTTCGATTGCTGACGGCGCTTTAAACGAAACTGCGGAGCTAAAGGGGCTTCGAGAAAACGTCATTCGATTAAGAATGAGCGATGTGCTTCAAATACCAAAGGAAGCAAGCTGGCTTATTAGTCTTGTCGATGCTTGTGTGAGTACTCTGAAAAATCAATGGACAGATATGTGCGATGAGAATGAAGCGGCAGCCAGATCGGACTGGCTGCTCAATCTCGCAGACGTTCGTCCTTGGGCACATCGTTTCAACGAAACGCCTAGCCAATCGCAAGCGCGGTTTCTCGGATTCGTTCATACGTTACTTTTTCTTCCGACAACACAATCTTCCTCGGTGAAATCTTTGTATTGGAGATGGCTAGAATCTCGCCTTCTACGGCAAATCTCAGAGGAGGATACTGCAGGTTATACATTGCTCGTCAATCACGTGAAAATGCTCATCGAAGATTGGGTTGAGGCATCGAACGATGATGAGGAAGAACACGGTAATGGCGCGCCCTAAAGTGCAAGCCCTCATGGTGGATGGGGCCCTCAATATGTTGCCTCCAGTAGTGAGGCGTCAATTAATAGAAGACGGCGCCTTCTTGGAAAAATGGGGACTTACGCGCACAGTGTTGATCACGATGGGTCGCTCCGGTCCCACGTTTGACCGTCAAGGTCTTTTTGATGCGTTTCGAGAGGCCATCCGAAACGTCTCATCCTCGATTGAGATTAAGGACAGGCAAAACAAGTCGTGGAGAATAGTTGCGCGGCAACAGGATGAAGCATTGGAGCTCTCGCTTGAGGATGAAGCGCTTGCAATGTCTTTCGCAGATTATTGCCTTCTGGCCGCCGATAAAGCCATTCGCGTGGCGCAGTTTGAGAAAGCAGCTAACTTCGCCAAGCCATCAAGGGATATGCAACAGGCTTGGCGAAGCCGATTGGAGGGGAAGCCGCTCGAGGACGATGAATTTGACGACCTCACCCGAGAGCTTCAGTTAACACCAACAAATGCCTTCGAGAATCTGAAGAGATCCTTTCGAACGGGCGAAATCGACATGGCGACTCTGGTGCCAAGGGAGAGCCGTTATTATGAGCGCTTGGTAGGAAGACTTGAGGATCAAAAAGACGTTGGGACTTATGTAGCACGCAGCGTGAAGCCCTTGGTCAGCGAGCTTGTGGAATTATGGTCACTGGACGGCTTAGTGCTGGCATTACTGCTTTGTTCTTCCGAGTCAATATCAGCCGCCATAAACGATGCGCCGTCTCTGTCGGGGGAAATCATCGAGCAAGCAGCCGGACTCCTCGAAGGTGATCTCATCTCGCAAATCGGTTTGATCGAAATTGGCATCACGCGTTTGGATTCAAATCCTTCGCTCGAACCGATACTAGAGCGGATGGTTATTGGCATGATTGACGAAAATCCAAAGGATGAAGGAGGAAGATTCGCCCTTTTATCAGCTCTCATTGTGGTCGTTGCCGGTGAATTAGCCCGCACAAAGACACTCGGCTCGACGCCCCCGTTTTGGTTTCGACAGGCGGCAATAGCCCAGGCCTCGTTGGTTGCGAGGGCTTTGAGCGAGTCAAATATGGATATTGCGAGCGTCAACAGCTGGGTCAGCACTAGCGGTCTAGGTCACATTTTTTTCTTACAGACATTGGTGGATTTGCGAGTCGAGCCGCGTTGGCTGCCAGAGTTTGTTGGAGCAAAACAGCTCAAGGCGGAGTTGCTTGGTCGGATAGCTAAAGTTGCGGTGAACAACGATAGTAAAATAAAATCTACTTCCCTTCGTCGCCTACTTCTTGCGGAGGATGGAGCCCTCAGGAGAGAATTGCACTGGCCCTTTCCTTTCTTGCCTGGTCCGCTCGAAGGAGCTTCCGTTCCTCAGAATATGCTTCCTCTACCTGTGATAGATCAAGTCAATACGACTCTTGCTGGTGAGAAGCTTGAAGCAAATTCATTCACGGGCCTCGTCAATGCCGCGCTTCTATATGATTTGCCCTCTGACCAATCGGGTCTCGCAGCTGCCGCGTTGCGACGCGTAAAGTACTCTGTTGAAAAGTCCGAGGATGAAACACTTGTCTTCGGCATGGTTATGGGGTTGGCAATAGTTGCTTGCGTAACGCGCAGCGTTGAACTTGCAGACGAGCTACGAGTGCTAAGCAGGGTCATTCGAAGAAGAAGATCGTCCGTCGACCCAAATGATGAATTTCGGGTAGCTTTGATCGCTGCCGCTTCGCGCCGGGATTTGGATGGATGGGCCAGTTTCGCAGGTGACTGGATCACGGAGATCGCGCTCGAGCTTACGGACAGGCTTGAGGCTTCAAAGCTACTACCAAAAGTAAGAAGACTTGTTCGACTTGAAGCAGCGTTGGCGCGCCACTGCGCAATAGGCGAAACCGCTCTCGCTGGCTTCTCCCAACTTTGATGTGTATTCGGCATTTGGGCATAACGCCTGCGGTTCGGTGAACCGCGTGACGATCGGCTGACCAATCGAAATCGTGCAAGAAACGTTCGGCGGGACCGGAACTAATTTCGTTTAGGAAGTTTTCGCGGTGATTTCTGGTCTTTTCACCAAGCTTTTGGCTTGGTTGTCTTCGATTGACATCGGGGATTAATATGCTGATAATATCCCTTATCGGCATGTTTGGCAGTAGGTGCTTTTGCCAAGCTGTGTCTGCAACTTCGGGGTCCAAATGACTGGTGCTGACCTTCAGATCATCAAGCCCAAGCGTGTGGAAATCGCCGGCGCGGATGCGGAGCGGTTGCCGACGCTCCACACGACAGCGAAGAAGGACGGCGAGCTCATCAAGGTCTGGCTGAAGTCACACGCCGACGGCTCGCGGCACACGTTGCGCGCCTATGAACGGATGGGCAATCGGTTCATTGCGGCGATCGAGGCAGCAGGCACCGATCTTCGACATGCAACCATCGATGACGTGCAATCCGCGCTCGAAGCCATGCGCGTTAAGGTCGATGGCACACCAGCGAGCGCCGCCACCATCAACACGCAGGTCGCGGCCGTGAAGGCGCTTCTCGGGTTCGCACATCAGGTCGGATACACCCGCTTCAACGTTGGCCCGCTGATCAAGCTCAAGAAGGCGCCTAGGAAGCTCGCACAGCGGATCATGCCCGAGGTCGAGATCCATCTGCTGATCCGTGCCACGGCCGACTCCCGGCATCCAGAACGCGATAGGGCGCTGTTCGAGACGGGGTACTATGGCGGCCTACGAGTGTCCGAGCTGGCGGCGTTGACCTGGAATGAGGTCATTCCCCGCGAGAACGGCGAGGTCCAGCTCGCCGTCATCGGCAAAGGCGATAAGCCGCGTCACGTTCTTCTGCCAGCCGACGTCGCCGGTCGGTTGCTCACCCTACGCGCTGGGGCCAAGGCCCATGCGAACGTGTTCGGGATCAAGGAGCGGGAAATCAACTACCTGATCAAGCGGATTGCGAGGCGGGCAGGGGTCAACGAGGCAGCGTCGGCGCATTGGTTCCGGCATGCTCATGCAAGTCATGCGATCGACAATGGAGCACCAATCACGCTTGTGTCGCAAACGCTCGGCCACGCCGATCTCAAGACGACGAGCGTCTATGCCCATGCGCGGCCGAACGAGAGTTCGAGCCGGTTTCTGAAGAGACGATAGGGAGCGCTGGGTATGACACCACAGGAGCTCATCAAGAAGATCGAGAAGCTTCCCGAGCGAGCGCCGCACACGGAGGCGCTGGAGAAGCTGCTTTTGAAGAAGCCGCAATGGTACGCCAACCAAAAGCAGCATTGGCTCGGCTGGCTGAGAGAGTACAGAAATCCGGGTGCCTATGGCCGGATGCGTTTCGATCGGGATGCGGAGTTTGCCTATAACCATTGCGGCTGTCCGCCGATGGCGTTGTGGTTGGGGGAGGCCGCTGGCGTCGATGAACGACTGGTAAAACAGGCGAGAAGGGATGCGGTTCGCTCGCCTGACTCCTTCTCTTCAAAGTGCGCCAGCATTCGTCGGAATATCTCTTGGGGGATAGTCGCGGTGGCGCTTTTGACTTGATGATTGGTTGAGCGCTGGGATCAGTAATATTGGTCCGGCGGTCTTCAGCCGCGACTCCAAGGGTTCGTTGTCGAGCAAAGAGCAGCAAGGGTTTTGTCGCGTCACACTT
Source organism: Pseudomonadota bacterium (assembly GCA_018242295.1). Lineage (GTDB taxonomy): Bacteria > Pseudomonadota > Alphaproteobacteria > Rhizobiales > Hyphomicrobiaceae > Hyphomicrobium_B. The sequence continues at coordinate 1,065,544 of JAFECE010000011.1, forward strand.
CTGCTTCTGACCCAAAGCGGAATTAGGCGATTCTATTTCACCGCCTTTGAAAGATTGACCCGCCGCGACAGTTCTTCCGCACTTTCCTTGCGCTCGCTGTAGCGGTCCACGAGGTACGCGGCGCGGTCCCGGGTCAGCAGCGTGAACTTCACCAGTTCCTCCATCACATCCACCACCCGGTCGTAGTAAGCGGACGGTTTCATACGGCCATCCTCGTCGAATTCATTGAAGGCCTTGGCCACCGAGGATTGGTTCGGGATGGTGATCATTCGCATCCAGCGGCCAAGGACGCGCATCTGGTTCACTGCGTTGAACGACTGCGAGCCGCCACTGACCTGCATTACCGCAAGGGTTTTCCCCTGCGTCGGGCGGATGGCGCCGGAGGAGAGGGGTATCCAGTCGATCTGCGACTTCATCACGCCGCTCATGGCGCCGTGACGCTCCGGCGAACACCACACCTGCCCTTCGGACCACGCGGCGAGGCTCCGCAATTCCTGTACCTTCGGATGCGTGTCTGGTGCGTCGTCCGGGAGCGGAAGCCCATGCGGATCATAGATCTTGGTATCGGCACCAAAGTGCTTCAGCAGACGTGCCGCTTCCATCGTGAGGAATCGACTGTACGAACGCGCACGCAGTGAGCCGTACAGAAGAAGGATGCGCGGTTTGTGGCTTGCCGTCGCGGCTAGCTTTTCGGCGGTCGGAATGCGCAGGTGATCCTGGACGACGTTGTGAAGGTCGTCGGAGCCGCTTTTACTCATCAGGCTTTAGTCCTGTCCGGCACGATCTCGCCGTCTTCCTTGGTGAAGGTGCCAATGTTCGGGTTGGGAAGGATGTCGAGCACCACTTCGGAAGGCCTACAGAGCTTCACACCAAGTGGCGTCACCACGATGGGACGGTTGATGAGGACGGGGTGCTGCATCATGAATTCGATCAGTTGGCCATCGGTCCACTTGCGATTGCCGAGATCGAGGTCAGCGTAGGGCGTGCCCTTCTGTCGAAGCAGTTCGCGCGCGCCAATGCCCATTCGCTTTATCAAGTCTATAAGAGTATCACGCGACGGCGGCGTCTTCAGGTACTCAATGACCTCCGGTTCCTCACCGCTTTGCCGGATCATCGCAAGTGTGTTCCGCGACGTGCCGCAGTCGGGGTTGTGGTAGATCGTGAGCGTCATGGTCACTCAGCCGGAACCGTGTTGGTCTGTATTCGAGACACCGGCCGGAAGATCCAGCCAGACACAAGCATGGCAAGCACCGCGCCTGCGAGCTGTGCGACAATGAAGGGTGCCACGTCGGCCAAGCGGATGCCTGCAAAGGTATCGGAAAAGGCACGGGCAATCGTGACCGCCGGATTAGCAAACGATGTCGAAGCGGTGAACCAGTAGGCGGCGGTGATGTAAAGGCCGACGTTGACCGCCACGGCCTTACGTCTTGCCTGCAGTGTGCCAAGAATGGTCAGCAGCAAGCCGAAGGTGGCGACGCCTTCTGCGAACCATTGGCCGGTTCCGGTCCTCGCCTTAGTTGCAAGCTGCATCAGTGGGAGGTCGAACATCGCGTGCGCCGCCGCCACGCCAACGAGACCTCCGCAAATCTGCGCCGCGATGTAAAGGAGCGCGAGCCGGAAGCTGATACCGCCGCGCAAGCAAAACACGCTTGAAACCGCCGGATTGAAATGTGCGCCGGAAACTGGCCCGAAGATCGTGATCAGCACCACGAGTATAGCGCCGGTCGGGAGCGTGTTTCCGAGCAACGCTAGCGCATCATTCCCGGCGGAGAGCTTGGCGCCCATAATGCCGGAGCCGATCACGGTGACAAGGAGCATCGCGGTCCCAAGAAACTCCGAGCCAAGACGCTGGCCAAGCGTATACGGTCCCACGCCTTAGGCCCTCTCAGGGGTGACGTCGGCTTTGGTGCGGCCGATGTCCTCAAGCTGCTTTTGCAGCGAGAGGCTATCGAGAGATTTCAGCGGCAGACTGGTGAAGATGCCGATGCGGTTGTTGAGCATCCGGTAGGTGTCGGCGAAAGCCAATGCCTTTTGAACATCGTCGCCTTCGGCTTCAACCGGATCGGGCACGCCCCAATGCGCGCTCATCGGCTGTCCGGGCCAAATCGGGCAGACTTCGTTGGCAGCGTTGTCGCAAACGGTGAAGACGAAATCCATGACTGGAGCGCCGGGTACCGCGAACTCCTCCCATGACTTGGAGCGCAGCACGGCGGTGTCGTAGTTGAGTTTATTCAGCAGATTGATGGCCAGTGGATGCACTTGCCCCTTGGGCATGCTGCCGGCACTATAGGCTTTGAACTTGCCCGCGCCGACGCGATTCATAATGGCTTCGGCCATGATCGATCGCGCGGAATTGCCGGTACAGAGAAACAGGACGTTGAACGGGCGGTCTTCACTCATTTCGTTTCTGCCTTGCACAGCTTGCGCGCTTTTTTGATTGTCGAACCGCAAAGCTCCGGCTGTCCCTGGCAGCAGTCTTCCGTCAGGAACGTCAGCATCCGGCGAACCCTGTCGAAATGCACCGCGTATCTGATGTAGCGGCCGACCCGCGTGGCGTGGATAAGCCCGGCGCGATCTAGCTCCTTCAAATGGAACGACGCGCCTGTCGGCGTTGCGCCAATAGCTTCCGCGATCTCACCAGCGGGTAAGCCAGAGGGCCCTTCCCTCACCAGCAAGCGAAAGATGGCTAGGCGCTGGTCGTGAGCCAGCGCGGCGAGGCAGGTGACGGCATCTTTGCTGTTCATGAAATTATACTACAAGGATTCTTGTAATATGCAAGCGCGGAGGGAGCTTCGCGGTTTGTCGCGTGAAGTAAATTCGGCTTTTGGCCCGTAGCTGACGACCTTAAGGCCCCTACACGCCTGCTTGAACTCTAGGTGTAGCTCTGATCGACCGGCGACGGGTGCGCGACCGCGTCAAAGGTCGCTGCGCCGCCGACGAAGCGGGCACCGCGGACTTGGTGGTAGGTCACCTGCTCGGCGATCTTCCGGCCATCCATGATGACCGCCGTGTGGATCGGCTGCATGCCGCCACCGCCGGACGGCGGGACCCAGCTCTGCCTGTGCATGAGCCCCGGCCCTCCCGGCGCAACGCCCGCCGTGCCGCGCGCTCCGGTTGGTCCGCTCGTGACGCTGCCGCCGAAGATGCCTGACGCCGCGTTGGCGATGGCGTCGTGGATGGCCTGCCCAAGCGCGTTGCCCATTTTCCAGATGGCGTCGTTGGCCTTGCTCGGAATGTTCGTGATGGCCTGAGAGATCCAAGTACCCAGATCGCTGAACGCGCCCGTCACCGCACCCATGGCCTTCGGGCCGAACTTCTTGATCTCGTCCCAATGCGCCGCCGCAAGACTTGCGACGGTACTGCCGAGCGTGGTCAAGCCGACGATGAGTGCACCGCCGGGAATGAAAACTGCTGCAAGCCGCATCGCTATACCGATCGCAGCTGCCGCTCCGCCAACGGAGAGGCCGGCGACGAGCCCAGTTCCAAGAGCCGGGTGGTGAGCGACAAGCTGAGTGAGGCCGGATAACGCTTGCACCATCATATGGAGCCCCTGGGTCGCAAGGCCCATCGCGGGTGAGCCGACTGCCGTCAGGAGAGCGTTCCACTGCGTCGTGAAGGCAGACAGGTTCGTCTGATAGTCCCTCTCAAGCATCGTCCGGGCATTGCCCTCTGCATTCCGGCGGTGCAGCCAGTGATGCCCCATGCGGCCGCCAAAGGCCCAATCGCCGCGATGGAGCCAAGCTGCATCCTTGTCGAACTTGGCAATGTCGAGCGTCAGGTTATCGAGCGCGCCCTGAGAGACTCGATTTGAGAGGAGGCCATACAGCTCCTCAACAACGGCCTGCCGGGTCGTCCGGCCGATACCCTCTTTGATATTTCCCTTCTGAACTTCGGCCCAACCACTAGGCGTGATGAGGCCGGCCTTCATCATCGCTGGGACGAGTTCCTGCTGGGCGTAGAGGAGGGGGTTCTCTTGAAAGAGTTGGTAGTTTTTAAGCGCATGAGCGTCCCAGTGCTTCAACTTGCCTTCGGGCGTCCAGGTGTCGTTACCCCACTTTTTCTCGATTGCTGCGACATCGACGAGGCCGAGTCGGTCCCACTCAGCCCACGACGACTTCGTGATGTGGCCGCCGATCAGAGCCTGCGTTAGGCCCATGAGCGCGTTGCCGGCGCTCGACCCTCCTGTCATCTGCATCAGCGTCGGCAGGTAGTAGTTGATGAAATCGTCCGACCAAGAAAGCCCTGCGGCGCGGCCGTATTTGAATGTCATCATGTAATCGGACGGCGTGATGGTGCCGCCGAAGGCATTGAGCGTCCGTACCATGCCGTCGATGTACTTCGAGAACCGCTCCATATCGAGAGCGTTGCCCGATAGCTCGCCGCCGACGACTGCGTCCTTGATGGCCTTGTCGACGACGCTTTCGGCCTTGTCGCCAACGACACTCTGGAGGTTCGCAACCATCGCAGCGACCTTATCAGCCATTTCGAGCGCGTGCTCGGGCGAGCCCAGAACCGGAGCCATTTCCTGCAGCATCTTGAGCTGATGCTCGGGACCGATGGTCTGATATTTGGCCGTTAGCTCCCAGGCTTTCGCAACGGCTTCAGCGGCCTCGGCCTGCTTCCAGCCCGAGATCGCCATCTGATTTTGGATATGCTGAAACTCGACGCCGTGCTCGACCAGGTGAGCCGCGCTTTTGATCATCTCTGTCCCGGCCCAAATTCCGGCCATGCCCGCGAGTGCGGTCCGAAACCGGCCAAGAGCCATATTGGTCTGGTTGGTGAGTGAATGGACGTGCAACAGCTGTGAGGCGAGGTTCAGAAGAACGCCGCCGGCATCGTTGTGTGCGACGAGGCGCAGGCCTACGGTATAGATACCGGACATTGTTTGGCGTCCTTTCCAATAAAAAACCCGGCGCTGGGGCCGGGTTTTGCGGTGTCATGATTCCAGATGGCGTTTAGCGCAGCTATCGAACGCAACAAGAGACGCGAGAAGATCGCCGCCTTCCGACGGCTTCTTTGGTTAGTGCAGTTGGCAATTTACATGATGGTGGCGCGTTCGGCGCCATAAGCGCCCTAGCGTTCCTGTTTGGGTTCGAACTGATCGTGCTGCAGCTGCTGTAACGATCTGCTCCGCTAGCAAGTTGCGGTAGTGGTGCTGCTACTCCCTAGTCTTGAACTGCATCCTTTCCCAGTCCCAGTTGTTCCCCTCCCAGGTGCCAAACAGGATAACGCACGCCAGGACTTCATGCTCTTCCATGGCCCAAGCACCCGGGCCGTCGTCTCGGATGCCGTTCTTGATCAGCCAAAGACGGTGAACAAAATCGGCATCCTCGGTTAGTTTTTTGCACGATCCTTGATGCTCTCCGTCTGAGGGATCGCCTCGGGGCTCAAAGGCACACCGTTCTCGTCCGTCTCGATGCCATTGAGCTTAAGCTTTCCCCGAAGCGCGGCGAGGATGCCGTCGTTCTCCACTCGGTCGATCTGGGCATCAAGCTCGCGTCTATTTTGAGGAAATCGTTGCGGCTCACCGTCGATCTCGATGACGGAACAGACCATCGTGACCTCGTTCATCACATCAGGGATCGAGGCCAAGGGTCCCATCATTCCTTTGAGGTGGATGCGCTGACGAGCCGGCATTTCGTCTCTGATGAGAAGGTAGCGCCCGCGCTTGTCGGTCATAAGAATGGTGCCAGCTGCGGGCGCTGGCACCGTAGCATCAGCGGTATTTGCCGCTTGGGACGCGGCGCTTGTGCGCCGAATTGCTTTTGGTGTCATGTTTTGTCTCTCCTTGTGGTTGGAACACTAACAGAGTTTTCATCAGAGACCGCGACTGTCGCAGTGTCTTCGTGAACGGGCGCCCAGCCGTGGGCGAGGTCATCGTCGCCTCTCACCGCGCGGTTCTTGCAGCTCTTCGCGAGCCTGACGCGTGCTGGCTGATCGGCGTCAATTTGACCTTGAAAGGGTTTTGCCCTTGCCCGCGCTCTCATCGGCGAGACGCAGACCAGGATTGAAATGCGGCCAGAGGCAGTTGCCGGACTGGCGGTCGCCGACGATAGCGCCGAGTTGTTGCAGGCCCTTGATCGCGGCTTCTATGCCCTGCTCTTCAACGCGATCGACGCGGCAATCCAAATCCCATCTAGTCGATGGAAATTTTTCCCGTTTGCCGTTGATCGAGATGACGGAGCAAATCGCGACATAGAGAAGCCAGAGGATTTCGTTGCTCGTAGCTTCGCCAAGGATTGATTTCAATTTATCGATCTGGTCAGACGAGAGCTTCCTTACCGCAATTTGACGACCGAACTGGTCGGTGTTTGTTGCTGTTCGGGAGTCGAATTTGATGACAATTGCGCTCATGGGGTACCGCTCCATTTAGAGCCCCATGACGGTCTACGTCCGATGAGCCGAGTCGAGATTTCTATTTTGAAATGGCTAAGTGATTTGAGCTCTGTCGTGAATATGACCGAGATCAACACTCCATCCGTGTGGCTCAGCAGCACGGCTCCGGCCTTCGACACCAAAGCCCTCAAATGAAAAACCCGATAGCGCGATAAGGCGCTTCGGGTTTCTGGACGTTATCCTGCGAGCTTGAAAAAATAGCGCCTGATTTGGTGACCGTCGTCAATGACGAAAGCAGAAAACCTCAGTTTCTGACGTTGTTAGAGCAACTGCCGACGGGACCACAATGAGGCCTGAAGGTGCGCGGTAGATTCCGAGTTAGGGTTTTGCCGGTGCTCGCACCAAAAGCCCGTCCTTCAGGCTCTCAAGTGCGCCGAACGCAACGCACTCTCTCAGTTTCTGGTAGGAGCCTCGCGCATATCGGCGTGCCTCATCCACGCAAGCCGCACGACCCGTCTGGAGTAGCTTAGGCCAAACTTCTCGCATATAGTCGCGTGCGTACTCTTCAGCATTCTTGCAGTCAGCAATGCTGGCCAAACCTTCCGAGCCGCCCTGCTGCACGAAAATATTCTTGGCGTAGCAGATCACTTCGTAATCAAAGTTCGGAAATGATCCGTCTGAACTCTTTCCCTCTTCTCCGAGAGAAGGCGAGGATAAGACCGCCAGCCAAAGCATCGCCAGAGTTGCCGAGTTCGTTGCGAAGCTCATCCGCCACTCACGTTGTTATCAATTTAGAGCTGAGTGTCACGCCGCGTATCGCCAAATGCCGCGGGTGCGTCACATCTTTTGCGCGGCAAGCCCGAGCAGCACGAGCCGACGCAGAGCGTCCGGTCTCGTTGGTATGTCAGGCTGAATTCTCCGCCATTCATCGACGCGGTACAAAATATCATCTGGCCATCTGGTCCCAATCTGCTGGCCCTGGCCAGTTGCAGGCCTGCCCATCTTTTTGGACTTTTTGGTATCTTTTTGTGTTGACTTGTTCATTATTTTATGGTATCAAAATATCGGGCTGCTGAAAAGAGCTAATTTTCAGCAGCCCTTACCCCAACATGGAGGTTCCCATGAACAAGGCTGTTTCGCAGTCTACTATCGACTTGGAAGAAATTGAAGCCACGCTGACTTCGCTCGATGGCAACATCAGTGCTCTTGCACAGCTCATTGAACGGCTCGGTCGCAACGATCTTGCCTCTGCCTTTCGTTACATCATCCAGATGCAGGATGAGCATCACACTACGCTAAAATGGCACCTCGGTCTTCCCTTGCATCGAAGCGCTAACTGCGGCGCAGCGCGAATTGAGGGAGGAGCACATGCCTAAGCAAGCCAACAGAGCGCTGCGAACGAACGTTAATCAGAAATGTCGAGAGTCTCCTTCCGTGGGACCATTGCCGAAGCTGGCCGCGACGAGATTTCGGCGTTGGAAAGGCAGCGTACCGTCCGACGCAATTGCCAAGCAAATGGATCGCTGCGAGGCGTCAGCGACGATGGCGTATGGTGTCATGCTGAAATCGCGAGAGCAGTTGATCGCAATGCATGGCGATCATTCGCACGCTCTTGTTGAGCAATTTACTCAGGACCTCGAGACAAGTGCTGAAGTTTTGGAGAAGCTTGCTGAGATGATCCGGGAAGCATCAATGCGAATTTATGCTTCTGCCGCAGCTCGTCTCGTTCGTGGGCAACCGTTCGCTGATTGACGGCCTGCGATTACCATCGAAGAGCGGTCCGGGCTTTTGCTTGGGCCGCTTATGCATCTAAGGTTCGAGCGAATTGAACAGTTCCCGTGCTCGCGCCGCGACAAGTTGTTCGAATGTTTCATACCTCATTTCAGCATCTTTGGGCTGGCCGTGGGCAGCCGCACTTTCGTAGGCCGCCGCGCAGGCGTGCACAAGAAGCGTCGCAGCTAGCTCTAATTTCATCCTCAGAGATGTTGGCTGAGTGATCGTCCCATCGATGGCATCCAGGCAATCGAGCATCAGGCGCTTCTCAGCGTCGGTAAAAGGTATGTCTTTCAGTGCCGGAAGATTGGACTGCGGAATTTCGGTCTCGTTGTCTGTCGGGGAGGGACGAGTATCGGAATGTTCCCGTTTGCCCTCCAACCTGAAATAGTCTTCGATCGCGGCATCCCACTCGGTGACGATCTCAGGCGGATAGGTATCCCTCCAAGTGGAATTCAGGAGTAACCCGGTTTTTGTGTACGCGTAGACAATCTCGGGCGGCGTGCCGGCGATTTTCATCGCCTCAAGAATCTCTTTTCGTAATGCATCAGTCTCCATTGGCGTAGGTTGATCTTTCGAAGGATCGAAAATCAATGGCTCGTCCGGTTTTGGCGGTCGTCCGAACTTTGACTTGAACGCTTCGACCTGTTGCTGGATGATTTCGCGCGGATCCATTGAGAGGGAGTCTGCGCTTCGCTTTCCTCTTCGAGATTTTTTCTTCATCCGTGCCTCGAAATGATTGTCGCGTTCGGAACTTCGCGAATATCGCGCGAAGGAAGTTAAGTTTGCAGAGCAACTCGCGATCATCGCGATATCGTATTGCGATCATCTGGCCGTCAAATTCGTCATGCGGGCGGTAAGGAGAAAAAATCAAAATGTTGCGTTCTCTATGAGGTTTTGTTTTTTGTTGTAGATGTTCCGCGTTTTTTGTGAGTCTGACAGACATTCGAACCCCGCATTGCGGGTTGCTGACAAGGGGTGCCGAAACGGATCGTTTTGGCTGTGCACCGAGGAGCTAGGTGCATGGCCATACGGGATCTGAGTTTGAGTGCGGGTTGAGGATTGCCTGCCATAAGTTCCTTCATCGCTGCGACCGCTTCGGCCTCACTGACCCCTATCGTTTGGAAGGAAAGCTTGCGACGGGGTGGTTGCGGTGTTGCCGCTTTCCGAGGAAGTTTAGCGCTGGGCTTCATAAGGCCTGCGACTGGTTGCGGCGTGGAAGACCTTAGAGTCCGTTTCCGACCGCGGTCGATACGCCTCAGAAGTTGCCTTGGATGATCCTCGTCGCGATCTCGTCTGAACTCGTTTTCGCGTTTCTTCATGCGCTGCGCGTCTCGTTTCGATAAGTCTGATTTGCAACATTGCGTTGATTGGCTGCGTCTTTCCCATACTTTGCAAGCAGGTCTCGCTCTCCAATCACGTCGGGGTGCACGTAGCAATCGGGATGACCTGGCGGTGGCCCGAACAGCCACCACGGCCAAGACCCGTTCGGCTTCACGTCATCAAAGCGCTTGCGCCAGTAGTCGGCAGAGAGCGTTCTAAGCTTCTCGAGATTGGGTTCCCAGAAGCCCCATCGTTCGCCGCCAGGACCAATGAGGTCCGGTGCGTCGCTTGCCTTGTCGATCAGCTTCGCAAGCACATCGCCCATATTCGAACCGGTCGAGAGCAGCCGGTCGATGTCGAGCTTAAAAGGTGCGCCGCCGTCTCGCGCCGGGATCAGGCCCATCAGGAACGGGATTGTCGGAATTTGTTTGAGCGCGATGAAGAACTGTTCCGGTCCACCGATCTCGTCTAGCCGCTTCAGCATCCGGCTGATGCGGGCTTCGGTGACCGCCTGACAGACCGTCCAACCGTGTTTGCGAGCGTCGTGGTTGTACTGCTCGATGCACGCTCGGACCTGGGCTCTGCGAACGGCAAGCTTCGAAGCCTTCGCTTCCTCCAAACCACCACTCGACCCGGAAGGGGAAGAGGGGGTTACTTTCTTACTATATGGTTCTGATGCTGGTTCTGGTAGTGGTGCGTCTCTGCTAGGCGGGTCGTTGACTTTGTTGTCTTTTTTGAAAAGTTCCGGGAAACTTGTTCCGAACTTCTCGGACAAGTCTGGCACAAATCCGGAAGAAGTTTCTCGCTTCTCATCAGCAACCTGCTTATCGCCGCCGGCTCTGCGCCGTGCTTCGCGGGCTTCCGCACCACGAACCTTGGCGATATATTTTTTGATCTCCTCACTCATTCGTGCGCTCTCTATGCCTCGCTCGGTCGCCTTGATTTTTTCGATTTCAATTAAGCGCGTGAGGAGCCGTTTCGCGACGCGGATGTCCCACCCCGTGTAGGCGGCAAATCGCTTCGGGTCGCTAGCCAGTGGACCCATGGCTTCCCATTGTGCGCACATCACCATTGCCAGAGCGCCGACCTCATCAGCGGTCATGCTGCTCGTGCGGCACGAGTGGATGAAATCCCGTGTATACAATGGGAAATAGGGGGGCGATTTCACGCGGATCCCTCTGGCATTGCCGCGAGAAGGGCTGCATGTCGGAGTGCAGAAACATCGAAGCCCGACGCTGCAACCGAGAGCGGGATAGCGCCGACGGCACGCCGCAGCTCTGTTGGAATACGATCTTTGGGATGCGGACCATATGCGGTCAAAAGATCAGGATAACCATTCAGAGCCACAATTAATACTTGCACGCGCTGACAAATGGCGAGGGCGACTTCCTTGTCGCCGCGAGCTGCTCGCAAAGCGCAAGCAGCTATAGCACTGCAAAGATCGTGATAGAGCCAGCCAACAGCCTCCATGTCGTCGAGACAGGCGACAATCATGTTGGGATCAACACTCGGGATCATCGAGGCGCCTCCCGGGCTAAGTTGTTGAACCGGGACATTGCGCCTTCCCAGGCGAGCCCTACGACTCCAACTTCGCCGTTGCGGACCTTGGCAAGGATCGCTTCTGCTTTGCCTCTCACCTGCCCAATTTTAGCTTCCCACTCGGCTGTTTTTACAGCGTCGTGCTCCGGCGGCTTTTCTCGCTCGATGTAGTATTCCTCGCGATGGACGAAGATCACCACGTCCGCGTCTTGTTCGATGTTGCCGCTTTCACGAAGGTCTGAAAGCTGCGGGCGCTTATCGCTGCGTTTTTCGTTGTCGCGGGATAGCTGCGACAAGAGAATGATCGGGATACCTAGTTCCTTCGCGAGCTGCTTCAGTCCCGCCGTCACTTCACCGATGGCTAGGTTTCGGTTCTCGGCCTTCCCGAGCTGCATGATTTGCAGATAGTCGATGACGAGCGCGTCGAGACCGCCCTGTCGCTTCTGCCGCCGGGCGCGAGCCGCGATCTTCTGGAGCGTCAGGCCGCTTGCATCGTCGATAATCAACCGATCATCGCTATGCGCCCTGATCGCGCTTCTGAGACGTTCCGCTTCCACGTCATCGAAATTGCCGGTCTTGATCAGGTTCGCCGGAATGCCGGTGTCGGATGCCAGGACGCGAAGCCCGACTTCGGCCTTCGACATTTCCTGACTGAACATCATGACAATAGCATCGGCAACGATCTCGCCGTCGCCGGTAATTTTCTCCGCGCTGCGGGCGATATGCGAGGCGATGTTGACGGCCATCGCCGTCTTACCCATTGACGGCCGGCCGCCGATGACGATGAGGTGCCCCGGCTCAAGGCCACCAAGCCGTTTGTCGAGGTCAGGGAAGCCCGTCGAGAGACCGAGCGGCCGTCCGCCCATCTTCTTCGCCTTCAAGGCGTCAGCGACGACGCCCTTCATGATATCGCCGTACCTTTCAGCGTTCGAAACGAGAGCGTTGTCTGCGACCTTCAGGAGCTGCTTTTCGACGACCTCGATCTGGCCGGACACGTCGGCTTCGCCATGAAGGTCATAAGCTGCTGCGGTCATGTCTTCGCCGATGACGATCAGTGACCGACGACGTGCCATCTCGACGATCTCTCGAGCGTAGCTCGCAGCATTGATCGTCGTCGTCGCGTTCGCCAGGAGACTGCCAAGGTATTGGGGGACAGTCGTCAGATGATCAATAGGTTCGGCATCTTCGTAGAACGGCAGCAGGACGGTCGGCGTGATGACCTTGCCCTTACCAGCGAGCCCGATGATGGTCTTGAAGATGTGAGCGTGCAGCGGGTCGAAGAAGTGCTCTTCGGCGATGATCTCGCCGACCCGCTCGATCACCCGATTATCGACGAGTATCGCGCCAAGCAGAGCTTTTTCCGCCGCGATGTTAGCGGGTGCGAGTTTTTGCGCGGGACGAGCGCCGCGCGGCGCGTGGAAGTTCATGGCGCATCCTTTGCGCCGTTGCACTTTTAAGGCGAATAGCCTACGTTCGCGCAGCGGCTGATTTTGATGGGTCGGACGCAATACTTCATTCGCCGCCTCCGATTTTGCCGATCGGGGGCGGTTTTGTTTTAGGTCGACAGTTCAGTAGGGATGACGTAAACGCGACATCTCCGATCTTTGCCGTTCCGGTCGATGTACCGGCGGTACGTCTTTACTGGACGACCGCGTCTTCGGATCAATTTGGCGAAAGCTGACGCGACGGTATTCCAAGGTCTCGGCCAAAGGCCCCGATCCGCGCAGAACTCGCCGTAGCAGGCCTGCAGTTCTCGGGCTGAAAATTCACGACGCTCGTTGCCATCGAGATCGGCGATCAACGCCGAGAGAAAGTCGCGTGCATGCTCTATGGCGAGCTGTTTGGCAGATGGCCCAAATGTCGATTTCTGAAAGGTGCGCACCGATACCGACACCGAGATCGCGCCCGGGCTCGGCGTCGCAGGCGGCACAGGTTCCGACGCCGATGGCTCTGGCTTCCGGAGGCTTGCAAACATGTGCCTGCTCAATCTCTCGACGTGAGCTGCAAGGGAGGTAGTTCAGCGATAAAACGCTTGAGCGCTTCTGCCGGAATAATGGTCCTCCGTCCCCATTTGCGAGCCTCCAGTCGGCCAGCCCGGATCGCGCTGTAAATTCCATCCTTTCCGAGCCCTGTGATCGAGCAGCTTTCAGAAACGCTGTATCCCGCACGCTCTGGAGCCGGGGTTCTGGCCATCGTCATTGTTTGTCGATCTCCGTCTATGAAGGGTGCCGAAGAACGTTGACCGGCGAGTGGTGATTTGGCAATGACAAGTAGCGTAACAAACTTGTAACGCATATTTCCAATGGTGATCTATGCAAGCTAAAGGATGGCAGGGCGGCTCTATTCGACTCCAGTGGAGGAAAAGTACAGGCGGGTACCAGCTAAGAGATCACGACGAGTTTTATGACGAGCTGCCGTGGGCGCCGGGGGACGAAACACCTCCTTATATTTGTCCAATAGAAGGACTTCGCGGCCCGACGATAGAGTTCGAGCTAACCACCGCGGAGAGTGGAAGCGCGATAGCGCAGCTTGTTAATATGACGGACAGCGATGAGGACGTCCTCGGCTTCACCAACGCGTGGGGCCAGCTCGATAGAGGAGGAAATTCCAAACAAGCGCTGTTGAATTTTCGAGATCAGCTTAGGCGTGTTTGCAGCAGCAGATCGAAGTTTCGCGAGATTGAGAAAATCATGGGAGATCAAACTCTCGGTCAGGCAGCAATCCGGTTTGGTCGCCGAGCCAAGGGGAGGGGGCCGATTGATTTACTTTGGTACGTAAACTCATTGCGAGATTTTTGCTGGCTGGGCCTTGCTGAGGATCTTGGTGGTATTGGCGGATCGACGCTCATCAAATGTTCGGATTGCGGTAAGTGGTTTCAGAAGAGGGGGCTGAAGGGTCCGGCACCCGAGCACTGTTCGAACGCGTGTAGGCAACGCGCGTATCGCCTAGGCAAGAAGATGGGCGTAAGGCTCAAGATTGCTTTTTAAGTCAGGAGTTCGCAGGCGCAGTCCAAAAATTACCTTCCTCATAGTTTGTGGACCAATTTGTGGACTGATCTGGAAAACTCGAAAATATCTCAATCTAATCAACGCGGATTGGAGGAAGCCCTCTCCACCAACTTCCGTCTCCACCAATCTGTATTCACGACGCCATGGGGGCGAAGCAAGACAAGGCACGTGAGTGCCAAAGTCTGAGAAGCCGAGAAAAGCGGACATCTGAAGAATATCGATTGAGTCGTGGTTCGCTATTTTGCTCAGCGCAAGGAAACTCTTGTTGGGTGCCAGGTAAGTATTGACTGACGATTGTTTGAGCGATCTAGTCGGCCGACTCGCCGACTAGAGAGAACACGCATCCTTCCGATCTTTGCGCCCGAGTTTTTGGTTTCAAGCGATGTCTGCTTATGGGATTCGGTGGCTTCGGTTGACTGCTCACCTACAGCCGGACGCCAGAGTCGTGCAATTTAACGTGAGCTGATCGTCCGTCCCAATGTTCGCAGATCTATAAGTCGAGAGTTCAGAGGACGCTCACGCAAGATTGCAGTTCGTTCGCACTATGCAAGGACCAGGTCGAATCTCTTCGTGTCCGAAGACATCTCGAATAGCAAAGGATAGGCGCCGTGCCGCAGCGGTAGCGAGCCTGCTTTCGAAAAGCCGATATTCAAATGGCGGTAGTACGGGCAGCCGGTAGAGTTCGCCAACCTCTCGCATCGACGTGGGGAGCCCTTTTTCGGGAAGCACAGAGATGCCAAGTCCTGCTTCGATGCCGGCCACCAAGCCCGTCACCCCGCTGCTCGATAGCACGGCCGTCCAGCTGATCTCGTTCTGATCGAGAAGCTGTGTCGCAAGCTTCCTCCATTCACACGTGTTGTTGAAGAGGACGAGCGGTATTGGTTTGTCCGGAACAAGTTTGAAGTCATTGGAGGCGACCCAGATCCGGTTGTCGTATCCGAGCAACGGACTATCGGTGTTCCCGACTTCACAATTTAATATCGCAACATCTAGCTCGCCATCCTCGAACGCAACACGCACCTCCGGCCCGATAGCGATTTTCACTTCTAGTTCAACGCCTGGATGGCGCTGCGCAAAATGAGCAAGCAGCAACGCCAGTACCTTCGAGTCAAAATATTCGGGCGCGCCGAAGCGGACGCGTCCCGCGATTTCCATGCCATTGAACGCGCTTTCCGCTTCGCTATGGAGGGCAAGGATGCGGCGCGCAAAGCCGACCAGGATCTCACCGTCGGCGGTCAGCGCGACACGGCGGCCGTCCCGCTCGAAGATTTTTCGCATCAACTGATCTTCAAGTCGCTTGATGTGTAGGCTGACTGCAGGCTGCGTGAGGTTCACCATCGCGGCGGCTTTAGTGAAGCTGCCAGTCTCGACGATGGCCACAAGGGTGCGAAGCTGGGCGGTTTCGAAGATCATCGCTTCATCAGTTATGGCTCTGGCAATGGCTGGCCAACACTTTAAAAAGATACAGGCCCTCCTGTCCTCTCGATAACAATAGACTAGCGGCCAGCCCGCACAGGGCAAGGCCAATCACTTTCTCGAGAGCCGCCGCGGCGGGAAGCGTCTTTTCAAGGATGGCAATAAGCGAAAGTACGGCCATCCAGGCCATTCGTGGGCGTTGATTGCTGTCGCAGCAAAATCTACGCAGCAACGCATCCAAGACAAATGAAGATTTGAAATGAGTCGTTCACTTCCGCCTATGCATTCGCGAGCTACCGCCTTCCCGAAAGGAAGATGAAGTTTCGTTATGCCCGCATAACAAACTCTCGTTGGAAGCTCGTTCCGCTCCCATGTCAGACTGGGCGCATGGAAGTTTTCATCGGGAGAGCGACATGGAACGCATGCCGACGATCATAACGATGCTGTTGATCGCTACGAGCCCCGCGGCGGCGCTGGATCGTACCTTCGAAACCGGCGTGGAGAACACGCTTAAAGCCAGTGTGCCGAAGGATTGGTTCTTGCGGGCAAGCTGGCGGGACACGACACTCGTGGTCTTTGTCTCGCCGCCCGTTCCTCAGTCGTTTGAGATTTGGTACGACTCGGACCGCCAGAAAACTGTGCTCGAGGATTTGTGCAAGGCCG
Organism: Pseudomonadota bacterium; assembly: GCA_018242295.1. Taxonomy (GTDB): domain Bacteria; phylum Pseudomonadota; class Alphaproteobacteria; order Rhizobiales; family Hyphomicrobiaceae; genus Hyphomicrobium_B. The sequence goes on from JAFECE010000011.1 coordinate 1,081,602, forward strand.
TGCCTCAATCGATATGGGGCAATGTCGGCGGCGATAAAGATATCGCCATGGAGCAGGTCGTGGGCGGCAATGGTGGCAAAGGAAGCTGGCGCCTCTCCTGTCGACACTATCTGGCAGAGCTTAACGAGCAGAAGAAGACGAACTGATTCCGCCGGAATATCAGCTTCATTGCTTTGGCTAATCGGGTAATGCTTACAAGGTTGCGCCTTACCTCGATCTTGTCGATGCTGATTGGGTGCCCGTGTACGTCGATTATTTCGCCGGCGTTACATGCACGCCGGCTCGGCGGGAATCCGTCATGGGCTTGTAGCCAGCCCTTTTGCGCGATTCTTATTCTTCGCAGCTTCGATGTTCTTAATTCCAACCGTAGTAGCCGACGTAAAATCGGCGTCGGCGATGTCGGCATCATTGAAATCTGCGCCATCGAAATTTGAGCCGCCCAGTTCCGCCGCGCTCATGTTTGCTCCGGTGAAATTGGCTCGTTGAAGAGATGAAAATTCTATCAGGGCGCGATGCATATTGGCCCCTTTGAAGGAGGCGCCGTCGAGGTTCGTATTTCTGAATGTCCCTCTCATCAGTCCCATCGATTGATTGCTTTCATTAGGCGATAGATTGGCACCATCCAGAATCGCATCCTTCATGCTGGCTTTAGAGAAATCACCTGCGATATGTGCGCCTGACAAATCCGCTCCATCGAGATCGGCTCCCTGAAGCTGGGTTTGGAACATGCTCGCTCCTCGCAAATTCGCCCCACTCCAATTTGACTTGAGCGACCAGGCAGAGTCGAGGTTCACGCCGTCGAGGTTGGAATGTGATAAGTTTGCGTGCATCAGGCGCGCAGCCTGAAGATTGACTTGTCGCAAGTCCATATTCGACAGGTCGAGATTGTTGAGCGCCTTCCCCGACAGATTCAGCTTTTCGCCTGTCTTCAGCGCCTTGATGCCAGCCTCGATATCGGCACGGCTCATTTCACTTTTCGTATAGGCATCAGTGCTGAAATCGACCTGGTCCGTCATGCTTTGAGCCGACGCGACGGGTGCGGTTGCCAGTAGCGACAGGCCTAGGCACAAAAGGAATAACCTCACTCGTTTCTCCTCCTTTGGATTTTCGGTGATTTTGGCCGCCGCACACGAGTCGGTATGCGACCAAAGTCACTGAGGACGACCGGTAAGAAAGTTCTATCGACGACAACTGTACTTAGCTGGGGCATGACATTACTAAGCTATTGTTATACTACCGGCATCATCACTTCCCGTTCCGCGGAGTCTTCGAAGCGTATCGGCTACTGCAAGGGTGGCTGCCTCCACGGCTCCGGCCAAATAACCCGGTTCGATTGGACTGGTCTCGCTTCCGGCCAGAGTAAGTCTGTCCTGCCAAACACCACTTACCCACGGTGCATGATTAGGCTCGAGATGACCGTCCGCACCGCGATCCTCCGCCGTCGCAGTTAGTGGATCAGCGGCCCAATCCTTCAACAGAGTCGCACGCGCAGACCGGGCTTCCGCACCAAAGATGCGTTCGAATTGTTCAAGACACATGGACGCCAGAGCATCCTTGCCCAACGCAGTGCGCTGTTCGATAGGGACGCCAAGGAAACCGAAGAGAGCCGCATCCCCGTAGGCCGTTGTCGCATCGTGCATCTCCACCATGGGGCCGACCATGCTTTGAGCTGTTCCTGACAGACCGACATCTCGCCAGAACGGCCGGTCATAAAGTGCGAAGAATTTTGCATGTGGAGCCATCCAGGTCGGCGTTTTTCGCCAGCGAAGCGCGGTCGTCTCATCAAGGGACGGCGTAAATGAAATGGTTGCCTCCAATAACCGGGGTGGAAGCGCAGCAATGACATATCCGGCGGCAAGTTGGTTGCGGCTTCCGTCGCCGTTAACGATTGTCAGCTCGACCGCACTTTCGTTTGCCGCCATTGCGATCACATTTGTATTGAATTGAATGCGCCTCGGAGGCAATTCCCGAGCGAGCGCACGCACCAAAGCTGTCGTGCCGTCGACGAGACGCATCGATTGGGGACCCTGAAAGACGCCGCGATACCGCTGCGATCGCTCTCGCGAAATCCGCTCAAAAATAACGTCGCCTTTGCTGTGCTGTTCGAACGCCGGGAGACCAAGTTCGTCTACGAGCTTTCCCAATGCGGGCTGCATCGCGGGCCAATACCACGACGGCCCAAGGTCATAGCCAACTTCGGACGGTTGTCCGGTCTGGTCCACGGTCAAAATTCGGCCGCCAAGGCGACCTCGCGCTTCCAGCAGCACGAAATCGACGCCTGCCATATGTAGAAGCCGAGAGGCATAAAGCCCGGCGAGTCCGCCGCCGATAACCGCCACATCACTTCGGATCAAGCTAGCCCCCTGCGAGAATGTTTGGCCACTGTTACGCCGTCGTCGGCCAATACTGGGCGAGCAACCATCCAGTCGCATACATGCCGAGGCCAAAGACTGAATGGCTCACTACGCTCTTGAGCCGCGTGAGGTTTGGCTTGGGCGTTCGAGATCCAGCAACACCCAGTCCCATCCCAGGCATCATGACGAAGTAGGGTGCGGCTAGCAGCATCCATGCGAGAGCCAGCGGAGGAAGAAGTTTCGGCTGTTCCAGCCAGGCCTTTCCCCAGAGGGCCAGAAGGAGGAGCCCATAGCTGAGGCCAATTACGTAATGTCCGACCCAGCCGATAGCCAACTCTCCCTTTATCGGCTCCGTTTTGTCGATTGCTTTATGCAAGAACCGACCGCGTGCCATGTTCCCGAACCACCGGCCCACCATCGCCCAATTCGTAGCTGAGACGCCGAGCACGCGCGCCATGAAGAAAGCGTAGAGATCAAGGACAATGGTGCCGCCAACGCCAACCAGTGCCGACTTGTGTAAGATTTGCAGAGCGCTGCTCATCCCTTGCCTTCGCGTTCTTTATTGAACAGACCACTCACAATTCGGCGCGACCGCCATCGACCACGAGTTCGGCGCCGAGCATGTAGCTTGAAGCATCGCTTGCGAGGAATAGAACAGCCGAAGCGACTTCTTCAGGACGTCCCATGCGCCCAAGCGGCACCTGCGCTCCGACTTTATCTGTGTAATTCCTGAACTCATCTTCAGTTTGATTGTTGCCACGATGGATCGGAGTCTCGATCGAGCCGGGGCTGACCGCGTTGACGCGTATTCCCTGACCGAGCAGCTCTGCCGCCAATGTTCGCGTAAAGGAGCGCACCGCCGCCTTCGACGCCGAAAGAATGGCGCGGCCAGGTGTGCCCACCTGGTTGAGCCATGAAGTGTTGAGGATGATTGAGCCGCCCTGGCGCATGAGCGGCAATATGGCCTGTACCGTGAAGAACACCCCCTTCACGTTGACGTCCATAATTTTCTGGTACGTCGCTTCGTCGGTGCTGGCGATAGGGGTTCCGATCGCCACGCCTGCGTTGGCGAACAGGATATCAACCGTGCCAAATTTTTCCGCCAGCTTTTCTCTCAGTCGCGAAAGATCTTCTATCGATGTGACGTCGCCTTGGATCGGAACCACGCCGTCGCCCAACTCGCTGGCCGCATGGTCAAGTTTTTCGCGATTGCGGCCTGTAATGGCGACGTGCGCGCCCTTGTTCCGAAGCAGCCGCGCAGTTGCGAGGCCGATACCGCTCGACCCTCCTGTTATCAGTGCCGTCTTACCGCGAAGCATCGCCCTAACCTTTTGCCTTTTTGGACACTTGTCTGACTGCTGCATCTGGGCGAGTCAAAAGTAATCTACCGCTAAGAAAGAAAATCTTTGTCGATCTTATCCAGTGGGCTATCCAGGGGCTCATGAGATCTCTCACGCGATTGAAGTCCTTGCAGGCCCTAGAGGCTACCGCACGCCACGGCAGCTTCGTCGGCGCCGCATCCGAACTCGACGTTACCCCCGCTGCCGTCGGGCAAATGGTCCGCTCGCTTGAGGATTGGGTGGGATATCCTCTCTTCAAACGAACCCGCTCAGGAGCGGAGCGGCTTGCGCCCGTCGACGAAGTGCGGGCAGCCCTTGAGGATATCGCTCAGGGTCTGGATAACCTCGAAGCGGGATTGAAAAAGCTGCGCGGGCGCAGGGCGCGCTCGGTGGTCGTCGTCACGGCCTCACAGGCAATCGTCGCGAACTGGCTTATTTCCCGCCTCGATGACTTTGCTTCGACCTATCCCAACATAGACGTCCGGCTCGACGTCTCGGATCGCGTGATTGATCTGGCGCAGGATGAAGCAGACATTGGCATCCGTTGCGGTCTCGGGTCATGGAAAGGCGTGAGGGCGACGCACTTGATGGATGAAGAGATTATAGCCGTCTGTCATCAACGCCTTCCGCCGAAGGATCGGAACGTCACCGCTGGTTGGATTGCCCGCCAGACACTTATCCATGATGGCACGCCGCACCCCGGTGGCGATTTCCCAACCTGGACCGAATGGCTCTTGCGAGTGGGCGCAAACCGCGTCCCCGCCGATCGAGGGCTGAAGATCAACTCCACAGCCGCCGTCATTCAAGCTGCTATCGCAAGCCGTGGTGTTGCCTTGGTCCGTAAAGCACTTGTGGATCATGAACTCGAGAGTGGTCGGCTCGTTCACCTCATGCCTGCCAATCGCTGGCCCGTGAAATGGGCTTATTATGTGGTGGCGTCCGCCAAGGCGCTCCGGCGCGACGAAGTGTGTGCATTTCACGATTGGCTTGTGCGAATAGCGACGCGGCAAAAGCACGTTCCCGACGTGCTTCGCAATTGTTCAACACGGAAAGAAACAAATCAGCGACGCGATGATCGCGTACCCAAACGTCGAAACAAACCCCTTGTCAGGGACTAGGCAATGCGAATTTTCCTACCCTAAGCCACGTCGGCATCTGACCCCAAAGCGGACGTTAGCGATCATCGCTGCTGCCATTGCGCAAAAGAGCAAAAATTGGGGAACAATTGAGCGCCATCCGATGGCGAACCATGGGTGCTTCACGTACGACAGCTGAATTCCGAAATGAAGACGTGGATATTGTCCAACTTTCGCTCACCGTAACGCTCGGCTTAGGTCGGAAATGTCAACCACGCGGCGCCCATCGCAAACTCACGAATTTGTAAGGGCAGCTGACGTCCAGTGATCCAGCAAGAGCCGAAACCTGGTCGTTGCAAGACCGTTCGCACGGTATAATATAATAGCGTATTCGAACGACGCCTTCGTGCTGCGGAAGGCTCGGACTTTTGAAGAAACCGGTCACAATCAGAAAGATGTTGGCCGATCTGGTGCGCCCACGCACGCATATCTTTTTTGACTGGCTGGAAGGCAATGTCGGCGAGAACGCCGAGATCGGCGTAGATCAATTTTTAGATGGAGAGATTACCATGACCAACAGTAACCTCCCGCACCACGCCCATCATTCTCATGTCCACGGACCCGGTTGCGGTCACATAGCCGTTCGGCATAGCGGTCACATCGATTATCTCCACGATTCCCATCTAGATCATCCGCATGGGGATCACGTGGACGAACACGTGATCGAAGTTACAGAAAAAAATCCCGTTCGCTGCACGCCGGAACATCAATGTGGCGGGCATGATAAGACCCACGTCCATGGAAAGGGTTGCGGACACGAAGCTGTTCCGCACGGCGATCACATTGACTACTTGGTCAATGGTCATCTCCATCATCCCCATGGGGACCATTGCGACGATCACGGCCCACTGGAAATCGTAAAGAATTGAGCGCGCTTTGCAGGTCGTTTCTGGACTAATTGTGCCGTGCGACCAAGCAACGGGACGTCATTTCAGTTCGGGAGGATTGGTCCAGTGCATTTGGCATCGCCGATTTTCACGGCCGTCGTTGTTTTATGCGCTAGCTCGGGCCTGTTTGCGGGTAGCGCGCCATCACCTATTCCTGCGTGGTTGAAGGAACACGTAGGTGAAGGCGAAGATCAAATAGCAGGACCTGTCTTCGAACGGGCGCGCGCGCTCTATTTTCGCAAGACGGCAGAAGGCGAAATCAGAAATCCCTGTTACTTCGCCATGGACGCCACACGGCCTCACGCATTGAGCGACGGACGTTTGGGGAAGCGCTTCTATATCATCTGTGAAGCCGCGCGATCCTTTCACGCGATTCCGGCGGGACACGGCGGCGGGCGCGATTTGCAGGGCGTCGCTGATTTTTCAAATGGAAGACGCTGCGCCAGGAACTTCAGCAACGCGATAGACTCAAAGTTGACAGCGGGTGGCGACTACATAACGGGGGATGAGAAAACTTCCTTCAAAGGTTACTATCGGTCAGTCGCCGGTCGAGACATGATCCTTGAGCGCACGTTTCTCGCATTCCACGGCGAAGGAGAAACGGCCAATGCGAGACTGCGTGAAATCGGCGGACACGCCGCGCTTGCGCTAAAAAAAGTATGTCTTCGAAAAAAGCCAGACAGCTTTTATGCAAACGGGGATGGGTTCGTCCAATATGGTGAGCTCATAAACTATGCCGACGGGCGCAGCGACGGTTGCACAAGTTGGTCGCCCGCCGACGCGCAAGCCATCATTGCCATGGTGAAACATGCTCCGACAACGCTCTACATCTACCCCGAGGCTGCCGACATAGAGGCCGTCGCAAGAGCGGCAACCGCCAGGCAATCCCGGGACGGCACGTATTGGAGCGCCTACTGCCTCGATCAAATTCAATCGCCAAGATTTTGGGAACGCGAAGCGCTCGAACCACTCCTTGCGCAATATGAAAAGGATCATCCCTCCGCCCCGCCCCAGCCGCCTCCGATTTGCAAGGAACCATGAGCCGAAGTGCGGCCTTCATCGGGCGTGGCCTTTTTGGGCTTGGCTTTCTGCTGCTGGGAAACAGTGCATCCTTGTGATGGTCGCGTCATGCGACGGAAGTCGTCGGCAATAAGTGGAGAGGATGCGAAATCTTTCGGCGCGCGCAATGACCGGTAGCCATTTTCCGCCGCACAGAGGGCTCGTCGGTTTTGGCGTGATGCCTGTGATGTCTATGCGCATCTGTCATTGCTGAGGAAGTCGAAGCATATCGGAACCTCGTTCGCATCACCTTCGCGCGAAAACGATCGGTCAATCCTAGTGGCAGTACAGTGACAGCCTTTGACATGTAGTATGTTATAATATCCGAATTACTAGGCGCTGTTTCTAGGCGGTTGGGGTGAGAGTGAGACAGTTGAGGCATGACAGTCGGGTTCGCTGGCTAGCGCTCTTCTCGCTTGCGCTTCAATTTGCGTTGTCCTTCGGTCACGTTCACAATCACAATCTAGAGTACCGCCTCTTCGCGGCGGAAACCGACGCTCATTGCGAGCAGCCTCTCAAGTCGTCATGTCGTCTGCCGGACCGTGATGACAATGACGAAGGTCTTTGCTCGATTTGCAAGTCCATGGCCATCGCGGCATCGCTCGCGATTTTTGCGCTGCCTGCGTTCGTCGCACCCCAATTCCGTTTCCGTCCCATCGCACCTCAAGCACATAGAAAATCACTTTCTTATGCAGTAACCGCGCAGTTTCGTGCGAGGGCCCCGCCGATCCGCTGAGACCGCTTGCTCCGCCGTTGCTGCTCGTTCGAACTCGAACCAAGAGTACGTCTTGCTACGAGGCGGCTGAGCACACCTCACCTTCTTCTACTTTAGCCAAACGATGAGGCGTCGCCACGCTTCCGCGCGTGCCAACACGCGGCTTGCGAGCCGAGCTTGGAGTATATCTGTTATGGATTCAGTTTCTCTCAATGCGATGTATCGCAGGCCAATCTCAGGTTGGAGAGCACGCGCGTTTTTGTATGCTGTCGGAACAGCGTTGGGTTTGGCAGAAGCTTTGCCAGCGATGGCTCAAACTCCGACCGCCAATCAGCCTGTTCCAATAGTCCCTGATGCGTCGGAGCAGCCGACGCAAATGCCCGCGGCGTCGCCAACGTTACCTGCCGTTCAACAGCTGCCGCCTGTCGTGGTGACTGAACCCAGCACCGCTGTGCCGAAGCACGCCAAGAAAACATCACGTAAGGCAACGGCTGCCCCATCGGCCGTTGCCTTGTCATCTGCCACTGGAACGCAATCGGCTGGTGGCGAGGGTCCGACAAGCCCGCTGGCAATTCAGAACAATGCGTTCAACGAGGCAAAGACGGAGATTTTCACGCAGTTCGGGACGAACTCATATTCGTTGGGAGAGGATGCGATCCAATCGCTGCCGCAAGGGGCGGAAACTCCACTCTCCAAGGCTCTTCTGCAAGCCCCCGGGGTGACGCAAGACTCCGCCGCTAGCGGGCAGATCCACGTCCGTAATGAGCATGCCAACCTGCAGTATCGCATCAATGGCATCTTGCTTCCCGATGGCGTATCGGGATTTGGCGACGTGCTCGAAACGAGCTTCGTCAGTCGGCTGTCGCTCGTCACGGGAGTTCTACCGGCGGAATACGGGTTGCACACGTCGGGGCTTATCGACATTACGACGCGAGCTGGCGCGCAGGAGCCGGGCGGTACGATCAGCTCCTATGGAGGAAGCCGCGGGACTTTCACGCAGAGCCTCGAATATGGCGGTAGCTCGGGCCCGATCGATTATTTCTTTACGGGCCGCTATCTGACGAATGACGAAGGTCTCGAGAATCCAACGTCGAGCTGGGATGCGATTCACGATCATACGGATCTCGGGCGCGGCTTCGGCTACGTCTCGGCGTTGCTCGACGACTCGACGCGCTTGAGCTGGATCTCCGGGATCTCGCTGCAGAATTTTCAGATTCCGAACACGTCTGGCTTGACGCAGAACTTCGCGGTTCAAGGAGTGACGGGATTCGACTCCTCCTTGCTAAACGAGCATCAGTTCGAGCAGAATTATTATGATGTGATCGCGCTGCAGAAGAAGTTCGAGAACGGCGACTACCAGATCGCCTACTTCTCCCGCTACAGCGATCTGCATTTCCATCCTGACGATGTGGGCGACCTCGTCTTCAATGGAATCGCCTCCGACGTTGAGCGCCGCAGCTTCCTCAACGGCATCCAAGCCGATGGCTCTTACAGGCTGAATGCCTTCAATACATTGCGTGCGGGCTTTTCAGCCAGCGCCGAGCAGACAAAGGCAGCCGCCGCGTCACTCGTCCTGCCTGCAGGTGCAGATTTGACGACGGCCACGTCACCTGGAGCTCCAATATCTGATGAAACGTCGAAGCTCGGCTGGCTGCTTGGAATCTACGCCCAGGACGAAATCAGGCTGACCAGCCAACTGACGTTGAATGTCGGACTACGCTTCGACCAGATGTATGAATACGTCGATGCCAACCAATGGAGCCCGCGCGTCAGCTTGGAGTACCGCCCATTCGAGGGAACGACCTTACACGCGGGTTATGCCCGCTACTTCACTCCGCCGCCGCAGGTCGCATCGGGGCCGACGAATGTCGCGGCGTTCAACGGAACCCTTCAGCAATCGGAGACCTGCGGGGGCGGGGTTGCCGGCGTGAACGATAAGGTTTGCGGCCTCGTCCAGCCGGAACGCTCCCACTACTTCGACGCAGGCATCACCCAGAGGATCTTTCCGGGCTTGGATGTCGGAATTGACGCCTATTACAAGATTGCGAGTGATCTGCTTGACGATGGTCAGTTCGGCGCGGCGCTTGTACTCGATGCTTTCAATTACGAAACAGGCATCAACCGAGGTATCGAATTCAAGGCAAATTATAAATGGTCCAATTTCAGCGCCTACGGTAATGTTGCCATCGCTGACCAGAAGGGCAAGAACATCGTATCAAACCAGTATTTGTTCGGGCAGGATGACCTTGCCTATATTGGCAACCACTTCATCTACACCGACCATACGCAATTCGTCACCGTTTCGGCGGGTGTATCTTATCTTTGGGAAGGAACACGTTTCAGCGCCGATCTGATTTACGGGAGCGGGCTCAGGACCGATCTTGATACTCTCGCGGGCCCGATCCCGAATGGTGCCAGCGTTCCAGCATACACCCAGGTCAATCTCGGTATCTCGCATGAGTTTGCGAACTGGTTTGCGAAGCCTACCACGGTTCGCTTCGACGTCGTCAACCTCTTCGACCAAGTCTACCAGATTAGAAACGGTTCTGGCGTTGGTGTATTTGCCCCGCAGTATGGACCCCGACTAGGTTTCTTTGTGGGCCTCTCACAGAAGTTTTGATTAATGAGGTTGATTCAAATCGTACCTATGCGCTGAACAGTTTCGACAGCGATCCGCCGGTGATCGTCAAAGGTATCGAAGGCTTTGATATCCGTCGCATCTATCCCGGAGGACTGCCTCGCGGCTACCGGCGTTGGCGCCGAGTTCGACCAGCCGGGTGGTGCGGGGAACTTTTTCTGAGTGCCTTAGTTGTTGCTATTTCCCGGTTGTCGGAGGACTTGCACCATGGTCCCAGCTCCCATTAGCAATTGGGGTGATGCGGTCTTTGCATCGATCGCTTCCGCCCTTGCCCTCTTCCTCGCTGCCATTCCGAAGATTATCGGCTTCCTTATCATCATCGCTATTGGTTGGCTCGTCGCATCACTTATCGCAAGGGCATCCGCCGCCATCCTCCGTAACATCCGATTCAATGAAATGTCGGAGCGTTCGGGGTTCGCAGGGTTCGTCAGAAATACCGGTGTCCAAAACGATTCAGCCGGGTTCGTCGCCGATATCGCAAAGTGGTTCGTTCGCCTCATTGCGCTGGTGGTTGCATTCGACGCCTTGGGCTTGCCGGCAGTTTCGGATGTCCTGAGGCAGCTGCTGCTCTGGTTACCAAACCTCGTCGTGGCAATTGCTGTGCTTATCATCGGTGGTCTTGCTGCCAATGCATTCGCCGGATTCGTGCGCGCAGCAACTGCCGAAGCCGATCTGGGAAGTCCGGATCTACTCGCCTCCATCGCGCGCATGGCTGTCTGGGCGTTTGCGATTGTCGTCGCTGTCGATCAGATTGGCATTGCGCAAACACTCATCGAAACGGTCGTCATGGCGACGGTTGGTGCCATAGCCTTAGCGCTTGGTCTAGCGTTCGGGCTGGGATCCCGCGAGACCGCTGGCGAAATAGTGCGCAATTGGTACGATCGAAGTCGCCGTGACGAATCCAAGAGCATTGAGGCTGCTGAAGCTGCGCGGCGGAAAATCCAAACAGGAACCGAACAACGTCACTGAGGCTTACTCGCCTCAACGATCTACCGCTATCTCCGGCAATCGGATCGGCCAGGAGTTCTCAAGATCTGTACCAATGTCGATCTCAAGAGTGTGCAAAGCTAGCCCAAATTTCGCCAGCCCCTACTGCGCGATACGGCTTCACTGAAGCGTTGACGTATCGCGGTACTGTCACTGACGCGCGGGGAGAAAGTGATGGACGTAGTCTTAGGCTCCGGCAACACAACGTCGGCCCCTAGCGCCGCGAGCGACGCCGTGCCGAACGCTGTGCGCTCGTCGAAGTCCGTTGCGAGAACGTCGCGCCCGATCATGTCCGCCAGGAATTGCGCAAAGTATTTGCTGCGGGCGAGGCCGCCGTCGATACCGATCGAGCGGCCGATCGGAACATGCGCATTCATCGCCCCGACGACGTCGGCGGCGCTTAGCGCGATTCCTTCGAGCATCGCCTGGCGAAGATCCACCTGCGTCGTCGCCGCTGACATGCCAAGAAAAAGGGATGCGGCGGTCCGGTCCCAATGAGGACATGCGAGACCCGATAGCGCGGGCACGAATACGACCCCTCGCTCAATCGCTGCTGGCGTGTCGAACCAATCGAGATCTGCGGTGAGATCCGAAACGAGTCCGATGCGACGCGCCCATTCGATCGCTGAGCCCGCGTCATAGACGCCGCCGTCTACGGCATAAGTCATGCGGCCGCCGATCGACCAGGCGACTGTTGGAAGCAAACCTTTTTCAGGCGCGCGCGTGATCTCTTCACCCGTCACGGCCAAAGCGAAGGCGCCGGTCCCAAACGTTATTTTGGCGTCACCTGGCTTCCGGCAGCCATGGCCGAAAAGAGCAGCCTGCTGATCGACCACGGCGGCCGTCACTGGGACGCCGTCGATCCTGCCGTAGTTGAAGACCGTCGGTCGGATTTCCGGAAGGCACGCAATAGGGACGCCGAAGAGCTCGCAGAGCTCGGCATCCCACTGGCCGGTCTCAAGGTTCATCAGCGATGTCCGAGAGGCGGTCGTGACGTCGGTTGCAAAGTGGCCGGCGAGACGATCAAGAAAGAAAGCATCTGTCGTCCCGAGACGCAGATGACCGGCTTCGAGCGCTGTTTTCGCCGCCGGAATATTGTTGATGATCCAAGCGAGCTTGGATGCTGAGAAGTATGCGTCGAGCGGCAAACCTGCTCGCGCCAATGTCAAAGTTTCGGCGCCGCCGTCTTTCAGTCGCGCGACGGCATCGGCAGTGCGATTATCCTGCCATACGATGACGGGGGAGAGTGCCGCGCCCGTTCGTGCATCCCAGGCGAGGCAACTCTCGCCCTGATTGTCGAGGCCGATCGCATTGACCTGCCCCGCGGCCTTTAGGCAATGGCGAATGTTCGCCAGCAGCTCTTCCGGGTCGTGCTCGACCCATCCAGCGTGTGGGTGGTTTTGCTGATGTGTGACGGCGCAGGCAATCTCGATATTGGCTTCCGTATCGGCGACCAGAACCCGAGTCGAAGTTGTCCCCTGGTCGATGGCCGCTACACGCATGTTGCATCGCTCCGGTATGTCGCTGACCGATTGTCGTCGAAGCTGAACACGACCTCGCCATCGGCCCGATCGAATGCAGAAATGGGCGCCAGGACTCGCCGCTCCGGCGCGGACGTCAACGGTTGCGTCATGATGAGCTGCCCTCGACACCGCGCGGTTAGCGCACCGGAGACATCGTCCGCCACGCGCAATTGCAGATATGTGAGACCGCCCCTTTCCGGAACAAGGCGTTGCGGCACGACATAGCGAACACTTTCGCCCGGTGTCAGCTTGACGGTACGCGTTACCGCCGGCAGTTGTCCCGCGAGATCGGCTGCAACGAATTCAGCGATCCGCCGGCCCTCGCGCCACGACCATCCCGCAGTTTCGATGGGATGCAGAACATTGCCGGCAGCGAAAATACGAGGCTCGCTCGTGCGCCCGAACTGATCAATCGTCGGGCCACCTGTGCCGCGATCGATTTCTAGTCCTGCAGAACGGGCCAGTGTCGCTTCCGGCATAAAACGGCCGGTGAGGAGCACGCCGTCGCATTCCATATCTTCTAAGGTGCCATCGTCGCGACGCAGCGTAACCGCTTCTACGCGCTGCTTACCTTTGATGTCTGCGATGTGTGTTCTGTATCGCACCGGTACACCGAGCAGGTGGGGCAGCAGCATGGAAATCCGCCGCACCGTCGGTCTGTCGCGATCTTCAATCATGGCGACGGGCGCTGCGCCGATCTTGCGGCACGTCAACAAGCTGGACAGCGCCACCAACTCCGTGCCGACGATGACGGGCCGGCGAAAGGGCGCCATGTGCTGCAGATAAGCGTAGGATTGGAGAGCACCGGTATTGAGAACGCCGAGCGGCCGATCGCCGGAAATCAGCCGCGCCGCCCGTGACGTTTCCCTGACGCCAGTCGCAAGAATAATGCGCTCGGCACGGATCTCAGTCGGTCCTCGACTGCTGGCACAGGTGACAACAATCCCGCCGACATGATCGATCCCAACTACGGAGCATCCGAGCAATAGTTCAGCACCGGCACGTTGCGCGCGCTCTGAGAGGCGTCGCGCGTAAACGGGGCCTGTCAAAACGCGCCCGAATTCACGCATGCCGAAGGGGGGGTGTCCGCAGTGCCGAGGGATACCGCCGGCCTGCGGCTCGCGGTCGACGACAATGACATTCCGGACGCCAAGGCTCTTTAGTCGTGTCGCTGCAGCGAGACCCGCTGGACCCGCGCCGATGACGAGCACCTCGGCATTGGCGACGTCGAGAGGCGCCGACATTACGCTGCGTCCCCGATCGCCAGTGGTGATGCGAAATGATCCTTGGTCAGTTCGGCAAGTCGCGCATTACAATAAAAGCCCTGGCACCGACCCATGCCGCACCGCGTGCGACGTTTGAGGCCACCAAAATCCCCGGCTGGCAACGGGCCCGATAGGGCCTGCTCGATTTCACGCAGTGTCACCATCTCGCAATGGCAGACGATCTCGCCGTAGCCGGAGGACTGCCAATCCCGCGGGCGGTCCTCTGCCAGATTCGGCACGTGCAGAGCTGCCGGTTCTGCTACCGGCGAATGACGATGGCTCATTTCTTCATAGAGGTTGTAGACGTGACGGGCGATGCCGAGTGATGCGGTCATCCCTGTCGAGCGGATACCTCCAACTGTGATCCAGTTGCGGTTCGGATGGGTAGAGATGCGATAGCCCTTCTCTTCGGTTGCGGGTCTAAGGCCGGCATAAACGGCAGTAACGTCGACATCGGCCAACGCCGGCAGCATTTCCACAGCACGCGCGATCAAGACGCGTAGTGCGTTTTCTTCGACGGTCGCACGTTCGCGATCTTCCTGCTCCTCCGCCGTCGGCCCGACGAGGACGTTTCCGAATGCGGTACGGGTTAGAACGACACCCTTTGTGCGTTCGGAAGGCACCGGCAGGATGATTGTCCTCAGCAGCTTTGCCGCCGCTTTGTCGAAGACGACGAACTGGCCTTTGCGGGGCTTGATCTGAAACGACGCCGCGCCGAGAAGGCGCGCGTCAAGCCGGTCGCCGTAGAGGCCGGCGCAGTTAATGACGGTTCGCGCCCGCCGCTCGCCCGTGCTGGTCCGCAGTGTCCAGACCTTGCCGTCGAAGGCGCCGGATAGAACTTCTGTCGCGAACGCAATCTCCGCGCCATGCGTCTTGGCTTGGAGCAGATAAGCGAGAAACGGCGACCAGGGATCGATGACGTGTTCGCCCGGCACCAGAAGAGCTTCGAGTGCCCGTGGCGAGAGCTCCGGTTCGCGACTGCGGATTTCCTCTGCTGTTAGGCGCCGGACATCACCGATGCCGTTCTCCCGGGCCTGAGCTTCGATACCTTCGAGGACGGCTCTCTCCGATTCCGACCAGGCGACGACCATCGCGCCTGTTTCTAAGAGAGGAAGATTGAAGCTTTCGCGGATCGCCAGATACTCGGAGTATCCAGCCTGCATGCAACTCAATTCGATGCTGCCTGCCGGCGCATCGAAACCCGTGTGCAGGATGGCGCTATTCGCCTTGCTCGCGCCCGAAAGCAGATCTGTTCCCCGTTCGAGAAGAACCACCTTGGCGCCTTCGAGGGTGAACCGTCTCGCCATGGCGCAGCCAACGACGCCCGCGCCAACGATCGCGACGTCCGTGACAGACATTTTCTTTTGTCCTTTGCCATTCGGCGCGCCGACACTCACGCGCCCTAACGGAAATAAAAAAGCCGCGGGCTTTGAAGCCCACGGCTTTCGCTAGTCTCGTACTTAAGCGGACTCGCCGACGGCTTTCTCCGCCGCCGCGATTTCCGCTTGCCGCTTGGCGATTTCGGCGCCGATCGGCGGACCCTTGAAGCGACGAGATTCAAGTCCGAACCACAAGACGATCAGCAGCACGATCAAGCCGATCGCATAGTTGATCAGAATATCGAATGGCGGCTGGATGCCTGCGTACGCCAGAATAAAAGTTCCGACCACCACCAGGAAGCCCATCGGCTTCGAAAAGGCACCGAGGCGGAAAGGTCCGAACTCCGTCCATGTCTTGCCCTCCGCGAATAGACCCGCCGCAATCGGCATCGCGTAGGAGACGTAGAGGAAGAGCGCACACCCGGCCGCGAGGGCGGCAAAGGCCGGTGAGTAGAGCGTTGCGGCAACCGAGAGCACCGCGCCGAGCCAAATCGCCGGAACCGGCGTGCGCCATTGCGGACTGACACGACGCCATAGGTCCGACCCTGGCAGTCCGCCGTCACGAGCGAAGGCGTAGATCATGCGCGATGTCGACGTGAGGCCCGCAAGTGCGCAGAGGAAGTTCGCCACGACGATCGAGATTGCGATGAGGTCCTTCAGCCAGGTCGGCGCCGGCAGATTGTTGAACATGTTGAACCATGCGGCGGCTCCGTCCTTGGCGGTTGCCGCAAGATCTGGACTTGCAACGACGAATGAGAGCGCCATCACAAAGCCGAACACGAGCGACCAGAACACCGAATGCAGCATACCCTTCGGCACGCTGCGGCGTGCGTCGTTGGTCTCTTCGGAAGTATGCGCTGAAGCGTCGAAGCCCGTGATCGTATAAAGCGGATAGAGAAGACCAACGAGAAATGCCACAACCGCCGTCCGCGCCGCGGGCACGTAGCCGCCGCCCGCATCACCCGTGTTGTTGGCAAAAGTGAATGCATGCGAGAAATTTCCGGCTCCCCAGATGAAAAACATCGCTGTCAACACAACAGCGACGACGAGGATCAGATAGCCGGAGAAGTCAGTCAGTAGCGTCGTGAGCTTGATGCCGAAGTGATTGACGAGCGCTTGCACGACAACGATGAGGGTCACTGCCGCGACCTGCACGTAGTAGGCGTGGTTATTGATGGCGTTGACTTGGTCAAGAGTCATTCCCGCCGGAAGAGGATCTGTCGATTGTGCCGTCCATGTCGTGACGTCGACATGGAACACGCCCGACACCACGAGGTCGCGGAATAGCTGCCACACGCCGACGTCAACCGACGCGACAACGAAGATCAGACCGAGCAGATTGATCCAAGCCGTCGCCCAGCCCCACCCTCGACCGCCGAGGATCGAAGACCAGTGGTAGAGCGCCCCTGCTGTCGGATAAGCCGAAGCGATCTGACCGAGACACGCCGCGACGAGAAGAGCGAATAAGCCACCGACGATCCAACCAAAGGTCGCTTCAAAGCCGCCGCCCGTCGCCATGGCCAGCGGGAATGACGTGATGCCACCCGCAAGAATGCAGATGATCGAAAACGAGATCGCAAAATTCGAGAACGCACCCATGCGCCGCGACAGTTCCTGCGCGTAGCCCATGGAGTGGAGAACTCTGGTGTCTTCGTCGTGACCCATGCTCAACCCCCAGTTGTTGACTTCGGTCGTGATTTATCGACAAATTTTACCAAGCAGGCGCGATATCTGGCATATGCTCTGCTAGAATGACCGAACAGTCAAATAGAATGACCGAACGAACAGTGGGTATGCGCCCGGAAGCTCGCCGCGAGCGAATTGAACACATGGTCCGTGAACGCGAGCGCGTGACCGTCGATGTCTTGGCCGAACTGCTTGGAACGTCAAAGGAAACTGTCCGCCGCGACCTCACGGATCTGGCGGAGCGCGGTCGCATTCGTAAGATCCACGGCGGTGCGACGCTCATCGAGCCGCGCGTCCCCGAGACAGACGTAGAAGGCCCATTTCAAGGCCGTCTTTTACAAAATACGGAAGCCAAGCGCGCTATCGCACGGCGTGCCATCGAGCTTTTCGAGCCGGGCGACACCATGTTTGTCGATACCGGCACGACGACATTGCTGTTCGCGGAAGAGTTGGCCTCGGCAAGCGGTTTGACGGTCATCACTAATTCCGCGGCCATCGCTGCACTCGCGGCGCGTGGTTCTTCCAACGCGACGTTTCTGATAGGCGGTGAATATCGCGCCGACGGGACGGAAAACCTCGGCCCGCTTGCGATCGAGCAGATCGGCCATTTTCATGCCACCCATGCCGTGCTGGCCGTCGGTTCGATCGAGACGGTGGGCATTCTCGATTTCGATGTGCGAGAAGCGGACGTTGCGCGAGCGATGATTGCACAAGCTCGTTCGATCACGGTTCTTGCCGACGCTTCGAAGTTTGGCCGCGGCGGCTTAATAAAAATCGCTTCGCTTGACGCCGTGAGCCGCGTCGTCACCGAAGGAGAGCCGCCACAAGAGATCGCCAGCGCCTTGAGCGACGCCGGTGTGTCAATCGTCAAAGCGTCCTAGCCGTACATTGTCTCCCTGTTTCCGAACTTGCTTTCGGATCCAGCCGTACGAGCCGTCGCGGCACTCGCCGGAACGGGCCGACACTCGAAACACGATCGCGTCGGGATTGACCACTGGACTGTTAAACGGCGAGATGGTGCGAGTTGGTTCATCGCATCTGAAGAATTCTGCTTGGGTGCAAACAACCCCGGAAAATGTCTTTGATCGCTAAGAAATTCCCGGCGCAACGTCCCATGCGATCGACATGAGGTTCGGGCGCTAAGGATTTCGCGAGATTGGCCCCGAAGTTCCGCACCATGGTTCGGAGCCCGAACGGCACCGACATTGTACCTTTGCGCATCAAGTAGATCGGATTGGCAATCTGCGAATACCCGAAGCGAACGCCTGAAGTGCGGCCGCGCTTCGTGCCAAGGTGAATTCCGGTGAGCGCCGGGGACCGTACGATCCGCCCGAAGGGAGCCATCTGGCGGCTGAAGTCAATGTCTTCCTGCCACGCATAGTGCGGAAGCACCTCGTCGAAGCGAAGGTGCGCTTCGCGAACAGGTGCGAGGCGCACGACCATGTTGCAGCCGTACACCCCATAATAGTTCTCTTCTTTCTCCCGCTCGTAAAGTGGCGGAGTGGATAACAAGAGCTTCTCGCGGGCGATGTCGGGATCAAGGCCCGGTCCATGTATGCCGTCCTCGATCAGAACCCCAGTTGCGAGAACGATGTTCTGATTGTCGCGAAGTAGCGCTTTTGCATTGGTAAGGTAGTTGGGCTCGGGAAAGAAATCGTCGTCGAAAAAGACGATGACATCGAGGTCCGCCGCGCGGGAGAGTATGGCGTTGCGCTGTGCCGTAAGCCCGGAGCCTGATTCTACTAGAACAACTTCATAGGGGAGTGACGCAAGGACATCTGGCTCTATGTCGGATGCCGCCATGGGGCAAAGCACGACCTTTTCAGGAAGCTCCGTTTGCTTCGCGATTAGACGAAGCGTTTCGCTCAGGACGTTGGCACGGCCCGCCGTCGCGATGCCGATTCCGATCCGCAACGCCGGCTGCACGCATCCGAGTTTTAAGGGATCGGTCTGGTTCATGAGGGATATCCGAAGAAAGCCCTCCAAGCGGCCTCGCGTGACGTTGACATAATAAAGCGCGCGTTGGGGCTGCCATTTGAATGTATACAGCAATGCGGCGACGGCGGGACGCGCAATCCACTTGGCGGCGCTCGCGATACCGAATCGGTGTTTGCGCAAGACGAAGCCCATGCCGCGCGCGTAGCCGAGTGCCTTGCGGCGCATGCTTTTGTCCGGCTGACTTATATTTAGTTCCGCATGATGCCCGTAGATGTCGGGATCGAAATAGCAGCTGTGCCCCGCATCCAGGGCTCGTAAAAGAATGTCCTGTCCTTCTGCCGCTTGCCAAGGCGTCGCTGCCCCGACTCCGATGGTTTCGTCGTAACCGTCGAGCTGTTCGAGAACGCCCCGACGAAAGAATACCATCCATTCGATGGACGTCGTCCAAACATTGCGGCGGTCGATCCATTGCTTCCGTTCTTCGTATCGGCCGTTGATGCTGCGCCCATGTTCGTCTGCGGCGCGTCCGCAAACGATGTCGGCGCCCGTCTCGCCGAATATTTGCGCGACCTTCGCGAAAAGCTCGGGTGGATACCAGCAGTCGTCGTCCGCGAACACGACGTAATCACCTTGCGATACTTTCCATCCACGGTTCCGACCACGGCTCAATCCGCGCTCTCCCGGGGCCCTAATGTGTTTGATCGCGCATTGTATATTTTGCTGAGCGAGCACGCTTTGCAACCGATCGTCATCATTCTGATCGACGATGATGACCTCGAGTTCCGTGTTCGATTGTTGCTGCAAGCTCGAGAGGAGCGGGCAGAGCTCATCCGATCGGCCTAAGGTCGACACGACGACGGAGAACGCGCTATTTGTTGGCATCGTCAAACTCAGGTTGCAATCGCATCCGCGACGATGCAGGGCTCACGACAGCCGGATAGAGATCCGGGCCTCCGGGAAAGAAATCCCTCAGAAGTTCTTCCTGCTGGTGCTGCAGGCGTTGACGGAAAATCATATTTGTCTTCTCAAGAATTCTTTTGTGGAGGTCGCGGTTCGCAATCAACTTATGAAATTGGTGCGTTAACAGCTCCAAGTCGATGCTTTCAATGTGCTGGCAATAGTCTCCAAGGCCCATCTGGCCGAGTAAGACATCGTTCTTTGCGGCGTATCCGATTGAAAGCGTCGGCTTGTTCATGATCAGCGCCGCAACGACGTTGTGATACCGCGTTGCTATCACGACTTCGGTATCCGCAATCTGCCTCATTACGTCGTAAATGGAATGAGCCGGCTCAACGATCAGGTTCTCATTCAGACGGTTTGGGATGTCACGCAGGAGTCGCTCTGCTAGCGCGATAATCGCGCCGCTATCGTGTTCGTCACCCGAGAACAGACGTACGTGATAGCCCTCTTCTAAAACGCGCTTAACGAATTGCGTGATCTTGAATATGTATACGTCGTAAATGTCGGTTTGCTTCGTGATGTCGCCGCGCCATCCGTTGTAGGACATGAGACCGACGCCGATGATCCGTGGCCTGGAATCTGAAGCTTCTGAAGCCTGCGATGGCAAAGGCAAGTCGAACGCCACATCCGGGTAAACCGGATCGGTTTTCACATCAACCCCGATGCTTTTCATGTACTCGCGTGAAATGTCGTCTCGGTAGCTACGATAATTCGCCAAGTGTGCCGCGCTCTTCATGAAGAAGCGGCTTAGTGGATGCCTGATCGGACCGGCCCCGATATTTACGAATAGAACCCTTGTTCCAATGAGGCGCGCAAGCAGGCACCAACGGAATAAGGCATAAGGCATCCCAAAAGGACCGGTGCCAAAATCGTCAAGTATACCCGTCCCCGGAATAATCATCAGGTCGAGGCGCCAAAGTTGAAGCAACGCATTCACCGTCGAAGCAACTTCGCGAGGGACATCGCCGAAAAAACGGTTGAGCGTTGCCTTCCATCCTTTTGGTTGCCTGCAATTTATTCTTGTCGTGGGAATGCCGAAGCGGGGGCCGACGATTTCGGGAGCCCCGCATATGCACATGGCAGTCGCATCGGGGCGTTGCCTGCGTACGAATGATAAGACGGCGTCGAGCGAAGCGTCATTGCCGAAGTTGCCGGTTCCGAAAAGGCCAAAAAGGCCGAGCCGCATTGGCCTTTTGGCGTCACTGGTACCACTCGCCGGTGCGATGCGAATGTTAAGCGCTGCTATTCTGGCACCGGATGAAGGTTTAGCTACGCTCATGTAGACCAGGCCGTTCTTGGCGCGTGAAGCTAAATTGCGAGAGGATTTCGCGCGCTCGAGAACCAGCTCTGCGGTGCGTCCTCAGAAAACGTAGGGGAGGGTGGCGCAAGCCGAATGGCGCATTCCTGTTTGCAAAGCGAAGCAGGTCCAGGCCTTCACGCCGGTAGCCACGGACAACATGCGACAGCCCTGACCAATAAGCATGATCCTCAATACTACGCCGGACCAATTTAAGAAGTTCGTCGCGATCTTTCAGCTGACGACCCTCATGGGAAAAGAAGCTAACGAAAGCGGCCTCGTGCTCCGTTAGATCGTTGATAGGATTGTCGCGAAAGGAGGTCGTTGCCTGCTGCGCATGAATGCGTCGAACAGCCTGTGTCGCATCTGTTCGCGCCACGTCGCCTTGCAACGCGATACGGAGCCATAATTCGACGTCGTCGGTGTAAGGAAGCTCCTTACGATAATACCCCGCGCGCTTTTGAGCGGCAGTCCGCCTGACCACCGTCGGAGCGCAGGCCATATCGGCGGGGAATTCACATGCTTGTCTAATGAAGGTTGCGCCGGGGATGATCTCCCAAGACGGGGCTTCAGGTTCAGCAATAATGGCTTCGAGGCCGGTGGGAGTCAGATTGGTTATTCTGCCGTGAGTGATCGTGACGTTCGGTTGGCGTTCCATAATGCCGATGGCGCGCGACAGGCATCCTGGCATCAACAGATCATCGGCATCGAGCAAAAGAAAATAGTCGGCGTTTGCCCAGTCGATCGCTTCGTTGTAGCTCGCGTGCTGTCCAAGATTCCTCGGATGGACGATGACCTCGATGCGGCTGTCCTCGTCAGCTAAAGCCTGAGCAATGTCGGCGCTATCGTCGGTCGATGCGTTGTCGATTATCAGGATGCGAAGATTGTCGATGCCCTGCGACTGTACACTGGATACGCACTCTCTTAGGAACCGGCCATATTGATAGCAGGGAATCGCAACATCGATTGATGACATCTGAGATACCCAGCATACGGAGCATTGAGGTACGGCCACCATACACCGGGTACGATAAGCGCCACATCTCATGCCTACGGCTTAGACGAATGACCGCGCGCGTTTTGGGGCTCGGCTCTATGAACTCGGATACGTCGAAAGACGTACATTAGTACACCTATTCGCTCACATTCATGATCGCAAATGGCGGCAGCTTGAGTGTGAAGCTGGTGTAAAAAGGCAGGGGCTAAGCTCGGAAAGTGCCATCGGATGGGCATATCAGTTGTCGGAATTTTGGTGTGTTTCGGCCTGCTTGCCATCGGCTGGTGTCTGGGCTCGCCTTTGCTGATCGGATTGCTGGCCTCGCTTCCTTTTGGTTCTACCGCAATTGGGACCATCGGTAATTCCACGCCGCTCTTGTTTACAATTTTCGAAATTATGCTTGTCGTATTGATTGCCGTGCGTCCCGCGGCCCTGCGCAGTCTCGTATTTGTCGTCAAGGAACATTGGTCGTCGTGGGTGGTCATTGCGCTCGGAGTGTACGTGGTTGGGTGCGCCGTTTTCATGCCGCGCCTGTTCGCGGGTCGAGTGGCGGTACCAGGCGTTGTTGGCGGCTATTCAGCGGACGTCCTGCTTCAGCCCGTACCGGGGAACTTCAATCAGGCTTCCTACTTCGCAATGGGAATGCTGACGTTTTTTGCGCTAAGTGTTTACCTGCTGAATCTCCATAACCTAACCTTCGTAAGGCGGGGATTTTTTGCTTTCGCGGGTATCAATGCCGCACTGGGTATTTTCGATCTGCTCGGAAAGGTTGCTGGCGTCTCCGATATTCTGAGTCCGATCCGGACGGCCGCATATACTATGCACACCGATTCATCTGTCGCTGGATTTTGGCGGATCGCCGGAGGTCATACCGAAGCCGCGGCTTTTGCCGGCTCTGCGCTCGCCTCTGCTGCATTCTGTCTTTCATATTGGCGCTCTACGGGATCTCGTCTCGCCCTATGGCTGATGCTTGCATTAGGCGCGCTGCTCGTGTTGTCGACGTCATCGACTGCATACGGATCAATTGCTATTCTTTCGGTTTTTCTCGGTGCGGCGATCATCTGCTCGTCAGTTGAGAATGGACTAAGGAAACGCGATGCTGCGTTGGTCGGTATTGCGGCCGCGTGCGCAATCATCATTCTCTTCGTAGCCGTTATCAACCCTAGCATTTTTGGATCCTTCTTCGACCTCATATACGGTTCTATTTTCGAAAAGGCGGGTTCGTCTTCGGGAGTCGAGCGCGCGTACTGGAACTCAAGAAGTCTCGATGCTTTCGTGGCGACCTACGGTTTAGGAATCGGAATCGGCAGTTCTCGCGCATCGAGCTGGGTGGTGGCGGTCCTCTCCCAGCTGGGCGTCGTGGGATTCGCTTTGATCACCGTTCTGACGATTGTACTTATTCGTGGGATGCACGGCGTCGGAAAAGGGCGCAGTGAAAACGAAGTTACGGCTATTGCGAACGCGGTGCGCGCTGCCGCAATCGCGAGTTTGGTGGCCAATAGTCTAATAGGCGGCGGCGCAGATCCCGGATTGATCTTCATCATCGCCGCAGCTGTGATCATTCAGAGTAGGACCATCGCGTCTCGAAGGGCCGGTTCCGCCGCTTCTCCGACTCCAGCTGATACTCACTTTGGCTCAGGTGCGATCACTATGGCTGGATAATCTCGCAAGTCTCTTGAAGTTCGAGATCTAAGTTGATTTTCAACGAGACACGCTCAGCCGGCGTAGGCGATCTGTGCCTTGCGAGTGAAGTGCCGATTAGCGGCTTTCGTCACCGCGCAACCCAGAATGTTGGCCTGTGCTGCCCTCAGATTGATGGCCAGTTCATTCAACAACGCCATTGGCGTGGCTTCGCTTTCGGCGATCAGCACCACACCATCGAGCATCGAGGCAACTGGTATCGCGTAGGCAATATTATGTGAGGCCGGCAAGTCGAAGATGACGACGGAATACTTTTTCGACGTCGCGTCGATGAGTCCCTTCAGGACGTCGTTGGTCGACAGCTCTGCGAGGCCGTTGACACTGGGGGCGGCGCCAGCCGGAAGGAAATCGATCTTTCCGCCGGCAATGCTCAATACCGACGTTTCGAGATCGACAAGGCCTGCGATGATATCCGCGATTCCAGCTTCAGACGTCGGCGCCAGCACTTTGCTCAGCGTCCTATTGCGTATGTCGGCGTCGACGAGCAAGGTTTGGCCGCCGTTAATTGCGAACGCCACGGCGAGGTTGGCTGCAATCGTGCTTTTTCCTTCATAAGGCATGGAGGAAACGATGCCGATTGTTTTTGGCTGCTCCGTTGAGGGGCCGAGACTGATGGTCGTTCTTACGCGCCTTATGGCCTCGCTGAAAACCGAATAGGGCGCGTCCAGAACTTCGGTGAAGGCGATCGCATAGGGACGCTCCGGAGCTTTCTGCCATAGGCTGGTAATGGAGTCGTGTAGTCGCTTCTTGAGCGACCCCGTTACAGGCGCAAGTACCTTGGGAATATCGCCAAGGCTTCGCAGGCCGAGTTCTTCTCTCACCTGATGGGAAAAACGGACCGGATGAGCGAGCGCGTTTCTTGCAAGAGCAATTGCGAATCCGAGCAGAATACCGCCGAGTGATCCGAGCGCTAGAACGATCAGCGGCTTCGGATAGCTCTTCGCGGTTGGAACGGCGGCCACGGATATGACGCGAGCATTCATGACCGGATAGGACTCGCGCTGAACCGCTTCCATAAACGCCTGATAGAAGTTCTCATAGATCTTGCGATAGGAGATCGCCGTAGATTCGAGCACATCGAGTGTCGGTGGCTCTTCAGCCGCCGTCTTCGGACCTTGCGGCTTGTCATCCCCATCCTCGGGCGGCGCAGAGCGGTCGATCCGGTAATCCTGGCTGGCCTTGAATTCCTGAACGCGTCGCGCAGCGGCGTTCATCTGCTTGCGCAGCTCGTTCACGCGCTTCTCGAGCCAATCACTACCGACATGCGCTGCACGAGCCCGCGTATCGACCAGGTCGCGGAGGTAAACCGCTGCCGTGGTGTTGGCGATTTTGGCGGCCAGCTGAGGGCTTTTCGAGTTGAACCCAATGCTGATCGCATAGGAAATATCGATGCGGCCGACTTCGAGCCCCGCAATAAACTTCTCGATGGCCATCTGTTTGAGAAGGTCGTCGGACACAAGACCCGGCCGTATGACACCCATGAAATCGACGTCATGGTCGAGGCTGAGAGTGTCGACGACGCCTCGAGCGATCGTTTCTGATCTAAGTACCGCGATCTGGCTTTCAACCTGCGGCCCGTCGAGCTGATAGGTATCCTCTGAGCTGCCCCGAACCGGCGGAGAAGGTTTGCCTTCGATGAGGAGTTGAGCGCGGGCGGTGTACGTCGGGGGCGTGTGGATCAGGTAGATCGTGGCCAATGACAACGCCACCGCGAACGTGCCGACGATCGTTCGGAGATAGCGGCGAAGGAAGCTGGTGATCTCGACGTGCGAGATGTAGTCACGCCGATATCCGCCACCTATGGCAGAGTCCGATCCGCGCACTGGAAGATTAAGCATGCCGGGAGCCACCTGATACTTGCGACGGCTGATGACTTATCAAACGCGGAGATCTCGAGACTAACCAACAGCGGTCTTTATTAAACCAGCTGAAACTTACGAAATTCGTATCGAAAATGATCGTTATCCGTGCAGCACTGCGATCGTCCGCGAGAGGATCCGCGATCGTCCCTCTGCCGGCCGTCCATGCGTAGTAGGGAGGATTATGCCGCATCATCGTAACGAAAAACGGCAGGAATGGTCCTGGCCAATATTGAAACGTCGAGCATCAGAGACCAGTGTCTCGCGTAGTAGCGATCGAAAGCCACACGCCGATTGTAGCCGACGCTGCTCCTGCCGCTAACCTGCCAGAGCCCGGTCAGACCAGGTTTCATTTGTTTATAGTACGCGACGGACTTTCCGTAATGCGCGAGCTCGTCCTCGACAACAGGACGCGGGCCAACACAGCTCATCTCCCCCCTCAGAACATTGATAAGCTGCGGTAATTCATCGAGGCTCGACCTGCGCAGGATATGGCCTAGTGGCGTTATGCGCGGATCGCGACGCAGTTTTCTCGTCTGGCGCCATTCGCAAAGTGAAACGGGATCATTTTTGAGCAGCTCTGCGAGGGCGGTATCGGAGGCCTCTATCATGGTGCGGAACTTCAGGCAGCCGAATTTCTGTCCCCTCAATCCCACGCGACAGTGAGCAAAGAGGATCGGACCGCCCATCGTCCATTTGATAAGAACCGCAATCAAGAGAAGCAGCGGGGAGAGTGCGATCAACGTGGTCAAGGAAATGAAAATATCCGCGACGCGCTTTATCGAACGCGCAAAGGGCCGCCCTGACGAGGCACTATCACTGAAGCTGTGTGCTAAAAGTGGGAGAGGATCAAAAACTGAAGAGTCTGGCGCGTCGTTGCACAAGACGGACGTGTTTACAACGAGCATTTGGGATTTTAGAGCATTAGGAATTCTTCCATTTGGGCATTTCCGTACCGGTTCCAATCCGGTAATGGCCGGACCGCCAATCGAAGGAATGGAGGAAACTGAATCCGCCATCTGGGCCGCTCAACACTTTCTCGCATAAAAAGGCAATTGGGCCACTAATGATCGTCAATTATCGTCGGTCAAAAATCTGGCTAGCTATCGAGCCACGGACGAAATCCGGCAAGAGCGGCAAAGGGGGTATGGAAGAGGTAAGATGGAAGCAGCAAAGTACGATGCGTACGTCTGCCGGATACTGCTGCGGCGGATCGGCGCTTTAATGCATGTCCTCTGCAGAGCGATATTCGGCGTTTGCAGAAAACAAGAAAACGGACCTATCTTCCCATTTCGCGGTACTGCTGATCCGCAATTCATCCCGATGTGTGACGTCAGAGTATAAAATAAAAAAAACTGTTTTATGGGAAAATTCAATTCGCCTCTTTCGATCCGGATATTGTGAGGCCAATGCATTTTTTAGGCGTAGGCAGGGCTATATAATGCGTACCGAAAAATTTGACCAAAGTGATAATGAGGCTTTCAGCGGCTTGATAAAAGCGCCGAGCGTCGCAAAAGCCAATTCGGGCCAGACGGAGCCAGCGACAGGCCAGAAGGTTCCTGCGCTCGTTGTCATCGACTCGAGAACGCTATTTCGCGAGTGTATGGCTCGTTGCCTTGAACAGCTCTGGCGAGGCGAATTGAGGGTTATCGCGGTGCCGTCGGTTCAAGCGTGGCAGGCGATTGCAGATAAGGTTCCGGCGTCTCTGATCTTGTTAGGAGTATTTAATAAGAGCAGTGGAGACGCGGTTCACTTGGAGCTCAAAGCTCTCAGAGAAGCCGCCAATCCTGTTCCCGCTGTCGTTATCTCGGACACGGAAGAATTGGATCATATTCTTGGCAGTCTGGAGCACGGCGCGCGCGGATTTATTTCGTCAAACCTCTCGTTTGATATCGCAGTCGAGGCGATGCGTTTCGTGAAGGCTGGGGGAACGTTCGTTCCTGCGAACAGCCTTCTAATGGCCCAGCGTTCTAACAAGGCAATGGACGAGCAGCCCAGAACAACCGCCGAGTTCTTTACCTCGCGTCAGATAGCTGTCGTAGAGGCCTTGCGTATGGGTAAGCCCAATAAGTCAATTGCGTACGAACTCAATATGTGCGAGAGCACCGTCAAGGTACATGTTCGCAATATCATGAAAAAGTTGAAGGCCAAAAACCGAACACAGGTCGCGTTCATCGCCAATAAAATGCTGCGCTAACTGAGCTTGCGGAAAACAATTATTGAGGCAAGAAGCGATTAGGGAGTGAGCTTATGGGCTCGCCTCCCCACTGTTCGTGCGCGTCAGATTCAACGATCGCCGTTGAGCTCGGCTTCTGCCGCAGTTGCTGCCGCCTTTGCGGAATCTGGGGCAATATCTGATGCCGCTGGAGCAGCTGAGCGAGCCGACGACGGCGGAGCGTAAAGCGCCAGAGATCTGTCGAGCGAAGAGGTCGCCATAACGCCTTTCTCGCTATTATGATCGATCTTGATCGTGTCGCCCGGCTGTATGGGCGTGAGTTCGGTTGCAGCGAACTGCGAGACCGTTCCGCCATTCGAAATACGGATGATCTGGTACTGAAGCCCTAATTTCTGGTTGTCATCGAGAGCCGTGAGGCTTGGGGTGACCGCGACGCTGTCCGCCAGCAGCTGGCTTGTCGTCGCGATCCGCCGGTTGACTTGGTCGAGCTTTGCCTCGGTCGCCGCAAGGTCAGCGGTGATCTCCTGCGAGCGAGTGTTCCGGAGCTCGATGATGCTTAGCTGCGTCTTGCTGATGTCCTGATTGACGCGCATCACTCCGCTTTGGAGCCTCAATTTCTCTCCTTCGACTTGCATGAGATTTCGTTCGAGGTCGACGCGCCGAGAATCAATAGCGAGCTTCTTCTCGACCAGGCTTCTGATGGCGTCCAATTGTTCACGTACAAGTGCGACCTCGTGTTCGTGCGTCGTTAGCTGGGACTTCGCTGAATCAGATTCCTTCTGGAGATAGTCATTCAACTCGTTGAGTGTCGTGATCTGAGCGTTGAAGGAGGATCTCCGGGCGCGGAATACCAGTCGCTCCTGCTCAATTATTGCCCGGGCGCCCGGGCCGCCATCGGCAGCCAAACTGGAAGGGAATTCAAGATTATCCGAGAAAGCCAGCTCTGCGTTCAATCTTGTCTTGTGCGCCACGAGCGCGAGGCGCTCCGATTTCAGAACGTCCAGGTCGCCGCTCGAAGTGATGACCTCGCGCCGGAGGCGCAATGCATCGAGAGATCGTGCTTCGCCGCCCGCCAGCGACATGGCTTGCAGGACCGTTATCCCAGGGCGAAACGCATATTCGCCCGGGCGTTCGACGCTGCCGACGATATAGAAAGGCCTGTACTGTGAAATCTCGACGGAGATTTCAGGGCGTTCGACGAGCCCGAAGCGGTCCTGCAGTTTGTATCCGACAGTGTGACTTAGGTCAGACGTGGATAGGCCCGCTGCTTGAATCTCGCCCAATAGTGGAAGCGAGACGGAACCGGATACGCCGACCGAGAACTCGCCGTTCAAGGGAGTCCAAGCAAAGATCTCGTCTTTGGCGGCGCGCCAGGCAAAGACTTTCAGGCGTACCTTGTCGCCCTGACCCAAGTGATATTCGTTGGGTACAGCCGCTGTGGTATCGTCCGCCGTACGTTCACCGGACGCTGAGCTCGGCTCGAAGGGCGACAGGAGAAACATGCCCGCGAGAGCATAGACAGCAATTTTCGGCGCAAATTGGCCAACGCGCTTCCAAATGCCTGCTTCCAGCCAATCTCTGATATCGGAAGCGGTTCTTTCAACTCGCGACTTCATTTTGATGTCTCCGTTTGCGAGCAGACTTGGTCGGCCGCGGATAGTCGTTCGGATGCGATCTCGATCAAAAATTTTCATCGGCGTGTCGCCGCGAATAATCCTGGTCACTTTACTCACTGCACGCGCGGCAACGTATTTTGAGACCTATTATAGGAATGAAAGACACATCGTTGGTGTGCAATTCCGAGGGGTTGCTCCCATCGTCTTTTGATTGCCGAT
Organism: Pseudomonadota bacterium; assembly: GCA_018242295.1. GTDB lineage: Bacteria > Pseudomonadota > Alphaproteobacteria > Rhizobiales > Hyphomicrobiaceae > Hyphomicrobium_B. The sequence goes on from JAFECE010000011.1 coordinate 1,111,334, forward strand.
GCTACGGCTAACGCAAATGGGCAATTCCTCTTTCGTTCTTTGGATACCTCTAACGATTGAGTGCGCGCTCGAGTGGCTCCTCCGCCTCAGCCGATGTTCAGCATAGGTGGAAACAACAGATGCATCCAATATCGCTCCGAGAGCGGCGTCGAACGCTACACGCGACAAGCGAATATTTTGCCTCGCTTTCGATATCGCGACGTAGAGGTATCAAGCTTTTTTGGGACCGGCATGTCCATCGGAATTGTGTCAGATTTTCCGGCTCCCGTTCGAGAGCGTTCCAATCCGCCGGCTGCCGCGCCCATAGGCAATTCGGACAAAATTGCGATTGTTCATGATTGGTGCCCGTCCTTTCGTGGAGGCGAGCGGGTCCTCGCAAGACTTTGCCGAAATAACAAAGGCGCGGATGTCTTCACGCTCTTCGATTTTCTTCCCAACGAGATCAAGGACGAGTTCTTCGCTGGAGTTTCCTTTACGACTTCGGCCGCCGATAAGCTGCCATGGGTCGAGCGCTATTATCGGATGCTGTTTTTTGCCTGCCCGTTCCTCATCGAGCAGTTTGACGTTACCAGCTACGACACCGTCATTTCCTCGTCCGCGGCGTTCTCGCGCGGTGTTCTGACGAGGCCAGACCAGCCGCACCTCTGCTACGTCCATAGTCCTATCCGCTATGCGTGGGACGAGCAGTTCTCTTATCTCGATCAAGCCAAGTTGAGATTTGGCCCGAAAGCACTTCTGTTTCGCTACATGCTACATAATCTGCGGACATGGGATTGCCGGACCGCGAACGGTCCTGACTTAATGCTCGCCAATTCGTCCTACGTCCGCGCGAGGATCAGACGTATTTACGGTCGCGACGCTCAGGTCGTTTTTCCACCCGTCGATCTGAATGAGCTAGAATTCGCGAGGCAGAAGGATGACTATTACGTCACCGCCTCCTTTCTTGCTCCGTACAAGCGTACGGACCTTGTTATCCGTGCTTTCAACGAGATGCCGACGCGCCGTCTGCTTGTCGTCGGAGATGGCCAGCAGTCTGCCTCATTGCGCAAGATCGCTGGTCCTAACGTTGAGTTCACCGGCCATTTGCCGCGGCGTGAGTACGTGCACGCAGTAGCTTTTGCGAAAGCCTTTGTCTTCGCGGGTTGTGAGGATTTCGGCATCGCGCTTGCTGAGGCGCAGGCCTGCGGCACGCCACTGATCGCATTCGGACGTGGTGGAGCCCGCGATATCGTGCGGCCCTTGCACGAAGCAGACCGGCCAACAGGCATCCTCTTCAAGCGGCAAACGGTAGAAGAACTCGTTTCGGCTGTCGAGCATTTCGAGGAGAACCTCAGCTCCATCACACCGGGTGCATGCAGGGCGAACGCGTCCCGCTTTTCAGCGGAGCGCTTCGATCGCGAAGTCGCTGCGGCTATGATTGCGGTAAAGTCGGCTTGTCAGAAGCGCATCGATGGAACGGGCTAACAGAAGCAAAGACGCGAAGCTCGCGCATGCCGGCACGGATCGTGCTCGATCAGCAGTCCATATCTCGCATGAGCTCAGCGTATTGGATCGCGGATTTCCGCCAGCTGAACATCTCTACCCGCTGCTTGCCCTTCTCCACCAGGTTGCTGCGAAGTTCGAAGTTTCCCCTCAGCCTGTCGATACAAGCGAGCCACTCTTGGGGCTCCTGAGGCGAGGCGTAGAGTGCTGCATCGCCGCCAACTTCTGGAAGGCTCGAAGAATCCGAAAGGATTACCGGGCAGCCGAGCGCCATGGCTTCGACAGCCGGCAGTCCAAAACCTTCGGTGTGAGACGGAAACACGAGACAAAGGCACTCGGAAAGCAAGGCTGCGAGCTCGTTATCCGAAATATGGCCTAGCCAATGAATGTTCTGCGCGTCGACACCTGCTGTGGTATGGCCGAATACGCGAGGATCGCGGGCTCCAACGATTGCAAGGCTGATTCCTCGCGAGGCGAGCTCGTTGGCAAGCCCGATGATCACGGCGGCGTTCTTGTGTGGCGCGGGGCTTCCAAGGAGAATGATCGTATTCCGTCCCCCAACGGATGATAGGGCCTCTGAACGCAAAGGCGTCCAATCGTGGACGTGCTCATGGCCGTTGGCGATGACCGAGCTTCCGGTGGAACACGTAATGCCGAAGTGCGCGAGCTGAGACGCGGAATAATTCGACACTGTCGTGATCGCACCGGCGAACCGGCCGAGTGCCGGTAGCAGCAACTTGTAGAGCGTGCGGAACGCGCGCGAGTAACTTTCAGGATAAATCCACACGTTCACGTCGTGGATGCATACGATCTGCTTGCGGACGGTAACAGGCCCCGTGTTGCCGAGACTCAAGAGGCCGCCTTGCAAATGAAAAGGCAATACGAATTGTTCCCACGCATGGCCCCGAAGCTCGCGGACCTCTCGGATCGGAATTTTCTGGAGTGGGATGGTACGGGTGCCGCCTGACGGAATGAGAATGTCGAACGAGAGGCCGCTAACGGCCGGATGACATTCCGCGACAAGCTGATCCAGGCCTCGGACGATTCTTTCGCAGTAGCGTTGGACGCCGGTCGGCGTCTGGGAAAGGAAGCGCCCGTTGATGCTCCAATGTCGTTGCAAGGACATCAGCCCACCGCCGTCAGTTACTGGCGCGGATAAGTGGTGCCTCGAAAGGCTTACGTTGCACGGCTCTGGCATAGATTTGGTCGTAATCGGCCGCCATGCGGTCGACTGAGAAGAGCCCGTTGTTGCGCTTTGAGTCCGAACGCGCTTGACGCAATGCTGCAGGGTCATGCATCAGCCCCACGAGTGCCTCAGCCAGCGCCGAAACGTCGCCGGGAGGCACGAGACGCCCGGCAGCCCCGAAATTCAAGATCTCGGGAGTTCCCCCTACGGCCGTAGCCACGATCGCACAGCCGGCGTTTCGGGCTTCGCAAAGAACGAGGCTGCAAGGATCAGCATAAGACGCCAACGAAAAAACATCTGTTTGCTCGAGTAACCTCTGGGGCTGGTTTCGGAAGCCGAGAAAATGGATGCGATCGCCGACACCTCCAGCTTGCGCTAAGTGCTCCAAAGCGGGCCGCTCGTCTCCGTCGCCGGAGATGTAAAGATGCCAACCGGGGGCAGATGCAGCAGCGACGGAAAACGCTTTCACCAGAACGTCGACGCCTTTTCGCCCGTGCAGTCCTGCAGCAGTTAGAACGCAAGGCCGTTTCAGTTCGATTGGCTCTTCTTGGGCGAGCGCCGATTCTCGTAAAGAGCCTCGCGTCCCGTTAAGAACCGTTTCGACTTTGTTGCTCGGAAAGCCTCGGGCGACAAGCGCATCGCGCTCCGCTGCGCTGACCGCAACGATCCTGTGACCGAGACGCATGAGGGTGGAGTGGCGATCAAAGGAGTTGTGCACGGTCGTAACAAGAGGCGCACCGGTTACTTTGCTGCAAATGGCCCCGATAATCGCCCCTGCCATCATATGAGCATGAATAACGTCCGGCTTGAACCTTCTGCATAATACAAGCGCGCGCGCTACCGCCCGTGCGTTTCTCCAGATCCCGATGCGACCGTGCGGAAGATCCCAATGGTCGATCCCGCGGCTGCGCAAGAGTTCAACGTATGCTCCTCGGCCGCTTGCGAACGCCAAGTGATGTCCTTTGTCTGCCTGCCGGCAAGCCAGGTCGACAGCAACGTGGACGTTACCATTTCCGGCGTAGCAGTGGTTGCTGAGATGCAGGATACGCATGTGAGGTTGGATCACTTTTCCCGGCTGTCACTGGTTATCAGCCATCCACATTGTGCGCGGCGAGGGGACATCATCGAATGGAATTGGTTACGTCGCGCTGAGCAGCTGCACGATTACTTCCGTTGATAAGCTCTGACATAGTCGACTAACATCAGAGATGGATTAGGCGTTTTGTCGATGGGCCAGCCGCCTCCAAGCGCAAGGTTCAGAAGAATGAACATCGGCCTGCGATATTCGGGCGGGGTCTTGATGCGCCCCATCTCTTTGCGGTCATGATAAAATATAGTCCAATCGTTCTCGATCGATACCCCGTACGTGTGAAAGTCCGCATAGAGAGAGCCATAAGGCACATCGTATGTAAGAATTTCGCCATAGGGCTTCGCCTTATCGGTCTTGGCCCAGACGTGCGGGACGGATTGGTATTTATCCGGTGCAACGCCGTAATGCTCTATGACGTCGATTTCGGCCGAAGTGTCGGGATCTTCATTAGCGACCAACCAGAAGGCGGACCACAGACCTGGGCCGGGTGGAAGTTTGGCGCGCATTTCGAAATAGCCGAATTTCTGATGAAAGCCACGGCCCTTCGAATCCGATGATGCAAGAAGACCGGACTGCCAATTTCCGTCTGCACCTTTTCGCGCTTCGATACGCAGAATTCCGTTCTCGGTTGTGAATGGGAAGTTGGGCGTCGGATCAGCGAACTTGGCATCGCCAAAATCACCAGCCCACGGTGTGTGGGATATCCAACGGCTTCCGCCGGGGCCGGCAGGCCCCCAAGCCGAAACGCTTAGTCTATCGAAATCTTCCGAGAAGGTCAGTTTGTAGTTGGAGAGATCCAACGTATCGCAGAGTCCCGGGGTTGCCGAAGCTAGAATAGCCAATGCCGTGAGTAAAACGCGGCGCCCGCGATGACGTCGAGCCATTGTTCGAAAACGCATAAAGCGCAGTCCTAAAAAGTAAAAGTCATTCCAAATTATACGGTCTTGCAATCGAGCGCGAATAGAGCGCCAAATTATATAAATTTGCGATTGTACCACGCGCGAGCCTACCTCATTTGCGTTTTGCGCGTACTTCTTTTGCACATCAGAGAAAGAATTTTGTATTCGCGGCCCTCAATCGGTGGCGTTCGCAAATTGCCCTGCCGCGTGTACTCTGAGGACGCCTCTCGCATGAATGTTCTGTGTTCATATTTCATTTTTTTTGACGACGGCATTTGCGCATCGTCCAATACATATAGTGAGGACGTGATGAATAGCTTTGAGATGCCATTTTCGGCATCTTCGCTTCTCCGGCGTCGCGCCCACGATTTGATACCGGGCGGCGCACATACATACGCGAAAGGAGATGACCAGTATCCGCGTCTCGCACCGGGATTCATCCGTCGAGGTGAAGGCTGTCACGTTTGGGACGTGGACGGTCAGCGATACATCGAGTTCGGAATGGGAAACCGTGCCGTAGGGCTTGGCCATGCCTATCCCAGGGTGGTTGATGCAGTACGTGCCGAACTAGCAAACGGCTGCAATTTCACGCGGCCTGCGGTGATAGAAGTCGAGTGCGCGGAACACTTCCTCGCCGCGATCGAAGGCGCCGATATGGTCAAGTTCTGCAAGGACGGTTCTGATGCCACGTCCGGGGCAGTTCGCTTGGCGCGCGCTTATACGGGTCGCGATCTCATTGCGCGGTGTGAAGACCATCCATTCTTTTCGACCGATGACTGGTTCATCGGTACGACGCAAATGTCGGCCGGCATTCCCAAGCAGGTCAGCGGCTTGATCCTATCGTTCCCGTATAACGATATCGAAGCAGTTCGATCGCTGTTCGATAGCCATCCGAACGCCATCGCCGCGCTCATTCTCGAACCAGCGCGAATGGACGAGCCGGCCGAGGGCTATCTCCAAAGTCTCGCTGACGTTTGCCATGCCAAGGGCGCGCTGCTCATTTTCGATGAGATGATTACGGGCTTTCGGTGGGATCGGGGCGGGGCGCAAAAAACCTACGGGGTGACGCCCGACCTCTCATGCTTCGGAAAGGCGCTTGCCAACGGCTTCTCGGTCTCGGCGCTCGCGGGCAAAAGGGAATTCATGCGGCTCGGCGGCATTCATCACACCGATCGCCCCCGTGTGTTTCTGCTCTCAACAACGCATGGTGCGGAGACGCATGCTTTGGCCGCCGCAATCGCGACGATGCGCGAGTACGCAGAAATGCCGGTAATCGAGACCCTGTATAGAACCGGCTCGCGGCTGCGGGCAGGATTTAACGAACTGATCGCGCAGCATGGGCTCGAAGGTTATGTAGAAATCATGGGTCAGCCCTGCTGCCTGCTTTACGCGGTGCGCGACGCGCACATGACGTCTTCTCAGGCATTCCGGACACTGTTTCTTCAGGAAACCATCAAGCGTGGCATCCTGATGCCGTCGCTCGTCGTTAGCTATACGCACACTGACGAAGATATCGATCAAACGCTGGAGGCGATCGATGGCGCGCTGGGCGTTTACGAGAAGGCCCTTTGTGACGGGGTAGAAAAATATCTTCTTGGCAGCCCCTCGCACCCAGTATTTCGGGCGTTCAATCATACTCTCTGAACGCGCGCTATCGATCTGCGCTGATCGATCCGTCACCCCCCGCTTATCGGATCGCGTCAGCCGATCGTGAGTGAAGCGTCAGCTTCTCCCCGGGCCGCGCAAAATTGAAGCCCCTCATTCGCCGGCAACCGTCGTTGCCACGACTTCAGGTCTCGACTTTCGCCATGGCATCTGGCCGCGATCGGCCATGTCTTCAAGAACTTGCCTGTCACGGAGCGTGTCCATCGAACGCCAGAAGCTCGTATGCTTGTATGCCATGAGCTTTCCCTCCGCGATCAGACGGCTGAAGGGTTCGAGAACTAGCTCTTCGCCGGCACGCATGTAGTTGAAAATCTCTTTGCGGAAAAGAAAATATCCGCCGTTAATCCAGATCTCAGATTGGTTGGAGGAAATGAAGTTGCGAACGTTGCCGTTATCGTCGATATCCGCGAGATGATAGGTCAGCGGCGGACGGACGGAGAGAAAGCAGGCGATCTTATCGCTCGCACGGAAGCGCGCGACCATGTCGTCGAGATTTACATCTGTTAGTCCGTCGGAGTAGTTGGCCATAAAGATGTCTTCGTTCTCGACGTGCTCGCGAACGGCCCAAAGCCGCTCGCCGATATTGCGCCAGACACCGGTATCAATCAGCGAAACATTCCAGTCTTCGGATTGAGGCCGTTCGAGAAGTTCCACCTTGTTGCCGAAGCCCGACACCGTGCAATTCGAAAAAGTATGCGGACGATAAGAGAGAAAAAACTCTTTGATCGCATTCGCCTTGTAACCAAGGCAAAGAATGAAGTCGTTGTGACCATGCTCGCTGTAATATTGCATGATGTGCCAAAGGATCGGCACGTTGCCCACGGGAATCATCGGTTTGGGAATGCTATCGGAATATTCGCGGATGCGTGTTCCGAGGCCGCCACAGAACAACACAACTTTCATGGCGCAAGCTCCCTTGGATCGACAATCGTTGGTTCCGGAATGGGGATAATGAATTTACCGCCCCACGTGCTGACGTGGCTCATCTGCGCGATGATTTCGTGCTTCAGGTTCCATGGCATAACGACGACGTAGTCGGGCTTCGCAGCGTCGATCGCCTCTACAGACAGTATTGGAATATGCATGCCGGGCGTGAAGCGGCCATGCTTATAAGGATTGCGATCGACAGTGAAACTGATGAGGTCGCGGCCAATGCCGCAATAGTTGAGCAGGGTGTTGCCCTTGCCGGGAGCGCCATAGCCGCAAATACTCTTGCCGGCATCCTTGGCATCGATCAGCAAGTGCAACAAATTGCGCTTCAACTGCGCCACCTTCTGGGCAAACAGCGAATAGGACGAAAGATCTCTGACACCCCATGCGGCTTCGCGCGATCTCATTTTATCGACGGCGTCCGAGACGGGGCGGGACGAGACACTGCGCGCCAGATACACGCGAAGCGATCCGCCGTGTGTCGCTAATTCCTCTACGTCAATGATCCGCAGGCCGCACCGGGCCGCGAGGACATCGATCGCGGCGAGAGAGAAATACGAAAAATGTTCGTGATAAATGGTATCGAACTGAATGTTATCAATAAGCTGGATGAGATGGGGGAACTCGAGTGTTGCAATGCCCTCGGGCGCGAGAAGATTCGCGATGCCTGTGACGAAGTCGTTGAGATCAGGAACCTGTGCAAGGACGTTGTTGGCGACTATGAGGTCGGCCTGGACACTTTCAGCCAGTAGCTCATTCGATAGCGCGGTTCCAAAGAACGCCACACGGCAGGGTATGCCTTTTTCGACGGCGACTGCAGCGACGTTTGCGGCAGGCTCTATCCCGAGAACAGAGATGTTCATTGGCAGGAAGTGCTGAAGGAGATAGCCGTCGTTGCATGCGATCTCCACGACGACGCTCTTTTCGGACAGGTCGAGGCGGCGACTAATCTTCTCGCAATAAGCCTTGGCGTGAGCGACCCAGCTCGAGGAGTAGGAGGAGAAATAGGCGTATTCGGAAAAGATGCTTTCAGAACTCACATACTCTCCGAGCTGCACCAGAAAGCATTCATGGCAGATGAGCGCGTGCAGCGGGTAATAGTGTTCGACCGAGTCTAACTGATCCGGTGTCCGGAAGCTTTCGCATAACGGCGACATGCCGAGATCAACGACGGTGGTCTTTAGGGGCGCCCCGCAGCACCGGCACGACCTGACCTTGATGGCGTTAAGGCCAGCGTTCGGGAAGAGAAGGGAATTCATCTATGAATATCTTCTTAGGTTGGTAGATGGGAAACCTGACTATGCGCATGATCGCGGGGCTCATTTAAATTGCTCCGCTGAGCGCTTATTCAATTGAACTTCAGATGAAGTTTTGATGGACTATCCGTTGTCGCTGTAAATGTAAGCGAGATTGGCGAATGCTCCGATAAATACGAAATGGGTAACCGCGCATCGTTCGCCTACGCCCTATTGATGAAGTAGATGAGGGCGGAGTGATCAACTTATGCGGAGGATATCGCGGATTCTTTGCTGTATCCCGTAGGAAAAGTTAGTTGTTCGTCGGCTTGAATTATCTGTCCGCAGCACCACTGCGTGCTTTCTGTGTTTGCTTCGGAATTGTGCTCCGATATGCACAGTGTCGCTAACTCTTTATCGATAATGACCAGATATAAATTGGCGCTAGCTCTGGATCGATCCTGGACAGGATTGCGCGACAGGATAGTGTCTATAGCTAATTTTTAAGCGGCAGTAGGTTAGTTTCTAATGCGTGGTTTGCGGCGCGCCCTGGCTCTGACGACAGCCGAACGCTATTTCTCGCTCGTCACCAACTTCATCACCTTATCGATAGTCTCACGCCTACTGACCCCGACCGAAATCGGCATCTCGGTGCTTGGAACGGCGATAGCGAGCACCGTCATGGCACTGAGGGAGTTCGCGACGCCGACCTACGTCATTCAATGCAGCAACCTTTCCAAAGACGATGTGCGCACGGCAGTCACAGTACAGATGCTTGCCTCGTTTGCGGTGGGAGCTGTCATATTCTGCTCAAGTTGGAAGCTTGCGTCGATTTACCAGGAACCAGCTCTTGGCGTGTACCTCAGAGTTGTGGCCATCAGCATTGCCATTGAAAGCGTTGCAGCGCCGATAGCCGCGCTGCTCAGAAGGGACATGCTGTTTGAGAAGCTTGTGATCATCGGCGTCTTCAATGCCGCCGTTTCCTCAGTGACTACTCTTACGCTGATCGGTCTTGGGTTCAGCTACATGAGCTTCGCCTGGGCTTGGTTGATTTCCGCAGCGGCCTCGGGCGTGATGTCACTCTTCATCTGGCGCGACGTCTCGATTTTCAGACCCAGCCTGCGCTCTTGGTCGGCTGTGACGGGCTTCGGCTGTGTCAATGGTGCCCACGTCACACTCGCCCGTCTCTATGACGCCGTGCCATATCTGGTCCTCGGGCGAATTTTGCCGGTGGATGCTGTCGCGCTTTATAATCGCGCCCTTACGGTCTGCCAGTTGCCGGACAAAGTGTTCTTTGGAGGATTATCGTCGGCATTACTATCGGCGTTCTCTGCGCATGCGAGAAGCGGAGGCGACCTGAAAACCTCGTATCTGCGCTCCGTACAATATGTCACCGCATTCCAGTGGCCGGCGCTTGCTGTCGTAACTGTACTGGCCTATCCGCTCGTTCGTATCGTGCTCGGCGCACAATGGCTCGAGGCTGTGCCGATCATCCAAATCATAGCGCTCGCATCCGCATTTACGTTTTCGAACGACCTCTACTATCCCGTGATGGCTGCCGCTGGCGCCATCGGAGATATCTTCAAGCGAGCGTTGATTGTGTGGCCTTTGTCGGCCGCCATTGTTGTGTCTGCCGCGAGCTTCGGCCTTTATGCAGCGGCATCGGCGATGTTTATCGCGATGCCGTTTCAGGCAGCGGTTTCGGTTTATTTTATTCGCCGGCGCATCCAGTTTGCTTGGACCGATATATTCCGCATTCTCGGACACGCGGTTATTCTGGCCGTTAGCGCAATAGCGGGTCCGCTGACCGTCATCGCCATGGACGGTGGCAATTTTGATTTGTCCGCGAAAGATACGACGGCGAGCATCATTCTCAGCACCATCGGTTGGCTCCTGGCATTGCGGGTAACGCGGCATCCGCTTCTTGATGAACTGCTGGCCATCGGCCGAGCGGTTCTGAAAAATGTTTCAAAATCCCACGCGATAAAAGAGTGCGCCCAGATTCCGCTGAATGAAGAAATATGAATGCTATTTCGGAGTGCAAGAATGTTTAGCGAAGAATTCATTCAAGACGTAGAACGGCGCAAGCTCGACGTCATTGTGTACACGGCAGTGAGAAACGAATTGAGCCGGCTTCCGGCCTTTCTGGATCACTATCGAGAGATGGGCATTAAGCTCTTTGCTGTAGTCGATAACGGCTCGGAGGACGGAACGTTCGAATACTTGCAGACGCAGGATGACGTCTTCGTGGTGCAGTCCAACGAACGCTTTACCGCGGCCAATCTCGGCATGCAGTGGCTTAATGAACTGCATCAGAAACTGGCGGGCGTTTGGATTTTATACGCCGACGCGGATGAGCTTCTCGTTTACCGAGGGTGGCCGCAAAAGAAGATCGCAGAACTATGCGCGAATGCGGCCAACCAGCATTGTAATGCAATCTTCGGGACAATGGTCGACATGTATCCCGATGGTCCGTTGGAGCTGGCGAGCGCTCCGCATAAAATGAACCTTTTCAAGGTCGCCCCCTGTTTCGACAAAGACTACAGATTTAGACTGACCCCCGTGAAACCTTGGCAGCAGCCCTTCAAGTTCATAGAAATCATTGGCGGCCCGCGGCTGCGGCTGATTTCTAGCTTTGAACGAGAGGTGTCGACCGGTTGGTTCACCTACCTCGTCCGTGGTCAAATTGATCGAATTCTTCCGGTTACGCCGGATCGCTTTTTGCCGTGGCTCGTCCGCACGTGGCCCAAGCAGCCGCCGGCCTTGGCAAAGACTCCGTTGATGCTTTCCGGTTCCGGCGCTTCATACACAAGCAACCATTGGGGGCCTGGTTCGAATCTCTATCGGGAGAGCACTGTTATTTGCCACTTCAAGTTTCTGGCAGATTTTGCCGAGCGCGTCCGCCGAGAGGCATCACGCGGCGAGCACTACCGTCGTGGGGCGGAGTACATCATATTAGCCGACGCTGTGAGCCGTTTCGGACAGATCGATCTGCGCTATGAAGGAACGCTCAAGTTCGAAGGCGCAGAGCAGTTCGTAAATCTCGGTTTGATCAGGGACATACGATCGTTTTTGGATGAGCCGCTAAAGACACAGTCTTCTTCCGAGGCGCAAAAACTTGCGTTTCGTTTTGATGAGAAACCGGAAAGAGAAGCTCGCAATGAACTGCTATCCATCGGCCGAGCGGTGATGAAAAAGGGTCTCAAAATCTTGCGCGATAAAAAAATGGCGCCAGATCCAGCTGAATGAAGCTTGTGGAGATGCGCTTGCCGGCGAGTACTACATGCGATCTTCAATTGAATGCGCAGACCTCGCCGTGACTGTCGGTCGGACAAGTCACAATAGTTCGTTACGCCCACAGCGGCGACCCAGCTTCCGCTTGCCCGTTGTGCAATCAGACGCCATTCGCCGCCGCTCTGGCGGAACGATATGGCGAGAGCCGTAATCAGCGTGACGAAAACATAACCGACCGTGGCGATGCCGCAGATAAACAGGAGGCGGTCGGTGTCTTGCGTCATTGCTTGTCCGTTGTGGTAGCCGTGCCGCTCGGACAGCATTTGATCCGGCATTAGCCACGGTACGGTCATTCCAACAGCTTGAGCAACGACAGAACCGGTCGTGCGTTTGCAAACGCATCGAGCGGCGTCTCGCTGTCCCGTCGGAGCCCTAGCGAGGCGGAGGCGTGAACGGGCGAAGTTCAAGGAAAATTAGATGAAACCTACGCGAACATGGATACTGGTCACCGATTGCGGCCATGCGCGGATCTTGGAAGCCTTGGGCCGAGGCAAAAACGTTCACGTCTTTTCGGAAGCCAACCTGAACAATACTCCGAGCCATCTGAAAGTCAGGGATAGGCTCGGCCGGGTGCATGAATCTCTCGGTTACACGCGCCATTCGATCGAGCCGAAGCAGGACTTGCACCGCGCGCTCGAGGTTCTCTTCGCAAGCCAGCTTGGAGAAATGCTCGGCGGGTATGCGGCAAGCAACTCATTCGATCGCCTTGTCGTGGTCGCACCGCCGACGATGCTCGGTCAATTGCGCAAGGTTCTACCTTCCAATACGCGCGAAAAGATTGTTGCGGAAATCGACAAGGATTTGACCCGCTTTCGTGTCAGCGAAGTCGTTTCGCGTATCCAGAAAGTGGCCATGCTTTAACCTTGCAATGTCCCGCCAAGCAGATTTGGCGGGACGCTATTTCGTCCTGCCCGGGGCGTAGGGTGAGCCCGCGCCGGTATCCTTCAGCAGCAGCACGAAGGGGATCAACACGAGAAAACTCAGCGTGATGAAGCCGAAGGCCTCGATGAAGCCGATCATCATCGACTGGCGCATGAGCTCAGCGCCGAGCAGCTGCTGCGCACGCGGATCGGAGGCCGTTAGCCCGGCGGCGTTGAACCACGCGTGAAGCGCAGGATTGTAGGGATCGAGGGCGCCGCCGAGGGTCTGCCAATTCTGATGCGAAGCGCGCGTCAAGATCGTTGCGGAAATCGCGATGCCGAGCGATCCGCCGATCGTCCGCGCGATGTTGAAAATACTCGCAGCCTGATCCGACTCTTCCTTCGGCAAGGTCTGATAGGCAAGCGTCGAGAGAGGCACAAAAATCATGCCCATGCCGATGCCCTGAACGATGGTCGGCAAAATAATCCAGAATTGATCGATCTCGAGATTGTACGTCCTCGTCGTCACATACGTACCGACGGTGGACAAGACGAGGCCGAAAAAGACGAGCCAACGTGAATCGACGTGCGAGATCAGTCCCGCGACGACGACCATGCCGATCATGACGGCGATGCCGCGAGGTGCCATGACGAGCCCGGCTGTGCTTGCGGGATAGCCGAGAAGGTGCTCGAGAAAGAGCGGCTGCAGCGCGATCGTGCTCAGCATTCCGACGCCGAACGCCATGATGAGAAATGACGACGTCGCGAGGTTTCGATCCTTCAAGAGGTTGAGCCTCAAGATTGCATCAGGCCGGTTGTAGCTTCTGATGACGAAGACAGCGAGGCACACGGACGATACGATGCCTAAAAATACGATCAGAGGCGATTGCAGCCAGTCTTCGACATTGCCGCGATCGAGCAGCATCTGCAGGCTGCCGACGCCGATGGCCAGAAGGGCGGCGCCGAGCCAGTCGATCGGCACTCGCAGGGCCTTTGTTGGCCGGATGTAAGCGACGAGAAGCACGAGATTGATGATGCCAATCGGCAGGTTGATGTAGAACACCCATTGCCAGCCGAGGTGATCGGTGATGAAGCCGCCGACAGTCGGGCCCATGATCGGTCCGAGGAGGACGCCTATTCCCCAAACGGCCATTGCCTTGCCGCGGCTCTGCGCATCGTAGGTATCGACCATCGTCGCCTGCGAAAGTGGAACGACGCTTGCGCCGAATGCGCCTTGAAGGAGGCGGAACAGCACCATCTGGAAAAGCGTGCCGGACTGACCGCAGAGCATGGAAGCCGCTACGAAACCGGCCACGCTGACGACGAGAACGTTCTTGCGGCCGAACCGTTCGGCGAGAAAGCCGCTCATCGGAATGACGATGGCTTCAGCAACGATGTAGGACGTCAGCACCCACGTGATCTGGTCCGGCGTGGCGCCGAGCGCTCCCATCATGTCGGGCAACGCGACGTTGACCACGGTCATGTCGAGGATGACCATGAGAACGGCGAGCAGAACTGCAAGCGAACTCAGGAGCCTTTCGGGAAGCGGCATGCTCGTATGATCGGCAACTTGATCACTTGGCGCCACTGGTCGCCTCTTCGGCGGTGTCGACGATCACGTATGCAGAGGCGCCGACGCCAATCGCGGGATCTTCGGGCTTGAGCGTCAGGCCGATGCGAACCGGAAATCGCTGGACAACCTTAACCCAGCTGCCCGTCGCGTTCTCGGACGGCATCAGAGAAAACGCGGCATTGCTGGCGCGGCTAACCGCTTCGACTTTGCCGGTGAATTTCTGCGACGGAAACGCATCGATGGTAATCGTAGCGGCTTGTCCGGGTTTGATGCGAGCGAGATCGGTTTCCTTGAAATTGGCATCGACCCACCAATGCGACGTCTCGACGAGCGGGAACATACCCATGCCGGCCTTTGCGATTTCGCCGGGCCGAATGCGTACCTTTCCGACCGTTCCGTCGGCGGGCGCCTTGATGGTCGTGCGATCGAGATCTGTGCGGGCCTGATCAACGGCAATTTGCGCTTGCTCGACGTTCGCCTTCGCGGCGGCTGCCTGTGGACCCGTTCCGGTCGCCTGCTGCTGGGCAACGCTCAGACGCGATTCTGCGAGTTTCAGAGCAGCTTCAAAAGGTGCGCGGTCGAGCTGAACGAGGACATCGCCGGATTTGACGGCGGTGAAGTCATGGACTTTGACCTCCGTGACGGCTGCCGTCTCGAGCGGCGCTATCTGAACGATATGGGCCTGGACCTGAGCATTCTCAGTCGAAGGATAGAGAGTCGCGTGTTGCCAGTAGAAATAGCCTGCCGCGATGAGAGCGATGAGAGCAAGAGCGCCGAGGACCGACAGGGCTGGCTTCGAAAGAAGCGGTGCGCGCGCGGACGCAGGGCTGACACTTTGGACAGCTACCGGCTTCTTTTCTGGAAATCGGTCCTGCATGGATTTTTTCCGCTTGTTCGTAGGCTGCAACTTTCGTG
This sequence comes from Pseudomonadota bacterium, assembly GCA_018242295.1. Classification (GTDB taxonomy): domain Bacteria; phylum Pseudomonadota; class Alphaproteobacteria; order Rhizobiales; family Hyphomicrobiaceae; genus Hyphomicrobium_B. The sequence goes on from JAFECE010000011.1 coordinate 1,126,463, forward strand.
ATCCCTTAAAGTTGCCATCGAGGCTCCACGCAGCTCTCGGCTGCTTGCCGGGCTGTATACTTGCAGCATCGATTATGGGCGATAGAAAATATTCTCGTCAGCTCAGGGTGCGCTTAGGCCTCGGCCGAATTCGCTCGGATGCCATAACGTCTGAACTCCGGGTTCGCAATGCGGCGTAGGCGTTGCGTCAGGGCCCGGCTATTTTGCGGATCTCTTCAATGTATTGCGGGACTTCGATTATCGGTATGGAGACTATACTTGGCTCGTTAACTTCTTCGGCCGAACATGCATCGCAACTGAAGTCTACGATTTGATATCGATATGATCCGTGCCGGCGGACTGCCACGGCCGGTGTCGCCGCACGAATGCCGGACGCTGAGTTCAACGTCGGATCGCGCGCTCATTGGCCTGAACGGGCCAAGTCAGACCGTCCGCTTGAGGATATCCCGTCGGTTTGATGCTTCACCCGAAATGCGTCATCGGCTCGGGCGGTCAGGGTCCGGCTTTGGCAAGGAAACGTTCCGCGACGCTGAGGGCTTCGCGAACTTTGCTAGAGATGACGCAGCGGCGCTGCAGTTCACTGTCGGCATATTTCAACGCATCGCGAAGCTGCTCAATGACGCCGAGCGTCGAAATATCGCTTGCGAGCCTCGGTTGGGCATTCATGGCGGATCCTCCGAATACGTTTCTTTGGAGGCAATAACGTCCTCGCGGCATTTTCAAGGAGAGGCGTCGCCAAGCCCGATTATTGTTGCGGACAAGTAAGGACCGCGATGCTTCGACGGTTTCTTAAGTCACCACCAGAACAGCGACTTCTGGCGCGGATAAAACTGCCTCCGGCCGTAGCGGTCGTAGTTATAGTAAAAGTCGTACGAGCTATCGCGATAGAAGTTGTCGGAGGGGAAGAACTGCTTCGGACGCTTTTTGATGCCGCCTTGCGGCTCGGTGCTGATGAGAACGATGAAGTCGGTCGCCTTTGCAGTTTCCTTGCTCATCGTCTCGTCTGAAATGATCAGTGATGAGCCCGGCCATGCCGCCTCTGTGAGGCGCGCGAGAACGTCCGGTGAAATAGTGATGCGATCGAGCGCGGCGGTGGCTTTGGCGACGTCGGTCTGCGGCGCGTCGGCGGCACTGTTCGTCTGATCGAGACGATCGTCGTCGTAGGAGGCGTAATCCGCGCCCTTGTGTTCCATCGTCACGGCGGTCCAGCGCAAATTCTTGCCGTCGTTCGTATAATCGACGGCGGTGTAGATGTGCGTGCCAATCGGCCTGTCGGGTTCGCTGATCGTGACGGGGGCTTCGAATACCGGCTCGTAGCCCTGGCGAACGTAGAGGCGTTGCGTCTTGAGGCTGATGAAAATCGAAACGGGTTGCGTCTTATGTTTCGCTGCGTCGGCCTGGGCGACGGCTGCGTCTCGTGCCGCTACAAAGGGGGCAGCCTTTTGCGTGGCTGTCTGCAACTCGGCCTCGGCCGCCTTGAGCGTCTCCGTTAACTGGGCGACCTTAGCGGTTGCTTCTTCGGCGATTTTGAGGGCTTTTGCCTTGGCCTCTTCCCAGTTCTTTGTCGCTTTGGGAGACTTTGCCGAGTTCAGTCCCTTCTCGGCCTTTTCGAGTTTATCGTCGGCGGATTTCTTCGCCGCTTCGGCTTTGCGCAAAGCCTTTGCCGCCTTATCGCGTGGCTCTTTCTTTTCGGTGACGATCTGCGTCATCTGATCGGCCTGGTCGTTCGCTGCATCGGCTTCAATCCGCTTGCCGGCTGCGATCGACTTCAGAGCTTCGAGCTGGGCAATGCGTGCGGGCCAACGCTTCACATTGGGCTCAAATGGGCTGGCGTTATCGGTGCTGTCCTGATCCTGGTAGGACATCGGAATTGCGACGGCGGACTCGATTGCGGGCGCGGGCGCTGGCTTCAGCAACAACGGATGTGAGATTTCGACCGGTGCCACGTCGTCGTATGTAACGATCACGCGCATGCCGACTTTGGTCAGCGGATAGAGGCGCTGGGCGAAGCTCTCGGGGAGGCGAACGCATCCATGGGACGCCGGATAGCCGGGAAGTGCGCCGCCGTGGAGCGCGACGCCCGACCAGGTTATGCGCTGCATGAACGGCATCGACGCGTCGTCGTAGACGTTCGAATAGTGTTCCTCTTCCTTTTGCAGGACGCTGTAGATTCCGACCGGCGTTTCGTAGTCCGTTCGTCCGCTCGAAACGTGCGACCGCATCGTGCCGCCGGCGGCATCGTAAATGGTTACGCGCTGATCCCTGAGGGAGACGATCGCCATTACGGGCGGGCCAGTGAGAGTGTCCTGCGCAACATCCTCAAGGCGAGCCGAGCGGCGGCTGGCGGCTCCGGCGTCATTGACGGTCGAGACGAATGCCAATGCAACGATTGCCAACGAAGCGAGGCCCAGGGAGGGGGACTGCCGCTTTGGGTGCAGACGGAACATTTTTCAGACCTTGAGTATGCTGGCAGGCAAGGCGGAAACGCAGCGTAGCCTGAAGATGATTGAGCATTAATTAGCGTGTGTCCAAGTAAAGCATCTTCGTCGATGTTTCGGGTCTTTACGAGTCCGTTAAATCCCAACGCTAATGTGCGCGCGTAAGAAGAGCGAAGCGCCCCCGACGCACGTTGCCGTTGAGGGCGCTTATCTATGTTCTGATTAGATCATCAGTAGTAATCGCAGACCCACCGGTGGCGTGAGCGACTCCACCAGCAGGAGTCGTAGCCGTAGTAATAGTCGTCGTAATAATAGGGATATCCGACGAAGAAGAAGCGGTTGTGGCGATGGTGGCTTCGTCCGGCATGGTTTAGGGCGATTCCACGATTGTAATTCGCGTGCCCGTAGACGTGAGGCGCACCCATGGTGTGGGCGCTATACATGCCTCCAGATCCAGCGTGCATGCCGCCGGACTTTACGAGGGTCTGGAGGCTGTTGTCGCCGCCCGGTGGGTGTGCCAGGCCAAGGTTCAGCGGCGCCGCCACGGCGCCCCAGGCGGCCGTCGCGAGCGCAATGGCTCCGACGGCACATATGAGAAGAAGCGTTCTCGACATGGTGCTCTCCTTTGTGAGCGAAGGCAGCCGGCCAGACTGCTGCACGAGGACAGGAAATGCGTGCTCGATCAGTGTCGTGATCAAAATCACGGGATCACGGGCGGTCGGGCGTTTTTGACCGGAAGAACGGGGCATCGCCGCCGTTAACCACATTCTAACACGCGAGGGACCTGAGACCTCTGTTCCGCCGGGAACAGCGCGGGAAGGCAAAAATGTGCTGAGGGCCGCGGCTGCGCCACTCGGCGGCGTCGGCTCCGGGCACGGCAGAGCAACGACGGCATTACCCGGCTCAGCACATCCAAATCGCGCACAGACTTCTGCCGCGATGCTGGCGTCGACTTGAACTTCGTCATCGTGCCAGCGCGGGCCGACATCCGCGTATCGACATTGAACTCGAAGCTTCGACTTAATGCGCGGGTGTGCAGCTTTATCGGCCGGAATGCCAAAGCCTAGCCAAACGGTCTAGGGGTTCCGGCGGAGGCACCAGGGAGCGCTTGGCGGGAAAAAATCTGTTTGATAGGTATGGAATATAGGTGCGGCATCTGGTGCCGCGCGATGCCCGCGGGAGTTCTCTCCATTTTCAGCTTTTTCAAACAGCGGCGGGCGGCGATTTCCGCTGTCATGGCTGCCGGCGCGTTCTTGGCTGGAGCTTTGGCCGTATGGGCGCAGGAGGGGGCGCCCGTCGACACGGCGCTGGTCGTCTCCGTCGATGTCTCGAACTCGGTCGACGAAGCACGTTACCGGCTGCAGATGGAAGGGATTGCCAAGGCGCTCGAAGACCCCGGCGTCATCGACGCGATTACAGGCGGATCGTCCGGCGGCATTCTGTTCTCTATGGTGACGTGGGCGGACACGCCGTCCTTCGTCATTCCGTGGATCAGGATCGCCAACAAGACCGACGCGTTTGCGGCTGCGAAGCGGGTTCGGACGTTGCCGCAACAGGGCGGTGAGTTCACTTGCATGACCCGTATGCTGCGATCGGCGAACGATAAGATCGTACCCCAAGTCCCGGCCAAGGCGGCCCGCATTCTTATCGATGTTTCGGGGGATGGCCCGGACAACTGCAACGCCGAAGAGTCCATCGATACCGTTCGCAACGAGCTCGTCAGCAACGGCGTCACGATCAACGGTCTGCCGATCCTGCTCGATACGCCGGAGGATTCGGCGCTGCTGCCGAAGGCGGTTCCGGGCGGCAAGCATCCGCTCGAGCAATGGTATCGCGAGCACGTCATGGGGGGGCCGGGAAGCTTCGTGCTTCCTGCGCAGGGCTACGACGATTTCGAGCGGGCGATCCGGCAAAAATTCGTCATCGAGGTGAGCGGCTTGGAGGCGCCCATCTATTCGAAGACCAACTTTGCCCGATAGCTGACGGGCCTCAGGTCAGATGTCGTTTTCGGAGGTGGGAGCGCAACGCCAACGCGTCACCTGCCAGCCGGGGTGCTCTTCGGTCCATTTCGCGAAATGCGGAGGAGCCTCGACCATGCATGTCATAGCGTCGACGTTGGCATCGATCGGAATCTTGTAGTCGCGGCAGACATTGGGATCGTTCGTAAGGCAGGCGGAAAGAACGATTGCGAGCATGGCGGTTTTCCGGATTGGGCGTCAGCGGTACTTGACCATACGATGACGTTACGGCTCGGGGATTTGTTTCAGGTGAGCCCAATCGAAAAAAAGCTGTCAATTACGCCTTTCAGGCTGCCGGGAGAAGGATTTCGCCTCGTCCAATGGTCGCGAGGTCGCCCCCAATCTTCTGGACAAACAAGGGCATAGGTTTCGGAGCCAGGTCACCGAGGGCCGATTTCAGGTAACGCGAGATGATGCGCGTGATCACGAGATCGTGTTTACCGGTATCGACGAAGGTCGGCAGCAGCTTCTCGACGCTCGGACCGATTAAGGTACCCCGGCGCATCATAAGACCGGGTTCGGGGCCAATGCCGCCTTCGGCCCAGATGGTGCCGCCGATCATTCGCGAGCCGGTGTGGGAACCGGTTTTGCCGCGGACGACGATGACGCCGCGCCGCATCTTGTCACCCGCGCGCGAGCCGGTGTTGCCTTCGACAACAGTGATGCCGCCAAGCATGCCGAAGCGGTCACCGGGGATCATGCTACCGAGATTATCGCCGGCGTTGCCCCAGACGTGGATCATGCCGCCGGTTGATCCGGAGGCCAGAAAATGTGCGGCGTTGCCGTGAATTTCGAGCTTGCCGCCCGCCATCTTGCGGCCAGCGTAGGAGCCGGCATCGCCGACGACGCGGATCGTGCCGTTGTCGAGACCGGCGCCGATGAAATCGAGCCCGGACGTTGCACCTTCGATGGTGATGACGTCGCCAGCGCTGCCTGAAATGTCGAAAGCGTCGCCGAGCGACAAGCCGCCCTTCTCGATGCCGACGTCGAGGCGCGCGATTTCGTGCGCGGTGAGGGCCGAGAGTTTAGCTGGCGTTATGCCGGAGAGCGTCATCCGCTCGGTCGCGGGCGCCTTGAGGCGCAGCGTGAAGCCGCTCATCAGATGAGATCCTTCAAATGATAGTGATGCTGTCCGAGCTTGCCGCCATAGTTGCCGGCAGTGATGCGCGTGACGCCGCGTTTGGCGCCGGTGTCGGTGACGGCTTTGAGACCGGCGCGCATGGCATCGGCAACCGCTTTCGACGTCAGGCCGTCGATGACGATCTCGAGGACGGCGAGCGTGTCGGGTGCCAGCTCAGACTTTTGGACAGTGCCGCGAAGCGTCGGGCAGAAGGCGTCGTTCGTCGAAGCAAACATGCCTGCGTACTTGGCGCCAACCTTCGAGCCCGAGCGGACGATGCCGCCAGGGAAGGGGGTAATGACGTCATCGACCTTGGCGATGGCATCAACCGCGGCTTCTGCCGTTTCGAGAAGGCCGGCCCGATCGGTGCCGAGGATGAGCATATTGCCGCCGCCGACAGCGTCGGTGGTCAGGCCGGTTTCCTCTTCGATCACGAACTCGCCGTCCATGACAGGCACGCGCCAGTAGCGGGTGCCGCCGAGTTTCTTCGCCGTTTGATATCCGTCGCCGAACAACCGCGGGCCCTTGCCGAGGCCGATCGTCTTATCCGCTGTAAAGCCGGCGTAGCAGGCGGAGCCGGGGCTCGTCAGCACGCACTGGCCGATGCGGTTGCGGATTTGCGGAACAAGCGAGTCGGGCGAAAATCCGAAGATGAGGATACGGACGCCCGGCCGTCCGTCCGGCGTTTCATCCGGCGACAATTCCTTGTCGATGCCGCATTCGGCGCCGCAGCCGATGACGGACGTGCCGAAGCCCGTCGCGACGGTTGCAGCAATGCGCGCCCATTTCAGCGTATCGGCAGTGATGATGATGCCGGTTCCGCTCATGCCGAAAGCTTCGGCGAAGGTATCGTCGATGACGACGCCGTTGACCGTCTTGCTCATGCTGCGCGCGCCCTGGTCGGTTGAATGATCAGCGAACCGCGGCCGCCGTTGATGATCTCATCGTCTGAGAGACGGAAGTTATCCATGCGGACCGTGTGAAAATCTTCGAAATAGCGATTCAAAGACCTCTCGATGCCTCGATCGTAGTTCGGCCGGGCAACGTGCGTGCCGCCGTTGACGACCTTGACGATCTTGCCGTTGCGCACGATCAGCTCGCCATTCTTGAAGAGAAGCTCGGGTGTCGTGAACATGGCTTCGCGGTCGGGGTTGTCGTCGTAGACGGTGATGTCCGCCCAGGCGCCGACGCCCAGGTGACCACGATCCACAAGACCAAGACTCTTCGCCGGACCGGCGCGCGTCATGATCGCGATTTCGTAGAGCGAATATTCGCGGTCGAGCGAGCCAAGCGTCGAATACTGAAGCGCGTCCTGGTTGATCTTCTGCATCATGTCCCGGCGGAAATTCTTATCCATCAGGAGCCGGATGAGATGCGGGTACCACGTGAATGGACCGCCGTTCGGATGGTCGGTCGTCAGGAACAGGCGCCAGGGATCGTTGACGAGTAGGAACAACTCGAGGCCGATCGCCCACTGCAGCGCGTTGACGAAGCTCTTGTCGCGATACTTGAAGGGGACGACGCCGCAACCCGCGTCGCACTCGATATCCATCACGACCCATTTTTTGGGATCGGCGGAGCGCGTGTTGACGAACTGGCGCATCGAGTCGCCCGATGCCGTGCAGGTCTGTCCGAACATGACCTGGCCGACGTCGCACGAAACATTCTTGTTGGCGTTGACCGCTTCGGCAATCTGCGCGGCGGCGGAGGAGAACTTCTTGTCGCCTTCGGTGCCGTAGCTGTGGAACTGGATGTGTGTGAGGTGGATCGGGAGGCCTTCCGCGCCCCTGATCGTTTCAAGCGTCGTCTCGTAGCCGCCCGGTACACCAAGATTGCAGCCGTGAATGTGCAGCGGATGGACCACGCCCAACTCGTTTAGGCCGCGCGCCAGCGTGACGATGATATCGCGCGGCGTCACCCCGTAATAGGTGTGCTTCTCGTTGAGATCGAGCTTCCGCTGATTGAACTTGAAGGCGCTGATGCCGCCGGGATTGACCACCTTCACGGCGATCGCCTGGGCGGCATGCATTGTCCAGGCGATGTAGTCCTTAATCGCCGAGAAGTCGGCCTTGCCGGCGAGCTGACGCAAGAAGAAGTCGTCAGAGCCGAGCATCACGAAGGCACCCTTGTCGATGATCGACGTGTCGGCCATCTCCATGTGCGCCTGACGGGCGTTCGCGGGCAGCATCGCGGGTTCGAACGCCGCTGTGTAGCCCATCTCCGCGTATCGGTACCCCGTGGTCATCGTCGAGGGGACGGCGTGGCCGACGCCGGCGCGTGTCAATTCCGTGCGCGCGACTTCATTGCCGATGTGATCCTCGGGGAGCATCATACGGGCGATCGTCATCTTGCCGCCGCCGATGTGCGAGTGCGGATCGATGCCGCCAGCCATGATGACACGGCCATGCAACGCGTACTCGTGATCGACCTTGGCGGTCGGCTCAGGAGAGACGATGCGGCCGTTCTCGATGAAGATATCGCGAACCTCGCCGTCAACGCCATTTGCGGGGTCGTAGACTTTGCCGCCGGTGAGCTTAATCAACATTATCGATCTCGGTATGGGGTCTAGAGGGCAGCTTCAATTTTTTCGAGCACGCTGGCCGCGCTCGGCAGGTTCGATTGCCGCAACTTGCGCAGGGGCAGCGATACGACGTTGTCAACGCGGACCATCACTCCGGCATGGTCTACACCCGGTGTGCCGACGGGAATGTAAACCTTCGGCGTGCGCGCCGGTTTGACCGACGGCATACCGAGCAGGATCATCGGAACGTCGGTATCCGGCGGCGTCAGATCGGGTGAGAAGGATGCGAGCCACAACAGCAGATCGGTTTCCTTCGCAAAGAGCATCCGGCTGATCGCATAGCGATCCGCATCGTAGTCCGGCTTGCCGCTTGCGAAGGAGACACGCAACGGGAAGCCCGACTGCCAGCCGCAGACGGCGCCCGCGGAGACGGCGCCTTCATTGCCGCCGAGGGCGAGGCCCGCGAAGCGAGACGTCAGGTTGATGTCTTTCACGAACTCGGAGATGGCCTGGACGGTCAGATCGGCGCTCGGGAAGCCAAGGCTCGGCGGAGCCCAAACGACGACGCCGTAGCTTGCTGCCTTGCAGCGGGCGAGAAGATCGTCGACGGCTGCGCGCGGCAGGCCACCGATGTCACCGCCCGGGATCGTCACACCTTTGTTCAGCGCGCGCATGGCGTCGAGAACTTCTGCGATCCGTTCGGCCTTCACTGGCAGCGTCACGACTTCACCGATGCGCTCTTTCCCCGTGACGGCGGACTGATCCAGGCCTTCGCCGAGGAACACGACCGTTCGCTTCGGCGGGTTGTCGGAGAACATCGAGGCTTCGTTGCAGACGACGCGTTCGAAGAAGCGCGGATGCAATTTGTGAACGTCGCTTCCGGCGATGATGAACAGATCGGCGCGGTTGCGCGCCTCGGTGAGCGTCGTCGTCACCCAGCCGGAGGACTGCAACACTCTGAAGTTGCGGTACTGAGCGTCGCTCAGGGCATGGTCGACGACGCCGCCGCCCTTTTCGGCGAGGGCGATGACCGCGCGAACGCCATCGACGTCGGTACCGAGACCGCCGAAGGCCGGCAGGCGGCTCTCTCTGATCAGGCGGGCCGCTGTCGCTATGGCCTCGTCCAGCGACACGTCTTTTCCGTCGACTTGCGGTTTGGGTTCGGTCAGCGGGCGTTCGAAGCCGGCTACCGATTTCACGCAGCCGTTCTTCAGAACCTTCAGTCCGCTACCGGATGGTCCGATTTCCAGATCGTCGCAAAGAATGCCGCAAAAAGGACAGGCGACGTTTTGATAGTGGTTGGCGCCGTTACTCGACTTTTCAGGTTCCAAATCCTGCTCCTCATGGCCCCTGGTCTCGCAACCGGCGGGATTCGACCAAAGCACGCGGCCGCAGGTAAAACAACGTTACCCGGCCGGTCAAGCGTTGCGATCGATCACTTCGAATGCGACACATTTTGCCGTCTTTCCGTCGATAATGAAACCTGCCTAATGTCCCCGCACGATCCCCGGGTCACCGACCCGCCCATCGCATCATAATATTTCCGGAGGAAATGTATGCTCAAACGCTTGTTGATCGCCGCAGCGATCTTCGGCCTGGCGCCGCTGTCTTTGACCGGCGCGGCATGGGCGCACGGCCCGTCACGTCAGAAAGTCGTCGAGTCCATCGAGATCAACGCCCCCGCCGACAAGGTCTGGGCCGTGATCGGTAATTTCCAGGACGCGAGCTGGATCCCGGCCGTCGCCAAGACCGAGGGCAAGGGCGGCAACGAGCCCAACGCAACACGCACGCTGACGCTCAAGAGCGGCGGTACGGTCGAGGAGCAGCTCGACAAGTACGACGCCGCTGAGCACTCTTTCGGGTATGAAATCACCAAAGTCGATGTGAAGGTTTTGCCGATCAACGATTATTCGTCCCACGTCACGGTGACGGCGAACGGCGACAAGTCGACGGTCGAATGGAAGGGCGCGTTCTACCGCGGCTACATGCTTAACGATCCGCCGCCGGAACTGTCGGACGAGGTTGCTAACAAGGCAATCACCGACCTCTACACCTCGACGCTCGCGGCGTTGAAGAAGAAGATCGAGGGCGGAAGCTGAGGCGCTATCTGCGCGTCACGAGCTTTGGGCGCGGGCTAGGTCTTTGCCTGCTCGCGCTGCTCGGCCCAGGGGGCATGCCTGCCATCGCGCCCGCCGTCGCTCATGAGGCGATCGTGACAGATCAGCCGGCCGACAGCGTTTCTGTCGTTGATCTCGACGTAATGAAAGAAACCGGCCGAATCGGCGTCGGCGGTAAACCCGCCGGCGTCGCTCTCTCGCCCGATAAGGCGACGGCGTATGTCACGGCCCCGGACAGCAAAGAACTCATCGAGATCGACGCCGTTTCGCACGCGGTGAAGCGGCGTCTGGTTCTCGGCGGCGCGCCGCTCGGGATTGCCGCGCATCCGACGCTTCCTGAGGTTTATGTTGCCGATTGGTATGCGCATAAGCTGATCGTCGTCGACACGGTCAAGTTCGTCGTTGTGGGGGAGATCGCCGTCGGGCTGTCTCCGTCGGGGGTCGCGGTCACGCCGGATGGCCGTTTGCTGCTTTCAGCGGACCGGGACAGCGATGCCGTTTCCATTATCGATGTCGCGACGCGGACGCGTTTGGGAACGGTCGCGACGGGCAGCCGCCCCTTCGGCATCACCATCGATAAGGCCGGGGCGCGGGCCTTTACGGCCAACGTCAAAAGCGATGACGTCACCGTGATCGACATCGCGGCAAGAACGGTGGTCGGCAAGGTGCCGACAGGCCGGCGGCCTTACGCGATCGCTTTGGCCCAGGGGAGGGGGTTCGTCACCGATCAATATGGGGGAACGATCACCGTATTTGATCAGGGGGCGCTGGCTCCCATCAAGCGGATCGACGCCTGCGATCACCCCGAGGGGATCGAGGCGGATGCTAGCGAGACGAATGTTTACGTCGCCTGCTGGGGCGACGACGTCCTGCTGCGGATCGATCCGCTAAGCCTCAAGGTGACCGGGAAGGCCCCGGTCGGGAACGGGCCCAGGGCGTTCGGTAAATTCATCCGGTGACGATCCGCTCCGTTGGTCGGGGACTGCCGGCTCCCGTGTTACTGCCTTGTAAGTTGAGACTTTCCGATCTTCCGGCATCCTAGGGCAATCTTGCATTCGGGAAATGGGACCATTGGCACGGTCGTTGACTGAAATTGGCAAGTCATCTGGTCAAGCCTTCCCGGTCCCGCTACACAGCCGGACAAAAAAATTTCGAATAGACGATCTGGAGGATCGCCCCACATGTCGAAAATTTCCTTCCGCAGGGCCGGTATTGCGGCGTTCGCTATTATTTGCCTGGGTGCCATTGGTGCCACTGCCGCCGAGACACCGAAGCTGACGGAGATCCTCTTCGATCGCCCGCATATCGCCGCGATCGCCCCGGGAACCGACCTCGTCTACAAATTTGAGCGCAAGCCTTCCAATCCGAAGGCGCTCGGCGAGGGCTTCACCGACGATATCGTCGTGAAGATCGAAAGCGATGGCGCGCCCGGCAAGAAAAACGTGCTGATCAAGATGTATTCGGGGGATAGGGCCCGCGAACCGCAGCGGATCACCGACATGGACGGCAACCCGATGCTCATCGTCTTCCTGGATAACGCGGTTGCGCATTTCCGTATGCTGGCTGGCGGCGACAGCGCCTATCTCAAAGGGACCTTTAGCAAGTATCTCGGCGACGGCGCGACGATGGCTCCGGCGACGATCGTTTACAAAGGTCAGCCGGTGGAGGGCTACAAGGTGACTGCGACGCCCTACGTCAACGATCCGTCGCGAGCGAAGATGAACGGTTTCGAAGGCGCGACGTTTACAATAGCGTTGTCAGATAAAATTCCGGGGTACTTCGCGAAGATGACCTCGGAGTACACAAATACGGACAAGAACTCGCCGACGCTTGAAGAGACGACAACCCTCGAGGGTGTAGGAGACGTGAAATGACAAAGCGCTTCGCGGTCCGCGTCTGCAGCGGGCTTTTCGCAGCGGTGGCGGTTCTGATTTCCTCCTCCGCCGGCCGTGTCGCGGCGCAGGAGCTGCCGTCGAACGACTATCCGACGACGGCGCGGGCCGATTATGTTTACGCGTGCATGGCCGTGAATGGCCAGAATCGCGAAGTTCTCGAGAAGTGCTCGTGCTCGATCGACGAGATCGCGAATATCCTGCCATATAGCCAATATGAAGAAGCCGAGACGCTCGTGTCCGTCGGCCTGCGTGGCGGCGAAAACGTCGCCTGGACGAAAGCGCCGGAGTTTCAGGAGAAGGTGAAAAACCTGAGACGCGCGCAAGTCGAGGGCGAGCTTCGCTGCTTTTAAAGTTCAGCGCCTAACCTTCAGCGCCTGGCGCGGCCCTTCGGGAACTCTGTCGCCGGGCGCAATTTTTTTTGGGGCCGATAGAAGTCATTCCCATTCCAGCTCGGTGAACGCGGCCGTGACGTTGCGCGAGTGATGCTCGTCGAACAGAGCCCACTTGCCGCGCTCCGACTGTCCGGCGGTAGCGACGGTTTCCTCGATCGTCTTGCCGTCTTTGATCATCCTGCGAACGTCACCGGCTAGAACATTCAGATAGCGCTCCACGGGCGCGATCGCGTCGGGCCAAGGCATCGTCTTCGGCCCGTGTCCCGGTACGGCGTGATCGGCTTTTTCCTGCTTCAGCACGGGAATGAGATTGAGCCAGCCGACGATCGACCCGTCGAGTGTCGGAATGTGATCTGAGAAGAGAAGGTCGCCCAGGAAAAACGTCCCCGTAGCGGAATCGAAAATCGTCAGGTCGTTGTCGGTGTGCGCCGTCGGGCGTGCCTTGAGCGTCAACGTCCGTCCGCCGAGATCGAGGTCGAGCGTGTCATTGACGAGCATGGTCGGCGGAATAATTTCAGTGCCGGCGAAGGCAGCGTCGCCGACACGCAGACGCGCGTTCGCCAGATAGCTGTCCTTGCGCGCGTACAGCGCCGCTGGCAGCTTATGATGGCCGACGAATTCGACGCCCGGCGATTTGAAGGCGGCGTTCCCCAGCACATGGTCGGGATGCATGTGCGTGTTGATCACGTAACGAATGGGTTTGTCGGTGATCTTGGAAATAGTCTCACGAAGATCCTTACCGGTGGCATAGGAGCCGCTCGTGTCTATGACGGCAACAGCCGAGGCGCCGATAATGCAGATCGCGTTAGAGATATCTCCGCGATTTTCACTATTAACCAATTCGTACTTACCGACGTGAACGAAGACTCCGGGTGAGATCTCGATCACGCCGATTTTTTCCGCCTCAGCGCGGGAAAGCCGGGGCAAAAGCGGCAGAAGCGCTGCGAACGTTGCGCTGCGAAGGAAGTCCTTACGGGAAGGTTTTGCTTCGAAAGGAGGAATTTGGGGCATGGCAAGTTCTGGTCATGAAAATCACGAAAGATGAACGAGCGGAAATAGCACTTTCGCTGTCAACTTTTCACGAACTCACGAGAATTGCTCGCCACAAGTGCTAATTTCTAACATTCAGAAACAATTAGACGTGCGTCGCAGCATTTTTTGTGCAGCGCAAATACCACCGGAAAATACAGGGATATTTTGGGTCAGTCGTATTGTCCTAATTTGCCGCAGGCGAATGAGTGTCGCACTTCGTATTGCGGGCTGAAAAAAAAAGTGTCTACATGCCCCCCGTTCACGAGGACTATCGGTTTCTACACGGTTTCGTGAAGAGCTTCTCCTCCGATGGGGCAAAGACGGGAAAAAATCCCGCAATTCCCGAGATCGGAGAAGGAGATATCGGGAGTTCTCGGGTTCGACTTGCAAGCGTGGCAAGACTTTTCTCAAAATGGAGGAAGCGCGATGCGCAAAAGTGCATTCGCCTACGGTTTGCTCGCAACAGCCGCGTTCTCGGCGCCCGTCTGGGCGAACGATGACGTTGCCAAGTTGTCGAGCGATCCGAATAACTGGGCACAGCAGTCCGGTGATTATGCCGGCACCCGGTACTCGACGCTGGACCAAATCAACACCGAAAACGTCGGTCAGTTGAAAGTGGCATGGACGTTCTCGACGGGCGTTCTTCGTGGTCACGAAGGCGGCCCGCTCGTTATCGGCGACACGATGTATCTTCACTCGGCGTTCCCGAACATCGTGTTTGCTCTGAACCTCGCCGACGAACAGAAGATCATCTGGAAGTATACGCCGAAGCAGGACCCCTCGGTCATCCCCGTGATGTGCTGCGACACGGTTAACCGTGGCGTGCAGTACGCTGAAGGCAAGATCTTCCTCCACCAGGCCGACACGTCGCTCGTCGCTCTTGACGCGAAGACGGGTAAGGAACTGTGGAAGGTCGTCGACGGCGATCCGAAGAAGGGCGAGACGGGCACTGGTGCTCCGCTTGTCACGAAGGACAAGGTGATCATCGGTATCTCGGGCGCTGAATTCGGCGTTCGTTGCCACGTCACCGCCTACGACATCAACAGTGGTAAGAAGGTCTGGCGCGCCTACTCGATGGGCCCGGATTCTGACATCCTGGTCGATCCTGAGAAGACCACGTCGCTCGGCAAGCCGGTCGGCAAGGACTCCTCGCTCAAGACCTGGAACGGCGATCAGTGGAAGATCGGTGGCGGTTCGACTTGGGGCTACATGGCCTTCGATCCGGAACTCAACCTGATCTACTACGGGACCGGCAACCCCTCGACCTGGAACCCTGCACAGCGTGCGGGACCGGATGGCAAGCCGATCGACCAGAAGTGGTCGATGACCATGTTCGCTCGTGACGTCGACACCGGTGTTGCCAAGTGGGCATACCAGATGACGCCGTTCGACGAGTGGGACTATGACGGCATCAACGAGCCGATCCTCGCTGAGCTCGATTTCGATGGAACGAAGCGCAAAACGGCAACTCACTTTGACCGTAACGGCTTCGGCTACACCTGGGATCGCGCAACGGGCGAGCTTCTCGTCGCTGAGAAGTATGATCCGGTCGTGAACTGGGCAACCGGCATCGACATGGACAAGTCCTCTAAGGACTATGGCCGTCCGATCCGCGTTGCGAAGATGTCGACGTTCAAGAACGGCGCAGACGTCAACACGAAGGGCGTTTGCCCTGCGGCTCTCGGTTCTAAGGACCAGCAGCCGGCTTCGTACTCGAAGCTGACCGGCTTGTTCTATGTTCCGACGAACCACGTTTGCATGGACTACGAACCCTTCAAGGTTTCGTACACGGCTGGTCAGCCCTACGTTGGCGCCACGCTGTCCATGTTCCCGGGTCCGGATGAACCGAAGCGTATGGGTAACTTCATCGCTTGGGACGGTGCAAAGGGCAAGATCGTCTGGTCGAAGCCTGAGCAGTTCTCGGTATGGTCGGGCGCTCTGACCACCGCTGGCGGCGTTGCCTTCTACGGTACGCTCGAAGGCTACTTCAAAGCCGTCGACCAGAAGGATGGCAAGGAGCTCTTCAAGTTCAAGACGCCGTCGGGCATCATCGGCAACGCTATGACTTACAGCCACGGCGGTAAGCAGTACGTTGGCATCTTCTCGGGCGTTGGTGGTTGGGCCGGTATCGGTCTGGCTGCTGGCTTGACGAACCCGACCGATGGTCTCGGTGCTGTCGGTGGCTACGCCGGTCTTTCGGAGTACACGAACCTCGGTGGCTCGCTCACCGTGTTCGCTCTCCCATAAGGCGCGAGCCTAGAAATTGGGGAGCCGGTGCGGGGAAACCTGCGCCGGCTCTTTGCCGTTCGTAATCGGTCCTTGTCCTAAGTAACCAACAGCCGCATTCAAACGACGGCGCGACAAGTGGCGATCTTCTGTCGCTCATAAATGCAGCGCTACAAGCGCATGCTCGGTGAACGGCGGCTCACCAACCACGATCCACTATAAAAACAAAAGGGATCGGGAAATGGTCAGTGCAGAGCGGACTCGTGGAATTCAACTGACAGGATGAAGAGGAACCTCGTGAACAAGTTTAGTAAGAGAATGGCCGTCGCGCTGATGGCCTGTGCCGCGGCGGGCGCTGCCGCTTGCCAAGAACAGAAGAAGCCGGAAGAGAAGCCCGCAGCATCGACATCTGCTCCCGCTCCGGAAGCAAAGTCTGAGGCAGTCGCGACACCGGCAGCCGAGCCCGCGAAGCCGGCAGAGGCCGCAGCATCCGCTCCGGCCCCCGCTGCCGAGCCTGAGAAGAAGGCTGATGCGGCGCCAGCGCCTGCAGCCGAAGCGCCGAAGCAGGTCGCAGAAGCTGCCTCGCCCGCAGCACCTGCAGCTCCCGCCGCCACACCGGCTGCTCCCAATCCTGATGATCCGAACGCGCCGCCGCCGGGATCGCGCAATCCTGATGGCACTGCAGTCTATCCGAACCCGGTCAACGATCTCGCCAAGAGCCTGGGCATTAAGTTTGAAGATGGCCGCTATCGCAACAAGGACGGCGACCCCGTGCCTGTCGTCACTAAGGACTACATGGTCGACTGGGGGACCTGGAACGGCTTCCGCCGTTACCACGATGCTTGCCACGTCTGCCACGGCCCGAACGCTCTCGGCAGCACCTTCGCACCGGCGCTGGCGGAAAGCCTGAAGACGATGGATTACAATACGTTCATCGCGACCGTTTCGAGCGGCCGTGTCGTGAACCGCGCCGGAACGGAGTACGTCATGCCAGCGTTCGGCGAAGACAAGAACATCATGTGCTACATTGATGATATCTATACGTACATTAAGGCCCGTTCCCAGAACGCGACCGACCCCAAGACAGGTATGCCTGCCGGCCGTCCGAATGGCCGCGAAGATATCTCGCCGGAAGCCAAAAAGGCTGCTGACGAATGCACGGGCTGAGGATCTGGAAGTTTATCCAGTTCTCATCATATGATTGTCAGACTTGATTGATGGTCCGGCGCGTCGGTGTCGCGCTGGACTGCCAAGATATCGCTAGCAATGGCTTAGAGGGGGGCGGGTCGCATTTGCGACGTGCCCCCACTCCATATCAGGAGCCGCGACGTTCACGCCGTCATAACAAAAAGGTTACCAACGTGAGGAAACAAGCGTTCAAGATTTCATCCCTTTCGGTGCCTGCACTGGCGCTGGGATTTTGCGCAGCCGTTTCGATATTTGCTTTCTCTTCTCCTTCCATCGCCGCCGATGCGCCCAAGGCGGATCTCGTCAATAGGCAGCAGCTGCGCGTTTGCGCCGATCCCGCAGATCTTCCGTTTTCAGATCAGAAGGAAGAAGGCTTCGAAAACAAGATCGCCAACATCATCGGCGATGAGCTGAAGCTGCCGGTCGTCTATACGTGGTTTCCAAAGGCAACGGGTTTCGTTCGCATGACGCTCGGCGCCAAGCGCTGCGATCTCGTCATTGGCTGGGGCCAGGGTGACGACCTCGTGCTCAATACCAACGCGATTTATCGTTCGACGTCGGCGCTCATCTACAAAAAGGGCACTGGTCTCGACGGCGTCGACACGCTCGCCGATCCTCGCCTTCAGGGGAAGAAGATCGGAGTCCAGCAGGGTTCCGCAGGCGGCACGCTTGCCGCGCGTTATGGTCTGATGAGCAACGTGCACGGCTATCCGATGATGGTCGACCGCCGCTACGAGAACCCGGCCAAGGATATGGTCAACGATATCCGCAAGGGTGACGTCGACGCCGGTATTTTGTGGGGCCCGATCGCTGCCTATTGGGCCGCGCAAGATGGCGAACCCCTTGTCGTTGTTCCTCTCGTCAAAGAAACGGGCGCGACGAAGATCGCATTCCGCATCACGATGGGTGTGCGCAACGGCGACGATGCTTGGAAGCGCCAGCTCAACGACGTTATTCGCAAACGGCAGGGCGATATCGACAAGGTGCTGCTCGATTACGGCGTGCCGCTGCTCGTCGATGACGATACGTCGACGGAGAGGATCACGAAGCCGCGTACGTCCGCCTCGGCGGAGCCTGCACCTGCTGCTGCGGCGCCATCACAGGCTCCCGCTTCGGCAACGCCGTAAGATGCGCGACATCATTTTAGAAGCGGCGGACTTCGTTCGCCGCTTCTCACGCCTCCAATTTCCACGCGGTGCAATCAGCAAGAGACGTGTCTGAGATGGTGCTGCCGCGTCTTTTCATGCTCGTTGCGCTCAGCTTTGGTGTCGCGATTTGGATGCCAATAGCGGTCGCCGTCGACGGCCATGCCGAGGAGGATGTTTCAGGCCCCGCGCCCACCGGCGAGCCACCTCCCGAACCGCACTCATACCGCACGGACAATTATCGAAAGCCCGTCCCGCTGACGCTTGAAGGTGCGACGGTTCTTTCGAACGCGGCGGCGATGAAGCTATGGTCTGAGAAGACTGCGATCTTCATCGATGTTTATCCGCATCCGCCAAAACCCGAAGGTCTGCCGCCCGACACGATCTGGCGCGATACTTCGCATATGACGATCGAAGATGCGGTGTGGCTTGCGAATGTCGGTTATGGCGTGTTGTCGGCCGACGCGTCCCATTATTTTCAGCGCAACCTCGACATGCTGACCAAGGGCGACAAGTCGAAGACGCTCGTCTTTTTCTGTCTCAGGAATTGCTGGATGAGCTGGAACGCTGCGAAGCGCGCCTTGAGTTACGGCTACAAGAATGTCGACTGGTATCGCGACGGAAGCGACGGCTGGCAGGAGGCTGGCGGTCTGGTCGTCGAGGTACATCCGCTGCCTTGAATTTCAGACGCCGGGTTCAGATGCTCTAAGCTTAAATTTAAATGCAATGTGTCGCACGCGCATGCCACGGTTTTCGCGCAGGCGGGATGTTACCCCCTTTTCCCACGGTCCGGATTCGGGTTGTCATACAACATGGTTGGCTGGCGTATTGCAGGCCGGGGTGTAACCTCGCGGCAGCCGCCGCACATCTAGAACAGCGGGGACAGATAGAGTGACACTCCACGAACTTGCCATCCTCCTCGCGGCCTTGGCGCTTGCGGCGCCGCTTGCTCGCTGGCTCGGCATCGCGGCTGTTCTTGGCTACCTCATTGCCGGTGTCGTGCTCGGACCTTACGGCGTCGGGCGGCTATTTTCGGAGCACGATGCGAAGCAAGTTCTGGACTTCGCTGAATTCGGCGTCGTTCTGCTGCTGTTTTTGATCGGATTGGAGCTGCGCCCCAAGCGACTTTGGGCCATGCGGCAGGCCATCTTCGGCATTGGCACACTGCAGGTGGCGATAACTTCGCTCGCGCTCGCGTTCGTTGGCATTCTGTTTTTCGGAACCCAGTGGCAGCCGTCACTCTTCGCAGGCGCGGCTCTGGCGCTCTCTTCAACTGCCTTTGCTTTACAGGTTCTCGAAGAGAACAAGGAACTTTCAAGCCGGCACGGCAGGCTCGCGTTCTCGGTGCTGTTGTTCCAGGACCTCGCTGCCATTCCGCTCATTGCGCTCGCGCCCTATTTCGCGGTGACGGCTGCCAAGTCCGGCCCGGTGATCGACTATTTTGCGTTTGCCAAGGGGCTCGGGACAATCGTTCTCGTCGTTGTCGTCGGCCGCTATGTGCTCGATGCGTTTCTGCGTCTCGTGGCCTTGTCGCGCGTGAAGGAAGCGATGACGGCAGCCGGGCTTCTAACGGTCGTCGGCATCACGCTAATCATGGAAGCCGTCGGGTTGTCGGCATCGCTTGGAGCATTCATTGCGGGTGCTCTTCTTGCCGAAAGCAGTTACCGCCACGAGCTTGAGGCGGACATCGCGCCTTTCGAGGGTCTGCTGCTCGGAATCTTTTTCACGGCCATCGGTATGTCGCTGAACCTCGGACTTCTGATTGCCGAGCCAGTGCTGATCATATCGCTGACGTTGTCGCTGATCGTCGTGAAGTCGATCATTCTGTTTCTGTTGGGGCGCTGGCAGGGGCTCGAGGCGGGCCCGTCGCGCCGGTTGGCTTTTGCTCTGTCGCAAGGCGGCGAATTCGCTTTCGTGCTGCTGTCGGTTGGTGAGGCCGCTGGTGTCTTCGGCAGTCACCCGTCACAAATTCTCGCGGTCGTGATCACGCTGTCGATGGCGATGACGCCAGTGCTCCTGGTGCTCGATCGCGTGCTTTCGAAGAAAGCGAAGACGCCGACGCGCCCGTTCGATACGCTGCCGGATAACGACGGGCACGTCGTTATCGCAGGGTTCGGACGCTTTGGGCAGATCGTGGCGCGTATCCTGCGTGCGAAAGGCATTCCGTTTACGGCGCTCGACATCAGCGTGGAGCAGGTCGATTTTGTCAAACGCTTCGGCAACAAGGCCTTCTTTGGCGACGCCAGCCGGCCCGAAGTGCTCGAGGCTGCGCAGACGGACAAGGCGCGTGCGTTCGTGCTCGCGATCGATGACGTCGAAGCGTCCATGCGCGCGGCCGAATACGTCAAGAAGCACTATCCGCACGTTCCGATCTACGCGCGAGCGCGCGACCGCACGCACGCCTATCGGCTGCTCGATCTCGGTGTTGCAGCGATTCGGCGCGAGACCTTTCTGGCGTCTCTTGATCTGACGCGATCGCTGATGCTTGGTCTCGGGTATTCTGAACGGGTCGCGAGCCGGATCGTCCAGACCTTCAGGGATCACGATGAGCGCCGTCTCAACGAGGACTACAAGCTGTCGTCGGACGTCGAAAAGCTCCTGGAACGGGCGCGAACGTCGCAGGCCATGCTCGAGAAGCTGTTCCAGGAGGACGAGGTGGAGGAGGCGAGGCTCGCGCAGAGCGAGAAGAGCCAGCGTGACGCAAAGGCCAAGGCCAAGGCGGGCAGCGTTTCTTCCGGAGCGTAATGGTTGCCTCCCGAGCGTGACACTTGGTCCCCGCCGCGAAAGGGTTCGGAGGGGGCCTTTTTGCCGTGCACCAAGGGTGTCACCGCGGTAGACGACGCTGCAACTCCCCGGTAAATGTCCCTCGACCTTACGGCGGCGCCTGCGGCGCCTATGAAAACGGACCCACGAACAGAATGAGTAAAGTCCAGACCAAGGCCGACACGTCGCAGGCAGGAAGCCTCGGCGAAATGGCCAATGCCATCCGCGCGTTAGCGATGGATGCCGTCCAGGCGGCCAATTCCGGTCATCCTGGAATGCCCATGGGCATGGCCGACGCCGCCACTGTGCTCTTTACTGAAGCTCTGAAGTTCGATGCGAGTGCGCCCGACTGGCCGAACCGCGATCGCTTCGTGCTCTCGGCCGGTCACGGGTCGATGCTGCTGTATTCTCTCCTTTATCTCACCGGCTATCCCGGCATGACGATCGAGGAGATCAAGAACTTCCGTCAATTCGGATCGAAGACCGCCGGGCACCCGGAATACGGCCACGCACCAGGTATCGAGACGACGACAGGTCCGCTCGGGCAGGGCCTCGCTAATGCCGTCGGCATGGCGATCTCGGAACGCTTGCTCGCGGCGCGCGTCGGCTCGGACCTCATTGACTACCACACCTACGTCATCGCCGGTGACGGATGTCTGATGGAGGGCATCAGCCAGGAAGCGATTTCGCTTGCGGGGCACTTGAAGCTCGGCAAGCTGATCGTGCTCTGGGATGACAACTCGATCACCATCGACGGCGCGACGAGCCTCTCGGTATCGGACAGCGAAGTGAAGCGCTTCGAAGCGTCCGGCTGGAACACGGTACGCGTCGACGGCCATGATACTGCGGCCGTCGCAGCGGCGATTAAAATTGCCAAGGGCGATCCATCGAAGCCGTGGCTCATCGCCTGCAAGACGCAGATCGGATACGGCTCGCCGAACAAAGCCGGCAAATCGTCGGCGCACGGCGAACCGCTCGGTGCGGAAGAAATCAAGAATACGCGCGAGAAGCTCGGCTGGCCTTATGCGCCGTTCGAGATTCCCGATCACATCCTCGCCGCGTGGCGCGGTGTCGGCAGCGCGCAATCGAAGGTTCGCGCCGACTGGACCATGCGCCTCTCCAACGCGAGCCCTGAAGCGAAAGCCTTGATCGAGGGGCGGGACACGAAGGATGTCGTCGCGAAAGCGATTGCCGAAGCGAAGAGTGCATTCGCCGGCGATAGCGCGAAGCGCGCGACGCGTGTCTGGTCGCAGCTGACCATCGAGCGCCTGGTACCGGTGCTGCCAGAGTTGATTGGCGGCTCCGCCGACCTTTCGGGATCGAATGGCACGCGGACGAAGCATCACAACTCGGTGACGCCTGAGAACTTCTCAGGCAATTACATCCACTACGGCGTGCGCGAGCATGGCATGGCCGCGGCGATGAACGGCCTCGCGCTTTCCGGCTCGTTCATTCCTTATGGCGGCACCTTCCTGGTCTTCGCCGATTATTGCCGTCCTTCGATCCGTCTCTCCGCGCTGATGCAGCAGCGCGTTCTTTACGTTTTGACGCACGACTCGATCGGTCTCGGCGAAGACGGACCGACGCATCAACCTGTCGAGCACTTGAGCTCGCTGCGCGCGATCCCGAACGTCAAGGTGTTCCGTCCGGCCGATGGCATAGAGACGGCCGAATGCTGGGAGCTTGCTTTTGCTTCAGAGGCTGGGCCTTCGGTTCTGGCGCTGTCGCGGCAGGCGGTTCCCAATCTTCGCACTGACGGCAGCGAGAACCTGAGCGCGAAGGGCGCCTATGTCCTGAAACCGGCCGAAGGCAAGCGCGACGTGACGCTGCTCGCGACGGGCTCCGAGGTCGGCCTTGCCGTCGAAGCGGCGGCCGCACTCGCAAAAGACGGCATCGGCGCAGCCGTTGTCTCGGTGCCGTCGTTCGAACTCTTCCGTGCGCAGTCTGAGGGTTATCAACGCGAGGTTCTCGGCGACGTGCCGCGCGTTGCGGTCGAAGCCGGCACGGAGCAGAGCTGGTTCGAATGGCTTCGCAAGTCCGATGCCTTCGTCGGCATGAGCAGCTTCGGCGCGTCGGCACCTGCGGGTAAGCTTTACGAGCACTTCGGCATCACGGCGGCCCATGTCGCTGATGAGGCGCGCCGCGTCATTGCGAAATCCTGACGACGGGCCGACGACACGCAATTCTGCATCTGAACATCGGAATGGTAGTCGAATGAACCTCGACAAGTTGAAGACGACGGACGGCATTGACGTCAAAGGCAAGCGCATCATCGTTCGGGCGGATCTCAACGTTCCGGTGCGTGATGGAAAAGTGACGGATGCGACGCGCCTCGAGCGTTTGCTACCGGGTCTCAACGCGCTGGCAGACCGCGGTGCCAAGGTCATCGTTATCTCGCATTTCGGGCGGCCAAAGAATGGTCCCGATACTGAGCATTCCTTGCGGCCGATCGCCGAGACGTTGCAACGACTACTTGGTCGAACAGTCGCGTTCAGCGGCGACTGCATCGGCGCTGAGGCCGCCGGCTCGGTCGCTATGCTCAGCGACGGCGGCGTCGCCGTTCTCGAAAACCTGCGCTTCCATAAGGGCGAAGAGAAGAACGATCCGGCGTTCGCGGGGGAGCTTGCCAAGCTCGGCGATATTTTCGTCGGTGATGCGTTTTCGTGTGCGCACCGCGCGCATGCCTCGACCGAGGGGCTGACGCATTTCCTTCCGTCCTATGCCGGTCCGCTGCTGATGGAAGAAATCAACGCGCTCAGGACGGCACTTGAAAAGCCGCAGCGACCGACGGCTGCCGTCGTCGGCGGCGCGAAGGTTTCGACGAAAATTCCGGTGTTGACGAACCTTGTCGCCAAGGTTGATCACCTGATCATCGGCGGTGGCATGGCGAACACGTTCCTGCAGGCGATGGGTGTCGCGGTCGGCAAGTCTCTCGCAGAGCCGGATTTCCATGGCACCGCGCGGGACATCATGGCGGAAGCCAAGAAGAAGGGCTGCGAGATCGTTCTTCCCGTCGATGCGGTCGTTGCATCGGAGTTCAAGGAAGGGGCCGCGCACAAAGTTGTTACGGTCAGCAATGTTTCTGCCGACGCCATGATCCTCGACGTCGGTCCGCAGTCCGTCGCGCGCACCAGCGCCTTGCTCGAACACACCAGGACCTTGCTCTGGAATGGTCCGCTCGGGGCGTTTGAAATTGCGCCGTTCGGCGATGGTACGTTCGCGCTGGCGCGGGCTGCCGCAGCTTTGACGAAAGCTGGTAAGCTCGTGTCGGTCGCCGGTGGCGGTGACACCGTGGCGGCGTTGAATTCCGCGGGCGTGACGGACGATTTCACCTATGTTTCGACTGCGGGCGGTGCGTTCCTCGAGTGGCTCGAAGGACGGGAATTGCCTGGCGTCGCGGCGCTCACGCGCTAGGCGCACGCGGGGACAAAAAGTGGCAGGTATGTTAGGAGGCAGGTGATAATGCTGGCAGATGCTCAAATCTATTTCGGTGTCGCCCTGGCGGGTCTCGCCAGCTTTCTGTCGCCATGCGTGTTGCCGCTCGTGCCGCCCTATCTCGGCTATATCGGTGGAACGACGCTCGATCAGCTCACGGGTGAGGAGCGGATCGATCGGGGCGTCTGGTTGCGCGTCGTCATTTCCGCGGTCTTTTTCGTGTTGGGGTTCACGACCGTGTTCGTCGGTCTTGGTGCTGGCGCGAGCTCGATAGGGCAGGTGCTGCTTTCCTATCGCGCCATTCTCGGAACCGTCGCTGGCCTCGTCATCATCGCGTTCGGACTGCACTTTCTCGGCATCTTCCGCATCCATCTTTTCTATAAGGAAGCGCGCTACTCGACCGCAGCAGCGGAAGCCAGCTTTGCCAGCGCCTACCTGATGGGGCTGGCGTTCGCGTTCGGCTGGACGCCTTGCATCGGGCCAGTGCTCGCAACCGTGCTGACGCTCGCGGCGAGCGCGTCGAGCCTCTGGACGGGTGTCAGTCTTCTTCTCGTCTATTCGCTCGGGCTCGGCATTCCATTCGTTCTCGCGGCGGTCGCGATCCGACCGTTTCTCGGCTTCATGAAAGGGTTCAAGCGCCATTTCGAGATGCTTGAGAAATTGATGGGTCTCCTGCTGGTGATTACAGGTCTGCTGTTCGTTTTCGGTGCGCAGAACTGGTTCAGCCAGTGGATGATCGAGAATTTTCCGGCGCTGGGCCGGATCGAATCCTACATCACGTCCCCTGATCTCGGAGCCGAAATCCTGAAAAAGGGCATGCCCTGAGCGGGCTGGAATGAAAGAGAGGGCGGCCTTGACCGTTCCGATTGCGCTGACAATCGCGGGGTCCGATCCTTCGGGAGGCGCCGGCATTCAGGCCGATCTCAAGACGTTCTCCGCCTTTGGAATTTATGGCGCGACAATCATCACGGCGCTGACGGCGCAAAATACGCGCGGCGTGTCGGGAGTTTTTCCGATCTCGCCTGAGTTCATTGCCGCGCAGTTTCATTCCGTCGTCTCCGATCTCGACGTTTCCGCCATCAAGACCGGGATGCTTGGCGATGTGGCGACGGTCGAGACCGTTGCCCGGCTGCTCGCGGAAATTCCGAACGTTCCCGTTGTCGTCGATCCTGTGATGGTCGCGACAAGCGGAGATGTTCTTTTGGCGGCCGATGCCATCGATGCGGTGCGCCGCCTGCTCATTCCCAGAGCGCAGTTGATCACGCCCAATATTCCGGAAGCGAGCCGGCTGCTCGATCGTCCCGAGGCGACGACGGAAGACGAGATGCGCTTGCAGGCGGAAGCCTTGATGGCATTCGGCTGCGGGTCCGTCCTCGTCAAAGGCGGTCACGGCGTCGGCGCCGAGGCGATCGATGTTTTCTTCGACGGACGAGAGCATCATATTTTCTGCCGCCCGCGCCTCGTCACGCGCAACACGCACGGCACCGGCTGCACGTTGTCGGCGGCCATCGCGGCAGGTCTCGCAGATGGCAAGCCGCTGCCGGATGCCGTCGAGGCCGGAAAGCTCTACGTTTGGCGCGCGCTGGAGGCCGGCGCAAATATGCGGATCGGCGATGGCAACGGTCCCGTCGACCATAATTTTGCGCTTCGGAAAACGTAGCTTCACAGTATGTGCATTCGATCCGTGTGAGTTGCATCTGTTGCGGGCGCGCATCTCAGTGGTTCGACTCGCACATTGAGAAAAGCGTCAAGTCTTGCGCGGCATCTGAGACTTTGGCAGCTTGCGCGCGGCTTCGGCGGTATACGCCGTTCACAGACTCCGGGGGGAGCGCCAAGCTAAGTTTCGAGGGATTGAAACGGGGCTTGGCAAGAACCGGTCCGCCACTGGCGGGCCGGTTTTTTGTTGCCCAAGTGGCACAGATGTACGCCTTCGGTAGCCGCCAAGCATTTCGGCCGGTGTAGTGGAGACCAGATACACGTATTGTGAGAGTTAAGAATAAACGCTGTTTTGAATGCGTGGGGGCGCGGCGAATGCGGAGTTTCAACAGACGCCAGAACCAGTTCCGGCGAGCGGCGATTGGCGTGGCCGCAATTGCGGCTTGGTCCAGTGCGGCTTCGGCGGGCGGGTTCGACATTCACGAACAGTCGACTGTCTTTCTCGGATCGGCTTCGGCGGGCTCTGCAGCGGGCGGCAGCCTTGGCTCGATGTTCTGGAATCCTGCCGCGACGGCGCAATTCCCGGGTCTCAACTCGGAATCGTCCTACACGCTGATCCTGCCGTACGCGAATATCGATATTAACGGTGGCGGCAGCAGCGGCAACATCGGTATCGATGCGGCGACGAGCGCAAGCTACGGCGCTTATCAGCTTTCGAAAGACCTTTGGGTCGGTATCGCCCTCAACTCGCCGTTTGGATTGGCCTCGAAGCCCGAAAATACGAACTATTTGGGCTCGTACTTGGGCGTTACCGCAAAACTCATCACGATGAACGCCAACCCGACGATTGCGTATCGCATTGCGCCGGGGATCACGATCGGTGCCGGCGTGCAGATCGAATGGGCGCAGACAAAGCTGCAGTTTCGGGATTCTCCAGTTAGCATAGCGCAGTTCGGCGGTAACGACTGGGCGTTCGGAGCCACGGCGGGCATCACGCTGGAGCCGAGGCAAGGCACGACTATCGGCCTCGGTTATCGCTCTCAGATGACCCATGATCTCGAGGGTTCATTCCACTCGGCGGTTCTCCCCAGCAGCTTCAATGGGCCAGGAGTCGCGACGGTCAACCTTCCCGATATCGTGACGTTGAGCGCGCGGCAGGTCATCACGCCGACCACACGGCTCCTAGGCACGATCGAATGGACGAACTGGAGCGTGTTCAAGGACCTGCCGTTGGCGCTTCCGGGCGGCAACCAGCTGGACGTTAAGGCGAACTGGCATGACGGCTGGTTTTTCTCGGTCGGCGGTGAATACGACTATTCTCCGCTACTCACGCTTCGCAGCGGTGTCGCTTATGAGCTGTCGCCGATCCAAGATGCTTCCGAGCGGCTCGTGCAAGTGCCCGACAACAATCGGATTTGGCTGAGTATTGGCGCGAGCTACAAGTGGAGCGATTCTATAACGCTCGATGCTGGATATTCGCACATCTTCGTTCAGGACGGCGGCGTCAGCCAGGGCACCCCATCCGTGGATGGAAATCCTCCCTTATTCACCTTGACCGGAAACTCCCAAGCTTCGATCGATCTCATTTCGGTCGGCGTGCGGACGAAGTGGTAAGGCGCGGCCTTACGTCGAAAACAAAAACCGGGCTCATGGCCCGGTTTTTTTATGCGCGTCTCTCGACGAGAGTTTTACGCAGCGTCGTCGACCTTCATCTCGTGCATGATGCTTTCGAGAATGCCTTCGAGCTTGTTCGCCGAGGTTTCGAGGGCGCTGGCGGCTGAAACGACTCGGTTCGACTGTGCCGCCTGGGATTGGCTCATGGCATAGAGCCGTCCGGCGTTGCGGGCGATTTCCTCACAGCCCTTCGGATCGAAGGGATTGGCCTGCAGCGACCAGGCGATGTCGTGGATGTCTTCGGCGGCCTTCAGGATTGCCTGGCTTGGCAGAATGCTCTCGTCGACAACGGGTCTCGCCAACAGGGCGGCCCGCGTCTCGGCCATTTGCACCTTGATCGCTTCGATTTCAGCCTTGAGCTGACCGAGGAGGGCAGGCGGCTCGCGAAGCGAGCTTTGCAGGCGCTTGATCGCATCCTCGAGAAGTGCGCTGTCGAGCCGGCGTGCGCGCCGTCCGTGCTCGGCCAAGAACCACCGCCCGCGTGCGGTTTCCAGCAGCGTCGTTTCGATAGTTCGATATTCGGTTTCAGTGTCGCTAGGGATGACCGAGGTGAGAGCCTGCATGGCCGTGTTTTGCTCCGCAAAAATCAGCTTAATGAGTTATGTGATTCTTGGCGGGCGCAGACACAATCTCAGGCTGAACCCACTTGAAGTTGTTGAGCATTCGAAGCGGTTCAGCCTTATACGGTGACCTGAGCAAATTGGGCATGCGGGTGCGAGACGAGACATGAGTGCTGAACGGCAAGCGGGGCGGAGTTTCGCCGTACCGGTGGCGTTGTTCTTCGCCGCGCTCTTCGTCGTCTATGGGACGCATGTGCCCTTCATGCCGGTTTGGCTGAACTGGCGAGGACTGACGCCGGGCGAGATCAGCATCGTGATCGCGGCTCCGCTGTTCCTCCGGTTGTTCGTCACGCCGGTCATCGCCATGGCGGCCGATCGTGATGTGGCGCACCGGCGATACCTGATCATTCTCGCGTGGCTGAGTCTGGGCTTCGTGCTGGCGCTCGCGGCTTCTTCATCGTTCAGAACGATTCTTATCTTCGCGACGTTCCTCATGCTCTGCAACTCGACGATCATGCCGTTGATCGAGACCATTGCGGTAAACGGAATGCGGCATCGCGGGCTCGATTACGGGCGGATGCGTCTCTGGGGGTCTTTGTCCTTCGTCGCGGCAAGTTTCGGCGGCGGCGTCGTCATGAACGCGTTCGGTGGCGGTGCGGGCGTGTGGCTCGTTGCTTTCGGCTGCGCGTTGACGGTCGTCGCGGGGCACATCCTCCCAGCACAAGACCGGTTCGAAGGGCCGGTGAAGCCGTCGCTGCCGCTCTGGCGGGCGGAGGCGCTTCGCGAACTATTGAAGCGGCGCGATTTTCGGTTCTTTCTGATCGCGGTCGGTCTGGCGATCGCGGCTCATGCAACGTTTTTCACATTTGGCATTCTGATTTGGGAACGGCAGGGGCTCTCGGCCGCCTGGAGCGGCAGCCTGTGGGCAATCGGTGTTTTTGCTGAGGTGTTGCTGTTCTCGGTTTCCGGACACGTCATGCAACGTATCGGCGCGGCGCGACTGATCGCGCTTGGCGCGGCGGCGTCGATCGTGCGCTGGCTGGCGATGGCGTTCGACCCGCCACTGGCCGTGCTGCTGCCGCTGCAGATCCTGCATGGCCTGACGTACGGGGCGTCGCATATCGGCGCGATCCATTACATCCACGAGACCGTTCCGCGCGAGAAACAGGGCACCGCGCAGGCGCTTTATGCGACGATGTCTTCCGGCGTCGCCATGGGATGTTCGACGTTGATCGCGGGTTGGGTTTACGCGAGCGAAGGCTCGCTCTCCTATCTCGCGATGGCCGCCATATCGGCGATTTCGCTCGCTGCGGGTCTCTGGCTCGTCAGATCGCAGAAGAGTGCTGTCTTCGCCGAGGCGGAATCCGCGTGAGCGGCTTCAACCCCAGAGTTCGGGATCGGGTGGATAGACGACGCCATTTTCCACGCGCATCCCGTGGTCGCGATCGTGCGCCAGAAGCAGAGGTCCGTCGAGATCGATCCAGTCCGCTTCCGCGGCGAGCAGCATCGCGGGCGCGACGGCGAGCGAGGTGGCGACCATGGAGCCGACCATGATTTTCAGGTCGCGCCGCCGGGCTTCGCGGACGAGGGCGATCGCACCTGACAATCCGCCGGCCTTGTCGAGTTTCACATTCACGGCGTCGTAAAGCGCGGCGAGGCGGGGAATGTCAGCGGCGGTGTGCACGCTTTCATCGGCGCAGATCGGCACGCGACGATCGCCGCGCAGGGCCTCATCCAGATCTGCGGGAAGCGGCTGCTCGATCAGCTCGATCCCGCACTCGGCTGCAACGGATATGAAATGCCCGATGGTTTCGAGGGTCCAGGCTTCGTTCGCGTCGACGAGCAGCCGGGCATCGGGTCGCGCCGCGCGGACGGCGTGCATGCGTGCATCGTCGCCCCCGCCTCCGAGCTTGAGTTTCAGAAGAGAAAGGTGCGAAGCCTGCACCGCCTTTTCGGCCATCGTCGCCGGCGCGTCGAGGCTGAGGGTGAATGCCGTCGTTTTCGCGACCGGGGCTCCAAGTCCAGCAAGCTCGGAAACGCGAACGCCGGTGCGTTTGCTTTCGAGATCCCAGAATGCGCAGTCGAGCGCGTTAAGCGCGGCGCCGGGTTTCAGATCATTCGCGAGACCTTCGCGGCTCGACACGCGTCCGGCTACGCGGCGGATGTCCTCCAGAACGCCGGAGACCGTTTCGCCATAGCGGGCATACGGCACCGCTTCGCCGCGGCCCCGATGATTGCCGTCGGAGACCGTCACGACCACGACTTCAGCCGTGGTTTTCGCTCCGCGCGAAATGACGAACGCCTCTTTGAGAGGCCAGACTTCGCCTCGAGCTTCGATGGTCAGCGCGGTCATCGGAAACGGCCCGGATTTGCATCATTTTCATCGCCGGCTCGCACGGAGCGGCGCGCCCGCTAGCGAATACGGCCAGCTGCGTGGGCAAGGAACAGGTACACCCGTCCGGTTTCGGAAACGAGATGCGTTTGCGCTGTACGGCCCGTCGTATCCCGCGCTTCCGCTTCTTTGATGATGCGTTCGAAGTCTGTGAGGTACCGGAAGATCGACTGCGACAGCTCTTGGTCGGTTTTGACCCGATTTGAGATCTCGTCGAAGAGAGTGCGCGTCTCCGGCGCGTAGATGCTGCGAACGAGGACGTTTCGCTGTCCGGCGCGGATGCGGCTCCAGATCGCGGCGGCCGTTGCCTGGTCGAGCGAGCGGGCGATCATGCCGACGTCGAGGCGGACGGGAGCCTGCGCGGGCGGAGGTTGCGGAGCGGGGGCGGGTGCTTCGTCCTCGTGAGAGGCCCGGGCCAAGAGATCGCCGAGCGACCAGCCTTCCCGTGTTTCCTGCTGAGCTGCGCCTCGACCGCGGCTTGGCGAGCTTTCCTGCTGAATGAGAGACGACGTTAGCGAACCTGCTAGGCGGGGTGGAGCCGGGTCGGGGCGAATGATTTCGCGCGGTGCGTTCGCGCGCTGGGAAATCTGCGTCAGCTGCTCGATGGCGCGCAGCTGATCCTGGAGCGCGCGACGCATGGATTCCGCTGTTTCGCGTGTCGATGCCGGAAGGCGGGCGGCTTCTTCGCGAATACGCGCCTGCTCGCGGGCGAGGGTCGCTGCAGCTTCGGCCGCGCGCATGCGCGTTTCGTCCGACGCGGAGGAAAGGCGATTGGTCAACGTTTCGAATTCGCGCGAGAGTTCGCCCGATACGTTCTGGAAGCGGTTCCTGAGATCGGTGAGCGCGCGTTCGCCTTGGGCTTCGGTTTCGTGCTTGACGCGGTCGAGCTCTGCCATGAGTGCGCGTGAGCGGTTTTCGGCACTGTCGCGAAGCTCTTCGGCGATGGCTCTCGCCTTGAGTTCGATGTTCGAAAACGAGCCTTCGAGGTTGGTCGAGTAACCGGCGATCGTACGGCCGAATTCGTCGGCCTTGCCGGAAAGTCGATCGAGGGTGTGGGATAGCTCGGCGTGGCGCGACTGAAGCGTCGATTCGATTTTGAGGTTCGCCGTGTCGAGTACGTTCGCCGCCTTGAGAATTTGCTCGCCCTGGTTTTCGAACCGGTCTGTCACGCCGTGAATTTGCGCGAAGAGGTTTTCGGCAACGTTCTGCAGAACGCCGGACTGTTTCGAGAGGCCGTCGATGGCCTTCATCGTCTGACGCGTGATGTTCTCGCTGGTGCGACGAACGGCGTTTATGCCGTTCATGACGGAATCGTCGAGTTCGGCCGCTTGATGCGCGATCGTCTCGCGGAAGGTGCGCGAATGCAGTTCGAGCGCGTTGGAGAGCAGCGACGCCTTTTCGCTGACCGCGTGATCGATGGCCGATGTCGAGCGCACGATCTGATCGTCGAAGAGTTCGAGACGCCGCTGGAATGCTTCGTCGAGAGAGCGCGTGCGTTCGACAAGCTGGACGTCGAGCGCCTGGGCACGATTTGACAGCGTCGTATCGAGTGCGCGTGCATATTCCTCGAAGACGGTCTGCAAATTCTCGGTGCGATTGCCGAGCGTCGTGTCGAGCGTTTGCATGTAGCCGTCGAACGTCGCGCGCATCTGTTCGGTTCGGGCGCCGAGGGCTGTCGAGAATGCAGACGTGTAGTCTTCAAGAACGGATTGCAGTTGCAGTGTGCGCGATCCGACGGCGTTTTCGAAGCGGCCGGTGGCTGTCGCCAACGAGCCTTCGAGGTTCGCGAGGTTTTCGCCCGCATTCGAAATGATGCCGCGAAGCGTCAGCTGCTGCTGGGAAAGCTTTTCGATCAGCGTCGGGATTTCGGTGCCGAGCGTTTTCAGCGTTTCGGTGACGTTCGTCGACGTATCGAGGAGGGCGTGGCGTTCGCCGCCCAATTCGTTGATCAATTCGCGGATGCGGCGCTCGTTGTGCTCGTAGGAACGTTCGAGTTCGGCCACGTGATTGTGGACGAGGGCTTCGAGCTCGCCGGCGCGGCCCAAGGCTCGCGACACGGCGTCGTTCATGAATGAGACTTGGCGACGGACCGCCTGGCCGAGGCTCGCGATCGATTGCTCAGCGGTTCTGTCGGGTTCGGCGAGGCGGATTGCGACTTCGCTCATCGTTGCGGATTTGAGAGCGAGCGAGGCGATGTGCCAGTTCAGCAGGGCCAGCAGCCAGATGATGCCGATCGGCGCGACAATGGCCGTGATGGTGTAGAAAGTTGCCGGTTGCAGCAGAAGCGAGGCAAACGACTCGCCGTTCTGCCAGCCGGGCGCCATCGTCAGTGCACCGACCGTCAGTCCGACGATCGCCCATACGGCACTTCCAATGGCGGCAAAACGGAAAACCTTGCTCGAGGGCTTTTGCTCGAGTGCGTAGATCAGGCCGCCGATGCTCGGCACGTCGTCGTTCGCTGCGATTTTTCCGCGAACGGGGCCTGCAGGACGGCGGCGCGCGACACGGCGGCTCGGCGGCTCGTCGTTCGCGGATTCATTGTTGGGTTTGATCGGGGCCGTGGGCGAAGGCGGTGGGCTTTCCGTACCGAGCAAGGGCGGCGGCAAGGCCAGAGGCGTCTCGATCGAGCCTTTTTGAATCGTGGTTTGGCTCGCGGTCTGACCGGTCGCCTGACGCAAACCGTCTGGTGCGCTCAAGGTATGCTCCGTTGATGCCGGCTGCGTTTTGCCGCCGATAGCCATCAGCTTCGCAATTTGGTCCTGCGACATTGCGCAATGCCCCCCACTCGATCCGGTACGCGACACAAGCCCGTGCGCTTCAGGCCCACCGGAACTCCCATTCGCACCCTATAAGATTTTTACGTGGTTACAAAATGGAAACACATGAGTAACCATACAGAATGCTTATGCATCTTAACGACTTGGCGAGTTGGACCGCGGAATGCGGCCGGATTGCGGCCGAGCTTGCCGCGTCCGCCGCCTGCGGCCACACGCCAATAGGTTAAGTAGCGGTTTACGGGGATGGCTGAAACACGGGCGTCCGCTTTACCCAGAGTTATCGCGGTTTTGCGACCATAATTGTTCAAATGTCCCGCCATGGCGAAGCTATGGCCGCAGCGATCAATATGCGTTTCAGGTGCGAAGCATGGATGCCCAAAGGGCCCAGTCGTTCGATATCCCGTCCCCCGAGAACCCGGGCGGCGCGAATGAATTGCCGATCGATCTCGCACATTTGCGGCGCTACACGCTTGGGGATAAGGCACTGGAAGACGAGGTTCTCCGGCTTTTTTTCGCGCAGCTTCCCGAGACGTTAGCCGCCTTGCGCTCGGCCACGACCGAACGGGATTGGAAGATCGCAGCGCATACGCTCAAGGGATCGTGCCGGGCAGTCGGGGCGTGGGGGATCGCGGCCCTGGCGCAGGAAGCCGAGGCACTGCGCGGACCCGAGGCCGAGGCCTGCCCGGATGCGATCGCCAAACTGGAAGCGGCGGCGTCCGAGGCGCGCACGTTCTTCCATCAATCCAACAAGCTAGGCTAAGCGCCGCAGCCACAGCATCTGCGCGTCGCAGGGACGCGCGCGCCCGTTCGGCTTGAAATGCGGGCGGTGTCCCTCTAAGTGTGCCCGCTAACTTAATCATCCCCTTTCGCTCGCAGCCGCCTAAGAGCGGCCTTTTCAGCCTCAAGGACGCGTACGCAACCATGACGAAAATAACGTTCATCCAACCCGACGGCGAAAGTCAGACGGTGGAAGCGGAAAACGGTCTTACGGTCATGGAAGCTGCTAAGCTTAACGACATTGCGGGCATTGAGGCGGAATGCGGCGGTGCCTGCGCCTGCGCTACCTGCCATGTTTATGTGGATGAAGCCTGGCGCGACAAAACGGGCAAGGCCGCCGACATGGAAGAGGACATGCTGGATTTCGCGTTCGATGTCCGCGAAGGCAGCCGGCTCTGCTGCCAAATCAAGATCACGGACGCTCTCGACGGACTCGTCGTTCGCGTGCCGGCGAAGCAGTTCTGAACCATTGGCAGCAAGTAACGGACGATCGCGATGATGGACACCACTCCAGCGGGACCAGAAACTTCCGGCGTCGCGGAAGCCGCAGCATCTTCCGGTCCGATCGAAACCGATGCCATTGTCATCGGTGCGGGACCTTGCGGCCTGTTTGCGGTTTTCGAATTGGGTCTGCTCGATATCAAGTCTCACGTCGTCGATATCCTGGACCGTCCGGGCGGGCAGTGCGCGGAGCTCTATCCCGAGAAGCCGATCTACGATGTTCCAGCACTTCCCGTCGTGACGGGGCAGGAACTGACAGACCGGCTGATGGAGCAGATCAAGCCGTTCGGGCCGCAATTCCATTTCAACGAGCGCATTGACAGCTTGAGCCGCGAGGCTGACGGCCGCTTCCGCCTCACGACGGACGCGGAAACCGAGTTCCTGGCTAAGGTCGTCGTCGTCGCTGCGGGTGGCGGATCGTTCACGCCGAAGCGTCCTCCGCTCACTGGCATCGAAGAGTACGAAGGCAAGTCGGTCTTCTATTCCGTGCGCAAGATCGAAACGATGCGCGGGCACGATATCGTTATCGTCGGAGGCGGCGACAGCGCGCTCGACTGGACGCTCAATCTCGCGCCGGTTGCGAAGAGCCTGACGCTCATCCATCGCCGCGACGAGTTCCGCGCCGCGCCGCATTCCGTCGAGAAGATGCGCAAGCTTGTCGAAGAGTCGACCGTTCGCCTGCTCATCGGTCAGGTGACGGGGCTCGAGGGCGCGAACGGACATTTGTCAGCGCTGGACGTCAAGACGGCCTCGGGAACTGAACGCATAGCCTGCACGGCCATGCTGCCGTTCTTCGGTTTGACGATGAAGCTCGGACCTGTTGCCGACTGGGGTCTCAATCTTCATGAGAACCTCATTCTCGTCGATACCGAGCGGTTCGAGACCAACGAACACGGCATCTTCGCGATCGGCGATATCAACTGGTATCCCGGCAAGCTGAAGCTCATACTGTCGGGCTTCCACGAGGGCGCACTGATGGCGCAGGCCGCGCACAGGATCGTTTATCCGGACAAGAAGCTCTTGTTCCAGTACACGACTTCGTCGTCCAGTCTGCAGAAGAAGCTCGGCGTGAAGTAGCGTGTCACTCCGCCGGCGGCGGCGTGCTTTTGCCAAGCCGTCGTGCATCAGCCGGTGCAGTGACTGCGGCTTAAGCGTGTGCGATTTCGAGAAAAGCCAGCAATGTCAGTGTGATCGCACTCAGGCCTAGAATGAGTTGGCCGCGGCGTGTGGGCGCCGCCGTTCCCATCACCAGAGCCGCGATCAGCACCGCCGCCGGAAATAGATTGAGCGACACGAGCGCCGCCGGTCCGATCG
The DNA here is from genome assembly GCA_018242295.1 of Pseudomonadota bacterium. Lineage (GTDB taxonomy): Bacteria > Pseudomonadota > Alphaproteobacteria > Rhizobiales > Hyphomicrobiaceae > Hyphomicrobium_B. The sequence continues at coordinate 1,162,404 of JAFECE010000011.1, forward strand.
AACCTCGGGCTGACGGATACTCCAGCCCGATCCAGATGCTCGCCGCAATCGCCAGCAAAAGCGCGCCGGTCAGGCGTGGCCATAGGCCGGTGGTGGGCCTCGCCAGCCCGACGATGGCCAATGCTGAGAGCGGTACAAGCACGAGCACGAGACCGGCGACCGCCTTGATGGTAATTTCAGTCCAAAGGATCTGCAGCACTCGTGCGTTCCGGCAAAGCGCGTGGGATCGAAGGCAGCGGTGGTTCCGCGTCAGTTCTCGAAGACTGCCTTGGAGTTAACGCCCTCGGAACTCGTCGAGCCGCCGCCCCAGCCGCTGAGCAGGCCGCCGCCGTCTTCGGGAGGTTCGGGAGGCGAGGGCGTATAGTCGCCGTTGAGATGACGGGTGAGCGCGAGCTTGATCTTCGCGACTTTCAGCTCCGAGCAATAATCCGCGCCCTTTTCAGCCAGAGCTTTAGAGACGCCGTTGAAGGCGGTGTCGTAAACCTGCGAAAGCTTAGGGGCATCCGCGGGATTGGCCGCCGTTTCCGACGCGATGAATTGGCCCTTGAGCTTAACGGGATCGAAGTTATAGCCGCACTTGAGGGCGCGTGCGGATGTTGCTGCGACGTCCATCGTGCGTGCGAGCGGATCGTTCGGATTGGCGTTTGCCGCTGCGGTTTTAGACTGGCCGCCGAGGAGCGAGCCGGTCGTCGGGAGGCTCGGCAGCGATGCTCCGCAACCGCCGAGGGCTGCAGCCGAAATCGCCACGAGCGTGATCTTCAAGATCCTGAAGTGTCTCATTGGGATGTTCCCCCACCCCTGATTTCTTACTTCATTGTCCCAGGGGAGGCCCAAGGTCAATGGTTAGAATCACGTTTGCCACAGTCGGAGCCTAACGTTTGCAGGGCAACTCGACAGCAGCTTTTGCGATATTACCCACCGAAGTGCGTCGGAACGACGATTTCAACGCATCAATGCGCGCATTCCGGCGTCGAGACCATCAAGCGTCAGTGGATACATGCGGCCGCCGAGAAGCTGCCGGACGATGCCGATCGAAGGTGTCCAATCCCAATGACGCTCGTCGACGGGATTGAGCCAAATGGCGTGCTTATAGACGTCGGTCACGCGTTTCAGCCAGACGGCGCCGGGCTCCTCGTTCATGTGTTCGACCGAGCCGCCGGCGACGGTGATTTCGTAGGGGCTCATCGAGGCATCGCCTATGAAAATGACTTTGTAGTCGGCCGGGTAGGTATGGAGCACCTGCCACGTATCGATCTTGTTCGTGTAGCGGCGAGCGTTCTCCTTCCATACGCCTTCGTAGATGCAATTGTGGAAGTAGTAGTATTCGAGATGCTTGAACTCGGCGCGCGCGGCGGAGAACAGATCTTCGACCTCGCGGATATGATCGTCCATCGAGCCGCCGATGTCGAAGAACATCAGAAGCTTTACGGCGTTGTGGCGCTCGGGGCGAAGGCGAACGTCGAGATAGCCTTTTTCAGCAGTACCGCGGATCGTGCTGTCGAGATCGAGCTCGGAGGCGGCGCCGGAGCGAGCGAATTGCCGTAAGCGCCGAAGCGCGACTTTGATCGTGCGCGTCCCAATTTCGGCGGTGCCTGCGAGATCCTTGAATTCGCGCTTGTCCCAAACCTTGATTGCGCGTCGATGCCGGCTCTCGTGTTGGCCGATGCGGATTCCGGCTGGATTATATCCGTATGCCCCGTAAGGCGAGGTGCCGCCGGTGCCGATCCATTTGTTGCCGCCTTGATGGCGCTCCTTCTGTTCGGCGAGGCGCTTCTTCAGCTCCTCCATGATTTTGTCCCAGCCGCCGAGCGCCTCGATCTTCCTCTTGTCCTCTTCGGAGAGGTGGAGCGTGCTGATCCGGCGGAGCCATTCCTCCGGGATTTCAGCCTCTATCGCTTCCGGCAGAAGCTCGATCCCCTTGAAGACGTGCGCGAAGATCTGATCAAAACGATCGAGGTTTCGCTCATCTTTAATGAGCGTGGCGCGGGCGAGGTAATAGAAGTCTTCGACGCGACTGCCCGCGACACCTGCGCCGACGGCTTCGAGTAGCGTCAGGTATTCTTTCAAAGTCACCGGCAGCTTGGCCGAGCGAAGCTCGGTGAAGAACGTCTCGAACATGGGTGAGAGTTAAGCGCTTTGTGGCGCCGGGACAATGCGTCCCTGGAGCCCGCGATTGTGCTGAAAACGCAATGAAGCCGCCCATTGGGCGGCTTCACGCTGTTCGGTCTTGGAGACGGGATCAGTAGTTGATCAGGCCGCCGAAGGAGAAGTACTGGAAGTCGTCGAAGCGGATGCCGGAGTTGTCGTCGTATTCGAGATGACGGTACTTGAGCCATACCGACATCGCTGCAGCGTCGATCTCCTGGACGACACCAAGACCCCAGATCTTGGTGGTGTCTCTGTTGGCGGCGCCGAAGTCGCCGAGGGCTGCGAAGCCATCAACTCCCGACTGGGCGAAGACGCCTTCTCCGTGGACGTGTTCATACTCGCCGTAGAGAACCGTGTGGCCGAGCGGGTGCCAGCGCTGACGGATGCCGCCCTTCAGGTACCAGGTCTCGGATTGGCCTCTGGTTCCGGTCAAGTTCGTCGGATCAGAGTAGTCGTCATGGCCGTAGGCGCCGTACATCCAGAGACCGGTCGGGGTATGCTCGACGTAGCCAGCTGCCTGGAAGTACCGCTGCGTGTTGTCGAGTATTACGAAGCCACTTGCAGTGTTGCAGCAGTTCTGGTCGTTACTTTGTGTGTACGAAGCAACACCTGCAACCTTGAAGTCGTGCCACTCGCCGGCATAGCGAGCTGTAATGGCCCAGAGGTCATCTTCACCCCAGGATGCCGACCCGGAGAACCCGCCGAATGTGGGTGAGTCATAGCGGACTGCGTTCCGAGGAATACCCGCGCAGTCACCCCAGGCACCGCCCCAGCTTTGGCAATAATTGCCGCCCCAGACCGCGGGCGACAGAACGCCCGTACCTTTTTCGCGGATGAAGAAGCTATTGACGTCGAAGGCCACCCAGTTAGCGGGAACGAGCGAACCCGAACCGTCGACCAGGATTGCCGCGTTGTCAGCGGCGTCGGATTGTTTGCCGACGGAGACCTTGCCCAGCTGGTCGCTCTTAAGGAACCAGAACGACTGCAGGGTGCTGACACCGTTCACTGTGTGTGGCACCAAAATCGCATTCGGGCCATCCACGACATTTTGGCTGGTCGTCAAGCTGTCGGAGCCGGTGGCTTCGAGGTGCAGAACGTAACCCGCGTACCATCCCGGTAGGATTGTTGCCTGGCCCGTGAACTTCACGTGGCTGGCGATCGTCGAACCGAGGTCGGTGACGTAGGCGTCTGATTGTCGGCCGTCGTCCCACCACATGACCTGCTGGCCCACCCAGCCAGAGATCGTGAGCGAGACCTTCCTGTTGCCTTTGCGCGCAGTGGTTGCTTCCAATTCTGCAATTCGTTCCTCGAGGTCTGCACAGCAGTTGCCGCCGAGGTCCGCAGCAGAGGCGCTCGTGGCGAACCCGCCAGCGAGAACGCCTGCAGCGACCAGAGCGCCTACCCTAAATTTCGTCATTCTGCCTTCTCCCGTCTTCAGCACTTCTATCCTGAACGCGGTACTTCGGCGTTCGCCGTAGTGGGCCACTCACGGGAGCAGCCTGAGGCTGAACACCTGGAAAGTGACATCGCCGCTTGAGGGGGGAGATTAGTGATTCGTACGTTCGCAACAATTCAGGTTCGTCGTTCGCATATTTATTCCTGAGCGGTGCGGGAAAAGCTCATTAAATTCAATTGTCCGAGTGCGAACGAAAATATGAAATCGAAAACAGGCTGTTACAAAAACGGGTAACGACTAAATCGCAACACTTTATAGTTGCCCGTCGGCCACGCCGACGAATTCGTGAAACACGAAAAAAGGCCGCCCAAATTGGGCGGCCTTCGCATTTCTGAGATCAGGTGGGCCGGATCAGTAGTTGATCAGAGCGCCGACACCGACGTACTGGAAGCTGTCGTACTGGATGCCCGTGTTGTCATCGTAGTCAAGATGACGATACTTGACCCACATCGACATGGCAGCCGCATCGATTTCCTGGACGATACCGAGACCCCAGACTTTCGTGGCGTCGTGGATTGCCGCGTCATCAAAGAAGGTCGCAGACTGCGAGAAGACGCCGGTGCCGCGGGCCTTTTCGTACTCGCCGTACAGGACCGTGTGGCCAAGCGGGTTCCAGCGCTGACGGATACCGCCCTTGATGTAGTAGGTCTCAGACTGACCCAGCGAAGAGGTATCGTACTGGTTGTGGCCGTAGGCACCGTAGACGAACAAGCCCGTCGGAACATGCTCTACGTAAGCGCCAGCCTGGAAGTACTGCTGCGTCTCGTTACCGAGGCTGAAACCAGGGCCACCGAGGAAGCCAACGTTCGTTGTGTTGATGCTTGGGTCGGTGCTTTCGGTGTAAGACGCTGCACCCGCAAGCTTGAAGTCACCCCATTCGCCAGCGTAACGGCCGGTGATGGCCCAGATGTCGTCCTCACCCCACGATGCCGACACTGAGAAGCCGCCAAACGTCGGTGAGTCGTAACGTACGGTGTTGCGAGGAACGCCTGCGCAGTCACCCCATGCTCCACCCCAGCTCTGGCAATAGTCGCCGCCCCAGTGGATGCCGGTGGTCGGACCCGACACGAATCCGCCGCCCTTGGTGCGGATGCCGAAGCTGTTGACGTCGAAGGCTACCCAGTTAGCGGGAACGAGCGAGCCCGATCCGTCAACGAGGATTGCCGAGTTATCAGCTGCGTCCGACTGCTTACCGACCGAGACCTTACCCAGCTGGTCGCTCTTGATGAACCAGAACGACTGCAGCGTGCTGACGCCGTTGACTGACTTGGTAAGTGCGTTCGGACCGTCCGGCGTGGCCTGATTGGTCGTCAAGCTGTCGGAGCCGGTGGCTTCGAGATGCAGAACGTAACCTGCCGTCCAGCCCGGCATGATCGTCGCCTGGCCCGTGAACTTCACGTGGCTGGCGAGTGTAGAGCCGAGATCGGTAACGTACGTGTTCGATTCACGGCCGTCGTCCCAGAACATAACCTGCTGGCCAACCCAGCCTGAAACCGTGAGGGAGACCTTGCGGTTGCCCTTACGTGCCGTCGTTGCTTCGAGTTCTGCAATCCGCTCCTCGAGGTCTGCGCAGCAGTTGCCTCCGAGGTCAGCTGCGGATGCACTGCCGGTCGACAGGCCACCTGCAACGAGGCCTGCCGCCATAAGCGCACTCAGACTATATTTGTTCATGAATTAGCTCCCGTCTGCTTCGACTTGAGGAATGAGGACGGAACAGACCCGTTCAGCCCAACACTCTTCTTCCCGTAGTGCTTATTCTTAACCGTCCTCAAACCCGTCTTCTGCGGTTCGGGCTTCCCCCCGAATTACCGCTCAGGCGAATGTATAGGCAGATCCGTTCCGGTCGGGAAATAGGGATTAGCCATGTGGACAGTTGAATCGCCGGGCCTTGTGACAGAATGGCAACGAGCGCTGATGTTGCCACACGACGGTCACGTGGCAGCCGAATTGAAGACGAATTGATTTTCCTATGGAAGCAACCGGTTGCAATTTTTAATCGCTGCAACGTGTGCGTTGAGCACAAGAATTATACGGTTCGCGACTTTATATATATGTTCTCATTAGCGGGCTGCTTTGGGTACGCCAAGAGTATTCCGAAAACAGTTTTAGACTGTGGGTTCTTTGCATCAGCGAATCGGGGATGATTCGGCTTTTGATCATTGCTAAAAACGGCCTTAGTCAATTATAGAGAAAAGAGAAAATCCGATTTTGGCATTAGCTTGGCGGGCTAGTTATGTGCCAGATGAGAATGAGCCTGTCGATTGAATAATCATTGACGGGAAAGTCACAGGGTGCCGCCATGCGCGTGTAAAATCTGCCACAATCGTGCCATAGCTCTTTGGGATCGGCTATCGGGGGCGCTTGTGAGAGAGCGTGGGGCCGCACGTACGTTCCGCAAGGGTTGGCTGATATCGGAAATGACAAGTAATTTGGTGGATCGCCGCGCACTGCTCGAGAAGGCGGTGGCGGGAAGTTTTGCGCTCGGGCTCGCGAAGATGGCCCTGGCAGTGACGGAAGCGTACGCCGAAGGGGAGACGGCGGCGCCACAGCCGAGCCCGCAGGGCATGGCCTTTGGGCCGACGACTCTGAAGGCGGAAGCGAAGAGGCTGGCTGATCAGCCGTTCTCCAAGCCGTCTATTGATGCGCTGCCGCCGCCGTTCAATAAGCTAACATACGATCAATATAGGGATATTCGCTTCCGTCCCGAAAGGGCGATCTGGAAGGGCGAGCACGTCGATTTCCAGGTTCAGCCGTTCGCGATGGGCTGGCTGTATGACGTACCGGTTGATCTCTGGGTCGTCGAAAATGGGAAGGCGACTCGTCTCGTCGCCGACAGCAAGCTCTTCTCCTTTGGGCCGCTGATTGGCCCTGGACCCGATTCTGCGCCGTTTGGATTCTCCGGATTCCGCATTCACGGTCCGATCAACCGCGCCGATGCCTTCGACGAATATGCGGTTTTCCAGGGCGCGAGCTTTCTGCGCGCGGTGGGGCGCGGACAGGGCTACGGCGCGTCGGCGCGCGGCTTGGCGCTCAACACGGCGCAGCCGGCCGGTGAAGAATTTCCGTTCTTCCGAAGCTTCTGGATCGAAAGACCGAAGCCGATCGCAACCGAAATCGTCGTCCACGCGTTGCTCGACAGTCAATCTACGACCGGCGCTTACCGGTTTGCGATCGCACCCGGAGAGACGACGGTGATGGATGTTGAAGCGACCTTGTATCCGCGAACGGCCCTCAGCCACGTCGGCATCGGTCCTTTGACGAGCATGTTCTTTCACGGTCAATCGAGCCAACGCCGCTTCGACGACATTCGCCCCGCCGTCCACGACAGCGAGGGACTCGCCATGATCAATGGCAGCGGCGAACGCCTCTGGCGGCCTCTCAACAATCCGAAGACGCTGCAACTCAGCGCGTTCATGGATCGGGATCCGCAGGGGTTCGGTCTCTGGCAACGCGATCGCTCATTCCAGAACTATGAAGATCTGGAAAGTCGTTACGAACGGCGGCCGTCGGTCTGGGTGCAGCCTCAAAACGGATGGGGCGACGGATTCGTCGAGCTCGTCGAGATTCCTATCGAGGACGAGATCCACGACAATATCTCGGCCTATTGGAAACCCTCGAAGGGGCTGGCCGCCGGCGGTCCGCACGTCTTTAGTTACAAAATTTTCTGGGGACCCGATGTGCCGGTGTCGTGGTCCGGAGCCCGCGTCGTCAAGACGCGGGTTGGAAGTGGGAAAAAGCCCGGGACAGTTGTCTTCGTCATCGATTTGACAGGACCTTTAGTGAAAGATGCGAAAGACTTGCCAGCTGCCGACCTGTCAGCTCGGGGGGGCAAGGTCTCCAACGTTTCCGTTCAACGCAATCTCGAAATCTCAGGCGTTCGAGTGACGTTCGAACTGGCGCCCGGCGATAGCGGACTCGTTGAGCTGCGGTGTGTGTTGAAGGCAGGCGATCAAGCGGTTTCGGAGACGTGGCTCTATCGATGGACGAAGCCGTAAACGAAAACTTCATCGGCGAGGTGCTCGAAGCATCTCCACATTCCAACCATCATCGCGACGCGGGTCCGTGGCGGTATTTGCCGGACGCGGCGCCGCTCGCCATGCCGGTTCAGGATTTCGCCAAGCCGGTTGAGGCCGTTGCCGAGGTTCGGCGGCGGGGTTACTGGGTGCCGCGCACGGCGATCTTCGCCGGTGCCGCGGTGCTGACGGGCGCCTTCGCGCAGGAGCTCTTCAGCATCCTGTCGTTCGTCGTCATCACACCGGTGCAGTTTCTCTTTCTTATACTCTCGACGATTGCCTTTGGATGGATCGCGATCGGCAGCCTGAGCGCAGCGCTCGGATTTCTTCCGCTGTTCACGGGCGAACGGCCGGACACCATTGAGCCGCCGCCGCCGAGTTCTCCATTGGCTTCACGGACAGCGCTGCTTTTTCCTGTCTATCACGAAGACCCGGCTCGAATCGCCGGCGCCATCGAGGCGATGGTGCGGGAGCTCACCGAACTCGGCCGCAATCAGTGTTTCGATGTATTCGTGCTCTCCGATACTCGTGGCGATATCGACGGTACGAAGGAGGCGGCCGTTTATCGGGCGCTGAGCGCGCAGTTGAGCGACATCGCGGCGATCTACTACCGGCGGAGGCTGCAGAACTCGGGGCGGAAGGCCGGCAATATCGCCAATTGGGTCGAACGGTTCGGTGCCAGCTATCAGTCTTTCATTATCCTCGACGGCGACAGCGTCATGTCCGGCGGAACGCTCGTTTCGCTGGCGGCCGCCATGGAGGCGGATGACAGGGCCGGGCTGATCCAGACGGTTCCGCGACTCGTCGGCGGCGAGACGCTGCTGCAACGGCTTCAGCAATTCGCTTGCAATACCTATGGACCTGCGGTTGCTGCGGGTCTCGCGTTCTGGCATCGCGACCAGGGCAATTATTGGGGCCACAACGCCATCATCCGCACGGCGGCCTTCGCCGAAGCGGCCGGGCTTCCCGAGCTTCCGGGCCGGAAGCCGTTCGGCGGCCATATCATGAGCCACGACTTCGTGGAGGCCGTGCTTCTTCAGCGTGCGGGTTACGGCGTGCACATGATGCCGTCGCTCGAAGGCTCCTACGAGGGAATGCCGCCCAATATCATCGATGTGGTCGCGCGCGATCGGCGCTGGGCGCAGGGCAACCTTCAGCACCTTGCGATCGTCTCGCAACCTGGACTGACGCCGATGGGTAGGCTCCATCTCGGCATGGGGGCGGCTTCGTATCTGATTTCCGGGGTGTGGGCGCTTTCGCTCGTCGTCGGTGTCGTGCTGGCGCTGCAGGGCCAGCAGATGATTCCGAGCTACTTCCGTGACGACAAAACGTTGTTCCCGATCTGGCCGACCATCGATCCGGGCGCCGCGTTGCGCCTCTTCATGGCGACGATGATCGTGGTGCTTTTGCCGAAGGCGCTCGGGCTTATGCTCGCGTGGCAGCAAGCCCGGAAAGAGCGAAGCCCGTTCGTCGCTATCCGCGTCACGATCGGCGTGCTCATCGAGACGGTCTACTCGATGCTGATCGCGCCCATCTTCATGGTGACGCAGACGGTCGGGGCCGCAGAAATTCTGGCCGGGCGTGACTCGGGCTGGAAGCCGCAGAAGCGCAACGACGGCGCGCTGACATTTGACGATGCGATGTGGTTCGCGCGCTGGCACACGGCGATCGGCGGCATTGTCGGCGCCATTGCCTGGACGGTCTCGCCCGCGTTACTCGCGTGGATGTCGCCCGTCATTCTGGGTCTCGTGCTGGCCGGTCCGGTCAGTTGGCTGACGTCGTTGAAGGCTGGCCCGCTGGAGCGGTGGGCGCTCGCAACGAACGAGGATCGCAAGCCACCTCCCGTGCTGGTCGACGCCGGACATCGGTCCAGCGATTGGGCGCGCAAGATCGCGACGCCCGGCGGCTTGGTCCAACAGCCGGACGCCGCGGCGGCCTGAGCGCAATCCGCTTATGTCTCGGTTTTATCGGAGCCGCGCAGCGAGCGGAGAAGCTCGTTGAAGATCTCGCGCACGCGTAGCGGCTCGGCATCGAGATAGGGGAGCGGACGGATCACCTCGACGGCGACGACGCCGAGGCGGGACGTCAAAGCGCCATTGAATGCACCTTCGCCGAGACGCCGCGACAGCCGTCGCAAGACGTCCTGACCGACGAACTGGCCGAAGAGATCGTCAGTCATCGCGATGCCGCCGGTCGCAATGATGTGGCCGACGACGAGACGGGCGAGACGCAGCGCGCCGAGGACGCCGGGCCTGCCGCCGTAGAGTGTCGCGATGGCGCGAAACATCCGCACGTTCTCGACGAGCACGAAGCCCATCGCGATCCACATGATCGGGGAGATTGCCGTTACCGTCGCCACGCGCTTCGCGGATTTCAGGATGACGCGGCGGCTTTCGGAATCGATCGGACGGAGGAGTTCGCGATCTGCGAGGCGGAGAAGCTCGCCTTTTTCGAGCACGTCGCCGGTGTGGTCCTTGATGCGAGCCAGGCCCCAAGCAAGGTCCGGGCGGCCGCGATAGTGAGACAGCAGCGCGGCGACGGCCTTTCGCTCGCCCTCAACGTTCGGCTTCGCAATCGTCTCTCGAACCAGTGCGCGAAGCTTCGCCAGCCGGGCGAGGCGTCTGAAGCCAATGAGTTCGCGCAGGACGATGCCGAGCAGCGCCAGGGCTATGATCATCATCAAGCCGAAGGCGACCCAGCCGACCCAGTCCTGGCGCTCAAGCGCGACGGAGACGAAGCGGGTGAACCAAAGTCCAGCGGCGAGCGAGGCAAGCGCCGCCATCGCGGAAAGCAGAATGCTGCCGAAGCGGAAGCCGCGATTGATATCGCCGACCGTCAAACGTCGCGTCGCCGGTACCGCGCCTCGTCTCGACGTGACGGTTCCGCCGCCCGGCAACGTCTCTTCGAATTCTGCCTCATCGGCGATGTCGTCGAGCTTGAAGACGCGAGGCTTTCGCGGCGGCGGCTGATCGTTCTCGAACGTCATGCGAGATAATCCGAAATCAGGAAATCGAGCGCGCGGTCCAATCTGATATGCGGAAACGCTGCCGGCTTACCATCGTAAAGCGTATCTAGGAGCTTTGGTGGGGCAAATCTCACAAGCTCGAGGGACGCGGCCTTGGCATGGCGGGCGGCGTTGAGCGCTGCTGCCGGATCGATGGGAAGGTCGCCCGGGAAGATCGCGGCTTCGGTCGCGCCGTCGAAGATTACGTTGCCGATCTTTTCGCCTTTGATCGGCGTGCCTCGAAGGCAGGGCAGAATTTCGCCGCCGTGTTTGGCACTCGCCTCGCGTGTGGCGCGTAATGCGGAAAGGGCTAGGGCATGGACGCCTGCGCCTTCGGTCTCGGCGCGCTTTACGGCATCGTCGACGATCTCTTTCAGCAAGGCTTCAAGGCGATCGTGGCTGGAAGCCGGAAGATGGTCGGCCTTGGTCGCGGCGAACAGCACACGGTCGATTTTCCGTCCCATGAACATGGAGAGCCACGAGTTGGCTCCGGGGCGGAAAGCTTTCAGGATATCGGTCATGGCGCGTTCGAGATCGCCGACAGCGTCGGCGCCGCGGTGGAGGGCCGTCAGCACATCGACAAGTACTATTTGGCGATCGAGGCGGGCGAAGTGGTCGTTGAAGAACGGTTTGACGACAGATTGCTTATAGCTTTCGAACCGCCGCGCCATCATAGCGGCGAGCGATCCGCGCGGCAGGCGTACGTCCGACGTGAGCGGCATCGGAAAGAACGTGAGAAGGGGCGAGCCGTCCAAGTCTCCGGGGAGCAGAAAGCGGCCGGGCGCGAGCGTCGATTGCGCGCCGCTGTCGCGCGTCGCGCGCAAATAGGACGTGAAGAGTTTGGCGCCCGTCATGGCGATCTGCTCGTCTTCCGGCGCGGCCGGATCGGTGCCAGCGAGGAAGCCCAGGAAGGGTTTTGCGAACTCGGCGCGCTGCGGCGCGTTCGCAAGGGCCAGGGCTTCAATCGAGAATGAGCGATAATCCTGATCGAGTAATGGCAGGTCGATTAGCCATTCGCCGGGGTAGTCCACAATGTCGAGATGCAGCTTCGAAAAGCCGATGGCGCGTTTCAGTGCGTACGCCGACCGGTATTCGATGGTGATACGCAATTCCGAGATCCGCTTCGTGCTCTCCGGCCAGGATGGCGGCGTCGACAGGAGATCGGCGAGATGGGCTTCATAGTCGAAGCGGGGCACGCTGTCGTCCGGCTGCGGTTCGAGATAGGCGCGGACGATGCGCCGCTCCGCGTCGGGTGCGAAAAATGGCAGGCGGCCGCCGGCAACGAGATTGCGAACAAGCGCGGTGATGAAAACGGTCTTGCCGGCGCGCGACAATCCGGTCACGCCGAGGCGCACCGACGGTGTCAGGTAATCGGCAAAGCGCGCCTGGGCGTCTCTGAAAAAGTCGGAATAGGAGGTGTCTGCCAAGTGATGCCGCGTATGAGCCAAGAGAAAAGGGGGCGTAAAGCCCCCTTTAAGTGGCGTAACTCGCGGGTCTCGACAAGGCGCTTTGGCAGCGGCCTGCCGAACCTGGCGGCTTATCCGTAGAAGAACACGGCGACGCCAGCAGCGAGCACCACGACGGCCATCAACATGATGGCGCTCGATCGGACGAACTCGGCCACGGCTTCTCTCCCTTTGGCTTGTCCATGACGGGTGTTGGAACCATGTATAAGCTTAGGGATTGAATAGGCCGTGAAGCGGGGGTTCATACATCGTTCATTCGGCTGCAGCGGCGATGTGACCGAGTGATCGGGATGTGGCCGCTAAGTTGCCAAATGTCTCAGGCGTCGTGCGCCTTTCTGACTTCGAAGACTTCCATGATGCGGCAGCCGCGATGCGGGCCATCGACGACGAACGTCCATTTGCCCTCGGTAAAGGTGTCGCACATCTTCACGCCCTTTACGAGAATCCAGTGTCCTTCTTTGCCCTTGTGAATTGCCAGGATGTAATACGCCCACGCGTTCCGCGGCTTCTGCATCCATGTCCAGAACGTCGGGCGTTCCTTGCGGGCGCGGTGCATATGGCTTTCCCGGAGATCCATGCGATAGCCGAAGTAGGCGAGGGCGGCCTCGACTTCGTCGGAATAGGTTCCGCGCACGACGGGCTTGCGGTGTGGAGGCAACTCGCGGCCTTCGCGAATGACGTCCTCGATCCTGGCGATGCCGAAGCCGGTGATCGCGGAGAGGACGTAGGGTCCGCAGAATGCAACCCGCCCAGTATCGTTTTTCGCCGCATCGAGCGACGACGACGGCCATCCGGTTGAAAAGCGATCGGTCATGCCAAAAATGCCCTATACAAGCTGCGACGGGATGCTCGTTCGATACGGTTAAGCAAAAGTTAACGCATCAGGGAGCCCGGCCGGCGATGGCAGAACGCGTGAACGTTTCGTTCTTTCAGGAATTGATGGCGGCGGTTGCCGAGCAGGGACGCGCGCTGCTTCCGAAGGCGCTCTTCGGAGATGGCGGCGGCGAGTCGATCGAAGTCCTGTCGCGGGCACTGATGTCGGGCCGCGGGGAAGCATCGGGCGTCGCAATCGCTCGCCAGCTTCTCAATCAGCTCAGGAAGGCGTCGAGCGAGGAACGGCTGCAGTTTTTTCGCTTTCTCGCGGAAGATCTTCAACCCGATCCCGCCCTGGTCGCGGACGCCGCCCGCAGCTATCTCGAGGAACCGTCCGAAAGGACGCTCAGGAAGCTGCAGAAGGCCTCGTACAGCCCGCGACTGGAATTCTTCAGGCGCCTGAACCTCGCGGCGGGCGCGACGGCGGAGATTGTAGCGCTTCGCAGCGATCTCCTTCGCTACGTCAAGTCGGACGATGCGCTGGCGGCAGTCGATGCCGATCTCGAGCGGCTTTTGACGTCTTGGTTCAATCGCGGCTTCCTCGTTCTCCGGCGCATCGACTGGCAGACGCCGGCGGCCATTCTGGAAAAGATCATCGAATACGAAGCGGTGCATGAGATCCGCGGCTGGGACGACTTGCGCCGCCGCCTCGATCCCAAGGATCGCCGGTGCTTTGCCTTCTTTCATCCCGCGCTCGTCGACGAGCCGTTGATCTTCGTCGAGGTGGCTCTGATGCGCGAGATGCCGGACGCCATCGCGACGGTTCTTGATGGGCATCGCTCCGACGACGATGTGCCGCCGACAACGGCAGTCTTTTATTCCATTTCGAACTGCCAGGAGGGCCTCAAGGGAATTTCGTTCGGAAATTTTCTCTTGAAGCAGGTGGTCGAGGATCTCGCCAAGGACGTTTCGAGCCTTAGGACGTTCGTCACGCTCTCTCCCGTTCCGAGTTTCGCGCGGTGGGTCGACCGGGCGCTGGCCAGCGGAAGCGACGTTCCGATCTCGGCCGCCGATCTCCAAGCTTTGTCCCGTCTTCGTGATCCGCGCTGGGTCGAGGAGGCGACGAAGGACACGCCGGGCGCCGAGGAGATCAGGTCCGCGCTCATGGGACTGGCGGCGTATTACTTTCTCGTCGCCCGATCGAGCGACGACCGCCCGGTCGATCAGGTTGCGCGCTTTCATCTCGGCAACGGCGCAAGGCTCGAACGCCTGAATTGGCTGGCGGATACCTCCGAGAAGGGTCTTCGCGAGGCGCACGGGCTCATGGTCAATTATCGTTATGATCTGGCCGAGATCGAACGCAATCATGAGGCCTATGCCTATGACGGCACCGTAACGGCCTCCCGTTCCGTCCGTGCGCAACTGAAGGCCGCCCCGAAAGCGAAGGGCCTTGTTGCGATGCCGGATCTGCTCGCGTTGCCCGGCGCGGCGAAAACCAAAAAGGCCCGTCCGGAAGATTCCAAGCTATAGCCGTCCAGGGCGGCTTCCGAACGGCTTTACACAGACCTTGTAAAGGCCTATCGCGCATGCAGTATGCGGATTGGCGTTACGGCTGGTGCGTTGTTGCTGCCGGGCTCCGAACCGTGATGCTTCGTCATATTCAGAGGCTGACATGCGCTACGATCAGAACGACCGTGAAAGCAGCAACGTCGAGGATCGTCGCGGACAAAGCGACGGCGGCGGCTTCCAATTCCCGGGTGGTGGCCTTCAAATCCCTCTTGGGGGCAAGGGTGGTTTCAGCATCACGACGTTGCTGATCATCGGCGCTGTTCTGATGCTCTTCGGCATCAATCCGCTCGATGTCCTGCTCGGCACGAACGGTCAAATCGGCATGCCGCAGATGCCGCATTCGGAGAGGCCGTCGCGTTCGCCTTCGGACATTCCCGGGCTGCCCGGCTCGCCGCAGCGCCAAGCGGCGGGCAACGATGACGAAGCCGTTTTCGTCAAACGCGTGCTCGCGGATACCGAGGATGTGTGGACGTCGGTCTTCAAGAGCTTCGGGCGCGATTATCCGGATCCGCCGCTCGTGCTCTATTCGGGAATTACGCGCACGGCCTGCGGTGCGGGACAGGCGGCGATGGGGCCGTTTTATTGTCCGCTCGATCAGAAGGTTTACATCGACCTCGCATTTTACGATGAGCTGAAGCGCAAGTTCAACGTCAGCGGGGACTTCGCGCAGGCGTATGTCATCGCGCACGAAGTCGGCCATCATGTGCAAAAGCAGCTCGGGATTCTCGACAAGGTGCAGCAGCTCAAAGAGCGCGCCGCCGACGAGGCGACGGCCAACCAGATCCAGGTGCGGACCGAACTTCAGGCCGATTGTCTCGCCGGTGTCTGGGCCAATCTCAACGATCAGATGAAGAAGCGCCTGCAGCCCGGCGACGTCGAAGAGGCGCTGAACGCCGCGTCACAGATCGGCGACGATATGATTCAGCGAAAGATGACGGGGCGGGTCGTGCCTGATGCATTCACGCATGGGACCGCGGCGCAACGCGTGCGGTGGTTCAAGACGGGATTGGAATCCGGTCGCATGGATGCCTGCGATACGTTCAATACCGCCAGTCCATAAGAGCGAACGAATGCTCTTCGCGCGTTGAATGCGTATTGGTTGAATGCGTATTGAAAGCAAGTTTCAGGGACGGGAGGGCATCCCGTCCCCGTTTTGTTGCGTTCAGAGAACCGAGCCCTTGAAGTCGCTGACTTTGCAGCTGACCGATTGAGCGGCGAGTTCCTTGCAGATCTTCTTGGCGTCGGCTTTCGATTTGATCGGGCCTGCGATTAGCCCGTAGCTTGGATTTGCCGCCGTTCCGAGATCGGCATAGTGCGCGATAAGCGTTCCGAGCTGATCCGCGTGCGTCTGGGAGAGAGCACTCCAGGTGACGCGAAGGCCGTCAACGGAGCTATCTGTGGCGATCTGAATTCCGATCGGCTTCGGCGCGGGCTTCACGACAGCGGGGCCGAAGCTAATGGCATCGCCTCCGGTCGCCGTCTTGGCGGGCTTGTTGATGCTTCCTGTCACGATCGGCGCGCCCACTTGCGGTGCGTCCGGCGTGGCGTTGATAACCTTGGTTGGCGTCGCTGCGTCAGGCGCGTGGTCCACATGCGCTTGTGTAGCGCCCGAGCCGAAGTCCGGAACATCCGGTGTCGGCGGCGGTGACGACTGGACGAGGGCGGACGCCTGCGTCGGTGCGGCATGAATCTTGTCGTCGAGGGCGGCGAGTTGCGTGTTGAGCTGCTGCGTTTGGTTCGCTTGCGCGGCAACGTCGGCTTTGACGCTCTCGACGTCGGCCTGAAGTTTGTTCAGCGATGATTTCAAGTCGTCGACATCGGACGACACGCGCATCACCTGCGTTTCGCCCAGGCTCATGCGGCCGCCCGAAAAGTCGGGAAGCAGGTGCGGCGCGAAAAATGCCACGCACAGATATCCTAGACCCGCGCCGCCGAGCGTGAACCATATCGCTGCATATGGCGTGGCACCGGTGTTCCTGCGCATCGGCTTGTCGCTTGCAGACTTGGTCATTGATTTGTCGTCCTACTGCGTCAGAGGGGCTCCGACCGACGATCGTCCCCCCGAATCGATTTCACTACGTGGTTGAGGTTGGGTCGGGCTTGCGTTTGCCGCAATGGCGGGGCGCACGTTCGGCAACAGAAGCTGTGGACGAAGGCAGAGATGCTGCAAGGCACCTATCCTTCGGGAACTGTTAGGCAAAGAGCGGTTGAAAGCGGTACATGAGGCGCCTAGCGGCCGGCGCATGGGCCGGTCGGTATGGCCGCACTTGCCCCTGATGGATCGCTGGCGCTATGGCATGTTGGGCCGCCGGGCGCAGATGAAACCATCGCTCGCCCTTCGGCTCCGTTGCAACGCAAAGCAAGGTTCTCCATGAGTATCCGGCCCTGTCTGTTCGTCGTGCTCGCTGCGGGCAAGGGCACGCGCATGAAGTCGTCGCTGCCGAAGGTCCTCCATAAGATCGCCGGGCAATCGATGCTTGCGCACGTATTGACGACGGCATCGGGTATTGCCGGGGGCAAAATTGCTGTCGTGGTGGCGCCTGGCATGGACGCGGTGGCCGCGGAGTCTCTTCGTGTCGCTCCAAGCGCTCGGATCTTCGAGCAGGCGGCACAGCGGGGGACCGCGGATGCCGTGCTCGCCGCCAAGGCGGCGCTCGATGAGGAGACCGGTGGCGACGTCGTCGTACTTTTTGCCGATACCCCGCTCGTCCGCAGCGAGGTGATCGAGCGGCTTCGCGCGGCGCTCGACGGCGGTGCGGGTGTTGCCGTTCTCGGCTTCCGGCCAAAAGATCCGGCGGGCTACGGCCGGCTTCTCCTTGATGACGGCGGAGCCCTCGAAGGCATTCGGGAAGAGCAGGACGCCTCGGACGCGGAGCGGAAGATCGGCCTATGCAATTCGGGGGTGATGGCGTTTCGGGTTCCGAAGCTGTCAGGCCTGCTCAGCCAAATCGGCAGTGCCAATGCAAAGTCCGAGTTCTACCTGACCGACGCTATCGAAATTGCGCGGAACGAGGGACTGAAAGCTGCGGTCGTCGAGTGTGACGAGACCGATGTTCTCGGCGTCAACACGCGGGAACAGCAGGCGGCGGCGGAAGCCGTCTGGCAGGCGCGGGCGCGTTCGGCGTTCATGCGAGACGGCGTCTCGATGGTCGCCCCGGAGACCGTCTGGTTGAACTTCGATACGCAAATCGCTTCTGATGTCTCGATTGAGCCGAACGTCGTGTTCGGGGCCGGGGTGACAGTGGAAGAGGGCGCCCAGATCCTCGGCTTTTGCCACATCGAGGGCGCGACGATCGGGAAAGGCGCGCGAATCGGTCCGTTCGCACGTTTCCGTCCGGGCGCCCGCATCGGGGCGAAAGTCCACATCGGCAATTTCGTCGAGGTTAAGAACGTCACGCTCGAAGAGGGCGCGAAGGCCAATCATCTCTCCTATCTCGGGGATGGCACCGTCGGCGCCGGCGCGAACATCGGCGCGGGGACCATCTTTTGTAATTATGACGGATACAACAAAGAGAAGACCGAGGTCGGCGAAGGGGCTTTCATCGGTTCGAATACGTCGCTCGTCGCTCCTATAAAAATAGGCGCAGGCGCCTATATCGGGTCCGGCAGTGTGATCACGAAGAACGTCAGTCCGGGTGCCCTCGCGATCGAGCGGAGTGCCCAGGAAGAGCGGCCGGGGTGGGCTGAAAAGTTTCGGGCGGTGATGTCCCGGCGGAAAGCCGCGGCACAGAGAAAGTAGTTCGTTTACCAAGTTCGGAAGTTACGCAGCCACTCAACTATAAAGTGCGTTCGTACTTCTGAAACACTCTGTGATTTGAGAAGATTGTTAACCGCCTCCATCGTTCGATTTGGGGGAAGCGCTTTTTGGGGGACGGGTCCATGTGTGGGATCGTCGGAATTCTCGGAAAATCTTCGGTTTCGACCAACTTGGTCGATGCTCTGCGGAGGCTCGAATATCGGGGTTATGATTCGGCCGGTATCGCGACAGTTGAGGATGGCGCGATTGAACGCCGCCGCGCTGAGGGCAAGCTCAGGAATTTGGAAAAGCGGCTGATCGCGGAGCCGCTCGCCGGGCGTACGGGCATTGGCCACACGCGCTGGGCAACGCACGGCCGCCCGACGGAGCGCAACGCCCATCCGCATATGACGGCAAAGGTTTCCGTCGTGCATAACGGCATCATCGAGAATTTCCGTGAACTCAGGAAAAGCCTCGAGGCCAAGGGACACAAATTCGAGACCGACACCGATACCGAGGCCGTCGTCCATCTGATCACGGACGAGATGGATCAAGGCGCCGAGCCCATCACGGCCGTTCGCAACGCCCTGCAGCACCTCCAGGGCGCCTTTGCGCTCGGGATTATTTTCGCGGGCCAAGACGATCTGATGATCGCGGCGCGCAAGGGTTCTCCGCTCGCCATCGGCCACGGATCGGGTGAGATGTACCTTGGATCCGACGCGATCGCGCTTGCACCTTTCACGGATGCTATCACCTATCTTGAAGAGGGCGACTGGGCGGTTTTGCACCGCTCCGGCGCCGAGATCTTCAATTTGGACGGTGAACGCGTGGAGCGGCCACTCGTCAAAGCCGTTGCGAGCTCTCTTTTGATCGACAAGGGCAACTATCGCCACTTCATGGCGAAGGAAATTCATGAGCAGCCCGAGGTCATTTCGCACACGCTGGCGAATTACCTCGATATGACCACCGCGCGCGTTCGCTTTCCGGATTTGGGCGTCGATCTCTCGAAAATCAGCCGCGTGACGATATCGGCATGCGGCACCGCCTATTATGCCGGGCTCGTCGCCAAGTACTGGATCGAGCGCTATGCGCGCTTGCCGGTGGACATCGATGTGGCTTCCGAAATGCGCTACCGCGAGACGCCGCTGCCCGAGAACGGGCTTGCGGTCTTTGTTTCGCAATCCGGTGAAACGGCCGATACGCTCGCGACGCTTCGTTACGCGAAGGCCAACGAGCAACGGATCGCTTCGATCGTCAACGTGCGGACCTCCACGATTGCGCGGGAATCGCACGCGGCATTGCCGACGCTCGCAGGCCCTGAAATCGGCGTCGCTTCGACGAAGGCCTTCACATGCCAGCTTTCGGTCCTCGCATGTCTCGCCATCGCGATTGCCCGGGCTCGGGACAAGATTACGGCCGAACAGGAAACCGCGCTCGTCAAAGGTCTGATGGAGGTGCCACGGCACATCGCATCGATCCTGCGGAACGACGATCCCTTCGTGGCTGTCGCGCATGAGCTGGCGAAGGCGCGTGACGTTCTCTACCTGGGACGGGGTTCCAGCTTCCCGATCGCGCTCGAAGGTGCGCTGAAGCTCAAGGAGATTTCCTACATTCATGCCGAGGGCTATGCGGCCGGCGAGCTGAAGCACGGTCCGATCGCACTGATCGATGAAAGCGTGCCAGTGGTTGTCGTTGCCCCCGAGGACGAGCTTTTCGAGAAGACAGTGTCCAACTTGCAGGAAGTAGCGGCGCGGGGCGGTCAGGTCATCCTGATTTCAGACGCGGGGCCAGAAAAAGCTGGTTGTAAACTCGCTGCCCACATCCAAATGCCGAAGGTCGACACTTTTGTTGCGCCAATGATCTATGCTGTTCCGACTCAGCTCATCGCCTACCAGACGGCGGTGCTGATGGGGACGGACGTCGATCAGCCACGGAATTTGGCGAAGTCGGTTACCGTGGAATAACCGGCAAAAAAGCCGGTATAGAGGGGCGGGGGCCCACAATTTGCCTCGTTCAAATGATTGCAATACCTTGAGGAGGGTTGCGCGATCTAGAACGTGACCATTGGGGAAGGTACGGACAATGACGCAGTTCCAGGTGTTGGCGCGCCCACTGGCGCTCGCTGCCATGGTGACGTGCGTATTTGCTGGCGGGCTCGCGGGCTGGCCGTCGACCGGGGAAGCCCGCAAAGCGAAGTCGGGAAGCCAGGCGGCACAACCGGCGCAGGGACCGCAGGCTGGTCAGAATGGCGACGGCAGTGACGCTGATCAGAAGGCGGCCGCCGCCGCAGCGGCGCACAAGGCCTACGACGCCGGATTGAAGGAATACGCCGCCGGTCGGTATCAGAACGCCATTGGCCAGCTGACGATCGCCGTCAAAGCTGGCGTCCTTTCTACTTCTGAAATGGCGAAAGCCCTTTACACGCGTGGCCTTGCCTACAAACGCGATAACAAGGCGGGGCTCGCGATCTCGGATCTCACGAGCGCGATTTGGCTGAAAAACGGACTTAGCCCGAGCGACCAGAAATCGGCTGCCGCCGAGCGCTCGGAGGCCTATCGGATGGCCGGTCTCCCGGATACGGGCAGCTCGCCCGACCGTCCGGCAGCTGTCGCAACGCCAGCAGCGCCGGCAGCAACGGGCGCCAATGTCGTCGCAAATCCCGCGCCCGGTCCTAATGCCGGTTCGGCGGGACTTTCGGCGGCGGCGATCGCCGAGGCTGCAGGCAAGCAGAATTCGGGTGGTAGTGGTTCCGGCGACGGGACGGCGGCGGCGATCACGCGCCAGGACGCCGGCAGCGCGCAGAGCGATACGAGCCTCCAGTCGGCGGCGTCCGCGACCGTGTCGGATGGGCCTGCGCCCGCGCCAGCGTCCTCCGGATCTTCCTTCGGCCAGACGGTCAGCGCGATTCCCGGGAACGTGAGCGGCTTCTTCTCGAACATGTTCGGGGGGGGATCGTCCACTGCTCCACCGCCGCCGGCGGCCAGCGGCACGGTGACGACGGCTTCGACATCCGCGACCGCGCCGGAAACATCGAGCTGGAGCAACGCGACGTCTGTTGCGGCGGGCGCGCCAGCGAAAACCACGAAGGTCGCCCTCGCCGATACCAAGGCGAACCCCGTTGCGACGAAGGGTAAGTTCAAGATTCATATTGCGGCTTTGCGCTCGCGCGCTGAGGCTGAACAGCTAGCCCAAAATCTTGTAGCCCAGCACGGGGCCGACTTGGCTAATCACGTTCCGACCGTCGATGAAGCCGTCATCGGCAGCATGGGGACGTTTTATCGCGTGCGAATCGGCGGCTATGCCTCGCAGGAAGAGCCGCGTGGTCTCTGCAACAAACTCCGAAGCAGTGGCCTTGACTGTCTTGTCGTGACAAACTGAGGTTCGCCCGGTCTCCAGCGGGCCGAAGCTCGAGTGGGAGAGAATGGCCGCTGCACCGCCTGCTCACGATCCCGGTCCCCGAAACCCTTCGGGTGCCGACGCGCAGTTAACGGCCGGGCTTAAGCGGCTCGTCAGTGATGACGGGAAAACCGGCTGGCGGCTTGGATCTCGTTTCCGCAATGCCTTTCTCACCGGCCTCGTTATCGTCGGGCCGGTCACGATCACGCTTTGGATGATGTGGGGCGTCATCCATTGGATTGACGCTTGGATCAAGCCTCTCCTGCCGACGACCTTCAACCCCGATACGTATCTGCCGTTCCCGGTGCCGGGACTGGGGCTCGTCATCGCCATTGTCGGGCTGACGCTGATCGGCGCGCTCGCTGCGAACCTGCTCGGTCGCACGCTCGTTTCATCCGGCGAACTTATGCTGTCGCGCACGCCGATCGTTCGCAACGTCTACGGTGCGCTGAAGCAAATTTTCGAGAGCGTGATCTCGACGACGGGGCCCAATGCGAGTTTCCAGAAGGTCGGGATGATCGAATTCCCGTCGAAGGAAATTTGGAGCCTCGTGTTCGTCACCGGTGAGACGACGGGCGAGATCAAGGACGTCAAACCTGGCGGCACCGACGATCTGCTGACGGTCTTCATGCCGACGGGTATCGTGCCGCCAACGGGCTTCATCTGCTTCGTGCCGCGATCGAATGTCGTTTTCCTGACGATGACGGTCGAGGAAGCGGCGAAGATCATTCTCTCGGGTGGCATCGTGATGCCGGATATGGAAGAGAAGATGAAGCGGCTGGCGGCTGCGGCGGAGAAGAAGGCCTCGCGCTTTCGCTTAAGCGGAGACAAGCCGGTTGCGTGATCTCGGGAGCGAACGAGAACATCGATGTCTGTTATTGATAGACCTTGGTCGACATGACCGAACCCAAACTTTCGCCGCACGCGTTCGTGCTCGCCGTACACGACCTCAAGGGTTCGACGGCCTATTTCATCGATGTGCTCGGTTTCGCGAAAGACTGGAACGACGGCGACAACTGGCAAGCGCTCGTTCGCGGGGGAGTGAGAGTGATGCTCGGCCGCTGTCCGGATGCGCTCGCTCCATCCGAACTTGGCGATCACAGCTATTTCGGCTTCTTCGCGACGGACGATGTGGACGCCCTGCACGCGGAATTCAAAGCCCGTGGCGCGCGCATCCTCTCCGGTCCCGCCGACAAGCCGTGGGGCTGGCGGGAGATGGCCGTCGCGACGACCGAGGGGCACCGGATGATGTTCGCGCAGGCGATCTAGAGCGTTTCCGCTTTTCTTTGAATCGCGAAAACGCTCTAGCCTTTTGTTTTGGCGCAATTCCGGACGCAAAACCGTTGCACACTTTTGCTGGAATTGCTCTAGGCGGCGCGGAAGAGCCGAACGGCTTCGTCGCATTCGAAAAGATAGAGTAGCGTTCGCAGCGCCTGCCCCCGCTCGGAAACAAGGTTCGGGTCTTTTTGCAGGATGAGTTCGGCGTCGTCGCGGGCCGCTTCGAGCAGGGCGTCGCGCCCTGGAACTTCGGCGATGCGGAACCCGGGTGCACCGCTTTGGCGGGCGCCGAGAATCTCGCCGCCACCGCGAAGCTCAAGATCCTTTTCAGCGATACGGAATCCGTCCTCGGTTTCCTCCATCATCTTGAGGCGCGCTTCGGCGGTTTCGCCAAGTGGTGCCTTATAGAGAAGCATGCAGAAGGACTCGCGGGTGCCGCGGCCCACGCGACCGCGGAGCTGGTGAAGTTGCGCCAAGCCGAAGCGCTCGGCGTGCTCGATCACCATGATATTGGCATTCGGAACGTTGACGCCGACTTCGATGACGGTCGTTGCGACGAGAATTTTAAGGTGGCCGGCGGCGAATGCCGCCATTGTCTCGTCTTTCTCCTTGCCCGAAAGACCGCCGTGCAAAAGGCCGACGGTATCGCCGAAGATTTGGCGGAGGTAGGCGAAGCGTTCTTCCGCGGCGGCGAGATCGGTCACCTCGGATGTCTCGATTAACGGGCAGACCCAGTAGACCTGCGCGCCCTCGGTGAGCTGTACGCGAACGCGATCGATCAGGCGTTCCAGCAATTCGAGCGGCACGGCCTTGGTGACGACGGGTTTGCGGCCCGCGGGCTTTTCGGTGAGCTTCGACACGTCAAGATCGCCGTAGTGCGTCATCAAAAGTGTGCGCGGAATGGGCGTTGCCGTCATGACGAGAACGTTGGTGTCGCCGTTCGATCCCTTGGATTGCAACGCCATGCGCTGGTGGACGCCGAAACGGTGCTGCTCGTCGATGACGGCGACGGCGAGGTCCTTGAACTGCACGTCCGATTGAAAGAGTGCGTGCGTGCCGATCAGGATATCGATCTCGCCCGTCGCGAGGCGCGAAATCACGGCGTCACGGGCTTTGCCCTTTTCGCGTCCCGTCAGCAGCGCGATGCGGAGGCCAGCAGCGTCGGCAAGTGGCGCGATCGTTTCGATGTGCTGGCGGGCGAGCACTTCGGTTGGCGCCATCAAGGCGGCCTGCGCTCCGCCTTCGACGGCAACCGCCATTGTCATCAACGCGACCACCGTCTTGCCCGAGCCGACGTCGCCTTGCAGCAGACGCAGCATGCGGTGGGGAGCTGCGAGATCATCCGCGATTTCGGTCAGCGCGGTTTTTTGCGATCCCGTTAGCGAGAACGGGAGTGCATCGGCGATCTTCGCGCGGATTTTGCCGTCGCCCGTCAGACGCCGTCCGCGCTCCGTTTTTAAGTTGCGCCTGACAAGTGCGAACGCGAGCTGTCCGGCAAGGAGTTCATCGTAGGCGAGGCGTTGCCAGGGCAAGGCGCCCATCGAGACGTCATGTGCATCCTCGGGGCGGTGAACTCTGGCGACGGCCTCATTGAACTTCGGCCAATAGCGCTGTTCGAGCCAGGTGGGCTCCTGCCATTCGGGAAGTTCAGGGACGCGTCCGACGGCTTGCCGCGCGGCCTTGAGCGCGATCTTTCCCGAGAGGCCGGCGGTCAGTGGGTAAACCGGCTCAAGCAACGGCATGTCGTCGCGCGCTTCGGGCGAGACGATGTAGTCGGGATGCGTCATCTGAAGCTTTTCGCCGTACCGTTCGATGCGGCCGGAGACGAAGCGGATTTCGCCCTCGGGCAGCTGGCGTTCGATGAATTTGTGCTCGGCGTGGAAGAAGACGAGGTCGATGCGGCCGGTGTCGTCCTCGCATGTGACCTTGTACGGGGCTTTGGTATTGCCGCGCGGCGAGGGTTTGTGCTTCAGCACCCTGAGTTCGAGCGTGACGATCGTTCCGGGCACGGCGGCCGCGAGTTGGGGCTGGCTTCGCCGGTCTATGACCCCGGTTGGCATATGCCACAACACATCGATGACGCGCGGTTCGGACACGCCGGGTGGCAGGGCCAAGCACTTTTTCAGAAGCAGGATGAGACGTGGGCCTATCCCGCTCAGGGTTTGCGCCGACGCGAAAAGCGGGTTCAGAAAAGCTGGACGCATCGTCGACTTCGGCTCGCCGTTGGCAGGTCTCGCGGGAACCGCTACCGTTGGTCGCGGCAATAAGCATCGGCCAGTGCGCTAGGCGCGGGCAGCGGCGGGCGGTATAGGAACCCTTCGCGAATTGGGGGCACCGTGACGGCCGGCCGGCGCTCAGTCAAGCTGCCGCCGACGCTTTTACCATGCCCACGCAACCCGGACTAAAAATGACGGACGATCTCGAGGCGAAGAGGCGACGTGCGTCCTACCGCGCTCACCATCGGGGAACCAAGGAAATGGACGTGCTGGTCGGCCGCTATGCCGACGACCGGCTCGCATCCTATACTGGTGAACAGATCGAACGCTTTGAGCGTTTTCTGACAATTCCCGATCCCTCGCTCCAGCAGTGGATCTTTTCCGGCCAGGGTTATGACGGCATCGAATTCGAGGACCTGTTGAATGATATCCGCGCCTTTCACGGTCTTGGGGCCGGGGCGAGATAAGACGCAGTAGATGATCACAAAGGTTCAAAGCTCGCGCGCCGTTTTTTCGGGCGTTCCGGAAGGTTTCGACGGCCGCGTCGTCGCCGACATCACGAAGGCTGCGCGTTCGGACGATCAGCCGGGGCTGCATCTCCATATCGCGCGCGACGATCGCCGGCTCGACGAACTGCAGGCGGCAATCGCCTTTTTTGCGCCCGACGTCGCCATCGTGCCGTTTCCGTCTTGGGACACGGTCCCATACGACCGGACAAGCCCCAACCCCGAAATCGTGTCGAAGCGGATCACGGCGCTCGGAAAGCTTGCCGTCGGCGGACGGAAGAAGCCAACGCTGGTGCTGACGACCATCAATGCCATTCTGCAGCGCGTGCCGCCGAGAAGCTTCATTCGCGGGGCGGTCAAGACGATCGCACCTGGCCAGCGGCTCGATCCTGCCGATCTCATCAAGCGGCTCGAAGCTTACGGCTACGACCGTTCCAGCAACGTCATGGAGCCCGGCGAATACGCGCAACGCGGCGGCATTATCGATCTTTATCCGCCGGGGCGCAGCAACCCAATGCGCCTCGACTTCTTTGGCGATCAGCTCGAGACCATCAAGGCGTTCGATGCAGAGACGCAGCGCTCGCTGAAAGCCGTTCCGAAATTTTCGCTGATGCCGGTGAGCGAAGTCGCCTTTGGGGCGGCGGCGACGGCGTTGTTCCGTACGCGTTACGTCGCGCTTTTCGGCGGCAATACGGGCGACGATCCGCTCTATGAAGCGGTCTCGAGCGGCCGGCGTTACGTTGGCCAGGAGCATTGGCTGCCGTTCTTTCATCCGAGCCTCGAGACGCTGTTCGACTATCTGCCCGGCGTCGGCGTCAGTTTCGATCATCTCGACGACGAAGCGATCGAGCGGCGGTTCGAGCAGATCCGCGAGCACTACGAGGCGCGCGTTGATTCCCTTGAGGGCCAGCGGTTCGGTGCGCCGCCCTACAAGCCGGTGCCGCCCGACCAAATGTTTCTCGAGCCGAATGATTGGACTGCCGGGCTCAACGCGCGCACGGTCTCGCGGTTGACGCCGTTCGACGATCCCGGCGCAACGAATGTTTACGCGATGCACGGAAAGCGCGGGCGCACCTTTGCCGCCGAGCGTGCCAATCCCGATGCCAATGTTTTCGACGCCGCCGTCGCGCATATCCGGCGTATCCATTCGGAAAACCGCAGGGTTATTCTCGCGGCCTGGACGCCGGGCGCGCGAGAGCGGCTGATAACGCTGCTCGAAGACCACGGTCTCGATAACACCGCGAAGGTCGAGAACTTCGCGGACGTCTTAGCGCTGCGTCCGGGGGAGACGGCGTTTGCCGTCTTCGGCGTCGAAGAAGGTTTCGAAACGCCGGATTTTGGGGTCATCGCGGAACAGGACATCCTGGGCGACCGGCTGGTGCGTCAGCGGCGGCGTGCCCGGAAGGCTGCCGACGTTCTGACCGAGGCGACGAGCCTGTCCGTTGGCGATCTCGTCGTTCACAGCGATCACGGTATCGGCCGCTTCGCGGGACTGCAGACGATCACTGCCCTCGGGGCTCCGCACGACTGCCTGGAGTTGCAGTACGCTGGCGGGGACAAGCTGTTTCTGCCCGTCGAGAATATCGAGCTTCTGTCCCGCTATGGCGCCGATGAAGGCGACGCGCAGCTCGACCGGCTGGGCGGCCTTGGCTGGCAGACGCGCAAGGCGAAGCTCAAGAAGCGGCTTCGCGAGATTGCGAATGAACTCATCAAGATCGCGGCGCTCAGGGCGCTGCGGGAAGCCCCCGTGCTTGTGCCGCCTTCGGGTGCCTATGATGAATTCGTCGCGCGTTTTCCCTACGAGGAGACCGAGGATCAGGCCGCGAGCATCGAGGCGGTGCTTGGCGATCTTGCGTCGGGCAAGCCGATGGACCGGCTCGTCTGCGGCGACGTCGGCTTCGGCAAGACCGAGGTTGCCATTCGCGCGGCGTTCGTTGCGGCGATGAATGGTCTGCAAGTCGCAGTCGTCGTGCCGACGACACTGCTCGCGCGCCAGCATTTCCGCACCTTCAGCCAGCGGTTCCAAGGACTGCCCGTGAAGATCGCGCAGGCATCGCGCATGGTCAGCGCGAAGGAGCTTGCTGAGGTCAAAGCGGGTCTCAAATCCGGAGATGTCGATATCGTCGTCGGTACGCACGCGCTTCTCGGAAAATCGATCGATTTCGCGCGGCTCGGTCTTCTCATCATCGACGAGGAGCAGCACTTCGGCGTCAATCACAAGGAACGCCTGAAGAAGATGCGCGAAGACGTGCACGTGCTGACGCTATCGGCGACGCCGATTCCGCGCACGTTGCAACTCGCGTTGACTGGCGTGCGCGAGCTTTCGCTGATCACCACGCCGCCTGTCGATCGCCTGGCGGTGCGGACGTTCATCTCGCCATTCGATCCGGTGATTTTGAAAGAGGCTCTACGGCGCGAGCGCTTCCGTGGCGGGCAGACGTATTACGTCGCTCCGAGAATTTCCGATCTCGACGACATGGCCGAGTTCCTGCGCGAGGCTGTCCCGGATCTCGTCTTTGCGCGCGCGACGGGGCAGATGTCGCCGACGGAGCTCGAGGACGTGATGACGGCGTTCTACGAGGGCAAGTACGACATTCTGCTTTCGACCGCGATCGTCGAATCCGGGCTCGACGTGCCGAACGCGAATACGCTCATAGTGCATCGCTCGGATATGTTCGGTCTCGCGCAGCTTTATCAGCTGCGTGGTCGCGTCGGCCGCTCGAAGACGCGCGCTTACGCTTACATCACGACGCCACCGGATAAAAAACTAACGGAAGGCGCGGAGAAGCGTCTCAAGGTCTTGCAGTCGCTCGACACGCTCGGCGCGGGCTTCTCGCTCGCCTCGCACGATCTCGATATTCGCGGTGCGGGCAATCTCCTAGGCGAAGAGCAGTCCGGTCATATCCGCGAGGTCGGTTTCGAACTCTACCAGTCGATGCTCGAGGAAGCGGTCTCCGCGATGAAGGGCGGCGAACTCGAGGCCGACGACAAGTGGAGTCCGGAGATCCAGCTCGGCACGTCTATCATGATCCCGGAGACGTACGTCGCCGATCTACAACTTCGGCTCGGGCTTTACCGGCGTCTTTCGAGTCTCGAGAAGAGATCGGATATCGATGCCTTTGCGGCTGAGCTTGTCGACCGGTTCGGACCGTTGCCGTCCGAGGTCGAGCATCTGCTCGATGTCATGGAAATCAAAGGTCTCTGCCGCACGGCCGGGATCGCCAAAGTCGATGCAGGTCCGAAGGGCGCGGTCATTACGCTCCACAAGGCGAAGTTCGCAAATCCGGAAGGGCTTATCGCTTTCGTGCAGAATTCGCGCGGCGCGCTCAAGGTTCAGCCCGATCAGCGTCTCGTCTATCGCGCCGATTGGGATCTGCCCGAGAAGCGCTTGAAGGGCGCGCGCGCGCTCGTTCAGCAGTTCGCGGATATCGCCGAGAAAACAAAAAAGGCGGCTTAGGCTCTTTCCTTCTCCCATCGGGAGAAGGTGCCCCGAAGGGGCGGATGTGGGGATGCTGCTGGCTCAAAGTCCCTCACCTGTCCTTCGGACATCCTCTCCCGTTCCGGGAGAGGAAAGTGCCGCCAGCGCCTTCCTCTGCACTTTTCCGTTGGGAGTTCGCGGAAGCCGATCGACGAAGACGATCTCGCGCGGGACCTTGTAGGCGGCGAGCCGTCCGGCCGCGAAGGCCTTGATCGCGTCGGCGTCCTTCTTCGCGGCGTCGTTTGGAACCACGAAGGCGCCGATTATCGAAACGCCCCTCCGCACGTGAATTTCTGTGCAGGCGACTTCGGCGATGCCGGGACAGGGCGCGAGTGCGGCCTCGATCTCGAGCGGCGAGACGCGATAACCGCCCGCGTTCATCAATTCGTTCACGCGGCCGAGGTGCGTGATGTAGCCGTCGGCGTCGCACGAGCCGAGATCGCCGCCGGTAAACCAGTCGCCGCGGAAGACTTCGGCTTCTTCCTCCGGGCGGTTCCAATAGCCAAGCATCAGGCCCGGATCGGAACGATGGACCGCGATCAGGCCCTCACTTCCCGCGGGCAGCGGCTCGGCTCGATCGTCCGTGGAGAGAATTGCAATGCGACGTCCGGCTTGCGGCTTGCCGACCGTGCCGGGCCGATACGGGACGTCCGGTCCGGTCGAGATGTAGGTTGAAATTTCGCTCATTCCGAGGGCTTCATAGAGCGGCAGGCCGGTTGTGGCTGACCAATCTTCGACGAGACCGGGCGGCGGCGTTTCTCCGGCCATCAGGCCATGGCGAAGTTTGCCGAGCGCGCCAGGCGTGGGGCGCGCATATTTCAAGATTTGGCGGTAGACGCCGGGAACGGCGGCGAAGAGCGTGGCGCCTGTCGCCGCAATGAGACAGGGCCAAAGTTCGGGTGATTTCTCGCCGGTGCAGACGATCGCCGTTGCGCCGTTTGCCCACGGATCAGTCAGGCCGACGCCGAGTGTGAAGGTCCAATTGAAGGCGCCGGCGTGAAGCATCCGATCGTCGGCGTTGATACCGTACCAGCCCTGATACATCGGCCGCCGTCCCAAGGCCGAGCGATGGGCGTGGAGGACGCCTTTCGGCTTTGCGGTGGTGCCCGAGGTATAGATCAGGAAAGCTGGGTCGTTCGCGTTCACTGGAGCGTAATCGGCTCGCTTTGCCGTTTGCATGAGAGATGCAATGTCCTCAGGCGAGAGGACCATGACGCCGGATGCGATGCCTTCGGCCAATGGTTCGAACGTCGCAATTGCCGATGCGCCGCTATCGTCAAGCAGTGTCTTGAGTTCGGGTGCGGTCAGTTGATCGGACAGCGGCAACGCGACGAAGCCACCGGCGATAGCAGCGAAAAATAGAAGTGCCGATTGGCTTGAGTTGCCCAGACGGATGGCCACGCGATCGCCGGGTTTCAGGCCGCGTTCGGCTAGTCCGGCCGCCAAGCGAAGGATTGCGTCTTCAAGCTCGGCGAATGACCATGTCTCCGATGGGCTCGCGGGAGTTCGTGTGTCGTAGACGAGGAGTGCCGTCTTCGACGGCGAACGCTCCGCAGCCGCGCCGACGGCGTATCGCGCCATGTTGAACGGTTTGTTTGCAACCGGCGTCATTTGCTTTCCGTCCACCACGTGTCCACCGCGTATCCGAACAGCGGCGTTTTATCGGGATGCTGCAGCCGCGCCCAGTAGGCGACCCATTGGCGGGGTGCGAAGAAGAGCGGAACGACATAGTCGCCCGACAAAAGCACGCGATCGAGCGCACGCACGGACGATACGAAATCGGCTTCGCTTTCGGCCGCCAGCATGCTTTCGATCATGGCGTCGGCCGCGGGATTGCGGACGCCCGCGAAATTATATGATCCTTTGGCGTCCGCAGTTTTGGCCGACCATCGGAACAGTTGCTCGTTGCCGGGCGACAGCGACGACGGCCACGTGTTCTGGATCATGTCGTAGTCGAAGCTCGACAGGCGCTGCTGATATTGAGCGCTGTCGACGACGCGTACCCGCGCGGAGATGCCGAGCGGCGCGAGGCTGCGGGCATAGCTCAGAAGCAGGGCCTCCTGGGCGTTGCTGTTGGCGAGAATTTCGAAGGCGAGCTGTTGACCCGTCTTGGGATCGATCAAACGACTGTCCTTGAGAACGAGGCCCGCTTCGGTCAGCAACGCGAACGCCGCCTTCTGGTTGGGGCGGTTCTGGCCGCTGCCGTCGCTCACGGGGAAGCGGTAAGTGCCCTCCATGAATTCGGGGCGCACGGCTTCGGGGAACGGCGCGAGCAGCGAGCGCTCCCGGGCATCCGCTGGGTGTCCGGTCGAGGCCAAGTATGAGCGTTCGAAGTAGCTTTCAGTGCGCTTGAAGAGTCCATTGTAGAGGGTGCGATTGCTCCATTCGAAATCGAAAAGTGTCATCAAGGCGCGGCGCACGCGCGGATCGGAAAAGATCGGACGGCGCGTATTGAAGACGAGTGCCGTCATCCCGGCGGGAAGACCGATATCGAACTCGGCTTTGATCAGGCGGCCGTCATGGACGGCGGGAATATCGTATCCGCCTGCCCAACGGCCCGGGTCCTCTTCGAGCCTCAGGTCGATGTTGCCCGACTTGAAGGTTTCGAACATCACGGATGCGTCACGGAAATAATCGAAGCGGATCTCATCGAAATTGTAGCGTCCGCGATTTACGGGCAGGTCTTTGCCCCAATATTCGGGATCGCGCCGATAGGTGATCGAGCGCCCGGCGTCGATGTTCGAAACGGTATAGGGCCCCGATCCGAGAAGCGGCTTCATGCCTCCGGCTTCGAACTGCTCGGGCGTCATCGTGCGGGCCGCGAAGACCGGCATCAGGCCGAGGATGAGCGGCAGCTCGCGGTCGCTTGCGTCCTGGAATGTAAAACGTACGCCGCGCTCACCGAACTTTTCAGCCTTCGTGACTTTGGCGAAATAGGTTCGATGATTGGGGCGGCCTTTCTCCTTCAGCAGTTCGAACGACTTGATGACATCGTCCTGCGTGACCGGCTGGCGGTCAGAAAAGCGGGCCAGAGGGTTGATCGTGAACGTCACGGATTTCCGGTCGTCGGCGACGTCGATGGTATCGGCCAACAGGCCGTAAAGCGTGAACGGCTCGTCCCGGCTGCGCGCCATCAGCGGCTCGACGACAAACTCGCCGATACCCGACACGGGCGTTCCTTGGACTATGAGCGGATTGACACTCTCGTAGGAGCCGGGAACGCCGAGAGTGAGCTTACCGCCTTTCGGCGCATCGGGGTTCACATAGGGGAACGCCGTGAAGCCGTCCGCCAACTGCGGACTGCCGTGAAGAGCGATCGCGTGCTGAGGATCGGCTGTGGCCGGAAGGCTCGCCGTCGCTGCTATCACTAAGCCGAGGAAAAATTTCCCGAATGACATTGCCGGTACCTAAAATGCTTCCACCGTGTTGTTAACACGCGATAATCCCGGCAGTGTGGCGCCATTCGGCCGCCCCACTCAGGCTCTTCTACGAGGAGCACGCGGGCGCTGTCCAGCTTGTCGCAGTGGCCAACGGGCAACGATGGTGAACCCTGAGGTGCGGCCCCCAATTGGCCTTTGCCGCGGCCACGCGATTGCCGTAATCCGAGCCTTACTCGGCGCCGGATCGGCTGTGTGTGCCGGGTCTGCGCAGGCTTGGTGGCGAGCTTTTGACGCACAGAGACTTGAGGGGTAGGGGCCGGTAAGGCCGGCACAACGAACAAAGCGAGGATTTTTACGTTGATGGCAAACGCACTATTGCGCGCGGGCGGCAAGGCCCTCGTATCGGCCGTGGCGGTCGCGGCAGTCATGTCCGCTGGTTCCGCCTGGGCACAAGACGCGCCGAAGGCGGCACCGAAGAAGACGGCGCCGGCTGCTGCTGCACCAGGGGCGGCTGCGCCTGCGGCGAACGGAGCGGCTGCTGCTGCTGCGGCACCCAAGAGCGCCTGGGTGAAGCTTTGCGAGAAGGCCCCGATCGAAAAAAAGGGGCCGGATGGCAAGGAAGTGAAGGAAGAGAAGTCGCTCTGCCTCACGCATCATGAGCGGCTCGATGGCAATACCGGAATGGTTCTCGTTTCGGCCGCTATCCGCGAAGTCGAAGGTTCGGACAAAAAGTCTCTGATGATCATGGTGCCGCTCGGTATGGCGATCCCTCCGGGTGTCCGCGCTGCGATCTACACGAAGGAGCAGTGGGCTGCTGCTTCCAAAAACGAGAAGATCGATGAGAAGGCGCTGAAGCCCATCGAACTCAAGTATGCGCTTTGCCATCCGGCCGGGTGCACAGCCGAAACGGAAGCCACACCGGATATTCTCGACCAGATGTCGAAGGGTGGCGGTCTCATGGTGCTTGCCATGAATGCTGCGGCCCAGCCGATCGGCTTCCCGGTTCCTCTCGACGGCTACAATGAGGCTGCCGCTGGACCGCCGGTCGACAACAAGAAGTATGCCGAGGCTCGCAGCGCGCTGATGCAGCAGATCCGTCAGCGCCAGCAGCAGATGGCGGAGAAGTGGAAGGAAGACCAGATGAAAAACCTGCCGCTCGATGGCCCCGGCGCGCCTCCGACCACGACGGGTTCGACGAAGGCACCGGCGGCGGCACCCGCCAAGCCGAAGCAGTAACACCTTCTGGTTTCAAGTTTTGAAGGGCCCCGGATTGCGAAATCCGGGGCTCTTTTCATTCGGCGTTGTGGGATCAGTTGGCCGAGCCGGGACGCAGCCGGTAACCGCCGTTCGCATCTTTCAGGAAGCGCTCGCGTATATCGGGATGGCGAAGCGGCGCGGCCGTTTCGTCCGGAAGCAGGTTTTGCTCCGAGACATAGGCGACATACGTCGTCTCCGCATTTTCTGCGTAGAGATGGTAATAGGGCTGATCTTTCCGCGGCCTGACTTCTTCGGGAATGGACAGCCACCATTCCTCGGTATTCGCGAACTCCGGGTCGATATCGAAGATCAGTCCGCGAAACGGATAAAGCCGGTGCCGTACAACCTGGCCAATCGCGAACTTGGCGTGCTTGATGTCGTTCATGGCGTTAATGTGTGTCGGCCCAATCGGAGGTGCAAGCCCGGCGGCGATCAGAGTTCGCCGTAGAGGGCCGCACGCTCGGCGTCCTTCGAGGCGACGATCTTCGCAAGATCGACGATGACCTTGGCCTGCTTCCAGGTCGCGTCGTCCTGCATCTTGCCGTCGAGCATGACGGCGCCGGTGCCGTCCGGCATGGCGTCAAGAATGCGCTTCGCGAATTTGACCTCAGCCGGATCCGGCGAGAACACGCGCTTGGCGATGTCGATCTGGGTCGGATGCAGCGACCAGGCGCCAAGACACCCCTGGAGGAAGGCATTGCGGAACTGGGCCTCGCAGGCGGCCAGGTCCGAGAAGTCGCCGAACGGGCCGTAGAAGGGCTTCAAACCGTAAGCAAGGCAGGCATCGACCATCTTGCCGACGGTGTAATGCCAGAGGTCCTGCTGATAGAAGGCGCGGGCCGCGGCGGCGTTATCCTTCTGCGCATCGGCGAGGACGCCATAATCGGGGTGACCGCCGCCGACGCGCGTCGTCTTCATGCCTCTGGAGGCGGCGAGATCGGCCGGTCCGAGGCTCATGCCGTGCATGCGCGGGGAGGCCGCTGCAATCGCCTCGACATTGTTGACGCCTTCGGCGGTTTCCAAAATGGCGTGGATCAGGATCGGCTTCTTGACGCCGTGCTTGGCTTCGAGCTGAGCCAGCAGCTGATCGAGATAGTGGACGTCCCATGGGCCTTCGACCTTCGGCAGCATGATGACGTCGAGCTTGTTGCCGACGTTGGCGACGATCTCGGTGACGTCGTCGAGCACCCAGGGCGAATTGAGGCAGTTGATGCGCGTCCAGACACCGGTCGCCCCGAAGTCGTTGTCGCGGACCATCTGGATGAAGCCTTTGCGGGCGTTTTCCTTCTGGTCGAGGGGGACCGCGTCCTCGAGGTTGCCGAGGACCACGTCGACCTGGGACGCGAGGTCCTTGATCTTGGCGCGGATCTTTTCGTTATGCGGCGGCACGAAGTGGATCATGCGCTCGAGCTTGACGGGAAGTGCCCGATAGGGTTCCGGGGCGCCGATGGCGAGGGGCGAGAAATGCTTGGCGGGCGTGCGCGTCGAAGCCATCGGTAGCTATCCTGTTCAAAGGCTTGGATGAAGGCGCCACCATTGTGGGTCGGTGTGCCGCTGTCAACGGGACACTCTTTCCCGTGGCTCGCCGGAAAGCGGTGGGCGGGCGGCGATTGTTTCCTCCAAAGCCAGTGTCGTTCGGGAAGATGGGTCCCGGGTCTCGCAAGGTTGCTCGCCTGGGATGACAACCGTGGAAGGAACTAGCAGCCAATTCAACGTCATCCCGGCGAAGGCCGGGATCCAGGCAATGGGCAGCGCGTGTTTGGCCAGCGGTCCGCTCCGAACGAACCGCATGCACCCAACGTTCTGAAGCCTGTCTGGGTGCCGGCCTGCGCCGGCATGACGGTGGGTGTTGATGTTTGAGCGTCTTATGGATCAAGGCGCGTCGATGGCCGGAGATCCAGCGTTAGACTCGTCGCAGACGCGGTATCGAGCCTTCGGCGCTTCTTACGCTGGATCCCCGAACGGCCTCGCGAACTCGTCCGTTCGAGGATGACGGTAGGACTGCAGCCTCTCTCTCCCCATGCGAGGGCAGGGCATGGGGAGAGGGAAAGAAGCGCGTTTGCCGCCGCGTGCGGGGGCACCGGCGCGAAAGGTCGGAATACGGAGCGCGCCGGCACCTGGTGCCGTCGATCCGAAGAAAGAAACGGCGCCTTGGCGCGCTCCGTAGCTGGGGTTCTGATCGACCGGTCCGGCATGGGAGGTGCCTTAGTCCTCCGGCGGTTGGTACCGCATGCACATTGATCACCGGGCGGTTCGCTCCGTTCGGGCCTCGGGCCGTTACCCCCTTGTGCCGCGAACGTTCGTCCAGCCGCTCACCCCCAATCTCCAAACGGTCTCGAGACTGTCCGTCGTTTCGTCGAGGCGAGGTGGGGGAAAGTATGCGGGAGGTTTCAGAGGCGGGGATAAGTTTTTTGTTCGGTTCCGCAACGGGCGCATTTGCGCATTATTCAGTGTCGTGATTATTTATCACCATTGGATATCTCCGGGGGGCTTCGATGTCGACGGGAGTGCAAGTCATCGTTGCGACGCTTGGTATGATGTTGCTTGGTGCGGCGTTGGCGATCGCACAGGAGGCTGTGCGCATCGGGCCGCCGCCAAGTGCAGGGCTCGGGGGTATCGGGGGTGCGGGTGCGGTCGTGACAGGTCCTGGCCAGCTTACGACCAGTCCGACGCTATCGGCTCCCAGTCCGGCGCCCTCCATAGAAACTCCAAACGTCAATACCTCTCCGTCTGCCACGATCCCGGCGCCTCTGTCTGCCAACGGTGAGAACGACAACCAGGTCGCGCCTTCGACGAATTCGCCTTTGCTTGCTGCTCATAGCTCGGCGAATGGCAACAGCGGTGAATGCGACATCACGGACGCGGCACGCCAAACCTGCTCGGGCGACGATTGCCTACTTTCGTGTCCTTCGGACATATGCCCAAGCCAGGAAAGCGACAAATGCGAATTTGTCATCGATTGCGCCGCGGAGATTGCAGCCGATGCCACGTCGGATGACCAGCAGTGCGATGAGCAGGTTGTCGAGCACAGCACAGTCGAACGCGATGGAAAGACAATGCCGGTCACGGTCATACGCATTCCGGCCGGTCAACAATGCAAGCCGCCGCCCTGTGTAAAATAGACCGGCCGTTACTGAATTAATTTCACCAGATGCAAGCGTCCGTCGTTCCGCGCGCTTAAGACGGGTCATCCCCAATCACAGAGATTTCTCCTTCTTGCGTGAGCACACCTTGATCGCCTCGTTCGCAGTGTCCATGACGGCATCCAGACTCAGGACGTGGCCAGCCGTCTGGACTTGTGCGAGCGTTGTGCTCGTACATTGCAGCACAACGGATAAACTCATCGCCCCTGCGGGGGCAATTTTTCGCAAGGTTTTGTCCAACATGTTACTGGCGCTCTTTGATATTTGGGATGCGCTCAGTCATTGGTGGAACTCGCGCACGCTGCCAAATCCTGCGATCCCGCGCAAAGGCTTGCCTTCAGGCTCGGGTGTCGCCGAACAGCATCGCCCGTGACCTCGACGCCTTGGCTGCGTGCTCGTCGCGCCAAGTCCTCATCCTGGCAGTACGGCGTAGAAAGTTGACCGGTTGGCAACATCTGGAACGTGCCGTTACAGAGAATGTGTGCGTTGGCTGGCGCGGGCAGAACCAGTGCGGTCGTCAGCATGCAGAATAGAAAATTTCTGATCATCGTGTCCTCTCGTGTCTATGTTGTCGACAGTTGAGACACGATGGCCGCGAATTTTATTCCAGGCTGGCCTCTGCCTTTTGCTCCGTTCGCGTACCGGCGCTTGAAATCATCGGAGATTGAGCCGACAAGTGCTTTCCTCCGGAAAGCGGTGCCACGGGCGCGATGTCGCTCCATAGATTTTTAGAGGCGCGCCGATGATCGATGTCACCAATCAGCCGCCGCCGCTCGAGAATTATGACCTGCTGTCGAGCGACCCCATCCTCAGTGAAGCGCTGGTGCGGGAGGGGGCGGGCTTCGCGCTGGAAGACCTTCGAGCGCTCGGGCGGCGACTCGGTACGGCCGAGATGATCGCCGCTGGTGTGGAGGCCAATCGCAATCAACCCGCTCTCAAATCATTCGATCGGTACGGTCACAGGATCGACGAGGTGGCGTTTCACGACAGCTGGCACACGCTGCTCGGGCTGGCGTTGGCGAACGGGCTTCACAGCGGCCCGTGGGTGAAGCCGCGGAAAGGCGCGCACGTCGCGCGGGCTGGCGGCTGCTTCATGCTGGCGCAAATCGAAAGCGGGGTCTACTGCCCGGTTTCGATGACTTACGCCGCGGTCGCGACGCTGAAGCATGCGCCAGAGGCCGCTGCCGAGTGGCTACCGCGCATTTATTCGCGTGCGTACGATCCGAGTTTCAAGCCGGCGGCGCAAAAGACGTCGGCGCTGATCGGCATGGGCATGACTGAAAACCAGGGCGGATCGGATTTAAGAGCCAACGTCTCGCGTGCCGAGCCATATGCCGAAAGTGATGGGCGCCGTTTCTATCGTATCCATGGGCATAAATGGTTCATGTCGGCGCCGATGTGCGATGCGTTTCTGATGCTGGCGCAAACGGCGGCCGGACCGACGTGCTTTCTCGTTCCGAGATGGACAGAGGAGGGGACAAGGAATGCGATTCACATTCGCCGTCTGAAGGACAAGCTCGGCAACCGTTCCAACGCGTCGAGCGAGGTGGAACTCGAAGGCGCGTTGGGTGAGCTTATCGGCGAAGAAGGACGCGGCATTCCAACCATCATCGAGATGGGAAACTATACGCGTCTCGATTGCGCAATTGGCACTGCCGGACTGATGCGTCAGGGGCTGGTGCAGGCCGTCCATCATGCGCGGCATCGCCGCGCCTTTCAAAAGTTGCTGATCGATCAGGCCTTGATGGCGAACGTTCTTGCCGACCTCGCCATCGAATCCGAGGCGGCAACGGTTTTGGCGATGCGGCTCGCACGCGCCTATGACGAGGAGGACGAGGCTGCGCTGGCGTATCGGCGGGTCGTCACGCCGGCTGCGAAATTCTGGATCTGCAAACGGGGGCCGGTGTTCGCCGCCGAAGCGATGGAGGTGCTCGGTGGCAACGGCTTTGTGGAAGAGTTCAATCTGGCGCGTATTTACAGGGAAATGCCGCTGAATTCGATTTGGGAAGGCTCCGGCAACGTCATGTGCCTTGACGTGATCCGGGCGTTGGCGCGGGCGCCTTTGGCGATGGACATGCTGTTGGGCGAGATGCATGAGGCTTGCAATGCTGACGGGCGGCTCAGAGCTCACGTTTTGAAACTGGAAGAGAGATCACGGCAACTCGACGAAGCTCAGGCGCGTTCGTTCGTGCGGGATCTCGCTGTCGGGCTGCAGGCTGCGCTGTTGATCCGCCACTCGTCGTCTGATGTCGCCGATGCGTTCTCGGCGACACGACTATCGGGCGATGGTGGAGTTTTTGGATTTCTTCCTGCGGGGACGAACGTGCGGGCGATCATCGATCGCGCCTCGCCAGCGGTGAATGAGAGGCTTTGATCCTTGACGTCTGGCGCTCAGCTGGTTTTGGGACCGGGAAGCGGCGAAGCTTTTTGAGGATCGGCAGCGGGGCCTGCTTCGCTCGCTACCTGAGGAAGCGCGCTCGCCAATGCGGCGAGAATTGAATCCACCGGAATGCCGAGTGACCTGGCGATTTGCTGAACGTGTTCGTCGCCAAGTGCGGATTGGATCTGCTCAGGCGTGATCGGCAGATTGTTTTTGTTCTTGTCGAGCCATGACGAGACCTGCGCGCCGAAGCCTGCGTCTTGGAGTTTGCCGAGAATGGCCTGCAGGCCTTCGGTTCCGAGAACGCCCTTCAGAAGATCCGGCAAAGCGCCTTGCTCGGCTTGACCGACAAGGTTCCCAACGACCCCCTTGAGTGCATCGCTCCAGCTCATGTTCTGCCTTTCTCCATTTCAGGTTCGCTATCGGCCGCGGTGCCGGTGCGGGCCCAATGTCCAGCGTTCGCGCGAACGAGTGCCAAACGATACTAGGTTTCTGCGACAACGCCGTAAATGCAGGCATGACAGGCGGGCTTACCCTTTGACCGATTCAGGAAATCGCCACATGATGATCAAAGTTCAAGGCTAACAGGCGCTTATGATCATTCGAAAAATTTGTTTCATCCGCGATCGCGGCGTCGCGTACGCGATTATTGCCAGTTTGGCCGTGCTGTTCGGTGCCGCTTCCGGCGTTCGCGCCGAGGATTGTGTGGACGTGCAGTCGAATACGCCCGAGCCCGACTTCATGGACTGCGAGCAAGGCATCGAGTTTGACTTGGACGCGGCGCTTGCCGAGCAGACGATGCCAACCGCATCGGCCGCTACGGATGGCCTGCCGTGGATCGCCCTGAGCAAGGGCACGGTGCCCTCGAAGTTCAATGCCAACGACGGCAGCATGTCGGTTCGCACGAGCCTCGGCACTTTGCGCGATTACAATTCGCGGACCGTGTCTGTCCAGCGGCCGGAATATGCCGCGGATCCCTATACGCTGAAGCTGCCGAAAACGGCAGCTGCGCCCATTACTCCGGTGGATGTCTGGAGCAATATCGATCTCAGTGGATTGGACAACGCCGCCAGTCAATCGAGCCGCGTCGGTTTCGGAGCGGATTACAAGATCAGCAGGAAGGCAAGCGTCGGGCTTGTGCTCGAAAGAGGCGATGCGCGATCGTCAGCGACGTCCGGTGTCGCGCAGGATCAGAAAGCTGCGGCTTACGTCACGCTGCAGGCTGTGCCGATGTTCAGTATCGACGCGCGCACGGAATGGGAAGCGAACGGCGGGTCTGCGTCGACCACCGGCACCGCCGAAAAGAGCGCATTCATTCTCGCGCCGAAGGTCAATCATTCGTTCTCGCTCGATGGCGGCTCGACGCTCGAGCCGTTCGTCACCTACAAGCGGGCGTTCGACTTATCGACGAACCACAAGGAAATGACGGATTCGTCCTTCGACACGACGTCCGCAGGCGCTGGTGTCACCTACACCAAGCCCGACGCCTACTCGCTGAGCGTGACAGCCGATGTCGACAATCTCGGTGCATCGACAGAGCCGCAAAGCTTGAGCAGCAAATTTCAGCTGAGCGTGCCGATCAGGTGAGAATGGCGCCGATCATCACAGCGGCGCCTTGAAAACGAAAAACGCCCCGAGCGCGATAAAGGCGAAGCCGACGACCTGGTTGAGGGTGAGCGCTTCACCAAGGTAAGTCGCGGAAAAAATCGCGAAGACCGATAGCGTGATAACTTCCTGCATCGTCTTCAATTCGGCCGGCGAATAGACCGCGACGCCGTAGCGATTTGCTGGGACCGCTAGGCAATATTCGAAAAAGGCAATTCCCCAACTGACGATCACGACGAGCCAAAGCGGCTTGTTGGTGAATTTGAGATGGCCGTACCAGGCGAAAGTCATGAAGACGTTCGACATCGTCAGGAGGACGATGGGCAATAATGCTTGTGGGATCATATAACTTCGGGGTCCGAGCTGATTGCGTTCGACGATAACGCGGCTCCCATAAACCTTGTCACAGCAGCCAAAAGCAAGAGCGGAACCGGAAAACAACGGGATGCGTTCAGGAAGCAGTTCAAACTGGCGAGGCTCGGATGCCGGACAACATCAGAGAAACGGTGCCGAAGGCTTTAAAGACCCTTTGGGATCTTGAGAGCGAATTGCGCGGCGCTGCCCAGAACGGCATCGTTCTCCGGCGCGAGGATGCCAAGCGACATCTAGCTGAGGCGCGCCAATGTCTCGATGAATTGCTGAGCCTGGTCCGGTCGCACGATGGCGCAGATGAGTCCGTTTCCGCGCCGCCGGCCGATGACGGTATTCCGCCGCCGATCCAACATTGAGGAGAGCATCATGACACGCGACATCATTCTTTGGCTGGCAGGCGTTCCGCTGATCGTGATCATCGGCCTGCATCTGTTCGGCTTCCTGCACTAAACGTAAACGCAAGCCCAGAGCTCAAGCTTTGGGTTTTCTTTTGTCACGCGATGCCCGATCAGCTGGGGTTTTCCGCATCTTCCTTTTTCGACAGCATCACCGCGACATGGCGGTTCAATGCATCGCCTGCGAGCATCGGCACGAGCGCCGGTCCGATTGGACCTTGAGCGGCATTGTAGGCCGTTCGCATGTCGCCATCCTTGCCCCAAACTACGAGTGCATATCCGGTAAGGTTGTCACCCAGCCCGGCGACGGCGTCGGCGCATTTTTGCAATAAATCTTCGCGAAGAAGTTCGGCTTCCCTTTCGGATCGGGCCGCCTTTTCAGTCGCGAGTTTTACGAGGTTCGACATGGTACTAGCCATTTTATGAACGTCGAACTTGGTAACGCACGGGAGGGGTTCCGAGTTCACGGGCGCGGTTGCGCATTCCTGCCGGGGCTTGACTGTCGCAATGGGATAGGCATCCTCAGAGGTGCCGCGAAACGGAGGCGCCGGGATTACCCGGTTTGATTGTGAAGGTGTCGGCCGGACGACATCGCAACAATCGAGGTCGTCATGATTTCCGGCGTTACAACCGGCGTCCATACGCAATACCATTGCGGTGCGCTGTCTCCCGCTTCAATCGCTTCCGAACAGACGTACTCGCGTGCGCACACGTTCTTGCGGGCGCCGCACGCCGACCGCGCGAGGGCCGGCGATTTCGCAGTTCTCGGCGTGCCCCTCGACATCGCGACGTCGAACCGCCCAGGAGCGCGGCTTGGGCCCGATGCGGTGAGGTCGGCTTCGGCGCAACTCGCGGAGCTCAAATCCTATCCCGGAGGTTTCGACCCGCTTGCGCATGTGCGGATCGTCGATCTCGGCGACGCTCTGCTCGACTTCGGTTTTCCGCAAACAATTCCCGCAGCGATTGAAGAGGCCGCGTTCAATGTCGTTTCCGCCGGGGCGCTCCTATGCGCGCTCGGCGGCGATCATTTCATAAGTTATCCGTTGCTCAAGGCGCATGCGCGAAAGTTTGGGCAACTGGCGCTCATCCATTTCGATGCGCATCCCGATACGTGGACGCCGCGCACCGGACCCGGCGGCGCCGTCGAGATCAACCACGGTACGATGTTCGCGCAGGCCATTCATGATGGCCTGATCGATCCGAGCCGGTCATCGCAGATCGGCATTCGGACATGGGTCGATGATCCGATGGGCATGAACATTTTCGACAGCATGACCGTTGCCGAGAAGGGCCCAGAGCAGATCGTCGCCATGGTGAAGGTGCTTGCAGGCGATGCACCGTGCTACCTGACGGTCGATATCGATTGTCTCGATCCGGCTTTTGCGCCGGGGACCGGCACGCCGGTGATGGGTGGACTGACGCCGCGCGAGTTGCTGGCGATGCTGCGTGGTCTCGACGGCCTTCGGATCGTCGGATGCGATGTCGTCGAAGTGGCGCCTGCTTACGATCACGCGGGTATCACGGCGCTTGCGGCCGCAACGGTCGTTTATGAGGAGGCCTGCCGGTTCGCACGGACGAACGGTGCGCAGCCGATTTCCTATCCTTCGCCGGGCAAGCCTCTTGCACGTAACGCCGCGCAGTAGCGGCAACCTTCGTTACATCCATGGCCCAGTTCCCCCCGGAACAGCGGGAAGCATCCGGGTCACGCTATCTCTTTTGGCCACAACTGCCCAAGAGGGGCTTGCATCGCCAGAAGAGATGGAGACCTGCAATGACCAGATTTGTTGAGATCCACCGGAATGCTTCCCGCGCCATTTTCGCTCCGGCCCTCGTTCTCGCCGGCGTCACACTGATGGCGGGCAACGCTTCAGCCGTCAGCCTGCGCGTGCAAATGGCATGCGCGAGCGACTACTATGCGCACTGCAGCGCCTACAGCCCGACCAGCCGTGAGGTGCGGACATGCATGCGGTCCGTCGGCGTCGGTCTCTCGAAGGGCTGCGTCGATGCGCTGGTAGCTGCAGGTGAAGTTTCAGCTGCCGAAGTTTCGCGCCATCGGGAGGGTTCGATGACGGCGGCCAAGTAAGTTTTCCTGGCAAGTTTTCCTGGGCGCCGGGGATTAGAGTAAACGTAATTTTAACCATAAAGGCGAAATTGTTAAGCGGTGTTCAATTCGCTTTATGGGAAGTCATGCCGCTACTAGAAGTCTGGCGTGAGCCGGTGGCCGGTTTCGTTTTTTCCGACCCTAATCCGCCACCTTTGCGGTTTCGTGTTTCCGAGCCGCAAAAACTCGAATCTGTCCCGCTCGAAGATCTACGTCCCACGCAAATGGCGGTCGGCATGCGCGCCGTCGCGGCCAAGCGTGAAAAAGTGGAGCGCCGCGTGCGTAGCAGGCGAAGGCTCAGACGCTATCTCGAAGCGCGTCCGATACCAGCCGTGCTCGGGCCAGACGATGACTTCTTCATCATCGACCATCATCACCTGAGCCTGGCGTTGTTAAAGAGCGATGTCGAGGAAGCGTTCGTCAACGTCATTGCCGATCTTTCGCACCTTCCACGTAAGCGCTTCCTTCGCCGGATGGGCACGCTCGGCCTGCTGCACGCATTTGATGGTCACGGGCAGCCGGTCTGTCCGACCGAACTGCCCGAGTCCTTGAAGGATTTGCGGTCCGATTCCTATCGCGATCTCGCGTGGTCCGTTCGCGAAGCCGGTGGCTTCGCCAAATCTGGCAGACCGTTTGCGGAATTTCGCTGGGCGAATTACTTCCGGGCGCGTATTCCACGATCGACCGTGCGTCGTGATTTCGAATACGCGCACGATCGCGCCATGTGGCTTGCCCGCTCGCAGGATGCGGTGCGGATGCCCGGA
Organism: Pseudomonadota bacterium; assembly: GCA_018242295.1. GTDB lineage: Bacteria > Pseudomonadota > Alphaproteobacteria > Rhizobiales > Hyphomicrobiaceae > Hyphomicrobium_B. The sequence continues at coordinate 1,206,880 of JAFECE010000011.1, forward strand.
TACATCGGGCGGTAGCGCGCAGACTTTGCTAGTGCCTTGGCTGCCCGTTGAACGTGAACTCGAACTCGTCGTGCATGTTCTGCGCGGCCTGGCGCCAATCGCCCGCTTGACCGTTCAGCGCAGCGTCGATTTCGGCGCGTGTCTGATCGCCGTGCGGCTGATCGATCGCGGCAACGGGTTGGGCGGGAACGCGCGAGGGAAGAGCGCATAGCCGTGTTGCGAGATCCTGAAGCTCACCGAGGATCGCTTCGCGCCTTAGCTCGTGTTGGAGCGCGACGTTGCGAACATCACGAAGCAGCTGTTCGTCGACTCTGCGGATTGCGTCGGAAAGTGTCAGAACGAAGTCCTGTTCGGTACGCGCATTTTCCGCAAGGCGAATGAGCATTTCTTCGACGTTTTTAGACAGTGCGGCCATGATTTTTCTCCTCGCGGCTAGAGCGTCAATAGCGTGCGATTCTCATGGCCAAAAAGTGATGCCGTTATGCTCGGAAGATGCGCTAAGGGGGCGCGAAGCGCGGAGAAATCGATGAATAAAAAATATTCGTTCGGTGATGAAATCGAAGACGAGATTGGCGCGCTGCATTTCTGTTCGCAGCGCGCCGCTCTAATTTCGCTCGTGATTTAAGGCGCGAAAATCGTCAGTCCTGCGACGCCCGCCGAAATGTTGAGGCCCGTCTGGCCCTCGACGCTCACGGGCTGCAAAATGATGGATTGGCTGGAGCCGCCAATCAGCGCGTTGGCGTTGCCACCGATGCCCACCGCCGCGCCGGCGGTGACGCCGCCGTAATTTCCTTCGAGTGCTTCGCTCGGGATGTTTGTCGTCGGTCCGAGCACTGTCCAGATCATCGTGCTATCGCCCTTGATGCCGATGTCGAGGCCGACCTTCGTGATCGTAGCGGCATAGCGATAGGTGCGTCCGCTGACGGGCGTTTCGAAGTTGCAACGCAGGTTCTGCTTCGATCCGAAAATGTAACCGACGCCGCCCTTGCCGTGGCACGTCAACGTGCCCACAGCGATCTTCGGCGTATCGGCCATCGAGGGTGCGATGTGCGCAGCGGCTGCCGCGGCGAAGGCAGCGCATCCGGCCAATACACGGATGCCAAGGCGTGACGTAATCATGTGTTCTCTCCTGACGTCGGCTTCGCGCGCGGTCATATCCGAACGTGTACGCGGGCCAGAACGGCTCAGCATCTTCGTGGAGTTCCGACTACGTGCATGCGCGGGGTCTAATTCCCCAAAACGACGGTTCGGTGGCAATCATTCGGGGAGAAAGGTTAACTCGGGAACGAATGCGCTGCTCAATGTTCGGCGTATCGCTCTTTCAGCTCTTTGGTCCGTTGGATGGTCTTTTCGGTCATGCATCCGAGGATTGCGGACGACGTTCCGCTGCCGCCGGACCACTCCTGGGCCACCAGGTCTTTGCAGTCGGCATCGCGATAGGCGACCCAGGCGCGTTGGGCATTGCGCATCGCTTCCTGGAAGCTCGCCGTGTCGTACGGTTTTTCCTGTTCGCCGCGCGTTCGGATGTATTCAACCGCATTCGCGTAGGCGGCGTTGAGGGCCTTATCGGCGGCCTGATAATCCTTGTCGGCGCAAAAATTCATCTCGACTGTTGAGGCCGCGTTGGCACAATCGATCTCGGCGCGTGCGGGCCTGGCGGCGCAAAAGCTTGCGAGGCCGAGACAGAGTAGAAGGCAGGAGACGTGCGGTACACGGCGGGGCATCGGTCTGAACTCCAAATGGCGCTGAGAAAGTCGTGTGCACGTTTCTACGCGTCGCACCTTCCGCCGGGTAGGCTTTATCCGGAATAATTCGGAATTGAGACGGAAGAGAAATTTGCATCTTGATAGCGCCGTGTCTCCGTCTCCATTTGCTTGTCATGAACTCGAGGCAGGAAATCATCCTTGATGCCCTTCAAAGCCTACAGCTACCGCAATGATCCGGCAGTTCCGCGTTTCGACGATACCCGGCCGCTGATCATATTCGACGGTCTTTGCGTTCTCTGTTCGGGCGGCGTGCAGTGGATGCTTGATCGTGATCCGGCTGGACGAAGCCAATTCGCGGTCATTCAGGATCCGCTGCCGAAGGCCCTTTACGCGCATTACAAGCTCGACGCAGATGCGTTCGATACCTTCATGGTTTTGCGTGATGGGTTGCCGTTCACGCGGTGGGCAGGCGCGATGGCTGCAGCCGAGACGATGCCGCAACCTTGGCGGGGGCTAGGGCACGTTGGGCGCTTCGTTCCAGGTGTGATTGGCGACCGGATCTACGACTGGGTTCAGCGCAACCGGTTCAAGTGGTTTGGCCGCCGCGATGTGTGCCGGCGGCCAAGTGCACTTGAGGCGTCGCGATTTCTGATTATCTGATGCTGCTTGTGGCGGGAAACGGCCGCCACCATGTCTCAAGACGAGGAGGATGCGCGCGATGAGTTGGCTCAAGGATAACGATCCCATTCCGGGCGATCGCCAATCTTGTGATGCGATCGAGCAGGTGATCGTGCCCAGAGCGCGCGACCTCGGCGGGTTCGAGGTGCGTCGTGCTCTGCCGTCGGCGCAGCGGCAGATGATCGGGCCATTCATTTTTTTCGATCAGATGGGGCCTGCGCAATTTCTGTCGGGACAAGGGATCGATGTGCGGCCGCATCCACACATTGGGCTCGCCACCGTCACCTATCTCTTTCAAGGCGAGATGATGCATCGGGACAGCCTCGGGTCAGCTCTCGCGATCCGGCCCGGAGAGGTCAATCTGATGACGGCGGGCCGCGGTATCGTTCACTCGGAACGAACGGGTCCGGAAATGCGTGCGTCCGGTCAGGAAATGTTCGGAATTCAGGCGTGGATGGCGTTGCCTAAGTCGCATGAAGAAAGCGCACCGGCATTTGCGCATCATGACGTGAGTGCCTTGCCGAGGCTCGAAGGTGAAGGCAAGCGCGTTCGTCTTATCGCTGGGAGCCTTTACGGCGAGACGTCGCCTGCTGTGTTCCCGCATGACTGCTTCTACGCCGAGGCCGTTCTCGCGCCCGGCGCCGTGCTGCCTCTCGATCCGGATTATGACGAGCGCGCGGTGTATCTCGCTTCCGGCCGCGTCGACATCGCAGGGCAGACGTTCGAAGGCGGCCAGCTTCTGGTCTTCAAGCCCGGTGATCGCATTTCAATTCTCGCGGAGACGAATGCGCGATTGATGTTGCTCGGCGGCGAGCCGATGGATGGGCCGCGTCATATCTGGTGGAACTTTGTATCCAGTTCACAAGAGCGAATTGACAGCGCCAAAGAAGATTGGCGTCAGGGCCGTTTTTCGATCGTGCCCGGCGATGAAACGGAATTTATTCCGTTACCCGAAAATCGCTGATCGCGATTTGGCCGCAATTCATTTGCGTTTGCCATCAGAGATTGTCGCGCCGTACAGCTGCCGTTCAGTCAAGGACTCCTAAGGTGCATAAGCCGGAACCAGAAATTGCGATTGCAAATTGCTGGAAGGCAATAAGCTTGGGAGACCGAAATGCGAAATCTTCTTTTGGCGTTGGCTCTGGGACTCGGGATCGGCTTTGCCGCGACCGGTGCTCAGGCAGCATCAATTGGTGGTGGCGATCTTGCGGCTGTTGGGTCGGCAGCGAAGAGCGGCAACAGTGTCGTAGAGAAGACGCACTATCGCCGCTGGCGGCACCGTCATCACTATCGGTATGGCTATTATAGGCCGTACTACCGGCCCTATTACCGTCCCTACTACGGGTATGGGTACGGATATAACTACGGCTATCGCCATCATCGCCACTGGCGTCATCACCACCGGCGTGACTGGTAATTCGATCAGCTATTCGAGACTGACCGGATATCATTACGGGGGACGGGGCTTAGCCTCGTCCTCTGTACGGCTGCACATCTTGATCAGGCAGCCAGACGCCCTTCGGGAGCGTTCCCGTTTGCCAGAAGACGTCGATCGGTATGCCGCCGCGCGGATACCAATAGCCGCCAATCCGCAAAAATTTCGGCTCGATAAGGCCGGCAATGCGTTTGCCGATCGCGACGGTGCAATCTTCGTGGAATGCGCCGTGGTTGCGAAACGACGCGAGATAGAGTTTCAGCGATTTGCTTTCGAGCAGCCATCCGCCCGGCACATAATCGATGACGAGGTGCGCGAAATCGGGCTGCCCCGTCACCGGACAGAGTGACGTGAACTCGGGCGCCGTGAAGCGGGCGACATAATCGGTATCCGCGTGCGGATTGGCGACGCGGTCGAGCTGAGCCGCCTCGGGACTTTCCGGTATCCCGACCTGTTTGCCGAGCTGAGTTGAGCCCGGCTGTTCCGCTGCCATCGCACGCTACTCCGCCGCCAGCCGTCGATCCGTAGGGGAAGGTCCGCGATAGATACAACCTTCGCTGCAGCTGTCGCGATGGACCTCGACCTGGACAAGACCGGGGATGCGGTTCGACAGACGGTTCCAAATCCACATCGAGATGCGCTCGAGCGTCGGCGCAGAAAGACCGTCGATATCGTTGAGCATGCGGTGATCGAGCGCGTCTTCCGTTTCGCGGAGCGCTGCCGACAATTCATCGAAATGGAAGATGTAGCCCGTATCGGCGTTCGGCTCGCCTTCGACGACGATGCGCGCGCGAAACGAGTGACCGTGCACGCGCGCATTCGGTGTGCCGGGTGCTGCCGACGGCAGGAAATGGGCCGCCTCGAACCTGAATTCCTTGTAGATTTGCATGGCCGCTCCATACGGGATTTCGCCCCGAGGCGCCACCCCCGCTCGGGGGCTCAATCCGCGCCAAACGGGCGCGGAAGGCCTGTTCGTTAAGGGATTCCGAGAATTTTATGGGTTTGGACGGACAGACGCCAGGCCGGATTGGCCTTGCAGTAGGCGATGGCCGCAAGCGTATTGGCGTGCTGGTCGGGGCCGTCCATCGGCTGCAGGAAACGTTCTTCGAAGTCGAGTTCCAGATAGCGCGCCGGGTCACTGCCTTCCTGCGGGTAGACGAGCTTCAGCTCGTTACCGTGGCGCTGCTTGAGGTCGGCTCCCGCCTTCGGCGAGACGCAGATCCAATCGATCGTTTCGAGGACCGGCAGCGTGCCGTTGGTTTCGATGGCGATGCGAAAACCGCGCGCGTGCAGGGCATCAACCAGTTCCTGATCGACCTGCAGCATCGGCTCGCCGCCAGTCAGAACGACGAGTACTGACTGATTAGATTGGGGTGCGGCGGCACGGCAAGCATCGGCCAGCGTATCCGCCGTCTCGAAGCGGCCGCCGCCTTCGCCGTCGATGCCGACGAAATCGGTGTCGCAAAACCGGCAAATCGCCTTGGCGCGATCCTGTTCGCGGCCACTCCAGAGGTTGCAGCCCGCAAAACGGCAAAAGACCGCGGGGGTGCCGGCATTCGCGCCTTCGCCCTGAAGCGTGTAGAAAATCTCCTTGATCGCGTACATGCCGGGATACCTACGAAGCGCGGCGGCCAAGTCAAGTCCGCTGGGGGGCCATGGTGACCGGCGCGCGTACTTATCGCAATTTGGCGCCGCGATGGTTCTGCTCGCCATTGTTTCTGCCTGCGGAACGCCGCCGCATTGAAGCGCGCTGAAGATGAGGACTATTTCGACCGCGGGATGGATTGCAATCCATTCACGCTAGAGGCCTGATGAGGCGGACCCACCATGCAGCCTAGCTCACCCGCATCCGACAATGTCGGCATTGTCGATCTCGAGACGCTGACGTCAATGAGCGGGCTCGAGTTTCTCAACGCAATGCTGCGGGGAGATCTGCCCGGTCCGCCGATCGGCAAGACTCTCGGCTTCCGCATGACCGAGGTGGATGAGGGGCGGACCGTGTTCGTCTCCGAACCGCGCGAAGAATACTACAATCCTATCCGAACGGTGCATGCCGGTTATACCGCGACGCTGCTCGATTCCTGCATGGCTTGCGCGGTGCTATCGACGTTGTCCAAGGGCACGGGCTTCACGACGATGGAATTCAAGGTTTCGCTGCTCAGGCCGATGACGAAGGACACCGGCCTCGTTCGCGCCGAAGGAACCGTTCTTGCGCGCGGGCGGCGCGGGGCGACGGCGGAAGGGCGATTGACGGACCACAGAGGCAAGCTGATGGCTCATGCGACGACGACGTGTCTGATCTTTCCGTTTTAGAGGCTTACGCGGATCTTTCGTCGTGCAATCCAAGTCCCTCACCTGCCCTTCGGGCATCCTCTCCCGTTCCGGGAGAGGAAAGGGTACGGATCCGGCGAATTTCAAGTTTCAGCTGCAGCGGTATCGCCGGTGCGCGTATGCCATTCGGTCCAGCCTTTGGCGCGCAGATCGCAGGCGGGGCACGTGCCGCAACCGTAGCCCCATGGGTGGCGGTGCGTCCGGTCGCCCATGTAGCAGGTGTGCGTATCCTCCAGAATGATTTGAATGAGCTCTTCGCCACCGAGCGTTGACGCAAGCTCCCACGTCGCGGCCTTGTCGATGAACATCAGCGGTGTTTCGATGGCGACGGGTGATGCCAATCCGAGGGACAGGGCCTGGGCCATCGCCTGGATCGTATCGTTTCGGCAGTCCGGGTAGCCGGAAAAATCCGTCTCACACATCCCGCCGACGAGCGTGCCGATGCCGCGCCGGTAGGCGAGCGCCGCCGCGTAGGTGAGGAAGAGAAGGTTTCGTCCCGGCACGAACGTCGTCGGCAAGCCGGTCGCGGCGAACGTGATCTCGGTCTCGCGGGTCAAGGCCGTATCGCTGATGCTTTGGAGCGCGGGCAAGTCGAGGACGGTATCGCCGCCCAAGCGGTGTCCTTGGACACCTAGGCGCGCGAGCTTCGAGCGAACGACCTCGCGCTGCTCGAGTTCGACGCCATGGCGTTGGCCATACCTGAAGCCGACCGTTTCGACGCGATCATAGCGGTCAAGGGCCCAGGCCAAGCATACAGTCGAATCCTGGCCACCTGAAAAGAGAACAAGAGCAGACGATTCCGGCACGGCTAGAGGCTCCTGCCGTCGAAAAGGGTAGGCGTCAGAGCGGCGGCGTCGACCCCGTCGAGGCATCTGACATTGATGGCCACCATGGACGCTCCGCTGGGCGTCGTTCCGTAGGAGTAGGAGCCTATTCCGCATTCCGGGCAGAACGTGTGGTGAATCTTTTTCTTGTTGAACAGGTACTCTTTCTCCTCATCCTTACCGGACAGTAGGCGAAACGCGCTTACGGGGACGAAGCCCATGATCGACCCGCGTTTCTGGCAATATGAACAGTTGCAGATTTTCAGCCCATCGAGCGCAAGTTCGGCTTCAAAACGCACGCGTCCACAATGGCAACCTCCGGTCCACTTCCTCGTTTCTGACATTGGCGCACCTTTGGTCCTGGGCGAATGTCCTTCCGGGTAGGTTCGAACTGCCCGCGAGGACTTTGCCTTGTTCGCAATTGCGGTTAAAACCCGCGCCGAAACACTTACAGCAGCCTCGCCTCGATAGGCCAGTCTCAAACATATCGGAACCGCTCATGACCGCCATCGTTGACATCACCGGCCGCGAAATCCTCGACAGCCGCGGCAATCCGACGGTCGAAGTGGATGTGCTGCTCGAGGACGGTTCGGAGGGGCGGGCCGCCGTTCCATCCGGCGCATCGACGGGGGCTCACGAAGCGATCGAACTCAGGGACGGGGACAAGGAGCGCTATCAGGGCAAGGGCGTCTGGAAGGCGGTCGATGCCGTCAACGGCGAGATCTTTGATGCGCTGTCCGGCATGGATGCCGAGGAGCAGCGCGGGATCGACGCGGCCTTGCTTCAGCTTGACGGTACGGAGAACAAAAGCCGTCTCGGCGCCAATGCCATTCTCGGCGTCTCGCTTGCCGTTGCGAGGGCGGCTGCGCAATCGAACGATCTGCCGCTCTATCGCTATATCGGCGGCGTCAATGCGCACGTTCTTCCCGTGCCGATGATGAACATCATCAACGGCGGGGCCCACGCCGACAATCCGATCGACATCCAAGAATTCATGATCATGCCCGTCGCGGCGGAGAGCTGTGCGGACGCCATTCGCGTCGGCTCGGAAATCTTTCACACCTTGAAGAAGAATCTCAAGGATGCCGGGCATAGCACCTCTGTTGGCGACGAGGGCGGGTTCGCGCCAAACCTCAAGAGCGCCGATGAAGCGCTGAGCTTCATCATGAAGTCGATCGAGAAGGCCGGCTACAAGCCGGGCGAGGATGTGATGCTGGCGCTCGATTGCGCTTCGACCGAATATTTCAAGGACGGAAAGTATCAGTTTGCCGGCGAAGGCAAGACGCTCGACAGCGCGGGCAATGCCAAATATCTCGAAGATCTCGTGAACCGGTATCCGATCATCTCGATCGAGGACGGGATGGCCGAGGACGACTGGACCGGATGGAAGCTGCTGACCGACATGCTCGGCAAGCGCGTTCAGCTGGTCGGCGATGATCTTTTCGTGACGAATACCGATCGACTTGGCGAAGGTATCGACAAAGGTATCGCGAACTCGATCCTGGTGAAGGTCAATCAGATCGGCTCGCTCTCCGAGACGCTCGATGCCGTCAGCATGGCGCAGCGTGCAGGCTATACCGCCGTCATGTCGCATCGCTCGGGCGAAACGGAAGATTCAACGATTGCCGATCTCGCCGTTGCAACCAACTGCGGCCAGATCAAGACGGGATCACTTTCGCGGTCGGACCGCTTGGCAAAGTACAATCAGTTGATCCGGATCGAGGAAGAACTTGGCGCCGTCGCGGTCTATGCGGGCCTGTCGATTCTGAAGCGCAAGCCGAGCTAACGCAGCGCGGCCATCAGTGGCGGCGTGCGGGTCGAAACGCCTGGCGAATATGGCCATTGTTGGATTTTTATAACAACCCGTCGCGGTATTGTGACGCCGGAACGCTACACCGTTCTGCCGTGTTCCGTCCGTATGAACGGGAGTGTTATGCGTCAGACAAAATCAGTAGCTTTTCGTGGGCCAGATCGGGCCCGAAAGATTGATCGTTATCGGCGGCGTGCATGGGTGCAACGCCGGGTGACGCTGCGCAGCGTTGAGCTTCCCGCCAAGGAGCCCCAACACGTTCGCTCATGCATTCCGGGCGAATTTCCTGAGCCGCCGAAATCAAAAGTGCTCGCACTTTTTCGGCGTGGCGTTGGCTTGGGGTCGGATTTGCTAATCCTTCTTATTGCTGCTCCGTTCTTTGCCATTTGGTTTCTTTACCGCGGCGCAAGGATGCTGCTGCGCAGGCTGCGCTGATCTGAATGTGATCGATGGATGCGTTGCGCAGGCGGAACGCTGCAGGCAACGGATGCGTTCCAACCTTGCATTGTCAATGAACCAAACAAGGATGGATATGCCATGAGGAAGATGATTGCGGCCTGCGCCATTGCAACCCTGTTCGGCGTGGCACCTGCTCTCGCAGCCGATACGTCGAACGATAACCAGCCGCCTTCGGACACGAGTTCCGGACCGGGTGTGAAGGGTGCACCGGGCAATAAGAACGGTCCTGCGATGGATCCGCAAGGAACGACCGGAGCCGGTGCAGGCGAGCAGGGCATGTCACCCTCTCAGGACGCGACCGGCGTAAAGGGTGCCCAAGACAGCACCAATGGCCCTTCCGACAAGAAGCCCAGCGACGACGATAAATAATGCATCAAAAGGCCCCGAATTCCGGGGCCTTTTTTTATTATTACATACAAGCATTGATCGATTTTAACCAACAACGCGGCTGGCACATCGTTTGCTCGTGAGGCGTGATCGCCCTTTCGCTGATGGCGCATGGGGCTTCCTTTTTTCCTATCGAGATGCGGTCGGAGACAGACGTGTTTTTGGATCATCCTCACGCGGGGGGCGCGCAGAACCGCGCTGCCACTTCGCCCGTGCCCTTCGGTTTCGATGCGAGCGCGGTTTTTGCGGCTCTCTGGCGGCGCAAGTTTTTCCTGCTGATTTGCGGCCTTTTAGGCGGTGGGCTTCTGGTCACGGTCGCCAAGTTCGTTCCGCATCGCTACGTCGCCACAGCCCAATTGCTCGTCGATCCGAGAGACCTGCGCCTCCTCGACAAGGAGGTGACGCCGCGCGCCGGGGAATCCGATTCCGGCATCACGGTCGTCGAGAGCCAGGTTCAGGTGCTGTCTTCGAACAGTGTTCTAAAACGAGCCATCCAAAAATTAGGGCTTCAAAACGATCCGGACTTCAACGGGACGGCGAGCAGCCCGTTGACGGCAGCGATATCGCGCCTGACCGGGCCTGCGAGTTCGAAACAGAACGGCGATTTGGAATTGGCGGCGCTGCAAACGCTGCAGCAGCGCATCGGCGTTAAGAGGCCGGAACGCACATTCGTCATCGAGTTGTCGGTCAGTTCGAACGATGCAGAGAAATCGGTACGGATCGCGGATGCTATCGTCGCTGCGTATCTCGAGGATCAGGCGCAATTCCGGTCGTCGAGCAACGAGGGCGCGGCGGAAGCGCTCGATTCCGGCCTCAAGGCCATGCAGGATCAGGTGAACTCGGCCGAGGAAAAAATCGCGGCTTACAAGGCTGCGCACAACCTCGGACTTGCGGGCGGCAAGCTCGTCGTCGAGCAACAGCTCACCGATGCGAACAATCAACTGGCTCTCGCGCGTGCCGCAACGGAGCGCATCAAGGCGCAGATCGACGATATCGAAAGATCTCGTGGCGCGCCGGAAGCCATGCCGGAAATCATGGCGTCGCCGACGTTGATCAATCTGAAGAAGCAGCTCGCTGCGGTTGCCGCCGAGCGCGCAAGGTTTGCCGCGCAATTGATGCCGAAGCATCCGGTCATGGTGACGATGGCGCAGCAGGAAAGCGCTGTCCGGTCGGAGTTGGATCGCGAGATCGTTCGCGTTCTCGAAAGCATCCGCCACGACTACGAACGCGCGAAAGCCAATGAGCAGTCGTTGTCCGACACGGTGCAGCGGCTTAACGGCGAAATGAACGAGGCCGCCAAGGCGCAAATCGAACTGCGCGAACTGGAGCGCAATCTCGAGGTCACGCAGACGCTTTACCAGCAGTCGGTCGTGCGGTCGCGTGAGACGCGTGAGCAATCTCGTCTGAATACGACGAACGTGCGCATCATCTCGTCGGCGATGCCGCTTCCGGCGCGCGTGTTTCCGCCTCGCGGTGTCATCCTGGCCGCGCTCGGCTTTCTGATCGGGCTGGCCATCGGCGCGGCGGCGACGTTGCTTCCGCTTGTTCGCCGCCTGATCGGCGCTCATGCCGCCGCTGAGGCTCCGGCTTTGCAAGGTGTGCCCACGTCGGAATCCTTTGTCGAGCGCGTAAAGTGGACGCCGGACGCGCACGAACCGCGGGTCGAGACCGTGACATCGCCGAGCCCGTTCCCGAAGAAGACGATTTCGGAAAGGGCCGTCCTTACTGAGAAGCTAGGCCCCGCAACATCAGAAGAGCGCGCGGTCATTCCGCTGGCGCCGCGCCGGTTGGTCAGTGACATGCGCGCCGCATCGCGTGCGGCACAGACTCTGTGGCTGCGGGAAGGAACGTCCGCGATGGCGACGCTCGCGCGAAGTGCCGCGAAATCGTCCGATACGGTGTTTACGGATCATATCCGGTCGCTGCAAGCCGCTGTGAACAGCGGCGCGAAGGCTGGTCATGCCGCCCGGACAGTTTGGTTCGTGTCCAATCAGGCGGTCCCGGTCAAGCCGGTCATTGCGCTGGCCTTTGGGCATACGATTGCTGCGGAAGGCAAAAAGGTGCTGATTATCGACGCCGATGTGCGGTCGCGCGGGCTCACCCGGTTGCTGGTTGCGGACGCTCAAGTGGCGGCGCGCGTTGCGCGGGAGGCGAGGGGGCGGATCAGCAAGACGCAAGAGCAGAACCTCGACGTGCTGATGGTTAGTGATCCCAAGGCGTCATCCATCGTTGAGGTTCTCGAGGATGCGAAGCAATCCTATGATGTCATCGTGGTGGATGCGCGGATCGATGCGCTCTCGCCGAATCTCGACGCGACGAATTCGGTTCTCTTCGTTTCGTCCAACCGGCCGAATGAGCCGGTCGCCGATCACGGCGCCGATGCCGCGACGAGGGACATTCCGCGTCTTTGCGGGACCATCCTGACTGCGAAAGGCGTTGCGAGTTCGACTGCGGCAGTTGCTGCGCATGCCGTCTGACGTCAGCCGCCGGAAATTTCTGACTGCAACAGCCGGAGCAGGCGTGTTGCTTGCCTCGACGTGCGCGGGCGGCGCGCGAGAGCGGCCGAAATTCGACGTCATTGGCAACGAGCTTCGTTTTGACGGCCGTCCGATCCGGTTGATGGGCGTCGGCGTCGGCGATCCGATCTACGTTCGGGGTAAACGTCCGCTCAGCGATTACGCGCTTCTTGCGAGCGAATGGAACTGCTCGGCGGTGCGGATCAGCGTCCATCCGGGACATTGGCGTCAGGACGCGGAACGTACTTTGGCGCTGCTTGATCGGGATGTTTCGGCGGCACGCGCTGCGGGACTCTTCGTCATCATCGATTGGCACGCGATCGGCTTTCCGGGACGGTATGCGGAGCCTGTCGATCCGAGCTGGGGGTTGCCGCTAGACGCTTTCGCGTCCGATGAGGTACTGGCGCTCGACTTCTGGCGCACAGTCTCAGCGCGTTTCGGCGGCGATGCGGGAATTCTTTTCGAACTTTGGAATGAGCCGGTTTACGACGGACAGATGTGGCGGAGCACGGGCGAGCATTGGCCGTTCCTCAAGGTCCTATGGGTTCGTCTGATCAAGGAAATCAGATCGCGGTCGGATGCGATTATCATGGTCGCGGGCGGACGATGGGCGCACGATCTCAACGGCGTTGCGAGAGACCTGATCGATGATCCGCGCGTCATCTATTCCTGGCATTGCTATCCGAACGAGGATCGTGGCGTCGCTTCGCGCTGGCCTGACAGTCTCGGCGGGCTTCCGGCCGTAAAGCCCGTGGTCGTCACCGAATGGGGGTTCAGCAGGGATGGCGACGATGCAATCCGAGGGACGCCGGAAGATTTCGGCATTCCGTTCACTCGCGATATTTTGGAACCGCTCAAGCTTCACTCAATGGCGTGGTGCTTCAGTTCGGGCGCAACACCGCGATTGCTCGCGCCGGATGGCGTGTCGCCGTCTGAGTATGGCGCGTTCGTTAAAGACTATCTGGCACATTCCTGGCGGCCTCATACGTAAGGCGAAGGTCGGCAATCATGACGTCCATAAGAGCAACAGACGAAGCTGGCGCAGCGCGGGTGAGCGATCTCACGAGCGCGCTTCGTCCGTTTCTGTTGCTGGTCGTGCTGCTTGTCTATTGGATTTCGTTCGCGCCGTTCCACGACCGCTCCGGTGCCGATCTCGCCGGGCCCCTCGCAAGCGGCAACATCGCCAACCAGATCGCGTTCCCATTGCTATGGGCCGTCCTTGCCGGCTTCACGCTGGCGACGAAGCCGAAGCATCTCCTCAATGTTGCGTCGTTCCCGTTTGTGGCCTTTGGCGTCTGGCTGCTGATCACGAATGTCGTTTCGGGCGATCCGGCAATGGGTCTGAAGCGAGGCCTGTTCGAAATCATTTCGATGACGATTGCAGCGATGGCCGTGGGACTGCCGCGGAGTCCGCGTCAGTTCGCAAATCAACTGACGATCGCTGCGCTCGCCGTGCTCGTTCTTTGCTACTTTGGCGTTGCGTTCCTGCCGTCGCTCTCCATCCATTCTGCCGGCGATACGTTGGAGAAAGAGCTCGCAGGCAACTGGCGCGGCTTCTTCAATCATAAGAATGAGGCCGGCGCGATGATGGTCGTCCTCATCTTCACCGGCTTGTTCATCAAGGATGCGGGACAGCGATGGGCGGGCTGGCTGATTGTCGGCCTCGCATGGGTGTTTCTGCTGTTCTCGGTATCGAAGACGTCGATTGCGCTCGTGCCGTTCACGCTGGTGTTGGCGGCATTGGTTTATCGGATGCGCAGTGGCTGGCTTAGAGCAATTTTGATTCTCCTGCCGCTCGTTCTTCTCAATGTTGCAACGGTCGGATCGAGCTGGCCGGGGCCGGTGCGTTCGGTCGTCGCCATGGTCTTGCCCGACGCTACATTCACGGGACGGACGGATCTTTGGCGGTTCTCGATGGAGCAAACGGCTGAGCATCCGGTTTTCGGGTACGGGCTAACGGGGCCGTGGCGAACGAACGAACTCATGTATCGCGACAAGCTTCCTGCGGAGCCGGAGGATATATCCGGCTGGGTGGAGGAGCTTGGGACGGATTCCCATAACAGCTATCTTGAGGCGGCCCTGCAGTTCGGCATACCCGGCCTGATCCTGCTGCTGCTGGCCGTGATCTATCTGCCGATGCGGGATTTCGGAACGGCACTACGCGTGTCGAACAATCCGGCGCTTTTGCGCTATTTCCTGAGACTGTGGATCTATGTGCTTTACACAGCATCGCTGGAGACGGTGCTGGTCTCGCGCAACAACCCGGTCTGGTTCATGGCGCTGATGGCGATTTTCGGGATGCATCTTCTGGCGCGTTTTCCCGTCGCCGAAGAGGATCGCGCCGCTTAGGTGCGAACGCCGATTGCGGCGAGCGCTTCGTCGACAGCGAGACATGGGATTCCGCGCGCCTTGGCGGCCTTCACCGCCATTTCGAGATGCGCCGGCGAGCAGCCGATCCAGCTCGGGTCATGCGCGACGTCGTGCGTATAAAAAATGACCCATGCGTTCGTTGCGATCGCCTGATCGAGCGTGGCGTTGATCGATTGTTCGGTGCTCGTGCGGTCATAGAGTTCGACCGAGCGCAACATCGCAAGATCGATCAGGCCCGAGTTCAACCCCGTGTAGATGCTGCGGCAGCTGGTGAACTGTCTATCGAGCTGGAATTTCCGCGGGAACGAGACGTTGCCGAAGGGGTAGGCGAAGTTTTTGCTTACGGCATCTCCGCCGATGTCACGAAGGGCATCGAAGCATCGTTGAGTTTCGCGCGCGAGGTCGGAGTGGCTGAGCGACTGCACTTTGACGTGACCGTAGGTATGGCAGCCGATTTCATGTCCGGCGTGGGCGAGGTCGGCGACGCCACGCTTGTCGATGACGGTCCAATGCTCGTCCTGCATTCCGCAGGATCCGGGCGCGACGTAGAATGTGCCGCGAACGCCGTGCCGATCGAGAATGCGGGCGCCGTTTGTCAGCGCAGAGTCCGGGACATCGTCGAAGGTGAAGCTTACGATCGGACCTGAATTTTTCGCGCGAAATGGTTTGGTCGGGATGATACGCGCGAGATAGCGCGAGCCGCTGGCGCAAAGTCCTGTCAGCCGCTTCGGCCGCGGTTCGGCGCTTCTTGCTCCAACCCATCCACCGATCGCCGTGATGCTGTTCATGGTCTCACACAAGTTGCAGGTTGGCTATGAGGCAGCAGGCAGCTTGCCTAGCTGTGTGCTTTTCGGCTGCGCGTCTCAGCGCGGCGCGATCCGTTGGTGTCGTCAGCGCCAGAGCGATGGCGTTCGCGAGTGCCTTTGGATTGCCGACGGGAACAAGCCTGCCGAGGCGGCCACCTTCCAAAACCTCACGAGGTCCGTACGGACAATCGGTGGAGACGACGGCGGTACCGCAGGCGAGCGCTTCGATCAGCACATTGCCGAGGCCTTCGAACTTCGACGAACTGACAAGCACATCGGCTTTCAGCAGCCATTGGAATGGATCGTTTGTCGCGCCGGCAAGGGTGACGCGATCTTCGAGACCGAAACGCGCGATGGCTGCTTCGAGCGCCGGACGCATCGGCCCTTCACCGACGATGACGAGCCGGGCAGGCGTGGAGATGTGAAGGCCTGCGAACGCCTCGATCAAGGTCAGATGATCTTTTTCAGGTGACAGGCGGCCGATGGCGAGGAGTAAGCCTTTTTCGCGCTTTTCAGCGGCTGTTTCACTGAGCGCGAGACGCGCGACCGTCGGCGGATCGATGACGGCGTTCGAGGTCATGACGCTGATGCGCTCGGCCGGAACGCCGAAGTTCACAATGAGATCGCGACGCGCGCCGTCCGTCAGCGTAAGGACGCGGCTTGCCCGGCTGTAGACGTATCCGGCGAGGCGGAAGGCGAGGCGATTTTGAAGGTAGGGATCTAGTCCCTTCGCGATCGATGGCGCCGTTACCTCTCGCAAGACGAGACGCGGTCGCGTTTTGACAGGCAGCAGTCGGACAGCGGCGAAGGCTGCGAGGTTCGCGGCGGCTTCGGAGCTCAGAAGCACCGCCGGATTGAGCTCGCGTATCGCGTTGCGGAGAGCAATGACAGCTGTTGCAAGACGCTTCGCGCGAACGTGATGAACGGTTACGCCGTCAGCCACGAGGCGTTTCAACCTGCCCTCGGGCAGAAGTGTCAGAATGCTGACCCTTATTCCTGTCTCGGACAGACTGTTCGCCAGCAAGATGGCGTCTCGCTGGGCGCCTCCGCCGTCGAGGGCGCGGATGAAGAACGCAATGTGTGGTTTCGCGTCTGCCGCGTGGGCGATCGTGCCGTCCGGATTGGCATGGAAAGTGGATTTCAGGTTTGTCTCGTGAAGCATCATGCGGACGATACATGCCAAAAGCATGCCTAAATCGGCACCGTTCCGCAGCCGTCTTGTTTAAACGAGACTTAAGTGCGTCCCAAAATCGAGCAATGCAGCGTGAGTAAGGTTTTTCCGGAATGATTTTGCGCCACGCTGCGATCTATATCGGCTCGCGTGTGTTCGCGGCTGCGCTGAACCTGCTTTCGGTGGCGCTCTTTGCGCGCCTCGCGGGACCAGAGACGTTCGGCGCCTATCTGCTTTATCTCGCATCGGCGTACATCATTTACGGCTTCGCCATCCAATGGCTACGGATGTCGTTCTTCGCGCTCTATACGGCGGATACCTCGGCGTCCATTGTCGGTACGTTCCTTCGTACGGTGTGCCTATTCGTAGTCGCGGTCGTCTCCATCGCGGCGTTAACTGTTTGGGTTGGGATTTATAGTGGCGCTGTCGTTGCTGGGACCATCATGCCGACGATCGGCCTCGCCGTGTTCGAGACGTTCTACGAGATTTCGCGCGCACGGCTGAAGGTGGAGCTGATCGGATTCGCGGTGCTGCTCCGCGCGCTTTTGGTGCCGGTCGGCGGCGCCGTCGCATTCGCGTTAGCGGGGACGGCGACGGGCCTTGCTGCGGGCGTTGCAGCCGCTCACGTTCTTGCGGCCGTGCCGTTGATCCGCGAAGGCTGGTCAGGGATTCGGGCGAAGTATTCCGCCGGGATTGCGCGCCAATATCTGATATACGGGTCACCGCTGATCCTGGCTTTCGGCATCAACGCGGTCGGCCAGAGCGGCGACCGATTGCTGCTGGCACGATTGGACAGCGTCGGCGCGGTTGGACCTTATGGCGCCGTCGGCGATCTCATTAAGCAAAGCCTTGTCGTGGTCTCCGAGGCGGTCGCCGGCTCGTACATGCCCCATGCGAAACGGGCCGCAAGTGGTGGCGACGATGTGCAAACGCGGACCATTCTCACCGAAGCCTTCCGCGCCTATGCGTTCATAACGGCATTCGGATCCGCGGTTATCCTGTGCTTTGCGCCGGACGTCGTGCGCATTTTGTTCGGCGCACATTACGCGGAGGCGGCGGCGTCCCTGGTGCCGTATTTTACACTGGCGACGGCTCTTTACGTGTTTCGTGCGTTCTACTTCGGCCAGGCGATCTACTTCCTGGAGAGCGGGTCTGCCGAACTTTACGCTTCGACGGGGACGGTCGTTGCCGGAACCATCACGGCGCTGTTGCTTATCCCTTCTTATGGCGCGACCGGCGCGGCTCTAGCTATGGTGGCAGCGCAGTCAGCGGGCTGTCTCATTGCCGCCCTGGCGGCGAGACGGTGGCGGGCGATGCCGCTTCCTGTTCTCGATCTTTGCGGCATAGCCGGTGCGGCGATTGTCGCCGAATTCCTTGCCGATACCGTCGGTTTGCTACCGATCGGCTATCTGACGTCGAGCGCACTGAAATTCGGTTTGATCAGCCTCGGAGCCTGCTTGATCGTCAAGGCCTATGACATCTTCGGCCTTGGATTGTGGACGCAGAAGCTGGCATTTCGGAAGTTTGCGGCTTTAAGGCAGGTTTAGCCGTAATCGCTCAACCGGCGCGGCGATATTCGGGGCCGTTGATCAGCTCTGCATACGACTCGAGCATCCGCTTTCGTGAATATTTGGCGCGGATGGCTTGAGCGAACTTGCGGACGGCTTCACTCGACCGTTTCCATGCGCGCTGCTTCTCGATCGCTGTGGCAAGGGCCTCAGGATTCATGGGGTCGACGAAGCCCACAGGTTCCTCGCGGCCGGTCCATAGGACTTCGCGCAAGACCGGGAGATCCGCGGCCACGATCGGGACGCCGGCCATTGCAGCTTCCACCGCCGCAAGTCCGAACGTCTCCCATTTGGAAGGAAACACGAACATATCCACGGCGCCGAGTAGATCGCCGAGGGCGGCGCGCGAAACAACGCCAAGGAAGTGGATTCGATCTGCAACTCCGAGCGACCGCGCCAACTCTCTGAGTGAGGCTTCTTCCGGTCCGCCGCCTGCGAGGATGAGGCGGGCGCCCCGAACATACGGCAGTGCGCGAATGATCCGATCCTGACCTTTCTGATCGCAAAGCCTGCCGGCATTCAGCAACAGCAGGCCTTCGTCGGGAATCGCGTAGCGCGTAAGGACGTCGGATCGAGGATGACGCGCCTCAGGCGCATCGAGCCCGTGATCGATCCTGCGCAGATACTTCCGGTAGGGTTGCGGATAATGGCCGAACGCCTGTTCTGTCGCGGCCGAATTCGCGATGTTGACGCTGTAGAGCCCCGCCGAACCCATAGCCGTGTCCAGCACGCGGACCGCAGGATGAATTTCGCCGGGCGTCGCCGTTTGATGTACAATCCGTTTTTTGCAACCGATGGCGGCTCCAACGACGCCGACGAGTACGGACGCCGTCGATTGATAGGCGATGAGTGTGTCGGGTCGCTTGCGCGCGATCGCCACGATGGCGGCGGCGATGCCGCGCAACTTCTGAGCCGTGGTCGCGCTGATACCCGGATAGATGAAGCGCGTTTCGACGTCGGCGCCTGTCCGCTGGAGGCCGTCGGAAATCATCTCTGCAAGCGCTTCGACGCCGCCGCCCTCGTTGCTATGGACGAGCTGTAACACGGAGGTGCGGTTTCTCTGGCGGTTCGGGGTTCGCGAATTCTTCGAAGGACGATCGATTTCCGGATAAGTGCCTGCGCCCGCCGGCAGGAGCGCTTCGGCTGAAAAAGTCTTGTGCGATGCCCCAAAATGAAACCACGACTTACGCAACTTCGATGCTCCCCTTAAGCCGACGATTGTTTTTCGGCCTATGGGGCAGCCCGTTGCAAACGAGCCGCCAATCGGGTGTTGGTCGGAGCCGCAACCTTGCTGGGTATCGGGTGCCTGATGGACCGGCCGATTGGACGTCGCTAGGGCCCGGTTGGCTTCGCCGTTGCTTTGGATAAGGGAAACCCCGGCGGCCCCGTGGCTAAATTCTTCGACAACCGCGTTTCGTTTTGGAACGGGCCTGCCGTATTTGGGCGGCGCTACGACGCGAGACGCGGGAGCCTATCGGCAATCGAGCGTGCGAGGGCCATCAGTCTGGGTTTTCGCGAAATATAGGCGATGGCTTTTCTGCGCGCGATGAATGGCGTGCCGCGTAAACTCAGCGGGGTTGTCAGTTCCACCATTGGCACGGGCTCAACGCGAAACTCGTCCTTATACCGGTAGGAGCCGACCGATAGGTCAAACATGCGGCAGCCTTCCGCATGAAGCGCTTCGAGGGCCATGTGAATGATCATCTTGCCCAATCCGAGCGGCCGCCATATGGGGTCTTGCGATTGGCTCATCCGTACGAGGGTGGTGTGATCGTTATTCTTCAGCGCGAAGAATGTCGCGACGATTTCGGTATCGGCCGTCAGCACGAACATCGCCGCATGGCCGGTCACGAGGCCGCGTAACAGATGACGGCGATAAAACTCTTGGTAGACAGGGTCATTGAACACATGCTTGGCGCCCTGGGCGGCCAGTCGCGACGTTTGTTGTTCCTGGAGCACTTGCAGGGCTTCCAGCGCTTCATCGCTATTTGTGATGCGCCGCAACCGGCCCCCATTCTCGTTGGAGAACTTGATCGAGCGGCGGCGTAATTCTCTCCGCGCCGATTTGCTGAGCGTCGACAGGTATTCTTCCCAATTATCGCCGAGGGCAACGATATGGCCACTGAGGTCACTGCGTCGGATGCTCGAAAGAGTCGTCAGGGGGTTGACGTTGGGGCCGAGCGACAACGGCATTTTTTGCAGCGTCAGAACGTCGGCGGGCGGAAGCGCCTGCAGAATGGCCGGCCAGATTTCTCGCTCAAAGCCCTGAAAGTCACAGTCCGAGCGCACGAGGGGCGCGTTGTAATCCGTGATCCATAGATCCGCGAATTCTATCCGCCTGACCCCATTCTGAGTGTGCCGGATGAGCGGGATCATCATCAGGTCACGGCCGGAACTTCGCTCTACAACGCTGACAATGACGGGTTCGATGCCCGTTGGCGTGAAGGCTTCGTACCAATTTCCAATCCAATGGGCCGTTTGAAACGGCGACGCGAACGCCTGCCGCTCGAGGGCCCGCCAGCGATCGGAAACGGCGCTCCATTTCGAGGCGATTTCGACGGAGAAATGAGGATTGATGAATGCGGTCACGAGTAAATCCGGGCCGAGGGGGATACAACGCGGCGAACCGCGCCGCCCGAAGGGTGCACATTGGATGCCAGTCCGCGGTCCCGCAGGGAGATTCTATGTCGTTCAAAAACTAACGTTCTGCTGATGACCGGGTGCGGAAGGATACGATTGGGGACCCGCGGGCCCCTGTGCTCGTCATTTGGAAGGCGAGGCGGTGCTGGCCGCCGCGGACGTGCTCAACTCGTGATCGATATCGACCGTTGGGCAGCCACCCGCGCGCAGGAGGCTGTTCACGCTGTCCGCGTCGTGGCGGAGTTCTGAAATCCTGGCGACCTTATCCTGGTCGACGCTTTTCTGGCCTTCCATGTGCTGTATCCAGCTCGCAAGGTTGTCCGAGCCGGATTCCAGCGATTGCTGCAGTTGCCGTATCTTCTCGATGTGCTGTTTTATGAAGGCGGTCGGTTCGGCGCAGGGGTCGCTCGAAGCGGATGTGGAAGGTGATTTCTGACGCTTCGCCCAGCCATCGTCCGCATTGCAGACGAGTCCTGAAATGAGGGCAGCGCCCGTCAAAGCGGCCAGCGCCCAACCTCTTTTCCCGTGGGGACTTCGCATCAATTTCTGCGCCTGGGCAATCGTCGATAAGCGAGTTGGGTCTCGCGTACGCTAGCGTAAGTGGAAGGGCTGCGAATGTGGCTTCGGCGATCCGAACTAGTGCCGATCATTTGTGGGTAAATTCGACACGTTCGTGGCTACCGCATCTTATGTACGCATATGAGGTTTGCCAAATTTTTCGGACCTTCAGATTAAACCCGGAGGCTCAGTTTGACCGGGGTTGTTGGTCCGGTCGAAAGCGAGTTCTGGCCGCCGGTGATCCGTGTGCTCGGCCGGGCTATCGCAAATCATACAATTTTGAAATGCTCGTAGTGATGTGAATGTCTGTGGTCGCGATGCAATCGCAGGAGTGAAAAACGCTGGGCTTCATTGTGTTCGATGATGACAAACTGGCGTCCCGCCGGTCGCTGGGCTAGGTTCGGTGAGTTCCGCGGGGGTGCGGGCAGGGGGAATTCACGACGTGAATAACTGGTCCATCGCCAAGGTGGCGGGCAGCGTCCTTCTTGCTGCCGGTCTTTCCGCGTGCGCGGGCGCGCCGGTTATTCCGCCGCCAGCGCAACACCTTGCGTCGCCGGAAAAGGACGAAGAGCCGAAGGCAATTTCGGATCCGAACGAAGCTTTCAATCGCTCGGTTTTCGAAAGCAATCAGAAGTTCAATCACGCGGTTCTCTATCCCGTCGCACGGGCTTACAACGAGAATGTGCCGGAGCCGGTGCGCGATCGAGTCGAAGCGTTCTCGACGAATCTTTCCGAGCCGATGGTGTTCGTAAACGACGTTCTGCAGCTTCGGCCGCAGGCGGCGGTGACGACGCTCGGACGTTTTGCGTTCAACTCGACGGTCGGCATCGGCGGACTGTTCGATGTTGCGGCGACTCAGGGGCTCAATCACCAGTCGGGTGATTTCGGTCAGACCATGTACGTCTGGGGTTATCGGGACAGCAGCTATCTCGTATTGCCGGTCGTCGGGCCGACGAACGTCAGAGACGCGATCGGCAGCGGCGTCGAATTTGCCGCGCAGTTGAATTCCGGAGCGTTTATCCCGGCGTCGGTCCAGTCGATGAAGAGCGTCGCGGATTTCATCGAGGATACCGAGTCCGTAAGGAATGCCGTCGATGTGGCCGGAACCGTCACGACCCCGCTGACCAATCTCAGCAAAGCCCAGGATATGGAGACGCTGGAGGACAGCTCGGTCGACTTCTATTCGATGCTTCGGAGCGTCACGGATCAGAAGCGGCAGGCCGAGCTTCAGGAGGCTTTGACGACAAGCGCCCTGACCGGCACGCCGCAGCCGCCGGATCCCAACGCGATTGAACCCGTGATGGTGCTGGCGTCGTCGCCGACGATTCTCGAATTGCGACGCACTCGGAACGTTCCTGCCGAGACGGCGGGCTCGATCGTTATCGTCGGGCCGCCAGTGCCCGTGCCGGCCCAATAAATCCCGTTCGACGTCATCGCGAGTTGGACCGCGCCTGGCGTGTGGCGCCGAAGCTGTCCGACCTCTCAAAACGCAATCTCCAGTATTGCCGTCAGATTGGCACAAGGCCGCGCGCGGACATTCCGCTTCCAAATCGTGGGCTGCTCGCAGCAACATTTTTGGACGTTCGCGCGGGATGGCGGGCGTCGGCCTCAGTGGCAAGGTACGACATGCTGAAGACAGCGACTGCCCAGTGCGAAGCCGAGCGCGCGGAGGGTCTCATAATCGGCAAGGCGCCGATCGTGCGTCATCTTTACGAGGGTCGAAATATCACGCCGCTCTGGAACGAGCTGATGGCGAGGGTGTCCGCCAATACGAGCGATGCCGCGGCGTTCCTTGATCTTTCGACGATTTTGCACACGTTGGGTCACGCCGAAAAGGCGGCCCTCGCGCAGACGGCGGCGCTGGACATCCGCCGGACTTTCCAGATTCGAAACGGGCGAGGCACAGGGCCGAGAATTCTGGTTTTCGTAACGGCCGGCGATTTCATGGCCAATACGCCGATCGAGTTTCTGCTGGAGAGCTCGGACGCGAACATCCTGCTGCATTATGTCGATAGCGCCACGACGGATCTCTCCGACGTTCCGCATCACGATGTTGCGTTCGTTGCGATCGGCGAGTCGTCGGCAAACCGTCCTGTCCTTGAGACGCTCCAGCGGCTTTTGACGGGGTGGCCTCGCCCCATCATGAACAATGCGCCGCTGCGGATCGCGGGGCTTACGCGGGATGGCGTGTCCAGAGCATTCGCGGCCGAGCCATCGATCCTGGCGCCTTTGACCGTCGGGCTATCGCGTGAGACGTTGGCGAAACTGGCGACGAACGACTTGGCGCCGGGTTCAGTGCTTGCCGGGGCGAACTATCCGATCATCGTGCGTCCCGTCGGCACGCATGCGGGCCAATCGATGGAGAAGATAGCGAACGCGGCAGAACTCGCCCGGTATCTCGCGGGGCGGGGCGAGGCAGACTATTACGTTTCGCCCTTCATCGACTACAGCGGACAGGACGGCAAATTCCGGAAGCAGCGGATCGCCTTCATCGACGGGAAGGCTTTCGCCAGTCATTTGGCGGTCTCCGATCATTGGATGGTGCATTACCTCAGCGCCGGCATGGCGAAATATGCTGACCGGCGCGCCGAAGAAGCAGGCTGGATGCAGGACTTCGATTGCGACTTTGCCGTACGGCATGCGGCGGCATTCGCGGCGCTGCATCGCCGGTTGGGCCTCGACTATTTCGCCATCGACTGCGCGGAACTTCCCGACGGCCGCCTATTGCTGTTCGAAGCCGACGTTGCGATGATCGTTCACTCGATGGATTCGGACGTCACGTTTCCCTACAAAAAGCATGCGATGCGCAAGCTGTTCGCTGCGTTCGAGGACGCATTGCAACGGCGCATCGAACCCATGATCAGCGCGGCATGAGCGACTTTCGCTTTCGGAGATTTTGATGGTCGCAACGCAGCGCAATGTTCGCAAAGAGATGGCGAACACGGGTTTGGTCGCTACCACACCGGATACGCGTTCCGAGGGGCGGCCTTCCTCAGTTTCACTGCTGCTTGCAAGCGGCGGCGACAGGCGCATTTGGTCCGACGCCGCTACGGGGCGCAATCGCTACGGTACGCTGACGAAACCCGCCGCGGGCGAGATATCGTTCTCGTCGACGACAGCGAGCAACATTTCGGCGGCAGGCTTTGCCGCGGCCGACTATGCGCTGAAGAGGCTCGTCGGGACGGCATCTGTTTCTCCGATCCCATACGACGATTGGTTCGACGAGGTGCGGGGCGGCGTTCGTCAGGGCCTCGGCGTACTGGAGGCAGAGGTCATTCTGGCTGCGTCGGGAACGGACGCGGAAATTCTTGCGCTCTCGCTTGTTTCGGGTTTGTCCGTGCGACCGATCACCAATATTTTCATCGCGCCGGATGAGACGGGAAACGGCATACCGCTTGCTGCTGCGGGCCGTCATTTCTCTGATCTGACGGCACTCGGCCGGACCGTCGACTCTGGTGAACTGCTCGAAGGTCTGGCGCCGGGGCGTATCGACGTGCGGACGGTTCCAATCCGGAATGAAGCTGGCGAGCAGCGGCGTCCCGAAGCGATCGACTATGACGTTGCCGCTTTGGTCGAACAGGAATTGAGACGGGGACGCGATGTTCTCGTGCATGTCCTCGATACGTCGAAGACGGGGTTGACGGGCGTCACGCGAGAGACGGCGCGGCAGCTCGCGGCTGCTGCCCCCGGCCGGGTGCGGATCGTTATCGACGCGTGCCAGCTTCGTTGTCCGCTCAGTCAACTGCAGCGCGATCTTGCGGACGGTTTCCTCGTGGCCGTTACCGGTTCGAAGTTCGTCGCAGGGCCGCCGTTCGCGGGGGCATTGCTCATTCCAGCGGCCATGGCTGAGGAAATTGCTCAGTGCGAAGCGTTTCCTGCGGGTCTTGCGGAATATACGGCAGTACAGGATTGGTCTCGATCGCTTCGCGAACGCGATAACTTCAAGTTCAAGTCCGAGATGAATATCGGGCTGAGCCTCCGATGGGTGGCCGCGCTTGCGAACCTCGTGCCCTACGCGGGCGTCGATGAGGTGAGCCAGGCTCGTATCAATCGACGCTTCGTCGAAGCGATTCGGACACGGGTGAAGGATGTCAGGAGTGTCCGGCTGCATCCTGATGACGAGGGCGAATATTTGTCGTCGCGCGGCATCGTTCCGCTGACCGTCCTGAACGGTCGTGGAGATCTCGCAACGTTCGATGAAACGCAGAGCATTCAGACTTCGCTGAGGAGTTCGGAGGGTGGTGCTCCGGTTTGCCATCTCGGTCAGGCCGTGCGCATCGGTCCCCGGGTTGCGCTTCGGATGGGCGTGTCGGCGGCGGATATTGCCGGTGTTGCCACGCGGATGACTGAGGGTGCGACGCTCGATCAGGCATTCAAGCCTATAGAGGATGGCCTCGACGCCGTCTTCTCCAAGTGGTCCGGGATCGAACACCACCTCCGAAAATCATGACATCGCGAGAGCCGCGCGATCTCGATCCTGCCGACTGGTCTGAATTTCGCCGGCTCGCGCATGCCGCGCTGGACGACGTCATCACGCATGTTCAGTCCATTCGGGAGAGGCCGGTCTGGCAGCACGCGCCGGATGCAACGCGGCTGCGGTTTGCGCAGCCCTTGCCGCACGGGCCTCGCGACTTGAGCGAGGTTCTAGCCGATGTGCGTGCGCACGTCGTGCCGTACGCCACCGGCAATCTGCATCCGCGCTTCATGGGCTGGGCGCATGGCGCCGGGACGCCCACCGGCATGGTCGCTGAAATGATCGCCGCCGGATTGAACATGAATTGCGGCGGCCGGGACCACATCGGCATCGATGTCGAACGGCAGATCGTGCGCTGGATGAGCGAAGCGTTCGGCTATCCGGAAGGCGCGAGCGGATTGTTCCTCACGGGTTCGTCGATGGCGAACTTTCTGGCCGTTATCGTCGCCAAGACGAACGCGATCGGGGCTACGACCCGGGAAGCCGGGTTGCGGCGCGCCGATCGCCAGCTCACCGCCTATACGTCCGTCGAGGCGCACAGCTGCATCGCGCAGGCGATGCAACTTGCGGGCATTGGTTCAGAGCATTTGCGGAGGATCGATACCGACGGTTCGGGGCGGATGCAGCCCGACGTGTTGAAGGCCGCCATTAGCGCGGATAGGGCGGCCGGATTTCTCCCATTCCTTGTCGTCGCGACGGCTGGGACGGTGAACACCGGTGCGATCGATCCGCTCCCGGACATTGCGCGGATCGCGAGCGAAGATGATCTCTGGTTTCATGTCGATGGCGCGATCGGCGCGCTTTCTGTCTTCTCTGAGCCGCTGAAGCCTCTGACAGCGGGGATTGAGTTATCGCATTCGATCGCGCTCGATTTCCATAAGTGGGGACATGTCCCCTACGATGCCGGATTCCTGCTGGTGACAGACGGCGCGGCGCATAAGCGGGCGTTCGCCTCGACCGCTGCTTATCTGCAGCGTTCTGACCGGGGGCTTGCCGCAGGTGAGACTTGGCCGTGTGATCTCGGGCCCGATCTCTCCCGCGGTTTCCGCGCGCTTAAGACGTGGATGACGTTTGAGACGCTTGGGTCGGACCGCATCGGTGACGCCATTTTGCATACGTGCGAGCTTGCAGGTTATCTCGCGGAGAGGGTGCGTGAGAGCGTCCTCTTCGAGCTGAAGGCGCCGGTTGCGCTCAATATCGTCTGCTTCGGCGTTAGGGGGGAGGGTGGCGAGGTGAACCGAGGCCTCGTCCTGGATCTTCACGAGCTGGGGATTGCCGCCCCTTCCTGGACCGCGATCAACGGCGAGACGGCGATCCGCTGCGCCATCTTCAATCACCGGACGACGCGGGCCGATATCGATCTGTTCATGGACGCCATCAGCGATCTTACAAAGCGGGCTTAGCGGCCGCCTTCAACGGTAACGCCGTCCGCTCGACGTTTCGCGGTATATACGCCGGTGCTCCACACGCGTGCGCACATAGACTTCGGGCGCCGCGTAAAGCGGTCCCCAATTCGGAAACAGGCCGAAGTAGGGAAGGGGGTGGGGCGGCGCGTAGTAGAAGCCGTTCTCTTCATAAAGGTCGTTGTAGGGGCGTTCGATGAGGGCGGGGCGCGGCAGCGTCTGCTGCATATAAATATCGTCCGACTCCGCGTAGCCGCCGCCAAAATCAGCCGCCATGGCAAAAGATGACGTGAGGCCTGCAGCCACGAAGGCCGCCAGGGCGAAGGGTGTTTTCATTAATGAAATAGTCCCCGCTTAGCCATTCAATGGAAAAGAGCAAATACAATCCAAGCGAACGTCAGCAGACATATGAGGAAGAGCGTAGGGCCCAGATGCTTCTTCTCACGCTCGGGATGGTATTTGAAATTCTGTTGGATGGTCATCGATGGTCACGCAACTCGTTTGGGCCGTCCGGAGCCTATCTTCGCCTCGCGGTGTGATGATCCCGTTAAGAACGGCCGCGAAATTGTCTCGGAGGCCAGGTTCGCGCAAGCGAGGCTTGGCCGCTGTCACTTTCGATACTGCTCGTCGCTGACCTGCTCCAGCCACTCGACGACTTTGCCGTCGAGTGCTTCCTGGACGGCGATATGGCTCATGCCATTGGTGGGCGTTGCCCCGTGCCAATGCTTCTCACCCGGTGAAAACCAGACGACATCTCCGGGGCGAATTTCCTCGATGGGCCCACCCTCGTGCTGCGCCCATCCGAGACCGGCCGTCACGATCAGGGTCTGTCCCAGGGGGTGGGTGTGCCAGGCGGTGCGGGCGCCGGGTTCGAACGTCACCAGGGCGCCGGCGACGCGCGCGGGCTCGACCGATTGGACCAGCGGATCGATCCGGACGTGGCCGGTAAAGTACTCCGCCGAGCCCTTCGTCGATGGTTGAGAGCCGCTCCGGTGGATCTTCATGGGGTTCCTTTTCTAAGACAGCCGGCACCTTTTCTAAGCCGGGGGGCTTCCAATATGGGCTCGTCCGACGAGTGTGCGATCGGCCGATCAAGAACCCGTCCGCACGCCGAGTCGGCCCGAGAGTAGAGCAAAAGGTTGGCTTGAGGACAGGCTTAGACGGCCGCCGGCCCAAGGAGCGAGCGTCAAAGATGGCCGATTATCTTAAATCAGTCGATGCCGATCGGATGGCCACCCGCCCGGCGACGCAGCGACTTCACGACGAAGCTCACCGCAATCGTGGCAGCAACGGGAATGAACGCTGCAACCGCGATCTGCGGGAGCGTTTCAAGCACGGCATAGAAGGCGTAGCCCATAGTCGTTCTCCGGAAGACGGCATGGCAACGTCGAAAGACGCTGCACGTTCCACTCCGTTGAAAATTTCATCCGCAAGGGGCATGCCGTCGACGATTCGCAATATGCGTGCATCCGATTAAAGCATCGTGACACCGGGTCGCCTCCGTGGAGGGAGGATCCCGGGTGATCGTAGCCGCGGCGCGAGCCTTTCACCTCAACGGCTAAGCTTCGCTCGTGAATGTCCGACGGGAGCGGGCGCATGTGGGCGACGGCGGAGGCCCGGCCGTTCAGTCGGAATTGTCCGCGCGCAAGTGATTGGGACTTTACCGGGCCGGTAAAAGACTAAAGCGTATCCTTCAACCAGTCCGGTGCAGGTTCGGCAAGCCTGGAGCCGATAACAGCGCAGCTTGGCGTCAGGGTGCGGCTCATTTCAAAATCGCGTCAGTGTCACTATATAAATGCGCTGGGCGAAGAGGAGGGTGCGTGGAGCCGTGTGATGCTCAAGATCGTTTTGGTACTATTGACGGCAATGGCTTTTGCTTCGCCTGCGGCAGCCCAGATCGTCGTGCGCCCCGACCCTTCGGCGATGAACCCGCCCATTGTTCGGATGCCTCCAGGCAGCTGCTGTGGCCCATCTGCCGGGTCGTCGATTGAACCCAGGTATCCGGGACGATTGAGAGATTACTCCAATCCCCGCGCCGAATATGGTTGGTTCAACCAGAACCTGGGTGGCAGACGCCGGTAAGCTGCGAGTCCGTGACTTGCCTTCCGGGGCGCGAACGTAGTTATGTTCTCGCCCGTGGCGGGAGGCGCGGCACATTCTCATGCATTCACGATGGTTTGGTTTTGCGAAGCGCCACAGCTGGCAGTGCTCGGGTGGCGGCAAGCGCATCAGTCTGGCTGTACTTCTATCGTTAGTCCCCGCGTTGCTCAGCGCGCCTGCCGGGGCTCATAGTTCGCGCCAGCCGCTCATCACATCGGGTTTGCCGATCGCCAATCTCTCCCACGATCAGTTGCGCGTCATGCATCGATATAAAGATTCGATTGTGGCTCTTGCCGCCCGTGAGATCAGTCCCGATGTCGCGACGCGGACGCTCTATAATTTTGTCAACCTGCAGTTTGCCTATTGCCTATGGGGGCTCGTTCCGGGCGCCCTCACCAATGAAGACAGTCCCTTCAACGGGTGCTCGCATGCGTATCTTGCGGGCAGCAAAGCGCTGCTCGATCAACTGCAGCGTTCGTCGTCCGATCCGACGGAAGCAAATCAACTGGCAGCTCGAATTCAATCGGACATGCAGCGGGAAGAAACGGGTGCCCTCATTTGCCGGAACGGTGTCGCTACCTTGAACACGGCCGAGATCGTATTTCCCGAGTGGTCGGGCACCGCTTTCAATCCGCTTCTCACGCTCCTCGCATTCATTGTTTTCGGCACGCTGGCGGGATTGTTTCTGTTCAACCGCAGCAAAGACACCCGTGAAGTTGCGGGAAGGATGCCTCGGGGCCATTGAGCGTGGCTTCCGAGAATAGGCTTCCGTCGGTTTTGGCAGCTCGTGGCGTCCAACGCCGATGGCGTTAACGCCGTTGTCATTTCTTTAAGGCTGGACTAGCCGGATACAACGTTCGACTATTCATTTGTATCGATCGCGTTTTGAATTTCAGCAGGTCGCGGGATGGCGGATCAAATCCTCGTGTTCTACGGATCGTATCGCAGCGATCGCATGGGCATCCGGCTTGCCAACTTCATCGTCTCAGAGCTGCGTACTCGGGGTTCGAACGTAGAACTCATCGATGCGAAGGCCGTCGGCCTGCCAATGCTCGATCGAATGTACAAAGAATATCCAACTGGGACGGCGCCGCCCGCTATGGAGGCGCTGGCGGCAAAGATCAAGGCCGCTGACGCTTTCATTTTCGTGACCGGTGAATACAATTGGGGAATGCAGCCGGGCCTCAAAAATCTCACCGATCATTTTCTCGAGGAATGGTTCTGGCGGCCGGCAGCGATTGCCAGTTATTCCGCAGGAAGACTATCCGGCGCGCGATCAAGCTTCATATGGCACGGAACGTTATCCGAGATGGGTATGATCGTCGTATCGAGCACACTCGCCGTTGGACCGATTGCCCAGACGCTCGACGCGGATGGCAAGCCTATCGGCGAACTCGGGTCGGTGATCAAGAAGGCCTTTCCTCGTTTCGCCGACGACCTCGCGTGGTGGACGGAAGCGGGGCGCGCCCAACGCGCCCGGAGCCAACCTCCCTACTGAGGCGTTTCGATAGGATCTGATAACGAGTGAGGGTCATATGGTGTCCGATCCACAGTCGATCATGGCCAGCCGCAGCGCGCAAATGTTTCCCAATCTCGAACCGCACGAGATCGAGCGCGTGCGCCGGTTCGGCGAACTGCAGCGGTTTGATGCCGGCGAAGCTCTTTCAGAAACCGGGAAGGTCGGCCCGGGCCTGGTCATCATTCTGAGCGGCAATGTCGACATCACGCAACGAGATCAATCCGGACATCGCAATTTCATCGTCACGCACGGGCCGGGCTCGTTCATGGGAGAGCTGGCGCAGCTTTCTGGCCGGCCCGCCTTGGTCGATGCTCATGCAAAGACCGCAGTTGAAGCGCTCGTCATCCCTCCGCAGAAGCTTCGTTTGTTGCTGATCGCGGAAGCCGATCTCGGCGAGCGGATCATGCGCGCGCTCATCCTGCGCCGGGTGGGCCTGCTCGAGAAAGGGCAGGGCGGTCCGGTCATCGTTGGTGCGGCCGATGACAGCGACGTGCTGCGGCTTGAAAACTTTCTGGCTCGAAACGGCCATCCGCATCTTAGGCTCGACCCGCGAAGCGACGCCGAGGCAAAGGCACTTATCGAGCGCTTCAACGTCACATCGACCGCGCTGCCCATCGTTCTTTGCCCGGGCGGGCAGCTTCTTCAAAACCCGAGCGAATTGAAGCTTGCCCGGTGTATCGGCCTCGTCGGGCCTCTCGATCCATCCCGCGTCTATGATGTTGCCATCGTCGGCGCGGGGCCTGCCGGGATGGCGGCAGCCGTCTACGCGGCGTCCGAGGGCCTGTCCGTTCTGGTTCTTGATTGCCGCTCGTTCGGAGGGCAGGCCGGCGCCTCGGCCCGCATCGAAAACTATCTGGGCTTTCCAACGGGCATTACCGGCATGGCGTTGATGGCGCGGGCGTTCAATCAAGCGGAGAAGTTCGGCGCCGAATTCTCCATTCCGGCACAGGTTGTCGGCTTGGAGCGGCACGAGGGCAAAGGCTTCACGTTGCTGTTGCCGGACGATGAGCGTGTCAGCGCGCGTTCGGTCGTCATCGCCACCGGCGTTCGCTACCGGCGCCTCGGCATCGACAGGGTGAGTGAATTCGAGGGTGGGAGTGTCCATTACTGGGCCTCACCGCTTGAAGGGAAGCTTTGCGCAAAAAGCGAAGTCGTTCTCGTCGGCGCCGGCAATTCGGCGGGACAGGCCGTGGTTTATCTGGCGAGCCAAGCCGCTAAAGTTTGGCTGCTCGCGCGTGGCGGCGATATCGCGGCAAGCATGTCGCAATATCTGGTGGACCGAATTCGCGGCCTTCAAAATGTCGAGGTCGTAACCAGGGCCGAAGTTACCAGTCTTGAAGGCAGTGACGGCGTTCTCGATGCCATCAGCTGGCGTACCGCTTCGGGCGACGTGGTTTGCCGCAACATTCATCACATGTTCCTTTTCATCGGCGCCGACCCTGAGACCCAATGGCTTTCGCAATCGGGCGTGGATCTCGATGCGAAAGGGTTCGTGTTGACGGGTGCGGATGCGTGCGACGGCGGAAGGCCATTGGAATCGAGCGTGCCGGGTGTTTTCGCGATCGGCGATGTCCGGGCGGGGTCGATCAAGCGCGTTGCAGCGGGGGTCGGCGAGGGCGCGCAAGTCGTCGCCGCCTTGCACGCGTTTCTCGCGTCGGAGCAAGCTATGAGCGCAGTGAACTAATCTCGATCTTGGAGAGCCGGATTTAAGGTGGGATCGCCTGTTCGCAAAAAAAGTTTGAGGCCTTCTGGTCGTCCTCCCACCTCTCAGCGGATCAGCACTCGGCGTGATCCCCTGGACGATAGTGCGAAAATTTCAATTCGATGCATTGCCGGGATCAATGGTGCGGCGCACGACAAGCTGCGCGTCCACTCAGGCACGCAATGATGCATTGAGCTTCAATGGCTCCCGAGCGAACCGCTGATTTCAGACAATAGCAACTGGCGCGCGAGTTTTTTGGGGGCGCGAGGGTTGGTGATGATGAAAACGGGTGCCGATGGCCGCTCGGTCTTTTCGATCAGCGGCCAGAGGCGGCCGGCCTGAACATCCGGCTCAGCGAATTTTTCGGGTAGGAAGCAAATGCCGACATTCAGCATGGTCAGCCGCTTTGCGCCATCGAGGTGCTCGGAGAGGCCCGCGACGACACGGCCGAGACCATGACGGGTTCTGTACTCGGTCAATGCGCCGGGCTCGTCGGCTCCGGTCAAAATGAAGGGTTCTCCCGCGAGCGCGCCCGGATCGTCGAACGTCCGGCCGAAGAGTCGGTGTGCCGGGCCGACGTATGCCCGATGCACCTCTTCGAACAGAAAGTCGTATTTGAGGTCGCTGCGGAGCGCGCTCGCGGGTGCCACGCCAATGTCGATCTCATCACGCAGGAGCGCGCCTGCAACCTGCTCCCATGTCTTGATGTCGATGATGATCTCGGCTTTGGGGTGGC
This sequence comes from Pseudomonadota bacterium, assembly GCA_018242295.1. GTDB lineage: Bacteria > Pseudomonadota > Alphaproteobacteria > Rhizobiales > Hyphomicrobiaceae > Hyphomicrobium_B. Next base: position 1,240,073 of record JAFECE010000011.1, read on the forward strand.
TGCCGTGGAAGCGCGAAATGGCGCTGTCGAGGTGATCGGACACCAGGCAGGACACGACCTGAATGGAGACGCGTCCGGCGACATCGTCGGTGACATTGGCAACCTTTTTGGGCAACTGCTGCACCAATCCGTTGAGCGATCCGCACGTATCCGCGACCAGCATGCCTTCGTCGGTCAGCGTGAAGCCGCGAGGTCCCCGCTCGCAGAGCTTGACGCCGAGTTGGGATTCGAGCCGCTGGAGCGCCTGGCTCAGCGCCGGCTGCTTGCGGCTGAGCGTCCGGCTCGCACGGCTGATGCCACCGCACCGCGCGATCTCGTGGAACGTCTTCAGAAGGTTCCAGTCGAGATTTCGCGAGAAGGAAGCGATGTTCTTGGCCATGGCTGTGTCCTCATTCCAGGGGAAGTGCAGATCGTCGGCGCGCGGGATGCGCACCGCCCGGGCTGGCGCGGTGGTCGTCTTGATATGGTGCCCGGCATTCTATGAGCGCAGTTTTATTCGGCTTGGCCAGCGCAGCAAGTCTTGGGCTTGCAGATTTCATGGCCCGCTTCAGTTCGCGCGCCATCGGAGCGACATTGACCTACGCGGGCGTGCTGCTGATCGGTGTGATGACATCGACGGTCGGGATCGTCGTCAGTGGCGAGACACTCGTCTGGTCAGCCGCTGGATGTGGGCTCGCGATGGTGCATGGCGTGAGCGTTGCCGCCATGTGTCTGCTTCTCTACGCGGGATTGGCGCGTGGCCCCGTCGCGATTGTCGCTCCGATCGTTGCGGCGCATCCGGCGTTCGTGCTCGTCGTCAACGTGGCTTCAGGTCTTCGGCCTACCGCCTATCAATGGGTGGCGATGGCGGTGATCATTTTGGGTGGGATCCTCATCGCGCGCAGTGCTGAAAAGCATCCGCAGTTTGTGGCGACCGATGGCAGTGAGCTGCGGAAGACGATTATCATCGCGCTCGGCGCCTGCCTTGCCTACGTGGTCCTCGTGACGACGGGACAGGCGGCGGCGCAGCAGATCGGCGAACTGCAGACGCTATGGCTCGGCCGGTTGTGCGGCTTTGTGCTGGTCGGTGGCTTGCTTGCCGTGCAGCAGCGCGGCATCGCCTTTCCGCGGAGCTGGGTCCCCTTCGTCGCGGCGCAAGGTCTTCTCGATACGCTCGGCTACATGGCGTTCCTCGGTGGCTCGATGACGGCCAGCCCGCACATCACGATGGTTGTCGCGTCGACCTTCAGCGTGTTCACCGTCGTTTTGGCGAGATTCGTCCTCAAGGAGCCCGTCAGCCACCAGCAGTGGCTCGCCGTTGCGTCGATCGCCGTCGGAACGGCCGTTCTTTCCGGATCCGCCTAGCTCCATTCCTTCCGATTTCAGATGTCGAAGGCTGCGAGCCCTCCCTGTGGGGCGGCGGACTGCTGGCACGCACCGGCGCAGAAAACCGGGAATATTCAGTGTCATGTCGAATGTTGCTTGGCGAGAACGAAAGTTTCGTGATAGTACACTTCCCCAAAAGAAAAGTCGCGAATATCACCGCCAATCACGGACAGCGGGCCTTCGCCCGCGCGGATTGACTCGTGCTGTCGCGTCCTGAGGGAGAACGTCCGCATGTCCGTCAAGTCCGATATCGAAATTGCGCGTGAAGCCAAGATAAAACCCATTGCCGAAGTCGCGGCCAAGGTCGGCGTGCCCGCGCACGCCCTTATTCCTTACGGGTGGACCAAGGCCAAGATTTCGTTCGACTATCTCAAAGACGTTCAAAGTTTCAGCGACGGCAAACTCATCCTGGTCACGGCGATCAGCCCGACGCCGGCGGGTGAGGGCAAGACGACGACGACGGTCGGCCTCAGCGACGGCCTGAACTACATCGGCAAGAAGGCGATTGCGGCGCTGCGCGAGCCGTCGCTCGGGCCGTGCTTCGGCGTCAAGGGCGGCGCCGCCGG
>JAFECE010000001.1 GCA_018242295.1 Pseudomonadota bacterium
CCGGCGGCGCCGCCCTTGACGCCGAAGCACGGCCCGAGCGACGGCTCGCGCAGCGCCGCAATCGCCTTCTTGCCGATGTAGTTCAGGCCGTCGCTGAGGCCGACCGTCGTCGTCGTCTTGCCCTCGCCCGCCGGCGTCGGACTGATCGCCGTGACCAGGATCAGCTTGCCGTTTTTGTTGGATTGAATCTGATCGATGTAAGCGGTGGAGACCTTCGCCTTGGTCCATCCGTACGGAATGAGCGCATGCGACGGCACGCCGATTTTGGCTGCGACTTCGGCGATCGGCTTAATCTTCGCTTCGCGCGCAATCTCAATGTCGGACTTCACAGACACGGGTTTTCCTCCGAGATATCTTTTTTTATTGGCAATGCACCAATAGTGTGGGGCGAGCCGGGATATTGAACTGCCACAGGTGGCACGCCAAGCACCTGCGGCCAAAAATCCGGTTTCGGCTTGGGTGTCCGGCGGGACATCCGCTGATGCCTTAGTTAGCGAAATGGCGCAAGATCCTCCCGCGTCGCGGCACATCGGGAGAGAGATGCGAGAGCCCGGTACTCGCTCGCGCAGGGGGAAGACGCTTTGGAGGAACTCACCGATCTATCGCTCGCGTACGCGCCGCGCGCTCTGCAGAGGAAAACTCTGCGCCGGCGTGTTTACGAGGTCATCGAGACCGGCCACGGCGAGAGCTTGGCCAGCGAAATCTTTGATGTCTTCATCGTGATGCTCATTCTGCTGAATGTCGGCGCCTTCGTTGCCGAGACCGTGCCGAAGCTCAGAGCGATGTGGGGACGCGAATTTTATTATTTCGAATGTTTCTCGGTCGCGATTTTCACCGTCGAATATCTGTTGAGGCTTTGGACCGCCGTCGAAGTTCCCTACCTGTCGCGCACTGGGCCGTGGCTGGCCCGGTTGAAACTCGCGCGGAAGCCGGCATTGATCATCGATCTTCTCGCGATCCTGCCGTTCTATCTCAGCGGTCTCTTCGCAATCGACCTGCGCGTGCTCCGGACGCTGCGGCTGCTGCGGTTCCTAAAGCTCTCCCGTTACTCGCCCGCGATGTACACGCTCATTCGCGTGCTTTCGAACGAGCGCCGCGCGCTGCTCGGCGCCGGGCTACTGCTGGCTGCGGCGCTGCTCTTTTCGGCAACGCTGATGTATTACGTCGAAGGCGAAGCCCAGCCGGAAAAATTCGGCAGCGTGCCGGACGCGGCATGGTGGGCGATCGCGACGTTGACAACGGTCGGCTACGGCGACGCGACACCGGTAACTGCCCTTGGAAAAATCGTTGGCGGCATCACGATGATCACCGGACTTTGCATTCTCGCGCTGCCGGTCGCCATCATTTCAACGGGCTTCGCGCAGGAGCTGCAGCGGCGCGACTTCGTCGTTACGTGGTCACTGATGTCACGGGTGCCTCTGTTGGCGCGGCTCGACGCCAGGGAGGCCGCCGAGATCATGCCTCTCCTCCAAGCGCACAATCTTCCGCCGAACTTTGAAGTGGTGAGGAAAGGAGCGCCCGGCGACGCCGTGTACTTCATCGCATCGGGCAGGCTTGAAACGCGCACTGATGACGGCGAGCGCGTTTATGTGGCGGGCGATGTCTTCGGCGTTGCGGCCATGTTCGATGAGAGCGTGCACCGAGATGCTGTCATCACATCGTCAAAATGCCGATTGCTGAAGCTGCAACGGGACGATTTCCATCGCCTCGCATCCAAGCAACCGCATATCGCGTCGCATATTCGCAATCTCGCGACCAACTTTCGCGACGCCTGAAATCCGGTTTTTGGGAAAAACAAAAAAGCAGCGGGTTCGAGAACCCACTGCCTTCTCTGAAAATCGAAATTTTCGGAAATTACTTCTTCACGGTGCAGGTTTTCGTGGCCTTGTCCCACGTGCCCTTGGCCTTCTTGCAGTCGGCCTTGGTCTTCGGAGCTGCATCGTCAGCATAAGCGACGACCGGAGCCGAAACGGCCAACAGAAGACCGGCAACAACTGCGCCGCTGAGAATCTTGGAAATCATGTGTCTCTCCTTCGCGTTTCTTTCGGCCATGACGGCCGTAAGGCAGCGCTCAATACGGAAGGTTCTTTGCCAGTTTCTGGCGGCCAGTATACATTTGCGTAAGGTTCGCGAGCGACACACAGATGCAATTTCGATCAATGAGTTGCAGTCATTCGGAAAATAGCTTCCGCACCTCCGCGTGCACACGAAGCAACATCGAATTGAAATAAAAATTTCGCGAAACGCGTTCAGCCGACGGCTCTGACGACGAGCACGGTCGCATTGTCCTGATAAGGCTCGCGCAATGCTTCGATCGCCCGGATTATCGCTTTGGCGACGGCGGCCGCACCATCCTTCGCGTAGCCCTGAATGAGGCGAGCGATTTCACCCGTTTCGAGTGTCGCAATACCGTCGCTCGCCAAGACGACATAATCGCCAGGCTCCAATTTCAGCGGCTGTTGCGAAACATCGAGAAGATCGATTTCTTCGCCCGTCACCGCCGATCGCAACATATGGCGACGCGGATCGTGACGGGCTTCGGCCGCAGTCAACTTGCCTTCAGCGACCATCCGATCGAGTTCGGGCGCGAGTGAATGGTCTTCGTTGAGGAGAGCCACCTCGCCGCGCCGAAATAAAAAGAGCGGGCTGTCGCCGACGCTGACCCATTCGATGCCAGCCGGTCCGAAAGCGGCGCCGATGAGCGTCGAACCCATTCCCGCAAGGAGCGGGTTCTCGGCGATTTTGGAGGCAACGGCGGCATTGGCTGCGCCCAATCCGGAAACGAGGCGCTCACCCACCTCGCCCCGCGCCGAGGCGACGAACTCCAGAAAATTTTCGCAGACCGTTTTGCTTGCGAGCGCGCCACCGGCATGCCCGCCCATGCCGTCGGCGAGGACTGCAAACCCGCCTCGATCGTAGCCCGGGCCTTCGCTCGACATAGCGACAGGCTCGCCGCCCTCAGACATGAAGGCAGCCGTATCTTCCTGATAATCCCTGGCTCCGCGCGTCGCGGCGATTGCGTGCTCGAACGGCGGCATTCGATCCTTAAGCTTCGGATATCTCGGACCAGTCGAAGTCGCTGCCGCAGAACGGCAGGAATGCGACTTGCGTGCGTCCGAATGTTATTACGTCCATCGGCTGCAACGGCACGGGGCCTGCCGGTCGCTTGTCGTTCACTGAAACGACATTCGTTTTAGCAAGATTTGGCACGAAGAGGAAAGACCGATCGCTGGAATCGTAGCGCACATATGCCTGCGCTTCGTTCGAAATGGTCTCATCGCCAAAGTCGAGCGGAATACGATTATCGGCGGATCTGCCAACGGTGTTGTTGCCCTCGAAAATCGGCCGGTAGGAGCCGAGGCCGGGGCCGCCGACGACGATCAGGAAGCCGACGACGGGATCTCGCTCGAACGCGCCATGTTCGATTTTCTGTTTGCCGCGGACGAGAACCGTGCGCGCGGGCGCCTCGGGCTCGACTTTCCGCGGCTTGGCGGGGTCCGGGCGGATAACGCGGGTCGTCGGCGGCGGATCAGTCTCATTCTGACCAGCAGCGCGATCGGGCATTTTGGGCTCCGGTGGTGTGCGCGCCAAACGTGCGGCTTCCTCGGCACTTGGAATCTCGGGCGCGGGCATGGCAGGTGGCGACAGCTTCTCTGCCGCCGCGACGGCCGGCGCTGCGGAAGCGGCTGGCTGAGGAGCGGCGGGGTTGGCGCGCGCAGCTCCAGCCGGCGCCGTATCATCGCGGCCCGCAGCCATCAGCGCATCCCGCAACGAACCCAGAAATTTGTGCTGCTTCACGGCTTTTGCCTCGTTTCCCGCCGTCGCATCCCCGCGCTCGATCGTCATTAAAATCTTCCTCCCATTTGAACAAGCACAGACTGTTTCAACGCCACACTGTTCCCCGGAAGCATGAACCGGAACCTGGACGGAACCTTGACCGCAAACCGAGCATTATCCGAACCCGGCGCGAAAACGCAGCTTCCCAGGGCCGAGTTCTATGAGGTCGCCATCGTTGAGGCGCGCCTCGCAGCAGCGCCTGCCGTTGACGATCAACCCGTTGCTTTCCACGCCCGTCAGGTCGGTAATGTGCCAATCGTCGGAATCACGATGGATCGCCGCGTGATAGCGATGCACGGATCGGCTCGAGATGCGGATGTCGTTGTCGTGTTCGCGGCCGATTCGAAGCATGTCGCGCGGGATTGCACATCGCGTTTTGGCGCCTTTGCTCTCGATTTCGACGAAGGGAAGACGGTTGCGGCTGCCTGGAGTATTCGCAACCTCCGCATCGAATTTTTCGTTGCGCCCCGGCCGGAAGCGCAATGTCGCCTCGGGCGAGCGGCGAAACGGCTCCGATATTTTCATGAACATCGTCAGAAGCGGCAAAACCGTCGCGAGAATAACGCCGAGCATCAATGCGGGCGCTGCCCGATAGCCGTCAGAAAATAATGTTCCGGCCCCGCGCGCGAAACGGAGGGACGTATCGATCACAGTATCTGCGCCGCTTGCGTGCGCGGGGAAAGTCAAGACTGCCATGGCCGAGAGAATCGCCGTACCCGCTACGGCGCATCGAGTTCCGGAAAGCTCGTGCATCTGATTCGTGCCCAAATCGCGTCAGGCGAATAAGGTTTGCAGATGGCGGCGGCAACATGGCCCAAAGGCGACACCATGGGGATTTATTCATCGCGGGTTCATCGCCCGTCGATACGCCACATTCTTGCGCCATTGGGACAAAACAGAGACAAGATTAGCACTTCGTCCGACAGCCTTCGTCAGGACGATCCGAGGCCTTTCATCACGAGCGCGCGGACGGCACGCGCACGAGGATCATGACGCAGCTTGTCGCTTTACCGGACGGCACGGAGCTCGCGGGCGATTATAAAATCGTGCGTGTTCTCGGCGCGGGCGGCTTCGGCGTCACGTATCTTGCGGACGAGCCCGAACTGACGCGTAAAGTCAGCATCAAAGAATACTTCCCGAGCGATTTCGCGCTTCGAACGGAGAGCCTCGAAGCGACGCCGCGCTCGGAGGGTTGTAAAGGCGATTATAATTGGGGTCTCGATCGCTTCATCGAAGAAGCGCAGACGCTCGCGAAGTTCGACCATCACAACATCGTCAAGGTGCACCGGATCTTCCGCGCGAACAACACCGCCTACATGGTGCTGCGCTTCGAGGAAGGGAAGAACCTCAAGTCCTGGCTGAAAGACCTCGGGCGGGCACCGCGCCAGAAAGAGCTCGATCAAATCGTAGCGCCATTGCTCGATGCGCTCGAGGTCATCCACAAAGCGGATTTCCTGCATCGCGATATCGCGCCCGACAATATCATCATCCGCAACAACGGCGATCCGGTGCTGATCGACTTCGGCGCCGCGCGGAGCGACATCGCCGCTCATTCGAAGACGAAGACCGTCTCTGCGCTCGTCAAACCCGGCTACAGCCCCTACGAGCAGTATGCCGAAACGAGCCGTCAGCAGGGCGCCTGGACCGATATCTACGCATTCGCAGCCACCCTTTATCATGCGGTGACCGGTAAACGGCCACCTGACTCGCCATCGCGGATGCTGAAGGACGAGATGATCCCGGTTCGCGAGGCGGCGCTCGGCGGGTACCGCGCGACGTTCCTCGACGCCATTCAACAAGCTCTTTCGCTAACGCCGGACGGACGGCCGCAATCGGTCGCGGCATGGCGGGGCGCACTTCTCGCGCCGGAGCCCGAAAAACCCGGTCTCTTCCAGCGCTTCAAGGAGAAGACAGAAGTCCGCCGCCGCAGCGACGAGGCGCAGCGCGCGGCCGAAGCCATCACCATGACGCCTGTGCCGCCGCCGCCCGATGCTCCGGGCCCCAAAGGCGTGCTATTGGATTTCGTCGATGCCTTGAAGAGCCCTTCCGCGGCGAAGCGGCAAGCCGCTCAGGCTGCGCCGCCTCCGGCAGCTCCCCCAGCGCCAGCGGCTGCGAAGAAAACATCCCGCGCGGAAAAAGCGAAGGCCGAGAAGGCCAAGGTTGAGAAGGCAAAACTGGTAGAGAAACTGCCGCCAATGCCTCCGCCGCCGCGCGCCGTCGCCGAGAAGGTGAAGTCCAAACCGAAGATCCGTCCGAAGCCGGACGTTGCGCGGCGCCCGTTTCTGCGCCGGCTGACGACGCGGCTGATGATCGCCGCGGCGGTCGCGGGCGTCGCGTTTGCCTACCACGATCGCATTCCGCAGGTCCTTATGACTCGCGGCAATGCCATCACCACGGGCACGATCTCGAAGCCCGCCCCGAATGCCGATCCGTCGCTGACGCAGACCGCCGAGATCAAGGCATTCGATAGTGCCATCGAGGAACTCGCACTCAGCGGCAACGGACGTTTGATCGTGACGGCGTCGGGAGAACCGACGCTCAAAATATGGTCGTATGATTCCCACTATCAGCAGGGCACGATCCCGCTTGAAGATGGACCGGCGACCTCGCTCGCAGTGCGGAACAACCGGGTTGTGACCGGGCATGCCAACGGCGCGATCGCCGTCTACGATCTGGAATCGCGGCATCGCCTTTTCCGGTTCAAGCGCAATGACGCGACGGTATGGTCCGTGGCGTTCGCCGGTTCCGAGGACCGCATCGTCGCGGCGAGCCACGACTGGAGCGTCGCGGTGTGGGAAACAGCGTCGGAGAGTGCTCCGGCCGCCGTCCTCGAAGGGCATGAGAACGCCGTTCAGGCCATTGCATCTGATACGGCTGGCCAGTGGATCGCATCGGGCGGCGCCGATCGCGCCATCAGGATTTGGAACGCGGACACACGCGATACGCGGCGGATCTATCGCAACAATTCCGATTACATCTCAGCGCTCGCGTTCTCGCAGGACGGGACGATGCTCGCCGCGGGAGGCCTCGACGGCTCGATCAAGCTTCTATCGATGAACTCCTATCGCATGCAGCGTTCGCTCGGCGGCCACACCGCGCGCATCACGTCCCTCGCGTTTTCAGGTTCCGACGATTTGATGGCGTCCGCGTCCGAGGATGGCGTCGTGCGGATCAGAAGCCTGAAGCGACTCAGATCCTATCTTCCGCTCACCGGGCCGGGTTCCGGCGCAAAGACCGTTGCGTTCTCCATCGACGGACATACGCTTCTGACGGGTGGTCAGGATGGCGTCGTCAGGTTCTGGTCGCTGCCGGAAGCACAGATTGCGCAACGCAATTGAGCTTTGCCGTTGACGATTGCCCGCGCGTGCTTGCGGGTGGAGGATGCCTTCGCTAAACCAGCTAGCGCGTCGCGATATGATCTGCGGAATGCCTCGGAAACTTGCCCGGATACTTGGGGGCTGCGCTTTGGCGACTACTTTGGCGACAAAGGGACGCCATCATTCGCCCCAAACTGACTAGAGCGAATCATCATGCTGGGAGGAGCGCTCGATGTTCGGGTGGCGTAGACGTAGCGAAGGCTTCGAATGGCGTGAGTATGTGCGCACGACGGTTCTCGTGCGCCGTGCGGACCGGCAGCGCCGTGCCGAAGACATCCGCGTCGCCGCGGCCTCCAAGCTCAAGAACGCTGCGGACGCCGGGGTCGAAGCGGGCCGCGCCGGTGTCACCGCCGCTCGCTCAAAGCTTTCGCGATTGCTCTCGTTCCTCGTTGAAGCGCTTCTCGATTTCGCGGTGGCCGCCTTTACCGAGCTTTCGCGTTGGGGGAAATTCTTCTGGGGGATCGTAAAGGATTCGCTCGGTGGGCTTTTGCAGCCGCTGCGCGAGGCTCTGCGCGTTCCGGTCGATGCGGCGCGCGACAAGGCGAAGATGATGCCGGATGTCGCCCGCAATTTCCCGATCAAGGCCCATCATCTCATCACCGCGGCGCTGGCTATCGGGCTGATCTACGCTGGCGGCCCCATGCTTCGCAGCGCTGACGGCGTCGGCGCGGCCGCAGTCGATATCGCGCCGAGCGGCAGCGGATCGCAGCAAGTCACGATTTCATCTGAGATTTCGGGTCAGGCGGCGGCGATAACCGGCGATGTCATGCGGGTCGACGGCACCACCGTCCGCATCGACGGAATCGAGGCGCCTTCCGCGCTCCAACCCTGCTACCGGGCGAACGGCCGCAAATGGAATTGCGCCGCGTCGGCTCGATCGGGCCTCAGCAAGATTGTCCGCGGACGCGTCGTGACCTGCACCCGTTCGGGACAGGATGATGCCGGTCGCACGCTCGCGCAGTGCGCCGTCGACGGCTCGGATATCGCGACGCTGATGGTGCGCAACGGGTATGTTTTCGCCGTCAGCTCGTATTTCAGCTCGCTCGGAAGCGAGGAAACTGCCGCACGCAACGCCAAAGCCGGCATCTGGCAGGGCGAAGTGGTCCGCCCGCAAGCATGGCGCGACCAGACGTGGGAAGCGGCCAAGCGGCAAGCGCCAGACGGTTGCCCGATCAAAGGCGTCCTCCGGGCGTCGTCAAAAATCTACGCTTTGCCGTGGTCGGATGCCTATGCCGGCGCCAAGGTACGGCCGGAACGCGGCGAACGCTGGTTTTGCAGCGAGGATGAGGCCAAGGCCGCCGGCTTCTCGTCGTCGGACCGCTCCTGAATCCGGACCGGCCATCCCCTACGCAAAAAAATCCCGCAGCCGGGGGAGACTGCGGGTCGCGAGTGAAGAATTTGCGCCAAGGGGATCAAGAGGTGGCGCATAGCTCTCTATGCGGACAATACAGCCTACAGTCGTAGGAGTCGCAAGATCGCGGCGGACACACTTCGCGATCGGCTCGTCAGTGTTGCGTCTTCGACGCGCTCCATCTCAGCAAATCCTACTGCTTCTCATGCATATCCGGTGGCCGGGGAGCGAGGAAAAAGTCTCAACGGAACGAGGCTGAGCCCTGAAAATCAATTTCTTATTCGAATGGCACAACCCACGGAGATAACAACCAGAAGCTTGTGTTGCAGATTCACACCACGTCCACTCCCGTTGAACGGAACGTTGGTCTGCCCGCTGCCTTTTTGATTCGGCCGCCGCTAGAGTGCGCCCACTTGGGGCACGGGCGTTTAGTAACCAGAGGGGTTATGTTTATGTTGGGGAGACTGGTTCTAGGGCTGTGCGCCATTCTGGCCATGGGCCTGCTAACGGCGGCCGAAGCCCGGCACTACCGATACCATCGCCATCATCACCAATATTATGGCGATCAGTTGATCCTGATTTCTGAGTCGGACGTCGACTTGTCGCTCGATAAGTACACGATCGACGTGCGCCAAGCGAAGGGCGCCTACAAAGGCATTCGCATCAAAAATGCGATGGGCAAGCTCTTTGATGTGCAGAAGGTACAGATTGTCTACAGCGACGGCACGGTCTGGAATGAAGACCGCCAAATCGACATGTACTGGGGCGAGCGCAGCCGGCCCATCAACGAAACTTACGACAGCAAATTCATCGACCAGATCATCATCGAGCAGACGCCCGGCTACGGCCGTGGACGGCTGCAGATCATCGGCATTCAGGACCGGGACGGCCGTTCGATGGACCGGAGCGGGCGTGGCACTTCGGATCGCTACGACCGTGACGACAGACGCGGAAACGTATCTTCAGGCGAACTTCCGGTCCGGCCGACGGTTCCCGTCGCAACGCCTGCCCTACCCGGGCAAGCGACTGGCGGCGGCGACGTGCTGTTCGGAGCCCAGTACGTCGGCTTCCTGACGGACCGCGACGTCATCCGTGTCGGCAACGAAGTCGGCAAGTTCGCGAAGATCCGGTTGCGGGTGCTCGATAACGACATTCACATCAACGAAATGAAGGTTGTCTACGCAAACGGCGAAAGCGATACCCTCGCCGTCAATGCTGATATTCCGAAGAACTCGCGTACCAACTGGATCGATCTCAGGGGTGACCGCTTCATCAAAGAGATCCAGCTCGTCTATCGTTCGCGGCCAAGCTTCAACGGGCAAGCCCGAATCGAAGTCTTCGGACAATACGCGCCGGGGTGGCTCGGGCCGAATGGCGAAGGCCGCAAGTATAACCAGGGCTGGGTGCTGCTCGGCGCACAGACCGCCGGCTTCATCGGGTTCGATAAAGACATCATCCCGGTCGGCAGCAACGAAGGCGGTTTCCGGCGCATCCGCGTTACGGTTCGCGATCGTGCAATTACCCTCAATGAGGTGAAAGTCGTCTACTCGGACGGCGAAGAGGAAATCATCCCCGTACGGACGAGGGTGGATGCCGGCGGTACCTATGGTCCGATCGATCTCAGAGGCAAGCGCCGCCAGGCGGTCGATCACATCGAAGCCAAATACCGATCGCGCTTCTTCGACTCGTCGGCGAAGGGGAAAGGCTCTGCCATCGTCGAAATCTGGGGCCAGCATTACTAAGGTGTAATTTACCAGAGATTGCGCGAATGGACGCGAAACCCAAGAATCAGGAGGGCCGGGCACAATCCGGCCCTCTTTTTTTCGCACCTAAATGCGCTGGCCCAAAAACATGAGCGTTTTGCGCTAGAAATGCGTCACTGCGCGCGCATTCCTCAAGCAAATGACGTCAACAGCGTTTCGCGAAGGACGTCGAGTATGCTACGCGACGCCATCGGGCGGACTGTTGTCGATTCCACTCCTGGGGGACCAGCTTTGAACCTAAGCCTTAAGCAGCCTTTGCGTGCGGAAAGTCGCGCCCATGTTTCGATCGGCGACACGCTGACGGCAGCCGCGCCACAGGCGCCCTTGCCCGAAACGCAGAAGCAGCGCGTTCGCCGGCTCGCGGCTCACTGCCAGAAATTCCGTGGGTCGATCCCCCGCGCCGCGGTTCAGCAACTGCTAACCACGTTCGTGCCGCTCGTTCTTATCGTCGGCGTCATGTTCGCAACCGTCGAGCATGCTTACTGGTTAACGTTGCTCCTCGCGCTTCCGGCTGCGGGTCTTGTCGTTCGCGCCTTCATCATCCAGCACGACTGCGGCCATGGCTCGTTCTTCGCCTCGCGCGCCCTCAATGATTTCGTCGGACGCTGCATGAGCGTGTTCACGCTGACGCCTTATGGGCTGTGGCGGCGGGAACATGCGCACCATCACGCGTCATCGGGAAATCTCGATCGACGCGGTGCGGGCGACATCGACACGATGACGGTCAAGGAATATCGGCAGCTCTCGACGTTCGGGAAGCTGCACTACAGGCTTTATCGCAATCCGCTGTTCCTGTTCGGTGTGGGTGTGCCTGCTTACTTCCTTATTCTGCACCGGTTGCCGTGGTTTCACGCGCTGCCGCCGCGCGATACCTGGAAGAGCGTGATGGCGCTCAACTTGGGCTTGGTCGGGCTTTATGCGCCCCTTTGCTACTTCTTCGGCATTGCCAATGTACTGTGGGTCGGTTTGCCGGTTCTGCATCTCGCATCGGCGACGGGCGGCTGGCTGTTCTTCATTCAGCATCAGTTCGAAGAGACAACCTGGGACAAGACCGAGGGCTGGGATTTCCAGGTCGCGGCGCTGCTCGGATCTTCCTATTACAAGCTGCCGAAAATTCTGAACTGGTTCACGGGCAACATCGGCCTGCACCATATTCACCACCTCAATAGCACTATCCCGAACTACCGCCTGTCGGCTTGCCTCGAGGGAAGCCCAGAGTTGAAATCGATCAACCGTCTGACGCTCCGCGACAGCATCCGGTGCGCGCGTCTCAAGCTTTGGGACGAGGACCAGCGCCGTTTGATCGGGTTCGACGAGCTTCCTGCGAGGACTTGAGACAGCCGCTTAAAAATCTATCGTCATGACTGCCAACCCCCCGCGTGCGCCGATTGAAGAACTCGTTAGCGTCCGGGATTGGCTGAGATACGCCGTGACGTCGATGACCCGTGCGGGGCTCAGCTACGGGCATGGCACGACGAACGTGGTCGACGAGGCGGCTTACCTCATTCTCGCGACGCTCGATCTTCCGATCGACGACATCAATCCTTGGCTTGATTGCCGGCTGACCCTCGCGGAACGCGAAAGCATCGATGCCGTCATTTCGAAACGCATCGAGACGCGCAAGCCCGCGGCCTACATCACGAACAGCGCCTACATCCAGGGGCACAAGTTCTACGTCGATGAGCGCGTGATCGTGCCCCGCTCTTTCATCGGCGAACTATTGGTGCAGGATCAGCTGGCGGCAGTCGTGCCTGACCCGCTCGCTGTTCGGCGCGTGCTCGATCTCTGCACGGGATCCGGCTGTCTTGCCATTCTAGCGGCGGAAGCGTTCCCGAATGCCGAGGTCGACGCGAGCGACATTTCAGTGGAAGCGCTAGCTGTCGCGAAACGCAACATCGACGCGTATGGCCTCGACGATCGCGTGCACATGTTCAAAGCGGACGTCTTCGAGGGGCTTCCTGCCGCCACCTACGATCTCATCATCTCGAATCCGCCTTACGTCACAGCGGCCGCAGTTGCTGCTTTTCCTCCGGAATATCAGGCCGAGCCAACGATTGCGCATCTTGGCGGCGAGGATGGGATGGATCTCGTTCGGAGAATTTTGGACGGTGCGCCGGACCGGCTTTCGCCTATGGGAAGTCTCATCGTCGAGATCGGCGCGGGCCAGGAGGCTCTCGAAGCGTCGCGGCCGGACTTGCCATTCTTGTGGCTCGATAGCGAGACCAGCCAGGGCGAAGTCTTCGCGCTTCTCGCGAACGATCTAAAGTAATTGAATTAGGTAGCGCTCTGCCCCGGGCGAACGGCTGAAAGATCAGCCGAACGCGCCGAAGTGATGCGAGATGCCAGTGCCGATCTCGCGCACGAACTCATAGGAAATTTCCATCGGCGTCAGAATCTCGGTTTCGAGACGCGCATAGTCGTCGATGCCGCGCGGGCGATAGCTGGCGGACTCGTCGAAGGCCTTGCCCGCGAGATTTTTCGCGTCATGCGGGAAGGCTCTGCGCAAAATGCTCAAGACCTCGGGGATCTCGAGGCTCAGGGCCATTTCCAGAACCTGCGTGTGGGACAGGCCGTCCTGCGGCGCAAATCGCGGCAGCTGAGCCGCGAGGATGAAGATGCGCATGATCAAGGCAAGCCTGATGGCCTGCATCAGATCGAGTTCAAGCCGGTTCTCGTCCGGCACCAGACCGTCCTCGATATTCTGATCGACGAGGATCGCATGCAAATCGATCGCGTCGAGGCGAAGGAGATGCACGAGTTCGGAGATATCGCCGTGCCGGTCGTCCGGCAGCAGGTGCGTTGCCAGTGTGCGGAAGGCGCTGCTCAACGCTTCTTCGCGGCCCCAAGACGCGCGCGCCGCCCAAAGCCCGGCGTTGAAGACCTGCGAGTTCGCGTCCATCGCATTGAGGCTCGAGATCGTCTTGCCATATCCGATCATCGCGAGCAGCGATTGCAGCCGCTTCGACGATTTCACGAGCTTGTTGAAGCGCTCGCGATCGTCGCCGACCGCGGTGCCGAGACCCGCCACGACGTTTGCAATATAGCCGAACTGCTGCAGGATCGCGTTGTTCGGGATGGCGCGCATGCGTGCGGGATTGCCGCGATCGGACGCGTGTTCGCCTTGGCGCTTCACGGGTCGCGAGCCGGTCTTGAACAGCAAGTTGGGACCAAACGCGCCAAGCACGGCGCGATAGCCATCGTGCGCGAAAAGCTTCTGCTGGAAGGCGCGAAGGCGAAGGAAGAAGTCGAGGCTGAAATTCTGCTCCGAGTAGAACGGATCGGTCTCGGCGGGCGGAATGTCGCCGTCCATTACGATCGTCGCCAGCGCCCGGGTCGTCAGCCCGCGGTTGCCGAAGTACATGTAGCCGTCGCCGCCCTGGAAACTCGTTTCGTGCTTGACCGGGATGTTCGCGGCACCGAAGCGACGGCGCGCCTCGTTGGTCATGACGTAGTGGAGGCGGCGGTAGAGGTTGCCCGGATGCGCGCCGCGTCCCATGGACTCGCCGTGCGTCGAGAAAACGAGCGTCTCGACGTTTTCGAGCTTGGCCTTTTCGACCATAGCCGCGAGGCCATGGTAATAGCGCTCGACGGCGAGTGTCGCCGAAATTTGCCCGATGAAGCGGCCAGCGTCCGAGAAGCCGGTCTGGATGCTGAGACGCTTCCGTCCCTGCACGTACTCGCGATAGGCTTCCTCTTCGACAAGGCGCTGCATGATGCGTGCGCCATTCTCGAGGCCCGACGGCGTTTCAAACAGCGGCGAGATATCGGTGATGTCTTGGACGCCGAAGAGCTTCGCGAAGAAGACTGCGATCAGAACCGTCGCCGGGGACTCGCACTCGGCAATGAGGAAGCGGATCGGCGTTTCCTTATCGACATGCTTCTTGATCTGCGCGGTGAGCGCGAACTGGCGGATCGCAGTTGCGGTCTCGAGATCGAGCGTCGCGAAGTTCACCGTTTCGGGCGTGCAATTCTTGATCATCTCGACGATGCGGGCCAGGGACTGGCTTTCCGTCAGGTCGCGAGTCCACGGCTCGTGCACGTAAGCGCGAAACGCGTTGTGAAGCTGCAGGGCATTGATGCGCAGATGGATGTGCGACATGCCGAGGCCGGTCGCCTCGACGAGGCCGGCGAGGGCCGCCGTCGCGCGCTTCATCTGCGGCGCTTCCACGGCGTCGATCAGATTGTCGAACAACGTCTGAAGCGGCTCGACCGTCAACAGGTTGTAGCCGTCCGTCTTGGTGATGACGTTGGCGGCCTGCGCGAGACCTTCGGTGTCGTTCGTGAAGCTCTCGAGCGCCTTGATCTGCTCATCGACGGCAGCAATGCCGAGGTCGAGCTTGCCGACGATCTGGCGGGCGATGCGCTGAGCGGCATCACCGCCTTCGAGCTTGTGCTTTAAGACGACGAAGCGTTCGCGAACGTCGGCCAGCGCGGCGCGCTTTTCGCGTAGACGCACTTCGAAGGAGAACGACCAGGCGATGTCGGTGCGGCCGTCGAGATCGTAACCGACCCAGGACGCGAACGTCGTCAGCTTCGGGCGCAGCTTGAATGCCGCGTCGCCGAACTTCTGCGACGCCACGCTGAAGAAGCCGTGCAGCAGCTCTTCGTAAGCGTTGCGCAGGTTGCGGATCGCGTCCTGCGCGCACTTGTGCTCGTGCTTCAACGTCAACGACTGTTCGGGCCGATGCGGCAAGCCGATCGTTACGTCAGCTGCCGGATCGGAGATCGCGATCTCGACCATCCGGCGATAAAGCGCGTCGGAAAGACCGAAGGTCGGATGCGCCGTCAGAACGATGCCGGTGCGGGCGCGAGACCACCGCTCGGCGAAGGCTTCAATCGAGTTACCGGTTTCGTTTGCCGTCTTCTCGACGTAGGCCGTGAAGTCCTTGAGCGTCGTCGCCTGATCGACATAGCCGATCTTTTCGCGGAGCCTCCGGGCCCGGCGAACGCAGGCGCGGTCCATCAATCGGCCCGCCAGACCCCGCACCTCGTCAAATGAAACGGCGCCGGATTCCAGCCGGCGCGACAGATCAAAGCCGACGTTCAGAATCGGGTTGAGCGAAGGGTTGTCAGGAATCTGCTTTCTGAGACGCTTCAGCTCGTTGATCAGCTCGGTTTCGTCGAGTTTGGTCGAGCCAACCGCTAGCGTCGTATCCTGCATAACCAAGGCTCCACGTCCCTATGCGTGAGGGACAGAATTCAGAAGTCGATGATATAGAGTACCGAAGAGGGAGGCCGGAGGCAAAACTTCGCTCCGGCCTCGCCCCGATCTCAGGCAACTTTTCTCTTCTGGCCGAGGACCTCGGCGACGGTCGCGCCCATCTCCGAAGGCGTCGGTGCGATGGTCACGCCGCAACCCTTGAGGATCTCGACCTTCTCGGCAGCCGATTCACCGAACGCCGAGACGATGGCGCCCGCGTGGCCCATGCGGCGGCCCTTCGGTGCGGAAAGACCGGCGATGTAAGCGATCACCGGCTTTTTCATGTGCTCCTGAGCGAAGACACCGGCTTCAGCTTCCTGCGGTCCACCGATTTCACCGATCATCAGAACGGCATCGGTGTCCGGATCGTTCTCGAAGGCTTCGAGGACGTCGCGGTGCGAAGAGCCGTTGATCGGGTCGCCGCCGATGCCGACCGAGGTCGAGACGCCGATACCGAGGGCCATCAACTGCGAAGCTGCCTCATAGCCGAGCGTGCCCGAGCGGCCGACAATACCGACGCGGCCCGGAAGGTAGATATGCCCCGGCATAATGCCGAGCATCGCTTTGCCCGGCGAAATCGTGCCAGCGCAGTTCGGTCCGGTCAGGACCATGCGGCTTTCCTTCTTGTAGCGCCGCATGTAGCGCTTCACGCGGATCATGTCCTGGGCTGGAATGCCGTCGGTGATGCAGACGCAGTACCTGATGCCGGCGTCGGCAGCTTCCATGATGGCGTCGGCCGCGAATGGCGGCGGCACGAACACGATCGAGGCCTCTGCGCCGGTTTCGTCGACCGCGCCTTTGACGGTGTTGAAGACGGGCCGACCGAGGTGGGACGTGCCGCCCTTTCCGGGGGTCACGCCGCCGACGACGTTCGAACCGTAGTCGATCATTTCCTGGGCGTGAAACGTGCCGATGCGTCCAGTGAAGCCCTGGATCAGGATCGGCGTCTTTTCATTGATGAAGATTGCCATTGGTGCGTTTCTCCCGATTTAGGCCGCTTTTTTCGCTGCTTCGACGGCTTTTTTCGCCGCTTCTGCGAGGGTCTCGGCACTTATCACCGTAAGACCGCTGGTATCGATGATCTTGCGGCCTTCTTCGACGTTCGTGCCGGCGAGACGGACGACGATCGGCATCGTGATCTGGAGTTCCTTAACGGCATCGACCACGCCCTTGGCAACCCAATCGCAACGATTGATGCCGGCGAAGACGTTGACGAGGATGGCGCGCACGTTCTTGTCGCGAAGCACGGCCTTGAAGGACTTCGTCACGCGCTCCGGAGAAGCGCCGCCGCCGATGTCGAGGAAGTTTGCCGGTTCGCCGCCAGCGAGCTTGATCATATCGAGCGTCGCCATCGCAAGGCCCGCACCGTTGACGATGCAGCCGATGTCGCCATCGAGACCGACGTAGGAAAGACCGCGATCCGACGCGTAGGTTTCGCGCGGGTCTTCCTGGCTCTTGTCGCGAAGCTCGGCGATGTGCGGACGACGGAAGAGCGCGTTCTCGTCGAACGACATTTTGGCGTCGAGCGCGAGGACCTGCTTTTCCTTGGTGATGACGAGCGGATTGATCTCCACCATCATCGCGTCGAGATCGCGGAACGCGCGGTAGCATCCCATAATCGCGGGCACGATCTTGTTGACGATGTCGGGATCAACGCCCAAGCCGAACGCGAGTTCGCGCGCCTGGAACTGCTGCATGCCGACAGCCGGGTCGACGGTCACGCGGATGATGGTGTCGGGCTGGGTCGCCGAGATTTCCTCGATGTCCATGCCGCCCGCAGCGGACGCGACGACGACGATGCGCTCGGAGCCGCGATCCATCACGAAGCCGAGATAGATTTCGCGGTCGATGTTCGTCGCTTCCTCGATGTAGAGGCGCGAGACGAGCTTGCCGGCCGGACCCGTCTGATGCGTGACGAGTTTACGGCCGAGCATGAACTCGGCCGCTTCTTCGATTTCCCGCTCGTTGCGGCAGAGCTTGACGCCGCCGGCTTTGCCGCGGGCGCCAGAGTGGATCTGGGCCTTTACGACAACGGCGCCGCCAAGTTCGCTCGCACGATAGGTTGCCTGCTCAGGGCTATAGGCGAGACCGCCGCGCGGGATCGGCACGCCAAACTTCGAAAGAAGTTCCTTCGCCTGGTATTCATGAATGTCCATCTTGGACTCCTTGGAATTCTGACGTTTCCGGGCTTTTATTTGCTGCGCGCCGCTTCGGCTGCCTTGATGGCGGCCGCCGTGACGAGCAGGTTGCGCGCCATTTTCTCGGACGCGGCGTCGATCATCTTGCCGTCCAGGGATGCAGCGCCCTTGCCCTGGGCTTCCGCTTCCTTCAGCGCGACGAGAATGCGCTCGGCGCGTTCGACTTCCTTGGCGGTCGGCGAGTAGACTTCGTTGGCGAGTTCGATCTGCGAGGGATGGATGGCCCACTTGCCTTCCATGCCGAGCGCGGCACCGCGGCGAGCCGCTGCCTTGTAGCCTTCCGGATCATCGATGCCGCCGAACGGACCGTCGATCGGACGCAAGCCAAACGCGCGGCAAGCAACGGTCATACGCGACAGCGGGAAGTGCCACTGGTCGCCCGGATAGTCGGGGTTCAGGCCGCCGATGACGACGGTGCGGGCCTTGTTGAAGGCCGAGTAGTCGGCAACGCCGAAGTGCATCGACTCGAGACGGCTGTTGGCCGATGCGATGGCTTCAACGTTGGCCATGCCGAGCGGCGTTTCGATCAGGGCTTCGGTGCCAATCTGGTTCTTGAGGCCCTTGGCAACTTCGATCTGGCTGACAATGCATTCGACCGTATAGACGTCGGCCGGAACGCCGACCTTCGGAATGAGGATGGTGTCGAGCTTCGAGCCGGCCTGCTCGACGATGTCGACGACGTCGCGATACATGTAGTGCGTGTCGAGGCCGTTGATACGGACGCTCACGCTCTTGCCGGCGCCCTTCCAATCGAGATCGTTCAGCGCCTGGATGATGTTCTTGCGTGCCTGCTCCTTTTCCGGCGGAGCAACGGCGTCTTCGCAATCGAGAAACACGTAGTCGGCGGCGCTCTTCAGCGCGCGATCGATCATGGTCGGGTTGGAGCCCGGAACCGCAAGATACGAGCGCTGCAGTCTCTGTTTGCGGGTCGGGTAAAGCGTGAAGCTCATTGGGGCGTGCCTTCCTAGGATTTGGCGTTTTGTTGTTCGGGGATGAGGGTAGTCACGTCGGACAAAACCGCCCGGCCTCGTGTGAGGCCGGGCGTCATGATCTTAGGCGGCTTTCGCTTGCTTCGGCGTCGGGGCGGTTGCCGACTTCGTCGCGGTCTTGCTGAAGTATTCGGCGGCCGCGCCCGTACCTGAACCGAGCTTGATGTTGATGCCCGTATCCTTCAGCGCCATCTCGACGGCGAACAAAACGCCACCGATCATGAACTCATCGAGCGCACCAAGGTGGCCGATGCGGAAGACCTTGCCGGCGACCTTATTGAGGCCGGTTCCGAGCGACGTGTTGTAGCGATAGTAAGCGGTCTTCAGCACGTTATTGGCGTCGAAGCCTTCTGGCACCATAATCGCCGACACCGTATCGGAATGCCACTTCGGCTCCTTGGCGCAGAGCTTGAGGCCCCACGCATCGACGGCGTGACGAACGCCGGTTGCGAGGCGATGGTGGCGAGCGATCACGTTATCCAGGCCTTCCGCGAAGATCAGATCGAGCGAAGCGCGCAAGCCGCGGATCAGCTGGGTCGCGGGCGTATAAGGGAAATAACCAAGATCGTTGGTCTTGATCATGTCTTCCCAAGAGAAGAAGCAGCGGTTCATACGGCCGTTGACGCTCTTGTTGACGTCGAGCGCCTTCTGGCTGACGGCGAGGATGCCGAGGCCGGTCGGAAGCATGAAGCCCTTCTGCGAACCCGAGACGCACGCATCGACGCCCCATTCGCCCATGCGCATATCGAGCGAACCGACGGAGGAGACGCCGTCGACGAAAAGCAGCGCCGGATGCTTGGCGGCGTCGAGTGCCTTTCTGACGCCCGCGATATCGGAGGAGACGCCGGTCGCCGTTTCGTTGTGGGTCGCGAAGACGGCCTTGATCTCGTGGTTCTTATCCTTGGCCAGAATATCGGCGTATTTCTCGAGCGGAACGCCCGTGCCCCACTCTTCGTCGCAAAGCTCGACCTTGAGGCCAAGACGCTCTGCCATATCGACCCAGAGGAGCGAGAACTGGCCGAAGCGGCTCATCAGAACCTTGTCTCCGGGGGCGAGCGTGTTTTCGATTGCCGATTCCCAGGCGCCGGTGCCAGACGAGGGGAAAATGAAAACGCGGCCATCCTTCATTTTGAAAACCTTCTTCAGGTCTTCAAACACCGGCAGGGTGAACTTCGGGAATTCCGGCGAACGCATGTCCTCCATCGGAACGTTCATTGCCATGCGAACGGCATCGGGAACGTTGGTTGGGCCGGGAATGAAAAGATGAGGCGTAACTGTCATTGAAGCGTTCCTCCGAGCTGCGTTGTGCCAAGCCGACGGCCCCCGACGCAGCAGGGGAGACGTTCCGGCATACTTTTGCTGATCCTTCGCCCGATCGCAGATGCGGGCGTAGTCTTAACTAGCAGGGGGACACTGACGGTGTGAACGAAAAACTATCAACACCCGGATGGGCAGCCGTTGCTACCCACCTCGTTAGCTGCGGTGCAGCACTTTGCTGCAGGTTTCGCGCACCGCTCAGCGTTGCTCATTACGGTTAACCGAAACGTGCAGTGCAACGGCCATCGCGCGATTCGATACGCCGAGTTTGTCGTATAAATTTTTCAGATGATATTTCACTGTATTACGCGAGATGCCGGTTCGCGCCGCGATCTGCAGGTTGGTCCAGCCATTCGCGAGTGCAGCAAGCAATTCACGCTCACGCGCCGTCAGACCTTCCAGCGGATCGTGATTCAGGAGGTCGATATCGACGTAGGGCAGCGACAAGCGGCCACGCGCGACCGAAACAACCGCTTCCAGCAAGACTTGTGGATCCTCCGTCTTCGAAACGAAGCCCCACGCACCGCCCTTTATCGACGTGCGCAGAACGTCGTGCGAACGCTCACCGGTGTAGATGATGATTCGCGTCTGCCATTTTTCCTGTTTGGCGCGGGCGAGCACGGCGCCGCCTGTCATGTCCGGCAGTGTCCAGCCGATAACCGCGATCTCGACCGGCTTCGCTTTCAGCGCGTTGATCAGCGCTTCGCCGGTGGCGTGAATCCCGCAAACGGTGAAGCGCCCGTCGCGTACGATCAGCGCTTCCAGACCTGCACGTACAACCGGATTTTGATCGGCGATCGTGACCTCGATCTTGGCGGTCATTCGTGCTCCGGTCTCCTTAAGGGGATAACGAGCGCATTTGCCCATCATACCTGCGCGCGGAAGGTGTTCTTCCTGTGAGATACCTACCGAACTTGGCCAAGTCCGCCAAGCGCGCAATTGCACTGAAAAAATAGGGGATAACCGCCTCATCGGGGCGGCGAAAAGCCGTCGATCGTCTCGAAAAATTCGTCGCCGCACATGGGCGTGGCGACCCCGGCAGGATTTGAACCTGCGACCTACGGTTTAGGAAACCGTTGCTCTATCCAGCTGAGCTACGGGGCCGGCCCAAGCCTTCCGGCTTTGGTTCGCCGGTCGCACCGCGTCTGCGATGCGCCGGAAAGCTATGCGGTGCGCCTCGCTCCAGGTCAAGCGCGGGGGTCATGACGATTTTGCGGCAGGCGAATCTTGGGCACGGCAGGGGTTCGAGGCCGGTTTCGGCGTCTTCCGCGGGAGGAGCCCTGGTTGGCATATGCGCGAATAAGGGACCTCTTACCGTTTCGTGCCTTGGCGAACGCGGGCGGCCGGAAGGCGAATGCGGAATCTGCGATGAGGGGAGCCTGCCGGCCGCGGTGAAGGCTCTTCGGACACGCTCGCATCGAAGATACGAAATGCTCAAAATGCCTCCTTTTCAAAATACTTAACGTAGCCGAGAGTATGGTGCTGCTGCGGAAAGCTCCGCTGGCTGGTGGGGATAGAAGTGCTCTGGGCCAGGCTGTGTCTCACGGGACGGGGCCTTCAAATTTGACCTCCGCTGTGCGGCGTTGCCCGGCGGCTGAGACGTGAGGGGAATACTTTGATGAGAAAGATTTTGTCTGCGTTGGCCGTGGCGCCGCTATTGTCACCGGCAGGCGTTGCAATGGCGCAGAGCCTTCCGGATGACGTGAAGCCCATCGGCAATCTGAGCAGCCCCTATAACCTCATCGTCCCGAACTACGTCGAAAAGCCGCTCCCGTCGTCCTGGGAAGGTTTCTACTGGAAACCGTCGCTCGGTTATAACACCCTGTCATTCAGCACCAGTGGCGGCCGGCTGAGGGACGCTGACGGCATCACGCTCGGAGCCGCGGGCGGATACGATTTCCGCTACAATGACTTCATTTTCGGACCTACTGCCGATTTGAGCTACGATTTTCTGTATGGCAACAGCTCCAGCATAGACGGTATCTCCGGATACAAAGGGCACGTCGACTTCGACGGCTCGGTCGGTGGCAGGTTGGGATATTTGTTGTGGGATCGCACCCTGATCTACGCGACCGGCGGCTACGCGTTCGCCAATTTGGAAGTCAGGAATGGCTCTCTCGGCATGAGCGATTCCAATTTGCTGTCCGGATGGACTGCCGGCGGCGGCATTGAGTATCTTTGGAGCGACAATAACAGCCTGCGCTTCGAATATCGGCGCGTCGAGTTCTCCGGCGCGAGCTTCGATTCACTGCCGGCCAGCCACGACGAGGTGGAAGCCTCGATGGATAAGTTCAGCTTCGGCTTTGTCCACCGCTTCTGAGCGTTCGAAAGCGCGATCAGAACTGAAGTCGCACGCCAACTCGGTCGTCGTTCTTGGCGCGCGGCGCGGCTTATGATTTCTATTCCGCATGGCGAGGCGATGGGCGGCATATGTGTTCGGCGCGGTGGGGCTGCTTGTTCCGCCTTGCCTTATGGCGCAACCCGCTGCGTCTCCCACACCGTGCACCCTAGAGCCCGGCCCCATTCGGACCGTGACGCGTGTCGTCGACGGCGAAACAATCATTCTCGACGACGGCAAGGCCGTTCGGCTCATCGGCGCACTTGCGCCGCGAGCGCGTGACGCCAATGCCGCGGCGGGCGCGTGGCCTCCAGAACTCGACACCATCAAGGCGCTCTCGGATCTCGTGCTTGCGAAGAAGATCAAGCTCGCATTTGCCGGCCGGCGCACCGATCGCTACGGGCGCACGCTGGCGCACGTTTTTCTGGCCGATCGCGGGCAGCAGGACTGGGTGCAGGGTACCCTGCTCGCGAATGGTTACGCGCGTGCCTATGGGCTTCCCGAAAGCTTTGCGTGCGCGCGCGAGCTTCTTGCTCACGAGGCGGAGGCGCAGCGGAAACGTTTGGGGCTATGGAGCAACGGCGTCTATCGGACGTTCCCGGCGGACCATGCCAGCGAGCTGATGAAGCTGCGCGGCAAGTACGTGCGGGTGACGGGCAAGGTCGTTTCCGTCGGCCGTACAAAGAGCGCGACGTACCTCAACTTCAGCAACGACTGGCAGACGGATTTCACGGTTCGTATTGACAAGAAGGTTCTTGCCGCAAACGTCGAATTTGATCGCTCGCTGGACGGCCTCACTGGCAGGACCGTCGTGTTGCGCGGATGGATCGAGCGGCGGAATGGTCCGATGATCAATATCGCCGATCCATCTCAGATCGACATGCCGGAAGCGCCGGATGCGCCCGCCAACGTGAGCGAACAAAATCCGATGAGCCCGAACCCAATCCAACCGGTAGGCCTACCGGCCGATCCGATCTGAACTTTGAAACCCTGAAAAGATTTGCGCCCGGCTCCGCCGGAAGGTGCGGAACCGGGCGCGGTGATCTTCATAGCGTCAGCGATGCACCTCAGGCGGCTTCGCCGACCGACTCGCCGTCCGCCAACCGGCGGCCCTTGGCGCTCTTCGCGAGGATCTCGGTGATCCTCTGAACTGCGCCGCGCTCGTCGAGCTTCTCGACGGCCGCCAGCTCGCGCGCCATGCGATCGAGTGCATCCTCATAGAGCTGCCGTTCGGAATACGACTGCTCGGGCTGCGCTTCGGAGCGATAGAGGTCACGGACGACTTCGGCGATGGCAATCAAATCACCGGAGTTGATCTTGGCGACGTACTCCTGCGCCCGGCGGCTCCACATCGTGCGCTTGATGCGCGCACGGCCCTTCAGCGTTTCCATGGCCTTTTTGACGAGGCCTTCGTCAGCGAGCTTGCGCATTCCGACGCTTGCGAGCTTGCCGGTCGGCACGCGCAACGTCAGCTTCTCCTTGTCGAACGTGATGACAAAGAGTTCGAGCGACATGCCGGCGATTTCCTGCTCCTCGATGCCGACGATACGGCCGACGCCGTGAGCGGGATAAACGACGAATTCGTTGGCCTTGAAGCCGTGACGCTGGCTAACCGGCTTCTTCTGCACGGCGAGAATCTGGCGGGCAGCTGCGGCCTTCTCGGCAATCGCCTTCGGCGTGACCGGCTGCTGAGCCGGCGCGACCGGGGCCGTCAGCTTCTGGCTGGCCGCTTTGTGCGCGTTCGCCGGAACGGCGACAGTGCGCTGCGGCGCGGGCGCGGCCTTGGCAGCGAGATGGGCAGTTGCAGGCGACGCGGCGAGCGGTTTTTTCAAAACGGGGGAAGCCTCGAGCTTAGCCGCCGGCTTGACCGGAGCAGCTGTTACAGGAACGGGTTTCTTCGCTGCTGCCGGCTTGGCGACAGGCGGATGAACGACCTTCGTCGCCTTGACAGGAGCTTCTGTCTTCGGTTTGGCGGGATGCTTGGCTGCGGCGACCTTGCTCGTGCTCGCACTGGCCTTAAGAGGAATGGGTTTGCGCGCGACAGTCTTTGCTGCGGACTTGGGGGCGACCGGAGCTTTTTTCTTCTGAGCCATATCGATCTCTCACTCTCGCATACTAGGCCTTGCCGGACGGGTCGGCTCGGCCGTCAGTCTCCGCCCTGTGGGGTCGGAGCATCAGTGCTGAGCGGATACATGTTGCATCCGAACAACACGCGCGCATTGATCCGAGCCTCCTTTGTCGGGAGACTGTTCCCCTGCGCGCTCATTTGTGGCCTAGCTTTGCAAATCCTGTCCGACTCTGAAGTGGCCCAGCGACGCCCCATAACGCCTTATAGAAAGCTGCCCATCAGAGTGAGGCAGCCCCTTTTTGTTCGCGGCCGTTCCGGATTTGTGCAGACTCAACGCCATCACAACTGACACTAACACAGTTCTGGCGGTAAATGAAGGGTGGCGTTCTGAGACAATCTGGTCGAGATTAAGACGTTCTTTAAAATTCCCCGCAAAACCAATATCTTATATCGGATTTGCTCTTTTCGACTTCAAGCTGCCCTTGAAAAGCAAATTTTAATCTCCGGTTCCCGGATTTGGAGAAAAATATTTCTCGAACTTGTTGGTCTCGTCTTTCGCAGTTTCGGCCTCCGGAAGTGCGGGCTTTTTCGCGGTAATATTCGGCCACGTCTCTGAATACTGACGGTTGAGTTCCATCCACTTTTCCAGGTTCGGCTCGGTGTCGGGCTTGATGGCGTCGACGGGGCATTCCGGTTCGCACACGCCGCAATCGATGCACTCGTCGGGATGGATGACGAGCATATTCTCGCCCTCATAGAAGCAGTCTACCGGACAGACCTCGACGCAATCGGTGTATTTGCATTTAATGCATTTGTCATTGACGACGTAGGTCATTCGAAATCCTGATCCATCGAAGGTGATCGAACGATGGTCGAGATGCTTCCCAACCCGGCGGCTCGATCTAGCGGCGCTCTTATTAGCATAGGCGTTACGGCTGCCTAGGTGGACCGGGCGTCACAGTTCAACTGCGACCTCGAAGTTTGTCCAACTGGCGGCGTTGCTGCTTTGTCGGCCTTCCGCTCCCTTCGGGGCGAACGGCCGGCTGGGCCTCCGCTCCTTCCGCCAACCCAGCCTTCTCGTCCGAACCGGCAATGGCGCCGATCTTCGGCGCCGCAAGATCACGATAGAGCCGCGCGGCCTCGGGAGCGGGTCCGCGTCGCGAGCCGATACCGAGAACCTCAATGCTCACGACGCGCGGGCCGAGGGATAATGTTAGCACATCGCCCGGCCGGACAATCGTGCTCGTCTTATAGATCTTTTCGCGATTGATGCGGACTTTGCCGCGCTCAATCAGCGCTTGCGCCAAAGTTCGCGATTTCGCGATACGGGCAAACCACATCCATTGATCAATGCGCTGAACGGAGCCTGCTGCCGCGGCCGGCATGCGATCAGGTAGAGCCCGAGCCTTCGCTCCGCTTCTCCATCTGCGCTTTGAGGGCAGCAAGAGCGGCGAACGGCGATGATGCGTCGGCGCCAGATGATTTCGGCGGCGCCGCAGTGATCATTTGCGGCGAACGGCGTTCCTCGCGGCGGCCATTGCGATTGTCATCACGGCGCGGGCGGTTTCCTTCCTCTTTCCTTGGACCTTGATCGGGGCGGCGCTCGCCGCCGCCTTTGCGGCCTTCGAAGCGCTGACGATCGCCGCGATGCTCGTGCCGCTCGGGACGATGGCGCCGATGCTCCGATCGATCGGCAGCCTCGGGTGTCTCCGCAGCTGGTGCGCCGGCGGTCGCCGCTGCGGGTGAATCGGCTGGCGCCGCTGCCGCGGCTGGCCGGTTCGCATGGGAACGCTGATGACGGTTGTGGCCACCGTCGCGGCGCGGTCCGTCCCTGCGCTCAGGACGCTGATGACGGCGCGGGCGCCAGATTTCTTCGAATTTCTCGGTTTCCGGTGCAGTCGCTGCTGCCGTAGCAGTTACGGCAGCGTCAGTGGTTTCCGCCGTTGCCTCGGCTGGCTGCGGAGCGGCTTCAAGATCAATCGCCGGCTGATCGGTGGCCTCCGTGACGACGGCTTGGCCTTCCGCAGGCGTTGCCTCCGCGTTCGACACGGCTTCGGCGGACGTGGCTGCCGCCGCGTCGGGAGCCTGAGCGGGGGCGGCGGGGATCGGACGCCTCTCGAGCCGGAAGCCCAGTGCCTTCAGGACTTCGCTCAGCTCCTCGACCGAACAGCCCAGGATCGACATCATGTCGTCGGTCGTCTTGAAGCCGCCATCGCCGGTCGAGCCTTTCGGCGGCGCATCGGTCTTTCCGGGCGCGGAACGCCAAGCGAGCAACGGCCTGATCAAATCGGCGAGCCGCTCGAGGATATCGAGGCGAATGGCGCGCGGGCCGCAAACATGGAAACCATGCGCGCGATAGAGCGCTTCCGGCGTCTCCGGATCGACGGCGACGCTTGTGAGGCCGGGGCGCGGAAGTTGCGGCGTCCCGTTGGGCACGGGGTTCTTCAACAGCCACAGCGTCGCCGCGAGATCGGCGGGCGCAGGCTTCAGCATGAGGGGGAAGAAGATATTGAAGGCGCCGAAACGCAGACCGAATTTGCGCAACTCAGCGCGTGCGGCCTGATCGAGCGCGTTGATCTCGTTCGCGACCGTCTCGCGCTTCAGCGCGCCGAGACCTTCCTTGAGCTGGAAAGCGATGCCGCGGGCCAATCCCTGCAGCTCCGTGCTCTTCGACATCTCGACGAGCGGTTTCAGCTTGTCGGCGATCGTATCGTCGAGCCACGTCTTGAGGCGGGCCAGCACCTTCTCGCGGTCGGCTTCGCTCATCGCATCGTCGGCGAGCAACGTCACGCCGGGCTGCAGCGGATCGTCCGCACGCTCGAGCTTTGCAAGCTCGTCGTCGCGCCAGACGATGCTGCCGGTGCGCGTTAGCTTGAATGCTTCGTTCTGAGCCGCAGCCACCCGTCGCGCACGCATACCGAGTTCGCGCGTCACGACCTGCATCGCTGCCTGCCGCGTCGCCTTTTCGTGGATGCCGTCGCCCGCCGCGTCGAGCGTGAAGCGGAAGCCCTTGAGGCGTCCTACGAAGTGGTTTTCGACAGTGATCGCGCCATCGTCAGCGATGTCGGCTGTCAGTTCATCTTTGTCTCGCATACCCTTCATCAACGCACTGGTTCGGCGATCTACAAATCTTTGGGTCAGACATTCGTGCAGGGCGTCCGACAGGCTGTCTTCGATTGCCCGCGTCCGTTCCTGCCAGTGTCCAGGGTCGCTCAGCCAATCCGGACGATTGGCGACGAACGTCCACGTCCGGATATGAGCAATGCGGTTTGCAAGCGTATCGATATCGCCATCGGTGCGATCCCCCAACGAAACCTGCTTTGCGAACCAATCTTCCGGAATGCGATGGCTGCCGCTCGTCAGATGCCGATAGAGGTTGCCGACGAGCTCGGCGTGGCTCTGCCCGGAGATTTTGCGGTAATCCGGGAGCTGACAGACATTCCACAGCAACTCCACGCGCTCGCGGTTGGACGCGATATCGGCGATCTCGCGATCGGCCGTCAAAGCTTCGAGGGCGGCGACGTCGTCGGCCGTGCGTGCGCGTGTCAGACGTTGCTCACGCGGCAACTCGCGAAGCGACGCGTGCAGCGCGTCGAGCGAGGAGAAATTGAGCGCGCGGCTCCGCCATTGCAGCGTCCTGACGCTGTCGAAGCTGTGCGTTTCGAGCCGCTCGACCATATCGGCATCGAGCGCATCGGCGCTGCCTGTCACGCCGAATGTGCCGTCATTCATGTGGCGGCCGGCGCGGCCCGCGATCTGGCCGATTTCCGCCGGCGTTAAATTGCGATGGTTGTAGCCATCGAACTTGCGCAGCGCCGAAAACGCGACGTGATCGACATCGAGGTTCAGGCCCATGCCGATGGCGTCGGTGGCGATCAGAAATTCGACGTCACCCGATTGATAGAGCGCGACCTGCGCGTTGCGCGTTCGTGGCGACAGCGCGCCCAACACGACGGCGGCGCCACCGCGCTGGCGACGGATCAATTCGGCAAGCGCGTAGACCTCTTGCGCCGAAAAAGCGACGATCGCCGTGCGCGAGGGAAGACGCGTGATCTTCTTCTCGCCGCTGTAGGTCAGCTTCGAAAGCCGCGGACGTGAAATGAAATTGGCGCCGGGAATGAGATCGCTGATCGCCTCGCGCATCGTCTGGGCGCCGAGAAGCAGCGTTTCGGAACGGCCACGGGCGTGCAACAGGCGGTCGGTGAAGACGTGGCCGCGCTCGGGATCGCCGCACAGCTGAATTTCGTCGATCGCCAGGAAGTCGACATCGATATCGCGCGGCATCGCCTCGACGGTCGAGACCCAATAGCGGGCCCGTTCCGGCTTGATCTTTTCCTCGCCGGTAATGAGCGCGACCTTGTCCGCTCCCACGCGCTGCTTGATCTTGTCGTAGACTTCGCGCGCGAGAAGGCGCAGCGGAAGGCCGATCATGCCGCTTTCGTGGCCGAGCATGCGCTCGATTGCGAGGTGGGTCTTGCCCGTATTCGTTGGTCCGAGCACCGCGGTCACATTTCGGATGCGGGCCTCGAGATCACTTGCCATGTCGTACTTGACTCCGATCGAGCCCTGGCATTGCAGAGGAGGGGCAAGATATCAAGGGTTATTCGGCCCCTCGGCGATGGGTATCGGGTCGCGCAAGAGTTTGGGCCCCCTGCACATTATTGCTTCAATGCAATCTGCTGGTTGTTCGCGGCCGTGATGTTAATCGTATCCACGGTCATAACGGCCGGGCCGATGGTCGAGGGGACCGTCACCCGATAAGGAACATAGATGCCGGCCGTCGGAACGGCACGCAGCGCAATTTCGATGTGATCGTAGTCGACCCAGGGATTCACGAAATCTTTGGGCTTATGGCCCGCGATCGGGACATATTTCACATGGCAGACCACGAGTTCGGCCGGTTGGCCCGAGGGGCGCTTCTCTTTGAGCGGCTCACGGCCTTTGAACGAGAATTGCAGGTCATATCGGGCTTTACCGTCAAAAACGGGAATTGTGCGGTTGCACGCGTCGGCGGGATTTGTGCTCGAAATCGCCAGCGTCGCGCCCATCGGGTCGAAAACGTTTTGCAGATTTTCAGGCTTCAGCTTGACCGCTTCGGGAGACGGGGCCTTGTTGGGAACGAGCGCCACCGAGGCCACACGGAAGCCGTTGAAGCTTACCTTCACAGTCGAGGTCTTCGACTTGGTTTTCATGCTCATTTCGAAGCTTGCGGGGCGGAGACCGTCTGTCTCGACCGAGCCGCTGCCGGCGAAATTCCCGGCCCACTTGAAGGCGCCGAAAAGGGCTGAAATTTCAGTGTTGCCCTTCGCCGTGTACGATTTACCGTCGTAGGTGGCCTTAAAATGGTATTTTCCGACGTTGAAGCCGTTGAACGATAGCCGATAGACTGCGGCAACCTCGTTCGGGAAGGTAACGGCGGAGGCCTCGGCGGCACGGAGTGGCGAAACGGCTGCCGCTGCCAGCACCAGACAGCAGCTCACGGCCAGTCCTTTGACCCCAGAACGCCAAATCGCCATGTTAATTCCCTGCTTCCCCATAGGCAGCCATCTGGTAGGGCGGATTTGCGACGATTGTTGGACTTTGTCGGGCCCCTAAAGCGCGCCTTGACGCCGGTCCTTTCTGTCCCTTATACAGCAGCGGAAACCCCGCAGGCTCGGCTTGCGGGGCACAATTTTTTGCTGCAATAGCAGAGTTTCGATCAACCGCGCTCTCAAAGGCTGCGGCACAGGAGATAGTTATGACCAGGCGCTGCGAGCTGACGGGGACGTTGCCCCTCTCAGGCCAACTTCGGAGCCACGCCGAAAACAAGACGAAGCGCAAGTTTCGTCCGAATTTGTGCCAGGTAACGCTGCTCAGCGACGTTCTTGGGCGGAAAGTCCGTTTGCGCGTCTCGGCACGGGCCCTGAAGTCCGTCGAGCACCGTGGCGGTCTCGATGCGTTCCTTCTGAAGGCGGACAACGACGAGCTGTCGGCAGCCTGCCTCAAGCTGAAGCGCGAGATTCAGAAGGCGCAGGCGGCCAAGGCCGCTTAATTCAGCGGTACTTCTGCGAACGAATATAAGCCCGGCGCCGATCAATCCGGCGGCCGGGCTTTCGCTTGCTCGCCATCCTTCAGCACGAATTGCAATAGCAACGTGCGCTGAAGCAGGTGGTTGAAGTTGTCGTCCGAGATCATCGTGATCAGGGTTTCTCCGGTCTTGAGGCGGGTGACCGCAAGCCCTTCCATATTGTCGATCTGATCGTTGAGATCGGCCTCGATCAAAGTTTCGCCCTCGGACGTGTGATCGGGCGCCAGGTCGTCCGGCGTGATGCGCCTCAGACGCATTTTTACGCCCTCCGTCCAGCGGAAGCGGCGCTCCAAGACGAACAGCGTGCCGTCATCGAGGCTCGAAATATCGGTGATGTCGTAGTCGCCGATGTTTTTCAGATGGATGGTTCGCGGACCCTTGGCCGTCCATAGCCACCCGGTGTGATTGCGGTGCGGATCGTAGAGCCGTTCCGAAAACGCGATTGGATTGCCCTTATAGGGTCCGCCCTTCATCACCGTCAGCGCTTCGAGGCCGAGATTCGAGCCCATCTTCTTGGCCTCGGGGGGAAGCTTCAGGCTTCCCCGGCTCGGCGAAAAGCCGGCGGGCGTCATGTCGTAGCGTTCAATGCGATGCCTGCCTTCGAAACCGATCATAACCGAGCCGCGCTGCAGGGTTCCGCTCGTGAGGGCGATCGATTCTGAATCGCGGTCGCGGCCGCGCCTGATCGGATGTCCGCTGGCATCCAGAAGCGGACCGAGGCGGGCGTTTGCTATTCCGGCAGGATGGACGCCGTCATAGGCGAGTGTCCCCGTCATCCACTCGCCGGCATCGGAAATGGAGACGAACGATTTCGCGTCGTCGTCGAGGAGAAGAGCGGACCAGCCGCCGAAATACGGCGACGGCGATGTCAATTCGATGCCGCCCCGAAATGTCACCTTGGGGAGCGGCTGCTCTGCCGCAAAGCGTTTGAAGGTCGTGATGCGCTTGCTTGTAACGGCGATTGGGCCGGCCTTGAGCCTGGAGAAATCGGGCTTCCCCTCGGCGGCCGCAGTGTCGGCGGTGACCGCAAGAAGCGCAACGGCGAAGCCGATCAGTCGATAATCGATCACGGCCAAGCTGACCCTCAATGGGTGCGTGCGTAACGCCTGCGTACCGCGAGCGGCTCACCGGCGTCAGGTTTTTCCTCAAACAGCTCGACGAGCTTTTCGGTCATCGCGCCGGCAAGCTCGGAAGCGTCCGTAATGGTCACGGCGCGCTGGTAGTAGCGCGTCACGTCATGGCCAATGCCGATGGCGATGAGCTCGACCGGCGAATGCGTTTCGATCTCGTGGATGACCTGGCGGAGATGCTGCTCGAGATAGCTGCCGGAGTTTACCGAAAGCGTTGAATCGTCGACCGGCGCGCCGTCGGAAATCATCATCAGGATGCGGCGTTGCTCGGGACGATTGACGATGCGGGAATGTGCCCAAGCCAGCGCTTCGCCGTCGATGTTTTCTTTGAGCAGGCCTTCGCGCATCATCAAGGCGAGCGCGTTCTTCGAGCGCCGCCACGGCGCATCCGCCGTCTTGTAGATGATATGCCGGAGATCGTTGAGACGTCCGGGTGACGAAGGCTTGCCCGCCGCCAGCCACTCTTCGCGCGACTGACCGCCTTTCCAGGCTTTGGTTGTGAAGCCCAAGATTTCGACTTTGACGCCGCACCGTTCGAGTGTGCGCGCAAGAATATCGGCACAGCACGCCGCGACCATGATGGGCCGTCCGCGCATCGATCCCGAATTGTCGAGCAGCAACGTCACGACGGTGTCGCGGAAATCGGTGTCGCGCTCGCGCTTGAACGACAGCGCGCCGGTTGGATCGGTGATAATGCGCGTCAACCGCGCGGCATCGAGCTGACCTTCCTCGAGATCGAAATCCCAGCCGCGGTTCTGTTGCGCCAACAGCCGGCGCTGCAGCTTGTTCGCGAGCTTGGCGACGGCGGCCGACAGCGTCTTCAATTCCTTGTCGAGAAAGGCGCGGAGCCGTTCGAGCTCATCCGGCGTCGAGAGCTGCTCGGCGCCGACCTCTTCATCATAGGCGCGTGTGAAAACCTTGTAGCCGAAGGCTTCCGGGTTATCGAGGACGGTCATGTTGGGACGCCACGGCGCCGGCGTCTCTTCGTCGTTCAGATCGCTGTCGTCGAGGTCTTGCGGCTCGGTCTGACCCGCTTCCATCGTTTCTTCGGATTCCGAGAGGTCGCCTTCGGAGAGCTGCTCCTCGCTCTCCTGGTCCTGCCCCTCGGAGGCATCTTCGGTCTTGTCTTCCGAATCCTCGGCCCCGCCCTCGGCGGCGCCTTCTTCGCTTTCCTGCTCTTCGTCCTCGGATTGCGGCTGATCGTTGTGATCCGTCATTTCGAGGATCTTCAGAAGATCGCGAATCTGACGGCCGAACTGCTCCTGATTTTCCGAAAGGCCCTCGAGCCGG
Organism: Pseudomonadota bacterium; assembly: GCA_018242295.1. Classification (GTDB taxonomy): domain Bacteria; phylum Pseudomonadota; class Alphaproteobacteria; order Rhizobiales; family Hyphomicrobiaceae; genus Hyphomicrobium_B. Next base: position 32,926 of record JAFECE010000001.1, read on the forward strand.
CTCAGCAGCTTGCCGCCGCGCGATTCAATCACAGGACGCCAGACGTCGACGAGACCTTTCGTCGAGGATGGCGGCGCTTGTCCGGTAATGCGTTCGCGGATCAGCAGCGCAAGTGCATCTTCAAGTGGCGCCTCGGCGCGCGTCGAGACGCTGCGAAAACGGCCATGGCTGTAATGGTCCTCGAGCCGAGCGGTGAGGTTCGATGCCATGCCCGGCATCCGCGCCGATCCCAAGCCTTCGACGCGCGCGCGCTCGGCCGCTTCGAAGACGGCACGGGCAGGACCGGCCGCCGGTGCAATGCGACGATGCAGCTTGACGTCGTGACAGCCGATGCGCAGCGCCAGGCTGTCAGCCCAGCCACGCGTCAGCGCGATGTCCTTCGCCGACGGCGCGCGCGGCAGATCCGGTATGTGCACGGCCTTGCCGGCGACGTCGCCTTTGCCCGGTCCGAAATCGACTTCGATCTCGCTGTCGCCGGCGATCGCGCGAACGGTGGGACCGAGAACACGCTTCAGCGGTTCGGATGGGGCTTCGCGGCGCTTGGTCGGCGGGGTCATGAATGGCCCAGTCTAACGGCCTCAATCAATCGATTAGCTCAGCGCGACGTTTGCTGTGCTTTCGGGAAGCTCTTCGCCGAAGCAGCGCTGATAGAATTCAGCGACCAGCGGCTTTTCGAGATCATCGCACTTGTTGAGGAACGTGACGCGGAAGGCGAAGCCGATGTCGCCGAAGATCTCGGCGTTTTCGGCCCACGTGATCACGGTGCGCGGGCTCATCACGGTCGACAGATCGCCGTTGATGAAAGCCGATCGCGTCAGATCCGCTACGCGGACCATGTGCGAGATCTGCTTCCTCTTGGCTTCGGTCTTGCCGAACGACTTGACCTTCGAGAGAACGATTTTCGCTTCGTCGTCGTGCGGAAGATAGTTCAGCGTTGCGACGATCGACCAACGGTCCATCTGACCCTGGTTGATTTGCTGCGTGCCATGATAGAGGCCCGACGTATCGCCAAGGCCGATGGTGTTCGTCGTCGCGAACAGCCGGAACGCGGGATTCGGCCGAATGACCTTCGACTGATCGAGAAGCGTCAGCTTACCCGATACTTCGAGCACGCGCTGGATGACGAACATGACGTCCGGGCGGCCGGCATCGTATTCGTCGAACACGAGCGCGATGTTGCTCTGGAGAGCCCAGGGAAGAATGCCTTCGCGGAACTCGGTAACCTGCTTGCCATCTCTCAGCACGATCGCATCCTTGCCGACGAGATCGATGCGCGAGACGTGGCTATCGAGGTTGACGCGAACGCAGGGCCAATTCAGACGCGCGGCGACTTGCTCGATATGGGTCGACTTGCCTGTGCCGTGATAGCCTTGGATCATCACGCGGCGGTTGTGCTTGAAGCCTGCGAGGATGGCTAGGGTCACGTCCCTGTTGAACAAGTAATCGGGATCGACATCCGGCACATGCTCGTCGGCCTTCGAGTAGGCAGGAACCTCGAGATCGCTGTCGATATTGAAGACCTGGCGGACAGACAGCTTCATGTCCGGAAGATTGGCGGCCGCCGCGCCGGTCGCGCTAGATGACGTGCGCATTTCCATGGGGTTCCCGATCAATTCGCCCAGCCGCCGCAAATACCTTGAACTGGTGCAACTCCCTTCGGGCGCACTCGGTTCAAAGGCTTGGAGGATTAGGCCAGGCCAGATTGCTTCAAGTAGTTATAGGCTTGCAGAATTTCGCGCAACTTTTCCTCGGAACGGCTGTCGCCGCCATTGGCATCGGGATGGTGTATTTTCACCAATTCCTTAAAGCGCGTCTTGATATCTTGAGGTGTCGCCTCGTCGCTCAGGTCCAGGACACGGAGCGACTTCTGTTCCAGCGGCTTCAACTGGCGGCGGAACGTCGATGTTTGTGTCCGGGAGGAACGGGCCTTGCGCGGCGCCCGAGCCGTCGCTTGGACGCGGGCAGCGGCCTCAGCCGTCCGTCCCTCGTCGCGCGTGCCGTGCGCCCAGGCGTTGGCGCCCGTCTTCCAGGTCGGGCGATGACCCGTCAGCGCATCCTTGCGGAAATTGCTGACCTCGGTATCGCTCATGCCCTCGAAATAGTTGTACTCTTGATTGTACTGACGGACGTGATCCATGCAAAAGTGGAAAAATTCGCCATCACGCCCACGGCCCTTCGGTGCCTTGTGGGCGCCGGGCTTGTCGCAACCCTTCCACTGGCAAAGAGGCGCGCGCGTTTCCTTCGTGGCGCTCTGGCGCTTGGAAGAGACGCGGATGCTATCGAAGTATTTCGAGTCCAGTTTCATCGTTGAATTATGAGGGTTGGCGCGGCACGAAACAAGGCGGCAAGAAAACGCTTGATTTCCATTGAGACTGTGCGGTCTATCTCTTAATAGCCCCTTTCGAGGCGCATCGCAGTCATACCGTTCAGAAGTTTTTCTTTAAGAGACAAAAATGTCGGTTACGGGTCGAGTTCGGGAAAAGCTGATGATCGCGCTGCGGCCGACACGGCTCGACGTGATCAACGAGTCTGAGCTTCACGCCGGCCATCGCAACTCGCCCGGCACCGGCGAAAGTCACTTTCGCATTCTCGTCGTCTCGGATGCCTTTTCGGGCAAGAGCCGCCTCGAGCGCCACCGGCTCGTCAACGACCTGTTGAAGGACGAACTCGCGGGCGGCATTCACGCTTTGGCGCTATCGACGCTCGCGCCCGGGGAAGCCTTGCCGAGGTCATGACTCAAGCTTCGGCGAACTTTATTTCACCGCCCTTGCGGCAGCGGCTGTAGCGTTTCCCTTATCGGCTTGAGACACGGGCTTGATGCGGATAGCCGTGATTTTATTCCGGCTTTTGCGCAAAATTTCGAACCTATAGCCGTGGAACGTGAAGACCTGCCCTGGCTCAGGAATCGTCTGCGCCTCGTGAATGACGAGACCGGCGACAGTCGTCGCCTCATCGTCGGGCAACTCCCAATCGAGATGGCGATTGAGATCGCGAATTGCAACGGTGCCATCGACGTTGACGGTACCATCCGACTGCATGCGGATGTGGCTGTCGGGCATATCGTGCTCGTCGGTAATCTGTCCGACGATTTCTTCCAGAATATCCTCGAGCGTGATGAGACCTTGCACCTCGCCGTATTCATCGACGACGAGGGCCATCTGCATTTTCTTTTTCAGGAATTGATTGAGCTGATCCTTTAGCGTGGTCGTATCGGGAACGAACCACGGCTCGGAGGCTGATTTCATAATGTCGAGCTTATCGGGCCGCCAATCGGTGCGCGACAATGCCTGCAGCAGATTTTTCGTGTGAAGAACGCCGACGATATTCTCCGGCTCGTCCTTCCAGAGCGGAACGCGCGTATATTGCGAGCCGAGCACGGAATCCAAAATCTTCGCTGGCGGATCGTCGGCGTCGATGGTCTCCATCTTGGTCCGATGGACCATGATGTCCGCCACCTGGAGATCGCGGAGATCGAGCACGCCGCCGAGCATCTCGGCATCGCCCTTGGCGACGGTGCCTTCTCTCGCCTGCAGATCGATGGTGCCCCGGATCTCTTCATGCGCAGCGAGAATGTTCGCTTCGTCGTCGGCCTTGCCGGGCGTCCAAAGCAGAATGCCGCGAACGACGAACTCGATCGCCCGTGTGAACGGCGTCAAGGAATAGATCAAAACCTGCATGGCTGGCGCGACGACCAGCGCCACCCGATCGGCGTAGGCCAGAGCGTAGGTTTTCGGCAGCACGGCGGCGAAGATCACGATCAGGATCGTAATGATAGCCGTCGCGTAGGCGACGCCGACCTCGCCATAGAGCTGGACCGCAATATTGGAAGCGAGCGCGGCGGCCAGAACGTCGACCAGTGTATTGCCAAGCAGAACCGTGCCGATCATCTTTTCCGGCCGCGACAGCACCTTGTTCACGAGGGCGGCGGAGGCGTTGTCGTCTTCCTCAAGCGCGTGCATGCGCGCGCGGGATGCGGCGGTGAGCGAAGTCTCGCTGGCGTTGAAGAACGCCGACAAGATGATCAGCAGCAAGATCGCAACGAGGCTTACGACTATGGACATGGCAATTCGCTGTTCCTGATCAGGAGAGCCAGCAGTCTAACACATCAACCGGTTGCCGATGCTTAACATGCTCAGCGGGCAATTTCCTGGGTGAGGAACGCCAGCACGGTTTCGGGCGCAACGTCGCGCGAAACGAAAGCTCGACCAATGTCGCGGACGAGAATGAAGGCGAGCTTGCCGGCTTTAACTTTCTTGTCCTGACCCATCAGCCGCAGCAATTCGGCGGGGTCCGCCGTTCCGCCCGGAATGTCGCTGATTTTCGTCGGGAGGCCGACGGCGCGGAGATGGTTCGCCGCCCGCTCGGCACGGCCCGGTGGACAGATGCCAAGCTCCTCCGACAGGCGGATCGCGAGACACATGCCGATTGCGACGCCTTCGCCATGCAGGAGGCGATCGGAATAGCCGGTCCAGGCTTCGAGGGCGTGACCGAAGGTGTGACCGAGGTTCAGCAAGGCGCGGTCGCCCGTCTCCGTCTCGTCGCGGGCGACGATGGCGGCCTTGGCGCCAACGCTCGTCTCGATTGCAGCGGTCAGAGCCGGTCCATTGTTGCCGAAGACGGCTCGCCAGTTCGCCTCGAGCCAGGAGAAGAACGGCTCGTCGCCGAGAAGGCCGTACTTTGCGACTTCGGCATAACCGGCGCGCATCTCGCGCGGAGGCAGCGTCGTCAGAACGGCAGTGTCAGCGATAACGAGGCTCGGCTGATGGAAGACACCGATAAGGTTTTTTCCCTGCGGGGTATTTATGCCAGTTTTGCCACCGACGGAGCTATCGACCTGGGCGAGGAGGGACGTCGGGATCTGAACAAAGCGCACGCCGCGCCGCAGGATGCCGGCCGCGAACCCGGCGAGATCGCCGATGACGCCGCCACCGAACGGCAAAACGAGATCGCCGCGTTCCAGCCCCATCTCTAGAAGCCGTTCCGAGAGCGTCGCCAAATCGCGGAAGTTCTTCGTCGCTTCGCCAGGCTTCATGATCACGGAGCCGGCGAACATGCCTGCGGCCTTCAGGCTCTCCTCGAGCGTTTCGAGATGAAAGCGGGCGACGTTCTCGTCCGTCACCACGCCGCATTTGACCTCGCCGAACCGCGCCTTGAGCAGCGCGCCGGTGTCACGAAGAATGCCGCGGGCGATCAAAACATCATAGGAACGATCGGCGAGATCGACGTGCACTGCGCGGGATGGATTTGCGTCAAGGATGGACATTTCGGGGATTTCGGTTCCGGCGGCGAGGCGGCTTATGATCTCGGTGACGATGACGTCGTGCGGCTCGTCGCGGCTTTCGACGGTCATGTCAGCTTCAGCATATATCGGATAGCGCTCTTCGATCAGCTTCCGCATCGTCGCTTCGGGATTGCCGTTGCGCAGAAGCGGGCGGTGATCGCGTTTCGACACCCGGCGCATAAGGACCGGCAGGTCCGCGCGCAACCAGATGGAAATGGAGGTGTCTTTGATCCGCCGCCGCGTTTCCGGATTGATGAAAGCGCCGCCTCCGGTTGCAAGCACTTGCGGGCCGTTGCCGAGCAGCCGGGCGATCACCTTACGCTCACCGGCGCGGAAATGCGCCTCTCCGTGATCGGCAAAAATCTCGTTGATAGTCTTGGCGGCGGCGCGCTCAATCTCGTCATCGGCGTCGACGAACGGTAGATTGAGCTTGATCGCCAAGCGTTTGCCGACCGACGACTTGCCACACCCCATGAGGCCCACGACCACGATCGGCCGCTGACCGATGTTCTTTTTGGCGCGCTCGATCGCTTCGGCTTCCATCATCGGAGGCTCAACACCGACGGGTTCGGTAAGTTCGTCGGTTTCTTGGTTGGTTTCTGGCGGCAGGCCGCGCGGCGGGGTGGTCATTTCGGCGCCGTCATGCCACGAACCAAATACGTTCGCAAATTGGAAACTTACCTGTAAGCCACAGCAGACCCAAACCTTCTTGCCGATCCACGAAGACTTTCTTCGGCAAAATACCACTTTGAGTCATAATCACGCCTTCAAAGATGTTCACCTAGCGGCCGGGGACGGAACAGAGAGAAATGCCGAGCCTTTTCCGGCTTTTATTGGTACTTTGTGCGCTGACGGCGCTGGTTCTCGGGGGGCTCTATGTGCTGGCGACCCGCTTCGAGCCCGAGCAGCAAACCATCAGCAAACCCGTGCAGAATATCAAAATCCGGCGGTGAATGGTGATGGTGTATGCACACCGAAGACGACTAGCGGCCGCCGGGGGTATCGCCGTGCTCGCGCTCCTTTCGATTGGGGTGGCTCCAGCTCCCGCCGTCGCCCAGGATGCGGATGCGCCAGCCTCGTCGCCCGCCAAAAAGAAAGCCTCGCGCAACGACGCCTATTCCCCGCCGGCCGAACAGCGAACCTATCTGCAGCCGCTGGACGGGCCAGCGGGAAGCTCCAGCGGTGGCAGCACGTGGGGGCAGCCGAACCCAGACAGCGCGGTCCAGCCGGATACTGGTCGCGGCAGCCAGTCCGGTCCGCAGAACGGCGTGGTGCGCGGCGCCATTCTTCCGGGCGTCGAAAAGGATGATCTTGCGCCCGTTATGTCCGGCGACGGTTCCGGATTGCCTTATGAACTCTGGGGCGGATTGGACGTCACCGGACTGGAAAAGCTGATCAGCACGATCGAGATCCCGCCGCGCTCGCCTGTGCTTCATGAACTGTGGAAGCGGCTCATCACGACACCTTCGCCTGGTTCGTCGAGTGCGGATTTCGCAGCGCTCAGGCTCGAGGCGCTTTACCGCTCTGGCCTGGCGCGGGAGGCGGCAGCCGAAATCGCAAAGCAGACGGGCGGCGACAGTGCACTGCTCCTGACGCTCGAAGCGCGAAACGAGCTTGCCTCGGGACACTCGGACAAGGCCTGCGAACTCATCGCGAGATCGGCAACGCTGAAGGGCAGCATCCCAGCGCGTCTCAAAGGTCAGTCGATTCTGATGGCCGGGTACTGCTCGGCGATGCAGGACGACAGATCATCGGCTGGCCTTGCCGCGGATCTGGCGCGCGAAGAGGGCGTTCCGACGTCTCCAGGACTCGAGGCGCTCGACGCTCTCGCGATCAATTCCAAGCCCCGCTATTCGCCGGTGAAGCAGATCACGCTGCTCGATTACAGGATCGCGGAGAAGGTCGGCGGCCTGCCTCACAAGACCGTTCTGGAAAAAGGCGAGCCGGCGCTGCTCGTCGCGCTCGCGACCGATCATTCGACACCCGTCGATCTTGGGCTACCTGCGACGGAAGCAGCGGCACGACTGAATGCGCTTTCGCCGGAGGCCCTCGCGGGCATCTATCGCGTCAACGCGGAGCAAGTTCCGGCCGACGATCTTCTGGCCGGACGCGGGCCGCAGGGCGTTCCGCGCCGCGCAGCACTCTTCAGGGCGTCAGAGGATGAGCGGACCCCGATGCGCAAGGCACGGCTGATCCGGGCGTTCCTCGATGATGCCAAGCGTGAAGGTCTCGGCATGATCGGCGCGCAAATGATTGCGCCGGCTGCAGCACAACTGCAACCCGCTCCGGAGATCGTGTGGTTTGCCGAAACGGGCGTCGAAATCGGCTTGGCGTCGGGCAAGTTCGGCATGGCCCGCGATTGGATCGGCGTCGCCGATCAGGGCGGCGGTCCGGGCCTTGGGGCTTGGCGCGCGCTCATCGATATTGCCGACACCAATGAGCCGGACCGAGGGAAGAGCTTTTCCGTGCTCGAGAGCTACGTTTCGAACGGCCGTTTCCCTACTGCTGCGCTTTACCGCCTCACGACGGTTCTCGAAGCGCTCGATTATCTCGTTCCCATTCCGCTTTGGGATGCTGCAAACAGGACGCCGCAACCGACGTCCGGCTATCTGCCGGAGACTGGCGTCCTCACCGAATTACAAGTTGCATCGAAAAAGCAAGAATTTGGCCATAGCGTCCTTCTAGTCATGAAGGCGCTTGGACCGAACGGGGCGCAGGACGCCAACCTCATCGCTCTCGGCGACAGCATTCGCGCGCTGAAACGCGCCGGTCTCGAAGCCGACGCGCGGCGTCTCGGACTTGAGGCGCTGCTTCCTTCGTGGCCGCACACGGAAACGAATTGAGGGCTCTATGATGCCAGTCGCCGAACGCGATGGCCACCTCGCGGACTTTCTTGCCATGCTCACGGCTGAGCGCGGCGCTTCGGCAAATACCATCGACGCTTACACTGCCGACCTCGAAAACTTCGCTGGCTTTTTGTCAGATAGAGGAATAGCGGCGCCCGACGCCAAGCCAGCCGACGTGCAGGCTTATCTCGGGTTCCTCGCGAGCGAGGGGCAAGCGCCGACGTCGCGCGCGCGGCGGCTTTCGGCCATCAAGCAGTACTTCCGGTTCCTGCTTGCAGAGGATTTGATCGCCCTCGATCCGACGGCCGGCTTGCAGGGGCCGAAGAAGCAGCGCGCGCTTCCGAAAGTTTTGAGTATTGCCGAGGTGGACCGGCTGCTCGCCGTTTCACAGGGACTGTGCGAAGGCCAGGAAGGCCGCGCACTTTTTCGAGCCTTGCGCTTTCACTGCCTTCTCGAAGTTCTGTACGCGACCGGCATGCGCGTATCCGAACTCGTTGGGCTGCCGCGCAGCGTCTTACGCGGCGACAAACGCGTTCTCACGATAAAAGGCAAGGGCGGCCGCGAGCGGCTGGTTCCTCTTAACGCAACGGCGCGCGCGGCGCTTGATGCCTTCCTCGATGTGTCCGGACGCTTCGACAATTCCGAGTGGCTATTTCCTTCGAAGTCGGCGCTCGGCCACGTGACCCGGCAAGGCTTCGCGCAGGATCTCAAGAGCATCGCCGAAGCTGCGGGAATCGCGCCCGAGCGCGTGTCACCGCACGTGTTGCGTCATGCGTTCGCCAGTCATCTTCTCGACCGCGGCGCAGACCTCAGAGCCGTTCAGCAGCTTCTCGGCCATGCTGACATTTCAACGACGGAGATTTATACGCATGTGCTGCAGGAGCGGCTGAAGGCGCTCGTCAACGCCCATCACCCGCTCGCCAAAAACAAGACCTGAACAAACGCCGGCAATCCGTTGCGACGGTGCTTGCAAATGAAGGGAATATGCCGATGAGCCGCCTATACGGAGACATCCATCGCGCCATGCAAATGGCTTTTGACACGCGTGCGATGGCGGACAGAGTCGAGGCGGTTGCCCTCAAGCCCGAGATCGACGACAGTGCCAAGGCTTTCATCGAAAGCCGGGACATGTTCTTCCTGACGACAATCGACGATCGTGGCCGTCCAACGGTCTCTTACAAGGGCGGCACTCCCGGCTTCATCAAGGTGCTCGATGCTCACACGCTGCTCTTTCCGAGCTACGATGGAAACGGAATGTATCTATCGATGGGCAATATCTCGGGCAACCCCGAGATCGGCATGCTGTTCATCGACTTCGAGAAGCCGTTTCGCTTGCGCGCGCAAGGCCGCGCCGAACTCATCGTCAGCGGATCCGAACTCGATGGCTTCAAGGAAGCCGAGATGGCGGTGAAGGTGAGCATTCACGAAGTCTGGATGAATTGTCCGCGCTATGTGCACCGCTACGAGAAGATCGAGAGTTCGCGGTATGCGCCCGGCGTCGAAGCGGAAACGCCATTTTGCGAGTGGAAGCGCATCGACGCCATGCAAGATGTGCTGCGTCCCCTCGAGCGGCGCAAAGCGGAGGAACTCGGAACCACAACCATCGACGATTGGATGGGTAAAGTCATGACCGGCGACAAGGGCGCATAATGCCTTCGCAAAGGGGCCAGGAGATTTCTGCAACGGGATACACGGCTTCCGTCGTCGCGGAGCCTCGGAGTTCCTGGCTCGGCTTTGCAGCGCAGCCGCGCGGGCTTTCAACTCTCTACTTTGCCGAGCTTTGGGAGCGCTTTTCGTTTTACGGCATGCGGGCGCTGCTAGTGCTGTTCATGGTTGCACCGGTCACGCAGGGCGGTCTCGGCTTTGCGACGCCCACTGCCGGGAGCATCTACGGTACCTACGGGATGGCCGTTTATCTTCTCGCGCTGCCCGGAGGTTTCATTGCGGACCGGCTGCTCGGTGCGAAACGCAGCGTGCTCATCGGCGGGGCGACGATCGCCTGCGGGCACTACGCGCTGGCCTGGCCATCCGGCGAAACATTCTACCTTGGCCTGGCGCTGATCGCGATTGGCACGGGCCTTTTCAAGCCGAACATTTCCGCCCTCGTCGGCGCACTCTATTCGAAGGACGACTCGCGGCGCGATGCCGGGTTCTCGCTCTTCTACATGGGTATCAACCTTGGCGCGTTTTTAGCGCCGCTGGTGACGGGATTTCTGGCGCAGAGCAGCACCTTCAAGGGTTGGCTGGCGGACGCCGGCTTCGATCCAAATCTCAGCTGGCACTGGGGCTTCGGTGCGGCTGGCGTGGGCATGACGTTTTCGACTTTGCTTTTCTTCCGGAAAATGCGCGGCCTCAAAGATCCCGACGTCGCCGGCTCTCAATCGACGTCGTCGGTTCTCCGTCAGGGCCTGTTCGTCGGCGTTGGCTCGCTGTCTCTTCTTGGCCTTGCGTTGCTCGCCGACGTCGATGGCTTCCATTGGCTGCGCTGGCTTTTCATCATCTTGCCGCTGATGGGCATCGCTTATGGCGCGACGCGCCAAAGCCCCGATGCGCGACGCATGGCCGCCGTCGGCGTGTACTTTCTTGCGGCGATGATCTTCTGGGCGATCTTCGAACAGTCGGGCACGTCACTATCGCTTTTTGCCGAGTCGCTGACGCGCAACGAGATCTTAGGGCTTTCCTTCCCGTCATCGTGGTATCAATCGGCAAATCCCATCTTCGTCATCCTGCTGACGCCGGTGGCAGCAACGCTCTGGATGAAGCTCGGCAAGCAACAGCCGTCTTCGCCCGTCAAGTTCGGGCTCGGCCTCGTGTTCCTCGCGTCGTCGTTCCTGCTGATGGTTCCGGCCGCGACCTACGCGGCGGACGGACGGGTCTCGCCGTTTTGGCTGGTTGGGCTCTACTTCCTGTTCACCGTCGGCGAACTGATGCTGAGCCCGGTCGGGCTTTCGACGATGACGCGCATTGCGCCAGCTAGGATGTCGGGACAGGTCTTGGGGCTCTGGTTCCTGGCGATGGCGTTTGGAGACAAGCTCGCCGGCGACATCGGGGGTGCATTCACGGCCAACGATCCGGACGCGCTTGCCCTGTCATTCCTGGCGCAGGCCGGGCTCGTCGCCGTCGCGGCGGCGCTGATGTTCGCGATTGCGCCCACGGTCAAACGGCTCTCGGAAGGCGAAAGTTAAACATTGTAAAGGCCTCGCAGGCCAGAAGTGGGCGGGGCACAGCCTGACGCCTTGACACCCGCGGCCAGCCGTGGCGAATGTCGCGCGTGAAAAAAGCGCTTGCCGCACGCTTCAGTTGCACAGTCAGGAAAGCCAAAGTTCCGTGAACGCTACGACCGCATTGCGTACCTATCTTGATTTCGAAAAGCCTATCCTCGAGCTCGAAAACAAGGTTGCCGAGCTCAAGGCCATGCAGACCGAAGGCAAGGGTCCGCACATCGCCGACGAGATCACCAAGCTCGAGCAGAAGGCGAAGGCCGCTCTGGCCGATACCTATGCGAAGCTGACGCCTTGGCAAAAGACGCTTGTCGCGCGGCACCCCGAACGGCCGCATGCGCTCGACTTCATCGGCGGCCTGATCGAGGAATTCACGCCGCTCGCGGGCGACCGGTATTTCGCCGAGGACGAAGCGATCGTCGGCGGCATCGGCCGATTCCGCAACCGCTCCGTTCTGGTGCTCGGACACGAGAAGGGCGCCGACACCGAGCAGCGCATCCGGCACAATTTCGGCATGGCGCGCCCGGAAGGCTATCGCAAGGCCGTGCGTCTCATGGAGATGGCCGATCGCTTCAATCTGCCGATCATCACATTCGTCGATACGCCCGGCGCCTATCCGGGGATCGGGGCGGAGGAGCGCGGGCAGGCCGAAGCCATCGCACGGTCGACGGAGTGCTGCCTGAGACTCGGCGTTCCGATCGTTACGGTCATCGTCGGCGAGGGTGGCTCGGGCGGCGCAATCGCCATTGCGACGGCCAACCGCATCCTTATGCTCGAACACGCCATCTACTCGGTGATCTCGCCCGAAGGCGCTGCTTCGATCATCTGGCGGGACAGCAACAAGAAAGAAGAAGCCGCCACGAACATGAAGATCACGGCGCAGGATCTCGATCAGCTCGGGGTCATCGATGCGATTGTGAAAGAGCCGACCGGCGGCGCGCATCGCGACCGCGAATCAGTGATTATCGCGACGGGTAACGCGATTGCCCGCATGCTTGCGGAATTTGACGGCAAGTCGCCCGACGACATCCGGGCTCAGCGTCACGACCGGTTTTTGTCGATCGGGCGCTGAACGCGTGGCGCGGCGAGCCCACTGTGATGCCGCATTTGCACACGATACTTGAATTGACTCGGGCGTCCGCCGATTTCAGTAATCGTTTGAGTTCGTTGTGTTAACAGTCCGCCGACCCGCGGCACGGGGAATTCGTTCGGGACGTGAAGGGCGCATTGGTGGGAACCAGCGTTGGCTCGATGACACGAGCTGTTGTGCGGCTCATGGTTTTGTTCACCGTGGCGATGCTTGCCGCGTGCTCGAGCGCGCCCACCATTCCTCCGCCTTCGGAAGTGCCGTTGTCGAAGGAGGCGCTGGCGCTGCTCGCGAAGAAGGGCATGCAGCCGGGTGCGCCGGTTTTCGTGCGCGTTTTCAAGGAAGAATCCGAGCTTGAGGTGTGGAAGCAGCGCGACGACGGGCGCTTCTATCACTTCAGGACATACCCCATCTGCAATTGGTCGGGCGCGATCGGGCCGAAGCAAAGCACGGGCGACCGGCAGGCTCCTGAGGGCTTCTATTCCATCACGCCCACGCTGATGAATCCGAATTCGAAATATTATCTGTCGTTCAATCTCGGCTATCCGAACGCCTTCGATCGCTCGTGGGGCCGCACGGGCGATTCCGTTATGGTGCACGGAAGCTGCCGCTCTGCAGGCTGCTACGCGATGACAGACGCGCTGATGGAAGAGATCTATGGCCTTACCCGTGAAGCGCTGAAGGCGGGGCAGCCGAGCTTCCAGCTGCACGCCTATCCGTTCCGGATGACGGACGCCCGGATGGCGCGCGAAAAGTCGAACCAATGGTACGGCTTCTGGAAAACCATGAAGCAGGGCTACGACTACTTCGAGAAGTATCGCATTCCGCCGAGCATCGAGGTCTGCGAACGCCGCTACGTCGTCGATGCCGTGCCGCGCAGCCGCCCTGATCCCAACGGACGCTGCCCTGCGTTCGACCGGCCATTCGTCACTGCCTTTACGCCGTTACCGGAGCCTGCTCAGATGGATGTCGCCAGCGGCAACAAGCTGAAGGGCATTACGGATCCGGACAGCGAACCGTCGCTTGCCGATATCAAGGTCGCGAAGCAACAGCAGTCGCAATCATCGATGGCGGCTTCTTCGCCGATGGCGAACGCGAACTGATCCTTCGGCACGCGATCCGATCGATGACAACGCACAACGTGAGTGGGTGCTAAGTTGCGACAGCCACGGCGCGGCCGAATTGGACGGATCCTGGGCTTCGGCACATTGCTGCTGGCGCTTGGGGTGGCGGGCTTCATCTTTATGCCGGTTTGGCTGCCGAAATTGCCGGGCGGCGATGCCGCGCTGATCAAGTTCGAGCGAAGCCAACGGCTGATGCGGTGGAGCTTTGGCCTGCCTATGCCGGGCGAGCCGGATCTGACGAGCTATTCCGAACGCCTGAAGAGCGCCGGCGTCGCCGAGGGCGCCCCCGTACTGATCCGGATCTTCAAGAGCGAGTTTGAGCTCGAGCTCTGGATGCAGCGCGACGGTGTTTTCCAACTTTTCGCGACGTATCCGATCTGCCGCTGGTCCGGGGTTCTCGGGCCCAAGCTGCAACAGGGCGACCGGCAGGCGCCGGAAGGTTTCTATACGGTGGATTCCTCGGCGCTCAATCCGAACAGCCGCTGGTATCGCTCGTTCAATCTCGGTTTTCCGAACGCCTTCGACCGGGCCCATGGGCGGACCGGTTCGCTCATCATGGTGCACGGCGGTTGCGGGTCCATCGGCTGCTTTGCGATGACGAATGCGCAGATGCAGGAAATCTGGAAGCTCGTCACCGGGGCGCTCTCCGGCGGGCAAAAACGCTTTCAGGTTCAAGTCTTTCCGTTCCGGATGACGCCGGACCAAATGACGAAGCACGCGAACAGCCCCGCGATCGATTTCTGGAAAAGTCTGAAGACCGGCAACGACCTGTTCGAGGCCAGCAATGTGCCGCCGAAGGTGACGGTTTGCGGAAGCAAATACCAGTTCGAGCCCGGCGAGAAGGGCTCGGCCGGGGCTGATTCGATCGACGACAAGTGCACAAATGAAGGTGCTAAAAGTTAAGCGTTCACGGCGGCGCTTCTGGCGCTGAGTGTTGGCGAAAAGTCACTCCGAATCTGGTATCCGGGCGGTAATGTTTCGCTCGCGAAAGATAGGTGCCGGTCGCAGATCCATGGTGTCGTACGGTTCAACGCGTCTGAAGCTCTTCGCGGCGATGATCCTCGGTCTCGTCGCGATCAGTCATGCCGCGATCGATCAGGCGAACGCGCTGACGATCGAGCTGAAAGACGTCGCTGCCGATCGTGTCGAACGCCAGCGTGCCGCCGCTACCGGCGCGCTACCTCTTCCCGGAACGCCGGACGTCGCGGTGCTTCAGCAGCGCCTGCGGGACAAAGGTGTGACGCTCTCGTCGCCCATCCTCATCCGCATCTTCAAGGCCGAATCCGAACTCGAGGTCTGGAAGCAGAAGGATGACGGTTTCATCCTCTTCGCGACCTATCCGATCTGCCACTGGTCGGGCACGCTCGGGCCGAAGCTCCGCGACGGCGACCGGCAGGCGCCCGAAGGCTACTACACGGTGACGCGCGCGCAGGCCCGGCATGTGGGCCGCTGGCCGGTGTCGCTCGATATCGGTTATCCGAACATCCTCGATCAGTCGCAGGCGCGAACCGGATCCGACATTCTCATTCACGGCGGATGCTCGTCGGTCGGCTGCTTCGCGATGACTAATCCGGTTTCGGAAGAGATCCATCAGCTGACGCTCGCCGCGATCGATGCGGGAGAGCAGCGCGTTCCGGTGCACATTCTGCCGTTCCGCATGACGGACGCAAATATGGCGGCGCAGAGTGCGTCGCCTTGGGCGCCGTTCTGGAACAATCTCAAGGAAGGGTACGACCTTTTCGAACGGACGAAACGCCCCCCACTGATCGGCGCTTGCAGCGGCCGCTATATTTTCCAAGAGGCGCGAGCGCGCGAACTTCCCGGCCAGATAGACGCGTGCGGGCCGACGATCGCTTCGATCCGAGAGCAGGAGCAGTGGCTCGACAACGTTCCGCCGCCGTCGCCGTTCACGCCGAAGCCTGAGACGCAAACGGCGCAGTCGAAGACGACGCCGATACCGCAGATTCAAACGAGCCTCGAAAGTGATGCGCCGCCGCCGATGTTCTCGTGGCGTCTCATCCGCTAAACTCCTCGACCGCTTGAGGATTTCGCCCTGCAACCCTACCTAGCTTTGCAGCTTAAAGGGCGACAGCGTTGCGCTTGCCCTACATGGCCACGATTGCGATAGAAAGACGAAATCAGGGATTGAGGATCAAATGGCCGAGAAGACTTTCTTGAAGCGCGTTGAGATTGGGGCTGAACGCTGGCTTTTCGCCTCGCGCTGGCTTCTCGCGCCGTTCTATTTCGGCCTGGCGGTGTCGCTCGTCGTTCTCCTGATCAAGTTTATGATGGAGCTGTCGCATCTCGCAGTCGGTGCGTTCCATTCCACCGAGTCCGATGTCATCCTGGGCCTCTTGACGCTCGTCGATCTGACGTTGACGGGATCGCTGCTGATCATCGTCATCTTCTCCGGCTACGAAAACTTCGTTTCGAAGATGGATCATTCGCCCGACGACGACCGTCCGGCTTGGATGGGCACGATCGATTTCTCCGCTCTGAAGCTCAAGATGCTGTCGTCGATCGTCGCGATCTCGGCCGTGCAGCTTCTGCGTCAGTTCATGTCGCTCAACACGGTGACCCCGGAGCGGGAGAAAGAGCTGATGTGGCTCGTGATCATCCACGTCGTGTTCGTGGTGTCGAGCGTGCTCCTGGCGTTGTCCGACCGGATCGCCTCCGGACACGACGAACCGGCGACGGAATCGACGAGGTCTTCTGGGCACTAAGCCCTTACGGCGACGCCGATCAACTGGCCGGCGGTGACAAGACGCAAAACAAAAAAGGCGCCATCCGGCGCCTTTCTTTTTCGCTGATCTCCCGATCAATCCATCTTGCCGTGGCAATGCTTGTATTTCTTGCCTGAGCCGCAGGGGCAGAGGGCATTGCGCGAGACGCGGCCCCAGGTTGCGGGGTCTTTCGGATCGACCGCGCCTTCATTCCTGCGGCTTTGCAGCGGTGCGCGCTTCTCGGGCTCGGGTCCCGCGGCGCGGCGTGCACGAGCGCCTGCAATGGCCGCATCCGCCATTGCGAGTTCAGGATCGCGCGAGAACTCGTCGAAGCCCGTCGTCGCGTCGACGTGGTGGGCCTCCATCGGCGGCAAGTCGACGGGCTGCAGCGCGGGCTGGTCCTCGGGCGGGGCCAGTTCGACGTGCATCAGCTGGCCCGTCACGTTCTCGCGCAAGCGCCCAAGCATGTTCTCGAACAGGATGAAAGCTTCGGATTTGTATTCATTCAGCGGGTCGCGCTGGCCATAGGCACGGAAGCCGATGACCTGACGCAAATGCTCGAGCGTTACGAGATGCTCGCGCCAGAGGTGATCGAGCGTCTGGAGAAGAACCATCTTCTCAATCTGGCGATAGAGCTCCGTTCCAAGCTCGTTCGACTTGGCGTCTGCCTTGGCGTCAACAGCCGCCTTGATGCGATCCCTGATCTGTTCGTCGGCAATGCCTTCCTCGGCCGCCCAGGCGCCAACCGGAAGCTCGAGATCGAAGACGTTGTTGACCTCGCCGGCGAGGCCCTGCGTGTCCCACTGCTCGGCATAGGCTGCAGGCGGAATGAAGCGCGTGACGTACTCGTCAATCAGTTCGTTGCGAAGCTCGACGACCGTTTCGGAAACGTCTTCCTGACCCATGATGTCGAGCCGCTGCTCGAAGATGACCTTGCGCTGGTCGTTCATCACGTCGTCGTATTTCAGGATCTGCTTGCGGATGTCGAAGTTGCGCTGCTCGACCTTCTTCTGTGCGGTCTCGAGCGACTTGTTCATCCACGGGTGCGTGATGGCTTCGCCCTCCTTCAGGCCAAGCGTCTGCAGCACCTTATCCATGCGCTCGGACCCGAAGATGCGCATCAGGTCGTCATCGAGCGCCAAATAGAACTTAGAGCGGCCGGGGTCGCCCTGACGGCCGGAACGGCCACGCAGCTGATTGTCGATGCGGCGGCTTTCATGGCGTTCGGTCGCAAGCACGTAGAGGCCGCCAGCTTCGAGTGCCTTCTGCTTGTTGGCAGCGACGTCGGTGACGAGTTCGGCACGCTTGGTGCTGATGGCGGACTCGTCAGGCGGCGTGCCCTTCTCGGTCTGCTCGGCGATCCAGTCGCGGAGGCGGAACTCGGCGTTGCCGCCCAGCTGAATGTCGGTACCGCGGCCTGCCATGTTAGTGGCGATCGTCACGGCTCCGGGCTGGCCAGCCTGCGCAACGATGCTCGCTTCCTGCTCGTGATAGCGGGCGTTCAACACCTGATGCGGAATCGGCGCGTCCTTGCCCTTCGCTTCGGATGCGAACTTCTTCAGAAGCGCGGCCATGTCGGTCAGATGCTTGCGCAGCTCTTCTTCCTTGCCCGCCTTGAGGGCGGCGGCCTGCTCCTCGAGCTGCTTGGCGAGTTCCTTAAAATACTTGTGGTCCTTCAGAAGCTCCGAAAGCTGCTCGGACTTCTCGATGGACGTGGTGCCGACGAGAATCGGCTGCCCACGATTTTTGGCTTCCGCAATGGACTGCACGATGGCGGCAAGCTTCTCGCGCTGCGTGCGATAGATCTCGTCGTCTTCATCGATACGGCTGACTGAAAGATTGGTCGGGATGTCGATGACCTCGAGCCCGTAGATATCCATGAACTCGCTGGCTTCCGTCATCGCCGTGCCCGTCATGCCGGCGAGCTTCTTGTAGAGGCGGAAGTAGTTTTGGAACGTGATCGAGGCCAGCGTCTGGTTTTCGGGCTGGATCTCGACCTTCTCCTTGGCTTCGAGCGCCTGATGCAGGCCTTCCGAATAGCGGCGTCCCGGCATCATGCGGCCGGTGAACTCGTCGATGATGACGACCTGGCCGCCCTTGACGATGTAATCCTTGTCGCGCTGGAAAAGCTTGTGGGCCTTCAGCGCCTGCGTGAGGTGATGAACGATCGTGACGTTGTCGATATCGTAGAGCGTGCCCTTCAAAAGGCCCGCCTCTTCGAGCGCGCGTTCCATCTTTTCGTTGCCGGCTTCGGTGAACGAAACCTGGCGCTGCTTCTCGTCGAGCTCGAAATCCTCGGCCGTGACGAGCTTCATCATCTCGTCGATGGACTGGTAGAGGTCTGCGCGGTCGTCCAATGGGCCCGAGATGATCAAGGGCGTGCGCGCTTCGTCGATGAGGATCGAGTCAACTTCGTCGACGATGGCGTAAATGTGCGGCCGTTGCACCATCTCGGTGTAGTTCATCTTCATATTATCGCGGAGATAATCGAAGCCGAGCTCGTTGTTCGTGCCGTAGGTCACGTCGCAGGCGTAGGCGATCTTGCGGGCCTCGTCGCTCATATCGTGGACGATGCAGCCGACGGTGAGGCCGAGGAAGCGGTAGACCTGACCCATCCAATCGGCGTCGCGTTTGGCAAGGTAGTCGTTGACCGTAACGACGTGTACGCCCTTACCCGTCAGCGCGTTCAGATACACGGGAAGCGTGGCGACGAGCGTTTTGCCTTCGCCGGTTTTCATCTCGGAGATGTCGCCCTGGTGCAGAACCATGCCACCGATGAGCTGGACATCGAAATGGCGCTGGCCGAGCGTGCGCTTTGCGGCTTCGCGAACGGTCGCGAATGCGGGCACGAGCAGATCGTCGAGCGACTTACCGTCGTTCAGCTGCTGGCGGAACTGCTCAGTGCGCGCCCTAAGCTCTTCGTCCGAAAGATCCTGAAGCTCGGGCTCAAGGGCGTTGATTGCCGCGACGCGCGAGCGAAAGCCTCTAACTCTCCTCTCGTTCGAGGAACCGAATATCTTCGAAGCGAGGTTACCGAACGAGAGCATATTTTAGATCCGTCCTAAAAAATCGTTTGGCCACGCCCTGGCGCGGCCGGCTCAGTTTTCCTGTCGCAGGGCAGCATTTAAGCAAAAAATACGCGGCAAGGCACATTCCCCGCCGCGGCTGCGTCAACGTTCCCCCAGCGCTGCGAATTGCGCGGTCGACACGGGCCTTAAAAACCCGGCGCGATTAGCGGCAGACATAAGAACTAGCCCCCCTGACTGTCAATGTTCAGGAGTAGAACGCTGGCGTAGGAGATTTTCTCCTTGTGGCCAAGATTTAACTTGGTTTTCTCGCCTTGGCCCGCTATCGAAGCGCGCTTGTCGGCCGCCCGCGTGCGGTGTCGCCGTCGTGCCCAAACGAGGCTCGAGACGGTAGTTTCAAGATCCTCAACCCCAATGCGGAGCCGACGCTGATGAAGCGCATCCCACTCATTCTCATGACTTTCGCGCTGGCGGGCTTTGCCGCACCCCTCACGGCGGTTGCCGAAGACAAGGTCGTCGCCACGATCGACGGCAAACCCATCACGGAAGGCGATCTTGCTGTGGCGGAGAGCGAAATCGGCTCCGACATGGGCAGCATGCCGGCGGACCAGAAGCGCACGTCGCTGCTCGAATTTCTCATTGATAATCAGCTTTTTGCCGAAGCTGCCGAAGGCGCGAAGCTGAACCAGGGCGCGGACTTCGACACCCGCCTCAACTACTTGAAACGACGGGCACTTCGGGAGCTGTATTTCGAAAAAGTCATCAAGACTTCGGTCACTGATGCGGATGCCCGAAAGATCTACGACGATCAAGTCAAGCTTTTGAAGCCAGAGGAAGAAGTATCGGCCCGGCATATTCTGGTCGCTACTGAGGACGAAGCCAAAGCTTTGAAGGAAAAGATCGACAAGGGCGCCGACTTTGCTCAGCTCGCCAAGGAAAACTCGAAAGATCCAGGCTCCAAGGAAGATGGCGGCAACCTCGGATACTTCGGTCACGGGCAAATGGTGCCACAGTTCGAAGACATCGTCTTCAAGCTGAAGAAGGGCGAAGTCTCTGATCCGGTCAAGACGCAGTTCGGCTGGCACCTTGTGAAGCTTGAGGACCGGCGCACGAAGCAGCCGCCGGCATTCGACATCGTCAAAGACCGGATCGTTCAATCCCTGCTGCTGCAGAAAGCACAGCAGACGGCTGTCGGACTGCGCGGCAAGTCGAAGATCGAAATCGTCGATCCGGAGATCAAGAAGACGGTCGATGCGCGCAATGCGGCGATCCAGGCCCAATCTAAGCCTGCAGCCGCCGAACCGCCCAAGGACGCTCCGAAGGATGCACCGGCGGAGGCGCCGAAGCCTTAAGCTTCCGCTTTTTACTTTCAGTCTCATAGTTCCTGTTCGGGCCGCTATTGATTATGGCGGCCCGATCTGTTTCAGGGGAGCCTCATACCCTGATACCCCTGACCGGAGATCCCACTATGGGCAAAGTCTCGAGCGTTTCGCCGTTCGCACCCAAGACCCTCGCTAGATTGCCCATCATCGACGGCGTCGCGTTCGCGACTGCCGAGGCCGGCATTCGCTACAAAAATCGCACCGACCTTTTGCTCGCCGTGCTTGACGAAGGGACGGCGGTCGCCGGTGTCCTTACCCAATCGAAGACGGCGTCCGCTCCGGTGCTCGCCTGCCGCAAGCATCTGAAAAAAGGCGAAGCCCGGGCGCTCGTCGTCAATTCGGGTAATGCCAACGCCTTCACGGGCAAAAAGGGCAGCGACGCTGTGGACATTACGGTTGCACACGCCGTTCAGGCTGTCGGATGCAAACCGCATGAAGTGTTCGTGGCGTCGACGGGTGTCATCGGCGAACCGCTCGACGCTGAAAAGTTCGCACATCTTCTTAGTGGCCTCGCGACCGAGGCCAAGCCCGACGCATTCGAAAAGGCGGCTCGGGCGATCATGACAACAGATACCTATCCGAAGCTCGCGACGCGGACGGCGCTGATCGGCGATGTGGAGGTCACGATCAACGGCTTCTGCAAGGGCGCCGGCATGATCGCGCCCGATATGGCGACGATGCTGTGTTTCATTTTCACGGATGCTGCCATTTCATCCGATGCATTGCAGGATCTTTTGGCCGAGCACGCCGAGACGACGTTCAACTGCATGACAGTCGATGGCGATACCTCGACGAGCGACACCTGCCTTATGTTCGCGACGGGCAAAGCCAAAACCCGTGGGCAAAAGCCCATCACAAAGGCCAAGTCGAAAAAGCTGCAGGCGTTCTCAGAGGCGCTTTTCGACTTGATGCGTGATCTCGCAATCCAGGTCGCGAAAGACGGCGAGGGCCTGACGAAGTTCGTGACGTTCGAAGTCGGCGGCGCGAAATCCTGGGAGGCGGCGCGGGCCATTGCGCTCGCCTGCGCCAATTCCCCCATTCTCAAGACGGCAATCGCCGGAGAAGATCCAAACTGGGGGCGGGTCGTGATGGCCGTCGGCAAATCCGGCGAAGCGGCCAACCGCGATAGGCTCTCGATCTGGTTCGGCCCCTATTGCGTGGCGCGGGACGGTGAGCGGGCCGAGGATTACGATGAGAAAACCGTCGCCGCGTACATGAAGAACTCCGAAATCCTCATTCGTGTAGACGTTGGCGTTGGCAAATCAGGCGCGCGGGTTTGGACCTGCGACCTCACGCACGGGTACGTATCGATCAATGCCGATTACCGGAGCTGAAAAGCTGAGCACTCATGGATAAGGCGTTCTGGCGCGAGCGCTGGCAGCGCCGCGAGATCGGATTTCACCAGCAGCGGATTCATGCGCTGCTCTCGCGCTATTGGCCGAAACTCGGACTGCCCCAGGGCAGCGCGGTCTTCGTTCCGCTTGCCGGGAAAAGCCGCGACATGGCTTGGCTCGCGACGCAGGGGCATCGCATCATCGGCGTCGAGCTGTCGGACGTTGCGGTGCGCGAATTTTTCGACGAAGGCGGGCTGGTCGCGAACCGCTCCTCGGCGGGCGCGTTCGAGATTTTTTCCGCTGGGCCGTTCGAGCTTTATTGCGGCGATTTTTTCGAGTTGACCCCCAGCGTCCTGAAGGACGTAGTGGCCGTCTACGACCGCGCCGCGCTGATCGCGCTGCCACCACAAATGCGCGCCGCTTACGCCGAGGCGCTCGCACGCCTCTTGCCGCCCGAGGCGATCATCTTTCTGATTGCGATCGATTATCCGGAAGGCGAGATCACGGGGCCCCCGTTCTCGGTTTCGCCGGACGAGGTTCGCCGCCTGTACGGGCTTGCGTTCGAGATCGAAGTGCTCGAGAGCCGCGATGGTCTTGCAGACAGCGACAACCTGAAGAAGCGCGGCGTGACGCGCCTTGAAGAAACGGCCTATCTTCTGAGGCGACGCTCATGAAGCCGTTGGTTCTCGTCGCCGCCGTCGCGCTCATCGACGACGACAAGCGCGTGCTGATTGCCCAGCGCCCCAAGGACAAGTCCATGGCCGGTCTCTGGGAATTTCCCGGCGGCAAAGTGGAGCCCGGCGAAACGCCCGAAGACGCGCTTTGCCGCGAGATCAAAGAAGAACTCGACATCGAGCTTTGCCGGACATGCCTCGCGCCGTTCAACTTCGCCAGCCATGCGTATGAAAATTTTCATCTGCTGATGCCGCTCTATATTTGCCGGACGTGGGACGGCGAGATTACGCCTCGCGAGGGCCAGACCGTGAAGTGGGTGCGGGCGCTCGATCTCAACCGCTATCCGATGCCGCCGGCTGACGAACCGCTCATCCCCTGGCTCAGAGATCTTTTGAGCGAGGCTTCAGTACATCTTTGAGACTGACCTCGGCCGATCCCGGCCGCAGCGGCTTCTGCTGGCTTTCGTGGGGCGCCCAGCCCGTCAGCGTGACGATTTCGAAGGTCGCGGGAACGCGACCGCCGGGACGGCCGAACCGTTCCTGATAGATTTGCGCCGCGCGAAGCAGGAGGCCACGCGTCACCGGTGTGCGGCGGCGCTCGGTCAGCGGATTGCTCGCCGCCATCGCCTTTATTTCCTGCATCAGCGCGAGGGGCGATGCGTAGGTCACCTCGATCACGTCGTTGTCGGCAACGGGGAGAGCAAAGCCCGCGCGCTGCAGAAGTCCTCCAAGCTCGCGAACATCGGCGAACGGGGCAACGCGTGGAGAGGCACCGCCCAGCATCTCATCCTCGGCCAGAATCCAAGCCTCGCGCAGTTCTTTCAGGGTTTCCCCGCCGAGCAGGGCGCCGAGAAAAAGCCCGTCGGGCTTCAAGGCGAGACCGATCTGGATGAGCGCGCCCGGTAGATCGTTGACGAGGTGCAGGGAAAGGCCGGAAACGACGAGATCGAGGCTCGCCGCCGCGAACGGCAGCGCTTCGTCTTCGGCAACGACTTTCAGGCCGCGGGCCTGTCCGAGGGTCGCGAGGGACGGTTCGACATCGATGATGGTTCCAATAGCCGGAAGCGCCCGCAGCCGTTCGGCCAGGAGCCCGTGATAGGCACCGAGACTGACGGCAATCGGAAAGTTCCGGCGCACGAGGGACAGGCGCTCGGCGAAATCTTCGGCAACCCGCTCCAGCAGGAAGTCCGGGAGGCTCGTGCCGCCGGTCGCACGGGCGACGCGATCGCGCCGGGTTCTGATCGATTTGCGGTCGAAAATCCGCGGTGCGCCGGGCATCGCTCGTCTTTCCAGTAGTGCGAAAACCTAGCGCGCAGCCCGGGTCCCGCATCGAAGCTCTCGCTGGCGTTAGCGCGTTGCGCTAGGGTTGCGCAATGTCGAACAGTAACACGGTTGCGCAAGACGGCACGGACGACGAGCTGGGCGGCGCGTCGGCCGCGCTCTCGCGTACGCGGGTTTTCTCCCAGCTTGGACGGGCAGCCCTGGACATGCTGTTGCCTCCGGTCTGCCTCGGCTGCCGCGTCCGGATCATGGATCACGACGCCCTCTGCCCATCGTGCTGGCGGCAGATCAATTTCGTCCGGCCCCCGCTTTGCGACCGGCTGGGGCTGCCGCTGGCCATCGACACTGGTGTCCCCGCGCTTTCAGCAGCAGCGATCGCGGATCCGCCGGACTACGATCGGGCACGGGCGGTCGCCAACTTCGACGGGCTGATGCGGGTCCTGATTCACGGCTTCAAGTTTCACGATAGTCATAACGCGCGACGTCTGTTCGGGAGATGGCTCGCGGAGGCCGGGCGGGAGCTTCTGGCCGATGCCGACCTCCTCATTCCGGTGCCGCTCGCTCGGTGGCGGCTGTTGGCGCGGAGATTTAACCAAGCGCAAATTCTGGCGGCGGAGGCCGGACGGCGGTCGGGAAAGCCGGTCAATCCGTTCGCGCTCGTGCGGTCCCGTTCGACCACGCATCAAGTCGGTCTGACCCGGGCGCAGCGCCTCAAAAATGTGGCAGGCGTTTTCCGCATCCCTCCGAGCGAATTGCCGAATATCTCTGGAAAAGCCATAGTTCTGGTCGACGATGTCATCACGAGTGGCGCAACGGCTTCCGCCGCAGCCCGGGCCCTGAAACGGGCCGGTGCTCGCAAAGTCGATGTCCTGGCTCTTGCGATTGTTTCAGAACGATATTCCTGACATTGCAAAGGGCGTGGCAAAGGCGCGGCACAGCGGCGCAAATCAGCGATGCAAGGTTGCGTGACCTCGCGAACGGTTTAGTTTTGATTCGAACTATTCACTGGCGTGTAGAGAGGCGCCGAAGAAATGCAGAAGGTGACGGTCTATACCGCTGGCAATTGCTGTTACTGCCACATGGCCAAAGACCTATTGCGGCGCAAAGGAGCCGCCTTCGAGGAAATCGACCTTACGGGTCGCAATGATTTGCGTGCTGACCTAAGCTCGCGGGCCGGCGGCCGGAGAACGGTCCCTCAAATCTGGATCGGGGACGTTCACGTCGGTGGTTGCGACGACCTTTACGACCTCGAGCGCAGCGGCCGCCTCGATACACTTTTGACAGCAGCCTGATTATGTCCTCGCGAACCAAGACAGCCTTCCGCGCCGCCCTCGTCCAAATGCGAGCCGGACGCGACATCGAGCGCAACGTCGCCGATGCTGTGGCACTCGTCAACGAAGCGGCGGAGCGTGGAGCGAACTACATCCAGACGCCCGAATGCACGACGCTGATGGAGCTCGAGCCGGAACGTCTTATGGCGGTGACGAAGCCTGAAGACGGCAACGCTGCGCTAGCGGCGTTCATCGACGCTGCCCGCGCGCACAAGGTTTGGCTTCACATCGGTTCGATGGCCGTGAAAGTCGGCGAGCGGAAGCTTGCCAATCGCGCCTACGTCATCGCGCCGGATGGAACGGTCGCGGCGCGCTACGACAAGATCCATATGTTCGACGTCGATCTCGGTGGCGGCGAGTCCTACAGCGAGAGCGTGAACTATCAAGCCGGACCGAGCGCCATTCTCACGGACCTCCCCTGGGGACGGCTCGGGCTCACCATTTGCTACGACCTGCGCTTTCCTGCTCTGCATCGGGCGCTGGCGAAGGCTGGAGCCAAGTTCATCGCCGCGCCCGCGGCCTTCACGCGCACAACGGGCGAAGCCCACTGGCATACGCTTCTCAAAGCGCGCGCGATCGAGACCGGCACGTTTATTCTCGCGGCTGGCCAGGGTGGACGTCACGAGAACGGGCGGGAGACGTTCGGGCACAGCCTGATCATTTCACCATGGGGCGAAGTTCTGGCGGAAGCGGGGGTTGATCCGGGCGTCGTGATCGCCGATATCGATTCTGCTTACGTCGAGCAGGTGCGGATGAAAATTCCGTCGCTGACGCACGACCGCGATTTCAATGTCGTGGTCACCAACTTGAAGGCACCCTCGCCGGTGCACGGATCGTGATCAAATATCGTCTGGGATGTCCGTCCGGACATGAGTTCGAAAGCTGGTTTCGCGCCAGCGCCGATTATGATGCGCAAGCGCTCGCGGGCGAGATCGCCTGTCCGCTGTGCGGTTCGATCGATATTTCGAAGCAGCCGATGGCTCCTTCGATCGTGACCAATCCATCGGCGGCCGCGCGACCGGCAAAGGTCTCATCACAGCAAGACGGAGACGCGAAGGCGGCGCTCGAGGCGCTGCGCGCCATCAAGAAGAGCATATTCGAGAACTCGGAAGACGTCGGCGCGCGTTTCGCCGACGAAGCGCGCAAGATGCATTTCGGCGAAATCGAAGAACGGCACATCCGTGGAAGCTCGACGCTGGAAGAAGCGAAAGAGCTTGTCCAAGAAGGGGTTCCGTTCGGTATCCTGCCGGCCCTGCCGGAAGATCTTAACTAAAAGCGCGCTTCTGCCGTTTTCCGGCGGTACCCCCGGTTCAGGGAGGCATTTTGGCGGTTGCTAGCCAGGGCGGAAGCGGTGCAAACATCGTTTCCGGATCGGGGGCTCAGTTCGTCCCCGCGGAGATAGCACCCGAATGACATCAACCGTTAGCCGTCTCGATGCCTCCGCTCTCGCCAGCAGCCGTGGGGGTCCAGCAATCCGCCATGACTGGACGAGCGCCGAAGCGCTGGAGCTCTATGAGCTGCCGCTCATGGATTTGCTTTTCCGCGCCCAAAGCGTGCACCGGACGTCTTTCGACCCGAACAAAGTCCAGATGAGCCGCCTCCTGTCGATCAAGACGGGCGGTTGCGCCGAGGATTGCGGCTATTGCAGCCAGTCCGCGCACCACAAGACCGGCCTCAAAGCCTCGAAGCTGATGGAAGTCGAGCGCGTCATTTCGGAAGCCAAGAAGGCGAAGGCCGCGGGCGCGACGCGGTATTGCATGGGCGCTGCGTGGCGCAGCCCCAAGGCGCGGGACATGGATGTCGTCGTCGCCATGGTCGAGGGCGTCAAGTCGCTCGGCATGGAAACCTGCATGACGCTTGGCATGCTTTCGGACGACGATATCATCAAGCTGCGCGATGCCGGTCTCGACTACTACAATCACAATG
The DNA here is from genome assembly GCA_018242295.1 of Pseudomonadota bacterium. Classification (GTDB taxonomy): domain Bacteria; phylum Pseudomonadota; class Alphaproteobacteria; order Rhizobiales; family Hyphomicrobiaceae; genus Hyphomicrobium_B. The sequence continues at coordinate 60,162 of JAFECE010000001.1, forward strand.
TCGATACGTCGGAAGCCTATTACGACAAGATCATCACTACGCGGACATACGCCGACCGGTTGGACACCCTAGCGCGGGTTCGCGATGCGGGCATGAAGGTTTGCTCGGGCGGCATCGTCGGCATGGGCGAGGAGCGCCAGGACCGGGTTGACATGCTCGTTACGCTCGCCAACCTCGAAGAGCATCCTGAAAGCGTTCCGATCAATATGCTGATCGCCATTCCCGGGACGCCGCTCGAAAATACCGAGCGGATCGACCCTATCGATTTCGTGCGCACGATTGCGGTCGCCCGCATCATGATGCCGAAATCGTTCGTGCGCCTCTCGGCCGGCCGCACGGAAATGAGCGACGAGATGCAGGCGCTTTGCTTCTTTGCCGGGGCCAATTCGGTATTCGTCGGCGAAACGCTGTTGACTGCGGAAAATCCGGGTGAAGACAAGGACAGCACGCTTTTTGCCAAGCTTGGTCTTTCGTCGCTCGAAATCGACGTCGCCGAGCCTCACGAGACGGAGCTGACCTCCACTGCGGTTCAATGGGATGCCTGCCAATCATGAGCGTGCGCTCGACGCGCTCCTCCGCCGCGGGCGTTTGAGAACGCTCGAAACGGCGCACGGCATCGATTTCACATCGAACGATTATCTCGGGCTCGCGCAGTCACGCGAGTTGGCGGAGGCAGTCGAGCAGGCGATCGCTCGCGGCGTGCCCGTCGGTGCCGGTGGATCGCGCCTCTTGCGCGGCAATCACGATGAACACGAAGCGCTCGAACAGGAAGCCGCGCGCTTTTTCGGCGGCGAGACGGCACTGTTCTTCGGCGGCGGCTTCATTGCGAATTCGGCGCTGCTCTCAACGCTGCCGGCACGCGGCGACCTGATCGTCTACGACGAATACATTCACGCGAGCGCACATGACGGAATGCGCTTGTCGAAGGCGAATTCGGTCGGGGTTCGACATAACGATGCGCAGTCCTTCGAGGAAACAATCGCGAGCTGGCGGCGGGACGGCGGGACGGGACAGCCGTGGATCGTCATCGAAAGTCTTTACAGCATGGACGGCGACCGCGCGCCGCTCGGCGATCTGTTCGCCATCGCACGGCGGCACGATGCGATGCTGATCGTCGATGAAGCCCACGCGACCGGCGTTTTGGGGCCCGATGGCCGCGGCCTTGCAGCCGATCTCGAAGGCAACGACAACGTCATCAGCTTGCACACTTGCGGCAAGGCGCTCGGCGTCATGGGCGCGTTGGTGATTGCGCCGCGCGTCATCAGAGATTTTCTCGTCAATCGTGGACGTCCCTTCATTTACGCCACGGCGCCGTCGCCGCTGATCGCAGCGAGCGTGCGCGCGGCAATCGCGATTTGCCAAACACAGCCTGAGCGGCGCGAGCGTCTCATGGGCCTTGTCGGACATGCCGAGCGTGAACTTAAGGCGAAAACTCGCTTCGTTCCCTCCGGCTCGCAGATCCTGCCGCTGGTCGTCGGCGGTGACGTTCCGGCGATGGCGCTTGCGAAGGCGGTGCAGAAGCGCGGCTACGACATCCGCGCAATCCGTCCGCCGACCGTGCCTGAAGGAACCTCCAGGCTGCGACTGACGATAACGCTGAACGTCAACGAAGGGCACATCACGCGTCTTGTCGATGACATCGCCGAGTCGCAAGCGGAGACCGCGGCATGACCATTCGCATCGTCGTCGCCGCCACCGGAACAGATGTCGGCAAAACCGTTTTTTCCGCGGCGCTCACGAATGCCCTCGACGGCTATTACTGGAAGCCGGTGCAAGCGGGATTGGCGGACGAGACCGATGCCGAGACCGTCAACCGGCTGACGCGTGTACCGGAGTCCCGAATTCTTCCCGAGAGGTACCGGTTGAATACGCCAGCCTCACCGCATTTCGCGGCCGAGATCGACGGCGTCGAGATCGACGCGAAGACACTTTCTCCATTCGGTTTGCCGACGCCGCTCGTCATCGAAACGGCGGGCGGGCTCATGGTGCCGCTGACACGACGGCTGCTGCAGATCGATCTCTTGGCGCAGTGGAGGTTGCCGGTCATTCTTTGCGCTTCGACGGCTCTCGGCACGATCAATCATTCACTGCTGTCGATCGAAGCCCTGAAGCGCCGCGCCATTCCGATCCTCGGCGTCGCCTTCATCGGCAGCGAAAATGCCGACAGCGAGCGCACGATCGCGACGTTCGGCGCCGTGAGACGGCTCGGTCGGCTGCCCCGTCTCGACGTTCTCGATGCTGACACGCTGCAGGCTGCGTTCGCCGCGAACTTTTCGGTGGCGGACGTTCTCGACATCGGGGCCGTAGGCCCATGACGTCCTCGGCGATCTGGCATCCGTTCACGCAACATGCGCTCGAACCGTCGATGATGCGTATCGCGCGGGCCGAAGGTGCGTGGCTCGAGACACCTCAAGGCAAGCGCATCTTCGACGGCATCTCTTCTTGGTGGGTCATTACGCACGGCCACAGGCATCCGAAGATCATCGAAGCCATCCGCGCGCAGGCCGAGCAGCTCGACCAGGTCATCTTCGCCGGCTTCACGCACGAACCAGCGGAAGCGGTTGCGGCAGGTCTCTTAAAGATCGTGCCGGAAGATTTGCACCACGTGTTCTTTTCCGACAGCGGCTCGACGTCGGTCGAGGTCGCTCTCAAGATGGCTCTTGGCTATTGGAAGAATACGGGCCAGCCGCGCACGCGCATCCTCGCATTGGAGGATGCCTATCACGGTGACACCATCGGCACGATGTCGGCGGGCGCACGCGGCGTGTTCAACGCGGCTTACGAACCCTTGCTTTTTGAAGTCGGCCGAATCCCGTTGCCCAAACCGCACCATGCGCAGCCGACGTTCGATGCGCTCGAAATCGCGTGCCGGAAGGGCGATGTCGCGGCCTTCATTTGCGAGCCATTGATCCTCGGCGCGGGCGGCATGCTGATGTACGACGCCGATGCTTTGAAAGAGATGCATCGAATCTGCAAAGCGCACGATGTGCTCTTCATCGCTGATGAAGTGATGACGTGCTTCGGGCGCACCGGAACCGTGTTTGCGTGCGAGCAGGCGGGCATATCTCCGGACATCCTGTGCATCGCCAAAGGATTGACGGGCGGATCCCTGCCGCTTGCGGTTACAATGTGCACGGCGCCCATCTATGACGCCCATCTCTCGAAAGACCGTTCGCGGACGTTTTTTCATTCGAGCTCGTACACGGCCAATCCGATTGCCTGCGCCTCCGCGGCTGCCAATCTCGAAATCTGGCGGACGGAGCCTGTCATCGAGCGGATATTGGCGCTCAAGCAGAGCCAGGCCTTGTGCCTCAAGGACCTCGAAGCCGACACGCGCTTCGCGAACTTTCGGCAGCTTGGTACGATCACAGCCTTCGAGCTTACCGGCGCACAAGGCGGCTATCTGGCCGATATCGCGCTCACCCTGCGCGCGCTACTGCTTGAGCGTGCCGTTCTTCTTCGGCCTCTGGGATCGACCATTTACGTTATGCCGCCATACTGCACGACCAAGGATGAACTCAAATTCGTCTACCGCAGCATCGTCGAAGCCGTCGACGAGGTGTTGGCATGACAGGCGTCGAAATTGTCGGCTACGGACACTACGCGCCGGAGCGCATCGTTCCGAATAGCGAGATCGAGGCGCGGCTCGGCCTTGAGGCCGGATGGATCAAGCGGCGCACCGGGATTGAACGGCGCCGGTATGCCGCCGACGGCGAAGCGCTCTCCGATATCGCGGTAAAAGCCGGCGACATGGCCTTGGCTCGTGCCGGACTTTCGCGCGACGGCGTCGGGTTGCTTGTGCTTGCGACTTCGACGCCGGATCACCTGCTGCCGCCATCGGGCCCGCTCGTTGCGCACCGCCTCGGATTGAGGGGCGCCGGTGCGATCGACATGGCTGGCGCGTGTGCCGGTTTCATCTATGCGCTAACCTTTGCGGACAGTTTGGTGCGAACGCAGCAAACGCCTGTTCTCGTCATCGCAGCGAATATTCTTTCCCGCCGCATCAACGAAGCCGACCGCGCCAGCAGCGTGCTTTTCGCCGATGCCGCGGGTGCCGTCTTGCTCGCACCGAGCACGCGGCCGGATGCGGGAGTTCAAGGCGCGCGTCTCACGAGCAAAGGGCAGCACTACGATCTGATCACCATTCCTGGCGGCGGCAGCCGCAAGCCCTTTTCGAAGATCACCGATCCGAAAGACGTGCTAATGGTGATGAACGACGGCAAAGCCGTTTATGCCGGGGCCGTCGCAATGATGACCGAATGCGCGGAGATGGCGTCGGCGAAGGCCGGACTGTCAACGGAGCAAATCGATCATCTCATCCCGCATCAGGCCAACGCGCGGATGATCAACACGATCGCGCATCAGCTCGGCGTCGCGCCCGAGCGCCTGCGCTCGACGATAGAGGACTTCGGCAACAGCTCCGCGGCGACGATCCCGTTCACGCTTTCGCTGACCGCGGAAGAGAAACCCTATGCGGCGGGCGATACCGTACTCCTGACCGCGGCGGGCGCCGGATTGACCGGCGGCGCCGCAGTCTTTCGTTGGTAGCGTTGGTAGATTCTGGCGCTTTCGTTATTGGCGAATGCCCTCGATGTTGAGCGTAAGCTCCACCGTTTTGGCGGCTGGTCCGAGATCGCGCTTGATGTCGAAATCGGCGAGCGTCAATTCCGTCGTTCCAGTGAAGCCATCGCGATAGCCGCCCCAGGGGTCCTTGCCGCCGCCGATGCGTTCCGCATCAATCGTGATTGCCTTGGTGACGCCGTGAAGCGTGAGATTTCCGGTGATCTTCGCCTTGTCCGATCCCTCAGCCTTGACGCTCGTGCTCTCGAATGTCGCTGTCGGGAACATATCGGTATCGAGCAAGTCACCGGCGCGCAGATGCTTGTCGCGCTCGGCATGGTTGGTATCGACGCTCGTGGTGTCGATTTCGACTTTCACCTTAGAAGCATCGGGGGTTTTGTCGTCGAACGAAAAGGTACCCGAAAACTTGTCGAAGCGCCCGGTCAGCCAGCTGAAGCCAAGGTGCTTGATGCGGAAGGTGATCGAAGCATGAGCGTTCTTCGTGTCGATGACGTAGTCGGCGGCGGTCGCGGGCAGCGCCGTCAGCAACGCAACCGACGTGGAGGCAGCGAGAGCCGCTAGTCTAAGTTTCATTGACGTCTTTCCTCTTTTTTGGATGGGTCATTCAGTAGGTGGGCCCGACCACATGCGACGCAGAGTTGCGCTCCTGTCGATGTAGTGATGCTTCAAAGCGGCGAGCGTATGAAGGGCGGCAAGCGCGATGGTGACGTAGGCCAGAATCTTGTGAACGTAGCCGGCGCGGCTTTCGAGCCCGTGCATTTGGACGATTGAGGGAACGCTGAACCAGCCGAAGACGCTGATGGGTTCGCCGCCCGCTGTCGAGATCAGATATCCGCTGACGAGCAGCGCCAGCAGCAAAACATAAAAGCCCCAATGGACGGCGTAGGATGCTTTCTGCTCAAGCGGAGAGAGATCCGCATCCGATGGCTTGACGTTTGCGGCCCGCCAAATCCAGCGGACGATCAGCGCAAATAACAGCAACATGCCGACGCTGCGATGAACATCCGGCGCGGAGTTGTAGTAGGGGTTATAATAGTCTAGCCGCACCATCCACAGGCCGAGGACGAACATGGCGATGATCGCGATTGCCATCAGCCAATGGAAAAGCCGCGAAACGATCCCGTAGCCTTCCGATGTATCGCGAACAAGCATCATTGCCCCAAGCAAGCGCGAAGGCGCGGCGTCCTCCCTGCCCGGAACAGATGCGGGTGACGAACGGTCCTTTCAAGAGGGCACAAAAAGGTAACCGTGCTCGATGGTTCAGCGTCCGCTCAAGGCATCAGCCGGGGCACCCGCCACCATGTTCACATCGACGCCGACGCTGACGGAATGCTCGCCGCCGCCGCGTAGAACGCCGCTGATCGGGCTCACGTCATCATAGTCGCGGCCGTAGGCGACGGTCACATGCTCGTCACGGACGACGATGCCGTTGGTCGGATCGAGATCAACCCAGCCGTATTCCGGTGTCCAGACTGAAATCCAGGCGTGCGAGGCATCCGCGCCTTGCAACTTCGGCCGGCCCGGCGGCGGCCGCGTGTGAAGATAGCCGCTGATGTAGCGCGCCGGAATGCGAAGGGACCGCAAACACGCCAGCGCAGCATGCGCGAAGTCCTGGCAGACGCCGCGCTTCGTCCGGAAGACTTGGCTCAAGGGCGTCGAGACATCGGTTGCGTGCGGATCGAAGGTGAAATCGTTGTACATCCGCATGACGAAATCCATCGCCGCGTCGAGCACGGGTCGGCCAAGTGTAAACGACGGCGCGGCGTAATCAGCAATTTCGAGCGTCGGTAACGTGAGGCGCGATGCGCAGCGAAACATAAGGACATGGACGTCCCGTTGGCGGTTCGGATCGAGAAGTTTGTCATCGAGACGATCCCACGGCGTCGTGGCGAGAAGATTGACCGGAGGGGCACTGAGTTTCTCGACCGTACTGCGCGCGGTCAGCACAAGCTCTTTATGTTGGGACTCGATATCGAGGATGATGCCGATGTTTCCGAATGCGTCGATGCCATCCTGCCGGGACACGGGCGCCGGTTCGACCGTCAGGCTGTGATGGCGGACGATCTGTCCGGGCAGCGTGCGCGGCGTCACGTGAACGAGGTGCAGAGACTGCACGACCATCGAGCGATAGCGGTAATGGGTCTTATGCACGATATCGAAAATCATAGCGAGGTTTCGACCCTCGTGTGAGCCCGGTGGGGTGCCTCGTCCATCACATTGAAATAGTGCCGCGTTATTTCGTTGGACAGCTCGGGCAGCATCTCGAGTTGGTCCTTCAGTAGCCGTTCAAGCGTCGCGCCGCTTTCTTCCTTCGACATGGCCTCGATATCGACCATGCGGAGCGACGTCAGAAGCGCAAGGATCAGCCGGCGATCTTCCGGCAATCCCGATCCCTGATGCGTATCGGGAAGGCTTTCGAGATGGCGGGCAATCGCGGAGAGCTGGTAGGCAAGGCTGCGCGGATTGGCTTCGTCGAGCAAAAGCAGGTCGAGCACCAGCGGCAGCATGGGATCGAGCCTATAGCGCGAACGATAGGTGATGAAGCTGTCGGCCAGCTCAAGCAGAAGCAACAGGCTGCTCGAAGTTTCTTCCGGATCGGGAGATGGAATGAACAGCGTGAGGATCGCCTCGCTGAGATTTTGTGCGCGCTCGATGCGCCGCCCCATATCAAGGAACGCCCAGCCGAAGTTGCGCGTCATGTTCTCGTGCATGAAGCCGTTAAAGGCCGCGATGGACGCAAGCCCTTCATCCAGCACGTCGAGAACTTCGAGCGGCTGCGCCGAATTCAGTGCTTCCCGCCAGCGTTCACCGGGGCGAAACTTCGTCAATGTTTGCCACGCTTCGAGCGACAGGCGATCGCGCACGAGGTGGGCGACGCGATAGAGCCCGTCGAGCGTGCGCTCGAGCGTTCGCGAGCCAAGTCCGTTCGCGATGAGGCGTTCGCAAAGGCGCTCGATTTCGGCGTCGGGCGGCGTCTCCCGGCTTTCCGAGGCGATGCCCATATCCTTGCCGAGCAGCACTTCCAGACATTTGCGCGCCGCCCGGCGTCCGGTATCCGGGACGCTATCTTCCTCTATCCGCCGGAGAGCTCCGCGCAGAACGCGCATCGTCCAGTCGGCGCGCTCGCTGTAGCGGCCGAGCCAAAACAGATCGTCAGCAACACGGCTTTGAATGACGCGTTGCGACCGTTCGATGCGCGCTGTTGCGAGCGTCGGCCGCCATAGGCTGATGTGCGGGGCGAGTTCGCTTTCGGACAGCACCCATACGTCGCGCGTCCTGCCGTCGGGGGCGCTCAACGCAACAGAGTGTTCGGGGTCTATGCTCATCGCGAGCCCGCCCGGCATGACTTGATACCCGGATGCGGTTCTGCAGACGAAGAGGCGTACCGCAAACGGTTTTGGCACGAGAGCGTCGCGGCCAAGTATCGGGGCGGAGCTGAAGCCGACCTTTTCTTCCGCGACCAGCGTCGCTCCGTAAAGCTCTATTTCCCGCTTCAACTTCTCACGCTCCGGCGCGGAGAGCCCACGGGCCTCCCATCCGCGCGCGGCCTGGCCCGGCCGCCCGGTGCCTTCCTGGGCCTTGCGAATGATGAATTTGTCAGACTGAGAAAAGATTTCGTGCCGCGCTTCGGGATCGCCAAGCCAGCGGCGCGGAGCGTCTTTGAGTTCGAGATCTTCTCCGAGAACATGGCGGGCAAGTTGCGGCAAGTACGGTCCGAGGCCGCGGTTCTGCGCGAGAGCCGTTCCGATGGCGTTGACCACGATGCGTGGCGATCTGCGGCAGACGCGGAGCAAGCCGGAAGGACCGATGAACCCCGCCGAATCGAGTTCCAGTGGATCGCTCGATTTCCCGTCGATGCAGCGTACGAGAAGGTCGATCTCCTTCAGGCCTTCGAGCGTTTTCAGATAGACCTGCTCGTTCCGCGTTTTGAGATCGTGGCCTTCGATGAGCAGATAGCCGAGGTAGCGCGCGAGATAGGCGTGCGAGAAGTAGTCTTCATGATGCGGACCCGGCGTCATCAGCGCGATGCGCGCATTTTCGCGCCCGCTGTGCAGCGTCAATGTCGCCTGAAGCTCCTGGAAATAAGGGGCCAAACGGCGTGCGTTGCAATCTCGAAAGAGATCGCCGGCAACGTGCGTGTGCACGACGCGGTTGGCGAGCGCGAAACCGATGCCGGCCAGCGTTTCGGTGTGATTGTCGATGACGTGCCATTCGCCGTCTTCGCCACGCGCAATATCGGCGGCGTAGAACATCAGTCCGCCTGCGTTCGGTAGCACGCCGTTGGCCGGGGCGAGATAGGCGGCATCGGAGAAAATCAGCTCGGCTGGCAATAGCCCATCACGCAGAAGCTTCTGCTCGCCGTAGACGTCATTCAACAGGGCATCGAAAAGTCGGGCGCGCTGGATGAGTGCTCTTTCCAAGCCTTGCCATTCGCTCGCCGAAATGACGATAGGCAGGAGATCGAGTGTCCAGCGTTGCTGAGTGGTGTGGGGGTCGGCGAAAATATCGTAGGCGATGCCGGTCTCGCGGACGCGCGATGAGAGACGGTCAGAGCGCGACTGGCGTTCAGCTTCGGGAAGCTCGGCCAATCCCTCGAGAAGCCGTTGCCAAGGCGCGCGAACCGAACCCGAAGCGTCCAGCAGCTCGTCAAAGCCCGCTATCTCCTTGCGCCGATAGGCGCTCAAGAGATCGGACAATGGCTGCTCTTTCGTTGCCGCTGCCGTCGTCATTCCGACCGATCCACGCCGCGACGTCCTCCCCCAAATCGACGAGCGCACTATCGTGCGCCAAACCGCGATCCGCAAGCGACGGCGCGCCGCGACGAGGCGTAACGGTCATGTAGAGACAGCTCGCGCATCATATCGGACTGCGGCGCAGGTCGAGCGTGCATGGATAATCCGGGTTAACGCTTTCACGTCTGATGGACATCGGACCCGCGGTGTGGCCTTCGGCGTCGAAACGCGCGAGGCGGCGGCCTTCCGCCTCGTAGGCGTTGATCGGGAAGACCTCGAAATTGCGCCCGCCAGGATGGGCAACATGATAGCGGCCGCCGCCGATCGAACGGCCGCTCCAGGTATCGACGATGTCGAACGCAAGCGGCACGTGCGGCGGGATTGTCGGGTGCAAAGCGGACGGCGGCCACCAGGCGCGATAGCGGACGCCGGCGACGGCTTCGCCCCAATTTCCGGTCGGGGCCAGCGGCAACGGGCGGCCGTTGCACGTCACGACGTAGCGATCGCCGGTCTGGCCCTTGACCTTCACTTCGACGCGTTCGAGCGAAGAATCGACGTAGCGGGCCGTGCCGCCAGCGGCGTTCTCCTCGCCGAGAACATGCCAGGGCTCCAGCGCCTGACGCAGCTCAAGCGTCAGGTTCGCCGCCGACACGGTTCCGTAGAGCGGAAAGCGGAATTCAAAATGCGGCCGAAACCATTCGAGCTCGACCGGCAGGTTCGCGGCTTTGAGATCGCCAATGATCGCCCCGAGGTCGGACCAGAGATAATGCGGCAGCATAAACCGGTCGTGCAGCGCCGTTCCCCAGCGCACCAGCTTTTGGCGATATGGCTTTTCCCAGAACATCGCGATCAGCGCGCGCAGCAAAAGCTGCTGAGCGAGGCTCATGCGGGCGTGCGGCGGCATCTCGAAGGAGCGGAACTCGACAAGGCCTAGCCGGCCGGTCGGGCTATCCGGCGAATAGAGCTTATCGATGCAGATCTCGGCGCGATGGGTGTTGCCTGAGACGTCGATCAGCAGGTTGCGGAAGAGCCGGTCGACAAGCCACGCCGGGATGTGCCCGCCGCCCGGGTTCGGAACCTCTGAAAGCGCAATCTCAAGTTCGTAGAGCGCTTCGTGGCGGCCTTCGTCGGCGCGCGGCGCCTGGCTCGTCGGGCCGATGAACATGCCGGAAAAGAAATAGGAAAGTGCCGGATGGTTTTGCCAATAGGCGATGACGGAGGCCAAGAGATCGGGTCGGCGCAGGAAAGGACTGTCGGCCGGCTCCATGCCGCCCAGGACGATGTGATTGCCGCCGCCTGTTCCGGTGTGCCGGCCGTCAAGCATGAACTTTTCAGCGGAGAGGCGCGCGTCGTGCGCTTCTTCGTAGAGCGCCGTCGTAATCGCAACCGTGCTGTCCCAGCTCGATGAGGGATGGATGTTGACCTCGATGACGCCGGGGTCGGGAGTGACCTTGATGACGTTGAAGCGCGAATCCTGCGGCGGATTGTAGCCTTCGATTTGAACCGGCACGCCGGTGTCCTTTGCGGCTTCCTCGATCGCTGCGACGAGGGCCGCATAGTCTTCCGCGTCACTCAATGGAGGCATGAAAACGCAAATGGCGTTGCCGCGCGGCTCGACGGTCAGCGCGGTTCTGACGGAGCCTGCGATTTCGGGTGTGATCTCGATCGGCATTATCGGCTTCGCGGCTTCGAGAGTCACGACGCGGCGTTGGTGGAGCAGAACTGCGCGCTCAGGTAGCGGCCGCGATGGACTCATCGGATCGCGTGGGATGACGTTCGATTGCTCCATTGGCGCGAGCACGGGGAATGATTGCAGCGGAAGCCGGAAGCCGGCTGGAGAATCGCCCGGCACGAGAAAGAGGTGTGCGCGGCGTAGCGCCCAGCGCTCGGTGACCCAGCGGCGGCCGCGATCCGCCGTCTGCCAGGCTTGTATCGGAAGCACGTAGCTCGCGATGCTTCCCAGTCCGCGATCAAAGACGCGCGCGATGCGTTCGCGCTCGGCGGGGTCTTCCAGTTTATTGTCTTTGGCTGTGACGTTGATCGGCAGCTTGCGCTCGGCAAGGAGAAAATGCGCCGGGTCTTCAAAGGCTGGAATGGCACTGTCGGCAGGAAGGCCGAGCTTGGCGCAGAGCCCGCGCATGAGATTGCCGGCGTCCTCGATCATCGCGGCGCGCGCGACGTTCTCGCTGACGATCAGGTCCTGATTTTCCCAGAGCGGGAGGCCATCACCGCGCCAGTAAAGCGCGAAGGCCCAGCGCGGAAGCTGTTCGCCCGGATACCATTTGCCTTGACCGTAGTGGAGCAGGCCGCCGGGAGCGAAGCGACGCTGCAGGCGGCGGATCAAATCATCAGCGTAGCGACGTTTGGTCGGACCGACGGCCGCGGTGTTCCATTCGGCGCCTTCCATATCGTCAGCGGCGACGAAGGTTGGCTCGCCGCCCATGCTGAGGCGGACGTCGCCTTGGACGAGCCGCTGATCGATCGTCTCGCCGGCTGCGACGATGGTTTTCCATGTGTCGTCGTCGTACGGCTTCGTGACGCGCGGGGTCTCGCGAATACGCGTCACCGCCATCTTAAAGTCGAATGAGACTTCCGCCGTGGTGTGGCTACCGCTGATAGGCGCGGCGCTTACCGGATGTGGCGTGGCGGCGAGCGGAATGTGACCTTCGCCAGCTAGCAGCCCTGACGTCGCGTCGAGGCCGATCCACCCGGCGCCCGGAATATAAACTTCAGTCCAGGCATGAAGATCGGTAAAGTCTGTATCGGCGCCTGCGGGGCCGTCGAGAGGCTTCACATCGGGCCTCAACTGAATGAGGTAGCCCGATACGAACCGTGCCGCGAGCCCGACGTTGCGCAGGATTTGGGTGAGAAGCCACGCGCTGTCGCGACAAGATCCGGAACCCTTCGCAAGCGTTTCTTCGGGTGTTTGAACACCCGGTTCCATGCGGATCAAATAACTAACGTCGCCTTGTACCATGCGATTGAGATCGCAAATGAAGTCGATCGTCGTCTGCGATTTGGGAACGATCTTCTTGAGATAGCGCTCGAGGTTCGGGCCCAGAGGCGCCGCGACGAGGTAGGGCGCGAGTTCCTTCTTCAAAACGTCGTCGTATGCGAATGGCCAGGCTTGTGCCTTTTCCTCGATGAAGAAGTCGAAGGGATTGATGACCGCCATGTCCGCCACGAGATCGACGGTGACGGAGAATTCGGTGGTTTCTTCCGGAATGACGACGCGCGCGAGAAAGTTGCCGAACGGGTCCTGCTGCCAGTTCAGGAAATGGTCCTTCGGTGTGATCGTCAGCGAGTAGCTGAGAATAGGCGTTCGGCATTGCGGTGCCGGGCGGAGGCGGATCACCTGCGGCGCCATACTTACCCGTCGATCGTAGCGGTAGCTCGTTTGATGGGTCAGCGCGACGTGAAGGACCATGAACCGGCATTATCCCTATTTGATCGATCGCAGCGTAACCGAGCCTTCACCGGAGGCTTGGCCCCGACCACGGAAACGAAATGGTCCCAACTGCGTTACCGGGCCAGAAGTTGTGGTACAAGCGCGGGGTAGCCTAAAAAGTTCGCAGTTGGCCATTCTGCTTCACGTTTGAGCAGAGTGCCTGCGAAAATTGAGGCCAAGTGCGATTAATAAGGGCATCTGAATGTCTTATCGGCAAGGTCAGACGTTCCGGCGGGAAGCAACCGCTGGCATACCGCAGCAGGCCCCGGCTAAGACCTTCAACGGGTATTGGAGCCATTGGCACACGGCATGAAGAACTACGCCTGCTCGCACTGCGGAAACACCGTGTACTTCGAAAACGTGAAGTGCGTGAAATGCAAGAACACGCTCGGCTTCGACCCGGGTGAATTGGCTATCGTCGCAATCGAAGAAACCGGCCTTAGTGAGGTGACGCCCGAGGCGCCTATCTTTCGCAAGCTCAGCAGCACGCCGCACGATGTTCCGATGCGTTTTTGCGCAAATGCCGAGTTTGGCGTTTGCAACTGGCTAACGCCCGAAACCGAGAGCAACATCTTTTGCAAGGCTTGCGACCTCAACCGCCTCATACCGAACCTCTCGGAACCCGGCAGCCTGCCGGCGTGGCGCGCTCTGGAGCACGCGAAAAAGCGCCTTGTGTATTCTCTCATCCGGTTCGGTTTGCCATTCGATGGCCGGGCTTCGGCGAAAGGTCCTTTGACGTTCGACTTCGTCCGTAATGCTCTCACGGGCCACCTCGACGGCGTCGTTACGATCGACGTCAGCGAGGCCGATGCCGTCGAACGCGAACGGCAACGGCAGCAATTCGACGAGCCCTATCGTTCGCTGCTCGGTCATCTCCGACACGAGAGCGGGCATTATTATTGGATGGTGCTTGTCGAAGAGGCCGGGCGGCTCGAGGCGTTTCGTGCGCTTTTCGGGGATGAACGTGAGGATTACGACGCAGCGCTGGCGCGCCATCATAACGCCGGTCCCGCGCCCGATTGGCAGAAGCACCACGTTTCCGCCTATGCAAGCGCGCACCCGTGGGAAGATTGGGCCGAGACCTGGGCGCATTATCTGCACATGGTCGATGCGCTCGATACTGCTGCCGCTGAGGGCATGGAAGGCCACGGTCTTCGGCTCGACCTCCGCGACGACATCTATTCGAGCGTCACGTTCGACGCGCTGATGGCGAGATGGGTGCCGTTGACGATCGCCATGAACAGCCTCAGCCGCAGCATGGGTCACGACGATTTCTATCCCTTCGTGATTCCGGGCGCTGCTTACGACAAACTCGCGTTCGTGCATCGGGTTATTCACGAACGGACGGAGCAGCCAGCGGCCCGGGCTGCCGCCGAGGCCAAAGTTTAAACTTGACTCACCAAGTATACTTTCGCTTAATGGGGCCATTCGCCATTTGCGGGGCCTTGAACCCCGATACTTTGGAGAGAACCCATGAAACACTCGCATTTCAGCGGTGAACGGCTCGACGTGCGCGATAGCACGGACGCCGTGCTTGCCGCATCGATGTTCGCCGCCTCAGTCGGAATGATCTGGGATTTGGCAACCGGCCATCTCTCTGCCTTCGACCGCATGCTCTCAAATCTGTCGGAATACGAACAATCCGACGACGGATCTTGAACTTTAGAGCGCGCCACATCGAAACCCGGCACACGGATGAGCAGTCATGCGAAATAAACCTTCAAAGACAAACGACGGCAAAGACACTGGGGAAGACGTCTGTGCGGGGCACGCGCTCGGCTTTCCAATGCGGGCTGAACTCGGATTTCTGCCGATCGAAAGCGTCACGCTGGATGTCTTTCGCTGCATTTGCGAAATCTACACTACGGCCGCCGTGCAGCCGTGGGAAATCGCCATGAAAGAGGCCGAAGAAAAGCTCGGCCCCAGCGAAGGCCCCGTGCTGGTTGGACGCGTTACGGCTCTGCTCAGAGCGCTCAGATCCGAACGTAGGGTTGGCTTTTCCTATCTCAGCATCGGCTGCCAGCATGTTTCACCGGATGAGCTTGCCGTATCCGGGTTGCTCAAGGCCGCGCGCGTGGGCGATGAACGCGCATTGGAGCGCGGACTGAAACTGGCGCTCGATGGACCCCACCCATCCGTGCGGACGCAGCTCGCCATCCGCGCGCTCGCTTCCCTGCAATTGCGGCACATAAATCCTGGCGCGGACGTTCCTGCGGACGGCGACAGTCACGAGCTGCAAAACCAGACAGTCCAAAGCATATATCTTCACTGACGGACATGGAGAGATATGTCCGCTCGCAGCCCCTTATCGTTGATTGAGAGAATGCCTCCAAAAAAAGTGGTCGCGGATTCCGCTCTGCGGCAAACGGGATTTAGCCCCGACTCCACGACATCGCCGCCAGACACCGACAGTACGGCCGAAGGCGGCGTTCGGTACCGAGTAGACGAATTACTGAAGGGCAGCCGCGAAGCCATTCTTGTCCATCGCGGGCAAGAATATCGCTTGCGGATTACCGCTACCGGCAAGCTCATTCTAACGAAATAAACGGCAACTTGAGGCGTTTCAATATGGGCGTGGCAACACGACGATTTGCAATTGCGAGCGCGGCTCTGACGCTTGCCGGATTATTGGCCAGCACAAGTGCCCTCCGTTCAAGTGCGCTGGCGGCCGACGGCGCGCCGCCGACCAGCACGGTCCGGATCCTGTCGCTTGGCGGCGACGTGACGGAAATTCTTTACGCTCTCGGACAAGGCGACAAGATCGTCGCCGTCGATACGACGAGCCTGTTCCCGGCGAGCGCTCTCAAAGACAAAAAGTCTGTTGGCTATTTGCGCGCTCTTTCGGCTGAGGGGGTTCTTTCCGTCAATCCGACACTCATCATCGCATCCGAGCAAGCGGGGCCGCCCGAGGTTGTCAAAGCGATAAAGGGCGGCGGCGTGCAATACGTCGACATCGAGGAAAAGCAGACGGCCGAAGGTGTCCCGGACAAGGTTCGGCACATTGGCCGCATCATCGGGGCGGAAGCAGACGCGCAGAAGCTCGCCGCGAAAATCGAAGCCGATTTCGCAGCTCTCGACAACGACCGCAAGCAGATCAAAGAGCGTAAAAAGGCGCTGTTCGTCCTCGCCGTTCAAAACGGACGGGCAACGATCGGCGGTACCGGAACGGGCGCGGACGCGATCCTGCGGCTTGCTGGCATCGACAATGCGGCCGCCGGAGTGAGCGGCTATAAGCCCGTGAGCGACGAACAGCTGGCGGAGCTTGCTCCCGACGCCGTCATCGTGATGACCCGCGGCCAGAGCGATCGGCATAGCGGCGACCTCGCGTTGTCATTGCCGGGCCTCAGTCAGTCGCCCGCTGCGAAGACCAAGAGCCTTGTCGAGATGGACGGGCAATATCTGCTCGGGTTCGGACCGCGCGCACCTTCGGCTGCGCATGACCTGATGAACGCTCTCTATTCAGAGCCTGGCAAAGCCGCTGCAACGCCGTGACCATCGCTGAAGGCAGGATTGGGTACGATTCGAATGCCGTCAGACCTGCTCGCGGCACAGTCTTTCTTGCGCTCACCGGGCTGCTTCTGCTGTCGGCAATTCTCTCGCTCGCCATCGGTCCGACAGGTGTTTCCCTGCAATCGCTGCCGCGCGCGTTCTCGGCGGCTGCCGGCTACACGAACGACGCCAGCGCAGAACGCGACAGACTTGTTCTGATCGATCTCAGGCTGCCGCGAACACTTCTCGCGGCGTTCGTAGGCGCGGCGCTTGCTACGTCGGGCGCGATGATGCAGGGGCTATTCCGCAATCCCCTTGCAGATCCGGGACTCATCGGCGTTTCTTCCGGCGCGGCGCTTGCCGCGATTGCAACGATCGTTCTCGGACACGGGATCGCGGCTCCGCTGGTCGCGCCTTTTGGCATTTACGCGCTGCCGATAGCGGCGTTCTTCGGCGGTCTCGTCACGACAATCACGCTCGTTGCCATCGCCTCGCGACGCGGAGAACTCGCCGTCGGAACCTTGCTGCTTGCCGGTATTGCGATCGGCGCATTGTCGGCTTCGCTCGGAGGATTCATTTCCTACGCCAGCGATGACCGCGAGCTCAGAGACCTCACACTCTGGTCGATGGGCAGTCTTTCCGGCGCCAGCTGGCAAAAGGTTTTGGCCGTTCTGCCTTTTGCCGTAGCAATTCTTCTGGTCGTGCCTCGGCTCATGCGTGGGCTCAACGGGTTTCTGCTCGGAGAGGCCGAAGCGATGCACCTCGGCATCGATATCGAACGGACGAAGCGGCTCACCATCGCAACGACGGCCGCGGCCGTTGGTGCCGCCGTAGCCGTTGCTGGCGTGATCGGCTTTGTCGGTCTTGTCGCGCCGCATGTGATGCGTCTCATTTCCGGTCCCGATCATCGTGCGGTGCTTCCGGGCAGTGCGATCCTCGGCGCGACGTTCGTCATCGTTGCCGACATCATTGCGCGTATGGCGATCCGGCCAGCGGAGCTGCCCATCGGCATCGTGCTCGCGCTCGTTGGCGCACCCGTCTTTCTGCATCTCGTATTGAGACGCAATATCAGCGGCGGAGGATGAGCGATGCTTGAAGCCCGTCGCGTCTCAGTCATGGCAGGTCAGAAGCGACTGATCGACGACGTCTCGCTGGCGATCACGCCTGGCCGGTTGACAGCCGTCATCGGTCCCAACGGCGCGGGTAAATCGACGCTGCTGCGCGTCATGGCTGGCGAGCTGAAGCCGAGCGAAGGCGCGGTTTTTCTCGATGGCGCGGATCTCCGGCACATCCCGGCTGCGCGTCTCGCAGCGCGGCGATCGGTCGTCGCGCAATCGACGATGCTTTCGTTTCCTTTCACCGTTCTTGAAACTGTCATGTTAGGCGCGACGGTGCCGGCCTTCGGCATTCGCGACGACGATGCGGCCGTTGTTGCGCGCGACGCATTGGCCGCCGTCGGCCTCGCAAATTTCGAAATGCGAATGCTGAACCAGCTTTCGGGCGGCGAGCGTCAGCGTGTGCATATTGCTAGAGCTCTATGCCAGTTGGCTACGGCTCCGCGGCCCGACACGGAAACGGCGGCGCTGTTGCTCGATGAACCGACTGCGAGCCTCGATCTCAAGCATCAATGCGATGTGCTCGGCCTCATCAAAGCGCAATCCACCGAAGGGCGCGCCGTGATGCTCGTGATTCACGATCTCAATCTTGCCGCAGCATTCGCCGATGAAATCGTGCTTATGGCCGCTGGCAAGATCGTCGGAAAAGGTAATCCAGACGACCTCTTGAATGAGGATCTGCTCAGTCACACGTTCGGGTGTCGATTGCGGGTCGTATCGTCCGGCGACGGCGGGCGATTGATCCTGCCTGCGGCGATCACACGCAGAATGATAATCGGAGCGGCTGCAGAATGATGACGTTACCCGACGAACTCGTTGCCGACGGCGTCGCAGTGCCCTTGGCAATACCGGTTTTGCTTTCGACAGATATCGAGCGTTCGGTGGAAACCTACGACAGCAAGGGCTTCGCCGTCGTACGTGCCGCCCATAATTATCTCATTCTGAGGCGGCGAGCCGTCGAGGTGCACGTATCGTCGGTTGCTCAGGTTCCCGAGCCACATTGCGTTTCCGCCTACATTCGGGTCGCCGACGTCGACGAATGGTATTCGGCGTTCAAAATTGGCCCGGCGAAGCGTCTGTCCGAGATTTCGGACAAGCCTTGGGGCATGCGTGAATTCCATTTCATCGACGATGACGGAAATCTTCTCAATATCGGCCAGATGCTGCCAACGCACACCGGATATCCGTTAGGCGATGCTTGAGGATAATGTTGACTTTTTATGAATACAACAATAGCGTTCAGCCGCGGCGTGCGGATTTCTCGTCTCGGTGGCGCTTCGCAAAATCGAATTTGAAATGCGTCTTAGGGCAAACTGACTTCCCGTCTCGCAGCTCTGAGATCGCCAGCGACCCGGATGCAGATGTGGCATCCGGGTCGCCATTTTTCACTGTAGAAAGGTGCAGCAAATGTACATCGCGATGAACCGCTTCAAGGTCGAGCCCGAGCACGCAAAAGAATTCGAGCAGCTTTGGATTAACCGCGAAGTGAACCTCCATAAGGAGCCGGGCTTCCTGTCGTTCCACTTGCTTCGCGGACCGAAGCGCGATGACCATGTTCTTTATTCTTCCCATACCGTCTGGAACTCGTTTGTCGACTTCGAAGCGTGGACAAAATCGGAATCGTTCCGGAAGTCTCATGCCTCTGCTGGGGGAACGACGCGGAAGCTCTATCTCGGCCATCCCGAATTTGAAGGATTCGAGGCGATCCAGGAAGTTCTCTCGGACGGTTCGAAGTCCGTTCTTGCGGCGGCCGAGTGAACAGCAGCATGAGTGACGCTCTTTCAACTGAAGCAACGGCGCGGCCGCCACTGCGCGAGCGGCTCGCGAAGAATGCCGACGGCATTCTCGAGCAGATCGCCCGCGACTACGGTGTCAGCACATTCGAAGCCGTCGAAGCACTTCCCGATGCGCACCGGTCTATCGTAGCCGGCAGCGCGTTCGAGAAGATCTTGACGGCTCTGACCGCCTGGGGGCCCGTGGTTTTCATCGTCCATACCCCCGACATCGTACTTGAATGCGAAGGGCTAATTCCGCCCGGCACGATCGGGCGCGGGTATTTCAACCTGCATGGCGATAGCCCGATCGGCGGGCATATCAAGGCCGAGAACTGCACGCACATCGCCTTTGTCGCCCGTCCCTTCATGGGCCGGGAGTCGCGGTCCGTTCAGTTCTTCAACGGTGCAGGCGAAGCGATATTCAAGATTTTCGTTCGCCGCGACGAGCAGCGCGAACTGGTCAAAGAGCAGGTGGCGTTGTTTGACGATCTGAGAGCAACTTTTTCAAGCTGAACGTCAGTCGATCCGAAGCCGATAAGAATTTTGGGGGCGCATGAAGATGCGCCCCATTATTTTGTCGGCCCGGCTCAAGCGGCCGGAAAACGGACTTCCGCCCGCAGTCCGGGCTCATTGTCGAAGAGCTCGATCTTCGCCGAATGAAGTTCGACGATCGCTGCCACCAGGCTTAAGCCCAGGCCGCTACCTTCCGTCGAGCGGGCGCGTTCGAGCCGATAGAGGCGACGGAACACGTTCACCCGCTCGTGCTCCGGAATGCTCGGCCCTGTGTCGGCAACGTCTACGACATAGGCGTTTCCGCGCGCATAGAGGCGCATCGTAATTTCCGTGCCTTTCGGACAATGGCGAATGGAGTTCTCGACGAGGTTTGCGAAGAGCTGAACGAGAAGCTCGGGATCGCCGCGGACGAAGGCGGCGCCCGGCCAATCGCAAACGTAGTTCAGCCTATCTCCCGCGTCCTCGGCCACGACGTCGTAGACGTCACGAACATCGGCAAGCAAAAGCGCGAGATCGACCGTCACAAATCGCGACTTGCGCGCACCGGCCTCAATCTGGGTAATCCGGAGCAGGGCGTCGAACGTCTCAGATATGGAATCGATATCTCCCAGCGCGGCGTCGATAGCGTCGCGAAACTCCTGTTTGTCTTCGCCGCGGCGTGCATCTTCGAGGCGCTGGCGCAAACGTCCGAGCGGCTTCTTGAGATCGTGAGCGATATCGGACGACGATTGATTGACGTTCTCGATCAGCCGCTGCAGATCGCCCAGCATGCGGTTCACTTGCAGCGCGACCTGATCGATGTCGTCATGCAGTCCTGAAATCGGAACGCGGGCGGTGACTTCGCCTTGGGAGACCTTCGCAAGTGGCCGGGCAAAGGCATCGATGCGATGTTGCGCTTCCCGTGCGAAATAAGCCGCACAGAGAGCGAGCGGCAAGGCCGCAGCAAGCAACCCGTAGGCGAGCAGCTTCAGCAGAAACGATTTCATCTGCTTGACTTCGCTCTTGTCGCTGCCGACGAGGAGCCGGCCTTTGACGAGCGGCCTCCAAATCGCAAGGAATTCGTCATCGGGCTCGCCGCGATCGAGAGTGAGAAACATTTCCGCGCGTTTGAGCGTCATCCAGTTCTTGGAATCCCTGACGCCGCGGACATTGCCGGCGAGAAAATTCCCGTTCCTGTCGACAAGCTCTATGATGAAATCGGGATCGCGGACGGATTCGCTTTCGCTGGCGACAAGCGCGACGAGATCGTCGAACGTGCGTTCGCCGTCGAGCGCGGCGAGCGAATCGATAGTCGTCTCCACACGGTCGCGAATGTCCGCGACGAGGCGCTCAGTCGCGACCAAATAGATGACGGTGAAAAGCGCCAGGATCGTCGTTATGAAGAACAGCGAGAAGGTCGCCGCCAAACGGAAGGGCGTGCGCTTCAGAAGATCACGAGCCGTCATGGACCGTGTATCCGCTCCCGCGAATGGTGTGGATCAGCTCTTTGCCATACGGCTTGTCGATCTTCGCACGGAGCCGCGAAATGTGGGTTTCGACGACGCTCGTCTTCGGATCGAAATGGAAGCTCCATACGCGCTCGAGCAGCATCGTTCGCGTCACGACGCGACCACGATTGCGCATCAGGACTTCGAGCAGGCGAAACTCCCGCGGCTGGAGATCGATGATGTCGCCACCGCGCGTCACTTTCCGGGCGACCAGATCGATTTCAAGATCGCCGACTTTGAGACGCGTCTCCTCGCCTTTCGTGTGGGGACGACGGGCGAGCGCATTGACGCGCGCCATAAGCTCGGAGAATGCAAATGGCTTCACGAGATAGTCGTCGGCACCGGCATCGAGACCTTCGACACGATCATCGACGCCGCCGAGTGCGGTCAGAAACAAGACGGGCACGCCGCGACCGGCACTTCGAATGGTCTTTATGATGGCGAGGCCATCAAGGCTCGGAAGCATCCGATCGAGAATGATCACGTCGTAATTCTCGGCGACGGCTTGCGCGACGGCGTCGCGTCCATCGGCAAGATGGTCCACCGTGTGGCCCTCTTCCTCGAGGCCGTTCAAGACATATCTTGCAGTACTCAGGTCGTCTTCAAGCAGGAGAATTCTCATGCCCGTCTGCCCTCATGCGTCCGGGATTTAGCCTTCGAGCCCCCGTCGCTGCCGCAGCATGTAGTACATAGCGCAATGGGTGGCCAGAGCGAGATGGCGTCAACGCCCGCATTACGTAAATTTTAGGCAAGTAAAATACCCACTATGCGGGACGATTGCGCCCCAACAATCCCTTTGAGCCCTCGATCGCGAAAACGATCAGCCCCGCGATTATGCTGCATGCTGCAAATCCCGCCGCAATCGGCAAAATCGAGCCGTCGAGCGATCCGGCGACGATACCTCCAGCGATCGCGCCGATGGCGGTACTCAGAGAACCGACGACCGACGACGCCATGCCGGCGTTGTGTCCCTGCGGCTCCATCGCCAGTGCGTTGAAGTTCGGCGCGATCAATCCGAAGAGAAAAAATTCGACACCCATCGCCGCCGCGAAGATCCAGAAGCTGGCAACGCCCAGAGCCGCGGCGGAAGCCAACAGCGCTGATACGCCGATGAACCCGAACAGGGCCGCATGCGATAGGCGCCGCATTCCGAACCGGCCGACAAGGCGGGCGTTCACAAACGAGGCCAAGGCCATCGCCGAAGCCAACGCGCCGAAGATGACGGGGAAGATATCGCCCAAGCCAAACACGCCGACGAAAACCTGCTGAGCGCTTGCGACGTAGGCGAGAAGGCAACCGAACATGAAGCCGCCTGCAGCTCCGTAACCGATGGTCTGACTGTTCAATACGGCCGCGAGAACGGATGCCCGCAGGGTCATCGCATGCTCGACGCCGAGAGCCGGACGCGCCGTCTCAGGCAATCGCGTTCCGGACCAGATCGCGGCGCTGACCGCCATCACCAGCAATACGAAGAAGATCCATTGCCAACTGCTGAATAGAACCACGGCCTGCCCAACCGACGGGGCGAAGACGGGTATCATGATGAAGACGACCATCGCGAAGGACATCACACGTGCCATCTGACGGCCGCTATAAAGATCGCGGACGACCGCAACGGCGATGATACGCGGAGACGCCGCGCCCAGCCCCTGGACCATGCGCGCAAGCAGGAGCATTTGGAACGACCCGGCCATGATCGCACCTATCGTCCCGAGGATGAAAATCGCAAGGCCGGTCATAAGGACCCGTTTGCGGCCGAGGTGATCTGATAGTGGGCCGAAGAAGATCTGGCCCAAGGAGAAGCCGGCCATGTAAAGAATGATGACAAGCTGCCTATCGTTTTCCTTCACGACGCCGAACGTCGCGGCGATCTCAGGCAACGCCGGCAGCATGATGTCGATCGACAGCGCCGTGATTGCCATCAGCGCCGCGATAAGGCAGACGAACTCTACGAACGAGATCTGAAGGGGACTGGCCGGAAGGTCCGAGCGCGACGCTCGCGCGCGCGTCTCGCTCTCTGACGTTACCATTTCGTGTTCCTGAAGTTGAGTTTAAGGGGGCCGGTCCGAACAACGCCGGCGGCCGGCGCTCAATGGCGCAAACGGCAGTGGCCCTGGTTCCGCGTTTCGACCCGCTGGTTAGCACGGGACGTCCAACCCGTCATGGCGCCGGTTCATGGCATCGCCGCGGCGAAATCGCAAATGTGACAATCGGATCGTACGCCGCCGAGCAACCCTCGGCGCCTCAGTCATTTTTCCCGAACTGCAGCGCTCCGCTTACGCGAAAACCGACTTCGGAACTGAGGCCTCATCAGACCTTCCAAATTTTTTTCGCGATCAGGGAACCCGCTGGCATATCTCGCACCACGTGAAATCCTGCTGTCAAATTGTCAGAATTGAACCGGGAAACGACGCCCCAATATCCGCCGGCCGCAATTTAGTGCGGGCACAGAGGTTAGAAATGGGAAACAGCGAGTTCAACAAGCATTGACAATTCGCGATATAGACAGAGAATACTCTGCACGAGGACTTTGGCCATGCATGTTTTTTGGAATGCCTCATGCATTTTTATCCGACGGAGCGCGTTGCATTATTCATTGATGGCGCAAATCTCTATGCCGCAGCAAAACTGCTCGGTTTTGACATCGACTATCGGAAATTGCTCCGGCTTTTCAGAGGCAGGGTGCAACTCGTAAGAGCACTCTATTACACCGCCATCGCCGATGAGCAGCAATACTCGTCCATCCGGCCGTTGATCGATTGGCTCGAGTACAACGGATTTTCGATGGTGACTAAGGCATCGAAGGAGTTCATCGACAGCGCCGGGCGCAGACGCGTCAAAGGCAACATGGACATCGAGCTTGCCGTTGATGCGATGCGGCTTGCCGACAATCTCGATCACATCGTGATCTTTTCCGGTGACGGCGATTTTCGCAGTCTGGTCGCCGCTCTCCAGCAAATGGGCAAGAGAGTGAGCGTCGTTTCGACGTTGCAGACGCAGCCGCCGATGATCGCCGATGAGCTACGCCGCCAAGCCGATCAGTTTCTGGAGCTGGCCGATCTCGAAAAGGAAATCGGACGCGCCCAAAATGGACCGCCGCTGACACAAGACGAGCTTTAAGCTCAGTTTGAACTCAGGGGCATTCCATCTTCATCGCGCGTGTTTTGCGGCCAATTCTTTTTTGAGGAACGAATGGCCAGACAGCTGAGTGGCTACGGCACTATCGTTTGGCAGCTGGGGACAATCCCTATTCCATATTTCCTTTGATCGGCTTCAATTTGCGGAATTCCGTTTCATTCAAAACGAACATTTGTCACCCGGCTGGCCTGTAATTGGGCAGAGTCGGTCTAGCCAGATGATGGCTCAATCGCGGGGGGTTTCGATTGGCTTTTTCCCGCTGGCGTTTTTTTTGATCAGCATTCGCCCTAGGCTTTTTGGCCGAGTTCAATTCCCAGGAGGCGTTCTCTTGTCGATTACCGGTCCCTGTCTGGCGTTCCGATCCGGTCGAGCGACCCGCCCAAGCCTCTGCGCTACGACCGATCGTCACCGTGACAGCGGCATTTTGTGGCTGCAAAGATACGATGTTCGATAGAAGTTGGGGTGAATGCTGGCGAAGCTGGAAACGATCCCCATTTTCATCTTCTGGTCGCCCTGTTTACCTCGCCCACAGATCGCGGAAATGGCTGCTTGAGGTGATCGAGGGTTAGTGTCTTTAAGAGGGTATGGGTTCCAAGGGAACGCCAAGGCCGTCCTCGGCGGCTACCCCGCATCAACGTCGGACGGCGCATGGTCAATTTCTTTATTCACCGGCCCATCTTTGCCTCGGCAATCGCGGTCATCATGGTCCTGGCGGGCACCATTTGCTATTTTCTGCTGCCGGTGTCGCAACTTCCCGATGTAACGCCTCCGCAAGTGGTGGTGAGCGCGATCTATCCCGGCGCCAGCGCCCAGGTTGTCGCCGACACCGTTACGACGCCGCTCGAACAGCAGATCAACGGCGTCGAAGGCATGACGTACATGTCGTCGTCGAGTTCCAACGACGGCTCGTCGAATATCACGATCACATTCGACGTCGGTTATCCGCTCAGCATTGCCGCCGTCGACGTTCAGAACCGCGTGGCTGAGGCCGCGTCGGCGTTGCCGCCCATCGTCAACCAGGCCGGCATCTCGATCCGAAAGCAGAACCCGAATTTCGTCCTGATCGTTAACCTGACGTCGCCAGACCATTCGGTCGATCCGGTGACGCTCAGTAATTACGCCTACCTTCAGATTGTCGATCCCTTGAAGCGGATCGCGGGTGTCGGCGACGTGCAGATCTTCGGCGAGCGGCGCTATTCGATGCGCCTTTGGCTCGATCCCGACAAGCTGTCTCAACTCGGCATTACGGCCGTCGACGTTCAAAATGCGGTTGCGGAGCAAAACATCCAGGTCGCGGCTGGAAAGATCGGCCAGTCACCGGCGCCGCCCGGAACGCCGTTCGAAATGCAGGTCAACGCGACCGGGCGGCTCAGCAATCCGGAAGAATTCGGCAATATTGTCGTGCGATCGAACCCGGCGACCGGCGCCATCGTCCGGCTGCGCGATGTGGCCCGTATCGAGCTTGGGGCGCTCCAATATTCGTCATCGGCGTTTTTCGGCAACGACCCGTCCGTCGTGCTCGCCGTTTTCCAGATGCCCGGTTCGAACGCACTCGATCTCCAGGAGCGCGTGCTGTCCAAGATGGACGAGCTGTCGAAGCGATTCCCGAAGGGAATTGCTTACGGCATGCACTATGACACGACCCGGTTCGTTTCCGCCGCGATGCATGACGTGGTCTTCACGCTTCTCGAAGCTCTCGGGCTGGTCGTGCTCGTGGTTTACATCTTTTTGCAAAGCTGGCGCACGACGATCATCCCAACGATTGCGATACCCGTTTCGCTGATTGCGACGCTCGTCATCATGCACACGCTCGGGTTCTCGCTGAATATGCTGAGCCTGCTCGGCATGGTGCTGGCGATCGGTCTTGTGGTCGATGACGCCATCGTGGTCGTGGAGAACGTCGAACGTCAGCTGGAAAACGGCCTGAAACCGATGCCGGCGGCTTTGAAAGCCATGTCCGAAGTCACCGGTCCTATCATCGCGACCACTGGCGTGCTGATGGCGGTGTTCATTCCAGTGGCATTCATTCCGGGAGTATCGGGCCGGCTTTATAATCAATTCGCCCTGACTGTTGCGATTTCAGTCGGCCTTTCAGCTTTCAACTCGCTAACGCTCAGCCCCGCGCTGGCAGCGGTGTTCCTCCGTCATCGCGAGCCTGCGAAGTTCATCCTCTTCCGCTGGTTCAACGCCGGCTTTGACCGGCTCTCGCACGGCTACGCACATCTGGTGCGGTTCCTGATCGGTATTCGCTGGGCGATGCTTTTCTTTTTCGCCGTGATACTTGGAGCGACCTATCTGATCTCCCAGCGCGTTCCTTCGACGTTTTTGCCGGTCGAGGATCAGGGATACTTTTTCGTCGTGGTGCAGCTGCCCGATGGCGCATCGCTCGAACGAACCGACGCTGTGGCGAAGCAGGTCCGAGACATTCTCGAGAGCACGCCGGGCGTCGATATCGTCGGCTCGATCAGTGGCCTGAATTTCCTGACGAGCGCGGCGCAATCGAATTCGGCTGTCGAATTCGCCATTCTGAAGCCCTGGAACGAACGGCCGCCGGAGCAAAGCGCATCGCGCCTGGTGCAGGAAGTGCGCGGCAAGCTTCTCATGATCCCGGAAGCCTTCGCGCTCAGCTTCGATCCACCGTCGATACCGGGCCTTGGAACCACCGGCGGATTTGAATTCCAGGTCGAAGATCTGACGGGTCGCGGCAGCGTGGCGCTCAACGAGGCCACGCAGGCGCTGATCGCGGAGGCCCGCAAGCAGCCGGAACTCGACGCGCAGCAGCTGTTCACGTCGTTCTCGACCTCGACACCGCAATTCAACTACGATCTCGATCGCTCCAAGGCGAAGCTCTTGGGCCTCAATCTGCCGGACGTCTTCAATACTTTGCAGATTTATCTCGGTTCGCTCTACGTGAACGACTTCAACCTTTTCGGCCGCACGTTCCGAGTGACGCTGCAGGCGGACAAAAACGCGCGATCCGATCCGTCGAGCCTGTCGCGGCTTTACGTGCGCAACTCAACAGGCGGCATGGTGCCGCTCAGCACGCTCGGAACGCTGAAGCCGATCGTCGGGCCTGAGACCGTGCCTCATTACAACAACTATGCTTCGGCGCTGATCAACGGCGGCCCCGCGCCGGGCTACAGCACGGGACAGGCTATCGCTGCGATGGAGCGGGCCGCGGCGACGGCGCTATCGCGCGACTTCAGTTACGAATGGACGGGCATTACCTTCCAGGAACTCAAGGCAGGCTCGATCGCTCTCGTCGTTTTTGCATTGGCGAGCGTGTTCGTCTTTTTGATCCTCGCCGCGCAATACGAGAGCTGGTCGATGCCGTTCATGGTGCTGCTGGCGGTTCCGCTCGCGCTCTTTGGTGCGCTCCTTGCGATCTGGGTGCGTGGCCTGCAGATCGACGTCTACTCGCAGATCGGGTTTGTCATGCTCATCGGCCTCGCGGCGAAGAATGCCATTCTGATCGTCGAGTTCGCGAAGAGACGGCGGCTCGAGGGATTGCCCATTATCGATGCGGCAATGGAAGCGGCGCGGCTGCGGCTTCGCCCGATATTGATGACGGCGTTCGCTTTCATTCTCGGCGTCGTGCCGCTCATGCTGGCGTCGGGAGCCGGCGCCGCAAGCCGGCAATCGATCGGCACGACGGTGTTCGGCGGCATGCTCGCCGCGACGCTGCTTACGTTGCTGTTCGTTCCGGTGTTCTACGGCATGATCGAAGAGTGGCGCGAAGGACGTGAAGCCAACATGTCCGGGGAACATGCGCCCACCGGCGACGATGCTTCACATCCGGCTGCTGCCGAATAGATAGGGATTTCGCGATGCGACTTTGGAAGATTGTCGTCCTGGCCTTGCTGGTTGCCGCCGGCGGAGCCGCCTACGTTCATCGGCAAGATCTTGCGAAGCTTATCGCCGCGATTGAGAGTCCAGCCGCGCCGCCGCAAGCCGCATTCGTCATGCCGGTGCCGGTCGCGCCGGTCGTCAAGCGTCCCGTCAACATCTATCTCGAATATTCGGCGCGTACCGAATCCATCCGTGACATCACGCTGCAAGCGCGGGTTTCCGGTTATGTGCAGAAGCAGGATGTTCCTGACGGCGCGGACGTTGCCGCGGGCGATCTTCTTTATGTGATCGATCCGCGCGACTACCAAGCGGAGCTCGATCGCGCCAAAGCCCAGAAGCAGCGCGACGTCGCCGCTCGGGACTATGCCAGCTCCAATCTCGAACGTGGGTCGGAACTCACCAAGAGCGGATGGCTTGCCAAGGACACCTACGATCAGCGATCGAGTTCACTCCGGCAAGCGGACGCTGCCATAACAATCGATGACGCTGCCATTCGCACGGCCGAGCTCAATCTCGGATATACCGAAATTCGCGCACCTTTCGCCGGGAGATTGGGCAAGAACCAGGCGCCGCTCGGAGCGCTCATCAGCGCGGGAGGTGGGCCTCTGAACACGCTCGTTCAGATCGACCCGATTTACGTGACATTCAATCCGAGCGAGGCAGAGCTGCCGGCAATTCAGAAAGTGCGCGCCAGCGGTGCGACGGCTGCCGAGATTTTCGTTCCCGGAAACGACAAGCCGCTGCACAAAGGCACAATCACGTTCATCGATAACACCATCGATCGGCTGACGGGCACGCTCACGGCGCGGGCAACGATTGCCAATGCTGACCGGACCCTCCTGCCCGGCCAGTACGTTCGTATCCGCATTCATGCCGGCGAAGACGCCAATGCGCTGATGGTGCCCCAAACGGCCCTCGGCTCGAGCCAACTTGGGAAGTATGTCTATGTGGTCGGCGAGAAGAATATTGCCCAGCAGAAGCTGGTAACGCCGGGCCCAGCGGACGGCGATCTCATCAGCGTGGTCGGCGTGGACGAGAAGGACCTGATCATCACCGGCAACCTGCAGAAGATCGGGCCTGGCTCGCCGGTGCAGCCTCTCACGACACCGCCACCCCAGGCCGAGGGAAAGCCCTCCGTCACTACGGGCGCCGTCAATTAATCCCTGCAGGGCACAAAGAGAAAGGCGCGGCTGAAGGAATCAGCACGCGCCTTTTTTTTATTCATTTCGAAAGGGGCTGATGCGCCTCAGAAATCTACGCGTAGCATCGATCCGCCGTAGACGCCTTCGCCGCCGGTTCTCGACTCGCCGCCGTCGTTCACGAACTGGTGGCCGACGTCAAAGGTGAGCTTGGCCGGAAGATTGTTCCACGGAAGATGGAAGGGGATCGTCGCAAAGGCGCCGACGCGAGTCGAGATATCGCCTTCATCGCTGTAGACCGAGCCTTCAGGTCCGATGATGAACCGCTTGAAGTTGTAGCCGACCCGCCCTTCCGCGAAGTAGGAATTGAAGGCCGTCGAGTAGCTGCCTTCGAGGCTTCCATAGTACTGGCTTTCGTCGTCGGTCTCGAGTTCGACGGCGACTTTGAAACCATCGGCTCCGCCGCGTACGTCATTCTGCAGATCGGCTGGCGAGAGATGCACGTTGCGCACTTCGTAGCCAAGATAAGCAGTGGCGCTCCAGTTGGAGAAGACCCACTGATAGCCGAGCATTACGTCCAAGGAGCGGTCGTCCGCGTCGACCTTCGAGTCGAGCGGCGCGCCTGCATGATAGTTATAGTCGGCGATAATGCCCTGCGTGCGGAGCACTGCACCGCTCTTGTAGAGATCGCCGCTCAAACCGAAGACCGTGCCGCCGTAGTAGGCAACTGCGCCGTTCGCAGCGTCGATGCCGCTGTAGGAAATGACCTTCGGTCCGCGATCTTCCGTCACCGGATCCGGGTGCAAAACCTTCTCGCGGTCGAGCTTATAGACGAGTGCCGCCTGAACGGTGATGATCGACGGGACTTCGCGGTCGACGAAATTGGCGCCGTCAACATTTCCGCTGTTGGTCACTCGGCTACCGAAATCAGAATAACGGGCTTCGCCGCGGAGGTAGAAGTTGTCGTTCAGCCGCCGTTCGATGCCACCGCCGACAAAGTAGCCGCTGAATGTCTGGCTGCCCTTGCCGTGCACTGTCGGGCCGCCGCCATCCGGGTCGATATCCCACCATCCATCGTTGGAGAAGTGAGCCTGCGTATAACCGCCCGTCGCATAGACCAGCGTCCGCTCGTTGAGCAGGACACCGGCGCGGGCGCCGATCGCCCACGAGCGATCGATCGTCATCGCGTTATGAATGTCTTCGTTGCCGCGATTAAGCTCGGAGGTCGAAAAATCCGCGAAGGCACCGACGACGAAGCGGCTGCCCACTTGCCGGTCGATGCCGTAAATCAGCGAGACCAGACCGCCATCGGCGTACTCGTTTTTAGATGACGTGGCGTCTACGTCGCCCGAGTCGTCGTGGTAGTTATTTTTCGAGTGGTTGTGGCCGTATCCACCGCCGACGCCGAAATAGACCCCAGACCAGGTCGGAGCTTCCACCTGAACCGGCGTGTCCTTCAGCGAGAATGGACCATCGGCCAGTGCGGGCACGACCATCGCGGGCATTGCCCATGCGGATGCAACAAACGCGAAAAGTTTATTCATAGCTCTTCCTCAGGCGCGAAACCGCGAGCGCGCATACGCTCCCATCCCGGTGCGAAGATGAGATAACCTCGACTCGAACTTCTCAATGTTCAGATTGAGGGGAAGTGATTCGCGTGCTCGAGTCGAGTTTGGCGTCGATGCCCCATGCTTGAGGCCCCCCGGTGCTGGCCGGGAGGCCACAGTCATGCCGCGGTTGTACTCACACTGAGATCGGTAGCAACTCGATCTGCTTTTTCACCAGCCGCGCGGGTCGCTTATGTTGTGCATAAGAGCTTGCGCCTGTGGACGGCTGCTTCTTCGCTTCGACCTTGATTTTTGCCGGTGTGGCGAGAGGCTCGCAAGGCGTGCCGTGCCAGCGTGTTCCAGCCGGAAGCACGTCGCCCTTCATCAGAACCGATAGGGATCCGAGGCTCGAAGCGGCGTGCATTTCGGTGCCGTAAAGGACGACGGCCATATTGCCGACCGTGCAGCCGTCACCGATCTTGATGCGGTCGGCCTTGAAGACGCGATCCTCAAAAAGATGATTTTGGATCGTCGCGCCGATGTTCAGGCACGCGCGGTCACCGATCTCGACGAGATCGAATTCGGAGAAGAGCGTCGTTTCGAGATAGCACCACTTGCCGATCTTGCAGCCCATCAGGCGCAGGGCAGATGCGATGAAAGGTGTGCCCATCAACGGCGTCATGGTCGTGGCCGCCACCGTTTCGTAGACACCGTTCACAAGTTCGTTGTTCCAGATAAACCTGCACCAGAGCGGTTTCACCGTCGTCGTTATGCGGCCGACGAACAGGCTCTTGATGAGAGCGCTGACCAAAATCGATCCGGCCGCGATCGCCGATACGACAAAAGGAATGCCCGCGATAACGACCCAGAAGGGCAGGGCATGATAGCCCATCACGAGATAGGCTGCTAACGCGACGCCTTCCGCGGCGATAATGAAACCCGGCAACAACACACGCAGCGTATCGGTGATCGTTCTCGCGATGCGTGCGGAGAGCGTGGGCTTGAATATTTCCTTTTCGTTGAAGCAGACGTTGCGCTGCGTTTGCGGGAGGGCAAAGCCAGGCGAGCCCAACCAACGCGTATCGTCCGGAATTTCCGCGACGTTCGCGGGAGGAGTCGAAGCCACGCCGATCAGCGCGTTATCGCCAACGGCATGTCCGCCCGGAATGAGCGCACTGTTGCCAATGAAGCTTCGCGCTCCAATGCGCACCGCGCCGATCTCCATGACGCCGTCATTGATCCGGTGGCCGCCGACGAGGCATGCATCCGCCAGGAAGCTTCCCTCGCCGACTTCAAGGAGATTCGGAGTGATGTGCGAAACGGTCGAGACTTCGGAGCCTGCACCAATTTTTGCTCCGAGAGCGCGGAGAAACGGCGGGCAATAGACCGTTGCGTAAACCGGCAGCAGAATGGTTTTCGTATTCGTCAGCAGATAGCTGACGAACCAATGCCGCACATAGGCAAGGCTGTAGACCGGAATCCGTCCTGATTCGGATGACTGCAACAGAGCGACGAGCGCAATTGCACCTATCGCGTAGGTGAGAATTCCGACGGGTACCGCAACGAACGCGCCGATCGCTCCGCCGACGGGTCCGGCGATCAACAGTCCTGCGAAGATGATGATGGCGGACGGGATGATCGTCGCGATGAGAAAATATCCCATCGCGTAAATCAGCACGAGATGCAGCACTCCGAACGAGAAGGCACGGAGGAGGCTTGGCGGCGGCGTTTTCGCTTCCGGCACCGAAACTTCGGCAAGCAGCGCGGGAGATCCGCGACGGCATTCGTAGCTTGCCATCGCGGTGCCGTCCGGCAGCGACGACATATCGTCGAGCCGCGCGCCGTTGCCCATGCTCGTTCCAAGACCGAGATTACAGTGCATGCCGACGAAGCAATTCTCGCCGATCTCGACCGGCTCGATTACGAGATAGCCGTCTTCAACGCGATAGCCAAGGATCTGGGTTTCAAGACCTATGCTCGAACCCTGGCCAATAGAGACCAGGTCGAAGGCGCCGCAGAGCGACGTCGAGATGTTGACGTTGCGGCCAATCTTGGCGCCCATCGCGCGCCAGTAAAGGCTCATCAGCGGCGTGCCGACAAACATCTCGGCCCAGCTCAGAGCCTGGAAGCGCGTCACGAGCCACCAGCGGAAATAGTAGAAGCTCCAGAGCGGATAGCGGCCAGGTTTGAAGCGGCCGATGACCAGCCACTTAAGCGCGATGCTCAACAACAGCATGCTCGGCCAAATGGCGAAGCCGACGAGCGTCGAAATTTGTGCCGCCTCGGTCCAAGTGATTTTCCCGTCAGTCGCAGCGGTTACGATCAGCACTATGTAAGCGACCGGCGCGGAGAGGATAACGTAATAGATAGCGACGCTGACGGCCTGCAGCGATACGGTCGCCCAGCGCATCAGCGGGTGAACGCGCTTGAAAGCTTCTTCCGAGATGTTGGCGCGTGCCGGATTTTCCGCGTTTGCTTCACCCAGGCGGCTTTCGAGAACGGAAGCAAGAGCGCGTACGGAGCGATGCTCGTAGAAGTCGCGGACCGATATTTGCGTGCCGGGAATCGCGTCACGGACGAGGCTCGCGCATCGTGACGCCAAGAGCGAATGGCCGCCGAGATCAAGGAAGAAATCGTCCGTGACCGAGATGCTCTCAAGGCGGAACGCTTCCGCCCAAGCGCGCGCAATGCGCGTCTCGAGGTCGGTCGCCGGGGCGACGATATTGCCGGCGCCCTTCAGCAGTGTCTTCGGTGCCGGAAGATTCTTACGATCGACCTTGCCGCTCGTGGTCATCGGCAGTTCGTCGATGACGTCGAGATATTGCGGTACCATGTAAGACGGCACACGGCTCCGCAGCAGCTCGTCGAGCGCCTGGCGATCGAGGCTCTCAGATGCTCCATTGCAAACGACGTAAGCGGCGAGTTCCTTGCTGTCGCCCGTTTCGATGACCGCAACAGCCGCCGCCTTGACCTGCGGATGCTCGATCATGACGGCTTCAATTTCGGAAAGCTCGATGCGGAAGCCACGGATTTTCACCTGGTCGTCGAGACGTCCCAGAAAATACAGCTCTCCTTCATGCCCAAGCCGGACATGGTCATAGGTGCGATAGAGCCGGCCTTTCTTCTCGGGCTCGAATGAATCGGCCACGAAGCGCTGATCGGTGAGCGCCTGAAGATTCATATATCCGCGCCCAACACCGGCGCCGCCGATGAACAGCTCGCCGCTTTCACCTGGAGCCACCGGCTCAAAGTTTTCGTCGAGAACGTGCGTTGAATACCCAGGGAGTGGCTTGCCGATCGCAACGGGCTCGCCGCTCACGCATTCGTGCCAGGTGGCAACGACGGTCGCTTCCGTCGGGCCGTATGTGTTCAGCATCCGGCGTCCGGACCTTGCCCATCGCGTCACGAGTTCCTGCGAGCAGGCTTCGCCGCCGAGAATCAGCGTCGTTACCGTCGGAAGATCGCGATCGATCATCGCGAGCATCGTCGGCACGGTCGAAAAATACGTGATCTGCATATCGTCGATGAACTGCGCGACGTCGCTGGGCGATCTTTCGACTTCCTCAGGCGGAACGATCAGCGTTCCTCCGCGGGAAAACGCGGCCCAGATTTCTTCGACCGATGCATCGAAGGCTGTCGAAAATCCCTGATAGACGCGGTCATCCGCCGTGATTTTGTAGACCGAGCGCAAGGATTTGACGAAGGCCACGACGTTGCGGTGCTCTATCATCACGCCTTTGGGACGGCCGGTCGATCCCGAGGTGTAGATGATATAGCTCAGCGCATTCGGTGCGATTTCGGCGTCCCGCAAAGCGTCGACGAGTACAGCGGGCTGCTCGGACACAACGTAACGATCCCGGTCAGTGAGTAGAAGTGGAGTTGCGACGTTTCCTTCGATTGCCCGTGCCAGCGCCTCTTCCGAAATGATCATGCGAAGTTTCGCATCGTCCTCGATCGCGCGGATGCGCTCCAAGGGCGAACGCGGATCGATCGGAACGTAGGCGGCTCCGGCTTTCAGAATGCCGAGGATCGCGGCGTAGAGATGCGGCGATTTCTTGAGGTAGATGCCGACGAGGTCTTCGGCGCCGATTCCGCACGATGCCAGGTAATTGGCTACGCGATTTGCGGCACAATCGAGCTCTTCGTAGGTGAGCGTTTCGCCCGCGAACTCGATCGCGGGATGATCAGGCCGCCGCTGCGCCTGAAGTTCGAAATAGTGGTGCAGGAGCCGAGGCTCTCGCGCTCTCTCGGTTTCCTGCGAATGCCAACTTGGTTCGAATAGAGACACGGGCTTCCTCGATCGACTGGTGCCGCGAGGCCCCTTCTTCCTTGCTGCCGCTCATCGCGACAGCCACGGAAAGTCGATGCCCTTGGCTTTTGGCGATCCACGTCCGGAAGGTCACCGGCTCTGGCAGCCGGCTATGGTGTCCGGAGCAGAGGCGATCGGTCCGAGGATCGAATGCAACTGCCAATGCTTCAGCAATTCCGGTGCCAAGCATCTTCAAGTAGGCTTCTTTCAGCGACCATAGCCGCGAGACGGCCGCTTCCCGCTCTTTTCGGGACATGGATTCCAGAGCAGAGCGCTCGGAAGAGGTGAAGACGTCGGCAAGCCACGTCTCAGTCGACGGGATAACGGCACTTTCGATATCGATGCCGATAGGTCCGACAGTCGAAACCGCGACGACCGACGCCCAACGCGTATGGGAACAGCTGAAATTCAACGTCCCCGCATCCGGCGATAAACGTGGTTTTCCCGACTCCGACCGATCGAAGCGCCACTCTTTCGGGGCTATTCGACCGCATACGCTTGCCGACAGGGCTTGCCTCAGAACGCTACGCGTCGCGAGCGAGCGATGACGTTTTTCGAGGTTGCTTATGGAAGCGAATTCGAGGACGTCGTCTTGCGTCAGTGTCCCGTAATGCTCCGCTGGCTCGTTGTCCGGATCATGCGGCACGTACCAAATCTGAACACCCGTCAGAATTTGCTCGGACGACGGACCGGCAGGAGAGATCTCAACCTCGGCACGATGAGTGGTCCGGGATCCGGTCAATTTCCCAGAAAAAGAAAACCGCTCAGCAATTTTTAAAATTAACGCGGACAAAACACAGGCGCCTTATCGCGGGCCGACTGTGATCTGCTCTAAAAAGAACTGCTCATTAAGGGAATGCTAAATCATGCTTACTGATTAAATTGCTCATATAAAGGTAAATGGGTAGCCCTGTTTGCTAACTGAGCAAACATATGGGGGCGATGCCGGATATCGATCATGATCGATCTGAAATTGCAGGCGAGTTTCGAGACGTGCCTTTATCTAGGCGAGCCATTTTCAACGTCATTGTCGTCTGGCTCGCATTGTTGGCCATGACAGCACCCTCCACGTCCGACGATGAGCCCGCTGCAACAGATAAGGCGTCTGCCGTTGCGCCGAGCGGTCTCGTTCCCATTTATCCGGCGGAATACGATTGCTCGCCGATCACTTCGGGATATGCGAGCTGGATCGATGTCGATGGAACGCGCCGCGATGAGATTCATACCGGCATCGATGTGGGACGCTTGGGCGAATGGGTTTTAGCGCCCGGCCCCGGGACTGTGCGCGCGGTCTGGAAAGCCAATTGGAAATGGGGCATCGAAGGCGCGCTTCTGATCCGCCATGATCGCCGCGATCTCAATCTCAGCGACGGACCTGAAGTTTACTATTCCGAGTTCGATCATCTCGACTTCGACGAGATCAAACATTTCAAAGACGGAGACAAGGTGAAGCGCGGCCAGCGGCTCGCGCGCGTCACGCATCCCGGCGAGAATGAAACCTATCTTCCCGAAGTTCATTGGGAGGTCTGGAAAGCCGATCACGACAATCTAACGTGGCGCAAGAATGCCTACGGCGCACCGGAGTGGTGGAACGACAGCGCCGAGCTTATTGATCCGCTTTCCATGCTTGCGTTGAATAATCCACCTGCGGACGGAAAAAGCGTGGTGATTTCGCCGTTTATCAAAGGCAAGGACTACAGCGGCTTTCGCGGATTTACCTATATTATGCCGTGCAGGCGGAAGTAGCGGCATATCCCTGAAACCTTGGCGGCCCTGTCGGCATCGGAAGTTGGCATTGCGCTTGCTTGTATCCCTCCCAATTCGATCCGAACCAGGAGTGGGTCAATGTCCCGAATTCTTGCAACACCCCGTACCGGCATCATCGCGGTATTTTCAGCCGTATGCGCCCTGTTCTTCGCAATGCCCGCCAATGCACAAAGCCTGACAGCCTCATCCGCCCAAAGCGATGCGGGCAGCATTTGGTGGAATGAGCTTATCAGCGCCAACCCGGATCGCAGCCGCGACTTCTATGCGAGCGTCATTGGCTGGTCTCCGAAGGTCGTGGCAGCTGAAGACACTTCGCGTCCGCCTGCGCCCGGCGAAAATGAATACACACTCTTCATGCAGAACGGCGTCGAGAGCGCCGGTTTGGCAAAGTACGACGGCAAGGAGCCGACCGATCCGAAGCCCGGCTGGCTGACCTACATTCAAGTCGCAAATGTCGACGATGCCGTCGTCGAAGCCTTGAAGAAGGGCGGCAAAGTCATCAAAGCTCCGACGGATGCTGCGAATGTCGGACGGATCGCGATCATCGCCGATCCGGATGGCAATCCGTTCGGACTCTACACGCCGGCGAGCAAGGACGCGAAAGTCGCCGGACACTGAGCGCGAACCTAGTAACATCGCGCCGGGGCATGTTGACCTGAACGACGCGCGGAACTTTCGATCAAGCGATTGCGCTCCGACTCATCCGATTTGGGATTGAAAAACTGGATCTTCGCGATGCGGCCCGGAGGTTTCTGCCGGGCCGTAACTTTTTCGGAGGAGTGACGGCGTTACGGTCCGCGATCGGCATGGCCCCCGTTGTTTGCAATGCCGATCGCGTCAGACAGCTTAGCCGCTGATCCGTGCCGCGCACGGCCGCGCGATGACAACGCACTTGGCCGTGATCAAAGCGTTCTTCGCGCAATCCCACCGGACGCTTGCGGCGCGATCGAAATTTGCAAATGCGCGGCCATAACGGCTCTCTGCCGCCTCTTCCCAGTTGCTAATCGCCGCTTCCCGCGCGCGGGCGCTGCCAAGGCCGAACACACCCTTACCGGTGGCCACACCTTCGAGCACCGGACGGCATTCGCCGCGCCGGTTCCAGCGTGCGTCCGCAGTTGTCGCCGAACCGACAACGCTGAGGCCAACCAGAATCGCCACGCCGATTTTAAAAGTCATTGCTTTCACTCCCCTATTCTAACCAGCCCGCACGACGCCATGACGAGGTTGTATTGTCAATCTGATAGCAGTCGAAATGCGTGGATCTGCGGCCCCGGGGCGACACGCTTGGGGTCCAAAAGATAAGTCGTCATTCAATTCGGCAGTTTTGAGCGCGAGATTGTGGAATATCCGAGCCCGGACTCGCCTCTTTGGCGGGGAATTCCGCACGAACGACGACGTCACGGCCTGGGAAAATTTCGCTGCAAAAAAACGTCGTTTCTCAGTCATTTTCCAAAGAGCGGCATTTGTGCGTCTTCGTACGAGGAGCCGCGAGCATCGTTCGTCGACCGGCTTCGGCGTTTTATTAGTTCCGCATTCTCCGCTTCGGGACGCGGGCTTACGAAGAACTTACAAAAAAACGAAACTCGCGGCGTCTTCGGAAGTCTTTTGATTTCCGCAGTGCGCTCCAGGCTATTGCATACGGCGGTTTGACTCAGACGAACTCCGTATCGAGGCGCAGGCGAGACGAACATGTCTACGGCAATTGCCATTATCGGCGGCGTTGGGCTGTTTCTCCTTGGGATGACCATCATGACCGATGGTCTGAAGGCGCTGGCGGGATCTGCCTTACGCACAGTCCTCGGCAAAGCGGCAGCTACGCCGATCTCGGGCGCCTGGTGGGGCGCCGTCATCACGTTGCTCGTGCAGTCCTCAAGCGCGGTGACGATGACGACGATCGGCCTCGTTAGCGCGGGCCTTCTCACATTTCCGCAAGGGCTCGGCCTGGTGTTCGGCGCCAATGTGGGCACCACGGGCACGGGCTGGCTCGTGGCGCTGATCGGCGTTCGGGTTTCACTCTCGGCCTACGCGTTGCCGCTGATCTTCGCGGGCGCGCTGGCCAAATTGCTTGGCAGCGGGCGGATCGCGGCGGCGGGCGCGGCAGTTGCTGGCTTCGCGCTGGTCCTCTATGGGCTCACGACTCTCCAAGAAGGGATGAGAGGCTTGGCGGAGAGCCTCCATCCGTCCGATCTGCCTGCGGTCCTCGGCGCGCCGGGTGTGGGCTGGATCTCAGGGTTCGTCGGCCTCACGACTCTGATCGCCATCGGCTTGGTCATGACTGCGGTGATGCAGTCTTCGACGGCCGCCATTGCAGTCACCATTTCGGCCTTCTTCGCCGGGGCGGTGAGCTTGGAACAGGGTGCGGCACTTATCATCGGACAGAATATCGGAACAGCGACTAGCTCTGCCTTGGCTGCCATTGGCGCCAGCACGACGGCGAAGCGCCTCGCCCTCGCTTATGTGCTGTTCAAGCTGATCGCGGCGCTTATCGCCATCGTGGCCTTTCCGTTCACGGCGGCAGTTATGAAATTCCTC
This sequence comes from Pseudomonadota bacterium, assembly GCA_018242295.1. GTDB lineage: Bacteria > Pseudomonadota > Alphaproteobacteria > Rhizobiales > Hyphomicrobiaceae > Hyphomicrobium_B. Next base: position 99,584 of record JAFECE010000001.1, read on the forward strand.
GTCGCGTCGATTGACGGGATGACGCTCCTGGCCGCCTACCACACGGTCTATAACGTCGTGGGAGTCGCGGTGCTCCTTCCAGCGACGCAGTGGTTCACCCGAGTCGTAGAGCGGCTTCTGCCCTCCAAGCAGACGGCGCTTCAGCGCGCGCTCGATCCGAGCGCACTTGCTAGCCCGGTGATCGCGATCGAGACCGCACGGCGTGTCGTGGCTGACGTCCTCACCAAAATGGCCACCTCGGTCTCCGCCGCGCTTTCAGGCGGAGCAAGTATCGCACGGGGCGAGATTGCAAAGTCGGGGGAGGCGCTTGAAGAGGTGCGGGATTTCTTGTCTGAATTGAAGGAGCCGCCAGAGACGGAGGACGAGCGGTTGCGCATGACAAGCACGCTGCATGCACTCGACCACGCCTCGCGCCTCGTCGAAGTTCTGGCAGACGGCGGCCTCCGAGGACAACTAGCCGGGACCTCCTTTGACATTCGCAATGTTGATCTCTGCAAACAGGCCATGCGCGCGACCCAGGCGGTTGGTAGCTCGATCACTTCGGAATCCGCGCTGAGTGATCGGGCAGCACCCATCGGCTGGAGTCTTTCACCCGAGGTTGCCACGGCACTCGCCGACGTGGCAGGGGCCGCCGCGGAACTCGACGCGCTACAGCGGGACTATCGCACTGCGACCCTTGCCTCCGTAGCGCCGGGAAAGCTGACCGCGGCGGATGCCTTCGCGCGCATCGACACCGCCCGGCTGCTCGACCGCATTGCGCATCATGCCTGGCGGTCGGCGGCACATCTCGTTGGTCGCGGCGAGCACGACGATCTCGCAGCTTTGTCCATCGAAGAAGCTCCTCTCGAGCCGAGTTGAAGCTTCTTGTTCTTCGAGCATGAGTTTTGATTTGAAGAAAAGGCGTATGCCTCGGCAAGGACAAGCACGAACCCAAATTCCCAAGCCTCCCACCGCGGCTTGGGAACAATTTCGAAAAAACAAATCAATACAACGACGCGGGAGGGTTGGTGGAGCCGAGGGGAAACAAGCCATTATCCAAGAAATACCAATAAAATCAGACACTTAACAGCCTTGATCACATCGAAGTATACCGTGGCTGTCATCTGGCACCTCGTTCATCAGCCAGCGTAGCGGTTTGAGATTCAGCTCCGCTTGGGACACGCCTTCGTCCTGCTGGCGCTTTTGGAACTCGATCAGTGCATGGCAACCAATACGGATACCGCGACCAAATTGGAGACGGGTGTCGGAATCGGCGCCCAAATCGAGGAACGTGTTGCGGGTCTGTGCGGCCATCCCTCTCTCCGATGACACCGATCTTCAGCTCTCCGTCCATCACCGATGGCTTCTATCGTGCACTTGGAGGCGTCAGGTCCTTTGCCGAGCCGGTTTCCGGGAGCGAAGATGAAGCTGCGGCGGGCGCGGACCTGAGAGAATGGGCCGAACGTAAAGACCTCATTCGCTCGTTTGTTGGGTCAGCGCGAGGGAAGTTGAGCGGCTGCGTCGGCGATCGTCACGGTCGCCTTGAGCGAGCGGGCGATGAAGCAGTGCTTGTGCGCACCGGCATGCATGCGCTGCATAACGGCATAATCGGGCAGTTTCTCGCCGCCAAAGCGAACCTGTGGAGCGAGTTCGATCCGGGTGATGGCCATGCCGCCGTCCTGCTTTTCGAGATAACCGGTCGCGGTGTCCCGGTATTCATCGACCACAAACCCCTGAAGCTCGGCAATCGCGAGGAAGAACAGCATGTGACAACTGGACACCGCGTTCACCAGAAGCTGTTCGGGATCGGCGCAATCGGCTTCGCCCTTGTAGTCGACCGACGCCGAGACGTTCAGCGTCTGCCCGCCATTCAGATGCGACTGGTGACGGCGCGCATAGGTCTTCGGCTCCGTCTCATGCGGGGCGCGGCGCCATTCAATGGAAACTGTGTGAGCTGACATGGACATCTCTTGTTCCTGCTCTTGTTCCTGCGGTCAACAATTCGCCTGGATCGCATTTCGGATGCGTTCCAGAGCCTCCAGCAGGACTGCACGAGGGCAGGCCAGATTGAGGCGCACATGGCCGTCGCCATTGTCCGCGAACATCTCGCCGCCCTCTATGATGACGCCGCCGCGTTCGAGGAAGAAGCGGGTCAGGTTCACCGGCTGCGGGAAATAGGCCCGGACATCCATCCATGCGAGATAGGTCGCCTCCGGAACCTGCAATCTGGCTTCCGGCAGGTATTGCCGGACGAAATCGGCCGCAAGGGCGAAATTCCCGTCCAAATAGGCGCGCAGGTCTTCAAGCCATGCCTCGCCTCCACGATAGGACCCGATGGCGGCGGCGAGACTGAGCGGATTGATGAATGGGTAATGCAGATCCTTCCACACCGCCCGCAGGTCGGGATCAGGGATGACGATGGTGGCGATCATCATCCCTGCCAGGTTGAAGGTCTTGCTCACCGCCATGCAGGTGATGATGTCTTTGCTTTCAGGGAAGAGCTTCGCCAGTGGCGTATGGCCGAGCCCCGTGCGCAAGAGGTCGCAATGGATTTCGTCCGACACGATCTTCACGCCGTGTGCGAAGCAGATTTCCCCCATGCGGCGAAGTTCAGCCTCGCTCCACAGCCGCCCGGTGGGATTATGCGGATGGCAGAGGAAGAACACCTTGACGGCCGGATCAGACGCCTTGTCCTCGAAGTCCACCAGGTCGATCTCGTAGTGCCCTTGGTTGCTGATGAGCGGCGACGTCACAAACGTCCGCCCGCTCTTGACGGTCGCATGTTTGAAATAGCCGTAGGACGGGCTCAACGTCAGCACCTTGTCGTCGGGCCCGCACAGATAGTCGACAAGACCGAACAGCGCCGGAATGATGCCAAGCGACAGCACCATCTGCTCGCGGGGAAAACTCCAGCCATGCCGACGGTCGCACCAGTCGCGGAACACGTCATAAAGCTGATCGTCGAAATTCATCGTGTATCCGAAGATTGGATGCTTCAGCCGATCGGCCATGGCGTCGAGCGCCGCCTGGGGGGCGGCAAACTGCATATCGGCCACCCACATCTGGATGATGTCTTCTCTCGGACGATCCAGAGTTAGCGGTGCACTCCTGGCGCCGAAAAGGTAGCCCTCATAGCCTTCGGCGGCGACGGCATTGGTTTCATGGCGGGGTATGAGGCGGTCGAAATCATGACCCATCGGCGTACTGGCCCTGTCGTGGCGACCGGCGAAAGGGGCCGCTTGATGATCGAAGGAGATGTGGAAGCATACGCCAACGCGGCGTATGAGACTTGCCAAACTTTCCAAGGTCATGCCCAACATCATGGCAGAACCTGTCAACGATCGGCGCCATGGACGAGATTGATTCCAAGATCATCATAGAACTGCAACAGGACGGGCGCCTGACCAATCAGAAGTTGAGCGAGCGGGTGAATCTGTCTCCCTCGCCCTGCCACAGGCGCGTGCGCATTCTAGAAGAATCCGGCGTGATCGAGGGCTATGGAGCCCGCATCAGCCATCGGGCGCTCGGCATGCCGATCATCGCCTTCATCACAGTGCGCCTTGCCGTTCAAAGTAAGAATGCGATGGCAGAATTCGAGCAAGGGGTGCGCCGCACTCCAGAAATTACGGCATGCTATCTGATGTCGGGACGGCAGGATTACCTACTTCAGGTCTTCGCCGCATCGCTCGACAGCTATGAGCAATTCGTCCGCGAAAAGCTCTCCGAATTGCCCGGAATCGGTCAGTGGGAGACGAACTTCGTATTTGGTGAGATCAAGAAGGGCTATCTGACGCCGACGCCGCGCAGATAGCGCGCCATCCGTGCGTCAACCTCTCGCCGCCAGCCTCCGAGCAGCTTCATCCAGAATGTCGAACGGCAGCATGATCGACCCATGACGCGAGCGAAATGCCCTTGCCGCGACGAACATGTCGAGTTCCTGCCAGGCTTCCGGAAATCGCACCTCGGTCCCGTCGAGCAAATCCTTCAACTGTCGGCCCACCGCTGAGATTTCGCTGAAGGTCGCTCCCCTGGCGGCATCTACCACGATCGCGGTCGACGCCATGCCAAGGGTGCAGGCACGTGCGCGATAGCCCAGAGCGATGACACGATCGCCATCACATCGAGTATCGAGCGCGAGCGAGCTGCCGCAAATGGGCGATGTCCTGACGATCGAGATATCCGCATCCGCGAGTCGGACGTCGTTACGGACCTGTCTGGCCTTATCCCTTACCCTTTGCTCGTAGAGCGCATCGACGTCTCGGCCCGCCGTCATGCCGCTGGATCATCGCGCATCTGCCGTCCGAGCACTTCCAGAAACAGCAATGCGAAATGGAGCCCCCTGCGCACATCTTCGCCGCCCGCAGCCCGCACCAATCCGAAAAGCGAGGGCGTCTTCCGCACGCAAGCCTCATTGGCGGCATAGCGGGCCGCGTTGCCCAGCGACCACGCGGCGCCGACCCCTTCCTCATACGTCTTCATCATCTTCTGGATCAAGGCGTCATCCGCCATGTCCACGGCATCGGATGCGAGCGAGAGGAGATCAACGATGTTGTGAAACCGCCGTCCCTGAAGGAGCGGCGCCACTTTCTCCAGAAGTTCGGCGAGGCCTCGCTCGGTCGCCTCGTCCATGATGGATACCCCCCGAGCCGAACCTTCCAGGGAAACCTGTCGTGCCGTGTCATTCATCGAAGTGTTGTTTGACATGTCTGCTGTCCGCCCTTCTGCGCGCTGATGGTTGCCGGAAACGATCTCAGATGATCCCTCGGGCGACGGACCAATAGATGCCCCGGTTGAACGCCTTGCGCAGAAGACCGCCCACCTTGGTGGGCGGAGTGGGATGGACATCCTCGTCGTAATCGTACCAGAGCGGCATACCGACCTCGAGGCCCATCTGGGCTACGGCCTGTACCTTGCCGTCATAGGCATCGACGGTGCGGCCGATCCGAAGATCGCCTGCGATATTGTTCGCGATCACCGGGCATTGATTGTGGCAGGAGCCGCCGGCCTTGCTGATCGGCAGGTCCACCGTGTCGCCCATTACATAGGCGTTGGGATAGCCTTCAAGCTGGAGCGTCCGCCGATCCGTCGGCAGCCAACCTTCGTTGTTCGCAGCCTGCGACACGCCGCTTTCGATCACCGCGTCGACGGCCCGGATCGGCGGCGTGCACAAAAGGAGGTCGAATTTCTCCTCGCGGCCTTCCTCGGACATGGCGATCTTTTTGTCAGGGTCTACCGACGCCAGGGTGAACCCGCGCTGGTACTTGATGCCCTTGCTTTCGAATATGGGCGGCAGGACCTCGCAGACTTCCCGCTGGAGGAAGAGGCAATTGCGCAGGAGTTGCGAAACAGTAGGGTACGTATAGACGATCTCGACCGCGTCGCGCACCCCTTTGTGCCGCAGATACTCGTCGACCATCAAGGTCGTTTCCACCGGGGCGATGCCGCACTGATGTGGGACGTTCGCCGTCTTGGGGAAATTCACAGTGATGAAGATGCGTCCTTTCTCGAAAGTCCGCAGCTTGTCGGCAAGCCGCCGGGCCGGCTCATACTGATAGAAATAATCGCCAGCTTCCTTAAGGCCGGGAATGCGCTCGGGTGCCGGCAGACAGCCGGTAGAAACGACGATGTAATCGTAGCCGATCGTCTTTCCGGCCTGCGTTGTCACGCGTGATCCTGCGAAATCGAACCGTACGACCTTGTCGACCTGGAAATCGATCTCCGGGCGCAGCAATGTTTTCTGTCTGCGCCGCAGCTCGCCTTCGAAGAACGTGTCGAACGCCACATACATGAAGGCGGGTTTGTAATAGTGCCAGGGAGAGTCCGACAGCAACGTGACCTTGACCGAACCCCTTGATATTTCGGGATAGAGCTTCGCAACAATGCTGTTGGCGGTCATCGTTCCGCCGATACCGCCTCCAACGATCAGAATATGCTTGGGCATTCGCTCTCCCCAAATTTTTCCTTGCCACCGGGCTTTGCCGCATACTGTAACAGGCCCAACGGGTGGCGAGTTCGGGAACCTTTCCATAATGGAAGGGTTCCCGCAGAATTGGCGATACGGCACCGGGCCGAATCTCCACCCGGCGAACAATTGCCTTTCAAGGTACGGAGCCGTCGGTGGCAGATACGGATAGCGAAGCGATACGCGCGATTGTGCAAGGCCAAATCATCGAATGCCTCAACCGCTTTTATGCGATCGAGACCGGCATGTGGGGCGGTCCGCTCGATGCCTTGATCATCAGAACCGTCGTCGTTGGTGAGATGCAGGGCAAGCTCTACGATATTTCAGCACTTGCCTATGCTTTGGACATTCCGCTTTCAACCGTCCATCGTAAGACACGAGAACTGGAAGAGGCTGGCTTCCTGCATTCTCACCGGCAAGGACGGTCGACCTATTGGCGGCCCACCGCGCGTACCAGCGTTGAACTCGACAAGTCGTTCGCAGAGATGATTTCGACGCTGGAACGCCTCTACCGATCTCCATCGCCGTGCGGGGCTTTGCTGCATGCGTCTGGGAGCCGGACGCAGCCGGACTTTCCGGAAGAGTTCACCAGAGAGCTGCGCGAGCGTGGTCGAGAATGACGGACATACTCGATGAGCACATTTTGAGGGACAGGTGTTGCGCTCGCATTTTCGCCAGAAGGAGTGTGCTGTTAGGCGGCATCAAACAGCGCATCGATTTTCATGTCTTCGACCGTGCGAAGCTTCTTGGCTTCGGCAAAGTTCGAGGTGTTGAGCGACCTCTTGAAGAAGCTCTTTCCAATTTTCGGGAGGAGGTGCAAGAGCGTGCAGCGATAGTAGTGCTAAACGTTGCCGCGCTTTTGCAGATGGAGAGTTTCAGCCACTAATTTCATGCTCAAGTATACCACTGGTGTGACCAACGGCTGGGCATAAGTGACTGATATGGTTGCTAAGTTAGGAAGAACAACAACTTAGCTGGCAACTGGTGGAGCCGAGGGGAATCGAACCCCTGACCTCTGCAGTGCGATTGCAGCGCTCTCCCATCTGAGCTACGGCCCCAATGGCCGGGCATTTAGGATTTGGCCCCCTTCCTTGTCAAGAAAGCGGGTCGGGCAGAACGGGGCCCGCAAAGGCCGCGGACGCCCGGGCATAAGCCGAAAAGGGTGGCGAATTCCTGGATTTTGGCCTCTCTCCCGCCCGGTCCGTCGCTGCAGCCTTATCGCTACTTGCGGCGCATAGGGCACCGGGGCTACATGGCGCTACGGTACGCAACTGCGGGACGGCGCATGCTCGAGCTTCTGGGTTTTATCAGCTATCTCATCACCCTTTACACGTACGTCGTCATCGCCGTAGTGATCGTCAGCTGGCTCATGGCCTTCGGGGTCATCAACGCCTACAATCCGATGGTTCGCTCGATCTGGCAGGGACTTAACGCCGTCACGGAGCCGTTGCTCAAGCCCATCCGGAACGCGCTTCCAAACATGGGCGGGCTCGATATCTCGCCCGTCATACTGCTGCTGCTCTGCTATTTCATCCAGACCGTCATCCTGCCGAATATCGCCAAGGCCGTCGTGTGACCGGCCGCTCGGGCTCCAGGCTGCCGGCCGGCAAGGCTTGGCGGCATGGGAGCGCGTGCGTCATTGCGCACTTTCGTCTGACGCCGAAATCTTCCAAAGAGGCGATTGACGGGGTCGTCGAAACCCCCGACGGTCCGGCCTTCCAGGCGCGTGTCCGCGCACTTCCCGAGGATGGAGCCGCCAACAGGGCGCTCGAAGAGCTGGTCGCCCGTTGGCTCGGCGTGGCGAAAAGCTCGGTCTCGCTGGCATCCGGGGGCAAGTCGCGGCTCAAATTCTTGCGGATTTCGGGTGATCCGGATGCGCTCGAGCGGCGGCTGCAGGAACGAACCGACGAGTTGAGAAAATAAGCGAACGAGGAGGAAAGACGGGAATGTCCGTGGCGCAAATCATCGATGGGAAAGAGACCGCGGCGAAGGTCCGCGCTGAAGTTGCAGCGGAGGTTGCGCGGCTGCAGAAAGAACATGGCCTGAAGCCCGGACTAGCCGTGGTGCTCGTCGGCGAAGATCCGGCCAGCAGGGTCTATGTCGCGAACAAGGCGAAGCAGACCGTCGAGGTCGGCATGAACTCGTGGGAGCACCGCCTTCCCGCCGAGACGCCGGAAGCCGACGTGCTGGCCCTCGTCGAGAAGCTCAACAATGATCCGGCCTGTCACGGCATTCTCGTGCAGCTGCCGTTGCCGAAGCACATCAACGCCGAGAAGGTTCTGAACCTCATCAGCCCCGACAAGGACGTCGACGGCTTTCATCCTGTGAACGTCGGCCGGCTTTGGGTTGGCGAGCGGGCGCTGGTGCCGTGCACGCCGACGGGATCGGTCATTCTCGCAAAGAGCGTGCTGCAGAACCTCTCGGGCCTCAACGCCGTCGTCATCGGCCGGTCGAACATTGTCGGCAAGCCGGTCGCCGCGCTGCTGCTCAGGGAAAACTGCACGGTGACAATCGCGCATTCGCGCACGAAGAACATCGAAGATGTCGTCCGCGGCGCCGACCTCGTCATCGCTGCCGTCGGCATCCCTGAGATGGTCAAAGGCAGCTGGATCAAACCCGGCGCGACCATCATCGACGTCGGCATCAATCGCGTTCCGTCGGAGAGCGGCAAGACGAAGATCGTCGGCGATGTCGCATACGAAGAGTGCGCGAAGGTGGCCGGCGCGATCACGCCGGTTCCGGGCGGCGTTGGACCGATGACGATTGCGTGTCTGCTCAGGAATACAGCTCAGGCTGCTGCGATGCAGGCGGGTGTGAAATCGGCGTTCGGTTGAGCGCGCGAAAACGCTGTTCAGTGAAGTGTGCGCCGGGGCTTTCGAGTTCCGGCGTTTTTCTTTGTGCGCGAGCGTCGTTCGATGCGCTCCTCGCACATATACTTGTCGCGGATGCGTTTTTTGAAGTAATCGGCGACAGACGCTGCTTTAATTAAACTTTCGTATTCGCGGTTCGGCACTTCGAAATAGGTGAAGCAGCTGCCGTCAGCAAAAATGATATCGAGCGTCTTGCGCGCGCCATCATACTCCGCAGCGTGAATGGTTGACGATTTTCGAAAATCCTTACGCTTCACCATTCCTCGTACTTCACGCCGCTCTCACCTGCCGTAATGTCTCCCCCCGATAACTCAGTGCCTCCGCGATATGAGCGCGAGAGACGGTGTCACAACGCTCCAGGTCAGCGATTGTTCGCGCGACTTTTAGCGTGCGGTGGAAGCCTCGCGCCGACAACCCAAGCGTCTCGGCGGCGTGGCGCAGCAGCGTAACGCCTGCTTCGTCGGGCATCGCGGTCTGTTCGAGAAGCGCTGCCGAGCAATCGGCATTGGTGCGAACGCCGCGTGCGCCCAGCGCCGCAAATCGCGCGCGTTGACGTTCACGCGCCGCTGCGACGCGCGTCCGGACTTCGGCGCTTCCTTCGGACGGCGCGGGCAGGACAAGATCGGCGGCCGAGATTGCCGGGACTTCGATCTGCAAATCGATACGATCGAGCAGAGGCCCGGATACACGCGCCTGATAATCGCCGGCGCAGCGCGGGCCGCGACGGCAGGGCTCGCCGGGATTGCTGCCTCCGCATTTGCAGGGGTTCATCGCTGCGATCAGCTGGATGCGGGACGGATAGGAAATGCGATGGTTGGCGCGGGCGATGACCGTTTCCCCCGACTCCAGCGGCTGGCGCAGGGCGTCGAGCACGTTCGGCTGAAATTCGGGCAACTCATCGAGGAAGAGAACGCCATGATGGGCGAGAGAAACCTCACCGGGGCGGGGACGCGAACCGCCGCCGACGAGAGACGCCATGCTCGCCGAATGATGGGGCGCGCGAAACGGCCGTTCGACGGTGAGCTTGCCCCCCATCAGTTCGCCAGCGAGAGAATGCACCATCGAGACTTCGAGGATTTCTTCGGGTTGCAGCGGCGGCAAGATCGAGGGGAGACGCGAGGCCAGCATCGACTTACCGGATCCAGGCGGGCCAATCATCAGAAGGTTGTGGTTGCCGGCGGCGGCGATTTCCAAGGCGCGTTTGGCCGTTTCCTGGCCCTTGATATCGCGGAGATCGGCGGCGTAGCTCTGCGTTGGAAGCACGTTCGGCTCGGGTCGCGACAGTGTCTGCGTGCCCTTGAAGTGATTGACCAGCGACAGGAGATGCGGCGCGGCCAGGATCGCGATGTCCTCGCTCGCCCAGGCGGCCTCCGGGCCCGAGGCTTGAGGGCAGATGAGGCCCTTGCCGATGGCGTTGGCGCCGATCGCAGCGGGGAGCGTGCCCGGCACCGCCCGGATGGAGCCATCGAGCGCCAGCTCGCCGATGGCGGCATAATTGGCGATGGCGTCCGGCGCGATCGCCTCCATCGCACACATCATCGCGAGCACAATCGGCAAATCGAAGTGGCTGCCTTCCTTCGGCAGGTCGGCGGGCGCGAGATTGACAGTGATGTGCTTATAGGGAAGGCCGAGGCCCACCGCGTGGAGGGCGTTGCGGACGCGCTCACGGCTCTCCGCGACCGCCTTGTCGGGCAGCCCGACGATGGCAAAGGCGGCCGCGCCTGGCGTCACCCGAACCTGCACTTCGACGGGCCGTGCCTCGATGCCGATGAACGCGAGCGTAGAGATCTGACCGTACATTTTTGCCCCCTGGAGGGAGCTAATCAGCAGGGTGAGACAAAGTCAAGAACGAATGGGGAACAGCGTATAGCGATCTCGGCAACAGCTGTTGATCCGGAGCTGGACAGTTTTTGTGAGGGGCAAAAACCACAAGGATGTGGAGTCCGCCTTCAAAGCTCTAGTTCACCCGTCTCAGGCGGAACCTCGCCCGCCTCGCTCAACCGCTTCGAAACGACATTCATAAAGCAGATTGTGGCATCGAAGATTGCCTTAGCTCGCTCTTCGGTGACGATCGCGTCGATGTGCATCACCCTATTGCGCCAAGCGTGTTTGACTGCCCGCATCTCCGCGACGACCTCGGCATAGAATTGTACATCGCCTTTTATGGCGCGATCGTTCGGTTTGCGTAGAAGTTCCGCATCAATTTTCTTGAATACAGTCTCCCAATTTGGACTTGGATCGTCTGGAAGCAGCACCTTTGCCAATGCCACTATCGGATGTTCCAACACCCTCATCAGATGGAACACGCAAGCAGTAAACCTGCCGAGCGCAAAGCATTTCCCGGCTTCGTCGATGTCGTCCCTGGCGGAAAAAAACGAGAATCCTACCTCAGTTTCGAATAGGTTCTGAGCATCATCAAAATAGCTCACCTTATACGGCGAAAGCGCATAGAGCTTGGCGCGCACCAGCTCTTTTTCTAGCACCGAATAGAAGAGCTTTGAGGAAGAGACCAAATCACACCACTTTGCCGAACCCTTTTCTAGTTTGGCCTTGAATTCAGAGACGAAATCAGAAGTGATGGACGCTCCAAGCGCGCTGCATGCATTCTCCAAATTGCCCAGAAGGTGAAGCAGCTTTCCGCGTGATGTCTCTTCGATGATTTCATTGCTGCTCTCCTCCCTTTCCTCGAAGAGGACCTCAAGAGCTTTCAGAGCACGAAGCGCCCCGACAAATTCTTTCGCTTGTATCTCAAACATGTCCCAAGGGCTCACGAGCCCGTAGGTAAGCTGTTCGCTTTGCTGCGACGGGCTAGGCGCTAGCATCTAACGCCCCGATACACCGATTCCGGGTTTGAGAAGGACGATATCCCGTCGAGACGCCAGGAACCGCCAAAGAACAGCGTTCGCCCTAACCCTTCGACATCACCAGCGTCATGCCGATTAGACTTGAATTCGTGAACTGAATTTCGACGGCCTGCTTATCGTTGTTGACGACGATATCCATGTTGGCGGCGACGTCGCTCCCTTGGATGACGACGTGAAAGCCTTTCGGCGTGACGTCGCCGGTCAGATCGCCCTCGAAATTGTGGATCGTCTCTTTCCAGTGGCCCGTCAGCTTGCCGGCGGTTTCCTTCACATTGCTGACGATCTCCACGGCGCCACCCGCAGTCGCGCAGCGGATCGTTTGCTTCAGCTCGTCTTCGGTGTCGGTCAACAGGTACGTCGCCCGACATTTGATTTTCTCGGCCGGGCTCGCCTTGTAGCCAATCATGCCGATGCCCGACCATCTGCCGATCAGCGGTGCAAACGGCGAGGCCGTCACGGCCTGAGCCTCATGCAATGGGAACGCGAGGGTAACGAACAAGAGTGCTGCTAGCGAGCTTGCGATCGCGATCGATCTCATCGTGAAAGTGCCTTTCGTTCTCTTGACCTCGACGCGTGCGCTCATGAGGCGAGCTTTCTCTTGTCTTCGATGACGTCCCAAATCAGCGCGGCGATGTCGTTGCCGCCGAAGTTCTTCACCTGGCGGATGCCCGTCGGAGACGTGACGTTGATCTCGGTGATGTAGGGACCGATGACGTCGATGCCCGTAAAGATCAGTCCGCGGCGCTTCAATTCAGGTTTGAGACGCGCGCAGATCTCACGATCGCGATCGGTCAGTTCGACCTTCGTGGCGGTGCCGCCGACGTGCAGGTTCGAACGCGTCTCTCCGGCTTGCGGCACACGGTTGATCGCGCCTGCGATCTCGCCGTCGACGAGGATGATCCGCTTATCGCCTTCCTTCACCTCGGGACGGAACTCCTGCACCATGAAGGGCTCGCGGAACACCGTTTGAAAGAGCTCGACGAGGGAGCCGAGATTGCCGTCCTCGGGCCTGATGCGGAAGACGGCGGCGCCGCCGTTGCCGTAGAGCGGCTTGACGATGATATCCTTGTACTCGGCGCGGAAGGCCTGCACATCGGCGAGCGAGCGCGTGACGAGCGTCGGCGGCATCAGATCGAGGAAATCCAGCACGAACAGCTTTTCCGGCGCGTTGCGGACGTTCGAGGGATCGTTGACGACGAGCGTCTTCGGATGGATGCGTTCGAGCAAATGTGTCGTCGTGATGTAGGCCATGTCGAATGGCGGATCCTGCCGCAGCAGCACGACGTCGAGGTCGCCCAGATTTTCGGTGCGGGGATTTGAAAGCGCGTAGTGCGCGCCGCGCTTATCTTCGACCTTCAGCGTCTGGCCGCGCGCCAGCAACTTGCTGCCGCGTAAGGCGAGATCGAACGGCGTGTAGTAGAAAATGTCGTGTCCACGCTTCTGCGCTTCGAGAAGGATGGCGAACGTCGAATCGCCGCTAATGTCGATGCGATCGATCGGGTCCATCTGGACGGCAATGCGAAGTGACATAAAGTGCTTTCGTGGCAGGCTTAAAGGTTCATCAGGCTCGGCTGAGGCCGTGGCCTCATCGTCGTTTAGACGATTTGCGGAGCGGGCGGAATGACGGGTTGGCCGCTCGGATAAGTGGTTAGCGGCTTATGGCAAACATGCCGCAGAAACCCTGGAATCAGACGAACTCAAATCATAGGAAATTATAGGGGTCGATATCGACGGTAATCCGGACGTCGGATTTGAGCTTTGGAATCATTCCAGCCCATGCCCGCAAGTAGCTTTGCAGGTCGGCGTCGCGTGGGGCCTTCACGAGCAGACGCCAGCGGTGGCGGCCACGCACGACGGCGATGGGGGCTTCGGACGGGCCTAGTACGGAAATGACGTCGCTCGGGGGTGCTCGCCGCGCGATCTCGCGGGCGACCTGTTCGGTCAGGGGTTTGTCGCGTGCCGAGATGACGATTGCCGCCAGGCGGCCGTAGGGTGGCAGGAGACCCGCTTGGCGGGTCTTGACCTCATAATTCAGGAAGGCGTTGCGGTCGCCGGCGACGATTGCCGCCATCACCGGATGGTCCGGCGAATAGGTTTGCACGAAGCCGCGGCCAACAAAGCTCGTGCGCCCGGCGCGGCCCGTCACCTGATGCAAGAGCTGGAACGTGCGTTCGGCTGAGCGCGGATCGGCGCCGTGGGCCAATCCCAAATCGCCATCGACGACGCCGACGAGCGCGAGGCCCGGGAAGTTATGGCCCTTGGCGACAATCTGTGTGCCGATGATGATGTCGAACTCGCGGGCTTCGATGCCGCGGATCATCTCGCGCATTTCGGGCAGTCCCGGAATAAGATCGGACGAGAGCAGCGCGACACGCGCGTTGGGGAAACGCTCGGCGACTTCTTCCTGAACGCGCTCGACACCCGGGCCGCAGGCGACGAGAGAACCCGGCGCAGCGCATTTCGGACACTTCTCGGGAAGCGACAGCGAGAAACCGCAGTGATGGCATGTCAGCTTCTTCTTGAAGCGATGCTCGACGAGCCAGGCCGTACATTGCGGGCATTCGAGGCGATGTCCGCAAGACCGGCACAACGTCAGCGGGGCGTAGCCACGCCGGTTCAAGAACAGCAGCGTTTGCTGGCCCTTTTCCATCGTCTCGGTCATCGACGCGACGAGCCGTTCGGCCAGCCATTTGCCGGGGGCGAGTTTTTCCGAGCGGAGATCGATTGCCGAGACGCCGGGCATTTCGACACCCGAAAAGCGCCCCGGCAGGATCGCATGGCGATATCGTCCGATCAGCGCGTTCACATGGCTTTCGATCGACGGCGTCGCGGAGGCGAGGATGACGGGGAATTTGCCAAGGTTGCCGCGCACGACGGCCATGTCGCGTCCCTGATAGTGCACGCGATCGTCCTGCTTGAAACCTTGGTCGTGCTCTTCGTCAACGACGATGAGGCCCAGCTCGGAGAATGGCAGAAACAGCGCCGAGCGTGCGCCGACGACGCAGCGGACGTCTCCACGCGCGACGCCTTTCCAGATGCGGCCGCGCTCGGCCGGACTGAGCGCCGAGTGCCATTCGACGGGCGGCGCGCCGAAGCGGCGCGCGAAGCGGTCGAGGAACTGGCTCGTCAGGGCAATTTCGGGCAGCAGGATGAGGGTCTGGCGGCCGGCTGCAAGCGCGCGGGCCACCGCTTCGAAATAGACTTCGGTTTTGCCGGAGCCGGTGACGCCGTCGAGCAAGGTGACGGAGAAATTGCCGGCATCGACGGCGCTTCTCAGGCTTTCGACGGCGCGTGTCTGATCGGCGGTGAAGTCTGTCACGCCATGATGGGGATGCGGGCGCGGAA
Organism: Pseudomonadota bacterium; assembly: GCA_018242295.1. Lineage (GTDB taxonomy): Bacteria > Pseudomonadota > Alphaproteobacteria > Rhizobiales > Hyphomicrobiaceae > Hyphomicrobium_B. The sequence goes on from JAFECE010000001.1 coordinate 114,604, forward strand.
AGATGCGCTCGGGGATCGCGACTTCGACGAGCTGACCTGCGGCGGCGAGACCATCGATCACACCCGTCGAGCAGCCGGCGAGATTGGCGAGATCCGATTTCGAACGGACGAGCCCGTCGGCGGCGATTTCCATGACGCGTGTTCGGGCAGGGGTCATCTTCGGCGGGGGCGCCGCGCCTTCGACGATGCACACGCCGAAACGATGCTTCGGCGGCTCGAACGCGGCATCGGCGCTCATCATCATGCGCGCGACCATGCCGAGGGGCGCCAAAGTGTAGCGCGCGACCCATTCGGCGAAGCGCATCGAAATTTCGGGCAGGCAAGGTGCGTCAATGCGGCTCGTCAGAGCCTTAAGCTTCTTGGGATCAACGGGTTTACCTTCGCCGCGCGGCGTATCCCAAACAATTCCGATGCGTGTTTGCGGCCCGAAAGGCACGAGCACGAAGGCGCCCGGCTCCGCATGCATCCCCTCCGGCACCAGATAATCGTAGGTCTGGTCGAGCGCCACCGGCATCAGCACGGGGACGCTGCGAGAGGCCGCGGCGGCGTTGGTATCCAGGATTTGAAGCAGGCTATCCAAAGGGGCGTTCAACGGACTAGAAGCTTCCTCCAAGAATCGGTCGTGCTAGGTTTGCCGGGAAGTTGCGGCGCACCAAAGGCAGGGCCAAGACTTAAGGACGAGGTGAGGAGAAAGAAATGAAATTCTTCGTCGATACCGCCGACGTGACCGAGATCAAAGAGTTGGCGGCGACGGGCTTGCTGGACGGCGTTACGACGAACCCGTCTCTTGTTGCGAAGGCCGGCCGCGACTTCAAGGAAATCGTCAAAGAAATTTGCGCCGTGGTTCCGGGGCCGGTATCGGCCGAGGTCGCAGCGACCGACTACGCAGGCATGATGCAGGAAGCGGAAGTGCTGCGTAAGATCGCGAAGAACGTCACGATCAAAGTGCCGTTGACGCTGGATGGTCTCAAAGCCTGCAAAGCGCTGACTAGCGACGGCACGATGGTGAACGTGACGCTGTGCTTTTCGGCGAACCAGGCGCTGCTTGCGGCGAAGGCCGGTGCGACGTTCGTTTCGCCGTTCATCGGGCGTCTCGACGACATCGGCCTCAATGGCATGGACGTCATTCGCGAGATCCGGGCGATCTACGACAACTATCCCGATCTCTCGACCGACATTCTCGCTGCATCGATCCGCACCGTGAATCATGTCAAAGAGGCAGCGATGATCGGTGCCGATGTGGCGACTATTCCGCCGGCCATTCTGAAGGCGCTCGTCAAGCATCCGCTGACCGATGCCGGGCTCGTCACCTTCGTCAACGACTGGAAGAAGACCGGACAAAAGATCGTGTGAGGCAGGCACGACAAAGTGCGAACACGGACCTTATCGAACGATCTGATCGAGCGTTTCGCACACATCGTCGGCGACGCACATGCGTTGACGTGCGCTGACGATCAAGCCGGATATCTCACCGAATGGCGGGACCGCTATACGGGCAAGACGCCTGTGGTACTGCGGCCCGGCTCAACGGATGAAGTCTCGCGCATCCTGGCGCTGGCGCATGCGGAAGACGTTGCGATCGTTCCACAGGGCGGCAATACGGGGCTCGTCGGCGGGCAGATCCCATCGCTCGCCGGCAACGAAGTCGTGCTGTCGCTCGGTCGTCTTACGGCTGTTCGCGACGTCGATGCCGCGGGCGGAACAATGATCGTCGAAGCGGGCGTGACGCTGCATGCCGCGCAGCAGGCGGCCATTGCAGCGGGCCGGATCTTTCCGTTGAGCCTGGCGTCAGAAGGCAGCGCACAAATCGGCGGCGTGCTGGCAACGAACGCGGGCGGCACCGCCGTTCTGGCCTATGGGAATGCCCGCAGCCTGACGCTTGGACTCGAGGCCGTACTTGCCGATGGCCGCGTTTGGAATGGCTTGCGGCGTCTCAAGAAGGACAACACCGGCTACGACCTCAGAGATCTTTTGATCGGCTCGGAAGGCACGCTCGGCGTTATCACGGCCGCCTGCGTAAAGCTTTTTCCGACTCCGGCGGAGCGCGAGACCGCAATCGTCGCGCTGCAATCACCGAAGCATGCCCTCAGGCTGTTTCGCATGGCTGAAGCGGAAGCGGGCGGAGCGCTGACGGCATTTGAATTCTGGGCGCATCGCGCACAGGAGTTTGCGCTGAGCTACGTCCCCAATCTTCGCGACCCGTTCACGGACGCCTATCCGTGGTACGCGCTTATCGAACTTTCGCACTGCGGGACAGGTGCGCGCATCCCGAACACCATCGAGCCTTTCCTGGCGAGCGCGCATGCGAAGGGTCTCATCTCCGACGCCGCCATTGCGCGGTCGCTCCGGCAGGCGGAGAACTTCTGGCAATTGCGCGACGCCTTTTCGGAAGCTCAGAAGGGTGCGGGCGGCAGCATCAAGCACGACATTTCGGTGCCAGTCGCGCGAATCCCAGAGTTTCTTGAACGCGCTGCGGCGGTTGTTGAAGGCGTTTGTCCAGGCGCACGGCCGGTGCCGTTCGGACATTTCGGCGACGGCAACCTGCATTACAACGTCAGCCAGCCGGAGGGCATGGATCGTGCGCAGTATCTGGCCCTCTGGGATACGATGGCGACCGCGATTTTCGATCTCGTGACGCAGCTCGATGGATCGATTTCGGCCGAGCACGGCATCGGGCAAATGAAGCGCGCGGCGCTCGTCCGGTACAAGTCCGCCGTCGAGATCGACGTGATGCGCGCAATCAAGCACGCGCTCGATCCCAAGGGGATCCTCAACCCCGGCAAGTTGCTTTAGTACGCGTCTGCGTTAACTTTTGATTAACCAACGCGGCCGACGGTCAGGGGAGACGCTCGACGCCGACTCGACGCCGACGTGGGGGGCAAATTTTGGCGCAATCGCTCGACGAAGTTTTGGCTGGAGATGCCGAGCTGCCGCTCAGCGGCGAGCTGAAAGGCGTCGTCGAGGCTTGGCTCGATCACCTAGTCGTGGAGCGCGGACAGAGCGCGGCGACGCGCGAGGCCTACGAGCGCGATGCGCGGCAGTTCCTTTCGTTCCTCAAGAAGCATCTCGGTCATCCGCCATGCCTTGCCGATCTCGAAAAACTTGACGCGAAAACCATCCGCGTTTTCCTCGCCGGGCGGCGGAAGGCCGGCGTGACGTCGCGGTCTCTAGCGCGGACGCTCTCGGCGCTGCGCACATTGTTCAGATGGCTCGAACGTGAGGGAACGTTGAAAAACCGCGCCGTCCTCCAGGTTGCTGCGCCGAAGATCCCGCATTCGATTCCGAAACCGTTGACGGTTCAGGGCGCCGCCTCGCTTGTCGAGCGGAGCGGAGGCGATGCCGAGGAATGGATCACGGCGCGCGACACCGCTGTCATGCTGCTGCTCTACGGGTCGGGATTGCGGATCAGCGAAGCCTTGGGTCTGACGCCGCGCACGGCACCTATCGACGGCCGCGATATCATGCACGTCACGGGCAAAGGCGGGAAAGAACGCCTCGTCCCAGCGCTCGCCGTCGTTTCCGAGGCGATCTCGAAATATATGCGGCTCTGCCCATATCCTTTGGAACCTGAGATGCCGCTTTTTCGCGGGGCGCGCGGCGGCCCGTTGTCACCACGGCTGATCCAGCTCGCGATGGAAAAGTTGCGTCTCGAACTGCAATTGCCGGATACGGCGACGCCGCACGCATTACGCCACTCGTTCGCGACGCATTTGCTCTCAGCCGGCGCGGATTTACGGCAAATTCAGGAGCTTTTGGGCCATGCCTCGCTCTCGACGACGCAAGTCTATACAGAAGTCGACCGGGCACGCTTGCTGACAGTTTATGATCAGGCTCATCCGAGAGCGGCGCGCCGGTAAGGCCCCTGACGCTAGTTCACGAGTATCCCCATGCCGTCCTTTTTCCGAACATTGCAACGTAGCTGCCGTACGATTTGCGCGCTGATTTTTATCGCCATCGGATTCGCGAGTGATCCGGCCCTGGCCGATGATGCCCATTGTCAGGGTACGGATATGCTGGCCGAGATGCAGGCCAAAAAGCCGGACATTTACGCGAAGGTGATGGCCGAGAGCAAAGCACTCTCCAATACCGAAGCGATGCTGTGGAAGGTCGAAAAGCCGGGGGTTGAGACTTCCTACTTATTCGGAACGATGCATCTCAGCGATCCTCGCATCGCCGAACTTCCGCCTGCTGCAATCGATGCCATTGCGCATGCGAAGTCGGTGGCGCTCGAAGTCGCCGATCTATCGCCCGAAGCCATGGCGGCTGCGATGGCGAACGCGGCAAAGCTCATCGTCTATACGGACGGGCAATCGCTGAAGAGCATGCTCTCGGACGACGACTATAAAAAGGTCGTGCAGACTGTCGTGAAATCCGGGATGCCGGGCGAGTTCGCGGCACTGATGAAGCCTTGGCTCGTCAGCATGCTGCTCGCGACGTCCGACTGCGAACGCAAGCAAGTCGCTTCCGGCAAGGCCGTGCTCGATCTGCGAGTCGCGGCGGAAGCGCAAAAGCACGGCATAACCGTTACGGGTCTCGAGACGATCGAAAGTCAGCTCGGGGCGCTGGCATCTATTCCCGACGATCAGCAGCTCGCTATCCTGAAAGTCGAGCTCGATTACATCGATCGCGCCGATGATATGATGGAAACGATGGTGCAGATGTACGCAAAGCGCCAGATCGGGGCAGCGATGCCGTTTCAGCTGGTGCTTGCCGCCGAGAGCGGAGCGCCTCCGTCGACGTTCGATGGATTCAAGAAGGCACTTTTAATCGATCGCAACGGCAAAATGCGTGATGCGGCATTGCCGCTTCTTGAGAAGGGCAATGCGTTCGTCGCAATCGGCGCGCTGCATCTGCCGGGGCCGGGAGGTCTCGTCGCTTTGCTTCGCGAGTCCGGTTACACGGTGACGCCGGTCGAGTAGGTTTTTGTTTGCGCGATAGTCCGCGCCGGGCTGATCGAATACTCCGTCATGCCGACGAAGGTCGGCACCCAGACAACCATCCACGGTGCGTGCGCGGAAGCTTGGCTGGATCCCGGCCTTCGCCGGGATGACGAAGAGGAGAGATAGCGGCCACTGACGTCAGAAGTGGATAGCGCGTTTGGCGACGGCGAGGGCCGCTTCCTTGACGGCTTCGGAGAATGTCGGATGCGCATGGCATGTGCGGGCCAGATCTTCCGCCGAGCCGCTGAATTCCATCAGAACGCAAGCTTCCGCAATCAGCTCGCCGGCATTAGCGCCGATGATGTGCACGCCGAGGACGCGATCTGTCTTTGCATCAGCAAGTATTTTGACGAAGCCGTCGGTCATTTGGATGGTTTTGGCGCGGCCGTTCGCAGTGAACGGAAACTTGCCGACGTTGTAGGCAATACCAGCGGCCTTCAATTCCTCTTCCGTCTTGCCGACGCTCGCGACCTCGGGGCTCGTGAAGATGACGTTGGGGATGACATCGTAATTCACGTGGCCGGCCTGACCGGCGATGATCTCTGCGACCGCGACGCCTTCGTCTTCCGCCTTGTGGGCGAGCATCGGACCGGCGATGACATCGCCGATGGCGAAGACACCGGTTACGTTCGTTTGGTAATGCCCATCGACCAGCACGCGCTTCTTGGGATCGAGCGCGATGCCGGCTTCGGCGAGGCCCAGTCCTTCGGTGAAGGGCACGCGGCCAACGGCTACGAGAACCGCGTCGGCTTCGACGGATTCGGCAGCGCCGCCTTCGGCCGGTTCGATCCTCGCCGTCACACCGGTATCTGTCGTTTCGACGGCTGAAACCTTGCTCGACAGCCGGAACGCGATGCCTTGCTTTTCGAGGATGCGCTGGAACGAGCGGCCGATCTCGGCATCCATGCCAGGCAGGATGCGATTCAAATATTCGATGACGAGAACTTCCGAGCCAAGCCGCCGCCAAACGGAGCCGAGCTCAAGCCCAATGACGCCGGCGCCGACGACGAGCAGCTTCTTTGGGACTGTCGTGAAGTCGAGTGCGCCCGTCGACGAGACGACGCGCTTTTCATCGATTTCGATGCCGGGAAGGCGCGTCACGTCGGAGCCGGTGGCGATGACGATCCATTTCGTCTCGAGCGTCTGCGTCTCACCGCTCGGAGTCGTCACCGCGACCTGGCCCGACTTTACGATGCGGCCGGTGCCGAAGACGCTGTCGATTTTGTTCTTCTTCAGCAGATAGGCGACGCCATCGACGTTACCTTTAACGCCTTCGCGTTTGAAGGCTTGCATCTTGTCAAGATCGAGCTTCGGATCAGTGGCGATGCCCATGGCTGCGAAGCCGTGCTTCGCCTCGTCGAAGGAATGTGAGGAATGAAGCAGCGCCTTCGACGGAATGCAGCCGACGTTCAAGCAGGTGCCGCCGAACGTCGAGCGTTTTTCGACGACCGCGACCTTCATGCCGAGTTGCGCAGCGCGGATTGCGCAGACGTAGCCTCCAGGACCGGTGCCGATGACGATGAGGTCGTAGGACATAAGAAGGGTCTCGCCGAGTTGGAGCCTTAACCGCTCGTCTATTTATCGAGAACGCGACGCAGTTCAAATTGGGGAACCGAAACCATGAATAACTGCCATCGCATCTTCCAATCGCCCAGGGTTGAACAATAGGCGGTCAACGCAGCGCGGTCAGCAAATCTTGGCGTTGCCTTGTCGATATCGAGGTGGTCGACCGGGGTATGGATGGCGTTATCGTCGTATCCGGACTTCAGAAGAACCTCTTTGACAGAGGCGATGTCGCGTTCCCAACTTACTTTGAGGAATTTTACTGTGTCGGCGTTATCGTCAAGAGCGGCGCACGCAATCATTGCGCCCCGTTCCAGAAGCGAACGGGAAAGCACCGCTTCTATGGGATGCTTTGCGGCGAGCGGTTCGGTGAATCCAGAGGTTTGAAGGGCCGTCAGACCTAAGAGCGCGATGACGGCCTTCATGGCTGCGCTTCGACGCATCATTTGGCCTTTGGACTACAATTCCAGGATGAAGCGCTGCGGATCCTCAAGGCATTCCTTGACACGAACGAGGAAGGTGACGGCCTCTTTCCCATCGACGATGCGGTGATCGTAGGAGAGCGCCAGGTACATCATCGGGCGCACGACGATTTGGCCGGCGCGCACGACGGGCCGCTCCTCGATGCGATGCATGCCGAGAATGCCCGATTGCGGGGCGTTCAAAATCGGCGTGGACATCAGCGATCCATAAACGCCACCGTTCGAGATCGTGAAGGTGCCGCCTTGCATGTCTTCGATCGACAGTTTGCCATCGCGTGCGCGGCGGCCAAACTCGTTGATGCGTTGTTCGATCTCGGCGAGGCTCAAGCGATCGGCGTCACGCACGACAGGAACGACGAGACCCTTCTCGGTGCCGACAGCAACGCCGATGTGATAGTAGTTCTTGTAGATCAGATCATCGCCGTCGATCTCGGCGTTGACCGCCGGCACGTCGCGCAACGCCTGAATGCAGGCCTTGACGAACAGTCCCATGAAGCCGAGCTTCACGCCGTGGCGCTTCTCGAAAATGTCTTTGTATTGGGCGCGCAGCGCCATTACGGCGCTCATATCGACGTCGTTGAACGTCGTCAGCATTGCCGCCGTGTTCTGTGCATCCTTGAGACGGCGCGCAATGGTCTGGCGCAGCCTCGTCATCTTGACGCGCTCTTCGCGGGTCGCGTCAACGCTGGTCGAGGGAAGGCGCGTTTCCTGCGGCGGCACGGCCTTCAGTGATGGCGCCGTCGGAATGGCGACGACGTTCGTTGCGGGCGCGGCACTTGCAATCTCATGGACCGGGGGCGCAACGGCCGGCCGCGGCGCAGGGGCCACAGCGTTGACGACGTCTTCCTTCAGGATTTGTCCGCGTCGTCCTGAGCCTTGAATTTCAGAGACTTCCAGACCCGCTTCGGTCATCGCCTTCTGAGCTGCCGGAGGCGGGGGCGGCGTTGCAGTTGCAGCGGCTGGCACGCGTTCCGGGGCAGGCGGTGGTGGCGGGGCTTTCGCTTCGGCCTTCGCCGGTTGCGCCTTGCCTGAGCTATCCCGCAAGGCTGCGAGCAATGATCCGACGGCGACCGTCGAACCGGATTGAACAAGGATTTCACCGAGGACGCCCGCCGAAGGCGCGGGAACTTCGACCGTTACTTTATCGGTCTCCAACTCGACAAGGGGCTCGTCCGCATTGACGGCATCGCCCGCCTTCTTGAACCATTTGCCCACGGTCGCTTCCGTTACGCTTTCTCCGAGCGCGGGGACGCGAATCTCGATCGACATCTGAGCCTCTCAAACCTTCCTATGTTCCGAGCGCGTCGGCGACGAGCGCGGTCTGCTCCTTGATATGTTGCGAAAGCAAGCCTGTCGCCGTCGATGCGGAGGCGGGGCGTCCCGCATACCGCGGACGGCGGTGAATATAACCGAGGTGGTTCAGAACCCACTCGATATTCGCATCCATGAAGTACCAGGCGCCCATATTTTTCGGCTCTTCCTGGCACCAGACGATCTCGGCGAACTTGAAGCGGCCGAGTTCTTGAATGAATGCACGGGCGGCAAACGGATAGAGCTGTTCGACGCGAAGGATATAGACGTCGTCGCGGCCCTGCGCATCGCGCGCGTCGAGAAGGTCGTAGTAGACCTTGCCGGTGCAGATGACGACGCGCTTGATCTCGTTGTCGGGCTTAAGTTTGATCGTCGACGTTCCGCGCTCGGCATCGTCCCAGAGCAAACGATGGAAGCTGGCGTTGGGCCCGAAATCCTCAAGTTTCGAAACGACGCGCTTGTGGCGCAGCAGCGACTTCGGCGTCATGAGGATCAAAGGTTTGCGGAAGTTGCGATGCAATTGCCGGCGCAGAATATGAAAGTAGTTCGCGGGCGTCGTGCAATTCGCGACCTGCCAATTGTCTTCGGCCGACAGCTGCAGATAGCGCTCGAGGCGCGCCGAGGAATGTTCGGGTCCCTGGCCTTCGTAGCCGTGCGGCAGCAGGCAGACCAATCCTGACATGCGGAGCCATTTGCGCTCGCCGGACGACAGGAACTGGTCGAAAATGACCTGGGCACCGTTTGCGAAGTCACCGAATTGCGCTTCCCAAAGCGTCAGTGCGTTGGGCTCGGCGAGGGAATAGCCGTATTCGAAGCCGAGAACCGCTTCTTCCGACAGCATCGAGTTGACGATCTCGAAGCGCGCCTGGTTGGGCGATAGATGCTTCAGCGGGGCAAACCGGCGCTCGCTTTCCTGATCGATGAAGACGGCGTGACGCTGCGAGAAGGTTCCGCGCTCGCAATCCTGGCCGGAGAGCCGGACGCGGAAGCCTTCCATCAGAAGGGACGCGAACGCGAGGTGTTCGGCCATGGCCCAGTCGATGCCCTGGCCCGTGTCGATCATTTCGCGGCGGCGCTCGATCAGCTTGCCGACCGTCTTGTGGATGTGGAAGTCGTTCGGGATCGTGGTGATGCGATGCCCGATATCTTTCAGGGTATCGATCGGGATGCCCGTATTGCCGCGCCAATCATCACTGTCGGCGCGGGTGATGCCCGACCAGCGTCCATCGAGCCAGTCCGCCTTGTTCGGCTTGTAGCCGTCAGAAAAACTGAATTCCTTGTCGAGGTTGGCGCGCACCGTCGCCTTCATCTCGGAGAACTCGGCGGGCGTCATCACGCCGTCCTCCAGGAGTTCCTTCGAATAGATGTCGACGACCGTCGGATGCGATTTGATGCGCTTGTACATCGCCGGCTGCGTGAACATCGGCTCGTCCGTCTCGTTGTGACCGTGACGGCGGTAGCAGAACATGTCGATCACGACAGGCTTCTGGAAGCGCTGGCGGAACTCGGTCGCAATCTTGGCGACGTGGACGACGGCTTCGGGGCTGTCGCCGTTGACGTGGAAGATCGGCGCTTCGATCATCAGGGCGACGTCGGAGCAATAGGGCGATGACCGCGAGTGATGCGGCGCGGTCGTGAAGCCGATCTGATTGTTGATGATGAAATGAATGGAGCCGCCGGTGCGATGTCCGCGAAGGCCCGAGAGGCCGAAGCATTCGGCAACGACACCTTGGCCCGCGAATGCCGCATCGCCGTGGATCAGCAGCGGCATGACGGGCGTCCGGTCGCCGCTAGCACAGCCCGCTTGATCCTGCTTTGCGCGCACCTTTCCGAGCACGACCGGATCAACAATTTCGAGATGCGAGGGGTTGGCGGTCAGCGACAAGTGAACGGTGTTGCCATCAAACATGCGATCGGACGACGCGCCAAGGTGATACTTCACATCACCTGAGCCTTCGACGTCGTCGGGCTTGAACGAGCCGCCTTTGAATTCCTTGAAGATGGCGCGCAGCGGCTTCGACATCACGTTGGCGAGAACATTCAGACGGCCACGGTGGGCCATGCCCATCGCGATTTCACGGACACCCAAATGTCCGCCGCGCTTGATGATCTGCTCGAGCGCGGGAATGATCGATTCCGCGCCGTCGAGGCCAAAGCGCTTGGTGCCGGTGTATTTGAGATCGCAAAACTTCTCGAAAGTCTCGGTCTCGATCAGTTTGCGCAGGATGGCCTTCTGCCCTTCAGGCGTGAACCGAATGTCCTTCTCGGCACCTTCGATGCGCTCCTGGATCCAGCCTTTTTGGGTCGGATCGGTGATGTGGGTGAACTGCACACCGATTTTCCGGCAGTACGTCCGGCGCAGGATCGTAACGATCTGGCGCATGGTTGCCGTTTCGAGACCCATGACGCGATCAATGAAGATCGGACGGTCGAGATCGGCTTCGGTAAATCCGTAGGTTTCCGGCATCAGCTCGCGATGGACGCGGCGGTCCGCGAGGCCGAGCGGATCGAGATCGGCGGCCAAATGGCCGATGACGCGATAGGCGCGGATCAGCATCAGCGCACGAATGGAATCCTGCGTGGCGCGGAGGGAAGCCGCCGGTGTCAGCTCGAAGCCGCCGATCTGCGCGCGACGTTCGATCTTATCGCGAATGGTGCGTTCGCCTTCGCCGTAATCGCCGGTCAAAGCGCCGACGAGATCGCGGTCCGTGCCGCTTTCGTTCAAGAGTGCCGAGAGCGGCGGAGCCCAAGCCGGGCCTCCGGAATATGCGGGAACGGAAGCGGGCGCTTCCTTTATGCTTTCGAAAAACCGTCGCCACTCGTCGCTGACAGCGCCGGGATTGCGTTCGTATTCGGCCTGCATATCCTCGATGTAGGGCGCGTTAGCGGCGCTCAAAAACGAGGTGCGTAGAAACGCTTCGTTCTGGCCATTTCGTGCCATCAAATTCGTCCTTTTCATACTCCGGAAGCATCGCCGTGATGCTCCCGGTTACGCGGACATGACCGGTAGAAGTGCCGCCGGCCGTTCGGCTATTCCTGTCTCGCGAGGCTACGCCCGCAAAACTTCAACAAGAGTTCGCCCAAGCGCGGCTGGGCTCGGCGCAATGGCGATGCCCGCGGATTTCATCGCAGCAAGCTTGTCTTCCGCCTTGCCCTTGCCGCCGGAGATGATCGCGCCTGCATGGCCCATACGTCGCCCGGGAGGCGCCGTTACACCCGCAATGAAGCCTGCCATCGGCTTTTTGCGTCCCTTTTGCGCCTCGCGCACCAGGAACTCCGCGGCGTCTTCCTCAGCGGAGCCGCCGATTTCGCCGATCATAATGATCGACTTGGTTTCATCGTCGGAGAGGAACATGTCGAGGACATCGATGAATTCGGTGCCCTTCACAGGATCGCCGCCGATGCCGACGGCTGTCGTTTGACCCAGTCCCACGTCAGTTGTCTGTTTCACCGCCTCATATGTGAGGGTTCCGGAGCGCGATACAATGCCGACGGAGCCCTTCTGAAAGATGTTGCCCGGCATGATGCCGATCTTGCATTGGCCAGGCGTCAGAAGACCGGGGCAATTCGGGCCGACGAGACGCGATTTCGAGCCATCGAGCGCTCTCTTGACGCGGACCATGTCCATCACCGGAATGCCCTCAGTGATGCAGACGATGAGCGGCAATTCGGCGTCGATGGCTTCGAGGATGGCGTCGGCCGCGAAGGGCGGCGGAACGTAGATCGAAGTTGCCGTGGCACCCGTCTTGGCGACGGCTTCGCCAACGCTATCGAAAAGCGGGACATCAGCGAGTTCGGCGTCAGGATGCTTGGAGCCGCCTTTGCCCGGAGTTACGCCGCCGACGATCTTGGTGCCGTAGGCGCGGGCCTGCTTCGTATGGAAGGTGCCTTGGCTACCCGTAATTCCCTGGCAAATGACTTTCGTGTGCTGCCCGACAAGAATAGACATTCCAACCCCGCGTGATGGCGCGTCTCAGCGCCTACATGTTGCGCATTTTTTGCAGTGCAGCAAGTAGAACAAGCTGCCTACCTCGTAAGCTTCCCACGTTTCAAGGGCGCGACACCGTCAAGCCGCGCTCTTCAGCTGATCGGTGATCTTTTTCGCAGCGTCGGCGAGATCATCGGCCGGAATGATTTTCAGGCCGGATTCATTCAGGATTTTCTTGCCGAGATCGACGTTCGTGCCCTCGAGCCGGACGACGAGCGGAACTTTGATATCCATCTCGCGCGCGGCGGCGACGACGCCTTCGGCGATGATATCACAGCGCATGATGCCCCCGAAAATGTTGACCAGGATCCCCTTTACAGACTCGTCTGCCAGAATGATCTTGAACGCCGCCTGAACCTTTTCCTTCGACGCACCACCGCCGACATCGAGGAAGTTCGCGGGCTCGGCACCGTAAAGCTTAATGATGTCCATCGTCGCCATCGCGAGACCGGCGCCGTTGACGAGGCAGCCGATGTTGCCGTCAAGCTTGACGAAGGCGAGATCGTATTTCGAGGCTTCAATTTCGGTCGGGTCTTCTTCGCCGAGGTCGCGCAGCGCGACGATCTCCGGGTGGCGATAAAGAGCATTTGAATCGAAGTCCATCTTGCCGTCGAGGCAGATGAGCTTGCCGTCCTTGGTGACGACCAGAGGGTTGATCTCAAGGAGGCTCATGTCCTTCTCGACGACCATCCGATAAAGGTTTTCGACAAGGTTTCCACAGGCTTTCAACTGGTCGCCTTTGAGGCCCAGGGCGAAGCCAACCTTGCGGCCATGGAAGGGCTGATAGCCGGTTGCCGGATCGATGGTGAGGGTGTGGATTTTCTCTGGCGTGTCGTGCGCGACATCCTCGATGTTCATGCCGCCGGCCTCGCTGACGATGAAGGCGACGCGCGAGGTTTCACGGTCGACGAGCGCGGACAGATAAAGCTCGCGCTCAATCGCTGAGCCGTCTTCAACGTAGAGCCTGTTAACGACGCGGCCGGCCGGGCCGGTCTGCACAGTCACGAGCGTCTTGCCGAGCATTTCCTTGGCAAACGTCTCGACTTCTTCCAAAGATTTGGCGAGGCGAACGCCGCCTTTATCTCCGGCCGAGGGCTCCTTGAACTTGCCTTTGCCGCGGCCGCCCGCGTGAATCTGGGCTTTGACGACCCAAACGGGTCCGGGCAGTTTTCGCGCGGCCGCAACTGCCTCTTCGACAGAAAATGCGGCAAATCCGTTTGGCGTCGGGACGCCGTACTGACGGTACAGTTCTTTGGCCTGATATTCGTGGATGTTCATAATCCTGACCCCGCTGAACAATTCTTCGTCATTGCGCGCACCGCCGTTTTTTGCCCAAATTCCCAATCGTAAGGTCGCCAGTCACCGGCTTTTGTCGGGGTGCGCCGAGACCGCCTCTTGAGTCGATACCGGGAGCACCGTAAATCCAGTTTCCATACTCGCTTAGTCAATAACGGGGGACGCCCATGACCTTTGCATGCATTAACATCGACGGACTGAAGGCGGCACGGACCGGCCGTGACCCATTCAATTTTCTTGTCGGCGAAAATTTCATTCAGCCGCCAGTCGTCGAACCCTTGAAAAAGGATTTTCCCGATCTCAAAGAGCCGGGCTTTCTCACCGAGACGGACATCGGAGCTGGCATACACGGCGCATTCGAGAAACTGCTCGCCGATCTCAAGAGCCCCGAGGTTTCCAAGATCGTGTCGGAAAAACTCGACATCGATCTCGTCGGCAAGCCAAAAATGATCACCATTCGCAAGCTCTCGGCCGCGAAGGACGGACGCATTCATACCGATGGCGAAGCCAAGATCGCGACGATGCTCACCTATCTCAACGACAAGTGGGACGGCACCGGCGCCGGCTGCCTTCGCGTCCTGCGCAACGATCATGACTTCGAGGACTACGTCGAGCAGATCAGCCCACTGACCGGCACGGTCTTTGCCTTCCGGCGTTCCGACTTTTCGTGGCACGGCCACACGCCGTTCGTCGGCGAGCGCCGCGTCGTCCAGATGACGTGGCTCAGAAGCGAAGCCGATGTCGCGCGCAAGGAGAAGCGCGGCGCCCTTTCGCACAATCTCAAGAAAATGTTCAAGTTCGGCTGAGGCCGAAGCCCTTAAACGATCTTCTTGAGAGTGGCGTTCCGGCACGGTGCGCCACTCTTTCAGTTTGTAAGCGCCGGATTGATCTTCTTGCAGGCCTCGATGAGACCTTGCACCGACGCGACCGATTTCTCGAACATCGCCTTTTCCACTTCGTCGAGCGAAAGCTCCACGACCTTTTCAATTCCGCTTGCGCCGATAACGGCGGGCACGCCCACATAAGTATCCTTGAGGCCGTATTCGCCGTTCAAGTGGGCGGCACAGGGCAGCAGGCGCTTCTTATCCTTCAGATAGCTCTCGGCCATGGCGATTGCGGAGGCTGCCGGTGCGTAGAAGGCCGAGCCCGTACCGAGCAGGGCGACGATTTCACCGCCACCGCCGCGCGTGCGCTTGATCATGGCGTCCAGGCTCTCCTGGCTGAAGAAGCCGAGCTTCACGCAGTCAGGAAGCGGCACGCCGCCGATCGTCGAATAGCGCACCATCGGGACCATATCGTCACCGTGGCCGCCGAGGGTCAGAGCGCGCACATCCTCGATTGAAACGCCGGCCGCTTCAGCGAGGAAGTGGGAGAAGCGGGCGCTATCGAGCACGCCGGCCATGCCGACGACCTTCTTCGCCGGAAGTCCAGAAAACTTCTGAAGAGCCCAAACCATCGCATCGAGCGGGTTCGTAATGCAGATGACGAAGGCATTCGGCGCATGCGTTTTGATGGCTGCACCGACCTGCTCCATGACCTTCAAGTTGATGCCGAGGAGGTCGTCGCGGCTCATACCGGGTTTGCGTGGTACGCCGGCGGTGACGATGCAGACGTCAGCGCCGGTAATCGCAGCGTAGCCTTCGGGGCCGGTGCCCGAAATTTTGGCATTATATCCTTCGACGGCCGCGGTCTGCGAGAGATCCAGAGCTTTACCCTTCGCGACACCTTCTATGATGTCGGTCATGACGATATCGCCGAGTTCCTTGAGGCCAGCCAAAAGGGCGAGCGTGCCACCAATCTGTCCCGATCCGATCAGTGCAATTTTGGTGCGCGCCATGGCTGCTCCCCCGGAGATCACTAAAATGACGGCCGCGATTGCGAACCGCGATGCTGCTGCTGCGTAATCAAATTCGGCGGCCCGTCAAGCGCAAGACATAACTTTCTTCGCAAAGTCTCGGCGTGTGCCGTAATTTCGTGCGATCGGAACGACAGGAAATAGTCCTACCATTTGCGGCGTCAGTGGCGGGTACGGCCGCCCGAATGGCCCGCCAAATAGGCTTCTGACCGCATTTCGGTCAGGCGGGACGCGGTCCGTTGGAAGAGATCGGACCCGTCACCCTTCGGATAAAGCGCCGCTGGCTCGGCGGCGGCAGAGGCGATGAGACAGATGCGGGCATCATAGAGCGCGTCGACAAGGTTGATGAAGCGGCGGGCAACGTCCCGCCGATCCGGCGTCAGGATCGGGATGCTGTCAATAATGACGGTATGAAAGGCGTGGCCGATGTGGATGTAGTCATTTGCCCCGAGCGGCAGGTCGCACAGGTCTGCGAACGCGAAGCGCGCGACGCCCATCGAGGCCATCGGCACCAGCACCTTCCGGCCTTTGACCTCCAGCGTCTGCGATTTTCCGGGATGGTTGCCGGTCAGGCGCTTCCAGTGGGCGTCGAGCGCGACCTTCGCCGCGCAATCGATGGGGTGGAAGTAAAGCTGGGCACCGGACAACTTGTCGAGGCGAAAATCTTTCTTTGCGCCGAGTTCGATCACTTCAACTGCATTTTCGAGCGCCGATATGAAGGGCAGGAATAGCTGGCGATTGAGCCCATTCTTGTAGAGCTCTGACGGCCGGGCGTTGGAGGTTGCGACCACAACGGTGCCAGCTGCGAAGAGTGCCTCGAACAGGCGGCCGAGGATCATGGCGTCGGCAATGTCCGTCACGTGCATCTCATCGAAGCACAGAAGGCGCGCTTCCTTGGCTATGCCTTCCGCGACGTGCGGAATTGGATCGCCATCGACCGTCTTTCGGGCTTCACCGATACGGTCGTGCACGTCGGCCATGAATTCATGAAAATGGGCGCGGCGCTTCGGCTGGAAGGCCGTCGCCTCGAAAAAGAGATCCATCAGCATCGTCTTGCCGCGGCCAACGGAGCCCCAGATATAAAGCCCCTTCGGCGCCCCTGGCGCCTTACCGAAGACTTTAGCAAGCATGCCGTTTTTCGGACGGTAGGCAGCCAGTGCCGTCTCGAGTTCGTCGAGGCGCAGTGCCAATGCTGATTGCGCGGCGTCGGGCTCGATCTCTCCCTCGGCGAGCCGCCGATTATATCCGTCGATGATCGTCGCCATCCGGCCCCCATGCGTCACCCACTCTCGGTAGTCGGGCCGATGCAAGAGATGCAACAGAGATCGCCGCGGCGAATTGGTGATGGGCCGAATGCCGCTCCGGGGATCGGCGGGCAATGGCCACGGTGCGCTTGCGGTCAAGAAGCACGGGAATTTTGGCAATCCGTCGCCCGAAAATGCAATGCTGCTTTGCAGCATTTCCTCTCGCCTCGCAGCAATTGGTCCCCAATTCTGAGGAAGTTACAAGCGCTTAGCGCGCGGCGGCGCGGCGCAAGACGAGGAGCGGGAAGAATGTTGAGAGAGGCCCATGGTTCAAGCGAAGAGCAACTTGGCTTCGTGCGGCGACTGCTGACGAGCGAGAGCTACTTGCTGTCCGAACATCTGCATCGCCTCGACCCGGAAGCACGCCATCGGCGTTTCGGTCACGACGTTTCAGACGAATTCATCGCGCGCTACGCGTCGCATGCCGGCGATTTCGGCAATGTGACGTTTGGATATTTCGTCGAAGGCGAATTACGCGCCGTTGCGGAATTGCGTCCCGACAATCTCATGCACGGCTCGGCAGCCGAGGTGGCATTTTCCGTCGAGAAGCCGTTCGCCAATCGCGGTATCGCCACTCAGCTGATGGGCCGCGTCATTCGTACTGCGCGTAATCGCGGACTGCGGCATCTCATTCTCGTCTGCATGCCCGATAACGCCAAGATGCAAGCGATTGCTCGTCATTATGGCGCTGAACTCAAGATCGAGGACGGCTCGGTCATCGCCGACATCATTCCAAAAGATCCGGATTACCAGTCGTGGGTCGGCGAACTATTGGATGAGCGGATGACGTACTTGCACTCCGCACTCGATTTGCAAAAGCGGGTCCGAGGATCAGTGGAATTGTAATTGGGAATTCGGCGCGGTGGCGAATCGCGTCATTCGAATTCATTCAATTGCGATGCAAACGAAGCGATTGCGGTGCCGTAATTCGGGTCTTCGAGTCGTCTGAAAGACCAATAGGCGTCGAAAAATAAGAAAAATTGAGTCATTCCCGCAACAGTTTGCGTTAATAAACTCCTTTTTGTCCGCAATTTCAAACTTCTCCGTCTACAAACCTCTCGAATTTGCTCATGTTTGCAAAGTTCGAGCTGATTCGAACAATAGAGGGAGACCAAAACTATGGCTAAGGCAGCTAAGGCAGCTAAGACCGTCGCAAAGCGCAAGAAACCCGTCGCCAAGAAGGCAGTCGCCAAGAAGACTGTCAAGAAGGCAGTCAAGAAGACGGCAAAGAAGAAAGCCGCCTAATTTCATTTCGCGTCCTGAAGCCCTGGACTGGGCATTCAGGCTTCGGACGCCGAATGCATATGGCGAATGGGCGCGCCCCTTGCGCGCCTTTCTATCCAAATGGCCGGGCGACAGCGATAAGCGTCACCGGCCATATTTTTTTCCGTGATGAATTCCGGAACTGGACATATCGGCCGTCCGTATTCGTCGAGACCGAACGCTGTTTCCGGCTTTCAATCCGCCTCTGTGAAAATGGGCAGGCCAATTTCTCGACCTGCCCTTATTTCCGATTAGCCTACACGGAACACGGCACCGGCGACCGACCTCGCCCGCTCGCGCACGGCGTTTCCGTCGTTGCCGGATTTCACGATCCACTGGCCGTTGGACGCGCGACCGGTGATCATGCCGACGTGATGCGGCCAGACGACAACGGCGCCGATCTGCGGTCCGCTCGCGCGTCCATAGTGCCGCCAGTTGGCTGCGAGATTGTACTCCGGACCGCCGCCCAACTGCGTGCGCATCCACCAACCGCACCAGGCGCGCGGACGGCCCCCGACGTTGCCGGCCGACGCAAATTTGCGGCCGCTATAGGACCGGCGCTGTGCGTAGTGACGTCCGCCACTGCCGCTGTTGGCATAGTGACGGCGTGCCCCCGAACGGTACGCGTAGGCAGATCCAGTCTTGCGGTTTGAGTACTGATGGTGGACAGAGCGGCTACGCGATGCGTAGCGGGCCGAGTACTGCCGCTTGCTAGCGGAATGCTTGTAGGAACGCTCGTAACGATCACCCTTGTGACCGTGATAGGTGCGCGCCTCTGCCGATGTCATTCCGGCCAACCAGGCCAAGCACATCGCCACTGCGATTAAACTCAATCGCATACTAACTCTCCTTCACTTGTCTTCACAAACGGGGCGCACGAAGCGTCGTAATTGGGCGAAAACAAGGGAGGATTCGACGCGCGGCATATCGTCTTATTTCGGCACAACTGCCGCGCGTGAGGAATTTGCGTTTATTTATTAAAAAGTTAAGGCAAATAAACCAATCGCCGAAAAGGTCCGCGCGCTACTTTTGGGCGAGTGAATTGTGAAGTTTGCGTACGGAACACCTCGATATGTGATCAATTTCACACGTCATTATCGAGGTCTTCTGCATCGTTTGGTGCGGCAACGCTCCGCATACAGAGGCCTTATTGGCGCTGAATTGGACAGGGGAACGCGATGGAACATCGACGTCTCGGCGCATCGGGATTAACGGTTCCGCTCTTGAGTTTCGGGGCCGCGACCTTCGGCGGTTCGGGCGAATTTTTCAGCGCCTGGGGCTCGACCGATGTCAAAGAAGCCCGGCGCATGGTCGATCTCTGCCTCGATGCCGGCGTCACGCTTTTTGATACAGCCGACATCTACTCGAACGGGAATTCCGAGACGGTGCTCGGCGAAGCGTTAAAGGGCCGCCGCGACAAGGTTCTCATTTCGACGAAAGCGACGTTCCGCTTCGACGATGCGCCGAACGACGTCGGATCATCGCGCTTCCATCTACTGAAGACAGTGGAGCAAGCGCTGAAACGTCTGCAGACGGATCACATCGATATCTTTCAGCTACACGGCTTCGATGCATTGACGCCGCCGGAAGAGGTGCTCGCAACGCTCGATCAACTCGTTCGCGAAGGGAAGATTCGCTACACGGGCGTATCGAACTTTTCGGGCTGGCATTTGATGAAGTCGCTCGCGGTTGCGGATCGTTACGGCTACCCGCGCTATGTCGCGAACCAAACCTACTATTCGCTTGTTGGCCGCGACTACGAGTGGGAACTCATGCCGCTCGGGCTCGATCAGGGGATCGGCGCGCTCGTTTGGAGTCCGCTCGGGTGGGGACGCCTCACCGGCAAATTGAGACGTGGACAGCCTTTGCCCGAGACGAGCCGTCTTCATAAGACAGCAGAGCAAGGCCCGCCCGTTCCGAACGAACGCGTGTTCAAAGTTATTGATGCCCTGGATGAGATTGCGAAAGAAACGGGAAAGAGCGTGCCGCAGATCGCGCTCAACTGGCTCTTCCATCGCCCAACGGTTTCCAGCGTCATCATCGGCGCGCGAAACGAGCAGCAATTGAAGGACAATCTCGGTTCGATCGGCTGGAGCCTGACGCCCGAGCAAATCAAGAAGCTCGATGCCGCCAGCGAGACGGCGAAAGCTTATCCCTATTGGCACCAGATGGGCTTCACCGAACGCAATCCATTGGCCGTCTAGGAGAGCGCAAGAGACTTTGAACGCTCGGGAATTTTGCCCTGGCGAGATTTGTCACGAGGCTGTCATGTGGCTCGCGAAAAGATCGCGCGCAATTCCGAGGCGGATAATGCGGATAATAGAGCAATGATCGACGAGCACGAAAAAAGTGAGCGAGCGAATCCGGCGCGTATCGAGGCGGAGATCGCGGACAGCTTCGATGAAGAATTCGAAATGGAAATGGACGACGCGCGACTGGCGCGCTTGCTCGACGGCCATGACCGTGATGGTGAGGCGGGCCTGCTCGATCGCCAAGTCTATTTCAAGGAACTCTTCCGGTTACAGCGTGAGCTGATCAAGCTTCAGGACTGGGTCGTCAACACCAAGACCAAGGTCGTCGTCATTTTCGAAGGCCGGGACGCCGCCGGCAAAGGCGGCGTGATCAAGCGGATCACGCAGCGTCTCAACCCGCGCGTCGTACGGGTCGTCGCGTTGCCGGCGCCAAGCGAGCGAGAACGTTCGCAGTGGTATTTCCAGCGTTATGTGCCGCATCTTCCGGCCGCCGGTGAAGTCGTGCTTTTCGATCGCTCCTGGTACAATCGCGCCGGCGTCGAACGCGTCATGGGCTTCTGCACGGAGAACGATCTCGAAGAATTCTTCCGCACGGTTCCGGAATTCGAGAAGATGCTCGTGCGCTCGGGCATTACGCTGATCAAATACTGGTTCTCGATTTCCGACGACGAGCAGCATCTGCGATTCCAAATGCGGATCCACGATCCGATCAAGCAGTGGAAGCTCTCGCCGATGGATCTCGAGTCGCGGCGGCGTTGGGAGGATTACACCAAGGCCAAGGAAGCGATGCTTGAGCACACGCATATTCCAGAGGCGCGTTGGTGGGTCGTGCATGCCGATGACAAGAAGCGGGCGAGGCTCAACTGCATTCAGCACCTGCTGAGCCAAATTCCCTATCAGGATGTGCCGCGCGCACCTGTCGTGCTGCCGGAACGCGTGCATCATCCCGACTATAGCCGCGCACCCGTTCCGGACGACCTTTACGTGCCAGCGATCTACTGATCGGCCGCGTATAGAGACCTAAGATCCTGATCCGGCTCCAGGGGGAGCCGATCAGGGGCGTGACGAGAAGCACGCACGCCACAGCATCCGCTTGTCCGTTTAACGGATACGGCGCGGGTTCATATAGAGATCGGCTTCCTGGCGCTGGATGTCCAGTTTTATGCGGCCATCGCGGATGTCGTGAGCGAGGCTCTTAACGTGGCGGCGGGCCTGACGGTTGAAAGAGACCATGCCGGTGAAGAGCTTCATCACTTGCAGCAAGCGCGCCTCGGCGTGATCGCCGCGCACTTTGCACTTCCACCTGCCGCCGATCGTCAGAATAGCGCCGTCGATATGACCGACATGCTCACCGTGCTGATCGATCAGCGTGTAGTCGCCGCCGAGATTTATGAAGTCGCGACGGAACCGATAAAAGCGTGGCATGCCTTCGTCCATCAGGAAGAACGAAAAGTTTTCGGGCAGCAGCGGCCATTTGTGTGCGGAGCGCTCGAGATAGACGAGATAGTCGTCTTCGCTCGTGTTGATCGAGAAGGTCGTAACGGGAAGGCCGTTGGCCGCGAGCGTCTGCTGGATCGAGCGGCCGAGCATCATGTCCATGCTGGCCTTCCAGTTCAGGTTCTCCGAGAAGAGCTTCATGACGAGGCGCTTCTCCATGCCGCTCGCGGCTTTCCAAAGCTCTTTGCGATAGCCAAGGACGCCCGTGCGCTGGCCATTCTCGATGATCTCGGCGAAGATATCCATGTCGCTCGTGAACTGGCGCGACTTGCCACGATTGCGCTCACGCTTCCACGGGCCGAACTCGATCGAGTTGAAGGGCGTCAGCCAAACATCGACGTTGAAATCGTGCCAGGTCTTCTTCGCGTCTTTCGTCGCGCTCTTGCTTACTTTTTCGAGCTTCGAGACGTTCGCTTTCGACGTGTCTACCGGTTTCGGCTGCTCACGAACTTCGTCGCGCGCGACGGTCGCGGCTTCGGCAGCGGCGGCCTTGGCTTCGGACTCAACGCTCTCTTTCTTCCAGGCATTTGCAGTCATCGGACATTCCTCGCGCGCGGCGCTGAACACGTCTCAGCGAATCATTCGAGGACGGTAGCATCGCGAGCGTTCTCGACTGTGGTGACGAGAAAATTTGCGGTGGGAAACGGATTACCGAGTCCCGAAGATGGCCGAACCGACACGGACGTGCGTCGCACCGAAGGCAATTGCGGTTTCGAAGTCGCTGCTCATGCCCATGCTTAGGCCAGACAGCCTAAGCTCGCGGGCAAGTTTGGCGAGAAACGCGAAATGGACAGCGGGTTCTTCATCGACCGGCGGGATACACATGAGACCGGCGAGGGGCAGCTTGAGCTGGTCACGGCAGAACGCGACGAAGGCAACAGCCTCGCGCGGCATGACGCCGGCCTTCTGCGGTTCTTCTCCGGTGTTGACTTGTATGAACAGCTCAAGCGAGCGGCCCTGCTTCGCCATTTCATCGGCGACGGCACGGGCGATCTTTTCGCGATCGATGGTATGGATCGCGTCGAAAAATGCGACAGCTTCCTTCGCCTTGTTGGATTGCAGCGGACCGATGAGGTGCAACTTCACGTCGGGGAATTCGGCGCGCAGCGGCGGCCATTTGCGCTCGGCCTCCTGGACGCGATTTTCACCGAATATGCGCTGGCCGGCTTCGATGACAGGTCGAATGGCCTCGGCGTCGAAGGTCTTGGAGACGGCGACGAGTTCTATGTCATCGGCAACACGTCCCGCGGCTTTGGCAGCGGCAACGATTTCATCGTTTACGTGTTTTAACCTGTCGACCGGGGTTTCCTGGTAATTGTCGTCTGGCACGCGCGTTCCTCGGTGGTCTCGAACCCTTCCATAAACAATCCGGCACACTAGGAACAAGTGTCGCAATTTCGCACGGGTTTTCCATTTCCATATAGGAGACCCGTGGAAGGTCCTACCTAAGCCGCCCGCCTATTTTACCCTCTTAATTCAGACCGAAACTTGAGGAGCATCCCTAATGCTGAAACTCGCCGATGCACGCCGCATCATCGACGCTGCCGAAAAGAAGGCCAAGGAAATCGGTCAACCCATGAACATCGCCGTGGTGGACGAAGGCGCGAACTTGCTTTCGCACATTCGCATGGATGGCGCGTGGCTCGGATCGATCAACATTGCGATCAACAAGGCGTTCACGTCACGCGCCTTCAATATTTCGACGAAGGAACTGGCCGAGAATAGTCAACCGGGCGATCAGTTCTTCGGCATCCATGTTTCGAACCACGACCGTGTGATGATCTTCGCCGGCGGCATACCGCTGAAGGATTCGAAGGGGAACGTCATCGGCGCCATCGGCGTATCGGGCGGCAGCGGCGTGCAGGATCAGACCGTTGCGGAAGCCGGCGCCAGCGCGCATACGTGCTAATAGAGTGAACTACTCGCCGGATCACGTGCTCAATATTCGAGTGCGTGATCCGGCGTATAGCGTCGCGCCGCGCTACTCCGGTGCTTTCCAACACTGTCTTCCGTTTTTTAGGCGAATTGGCATCAGTCGAGCTACCAGCCACGCCTCAACCCTCCTCGACAATTCCATTCCGTGCCGCTCCGGCGATAGCATTCTCCCGCCCGGCATTTTGTTGTGACTGCAACCTTGACGTGGCCGCCGGCTCATGTAGGCGATTGCGCGGGCTCAACATGATCCTGCGGCCCAAGACCCGCCGATTGTTTTGCCAACGACTTGACCGGCTTTACCATTCGGGCTCTTTACGGCTTTCCACGAATTCTTGAACGAGATCCAAGGCCCCATGGCCACTGAACGCTACAACGCGGCCGAGCGCGAAAAACACTGGCAATCCGTCTGGGAGAAGGGCGAGATCTTTCGCGCCTCCGAGGATCCCAGCCGTCCCAAGTCCTATGTCCTCGAGATGTTCCCGTATCCGTCGGGCCGCATCCACATGGGCCATGTCCGCAACTATGCGATGGGCGACGTCGTCGCGCGCTACAAGCGTGCCCGTGGCTTCAACGTGCTGCATCCGATGGGCTGGGACGCCTTCGGCATGCCGGCCGAGAATGCTGCGATGGAACGCAAAGTCCATCCCGGCACGTGGACTTATGCCAACATCGATACAATGCGTGGGCAGCTCAAATCGATGGGGCTGTCGCTCGACTGGTCACGCGAGATCGCGACGTGCTCGCCGAGCTACTACAAGCATCAGCAGAAGCTGTTTCTCGATTTCCTGAAAAAGGGGATCGCCTACCGGAAGTCCTCGAAGGTCAATTGGGACCCGGTTGACCACACGGTTCTCGCCAACGAGCAGGTGATCGACGGACGCGGCTGGCGATCTGGCGCGCTCGTCGAGCAACGCGAGCTGACGCAGTGGTTCTTCAAAATCACCGACTATGCCGACGAGCTCTTGAGCGACCTCGATACGCTCGTCAACTGGCCCGAGAAGGTGCGCCTGATGCAGGCGAACTGGATCGGCCGCTCGGAAGGCATGCTTGTCCGCTGGGCTCTCGATAAGAAGACGTCGCCCAAAGATTTCAGCGAGCTCGAAGTCTATACGACGCGGCCCGACACGCTGTTCGGCGCGTCGTTTCTTGCCGTCGCGGCGGACCATCCGCTGGCGAAAGCGGCCGCTGAAAAAGATCAGAAGCTTGCGGAGTTCTGCGAAGAATGCCGCCGCATGGGCACATCCGTCGCCGATATCGAATCCGCTGAAAAGCGCGGCTACGACACGGGGATTCGCGCCGTGCATCCGTTCGACGCCAGCTGGCAGCTGCCGGTCTACGTCGCCAATTTCGTGCTGATGGAGTATGGCACGGGCGCCATCTTCGGCTGTCCGTCCGGCGACCAGCGCGACATGGATTTCGCCCGCCGCTATGATCTTCCCGTGGTGCCCGTGATCCTGCCGCCGGGCGAGAAAGCGGCGACATTCGAGCTGACCAACAAGGCCTATGCCGACGATGGCACGCTGATCAATTCGCGGTTTCTCGACGGACTTTCGACGTCTGCCGCTTTCGACGAAGCGGCGAAGCGTCTTGAAAAGCAGACGCTCGGATCAGGGCCTCAGGGCACGCGGAAAGTCAATTACAGGCTCAGAGATTGGGGCATCTCACGGCAGCGCTATTGGGGCTGCCCGATCCCGATCATCCACTGCAAGACGCATGGCGTTGTTCCGGTGCCGGAAAAAGATCTGCCGATCGAACTTCCGGAAGATGCGACGTTCGATAAGCCGGGCAATCCGCTCGACCGGCATCCGACGTGGAAGCACGTCAACTGTCCGATTTGCGGCGAGCCGGCGGTGCGCGAAACGGACACGATGGACACGTTCGTCGATTCGTCCTGGTACTTCGTGCGCTTCACGGCGCCGGAAGCGCAGACGCCCGTCGACAGAAGCGCGGCGCAATATTGGCTGCCGGTCGACCAGTATATCGGCGGCATCGAGCACGCGATTTTGCATCTTCTTTACTCGCGGTTCTTCGTGCGCGCGATGTGCGATACAGGGCACTTGTCGTTCGCGACGAATACGCGCGAACCCTTCGCGGCGCTCTTCACACAGGGCATGGTCACGCACGAGACCTACAAGTCCGAGGATGGGGTGTGGCTTTTGCCCAGCGATGTCCGGCTCGAAGGCGAAGGCGCCAATCGCCGAGCCGTCGAAATATCGAGCGGCCGTCCTGCCGCGATCGGCAGCATCGAAAAGATGTCGAAGTCCAAGAAAAACCTGGTGGACCCGGACGACATCATCTCCCATTACGGCGCCGATTGCGCGCGCTGGTTTATGCTCTCCGACAGTCCTCCGGAGCGCGACGTAATCTGGACCGAGGCCGGCGTCGCGGGCGCGGGACGCTTCATCCAGCGCGTCTGGCGGATCGTCGATGAGATTGCCGAGGCCTATCCTGGGGAAAAGGGTTCGAAGCCAGCTTCATTTGGCCCGGAGGCGCTTGAGGTTCGAAAGGGCGCGCACCGGGCGCTGGATGCGGTCGGCCGTTCCATCGAATCGTTGCGTTTCAACGTGGCGGTCGCGAACATCCACGAATTGTCCAATGTTCTCCAGTCGGGTTTATCCAAGCGCGGGCCGGACGTCGCCTGGGCCATTCGGGAGGCCGGGGAACTTCTGGTTTTGATGATCGGCCCGATGATGCCGCATTTGGCTGAAGAATGCTGGGCGCGGCTCGGATACAACACGCTGGTCGCGAATGAACCTTGGCCAGCGCCAGAACCCGAGCTGCTCGTTGACGATCAAGTCACCATTGCCGTACAGGTTAATGGTAAGCGACGGGACGAACTCGTGATTTCGCGCAGTGCGAAAGCCGAGGAAGTTGAAGCGGCGGCGTTGCAGCTTGGATCGGTGGTGCGTGCGTTAGACGGGCGGCCGCCGAAAAAAGTTATCGTCGTTCCGCAGAGGATCGTGAATGTCGTTGGTTGAGGGGCGGATTGGGGGACGAGGCATGTGCAGCCTGACGGTTGCGCGCGGCCTCTTCGCGGCTTCAGCTTTCATTGCACTTTCAGCGTTGTCGGGTTGCGGCGACGGTGGTTTCCGTCCGCTCTATGGCTCGTCGCTGATTGGTGGGGCGGCTGTTACCGAACGATTGGCGACTGTCGACATCGCACCCATTCCGGGCCGGGTTGGCCAGCGCATCCGCAACGAGCTGATCTATCAAACGACCGGCGGTGGCTCGCCTAAGCCCCCGCAGTACCGTCTCGACATCGCCATTCGTGAGTCGGTCACCTCGATGCTCGTTGCTGTGGACGGAAACGCCGGCAACCAGATCTACAGCGTCGACGCGACGTTCAGCCTCATCCGATTGTCCGACAAGAAAGTGGTCGCGCAGGGCACGAGCTACGGCCGCGCCTCGTTCGACCGCGTGTCATCGATCTTCGCCAACGTCTCGGCTCGGCAGGACGCGGAAAACCGGGCAGCGGAAACCGTTGGCCAAGAGATCCAGACGCGGCTGCTCGCAGTCTTATCGACCGGGAACGTCTAGCTCTGATATCTCTAGCTCTGATATCTGGGGCGACAGCCCTGGAAGAGCACCCCGATGGCCGCCGTCAAACCACAGCAAGCCTCAGCTTTCTTGAAATCGCCGCCCGCCGACCTGGCGGCCGTGCTGTTTCATGGCTCCGACCCGGGTCTCGTGAGCGAACGGGCAGCGGCGCTCGCGAAAAGCCTGGCTGCGAGAGAGAATCCTCCCGGCGAAGTCCTCAAAATTGACGAAACGGAACTAGACGAGGATCCGGGGCGCCTCGAGACGGAGCTACAGACGCGGCCCATGTTTTCGGGCCGCCGGATCGTTCGCACGATTGCGAGCCGGCGCGTTTCGACGGCGCTCTTGAAGCCGCTCCTCACGTCGGGTCCGCTCGAGGGCCTGCTGATCGTCGAAGCGGGTAACCTCAAAGCAGATGACAGTCTTCGATCTCTATTCGAATCCCAGGCGAAGTGCTTTGCCGTTGCCTGCTATCCCGATACCGCAGCCGATATCGACGCGCTGATTTCCGAAGTTCTTTCGTCGTTTTCGCTGACGATCGAAGGTGACGCGCGCGCGTTGCTGCAGAGCCGGCTCGGCGCCGATCGCGCGCTTTCGCGCGCCGAAATCGAGAAGCTCGCTCTTTTCTGCCTGGGGCGGCCTTCCATCACGCACGAGGATGTCGACGGCCTCGTTGGAGATGCGGCGGGGCTCGCGCTCGAACGCATTGCCGAAGCCGTCGCGGAAGGACGCACGAAGGATGCGATCAGCGACTTCGGCCGGGCTCTCGGCTCGGGCGAAAACGCGCAGGTGATCATCTTGATCGTGCAGCGCTACTTCCTGAAACTGCATCGGGTCAGAAGCGACGTCGATGCAGGTCTTCGTCTCGACGATGCACTCAAGTCCGTCCGTCCACCGTTGTTCTTCAAACAGAAAGACAGCTTCGCGCGGCAGGTGCGCAGCTGGTCGCGCGGACAGCTCGATCAGGCGCTCCGGCGCATTGCCGAAACTGCAAAGACGGCGCGCCTGACATCGAATTTGGAGGACGTCGTCGCCGAGCGCATGATTTTGGCGCTCGCATCGATGGCGGCTGCGGCGGGCGGCCGCTAGCGCGCGGCTTGCGACCGCCTCTCGTGTCCCTATAGTGCCTGCGCAAATGGCAAGGGGGACGACATGACGGACACGCGTTACGACGTAATCGGGATCGGTAACGCGATCGTCGATATCATTGGGCGATGTGATGATGCCTTTCTCGCTACCGTCGGCGTCACGAAAGGCAGCATGCGCCTGGTCGATGCCGGCGAAGTCAAAAAGATCTATTCCTCGATGGGACCCGCCATCGAGATTTCAGGCGGATCGGCAGCCAATACTATCGCAGGCGTCGCCTCGTTCGGCGGACGCGCGGCTTTCATCGGAACCGTCGCCGACGATGATTTCGGCAAAATCTTTTCCCACGACATTCGCTCCGTCGGCGTAGCGTTCAATGCGCCAGCCGTTGCCAACGGCGCACCGACATCGCGCTCGCTTATTCTCGTGACGCCTGACGGGGAACGCACGATGAATACGTTCCTCGGTATTTCGACGAGCTTCACCGAAGCGCAGCTCGACCTGGAAATGATCAGCGCGGCGTCCATTCTTTATCTCGAGGGATATTTGTTCGATGAGCCGCAAGCGAAAGCCGCTTTTCGGGCGGCGTTAAATGCTGCGAAAAAAGCCGAACGCAAAACCGCGCTCACGCTTTCGGACGGCTTTTGCGTCGATCGCCATCGCGGCGAATTCCTCGAACTCATTCGCTCCGGCATCGATATTCTTTTCGCCAATGAATCGGAGATCAAATCTCTCTATCAAACGGACTCGTTCGAGATTGCTGCGGAAAATGCGCGAAAAGACGCGAAACTCGCAGTTCTCACCCGCAGCGGAAAAGGCTCCGAGATTCATTCCGGAGAGCAGTCTATTTCGATATCGCCATTTCCAGTCGAAAAGGTCGTCGATACGACCGGCGCCGGCGATTTATATGCGGCTGGATTCCTTTTCGGATATGCGCGGGGATTCGATCTCGAAATCGCCGGGAAGCTCGCAAGCCTCGCAGCCTCCGAAATCATCAGCCACATTGGCGCCAGACCCTCAGTTTCGCTCGCCGAATTCGTGAAGCAACACGGCGTCATTTCGTAGCTTCAAAGCTCTTACAACCGCCTATTTCGAGAATTCCTGAAATACCAATTCTGACTGAATGTCGTTCAGAACGAGAATATTTAGGGGGTGAAACGAGTCCAATTTGCACTCGAATTTATTCTCCCTGGAATTGACGAATATATTCCCGCAATCTCGAAACCATCGAATCGCTTCGTTTCGAGGTTCGCTCAAAATGCTTCACTCTCCCATTCGCCGCGGCCGTCCGAAAGGTACCGGCATCGATGATAGCGACCGTATTGCACGGCTGGACGAGTTGCTGAGGGTACATCCGGAATTGAGACCGACCACCGCTATACGGTTGATGGGATATTCGAACCCATCGGCGATTCGCCGCCTGCGCGATAAATACAAAGTCTTTACGTTGAAGACGCGCATCGAGCTCGCAAAAGACCTTCGTGGGACCACGCCGGCCGCGGCGGGGCTTACCTCCGAGGCAACGCCTCAGGCGATGCTGCACAGTCGCTGAGCCCTTTGCGCAAAGACGGCCCATTCCGACAATTCGATTTCTGAGCCTATCCTGTGATCACTCCACGGGCCGCTTCCCCAAGCGGTCCATTTTTTGCCTTTTCGCGCGCAAAATCGGGTTCAGAGCTTGCGCAGCGATGCCACCTCGACGCGATGACTTTCGCCCTTCTGCAAAATCAGCTGAGCGCGGCGGCGCGTCGGCAGGATGTTTTCTTCGAGGTTCTTGAGGTTGATCTCGCGCCATAGCTTCAGCGCGATGCGGCGCACCTCGTCCGGGGCGAGTGTCGCGTATTTGTGAAAATAAGCGCCGGGGTCGCGAAACGCGGTGCTTCTGAGACGCATGAAACGCGTCAAATACCATTTCTCGATAACGGTGGGATCGGCATCGATATAGATCGAGAAATCGATGAAATCCGAGACGAATGGAATGGTGCCGCCGTCTTTCGGCATGTCGGCCGGCTGGAGAATATTCAGGCCTTCGATAATGAGGATATCGGGCTGCTCCACAAACACTTCCTGACCGGCAAGAATATCGTATTGGAAGTGCGAATAGACTGGAGCGGCGACGCGCGATACGCCGGATTTGACGTCGCCCAGAAAGCGCAAGAGCCGTTCCGTGTCGAAGCTGTCGGGAAAGCCCTTCCGCTCCATCAGGCCGCGGCGCTGCAGCTCGGCATTGGGATAGAGAAAGCCGTCGGTCGTCATCAGATCGACGCGCGGATGGTCGGGCCAACGCGCTAGAAGCGCCCGCAGCACACGCGCTGTCGTACTCTTGCCGACGGCAACGGACCCCGCGACGCCGATGATGAAGGGGACCTTTGTATCTTTGCGCCCGAGAAATTCCGAGCTGACCGAATGCAGTTTTTGCGCGGCGGCGACATAGAGATTGAGAAGGCGCGACAAGGGCAGATAGATTTGCTCGACCTCGTCGACCGAAAGCTCCTCGATGATACCGGAGAGCTGCTCGAGCTCATTCGGCTTCAACGTCATCGGCGTATCGGCACGAAGTCTCGCCCACTCCTCACGCGTAAAGACGCGGTAGGGGGAGAAGGGGACACCCTCCGGACGGCGCACCTCGCCATGCGCCTCCGCCGGCGGCTGCGTCTTTGCCTTCTTGCGAGCCGCGGTGCGCGTTTTCACGATTCGCCTCGGGTCCGGGAGGCCTTCTCTTCAAGTCCCGACGTGCCCATGCGCCCCTCGAGAACCTTCAGAACCTCCTCCAGAGTGACGTTGCGGGATTCGAGCAGGACAAGAAGGTGATACAGCACGTCCGCCGCTTCTGCCTTGAGGGCGGCCGTATCGGTTCCCAACGCGGCGATAACAGCCTCCACCGCTTCTTCACCGAATTTCTTGGCGCAGCGCTCGGTGCCGGCGGTCAACAGCTGAGATGTATATGATTTTCCACTCGTGTCGGAACGCCGCGAGCGGACGAGCGCGGCAAGACGCTCCAACGTATTCACATCACTCATGTTCGTATCTCGTGCAATTAGGCCCGAGCGCACGAGCCCTATGGCACGCACAGCATCAAGCCGCCGCGAGAGCGTCAAGCGGCGGCTCTAAAATTGCGATAGAAAGCTTAAAAACTCAACCTCCGCCAAGGCGTTGGCGGATGTAGTCGAGCTGGTCGAAGTTGCCGTACCGGATCGTGAGGGTGCCGGTTTCGCCCGAACCGCGCCGGACTTCGACCTTCAGGCCCAAAAGATCGGTCAGCTCTTTCTCGAAGGCCTTCGTGTCGGCATCCTTGTCGCGCGCACGCCGGTTGCCGCCGGTCGGGCCCTCCTGGCCGAAGGTCTGCTGAACGAGAGCTTCGACGTCGCGGACGTTCAAGCTGTCGTCGATAATCTTTTTCGCCAGCGATTCAGCGTCGGCGCGGCCGATCAGAGCGCGGGCGTGACCGGCCGTCAGCTGGCCCTGCTGGACGAGCGACTGGACGGGCGCGGGGAGCTTCAAAAGCCGGAGCGTATTGGCCACGTGGCTGCGGCTCTTGCCGATGATTTCGGAGAGCTGTTCCTGGCTATAATCGAAGCGCTCGACGAGCTCGCGATAGCCCGACGCTTCTTCGATGGCGTTCAAGTCCTGGCGCTGGACGTTCTCGATGATCGCGAGCTCGAGGACTTCGCGGTCGGTGAGTTCGCGGATAATCACGGGGATGGTGTGCATCCCGGCCTTCTGCGCCGCGCGCCACCGGCGTTCGCCGGCGACGATCTCGTAGCCGCCCGACATTCCGTTCGGCCTGACGACGATCGGCTGGACGAGACCCTTGGTGCGGATAGACTCCGCCAGCTCCGCGAGTTCATCGTCGCGGAAATCCTTGCGCGGATTGAGCGGGCTTGATTTGACCTCGGCGATCGAGACCATGCGCTGCTCGCCCTCGGGCGGAAGGCGATGTCCGAGAGGTGCCGGTTCTCCGATGAGAGAGGCAAGGCCACGGCCCAGGCGGCTCTTCGGCACCATCGAGTTCATCTGCTTATCAGTCCCCTGCTTGTCGGTTTGTCGTTTTGATCGGGCGGAGTTCTAGCTGTTTAGGCGGCCTTGTATCGCCGTTCGCGCTCCATGATTTCGGTCGCAAGCCGGATATAGGCTTGGCTGCCTGGGCAGTCGTAATCGTAGAGAAGAATGGGCTTGCCGTGCGACGGCGCCTCGGCGATGCGCGTGTTGCGCGGAATAACGGTGTCGTAGACCTTATTCCCGAAGAAGGCGCGAACGTTGTCGGCGACTTCCCGCGACAGAGACGTGCGCGCGTCATGCATCGTGAGCACGACGCCTTGAATTTCGAGACGCGGATTGAGCGTCGCACGGATCTGCTCGATGGAATCCTTCAACTGCGAAATACCTTCGAGCGCGAAGAACTCGCACTGAACCGGCACCAGAACCGCATGCGCCGCAGACATCGCGTTGAGCGTCAGCAGATTGAGAGACGGCGGGCAGTCGATCAGCACATACGTAAATTGCTGGTCCGCATCGCGGGCGCGCAGATGTCCGATCATTGCCGTGATCGCGTCGCGGAGCTTGAACGCCTTGTTTTGATCAGCCGCAAGCGCCGCGTCGATGCCGACGAGATCGCTGTTCGCCGGCACGATGAAGAGATTCGGAACCGCCGTTTTGAGGACGGTTTCAAGGATTGCAGCGTTTCCCGTCAAAACGTCGAACGTCGTCTTGAAGCGCTGCTCGATGTCGACGCCGAGTCCGGTCGAAGCGTTGCCCTGCGAATCGAGGTCGAGAATGAGAACCCGTTCACCGACGGCCGCCAGCGCGGTGCCGAGATTGATCGCGGTCGTCGTCTTGCCGACGCCGCCTTTCTGATTGGAGACAGCAACGACACGCGGTCCCGCGTTCGCACCGCCCGTGCCTGAAACGTAGCCGGCCACGGGTTTATCCCTCCGTCCTTGGGTTCAACGCTTTGAGCAACACAACGCGGCCGGCCTCTTCCGTAACGCTTGGAATCAGCTCAAAGGCAAACTGCCAATCGCGAGCTGCGTTCTCGAGTTCGGCCGAAACGTCACGACCCTTCAAGAACATGCCAAGCGTAGAAGACGCAAAATAAGGTGCCGCGATCTCGACCAGTCGCGAGAGTGGTGCAAGAGCGCGCGCAGTAACGCAGTCGGCCTTGCCTACCTTAGCCTGAGTCTCGGGATTTTCGATCCTCATGCCCAGAATGTCCACAGCAACGCGGGTTTCGCGGGCGACTTCGCGCATGAATGCGGCCTTTCGGCTGTCGCTCTCGACCAGTATGTGGCGCGTGCCGCCGGTTTCGGAAGCCATGATCGCCAGGACGAGACCGGGGAAGCCGGCACCGGAGCCAAGATCGAGCCAGGTTGGGGCGTTTTCCGGGCGGTAGCGCCAGAGCTGGGCGCTATCGGCAAAGTGGCGGTGCCAGATTTCGTCGAGGGTGCTCGGAGCGACGAGGTTGATGGTTTTCTGCCAGCGCTTCAGGAGCGCGGCGTATGTCTCCAGCTTTTCGCGAACTTCATTGGAAACGTCGAACCGGCGCTGAAACTCTTCCGGCGTGTCGATGCCTGACAACGCCATTAGGCGCTCTTGCGGTCGCGCTTGCCGCTCTTGGCCGCCTTGAGGCGGGCCAGCAGGGTCAGAAGCGCGGCGGGCGTCATGCCTTCGATGCGGCCGGCCTGAGCAATCGTCGAGGGGCGGTGGCGCGCCAGTTTCTGCCGGATCTCGGCCGAAAGGCTCGGAATGGCGGCGTAATCGAAGTCATTGGGGATGCGGACGGCCTCGTCCCGCTTCAGCTGATCGACATCTTCGTCCTGACGGCGGAGATAGGCGGCGTAGCGGGCGTCGACCTCCAGCTGGTCGGCGATCCGCGGCGCGATGTTGCCGATTTCGGGCCAGACGGATTTCAGGCGGTCGAGCGAGATTTCGGGAAAAGCCAGCAGATCGAAGGCCGTACGGCGTCGGCCGTCACGATTGACGGTTAGGCCGTGGCGGGCTGCCTCGGTCGGCGTCAGCGAGAGCTGGTTCAGGAGATCCAGGCCCTCGGCGAGGGCTTTGGCCTTGGTCTCGAACTTCCGGCGGCGCGCGGGGCCGACGCAGCCGAGGGTGATGCCCTCGGGCGTCAGACGCTGGTCGGCGTTGTCGGCGCGGAGCTTCAGCCGGAATTCCGCCCGCGACGTGAACATCCGGTAGGGCTCCGAGACCCCCCGAGTAATGAGGTCATCGACCATCACGCCCAGATAGCCCGCCGTCCGCGAAATAGCGTACGTTTCACGTGAATCCTCGAAAACTGCGGCTCCTGTTTCACGTGAATCCGTTTCACGTGAATCACTGGAGGTTGAATCGAGCGTCGTTTTGCTGGCGGTCAGAGCGGCGTTGATGCCAGCGAGAAGGCCTTGGGCACCGGCTTCCTCGTAGCCGGTGGTGCCGTTGATCTGGCCAGCCAGGAAGAGGCCGGGCAGGCGCTTGACTTCCAGGCCCGGGGTCAGTTCGCGCGGATCGACGTAGTCGTATTCGATGGCGTAGCCAGGCCGCTTGATCACGACATTGGCCAGCCCCGGCATGGTTTTCAGGAAGGCTTCCTGGACTTCGATCGGCAGGGATGTCGAGACGCCGTTCGGATAGATCGTGTCGTCGTCCAAGCCTTCAGGTTCGAGGAAAATCTGATGCGCCGCGCGGTCAGCGAATCGCACGACCTTGTCCTCGATCGACGGGCAATAGCGCGGGCCGACGCTTTCGATTTGGCCGGAATACATAGGAGAACGCGCAAGATTGGCGCGGATGATCTCGTGCGTCGCTTCGTTTGTGTAGGTGATCCCGCAGGCGATTTGCGGGGTCGTGACGGCTTCGGTCAGAAACGAGAATGGCACCGGATCGTCGTCGGCCTTCTGCATTTCGAGGCCCGACCAATCGATCGATTTGCCGTCGAGGCGCGCTGGCGTGCCCGTCTTCAGGCGGCCGAGTTTCAGACCGAGGCCGTAAAGGCGCTCGGACAGCCGGAGGGCGGGCGCTTCCCCGGCCCGGCCGGCAGGAATCTTCTGCTCGCCCATATGGATCAGGCCATTCAGGAACGTGCCGGTCGTCAGTACGACGGCGCCGGCGCGCAGCTCGCGGCCATTGGCGGTGATGGCGCCCTGGACCCGGCCACCGATGACAATCAGGTCTTCGACCCCGCCTTCGATGACGTCGAGGTTTGGAATCGAAGCGATTTCGGCCTGCATTGCCTGGCGGTAGAGCTTGCGGTCGGCCTGGGTGCGGGGGCCGTGGACGGCGGGGCCTTTCGAGCGGTTCAGAAGCCGGAATTGGATGCCTGCTACGTCCGCGACGCGGCCCATTAGACCGTCCAGGGCATCGATTTCGCGGACCAGATGACCCTTTCCGAGGCCGCCAATGGCCGGATTGCACGACATTTCGCCGATCGTCGCGAAGGCATGGGTGACAAGTGCCGTCCGCGCACCCATGCGCGCCGCAGCCGCGGCTGCTTCGGTTCCGGCGTGGCCGCCGCCCACAACGATGACGTCATACGTACTGTTCATGGCCAGGACCTAGCGCATCCGGGGGACGCGCAAAAGGCGGTATGTCGCCGGACGTTGCCCACAGGAGTCTAAAAATGGGGGCTTGCGAATCCGGGAATCATTTCACGTGAAACCTTTTGGACTCACTTGCCGATGCAGAATCGACTGAAAATTTGGTCAAGGACGTCCTCGACATCGATCCGGCCGGTGATCCGGCCCAGCGCATGAGCGGCGCGGCGCACGTCCTCTGCGCGAAGTTCGATCGGGTCCGGGGGGCCGTTAAGGAAGGCGCCGGTATCGTTAAGGGCATTTTCCAGGGCTTCCCGATGGCGGGCTCGGGTCAGCGCCGGTTCGGTCGCCAAGCCGACGGCTTCGCTGGCGCGCTTGGCGATCTCCGCGATGAGCTGATCGATGCCGGCGCCGGTCTTGGCAGAGACTGCGAGCCCGTCGAAGTGGGAATCAAGTGCAAGATCCTGTTTGGAACGGATTGCAAGACTTGTTTCACGTGAAAAATTAAGTGGCGGAATCGATTCAGGATTTTCGGCTAAC
Organism: Pseudomonadota bacterium; assembly: GCA_018242295.1. Lineage (GTDB taxonomy): Bacteria > Pseudomonadota > Alphaproteobacteria > Rhizobiales > Hyphomicrobiaceae > Hyphomicrobium_B. The sequence continues at coordinate 150,976 of JAFECE010000001.1, forward strand.
CACAGCACCAGGTCGGCGTCGCGGGCGGCAGCGAGGCTGCGCCGGATGCCTTCGCGTTCGACGTCGCTCGATGCTTCGCGAATGCCTGCTGTGTCGGAGACGATGACGGCGAGTCCGGCAAGGTCAAGGCGAACCTCGATGACGTCGCGTGTGGTTCCGGCTTCGGCAGAAACGATTGCTGCGTCACGGCGGGCGAGAGCATTCAGCAGGCTGGACTTCCCGGCATTCGGAGGCCCTAGAAGCGCGACCCGGAATCCTTCACGAAGAATTTCGCCGCGATGGCCGTCATCCAGATGCGAGGCGATTTCCTTTTGCAATATTTCCACGCGCTTTCGCGCTTCGTTGAAGGCCGACACCGATACGTCGCCTTCGTCGGAAAAGTCGATTGCGGCTTCGACCAGCGCGGCGATCTCGATCAGACGGGTTCGCCAGCCGTCATAGAGCTTCGAGAGAGAGCCGGCCGTCTGGGCGAGAGCCTGGCGGCGCTGGGCTTCGGTTTCGGCTTCGATGAGGTCGGCGAGGCCCTCTATTTCGGCCAGGTCGAGCTTGCCGTTCTCGAATGCACGACGGGCGAATTCGCCGGGCTGCGCTAAGCGGCATCCAGCGATCTCTCCCAGCGCCGAGAGCAAGGCGGCGATGACGGCGCGGCTGCCGTGAACCTGGAACTCGACGATATCTTCGCCTGTTTCGGTTTTTGGCGCCGCGAACCAGATAACTACGGCCCTGTCGAGCACGTCGCCGGTCCTTGGATGCTTAATGGTGCGGAAGGCTGCGAAGCGTGGTTCCGGCAGTGGTCCCGTCATCATTTCGAGCGTCGCCCGGGCGGCGGGACCCGAAACGCGAATAACCGCGACACCCGCACGTCCCGGAGCGCTCGAAAGCGCGAAGATCGTTGAAGCCTCTTTCATCCGCTTCGCGTACTCGTAGACGGCGACGACCGCAACTCGATCACGACATCCCTCCTAACACCGACAGGTGCGAATTGAGCGAAAATCGCCTGAAGCATGAGACGAGCCCCTATCTTCTGCAGCACCAGGACAACCCGGTGCATTGGTGGGCTTGGGGTCCGGAAGCGCTTGCCGAAGCCAAGCGGACGGGACAACCGATCCTGCTCTCCGTCGGATACGCTGCGTGCCACTGGTGCCACGTGATGGCTCATGAAAGTTTCGAAGATCCGGCGACGGCGGAGGTGATGAACAACCTCTTCATCAACATCAAGGTCGATCGCGAGGAGCGTCCCGATATCGATGCGATCTACATGGGTGCGCTGCACCGGCTCGGCGAGCAGGGCGGCTGGCCACTGACAATGTTTCTCGACAGCGACGCGAAACCGTTTTGGGGCGGCACTTACTTTCCACGTGAATCACGATACGGGCGTCCGGCGTTCGTGACGGTTCTTCTGCGCATCTCCGAGGCCTATCAAAATCAGCCCGACGATGTGCGCAAGAACACCGAAGCACTCATCGCGTCGCTAAAGGACGATAGCTTCGCGAACGATAGCGCAAGTGTGCCCCGGCCTGATGTTCGCGATCTCGTTCAGCGCATCGCGCGTGCTGTCGATCGCGAGCATGGAGGGCTATCCGGCGCGCCGAAGTTTCCGCAATGGAATATCTTCTGGCTGTTGTGGCGCGGCGCAATCCGGTTCGACGAGCAGCGCGCGAAAGACGCCGTCGTGACGACGCTTCGCCATATCGCGCAAGGCGGCATCTACGATCATCTCGGCGGAGGCTTCGCACGCTATTCCGTCGATGAGCTTTGGCTCGTCCCGCACTTCGAGAAGATGCTCTACGACAATGCGCTGCTGATCGATCTCATGACGGAGGTTTGGCGCGAGACGCAGGAGCCTCTCTTCAAGATCCGCATCGCTGAGACCGTCGCTTGGCTCGAGCGCGAGATGATCGGTGAAGCGGGCGGGTTCGCGGCCTCTCTCGATGCCGACAGCGAAGGCGAAGAAGGAAAGTTCTATGTGTGGAGCGCTGAGGAAATCGCGGACGTTCTCGGCGTCGAGGATGCGCGATTCTTCAATCGCGTTTACGGGGTGACGCCCCACGGCAATTTCGAAGGACACACGATCCTCAATCGACTCGATTCGCTGGCGCTTCTTTCAGAAGACGAGGAAGCGCGTCTCGCCGGGATGCGTGCGAAGCTTCTTCAGCGACGAGCATCGCGCGTGCGCCCGGGATGGGACGACAAGATCCTCGCCGATTGGAACGGCCTGATGATCGCCGCGCTTTCGCGCGCGGCAGTCGTGTTTCAAAAGCCGGAATGGCTGGCGCTCGCGGAGCGCGCCTTCGCGTGCATCACGACGAAGCTCTCCGCCGGTGGCGATCGTCTCTTTCATTCGTACCGCGCGGGCCTCGCGAAAGCGCCGGCAACCGCATCCGACTATGCGAACATGACGTGGGCTGCGCTTCGGCTGTTCGGCGCGACACAATCGGAGAGCTATCTCGTCCAGGCCGAGCGCTGGGCCGATATCCTCGATCAGCATTATTGGGATGCCGACAGCGGCGGATATTTCACTGCGGCCGACGATACGACGGATGTCGTCGTCCGCCTCAAGGCGGCAACGGATGATGCCGTCCCGAGTGCAAACGCCATCCAACTTTCAAACTTGATCGCGCTTGCGGCCCTCACCGGCGACAGCCGTTACGACAATCGGGCGCGGCAATTGGTTAGCGCATTTTCGGGCGCGGTGGCACGCGTTCCAACCGGCCACTCTGGGCTTATTGCAGCGGAACTTGATCTGGATCGTTTGGTTCAAGTTGCTGTGATTGGCAGCGACAATATTCTCGGAACGGAGCTTTATCGGGTTTCGTTACCGGGAGCCTTGGAGTTCACTTCGGCTGCGGCGCCAGGTCTTTCCAGCCAATCGCCGCTTGCGGGTAAAGCGAGCATCGGCGGCAAATCAACGGCTTACGTGTGCGTCGGACCAACCTGCAGCACGCCGTTGCAGGAACGGAATGAATTTCTAACACGACTGCATGCTGCGAGATCGGCGACCGGAACTTTCTAATGACTCTTTACCGCGTTGAAACGTCCCAGAGTTCAAACGCTTGGCTGAAACAGCCTCTGAACGATATAGAGGTCGGGTTAGAAAGGCCGCGCCGCATGAGATATCTCCGGGAAGTCGTCCGATACGGCTACGCCCCCTTTATGATGTTCGGGTTGACCTTCGCCGCCTACTGGGTCGTGAGCGAACTGGTCGTCGCCCAAGGAAACCACTGGGCTTATCTCTGGCTGCTGCCGTTGCTGGCTACCGCCTATGCAACTTCGTTCGCCGCCGAGAAGATTGCGCCGTTTTTTGACGACTGGAACGACCATCAGAGTCATGGCGACATGGGCGCGAACACCGCGCACATAGCGGCCTACGAAATATCGGCGATGAATGGCGTCTTCCTGATTCCGGTCATCTGCTGGCTGTTTCCGTTCCAGGGCATTTGGCCGACGCACTGGCCGATGTGGACGCAGGTGCTGATCGCGTTCGTCGCTGCCGACTTCGCTTTCATGATGATGCATTACCTCAGTCACCGATATGCGCCGCTCTGGAGGCTGCATGCGGTCCATCACGGTGTCGGCCGGCTCTATGGCTACAACGGCGTCATTCGACACCCCATCCATCAGATCATCGATATGATCGTCGGCAACATGCCGCTCGTGATCATCGGCATGCCTGTGCCGGTTGCTGTCGTGCTCGGTTTCCTGATCTCGGTGACGCTGATCGTGCAGCACTCGAATGTCGATGCGCGGCTTGGACCGCTGCAGAAACACCTGTCGATCGGCCGGCTGCATCACATGCACCACGTCAACTGGGGCACGGAAGGAGACTGCAATTTCGGTCTGCTGCTGACGATCTGGGACAAGATGCTCGGCACGTTCAGCGACAAGCCGAAACGTGAGATCACGTCCAAGGATATGGGCGTCGACGAGCTGCCGAATTTCCCGAAGGGCTATGTCGAGCAGCTGCTGCTGCCATTCTACTATGAGCCCGGCAAGGGCGAGCCCGATCGCTATAAGAAACTCGCCGCCAAGACGCCGGCGCAGGAAGCGCGCGAGCAGATCATTCACGCGGCTGAGTAGGTCTCACCGTTCTTTCGACAACAAAAAAGGCCGCTCGATTGGGCGGCCTTTTTCACGTGAATCACTTGTAGATACTTTACGTGTTCATCGACTGGAAGAACTCGCCGTTGGTCTTGGTCGAGCGCAGCTTGTCGATGAGGAACTCGATGCCGTCCATGGTGCCCATCGGATTGAGGATGCGGCGTAGGACATAGACCTTCTTGAGCTGATCCTTCGGAACCAGCAGATCTTCCTTACGCGTGCCCGAGCGCGAGACGTCGATCGCCGGGAAGACGCGCTTGTCGGAGACCTTGCGGTCGAGAATGATTTCCGAGTTGCCTGTGCCCTTGAACTCTTCGAAGATCACTTCGTCCATGCGCGAGCCGGTATCGATGAGGGCCGTCGCGATGATCGTCAGCGAGCCGCCCTCTTCGATGTTGCGGGCCGCACCGAAGAAGCGCTTCGGGCGCTGCAGGGCGTTCGAGTCGACGCCGCCGGTCAGAACCTTGCCGGAAGACGGAACAACAGTGTTGTAGGCACGACCTAGACGCGTGATCGAGTCGAGCAGGATGACAACGTCCCGCTTATGCTCAACAAGGCGCTTAGCCTTCTCGATGACCATCTCCGACACTTGAACATGCCGCGACGGCGGCTCGTCGAATGTCGAGGAGATGACCTCGCCTTTGACGTTCCTCTGCATGTCGGTAACTTCTTCCGGCCGCTCGTCGATCAGCAACACGATCAGATAGCATTCGGGATGATTGGCTGTGATCGAGTGGGCAATGTTCTGGAGAAGAACCGTCTTGCCGGTGCGCGGCGGGGCGACGATCAGGGCGCGCTGGCCTTTGCCGAGCGGCGAGACGATGTCGATCACGCGGGACGACAGGTCCTTGATGGTCGGGTCTTCTATTTCGAGTTTCAGCCATTGCGTCGGATAAAGCGGCGTCAGGTTGTCGAAGTGGCTCTTGTGCTTAGCCTTCTCGGGGTCTTCGAAGTTGATGTTCGAGACTTTGAGAAGGGCGAAGTAGCGTTCGCCGTCTTTAGGCGAGCGGATCTGGCCTTCAACGGTATCGCCGGTGCGGAGGGCAAAGCGGCGAATCTGCGAGGGCGAGACATAGATGTCATCGGGGCCGGGCAGATAGTTGGCGTCTGGCGACCTTAAAAAGCCGAAGCCGTCCTGCAGGACTTCAACGACACCGGTCGCGGTAATTTCGGTTTCTTGGGTCGCGAGCTGCTTCAGCGTTGCGAACATCAATTCCTGCTTACGCAGGGTCGAGGCGTTCTCGACACCGGCCTCTTCGGCAAAGGTGACGAGCTCGGCGGGGGATTTCCGCTTCAAATCCTCGAGCTTCATTTGCTTCATTGAAAAAGAACTCCACGGAGCGCCGCATCTGAGCGGCATCGGGTGGTGAGGTGGGATGAATGAGCCTGGCATGACGGCGACAAGGCGGGCGCCTCGTCATGAACCGGCGGGCGTTGACGCATCAAAACGTCGAAACGTGCCGTCTGCCAAAATCCTATGAGGACTGTTTTTCCATAGCAGATCGGCGTGGATCTGGAAAGTCTCAAAATGGCTTTACAATCACAAGGATGACAATGCCGATCATCAGCACTGCCGGGACCTCATTGATAATCCGCCAGTGCCGTGCGGGTTTCGTGTTGCGGTCTTCACGAAAGGCCCGGGCCGATGCTGAAAGGTAGCCATGCAACCCGGAAAGGAGCAGGACAAGCGTAATTTTGGCGTGAAACCAAGGCGCGGTCCAAAAGTGGCTGGTGGTCGCGAGCCATAGGCCGAGCACCCAGGCGATGATCATCGAGGGCGTAGCGATGATGTTCAAAAGCCGGGCTTCCATCAGCTTGAAGGTTTCGGACTGGGCCGAGCCGACCGGCGCTTCGGCGTGATAGACGAAAAGTCGCGGGAGATAGAGCATGGTGGCCATCCACGCGATGACCGCGATGACGTGGAAAGCTTTGAGCCAGAGATAGGCGTCGCCAGGGACGATCAAGACGAACGCCGCGGCCAGGATAGCTGTTACCGCCAGCGCGAAGGCGGCGCGGCGTCCGGGGGAGGCGGCAAGAGACGAGGCAGAAGGCGCGTCTGACATTCTCTAGTTTCCCGTTTTGCGGATCCTATGGACAAGCCGGGCAACGTTCTCGGGCGGCGTTTCGGGAACGATGCCATGACCGAGGTTGAATACGAACGGCAAGCCCGCCATTGCCTGGCAGATGGCGTCGGCCCGGGCGTCGAGCGCCTCGCCGCCGGTGACGAGGAGAAGCGGGTCGAGATTGCCCTGCACGACTTTGCCGGTTTTGGCGATCGCCTGCATGACGCTCAACGGGCAGGATGTATCGCAGCTCACGCCATCGACGTTTGTGCCATCGATGTATTTCTGCAGAAGAGCGGCGGCGCCGCGCGGAAAGCCTATGATGGGAACTTGCGGATGGCGTCGCCGGATTTCGGCGACGATGCGCGCCGTTGGTGCGATGACCCAGCGCTCGAATTCGTCTTCGGCGAGACTACCCGCCCAGCTGTCGAAAATCTGCAGCGCGTTGGCGCCAGCGTCCACCTGGCCCGAAAGGTAGACGATGGAGGCCTCGGTCAGCAGGCCGATGAGTTCGGAAAAACCTTGACGATCGCGATAAGCCCAGCTGCGCGCTGCGGCCTGATCGCTCGATCCCCGGCCTTCGGCCATGTACGTCGCAACGGTCCAAGGTGCCCCACAAAATCCAATCAAAGCCGTTTCGCGCGGCAGCTCTTTGCTCAGCAGCGCGACCGTTTCGCAAACTTTCGCGAACTTGTAGTGGGTGTTCGATAGGTCGAGTCGGTGAAGGTCGGCAACCGTTTTTACGGGATCGAGACGGGGGCCTTCACCTTCGGCAAAACGGACGTTTTGGCCGAGCGCATCGGGAACGACGAGGATGTCGGAAAACAGGATCGCGGCGTCGAAGCCGTAGCGCCTGATCGGCTGCAGCGTCACTTCGGCAGCGAGCTTCGGCGCGTAGCAGAGGTCGAGGAAGCTTCCGGCGTCGGCCCGGGTTTTGCGATATTCCGGCAGATAGCGGCCGGCCTGGCGCATCAGCCATACGGGCGGGGGCTGAACCGTATTGTCCGAAAACGGTGCCAGGAAGTGCTTTGTGGGCGATTTGGCGTTCAGGTCACGCAACGGAGTTCTTTCCTTCACTTCAAATCAGATAAATTTTCTTGAAGCTTATTTTTTTGACTCTTAGGGCAGCGAGGAGTGGGGATCTCTGGATCGTCCACAGCTCGTCCACAAGGTTTTAGTTATTCCGGCCATGTAGCACGAGCGATAGTGTCTGTTGAGCCTTGCGTGCAATAGGGATCTAAGTCCTCCATTAATCAATGGCTTGCAAACGATCTGCGCCAACAACCCGGAGGGACGCTTTGTTGAAAACCGCCGGACAGTGGCTGGAGGGGACGGTTGTTCCTTGGGACGGCCGTGTGTCGAACAACATCTTTCCCTTTTGCCCGGATGTGGGTATCGCCGTGGGTGAGCCGATAGTTGTTCTCTCAACCCGAAAGGGGTCCACCGGGTTCGGGGATAAGGCTGGGGTTTTGAACAGGCTGCCGCCCGTCAGTCGCAAGAGATCGATGTCATGACGCTGCCAAGCCTGTTCCACATGCACCTCGTCTCGGATTCAACCGGTGAGACGTTGGTGGCGATCGCGAAAGCGGCGACGGTGCAATATCAGAATGTCCGCGCGATTGAGCACATGCATCCGCTTGTGCGCACGCAGCGTCAGCTGAAGCGTGTGATGGCCGACATCGAGGCGGAGCCGGGCATCGTGCTTTATACCGTCGTCAACAAGGCGCTTGCGGACGAGCTCGAACAACATTGCCAGCGGCTCAAGATTCCATGTCTCGCGGTGTTGCGTCCCATCATGCAGGTGTTCGAGAGCTATCTTGGCGCGCCGCAGACACCGACGGTCGCCGGCCAGCACGTGCTCGACGCCGATTACTTCCGGCGCATCGACGCAATGAATTTCACGATGGCGCACGACGACGGCCGGTTGCCGGACAATCTCAGCGACGCTGATATCGTGCTGCTCGGAATCTCGCGCACTTCGAAAACCCCGACGTCGCTCTATCTCGCGCAGCGCGGGTACAAGACGACCAATTTGCCGCTCGTGCCGCAGGTGCCGCTGCCGGAACAATTGTTTCGGCAGCACTCCGCATTTGTCGTGTGTTTGATTGCAAATGTCGATCGAATCGCGGATGTGCGGCGCAATCGCGCGATCCTGATGGCCGATCGGGATCTCGAAACCTACGTTGATCGTGATACGATATCGGCCGAAATTGCTTACACGCGGAAGATCGCCGCACAAAACGGGTGGCCGATCATCGACGTGACGCGGCGATCCATCGAAGAATCTGCCACGATGATCTTGAAGCTGCTGCAGGACCGAAAGGCGGGGTCAAAACCGGAGACGGACCCAGCCAATGTCTGAAGCAAGCCGGTTGATACTCGCCTCGGGCAGTGCGGCGCGCCGCGAGTTGCTCAACGCCGCGGGCCTCGTATTCGACGTCGTTCCCGCAGATATCGACGAAATCGCCATACGCGATGCCATTCTCGAAAAGACATCTGGCGCGGAAGCCGGGGATGTTGCGAGTGTGCTGGCTTCAGAAAAAGCGCGCGTCGTTTCCGTCGCGCATCCCGATGCTCTGGTCATCGGCGCCGATCAGGTTCTGGCGCTCGGCGGCAAGATCTTTGCAAAAGCGGCGAGTCTCGCTGAAGCCCACGAACACCTCGCCATGCTGCGCGGGCGGACTCACGATCTCGTTTCGGCCGTGGCGCTGGCGCAGGGCGGAAACGTCCGCTGGCAAACGACAGCGACGGCGGGAATGACGATGCGCGATTATTCCGACGAATTCATCGGCGCCTATCTCGAGCGGACAGGGGACCGCATTCTCGGAAGCGTCGGATGCTATGAACTCGAATCTCTCGGGGTGCAGCTCTTCGAGCGGATCGAGGGCGACTATTTCACGATCCTCGGCATTCCGTTGCTGCCGCTTCTCGCGCGGCTCCGCGTAGAACAGATGATCACAGCATGAAACGTGCCTGCGTCATCGGCTGGCCGATCGCCCATTCGCGCTCGCCACTCATCCATGGCTACTGGCTGCGCAAATATGGGATCGAGGGATCTTATACGAAAGAGGCGGTTCGACCTGAGGATTTAAAAACGTTCATCGGATCGCTGGAGGAGCGCGGCTTCTCGGGCTGCAATGTTACCGTGCCTCATAAGGAAGCGGTGTTTTCACTCGCGGAGATCAAGTCGTCTTCCGCGGTCGCGGTCGGGGCTGCGAACACGCTCTGGCTCGAAGGCGATGTGCTGGCCTGCACCAACACCGATTCCTATGGCTTCATGGCCAATCTCGATCAGTCGGCGCCGCATTGGCGGACGTCGCGGGGACCGATCATGATTCTCGGCGCCGGCGGATCGGCCCGGGCAGTGATCCATGGATTTCTGGAAGCCGGCCGCGACGACATCCGCGTCTTCAACCGGTCCTTCGAGCGGGCCCAGGAGACTGCGCGTCACTTCGGCGGGCGTGTCACCGGCCGGGCGTGGGATATCCGTAATGATCACATTGCGGACGTTTCTGTGGTCGTCAATACAACGACGCTCGGGATGAATGGGGTGGGGGATCCGGAAATTGATTTCTCAAGGGCGTCCAAAGACATAGTTGTCGCAGACATCGTTTACGTCCCGTTGGAAACTCCATTGTTAAGTTCCGCTCGCCGACATGGGCTCACGGGCGTGGACGGTCTCGGAATGCTGCTGCATCAGGCGGTGCCTGGTTTCGAGAAGTGGTTTGGGGTTCGGCCCGAGGTCACGCGCGAACTCTACGATGTGATTGCAGAGAATATTCGAGAGGCATGATGCTTGTCGTTGGATTGACGGGATCGATTGGCATGGGCAAATCGACCGCGGCGGCACGGTTCCGTGCGCGCGGTATCTCCGTCTTCGATGCGGACGCGGAGGTTCACCGGCTTTATACAGGACCGCTGAACGACGAGATCGAACGGGCGTTTCCGGGATCGATCACGGGTCAAGCGGTCGATCGCAGCAAGCTCGCAGAGCAGCTCATTGCCGATCCGAAGCGCTTCAAGGATCTCGAAGCTATCGTGCATCCTCGCGTGCATGAGGCTGAGCGCCGCTTCCTGCAAGACGAGAAGACACACGGCGCCGGGATGGCGGTTCTTGAAATTCCGCTCTTCTTCGAGGGCGGTCGCGACGAGCATGTCGATGCCATCGTCGTCGTTACGGCGTCGCCAGAGCTGCAGCGCGAGCGGGTGCTGGCGCGCGCGGGAATGACGGACGCCAGGTTCGAGGCCGTGGTTGCGCGGCAGCTTCCAGAGGACGAAAAGCAGGCGCGCGCCGATTTCGTTGTGGACACCAACGGATCGGTCGAAAACTGTAACAGCCAAATCGACCGCATCATCACTAAGCTCCTGCCACTCAGCGCCACGGCTTACGATAAGTTCTGGCGTTAAGCCTTTCTGTGGGGGACCGATCTCAATGCGTGAAATCGTACTCGATACCGAAACGACGGGTCTCGATCCGAAGAAGGGTCATCGCCTGATCGAAATCGGCGGCATCGAAATGATCAACCGCATTCCGACTGGCAAAGAGTTTCACCGTTTCATCAATCCGCAACGCGACGTTCCCCGCGAAGCGCAAGAAATTCACGGGATCTCGACAGAGTTCCTTTTCGACAAGCCGCTGTTTCGCGATGTGGTGCGGGAATTTCTGACGTTCGTCGGCGAAGATGTCCTGGTTATTCACAATGCCCAGTTCGACATCATGTTTTTGAATTACGAGCTGGGTCTCGTCGGCGAGAAGGCTCTCAGCTTCGATCGCGTGGTCGATACGCTCGCGATCGCGCGGCGCCGGCATCCGGCCGGTCCCAACACGCTCGATGCGCTTTGCAAGCGCTATTCGATCGACAATTCCCAGCGCACGAAGCACGGCGCGCTCGTTGACAGTCTGCTTCTCGCGGAAGTTTACGTCGAGCTGCTCGGCGAGCGGCAAGCGACGTTCGGTTTGCAGTCGTCGAGCGTCAATGCGTCGGCGGGGCAGCGTGGTAGCGCGCGGCGCGGCGCTGCGATGGTTCGGCCGGCGGCGCTTCCGGCGCGGATCGGTGAAGCGGACATCGCTACTCACCGCTCGTTCGTCGAGAAAATGAAGACGACGGCGTTGTGGCTGAATTTTTGGGGCAATACGCCGGCGGGCTGAAAAGCGCCGGCGTTACGACTTTGGCTGAGATAACGTCTCAGGCTTAAGCGTGGGCTTTGCCCGCGGTCTGGCTTTGCTGCTGCTGGCGGCGAACGTAAAGCGCACCGAAATCGATCGGATCGAGGAAGAGCGGCGGGAATCCACCTTCGCGCGTGATGTCGGCGACGAGGCGGCGGAGGAAGGGGAAGATCATTGCTGGGCCGGAAATCAGCAGGAACGGCTCGAGCGCGCCTTCCGGCATTTTTTCAACCTTCAACAGGCCGGCGTAGACCGTTTCGAGCACGTAGATCGTGCCGATGTTGTTCGTGGCGGTTGCCTTGAACTCGATCGCAGATTCGTAAAGGTCGTCGGCGAGTTTCTGAGCGCCAACGTTGACCTCGACCTTGAGCGTCGGCTGATCGCCAGCACCCGTGATCAGCTTATGGACGTTCGGATTTTCGAACGACAGGTCCTTGATGTACTGGTTGACGATCTTGGCCTGAATGGGGTTCTCGCCGAGCTGCGTTTCCGCTGCAGCAGCGCCGTTTCCATTCTTTCCCTGGTCGGCCATCGTGCCCTCTTTAAGCTGTGCATTTGGTTGAGAAATCCGAGCGGGTCGCTAGCACGGCGAACTCGCACGCGCAATGGAGGAGACGCGGCTCACTGGCGTTCAACTTAACGTCAGGAGCGATGACGTCTCGGCTGCACCGCTTTGGCCTGATGCAAGGGCTTTTCGCTGACGCGTTCGTATTCGCCTTCGATCACTATACCCTCGCCGTCGGTCGGGGTTTCCGCGGAGGTCGTGCGGAAGGCCTCGCGGCTCACCTCGGCCTGATAGTGGAACAGCGTAACGAGTTTCAGAAGTCCGGTTCGAATGACGAGGTGGCGGATTTGAGGAACCAGCAGGCACAGGCCGAGCAGATCAGAGATCACACCGGGAAAAATGAGCAGCAGGCCGGCGAGAACCTGCAAAAATCCATCGAACAGCGGCGGGAAGCCTTCGCGTTCCGATCCCAGGCGCGATAGCGCGCGCTCGAAAACGGAGAGGCCGACCCGGCGAATGACGTAGGTTCCGAGGATGGCGGTGCCGATGACGATCGCGGCGAGCCACCAGATGCCGATTACCTGCCCAAGGCGGATCAGCAGCCCGATTTCCAGCAGCGGCAGGGCCGCGAACGCCAGGATCACGGCGATTTTGAAGGGTTGAGACATAAGGGCTCGCAAAACTATTGCGGCACCTTAGCGCGGATGGTCGCTCGCGGCCAACGACCATCGGGAAGCAGCCTCAGCCGATCAACGATATTCACATTGCCCGCCCCAAAAATTTGCCAATTTTGGGCAGCGGCGACAGGCGGCAGACGCCGAAGGCTTTAGGTGTTATAGAGGTTTCATCTTCAAATAGCCCGTCCGCGCCCTTAGATAGGTGCTACGGTGGCGGGCAATCACGCACAAGCCTTACAGGCATACTGTTCCACCCGGAGGCGCTGACCTTAAGAATGAACGGTCAATTCGATCTTATTACCTTGATTGCCATCATCGTGGCGGTTGCGGCGATCATCAAGCTCCGGAGCGTACTAGGTCATCGTACCGACGACGACGAACAACGTGTCGAGCGTCTGAAAACGCGTGAGCGGGATGCGGGACAGCGCCCTGCCGCGGAAACGGCTTCGGCCGACGTCATTACGATGCCGCGGCGTGACCGGGAACAGTTGGCGCCCGCGCCTGCACCCGAAACAGCGCCCGCGAACGTCGAGGCGCGCATCCGGGCCTATCCCGTTTCAGATCCTTCGGTCACCACGGGTTTTCTCGACATCGCGATGGTCGATCCGAGTTTCGATCCCGACGCCTTCCTGGCCGGCGCCGGCAGGGCTTACGAGATGATCGTCTCCGCGTTCGCGGACGGCAACCGCAAGGCGTTGAAGGATCTCTTGAGCAGAGAGGTCTACGACGGATTCACAGCCGCCATTGCGGAGCGCGAAGCTCGCGGAGAGACGATTGAACAGCAGTTCGTCGGTATCCGGAAAGCCGATATCGTCGAAGCGGAGCTTAAGAATGGCGTCGCGTCGGTGACGGTGCGCTTCCTCAGCGAGCTCATCTCGGCAACCCGGGACAAGGCGGGCGAGGTTATCGCTGGCGACGCGCAGAAGATAAAAGACGTGACGGATATCTGGACGTTCAGCCGCGATATCTCGAGCGCCAAGGCGCGCAGCAACATGAACTGGCGATTGGTTGCAACTCAGGCACCAAATTAGCAAAAGATTAAAAGTGGCGATGTGACCGTGGAGTTGCGAATGTCGCAACACACGGATGAACGCAATGCGTGGGCCAAGTGTCTTACGGGCTCTTGGCCCAACTTCTGTGAAAACGGGCCCATTCGAAGCGCTGGTATTCTGTCTCGCAGCGATGCAGATTAGCGGCGCTCCTGCATTCGCCGTTACGTCGTCCAACAGTTCTCAGAGCAAAGCTTCGCCTGCGATGACCCCGAGCTCGATCTCCTTCGAGCCAATTTCGTTCGACGATCTTCCCGGCTGGCGAGATGACAATCATCTTGCGGCCTGGAATGCATTTCTTGTTTCGTGCGGACCGGTGTTGAAGGTAGGGCCGAAGGACGCGAAGCCCGGCAGCGCAGGTTCGCCGCAAGAGCTTCTCGATATTTGCACGCGGGCGATGGCGATTGCAAAGTCGAAGGTGCCCCAAACGCTCGAGGGTGCGCGGACGTTTTTCGAGGCGCATTTTCGGCCCAACCGTGTGACCGGAAGCGATCAACCGGGGTTGCTCACCGGATACTATGAGCCGGTGGTCAAGGGATCGCGAACGCCAGACGAGATCTTCAAGGTGCCGATCTACCGGCGGCCGCCAGATCTCGTGAATATGGTTCTGGAAAGCGAGCGCGGCGCTAAGTCAGCCGCCCTAACGCATAAGCGCAAAACCAGCCGGGGTCTCGAGCCCTATTTCACGCGCTCCGAGATCGAGGAGGGCGGACTTTCTGGCCTCGGCCTCGAGCTTCTTTATCTCAGGGATGCGGTCGATGCCTTCTTCATGCAAGTGCAGGGATCGGGCCGCATCGAACTCCCGAACGGCGACAAAGTCCGGATTACGTATGACGGAAAAAACGGCTATCCCTATACGTCAATCGGGCGTGTTCTGATCGATGACGGCCATCTGACGGCGGACGAAATGTCGTTGAAGACTTTGAAAAAATGGCTGAAGGCCGACAAAGCCCGGGCGATACCGGTGATGCGGAAAAATCATTCCTATGTTTTCTTCAAAGAACTGACGGGCGAAGACGCCAAGGCGCCGATCGGCGTCAACAACATACCGCTGCAGCCTCTCAGGAGCCTCGCTGTCGATACGTGCTACTATGCGATCGGCACGCCGATCTATGTCGATGCACCGCAACTGAAGCATGCGACCGCCTCGGGGGAATTTCACCGGCTGATGATCGCGCACGACGTCGGCTCTGCGATCAAGGGATCGGAGCGCGGTGACATATTCTTTGGCTCCGGTGACAAGGCGGGGCGGCTTGCCGGAATTACGAAGCAACCGGGCCATCTTTACGCGCTGCTGCCCATCGATCGTTCTCACGCGCATAAAACCGTGAGCGGGGGACCGTGAAGAAGCAACACGGCCATGGTGGCGGCAAGGGGCGCCGCCCGATCGAAGACAGTGATGCCGATCAAGACATCTGGCGGCATACCGCGGCGACCATCGAACCTTTGAAACGCGGCAAGCCTCGCTTCCATCCGGCAAGCGATGCGGTCAAGGCGGGTGTTCCGAGGCCGAAGCCTGGTGCTGAACCTGAGAGGCCGCCGGTTAAGTCTCGCGGCACGCCTGTGCAGCGGCCCGATGTTTCGCCAGCGAAGCCTCAGGCCGCGAAAACACCAGAGCTTCAGCTTTTCGATCGCAACAGCGTCCGGAAATTGCGCGGCGGCCGCGCGGAAATCGAGGCCCGCGTCGACCTGCATGGCATGCGCCAGGATGAGGCCCACGCGGAGCTTCGCCGTTTTCTGTTCAGCTGCCAAAGACGGGGGTTGCGGTTCGTCCTCGTCATCACCGGCAAGGGCAAGACGAACGGCGGATCAGATTCGGAAGAGATTTACAGCGAGCGGCAGCGCGGCGTTCTCAAGCGCAACGTTCCGCGCTGGCTCGACGAACCCGAATTGCGGGCCATCGTCGTCAGCTTCACGGCCGCCGCCATTCAGCACGGCGGCGAAGGCGCCATCTACGTGCATCTTCGCTCGAAGAATCGGCTCTAGCTCGTCAAAAGCAGGTTTCCTGCAGCTTCTGCAGCGCCTGTCCGATGCCGTTCAGCGAATAGGTGTCGACGACGTTGACGCCGCGATCGGAGGCAATCGCGATGGTCAGCGAATTGCCTTTCCGCATGGCTTCGACGAGCTTCAGCTCCTGCGTTGAATCGGTGACGAACGCGCGGTCGCTCGCGCCGAAAAGCTTGAAGCCGGATGGGCTCACCGTGGCGGTGCCCTGCGTATTCTTTTTGATGCGGAAGCCCATGAGAAAGCTGACTTCGGCGCGAATGCCATCCTTGGGCCACGCGGAAATATAGGCGTGCGGTGCTTCGCGGGGCGCGTCCGACGGCTCGCTCGTTTTCGGCTGGCTCGTTACGAAGCAGAAGAGGTGCGGGTCGTTGGTATCGGTCAAAAGCGACCAGTCGCCGTAGGTATTCACGTGCGTCATCGGCTCGGCGCCGAGCGCTGGGCCCCACCCGGCGAGGACAAGTAAAAAAGCCCCAAACAAAATGTTCCGCACATTCTGCTTCCCCATCAAGGTCCCCCCTCGCCGATCGGGCGATCGGCGAACCGTGCCAGGCTCTTGATGCGATCGTACATCACGATCGCGCCGGCCATCGCAACATTGACGCAAAAGGACGTCGGGATCTTGACGACGTAGTCACAGCGCTCGATCAGCGGCTCGGAGAGAGAGCCAAGCTCGGGTCCGAGTACATAGGCGGCGCGCAACGGATGGCGAAAGCTCGGCAGGTCGATCGCGTCGTCGAGCAGCTCGATGCCGACGAGCTTGCAGCCGCCGGGCAGCGCCATATCATCAAGGGTGGCCCAATTGTAGTGGGGCAAGTGCAACTGACTTTTCGAGGTATCGGCATGGGCCTCCATGGCCTTATAGGTGGCGCCCACGGTGAACGTGAAGCTGGCACCGAAGGCGTGCGCCGAACGCATCAGGTTCCCGAGGTTGAGCGACTTGGACATCCGCTCTGCGCCGATAGCGAAATAGCCCTTCGGGTGCGGCGGCCATGTGGTCGCTTTTCTTGACATTGGGTTCGGCTCGTGTGTGTCAGAGGGTTATGCAGCGAGTGGGACGTCACACATGAAGGCAGCTCTTTGCAAGAGCCTTGACGGAGCAAAAAGTCTCGTCGTCGAAACGGTACCGGAGCCGTCGGCCGGTCCTGGGCAGGCGCTGGTCCGGGTGGCGGCCATTGGGCTCAATTTTGCCGATACGCTGATCACGCGCGGCAAATACCAGTTCAAGCCGGACTTGCCCTTTTCGCCGGGCGCGGAGATTGCGGGCGTCATCGAAAGCGTGGGCGCGGGCGTGGTCGATATCACGCTGGGCGACGCCGTCATGGCGTATGTGAATTGGGGCGGCGCGGCCGAGAAGATGGCTATCGATGCCGAGAAGCTGATTCCCATTCCCAGCAATGTGCCGATGACGATCGCGGCGGGGCTCTCGGTAACCTACGGCACGGCCATGCACGGGCTCGCCGATCGCGGACGCCTAAAGGCCGGTGAGACGGTCGTCGTCACGGGAGCCGCGGGGGGCGCTGGGCAAGCCGCGGTTGAGATCGCAAAACTGATGGGCGCTCGGGTCATCGCGGTCGTGTCTTCGGAAGAGAAGGGCGCGATCGCCAAAGCGGCAGGCGCCGATGAGTTGATTCAGTTCCCCGGTTCCGATCTCAAGGCCGAGGTTCGGGCATTGACCAACGGTGATGGCGCCGACGTCGTTTACGACTGCATCGGCGGAGAGGCGGCGGAGCCACTGGTGCGGGCGCTGAATTGGCAGGGGCGCTTTTTGGTGGTCGGATTTGCGGCGGGAGAAATTCCGAAAATTCCTCTCAATCTATTTTTACTCAGGGGCGCCGAGATAACGGGCGTTTTCTGGGGCGAAGCCGTGAGGCGCGATCCTGCCGCGCATCGCCGCAATATGCTCCAAGTCGTGAACTGGGTTCGCGAAGGACGTCTCAAGCCTCGCACCCACGCGATCTATCCGCTCGAGCGCATCCGCGAAGCTCTGGAGGTGCTGGAGCGGCGTGAGGCGACCGGTAAGGTCGTATTGACGATAGGTTCATAAGCCGCGCCTGTGCCGGCCGTTCAGTTCCGCAATCGCGAAGATTTTTTCCGCTGGTGCGGGCATGGTGCGGCGATATTCGCCCACGGGGGTGTGGCGGGCCATGCTTATTGAGTGCTCGCGATGCTTATTTTCCCGTTCGTGCGGCGGGGCATTTCGATCATCGCCGTTCTCTGCGTCGTCGATTGCAGCACGTCGGCGCAAACAGTTGCTCATCGTCCGGTGGTGGACCGGTTCCGCGGTCAAACCACGGTGCCAGTCGATGCATCGGAATTGAACAAAGCCGCGCCCTACACGACGATGTGCGTTCGAAGCTGCGATGGCTTCTACTTTCCGCTGCACCAGAACGAACGTCCGCTGAACTTTCTCCGGGACGCGCGCGTGTGTGCATCTGCGTGTGGGTCGGAGGCCCGGCTATTCTATTTCCCGACCTTTGCGGGCAATTCCGGGACGATGATCGATCTCGCCGGGCACAAGTATGCTGACGAGCCGCATGCCTTCGAATTCAAGCGCGCGATGGTGCAAGGATGCGTTTGCAAACCGGCCCCTTGGTCGCGTGAGGCGGCGGCGCGGCACCAGAAATATTCAGCCGAGGCAGCTCAGCGATCGCGTCTCGAAGCCGCGAGGGCGGGGAAAGCACGCGGTGCGATTTCGGCCGCCAGGTTAAGGAACTATTTTGCATCCGAAGCGCGATCGCAGAAGGCCGTTCGCTAGGACGTCGTCACCAACTCGCTTCGTTATCGTCGGCGAGAAATCCGAGCCCGCGCATCGGAAAGCGATCTTCGATCCCATAGGGACCGCCGCCGACGCTGGGGCGCGATGACATCAACAGCGTGCGCGTGACGAAAAACGGTTCGGACCGATAGCCACTGTACCGCGAAAGGAAGTCCGCGACGATTCCGGCATTCGAGTGCTTCAACCTCGCGAGCGTGACATGTGGCTTGAATGCGCGCGTATCGGGCGGCAGACCTGCATTTCGCGCGGCTTTCTCGTGAGCGCGCGCCAATTCCTCGAGTTTCGGAGACGGCACGACAGCGGCGTAGATGGAGCGGGGATCATCGCCGCCGAAAGCGCCGAGCCCCGAAAGGCGCAGCTCAAATCCATCCGGTTCGATGCGGGCGAGGTTGGCGACAAGCTCGCGCGCTTCGGCGTTGCCGATGTCGCCCATGAACCTCAGCGTGATGTGATAGCTCTCAGGTAACAGCCAGCGCGTACCGGGCAGAGGAATGCGGAGCCGGTAAAGCTCCTCGCGAATTTCGTCGGGCAGCTCGATGGCGGTGAACAGGCGGGGCATCGGAGTGTCCTTGCACGCAGACGGAGGCCAGGGCCTCTTTGTTTCATCGCATTTTCTTCACGCGAACCGGTGTCCACTTCGCTTGAAAATGCTTTGGGTTACTTTTCCAACGCTTCCTTGTGCTCAACGTTTTGCACGAGCGTTTCGACGACGGGCAGAATACGTTTGACGATCTCAGCCACTCCGGCCGCCGTCGGATGCAGTCCATCGGGCTGAGTGAACGACCGATCCAGCGCTACGCCGTCCAGGAAAAACGGGTAGAGGGGAACGCCGTATTTCGAGGCAAGATCCGGATAGATCGCATCGAAGTCTTTGGCATAGTCCGCCCCCCAATTGCTCGGCGCCTTCATGCCGGTGAGGAGCACGGGAAGGCCCTTGGCTTTCAACGTGGCCACCATGCTGTCGAGATTGGTGCGGGGCACTTTCGGGTCGATGCCGCGGAGCGCGTCGTTGGCCCCAAGCTCCATGATCACGGCGTCGGGCTTCGGGTCGAGCGCCCAATCGAGCCGCGCCACGCCATCGGATGTTGTATCGCCAGAAACACCGGCATTGACGACGATGACCTTGTGTCCCTTCGCCTCAAGCGCCATCTGAAGCTGAGCGGGGAACGATTCATTGGTTTTGAGGCCATAACCGGCGGTAAGACTGTCCCCGAAAGCCACAATGGTTGTTGGTCGCGTTTGACCGGCAGCCGGGACTGCGATGCCGGGAGCAGCCATGCAGGAAAAAATTATTGTGAGGCAGAGTGCCGCTTTTGCAATCAGACTGGGCGCAGTCAGACCGGGAGTGAGGGAAAATTTCACATTCATTTTTCGGCCCCACACATCTCGCATTTCATAAGTTGACGTAGAGGCTTCGTGCGAACGGTACAAGGCCGCCACGACAATGCAAGGCATCTTAGCTTGAGCGAACCCATCATCAAACTCGACAATGTGCATCTCTCGCTGACGAGCCGCGCGGGCTCAGTCCATATTCTGCGCGGGGTGACGCTGGCCATCCCGCGAGGGCAGTCGGCGGCAATTGTCGGACCGTCGGGATCCGGCAAGACGTCGCTGCTCATGACAATGGCGGGCCTTGAACGCGCGACGAGCGGCGAGATTATCGTCTCGGGGCGGAACATCGGGCCTCTGTCGGAGGATGAGCTGGCGATACTGCGCGGCGCAGAGATGGGTATCGTGTTCCAATCATTCCACCTTGTCCCGACGATGACAGCGCTGGAGAACGTCGCTTTGCCGATGGAGCTTGCTGGCGATAGCAAGGCATTCGACACGGCGCGCGGTCTTCTCGCTGAGGTCGGGCTCTCGGCGCGCGTCGATCACTTTCCCGCAGAACTCTCGGGCGGCGAGCAGCAGCGCGTCGCCATCGCGCGGGCGCTCAGCCGTTCGCCGGAAATCATTTTCGCCGATGAGCCGACCGGAAATCTCGATGGCCGCACGGGTCGTCAGATCATTGACCTCCTGTTCGGACTTCGCGAACGGCGCAAGGCGACGCTCGTGATCGTGACGCACGACAACAAGCTGGCGGCGATGGCCGATCGCGTCATCCGCATGGCGGATGGGTCCGTCGTTTCCGACGAGAGTACGAATACGGCGATGCATGCGGTGTCGTCGTGACGGTCGCGGCAGTGGAAAGCGCCGTACCGCGGCGACGCGCAGGATTGCGGACGATACTGCGTCTCGGCATGCGCGAGCTGCGCAACGGTTTCGACGGCTTCCGGATATTCATTGCCTGCCTGGCGCTAGGCGTCATGGTGATTGCGGCGGTCGGTGCGCTTGCGGATGCGCTGCGCGCGGGTCTCGTGACGCAGGGCGAGGTGATCCTCGGCGGCGACGTGATGTTTGCGCGTGCCCACGTTCGCGCAACTCCGGCCGAGCGCGAGGTTTTCGATCGTCTCGGCCGGGTGAGCGAAACTGCCACCATGCGGACGATGGCGCGCCGTATCGACGGATCGGATCAGGCGTTGGCCGAGCTCAAAGGTGTCGACGACGGCTATCCGCTCGCGGGCGACGTCACGCTCAAGAGCAGCGGTTCATTCGCGCATGCGATTGCAGGCGATAGCGCCGTCGCCGACGCGATGCTCCTCGAGAGACTCGGTCTCAAGATCGGCGACAAGATGCGGATCGGCGAGGCCGAGGTGACGGTTGGCGGCATTCTGGATTCCGAACCCGATGCGGTCGCGGACCGAATGACGTATGGGCCGCGGATTTTCGTCTCTCTTGTAACGCTTGAGAAAACAGGTCTCGTCAAGCCAGGGACGCTGATCCGCTGGCGCTATGCGATCGAGCTTCCCGAGACGGCGGCAGCCGATAAGCAAGCGCTCGCCGATCTGCGGACCAAGGTGTCGCAAAAGCTTGCCGACGGCGGCTTTTCGAGCGGCGACCGTTTCGATCCATCGCCGCAAGTTACCCGTGTTCTCGAAAGACTGCGGCAGTTCCTGATTCTGATCGGGCTCGCATCGCTTCTCGTCGGCGGCGTCGGAATCGCTAATGCGGTTTCGACATTTGTCGATAAGCGCATGAAGGTGATCGCGACGCTGCGAAGCGTCGGCGCGTCCGGCGCGCAGATCATGGGGATTTTCCTCGTTCAGCTCGGGCTGATGACCGCAATCGGCATCGCCATCGGCCTGGCGCTCGGCGTTTTGGTTCCAATGCTCATCGATGCATTCTACGGTGATCTCTTGCCCGTCCGCATCGACATTCAGGTATCCCCGCGGAGCTTGGGGATTGCCGCTCTCTACGGCACGCTGATTGCGTTGCTGTTTGCTCTTTGGCCGCTCGGGCGCGCCGAGAACGTCAAAGCAAGCGTGCTCTTCCGCGATTCCGTCAATTCGCCGGGCGGCAGGCCCCGCGCTGGGCTCATCGCGATCATCGGCGTGCTTGCCGCGCTTCTCGTCGGCGTTGCCGTCGCGACCTCCGATCCGCGTTCGATCGCGCTCTATGTGATCGCGGGCCTCGTCGTGATGCTCGCTGTCTTCGGGTGGCTCGGCGGTTATCTCTCGCGCCTCGCTGGAAAACTGCCGCGGTCCCGGCGGCCAGAACTCGCCCTCGCCTTGAGAAACATCGCGTCGCCCGATGGCCTGACGCGGTCGGTCCTTCTGTCGCTCGGCACGGGGCTATCGCTGTTGGTTGCCGTGGGGCTTTGCAATGCGGCACTGGTCGCCGATCTCCAGGAACGGCTGCCGGCGGAGGCACCGGATTATTTCCTGCTCGACATTGCCCCTGCGGACTTCGAGGGGCTCAAGGACCGCATTTCGCGGCACATCCCCGGCACGACACTCGTCGAGGCACCGATGCTCAGGGGCCGGATTGTCGCGCTCAAGGGCAAGCCGGTTGAAGAGCTGACGTTCCCGGCGGATACGCAGTGGGTCTTGAACAGCGACCGGGGCCTCAGCTACTCGGAAACCGTTCCGGAAGGTTCGAGTATTTCGGGCGGGACCTGGTGGGACAAGGACTACAGTGGTCCGCCACTCGTCTCGTTCGAGGGTGAGATTGCGAAAAAGCTCGGGATCGGTCTGGGCGACAGCATTACCGTCAACGTGCTCGGTCGCAACATCGAGGCGAAGGTTGCGAGCACCCGCGACGTCAAATGGGAAAGCATCGCACTGAACTTCATCATGGTGTTTTCACCAAATACCCTCCGGGCGGCTCCGCATAACTTGCTGGCGACCGTGCGATTGCCGCAGGGTGGGGCGCCGGGCGCGGAATCCGACATGGTGCGCGATCTCGGCCGGGCCTATCCGGGGGTTAGTGCGATCCGGGTTCGCGACGCGATCGATCAGTTCAGCAAGATCTTTGCGAAGGTCATGGTCGCGGTGCAGGTGGCGGGGAGCGTCACGCTTACCGCTGGGGCGCTGGTGCTGGCCGGGGCTTTGGTGACGGCCCAGCGCCGCCGCGTTCTCGAAGCCGTCATCCTGAAGACCATCGGGGCACGGCGGCGGCAGATCCTCGAAGTGCACGCCTGGGAGTATGCGTTGCTCGCGCTGATTGCGGCGGTCGTCGCCATCCTGCTCGGGAGCGCGGTCGCCTGGGTGGCGGTCACCCGGGTCATGGAGGTCGAATATGTCTTCTCGCTGGGTTCCGTCGGGTTTAGCCTTGGAATCGCGGCGGCGATGATTGCCGTGTTCGGAGGCATTGGCACCTGGGCCATTCTGCGGGCTCCGCCGGCGCCTTATCTCCGATCGGAATAAAAGAATAAGCCTTTTGTTTACGGGGTCTTGAAAGACTTACACCCGAATAACATATTGTCTTACGGGACCGGCTCTTGCCGGACAACACGAGGAAACGACGACAATGGCTGAAGTTTTTACGCGCCCTAATAGCCCGTACGGCGGCGCACGGACATCTGGCGCGATCGACCAAGGATTGCGCTCGTTCATGCTCGGTACCTACAACTATATGGCGCTCGGCGTTGCCGGGACCGCGGTTGTAGTCATGCTTCTCATGGCAAATCCGCAGGTTATGGCGGCAATTGCTCTCGGCCCGATGAAGTGGGTCGTGTTTGCTGGCGTCCTTGGCCTTGGCTGGTTCGCACCCCGGCTTTTCTTCGGCGGCAGTGAAGTCATGGCGCAGGGCGCCTACTGGCTCTATTGCGCGCTCTGGGGCGCACTGATCGCTCCGATGGTTTCGCTTTACGTCGGCATGGGCATGGCTGGCCTCGTCGGCCAGGCCTTCTTCATCGCCGCCGCGACGTTCGGCGTGACGAGCCTCATCGGCTACACGACGAAAAAGGACATGACCGGCTGGAGCGGTTTTCTGTCGATGGCTTCGATCGGCCTGATCATCGTCATGGTGGGCAGCTATTTCTTCATCAACGATCCCGGCACCAGCAAGATGATGAGCATGGGCATCTCGGCCGTCGTCGTGCTGCTGTTCTCGGTCGTTACCGCCTTCGAAACGCAGGCGATCAAGTCGATGTACATTGAACAGGCGTCTTACGGCAATGAAGCCCAGCTGAAGCGTTCGTCGATTTTCGGCGCCTTCATGCTCTACGGTTCGTTCGTCACGCTGTTCATCCACATCCTGAACCTCTTGGGAATGGCGAACCGTTCGTAATTCCTAAATAGAGAATCGAGAAAGGCCCCGGTTTCCGGGGCCTTTTTTGTCGGGTTCGGCGGATGCCGTGATTTAGATTCCAATGACGCCGGGGCGATCTTCGAGGACGCTCAGAACGCGCTTCAGATCCTGGCCACGCTTCATGATCAGGCCGCCCGCGGCGATGACGCTGTAAGCTCCTTGCTTGCGCGCCAGCCGCAAATCCTTCTCGATGCGGTAGAGCGGATATTCGCTGGATTTCCGATAAACGGAGAAGACGGCCTTGTCGCGCAGAAGGTCGATGGCGTAATCGCGCCAAGCGCCGGACGCGACCTTGCGGCCATAGAGATCCAGGATCGCAGTCAGCTCAAATCGATCAAAAGTGGTGTGCCGGCTTGGCTCCGTGCCGTTGTCGGAGGCTCCCGCCATGCCCGCCGGACGCGGGCGAAAAACTATCGGGTCGGTTGTTTCGCTCAAATGGTCCGTCCATCGCTAGTCGATGGAGGATCGCGCCAACGCTCGCGGAATGCAAGAGCGTATGGTTGATTATTCTTATGACTGAAGGTTCATCGAGGGAGCACGGAAAGACCGTGAGGCCGACAAAATCACGACTCCCGTGGGGCCTGAAACAGCCGTAATAAATGGCAATAAAGATAGCCGTTGCCTTTGGGTCAAGTTTCAAAGGACCGGCTCTGGACTCATAGCCCCCCAGCCCCCCGGGGCCATAGTTTCGAAGCGCGATCCACAGGCAACGCTTTCCTTCCTGCAGCTTGGCTCCCCCGTCCAAGCTAACCCTTCGACTGTCAGAAAACTTCCGGAGAACCAGTCCGAAAGACTGGTTCCCGGCTTTTTGCATTGCAACTGTTTCATTAGCGGTCGGGCAGTTTTGTGCGTATATAAAGTTACATATACGGGGGCAATTCAGAGACCGATTTCAGTATGAGAGCAAATCGCAAGGCGGCTCCAAAGCCGCGATCCAAACCCAGTGTCAACCCGCTTCTGGCAAAGTGGAACGGCGCGTTTGCGATGCCGCCGTTCGGGAAGATCGAAGCGCGCCACTTCAAGCCTGCGCTCGATGCCGCCTTTCGCGAGCACAAGGCCGAGATCGAGCTGATCGCAAAAAATCCGGCGAAGCCGACGTTCGCGAACACGATCGTGGCTCTCGAGAAGAGCGGCTGGCAGCTTTCGCGCGTGGCGTCCGTGTTCTGGAATCTCGAGGGGTCCGATTCAACTCCGGAATTCCAGGAAATTGCGCGTGAGATGGCGCCGCGATTTGCGGCGCATGAAACCCTGATCCTGCTCGACAAGCGACTCTTCAAACGCATCGATGATCTTTACGAGCGGCGCAATGCGCTGAAGCTCAGCGAAGAAGATCTGCGCGTTCTCGAGCGGCATCATCTCGAATTCGTTCGCGCCGGTGCCAGGCTTTCGCCGGCAGATAAATCTCGCGTCAAAGAAATCAATGCGCGGCTGGCAACTCTTGTCACGCAGTTCATGCAGAACGTGCTGAAGGACGAGCAGGCGTGGCGGCTTATTCTCGAAGGCGAGCATGATCTCGCGGGGCTGCCGGAAACGCTCAAGGAAAGCGCAGGACGTGCTGCCGCCGATGCGGGGTTTCAGGGAAAAGCGATGATCACGCTCGCGCGTTCGAGCGTTGAAGGGTTTCTCACGTATTCGAGCCGGCGCGATTTGCGTGAGCAGGCTTTCCATGCATGGACGAGGCGCGGCGCGCACGAGGGCGAAACGGACAACCGGCAGATCGTCGCCGAGGCCGTCGCGCTTCGCGGAGAATACGCACGCCTGATGGGCTTTCAGTCATTCGCGGAATTCAGCCTGCAAGACACGATGGCGAAAACGCCGGGATCGGTCGACGAACTCCTGCGCGCGGTCTGGGAAAAAGCAGTCGTGCGCGCAAGAGAGGAACGCGATGCGCTTGCGGCCGAGGCGCAGAATTCCGGCGATAACGCCGAGATCATGCCGTGGGACTGGCGATATTATTCGGAGAAGGTGCGCAAGGCGAAATACGATTTCGATGAGTCGAAACTTCAGCCCTATCTCGAGCTCGATCACATGATCAAGGCGGCGTTCGACACGGCGTCGCGCTTGTTCGGATTGAAGTTCCAGGAGCGCAAGGATCTGCCGGGCTATCACCCCGAAGTTCGGGTCTGGGAGGTTCTCGACAAAAAGGGTGCGCACGTCGGTATTTTCATGGGCGATTATTTCGCGCGGCCGACGAAGCGCTCGGGCGCCTGGATGTCGGCATTCCGCTCGCAGCACAAGCTCGGCAAGGGGCAAAGCCCGATCATTGTCAACGTGCTGAACTTCACGAAGGGCGCCGAGGGCGAGCCGGCGCTGTTGTCCTTCGACGATGCGCGGACACTGTTTCACGAGTTCGGCCACGGGCTGCACGGACTGCTTTCTAACGTGACCTACCCGTCGATTTCCGGGACGTCGGTCTCGCGCGACTTCGTGGAGCTGCCGTCGCAGCTTTACGAGCATTGGCTGTCGACGCCCGATGTCCTCGAAAAGCATGCGCTTCATTACAAGACCGGCAAGCCGATGCCGAAGGTTTTGCGGCAGCGGCTCGCCGCGGCGCGCAATTTCAATCAGGGATTTGCCACGGTCGAGTACACGTCGTCGGCGCTGGTCGATATGGCACTCTATTCCGCCAAGACGGGTTCGGTCGGCGATATCGAGGGTTTCGAGCGGGTGACGCTCGACGAGATCGACATGCCGAAAGAGATCGTCATGCGGCATCGCTTGCCCCACTTCATGCACATCATGTCGGGCTACGCCGCGGGGTATTACAGCTATCTCTGGTCGGAAGTGATGGATGCCGATGCATTCGCCGCCTTCGAGGAAACCGGCAACGTGTTTCATCCGGCCACGGCGAAGAAGCTTCACGAGTTCATCTATTCCGCCGGAAACCGGCGCGATCCGCACGCAGCGTATGTCGCGTTTCGCGGCAGGCCGCCGAAGATCGATGGACTGTTGAAGAAACGCGGTCTCGCCGCGTAATTCCGCTGGCGCGGCAGCTTCAAGTCCCTCACCTGCCCGGCTCGCCGGGCATCCTCTCCCGTTCCGGGAGAGGAAAGGTCTCCTTCTCCCTTGGGGAGAAGGTGGCCGAAGGCCGGATGAGGGGTCGTCGGAAGCCAAGAATTGAAGTCTACCAAAGGCCCGCCATCGTTGCGCCGATGATCGGACCGCTTCGGCCTTCCTGAACGAGCACGACGATTTTCTGCACGTCGGCCTGCATCATCGCGGCTCGTGGCAACTGCACCTTGAGCGGCATGCCCTTCCAAATGCCGATCGGCGTCAGCTCGCGGACGATGTTGGTGTAGGTGAGTGTTTTGCCGGCATTCTCGCCGTCCTTGATCGGCACCGATCCGGACATTTGGACGACGCCAAGCCAGATCGTCGCTTCGCGCGGGTTGTGCCCGGGCGGATCACCCGCCACTGCGAAATTCAAGGTATTGCGTTCTTGCCAAAAGCGGACCGGAATCTGATTGGGTCCGCCGTTTTTCTTGGTCTCGTTGATTGCCTGTTCGATCGCCGATTTCGAGGCGCCGTTGACGTGCGCGATGCCATTGACGATCGCCTGCGGCGTGAAAATCGCGCCGTCGCCGCGGTTGCGGGCGTAATTGCGCTGACGCTCGCTATTGCGGGGCGAGCCGAACGTGTCCTTCCAGCCGAGATAGTTCCAGTAATCGACGGGCAGCGAGAGCGCGATGATCGATGGATCGTCGGCAAGAGTCTTGAGAAGGGCATCGGCCGGCGGGCACGACGCGCATCCCTGGCTGGTAAAGAGCTCAACGACACCTTTGAGCGGTGTCTCCGGTGGAGGTTCAATGGAAACTTCTTGCGCGGATGCCGGAAGCGACAAAGCTGCGGCACAGGCCGTCAAAACCACCAATATGATGTCGCGGAGACGCATAGCGAGGTCAGCCTTTGAGTCCCGAGTGGCAGCCGCCACACCGTTTCCAATCTAGCTTGCGGACCCGGGTTGAAAAAGTGAAAGGCGTGAAAGCCTTGTCACGAACGGGTGAGCATTTGCAGGTTCGCTGCCGGAGGGCTGATCGTTACCGGCGGGATTGGGGCTATACAACCCCGAGCCCGAGGATGTTCGTGCCCGACCCATGAGGCGGGGGGCAGCGGGGCCCGGCTTCGCGGTGCTTCAGCCGGGCCGCGGAAGATTCTATGCCGCGAGGTTTCTCAGCACGTAGTGCAGGATGCCGCCGTTTCTGAAGTACTCGAGCTCGTCGAGGGTATCGATCCGGCAGAGAACGGGCACGGGAACCGAGGTGCCGTTGGCGCGGGTGATCGTCAGCGTTACGACTTCGCGCGGCTTTACGGTCGCGAGGCCGGGAATCGTAACGCGCTCGTCGCCCTTGAGATCGAGGGACTGCCATGAGGCCCCTTCGGTAAAGACGAACGGAGCGATACCCATGCCGACGAGGTTCGAGCGGTGAATGCGCTCGAACGACTGCGCGATCACGGCGCGGACGCCGAGGAGGTTCGTGCCTTTCGCCGCCCAGTCGCGCGATGAGCCGTTGCCGTATTCGATGCCGGCAAAGACGACGAGCGGCACGCCTTCCGCTTCGTACTGCATGGCGGCGTCGTAGATCGGCATTTCCTTGCCCGACGGATAGTGGATCGTCAGACCGCCTTCCTTCACGTTGCCGTTCGCATCCTTCACCATGTGGTTCTTGATGCGGATGTTGGCGAACGTGCCGCGCATCATCACCTCGTGATTGCCGCGCCGCGTGCCGTACTGGTTGAAGTCGGCCGGTTGAACGCCGTGGTCGAGGAGATACTTGCCTGCGGGGCTCGCGGCCTTGATCGAGCCCGCGGGCGAGATGTGGTCGGTCGTGATCTTGTCGCCGAACAGGCCAAGTATGCGGGCATTGACGACATCACCGATCGGCTTCGCATCGCGTGAGATGGTTTGGAAGTAGGGCGGGTTCTGAACGTAGGTCGAAGCTCCGTTCCAGCCGTAGGTCAGACCGCCGCTCGTCGCGATGCCCTGCCAGTTGCCGTCGCCTTTGAACACGTCGGCATAGCGGGATTTGAACATCTCGCGCGTGACGTTCTCTATGATGAACTTCTGGATTTCCTGCGTCGTCGGCCAGATCTCCTTCAGGAAGACGGGCTTGCCGTTGCTGTCGTCCCCAAGGGGCTCAGTGGTAAGATCCTTCTGCACGGAGCCTGCGAGCGCATAAGCGACGACAAGCGGGGGCGACGCCAGGTAGTTCGCCTGGACGTCCGGGCTGACGCGGCCCTCGAAGTTGCGGTTGCCGGAGAGCACCGCCGCAGCGACGATGCCGTTACCGTTGATTGCCTTTGAGATCTCAGGTGCAAGCGGTCCCGAGTTTCCGATGCAGGTGGTGCAGCCGAAGCCGACGAGATTGAAGCCGATTTCATCGAGATAGGGCTGAAGGCCCGATTTCTCGAGGTAGGCGGCGACGACTTGCGATCCCGGCGCCAGCGAGGTCTTCACCCACGGCTTGCTCTTCAGGCCGCGCTTCGCAGCATTGCGCGCGAGAAGGCCAGCGGCGATGAGGACACTCGGGTTCGATGTGTTGGTGCAGCTCGTGATAGCGGCGATGACGACGTCGCCGTGGCCGATGTCGAACTTTTCGCCTTCGACCGGCACGCGCTTTCCGAGTTCGTCCGGCTTCTTGTATTCGCCGGCGAGAGCAGTTGCGAAACCGCTCTTGATGTTGGTCAGCGCAATGCGACCTTCGGGGCGTTTCGGGCCTGCCATCGACGGGACGACGTCACCTAATTCGAGTGAGAGCGTATCGGTGAAGACCGGATCGGCGGAGCCGGTGTCGCGATAGAGGCCCTGGGCCTTGCAGTAGGCTTCGACAAGCGCGATGCGGTGCGAGTCGCGTCCCGACATCGTCAGGTAGTTGATCGTTTCCTTGTCGACGGGGAAGAACCCACAAGTTGCGCCGTATTCGGGCGCCATGTTGGCGATCGTCGCGCGATCGGCGAGGGACATCGAGTCGAGGCCTGGCCCAAAGAATTCGACGAACTTGTTGACGACGCCCTTCTTGCGCAGCATCTGCGTGACGGTCAGCACGAGGTCGGTCGCGGTTACGCCTTCCTTGAGCTTGCCGGTCAGGCGGAAGCCGATGACCTCCGGAATGAGCATCGATTGCGGCTGGCCGAGCATCGCGGCCTCCGCTTCGATGCCGCCGACGCCCCAACCGAGCACGGCGAGGCCGTTGACCATCGTCGTGTGGCTGTCGGTGCCGACGAGCGTATCGGGATAGGCGACGGTTTTGCCGTCGGCCATCTCGTTGGTCCACACTGTCTGCGCGAGATATTCCAGATTGACCTGGTGGCAGATGCCGGTGCCGGGTGGCACGACGCGGAAATTCTGGAAGGCGCCCTGGCCCCATTTCAGGAAGTTGTAGCGCTCGCCGTTGCGGGCATATTCGAGCGCGACGTTGTCGGTCAGGGCTTTCGGCGTGCCGAACTCATCGACGATGACGGAATGGTCGATGACGAGATCGACGGGGACGAGCGGATTGATTTTCGTTGGGTCGCCACCGAGCTTCGTCATGCCGTCCCGCATGGCGGCGAGATCGACGACGGCGGGAACGCCGGTGAAGTCCTGCATCAGGACCCGCGCCGGGCGAAAGCCGATTTCCTGCTCGGTCTTGCCCTTGTTTTCGAGCCATGCGGCCATGGCGACGATGTCGGCCTTATTGACCGAGCGGCCGTCCTCGTGGCGCAAAAGGTTCTCGAGCAGCACCTTCATCGAATAGGGAAGGCGGGAGATACCGGCCAGGCCGTTCGCCTCCGCATCGGGAAGCGAATAGTAAATGTAGTCCTTGCCCTCGACGGTGAGGGTTTTGCGGCATTTGAAGCTGTCGTCGGAAATGGGTGTATGGGCGCTCAAGGTCAGGCCTCCGAAGGATTAAGACGAAGGGCTGCGCCGCCGGAGTGCCGGCGGATCGAGGATGTCCCGCGGCACGAGCTTATCGGTCCGCGCGACCCCTCGCTTTTGCGCTAGCGAAGGATACAACGTGCCTTCTATATAATCGTGAAAAAAAGAAATCACCAACTCTCAGACGGGCAAATTAGCGCGCAAATGCCACCGTCTTGCTCAATCCGACGTCACGGAATCTCATCGCTGTGCAGCTGATTGCCGAAGACTTAGCCATAGACCGGGGGGCGCGCCGGGTCATCGACGGGCTGTCGTTTGCCGTCAAGGCCGGGGAGGCCCTTCTGCTGACGGGCGCCAACGGCGCCGGGAAGACAACCCTGCTGCGCACGCTCGCCGGCTATATCCGTCCGTTTCGCGGCCGGGTTCGGCTCGAGGGCGGCGACGATGAGCTGACGGTCGCCGAGCAGGCGCACGTTGTCGGGCACACCAACGCGGTCAAGTTGAGCCTGTCGGTCGCCGAAAACGCCGCCTTTTGGAATGCGTATCTCGATTCCGGCGAGGATGCCGAACTGCGCGTTGGCACGGCACTTCGCCATTTCGGGCTTGAAGATCTCAGCGAATTTCCGGCTGCCTATTTATCGGCCGGGCAAAAGCGGCGGCTCGGGCTCGCCCGGCTTCTCGTGGCGCGACGGCCGGTTTGGCTGCTCGACGAGCCGACCGCGTCGCTCGATACCGCATCGTCCGAGCGGCTCGTTGCAGCCGTCAATGATCACACGAACAGCGGCGGGCTTGCCGTTATTGCCACGCATCTGCCATTAGCGCTCGAACGCGCGCGGACGCTCAACCTCGCAGCGCAAAAGGTGCCGGCTTGAAGAGCTTCTGGGCTCTCCTTCATCGGGACGTCACGCTTGCTATCCGCGAAGGCGGTGCGATCGGAACGGCGCTCGGATTTTTCCTCGTGGTCGTCTCGCTGATGCCTCTCGGGCTTGGCCCGGATCTCAATCTGCTGTCGCGGATCGCGGCGGGGATCCTGTGGATCGCGCTGTTGCTCGCGGCGCTTCTGTCGCTCAACCGGATTTTCGAAGCAGACCATGAGGATGGAACGCTCGATGTGCTCGCCACGGGTCCATTGCCGCTGGAATTGGTTACCGCCGCGAAATCCCTGGCGCACTGGGTCACGACCGGCATACCGCTGGCGATCATGGCGCCGGTGCTCGGCATTCTCCTGAACCTCGATCTCGCGGCCTATCCGATCCTGGTTGCGACGACGCTGGTCGGTACGCCTGCCGTCAGTTTTCTCGGCGCCATCGGGGCGGCTTTGACGATGAAAACACGTCGCGGCGGCCTATTGCTGGCGCTCATCGTGCTGCCACTTTATGTGCCAACTCTGATCTTCGGCATATCGGCGGTGAGTGCGGGGGCCGGGCCGACGGGGCTCGCGGCGTCGTTTCTCATTCTGGCGGCGATCTCGCTTGTGACAATCGTGCTGGGACCGCTCGCCGCGGCAGCCGCGCTCAAGGTTCACCTTCAATAAATGTAATCTCGGCCTTCATTGCGCCTTTCCCCTTAAAGCCTTAGATCCCCGACATGCAGACGCTGACGCAACGCCTCGCCAACCCGACCCGCTTCATGGAGCTTTCCGCGCGCCTCTTGCCGTGGATTTCGGCAGGTGCTGTGGTCCTTCTGGCTTATGGGCTGTATCTCGCTTTCTTCGCGTCGCCCGCCGACTACCAGCAGGGCGAGACGGTGCGGATCATGTACATCCACGTGCCGTGCGCGTGGCTCTCGATGATGGTCTACGCGCTGATCGCGCTGTCGAGCTTCGGGCTCCTCGTTTTCCGGCACCCGTTGGCGGATGTGTCGGCCAAGGCTGCAGCACCACTCGGGGCGGCCTTCACGTTCCTGGCGCTGCTGACGGGTTCGCTCTGGGGTAAACCGATGTGGGGCACCTATTGGGTCTGGGATGCGCGGCTGACGTCGGTGCTGATCCTGTTCTTCCTCTATCTCGGGCTGATTGCACTGCGTTCAGCGCTCGAAGACGAGAGCGCCGCCTCCAAGCTGACGGCTATCCTGGCGCTCGTCGGCGTTACCATTCTCCCAATCATCAAGTTTTCGGTCGACTGGTGGAATACGCTGCATCAGCCTTCGACCGATTTCACCTCGACCGTCGATCCGAGCATGCGGCTGCCGCTTCTCGTGATGGCGATTGCGTTTACGCTTCTGTTCTTCGCCATGCATCTCAAAGCGATGCGTAACGAAATTCTGCGGCGTCGGGTCAAGGCTCTCAGAACCCAGGCCGTCGCGGGGCGCGACAGGCTCGCGGCGCACGGTGCGGAGTAATCAAGCATGGATCTCGGACCGCACGCCGCCTTCATCTGGATTTCCTATGCCGCCGTGACGGTGACCGTCACCGGGCTCATTCTTTGGCTGATTGCTGACGGCCGGAAGCAGGCGGCGGATCTCGAAGCCCTCGAGCGGCAGGGCGTGAAGCGCCGTTCGTCATCTCCAGGAGTACGATAGAGTGGCCGCAGGCAAGTTCCCTTTGCTCCGCTTAGTGCCGGTTGTCGTTTTCGCTGTCGTTGCCGGCTTTTTCGCGATGGCCTTGCAGTCTGGCGACCCGTCGCGGCTGCCGTCGACGTTGGTCGGCAAGCCTGTTCCGGAAACCGTCTTTCCCGCGCTTGAGGGGCTTCAATTGGACGGCAAACCCGAACCCGGGTTCAGCTCCGCCGATCTCGCCAAGGGTAAGGTCACGGTCGTCAACTATTGGGCGTCGTGGTGCCAGCCATGCGTCGAGGAACATCCGCTTCTCGAGCAGCTCAAGGAGCAGGCGGCGGTCGATGTCTACGGCGTGAACTACAAGGATCAGACGGAGGCAGCGCGCCGTTACATCGGCCGGTACGGCAATCCGTATTCAGCCATCGGAACGGACACAACTGGGCGGGCAGCCATCGACTGGGGCGTCTACGGCACGCCCGAGACCTTCATCATCAATGGCAAGGGTGAAGTCGTCTACAAGCACGTCGGCCCGATCTCGGCAGAGGCCTTGAAGACGAAGCTTTTGCCGATCATCGAGAAGGCGAAAGCCGGCGCTGCGTCTTAGCGGCCGCCGGCATCCCGTCAGAACTTAGAGCGGATAGAACATGCCGCGCGAGTGATTGAGCACGGTCAACGTTCCCGTTCTGATGTCGAAGTGGGCGCCGTGGAGCGCAAGCCTGCCGCGTTCTTCCAGATCGCGAACGAACGGGAAGGTTCGCAGGTTTTTGATGGCCTGCTTGATGCCTTCCTTTTCGAGCGCTTCCTGCCGGACGGCCTGCGGGCTGTTTTGATGAGACGCCAAGACGGACAGGCGGGCGTCGTCGAGCATCGACATCCAGCGCGAGATGAATTGCGCTTCCGTCTGGATGGCCGCGCTCTGGTCGAGAGCCGCCTTGATGCCACCGCAGCCGGAGTGACCCATGATGATGAGATTTTTGATGCGCAGGTTCATCACCGCAAATTCGACGGCCGTGCTGACGCCGTGGTATTTGCCGCCCGTTTCGTAGGGCGGAACGAGGTTCGCCACGTTGCGGACGATGAACAGTTCGCCCGGCATCGCGCTGAAGATCGTCTCGGGGTCGACGCGGCTATCCGAGCAGGAGATCACCATCGTCTCCGGGTTTTGCCCGTAGGTTGCCAGCTCTTCATAATGGTCGGCGTTTAGAACGAAGTGGCGGTGCCGGAAGCGACGGTATCTGTCGGTGAGGGACTCTGGGAAACTGCTCATTAATGCTCTCTGTTTCTGAATTCTCGATCCGACGCGCTTCTCATAAGAACGATGTAGCCGACAATCGCCGACATGAGGGAACCCGCCAGAACGCCCACACGGACTTCCGCGCTCGAGTCGGGATCGGGAAATGCCAGCATGCCGATGAATAGACTCATCGTAAAACCGATGCCGCCCAAAATGGCTGTGCCGAAAAGCTGCATCTGGGATGTTCCATGAGGCATTTTTCCGAGACCCGTCGCGATTGCGGTTCTGACGGCGCCGTATATTCCGAGAGGCTTGCCGACGAAAAGACCCAACGCGATGCCGATGGGGATTTGCGACAGGATGTCATTCGCGGAAAGATCCGTCACCTTCAGCCCGGCGTTGGCAAAGGCGAACATTGGCAGGATGAGGAAGCTGACCCAGGGGCTTAGCGCCTCTTCGAGGCCGATCAGGGGGCCGTTCGAACCCTTTTTCACTCCTGAGAGTGGAACGGCGAGGGCCGTCGCGACGCCAGCCAATGTGGCGTGAACGCCGGATTTCACGACGCAAAGCCAGATGAAGGCGCCGACCAGTAAATATGGCCATGCACGCATCACGCCGGAGCGATTGAGAAGAATCAGACCGGCAATACCCACTGCTGCAAGGGCCAGCGCCAGGATTGAGAGTTCGGCGGTATAGAAGAAGGCGATGATCAGTATCGCGCCGAGGTCATCGATAATGGCGAGAGCCAGCAAAAAAACCTTGAGCGCTGGCGGCACACGGCCGCCGAGCAACGCCATGACGCCCACGGCGAAAGCGATATCGGTCGCGGTGGGGACGGCCCAGCCGCGGAGCGCGATGCTATTATCCCAGTTAATGCCGGCGTAGATCAGAGCGGGTACAACCATGCCGCCCAAGGCGCCGAAGATCGGGAGCATTGCCGCCCGGGCGTTTGAAAGTGCGCCGACGATCGCTTCCCGTTTGATCTCCAACCCGACGAGGAAGAAGAAGATGGCCATCAGACCGTCGTTGATCCAGTGAACCACTTCCTTCGTCAGCGTGAAGGGCGCGATCCCGATCTGCACAGGCATTGAGAGCAGGTGCTCATACAATTCGCCAAGTGGCGAGTTGGCGACAATCAGCGCCAACACCGCGGCGGCAAGCAGCGTCAATCCCACGGTCGCTTCGCGCTTTATGCCGGTCGCGCTTGTCTCTGGCTTCATTGCGGCGGAACCCTTCGACACACGATTTCAGGCAGGTATGCAATTCGAAGACGGTTGCAGCAAGCGTTACGAGAAGCTTCGTGCGGACTTGCCGAGCGGAAGCGCCTCGATTGTGACGGGCGATATACCGTTTTTCCAGTCTACCAGGTGCGGCAGCAGATGATCATGGCCGCGACTGACTTCGAGGGCGCGCCGCACGCCTGCGATCGCGTATGCCAGCGCCTGTTCCGCCGAATCCCCGAGCATCAGCTTGGCCGTCAGGCAGCCCGCGAAGACGTCGCCGGTGCCATGGGGAACGTCGTTCCATTTCTCGACGGTGCCCATGTAGGCCTGTTTGTTGGTGACGAGCACCGTTGCCAGCCGCGACGGTCCATCGGGTATCGAGGTACCGGCGACGACAGGTCGGCTAGGTTTTTTGTCTTTCGCGTTTTCTTCACACGAACCGGTATCCACTTCGCTTGAAAACGCCCTAAGCCGGCAAATGGCTTCGAGGGCGTCCGTCGGCGACCTGACATCGAGGCCCGAAAGCCAGGAGAGCTCGAACCGGTTCGGCGTCAGCACGTCGGCCAGCGGAACCAGGAGATCGCGGGTCGCGGCTGCCGCCTCTTCGTCGATGTAGTGGCCATTCGGATCATCGCCGAAAATTGGGTCGCAAACATAGGCGATCGATGGATTGAGCTCGCGCAGGCGCTTCACCGCGGCGGCGACGATTTCGACGTGCTGAGCGGACGGCAGGTAGCCTGAGAAAATGGCGTTGAACGATCCGAGCCAGCCGTTCTTATCGAGGGCGCCGATCATGCTTTCGAGAAGGGTCGGTTCGAGCCTCATGCCGGCCAAGTGCGGGCGGATCGGGTGGTTGGAGAGCACAACCGTCGGCAGGCCCACCACCTCGATGCCAGCCTGCTCGAGCGGCGGGATGGCCGCGGCGAGGCCCACCGGATCGCGGGCGACGTAGGAGGAAATCATCAGGATTTGCTGCATGAGCCTGATTTAGCAGGAGTGATGAGAAACGCATAAGAGGGCGGCTAGAGGCTGTGGCGCGCGTCACCAGTGACTTATTCGCACGTTTGGTCAGCGGCGATGTTGCAAAGACAGATGGTGCAATGCACAATCAACTAAACCAAATCTCGGAGTCAATGCGATGGTCATGAGACCGAGACGCAGCGTCCTTTATCTTCCGGGCGACAACGAGCGTGCGCTGGAAAAAGCGCGGACGCTGCCGGCAGACGCCATCATCATTGATCTTGAAGACTCGGTCGCCCCGGCAAACAAGGAAAAGGCGCGCAAGCAGGCGACGGCCGCCATCCATGAGGCGGGTTTCGGATCGCGAGAGGTTGTCCTGCGCGTCAACCCCATCGAAACGCCGTGGGGAATGGCGGATCTCCACGCGGCCATCGCGGCGGTGCCGGACGCTATCCTCGTTCCGAAAGTTTCAGCGCCGGGCGACATAACGGGCACGGCGAAGGTCGTGAAAGCGGCGGAAGCCGATCCACGCATCAGGCTCTGGGCGATGATCGAAACGCCGATGGGCATCATCAACGCCCGGGAGATCGCGGCATGCGGCCCAGATCCCGACAACCGGCTCGCCTGCTTCGTGCTCGGCACCAACGACCTGTTGAAGGAAAGCAGGGCGCTCGCCAGCAGCAACCGGTTCGCGGTCGTTCCGTGGCTTGCAATGACGCTCGTCGCGGCGCGGGCTTACGGGCTGGATGTCATCGATGGCGTTTACAACGATTTTAAGGATGATCTTGGATTTCGGGCGGAATGCGAGCACGGCCGGACGCTCGGGATGGACGGCAAAACGCTGATCCATCCATCACAGGTGGTGCCGTGCAATGAAGTCTTTTCGCCGACCGGCGACGAGATTGCGTGGGCGCGAAAGATCATCAAGGCTTTCGAAGAGCCGGAGAACGCGCGCAAGGGCGTCATCACGGTCGAAGGGCGCATGGTCGAACGGTTACATCTCGTGATGGCGAAGCGGGTAGCGGCGATTGCCGAGGCGATCAACGCCCGCTCCAAGGTCGAAGAGCCCTGGTTCTGAGCGCTGGGGCCCCGTCCTTCTGCGGCCCTAGAGCGCGTCTTCAATCGGCGAAAAAAGTTGCGGTTCGGGGTGGACATCCCGAAAAAGACTGGCCGAAAAAGCTGGAACAGCCGAAGCCCAGCTTTTGGGCTTCCTGAAAAATTCAAGGCGGGGACGATGGCCGGAACAAAGACAAACGCAGGCAATTTCTTTGAAGATTTCAACTTCGGCCAAGTCATCCATCACGCGACGCCGCGCACGATCACCGATGGCGATGTCGCGCTCTATACCGCGCTTTACGGGTCGCGTTTCGCCGTTCAATCGGCCGACACCTTCGCAAAGGCGATCGGGTATCCGAAGGCGCCCCTCGACGACATGCTGACGTTTCACGTCGTCTTCGGAAAGACGACGCCCGATATCTCGCTCAACGCCATCGCTAACCTCGGCTATGCCGATTGCCGGTTCCTGAAGCCGGTCTATCCTGGCGATACGCTGACTTCGACGTCGGAAGTGATCGGCCTCAAGGAAAATTCCAACGGCGAGACGGGGACCGTTTATGTGCGCTCGACCGGGCGTAACCAAGACGGGGAAACGGTGCTCGAGTATTGCCGCTGGGTGATGGTGCGCAAGCGCTCGAAGGGCTCGCCGGCACCGGAAGCCGTGGTTCCGAAGCTTCCCGAACGTGTCGATCCCAATGATCTCGCCGGTGCCGTGCCCGCGCTCGACGTCAGCAAATATGATCTCGCCCTTGCCGGATCGCCGCATCGCTGGGAGGACTACGAGCCCGGCGAGAAGATCGACCACGTCGACGGCATGACGCTCGAAGAAGCCGAGCATCAGACGGCGACGCGCCTCTATCAGAACACGGCCAAGGTGCACTTCAATCAGCATACGGAATCGAAGGGGCGGTTCGGCAAGCGGATCGTCTATGGCGGCGTCGTGATCTCGCTCGTCCGGGCGCTTTCGTACAACGGTCTCGGCAACGCATTTCACCTGGCTGCCATCAACGGCGGCCGCCATGTGGCCCCGACCTTCGCCGGGGATACGATCTATGCCTGGTCCGAGGTGCTTGAAAAAGCCGAGATACCGGGCCGGACGGACGTCGGCGCCCTCCGGGTGCGGCTGGTCGGGGTCAAAAATCAGGATTGTGCGTCACTGCCGCTCAAAACCCCGACGGGCGAGTATGCCGAGGGGGTTGTCCTCGATCTCGATACGTGGCTTGTGCTGCCTCGCCGGGGTTGAGCGAACCGGCTACCGTGTAGCCGGTCCGGGGGCAAGGCCGTCCGGCGGTGCGTAAGGGAGCACTCGCATGAAAATCCAAAAGACGGCAGCCGCAGCGGTCGCGATCCTTCTCTTTGCGGCCTCTCACAAGGCGGAAGCCATGGGAGAGACGGCGGTTGCCGAAATCAAGCTCGCCAACGGCACCAGCGCCGGCACGGTCACGTTGACCGAAATCGCCGCTGGCGTGCTCTTGAAGTTCGATCTCAAAGGACTGACGCCCGGCGCGCACGGCTTGCACCTGCATGAGGCCGGCAAATGCGAAGGCGACTTTTCGTCGGCGGGTGCAATCTACAATCCACTCGGGGCCAAGCATGGATTCCTCAACGAGGAAGGTCCGATGGCCGGGGATTTGCCGAATGTCGTGGCGGGCGCCGACGGCTCGGCTCTCGCCGAGGTTCTGAGCCCCTACCTGCACCTCAATAAAGACACTGAAGACACGCTATTCGATGCCGACGGATCATCGCTCGTATTGTTCGAAAAAGCCGACGATTACCAGACCGATCCGGAGGGGGATGCCGGTTCGAGAGTTGCATGCGGCGTTTTGAAATCGAAGTAGGTGGTTCTCCGGCAGCGGCGCCGGTCGCGTTCGCTGCTGCGGTGTGTCAGTCGGGCCCGACTTCGAAAGCGGTGCGCAGCTTAGACGGGTAACCGTCAATTCGCTGGCCTCGCCCTAGTCTCTGTGGCATTTGGCGAATTGCCGCGCTCGCTTCGAGCCGCTACACGTTTGCTTCACACGCATCAGAAGGACGTCCGATGGAAGCCACATCAGGCCGCGGCGTGCGACCCGAGCGGCCGCTCTCGCCTCACCTTCAAATCTATTCTCCGCTCGTCAACATGGTGATGTCGATCATGCATCGCATCACGGGGGCGGCGCTTTACTTCGGCTCGCTGCTGGTCGCCTGGTGGCTGATCGCGGCTGCCACGGGGCCTGACTATTACAACTACGTCTCGAGCTTGTTCGCCACCTGGCCCGGGAAAGTCGTGCTTCTCGGATATACCTGGGTCCTGATGCATCACATGGTGGGCGGGCTCCGCCATTTCATCTGGGACACGGGTCACGGCTACGGCCTCAAGACGATCGACATTCTTTCGTGGGGAACGCTCGCAGCATCCTTCACGCTAACTGCGATTATCTGGGCGTTCGTCGCTCTTGGGGGCGCCTGATGAAAACGATGCGAACCCCGCTCAAGAAAGTTCGCTATCTCGGATCGGCGAAGGAAGGCACTGATCACTTCTGGAAGCAGCGCGTGACGGCGGTCGCCAATGTGTTCCTCGGCGTCTTCCTGGTCTGGCTCATCGCGTCGTTGATCGGCGCCGATTATATCGCCGTCCGCCACAAGCTCGCGCACCCGCTGATTGCGCTGGCGCTGCTGGCGCTGATCCTGTCGGCCACGATCCATATGCGGCTCGGCATGCAAACCATCATCGAAGACTACGTGCATGCGGAGGGGCCGAAGCTTGTTGCACTTATGCTGAACACGTTCTTCGCGATCTTCATTGCGCTCTCGAGCGTGTTCGCCGTTTTGAAACTGAGTTTTGGAGCCTGAGCCCGATGCCGGCAGCGAATGGCAAAGCCAATGGTGCGATTGCCGCGCCTTCCCAAACCGGTAAGGCTTACCCCGTCCAGGATCATGTCTACGACGTCGTTGTTGTCGGCGCCGGTGGCGCGGGACTTCGCGCGACGCTCGGTTGTGCGGAGGCCGGCCTCAAGACCGCTTGCGTGACGAAGGTTTTTCCGACGCGTTCGCACACCGTCGCGGCGCAGGGTGGCGTTGCCGCCGCGCTCGGCAACATGGGCCGCGACGACTGGCGCTGGCATATGTACGATACGGTCAAGGGCTCCGACTGGCTCGGCGATCAGGACGCGATCGAATATCTCTGCCGCAATGCTCCGGCCGCGGTTTACGAGCTCGAGCACTACGGCGTTCCGTTTTCGCGCACGGAAGACGGCAAAATCTATCAGCGCCCGTTCGGCGGCATGACGACGGATTACGGCGAGGGGCCGCCCGCGCAACGGACGTGCGCCGCTGCCGACCGTACCGGTCATGCGATGCTGCATACGCTTTACGGGCAGTCGCTGCGCCAGTCGGCGGAGTTCTTCATCGAGTATTTTGCGCTCGATCTGATCATGGACCGCGACGGCGCCTGCCGGGGCATCATCGCGCTCAATCTCGACGACGGCACGCTGCATCGTTTCCGCGCGAAGAAGACCATTCTGGCGACGGGCGGATATGGGCGCACCTATTTCTCGTGTACTTCGGCGCACACCTGCACCGGCGATGGCAACGCGATGGTGCTGCGCGCCGGGTTGCCGCTTCAGGACATGGAGTTCGTGCAGTTCCACCCGACCGGCATTTACGGTGCGGGCGTGCTGATCACCGAGGGCGCGCGCGGCGAAGGCGGGTATCTCACGAATTCAAAGGGCGAACGCTTCATGGAGCGTTATGCGCCGCACGCCAAGGATCTGGCATCGCGCGATGTCGTCTCGCGCTCGATGACGATCGAGATCCGCGAGGGCCGCGGCGTCGGTCCGGAAGCCGACCACATCTATCTGCATCTCGACCATCTCGATCCGAAAATTCTGGCCGAGCGTTTGCCGGGCATCACGGAAAACGCGAAGGTTTTCGCGGGCGTCGATTTGCGGCGGCAGGCCATCCCGGTGCTGCCCACGGTCCATTACAACATGGGCGGCATCCCGACGAATTATCACGGCGAGGTTCTGACCAAAAAGAACGGCGATCCCGATCACGTGGTGCCGGGCTTAATGGCGATCGGCGAAGCGGCATGCGTTTCGGTGCATGGCGCCAACCGCCTCGGTTCGAATTCGCTCATCGATCTCGTGGTTTTCGGCCGGGCCGCCGGGCTTCGCTGCGCAGAGACGATCGAATCGGGTGTTGCGCAGCCGGATCTGCCGAAGGATGCGAACGAGCCGACGCTCGCGCGTCTCGATCGCTTCCGCTACGCCAAGGGTTCGACGCCGACGGCGGCGCTCAGGCTGCGCATGCAGAAGATTATGCAGGCGAACTGCGCCGTGTTCCGCGACGGGCCGGTGCTGAAGGAAGGCGTCGAGAAGATCCACGCCGTGTGGCGCGACGCCGAGGACATTCAGGTCACCGATCGCTCGCTTGTCTGGAATTCGGATCTCGTCGAGACTCTCGAATTCGACAACCTGATCGCGCAGGCTGCAGTGACGGTCGTCGGTGCCGAAAACCGCAAGGAAAGCCGCGGCGCGCACGCACGCGAAGATTTTCCGAAGCGCGATGATGTCAACTGGATGAAGCACACGCTCACCTGGGCCGATTATGCGACGAAGACCGTCACGATCGATGACAGGCCGGTGCACACGCGGACGATGACCAACGAGGTCAAGTACATCGAGCCCAAGGCGCGCGTTTATTGAGCGGTTCTGGCTTTTTGTTTGGTCGCGCTTCTTATCGGAAAACCGGTGCCCACTTTTCCGGAAACGCTCCGGGCGAGTAGAAATAGCGCCGTCACAGGAACTCGCTTAAGGTGCGGCGCTGAT
Organism: Pseudomonadota bacterium; assembly: GCA_018242295.1. Lineage (GTDB taxonomy): Bacteria > Pseudomonadota > Alphaproteobacteria > Rhizobiales > Hyphomicrobiaceae > Hyphomicrobium_B. The sequence goes on from JAFECE010000001.1 coordinate 193,579, forward strand.
CAAGGGGCGCACCAGATTTGAGCAAAAGTCATAGAGAAGATCTCGACGAAACCGACACCCGGATGTCGCCCGATCCTTTCGCGGCGGTGCTGCCGGCGTTAGCGGCGCTCGGAGCCGTCGCGTCGATTGCCTCCATAAACTGGTCGGGGGAGGGAAAGCTCGCGACGCGAACGCGGACCAAGCGCAAAGCCGGCGCTGCGCTCCGCGATCTCGAAACGTGCTGTATCGGGCTCGCCGAGATTTTCCGCCGCTTCCAGCGGCATCCCCGCGTGTTTGCGGGGGAGGGAGGGCAGGCCTCGGCGCCGCTCAAATTCGGGGTGCACGGCCAGCGCATCCGGGCCGACGCCCAACGGCTCTATCTGCAACTAATGAACGACATCGCGTCGATGCTCGTTCTGGCCGCCCAGAATGCCTTCGACGTGATGACGGCCATCGAGGACGGCGACGTTGACGCGCCCGAGGAGATCTTTTTCGGTTTCGGCGAGCAGCAGGAGCGGCTCAACGAAATCATTCAGTCGCGGGTGCCGCTCAAGGTTGCCGTCGATACGGGGGCCGATATCGCCGACCAGCTGATCGCGCTCGTCCGGGAGCTTAAAAAGCACCAGAAGGCCGGTTGAGCGAAAGAACCGCGCGCGGCGGTCCCGCATGTTGACACTGGAGGCTTGTTCAAGCTTCTGTCATCTGAAAGCTCATTTCTCCGCAGACGGGACCCCGAAGTCTCATGGTTCAGCTCACGCTTCCAAAAAACTCGAAGATTTCCGAGGGCAAGACCTGGAACAGGCCGGACCACGACGGCGACTGGAAGGAATTCCGCATCTATCGCTGGAACCCGGACGACGCCCGGAACCCGCGGATCGACACCTATCATATCGATCAAAAGCAGTGCGGGCCGATGGTGCTCGACGCGCTCATCAAGATCAAGAATGAGATCGACCCGACGTTGACGTTCCGCCGGTCGTGCCGCGAGGGTATCTGCGGCTCGTGCTCGATGAACATCGATGGCACCAACACGCTTGCCTGCTTGAAGAGCATCGATGAGGTCAAGGGCGCGGTAAAGATCTACCCTCTGCCGCACATGCAGGTCGTGAAAGACCTCGTGCCCGATCTCACGAACTTCTACGCGCAGCACGCCTCGATCGAGCCGTGGCTCAAGACGGATACGCCGACGCCGCCGAAAGAGTGGCGGCAGTCGCGCGGCGATCGCGAGAAGCTCGACGGTCTTTATGAGTGCATTCTTTGCGCCTGCTGCTCGGCATCGTGCCCGAGCTATTGGTGGAACTCCGACCGGTATCTCGGTCCCGCGATCCTGTTGCAGGCCTATCGTTGGGTGATCGACAGCCGCGACGAAGCGACGGGCGAACGGCTCGACAATCTGGAAGATCCGTTCCGCCTCTACCGCTGCCATACGATCATGAATTGCGCGAAGGCCTGCCCGAAGGGGTTGTCGCCTGCGAAGGCCATTGCGGAGTTGAAGAAGCTGATGGTGGAACGCCGCGTCTAAGCTCATTCGCGCCGTCGATCAGATCAGCCAGTCGATAGGAGCACCGCGTGCTGGATATTCTTGATCACATCGGCTTTCCGATAACCGACTACAAGCGGTCGCTGAATTTTTACCGACAAGCGCTGGCGCCGCTCGGCATCGTTCTCCTCAAGGAAGTGAAGTTTTCGGAAGAGGACGAGGACGGCTACGCCGGGTTCGGGCGCGAGCGCCCGCAGTTCTGGATCGGCACGGGCACGCCCTTGAAGGGCCGCCTGCACGTGGCTTTTTCCGCGCAAAACCGGGCGGAAGTGCAAGCCTTCTACGATGCGGCGATTGCTGCTGGCGGCAAGGACAACGGGTCGCCGGGCCTTAGGCCGCACTATCACGCCAACTACTACGGCGGCTTCGTCATCGATCCCGATGGGCACAACATCGAAGCGGTGACGCATCTTCCGGAATGATCGCCCGCACGCGTCACAGGTTGAGCTGGTAGGAGTGGGCGAGCCAGCGGTAGCTGCCGGGCGCGATCGTCTCCACATACCCAAGCGACGGGAATGGCATGTGATAGCCGATGACCGGCAAACGATCCGTCGACGCCATATCGAAGATGCGCCGGCGCGTTGCGGCGCTCTGCTCCTTGTCGAAGTCGAAGACGCAGTGCCATTCGGGATGTGCCAGCGACGCGACTTGATGATGGGCGCAATCTCCCCAGAACAATATCGATTTGCCGCCGCTTTCGATCATGTACGCGAGGTGGCCCGGCGTGTGGCCGTGGGCTTCAATGGCGCGAATGCCGCTTACGACATCGTCACCAGGCTTGATGAATGTGTACTTGCCGACGATTGGTTTCGAGTTGGCCCGATAGACGCTCGCGAATTTTTCCAGGTCGCCTGAGAATTTGCCTTCCGGCGCCCAGAAGTCGTGCTCGATCGCTCCGATCACGTAGCGCGCATTCGGAAAAAGCGGTTTGCCGTTCTCGATGACGCCACCGATGTGATCGGGGTGCCCATGGCTCAAGAGGACGATGTCGATGTCTTCCGGCTTGAAGCCGGCCGGACCGAGCTGGGCCGCAAGCCAACCGCCGTTCGGACGCGGAACAAAGCCATTCGAGCCGTTTCCGGTATCGATCAGGACGATTTCCTTCCCCGTGTTGATGAGGGTCGGCGAAAAGCCCGGCTGATATTTTTGTTCCGGTAGGAGGTTGTCGCGCATGAGCTTGCGGACGCTGGCTTCATCGGCGTTCGCGCCGATGAGCGGGAAGGGTCCGTCGATGAAGACTTCCGAATCGGAGATGGTCGTGATTTCGAAGTCGCCGAGCTTGAACCGGTAAAACTTCGGCTGCCAGCCGCCGAGCAGCGCGGCCGAAGCTTCCGCACGCGGCGTTGTCGCCAGTGCCAACGCGGGCATCGCAGCGAGACCGAGGCTCGCCGCAAGAAGGCTGCGGCGGTCGAAGTTCAGAGCGGCGGGCAAGTTGCCTGAGATTTCGTTTGCGGTCGTCTTCGACATTTCGGTGCCCTACGGAGGTGTTAAAGTTTGGGCCAGGCTAGACTGTGGGAGAGGACGCGCGCTTGTACGAACCTGCTGCGGGCCGACATGAAGGCATGAAGCCCTTGTGGCATGTCGGCGATGGGCGGATGCTTTTCGCCGGTTGTCTGCAGCGGAACGCACTTCACAGTCACAGCGCGCCTGTGTTGCTTGCCGGGCTCTACGATGACTTTCGTTTGAAGCTTCGAGGCGGCGCATGGTTCTCCTGCCGTGCGGCGGTCATCCGTGCCGGAGACGCGTATGAATTCGATGCCGAAGGGCGGCCATTGGCGGTCGTCTACGTCGAGCCGACCGAGACGCCGGCCGAAGGTCTCGCTGCATTGCTTCGGGAGACGCGTGAAGAACACGGTGCGCTGATCGGCAAGCAATCCGATCTCGCCTCTCTTCGCGCCCTCTATGAGGATGCTGCCAGTCTTCGCTGGGCGGATGACGCAATGGCCGACCTCATTGGATTTTCGAAGGCCAAGGTTCGGCAAACGATCGACCGGCGGGTGACGTGCGCCATCGCATCGATTGCCGAAAGCAGGGCTGCAGAAAGCGATCTGGCGCGGTCCCCAAGTGTTATCAGCGCTGCCAGCGCTGCCGGGCTATCAACGTCGCGCTTTCAGCATCTCTTCAAGCAGGAGACCGGCGTGACGTATCGCCGGTATGCCGCGTGGGCCAGGATGCGGGCGGCTGTGGCGGAGGTTGTGAAAGGTAACAACTTCACAAAGGCCGCACATGCGGCAGGTTTTTACGATCAGCCGCACTTTGCGCACGAGTTCCGCAGGATTTTCGGAGCCCCCGCATCGAGAAGCCTCGCCGGCGTCCGGACTTGGAGGGTCGGGGCCGCTTCCCTCCGGGCCCGTTGCGTGCGATAGCGGCTAAGACGCAGCATCAACCGTTCCAGATGACTCACCCGCTTTCTTCTCTCACCTCCGGCGCGATCTCTTCCCCGTTCACGCAGCTTCGGAAGCTTCTCGCCGGTATTCCGTCCGGTCATGCGAAGCCGATCGAGCTGACGATCGGCGAGCCGCGCGAGGCGATGCCGAATTTCATCGCGGCGAAGCTCGACGAGGCGACGGCGCTTTATGGGAAATATCCGCCGATCCGCGGAAGCGAGAATGCGCGGCTCGCCATCTCGGAGTGGCTATCCAGGCGCTACGCCTTGCCGTCAGCGGTCGATCCCGAGCGGGAAGTGCTGATGCTCAGCGGCTCGCGGGAAGGGTTGTTCTTCGCGTGCCTTCCGGCTGTCGGGCGCAAAGAGATCAAGGGACGTCCCGCGATCCTGATGTGCAACCCGTATTATTCGGCTTATGTCGCGGGCGCTTTGGCGGTCGGGGCCGAGCCCGTGTATCTCAATGCGACGAAGGCGACGGGCTTTCTCCCTGATCTCGACGGGATCGCGCGCGATAAGTTCCTGCTAGCACGTACCGCGGCGCTCTTCATCAATTCGCCGGCCAATCCGCAGGGTGCCGTCGCGGATCGCCGATACATCCTGAAGGCGCTCGAGCTCGCCCGCGCGCATGACTTCATGCTGTTTCTCGACGAGTGCTATTCGGAGATTTACACGGAGGCGGCGCCGACGGGCGGTCTCGAGGTCGCCATCCAGACGCCCGACCGCTTTCGCAATCTCGTCGTTTTCAATTCGTTGTCGAAGCGCTCGAACCTGCCTGGGCTTCGGTCGGGCTTTTGTGCTGGCGATGAGACTTTCCTCGAGGCCTACGGCGAGGTCCGGAACATGTGTGCTCCGACCGTGCCGTTGCCGGTACAACATGCGTCGGCCGCTATTTGGCGCGACGAGGCTCACGTTGAGGCTTCTCGAAATGCGTATCGCGAGAAATTTGTTATTGCGGACAATGTGTTAGGTGACCGTTACGGTTACAAGCGGCCTGCGGGCGGCTTTTGCCTCTGGCTTGATTTGAGCCAATTCGGCGGCGGCGCTCAGGCGGCGGTAACCTTATGGCAACGTGCAGGCGTCAAAGTCATTCCCGGCAGCTTTCTGGCTCAGACGGGAAGGGACGGCACCAACCCCGGCGTGGACTATGTTCGCGTCGCTATGGTCCAAGACTCCACGACGATCCGGGAAGCGCTCGAACGCACGATTTCCGTGCTGCGTTAAAGAGTACGTTCGTCGTCATGTCGCTTGATACGCGTGGATTGGATCCTCAGCGTCTGCTTCCGCAGTCTCTGGAGGACCGGCTGTTAGGCTGGGTCGGCCGCTTTGGCGGAGCAATTTTGCTCGGCTCGACGGCGCTCATCTGGATCAGTCTTGTGTCGTGGTCGGTGCTCGATCCGAGCCTGACCCACACGACGACGGTTGCCGCGCGCAATTTCGCCGGTCCCGTCGGCGCGATCATTTCCGATCTTCTTTTCCAGATGCTGGGCTTCGGCGCGGTTCTCGCGCTCATCGCGCCCGTCGTCTGGGGAATCGAGATGCTTAAGTCCGAACGCATCACCGACGGCCGCATGCGGCTCGGATTTTATCCGCTGTCCATTCTGGCGCTCGCCGGGGCGATCTCGGCGCTACCGATGTTGAGCGGCTGGCCGCTGCGCCATGGGTATGGCGGGCTGCTGGGCGATGGCGTCTATCATCTCATTCTCAAAATCTTTGCGTCGCTGAACGAAGAGCGGGCGCCGCTCGCGGCGGGCTGCGTGCTTATAGCGGCGGCCGTCCAGACGTCAGGCAAAGCGATCGGCTTCGAGGCCGAGGCGGTTTTCAAGTCCGTTCTGCGTTCGTTGAGCTCTGGTTTGCGGTTCGCGACGAGCAAGCGCCGCTGGGAAGAGGCAGCTGCTCTCGGTCCGTCTATTGCCGCCGGCGCCGACCGCGTGCGGCGTGGCTGGTTCAAGAAATCTTCCGCTGCTGCCACCGCCGAGCCGGGCGCAGTTTATTCCTCTCTTGACGCGTTCTCGGGCGAGACGACGCCGACGCTCGATCTCAATCCGGAGCGCACCGCGCGGTCTCGCCGGGATTTGGGCCGGGACGTGAACCGAGATGCAGCGGAGAATTCCAATTCCTCGCTCGCCGTTTCCCATCATGAGGACGGGCACGGCCAGCACCATGGCGCCGCGCAGGGTGAACTCGATCTTCCGGCTGCCGAGAGAGCGACCGAACATTTTTCTCGCGAGCATTCCGCTGACGATCTTCTCGCCCACGACTTCGAGTTCGACGACGCCATCGACAATTCCAGCCGCCAGATCGCTGCGCGTTTCGCGCCCGCGTCGGCGCTTGCGCGTGATGCGGACCGGCGCGACTTCGTGCGGGATTCCGAGAGGCCGAAGGCTGTCATGCCACCGCCGATTCCGTCAGCGCCGGCCGCGCAGGCTCCTGCAGCCGCGCCAAGCGCCACGCCGCCGGGCCAGGCGGGGGCGAGCAACGGCATTCTCGCGGGCATTGCGCGCACGCGCATTCAGCCGCAATGGAAGCGTCCGTCTCTCAACATGCTGAAGCGTCCGGGGGCCCAAAAGCCGCGTCCGGAGCTGTCGCAGACCGTCATGCGCGGCAACGCGCGACTGCTCGAAGACGTGCTTGGGGACTTCGGCATCAAAGGCGAGATTAAGGATATCCGTCCGGGTCCGGTCGTGACGCTGTACGAACTCGAGCCGTCGCGCGGCACGAAATCCTCGCGCGTCATTGGGCTCGCGGAAGATATTGCGCGGTCGATGAGCGTGGCGAGCGTTCGCGCCGCCGTCGTCCCCGGCCGCAATGCCATCGGTCTCGAATTGCCGAACTCGCGGCGCGAAACTGTGCTTCTCCGCGAGATTCTCGAAGCCGATGCGTTCAAGGCTGAAAGCGCTGGCCTGCCGCTCGGTCTCGGCAAATCGATCAGCGGCGATCCGGTCGTCGCCGATCTTGCGCGCATGCCGCATCTGCTCGTTGCCGGCACGACGGGGTCGGGCAAATCCGTCGGCATCAACTCGATGGTGCTGTCGCTTCTCTATCGTCATTCGCCCGACGATTGCCGCGTGCTGATGATCGATCCGAAGATGCTCGAGCTTTCGGTCTACAACGGCATTCCGCATCTTTTGACGCCCGTCATCACCGATCCGCACAAGGCTGTCGCCGCGCTCAACTGGGCGGTGCGCGAAATGGAAGAGCGCTACAAGCGCATGGCCGGGCTTTCGGTGCGCAATATCGATGTCTTCAACAACCGGGTGCGCAACGCGAAGAAGCGCGGCGAGTTGCTGTCGCGCACGGTTCAAACGGGCTTCGACAAATCCGGGCAGGCGCGGTTCGAAACGCAGAAGATGGATCTCGAGCCGTTGCCGCGCATCGTGATTATCGTAGACGAGTTCGCGGACCTGATGATCGTCGCGGGGCGTGAGGTCGAGGCTTCGGTGCAGCGTCTGGCGCAGATGGCGCGCGCGGCGGGCATCCATCTCATCATGGCGACGCAGCGGCCGTCAGTCGATATCATCACCGGTACGATCAAGGCCAACTTCCCGACGCGCATCTCGTTCAAGGTCACGTCGAAGATCGATAGCCGCACGATTCTCAACGAGCAGGGTGCGGAGCAACTTCTCGGTCAGGGCGACATGCTCTATTCAACGGGTGCCGGGCAATTCGTGCGCGTGCACGGTGCGTTCGTCTCCGACGAGGAAGTCGTGGCATTTGCCGACGCGCTCCGGCAGGAAGGCTCACCGAAGTACGTCGAAGGCATCACGGACACTCCGCCGCAGTCCGAGGTTGCGGGTGGGGTCAGAGAAGCGAGCGACGACGATCTCTACGATCGCGCCGTCGCAATTGTTCTCAGGGACGGCAAGGCTTCGACGAGCTACGTTCAGCGCCGGCTTTCGATCGGCTATAATCGCGCCGCTGATTTGATCGAGCGTATGGAGCGAGAGGGGCTTATTTCGGCTGCAAATTCGGTCGGAAAGCGCGAAATTCTCGTTCCGCGCGGTGGCGGCACCGACGCTGCGGCCTAAAAACTCAACAGGCAGTTGAGGATAATCGCTGCGTCAATTCTCCTGCGGCTTGCCTGTGACATGTCATTGGCCGTACGCAACAAATGCAATAGCGTTTCTGCCTAGTTCTGGACGCAATCTTTGCCGAAACCGTAATCTGCTTTCAGAGCCCCGCTGACGGGGGCTTTCGGGGCTTTGGGGGGCCACGATGGGACGAAGCATGAGCAAAATTTTGCGCGTAGGCGCCATGGCGATGGGTTTTGCCCTCGCATCTATTGGAGCTGCCACGGCACAGGATCCGGACGGTCCAACGAATACGATTGTCAACCCGCCGGCCAACGCGGACAAGACCGCTGTGAAGGGTTGGACGGGAGAGGTTTCACCTGCGAACAGCCCCGACGGCATCACACTCGATGCGCATCAAACCGAGCTGGTTCATAAGGTCAGCGCGTATTTTGGATCGCTGGACAGCCTGAAAGGAACGTTCGTTCAGACCGATGCCGCCAACAAGCGGATGAAGGGCAAGTTCTTCGTCAAACGGCCCGGGCGTTTCCGCTTCGATTATGCGCTGCCCTCGAAACAAGTGATCGTTTCCGACGGTGAAAACCTCGCCATTCAGGATCTCGATCTCAACAACGAGGATCGCGTTTCACTCGATCAGACGCCGTTTCGACTCTTGCTTCGCAAAGATGTCGATCTCATCCGCGATGCGCGCATCGTCGAGGTGCAGCAGGCCGACGACCTCATTGTCCTCACGATCGAAGACAAAGATCCGAATTCTCCGGGCAAGATAAAGCTCTTCCTCGCGACGAAGCCGGCGTTGGAATTGAAGGAATGGGTGACTACGGACGCTCAGGGTCAAGACACGCGAATCGAATTATCGCAGCTTGTCAAAAGCGACGATCTCGATGGAAATTTGTTTAAAATTCAACCTCTTGGCCCCAAAAAGGCGATGCCGCAGTAAGTTTGTCGAAGGAAATCAGGCTGTTGCATTCTGAACCCGATGCAATACCCAACCTGTGGATAAATCTGGTTAACTGATCACAATTTCGTGATGTGCCCGCGCAGGCACTATTGAATTCTTTCTGCTTGCGCTTAAGTCCAACCATGCAGGTGGCGTCACCCTGTATTCGGTAGTGCCCCCCGTCTAGCCGAAGACGCTACCTCTGGTACCGGCTTCCCTCCCGGTGCCGAGCGCGACAAGCGCATAGCGCCCAGTTCCTCCCCCCGGGACTGGGCGCACTCTTTTTCAGCCCCGTTTTAAACCCGGTTTTTCAAAACTCGCATTTCAGAGGGTCGTTATGTCGTGGCATGCCACCGGCATCAGGCCGGATGCGCCTCGACGGGCACGTTAGCGCGCATTGGCGGTGACGGTGGGGCAATCGTGGCCGCGCCCATCAGCGTATCAACAGCTTTCACGTCCTTGGCCAAGAGTTTCAGCCGGGTGACGATGCATGAGGAGAAGTGCTGCGCCAGGTCGGCATCGGCTTCCATCATCTCGTGCATTTTCTGGCGCGTGAGCCGAAGCGCTTTTACCTGGCCTTGGGCTATCACCGTCGTCGTGTGAACAATTTCGATGAACATTGCCAATTCGGCGATCATGACGCCTTCGGGGAGCGCTTCGCCGCCCGATTTTTGCGGAGCGTCGCCGTTGTCGTTGATGCGAATGCTGTTCCCCGAAACGATGATGATCGCGGCGTCACTTGCCTCATCTTCCGCGATGATGACATCGCCGGGTCTATAAATGATGCGCTCCGCGCGCCGAACGATCTCGGTCAATTGCAGCGGAGTGAGGCCTTGAAAGAGGGGTAGGGCCAAAAGCGGTTTGACGAGGGCGTCGATAGCCATCGTGTGAGAAACTCCATGCCGACAGGACAAAGCAGAACGCACCGGCGGCGAAGTGTTGCCGCATGCGAACGCAGTTTAATACATGAGTCCGAGCAGCCTGAAACAACCGCGGCGCCAAACGGCGAAGGCGGCTGTGGACGCATCCATTCTGCAACGGAAATGTCGCTCGCAAAACGGCGTGAACAGCAGTGGAGCAGAGTTAAGGTGCGAGCTTGTACCCACCACTCTCGGTAATCAGCAGCTCGGCGTTCGAAGGATCTTTCTCGATCTTCTGGCGCAACCGATAGATGTGCGTTTCGAGGGTGTGGGTAGTAACGCCGGCGTTGTAGCCCCAGACCTCGTGCAAGAGGACATCTCTAGAGACGACCTTATCGCCGGAACGATAAAGGTACTTCAGAATCGAGGTCTCCTTTTCCGTCAGGCGAATCTTGCTCCCCGTCTGGTCGATCAGAAGCTTCGAAGCCGGCTTGAAGGTGTAACTGCCGATCGCGAAGACGGCGTCTTCGCTTTGCTCATGCTGGCGGAGTTGAGCACGAATGCGCGCGAGAAGGACCGCGAATTTGAACGGTTTCAGAACGTAATCGTTCGCACCGGCATCGAGCCCTAAGATCTGGTCGGCGTCCGACGTATTGCCGGTCAGCATCACGATCGGCGTCTTGAATCCCGATTTGCGAAGCAGTTTCACCGCCTCGCGGCCGTCCATATCCGGCAGGCCGACGTCGAAAACAACGAGATCGAAACGGCCTGTCTTCGCCGCTTCTATGCCTTTGCTCGCGGTCGCTGCTTCCGAAACCTCGAATTCATCGTGTAGGACGAGTTGATCTTTCAACGACGTGCGCAGATCTTCATCGTCGTCGACGAGGAGGACCTTTCGGGCCGTGCTCATGGACGGGGCTCCAGTTTCTTGGCTGCTTTTAGCGTGGGACACTAGCATCGCGCGCGGCGGCAACATAGGCTCTGAAAGCAAACAGGCAAGGGGAATGGGTAGTTCCTTGAATGACGGCACGGAAGGCCCGAGGATCGAAGCCGGCTGCGAAGCTGATTGTCAGGGCATTATCCCAGGGCGCGCGGCAGGGCCGTTTGGAATTCGGCGGCTTCAGCGTGCCGTGCGCATTGGGCCGCTCAGGCATCAAAGCATTAAAACGCGAGGGTGACGGTGCGACGCCGCGAGGCCGGTTTATCGTCCGCTACGCATTTTACCGGCCGGGAACGCGGCGGCCGCGCACGGCACTCGGACTTCATGCCATCCGCCCTGACGACGGTTGGTGTGACAGTCCTCTCGACCGAAACTACAACCGTCCGGTGAAGCTTCCCTATCGGGCGAGCGCCGAACATCTCTGGCGTGCCGATGGACTCTACGATGTCGTGGTGGTGCTCGGCTATAATGACGTGCCGCGCGTGCGCAATCGCGGCAGCGCCGTCTTCATGCATATCGCGCGCGGCGATCTGAAGCCTACGGAAGGATGCGTCGCGCTCCGGGCGAAGGATCTCCGGCAGCTCTTGTCGATGCTGCCGCGCGACTGCGAAGTCGTCGTTTCAATTTGAAGATATGAAAAAGGGCCCGACGGCTCGAAACGCCGGGCCCAAGTTTGAGCACGTCTAGGTGGAGACGCGTGCTCGGGAGGAGAGATCCGCGGCCGTATCCGGCCGCGGGTAATGCGTGCCTCAGTAGTGGTATGCGCTCTCGCCGTGATCGACGAGATCGAGACCCTCGCGCTCTTTCTCTTCCGACGGGCGAAGACCGATGACGATATCGACCAGCTTGAAGAGGATGGCGGAGCCGATGCCGCTCCAGAGGAGCGTCAAGCCGACCATCTTCGCTTGGGTGATCACCTGAGCGGCCATGTCGTAGGTGCCAGAAGTCATCTCGCCGGGTTTCGAGATGTAGTCGGCGATGCCGGCCCCACCCCAATCCGGATTGACGAGAAGGCCCGTGCCGATAGCGCCGACGATGCCGCCGATGCAGTGGACGCCGAAGACATCCAAGCTGTCGTCGTAACCGAGCGCGCTCTTTACTGCCGAGCAGAAGAAGAAGCAGATCGGGCTGACGACGAGGCCGAGGATGATCGACCCCATGACGCCGGAGAAGCCGCAAGCCGGTGTGATCGCAACTAGACCGGCAACGATGCCCGACGCCATGCCGAGTGCCGAGGGCTTGCCCTTGGCGATCCACTCAACGAGCGTCCAGGACAGACCTGCAGCGCAGGTCGCGATGAACGTGTTGATGAAGGGGACGCCCGCAAACTGGTTGACTTCGAGGTTCGAACCGACGTTGAAGCCGAACCAGCCAACCCACAGAAGAGCGGCGCCGATCATCGTCATCACCAGCGAGTGCGGGGGCATGGCTTCCTTGCCATAGCCGACGCGTCTGCCGAGGATCAGACAGCCGACGAAGGCCGCGATACCGGAGTTGATGTGAACGACGGTGCCGCCGGCGAAGTCGAGTGCGCCCCACTGGAAGCCGATGCCGGCATCCTTCAGTACGCCATCGAGTGCTGCCTGCGCGTGGACCTTGGCGTCGCCCGTTGCGGTCGCGACGGCCTTGGCAGCGTTACCGAATGCATCCGGACCGCCCCAGTACCAGACCATATGTGCAATCGGGAAGTAGATGAACGTGACCCAGAGGGCCATGAAGACGAGCATCGCCGAGAACTTCAAGCGCTCGGCAACGGCACCCAGGATGAGGCACGGCGTGATGCACGCGAACGTCATCTGGAAGATGATGTAAGTGTATTCAGGAATGTAGACGCCATTCGAGAAGGTTGCGGCGAGCGAGTTTGAATCGACGCCCTTCAAGAAGGCTTTCGAGAAGCCACCGACGAAATCGTTGAGACTACCGCCATTGGTGAAGGCCATCGAGTAGCCGTAGAGCACCCAAAGGATGGCAACGAGGCAGAGCGTTGCGAAGACCTGCATCATCATCGACAGCATGTTCTTCGAGCGGACGAGGCCGCCGTAGAACAGGGCGAGACCCGGTACCGTCATCAGAAGAACGAGGACTGATGCGATGTACATAAAGGCCGAGTCGCCCTTATTCGGTACCGGAGGTGCGGCCGCGGCGGGAGCCGCAGGGGCAGCAGCAGTTGCTGCTTCCTGGGCCAACGCCGGGTCGATAATGAGCGCGATGGCACCAAGGGCCCCCAAGACCCCTGCGCACCGCGCTAACGTACGAAACTCCATGTGGTGTGCTCCCTGATTGACGTTCGAAAAGCGAAATCCTCGGCTTAGAGCGCGTCGTCGTCCGATTCCCCGGTGCGGATGCGAACCGTGTGCTCGATCGGCGAAACGAAAATCTTGCCGTCGCCGATCTGGCCGGTTTTCGCGGCGCGCTGGATCGCAGCGAGCGCCTTGTCTACCTGTGCGCTAGGCACGACGACTTCGATCTTGATCTTGGGAAGAAAGCTCACGGCGTACTCGGCGCCGCGATAGATTTCCGTGTGGCCCTTCTGGCGGCCGTAACCTTTGACCTCGGTGACGGTCATGCCCTGCAGACCGAGGTCGGTCAGCGCTGAGCGAACCTCCTCGAGCTTGAACGGCTTGATTACCGCGGTAATGAGCTTCATAGGGCCCCCTTTTCTCTTTGAACCGGCCGTAACCGGGTGCTCGACAAAATAGCCTTCCATCCCCACGCCGGGACGCAGACTTCGCCTACAGGGAGTCAAGACGCGTGCCAGTTGGACGGCGTTTGCTCAACATATTGATTAGACAACGGAAAGTTTGCGGGCGAGCGGAGCGGCCGCCTGCTCAGCACACAAAGTAAGCACAAAAAATGTGCATCTTTGGCTGATTGAATGCTATTTGGGCAGGAATGCGGTCTCTCTGGGGCGCATCAGTCCTTCCTGGACTGCAGATGCCACCAATCGCCCTTCGCGATCGAAGATGGTTCCTCGGCAATAGGCGCGGGCGCCGGAGGCGCTGGGACTATCTTGAACATAGAGCAGCCAGTCGTCGGCGCGGAATGGCCGGTGGAACCACATGGCGTGGTCGAGGCTTGCAAGCTGCACGTCGGTATCGAACAGGAGCTTGCCGTGGGCGACCAGGGCGGTGTCGAGCAACGTGAAGTCCGACGCGTAGGCGAGAACGGCCTGATGAATGTAGGCGTTGCTGGTCAAGGGCCCGTTGGATCTCAGCCAGATCGACTGCTCAGGCGGCCGCGGTTCGCGGCTCGCATAGCGGGACTGGTCGACGATGCGCACGTCGATGGGCCGGTCGCGGCTCAGGTATGCGCGCATGCTTTCGGGCAGATCGGCATTGCCGGCACTCAGAAGCTCCTGGGTGCTCGGCAAGGCTTCCGGCGGCGGAACGGCGGGCATCTGCGACTGATGCTCGAAACCCGTTTCCGGCTTGTGAAACGAGGCGCTCATCGAGAAAATGGCGCGGCCGTGCTGGATGGCGCGAACGCGCCGGGTCGTGAAACTGCCGCCGTCCCGGATTCGTTCAACGTCGTAGACGATCTCGCGCTCGGGATCGCCGGCGAGCAGGAAGTAACCATGCAAGGAGTGGATCGGGCGTTTTTCGTCGACCGTCGATGCGGCTGCAACCAAGGCCTGGCCGAGCACGAGGCCGCCGTAAACACGTTGCCAGCCTTCGCTCGCCTTTGGTCCCCGGAACAGATTGTCTTCAAGCGGTTCGAGGGTCAGCGTCTGGATAAGCTTATCCAGGGCTGGGTGCGACGAAAACAAAGCTGTCATGGTGGACTTTCGTAGAGAAGTTGTAGTGAGATGAACCTAGAAGACGGCGGGTACATACTTAGGCTGTCATGGGCGGCACGAAAAGCAAGTTGCGGTAGAGCAGACAGCAATCGGTGGTGCGTAAATTGAAGTTCGATGTGGCGATTGCGGGCGGTAGTTTCGCAGGCATGGCGGTGGCGCGGGGCCTGACGCAGGCGCTTGGCCCCGATATCCGGCTGGCCATCATCGACCGTACCGATCCTGAAACGGCGAAGGCCGCCCCGGACAGTCGGGCATTCGCCATTTGGGCGGGGACGAAGACGATCCTTGAAGGGCTCGGCGCGTGGGAGTTGATGAGCGTTGACGCCCAGGCTGTCACTTCGATCGAGATTTCCGATTCCAATATTGACGACGCCTTCCGGCCCGCGAAGGTGACGTACGACGCGCATACGAAGGATGGCGCGCCCGCCGCCTACATCGTGCCGGCGGCATCGCTTGCCGCAGCTCTCTACAAGACAATTGCGAGCGATCCGGCCATTACCTGGTTGGCTCCGGCGGAAGTCGATGGGCTGCTGCTCGGTGAATATGCGAGCGAACTCACGCTTCGCGACGGACGGGCGATCAGCGCCGCGCTCACCATCGCCGCCGACGGCAAAAATTCGAAGCTCAGGGACGACGCCGGAATCAAGACGATCGGCTGGGCCTATCCGCAAACCGGCATCGTCGCGCGCGTGAAATTCGAAGAGCCGCATGGCGGGGTTGCGATCCAACATTTTCTGCCGGGCGGTCCCTTCGCTATCCTGCCGCTGCCGAACAATCGCGCGTGCATTACGTGGAGCGCTGACAGGGACGAAGCGGTGCGCGTCACCGCGCTCGATGACGAAGCTTTTCTCGCCGAGCTCGACCATCGCATCGGCGGCCGTTTCGGCGCGATCACGCTCGACGGACCGCGGCAGTCCTGGCCGCTCGACGCGCGTTTGGCGCGAACGCTCATCGCGCCGAGGTTTGCGCTGGTCGGCGATGCGGCGCATGGCGTGCATCCAGTTGCGGGGCAAGGCGTCAATCTGGCGCTTCGCGATGCGGCAGCGCTGATCGAGGTTTTGGCTGATGCGGGTCGCCTCGGGATCGACTTCGGAAATGGAACGCATCTCGAGCGTTACCAGCGCTGGCGCCGTTTTGATTCCGCGATGTCCGCGTCGCTTTACGATGGGATCAATCGCGCCTTTGCGATCGACAGCGTCGTGCTCCGTGCCGGTCGTGGCGCTGCGCTGGGCGTTCTGGACAAGCTTCCGACGCTCAAGGATTACATTATCGCCGAGGCCGCCGGCGTCACCGGAGATTTACCGAAGCTCGCACGCGGATGCCCCGTCTAAAGGCGGTCGCTCTCTTCGCTGTCTTCCTCGACATCGCTCACCTCGTCATCCTCGCTGCCGGTCATGTCCGGACGTCTGATGACGATGGTGCGCGACTGAAGATCGATGTTCGGAACATATCGATCCTCGAAGGGAATGAACTCGGTCGCCGAGCCGTCGACCGGCTTCAGCTCGAGTAAATCGCCAGCGCCGAAATTCTGCACGGAGACGATTTTGCCGAGCGCACTGCCGTCCTCCGATACCGCATCGAGGCCGATGAGGTCGGCGTAATAGTACGCTGCGCCTTCCGGCTCCGGCAATCGGTCACGGCTTACGTAGAGCTTGGTTCCCCGCAATGGCTCTGCGGCGTTGCGATCCTCAATTCCACTGATCCGCGCGACGATCCCTTTGCTCGTGACGCGCACGACGCGAAGTGAAAAACTTCGCTTTCCGGATTCGTCGGTCAGCGGCCCATACGATGCAATGGCGTCCGGTTTTTCGGTATACGAGCGAACCAGAACGTCGCCACGGATGCCGTGCGCACCGGAAATTTCGCCAATGAGAATTCGTTCCGTGTTTTTGCTGTTCGGCAATGAGGTCTACCGCGGGTCTCAGGTTGAAAGGGATGTCGTGTTTCGGATTGGGGGAAATCGCAAGTTTCAATTTTGGCTCGGCAGCTCTCACAGAGGCCGCCGGGCCCATGACTATATGGCAATGGCGAAATTCAAATCAATTTGCGCGAAGCGTATGGTTTCTCGGGCGCCGCGACAATAAACGATCAACTGACGTCAATGTTTTGGCAATGGACCGAGATACCTGATCTCTACCTTGATCTCCTTGCCGCCGATGCGGACAGTTGCGTTTTGAAAGAGCGCGAATGGATCAATCTCACCGCTGATCGGAACTGCGAAGCTTGGTTTGACCGGCGGGGGCCGCGGCGATTTCTGGTGCAGAGGAATTCGGTAAATTCCACGCAGAGATGTTCGGCGTGGAGCCTTCTTCGGTGGTGCCTTCAGCTCACCCATATAGACCCGGCCACGCGGATCTGCGCCGAAGAGCCGGCCCTTGCGGCATATCAAAATGAATCGATCAGATGCATGTGCTGGTTCTGCATCGTGCGCTCGAACGACCTCAAATAGGCCATCGACCGCCATTTGGTCTTTCATCGCTCTTCTCCCACTCACCCGGAGGGGCGTACTCCAAAATTCGGGCCAGTGAGAGCAGCAACAAAAAACCTCCCGAGTGCGACTCGGGAGGTTTTTTGAAACGCCGATATCTTGCGCGACTTAGGCCGTTTCGCCCTGCGCGGCTTCGGCTGCCTTGGCGGCCTTCTCGGCTGCGGCGGCCGCGCGTTCCTGAGCCTTCTTCTTCGGCTTCGCCTTCTCGGGATTGTTGGATGGCGTGCGCTTGGCGAGGCCCTGGCCGTCGAGCAGACGGAGGACGCGGTCGGTCGGCTGCGCGCCGACGCCGAGCCAATGCTTCACGCGATCCTCGATCAGCTTGACGCGGTTTGGATCGTCCTTCTTCAGCATCGGATCGAAGGTGCCGATCTGCTCGATGTAGCGGCCGTCGCGCGGGCTCGAGTGGTGGGCAACAACCACATAGTAGTAGGGACGCTTCTTGGCGCCACCGCGCGACAAGCGAATTTTCACCGACATCGTTTTATTCTCCTGTTCAAATCGAATGTGTTCTTGAGTTGGTTTGACGCGTCATCTTTTCTTTCCGGGAAGCCCGGGAAACTTCGGCATTCCGCCACCGAGGCCCGGCAGGCCCTTCGGTAGTCCGCCTCCGAGGCCGGGAAGGCCGCCGCGGCCAAAACCCGGCGGGAGGCTCGGCATTCCGCCGCCTCCGCCCGTCAGACCTTTGGTGACCTGTTCTTTGAGTTCCTCGGGAAGCTGCTCGAGCGCCTTGGGGTCGAGTTTTGCGAGCTCGGCCTGCATCGACTGCAGTTCGGCTTCGGAAGGTCCGCCGCCGGTGCGTCCGAGGAATTTGTTCAACATGCCGCCGTTGCGGCCCATGGTTTTCATCATGTCCGCCATCTGGCGGTGCATCTTCAGAAGCTTGTTGATCTCTTCGACCTTGGTGCCGGAGCCGGAGGCGATGCGGCGTTTGCGCTTGGCGTCGAGGAGCTTGGGATTGCGACGTTCTTTCGGCGTCATCGACGAGATAATCGCGCGCTGATGCACGAGGCTCTTGTCGAGACCGGCTTCGTTGATCTGACCTTTGATCTTGGCGACGCCGGGCAACATGCCGAGCACGCCGCCCATGCCGCCGAGCTTCTGCATCTGCTGCAATTGATCGGAAAGATCTTCGAGGTCGAACGACCCCTTCTTCATCTTCTCGGCGATCTTCGTCGCCTTCTCGACGTCGATCGTTTGCGCAGCTTTTTCGACCAGCGAGACGACGTCGCCCATGCCGAGGATGCGCGAGGCGATGCGGCCCGGGTGGAAATCTTCGAGCGCGTCCCACTTTTCGCCGACGCCGATCAGCTTGATGGGCTTGCCAGTAACGGCGCGCATCGAGAGCGCGGCGCCGCCGCGGCCGTCGCCGTCGGCGCGGGTCAGGACGATGCCGGTGACGCCGATATGGCCGTCGAAGGCTTTGGCCGTATTGACCGCGTCCTGGCCGGTAAGCGAGTCGGCAACGAGAAGAACCTCGTGCGGATGGATCGCGGCTTTGACGTCGCGAACCTCATCCATCAACTCTTCGTCAACGGTGACGCGGCCGGCCGTGTCGTAGATGATGACATCGAAACCGCCGAGCTTCGCTGCATCTTCGGCGCGGCGGGCGATTTGCAGCGGCGTCTGGCCGGCGATGATCGGAAGCGTCGCGACGCTCGTCTGCTCGCCGAGGACGCGCAGCTGTTCCTGTGCTGCCGGCCGCCGCGTGTCGAGCGAGGCCATCAGCACTTTCTTGCGATCGCGGTTCGTCAGGCGGTAGGCGATCTTGGCGGTCGTCGTCGTCTTGCCCGAGCCCTGGAGGCCGACCATCAGGATGCCGACGGGCGGCGCCGCGTGGAGATCGATCGGCTGCGCATCCGAGCCCAGCATCGCCACGAGTTCGTCGTTGACGATCTTGACGACCATCTGGCCGGGCGTGACGGAACGCAGGACTTCGGCGCCGACGGCCTTGGCTTTGACCTTCTCGGTGAAATCCTTGACGACATCGAGCGCGACGTCGGCTTCGAGCAGGGCGCGGCGAACTTCGCGCATCGCCTCGACGACGTCGCTCTCGGTCAGAGCGCCGCGTCGTGTCAGCTTATCGAGGACGCCCGAGAGGCGCTCTGTCAGCGATTGAAACATCTAGCCTTGCGAACCCATGCTTCCTAACTCGTTTCGGTCGTCATCCCCGCGGAGGCGGGGATCCGCCCAAGCCTTGAGCCTGGATGGATCCCGGCCTTCGCCGGGATGACGGTTCATGTGGGAGCGCCCGTCCCATGCGCAAAGCCGCAAAGCACAAACGCACCCGGGAGCGCCACGCGCCGCCGGATGTTAACCCCCCTGCCTCCCGGACGCTTTTCGCGAAAAAAGGCCATGTGCAGGGCGGCGGCCACTCAAGTCAGGGCCGTCGGAATGGGGTGGGTATGGGGGAACGGGCCCTGAAAGTCAACGATGACTGGCTATCCCCAGAGAATTGGTTCCGGTTTGGCCTATGCCCTCAATTTCCAGGCGCGAGTCGTGTTGATTCGAGCCGAAAAGGCCCGCCGCGAACGGAGAAATTGCCTTTCATAGAACATTTTAAGAAATAAATATGTACAAATATAGAACGATAGGTTAAAAGCCGGCTTTGAGCCAGGCGTTTAGAAGGAAGCTCGCGTTGACGGACCTTACCATTACGTGCCCGAACTGCGACCATGAGATCCCGCTGACAGAATCGCTGGCGGCGCCGTTGATTGCGGATACGAAGCGGCAGTTCGAAGCGGCCGCCGCGAAGAAAGATCGCGAGATGGCGGCGCGCGAGGCCGCCGTCAGGGACCAGGCGAGCGCTCTCGAAAAGGCGAAGTCGTCGATCGAAGCTACCGTCGCGGAAAGGCTCACGACAGAGCGTCAGCGCATCGCCAGCGAAGAGGCGGCGAAAGCCAAGCAACGCGCCGCGGCGGACGTCGAGGAAAAGGCGAAGGCGCTGGTTGAGCTGCAGGGCGTGCTGAAGGAACGCGATCAGAAGCTTGCCGAGGCGCAGAAGGCGCAGGCAGAGCTTTTGCGGAAAGAGCGCGAACTGGAAGATGCCAAGCGCGAGATGCAATTGACGATTGAGAAGGCGATCAGCGCGGGGCTCGACGGGGAGCGTGCGAAGGCGAAGCTCGAAGCAGAAGAGGCGTTGAAGCTTCGCGTCTCCGAGAAGGATCAGATCATCACCTCGATGCAGAAGCAGATCGAGGACCTGAAGCGCAAGGCCGAACAGGGCTCGCAGCAATTGCAGGGCGAAGTTCTAGAGCTTGAGCTCGAGAGCATGCTGCGCGCCAAGTTTCCGTTCGACAGTATCGAGCCGGTGCCAAAGGGCGAATTCGGCGGTGACCTCGTGCAGCGCGTCATCAGCACATCCGGTTCGCCGTGTGGCACGATCTTGTGGGAGATGAAGCGTACGAAGAACTGGTCGGACGGCTGGATCGGGAAGCTCAGGGAAGATCAAAGGCGGGCGAGGGCCGACGTCGCGATCATCGTCTCGGCCGCGTTGCCCAAAGGCGTGCTGACGTTCGATCAGGTGGATGGCGTTTGGGTTGCAGACTTCAAATGTGCTGTTCCGATCGCGCTCATGCTTCGCCAGCTTCTTATCGACGTTGCGACGGCGAGGGTCATAGGTGAAGGTCAGCAAAGCAAGATGGAACTTGTTTACGACTATCTGACGGGTCCACGATTTCGTCAGCGCGTCGAAGCGATCGTGGAGAAATTCAGCGAAATGCAGAGCGATCTCGATAGAGAACGCAAAGCAATGATGAAGATGTGGGCGAAGCGGGAAGCACAAATCGACGGTGTGCTGGCTTCAACCGCCGGTATGTACGGCGATCTTCAAGGTATCGCCGGCAAGGCGCTGCGGGAGATCGAAGGCTTCGAGCTGCCGGGCATCGAAGATAAGCGCGGCGGCAGCGATGAGCCGATCGCGGCGGAATAAAGGATCATGCGTCGGACGAGTCGGCGTTAGAACCGGTAGCCGTAGCGGAGGCCGATGCGGTCCATGCCTTCGTTGAATTTCTCGGTATAGGCGTTCGACATGTGCTCGAAATAGATCGACACGTCGTTGTGTTCGTCCAAGTGGTATCCGACTTCCATCGGGATGTGGAACAGCACGCGGGAGCCCAGCCATTTCTTGTCGGGGTCTGAGCCCGGGCCACCAATCTCGCCGTCGTGGATAGCGGCGCCAAGTCCGAGGCCAAAGAACAGTCCGGACGGGCAGTCGCCCTGCCAGCGGGCGTCGATGTAGCCGTCGCTGGTATCGCCGCGCGTGTTGATCGAACCGCCAATGACCGGGCGAATGGCGCCCCAGGGTAGTGCCCAGGCGGCCGCAAACTGTGCTTCGATATTGATGTCGGCGGCGTTGTGCTCGACCTGGAAGCCGCTCCAGAGGTCCGGCACGTCATGGGCGAGAACGCCGACTTTCAGGGCGTAGAGGAGGCCGTCCGCCGATGCGCTGCCTGCCGCTCCGGCCGCCATGAGGGCGGCGAGACCGGCTGCCGCGGCGACGCGCGCAAAAACCCTCATTCCGAAAGCCCCCGTCTCAAACGACTTAAGGTGGTACTAGTGAGGGATTTCGGTATTTGCGGCAAGGAGCGGAACGCACAAACTCGCCAGGGCTTGCGTCCTTGTCACACTGACCAGCCGGCCTAGTTGCTTAACGATCTCAAGCCCGCTGCGGCCGTCTGATCCGCTTGCCCCAGGCGTTCGCCAGCTGGAAGACGCGGCGTTCATAGGCACGTTCGTCGGGGGTGAGGCAAATACAACCGTAGCAGTAGCAGGGGCGCGCGCGGGCTAGGGCGAGCTTGAAGAGGAGCGGCCTGGAATATTGCGCCATTTAAAATCTCATCGGATCTGAACGACGCACGCTGCAATTTGAAACAAAACAAGCGGTTGCGTCGATTAACGAGGCAAGAGGGTGGTTTGTTCCGCCGGGAGGACATGTTCTCTGTCCAACTATGCGATTATAGCAAAGCTACGCAGGGGGAAGCTACCCGCCGGTGCCATCGCGTTCCGATTGTTATTTTTGGCGCTTCTCGCCATATAGGCTCGCATGAATACCGCATCGACCATTCCCTTCCTCAAAATGAACGGGCTCGGCAACGAGATCGTCGTTGTCGATTTGCGGAACAGCAGCCGCACGTTCACGCCGGAAGAGGCCGCCGCGGTGGCCGCCGATCGCATATCGCGGTTCGACCAGATGATGGTTCTGCACGCGCCGAAGACCCAGGGCACGCAATCGTATGTGCGCATTTACAATGCCGACGGATCGGAAGCCGGTGCGTGCGGCAACGGCATGCGCTGCGTCGGGTGGTTTCTGGCGCAGGGCGGAGCGGGCGATCGCTTTCTGGTCGAAACGCGCGCCGGCGTTCTCGATACCGTCGTCAAAAACCAGGCGTCGATAACGGTCGATATGGGCGAGCCCAAATTCGACTGGCAGGACATTCCGCTGTCTGAAGAGTTTCGCGATACGCGCGCCATCGAATTGCAGGTCGGGCCGATCGATGATCCGGTGCTGCATTCGCCATCGGTCGTCAATGTCGGCAATCCGCACGCGATCTTCTGGGTCGAGGATCTCGATCTTTACGATCTTGGCCGGTTTGGGCCGTTGCTTGAGAACCACCCGATTTTTCCGGAGCGCGCGAACATCTCGCTGGCGCAGGTGACATCGGCTCAATCCATTCTGCTCAGAACCTGGGAGCGTGGGGCAGGATTGACGCTGGCATGCGGATCAGCCGCGTGCGCTGCGGCGGTTTCGGCCGTCCGGAAGAAGCTGACAGGTCGCAGCGTCCAAGTGACGTTGCCCGGCGGCGATCTCAGCATCGAGTGGGCGGCCAATAATCACATCCTGATGACGGGCCCCGTAGAATTCGAGTACGAGGGCGCGATCGATTTTTCGAAATTGGCAAAGGTGTCGGTTTAGTCCGGCATCTCAATCGGACCTCGAGCCTTGCTCTTCGCGGGCGCCTCGCAAAAGGAACGACGACAGAGCCCATGTCCGAACCCGAAGTGATAACGCTCGGCTGCCGGCTGAATGTTTATGAATCCGAGGTAATGCGGCGTCACGCGCGCGAGGCGGGGCTTGATAACGCCGTCATCGTCAATACGTGTGCGGTGACCGGCGAGGCCGTGCGGCAGGCGGCGCAAACTGTCCGTAAGCTGCGGCGTTCGCGACCGGACGCGCACATCATCGTTACCGGATGCGCGGCGCAGGTCGAGCCCGAACGCTTTGCCGATATGGCGGAAGTCGATCACGTCATCGGCAACGCCGAGAAGATGAAGGCCGAGACTTTCGCCGGATTGTCGACCGCGACAAGCGAGCGGGTTTTGGTCAACGACATCATGAGCGTGCGCGAGTCGGCGCTGCATATGATCGACGGTTTCCATTCGCACACGCGGGCCTACCTGCAGATTCAGAATGGATGCGATCATCGTTGCACGTTTTGCATCATTCCGTTCGGGCGCGGGCCGTCACGTTCGGTGCCGGCGGGCGAGGTCGTCAACCAAGTGCGTGCGCTCGTCGAGCGCGGATATTTCGAAGTCGTCTTGACGGGCGTCGACATCACGTCTTATGGCCGCGATCTGCCGGGAGCCGGGACGCTCGGTCAGCTCGTTCGCCAGGTGTTGAAGCATGTGCCGGAACTCAAGCGTCTCAGACTGTCGTCGATCGATCAAGTCGAAGCCGATCCCGATCTGATGATCGCGCTCGGCGAAGAGGAGCGGTTGATGCCGCATTTGCATCTGTCGCTTCAGGCTGGCGACGATCTCACTTTGAAGCGGATGAAGCGGCGGCATTTGCGCGCCGATGCGATTGCCTTTTGCGAGAGGGCGCGGGAGCTCAGGCCCGATGTCGTGTTCGGCGCCGATCTCATCGCGGGATTCCCAACCGAAACGGATGATATGTTCGAAAATTCTCTGAACATCGTGGATGAATGCGGACTGACCTATCTGCACGTCTTTCCCTTTTCACCGCGCCGGGGCACGCCGGCGGCGCGTATGCCGCAAGTTCCCGGAAACATCGTCAAGGAGCGCGCTGCGAGACTGCGCGTTAAGGGCGGCGCGGTGCTCAACTCGTATCTCGAAAGTCAGCGAGGACAGGTGGTCGAGGTGCTGATCGAACGAGATGGCAACGGGCGCACGCCACAATATGCCGAGGTTTTCATGGAAGGGGAACGCGTGCACAGCGCCGGGACGATCGTTCGAACACACATCAAGGGCGCCGATGCGCTGCGGCTCGTCGGCGAGGCGGTCTCGTGAGCGAATCTAAGGAAAAAGGCAAAGGGATTTTCGGCCGCTTTTTCAAAGGCGCGCAGGAGCCGGTGCAGGCGCCCGAAGCGAAGCCTGCTGAAAAGGGTGCTACGGCCACGGTGCCGGAACCCGCGGCAGCCGATACGGCCGCGCCGCCGGTTCAGGCCAAAGACCTCACGGTCAAAGCCGAGCCCGTAAAGCAGAGCTGGTTTCAGCGGCTGAAATCGGGGCTCGGCAAAACCTCGTCGAAGCTGACGTCCGGCATCACGGATCTCTTTTCGAAGCGGAAGCTCGATGCCAACACGATCGACGATCTCGAAGACCTGTTGATCCAGTCGGATCTCGGTCTTGAAACGACGAGCCGCATCACGAATGCGATCGGTAAGGGGCGCTTCGAAAAGGGTATTTCGGCCGACGAGGTCAGAACCATTCTGGCGTCTGAGGTCGAGCGCGTGCTCACGCCTGTCGCAAAACCTCTTGTCATCGAAGCATCGCATAAGCCGCACGTGATCATGATGGTCGGCGTTAACGGTACCGGCAAGACGACGACGATCGGCAAGCTTGCCAACAAGTTCAAAGCAGAAGGCAAATCGGTTGTGCTCGCCGCGGGTGATACCTTTCGCGCCGCAGCCATCGACCAGTTGAAGGTCTGGGGCGAGCGTGCGGGCGTGCCTGTTGTCGCGCGCGAAGTTGGCGGCGATTCCTCGGGGCTCGCCTACGACGCCTTGAAGCAGGCGCAAGCCACTGGCGCGGATGTGCTTTTGCTGGACACGGCCGGGCGTCTGCAAAATAAGCAGGTGCTTATGGAAGAACTCGAAAAAGTCACACGCGTTTTAAAGAAGGTGGACGCAAGCGCGCCGCACGACGTTGTCCTTGTGCTCGATGCGACGACGGGTCAGAACGCCTTGAGTCAGGTTGAAGTCTTTCGGGAACGCGCCGGAGTAACTGGTTTGATTATGACGAAACTCGACGGGACCGCTCGCGGGGGCATTCTTGTCGCGATTGCAGCCAAGTTCGGCCTGCCTGTGCATGCCGTCGGCGTCGGAGAAGGGGCAGACGACTTGCAAGCCTTTTCCGCTGCGGATTTCGCGCAAGCCATCGCAGGTAACTGACTTTCGGGGAATGGGACGCCACATGACGCAAGACGTAAATGCCGGGAATGCTCCACTCATGAAGTCACGGAAGCACTGGTTTCCATTCAACGCAGAGCAGTCGATCAACATTCTCAGCGAATTCGGGCCATTGGTGACGATGTTCGTCGTCAATGCGTTCTTCGGCATCAATACGGGCACTTGGGCGCTGATCGGCACGACGTTCCTGGCCATCGCCGTGATGCTCTACATGTTTCACCGGCCGCCAATTTTTCCGCTCATCGCGTCGAGCGTCACCATCGTTTTCGCCGGGCTGACGATCATCACGCACGACCCGATGTGGGTTCAGATCAAAGTTACGATTTTTAACGCGTTGTTCGGCGTGTTCCTGATCTCGGGGCTTTGGCTCAATCAGAATTTCTTCAAATATGTTTTCGAAAAGACGTTCCACTATACCGATGAAGGCTGGCACAAGTTTACGTGGAGCTTCGCGCTCTTCTTCTTTTTGACGGCTGCTGCGAACGAATATGTTCGCCAGACCTTTCAAGAAAACCGTATGTACGAGATCCTAGGCCACGAGATGGATGGCGTAAACGTATGGATCCTATTCAAGGTCGCCATTGTCTTGCCGGTGTCCGGACTCTATGCGTGGGTGCTGACAAGATTTATGCAAAAATATCGCCTCCCAGATCCGTCTCACGCTGAAGGCTGAAGAGATGCCGGATCAGAACAAGGTGCCGGGCGCGAGCGAAGAGCCGCAGTTCGACCGCAAGCAGCTGATCAAGCTTGTCGTCGAGCTTGGTCCGCTCATGGTATTTTTTATCGTCAACAGCCGCTTCGGCATCTTCGCGGGCACGGGCGCGTTCATGGTCGCGACGGTGATTGCGCTCGGGGCTTCTCGGGCGCTTCTCGGGCGCATCGCAACGATGCCGCTCGTCACTGGCGTTTTCGTCTTGGTGTTTGGCGGCTTAACGCTGTGGCTGCAGGACGATCATTTCATCAAGATCAAACCGACGATTGTGAATGGGATGTTCGCTGCCATCCTGATCGCGGGCCTCATCTCGGGTCGCCTATTCCTCAAGATCGTGTTCGGCGACGTCATGCGCCTCTCGGAAGAGGGCTGGCGCATCCTGACGCTTCGCTGGGCGCTTTTCTTCGTGTTCCTCGCGATCCTCAACGAGGTGATCTGGAGGTTCTTCTCAACCGACACCTGGGTCGCGTTCAAGGTGTTCGGCATCATGCCGATCACATTCGTATTCGCGCTCGCGCAGATCGGACTGCTGAAGAAATATGAGCCCGCCGCGAGCGACGGACCGAACGCCTCTTAAGACGTGCACCACCTTTCCCGGGCCAGTTTAAAATTATCATATTTTTGAACACTGTTTGTCTTTTTGCTGGACGGAGCACACTTGGTCGTGTTTCCTTCCAGGAACTACTGACTAAACCGTGGGTTTTATCATTTCGTCTTATCGGCAGACCGGGACTTTCGCCGGGCACGCCGGTCTATCCGGGGAGGAGAGAGACGGAATGCACTGGGGCATGGAATGGCACGCGATACCGCAATCAACCGCCTCGAGCGGTCGCCTTTGCACCTTCTACACAGAGCCGGACAAGGTGCAGCTGAACTCTTCCAAACCGAACTTGGCGATGACGATCTGACACCTCGTCAGTATGCCATTTTGCTGACGGTCGCTCAGAACGAGGGCGTCAGCCAGACGCAGCTCGTGGAGCTGACCGGCATTGATCGTTCGACGCTGGCGGACGTCGTCCGTCGCATGCTCAAGAAGGGATTGCTGCAACGGCGGCGTACGCGTGACGATGCGCGCGCCTACGCCGTCAAGTTGACGGACGATGGCGCAAAAGTTCTCAAAGCCCGCGAGCCACTCGCGCGCAAGGTCGACGAACGCATTCTGTCGGGATTGCCCGCACAGCACAGAGATCGCTTTCTTCAGGATCTCGGCACGATCATTCAGGCACTCAATCGCCTCAACGATAAAGAGGGCGCCGGCAAATCTGCGGGCACCCCCTCATCAGCCCTGCGGCGCGGGAATTAAGCGGCCTTCGGCACGAGGTGCTGGTTAACGATCGTCTCCGCGATCTGGACGGCGTTGAGTGCAGCGCCTTTCAGAAGGTTGTCGGAGACGATCCACATCGCAAGTCCGTTTTCGACGGTTGCATCCTCGCGAATGCGCGAGACAAACGTCGGGAATTCGCCTGCGGCCTCGACGGGCGTGATGTAGCCGCCCGGCTCGCGCTTATCGATGACGACAACGCCGGGGGAGGCGCGGAGAATCTCGCGGGCTTCCTCGGGGCTGATCGGCTTTTCGAACTCGATGTTGACCGCTTCGGAATGGCCGACAAAGACCGGCACGCGCACGCAGGTCGCCGACAGCTTGATCTTGGGATCCAAGATCTTCTTGGTTTCGGCGAGCATCTTCCATTCCTCTTTCGTGTATCCGTCTTCCATGAAGACGTCGATGTGAGGAATGCAGTTGAACGCGATCTGCTTCGGGAACTTCTTCGGATCGACTTCCTGACCGGGCACGTACTTGCCTTTGGTCTGCTGCCAGAGCTCGTCCATGGCATCCTTGCCAGCGCCCGAGACGGACTGGTAGGTCGAAACGACAACGCGCTTGATGGTTGCCGCGTCGTGCAGCGGTTTCAGCGCGACGACGAGCTGCGCGGTCGAGCAGTTCGGATTGGCGATGATGTTCTTCTTCGCGAAGCCGCGCACGGCGTCGGCATTCACTTCCGGCACCACGAGCGGCACGTCCTGGTCATAACGCCAGCACGACGAGTTATCGATGACGATCGCGCCCTGAGCGCCGATGCGCGGCGACCATTCCTTCGAAACGGTCGAGCCTGCCGACATCAGGCAGAAGTCGATGCCTGAGAAATCGAACGTCTCCAGGTCCTGGCATTTGATGACGCGATCGCCGAAGGAGACTTCCGTGCCCAGCGAGCGGCGCGAGGCCAATGCATGAAGCTCGCTGACGGGAAATTTCCGTTCCGCGAGGACCTTCAACATCTCGCGGCCTACGTTGCCCGTGGCGCCGACGATGGCGACCTTATAGCCCATGACGTTATGTCCTTGAAAATCTTGGTTTTGTCGACGAGTTCTGCCCGCGCGACGCATCTCTTCAGGGGCTTCACATACGCGGCTCACCCATGATTTTCAAGGATTGTCGAGGTTTAGGGCGGTTAGCGCGCCGCCGGCGCCGCTGCACGTGTTTTTAATGGAACTTCGAATAGGACGAATGACGTGCCGCGCGGATGGTTCGCCGCCGCGAAGCAAACAATTTATACCGTTAGTAGCGGCCGCAACTCGCAATTTGAGATCGACGACAAGGGGGCGCTTTGTATCCGCAGAAAACGCTGGTGATGTTGGCTATCGGAGCGCTCGCGCTGTGCTCTCCGGCACTCGCGCCTTCGACATCGGCGATGACCGCCTGGCTGAACGACGAAGAGCTGCAGCGGTTCAGTGATGCGACGCTCGATGGGCGCTACGTGAGCGGGAAGGCGTTCACCGAACACTACGGCGCGGACGGCCGGCTCAAGTACGTCGAGCGTGACATGACGCTCACGGGCCATTGGTCGATCACGCAAGGCACGCTCTGCACGATCTATGATTACGACGAGACCGGCGGCTGCTATCGCGTCGCCAAAGTCGATACGAACTGCTACGAATTCTATTTCGTATCGCGAACCGAACAGGCGGCGCCTGGACCGAGGGATGGCAAGCCGCGGTGGACGGCGCGCGGGGCCATTCAGGGCCAGCCGAGCGCGTGCAAGGACGAACCGTCTGTTTGAGGATTGGACTCCTGATCCCGGGGCTGCGTTTCGGTCGGGATGACGGGGAACATGAAATATTGTCCTCCCGGGCAAGCCCCTGTGAGGTGCCAGCTGCAGCTGGCCGGCTTCGGTGTTGAAGTCCCTCACCTGCCCTCCGGGCATCCTCTCCCGTACCGGGAGAGGAGATCCTTCCTTCTCCCACAGGGAGAAGGTGGCCGAAGGCCGGATGAGGGGCTTTATCGAAAAACAGGAAATTTTTACGCAGCGAGTGCCTTCAGCTCGGTTTCGATGGCCTTGCCCATATCGCTCGTGCCGACCTTGGTCATGCCCGGCTGCATGATGTCGCCGGTGCGGAGGCCCTTGTCGAGAACGCGGGCAATCGCCTGGTCGACGAGATCGGCTTCGTTTCCGAGATCGAACGAATAGCGCAGTGCCATCGCGAAGGACGCAATCGTCGCGATCGGATTGGCGAGGCCCTTGCCGGCGATATCGGGCGCGGAACCATGCACGGGCTCGTAGAGCGCCTTGCGGCGGCCAGTTTTTGGATCCGGTGCGCCGAGCGACGCTGACGGCAACATGCCGAGCGAGCCCGTCATCATCGCCGCTTCGTCCGAGAGGACGTCGCCGAACAGATTGTCAGTGACGATGACGTCGAACTGCTTCGGATTGCGGATCAGCTGCATCGCGCAGTTGTCGGCGAGGATATGTTCGAGCGTCACGTCCGGCGCATACGATTTGTGGACTTCGGTCGTGACTTTCTTCCAGAGCAAGCCGGACCGCATGACGTTGTGCTTTTCCGCCGAGTGGACGAGGTTGCGGCGCTTACGGGCGAGGTCGAAAGCGACCTTCGTGATGCGTTCGATTTCATGCGTGGAATAGACCTGCGTATCGACGGCGCGCTGCTCGCCGTTTTCGAGCGTCACGATTTCCTTCGGTTCGCCGAAGTAGACGCCGCCCGTCAGCTCGCGCACGATCATGATGTCGAGGCCTTCGACCAGCTCACGCTTCAAGCTCGAAGCATCGGCGAGCGCGGGATAGCAGATCGCGGGGCGAAGATTGGCGAAGAGCGCAAGATCCTTTCTGAGGCGAAGGAGGCCCGCTTCCGGACGATGCTGATACGGAACATTTGCCCATTTCGGTCCGCCGACGGCGCCGAAAATCACAGCATCGGCTTTTTCGGCCTTGGCCATCGCTTCGTCGGTGATCGCAACGCCGTACGCGTCATAAGCGGCGCCGCCGACGAGATCGCGATCGACTTCAAAGCGGACCGTATTGCTCTTGTTGTTGAAGAACGTGATGAGGCGCTCGACCTCTGCGATCGTTTCGACGCCGATACCGTCGCCAGGGAGCAAAAGGAGGTTGTGCGTCGTCATCCGTTAACAATCCTTGGTCAACTGAAGAGGGGAAATCTGTCGGGGGGAGTGCTACCTTTTGGTTCGGCGCGCGGCAAGCACCCGGCCGCAAAAAACGGCACTTTGGCGCAGAGGGTCCCATGCAGTTTCAACGACGGCGGTCCGCTTCACTGGTGTTAGGGCTTTTGTTGCCGTGTCTCTTAGTGCACGAGGCGCTCGCCGATGACCGGCCGGTCCTGTCGCTTCCGCTCGTCTGCCAGCCCCACAAGACCTGCTTCATCCAGAATTACGTCGATATCGACCCTGGCCGCCCGGCAACGGACTACATGTGCGGCCGCGCGACCTACGACAAGCACAGCGGCGTCGATTTCCGTCTTCTCTCGGCGGCCGCCACGACGCCGCCGGTTCCCGTCCTTGCGTCGGCCGACGGCACGGTGAAGGCCGTGAGGGACGGGGTTCAAGACGTCTTTTTCAAGAAGGCCAAACCGCAGGACGTCGCGGGACGCGAATGCGGCAACGGGGTTATCCTCGATCACGGGGGCGGTTGGGAAACCCAGTACTGCCACATGCATCAGGGGAGCGTGCGCGTCGCCAAGGGACAGACCGTCAAACGTGGCGATACCTTGGGCGAAGCCGGGTTTTCCGGAATGGCGGACTTCGCGCAGGTGCACATCAGCGTTCGCCACGACGGAAAGACCATCGATCCATTTCTTTCTGATGCGGCTGACGGAAAGTGCGATCCCAACGCGCGCGGTCCGGGGCTTTGGGAGCCTCAGGCTGCGGCGGCGTTTCCCTATAAAAACGGCGAGATGATTGCTGCGGAGTTTGCTGGTGCGCCGCCGACGGTTGAGGCGCTCGAAGTCGACCATCGCAATGTCGTGCCCCTGACGACGGCGTCGCCGGCGCTCATCCTCTACGGCCGGTTCATCAATCTGATGAAGGGTGATCAGGTGCATTTCACTGCTTCTGGGCCGGGGAGCGAGATTTTGGATGAAAGCGCGGCTCCGCTCGAGCGCGACAAGGCGACGTACGTTGCGTTTGCTGGCAAGCGGCGTCCCGGCGAAACATGGCCGGTCGGCCGCTACAGCGGTCGCGTCGAGCTTATTCGCGACAAAGGCGTGATCGCGACGAACATCGTCACGTTCGATCTCAACGAGGCGTCACGATAAAAAGCCCGGCAACGGAAACGCCAGCGTGAAGCCGCCGATCGTCAGTAGCGTTCCGAGGCCACCGAGCAGAAAGCTTCCGAAGAGAAGGAAGTTGCCGCCCGAAATGAGCGCGACGGATGCAAGCACGATGGCGATCTGGAGCAGCGCCTGGCCAAAATCGAAATAGGGGTTGCGCTTCAGCGCTTCGTCGCGGGTCGCTTCGAGGGCCTTGCCCTTCTGGAAGAGTTCGTCGAGACCTTCACCGCGTTCGGGATCGCTGGTGAGCTGCTTGTCTTGGAGCTTGTAGTCGGCGAGCTTCGCCTCGATCTTTTTGCGGACGTCATCAGGCATTGTGGGCGTTGCCGACAGCATCACATCGAATTCGTCGGCGTGGAGTCTCAGTGCCTGGCGACGGGCGTTCTTGGCCTGGAAGAAAGACCAGACATTCGAGGCGGCAATGTTCTGGTGGGTCGCGTCCTGCTGAGAGTTACTGTCGCCGAGACTGCAGATTGCCAGAATGACCGCGAGAATGCCGACATAGACGCCGATAAGCTTTTCTCGGCTTCGCGTTCCCTCGGTGCTTGCGCCTCCGGCGGCCTTGTCGCTGTCGAGTTCCTCCAACGCCACCATCTTACCCCCCGGTCGGCTAGCTTCCTCTAGACGATACGATCTTCAGGCGGCGCTGCAAGCGAGCGTGCCGGAAGCAGGTCCTTGCGGTCGATTGCCTTGCCGTCTGCGCCCAGTCTGTAAAGGATCGGAGCACCGGTCGCGAGTTCGCGTTCCAGAATTTCGTCCTTCGACAGATTTTCCAGGATCATCACGAGCGCGCGCAGGGAATTGCCGTGTGCCGCTATGATGACGTTCTTGCTGGCAGTGATCTGCGGCCAGATGGCTTTATCGTAATAGGGACGAACGCGGGCGAGCGTGTCCTTCAGGCTTTCGCCATCGGGCGGGGCAATGTCGTAGGAGCGGCGCCAGAGCTGAACCTGCGATTCACCCCACTTCTTGCGCGCTTCATCCTTGTTGAGGCCCGATAGCGCGCCGTAATCGCGCTCGTTCAGCGCGGCGTCGCGGATGATCGGCACGTCGGTCTGGTTGAGTTCCGATAGGATGATATCGAGCGTTCGTTGCGCGCGCTTCAAGGCACTGGTGAAGGCGATATCGAACTTCACGCGATGGTCGCGGATCATCCGGCCCGCGACGCGCGCTTCGATCACGCCCTTCTCCGTCAGGTCCGGATTGCGCCAGCCGGTGAAAAGATTGAGCTTGTTCCACTCGCTCTCGCCGTGGCGCACAAGCACAAGAATGTTATCTGTCAGAGCGTCCGTCATATCCTCTTCCCGGCGTCTCCAGCAGCGTTCGGCTATGGATTTTGATTAGATACCCAGCACATCGGTCATGGCGTAGAGACCGGGTGCGCGGCCTTTTGCCCAGAGGGCAGCCTTTACAGCGCCGCGGGCGAAAATTCCGCGGTCTCCGGCGCGATGGGTGAGTTCGATCAGCTCGCCGTCGCCGGCAAAAATCACCGAGTGCTCACCGACGACGCTGCCGCCGCGCAAGGTGGCAAATCCGATGTCGCCTTGGTGGCGCGGGCCCGTGTGTCCATCGCGGACGCGAACGGAACGATCGGCAAGCGCGATTTTGCGGCCAGCGGCTGCGGCTTCTCCAAGCATCAATGCGGTTCCCGACGGCGCGTCGACCTTCATCCGGTGATGCATCTCAACAATTTCGATATCGTAGTCGTTCCCGAGCGCGGCGGCCACTTGGCGCGTCAGCGCTTGCAGCAGGTTGAGGCCGAGGCTCATGTTTCCAGCCTTGACGATGGGCGTCAACTTCGCGGCCTCCGCGATCGCCGCATTGCTTTCGGCATCGAAGCCGGTCGTGCCGATGATATCGGCTGTTCCGGAACTTGCGGCGAGGCGCGCGAATTCGACGCTCGCTTTCGGCACGGTAAAATCGACGATGGCGTCGGCGGCCGCGATAACGGCGGCGGCATCACTCGTGACGGCGATGCCGAGAGGCTCGAGGCCCGCGAGTTCCCCGATGTCCTTTCCGAGGACAGACGAGCCCGGCGTTTCAAGCGCGCCGCTGACACTGCAGCCCGGTTCAGCGGTGATCGCGCGGATCAGTTCGCGGCCCATTCGGCCGGCCGCGCCCATTACGGCGATCTTCATGACGTCTCCGGTAGCTTCTCTCGTCACGCCAGCGCAGTCCGCACCTCACAACTTGCCTCGAGGCCCGGTGCGAGGCGTCAGCGGGACTGCCGTCCAGCCGGGCCGATATAGCAATCCGGTTGCTCAACCGTAAAGGGTAAGGCCGGCGAAATCGCCGGATCGATGCCCTAAACGGTGAGCAGATGCCGTCTGGGGAGCGTTACGCGTGGGCCTTGGCGCGCTCAAGAGCCTGCACAATGAGGGATTTGGCTTCCTCGACATGGCCCCAATGATCGATCTTCACCCATTTCCCCGGTTCGAGGTCCTTGTAGTGGGCGAAGAAGTGCTCGATCTGCTCAATGGAGATCTTCGGGAGGTCGGTATAGCTCTTCACCGACTCGTAGCGCTTCGTCAGTTTGCTCGATGGGACCGCGATGATCTTTTCGTCGCCGCCGCCGTCGTCTTCCATGACGAGAACGCCAACGGGACGGCAGTTGATGACCGCACCCGGTACAATCGCCCGCGTATTGCAGACGAGAACGTCGATCGGATCGCCGTCGCTTCCCAATGTATGTGGAACGAAGCCGTAATTGCCGGGGTAGCGCATCGGCGTGTAGAGGAAGCGATCGACGATGAGCGCTCCGGACGCCTTGTCCATCTCGTACTTGATCGGCTCGCCGCCGACCGGCACTTCGATTACGACATTGATATCATCCGGCGGCGTGTTGCCGGGTTTGATGGCGTCGAGACGCATGGATGGTCCTCAAATTATAGCGTTCTGGCTTGTGGCCACGCTTACTTGGAAGAGCGGCCGCGCCACGACCGCTTAGGTCACAGTTTATAAGCGTCCTATGCGGCAAAAGGAGCGTGCAGTCATCTATCGGAGCAGCCTCACAGGGTGTCCTTACCACTCAAAGGCGATCCGGGTGCTCAACGCTTTGCCAAGGCGAACGCATGACCGGCGGGTTGGACGACCGCCGCAGCGGATATAGAAAGCGCGGGCCCTGTCATTGCCTTCGAGCGCCCACACGATCAACCGCTCGAGGTCGAGACCGTCGAGCGTAGCGCGGCAGGCTTCGAACATGTGTGCGCCGATGCCGAGACCTTGGTAAACAGGCGCTAGGTAAAGCTCGTAGATCTCTCCGGTGTTACGGCCGCTGCCGCGGGCACGTCCGCATGTCGCGTAGCCGGCGATCCGTTCGCCATGAAGGGCGATGAGCAGATTTCGCTCGGTGGAGATAGCGCGACGCCACCAAGTAGCATCACGGCGCATGATTTCGCGATCGAGATAGGGCGTTGGCAGAATGCCGGTGTACGCAAGCCGCCAGGAATCGCGGAAAACCTGGGCGATCTCACCGGCGTCGCTCGGACGGGCGTTGCGGACAGAAACCTCGAGGCTCTGGTTCAGCATGGAGATAGTCTAACGCCAAGCCGCATGGAACGCATCAACGCTTCGGGGAAAGAGGCAAATAAAAAAGACGCGGAACATGTGTTCCGCGCCTGTTTAGACGTAGTGCCCCACTCGACAGACCTTAAACTCGGCCGCCAAGTTGGCTCTTAGCCGACGCTCTTGAACTGCTCGAACGACTTCGTCGTCGCGGCACCAACCGTTTCGAGAGCCTGCTTCGTAACCTTGTTCGACAGCTCGAAGAGCTCCTTCGACTGGGAACCCGCAACGGCGAACTGCTGCTGCCAGTAGTTTGCCTGCAGACGTGCGATTTCCGGGAAGGTGCGGGCGCGGGCCATGGCCTGGGCAGCTTCGAAGGCTGCTTCCGTGTTGGCGAGCGTGTTTGCAACGATCTTCTCGCCGATCGACTTGGCGCCGGCCTGGGTCGTCAACAGGACTTCCTCGGCGACCTTGGCGTTGTCTTTCGCGAGCGAGGTGAACTTGTGATAGGCGTCGCGCGATTTAGCGATGGCATCTTCGGCGAACGCAGAGATGTTCTCAGGAACCTTGGCGTCTTTGCCAGCAGTGAACATCTCCTGAGCCTGCTTTGTGAAGTCTTGAACTTGGCGGGTGAAAGCGTCGGTCATGGGGTGACTCCTAATTTTTCAATAAATTTACGAGTGCCTTGCAAAGAGGTCTGACGCCCGACGGCGAAACCATGTCCGCTATATAGGCAATGCCATTGTGCAATGCAACAAGTTTTTGCTTCGCACTTGGAGAAATGCGATTTTGAGGCTCGAAAGCGCGTCCATATGCCTCAAATATGTTCATATCCTGACCCGGGTGGGCAGTTATCCCCTATCCTGTTGTTCGCAGGTGCGAAGGAGAAAACGTGTTCAATTCCGGCTTGTCAAAGTTTTGAAAAAACATCGCGATAGCCGACGGCGCTCGGATCGAACATAACGTCGCGGCGCGTGAGCGGACGGGCCAAGGCCAGTCCTTCGAGGGTGCGGCAACGGGAAAGCGCGACGTAGGTCTGGCCGTGCGCGAACGTCCCGCCGCCAAGATCGACATAGACTTTGTCGAGTGTCAGCCCTTGGGCTTTATGAATGGTTAAGGCCCAAGCGAGACGCAGCGGGAACTGCTTGAAGGTTCCGGCGATCGTCTCGACGATCTTCTCAGCGGATTGATCGAAGGCATAGCGCCGGTGCTCCCAGGCGACCTGCTCGACCTCGTATTCCTTGTCTCCGACTTCGACGAATATCTGTTTCTCCGTCAGGCGCGAGACGCGGGCGATCGTGCCGTTGACCCACCGCCTGTCGGGGTCGTTCCTCAGCATCATCACCTTGGCACCGGGTTTCAGTTCGAGGGCGACGTCGGCGGGCTGCACGTTGGTTGCAAAGTCGCCGGTGACGTTGGCGTCGAATCTGACCGGCGGCCCTTTGATCGCATCGAGATACGCGGTGTTGATGCGTTTCGCGGCGGCGTTCGTCGGCGTCAGAATTACGTAGGGCTCGCCTTCAGCCAAAGTGCGGATGGGGCTGACGCGCTTGTTGATGAAGGCCAGATCCTCATCGCTGACATTGCCGTCGCGCACGGCGTTGAGCACATGAATCAGAGAGTCGTCGGTTTGACGGAAGATCTGATCGAGTTCCAGGAGCGCCGTTCCGTTTCCTTCGCGCAGCGCCGGAATTGAAAAGAAAAAAGGGCTTCCGTGCGTGTCGATGAGGTGAGCCAGGACTTCGCGTTCCTGAATAACCGGCGGCAGCTGATGAAGATCGGCAAAGAGTAATATGCGCGCGCCGCCGAATGGCTCGCGCGGGCGGCCGCGATTGACGCGAAGGGCGCGGTCGATCGCCCACATCATGTCGGAGCGCACCATCGAGGCTTCGTCGATAACGACGAAATCGAGCGCGCGCATGACGCGGCCGTTGCGGCTGCGCCGGATATCGGTTTCCTGAATGAGGCGCGGCGGAAAGCCGAAGAAGGAATGAATCGTCTGGCCGCCGATGTTGATCGCCGCGAGTCCCGTCGGCGCGAGCACGACCATGCGATCCTCGTAGGCGTCGCGTAGCGCTCGGAGCAACGTGGATTTGCCGGTTCCGGCGCGGCCAGTGACGAAGAGGTTGCCAGCCTCTTCTTCGATGAAGGCAGCGGCGCGCTCGAAGCCCGGCGTCGGCGTTACGCCTTTGGGCCACGCGATCACGGAATTCTCCGCGCGTTGCGGCTTTCAGCCAGTGTCATTGGAAAAGGGGACATTCTCAGCGTGTTCCGCCAACGGCCATGCACGATGAGAATAGGCCTGACGAAGACAAATCAAAGGAGGCGCAAGAAGTCAAATTTTCGGAAATCAACGATGAAGACGTTAAGTCCTTCACCTGCCCTTCGGGCATCCTCTCCCGTCCCGGGAGAGGAAAGCTCTTCCTTCTCCCTTGGGGAGAAGGTGCCCCGAAGGGGCGGATGAGGGGCTTTTGCTGACCCTCTCGTCGCGCATCAAGTCCCTCACCTGCCTATCTCGCCGAAGGCGAGCCTCCGGCTCAACCTTCAAAAGCGAGCCTCCGGCTCGACGGGCATCCTCTCCCGTTCCGGGAGAGGAAAGCTGATCCTTCTCCCAAGGGAGAAGGTGCCCCGCAGGGGCGGATGTTATGCGGCGCCGCTTGCACGTTCGGCTTCGCTCTTGCGGCTCTGGCGCTTGCGCTCATTCGGGTCGAGCCAGCGCTTGCGCAGGCGGATCGACTTCGGCGTCACTTCGACGAGTTCTTCGTCCGTGATGTAGCTCATTGCCTTTTCGAGCGTCAGGCGCATCGGCGGCGTCAACAGCACGGCGTCGTCCTTGCCCGAGGCCCGGACGTTCGTCAGCTTCTTGCCCTTGACGACGTTGACCTCGAGGTCGTTCTCGCGCGAGTGCTCGCCGACGATCATGCCCTCATAGACGCGGTCCTGCGGGTTGACCATGAAGGGCCCACGATCCTGCAGATTGAAGATCGCATAGGCGACGGCTTCGCCGGGGCTGTTGGAAATCAGCACGCCGGTGCGGCGTCCGGCAATTTCGCCCCGGTACGGCTTATAGGCGTGGAAGAGCTTATTCATGATGCCGGTGCCGCGCGTGTCGGACAGAAGCTCCGACTGGTAGCCGAGGAGGCCGCGCGTCGGCACGTGGAACACCATGCGCGTACGCCCGCCGCCCGACGGCCGCATCTCGAGAAGATCGCCCTTGCGCTCGGAGAGCTTCTGCACGACGACGCCTGTATAGTTGTCGTCGACGTCGATGATCACTTCCTCGATCGGTTCCGTGCGCTGGCCGGTTTCGGCATCGGTTTCGAACACGACCTTCGGCCGCGACACGGTCAGCTCGAAGCCTTCGCGGCGCATGTTCTCGATCAGGATCGCAAGCTGAAGCTCGCCGCGGCCCGAGACGATGAAGCTGTCGTTATCTTCGCTTTCGTCAATGCGAATGGCGATGTTGCGCTCGGCTTCCTTGAACAGGCGATCGCGGATGACGCGGCTCTGAACCTTGTCGCCTTCCTGTCCGGCAAACGGTCCGTCGTTGATGCGGAACGTCATCGAGAGGGTCGGCGGATCGACCGGCTGCGCGGGAAGCGGTTCGGTGACGGACGGATCGCAGAGCGTGTCGGCGACGTTCGCGAGGCTCATGCCGGCGAGCGCGATGATGTCGCCGGCGCCGGCCGATTCAACCGGAGTGCGCTCGAGGCCGTGGAAGGCCAGAACCTTTTGAACGCGGAACTGCTCGAGGACCTTGCCCTCACGATCCAGAGCTTTGAGCTGCTGGTTCGGTTTGACGGTGCCGGAGGTGACGCGGCCTGTCAGAATTCGGCCGAGGAACGGATCGGCGTCGAGCGTCGTCGCGAGCATGCGGAAGGGGCCGTCATCGACGGGCGGCGGCGGCACATGCTCGAGGATGAGATCGAACATCGGCGCCAGATTTTCCGCCGGGCCCGAAGGGTCGCGCGCCATCCAGCCATTGCGGCCAGACCCGTAGAGAACCGGGAAGTCGAGCTGCTCGTCAGTCGCGTCAAGGTTCGCGAAGAGGTCGAAGACTTCGTTCAGGACGTCGAGGTGGCGTTCGTCCGGACGGTCGATCTTGTTGATCGCGACGATCGGGCGGAGGCCACGCTTCAGGGCCTTCGAGACGACGAACTTCGTCTGCGGCAGCGGGCCTTCCGAAGCATCGACGAGCACGATGACGCCATCGACCATATTGAGGATACGTTCGACCTCGCCGCCGAAATCGGCGTGGCCGGGCGTGTCCACGATGTTGATGTGGGTGCCTTTCCACTCGACGCTGGTGCACTTGGCAAGGATGGTGATGCCGCGCTCGCGTTCGAGGTCGTTGGAATCCATCGCGCGCTCGGCAACCTTCTGGTTTTCGCGGAAGGAGCCGGATTGTTTCAGAAGCTCGTCGACGAGTGTCGTCTTGCCATGGTCGACGTGCGCGATGATCGCGATGTTGCGAAGGGCCATTTTAAACCTGAAGTTATGGAGGTGCGCCGCGGGCCGTGCCACTGCAACGCAATATTGGCTCGCACGTAGCACGGCGACACGGCGCTGGGCTAGGCGGCATTGGGAAATCTAGGGTGCGGCTTATCAGTATTGAAGCGCAACGGGGCTCAATCTGGCACGGAATTTGTTCGGTATTGCTGCATCTCTGATCGGTGAGCTGGGATTGGGCGCATATTCAACCCGGTCGCTCAACCACTCCGGATCGGTGAGGTTAGCGGACGGCGGTCCCGTCGGCTTTGCCCAGATTTTCTTCTTCGGCCCTGAGCGTTGTCAGAAAACCGTCAATGTCGGGCCTCGGTGACGGTTCGCGCTTCAGACGCCGACGCTGATTTTCCTCGACGACGAGCGCCGACACGGCGGCGCCGGGGTTCTTCAGGCGGCGGCTCCCTGGGATCAACAGTGGATGCTGCGGCTCCTCGAGATCGAGTTCTTCAAGGAAGGTTTCGCGGAGCGCGTTGAACGCTTGCAGGATGGCGTCGCGAACGAGCGCCTTTTTCTCGTTCGGCACTTCGGGGTTGAGGCGCGGATCGAGTGTCTGCAAAGCGCGGCGCATGTCGTGCAGCGGCGCGTATGGGTAAAGGCCGATCAGGCCATCGGTTTCGCCGGCATTGCGATAGACGATGCGCATCGTGTCGATCGTTTCGCTGATCCGGTAGTAGGCCGTCAGGTAATCGTCGGTTGCAAGATAAGGCTTCTCGCATGTCGATAGGAGAACGGATTTCGTGCGCACGATGTTGCGCCATTCCTCTTCGAGGCTTTCGACGAATTTCGAGCGTTTCTGGAAGACGTTCGACAGATAGGCAACGCCGCCCGTCGCGATGAGCAACGACATGTCGCGCATGAATTCGTAGACGTTGTTGGCGGCGGCGATGACGAAGGGCGGGAGGCCCGGCATGTCGTCGGCGAACTTCGACGCGAGCAGCAGAAGAAGGACGACGCCGAGAAGCCAGTAGAGCCGCGCCAGCGTACGGTTGACTGAGACGCGGGTCATGACAAATGGAACTCCGGCACGAGCGCTAAGCCCGAGAGATATGCCCGGAGAAGCCGGACATTTGCAAATGTCGCGTACTAATTATTTTCCCCATCCCGCGGCGCCTTCAGGATCGACCAGTTGATGATCGCGATTTGAGCGCCGATCAAGAGCATCACGAGGCTGATGCGAAACCCAATATAGGCGCTCCACAAACCGACGATGACGCCGAGGAACGCGATCGTCCGGAGGGCCGCCGCCTCGGGCAGCATTGCGCCGAGCATGTCGCGATAGATCCTGCCGCCATCGAGCGGGAAGGCCGGGAGCAGATTGAAAACGAGCATCGCAAGATTGATGCTGGTCAGTGTCCAGACCGCTTGTAATTTCCACGGGCTGCCTTCGAGCCAGGGCGCGGGGTCAATCGGGCCGAAGCGGCCGTTGAAGCCGATTTCGGGCCGGCCGAGGGCATTCCAGCACAAAAGAAAAATAAGGCCGTTGGTCAGCGGGCCGGCGAAGAGGATGATGATGTTCGCAAGTTTGGAGGGCGGCGGCTTTAGCATGCGTGCGTAGCCGTAGAACCCGCCGACGAGAATTTCACCGACGGGAACAGAGAAAAGCCGGGCGAGCGTCGCGTGTCCGAACTCGTGCAGCAGCACCGAGAGGAATACGCCCGCTACGAGGACCGAAAAAACGAGCGGCGACTGCTCTAAGGTGCCGAACAGGAATAGCGGCACGAGCGCAAACGTTATGTCGACCTTGACCGGAATTCCGGCGACGCGGAAAATTTCCAGTCTCGGCGTGTCGGCAACATAATTCATCTCAGCCTGCCAAACCGCCGAGCGGAAAAATCCTTCAGACTCTTATCGCCCGGCTTCTACTCGGCTTGCCGGATGGCGAACTTGATCGAGTCCTTCTTAAGGTTGCTGAACTGGACGGTAAACGGTCCAGCTTCCAAATTAAAGCGAAGTGTCTTTCGGACGCCATCGCAATCGGATTTGCCGCTGTGCGCTGTTGGCCTCAGCGGCTTGCCGTTCTGGATGACGTCAATCCAGCCGGGGGATTGGAGCGTGACCTGATACAAGCCGGATGCACTGCCCGGACTCTCGAAATCGACGATACCACCGTAGACGTCGCCTTGTGGCTTGATCCTGCCGGTCGGCGCAACGGGAAAGACCACGGCGCTCATCGGTTCGAGCGAAAGCGTCATGGCTTTTGCCGGAGGTGATGGAAGCTTCGCGCTGGACTTCAAGGCTTCGCTGTCGGACGCCTTCAGCCATTGAAGTTCCGTCTTGATCGGCCAGGGAAAGCTATCGCAGCCCCCGGTTTCGGCAGCAAAACCCGTCGTTGTCGCGGCTAACACAAGGGTGCAGACCGCGACAGGCAACAACACGCATTTTCTCATTATCAGTTCACCATCACCATTACGTCGGTCGCTTTGATCACGGCAGACGCTGTCATGCCTTTGACGAGACCGAGATCGTCGACCGCCTCGTTGGTGATAGACGCCGTTACGATGGTGCCGTTCCCGACATCGATGCGGACGTGGGACGTCGTCGCGCCCTTGTGGACGTCCACGATCGTTCCCTTAATCACATTTCTTGCGCTGATTTTCATGAAAGCTCCTCTTCATCAGAAATCGAACTCTCACGTTAGCAAAGAACCGGCGGCCTGGCTCGGGAAAGCCATCTGCGAACGAATAATTTTCGCCGAGCAGGTTCGTGCCGCCGATGGTTACGCGGGAATTATCGTTGAAGGCATAATGCCATCGCAGCCGCTCAGATGATGCTCTTG
The DNA here is from genome assembly GCA_018242295.1 of Pseudomonadota bacterium. Lineage (GTDB taxonomy): Bacteria > Pseudomonadota > Alphaproteobacteria > Rhizobiales > Hyphomicrobiaceae > Hyphomicrobium_B. The sequence goes on from JAFECE010000001.1 coordinate 235,980, forward strand.
GCGTAGAGGTCGGTCCGGCGATCGCGGAAGAATCCCCATTCGGCACGATACGTTTCTATGAGGTCGAGATCGAAGGTATGGACGAGAACGCCTTCGTCTTCGGCACCGAATTTCTCGACGAGTTCGCCGCGGTGATCGCTGATGAAGGAGTGGCCATAGTACTTCTGCTTCACGCCGTCGTTGTCTTCCTCGCCGATGCGATTGGCTGCAACGATCGGCACAGAGTTCGAGACGGCATGCCCTTGCATCGCGCGCTGCCATTGCAGGTGCGTGTCGAGCGAGGGATCATATGGCTCCGACCCGATTGCCGTCGGATAGAACAATATCTCGGCGCCTTGGAGAACCATGGCGCGCGCGGTTTCCGGATACCATTGATCCCAGCAGATGCCGACGCCGATCCTGCCGTGCTTCGTGCTCCATGTTCTGAAGCCCGTGTCGCCAGGGCGGAAATAATACTTCTCCTGATAGCCGGGGCCGTCGGGGATATGGCTCTTGCGATAGACGCCGAGGATTTCGCCATCGGCGTCGGCGATGGCAATGCTGTTGTAATAGCGCGGACCGTCCTTCTCGAAGAACGAGATCGGGATGACGACCTTCAACGACTTCGCGAGGTCACGCAGCGTTAGCACTGCAGGGTGCTCCATCACCGGATGGGCGGTATGAAACCACTTCGGCTCCTGGCGCGTGCAGAAGTAGATGCCCTCGAAGAGTTCGGACGGTAGAATGACTTCCGCACCGCGTCCCGCGGCCTCGCGAATGAACGCCTCGGTCTTGGCGATGTTCTCTTTGATGTTGTGGCCGTAGGACGTTTGAATGCTGGCCACCGTGAGCGAGCGTCGCGCCATCTACAGGGGCTCCTGTTGTGTGATGCAATGAAACGATCCGCCGCCGGCCGTTCCGCAGCCAAGCAAGCCACGGGACGAAACGCCGACAACCGCGCGGGTCGGAAAAACGGCCTGCAAGGCCTGTAGCGCATCCGCTTCGGTTGCAGTTCCGTAAATCGGCACGACGACAACGTCGTTGGCGATGATGAAATTCATATGAGATGCGGGCGAGATTTCGCCAAGAGCGTTGCGGTAGAGGCCGACGCCCGGAATGCGCACGACTTCAAGCTTGCGGCCCGTCGCATCCGTCGCGCTTTCAAGACTCGCCGCAATGGCGTTCAGCGTTTCCGCGTTCGGATCGTCGGGGCCGGCAGGAGCCTGGCAGACGACACGGCCGGGCGCGATGAAACGCGCAATGTTGTCGACGTGGCCGTCGGTGTGATCGTTCTTCAGGCCTTCATCGATCCAAATGACTTTCTTCGCGCCGAAGGCCTGGCTAAGCGCCTGCTCGGCGGCTTCCTTCGTCCAGCCATTGCGATTGGGATTGAGCAGCGTCTGACGCGTGGTCAGAATCGTGCCTTCCCCGTCATGGTCGACAGCGCCGCCTTCGAGCACAAAATCGAAACGGCGGATGTTCGTTTTCGCGAGCCCAGCGACGTCGTCGCCAACCGTTGCGTCGTCGGGAAGATCGTATTTGCCGCCCCAGCTGTTCGTCTTGAAGCGCAGGGCGACCGCGTCCTTGCCGGCGCGCGCGAAGATCGGGCCCGTGTCGCGCAGCCAGATGTCGCCGTACTTCGCCGGAATGACTTCGGCGGTGGTACCAAGCGCGGCAATGGCCGAGTTTCGCGCTTCTTCGCCATTGACGAGAAGGCGGACCTTGTTGCCGGCGATACCGAGCGCGCGAATGAGCGCCGCCACGTCGCGGCGGGGCGTCTCGAGGTCGCCGCGCCACTCGTCGGGATCGGCCGGCCATGCGGTCCAAATCGCCTTCTGAGGCGCCCATTCGGCGGGCGTCACCACCGGCGTTCCGTCCGCCGCAACCTTCATTCTCTGGTCCTCGCAATTTGCGTTTCTAAACGCATTCATCATCCGAGCACGCGATGTCGGGGATCGGGACCCGGTCGTCAAGGCCGGAGATGTATCAGGGCGAAAATTGCTCAGGCCGGGCGGTCATGCAAACGATCATGACACTGGTGCGACTGCCGAAATGAGAATGAGCCCGGGGACGCGCGGCCGAAAGAGTAAATACGGCCGCGACAGATGCCGCGGGCGGGTCTTAGACGCCGGGCATCGAAGCTCGAACCAAGACGGGAACGACTGGCCGATAAACGGGCGCGTGCCGAGTTAAACGCCCTGACGCCATCGGGGCGAATCGCTCCCGCAAGAGGCATCATAGCCCATTATTCTTTAAAGTCGCTTTAAATCATCAGACTACGTCTCATTTCATCCTTCGCGAGGGGCTGTGCGACCCGAGGAAGAGACGGAGATTTAAACGCGTTTCCCGAAGATCGTCGCGAACAGTCCGACGATGATCGCCGCCGGTATGACGACGAGGGCGATCGCTCCGATCGTCACGGCGAGGCCGAACATCAGAAAGGCCATGACGGCGAACAGTAAGACCGCCGCCAGGAAGATAACGATCTTGACGACCCATTCCCGCCAGCCGGTGAGTACTGTCGTCTCGCCGTTTCTCGTGATGACGATCATGGGTGCCTCCAGTTCGAGCTTTCGGTTGCAGAATCATCCTTTAATAGTGGACTGCGTTATTAAAGGATGTGACCCTATCCTTTAATAGCGAAAACCGCGATGACAGGTGAGAAGCACGCTAGCTCCCGCGTGGGGACATTCTCTTCGACGGTGGCCCTTGGCGAGAGGGTAAGGTGCTATGTGCCGTGTCCGCTGCCTCCAGATCCGCCGCTCGATCTTGCCCGGCAGATACTTGACGAAGGGACAGAGCCCCTTCGTCAATCCGAATAGCCATCACGTACTGTGGTCAGCTTGAGGTTTTGTTTCGCTGTCCAAGGGTGCGCAAGCGCAGAGCGTTGAGCTTGATGAAGCCTTCCGCGTCCTTCTGGTCGTAAGCGCCCTTGTCGTCCTCGAACGTCACGAGTGTTGGCGAATAGAGCGACTTCGTGCTTTCGCGGCCGACGACGATGACGTTGCCCTTGTAAAGCTCGAGGGTGACTTCGCCTTCGACGTTTTCCTGGCTCTTGTCGATCAGCGCCTGCAGCATCTCGCGCTCCGGCGAGAACCAGAAGCCGTTATAGATCAGCTCGGCGTAGCGCGGCATGATCTCGTCTTTGAGATGAGCGGCGCCGCGGTCGAGTGTCAGGCTTTCGATGGCGCGGTGGGCCGCAAGCAGGATCGTACCGCCGGGGGTCTCGTAGACGCCGCGCGATTTCATGCCGACGAAACGGTTCTCGACGAGGTCGATGCGGCCGATGCCGTTGTCGCGTCCGAGATCGTTCAGCGCTTTCAGCAGCGTTGCGGGCGAAAGTTTCTTGCCGTCGATCGAAACGGGGTCGCCCTTTACGAAGCCGATCTTGATCGTCGTCACCTTGTCGGGCGCGCTCATCGGCGAAATGGTGCGCTGGTAGACGACCTCGGGCGGCTTCTTCGCCGGGTCTTCGAGAACTTTGCCTTCGGATGAGGAGTGCAGAAGGTTGGCGTCGACCGAGAACGGGCTCTCGCCTTCCTTGTCCTTGGCGACGGGAATCTGGTTCCTGCGGGCGAAGTCCAGAAGGTCTTCGCGGCCCTTGAATGTCCACTCGCGCCAGGGGGCGATGATCTTGATGCCGGGCTCCAGTGAATAATAGCCGAGCTCGAACCTCACCTGGTCATTGCCCTTGCCCGTTGCGCCATGGCAAACCGCGTCGGCACCGACTTTGCGGGCGATCTCGATCTGCTTCTTCGCGATCAGCGGGCGGGCGATCGACGTGCCGAGCAAATAAACGCCTTCGTAGACGGTGTTGGCGCGAAACATCGGGAAGACGAAATCGCGGACGAATTCTTCGCGCAGGTCTTCGATGAAGATGTTTTCTTCCTTGATGCCGAGCATCAGGGCTTTCTTGCGGGCGGGCTCCAGCTCTTCGCCTTGGCCGAGATCGGCAGTGAACGTCACGACTTCGGCGCCGTAGGTCTCTTGCAGCCACTTGAGGATGATCGAAGTGTCCAATCCGCCGGAATAGGCGAGAACGACCTTTTTCACGGACTTCGGCGCGGCGCTCATGGGAGATCTGGCTTTCGAATTTTGAATGGGTGGAAATCGCGCGGCACTATAGGGTCGGCGGCGCTGCCTGCAAGTACGGTTGATGCCATATCACGACATGTCGCAATTGGCCTTAACTCTTGTGACGGCAGGCATGACAGCGAGGAAGCGCAATGAAGCCGACTGTCGTTTTCTGGTACGAGTTCGCATCGACCTACTCCTACTTGAGTGCGATGCGCATCGAGGCGACGGCCGCCGAGGCCGATGTGGTCATCGATTGGAAGCCATTTCTGCTCGGGCCGATTTTCAAATCGCAGGGTTGGGATACCTCGCCTTTCAACATTTATCCGGCGAAGGGCCGTTATATGGTGCGCGACATCGAACGAACGGCGTCGGCGCGAGGACTTCCCTTCCGGATGCCGTCGTCGTTTCCCGCCAATGGTTTGAAAGCCGCGCGCCTCGCGATCGCGGCGCGAAGCCAGGGCGCGGACGCAGCCTTCAGCCGTGCGGTTTTCGCGGCGGAGTTCGGCAAAGGCTTAGACATTTCCGATGACGCCGTATTGACGGATTGCCTGACGACAGCCGGTCTCGACGCGGATGACGTTCGCCGGCTCAGCACGGACTTGGCCGTCAAGTCAGAGTTGCGCGCAAATACGGAGGAGGCGCAGGCGCTCGGGGTATTCGGTGCACCGAGCTTCAGCACGCAGGACGGCGAACTGTTCTGGGGAGACGATCGGCTGGAGCAGGCTTTGGCGTGGGCGCGAAAGCGAGCGCCCAGTTGAAGGCGAGTGGATTTTCAAAGGCTTCGAAGGCGATCCGCGGCCTGATCCGCGTACACTCTTTTCCGCCATTTGTGGCCCAAATGCCGCGTATTAACCGTATTAACCGTTTCCGTGCCGCACCAAACTCATGAACATAAAAAAGGCATCGCAGGAGTGTTTGCGGTATTTCGGACCCGCATCAGTTGATACAAGCCTGGGAACTTATCTCATCGGGGGAGAGCGGCCGTGATCAGGTCGATTCGCATCGTCGGGAATCTCGTGTGGTTCGGTTTGCTTGCTGGGGCGCTGGCACTACCGCTCGCGGCTGAAGAAGTCACGGTCACGATCCCGCCAGACGATCCGCCGGCACAAGCGGAACCCGCGGCCCAGCCAGCTCAGCCCGCTCCTCAACCGGCCGCTTCGGCGCCGCTTCCCGCATTCACGCCGAAAGCGCAGCTGCAAAAATCAGCCGACAGCAGTACGGATGCGGCTGCGCCGCCGGCGACCGCTCCGGTCAAGCATAAGAAGAAGGCTGCGGCCGCCGCCGATGCGTCGGCTGCTCCTGCCGCTGAAGCTACAACCGCGACAGCTCCGGCAACTGCCGACGGAGCGGCAAAGCCTGCCGAGAAGCCGAAGACCGCGAAAGCCGCTTCGCCTTGTCTCAATCTCGATGAGAACGCCTGCGGCGGTAACAGTCTCTGCATCTGGGTCGCAGCCGGGACCAACGATGCGGGCAAGACGACGAAGGCCCGGTGCCGTTCGCTCGCCATGCTGAAGAAGGAAGAAGCGAAGGGCAAATCCAAGGCGGCGGCTAAGGGCACGACGCCGGAAGTTCTGCCTTGGGCGGCCAATGGCGCGACGGCGGCGACGCCGGCTGCTGACGGTGCGGCTGCGGCAAAACCGGCCGCAGATGCAACCAAGCCCGCCAAGAAGACGAAGACCGCAGCGGTTAAAAAGACGCCGAAGCCGAAGCCTGAGACCGTTGAGGCCACTGCGCCACCGGCTGCGAGTCAGCAGGACGCGGCTCCCGCACCCGCTTCCGGATCAGCTTCGGAGCCGGATCCGCAATAAGCGGGCGTGAGTGAGCGGGCCGAGGCGCCTTCCAGCTGGAAGGCGCCCGGTTCGATTGCACTCGTTCGGTAATCTCAATGCAGATAGGTCGACCACGGCGGCCGTGGCGCGAAATGACGATCCAACGCGCGGCGTCCTTCGGCGTCTCCAAATACCAGCCGCCACTGCGTACATGCAGCATCGGCCGCGTCCATTGCTGACGTGCTTGCGCGTGCCGTCGGCGCGGCGACCGCGTAGGGAACGCCGTAGGACAGCATCATCGCCATCATGGGACCCTGATAGAGCGCCCACGGCGCCGTGCCCCAGAAGGCCGGAGCGGACGCCGGCCAAAACGCCTCGCCGCCAGGAAAGACGCGGGATGCGGCAACGGATTGTTGGGCCCCCGGCCAATAGGCGAGCGAAGCGCTCGCCATGGCAAGCCAAGCCTGCATGATTTCCGTTTGGACGGGTGTCGGTGTCCGAGCCACAGGTGTCCAGTCGCCGAACCAGGCGGGCCACGCCAGAGGCTCGGGAGCGTTTGGTTCGGCAGGCATCATTTCGCTATAGACGCGCTTCTGGCAGGCCAAGGCTGCCGCGAAAGACGCTTGTCCCATCTCGAACATGGCTTCCGTCGCTTTCTGCAGAAAGCGAAAATGCAGGGCGCAATCGAACAATTGACCTATCCCTAAAGCTCAGCAGAACCGTAGCAGGGATGCTGCATCGCAGCAACGCTGAAGCTCTATTGCCGCAGGTTTGGTTAATCAAAACTTCGCGAGGCCAAGCGGCACTTGCGGAGGTTTCGGGGGGGGTGTCGAGACTTTGCCCTAGCTGTTCCGCGAGTTGTCTTCCGGCATGCCGGCTGGTTCGCGGGGCGCCGGGTCAGCGGCCGGATCCTGGGTGACGCTTGGCCTTGAGAACTTCAGGCGTTGCAGGAGCGGCTTGCGGAATCGCGCCTGCTCGATCTCAACCGGCGGCCGGGTGATGACGACTTCGGCGTCGCTCTCCGCTTTGCGTGCCGGTGTTCCTGCCTCGATTGGCACCGGCTCCGCCGCCGCCTCTCCCCAGCCGTACGGCCGGCCTGCGAACTGGCCGGCGGCGAGCCAATAGAAGAAGCCGCCGAAAAAGCCGATCGTGAGGAATGCCTTGATGGCGTAATTGTTCAAGATCGTCGGCTGGCCGGCGACTTCGCTTTGATATTGCGCGGTGAAGCCCAGCATAGCGATGGCAACGCCCGCAAAGAGGTAGAACGTCAGCGAGCGGACCGAGAAGACTTCGCTCAACAGCGCGACGATCAGCACGAAAACGGAGGCGAAAATTCCGAGATGGGTTGCGGCGAGCAACGCGAGATCGAAGGTTTCGCTGGCGGTCTTTGGCAGGCGCTCAAAGGGCTCGGTGAAAACCTCGACCGGCGTCGTGACGAAGAGAACGGTCACGAGGCCCGCAGCCAAGCTCGCGAGCACGAAGCCGAACAACACCCGCGCAAGTGTGCTGAGAAACCTTTGCACGACGATCCCCGTCCCCAACGTCTCATCCCGCGCGCAATGTATATAAGCGAGGGTCAGCCGCTCAAGCAGGAATAATGGCAGGACAACGCGCAGGCTAGGGGTTTTGATTTGTCGCGTTTTCTTCACGCGAACCGGCATCCACTTCGCTTGAAAACGCTCCGGGTCAGCCGCCTTGCGAAAGGGCGTTTCGCGCACTCGCGGAGAGCTTCAGGCTCTCGGACCTAAGTTGCCCGCAGGCCGCAAGAATATCGCGGCCACGGGGCGTGCGGACGGGGCTTGCGTAGCCGGCGCGATTTACGACATCCGCAAATCGCTCGATCGTCTCCCAATCGGAACACTCGTAGCGGGTGTTCGGCCAGGGATTGAACGGGATTAAGTTGATTTTGGCCGGGATACCAGAGAGGAGCTTCACGAGCGCCCGGGCCTCGGCAAGGCTGTCGTTGACGCCCTTCAGCATGACGTATTCGAACGTGATACGGCGCGCGTTCGAAAGCCCCGGATAGTTTCGGCAGGCTTCCATCAGCTCGGCGATCGGATACTTCCGGTTCAACGGAACGAGCTCATCGCGCAGCGCATCGTTCGTTGCGTGCAGCGAGATGGCGAGCATGGTGTCGGCTTCTTCGCCCCAACGCGGGACTTCGGGCACGACGCCCGAGGTCGAGAGGGTGATGCGTCGCTTTGAGAGCGACAGGCCATCGCCGTCGGACGCAATCTCCATCGCGGCTTTGACGTTGTCGAAATTGTAAAGCGGCTCGCCCATGCCCATCAGCACGACGTTCGTTATCTTGCGCTCGCTTTGCGGAAGGAGGCGGCCATCGTCCGGACCTTTTGCGCCGGGCCAATCGCCGATGCGGTCGCGGGCCAGCATGATCTGGCCGACGATTTCTTCCGCTTCGAGATTGCGCACGAGCTTCTGAGTGCCGGTGTGGCAGAACGAGCAATTCAGCGTGCAGCCGACCTGGCTCGAGATGCAGAGCGTGCCGCGGTCGCTTTCGGGGATGTAGACGGTTTCGATTTCGGGCGCGCGGGCTTCGTGGCCGCGTTTGGGAAGCCTGAGGAGCCACTTGCGCGTGCCGTCGACGGAGATCTGCTCGGAGATGATCTCGGGACGATCCAACGTGTACAGCTCTTCGAGCTGGCGGCGCAGATCCTTCGACACGTCCGTCATGTCTTCGAAGCGGGTGACGCCGCGCACGTAGATCCAGCTCCAGAGCTGGCCGACGCGCATGCGAAGCTGCTTTTCGGGAACGCCGGCAGCCGCGAGCGCCACTTTCAAGCGGTCACGCGTCAGGCCCGCGAGCGAGAGCTTCGCGGCGGGCCGGTCGGTGTCGATCTTGAGCAAAGGCGCGGCGGTCATAGCGAAAACATGTCTTTCAGTTCGGAAAGGGCTCTTTTACAGGCGTTCGGCCCGGGTGAACAGGTCCCGGATGCCGCGCCAGTTCAAGCCGTCATCCTCGAACGGTCGAGTATCGCGAGGACGTTCGGGGATCCAGCGCAATGAGTGCCGTAGGCTCAATATCGTGTCTTCGACAAGCTTAACGCTGGATCCCCGGTCTTCGCTTCCGCTCGACCGAGGATGACGAGAGCTAAAGAATAAACCGGCTCAGATCGGCGTTTTTCGAAAGCGAGCCCACGCGTTCGCTGACGTAGGGGCCGTCGATCAGCACGGTTTGCACGCCGCGGTCGGAGGCTTCGAACGACACGTCGTCGAGTACGCGTTCGAGCACTGTCTGCAGGCGGCGCGCGCCAATGTTCTCGACGGTTGAATTCACCTCGACGGCGGCGTCGGCAATGGCGTCGATGGCGTCCGGTTTGAATTCGAGCGTGACGCCTTCCGTCTGGAGCAGGGCGACCGATTGCCGGATGAGGCTCACCTGCGGCTCGGTCAGGATGCGTTTCATGTCCTCCCGCGTCAAAGCGTTGAGCTCGACGCGGATCGGCAGGCGCCCTTGCAGCTCTGGCAAGAGATCGGACGGCTTCGAGACATGGAACGCGCCCGAGGCGATGAACAGGATATGGTCTGTCTTCACAGGCCCGTACTTCGTTGCGACGGTCGTGCCTTCGATCAATGGAAGAAGATCGCGTTGCACACCTTCGCGCGAGACATCGGCGCCACCGCGCACGCCGTCGCCGCGAGATGAAATCTTGTCGATCTCGTCGAGAAAAACGATGCCGTTGTTCTCAACCGCGGTGATCGCTTCGCTCGTAATTTGATCGCTGTCGATCAGCTTGTCGCTTTCTTCGGCGATCAGGATATCGAAGCTATCTTTGACGGTGACGCGCCGGGGCTTCGTTCGCTGTCCCAGTGCCTTGCCAAGCATCTCGCCGATGTTGATCGTCGCCATCGTGCCGCCCGGCATGTCGAAGGAGGGAATGGGCGACGACGTATCGGCGACGAGGATATCGATCTCTTTGTCGTTCAGCTCGTTGTTGCGGAGGCGCCTCCGAAAGCTGTCGCGCGTCGCGGGTGAGGCGCCGGAGCCGACGAGCGCATCGAGCACGCGCTCTTCCGCTGCTTTCTCTGCCTTTGCGCGCACGCCATGGCGTTTCGCTTCCTTGACGAGAGCGATGCCGACCTCGACGAGATCGCGAATGATACTGTCGACGTCGCGGCCGACGTAACCGACCTCGGTGAATTTCGTCGCCTCGACTTTCAGGAATGGGGCGCCCGCAAGCTTCGCCAGGCGCCGCGAGATTTCGGTTTTGCCGACGCCGGTCGGGCCGATCATCAAAATATTCTTCGGCAAGACTTCTTCGCGAAGCTCGCCGGTCAGCTGCTGACGGCGCCAGCGATTGCGAAGGGCGATGGCGACAGCGCGCTTGGCGTCGCTTTGGCCGACGATGTATCGGTCGAGTTCGGATACGATTTCGCGCGGTGAAAAATTCGTCATTGTCTCGATTCAGGAAGATAGGGAGCTAGATGAGTTTTTTGCAGGCCCGGCAGCATGCGGTTTCTGATGGGATGCCAGAAGACGCCCAGAAACAGCACAAATGCGCCGACGACGCCGAGCGTCAGCACGAACGACGACGAGCTTCCCTCGCCGCCGGTCAGAGGAATGCCGCCGTTCAGCAGATCGTAGACGGCGACCGTGAAATAGAGGAGCGAAGAGACGAGCAGCGCGCGCCGGTCGATGGCGAGTGCGAAAAGGGCGAGGAAGAACACCGTCACCAGGATGGCCGCTGAGGTCGCGGCGCCGATCGTCGTGCCTTTGATCAAAAGGATGACCGGTGAGACGATCATCGGGGCCGCAACGAGCTGCAGCCAGAAAGCGCAATCGGAAAGGCGGGTCTGACGCTTCGGATCGCGGGCATCGTAGGCAAGCGCGACCGCGAGGACGGCGAGGCCGTAGCCCAACGCGACGAACGAGGGGCCGATACCGGCAATCTGAAGCAAGCTCTTGCTGACGACGGCGTAGCCAAAGAAGGCGATCAAGGCGAGCGCGAAGGGCAAGCGGAAACGCACGTAATAGATGATCGCGGCGATGAGGGCGGGCGTTCCGAACGTCAGCGATGGGTTTCGCCAGAACGCGAATTCGGAATCGACGCTCCAGTTCGATGAGCTGAAGCTCGTCCAGTGCATTTGAACGACGACGGCCGCGGCGGCGAAGGCGACGAACAGCACCGAGAGAACCATTCCGGGGAGCACGGCGCGGAGGCGCGCGACCAGAATTTCGCTCAAAATCCAGAACGTGACGGCGGCAAGCGCAAGCGTGCCGAACCAGCTCATGCCAAAGGTGCTTGCCGTCGAGCTGGCGATAAGGAACGCGCCGGCAACGAGCAGCACGCCGATCGTCAGGAAGACGTCGTTGAAACCGTTCAGGAAGCGGAAGCGCTCTTCATCGGCAATGGCAGGTTCGCCGTCGGGTCCGACGCCCGCAGCGCCGCGGCGCATGGCTTTCAACTTCTCGGCCTGGGCCGCATCGATGACGCCGGCTTCGACCGCAGCCTTCAGGTCTTCAGGTGATAATGCGCTTGGCATCTGTCAGTCATCCGGCTGTTGGTTTTTCGCTCGGTAAAGAGTCTAGATTTTCCGTGCCTATCGTTAGCTCGCCGTATCGATCGTTTCGAGGACGATGTTCTTGTTCGTATAGACGCAGATCTCGGCGGCAATGCTCATCGCCTTGCGGGCGATGGCCTCGGCGTCGAGGGGCTGGTCGATAAGCGCGCGGGCGGCGGCGAGCGCATAATTGCCGCCGGAGCCGATACCTGCGATGGCGCTTTCCGGCTCCAGAACGTCGCCGGTGCCGGTCAGGACGAGGGTGGTCGACGCGTCCGCGACGATCATCATGGCCTCGAGGCGGCGGAGAAAGCGGTCGGTGCGCCAGTCCTTGGCAAGCTCGACGGCCGCGCGCGTCAGCTGGCCGGGGTACATTTCGAGCTTGGCTTCGAGGCGTTCGAAAAGGGTGAAGGCGTCGGCCGTCGCGCCGGCAAAGCCCCCGATCACGTCGCCCTTGCCGAGGCGGCGGACCTTCTTGGCGTTGGCCTTGATGATCGTCTGGCCGAGGCTAACCTGACCATCGCCGGCAACTACAACCCGGCCGCCCTTGCGGACGGTGAGTATTGTGGTGGCGTGCCACGACGAATCGCCAGCATTTGGGCTCTGTTGGGTCATTTGTATCGCGTCAGTTAAGCTTTTGCGGGCAGGATGCAAGGGAAGGCGGCTGCCTGCGGCCACGGGACTGGCAAGCCACCCTTGGCCCGGCGGGCTACAAGCTGATAAACGCTCTCGCATGCGTCCGGCAAGCAGGCGCCCGGCAGGTAGATGGACGGCGATTAACGATTGGTGGGCGTCGGAGAGATTCACGTGAAGCAACGGCAGGCCTCGATCACGCGCACGACCAAGGAGACGGAAATCTCCGCAACCGTCGACCTCGACGGGACGGGCGCTTACGACATTGCGACGGGCATCGGCTTTCTCGATCATATGCTGGAGCAACTCGCCCGGCATTCGCTGATCGACATAACGCTCAGGGCCAAGGGCGATCTTCATATCGACTTCCACCACACGGCCGAGGATACGGGCATCGTCATCGGGCAGGCGATTGCGAAGGCGCTTGGCGACAAGGCGGGTATCGTTCGCTACGCCGACGTGCACCTGCCGATGGACGAAACGCTGACGCGCGTCGCACTCGACGTTTCGGGGCGGCCGTTTCTGATCTGGAAGGCGGAGTTCTCGCGACCGAAGGTCGGCGAAATGGACACCGAGCTGTTTCGCGAGTGGTTTCAAGCCTTTGCTCAGAATGCGGGCATCACGCTGCACGTCGAAAACCTTTATGGCGAGAACAATCACCATATCGCCGAGACCTGCTATAAGGGTTTGGCGCGGGCGCTCAGGGCCGCTATTGCTCTCGACCCGCGGCAGGCGGGGCGCATCCCGTCGACGAAGGGCATGCTGCAGGGCTGATTTCGCGGCTTCCGGTTTCAAGCCGGTGTTTGAGGATAAGGATCAAGGAGTGTTGAGTTCCGTGGCGACCTATACCGTGCACGAACCCCCTGTTTCCGACTCCGATCGCGTTGACCGCGCCGTGGAGCTTGCGTTCGTGAAGGACGGTTTTTCCTGGCTGACGGCGATCTTTCCGCCGCTCGGGTTCATCGCCCACGGGCTCTGGCTGATGGCCGTCGCGTATCTCGCGGGCGTCGGCCTTCTCAGTTACGTGCTTGCTCAGGCCAAAGTCGATCCTGGCTGGATCAGCTTGATCATTTTTATGATCAACATCTATCTCGGCTTCGAGATTTCGACCTTGCGGCGCTGGATGCTCGATCAAAAGGGCTGGCAAATGCTCGGCGTCGTCAACGGGCGCTCGATCGCCGAGTGCGAGCGGCGCTTCTTCGAGAGCTGGCTGCCGGGTCAGCCGGTCATTCAAAGCGAAACGCCGGGCGGAACCGGCAAGCCCGCGGCTGGCTCCGGCGGCAGCCGCTTCTGGCCCTTCGGCGCGGGGGCTTGAGGCTCTAAGCCCTGATGCAGAACGTCGTCATTATCGATTACGGGTCGGGAAATCTTCATTCGGCCGCGAAAGCTTTCGAGAGCGCGGCTCGCGGCAGCTCCAATCCGTCGAAAATCATCGTCAGCCCGCGCCCCGAGGACGTGCTCGCGGCGGATCGCATCGTGCTGCCGGGCGTCGGCGCCTACGGCGATTGCAAGGCCGGTCTCGAGCGTGTTCCGGGACTTATTCCGGCACTCGAAGAAGCCGTCCGGCAAAAGGGCCGGCCGTTTCTCGGCATTTGCGTCGGCATGCAGCTTTTGAGCGAGCGCGGCCTCGAGTTCGTCGAGACGCCGGGGCTCGGCTGGATCAAGGGCGAGGTCCGGGCCATCGAGCCCAAGGATCCGGCGCTCAAAATCCCGCACATGGGCTGGAATACGCTCAACGTCGTGACGCCGCACGCACTGCTCGGTGGAATCCGGACGGGGTCCGACGGCTGGCACGCCTACTTCGTGCATTCCTTCGCGATGGTGCCTAAAGAGCGCCGCGTCGTTGTCGCCGAGACGGACTACGGCGGAGCGATTACGGCGCTCGTGGCGGACGGCAACATCGCCGGTACGCAATTTCACCCCGAGAAAAGCCAGAAGCTCGGCCTCAAGCTGATTGCGAATTTTCTCGGCTGGAAGCCGTAGCAACCTCCGCCATGCCGACGAAGGCCGGGGCAGGCTCTGCGCCGGAATGACAAGCGATTGCCGCAGGGGCTTAGCGGGCGATTGTGCCGACGGCAGATTGGAGCACATTCCAGACGCTGCGCGGCATGTGCCAGGATCCGTCCGGTTCGTCGTCTTCGAGGCGGCCTTGCAGCCAGTTCAGCCGGTCTGTCGCGGCACGGTCGGCGCGGCCGAGTTCATGCACGCCAAGCTCGTCAGGATGATCAAACAGGATCGCGAGGCGCCGCTTGATCTGATCGGCCCCGAGCCACGTCCGGACGTACCAGACGCCGTTGCCGGCGGGGGCATATTCGGTTGCGATGTAGGGGAGCGAGAACGTCACCGTCCAGGTGTCTTGGTCGGCGGATTTCGGTGCGTGATGGAGCAGGAAGGTTTTCATGGGGGAGCATTCCGGTGCGGGGGGCTGGCGGAAACGCAGGAACGCAACTTGATTACAGGTCGTGAGACGTGCGGCGCGGTTAGATAAGGGAGCCGGGGATCATGACCTGCGAGGGGCATGGGGCACGATCCCCGGGCTTCCAGCATCGGTCCTTGGACGGGACGAGCCCCGCTTGGGAACGGCGAGGGGGGAGAAGGCCCGCCCCGCCCAAAGACCGGAATTCCTTCGTTCGCTTTCGGATCAACCGGCCTTGGCGAACGGCAGCTCGGGCTCCATCGGCTCGGTGGCGGCGATTGCCGGCAGCGGAAACGCGATGATGTTGCCATCGGGCGCGAGGTCGAGGCCCGGACGGCGCTGACGGAACCAGCGAAGCGACGTGTTGGTCATCACCGCCTCACGTTTCGTCGCCTGGATCAGAAGACCGTCCTCCTCAGAGAGAAGCTCGCGAAGCTCGGTCTCGAGCTCGAACTCTTCGCGATCCGACGTCACGTACCAAGTGTTGGAGAGCGGGCGCGCCCACTTGTCGCCAAGGCCCATGATTACCTGCGCAAGGACGTGCTGATTGCGGTTCGGTTGGGCGAGATCATAAGAGATGAGGTAGGTGCGCATGGGGGCTCTCCTGGTGCTGTGGGGAGGGTCTAACACGCTACTCTGACCCGGGGAGGCGCCTCTTTTAGGGCGCCCGTGAACATAGACAGAACATGCCACGACTCACGGGCTTTGTCCAGTGTTTGTTCCAAAAATGTTCTTGCGAAGTACTTAACGTTGTTGCTGGTGCAATACACGGATTTTGGCGGAAAATCGGGCGGATTTTCTACTGGAAAACCATGTCTGGGCGGTTTCGCGGTGGCAGTACCGAGCCGAGCTGTTCTCAGCGCGCACGGCGCATTCTCAAAGCTTAGGGAGAGGGTCAGCTGAACCGGATGCGGGCAGGCGAATTCGCCGGTTGGGGGGAAGTCGAAACGAGCTTCGAGGCCGGGAACGGTAACAAGGCGATAGGGCTCGGGCTGCAGGCGATTTTTGAAAATCGGGCGCCGACTTACAAAATCTCTCAAGACAGTGAGGGCCAAGTCGCATATTCGGCTAGCTTGTCGAGATAGGCTCTTACAAAACGTGGATGTGCGATGACGGATATACGGGCTGGCTCGCCGGGGTCATATGTCGTAAGCGGCTTTTTCACGCCCAACTATCGGCCTCTGGCCGAGTCGTTCTCCGCAAATCTTTCAGCTTACGATATTCCCCATCACCTCTATTCGATCGAATCGAAAGACTGGCACGGCGCCACTCTGGTAAAGCCGGCTTGCGTCGCGTGGGCCCGTCGCGACTACCCCGATGCCACCATCATAAGCATGGACGTCGATTGCCGGGTTCGAGGTCCGATCGCAGCTGCAGCAGCCATCACCGCGGATGTCGGGATCACTTTCAGTGGGCGCGTCAGGGAACGGCGTCCGCTTCTCTATCCCTCTACGCGGGTAACCGTTTGGCGCTCGACAGACAACGCAGCGAAACTGCTCGGTCAATGGGATGCGCTCTGCAAAACCAGTAAAGTCCGCAATGACGAAATCCTTTTGATGCAAGCAATCTTGGATACACATGGCATCGCGATCGAAAAGCTGTTCTGGATTTATTGCGGCTTCGAGGCTTCGGATGCTGGGAAGGATGCCGTCATTGTCCATGAAAGCGCGCACGCCAAGGTGCTGCCGAAGCAACGGTTGAAAAAGGCGTTTCGCGCAATGCGTCATCGCATTTTCGCGCAGATTACGGGAAAGGCCTACCAAGACTGGAAATATGGCCCGCGTCCTTGACGTTAATCTCCTCCCCGCCCTACGCCCTCCCCGCCTTGCACGTTGTCCTGCACTAGCGCAGACATGTCTTTGGCCGGTCATGCACCGGCGTTAGGACCATCCCCGTAAGGTCAAGCGGGAGGTCAGCCTATGGACGATAATGTCTCGGAACTCGATCAGCTGCAGACCGCGTATAAGGCTGCTGTCGAGGAATGGATCGCGGCGATTAAGCGCGAGGAGGCGCTGGCGTCCGTCAACCATACGATCGCGGAAGTCGATAAGTGGGAAGGCGCCCACTTCGCCGAAGACGAGATCCGCGGCAAGGTGAAGGCCGCGAAGAAGGACTACGAGGACGCATTGCGGCGGAAGTTCTTCGATTTCTGATTGGGTTTGGGGCGACGCGCCCCTACTTGTCGGAAAACAAGCTTAGCTGGCCCGGAAGCGGGGCCGTCGGTATGCGCCGATGCGGCCCTGGATCAAAGCGCGGTTCGAGCCCTGGAAAGCGGCGCTGGAATTCGGCAAGCGCGAGCTTGCGGCTGCCGGGAAAGCGCGTCTCTTCCCAAATTTCGTAAAGTCGCCGTGGATCGCAGGCGTAGCGCCGCTGGAGGTCCACCGGGCGGATCCGAAGCCAACGCGCGATCCAAATGTCGACGGCGTCGTCCTCGGTCAGGGGACGGCGTGCGACGTTCTGTGGTGGCTCATTAAGAAACGCAACGGCCATGATAACACTGCAGTTTTCTAACTCGGACATGCGACCAGCTTGACGCCGGACGCGATCCGCGATTGATCGCACGGGAAAAATAGAAACCCAAGATAGCAATCTGATGGCCGCGCCGAACCTTCTCCCTTGGGGAGAAGGTGGCCGAAGGCCGGATGAGGGGCCGTCACCTGATTTGCAGTCCCTCACCTGCCCATCTCGCCGAAGGCAAGCCTCCGGCTCGACGGGCATCCTCTCCCGTTCCGGGAGAGGAAAAGGAAACGTGATGCCGAAAGGACCGAATTGATCCTATTCCCTGCAATCGACCTCAAGGACGGCCAGTGCGTCCGGCTGAAGCTTGGCGAGATGGACGCCGCGACTGTGTTCAACGACGATCCGGCGGCGCAGGCGGCCAGTTTTGAACGCCAGGGCTTCAAGTACCTGCATATCGTTGATCTCAACGGCGCGTTCGCGGGCAAGCCCGTGAACGGCGCGGCGGTCGAAGCGATTTTGAAGGCGATCCGCATTCCGGCGCAGCTCGGCGGCGGCATCCGCGATTTGGCGACGATCGAGGCTTGGCTTCAGAAGGGTATCCGCCGGGTTATTCTCGGCACCGTTGCGGTTCGCGATCCGGCGCTCGTTCGGGAGGCCGCGAAGCGGTTTCCGGGGCAAGTTGCCGTCGGTATTGACGCCAAGGGCGGCAAAGTCGCCGTCGAGGGCTGGGCGGAGACCTCGGAGCTGACTGCGGCCGATCTTGCGCAGCGGTTCGAGGATGCGGGCGTCGCCGCGATCATCTATACGGACATCGAGCGCGACGGCGTCCTGAAGGGCCTCAATCTGCCGGCGACGGCGGCGCTCGCAAAGGCGACGCGAATTCCGGTGATCGCATCCGGCGGCCTCGCCTCGATCGCCGACGTCAGAGAGCTCATAAAGCCCGAATATCGCCTGCTCGAAGGCGCGATCACGGGACGTGCACTGTATGATGGCCGTCTCGATCCCAAAGAGGCGCTCGAACTTCTGGAGACGGCATGAAGATAGGTGACAAAGTCCGCGTTATGAGGATGCCTGTTGACCTGCCGAAGGACAACAAGCAGCTCACAACGCTTTTCCGCGGCTGCGTCGGCAAGACCTTTCCGATCGTCAAGTTCGACGACGGCCTGGTGGAGCTGCACGTCGGCGAGGCTTTCGGAAAGCCCGCCGAATATCACCAGATCTGGCTCGAGCCGAGCCACGTTTCGCTGGTCGAAGGCTGAGATCCTTGAATTTAATGGACCAATCCCCGCTCGCCGGAGCCGAGCTGCCGCCCGAGATTGCGCGGCGGCGTACGTTCGCGATCATTTCGCATCCTGACGCCGGTAAGACGACGCTGACGGAAAAGCTTCTTCTGTTCGGGGGAGCGATCCAGATGGCGGGCGCCGTCAAGGCGCGCGGCGAGCGTCGCCGCACGCGCTCCGACTGGATGCAGATCGAGCAGCAGCGCGGCATCTCGGTGACGTCGTCGGTGATGACGTTTGAGCGGAACGGCATCGTCTACAATCTGCTCGATACGCCGGGCCACTCCGACTTCAGCGAGGATACGTACCGGACCCTGTCGGCCGTCGACGCCGCCGTCATGGTGATGGACGCCGCCAAGGGCATCGAAAGCCAAACGCGGAAGCTTTTCGAAGTCTGTCGGCTGCGCGACATTCCGATCATCACGTTCATCAACAAGATCGACCGCGAGGCGGAAGATCCGTTGACGCTGCTCGATCAGATCGCATCCGATCTGGCGCTCGATCTCGTGCCGATGGGCTGGCCCGTCGGCATGGGCTCGGACTTCCGCGGCGTGCTCGATCTCGTCGGCAACAAGATCCTGCTGCCGGAGAGCGCGGAACGTGGTGCACAGTACGGACATGCGCAGGCGCTCGACACGTTCGAGGGATTGCGCCGGATCGAAGGTATCGACGAGCGCATCGCGGAGCGGACCATCGAGGGCGTGGAGCTGGCACAAGGTGTGCTGCCGCAGTTCGATCTCGCGGCTTTCCGCGAAGGTCATCTGTCGCCCGTCTTTTTTGGCAGTGCGCTGAAGAATTTCGGCGTCGAACAGTTGCTCGACGCGCTGGGTCAATGGGCGCCGGGGCCGCTGCCGAGGGCGGCGACGCAGCGGACGGTGGAGCCCGGCGAAGATCAGGTGACAGGTTTCGTCTTCAAGGTGCAGGCGAACATGGACCCGAACCATCGGGATCGCATGGCGTTCGTCAGGCTTTGCTCAGGGCGTTTCAAGCGCGGGATGAAGCTCATTCACGTCCGCGAAAACAAAGCGATGACGGTGTCGTCGCCGACGTTCTTCTTCGGACAGGGCCGCGAAACGGCGGACGAAGCGTGGGCCGGCGACATCATCGGCGTGCCGAACCATGGAACGCTTCGCGTCGGCGATACGCTCTCGGAGAAGGAGGCCCTGAAGTTCACGGGCATTCCGAATTTCGCGCCGGAGCTTTTGCGCCGGGTCGTCATTCAGGATGCGATGAAGGCGAAGCAGCTCAACCGCGCGCTCGACGATTTGGCGGAAGAAGGCATCGTGCAGGTGTTCACGCCGATTGCCGGCGGCAGGCAAATTCTGGGCGTCGTCGGGCAGCTGCAGTTCGAGGTGCTGCAGTCGCGCGTTGCCGCCGAATACGGGGTGCCGGTAACGCTCGAACAGCCGCCTTACGAATTGGCGCGCTGGATTTCGGCGGACGATCCGCAGACGCTTCAGAAGTTCGTCGATGGACACCGGGGCGAGATCGCGACCGATCGTGACGGGGCACTGGTGTTTCTCGCCGAAAGCCCGTGGATGCTGAAGTACAAGAGCGAGAAGTTTCCCGACGTGATATTCGCCGCACTGCGGGAGCGCGGCGCCTAGGGGACTGGCGGCATCTTCCGTTCGGCGGGATGACGCTAGAGGAAGATCATGGGCAATCATCGTTCCGTCTCCCTTGGGGAGAAGGTGGCCGAAGGCCGGATGAGGGGACTTCGCAGTTCGACGGTTATCCATCGTTTCGTGTCAAAGTCCCTCACCTGTCCTTCGGACATCCTCTCCCGTTCCGGGAGAGGAAAGGCAGCGAGTATCTCGAAGTCATCTCGGTTCGGTGGGATACCGCCTCTCTCATCCCGTCACCCCGGCGCAGGTCGGGGTGACCAGTCAACTCGAACATCCAGGTTGCTGATGTTTGTCTGGATCCCGGCCTTCGCCGGGATGACGGTTTAAGGGAGATATCCGGAGTGCAGGCTTCAGACACCCTATCTTAGATCACATGGAGATATTCGGCTCGCGGCGCTTTGGATCGGCGAAGCGGGTTTCGACGGTGGACAGCCAGTCGGTCAGGGCTTTTTCCAGGGCATCGGTCTGTGCCGTTGCCTTGCTGTGCTGAATCTCGGTCACCGTACCTTCGGTGTCGAGCGAGCCCCGGATCGCGTCATGCTGATCGATGAAGTTTGTCAGGGCGTCGGTTTGGTCGCCGATGATGCCATGGGCCTCCAGCTGGGCCCGCGCCTGGGCAATGCGATCTTGCACCGCGTCGAGCCGGGCGCGAAGGTTCTTGGGGGCGAAGTCGTCGACCATTAATGTCAGTTCCTTGAAAACTAGCGCACAAGAGCGCGTGACAGATCAACTGCCGAGATCACTCTGAAGTTCCGTCCCGTTCGGTTAAAATTCTCGACGCCGTCTCGGGCTCCGTGATACTTGCCGGGCCTGACATCAGGAAGCTGACTTTGCAAACATGCTGAAAATCCGCATCATTCCGTGCCTCGACGTCAAGGATGGACGGGTCGTCAAGGGCGTCAACTTCGTCGATCTCGTCGATGCCGGGGATCCGGTCGAGGTTGCAGCTGCCTATGATGCCGCAGGTGCCGACGAGCTTTGCTTTCTCGACATCACGGCGAGCCACGAGAACCGCGACACCATTTTCGACGTCGTCGAGCGTACAGCCAACCGGTGCTTCATGCCGCTGACGGTCGGCGGGGGTGTACGGACGGTCGAAGATATCCGCAAGCTGCTCGAAGCGGGCGCCGACAAGGTTTCGATCAACACGGCGGCCGTTACCAATCGCGCTTTCGTCAAGGAAGCGAGTGAGAAGTTCGGCGCGCAGTGCATCGTCGTTGCGATCGATGCGAAGAAGGTTTCCGGCGATGGCGAGCCGCTGCGCTGGGAGATCTTCACGCACGGCGGGCGGAAGCCGACGGGGCTCGATGCGATCGCTTACGCACGGGAAGTCGCCGAGCTCGGGGCGGGCGAAATCCTCCTCACGTCCATGGATCGCGATGGCACGAAGGCGGGCTTCGACGTTGCTTTAACGCGGGCCATTTCCGACGCCGTGACAATTCCTGTCATCGCGTCGGGTGGCGTCGGCACGCTGCAGCATCTGGTTGACGGCGTCGAGAACGGTCACGCCAGCGCAGTGCTTGCGGCGTCGATCTTCCACTTCGGCACGTATTCGATCCCCGAAGCGAAGGAATACATGGCGAAAGCCGGCCTCGCTATGCGGCTGGATAAGTAAGCGTCTCTTCTTGCGCCAAGTGTACGAACGCCTTTCCTCTCCCGGAACGGGAGAGGATGCCCGAACGGGCAGGTGAGGGACTTTGCGTCAACCGGGGTGCCGCCGTCAGCATCAAGTCCCCTCATCCGGCCTTCGGCCACCTTCTCCCGGTGGGAGAAGGAAACACCGATCGACCGCCGACAATTAGGGCGCAGGCGTTTTGTCCGGGTAGAGGCAGAGGTCGTTGACGATGCAGCGCCAGCATTCGGGCTTGCGGGCTTTGCACACGTAACGGCCGTGCAGGATCAGCCAATGGTGCGCGTGCATCATATATTCTGCCGGGACGACGCGCAGCAGATCCTCTTCGACGGCAAGTGGTGTCGTTCCGTGAGAAAGCCCGATGCGATTGGCGATACGAAAAACATGCGTATCGACGGCCATCGTCGGATGGTGAAACGCGATGTTCATGACGACGTTAGCGGTCTTTCGGCCGACGCCCGGCAAGGACTCGAGCGCGTCGCGGTCGGGTGGAACCTGCCCGCCGAAATCATCGACAAGGCGTTGCGATAATCCGATGACGTTTTTCGCCTTGGCCCGATATAGCCCGATCGTCTTGATGTATTCGCGGAGCTTGTCTTCGCCGAGCTCGAGCATCTTCTCTGGTGTCTCGGCAACCTTGAACAGCCCTCGCGTCGCCTTGTTGACGCCGGCGTCGGTCGCCTGCGCGGAAAGGACGACGGCGACGAGAAGCGTAAACGGATTAATGTGCTCCAGTTCGCCCTTAGGTTCCGGGCTTGCCGCCTGAAAGCGCCGGAAAACCTCGTGGACTTGCGCCTTGTCGAGCAGCTTCGGCTGCCGCTTCGGTTTCTGGGCCTTGCCCGGGGCGAGGACACGTGGTTTTCCGGCCTTGCCTTTTGCGACGGAACTTCCGATCTTCGGCGGCACTATCTTCAAGGACGCTTTGGCCATCAGGGCTCCGGTTCGTTGACGTGCAGCGGACTCGGATTAAAATTCACGCGAGTGTTCCGCGACAGGGGCCCCGCGACTGGGGGCGACGAGAAATGATCGGCAATCGGCCCGAAATGCAAGTCTCGAACGCGGCGCAGTTTGTGCTTCATCCGCACAGATCACTGCCGCCGAGCGGCTTCGTGATCATGATGTCGCTGATCAGTCTCGTCAGCTTCGTTATCGGCATGGTCTTCTTCCTTATGGGAGCCTGGCCGGTTTTTGGATTCTTCGGCCTCGACGTGGCGCTGATCTACTGGGCGTTCAAGCTCAACTATCGTTCGGGCAGGATTTACGAAACCGTGTCGCTGTCGCCGGAGCTTCTGAAGCTGACGCGCGTGCACCCATCGGGCAAGCGGGAAGAGTTCGATTTCAACCCCTATTGGACGCGCGTTCGCTGCACGGTCGATCAACCGGATGGGCGGACGTCATTGCATCTCGCGGCGCAAGGCAAGGAAGTTCTGTTCGGACAATTCCTGACGGACGATGAGCGCCGCGATTTTGCCGATGCTTTGACGGGCGCCCTCATCACCGCGCGCGGCTCGCGGTTCTAGAATTCCCGTTACGTGAAAATCATTCTGAGGCCCGCCGCCAGAAGCAGGCCGGCGAGAATGTAGCGCAATGCCTTGGGCGACAGGACTTGGATGCCGAGGCCGGACCCGAGCAGTCCGCCTATGGCAACCGCCAGCATCCACCAGGGCAGCGGTCCGGGCATTGCGGGTATCACTGTCCAGATTGCGGCGAGTGCTGCGGCTGAGTTCAAGAGATTGAAGACGACGGAAACGGCGGCTGCCTGTCGCGTTCCGACCCAGCCGAAAGCGAGCACGAGGGGGCTAAGAAATATGCCGCCGCCGACACCGGTTAGACCCGAGACGTATCCGACAACCGCTCCTACCAGGAGCGACGGCCCGAATGGCGGCGTGGCGGAGGCAGTACGATCGATCTCGGCGGCGCGTGCAGCCGAACGGAGCATCAAAGCACTCGCGGCGATCAGCAATATTCCAACGAAGGGCTGATAGAGGCGGTGCGGCAAGTCGCTGATGCCGCCGAGGACCGAGAACGGCGCGCCAAGGATTGCGAAGGGATAGAAGCTTCGCCACGTCAGCAGGCCTGCGCGCGCAAATCTCGCGCATCCGATGGCGGCGACGATGACATTCAGCGCGAGGGCAGTTGGCTTGATGGCCTCGGGGCCGAAGCCTGAGAGGCCCATGATCGCGATGTAACCGGTGCCGCCTGCTTGCCCGACGGATGCATAGAGGGCGGCGACAATTGCGAAGATGATGGGTAACAGCGCATGCTCGAAGGAGAGGGCCATGCGCTTCGGTGGCCGCTAGTCGTTCAGCATCGTCAATGCGGCGCGGCGGTCGCCGGGCTTCAGCCGCAGGAATTGCGTGCGCGCGGCTTTGATGTCTTTTTCAGAGCCCGTCTCGGATGCGGCCTTCAAGGCTTTCGTCGCGGCATGATCGGCACCGACAAGGAAAGACAGCGCGCCGGCCAGGCGGCCCATCACGGCAGCGTCGAACTTGAAGTCGTCATCGCCCATGGGAACGGATTATCCTATTGGAACCGGCCGCCGCGTTGCAGGACTTCGATCTTGTAGCCGTCGGGATCGTCGATGAAGAAGAACATGCCGAACGGCTTGCCGTCGAAGTTCATCGTCTTGATGTCTTTGGGCTGATAGCCCGCAGCAGTGATCCTTGCGCGCGTCGCCTCGAGGTCGTCAACGACGAAGGCGACGTGACCGTAGCCGTTGCCAAGTTCGTAAGGCTCGGTGCGGCCCTTGTTGACGGTCAACTCTACCTCGAAGTCGTTTTCGGGGTTCTTCATGTAGGTCAGCGAGAAGTCCGGCCACTCCTTGCGATCGGAGATCTTGAGGCCGAAACAGGTCTCATAGAATTTCACCGAGCGGGCTTCGTCGAGCACGCGGATCATCATGTGGATCGCTTTGGCCATCTCGGTTTTTTCCTCAGCTCAGAGCCAGGGGCGCGACGAGGCAGTGGACGATTCGAAGGATGAGATCTGCTTGCCCTTCTCGAGCGTCAGGCCGATGTTGTCGAGGCCGTTGAGCAAGCAATGCTTGCGGAACGGGTCGATCTCGAACTTGATGACGCCGCCGTCGGGGCCGCGAATTTCTTGGCTTTCGAGATCGACAGTCAGCGTTGCGTTGGCGCCGCGGTTTGCGTCGTCCATCAGCTTGTCGACTTCGCTTTGCGGCACCTTGATCGGCAGGATGCCGTTCTGGAAGCAGTTGTTATAGAAAATGTCGGCGAAGTCCGGCGCAATGACGCAGCGGATGCCAAAATCCAAGAGTGCCCACGGCGCGTGCTCGCGCGAGGAACCGCAGCCGAAGTTGTCGCCGGTCACGAGGATCGTCGCGGCGCGGTACTGCGGCTTGTTCAAGACGAAATCCGAGATCTCTTTGCCCGTCGCGGGATCGTAGCGCATTTCGTAGAACAGCGACTTGCCGAGACCCGTGCGCTTGATCGTTTTCAGAAACTGCTTCGGGATGATCATGTCGGTATCGACGTTGCGGATCGGCAGAGGGGCTGCGACGCCGGTCAGTACCGTGAACTTGTCCATGCTTAGGTCTCCTGATCAGGCGCGCAACGTGTCCGCAAGCGCCCGGAAATAGCCTTCGGCCGAGGAGAGGCGCCGGGCGTGGCGGAAGGCGCCGAACTCCCGGATAGCGGCCTCGAGATCGAAGGGCTGCAAATGTTCCAGGCGTCGTTTAACGCCAGCCCGCTTGCGCCCGTCAAGATGATCTTCGAGCGTCGCGACAATCGTTTCGACATATCCCGAAATGCGGCCGAGTTCGCGGGTGG
This sequence comes from Pseudomonadota bacterium, assembly GCA_018242295.1. Taxonomy (GTDB): domain Bacteria; phylum Pseudomonadota; class Alphaproteobacteria; order Rhizobiales; family Hyphomicrobiaceae; genus Hyphomicrobium_B. Next base: position 261,160 of record JAFECE010000001.1, read on the forward strand.
CGGAGAGGAGCGCCAGGCGGTCCTTTGGGCAATTCTCCAATGTCGCTAGATTTGCGGCGGCCCGGGCGAGCGTTGCCGCCACCTCTTCGGCATAGAGCGCGACCTTCTCGCGTCTCAGGACGTCGAGCCGGGCGGCCAGGGACAGCCAACGGTTAACGGTCTTGGCAAGCTCGGAAAGACGCTCCGCATAGTCGGCAAACCGCATCACAGATCCTCAACGCCGTCGGATCTGCGATTTTAGGCGCGGCTGAGAGAGCGGGGATAAGTTTTCTACGATCCATTTGCGGCCGGGAGAGCCGAAACTCCTTCTCCCCAAGGGAGAAGGTGGCCGAAGGCCGGATGAGGGGGCTTGATTGCCGTGTGTGTAAAGTCCCTCACCTGCCCATCTTCGCCGAAGGTGGGCCTTCGGCTCACCCTTCAAAAGCGAGCCTCCGGCTCGACGGGCATCCTCTCCCGTCCCGGGAGAGGAAATGCTTCATCGCTTACTTCCGCCGATGGCGGTCGTGGTGTTGCCTCTCACTCCGTCATCCCGACGCAGGTCGGCACCCAGACAGGCATCATCATCTCGCGTGTCGAGGTTTGACTGGATCTCGGCCTTCGCCGGGATGACGGAACACGGTGCGGTTGCTGGGTAGGATGGCCGCCTAAGCCGTCAGCGGATGTTCGGGTCTTCGTAGCACTTGCGCATGTATTCGCAGCGGTAGGAGCCTGAGAAATGCATGCTGTCGCCCTTCGCGGGGCTGATGAACGTGCAGATTTCTTCGAGACCTTCGGGCTTTAGCCAGCCTTGGCGGCGGCCGCGCTGCACAGCGAAGCAATCGGCGGTTTCTTCGTCCGGTCCGCGGAACTGGTGGCCGCACTCGTGGGCGTAGATCCATTGCTTGACGGGCGTCGAAACTCGGTCGAGCAGTTTGGGATTCATGATCAGAAAGCCGGGGTAGGCGGCGCCGTAATCATCGAGCTTGTTGTCGATGACGGTCGGCCGCTGGCCGCAATATTGCTGGCGGCCGTCGAGCTTGAACTCGCCGGGCGCAACGAGGTGGCTGTCTCCGCCGACGGTCGAAATATATTGCTCGGGGGTCGGGATGCCGTCGCGAATGGGCGTGGTCGTGTCCTGTGCGTCCGCAACCGGCGCCAGCGCCAGTGTCGAACCCACGATAAGGCCCAAGACGAATCTCGTCGTGAATCGTCGAACTCTCATTCGCCCATGCTTTCAGTAATGCCCCGCATGCCCGCTCGGCCTGCCCCTACAACATGGCCTGAAATTCCGCGAGGCTCAAGTTACGCAGTCTTGTGACATAATGGAGTTAAGTTGATATGACCTGCAGTGTGACTTCCGGCCACGTTTCAACCGGAGGTCTGCTGCTCGATGTGCTCCATATCCTCGTCGGAAAAGCCGAAATGGTGGCCGATCTCGTGGATCAGCACGTGGGCGACGAGATGACCGAGCTCCTCGTCGCTCGCGGCCCATTCGTCGAGAATGGCGCGCCGATAGAGGAAGACCATGTCCGGCTCGCGTGTTTCAGCGGTCGCGCCCTGTCGGTCGAGGCTGACGCCCGCGTAAAGGCCGGTCAACTCGAACGGATCTTCGATATCCAGATCGTCGAGGACATCATCGGGCGCCAAGTCCTCGATGCGAATGACGACGTCGCCGGCCATCGTGCGAAATTCGGATGGCAGCGTCTCCCAAGCCGCCTGCGCCATGGCTTCGAAATCGGCAAGCGTCGGCGGCGTTGCGTGGGTCCAATCGGTCGGCATGCGCTCACTCCGGAAAGTTGAGTGCAGGAGATAGGTCGGGTCGCGGCAAATAGGAAGGCTCTTCAGCTCAATCTGTTTTTTCCGCGACGAGCAACAGTTCCTGAAGCGTGAAATGGAGAGCGCCTTGCGCATCGACGCGGGGCTTTAGAAACGATCTCAGGGCCGCGTTGCCTCCGCTTAAAATGTCTTTCAGCTCAGCAATGACAGCGGGTGAGCAGCGCATGCGGGCGACCCATGGATCGAAGGCGAGTTCCTTTTCGATCTGTTCCTCAGCCACAATCGCCAACCCGGCGTTGCGCAACAGATCGAGCCAATGTTCCGGCGGCGGCGCGAAACCGTGGCTTGGATCGCGCAATTTCTCGAAGGCATTGTAGGCGGAGATCGCGTCGTCAATGTCGTCGCGGGTGGCGCGCGGCAGGCGCTCCTGATCTGGCGCCACGTTGTCGACGAGGGCGAAGCGTCCGCCTTTTTTCAGGACGCGGTGAACCTCAGTGACGAAGCTTTCGAGGCTCGGAAAGTGGTGCGCCGCGAGGCGGCAGCAGACGAGGTTGAAGCTTTCATCCGGAAACGGCAATGCGCTGGCCAACGCGGGCGCGGTCGACATGTTGGCCAGCTCGCGCGATGCTGCGAGCTTCGCGGCTTCCTTCAGCATTTCGTCGGTGATGTCGCTCGCGATGATGCTTGCGACGTGGGGCGCAAAGACGGCGGCAGTGTGCCCGGCGCCCGTCGCCACATCGAGCGCAGTCCAAGTCTTTCGCGGTGCCACAAGCTCGACGATCCGCGCCAGGCTCTCGCCTTTTGCATGCACCTCGGAGGACGCGTAATCGGCCGCTGCAGGACCGAATTTCGAGCGGATGACCGCGTTCAATTCCTCAGTCACGGTGGCACCTCTGCATCAGTGTTGAAAAAACGTTTTGTGTCCGTAGGGTAACTAAGCAATGTTAATGCAACAAAAGAACATTTGCCGCATCGGACCTGCGGTAAAGCACACATATCTCTCGTCTCTCGCCCACCACGTTCGCCCGCCTCCACACCGAAGTCATTCCGAGAATTCCTGCATGTCGATACCGCTGTCGTTTCGCCCCCGGCAAGATTCATTGCCGCCCGAGGAAGGATCTTGGCATGGCGATGCGCAGACGTTCGAGCTCAGGGTGCTCACGAAAGAAAGCGATACCGGCGAGGCGACTGCGCTTCGGCTCCGCGCCTATCAGGCGATCGGTTACGATGTCTCGAGCGACAACGGCAAATACACGGACCGGTTCGATACGCTTGCGACGACCGTGCTGCTCGGCGCCTACGATCAAGGCCGTCTCGTCGGAAGCGTCCGTCTTTGCTTCAACCATCCGTGGCAGACGATTTCGTCGTTGCCGTGCGGTCCCTATTATCCCGCGCTGAAAGAGATCAAAAGCAAAGTCGATGGCGCGCTCGTCGAAGTCTCGCGTCTTTCCATCGAGCCCGGCATCAACAACACATCGTACCGGACGACGCTTTACGCTTTCCTCGTGCGCGCGGCGCTGACGGCAGCGCAGGCGGCGGAAGTTTCGATGCTGCTGATCGCGACGCGGCCCGAGTGGGTGAAGTTCTACAAATACATGCTCGGTTTCCAGCCGATCGGCGAACCGGCCTTCTACCCGCCGGGCGATTTCAAGATCACGTTGCTGGGCGGCAGCCTGAAGCTGGCCGAGAAGCGGCAGAAGCTGCAAAATCGCTTCTTCAAGATCACGCCGGACGAGGTCGCCAGCATGCGCGTCGCTATTCAGCCCGCGCTCGCCGCTGCCGCCGTTCCCGACGACGGCAGCAAGGTTGCCGCGCAGGCGTAATTCGCAGGGCGTAATCGACCGCGGCGCGAACAGTCCGCGGTCGTGAAGGCAGGCCGTCAGGCCTGCCAGTTTCTCACATCGACGAAGTGGCCTTCGAGCGCCGCCGCGGCCGCCATGATCGGCGAGACCAAGTGCGTGCGGCCCTTGTAGCCCTGACGGCCTTCGAAGTTTCGGTTCGAGGTCGAGGCGCAGCGCTGACCCGGCTTCAACTGGTCCGGGTTCATGCCGAGGCACATCGAGCAGCCCGGCTCGCGCCATTCGAATCCGGCGTCCTTGAAGATCTTGTCGAGGCCTTCGGCTTCCGCCTGCTCTTTGACGAGGCCCGATCCCGGAACGATCATCGCATAGGCGAGGCGCGACGAGATCTTCTTGCCGTCGACGACCTTGGCAACTGCGCGCAAGTCTTCGATGCGGCCGTTCGTGCAGCTTCCGATCCACACGACGTCGAGGGGGATATCGGTGATCTTCGTGCCGGGCGTCAGGCCCATGTATTCGAGCGCGCGCTGCATCGATGCGCGCTTGTTCTCGTCATGCACGTCGGCGGGATTGGGAACGGCGCTCGCGACGGACGTCACGTCCTCGGGGCTCGTGCCCCAGGAGACGATCGGCGGCAGCTTCGCGGCATCAAGGCGAACCTCGCGATCGAAACGGGCGCCTTCATCTGTGTGCAGCGTTTCCCAATATTTCATCGCCAGGTCCCAGGCTGCGCCTTTTGGGGCCTTTGGACGATCCTTCAAGAATGCAAAGGTCTTTTCGTCAGGCGCGATCATGCCAGCGCGGGCGCCACCTTCGATCGACATGTTGCAGACCGTCATGCGGCCTTCCATCGACAGTGCGCGAATGGCTTCGCCCGCGTATTCGATGACGGAGCCGGTACCGCCGGCGGTGCCGATCTCGCCGATGATGGCCAAGGTGATGTCCTTGGCGCCGACACCGTGCGGCGCGATGCCGTCGACCGTCACCAGCATGTTCTTGGCTTTTTTCTGGATCAGCGTTTGCGTCGCCAGAACGTGCTCGACCTCGGACGTGCCGATGCCGTGGGCCAGTGCGCCGAATGCGCCATGCGTCGAGGTGTGGCTATCGCCGCAGACGATCGTCGTACCCGGGAGGGTAAAGCCCTGCTCGGGGCCGACGACGTGGACAATGCCCTGGCGCTTGTCGAGCTCGTTGAAATACTGGATCCCGAAGTCGCGGGCGTTCGTCGCCAGCGTCTCGACCTGGACGCGGCTTTCCTCGTCGGCAATGCCTTTCGTGCGGTCAGTGGTCGGAACGTTATGATCGACGACGGCGAGGGTTTTCTCTGGAGCGCGGACCTTACGGCCGGCCATGCGCAGACCTTCGAAAGCCTGCGGGCTCGTGACCTCGTGGACGAGGTGGCGGTCGATATAGAGGAGGCTCGTTCCGTCCGGCGACTGTTCAACTACGTGATCGTCGAAGATTTTATCGTACAGCGTTTTTGCCATGACTTCGTTGAGCCTTTGGAGGACGGCGGATGAGGATGAGCTTTGTTGGAGCATGATCTTATCGGAAAACCGGTATCCACTTTTCCGGATCATGCTCTAGATAGCGTCTCGTTCCCTTTTGCGCAAATCAGCGCTGGTCGCAGCCGCCATAAGCGGAACACGGCACGTTTTGGAGCTGGCCGCCGGGTTTCGGCGGCCTAGCGAGGTTCCGTTTCAATTGTTCCGATTTTTCGAGATCTTCGAGAGCAGAAAGTCGCGGAGCAGCTGCACCTTTTTCGAGGATTTCAGCTCTTCCGGGTAGGCGAAGACCATATTCAGCGATGGCTGTTCGATATCCGTCAGCACGGGAACGAGATCGGTCTGCTCTTCGGTCAGATAATCCGGGATCATCCCGACGCCGATGCCGGCGCGGATGGCATATTTGATCGCCACGACGCTGTTAACCCGGAGGGCGGCTTCCCGCATCCCCGCGCCGTTGCGGCCGGCGGTCTCGATCCACGACATGGCGTCGAGATGCTGCGCGGACGGCCCGGTGTAGCCGATGATGCGGTGTTGATCGAGGTCGGCCAGGCTTTTTGGCGCGCCGTACTTGCGGATGTATTGCGTAGATGCGAAGGCGCGAACATGACTTTCGAACAGCGGGCGGCGGATGAGGTCGGCCTGTTCCGGTTCGCGCGTCCAGATCGCGGCATCGGCGGCGCGCATGCCGATATCAACCTGATCGTCATTGAGGATCAACTCGACGCGAATGTCGGGATAGAGTTCGCCGAACTCCCGGAGCCTGGGCGTCAGCCAGATGGTGCCGAAGCCGATCGGCGCCGTGATCCTGAGATCGCCTGACGGTTTGGTCGTTGAATCGGAGAGCAGTGTCTCGGCCGTCTGCAGCTTGGCAAAGACTTCCGCAACCGTCCGGTTCAGAAGCTCGCCCTGCTCGGTCAGGACGAGACCGCGGGCATGGCGATGGAACAGCGTGACACGAAGATTGGCTTCCAGCGCAGAGATCTGGCGGCTGACGGCCGATTGGCTCATGTGAAGCTGCTCACCGGCATGCGTGAAGCTGCCAGCCTCGGCGGCCGCATGGAAGATGCGAAGCTTATCCCAATCCATTTTCGGAGACCTGCCGTGCAGTTGCTGGGTCATTTGCATTTAGCTATGCGCTAGACGCAATGCAATGCCAGCATGGCAGATTCGCGGCGCGTGCGGCTGCGGGGGCGGTCTTGACGCGCCAAGGCGCGAATTGAACCGCCGTTACAGTCTATTCGGCGGCGTCGGCCTGGTTTTCGACCTGTGCCAAATAGCGTTCAGCTTCGAGCGCAGCCATGCATCCCATACCGGCGGCGGTTACTGCCTGGCGGAAGACCTCGTCCTTGACATCGCCGGCGGCGAAGACGCCGGGGATCGCCGTCGCGGTCGAATCGGGCGCCGTGATCAGATAGCCGGACGGCTTCATCTCGAGCTGGCCTTTGAAGAGCTCGGTTGCTGGCGCGTGGCCGATGGCAACGAAAACGCCGTCGGCATGTAGCTCGGAGGTCATGCCGGTTTTCAAGTTTTTCAGCACGACGCCGGTCACCGACTTCGGCGCGTGCGTGCCGACGATTTCTTCGACGACGCTATCCCAGATAACGTCGACTTTTGGGTTCTTGAAAAGACGTTCCTGCAGAATTTTTTCTGCGCGCAGGAAGTCGCGTCGATGGACGAGCGTCACCTTGCTCGCGAAGTTCGTGAGAAAGATTGCTTCTTCGACGGCCGTGTTGCCGCCACCGACGACGATGACTTCCTTGCCTTTGTAGAAAAAGCCGTCGCAGGTGGCGCAGGCCGAAACGCCATGGCCCTGGAAGAGCTCTTCGGATTTCAGTCCGAGCCAACGCGCCTGCGCGCCCGTTGCGATGATCAGCGCATCGCACGTGTAGGTGTCGCTGCTGTCGCCTTCGAGGCGGATCGGACGGCTGCGAAGGTCGACCTTGTTGATGTGGTCCATGACGATGTGCGTGCCGACGTGTTCGGCCTGCGCTTGCATCTGCTCCATCAGCCAGGGACCCTGAATGGGATCGGCAAAGCCCGGATAGTTCTCGACGTCGGTCGTGATGGTCAGCTGGCCGCCGGGTTGCGTGCCTTGAATGAGCGTCGGCGCGAGCATGGCGCGGGCAGCATAGATCGCGGCCGTATAGCCGGCCGGGCCTGAACCCAGTACGATTACCTTCGCGTGATGCGGTTTTTTCGTCATGCTCTCAATCTCCGGCCCACTCGCAGCGCGATCAGGGGTCCTAATTAGGGGGCCCGTTCGCGAATCGTCAATGTCGGCGGGACAGACGTCCCCGTTACGAGGAGATGTGCGGCACTCCGGCGCGGCACATGCTAGATACCTCCCCAAAAACGGGAGGAAACGCGTACGTGCAAGAGGTAAAGGCCCCAGCGGCGCTCAGTCTGCCACAGCGGATAAAAGCCATTCTGATCGGATCTTCCGGCAATCTCGTGGAGTGGTACGACTTCTACGTTTACGCGGCCTTTTCGCTCTATTTCGCCAAGGCGTTCTTTCCAGAAGGCAACCAGACGGCGCAGCTTTTGAACACGGCGGCGATCTTCGCCGTTGGGTTTCTGATGCGTCCGATCGGGGCGTGGTTCTTCGGGCGGATGGCGGATCGCCACGGGCGGCGCGTGGCGCTGACGACGTCGGTGCTCTTGATGTGCTGCGGATCGGCGCTTATCGCCGTGACGCCCGTCTATGCAACGATCGGGGTGGCCGCGCCGATCATCCTGCTCATCGCACGCATGATCCAGGGCCTCAGTCTCGGCGGCGAATACGGCACCAGCGCTACCTATCTTTCGGAAATGGCGACCTCTGAGCGCCGCGGGTTCTATTCGGGCTTTCAGTACGTGACGCTGATCGGTGGGCAGCTGACGGCCATGCTGGTGCTGATCGTGCTGCAGAAACTCGTGCTGACGCCGGCGGAGCTTGAAGCCTGGGGCTGGCGCATTCCGTTCGCTATCGGTGCTTGTCTCGCCGTCATTGCGTTCGTCATGCGCCGCGACCTCGTGGAGACAGAGTCGTTCAATCGTGCGAAGCATCGCGAGGGATCGATCGCGGCGCTGATGCGTCACCCGCGCGAAGTGGCGATTGTCGTCGGGCTGACACTCGGCGGAACGTTGGCGTTCTATACGTACACGACGTATATGCAGAAATTTCTCGTCAACACGTCGGGGTTTTCGAAGGACACGGCGACGCTCATTTCCGCATCGGCGCTGTTTATTTACATGCTGCTGCAGCCGGTTGTCGGTGCGCTCTCGGATGTCGTTGGACGGCGTCCGGTGCTGATTGCCTTTGGCGTGCTTGGATCGCTTTGCACGGTGCCGATCCTCACGACGCTGCAATCGGTCAACGATCCGTTGCAGGCGTTTCTTCTGGTGATGACGGGTCTCGCCATCGTCTCCTGCTACACCGCGATCAATGCGGTCGTTAAGGCGGAACTCTTTCCGACATCGGTTCGGGCGCTGGGTGTCGGCTTGCCGTATGCGCTGACGGTCGCGCTTTTCGGCGGGACCGCCGAGTGGATGGCGTTGTGGCTGAAGCAGATGGGCAACGAGCACTATTTCTACTGGTACGTTACGGGCTGCATCGCCGTCTCGCTTTGCGTCTATTCGACGATGCGGGATACGCGGGTCCGCTCAGCGATTGAGTGAAGCGGATTATCCGTCGTGACACGCGTTCTGGCTGAAGCCCCTCATCCGCCCCTTCGGGGCACCTTCTCCCCAAGGGAGAAGGAAGTCGCTCTTTTCCTCTCCCGGAACGGGAGAGGATGCCCGTCGAGCCAGAGGCTCGCCTTCGGCGAGATGGGCAGGTGAGGGACTTTGTTCGATGGGCGCCAGATTGAGCGGCTTCATTCAAATCAACCGCAGCGCTTTCAGGCTCGCGTGGCCGTTGCGGCCGACGATGATGTGATCGTGGACGGAGACGCCGAGCGGGCGGGATGCGTCGATGATCTGCTTTGTCATGTCGATGTCGGCGCGCGACGGCGTTGGATCGCCTGAGGGATGGTTGTGCACGAGGATGATGGCACTTGCGGAGAGTTCGAGCGCGCGCTTCACGACTTCGCGCACGTAGACGGGCGTGTGATCGACGGTGCCGCGTCCCTGCACCTCGTCAGCGATGAGCTGGTTCTTCTTGTCGAGAAACAGGATGCGGAATTGCTCGCGCGTTTCGAAGCCTTGCACCAGGCGCAAGTAATCGAGCACGCCGTTCCATGACGAAAGCGCGGGCCGGGAGACGATCTGACCTTTGGTCAACCGTTCCGCCGCGGCCTTGATCAGCTTCAGTTCTTCGACGGCGCGATCGCCGATGCCTTCAACTTCCTTCAGGCGTTCGGCCGGCGCCGAGACGACGTCCGCGAACGAGCCGAATTTCGCGAGCAAGCGCTTCGCGATCGGCTTCGTGTCAATCCGCGGGAAGGCGCGGAAGAGGATCATTTCGAGAAGTTCGTAATCGGGAACGGCATCGGCGCCGCCGTTTTGGAAACGGTCGCGCAGACGGCGGCGATGGCCCGCCTTATCGTCGGGTGCGTTTTTTTCTTCGCCTTTGGCTTTAGGCTTCTCTTCCGGCGTGAGTGCAAAGAATGTCGATTGCTCGGCAGCGCTTGTCTTGTCGCGAAATCCATCGGAACGCGACATCGACATTCACTCCATCAAGCGGCGGCGCGGATGCCGTTTGGCGGGAAATGATATCCGGCTGGGCTTTCGGTGAAAATCTCGCAGCCGGTTTCGGTGACGCCAACTGTGTGCTCGAACTGGGCGGAAAGCTCGCGGTCGCGCGTCACGGCCGTCCAGCCGTCCGCCAGAATTTTCACGTGCGGCTTGCCGAGATTGATCATCGGCTCGATCGTAAACAGCATCCCCGGTTCAAGCACGGTGCCTTCGCCCGGCTCGCCGTAATGCAGGATGTTTGGGCGGTCGTGGAAGACGCGGCCGAGGCCGTGGCCGCAGAAGTCGCGGACGACGCTGCAGCGCTCGCCTTCGGCATAACGCTGAATTGCGGCGCCGATGTCGCCCGTGGTGTTGCCGGGCTTCACGACGGCGATGCCGCGCATCAGGGATTCATAGGTCACGTACATCAAGCGCTCGGCGCGGCGCGAAACATCGCCGACCGAATACATGCGGCTCGTGTCGCCGTGCCAGCCATCGACGATGAGCGTGACGTCGATGTTGACGATGTCGCCCGGCTTCAGCGGCTTATCGTTTGGCATGCCGTGGCAGACGACGTGGTTGATCGACGTGCACGTCGCGTATCGATAGCCGCGGTAATTGAGCGTCGCGGGAATGGCGCCGTGGTCGAGCGCGAACGAAAGGACCAGCTCGTCGATCTCCGCCGTCGTGACGCCGGGCTGGACGATCGGAACGAGCATGTCGAGCGCTTCGGCGGCGAGCCGGCCAGCCTTGCGCATGGCGGCGAACGCCTCGGGACCGTGCAGCGGAATCTTGCCGTCGCGACTGGCCGTTTTGGATACTTCGATGTTCGACATACTACTCCACGCCACGTCGGACGGTGCTGACGCTTCTAATCTAGTGCGAAACGATCGCCGGCAAAATACCTTGCGTCTCTGTGCATCACCACAGGCATAAAAAAGCGCCGGAGAAATTCCCCGGCGCTTGAAAAACATCAGCCTCTGTCAGCCGTAAACCGGCTCAGGCTTTGGCTTCTTCAGCCGGAACTTCGGCTGCGGTCAGCTCGGCGAGAAGGCGCTGTGCCTGTCCAACCCAGTCCTGCTTCTCGATGGCGCCCTTCAAGGTCAGGGTTTCGTCGAGGTTGGCGATATCTTCGTCCGACAGGTTGGCGATCTGCTCGACCTTGTAGCAGTTGAGCTGCTTCAGGCGGTTCTGCAGGTCGATATCGATGCCCTTGATCTGCGTCAGATCCTCGGCCTCGCCCTTCGGCTTCTTGAAACCCTTCCAGGCGGCGTTGAGGCGGCGCGCACGTGCGTCCGTACGTTCGAAAATACGAGCGGCCTTACCGCGGCGTCCACGGAGATAGTAAAGCTTGGCGCGGCGGACCTTGCCGCGGCGGACGACTTCGATCTCAGCGATGTAGGGCGAATAAACCGGGAAGACGCGCTCGACGCCTTCTCCATAGGAAATCTTGCGAACGGTGAAGTTCTCGTTGAGGCCGGCGCCCGAACGGGCGATCACGACGCCTTCGTAAGCCTGGAAGCGAACGGTCGCCTCTTTGACGGCGGCCTTCTTCTTCTTGTCTTTCGGGTCGGCTTCGGCGGCCTCGATGACCTTGACCATCACCTTGACGGTATCGCCGGGACCAAATTCGGGAACGCCGCGCTTCGCGAGGACGGCGTCCATCTGCTCGCGCTCGAGCTGCTGGATAATGTTCATCTTGTTGATTCCATTTCGTTTTTTGATGACGCAGAGGATCGGCTTGGCGTCCATCAGGACCCGAACCGGTCATGCAACCCTTAAGGGCAACCCGTTTGAGGGAATTGTTGTTGGGCGGGTGATAGCGGAAGAGGCCGGTTTTGTCGAGTGGGCCCAAGCCCCTATCGCGGCCATGCGCCGTTCTGCCCTCTGATCCGGGATGACACGGCGGGCGGGTCCGAGCGGGGTCTCAGTAACTTAGCCCCAGGGCATTGCCGATCATGTCGCCGACGTTGGCGCTTTTGCGCTTGGATGAGGGAACGTAATCGCCGTCGATGTTCTCACCGCGCGCAGCTACCGCTGCGGGATTAAACGATGGCTCGACCGGCGCCAGGTGATCCCGGCCCTTGTTAATTTTTCCCCATTGGCCATCGAGCGCCTGGGTCACGCGCTTCTCGTGACCGTAGACGTCCCGGAAGGTTTTCAGCTTGCCGTCCTCGCCGACCCATGTCGTGAAATAGACGAGATGGATCGGGATTTCCTTGGTGATCGGGATCTCGTTGTTCAGCGGACCCGACCGATCAAGCTCGGCGATCTTTTCCGGGTCCCAGCCTTTGTCTTCCTTGAGGATAAGCTCGGCGAGCTGCATCGGCTTCCAGACGCGCAGGCAGCCATGGCTCAGCGTGCGCTGGGCGGGCTTGAACATCCATTTGTCCGGCGTGTCGTGCATGTAGATCGTGTGCTGGCTCGGGAACGAGAACTTGACGTGGCCGAGCACGCTCTTCGGGCCGGGCGGCTGGATGACATCATAGTTGCGGATGTCGCTCGTCGCCCAATCGATGCTGCGATAGTCGACGGCGCGCTGGCCGTTTTTAGTGACGATCTGCAAGCCGTACTGGCGCATCATGCCGCCGCCGCGGATTAGGTTCGGCCACAGCTCGTTGACCATGATGCTTTCGGGAACGCGCCACGCAGGGCGCAGCACGACGTATTTCAAGGGCCGTGAAAATATCGTCGTCTGCTTATCGAGGAGGCCGGCGACGATCTTCTCCGAGCGAATGATCTGCCCGTCCTTGTAGACGTACTGCATGAACTCGGGGATGTTGTTCAGCACGTAGAAGTCGCCCATGTTGGGCCACATCCAGCGCCACATCTCCATGTTGGCGCGAATGCGTTTGGCGTCGGGGCTCAACTTGTTGGGCTTTCCGTCCTTCGGCAGCATCGTGAGATAAATCTGGCGCAGCTTCTCGAACTGCGGCTGCTGCGGCTGAAGGCTGCGCAGGTAGGCGTCCGGTTCATGCGTCGCCGCGAGCGCTTCGATGATGACCTTGGGTTCGATCCATTGCGGACGCCGGTCGAGGTTCGTCGTCAGCATTTCGGCCGGATCGGGAATGCGGCCGCCGCGCGCGTCGCGCGCATAGAGAAGAGCGGCTTTCGAGAATTGGATTTCGGCTGCTGCGAGTGAATCGGTGTCGGTTGCGTTCAGGGCGCCGCCGGCGAGGCTCGGGAGTTTGAACCGCGTTGCGTCGAGGCCGTACGCGTCCGCGTTTTCGATCTCGGTGGCGAGGGCCTTGGCTTCGGGCTTCAGGCCGGATGCCGTGACCCAAAGTGCTTCGCCGTGACGGCCCTTGTAGAAATCGGCGAGGGCGGTTTGATCCTTGCGGCCGTGTTCGTCGTCCGCGGCAGGCTCGGCGGCGAGCTTCGTTCGCGCGGCCATCAGGATAGCGTCATCTTGAACGGCAGGCGCCTCGACGGCGGCCGCCTGCGTGGGCGGAGTTTCGGCTGGATGCGGCGGGTCGTCGGCGAGCGCCGGAGATATCATCAGCAAGCCGCCGATCAGCACAGCGGTCAACGAACCCGGCAGAAGATCCCTGAAGCTCTTCATCGCATCTCTCGATTGGCAACGCGCACTTGCCGAGAGGCCTATTCGCGGCGGCCTTGCGGCGTCACTGCGAATCTTTCCCCCGGGGTATTTGCGCAAGAAATCCTGGCCTTGCAAAGGCGAAGCGCCCACCAGTGTCACTTTGGGGTCCGGGTGGGACGCAAGAGATCCGGGCGGCGGCCGGCGGTCAGCTGTTCGGACTGGCGCCGTCTCCACTCTGCAACCTTTTTATGATCGCCCGAGAGCAGAATTTCAGGGATTGAGCGGCCTTCCCAATCGCGCGGCTTGGTGTACTGCGGGTATTCGAGAAGTCCGGTCTCGAAGCTTTCGCTGGTGAGGCTTTCCGCGGCACCAAGGACGCCCGGCAGAAGCCTGACGCAGGCTTCGATCAGGACCATCGCGGCGAGTTCGCCTCCGGCGAGAACATAGTCGCCGATCGAAATTTCTTTCAGGCCCTTCTCATCGATGACGCGCTGGTCGATGCCTTCGAAGCGGCCCGCGAGCAATGTGACGCCCGGCCCTTCTGACAGGTCACGCACAAGGCTCTGTGTCAGCGGCGTGCCGCGCGGTGAGAGGTAGATCAGCGGAGCAGCGGGTGAAAGGGTTCGTGCGTGATCGAGCGCGGGGCCAAGGACATCGGCGCGGAGCACCATGCCGGCGCCGCCGCCCGCGGGCGTGTCGTCCACCTGCCGGTGACGCCCGAGGCCGAAGTCGCGGATCTGCAGGGTATCAAGCGACCAGATGTTGGCGGCGCGGGCTTGTCCGAGCAGCGATATATCGAGCGGTCCCGGAAACATTTCCGGGAACAACGTCAGGACGAGTGCGGGCCATGCTGGCCGTCCATCACTCGTTGGGAAGTGGGCCATGGCGCCTCTCGCGATTCCGTCATGCCGACGTTCGTCGGCATGACGGTAGGTGGTTAGACGCCTTCGACGATCGTGATGTCGATTGATCCTGCACCCTGGCGAAGTGCTTTCGCTTCGGCGTATTCCGGCGATGTCGCGTAACCCTTCGCGTGCTCGTAGCTCGGAAACTCGAGGACGACGTTGCGCGTCGTGCCGTTACCTTCCATCACCTGGCTTTGGCCGCCACGAACGATGGGTTTGCCCTCGTACTTGTCGAGCGCGATCTTCGACTTCGCCACGTACTCAGCCCACTTCTCGGGGTTCGTGACGGTGGCATGGGCGATGACGTATCCCTTCGGCATTGCAATCTCTTTCTTTTGAACTTGCGTATTTGACGCGAGCATAATTGTCCGGTGAGGAGCCATAGCCGGACCGGCCCCGTCTCCGCAACCGGGGTAAGGGCAACTGGGGTGATGGGGCGGGGCTAATCCGTCAGCGGTTCAGGATGGGCTGCACCGCGCCCAGGGCCGCGTCTGCGCTGTTCTGATGCGGCTTGCTGCGGGGGCTCGCGCTGACGGGGTCGGAACCCCGGGCGAACATCGTACCTGAAACGACCGAATTCCAGCCGGTGCTGGTGCTGGCTTCCGCCGACTTCAGCTTCGGGCCATTGGCCTGGAGCTTCGGATCGGCCTTAACGAGACGCTTCACGGAGCGCGGCGACAGCGGGGCGATGCGTTTGCCGATCAGCGTTGGGCAGGCGGCATTCGGATCGTTGCCGACGGGCGTCAACGAATTGACGACGTAACGCTTCGCGCACATTCCGATCTTCGGTGGTTCACGGGTTCGCGCGAAGTCATCGTAGGCTTCTTTCAGCGGCTTCCAGGTATCCCGCGCCGGGTTGTCGGTGTGACGTTTCATGTTCTCCGCCGACATGCGGAAGGGAAAGACGTGGACCGGGACGTGGGTCTCGCCCGCGCTCAGCGCATCGCGAACGAACGCGTAGATTTCTTCGATGTATTTGTCGGACATGGCGAAGCAGCCGACGCTGCGGCAGTCGCCGTGCACCATGATGAAGCCGCCGGTACGGCCGAGCGCTCTGTCGAGGGCGTTCGGGTAGCCGATATTGAAGGCGAGATGATATTTGCTGTCGGGCTTCAGCGCGTCCTCAGTGACGCCGTAGAAGCCTTCGGGCGACATCAGATCGCCGGTCGTGCGTTTGGGGCCGAGCGTTCCGCCCCAATTGCAGACGGGGAACGTCTTGACCAGCGCGTAGCGGCCGTTCGGGCGCGCCTTCCAGACTTCGAGCTCCGACTCTTCCTTGAAGACGCGAATGTAGACCGGCGCCTCGGGCACGATCTCTTTCATGATGAGGGCGGCTTCGACGAGGGAGGGGAGCGGCTTTTCGGCAGCGGCTTCGTCAGCCTGGGCGTGGCTCAGCATCAGGGTCGATCCGGCCACAACGACCATTGCCGCAAGCAGGTGGGCCTGCTTGGTCAAACGCCACAACCAACGCATCACGCTCGTAGAACCCCCGCCTGCTCTTACCCCTTGGCCGCCTCGGAGCTAATGCTTTTGACGGTTAAGGCTCGGTAAATACGAAGTGTGGGCTCGGCGAGGTGAGAGATGGGCGAAGCTGTGGCAAGGCCATGATCGGCCAAGGGAAACGGTCGGGAATTCTTGACGTGGACTCAGCCGTTGGCGATGTGCGCCAGGAACGTTTCGGCGGCGGCCTTGGGGTCGGCTGCTGCATTGATCGGACGGCCGACGACGATGTGGTTGGCGCCGAAGCGCAGCGCGTCTTCGGGCGTGGTGATACGGCTTTGATCGCCGGTCTCGGCTCCCGGAAGACGGATACCGGGTGTTACGATCAGGAACTGCGGGTCGGTTTCGGCGCGAACGGCGGCGGCTTCCTGGCCCGACGCGATCACGCCGTCGAAGCCTGCCTTCTCCGCCATGCGGGCACGGCCGATGACCAGCCCGGACGGCGTTGCGGCGATGCCCTGCTCATCGAGGTCAGCCTGATCGAGGTTCGTCAGAACGGTGACAGCGAGTAGTTTCAGGCTTGTGTTGCCGCGTCCGCGCAGGGCGGCCGTCAGCGTCTTCGTGTCGTGGCCGTGGACGGTGATGAAATCGACGCCCAGTTTCGCGGCCGCCCGCACGGCATGTTCGACCGTGTTGCCGATGTCGAGAAACTTCAGATCGAGAAAAACGCGCTTGCCTTCGCGCTTCAGCTCCTGAGCCAATGACAGGCCGTCGGAAAAGAGAAGCTCGAGCCCTATCTTGTAGAAGCTGACGGTATCGCCGAGGCGATCGACGAGTGCGCGCGACTGGTCGTAGGATGGCAGGTCGAGAGCGACGATCAGTTTGTCCCGTGTGGCGCGATCGATCATGTTTCCGCTCAACCGTGGAGCACGCGGGCGGCGCGTGCGAGTTTCTGGATGACGGCCTTCAGCTGCTCGTTCTGATCCTTGTTGTGCAAGTGGCCATTGTCGTCAAAGGCGTCGCGCATGCGGGGCAGGGCGAACTGCTCGGGAAGCACCAGAGCTCCGGTGCCGAGTTCTAGCACGGCGCGGAGCTGCATCAGACCGCGAAGGCCGCCGAGACCGCCTCCCGAAGCCGACGCCAGCGCAAAGACGCGTGTCTTGAAGACTTCGAGCGGCGCTTCGCCATCGTCGCGGATGTGACTGATCCAGTCGATGACATTCTTGAGCAACGGCGAGAACGAGGCGTTGTACTCAGGGCTGACAATGAAGATGCCGGTATGTGCCTTCATCAAGTTCTTCAGCTTGCGGGCATTGTCGGGCGGGCCCTCTTCCTCTTCGAGGTCGCCATGATAGATCGGCATCGGATAGTCGGCGAGGTCGACGAACGTCGAGGGGATGCTGTTGGCTTCCGCGATCATGGCGCCGAGTTTCGCCAGGCGCTTATTGAACGAGTTCAGACGGGCACTGCCCGCGAAGAACAGGAGGCGTGGATGGGGCGCGGAGGGGTCGGTCATCGGGTCTGAAAGTCCAGTCTTGGGCGTTTAAGTCCCTCATCCGCCCCTTCGGGGCACCTTCTCCCCTTGGGAGAAGGAAGGGCTTCTCCTCTCCCGGAACGGGAGAGGATGCCCGTCGTGCCGGAGGCTCGCCTTCGGCGAGATGGGCAGGTGAGGGACTAAAAGATGTTGTGCGAGCCGGACCCTAGCGGCTTTCAAACCTTTGGCAAGGATCGGCTGGCGCGAACGTCAGAGCGCTCCGTCAGCCGCTCTTGCCTTCGAAAAATTCCTTTACCCGCGAGAAGAAACCGGCGCTCTCCGGGCTCGTCTCTTTGTGGCTCGCGCGCTCGAACTCCTCGAGGAGTTCGCGCTGTCTGCGCGTCAGGTTTTTCGGCGTCTCGACCTCGACCTCGATGTACATGTCGCCGGAGACTTTGGCGCGGAGTACGGGCATGCCCTTGCCGCGGAGGCGGAACTGCTTGCGGCTTTCGGTGCCTTCCGGGATCTTGACGCGTGTGGTCGTGCCTTCGAGCGTCGGCACGTCGATCTGGCCGCCGAGCGCGGCGGTCGTCATGGATATCGGCACTTTGCAGAAAACGTCGGCGCCATCGCGCTGGAAGAACTCGTGCGGCTTGATCGACAGGAAGATGTAAAGGTCGCCCGGCGCGCCGCCTCTGAGGCCTGCTTCGCCCTCGCCGGCAAGCCGAATACGGGTGCCGTCCTCGACGCCCGCCGGGATGTTCACCGACAGCGTACGCTCTTTCTGGACGCGGCCGGAGCCCGAGCAGTCGGTGCACGGGTCGTCGATCATCTCGCCGCGGCCCTGGCAGTGGGGGCAGGTGCGTTCGATGGTGAAGAAGCCCTGGCTGGCGCGGACTTTACCGACGCCGCCGCAGGTCGTGCAGGTTTTCGCCTTCGTTCCGGGCTTGGCGCCCGAGCCCGAGCAGGTTTCGCACTTGACGCTCGCCGGCACGCGGATTTGCGCGGTCTTGCCGGCGTAGGCTTCGGCGAGCGTGATTTCGAGATTGTAGCGAAGATCGGCGCCTGCCTCGCGGCCGGTTCGCGAGCGTCCGCCACCTGGGCCTCGCCGTCCGCCCATGAATTCGCCGAACAAATCGTCGAAGATGTCCGACATCGAGGATGCGAAGTCGGGGCCAAAGCCTGGGCCGCCGCGGCCGCCCATGCCACCTTCGAACGCGGCGTGGCCGAATTGATCGTACGCGGCGCGCTTCTGCGGATCCTTCAGGGCCTCGTAGGCCTCGTTAACCTCCTTGAACCGTCGCTCCGCCTCTTTGTCTCCCGCATTACGGTCGGGATGGCATTCCTTGGCGAGGGTTCGATAGGAGGATTTGATCTCTATATCGGTGGCGCTCCGCTTGACGCCGAGGATCTCATAATAATCGCGCTTAGCCATGATGCGCTGTTCTATGACCCGTTGGGTGAATGGTTGCTGGTCGGCGAATGGTCGCAACGATGACGAGCGTTTTATCTCAATTTTTCGCCCTCAGGCCAGCCCGGCGCTCCATTTTCTGGGGCGGCCAGGTGGTCCGAGGGCGATTTTGGGCTCGACTCTTAGGCCGATCTCTTCTTGTCGTCCTTAACTTCTTCAAAATCGGCATCGACGACGTCGTCGCCGCTCTCCGACTTCTTCTCGGCCGACGGCTCTCCGCCGCCGACGCCTTCCGCACCGCCCTTCGCGGTGTAGACGGCCTCGCCGATCTTCATCGCGACCTGGGTGAGGTTGGTCGATGCCGTGCGGATCGCCTCGGCGTCTTCACCGCCAATCGCCGTCTTGGCAGCTGCGATTGCCGATTCGACGTCGCCCTTGATCGCGGCGACGGCCGGGATTGATGAATTCTCAGCCAGCGACTTCTCGGTGCCGTGGATGAGCGCTTCCGTTTGGTTGCGAAGTTCGACGAGTTCGCGGCGCTGCTTGTCTTCGGCAGCGTGAGCTTCGGCGTCCTTGACCATCTTGTCGATGTCGGCATCCGACAAGCCGCCAGAGGCCTGGATGCGGATCGACTGTTCCTTGCCGGTCGCCTTGTCCTTCGCCGACACGTGAACGATGCCGTTGGCGTCGATATCGAAGGTGACTTCGATCTGCGGTACGCCGCGGGGGGCCGGCGGGATGCCGACGAGATCGAACTGACCGAGCAGCTTGTTGTCGGCCGCCATCTCGCGTTCGCCCTGGAACACGCGAATGGTCACGGCGCCCTGGCTGTCTTCGGCGGTCGAGAAGGTCTGGCTCTTCTTTGTCGGGATCGTCGTGTTGCGATCGATCAGACGGGTGAAGACGCCGCCCAAGGTTTCGATGCCGAGCGACAGCGGAGTGACGTCGAGCAACAGAACGTCCTTGACCTCGCCCTGCAGAACGCCGCCCTGGATCGCAGCGCCGATGGCCACGACTTCGTCCGGGTTGACGCCCTTATGGGGTTCCTTGCCAAAGAGCTGCTTCACAACTTCCTGCACCTTCGGCATGCGGGTCATGCCGCCGACGAGAACGACTTCGTCGATCTCGGCCGCCTTGAGGCCGGCGTCCTTCAGCGCCTTTTCGCAAGGCGCCTTGGTGCGGTTGATGAGACCGTCAACGAGGCTTTCGAGCTTGGCGCGCGTCAGCTTGATCGTCAGATGCTTCGGACCCGAGGCATCGGCCGTGATGAAGGGCAGATTGATTTCGGTCTGCGGAGCGCTTGAGAGCTCGATCTTGGCCTTTTCAGCAGCCTCCTTCAGACGCTGAAGGGCCAGCTTGTCGGCGCGCAGATCGATACCCTGCTCCTTCTTGAACTCGTCGGCGAGGTAAGCAACGAGCAGCATGTCGAAGTCTTCGCCGCCGAGGTGCGTGTCGCCGTTCGTAGACTTCACTTCGAAGACGCCGTCGCCGATTTCGAGAATGGAGACGTCGAAGGTGCCGCCGCCGAGGTCGTAGACCGCGATCGTCTTGGCTTCCTTCTTCTTGTCGAGGCCGTAGGCGAGCGCGGCTGCCGTCGGCTCGTTGATGATGCGGAGAACTTCAAGGCCCGCGATGCGGCCGGCGTCTTTGGTCGCCTGGCGCTGGGCGTCGTTGAAGTAGGCCGGAACGGTAATGACCGCCTGCGTGACCTTCTCGCCGAGCTTAGCTTCGGCGGTTTCCTTCATCTTCTGAAGGATGAAAGCAGAGATCTGCTGCGGCGAATATTGCTTGCCGTGGCTCTCGACCCAGGCGTCGCCGTTCGGTCCCTTCACGATGTGAAAGGGAACGAGCTTCAGGTCCTTCTGGGCTTCAGGGTCGTCAAAGCGGCGGCCGATAAGGCGCTTGATTGCGAAAAAGGTGTTCGTCGGGTTGGTCACTGCCTGGCGCTTGGCGGGCAGGCCGACGAGGCGTTCGTCATCGGCTGTAAATGCAACAATGGAAGGCGTGGTGTTTGCGCCTTCGGAGTTCTCAAGGACCTTCGGCTTGCCGCCTTCCATGACGGCGACGCACGAGTTGGTCGTGCCGAGGTCGATACCGATTACTTTAGCCATTCGTGTCAATCCTTCTCAGTTGCGGCAGACCGGGTGGACCCTGTTTGGCATCCGACGTGCGCCCCAACGAGAGGTTAGAGGCACCGGTCCCCAGGATTTCAATAGTGTAACCGAGGGTTATATAGGGGCCTGTTTCGGGGGTGCAACGCTTCTTCCACCCGCGACAGATCACTTTCTAGCCTCTACGATTACACGGCAGCGGTCGGCACTGGTCTTCAAAAACTCATCTATTTTCAGGGCTTTCGACGGGTATCGAAAGCGATCGGCGAATACGAGCCCCTCTCTTATGCGAAGCTCGTATTTTAAAATTCCTAAGGTTTGTCTCCAAACCGGCGGAAGCAAAATGTCCACTGCCTATGCATTGGACGCATCGGACGGCGGGGTGGCCTCTCGGCCTTCCGGCGCGGGCGTGTCGCCGTTTTTTCCCGCTTTCGGGCCGCCGCGCGAGACGACGGCCATCGCGGGACGCAGGCAGCGATCATCGAGCAGATAGCCGACTTGGTACACCTGCAGCACCGTGCCGGCGGGGACGCTCGTATCTTCCTTCTCCATCACCGCCTGATGGTGGTGGGGGTTGAAGGGCTGGCCGGTCGGGTCGATGGCGCGGACGCCATAGCGTTCGAGGACGGACTTATAGTCGCGTTCGGCAAGAACGACCCCGTCGAGCAAGGTCTTCAGCGCCGGATCGGTCTCAACGGCTTCTTTGGGAACTGCGGCTATCACGCGCTGGAAATTGTCACCCACGGACAGGATGTCCTTCGCGAACTTGGTGACCGCGTACTTGGCGGTCTCTTCCTTTTCCTTTTCCAGGCGGCGCCGGACGTTCTCGGTCTCGGCAACGGCGCGCAGGTATTGGTCCTGCTTGCCAGACAGATCTTCCAATCTTTTATCGAGATCGGTCTGAAGGGCGCCGATCATGGCCTTGAGCTGTTCGACGCCGACGTCATCCGGCGAGGCTGCCGAGGTGGGCGGTTGAACGTGTTCGTCGACCGGCTTCTGTTCGTCGCTCATTTTTCTCTTCGCTGAAAGTGCCAATGGTGAATTCCGAAGGGTCCCGCGATATCGGCCGTGGCACCGGAAAAATCAAGGCGGTTCAAAATGCACAACATCTGGCGGGGCAACGCGATGCCTTGAAAACTTAGCCGATGAGGCGACTTACGAGCTTCGCCGTATAATCCACCATCGGAATAATACGCGCGTAGTTGAGCCGCGTCGGGCCGATCACGCCAAGGACACCGACGACGTGACGCGTCTGGTCGCGAAACGGCGCGACGATCAGAGATGAGCCCGAAAGGGAGAACAATTTGTTTTCCGAGCCGATAAAAATGCGCACGCCTTCGGCCGTTTCGGATGCGCCGAGCAGCTCCACAATGTCCTGCTTCGATTCGAACGCGTCGAAGAGCTGGCGAATGCGCTCGAGATCCTCGGCTGCCGTGACATCTTTCAAC
Organism: Pseudomonadota bacterium; assembly: GCA_018242295.1. GTDB lineage: Bacteria > Pseudomonadota > Alphaproteobacteria > Rhizobiales > Hyphomicrobiaceae > Hyphomicrobium_B. The sequence goes on from JAFECE010000001.1 coordinate 283,205, forward strand.
AGATTGCTCTGGCCGCGCACGATGAGGCTCTTGCGGTCGTCGGAGACGCCTGACCATTCAGCGAGGCCTGCCTTGATGACTTTCTGGGTCAGCTGATCGAGCTCAGCCTTGGCCGCGCTCAACGACTTTTCGATTTCGGCCTTGGCTTCCGCCAGCGTCATGCCGCGGAGATGGGTGTTGAGATAATTCGACGCTTCCTGCAGCGCCGAGGGCGGCAGGCCTTCAGGCAAGTTGATGATGCGGTTTTCGACGTTCTGATCCTCGTCAACCAGGATCACCAGTCCGCGCCCCGGTTCCAGAGGCACGAATTCGATGTGCCGCAGCCGGGCAACCTGCTTTTCGGCAAGCACGACGCCGGCACAGTGGGAGAGGCCCGAGATGAGTTCGCCGGCTTCGCTCAAAAGCTGATCGACGGATTTGTCGCGGCGGTAGGCGATCTGCGTCTCGATCTGGTGGCGCTCGTCCATCGATACGTCGCCGACTTCGAGCAGGCCGTCGACGAAGAGCCGCAGGCCGAGCTGAGTCGGCAGGCGGCCGGCGGATGTGTGGGGGGAAATGATGAGCCCGAGCTGCTCCAGATCGGACATGACGTTGCGGATCGAGGCCGGCGACAGGGCGATCGGCAGGGCACGGGATAGGTTGCGCGAGCCGACCGGCTCGCCCGTCGCGAGGTAACTTTCGACGATTCTTCGAAGAATAGTCCGTGAACGCTCGTCCAGCTTCTGGAGCTGGGTTTTGCCGCTGAGCAGCGTCGCACTCGCCATAGGGTCCTCAATTCTCACGCTTTTCGAATCTATGAACCGCGGGGCCCGGCGTCAAATGCCTCGCGGGCCATGAGGTCAAGTTAGCCCTGTTTCCGGTTGATGGACCCCGGGGCCTTCTTTAGGGTCGCGGCCGCAACGTTAACAATTCAGGGAAAACATGCGACCTTCTAAACGCAAGCCGGACGAGCTGCGCCGGGTATCGATCGAGCGCGCCGTTTCAAAACACGCCGAGGGCTCTTGCCTCATCAAGTTCGGCGACACGCACGTTCTATGCACGGCCAGCTTGGAAGAGCGTCTGCCACAGTGGCTCAAGGGGCAAGGCCGCGGCTGGGTTACCGCCGAATACGCAATGTTGCCGCGGTCGACGCACGAGCGCACGCGGCGCGAGGTGACGAGCGGCCATCCTTCGGGCCGAACACAGGAAATTCAGCGGCTTGTCGGCCGCGCGCTCCGAGCCGTCGTCGATCTCAACAAGCTTGGCGAACGCCAGATCACGGTCGATTGCGACGTCATCCAGGCCGACGGCGGGACGCGCACGGCGTCGATCACGGGCGCCTGGGTTGCTCTTCACGATTGCATCCAATGGATGAAAATGCGTGACATAGTGAAGGAAAACGTCTTGCGTGATCACGTGGCGGCGGTTTCCTGCGGGCTTTACAAGGGCGAGCCGGTGCTCGACCTCGACTACGCCGAAGACAGCAACGCGGATGCCGATTCCAATTTCGTGATGACCGGCACGGGCGGCATCGTCGAAATTCAGGGAACGGCGGAGACGACGCCCTTCAGCGAAGAGCGTTTCACCGAACTCATGCATCTCGCGAAGAAGGGCATCGGGGAATTGGTGCAGCTGCAGAAGCTGACGGTCGCCTAGAACATTTGCAAAAGTGTCTGCCGCAACGGGATGCAAATGTTAGAATTGGATCACTAGCGGCAGTTACAAAAGGTGGCAGGGCATGTTTGGAGAATTCGCCCTTGTCGTCGCCGCGCTCTTCACGGGCGCGGCCATCTACATCAACTGGGCGGAGCAGCCCGCCCGGCTCGGTCTCGATGATCATGCTATGCTTGCGGAATGGAAGCCGAGCTACGCGCGCGGGTTCCAGATGCAGGCCTCCCTCGCGGTCATCGGGTTCATCCTCGGCACGCTCGAGGCCATGGTCACCGGAAGATGGATCTGGTTTGTGGGCGCGTTGGCTCTCATTGCGAATTGGCCGTTTACGCTTTTTGTAATCATGCCGGTCAACAAAGAGCTTGAAGCAACCCCGCTCGAGCGTGCCGGGCCGAAAACGCGGGCGCTCGTCGAGCGATGGGGGATGCTGCACGGCGTTCGAAGCGCGCTCGGAGCGCTCAGCCTTGGATTATACCTATGGGCGTTGATCTGAACTCTCGTCCTCAACCTCTCAGAATCCTTGAAACGGTTCTTTATGCCCCCAACCTGACGCGGATGGAGGATTTCTACCGCCGTGCCCTCAGGCTGGAGCCGTTTGCGGCCGTTCCGGGCCGCCACATATTCTATCGCTTCGGAGACCAGATGCTGCTGATTTTCAATCCTGACGTGACGCAATTTTCTGCTGCGGAGAATTCGATGCGGGTGCCGCCTCACGGGGCGGAGGGGGAAGGGCACATCTGCTTCGGTGCGTCCGGCGAAGACATCGCACTCTGGCGGACGAAGCTCGAGAGCCTTGGCGTGACGATCGAGGCCGATTTCGAATGGCCGGGCGGCGGACGCTCTATCTATTTCCGCGATCCCGCAGGGAATTGCCTCGAGATTGCCGAGCCGCGCATTTGGGGTGTGGCGTGATGCGGCTTTCGAAAGGGACGCGCGTCGTCGTCGCCAGTCACAATCCGGGCAAGGTCTGGGAAATCAATCAGCTCATTCATCCGTATGGTCTCGATGCCGTATCGGCGGGCGAGCTTGGCCTCGCGGAGCCGGACGAAACAGAGACGACGTTTGAAGGCAATGCGCGGCTCAAGGCCCTTGCCGCGGCCGAAGGGTCGGGGCTGCCGGCGCTCGCTGACGATTCAGGTCTCGAAGTCGATTGTCTCGACGGTCAACCAGGTATCTATTCAGCGCGCTGGGCCGGTCCCGGCAAAGACTTCGGCCTAGCGATGAAGAAGGTTGCGGACGAAATCGCGCACCGGGATGGCTGGAACGGGAATGGCGACGGTCCGGGCGCCAATTTCATCTCGGTCCTCTGTCTTGCGTGGCCCAACGGCGAGGTCAGGACGTTCGAGGGCAAGGTGTTTGGCAACCTGGTCTGGCCGCCGCGCGGCGGCAACGGCTTCGGCTATGATCCGATATTCGTGCCAAAGGGCGATACGCGGACGTTCGGCGAGATGGAGCCGGAAGAGAAGTACGCCATTTCGCACCGGACGCGCGCTTTCGCAGCGTTCAAAGCGGCGATGCTGGACGAGATATCGCCCGGTGCGGCGAACGCGGAACCCGATAAGCGGGACATCGCCGCATTTTCGGCGGCTGCCGCCAGTCTTTCGACACGCGTCGAGGCGGTGGCCTTTATCGAGCGTTTGAAAGACGACCTTGCTGCGCATCAGCAGGAATGGAAAAACGCGACGCTTGAATCCTATCTCGACGCCTTGGCGCGCGCGCTCGGGGCGATGCCGGCGAGCGAGGAACCTGCGTGGCGGCAGTTGTCCAAGGCCATGTTGGCCGCGAGCAGTCATGACTGATGTGGGTCAGACTTTCGGCGTTTATGTCCACTGGCCGTTCTGCGCGCAGAAATGCCCGTATTGCGACTTCAACAGCCATGTGCGTTTCAAGGGCTGGGACGAGGCGCGGTTTCTCGCAGCGTATAAACGTGAGATCGATTGGGTCGCCGAACGGATCGGCACACGCACCGTCACGAGCATCTTCTTCGGCGGGGGAACCCCGTCGCTGATGCAAGCCGGCACCGTGGCGGCGATCATCGAGCACATCGAAAAGCGCTGGGGTATCGCGCGGCAGGCCGAGATCACGCTCGAAGCCAATCCCGGAAGCGTCGAAGCGGCACGTTTTCGCGGCTTTCGCGACGCGGGCGTCAATCGCGTGTCGATCGGCGTGCAGTCGCTTCGGGACCCCGAGCTTCGCAAGCTCGGCCGCATTCACAGTGTCGATGAAGCGAAGGCCGCTCTCGAAATCGCGCGCGGCACGTTCGAGCGATTTTCGTTCGACCTCATATATGCCCGGCCCGGGCAGACTGTCGATGATTGGCGTGCGGAGCTTGCCGAAGCGCTCGATCTCGCGGGCGATCATCTCTCCCTCTATCAGCTGACGATCGAGCCCGACACGCCCTATGCCGCGCTTCACGCGCAAGGCAAGCTCGTCATTCCGGACGATCACGATGCGAGCGTGCTCTACGAGATCACGGAAGAGATGACGGGAAAGCGCGGCCTCGCGGCTTACGAAGTTTCGAACTACGCGCGGCCGGGCTCGGAAAGCCGGCACAATCTTCTCTATTGGCGCTACGGGGAATACGCGGGCGTTGGGCCCGGCGCGCATGGCCGCATCCGGATCGGCGACAGCCGTATTGCGACGGTCGCCGAGCGCCATCCGGAAGGCTGGGCCACCCATGTCGAGGAGGCCGGTCACGGCTTCACGGAAATGACGAAGCTTGCCCGGGCCGAGCAGGCTGACGAAATGCTTCTGATGGGATTGCGTCTCAGCGAGGGCATCGATCTCGATCAGCTCGCCGAGCTTGGCGGCGCCCGGCCTTCGGCCGGTGCCATCGCGGAACTCGAAAGCCTCGGGTTGCTGCAGTCCGCGCGTCAATCGCCAGCCTCGACGGGAGATTGGCGGAAAAATGAGCTCAATGACATCGTGCTCTGTGCCGGTCCCGGCTTGGCACCGGAGAAAATTGTACCCGGTCCGGACAGGATCCGCGTGACGCCCGCGGGGCGCCTCGTGCTTAACGCGGTTGTCGCAAAGCTTTCAAAAAGCTTTCAGCCAGCGGAACGCATGGACAACTTCCGTACCGCCGTATAAGCAGCGCAGATGCTTCGGGGAATCTACGATTGGACGATGCGGACGGCGGCCAGTGAAAGGGCCCCGCAGGCGCTTGCCGCGGTTTCGTTCGCGGAGAGCTCGTTCTTCCCCATCCCTCCCGACATCATGCTGATACCGATGGTATTGAGCCAGCCGCGGAAGGCGTGGTGGTATGCGACTATCGCGACGATCTCTTCCGTCGTCGGAGGATTACTCGGCTACGCAATCGGATATTACCTTTACGATGCCGTTGGCGCGCCCATTCTGAAGTTCTACGGGCGCGAGCACGCGCTCGACGCGTTCACGGCCTTCGTTCAGCAGTACGGGGTCGCCGCGGTCATCATCAAAGGCATGACGCCCATCCCCTACAAGGTCGTGACCATCGCGGCGGGCGTCGGCAAGATGGATATTCTGTCGTTCATCGGCGCCAGCATCGTGGCGCGTGCGATGCGCTTCTATCTGGTCGCTGGTCTCTTATATTTCTTCGGCGAGCCTATTCGGTCTTTCATCGAAGGCCGGCTCGCGCTCGTCACCACGGCGTTTGTCGTTTTGCTCGTCGGCGGGTTCGTGGCGGTACGGTATATTTTCTAGCTCGGGTCCGATCATGCAATTTGGCGAGGGCGTTCAGCGCGGGACGGATTACCAGCTCGGGGCGCTGGCGCTGTTCCTGTCGATCCTGACGATCGCAGCGGCGCTCGGGTTTCAATACATCGGCGGCTACGTGCCGTGCATGCTCTGCCTCTGGGAGCGGTATGCCTATTACGCGGCCATTCCGTTGCTTTTCATCGCCCTGGTGCTGACGTCCGGCGGCCAGCGCGGCCCAGCTACGGCAATCTTTTTCGTCGTCGGGCTGGCGTTTCTGGCGAACACCGTGCTCGGCATCTATCACGCCGGGGCCGAGTGGAAGTTCTGGCCGGGTCCGGCGACGTGCGGCGGCGGCGAAGCTCTGACGACGACGGCTGGCAACCTCTTAAATGACCTTCAGAACATCCACGTCATCAAGTGCGATGAAGCCGCGATGCGCTTCCTCGGCATTTCCTTTGCCGGGTGGAATGCCGTCGCGTCGTTTTTTCTGATGATGATCGCTTTCGCCGCCGCTTTGGCTGGGCGCGAGCAGAGTCCGGAGACAGCAGCTCAAAATTTCTGAGCTTGTCCACAATTGTCGTTTCGCGAAAAAACGTTGATTTTGTTGCTTGATCGATACTGTCAAGCGCTGCCGACTTCGAATTTCATCTCAGAGACAGAATAGCGCCTTCCCGTTGCCTGAATGTGACGGCTATTCTTGCTTCGTTCGCGGGACACGGGCGTTATCGGAATGTGTGGTTATCGTTCAAGCGTAGGGAGCCTTCCCAGTGGCGTATGCGTTGCGTTCTTCGAGAGCAAAACTCGGAGCAGATACCACCGGTTCGACGGATGCCGTTTCCGCCCCGTCTTTGAGTACGCGTAGCGTTGTTGCGTTTCGTAAGCGTTCGTTGCGTAGCGTTGAGTCCGAGTGCGGCCAGACCCCGAAAGAGGTTCTGTCCGGTGTGTTCACAAATCTCAGGCGAGCCGCCTCGACAAATTTGTCGATGCGTATGTCCCGGCGGTTCGCCCGCACTCTCCACGATGATCGGGAAGCCGATTCGTGGAGCGGTGTGAAGGCAGAGGATTGGGCTTGGCGTCCGATTGGAGATGTTGCGCTGACCGTCATGCGGAGCGCCGCTCTTTCAGCCGCCGTCGCGAAGTTGCGAAAGCCCCAGTAGCGTTGACCGTTGCGTTCGTGTGCGTGTCGAATTGTAAGGCGTTGGACAAAAGGATTTCGGAAAGCAGCTGGCTTTCCAACGAGCTGGCAGACGCACGGAGCGTGATCGAGTTAGCCCTCCATCGAGACATCATGTGACAAGGTCTCGCGTAGTGATGTCAAGGCGCTCTGTGTGTCTGCCGCCATCGTCTGGAACAGCCAAGCTTCGGGAATCGTTCCACTACGAAGACTCATTTTATTTGCGGAGTTCGCCCAGATGACCCCGTCGGTTCCAGATTATCTCAGCCCCATTCAGTGGCATCAGGCCGTGGCTGTCAGCCGCGAGCAATGCGCGCGAATTTTCCGGGATGGAGGAACGCCGGCCGATGCACTGCTCGCGTTCGGGCTCAACGCCGAAGCGGGCGCGAATTGGGAGCGCGTCGTCGATATCGTCGCCGCAGAGATTTGCGCGCATCCGATCAAGCGCGCCGCTTGAGGCACTAGAGCGTTTCCGCTTTTCTTTGAATCGCGAAACCGCTCTAGCCTTTTGTTTAGACGCAATTCCGGACGCAAAACCGTTGCACACTTTTGCTGGAATTGCTCTACGGTTCGAGTTCGGTATCCCAGTAGAGATAGTCGAGCCAGCTTTCGTGCAGATAGTTCGGCGGGAATAGCCGGCCGTTGCGGTGCAGTTCGAACACGGTCGGACGATAGGGCTCGTGGGCAGGGAACATGCCCGCGGCCCTTGGCATCAAACCACCCTTCCTCAGATTGCACGGCGCGCAGGCGGTGACGACGTTGTCCCATCGCGTCTGTCCGCCGCGCGAGCGCGGGATCAGGTGATCGAACGTCAGATCGTTCTTGTCGCCGCAATACTGACAGCTGAAGCGATCGCGCAGGAAGACGTTGAACCTCGTGAACGCCGGGTAGAGCGCGGGCTTCACATACGTCTTCAGCGATACGACGCTCGGCAGCTTCAGCTCGAACGACGGGCTTCTGACATAGCGCTCGTATTCGGAGACGATGTTCACGCGGTCGAGAAAGACCGCTTTCACCGTGTCCTGCCAGCTCCAGAGCGACAGAGGGTAGTAGCTGAGCGGACGGAAGTCGGCGTTCAGCACGAGAGCCGGACAATTATCCGGTATTGTCACGTGAGCATTCACAGTCGCGCAAACCTCGCGGTTTTGATCCGCCGAATCGCGTTTTGGCCCCCACTTGAACGCCGGGATACTAGCCGCGCATATCAATTCTGTGAAGCATTGGGACCGATGTGTCGCGGAGGCCGGTTTCGATCTTTATTTCAACGTCTTGTATGTTTTCGTGACGATCGGCTTTGCGGCTCTCCCCAGGAGAGCGCGGCGCCGGAAGGCGTAATCGGCCCAGAGGAGGCGGGCGGCGACGGCGCGTGCGGGCCGCCAGCGTTCAGCAATTTCTTCGAGCTCATCCGCGGTCGGCCGGCGCTCGAGCTTGAAGTGATGCTGAACCGCGAGCTGCAGGGCGAGATCGCCGGGGGCGAAGGCATCGCGGCGCGCGAGCGCAAAGAGAATATAGATATCGGCCGTCCAGGGACCGATGCCGTGAATGGCGGTGAGCTGCTCGACGATCATAGGCTCAGCCGAAACATTCAGCGTTTGGAAGTTCAGTTCTTCCTTGAGCACGGCGTGCGACAGCGCTTTGAGCGTTCGGATTTTGCCGTTCGAAAGACCGAGGCCCTTCAGCGCAACGTCACTTTGCGCCAGCATCGTTTCGGGCGTCATCGGCAGCAATCCCGCTTCGACGCGCGACCAGATTGCCGCCGCACTTTGAGCCGAGAGCTGCTGACCGACGACGATTTTCGCGAGTCCTGAAAAGTCGGGCGGAAAGTTTCGCATTGGGGGCGCGCCCGTGCGTTTGAATATCAGCGACATGACTTTGCATTGCTCGCCAAGCTTTGCGGCTGCAGCTTTGAGCTGGCGCTCGGTCGTCACCGTCGGATATCGTTGCTCGGCCAAACTTTTGCTCAAACTTTTTTGCTCCGGGGCGAAGTTGCAAAGAGCGAATATTATTCTGTTGTCTCGCGCGTGGTGGGAGAGCGTGGAAAATGACAAAGATAGCTGGAATTCCGATCGCTGCAATTTTTTGTGCATGCACTATTTCGCAAGCTGATGCGCGCTCGTGGCAGGATAGCTGGGCGACTGTCATCAACGAGCGTCACGGTTTTGCCATTGCGTACCCCGACAACATTTTCACGCAGAAGAGCGTGCAGCCGAAGACGGACGAAGGGGGCGTCTATCTTTCAAAGGACGGCAAAGCAAAATTGCTCGTCGGCGCGTTCGAGAACGCGGATCACCAGTCTTTAGAGGACTATCGCAAATTTTTGATCTCCGACCAGTATGCGAACGCGAAGATCGACTACGCGCCGATAAAGGCGCGCTGGTTCGTGCTATCGGGCGATCGCGACGGAGAGACATTCTATCAACGCGTCAGCTTTACGTGCGGCGGTAAACTCATAAATAGTTGGGCCATGCTTTATCCGACCAGTGAACGAAAGACCTATGACCGCGTCGTTGAGGCGATTGCGCGGACGTATACGCCAGGTGCGGGCCGAACGGGTGCTTGCGACTGATGACCTCTGTCACGCGTTTTGCGCCATCGCCCAACGGGCTCTTGCACGTTGGCCACGCGCTCTCAGCCATCATCGCTCATGATGTCGCCCGCAAGAATGGCGGCCGCTTTCTGTTGCGCATCGAGGATATCGATATCGCGCGTCGGCGTCCGGAATACGTGTCAGCGATTTTCGAAGATCTGAATTGGCTCGGGCTTTCATGGGAAGAGCCGGTGCTCGTCCAATCGGAGCATTTTTCGGAATATCTCGCCGCGGCTGACCGGCTCATTCAAATGGGGCTTCTCTATCCCTGCTTTGCGTCGCGCAGCGAAATTGCCGCCGCGGCCGATCCGGAAAAAACAGATCCGGACGGCACGCCGATCTATCCCGGACTTTGGCGTGGCGCGTCAGCCGAGAATGTCGGTCAGCGCATGGCCGCCGGGGAATCGCCGGCGCTGCGTCTCAACATGGACGGGGCGCTGCAGGCGCTCAAGGCGAAGCGCGGAGATAAACCGCTGACGTTCGTCGAGGTCGCCGAAGATGGCAGCTCGGAAACGCGAACGGCAGAGCCGCACCGTTGGGGCGATGCCATCATCGTGCGAAAAGAGGTGCCTGCGAGCTATCATCTCTCCGTCGTTGTCGACGATGCGCGCCAAGGCGTGACGCACGTGACGCGCGGGCAGGATCTTTTGCCGGCGACCGATTTGCAGCGCCTATTGCAGGAACTCCTGGATTTGCCAGAGCCCGTCTATTCGCATCACCGGCTCATCAAATGGTCGAACGGGCTGAAGCTCTCGAAGTCAAACCAGGACATGGGGCTCAGGGCGCTGCGTGCGGAAGGGGCGACCGCTGACGATATTCGCCGCGTGATATTCAGCTGATTATTCTGTAAACGCCGGCTCAGTTTTTGGGCCGGCGAAATTGGCGGATAAGGAATAGGGCGGTTATGGCGGCCTATTCAACTTTCGCCATGGCGCCCCATAAAACGGGCATTTCGCCATTTATTCTCCCGAGCATAAAAATAAATACATATTTAACGAGACTAATTCTTGTAACTTTCCCCAAATCAGACCAGTTTTAATTATTCTCTAAGCAATTGTCTGGATTCTGTGTCTATGGCAGATACATCGAAAATTCCGGTCGCCCGCGCCTTTGACGGCATTTACGCTGCTATTTCTCGTGCTTCGACCTCGATTTTCGATTTTGTTCGCTCGCAGATGACCAATTCTTCCGCAAAAGAGATGCCTCGCCAGAGCGAGCCCCGGCGGCTTTCGCTCGCCGAGCAATGGAGTCAGATCTCCGGCATCGTCATGGGCGCGGCCTCGCGTGCCGAGGAAGCCACGCGTTGCCATGCCTCAGCAACTTTGCAGCTCGACCTTGCGCAATACGCGTTGACGTCGCTGGTCGATGAGCTGTCGGCAGTTATGGACGTCGGCGGCCGTCGCCGCAGAGCGACCGTCCATGTTCTCGGCGTCGCGCCTCGCCGGCCGACGATGGGCGACGCGATCGCCGCTTAAGGCTTCGGCTTCATTCGTTCAGCACAAATGCTCCGGCTGCCCATTAAGGCTCGCAAGCCGACTCGCGCGTTATAATTTCATTCGCTTACGGCCGAGCTTTTGACGGTCGCAGCATATTGGTATTGATAGCTCGCCGGTCAGGCCCTGAAATTGGCCGGGAAATAGGACGATTTTTGTGCCCGACGAACCGCACTCCTCGCCGTCTGAAATTACAACCGTTGCTGCTTCACGTCCGGGCGCCCGGGCGCAGGAAGCGATAGCCCGGCTTTTGTCCGAACCGTTGGATGCGGGGCTCTATCTCGTCTCGACGCCGATCGGCAATCTCGGCGACATCACGCTTCGGGCGCTTGGGGTGTTGGCGCGCGCCGACATTATTTATTGCGAGGATACGCGACATTCCGCGAAGCTTCTGCAACATTATTCGATCGCGGCCCGGACGCGGCCATTTCACGACCATAACGAAGATCGCGAAATCGAACGGGCGATTTCCGATCTCGAGTCGGGCAAGCGCATTGCCATCATTTCGGATGCCGGAACGCCCTTGCTATCGGACCCTGGATTCAAGCTCGTTCGCGCTGCAGCGGCGGCCGGCGTTCCGGTTGTTCCCGTTCCCGGCGCTTCGGCGCTTTTGGCGGCGTTGACGGCAAGCGGATTGCCGACGGATGCCTTCTTCTTCGCGGGGTTTTTGCCGCCGAAGCGGGCTTCGCGGCGGGCGCGGTTGGCAGAGCTGTCGCCGATACCGGGCAGCCTCGTGTTCTATGAAGCGCCCCACCGGGTGGCGGAAACGCTCGACGACATGGCCGGGCTGCTCGGCGAGCGGCAGGCGGTGGTTGCGCGTGAGTTGACGAAATTGCACGAGGAGATTGCACGGGGAAGCCTCGCGGAGCTTGTCGAGTCGGCGGCGGAGGATATGAAGGGTGAGGTCGTGATCGTCGTCGGCCCCTTGCAGGCACAAGTCATCAGCGACGAGACGCTCGGCACTCGTCTCGCCGCTGCGCTCGAAGTCATGAGCCTCAAGGACGCCGCACGCGCACTCGCAGACGAGTTCGGCGTTCCCAAGGCACGGGTTTATGGGCTCGGCATCAAGTCGAAGGGCGAACAGGGATGAGTTCGAACGTCAACGACGAATTCCGGCAAAGGTGGGAGCGCCGGCGGCGGCATCACAGCGGACTCCGGGCGGAGACGTTCGTTGCGGCCGTCTATTTGGCGACGGGGCATCGGATCCTCGGCCGGCGTTTCAAGACGCCCGTGGGGGAAATCGACCTCATTGCAATCCGCAAAAACCGGGTGGCGTTCATCGAGGTCAAGCGGCGCCCAACGACGGAAGACGCGGAAGATGCGATCACGCTGACGATGCGCCGGAGGGTCAGGCGGGCGGCTGACCTCTGGCTCGCGCGCAATCCGCAGTATCAGGCGTACGACATTGGTTTCGATCTGGTTTTTGTCGTGCCCTGGCGCTTCCCGATCATCATGAGAGACGCGCTGTAAAAAATGAGCCCGCCGGAGCAGGCTCTAAGGTGTCGGGACGTAAGGCTAGGGATAGTAACTTGCAAAGCGAGCCGCTTTCGCAGGCGTCATGACACCCTCACTATCCGGTCGATGCTGAACGCAGTTTGAACGGCCCCAAAAATTCCGCTTTGGACCCGGTCGGCTCTCCGGGCGACGGTTGCCCGAAACGCCCGGATTTTGGCCCTCCACAGCCCTGTTATGCGGCAACGCGCCCTCTTGGCGCACGGTTGAAGCGTTTGGGAGTGCATGTTAAGGACAGCCCGGCTTTGAAGGGGGGCGGCTGGTGGGTTCCGGCCCCGTGCGCTCTTTTTTGTCAAAAGCCTTTCCTTGGAGCGGGCGGAATTCCGGGCTTTTCGTGCCCTGCCCTCTATGCGCTTAAGGCGCGACGGTGAGAGCGACGTGGCGACGAACGACACAATCGTTGAAGGAGTGGCTGGGCGCTACGCGTCGGCTCTATTCGATCTTGCGAACGAAGGCTCCAAGACTGCGGAAATCGAGAGTGACCTCGTAAAGTTCCAGGGGCTGTTGGACGAAAGCCCCGATCTCGTGCGCCTGGTGCGCAGCCCGGTCATCGCCGCTGACGACCAGAGCCGGGCCATCGGCGCCATTCTCGACAAGGCTGGTATCGGCGGCCTTACCGCAAACTTCATCAAACTCGTGACTGCCAACCGTCGTCTGTTCGTCATTCAAGACATCATCAAGGCCTACCGCGCACTCGCGGCGAAATCTCGTGGCGAGATCAGCGCCGAAGTGACGAGCGCGTTCGCTCTCGACGATGGCCAGGTCGCCTCGCTCAAGGAGACGCTGAAGGCTTCGGTCGGCAAGGACGTGACGCTGCATACGCGCGTCGATCCGAGCATCCTTGGCGGCCTGATCGTCAAGGTCGGCAGCCGCATGATCGATTCGTCGCTCAAAACCAAGCTTCAGAACCTGAAGCTGGCGTTGAGCGGAGCCTGAGCCCAAGCGAGCGCTGAACGGCGCAAGCGGGCGATCGCGCATTAAGAAATTTGGAACAAGGGGCCGGACCAGGCTCCGTCAATGGAAACGACCAGGGAAGAGGTCTCAATGGAAATCCGGGCCGCAGAAATTTCTTCGATCCTCAAGGATCAGATCAAAAACTTCGGCAAGGATGCCGAGGTCTCCGAAATCGGCACCGTCCTGTCGGTCGGTGACGGCATCGCGCGCGTCTATGGCCTCGATAACGTTCAGGCCGGTGAAATGGTCGAATTCCCCGGCGGCATTCGCGGCATGGCCTTGAACCTCGAAGCCGACAACGTCGGCGTCGTTATTTTCGGCGACGACCGCACCATCAAGGAAGGCGACACGGTCAAGCGTACCGGCGCCATCGTCGAAGTTCCGGTCGGCAAGGGTCTTCTCGGCCGCGTGGTCGACGGTCTCGGCAACCCGATCGACGGCAAGGGCCCGATCAAGTCTGATAAGTTCATGCGCGTCGACGTGAAGGCGCCGGGCATTCTCCCCCGCAAGTCGGTTCACGAACCGATGGCGACGGGCCTCAAGGCCATCGACTCGCTGATCCCGATCGGTCGCGGCCAGCGCGAGCTCGTCATCGGCGACCGTCAGACCGGCAAGACTGCTGTCATTCTCGACACCTTCCTCAACCAGAAGCCGCTCAACCAGGGCAACGACGAAAGCGCCAAGCTCTATTGCGTTTACGTCGCCGTCGGCCAGAAGCGGTCGACCGTCGCTCAGTTCGTCAAGGTTCTCGAAGAGCGCGGCGCTCTCGAATATTCGATCGTCGTCGCTGCGACCGCATCCGATCCGGCGCCGATGCAGTACCTCGCGCCGTTCACCGGCTGCACGATGGGCGAATACTTCCGCGACAACGGCATGCACGCGGTTATCGCATATGACGATCTTTCGAAGCAGGCCGTCGCCTATCGCCAGATGTCGCTTCTGCTTCGCCGTCCGCCGGGCCGCGAAGCCTATCCGGGCGACGTTTTCTATCTCCACTCTCGTCTTCTCGAGCGTGCAGCCAAGCTCGGCGACAAGGCCGGCAACGGCTCGCTGACGGCTCTGCCGGTCATCGAAACGCAGGCGAACGACGTGTCGGCCTACATTCCGACGAACGTCATCTCGATCACCGACGGACAGATCTTCCTCGAGTCGGATCTCTTCTATCAGGGCATCCGTCCGGCCGTGAACGTCGGCCTCTCGGTGTCGCGCGTCGGATCGTCGGCACAGACGAAGGCGATGAAGCAGGTCGCCGGCAAGATCAAAGGCGAGCTGGCGCAGTACCGCGAAATGGCGGCGTTCGCGCAGTTCGGTTCGGATCTCGATGCCGCCACGCAGCGCCTGCTCGCCCGCGGCGCCCGTCTGACCGAACTTCTGAAGCAGCCGCAGTTCTCGCCGCTCAAGATGGAAGAGCAGGTTGCGGTGATCTTCGCCGGTACGCGCGGCTACCTCGACAGCATTCCGGTCTCGGCCGTCGGCAAGTTCGAGCAGGGCGTTCTCGCCGGCCTCCGGTCGGAGAAGACGATCCTCGAGACGGTCGCCAAGGAGAAGGCGCTGTCGGCCGATACCGAGAAGAAGCTGGTCGAGTTCCTCGACAAGTTTGCCAAGGGTTTTGCAGCTTAATCGGGTTCCTTGAGGAGAACGCCCGATGGCGAGCTTAAAAGACATGCGCAACCGCATCGCCTCGGTGAA
>JAFECE010000002.1 GCA_018242295.1 Pseudomonadota bacterium
AGATCGATACAGTATATAAGGATATAAGGGTGTAACCTGCCTATAGTTATATTTATGTACAGGGGACTAGAAGGTTAGGAAGAAATATAACCATAGGACCGTCTCGTGCGCTTCGCTACACGACACGGCAGAAGCCGCTTAATTCACTAGTGAAGTAGCTCGCTTCGCTCGCGTCGTGCTCTCGGAGTGGATGAAAAGAATTTAGTAGCCGACTGTTTCCATGATCTCGACTTCGATAGTCAGATTATTCGGACCGCCCGGCTTACCCATCTTCTTCCGAACATGTTCCATAACCAGCGTCTTCGCTTCCTCGGCAGTCTCAGCCTTGATCGTGCAGTTGAATTTGCCGAGAGACTGTGTACCGTAGTTCGTCGTCTCGGTAACGGCGTAGATCGCGTAGTAGAAGTTCATTCTTGTCTCCAGTCTGAAGGCCGGACCTTCCGGCTTGCAGGTAGGGCGTATTTTTATTCGGGAGGGTCGTCCAGCGTTGACGCAAGCGACCATGGGCGTTTGCAATTGATTTCAACGCCGCTTCGAGGGTGGGTCGCCAGCGATACCACTCTGCCCGCAACACGCGATCTCTTGCTGACACGCTGACTCTCGTGTGCAAATTGGTCAGCCACGTAATCAACACGGTTCGTGGCTGTGAGTATTCTCCAACGCATCTTCGGCGCATCAGAACGCCGCTCGATAGACACCAACGCAGATTGGTCCGACTTGATTGTCGGCACCACAACGTCTGCCGGAGTTTATGTCGGTCCGGCATCCGCTTTGCGTTCAACTGTCGTCAGATCGTGCGTGACGCTGATCTCTGGAGTTCTGGCTACCCTACCACTTGAGCTATTCGAAATCGCCGCCAGTAACGAACGTCGAGTCAGCAAAGACCATCCCGCAACGCCGCTCACATCACGCTTCGCGAACGGATGGACACCAGCGCCAAAGCTCATCGAGCAAGTCACCGTCGATGCGCTGCTCAACGGAGCGGGCTTCATCTTCATCAATCGCGTTGGCGGCATCCCGCGTGAACTGATCCGGCTGACGCCGGGCATGGTGCAAGTCAACCAAGACCCGTTCACTCTTGAACCGTTGTACAAAATCACTGGCCAAAAACCTCGTGACGTAAACCGCAACGACATCATTCACATCCAAGCGCCGGGCTCGATCAGCGTCAAAGGCGACTCCCCAGTCAATCAGTGCCGCGAAGCCATCGGCATCGCCCTCACGATTGAAGGGCACGTTGGCCGTCTGTTTGGCAATGGCGGCCGTCCATCAGGCGTATTGAAGTTCCCGACCAAGCTCGGTGCCGACACGGCGTCTCGCATCAAAACAAGCTGGCAGGCGGCACATGCGGCCGAAAACAGCGGAAATACAGCGGTTCTCGAAGAAGGCGGCGAGTTCCAACCGTTGGCGTTTTCATCGACCGATGCGCAGACATTGGAGCTATGGGAACGCTCGGCATATGAGATTTGCCGCATCTTCGGCGTTCCGCCATCACTTGTCTTCGAATTAGGGAGGGCGACTTGGGGCAATGCGTCAGCGATGGCTGATGCTTTCCTCCGGTTCTGCCTTTCCCGTTGGCTTCAAATTTGGACTTCGGAGCTTGCTTTGAAGCTCCTAGAGACCTCCGAGCAAGCGAACCACTACTTCGCATTTGACACTGATCAGCTCTTGGCAGCCGACCTTGCGGCCCGTGCAGATGCTTATCAGAAGCTCATCGCTTCGCGCGTCTTGTCACCGAATGAGTGCCGAGCCCGCGAAGACCTCCCGCCCTACGACGGCGGCAACAGCTACGAAAATCCCAATACGACATCGGTGACGATCCACGGGGGTCCGACATCTCCCTCGCGTGGAAATTCTACGGGAGGGTCAGATGGCAAGTGAGGCCACCACCTTCCGCACATTCGTCGGCGATCAAGAGCGGGTGATGAAGCTCACGCCGAACCTCATTCTGGAGTTGGAGAGGACGACGGGAACCGGCATCGGCATCCTTTCCAAGCGCGTGTTTGCGGCTCAATTCCACTACCGTGACTTATCCGAGACCATTCGGCTCGGACTCATTGGCGGCGGCGAGAAGCCAGAACGCGCGGCCGAACTGATCCAAACTTACTTCACCGACCGGCCTTTGAGCGAAGTGATGCCCATCGCTGTGGGTGTGCTCAGCGCGCTGATGCTCGGTTCTCAACAATCTAACGAGGCCGATCAATGATTTTGCAATCAATTGCAAAGTTGGAGAAGCGCGAGTCTCCGACTGCCGCCCGCAAACCTACCGAGCGGCGCGACCTCGAAACACGGTTTCTCGCGACGACGGACCAGGGCGTCTTCGAAGGACATGCCAGCATTTTCGGCGTTCAAGACAGCTACGGCGACGTGATCAAGCGCGGCGCGTTCAAAGCATCGCTTAAGGCATTCAAGTCGGCCGGTCGGATGCCGCTGATGCTCTACAGTCATGACCCGGCCAGACCTGTCGGCGTTTGGGAACAGATTGTCGAAGACGAAAAGGGGCTTCACGTCCAAGGCAGATTGCTCCGAGACATCCCGGACGGCGATGTCGCTTACAAACTTATGATGAGCAAGGCTCTCGACGGCCTCTCAATCGGCTTCCGCGTCGTCGATGCAAGCCGGGACACCTCCGGCGTCCGCACCATCAGTCAGATCGACCTCATCGAAATCAGCTTGGTCGCGATGCCTGCAATGCCCGGCGCACGCATTGAGCAAGTCCGTTCATTCACCCGATCAGCATCCGGTCACGCGACTGCCGTGGCCGATTTCGTTTCCGCCTGCAAGGCGGCATCGCAGTCATTCAACAAACTGAGGAAGTAACATGCTTCGCGACTATGAAATCCGGTCAGAGCCGCCGATTGAAACCCGGCAGGACGGCGACGACCCCATTGCACCGCTGACGGCGGCCGTTCAGGAAGTTCGGTCAAGTCAGGAACAGTTCCGAACGAACCTTGAAACCGAAATTCGCGGTATCAACGACCGCCTGACGGCCTTCGAGACCCGCGCGAACCGTCCATCTGCACAGCAGTCGTCAGCGCAGCAGGCCGAGCAGGTTCGCTCCGCAATCTCGACTTACATGCGGACTGGCAACGATACTGAGCTTCGTTCGGCGGCCGCAACCGATAACAATCCCGACGGCGGCTGGTTCGTTCTGCCTACGGTCGATACGTCGATCCGTAATCTTCTCGTTGACATCAGCCCGATGCGCGGCCTTGCCGAAGTCGTCACCATCGACAGCGGGAACGTCTGTGAGCGCTTCTACAGCATCGGCAAGCGCGGCGCTCAGAAAGTCGTCGAACGTGATGACCGACCGCAGGACACGGAGCGCCCCGGACTCATCAAGCATAGCTACGGCGTTGGAGAATACTACGCCGCTCCGACTGCAACGCGGCAGATGCTGTCCGATGCTTCGACGGACATCGCTGGTTGGCTGCTCAACAACGCCACGCAGGACTTTGCGCTTTCCGAAGGTGAAGACTTCTGGAACTACGACGGTAGCAACGGCTTCCCGAGGGGTCTGCTGACCTACCCTGTGGACGCAGCGAAGGACTTCGCCCGCGAATGGGGCAAGTTCCAGTACATCCCTGTTGGCGCGACGAACCCGACCGACGATCAGCTTAACAAGGCCCTTGTCACGCTGATGATGTCGGTGCGCAAGCAGTATCGCGGCAACGCTCGCTGGGTCTTCAATACCAACACGGCGATCCGCATCCGTCAGCTTCAGGACGCCAACAAGCGCTTCCTGTGGGCACCGACCGGCAACTTGCTCGAAGGTGAGCAGTCTCTCTTGCTGGGCTTCCCCGTCGAGATCGATGAGACCGCACCCGACCTTGCATCCGGCAATACGCCGATTGCGTTCGGTGACTTCCGGCAGGGTTACGTCATCATTGATCGCGAGGGCGTCAAGCTCAATCGCGATGAGCTGACACAGAAGGGCCGCGTCGTCTTCGACGTCTACAAGCGGACGGGCGGTGGCGCTGGCGACTTCAACGCCATCAAGTTCCTCAAAATCAGCAATTCGTAACGGGAGGCGGCACAATGCCTAACAAAGACACGTATCATGAGAGCGCAATCGCTGCCTCACTCGCCCCGGCAGTCTATGCCGCGACGACGAAAGGCAATGCAGTTGACGTTCGGGGTTTCCATAGCGCCTTGCTGGTCGTCAACACAGGAGCAGTTGCCGGTGACGGCGACTACGCCCTGAGCGTTCAGGAGTCGGACACCGACGTTGACGCCGACTTCACGAACGTATCGGCATCCGACTTGCTCGGCACGCTTCCCGGCACCCTTGAAGCCAGAGAGTCTTACCGCGTCGGCTACATCGGCAAGCGCAAGTTTGCTCGCGCCGTCATCACCAAAAATTCGGGCACCTCAATCGCAGCGAACGCTTCGTTCGTCCTGCAAGGCCCGGCAATCGCGCCGCTCGCGTAACGCGGCAGGAAGGATCACACTCAAATGTCTGAAAGTTTTCTCCAAACAACGGCCAAGTCGAAGCTCTACATCGGCCCGGCCAACAACCTCATCAAAACTCTCGATGAGTTTGAGGCCATCGCCGAAGCCGATTGGACCGAAGTGACTGGTCTGATCGACCTCGGAAAATGGGGCTATGAAGGCAACGAAATCACGCAGGGCTTCATTGATGACGCCTACGTGCATCGCCTAAAGGGCAACCTCGACAACGGAAAGATCGACTTGGTTGTCGGACGAAACCCGTTCGATGACGGTCAGAATATTCTTCGCGATGCGGTTCAGACCAACTGGAACAAGTATCCGATCAAGGTTGTCTTGAACGATAAGCCGACCGAGACGGGCACCGCCTCAGTGTTCTATTTCAAGGGTGTTCCGCTCTCAGCTCAGAACGACTTTGGTGAAGTCAACAACGTCGTGAAGACAACGTTCTCAATCGGCGTAGACGGTCAGTTGTTCGAAGTCCCTGCCGACGTGACGATTGTCTTCGATCCGGCCGGACCGGCACTTACAGCAGGTGTGCAGGGCACGGCGTACTCAGAGACCATCGCCGCAACAGGCGGCAGCGGCACTCCGACGTATTCGATCAGCGACGGGCAATTGCCCGCTGGTCTCTCGCTCAATGCCTCGACCGGCGTCATCGGCGGCACGCCTTCCGCAACGGGTGTTTCGACGTTCACCGTCAAGGTCACTTACAGCGGTTTCGGTGATGACGAGCACGCTTACAGCGTCATGGTGAGCGCGTCGTAATGCACAAATTGGCAGAGAGCATCGAAATTGAGCTGGCTGGCGAAGTTCACGCCCTTCGCCCTTCGCTCCGTCATGCTCTCAGCCTTGAGAGTCGTCCTGGAGGTGGCTTTCCGGGGCTCCTTTCTGACCTTCAGGACGGCTCTCTAACCGCGTACTGCGATATCCTCCGGCCCCACTGTGGCGAGCGGAAGTTCTTCACTCAACACGTCTTCGACGCGATGAATGAACTTCAGGAGCCATTGTCGAAATACGTCATCGCGCTGACCGGCATCGATGCCGATGCTAAATCGTCGGAAGGCGGCAAAACCGTCAGCTTCCGCGATCATCTTCTACAACTCTACAAGATCGGCACCGGCTGGTTGGGCTGGACACCCGATGTCACGTTGGACGCTACGCCGTCCGAAATCATGCTCGCCTACGAAGGCCGCATCGAATTGCTGAAGGCCGTGTTCGGAACAGGGGACCCAGACAAAGCAGAAGCCGACGGCATGGACCTCGACAGCAAGCTTAAGGCTGCCTTCGGCACGTTCAAGACGATCAAAGCCAAGCCGAAGCACAAGCGTCGGAGGCCGGTCGCATGACGATCATCGATCCGCACGGCACGCTTCCCAAACCAATCGGCGGCCCGTTCGACAACGCTTTTGCCGTCGATATGGAGGCACTGCGGGAGGGCAAGACGATTGAGCTTCCATATGTCTCGTCTCAGCTCATCATTGGGGGCCAACGCAATTTGGGCTCTGTAGCTGCATGCAAGGTGAAGGTGGTCGGGGAGTGCAATACCCCGGATGGCTGCATCTATATCGTAGCCAAAGGCGGTCAGACCGTAGTTGTCCCGGTTCGCGCGACACACATCCTTCCGATCGACCAGGACGATATTGGACAGGAGAACCCCGACAAGACGGTTTCTCCAGTCTACCCCTCAACGATTACCGCGCTGTGGTGACGCCATGAGCAAGCCAGAGTGGGCATCGATCATCCTGCAGATAATGAACGAAGCAGGCATTTCTCAGCGAGAGCTTTCGCGGCGTACAGGTGTTGGCCGCTCTGTTATTCGGCGCTTCATGTCAGGAAAGGTTTCACCAACGCTTGCTGATCTTGAAATGATACTCGACGTGTTCGGGTACGACATCGACGCAATTCCGCGCCCGCAAACTTTGCAATCAATTGCAAAATCGGAGGCGACGGATGCCGGTTAAGCCGCCCTATATCGCCACATGCGGCTGCGTCATCCGTGACGGCAAACCCTGTGTGCATCAGCTCAAACGCGCCGCCGAACGCAAATCGCGTTTCGATGCCAAGAGGCCGTCGGCGGCAGCACGCGGTTACGACAGCAAATGGCAAAAAGCTCGCGCCGCCTACCTAAAGGCACATCGCATCTGTGCCCGTTGCAATGAACCTGCGACCGTCGTCGATCACATCGTCCCGCACAAAGGCAATCCGTTTCTCTTTTGGCTGCAATCGAACTGGTTGCAGCTCTGCGCTCATCATCACAATTCTTGGAAGCAATCTCAGGAGAAGCGCCGTGTCTGAGACGCCAACACATATGGCGGCACGACTCGGAGTCAGCATACTCGCCGCTGAGAACTACCTAGCTGACAAGGCGCGCATGGAACAGCCGCCAATGCCGATGCCGCCTATACCCCTGAAGAGGAAACGAACAGGGCGACGTGGATCGCTACCCAAACTCTATGAATGCAAGGGGGAGAAACGCCCGCTTCACTATTGGGCCAAACAAAAAGGCATCGCGGAAACCACACTCCGTGCACGCCTATCGCGCGGCGATACTCTTGAACAAGCGCTCAGTGTGCCAACGAGGCAGCGTCTCCATGTCTAAGCTGATCACATTCGGCGGTAAGACGCAGAGCAGAACGGCTTGGGCCAAAGAGCTTGGCCTACCCATATCGACGTTCGCACACCGGCTGCAAAAATGCCCCGATAAAGCATTTGTCGTAGGTCGGCTTCCTACCGGCGGCGGCAACCACGGCAAGACCCACACCTATAAAGGTGAAACACACACCATCAGCGAGTGGGCGGCACTCATGGGCTGCCGAACCTGCACCATCAGAGAGCGTATCAAGCGTGGTGCGCCTCTAGACAAACTTCCATTACTCAAGCCGAAGCCGCTGGAGC
This sequence comes from Pseudomonadota bacterium, assembly GCA_018242295.1. GTDB lineage: Bacteria > Pseudomonadota > Alphaproteobacteria > Rhizobiales > Hyphomicrobiaceae > Hyphomicrobium_B. The sequence continues at coordinate 7,348 of JAFECE010000002.1, forward strand.
ACATCAATCGTCCATACTTCAGCTTGTCCAAAGGCGGCTTCCTCAAAGACCCGCCGACCGCCGTCGCCCTTAAGTCCGTAGGCAGTAACGGCCGGGGGGTAGCTCAGAACTTTTCAAAGCTCTCGATGACCGGCCCCCCCAGTCACGCGCGCGATTTTCAACCAGAAAGCAACACTCAGAGTAGCCGATGAGCATCATTTCGCTGGCCGATGTGAAGGCGCACATGAACGTCACCGTCGATGACGATGATGCGCTCATCCAATCGAAGATCGCTGCGGCGGAAGAATGGGTCGGGAACTACACCGGCAAATCCTTGTCATCGTATGCGAGCGCAACGCCTCCCGCCGAAGTGCCTGAGAGCTTGAAGGAAGCCGTTCGCCAACTCGTGGCCTGGCTCTATCAGAACCGCGAAGCATCCATCGCAACGCAGAACATCACCGTCGTCTTAGAAACATCTCCCGGCTTGTTCGATCTCATGCGTCCGCATCGAGAATGGGTGTTCTGATGGCCGATGACATCAAAAGTCTTCGGAAGAAGCTCGAAGCAATCCCGAAAGCTGCCCGCGAAGCGGCCATGGCGTCGTTGCAGAAGTCGGCTGATGAGTTGGTCAATGCTCAGAAGGCGCTTGTGCCCGTTCGGTCCGGAGCGCTTCGTGACTCAATCAGAGCCGAAGCACGCCATGATCAGTTGAAAATTGTTGTGATCGCTGGCGGCCCGACAACAACCAAAGCCGCGCGAGCCGGGCACGGCTCCTATGATTACAGCCTAGGTGTAGAGCATGGCACGGCAGAAATGGCCGCAGAGCCCTTCTTCTATCCCGCCTATCGCTTGCTCAAGAAACGCCTTCGAAACCGCACCAAGCGCGCCATCAATAAGGCCGTCAAGCAGGAGTTCAGCAAATGATTGAACCCTCGCTCGACCTCCAAACGGCACTGCGGCGGCGGTTGATCGCCACTTCGGCAGTTACCGCGCTCGTTCCAGCGACTTCGATCCTCGATACCAACGCCAGACCGGAGCAAATGCCGTGCATCCGCATCGGCGTCGGTCAAGCATTGCAAGACGACGGCATCGCTCGCAATCGCTGGCACGTCTATTTGGACCTGCACATCTTTGCCAACGAAGCGGGGCTTGCGACCGCCAAGGAGATTGCACAGGCCATAAGACAAGCTCTGAGCAATCGATTTTTCGAGCTTGGTAGCCACTACTGCGGCGACGTTTTCGTCTCCGGCGCTCGCTATATGCGCGATCCGGACGGGGTACATTCGCACGCCATCGTTACCGTCGAAGCGCATCTCATTGAGGTGGCCGCATGACCGTGCAGGCTGGCAGGCTCGACCATGTCTTGGAAATTCAACGCGCCACTACAACTGTCAGTGACGCCGGGCAGCCGGTAGATGCGTGGGCGACCATTGCAAGCGTTCGTGCTGAGCGGCTTCGCGCCTCATTCGATGAGCGCTCGAAAGATTGGGGCGACAGCAGCCAAGCGACTGTGACGTGGCGCATCCGTTGGCTCGACGATTTGCGGCTGAGCGACCGCATCGTGCTCAACGGCATTCCGCATGACATCAAGGGGATTGAGCCAATCGGACGACGCAAGGAACTGCTCGTGACGACGCTCTACCAGAAGTGACATGGCGAAGAAGAAGACCAAGAAACTTTGCAATCAATTGCAAAACCCGTTTCCCGAAATCCCCGATCCATTGGGGCACGGGCAACGGGCGGTCGATTACTTGCGCTCGTTGAAGCATCCGAAATCGCTGCTGCCGGGTCACGCTTTCCAGCTCGATCCCTGGCAGGAAGAAATCGTCCGCAAGATTTACGGTCCTCGTGACGCGGATGGCCGACGCATCATCCGCAACGTCACTATGTTGCTGCCGCGCGGCAATAGAAAGACAAGCTTAGGCGCGGCGCTCACGTTGCTCCACACCGACGGTCCCGAAGCCGTACCGGGCGGTGAAGTCATCCTCGCTGCCGGAGATCAGAAGCAAGCCAAGATCGCCTTCCGAGAGATTGAAGGCATCATTCGTTCAGGCGACAAAAGCCTGTGGAAAAAAGGTTACGTCGGCAAGTTGGCCGGTAAAGACGAAGATTTCATCCGCCTTCGCGAGTACAAAAACCAAATCCAATTCCCGAATGAAAGCTTCGTTGAAGCGATCAGTTCCGACGCTGGGACGCAGCACGGCCGCACGCCGACGTTCGCGCTCGTCGATGAAATCCACGCTTGGAAGAAGGCCGATCTTTGGGAAGTCATTCTCACTGGCTTGGTCAAGGTGCCGGGCAGCTTGCGTGTCGTCATCACAACGGCGGGCAGGGGACAGGAGAACGTCGCCTATAAGGTAATCGACTACGCCCGCAAGGTCGCAAAGGGTGAGATCGACGACCCGCACACCTTGCCGATCTTGTTCGAAACTTCGCCTGACGTCGATTGGCGAGACGAGAAAGTTTGGCACGCCGTAAATCCAGGTTTGAAGCATGGGTACCCCGATCTTCATGGACTTCGACAGCTTGCCCGCGAAGCCGCTGAAAGACCGGCAGATCGCGAAGCTTTCAGGCAATTGCACCTCAACATCTGGCTCGGACACTCGTCTGATCCGTTTGTCGAGATGTCGATCTATGATCACGGCAACGCCCCGGTTGATCTTGAAAACCTGAAAGGCAAGCCGTGTTGGCTGGCGGTCGATCTTTCAAGCACAAGCGATCTGACTGTCATCGTCGCCGTATGGCGCGACGGCGAAGGCTATATCGCGCACCCGTGGTTTTTCTGCCCGCGCGACAGCATCGAACGCAAAGCCGATATCGACGGGGTTCCTTATCCAATTTGGGCAAATGAAGGGTTCATTCAGCCTACTCCCGGCAACACCATCGATTTCAATCGCGTAGAAGATACCATCCGGAACGTCTGCGAAGACTTTGACGTGCGCGAGATCGCCTTCGATCCGCACATGGCTCACAACATGATGCAGAGCTTGTTGGAAGACGGTTATCCGTGCGTAGCCTTCCGACAGGGTTGGGTCAGCATGGCCCCCGCCGTCAAAGAGCTTGAACGCGCAATTCTTGCGCGACAGCTTCAGCATGGCGGCCATCCTGTGCTCCGGCATCACATCGATAGCGTTGCCGTCCACACCGACAGTGCCGGAAACCGACTGTTCCACAAAGGCAAGAGTCGTGACCGCATCGACGGTGCGGTGGCGCTTGCTATGGCCGTTGCTCGCGCCTCAACCGGCAACGACTCCCGTTCAATCTATGACGACGTATCCGCAAGGCCGGAAGGCTTGCTTGTATTCTAGGTGACGACCGATGTCAGACGAAGCACGCCTCTTAGTCTCGCTTGAAGCGCGGCTCAATCAATTTGAGAAGGCCTTCGACCGGGCGGGCAATGTCGCCGAGCGCGGCTGGCAGCGCGTCGAAAAGCGAACCAAAGAAGCTGGCGACCGGATGTCTGCCTCCATGGGCGAGTCCGTAGAGAAGATGAACCGAACGCTGGGGCTGATCGGCCTCGGTATCGGACTGCGCGAAGTCGAAGAAATGATCGACGCATATGCACGGTTATCTGCTCGCGTGAACATCGCAGCAGGGTCCGTAGAAAAAGGTGCGGCCGTTTTAGAGCGGCTGGACGTAGCATCCCGGCAAGCTCGCGTCTCCAACGATGACCTCGCGAATAGCTATCTTCAAAGCAAGGACCAACTGGACGCGCTCGGCTACAGCACCGAAACTCAGATTGAATACCATCAAGCGCTGGCAACGGCCCTGAAGTTATCCGGGGCATCGGCCGACAAAGCGGCAACGATCCAAGATGCTTTGGCAAAGTCGCTGGCCGACGGCGGCATTCAAAGCAAGGCGCTCAACAAGATGTTCGTTGATGGCGGCCGCCTAGCCAAGGTCTTCGCCGATTATCTCGGCGTCCCGGTATCGCAATTGGCGGTGATGGCCGATCAGGGCAAGCTGACCAGCAACGTCATGGTGCGCGCGTTGAAGGGGTCACTTGGCCAGCTCAACGACGAGCTGAGCAAGCACCCTATGCAGTTCAGCGAAGCCATAACAGCGCTTCGCGATGCTCTAGAAGATTACGTCGGCAAAGCAGCGCTTGCAGCGGGCATCGGCGACTCGCTTGGTGCCAGCGTCAAGTTCGTCACCGAGAACTTCAACTCCCTAGCTGACGGTGCCGCAGCGGCAGCGGCCGTTCTGTTGTCCAGATACCTGCCGGGTCTCGCGCGTATTGCCGCGACGACGCTGACCAATCCATGGATAGCCCTCGCAGCAGGAGCGGCGGCTGCGGCTTACGCGATTGACGAATACGACGGCAAGATCAAGCTCGCGGATGGATCGCTCGTCACGCTCAAGGACCTTGCCGGGTCCGCGTGGGAGGAAATTAAAGCAGGGGGCGAGATTGCGGCTCAAGCCATCGAAGCCGCCTACGTCGAAGCCGTGCAGTTCGTCACGAAGGCACTGAGCGGCGTTGGCGTCACGCTCAACGATCTTGAGAAGTTCACCATCAACTTCGCGCAAGGCGTCGTCTCGTCAATCGTGTTCGTCTATGATGAGACGATTGCTGTCTTCAAAGGCCTGCCGCCCGCGCTTGCTGAGTTGTTCATCAACGCTCTTAATTCGATCCGCGCGACGTTCGAAGACCTACTCAACTTCATTGTTGACGGCCTCAATCAGGTCATCGGCCTTGCCAACATGGCGGGCGACAGGATCGGCGCACACATCCCGACTTTTGATCGCATCGACCTTGGACGCTTCAAGAACGACTATGCAGGTGCTGGAAAAGCGCTTGGAAAAGCCCTCGGAGACGGCCTCGACGACGCTTTGAAGCCGCGCGTCCGTCAAACTCTCGATGCCATGCGGTCTGCGGCGTCTGCCGCGCTCGACAATTTCCAGAAAAAGGCCGCGCAACACGCTCAAATCCGAGAAGCTGGGGCGCGGCAATCGAATGCCAGCGCCGCGATTGATACCCAGGACAACGAGAAACCGGCGGTCAATAAGCAGTGGGAAGCCGATATTCGGAAGTTCCAACAAAACCTTGTTCTAATGCGCGCCGAAACGGCCGCCCGCGCATCCGCAACCGGCACCATCAATCAGCAGGACGCAGCAATTGAGGCATTCCGAAAAGAACAGGAGCTATTGAACCAAGCCCAAGCGGCGGGCGTCGAAATCACCGATCAGGTGAAGGAGAAAATCCATTCTCTCGGTGAAGCCTACCGGCAGGTGGCTTTGGCGGCGAAGGAAGTCGCAGACGCTCAACAGGAAGCTCGGAAGGCCGCCGCTGATTTCGAGAACGCCGAAAAATCGAGCTTCAAGGGCTTCTTTCAAGACCTGGCGAAAGGCAAGAGCGCCACTGAAGCCTTGCGCAATGCTCTTTATAATCTCGGCACCAAGCTCATGGACGCCGGGCTCGATCAGATTGCCAACAGTCTGTTCAAGAATACGGGATCATTCCTCGCTCAGCCGAACAGCGGGACAGTAGGCAGCGCAAACATTGCCGCCGGTGTCGTCAACGTCGGAGGCAGCGGTAGCATTCCGGGCGTTGGCAGCGTTGCTGGCGGCAGCACGTTGCCGACACCGTCTAATCCGCTTGGTGGTCTCGGTGCATTGTTCGGCTTGGCTCCGGCCGCAGCACCCGCATTGCTGAAGCCGTCAGCACCGAAATCGATCCCGCAAGCCCCGGCTCCGTTGCAATCAATTGCAAAACCCGCGCCGACCCAGGCCATCACCGACACTGCAACCAAAGCCGCAGAAACGGCTCTCCCGAACTTCGCGGCATCGCCTGCATTCAAGGCCGCAACAGAAACAGCACTCCCCAATTTTGCGTCGTCGCCTGCATTCAAATCCGCAGCGGAGAAGATGGCCCCGGCCATCGCCAAACAATCCGACTTCGCGTCTAAGTTTGATCAGTCGAAAATCTTCGGACAGAGTGGACACGGGCAGAGCTTGACAAAAGTCTATGCTCCGGACGGCACGACAGCTCTTGTCGATCAGCAGTACGCCGACAGGTTTCAAGGATTGATCGGCGACCTGCATGAGCGCGGTTATAAAAACTTCCGTCTCGATCAGGGCGGCGGCTTCGTTGATCGCAACATGCGCGGCACCAACAAGCTATCTGAGCACGCAAAGGGCAACGCACTCGACATCAATCCCGCGAACAATCCGTTCATGACGCACAAAACGGACCTGCCGTCGGACATCTCGCAGATGGCCCAAGCTCGTGGCTTGAAGTGGGGCGGCGATTGGAAGACTCGCACCGACCCGATGCACTTCCAAGTCGATAAAAACGTCAGCAATGACCAGATCGCGGCGCTACAGCAACAGCAGCAGGCCGAGAGACTGCTTCAGCAGCAGACCGTCCAAGCCAACGCGGCACTGAAGACGATGCCGCCTTCGTTGCAAGGCGTCCAAACAGGCTCGCAGGGCCTTGAAGGCGCACTCGGTCAGATGACGACACAGATGGCGGCAGGCGCACCGGCAGCCAATTCCTTCTCATCATCGCTGCAAAGTCTCATAAGTTCGCTCGCCTCTAAACCAGGAGGTGGCGGCGGGCTCATGTTGGGCGGATTATTTGGCTTTGCTGAAGGCGGGCAAGTTTCCGGCCCCGGTTCCGGAACATCTGACTCCGTCCCGGCGATGCTTTCCGATGGAGAGTTCGTGGTGAACGCCAAGGCTGCATCGAGACACGGCCGATTGTTGGCGATGATCAACGACGGCAAGGTGCCGAAGTTCGCAACGGGCGGTCCTGTGACCGGCTTCTATCACGGCGGCAACAACAGCGTGACCAACATCAACGTCACGGCGCACGGCAGCGGCAACGGCTTGGCTGATCAGATTGCGGAGAAAGTGGCTAGAGCCAGCAAGGCGAGCCAACCGCCTCCAGATACCTTCCGCAGAAGCGACACCCAAAGGCTTGCGATGGCGGGAATTGCCACCCGCCAAGCTGCGCAGAGGAACGGCTGACGATGACAGTGCACGATCATTGATATAAATGGCTTCTCAGCGGGAGGGGCCAATATGTGCAAGTGCATCAAAGCGACTTGGAGGTGGATTTGCGGGTATTGGGAGCGCGTTCTATTCGCACTGGTCGGACTCGCCTGTCTGGGGTTTAGTTTCAGGTATCTGTATTACGACAATATCACCTCTGCTTCGGCCACCTTCGTTGTCGCGTTCTTCAGTTTCATCTACGCCAATCTTGCTCGGTTTAAGAAATTCAAAGGCATGGGCTTCGAAGCGGAGCTTTGGGAAGACAAGCAAAAGGAGGCGGCTAACCTCATTGATCGGCTCAAAAATGTCGTTTCAATCTATACTCGGGAAACGATCATCAATCGGGTGATGCTTGGACGGTTCGGAGGAGGCGGAAATAGTTGGAAGGGACACTGGGCGCTTTACGACAACCTTATGAACCAGCACGGAGTGCTCGGTCAGAAGATCGACTTCTCCGACCTAAAGCAGGACTTAGATGGAATTTTCATATTCGACATTTGCTCGCCTCTCTCATCCGCTGTTCGGAACTCAATCGAAGAGGCGAAGAGCAAAGCGGTGGCTGCGATGAATAAGGAGTTCGGCAGTCCGATCAAGGATGCTGCTGGCTATAACAGGAAATGCGAAAAGCTTAATGCAGTCGAGTATGACATCGACGACATGTTCGAGCGTGCTAAGCACGAAAACATAGCTCAATTGATTTTGGATCGAGCGGCGACGGCAGAAAAATTGTTGAAACGCGACTTCTCAATTGATCCTGTCTTCGATCCTGTCGTTCTGGAAAAGCTTCGAAAGATTGCAGAACTCCACAAGCGTCGCCCACTTGAAATTACCAATGACATAATCGCATTAGCAGATCGGTGAACGCATTAGGTACATGAAGCTAATCACGAGGTTTCGTCTCGATCCGCTAGGATTTCCTTGTCCAATTCAAGCTTCTTTATAAGAATTTCGATCTCTTTCGGGCCGACGCGACCGGATACGAGCAATCGGAAGGTCGCATCTCTTGCTAATAGACCAGTCGTTAGCACCCTTTCTCCGGGTGCTAAGGTGATTTGCGGCGCAACAGGAGCTTCTACGCGCGTTAGTCCACCTCTGCCACGGCCCGAACCGCTTGCAAATTCCGCAGCATCTCCGCTGCTGGTAGCGGCCGCCTCTTCTTCATCATCGTCGTCTCCGACGTCGTCTTCGACTTCAACCTTATCGGACGAGACTAGGCCCGCATACTTAATCGTTTCGTCGTAGACTTTTAAAAATTGCGGCGCTGACGTTTCAGTGAAGCCTTCTTTGAGCACCAGACGATCCAGGCAAATTTCGTCAACCGGCCGATCAATACCCCACTCCGGCCAGAACTTTGCGATCTGCTTCGGCTTAAGGGCTGCCGCTTTCAAGACTTCTTTTTTAATGCTGTCTTGCTGCGCCCGAAGATACGTTCTCGCCGACTCAGAAATGCTTATGGTTCGTTCTTTTCCTGAGCCGCTGTAGTCGATAAGGCCGAACGACTTCAGTGCCGCCATTATGCGGTTTGCTTGGCTGCTGCCTTCCTCAAGACCCCACGCCAACCCCGACTTTTCGAACGGCGCAGGATGCCGACCGAATTTTTTTTCGAACTGCACCAGTCGATCAATTGCCGTTCGGAGCGGAATGACCGGGAATGATTTGCTTCGTTCATTCGGCGATTTGCCGACCATTGTTTCAGCCATGAGGGACCCCTTTGATCGTCAAACTACACCCTTTGTACCGTTAAGCAACAAAAATCACGCCCTGTCGATATTGCTTGTTGACTTGTTGATCAGAATAGGGTTAATGAAAGCGAAGAAAGGAGTGAATGCCATGCTCATGATGGTGAGAGCCCTCGGTGTGTCGCCGACCCGCGACGGGGGCCAGGACAAACAGGAAAGGCCGCTCGGCAGTCCCCTTGGAAGGTAGACCGAGCGGCCTCTAATCGGCTTCAATAACAACCATATAGCACGTTCAATTGCTTTTTTCTAGGCTGTCGAATTCTAGCTTCGACTGACCGTCATTGAAATGCGCTGGTCGCTCATTTGGCTTAAGAACGGCTGAAGTTTCTCCTGATAATCGACTGTCAGCACTCTCGGCCGAGAGTGCTAGATTTTGACTGAATGGAGGCAAAGTCTTCGTGACCGGCAGCGACGACTCAATTAGCGTGATCTGCGGGTAAGTACGTCCGAAGTGACTCTTTCTGTTCGACCGCTCTGGAGCGGGACACGGCGACGCTAACAGGGCGTCGGTAACAGGAGGACGATCACTATGACGACGTTACTGCCTCGGATGAGGGAAAAGTCCGTTCACGTGTGTGCTTATACGCGCTTCAGGCTCGGGCGACATGAAAATGTCTGTTCGCACTGGAGGCGTTGGCCACAGCAGCTTTCATTGCCGCTGTGACCGGCTTTCTCTCTGAGCACGACTAGGCTGAGACCTAAAATCCTTCGCCTAGGGCGGTCGGTGGTGACACACCGGCCGCCATTCAAGTTCCCGTCATGCAACATCATCGGCGTACCCAACGGCACTTCCGCTGATCGTTTGCAATCCAATTCTGTCGTTAGGACTTGGAAACGCGCAAGCTCACAATCGAACCGATTTGCGTTTATGAGCGGTTAACCCGCCGCTATGGCCTGCCATCGCTTCCCCCTAGACGTTGGTCGGTTGTTCCGACTCATGTTCGCTGTTGCAAAGAATGCTACTGAATACTGCCCGCTACAACCCCTTCAATAGTGCGGCAAGACGCTTACGCAAAACATGCGGCCCACCATTGGCAGGGGAGCGCTAGCCAATCGCCGAAATCCCCCTTTTGGATCAACGGCGGGCTTATGTACTGCTAGCCAAACTAAGCTATTGAACGGATTATATTGTTAGCGTCCCGTAGGGAGCGCCAGTCACTTTTTTCCATTTGATTTTGTTGAGTTTTTTCGCCGATTTGTCCCACCGTCGAGAACGTGATGTCGCCTGAAAGCTCTCGTTCGCATGTGATCCCCTTTGCGGGCGCGGGCACCACCCGCGCGCTCGGGACCACGTCAAAATATTTCATGGTTGAGCCTTTCTCAGAGCGTTTTACGATGCGGCCGCTCGTTCCCGGCGCTCAATGTCTTCGCGGATCATCCGTGACGCCTGGGCGTATGTTATTGGCTCACAATCGGCGAGCGGGCCGAAGTCATGCCATATGTCCCGGCGATAGTGAGCCGGCACGACGTCCGTGCAATTCCACAGCATCCCCGTCAATCTCAACAGCCGCTTCGTGAGCTGATCCTAGTCATCGTTCGCGGTTTCACTTGTGATGAGGTCGACAACTTCGAGAAACTCGAGGCGGACGTTGTCGGGAGCATATCCCGAGCGTTACCGAGCATCGTGCCGTAACTGCACCCCGCTCCGAACAAATAAAAAAAGGCCCCCTTGATGTGGGGGCTCTTATTTGGGCTGACGCGCGTGAGCCTCAGATAGCATCGTAGCATCGAAAAGCGAGTGACGCCGATTGCTCTGTCCACAGATTACCGCTTCCGGCTCCCATGACGCGCGCGCTACGGCGAAAATTTAAGTACCTACAACTTATAGATTGAGGACCTACAACTTATAGGTTTATTTAATTGTAGGTAGTTCACGAAATTGCGTACCAGGAGGAGGGGGAGGCGCGACGTATCTGTGAGGGGTCGTCGCACCGAACAACGCACCGGCCATGGGTTACCCGTCCTCCCCATGGCCGGTGTCGTGCTTCCGTTAAATCGGCTTGTTCTTTCCGACGGCGGCCCGTGCCTCTTGCAAATTATTGATCAAATGATCCAGTTGCTCGGCGTTGAAGTTGACCCATGCCATATCGACACTGCGAATGAACGTCACCACTGTGACCAAGCCATCCGGCTGGACCCTGGTGTAGATGCCGTTCACACCCTCGCGTGCTTGTTCAAGCGCCTTCTCGATGAACTGATCAATCGGCTTTGCGGGCTCACTGGGCTTTGGTGGATCATCTGTCACGCTGGTCTCCCCGTCGCATTCAAACCGCGAGCAGATCCATCTTGTCAAATCCGGACTGCACGATCCGCATCCGCGCTGGGGAGGGCCATTTCGTTAGGGACAGCAGGTTCCTCCGCGATTGGTCTCCCCCGCGACCTCGCGAGCCAGCCTATCGAGACGCTTGCGGTCCATCGGCGAGTAGCGTTGGCTGTTTCTGTTCAAGGTCTGCCAATCGTACGGGATGTCTGCGGCAGACCTTGTGTGCTCGCCTAACGCATATGCGACGTATACTGCGAGAGGAGCGGCTGCAAACACTGCGACTACGAGCGCTAGTGGCTTCAGCATGATGATCTCCACTCTTCCGACATCAACGGAAGGCCGATCGAGTCGTCAGCTATGTCCTGATTCGTGGCCTTCTCTTGTTGAGTGTCCACTCGCGTTCGTGTGGATTGATGGCCTATTCCGCTTAACGCTGGCCCGCGTTGAGGTGTCGGAGTGTTTTCGCGACGGCGTAATTGCTGAGCCTTGTCTCATCGACCTGCCCCGCCCGATAAAGGGAAAGAAGGGCGTCGGCCATGACGTCCGTCAAGGCATCGAGATCGGCGTCGGTAAGTGCGGCCTCACTTTGCAAGGCATCGCGGGCGCTCTCGTAAGCCGTACGAAGAAGCGCAAGACCGCTCGATCCAAGCCATTCGGTATCGCAAAAAATTCGTGACACAAAAAACCTCATTGAAGCCAAAAATGTAATGGGAATAGCCGATCAAAACGCGGCTACGGAATAAGAATTCTGCGGACGCATATATCGTTTTTTTTTAAGTTGTGTGACAGGCGTTAGGTCGCTTAGGCTCCTATCGGCAATTTAAATATTGATCCAATTAGATATAATATTTGGAAAGACAAGGGCACCGGTGTGCCTCTTCACGGGCTCACGCTGCCGTTCCATATCGCGGGCTGCGGCTCGAGGCGACGGATCGCTTCGCCGCTTATGCGGCAAGCAAGTCTTTTTTCTCAAACCCCGACTGCACGATCCGCATCGCGGCCGGATCGAAGCTCCGGGCTAACGCGAACGCTTCGGCCGGTGATCCCGAGAGCCAGTTCTCGAAGTCTGCCTCCTCGGAAAGCAGCACCGGCATCCGTTCGTGGCTGATCGAGTCGGTTAGTGTGTTGGGCGCCGTCGTCATGAAGCTATAGACGTCCAGCTCGACATTCGGCCCGTCTTTCTTCACCGGACCTTTCCGACGCTGCAAAGGTGTGGCTGGACAGCTTTGGTCACGACACAGGAGGCGGACTGGACTGATCACGTGGCACGCATCGCACGGTGATCGAATACTCTCCCTCGCCGGCGGCCGTATCAGTGTTGCTGAATAATGCCCAGCCAGCTCCCTCGGGCGGAATGACAAATCTAACCTGCTCTTCCATAGCATCGTTCACGTCGGACGGGACTATTCCGTCCAGCGTAAGGACAGGCGCAATTTGCTGCTGATCGAGCTCCGAAAGAATATAGCTCGGAGTAAACAGGCCAGCGCTCGATTTGCGATCGATCAATAAGGTGTCGCCTTGCTCAAAGCCGCTAACAAGCTTAGAGCCGTGTTCGCCTTCGTCTCTGCCGCGACGGTTGACCTTGATGTGCAAATCCAGGGCGCCTTGGTTTGTTGCACTGCAGCCCTTCATGGTTGGCCTGAAGAGATTCCAATGAACCTCAACTAGTGCGGGTTCAGCAACCGCGCCCACGGAAGCACCGATCGTACACAGAACGAAAAACGCGGAAAAACGCACGGCCCCAACTCACTCACTGACTGACTATCGATAAATTGTCGCCTCACCTCATGTTCGAAGTCTTTCAAGCAGGCGCAAGGGTGCTGCCGGAACAACCACCGTCGCCGTCTTCAGTTCAGCAATGTCAGAAAAAGGCCTGCCTCTACCCCGACAAGCCAATCGCACTAAAGCATCTGCAAAATTCTAAGAAAGTCCAGATGCTCTGCTGCCCCGCTAAGCCTCCGTCCACAATTAACGGCGTTAATTAACACCGCTCAACGTGACATCATCAAGACCATTGCGGCGTTGATGAGAATTGCGCGCCATGTGTTTTTTTCATCACATCGTCACGGACATCGCTTGTGACTTGAACACCCAGCGGCGGCAGTAGCTATCGCGTCGGGAGACTTGGGAACCATCGCACGCCGCGTCAGAGATCAGCGTGTCGATTTACAGATACGGCTCGGAACTCTTGCATGGGACGTATTTTGGCGTCGTGCACTATTGGAGGGGATCTCAATCGGAAGAAATCAGTGTGTCGGGCTTCGAGAAAGTCTGGCTTGAGCACTTCGTCGGAGTTTTCAGCGCTGCTTTCTTCGGTGCAGCCGGAGTTGTTGAAGCTAGCGCGGCGAAGTTCGATCTTCCCACGCTTAAGAAGGAACAGCACGCTCTGATCAAACGCACGAAAGCGCTGATTGCTGATTGATGAAAGCAAGGTAGCGGGCGTGTAATTATTGAGTAACTTTTTCCGAAGTCTTGAAAAAGGATCGAGTCCTATCAACTCGTTATACCGTCTGTTCGGTGGAAGCCCTCGTGATCTTTCCTTCGACGATCATCACTGGCCTCGCTGGGACCGGCGTGTTGATTTACGTGTTCGTGAAAAAGCTGCTTTCAATCTGAACACGTGAGATGTGGGACACTCGCCCGAATAACTATTGAAATGCTATGGGAGAAATTATTGTCCCACTCTGCAGTAAGTTATCGAAATCAAGGCATGCGTTCACTCCCGGGCAAGCGGCGCGCGAATTGAACAGCTCACTTCTTTCGGCGGCCAATGGGTGGACGGACGACGCCGTCCCAACGGGGAAATCTCACGGACTTGGCGGCCGCTTCTTTTTGCTCCACCGGCCAATCCGCACTTTGCGAAGCGGGACGCGGAGCGGAATTTCATCCTCAACCTACCGCTTGCACACCTCGAAGCTTGTGGAGTTTCTCCGGCTTCGACGGCGCGGCTGGTCCGTAAGGGACCAGGTGCCCATATGATCTCAGGCGGTTTCGGACGGATGGTCGATCAATGTCTACGGCTCGTCGGTGCACCGCGTACAAAGGCGGTGGGGATTGCCAACGAACTCAATCATCGTCTGCGATTGATGCAGAAACGGTCAGCCGACGATCGTTTGCACAGAATCGGATTTCGGCTTCCGCTTTCGACAACGCGACGGCTATCAAATGGATGATGCTGCTGGCGCATCAAAAGCGGGTTCAAAGCCAAGCTCTGCGCGGAGGCTTTTGACCGAAGCCGCCATTGGGCACTCTGATCAGAACCTCACCTTCATGCCTCCGTAGGCCGCAATCGGCGTCGCCAGAACGACGGTGCGCGGAGCCGTGAAGTCAATCGTTCCGAGAGAGGCTGCGAAGCCGTCATCGTGAAGTAGTTGCCGAAAGTGCCGTAGTGGTGGTCGAAGATGTTGTTCACGATGGCATAGATCAGCGTGCCTCGCGCTTGGAGGGCCGGCGGCGCGTTGCCACCGGCCGGGGCGCGTCTCAATGCGTTTTATTCCTCCAATCCTGGACGGCGGCCAACGTCTTTTCGACGTGGCCAGTGGGATCCATCGCCGAGTATTCGAAAACGACGTCGCCATCTGGCGCGATGACGTACGACGTCCGGTCGGCGTATGCTAAGATTCCCATCATCGCGGCGTCGTAGGACTTGATGATGCTTCCATCTTCGTCCGCCGCGACGGGGAACTTGCTGCGGCATTCGCTGGTCGAGAACTTGTCGAGTGTGGCGATGTTGTCGTGGCTGACACCGATCACCGACGCGCCAAGCGCCTGGAATTTGCCAACCGCCTCCGCGAACTCATGGGCCTCGATGGTGCAGCCCGGCGTGAAAGCGGCGGGATAAAAGTAGAGCACCACCGGACCTTTCTTCAGAGCGTCGGCGAGCGAAAATGTGAACTCCTTGCCGCCCAGAGAGGCGAGCGCCTTGAAATCCGGGGCTCGGTCCCCGGGCTTCAGCGCCGCATGCGCAGGAGCGGCCGCGACAATTGCCATCAAGGCTGCAAGAACGACAGTCTTCATTGGATGCTTTCTCCCAAAGATATAGGCTCACAAGCACAAGTCCCAGACCCTCAGCGCTGGTCAGATGCTCGTGTTCTTCGTCACCGTCCCGTGAAGGAAGAAATGTTGCGCTGGAAGAACGCGACCAGGATTTGTCCTCGGCGATCCAGCGTAGTTTTGTCTCGGACCAACCTTTTTCCGTCTAACCTATTACGTGCGACCAAGATTTTACCACCGCTTCGTGAATTCGTGGGTGCACCACCTAACGCACAGGCGTGGGAATTATCAATGCGGTGGACCGCCGTCGACGATTTTTGCAGACTTAACCGAGTCGACCTATCTAAACTCCTGCCCGTGGGATTTCGGCTGCGCTATCCCGACCGTCGTCACTTCGCATCCGAGAAGAGACATTGATGTCGGTTCGAGTTAATGATGCATTCCCAAATTCTCGACCACGGCGGGCGGCATCGTCCCCAACACGGCGACGATGCCTAGGATCGCGAGTCCAAGAGACGCTGCGATCAAGCTATTGCGCACTATTGCCCGAACAGCACCCCCGCCGTGCACTCGGGTCGGTCCACCGCCAAATGAACTGCCGGCAACTGACCCTTCCACTAATGCATGGCTACCAGCTCGCTGCGTCGCACGGCAGGTGAAGTCTGCATTGGGTCATAAGCAGACGGTGGGACACTCGCCGGCACAACGTACTGAAACACTATGGGAGAAATTTTTGTCCCACTTACGGATAAACGCTTGAAATTTAAGGACGCGCGGACCCCCGTAGGGAGCGCCAATTCGACATTCACCGGCATTCAGGTCTGTTGAAATTGGCCCTTTAAAATCAGCTGTTTCCCATTCACGGAAATTCGCGAGCGGTCGCTGACATTCGAGAAAAATGCTGGTATTGTTGTTGGTATGTGGCGTCGATACCAACAGCCCTTGAGGGCTGGTGATGCCACTTACCGATACTGCCATCCGCAACGCGAAACCGAGCGCCAAACCGTTTAAGGTTTCGGACAGTGGCGGCCTGCATTTGCTCGTCCCGCATACGGCGCAATTCGGCGCGAAGTTTACGCTTAAATTTTATTGAGCGATTGGTTCTAACCGCCAGCTTGCCAATCTGTCAAAGACCAGCTCATTTCCGGTGCAATCGGATGACGACCGCCGCACTCGATAGCGGGATTTTCGTATTCTCGCCCGCTTCAGTTTGAATAGGGATGGCGTTCTATTTTTTGGACCTAGCTGTTCCGGCGTAACGTTCCTGTGCCCTCGCATCACCGCCGGCATGTGGCTTTGGCTGGCAAATCCGCTAAGGAGTGCGATCTCGCTGTACGTATGCGTTCGCCGCTCCAGATATAATTCTGCATCCGACGCGGAGGCAAACCTGAGCAGCTTCCAACCATCGCCAACGAGGTCGCCAGCGCGAAAGGCCAAGTGAAATGGGAACAACAAATAAGGCGTTGATTTTCGCCGCTGTCGCTGAAGTCGCCACTGGATTGGCGTTACTGATTGTTCCTTCACTTGTTGGGCGGGCGTTGCTTGGAGAGGAACTTACCGGCGTCACCATACCCATAGCGCGAGTGACCGGCATTGCTCTGATCGCCTTGGGGGTCGCTTGCTGGCCGGGCCCGCCGCTTACTGGCATGTTGGCCTACACCTCGGTCGTCACGCTCTATCTTACCTACCTTGGCTTTGCAGGCGGTTGGAGCGGCGTCCTGCTGTGGCCGGCAGTTATTCTTCACACGATCCTGGCGGTCCTCTTAGTACGGGCGGCGAGAGCCCGCGCGACGTAGACGAACAGGGGCGGCCGCTTGGCGTCACCCGAACGAAGCGCGACCTAATCCGCCGCGCTTCGGCACCGCGGGGACCATGGTCTTCGCCATAGCAACGGACGTCGACAACAAATGCACCCCGACGCCTTGAGGCGTCGCGAGCGTAAGTCAAGGATGTCTGGCCACAAAAACGGTCTAGAACGACCGGGGACGGAGACAACTTAGGGGGAGGAATGAGTTCACAATCAAGTCTGGCCCAGACCCGTTTTCGATTCATTGACGGCGCAATTACGATTTTGTCGTTCAGCTTGCGCCGTCTCTGTTGATTGCGGCAAGATCGTCTTCGAAGAGTTTGAGCGTTGTGTTGAACAGTTTCAAAAGCTTGACGGCTTCACCGATGACTGTCTCCAGGCCCAGTCGGTGCTCCTTCCCTTGGGTTGCCTCACCGCTTCCGCGTCTCAGGTTTATAGAGCGCGTAGAGCCATTTCGAATGTGCCCACGATGCGCAATGGACGGCGGCACCATCAACGGCGACGACTGGCCGATCTTTGAAACCGACGCGCCCGCTCAGCTGGGTGGGGCCGTGAACCCGAGCCAGGCTAACAGGCCTGCAACGGCAAACGCGATCCAACTCGCCCACACTGGAATCGATGTGGTGCCAACATTCAAATCGGCACGGAATATCGCGCGGGCCAATTGTAGGACAGCAACAATTGAAAAAATTGATGCCGCGAGGATCGAATAATTTGAAGCAGTCATGGAAGTAAGCTCCACCGGCTAGTTTAAAAGCGCTTGTCCGCCGTCCGCTTCTGGCCAAAAGCTGACCTCACAGGGCCTTCAGCGGGTCAGCTTGATGCTACATATAGCAAAATATAAGTCCGGCACTCTTCATGAGTGCCGGGAAGCACGGTCAGACCTGGTTCCAGCCGCCGTCGACGCAGAGTTCGCTGCCTGTCAGATAGGACGAGTCATCGGAGGCCAGGAACAGGACGGCTTTCGCGATCTCGTCGACGGTGCCGCTGCGGTGCATCGGAATTTGGGCGTGCACTTGGGTCTTGGTCTGCTGGATCATCTCCTCGCTCACACCCGATTTGCGCGCCTGGTCGGTGTCGATGTAGCCGGGCGCCATGGCGTTCACCCGTATGCCCTTGTCGATGAGTTCCGCGGTGAGCGAGCGTGCTAGCGAGCGAATCGCAGCCTTGCCCGCCGAATAGACGCTGACATAGGGCATGCCCTTCGTGGTCAGAGTCGTGGTGTTGAGAACGATCGAGCCGCCGGAAGTCATAAGCGGTAGGAGCTTCTGGACCGTGAAGTAGGTTCCCTTGAAGGTACAGGCTGTCGTGAAATCGAATTCTTCCTCCGACATGTATTCAAACATGTTCGGTCGCGCCGCGCCGGCGTTCGCGAAGATCGTGTCGACACGACCGTGCTTGCTCTCGACAAATTCACGAAGCACCTGGATGTCCGCCATCTTGGAAATATCGCAGCGGATCGCGTCCGCGCCGTTTCCGATGGTCTGCGCCGCAGCATCGAGCCTTTCCTGATCGCGCCCGGTGATGACGACCTTGGCGCCTTCGCGTGCGAACAGCTTGGCGGTCGCGAGCCCCATTCCATCGCTGCCGCCAGTGATGACAGCGATCTTTCCTTCCAATTTACCCATATTCGTCTCCTGCATTGAAAGTCCCTCGCCGAAACCGGAGGGACCGAACCCTTGAAGGGTCGCTAAGTGAACGCAGGCATTTTTGGCGTCGACAAAAAAGAATAACAATTCCATAATTTCCGATGTCGCCATCCATAAATGAATGGTGATCTGGGTGACTCGTGGGGAGTGAGATGGAACTACAGTGGGATGACGTCCGGATTTTTCTTGCTGTCTGCGATTCCGGAAGTATGAGCGGGGCTGCGCGACGTCTCAAGGTGAGCCAGCCCACTTTGAGTCGGAAGATTGCGGAGCTGGAGTACGAGCTTGGTGAGGCGCTCTTCATCCGCGGAAATCAGGGTATCTCCCTGACGAACACTGGAAGGAGGCTGCTTCCCGCCGCACAAGGGATGGCGCAATGGGCGACAGAAGCCAATCGTTCGCTCGACACGAAGAGTTCGCCTGTAAGCGGATCTGTGAGCATCACCGCGGCGCCCTCATTCGCCTTCGATTTACTAGCGCCGTTCGCGGATACGCTTAGGAAGAAGCATCCAGAGATTACTCTTAAAGTTATAGCCAGCATGGACCGTCTGAACCTATCGCGTGGCGAGGTGGACATTGCGCTTAGGCTTAGGAAAAGTTCCTTCGACGATCCCGATCTGATCACACTCGATGAGGTAAAGATTCCGGCTGGTGTATTTGCAAGGAGGGATTATGCGCGAAGCCTTCCGAAGAATTATGACTTTCACGACGTCAACTGGATTGCATGGGCGGACGAGTATGAAATGTTGAGCCCCAACCCAGAGCTCGCAGCCAAGATTCCGGAATTCCGCCCCGTTTTTACATCCGACGACTATAGCGTGCAGGTCGCGGCCTGCCAGGCTGGCGTTGGTGCGATGGTTCTTCTGAAGACTCCCCATCGGCTTGAGCGACCGGGCGAACTCGTGGAACTCAAGCTCGAGGCTCCAGCTGCGTCTAGCCCACCACTCGCGATCATCTGTCATAAGCGCTTGGTTGATCTACCCAAAGTAAGAATTGTCGTGACTCTGCTCAGGCAAGAGTTCGCAAAATTGAGGGAAGGGTTATCATTCTGACTAGTTGAGCGGGGCAATGGATTCGAACCCTCGCCACCGACTTCGGCAATGAGAGAGTGGCGCGCGGGAAAAGATGAAACTGCATGCCATCGACAGTCAGCCAATGATAGAGCGGATGCAGTGCGGGCCACTTCGCCATCACGGCTGGCACCGAGGCACGCATCGGCATGGGAGTGGCGAAGCCTAGGCGTCGTTCGTCAGCGCGCGCCGCTGTCAATGCCCGCGCGATCCTCCGGGCTGCACTATAGCCGTCGATGACGAATGAGCCTTTTGTCACCACATCATTGAGGACGATCTCCTCAACAATGCGGGCCGCCACGTCGCGATCTCGGGCATTCGTCGTCGTCCAGAAAAATGCGCAAGAATCCAGCCCCTAATCGAAAGCGTGAGGCGAGAACATACCGAGAGCAACTTTTTGTCGGCAACCCGCCAATGCGTTACATCCGCTGGCATGTGCAATTTGTATTCGCAGACCCGAAACGTCGAAGCGATCCGTCGTCTCTTCAACGTCAGCCACAACCGCGCGACATCGATTGAACCGCAGCCCGCGATTTTTCCGGGCTGGAACGGCTCTGTGATCCGCAAGGCCGACGACGGCGAGCGCGAGCTGGTGACAATGAGCTGGGACTTCGTGCTCTTGTAGCCAGGCAAGGCACCGCGCCGCGTGACCAACGTCCGCGATGATAAGATTTTGGCCTCGCGTTTCTGGAAGCCTTCATTCGAGCAACGCCGTTGCCTGTGCCCGCGTCGAGTTATTGCGAACCCGACAGCGGCAAGCCTGCGAAGTGGCATTGGTTCGCGGTGAATGGCGACGATGACCGGCGCCTGTTCGCCTTCCCGGGGATTTGGCAGCGCTGCCGGTGACTACGCGGCGACATTGAAGGGCTTGCTTTGTACGCGGCGATCTAGGCGGCGACCTATCAAATCAATATGCCCTCGCAGATCGTATAGCTCATCTGCAAACGGTACAGGTACACGTAATCGACTTACAGCGGCATCGATCCGGTCGAGCTCTAATTTTTTGTCCGCGAGTTGATCAACGCTCAGGCTCTCATCCAGGCTTGCCTCGAGCGTCTTCAACTGACCATACCAATAATACAACCGCCGCCGCACTGTCCAAGTGTACAATCCTGGCAGAAATCGAATGAGGGGCAAAACGATGCTCAGTAAAGGAATGGCAACGAGTAATGCGTTGGTGCCGTGGTCGTAGACAAACGCTGTCACCCAGAATGGTATACCGAGGCGTTGGTTGAGCGGGGCGAGGGTTCGCAGTACGAACGGCAATTCCCCGCTCTTATAGAGACTAGCCACCTCGGGAGTGACGGCAAACTCCGGATCATTGTCATTGGGGAATTCGCCCGCCCGGTAGAAAAGAATGGGCTCGCCGCTCTCATCGAACCCAGATTTCGGATTATGAATTACAGCGTAAGCGAGAAGTTCCGCGATTGCCGGATGAACATTATTGCGCACGACGAGCGCGGGCGTAGTGCCCAGGAGCGTAACGTTGCCCGACGGGATGTCGGGAGCGAATTCGATCGAACCCTGTTTCAGAACGCGTGAGGAGAGTGCAGGAATGCGCTCAACGTATGCGTCGGCTTCGGCGACAAAGTCGAGAAGGCGGATCGTAGGGTTACGAAGCAATTGCTGGATGGTTCGCGCCTCCGTTGGAAGCACCAAAAAAGCCGCATCTGCTTTTCCCGAAGCCAATGGCGCGGCATCAATTGATAGATCTTCTTCGATGAGCGTCGAGTTCGCGGCATCAATACCGTTAGAGCGCAGCATGTAGAGCGCTATTCGGCGCGCTCCGCTCTGTTTGGTTCCCACGAGAATTCGTTTGCCCTTCAGCTCCTTCAAACTTCGGAGGTTCTGCGAGCCGGCGGAAAAAATCCAGACCGGTTCGTAAAACAGACGGCCGACCGACCGGAGCACCTCGACCTGCCGATCATGCCACTTGCGCTCTTCAGCCGTTGCAAATCGCCCCTGCAAGCTTGCGGCAATCCCGCCCTTTATGAAGCCGACCTGGACGTCAGAATTCGCGTCAACGAAAAGAGCTCGGAGTGTGTCGCGGCCCTCCATTTGTGGACGAAGTTCAACATCAACCCCAAACCGTGCGAGTTCCCGCTGATATGCAAGCGCCAATTGATAATAGGCACCCTCAGATCCCCCGCTTGCGATCACGACCTTGCCCTGTGGCCCGGGCTTAAGGATGACAATAGCCGCCGAAGCAGCCAGGGCCAACACCCCCAATCCCAATACCGCGATAGCCAGAAAACGATGGAGACGCATGTGCATACTATCGATGCCAATGAAGGGCCGAATGGAAATCATCCATCACACATCGGTGGCCGTTCAAGGGCGCACGCGGGCATTCAGTGTTCTGACTGATCAAGAGTTTATCTCACGTCTTCAATCGTCGGCCATCAACAAACATCGAAAGCAATGCGCAGTGCATTGCATAAACTTCGGGAAACCTAGGCCTGTTGGCCTATCTCCAAGAACTGTCGCCAAAGTCCAGCACACTAGCTGAAAGGCCGGGACCAGCGCATGGAGTATGCCGGGCGGCGCGATGGATGACCGGTACTCATGCTCTTCAGCCGGCTCACCCGGCCGAGCGTGGCGCGTGGTGTACCAGAGTGTATGCTCGTCCTTCCAGGATGCCGTCTCGAACTTCTGGCAAGGGGGAATGTCGAAGCGCATCTCGCCGATGCCGTGCAGAGCGGTGATTTGTTCAAGGTTGCACGCGGTCAGGAGGCTGAGGGCCGCCGATCCGACGATGATGATGAGTAGGGTACAGACTGGAACTCTTCGAGCTGGTCGATACAGACGGCCGAAGCGAACGAGCGTGAAGTTTTGCTGATGCTTTGGGACTTTGCGACCACGCCTGCGTGCGCACTCATTGCGAAAAGCCTGCGATCCTTCAGCCATAGGATTGGGCGACGTTGTTAGTCGAAACGGCCCATGTGTCGACACAGCAACCATTGCTTTAAAAACGAGACTGACCGTCCGGATTTTGGATTGTGTGCAGATTAATTCCGGCGCATCCGATACGGCATATGTACTGTGGCGTAGAGTAGGATTTGTATAATGTCGAAGCTCGTTGGAGTTGCGGCGGTTGCGTTAGTTTGCAGTGCCGGAGCAGCGGTCGCTGAGCCCGGAAACTTTGGTGGTTTTTATATCGGCGGGATTGTTGGCGAAGCCTTCGAAAGTCCAAGCTCCACCCTTTTTGACGACCACGTCGGTGCGGGACCTGCTGACGTCCTTCATTCAGGCTCCAGAAACAGTACGACCTACGGCGTTCAAGGCGGCTACAATTTCCAATTCGACAGATACGTTCTCGGTATCGAAGGCGACTGGTCCTGGGGCAACGGCAAATCGGAAACAGCCGTATTAGACGATGGCATTCCCGGCACAGTTGATAGCGCCAGCGCCAAGCTCGAAAGTCTCGGATCGGTGCGTGGCCGCGCCGGCATCGTGGTTCTCAACAATTTGCTGGTCTTCGGCACGGCTGGCTTCGGCTGGGGCAACGCCGAATTTGGCTTCAGAGACGCCGACGCAATTCCTGGAAGGACAGCGAATTATCACTCTAATGCTACTGGCGCGGTGTTCGGGGGCGGCTTCGACATGCTGCTGGGTTACAATATCGTATTGAGCGCCGAGTATCTTCGCTACGATTTCGACGACAATGTCTTCATTGCCAATGCTTCGAAGCTGAATGGCGGGTCGGATGTCGGAACGCACTTTGGCCCGATCGACACATTCCGCGTTGCTGTGAGTTATAAGTTTGGCGGCGAACGCGAGGAACCTGTGCCACTGAAATAAGCGGTCTATGTTCGAAATGTGAAGTGCCGCCCTCTCAGATATCTTCCGGCTGCAAACAATTGCAGTCGGAAGACTATTCCAATGCTAGTTATTAAAAGTCATATTTTCAGATTTTGGCTGACTCTCAAATCACGCTCTTACTCTTCGCGTTGACGCTTTAACTGTGAAATCCGCTGCCGCTCCTCCAAAAGAAAAAGCGAACGTCGGCGTCAAGGAAAAACGCCGAGCGATCCCGCCCGGCGCTCTTAAATGTTGATGGCTTTCGCCGCTTCAGTGGTGAGCGAACCCCGGAGCCAATGCGGAATCCGCTGGCGCTGGCGTTCCGCCCGACGCTTGGCCATCCGGAGAATTGGTTTTCCAGTCAGCCTTTCCTTGATCCCAGCCTCTCGGAGACGAGGACGGCGTGCTGCCCGTCGAGTTACTGTCAAAGCCCGTGTGGTTGCCACCGCTGCTAAATCCGGGTGGGACCGATGGAGCCCCACCGCCACCGGCGCTCGAACTATGAGCATTCGCAGCGCCGCTCAGCGCCAGCAACGCACTCGCTGCACCGATGGCCAAATAGGAAAATTTCATTGCCTTCTCCTCAATCACTCCTCGCCAACTTCCGTTCGATCGGACTCTGGGTGGCTCTTCAGAGTTCCACGAACGGGGTCGGCGGAAAATTCGCTAATGAGCATTGAGGCAGCGATTGCGGTCTAAGCATTACACTCTTGTATGTGTTCGAGGTCGTCTCGCCGCTGTTTCCCTAACGCAACGACAATTGACAGACTGAGTGTAAGTCCGTTTTCGCACGCCTAGTGAAGTGCTCAGCATGCCGAACGATGGAGAGCCCGTCGCGATTGCTGTGATCTGCGAAAAGTGGACGATCTCGCCAGTGATGCCTAATAAACGGGTCCGGCCAGCACTTGGGCGCACTACAAACCATCGGTCTATGCCACTTGGATGAAGACCTAGGCTGATTAGCATTAAAATTGTTTAGATTTTGAACCGACCATTTTAACGCCGGCCGACGCATACCGGAGTGGCTGCGCGCTTAGCTTGGGGGTTCAACATGATCCGTGGGCGTTTTTCATCAAGGACGAGTCGGGCGCCACCGCCATCGTGTACGGCCTCATCGCCGACATCGTCGGCGTCGGAATCATCGTGACGCTGCGGAACGTCAGTGGCGGACTGCGGAACACTTTTAATGCCGTTAACACACGACTCAGCACCGCCAGCGAATAGACCATCACAGCGCATTGCCATTGCGCGTCGGCGCGGACACCGCAAAATGAGCAGCGTAAGACAACTACACGCATGGACGGCAAGCTTTGCCAACGACTTCCGCTCGTTCGCTCGTAACGAGCGCGGCGCGACGATTGTCGTGGTTGCCCTGGTCATTCCGGTCGTGGTCGGCGCCATGGCGCTCGCCGTCGAGATTTCCTATTGGCACTGGCGGCAACGCGCCATGCAGAACGCCGCCGACGCGGCGGCGATAGCTGCCGCGACCAACGGCGGACCGACTTATGACGGCGAAGCAAACGCCGTCACGGCGCAGTATGGCTTCCGAAACGGCGTCGGCAACATCACGGTGTCCGCAACCAATCCAGCCACCGCGCCGGGATGCTCATCGAATTGTTACAGCGTTCAAGTCTCCGACAAGGTGCCATTATTCCTATCACCGGTCATCGGCTACCAGGGGAACGCGACGGCAGCGAACGGCAAACGAGTGGAATTAATTAGCTCCACGGCCGTCGCAACGAGCGGTCCCGCCTATCCCTATTGCATCTTGGCGCTCGCGAGCAGCGGTGCGCAGGGGATCACCTCCAATGGCGCCCCGAACGCCAACCTCAATGACTGCAACACGATGTCGAATACCGGCTCGACCTGCAACGGCGGGAATTTGAACGCCGCTATGGGCGATGCGGCCGGTACCAACAAGGGCTGCGGTAATATTCAGAATTCCAATGTGCCAATAGTTACAGATCCTTATTCCGGCCTTGCCTCGAACATTCCAGCTAACCCCTGTCATACGTATCCGACCGAGCCAACAAAGCCGCACGATCCGCCGCTTTCATCCTCCAACAAATGGTCCGGAAGCTTTTCCTATGGTGGCGGAAATCACATTGTTTGCGGTGACCAGCAGCTGACCGGCAACACGACGATCAATGACGCCGTGTTGGTCATCGAAAACGGCCAGTTGGATACCAACGGCTATACGTTGTCGGGCTCCAATCTAACGATTGTGTTCACAGGCACCAATGGTGCTTCCTACCAGCACTTTCCGAGCGGCGGCGGCACGCTCGACATTCAGGCGCCGGCCTCCGGCGACTGGAGCGGGGTTGCCATCTACCAGGACCCAAGCCTCACGAAGAACGTTGACGTTTCGGCTGCGGGCAATAGCCCAGCTTGGGATATCAGTGGCCTCGTCTATCTACCCCATTCGAGCGTGACCCTCAGCGGCGTCGTCAATAAGTCGGCGAACGGCGCCCTGTGTTTCGCAATGGTCGTCGACAACATCACGATCAACGGCACCGGCTCGATCTATAAAAACGATAACCAGTGCGGTTCAGCCGGACTTACACCGCCGGAAGGTGGACATCGCGGCGCGCTGGTCAACTGATGGCACCCTCATCAAAATGGCAAGTGTTTCCGCGCGATACGCGAGGAACCGCCGCGATTGAGTTTGCCGGGGCAGCCATGCTGCTCCTCATCGGTCTCCTCAACGCCGTCGACCTGAGCTTCTACGCGCTGAAGCGAATGGACGTTGAGAACGCTGCCGAGATCGGTGCACAGGCGGCCTGGAAGGCGTGCTCCGACAGCGCCAAGTTACCCGCGACGCTAAATTGCTCAGGTCTGAACGCTGCGATCACCACGGCAATTCAGGCCACGTCCCTTGGAACCTCCGTATCGTTAGCTTCTGGTTATCCGAGCGAGAGCTATTATTGCGTCGACTCTTCAAATGCTCTTCAGCCGGTCGGCAGCCTCTCAAGCAAGCCTGCCGATTGCTCGTCGGTGGGCAACGCCAGCACGTCGCCCGGCGACTACGTCCAGGTGCAAGTCACCTATCCCTATAAACCCTTATTTGGGCTCACCGTACTTGGAGCTTCCGGACTGACTTCGATATCGATGACGAGCTGGATGCGGCTGGGCTAACATGGGTGCCTTACAGCGATCATCGTTCAAAGGCTGCGACGAGGGAAGTGTTGCCGTCGAGTTCGGCCTGACCTTCCCGCTACTGATCATGCTATTCATCGGGACGCTTTACATCGGGATCGTGATGTATTCGCTCTCCGGATTGCACAACGCGGTTGAGGCGGCGGCGCGCTGCTATTCGGTCGATGCGACCCGGTGCGCCACGGCGACGGCAACCCAGGCTTACGCGAAGGCACATTACTACGGAAGTAGCACGCCAACTTTCGTCGCGACGGCGACCTCGTGCGGCCATCGAGTGAGCGCCACGACAAGCGTCGTGCTCAGCGCCGGATTGACGAGCTGGAGTATTCCCCTCACCGCGAGCGCGTGCTTCCCCTGAACGCGTTTTCTGTACCTGACACAAAAGTCTGTGTGGTCTCAGTTTGCGCACAAGTCTTGCCGCACAGAGATCAAGCGAGAATACCAGGCAGCGATCGACGAATATTTTCGCGCTCCAAAAGGTTGGGAAGCTGCCGAAGAATTGAACCTTCCCGCAGATTTCGCACCTCAGCAAGGAATCATTGCTACGAAGAGTGTCTTGAGCACGAGAATGCTGTGGTCCGCGAAGTTCCTGACGGTGACGGCCTTCAAAACTGCTGCATGCAATCCTCGTTGTGAGACGCACTGCGAGATCCATGCGGACTGGAAGCTCATGATTGATCCGTACGCCGTAACTTCCGTTACGATGTCGCGCCAGCAATCGCTCAATACGCAAGAAAGGTCCGCCGCGTACCCTGTATCAGCGTCTATTAGGTCGATGAATTCTTCGTTATCGGGATTGCGTCAGTAGTTGGGGACACAGCCCGTAACTTAATCGCTCCCCCCGGGGGGTGAGCGGCGATGTTCTCACTCGGCCTCTGCGGGCAGGTCGCCCGACTAAAGCCGGGATTCGAAAAGAAGGACTCTCTTGTCGCGTAACGTTCCGAACTGTCGCAATCCAACGTGAAGGCGAGTGTTGGTAGATCTGTTGGCATCGGCCAATCTCCAGAACACCTAGAAATTTGTTTTTTAACAAGTTTAACGCTCTGGTGTGACTCCCGTAGGGGCGCCAAATCCGCCATTGCGCCCAGGTTTTTCGACACTTTGCGAGCTGTGGTCGGCATCACGCCTGCTCGTACCGCTGTCAATCCGGCACGAAACCCGAGGATTAATTGCCATGGCACGACCACGTCAGCAGCCCCAGCCAGTGAAGAAAGACGGCTTCTGGTATTTCGTCCAGCTTGTCCCTCCTGAGTACGCCAGCGTCGAGCCCTGGAGGCGGATCGTTAACAGCACCAAAATCTGGATTACCGATGACCCGCGAGGCGTGACCGCCCAAGCCATCGTCGATCGCATGTATCCCACAAGCGGAAGTTGGCTGCCGTATTGACCGCAAACCAGATGCTGTCGCGGCTACGTCTGCTAGGTAAGGGAGTCACTGGAAGGTTCCACCCGCGCTTATAACCGAAAGTCACCATTCGTCGTTGAGCAACGTTATCGTCGGCAGATTTCTGCTTTGCCGAGAAAGCGGACGCAAACTGCGAAAAGAAGTCAGTACAAACCACACCTTGAATCGCATCTGCTGTAGTTCCGATAACTGTCGGCCGCCATAAGTTTTCTTTTCGGGCAAAGGTTCTGCTCGCCGCCGAGGCATGGCTGACAATGCATGCAACTCGCGGATGCCCAACCGACGCCAACGCGCTCTCCTATCTGAGGCCCGTTAGCGTTTGAGCCAAGAGCTGTGACGCGTCCGATTACCTCGTGCGCCTGTACGAGTGGGAAGGTGGTACCGCCCCACTCATTCTGCATCATCGAAACCTCGGAGTGGCAAATGCCACAGGTTATGGACGCAGTCGCAACTGCTTTTGCGGTCGGCGACGAAAGCCCTTATCAGTTCAGCCAAGAGTATCGAAGGCTTTTTTGGAGTTCCGCCGGTCCAGGACGACCGACGCTTGCGCAGCAAGACTGAAATTTTAGAAGATGTTCGGTGAAGCGCCGGAAGTAAATTGCTTCCACTTCCCGCGCTGCGCGATCGGTTCCTGGGCAGTTGCATCTCCGCAGCCTGACCAGCGAACCTAATAGAAATAGAGTTCTGGAAGCCCTCAGGCCGGCTGCAGCTCCCGCATGGGCGTCCACCTGGAGAGCCAATAGTCTACGCTCACATAACGTCCGCCACCGTAGAAAAAGAGAACAGCCAGCATAATCACATACGTGGCCGAGAATTCGATTCCGTTGTTCAGGATGACCGGATCGCCAAGCTCAGTGATGTAATTGAAGCGTCCAGGAAAGTTCTGCGCAAGCCAGTCCATAAAGCCCTGCATTCGAATTGCCGATTCCGCAGTCTTCCCGGCGATTGCCGCCCAGCCATGCGACCAGTGAACGGTCAGGGAGGCGACAATCATCGTAAACATCAACGGTACTGAGATTAGCCGTGTGAGTAGCCCAATTGCCAAGCAAACAAGGCCGGCCGCCTCCGTCGCTGTCGCGAGAAACGCCATCAGAACTGGCGCTGGCATTCCGAGGCCGCCTTGTGCGACCGGCGTCGCAAACCATTCGACGGTTCCTTGAAAGCCGGTGATCTTGGCGTGCGCTCCCACATAAAAGATTGGCAGGAGATACAGACGTATCGCCAGCAGCGCCAAGAAGTCGAAATTTTTCGACTTTTCCAGAAAGGTATTTGCTAATTGGACCAGCTTCATGGCTTCTCCTTCAACATTCGGTTCCACAAATTACCAAGCCGTTTTGTGATTGTTCGATGACCCACTGTCTGATTGCATCCGTGGTCAGCTGGACTGGCGGCGCAGAAACGAGAGCATTGAATGCCACTTCGCCCTCGCGCCGAATAAGATCGATCAGGCAATAGTCCACATAAGAAAGTGACCGAGTCACAACGGTATGCTTTACCGTGCGATATACGGCATAGACATAGTTCTGCTCCGTTCCGTCGAGTTCAACCGGAATGTCTACCAGAGTAATATCAAAAGGCGTGGCGACGATTTCAGCGGTAGGATTCAAGGAAATTTTCGACGTATCCCAATTCGTATTACCGCTCAATTGGGGAGCTTGGATTCGTGCGGAGTCGATTTCAGTCGACAGTAGAATCCATTCGTATTCCAGCAGGCAAATAAGCGGCTTTGAAAGCTCATGGCCGCGATGAGCAAACTCGACGATTTCCGTCGCGATATGATGGAACTGCGGTCGCTTAGCGCCATGCCTGGACAGGAAATGACTCGCAATCTCATCGAGCTTGCCTGGAGCAAGTGCTGTGCCAAATCTTGGAAAGCTGCATTTCAAAACTTCGAGAATGTTTTCGCGAAGCAGCTCGCTGTAAATTGACGGCTTACGCCGCCGGATTTTTTGACAGAGTTCGTCTGTCTCCGACACCATACGAGAAGGCGCATGAGCTTCAGATTGAGCACGCATACCTATCGCCCGCCGCGATTGATTTCTGAACATCTCCGACTTCGCGGATCAGTTCATCAAGAGAGGGTACCTGATTATCGCGTTCAAGAAGCAAAGGCCGTGGGCCGTGCCAACCCCAGACCTCGTGGCCTAGTCGAACAACTTCCTCGCCGACCTTGGTGCCGTGCGTGTCCAATAGCGATCCATCCTCAAGCTCCAGATGGCCCGCGACGTGATAGTAAACGATTGCGTTTGACGGCAAGCACCGCACCATGGCCACGGCATCTTCCAAGTGATTGCGAGAGTTTACGTAGACATTATTTATATCGAGCAGGAGGCCGCATCCAGACTGCTCGGCAATAGCGGCTAGGAATTCCGCCTCGGGCATTTGATCTTCATAACGATGATAGTAGGAGATATTCTCCAGAACGAGCTGGCGACCAACGATGTCTTGAACCTGGCAAATTCGCCCGGTTAGGTATTCGATATTCTCTTTACGACGCGGCACTGGAAGGAGATCGTAGAGATATCCCGATGAATCCCGGCACATGCTCAAATGATCGCTGTATATCGAGATACCGTAGTCGTTTAGGAAGCTGCAAACGTCGCGAATAAACCCCACGTTGAGCGGTACAGTATCTGCGATCGACAGGCTCAATCCATGGGCAATCAGTGGATATTTATCGGCCAGAATGTCCAGTTGGTCGCGCTTCCTGCCGCCGATCCCCATCCAGTTTTCCGGCGCGATCTCCAGGAAATCTATATCCTCTCGCGCCGGTTGGATACAGAGCGCTTCAAGCAACTCTGAGCGCAAACCGATGCCGAGAGCATTTTCTTTCACTTGCCGCATACCCCTTGCGCCAATCTATCGATAGTGCTTTCGGTGACGTCGTGCCCTTTACCTGTCATTCCGCACTTACCATCCCGAGCACGCACGAGCACGCCATTGGGATCACTATCTAGCTTTCTTGCGCTGTAGAACTTTTCCGTTCCGCATTTTCCACTGGCACACTTTCCGCCTCCGTGTGGCTTGGCGGCCGGAGCGGCTGCGGTTGCGCCGTTGGTGCTTGGCGATTCCGCAAAAGCACTGGTCAGCATCAAGGACGTAACAGCTATGCTAAGGGCGATTTCCTTTTTCATTTCTTGTCTCCGGGTACATTGCCGAGTGGAAAGCACGAGAGATCACGGCCCGCATAGACTGGGCCATGGTAGGATTGTTTGATAACCTCGATGTTTTTGTCTTTGTCGATTATCGACCGTCCCATGAAGTGATCGAGGACAAGCATTTTCGGGTTTGCGGTAGCCGCAATTTGCCCGATCGTGGTCGGAGGGGCATGGAGGAAGCGGGATTGCTCATCCGCATCATCGTCGATTGCAGCAGGCATCATTAGAATGTCGGCGCCACGCGCAAAGTCGACGAACTCTTTCCGGCTGCCGTTCTGGTCGGCCGAAAGCACAAGCACGCCCTCCGGGGTTTCGATGCGATACGCAAGGCACGGCACGTCGCCGTGCGGGATTCCGAACGCGTAGATTGTGACCCCATCCCCTTTGTACACTAGCGTTTGCGTAGGGCTGGTTACATCCACGTCGTTGGGATGAACTTCCAATTGAAGGCCATCGCTCGCGTTGCGCAGTCCGGAGAGGTACTGAAAGGATCCGCCCCCGCCATTAGCGCTGCCGAAGGTGCGATCAAAAAACTGCGTCATACTCGGAAAATTGCTGTTGCCGGTCGGCCCGACTAGCGTGACGGAGTGCTTCGTAGAAACGAAGAATGCGCCCTTCAGAATCGCTGGCAAATCCGTCACGTGGTCCGTGTGGAAATGCGATATGCCGATAAAATCTAGATCTTCCAGGCGGGCACCCGATTCTCCGTACCGCAGGAACGTTCCGCCGCCAGCATCAATCAGGAGGCGTGCTTTTCCATCGATCCACACGATCGCACCGGAAGAGGCACGTGCATCGTCCGAGATTGGACCGCCGGAGCCCAAAAGCTGGAGGGCAATCTTACTTCGAGAGCACGCAAATTGCTCGGCTCGGATTGGAGAACTTAAGGAAAGGGTAAGCGCAATCGCAATCAGACAACGAGCCTTCATTTTTTCCATGCCTTGCTAGAGATGGGTCAGACGGCACAGGCGCCGATCCATGCTGAAACGTTTCGCGTGCTGCTCGGAAAATATACAAAGCCTATGGAGGCTTTAGTAATCCAATTGATTATCGCTATTTATTCAGTCGATTGACCTAATGGATCGGCAAGTTCGTGTTCTCCAAGTTTGAACGCCGACCCGGCACGCTCCCACGGCTGGGGAGTGCCCATTGCGACCGATATCGCCTTCGCCGTGATGTCTTGGTTGGAACCGTAATCGACTTTGTATCTGGTCGCGCCGATGAGCAGCGTTGCGACAAGCGCGCATAAAATAGATTGCGCGAGCGCCTTCATCGGCGCGCGCAATCTTCTGCCTCGATGACCCCAACAAATGCGTTCACAACATCGGTCAGGGGTTCATCCGTTGGCGGAACATAGACAAGCCCCTCAGACACATTGGTAGCCGCACGCAGCCGCCACCCAGATCGGTTTCGATGGTCGAGAAAGGATAGATGAGGATATAGTTGGCGGAAGAACTTTTCACCGCCGCGTAGCAACTCATTGCCGACAAGGCGAACAGCAACACGGGCACGAACATCTTCACGCCGAGATAATCCACGGGCAAAACGTATACTTCAAGCCCGGATGCCTAGCGCAGCATGAACGCCAATAGGTCGCAAGGACAGACCGCCAATCAAAAACACTCGCCAATTACGTGGCGCGAATTGATGTGGCGCCAGCGCGATGGGCGAGAAAAGGCCCGGCGCCGAAATTGGCTCAGCACTCCGTCACTGTTTAAACATGCGAATTGAGCCGTTGCAGCCAAACCGCGCCGCTTCAATTATCTCTACAGGGATCGTTTCTTTGGATTGACACGGATATCCTCATTTGCGAGCGTTCATGGGCTGTAAGGCGATTTGGGGGATTGCCTTGTTTTTAGTGCGTGGCGTTTATTTTGTGTTGTTTGCCTCGGCTGCCGGCGCGTGCGCCGTGGTACCGGATATTCCGCCCGACTTTGCCCTTCCCGTACGCGCCATCATCGCCCAAACGGCGTGTGAGCTGAAAGACGCGCTCACCGTGCTTGATCGAACGCCGGAATACCAAGGCTTTAAAGCAAGGAAATGGCTTGTCACCATCTCGCTACTTCCAAAGGCGACCGCAGACTTGAACGGTTCCGGAGGGTTTACGCGGAAGTCGCTCAACAATCCCCTTCGCATCACAACCTGGAGCATGACCGGACCCGGGGCGCAGCTCGACGACAAAGGCATCCGCAGCAGCGGCATAAATTACAACGTTAAATCTGGTGACTTGATCTTAGATAAAACATTGCAATGTCCGCCGGATGATCCGTCTGTGCACGTTTTGGCCCAACACCTGGGTGTCGGGGAGTGGCTGTACCGCTCGGCTGACGCAAAGAGGGTGGCGTCGTCGCTCACAGTCGATAAACCCACCTACAATTCGGAGATTACGATCACATTCTCCGCGAATGGATCTTACTCGTTCGCGTTTCCCCCTGGAACTAATTTGGCCGCCTTCGGCGGGAGCTACAGTCTCGACGAACAATTAAATATCAGCATGGCT
Organism: Pseudomonadota bacterium; assembly: GCA_018242295.1. Taxonomy (GTDB): domain Bacteria; phylum Pseudomonadota; class Alphaproteobacteria; order Rhizobiales; family Hyphomicrobiaceae; genus Hyphomicrobium_B. The sequence continues at coordinate 40,861 of JAFECE010000002.1, forward strand.
CCCATTACCGATACGCCACCGCTAAAGGTTACCACGCTTCCGAGTTCCTCCAACTACCCTCAAGCGGTTGTTTCGGTCGTCGAGACGGAACCGGCCCAATTGCGCTTGGATCTTCAGGGTATTGAGACGGCGCTACGAAAGCTGCAATCGCAATGACGCTAGGCGAGGCCGCATATGAAATGGACGCTCTACCTCATGCTGTTCACCGCCCCTGCTGCGAATGTCACAGATCCGGCAGAACAACAGTGCCTCAGCTACCAGACCGTCCGAAATATCGACGATATTTTCAAATGCCGTCCGGATTTTGAAAGCAAACGCATATGGTCCCTTCAAAGCACGTCTCAGTTTGATGTTTCGACACTTGAAGCCTGCGTCGAACGTCAAGACCAGCTCATAGCCAGCTCAAACATCGCCTCCACGATGACGTTGCGGTCATGGTGTTTTTGCGATGCCGAGAAGGATGAGTGTCCGAAAGACGAGAACTCTATTCATAAAAAAGTCGATGACATCAGGTCGTGCGAAAAGAACCCCGACCAGAAGGATTGTAAATCTGGGCAGAAGAAATTGTTCTCATTAGACCTCGGTACTCAAGGCGCGAAGTCATTCTCCCTTCGTCTCTATCCGCCGTGATCCTTGCTCTGAGCAAAGATGAGGTCTGCGGATCCGTAGGACGGCGCGCCAAGGTCGATAGGGCCGTCGGTGCCAAAAGTGACGGCGCTGTCCGAGTTGTTGCGGAGAATATCGCGCTTGCGTGCCACGCCGCGCTTTTCGTGGCCCCCGGAGGCGGAGGCAAAGCTTGCCAAGATCATGCGCCCCAACTGCACCCTCTCCACCAGCTACAAAACAGCCCTCGGCTGGTTTGCCCAATCCGGTCATACACGCGCTTGCAACCGTAATACTTCGCGGAGGCAGAGAGGTTGTCTTGCACTACGTTGCTCTGGCGCAGAGAAAAAGGAACGCGTCATCCATGGCCGACACTCATCCCTCGGGGATCCGCAAGATCAAGGACGCCATCTACGATGCCGAGATCGGAGAGGCAGAAATCATGCGATCGCAGAAGGACCCTAACGACTACGTGGTCCGGTTTGACACTCGCACCAAGAACGTGGGCGCTGTCCTCCTCAATACCGACATGAACTATCAGGACATGGTGAACAGCCTTAGGAAGGCGCATGACGATCGGTAGCATCCTCGCTTTCCAGGAAGGCGCGTGCAAGCGATGATCCCGATAAATATGCACCGCAGACCAGACACCAATTGATCACGGATAGACCCGATGTTTGAATGGAGAAGCAAGGGCTCAAACTTGGCCTCAATCTGAGCGACGAAGGCGGTCGCGTTCTTCTCGGAATTGTCGGCGATATATGCCTATATTTCCGAGGTCACACTCGGCTACCGGCGTGATGCGCAAGGCCAGTCTTCACCTTGACCGCAAGCTTGTCGAGTTCGACTCCAATGGACCCTGACCTTGGCCGAAGCTTCTTCTGCAAGCGTGGGGACAGAGACGGCAAAACGGTTGAGTCATCAGTCCAAGGTGATAGGCGGCCGGAGCTCCGTCCACGTGCAACTCATGAGTGGCTCTTGGGCTCGGCGCTCAGGCATTTTGTCATGACGATGGTACGTTCGCTGTCGCAAAATCTTTCCTCAACCACGGAATATCCGAGCTTTGCGAAAAAAGTTTCGGCGGTTACGGAAGAAGGAATCGTCAACTGGTCTATGTTTTGCGAGCGGGCTTCAAACTCTACGACCGTCATCAACTGCTTTCCGATTCCTGACCCTTGGTAGTCCGAGATCACGTAAACGCATCGAACGATGCATTTATCTAGGCTGCCGGTGCCGACAAGCTTGTTCGCCGCGACGGCAACAAAAACACTGCGTTTGTCAAATAGCTCACGAATAGCTGCTGGTGTGAAATTGCTCTCCGCGCGCAGTATTGTTTTGGGTGCGTAGCCTTTGGCATTGGACGCTCGCAACGTCGAGACAATTACTTGGCTAATGGCTTCAGCGTCTTCGAAGTTTGCTCTTCGTATTTCGACGTTCGAGCCCATTTGTTCACCGGCATATGCCGTCCCGAATGAGTTGGCCATCGAGGTGAAATGGACGGCTGCGGCCCAGATAATCCCGGGTCAGGCAATTTAAGAAACGACGGACTCGAGAAGTCGACCTAAAGTGAATGCACACGTACATAAAATCGCGCCGGTCGCAATTGACGCGCTCATCGTCATGACGAAGGCGATCTGGTGGCGGACCGAGCAGACTTTGGCTCTTTCCCAGAACGGCTCCCATCGCGGCCAACTGAACGCAACAATGAGAATTGTACTTCCAAGTACGCTCCACCACGGTCCGCCAGCAAGGCCGAACATCGCTGTGATTGTAAACACGATGAAATTCAGACGCTCTAACGGCGGGTCCGGGAGCTGCGGCATGGATTCTCCTTTTTCTCGCGGAATGGACCTTTCATTTGGAACGCACACGGTTTCGCCAGTGGCTATGTGCCTTTCTTAAGCTCCGATCCTCAGTTCTTGAGGACCTCAATGCCTCTCCAATTAGGTGCACGCATGATTGTTAGGCACCACCTAGTATGGTCAAGGGCCGTCATCTACCTGAGGGCTCTACGTAGAAACGCGGGTCAGATACACGCCGCCTCGGCGCATAGGCCACTCGAACTACGCACCCATTCCATATGGCCCGATGGAATGAAATCCTGCAGAGACTCAGCATTCCAGAATTTCGCAACTTCTTTCACGGGGGCACGCATTGCTCGCTGAGCTGACTATTAAGCCAGTGATGAGAACTACAATCTCTGTAGCGCTGTTGGATTCCTGCAAGGCTTTTCAGCACTCTTTTGAGGCTGTCCGTTTCCCCGCTTTCGCGCTGTCCCATATGCCTGCGACTCTAGACGTGATCGTCGATGTCGTTGGCGTCTCTGACTGCCAGTCAGCCGGTGGCAGCTTGCGGGATAAAGCGACCTCACCGTTCCCAATCGTGGGCGTGAGTTGCGGAGCGCGACACCGCTTTGTGTCCGTCAGCGACCGAACTTTCGTAACGCGATGTCCCGAACGATCAACGAGGTCCCATCTGCATCGAGGCCAAGCTCTTTCGCGAGTCGCACAAGACCACGCATGAAGCGTGTGCGACTTAGGATGCTTCGGTTCCTTTTTGCGCACCATTCCCTGTAGGTCTCGAATGCTGTGCCGAGTTGAAGTTGGTGGCCCGGCTTCAAATGCAGGCACTCGGCGGCGAACGCTTCCAACGGCGGCCCGTCGAACATTAGCGTCGGAAGGGAAGGGGACGAGACTTCAGGTCCAGCTGCGGTCGACCCGACCCGCCATGGCGTCGTCGCGATATACAATCCGAGTCCGCTGCCAAGTTCGATGAATATGGCCATCAGCAGGGCGAGGCCATCGCCCATGTGGTTCGCCGTGCCCTTGTCGGCTGCCGCGCCCCCCTCTGACGCCTGATCAACGGTCCAGCGGCCGAAGCCCACCGGCGTGGCCAGTTGATTGGCGATCACTCAACGAGTTGCCCGCGGCCACGTTTTCACGCGCCAGCCACATCTGGATGGCCGTTTTGCGGGGTTTATCTGGTAATAGCCGGGGACTCGTGCTTATACGCATCGTTCAATTGACGGTCACAGGTCAGGGCTGAAAGCGAATGGAACCCAACTCGGTCGGCGCTCTCGAGCCGTTCCTTCGGCTCGGTCTTGCTCTCCTCCTTGGCTCGGCCATAGGTTTTGAGCGCCAATGGCACCAGAAGATGGCCGGGCTCAGAACGAACGCACTCGTGGCGCTAGGCGCCGCCGGCTTTGTCGTCTTCTCTGCGATGGTGGGGCAGGGAGATCCGACGCGGGTCGCCGCTCAGGTGGTTTCCGGCATCGGATTCCTCGGCGCCGGTGTCATCCTGCGTGAGGGCATCAACGTCCATGGACTGAATACTGCGGCGACCCTCTGGTGCTCGGCCATGGTTGGCACATTTGCCGGGGGCGGTTTCTGGATCCCAAGCTTGGCGGCTGCTTTCCTCGTCGTCACGACAAACCTCATACTGCGACCGCTGGTTCAACGTCTCAATACGCGAGCTTTGATGTCAACCGACGTCGAAACGCATTACACGGTCGAGGTCACGTGCAAGGGCGCGGAAGAGGCGCACATGCGATCACTCCTGCTGCATGCACTTTCCCAAGCTGGGCTCGGTCTCCGGCGCATCAACAGTGAAGATATTCCTGAGACCTTGAAGGTGACCGTCACAGCGCAGGCAGTAGCGGAGAAACGCAACGATGCGTCTCTTGAACAGATCGTCGGACGGCTAAGCCTCGAGCCGCACGTGACGGCAGCCAGTTGGCAAGTCGACCGCACCATTTCGGAAGAATAGACCGGCACCATCGACGTGCGCGACCCGGAAGTCCCCGCGTTGCTCGATTCTAGTTCGGGCGTCGTCAACTTTAATATGAGTTCCATAGCGCGAAGTATCAGCCGTTGCAGCTAGCGTGCTTATGGAAAACACGCTGTGGCACTTAAGGGTATGCTCCAGGTTTTGATGCCGGCGCTGAGCACGAAGTTCGACGTGGCGCTGACTTGGTGGCCGCACGCAGCGATAGAGGCGATGAAGGTCGGAGTTCCGGTGCCGTAATAGTAGTTGAGGGCATAGGTCTGCGTCGCGGCGGCAGTCCCACACCGGCTGCTATTGACCGAATAGCATCGAGCGGCGGCCTCAGCGGCGTTATGCAAGCCGGTCGCCGCATACATCGCTAGTCCAACGTAAAGAGTGCCGACGATAAGCATGATCAGAGCAGGAGAGATCAGTGCGAACTCCACTGCCACGCCGCCTTTGTCGCACCTTCCGATGGCCCGCATCATGACTACCCCAGACGCATCCAGGTCATCATGCTGATCGATTTGACGCCAGAAGCGCCCATGACGCTGATTGCGAATAACGGCCTATAACTGTAGGTCACCTGGACGTGGATATAGTCACCTGGGGATGTGTTGGCGCTGCCAACTGCCGAGCAATCAGCGGGTTTGTTGGCAAGGCTGCCGACGGATTGCAAAGTCCCCAAGGAGTTGACGCAATAATAGCCCTCAGTCGGATAACCCGAGGCTAATGAGACCGAGCTTCCTAGCGACGTGCTCTGAATGGCCGACGTGATTGCTGCGTTCAGCCCCGAGCAATTTTGCGTTGCAGGCAACATGGAACTGTCCGAACAGATTTTCCAGGCCGCCTGCGCCCCGATCTGGGCGGCATTCTCAACGTCCATTCGCTTCAAGGCATAATTACTCAAGTCAGCGGCGTTTAGAACGCCGAGGACGAGCAGCATGGCTGACCCTGCGAACTCGATTGCGGCGGTCCCGCGAACATCGTGCCGGAATAAGCGCAGCACTGATTTTGGCGAGCGTGCCATCAATTCACCAGCGTGCCGCGCGACCCGCCTTGCGGTAAGTTAAGCCCGGCGGATTTGCACTGAGTGTCGTTTGCGAAGATCGAGCCGGTGCCGTTGATCGTTATGTTGTCCACGACCATGCCGAAGCAAGTCGCCCCGCTGGCAGATTTGTTGACTGCACCGCTCAAGGTAACGCTCGAATGCGGTAAATAGACCATGCCGCTCAGATTCCAGGTTGGACTGTTACCGGCAGCGGAAATGTTGACGTTGGTCGTTAGGTTCGGGTCCTGGAAGATGGCCATTCCACTCCACGGACCAGAGGTCGGTGCGGAAATATCCAAGGTGCCGCCCCCTGTTGGGATGTGCTGATAGGACGAGCCGTTGGTGCCCGTGAAGACGATGGTCAGATTGGTGCCAGAGAGCGTATGGCCGTTGGTATCCAACTGACCGTTCTCGATGATCAGGACTGCGTTGTTAATGGTCGTGTTGCCCGCCAATTGCATGTCGCCACATACCACTTGGTTGCCGCCTCCATAGGAATGACTACCTGACCATTGATTCGCGGACGGCAGCGGGGGGTCCTTCTTCTTGGCCGGTTCCAGCGGATACGAGCTACAGGGGTTGGAGGGAATATTAGTGGCGAGATTGGAATAGGGATCAGCAACGACCGGCCTGTTGGAATTTTGAGTAACCCCGCAACCGTTGTTGGTGCCGTGCGCGTCGCCTATAGCGGCATTCAAATTGTGACCGTTGCACGTGGCGCCGGTGTTGGACATCGCATTGCATCCCTGAAGGTTCGCTTTCGGGGCTCCATTGGAGGTGATGCCCTGGGCTCCGCTGCTGGCTAGAGCCAAAATGCAGTATGACGTATCGGCACCGCTCGTTGCGACTGCGGCCGCAAAGAGGGAAGTCGCGCCTTTCCCGTTGACCGTGGTGCTTCCCTTGTAGCCCACGACTTGAGAAAGAAAGAGCGGCACCTTGTCGGAGACCTGAACCGTGTAGCAATTCGATGTGCAGCCTGCCGCGGTGCTTGGGTTGCTCACCGACACCGCGATGTTACCACTTCCATCCTGAAACCCATAAAGCGCGGCGACTGCCTTTCCTTCGGCGATGTAGTTGGAGCCATCATTTGTGGCAGCGGCGATTGCAGCCGCGTCAGCCGCATTTTGCATGGCACGATGGCGCCAATGCCAATAGGAAAGCTCGACCGCGAGTGCCATCCCTCCGACGAGCACTGGCATGAGCAAAGCGATAACGATGATCGTTCCGCCGACCTGATTGTCGACGAAATCGCGAAAGATCTTAGGCATTGCGATGTGCATGGCCGAAGTTCGATCACGCTGCGTTGTTTGCGCCGCCAGCAATAGCTTTCGCGTTTCCATTTAAACGAATCCGCGTTGGAAAGATCGAGTTCAACAAATTCCACGCGGTTATTAAAAAGCAATTGATTAGATCGCTTCACTCGGCGGCCTAATTCCTTTGCTCTATAGGGTATAGGCGCTCGTTTTTAGTGGTCATAAGATTTTGGCTAGGCTCGGCGGCCTAATTCCTTTGATCTAAGGAATCCCCATTTTTTCGCGTTTCAATTGACGAGTCAGACGTCGCGGCCATGGCCTAATCGCCGCGTTCGGTGACATCGGCGTCATCGCGGCGCTTCAGAGCGTCGGCTCGAATCATCAGAGCACGTTCAATTCGGTTAGCTCGAGTCTCACCGCGCAATCGAAATAACCCCGGCACAATGGGCTGGCGCCGAGCCAGCCGCCGACTCTGAGTGGCGACAGAGTGCTCATCCAAATACGAATGTCGATATCCGGAAAATTCCGAATATCAAAAATTAGAACGCCCTGACCGACTCGATCAACCACGAGCGCATGCCGGTACTGCTTCCTGAGGACGCTGACTTCTAGACGTGGCTCTTGGGGTCGACCTATCTGGACAATCTCAGCCCTGGACAACGCCGCGCAGCCGAGCACGGTGGGTGATTGCCGGGGCCAGTTCGCCGCCTATCTTAGGGTCCAACTCAGACATCGTTGCTCGCTGTCTCTCTTGTTCGGCGTTGCGCGTTTCCCTTCGATGGCTGTAAACGAAAGGCCGGTCGATGCGAGTACGAACACGATGAATGATCCTACGGTAGCGCCATCTTTTTGGGCGAGCCCATTCTGCCGGGCAGACGATTTTGAAATGCATGGCGGCGATACTGATCACGTCCGCGAAAGGTATCCGCACGCACCCGAACCGTGGATCGACTTGTCGACCGGTATCAATCCATTTCCCTATCCGATCCCGCCGCTTCCTCCGGACACCTGGTCGAGGCTTCCTCTTCGGGAAGAGGAGGCCAAGCTGCGCCTTAACGCAGCCCACTGCTACGGAGCTGACGATCCGGATCGCATTGTGTCGGCGCCAGGAACCCAGGCCCTCATCCAGGTTATACCGCGTCTGATAGAGCCGACGACCGTTGCAATCCTCGGCCCCACCTATCGTGAGCACGTGCGGTGTTGGAAAAGGATGGGACATACCGTTCGCGAGATTGGAGAAGTGAACGAGATCGCCGATGCGAAGATTGTCGTTCTCGTGAACCCAAATAATCCTACGGGGCGGCATTACACTCCCCACCGATTGCTCAGCCTCGCGGAGGACATAGCCCGCAGGCAAGGCCTTCTACTGGTCGACGAGGCATTCGCCGATTTTCTTGGAACCGAGCAAAGCCTCGTTCCTTTGAGGCCGCCTTCGACCATCGTTCTGAGGTCATTTGGAAAGACCTATGGTCTGGCGGGCGTGCGCCTGGGATTTGCGATTGCAGAGCCGCACGTGGTGTCGCTGCTACGTGCGTGGCTTGGTCCCTGGGCGGTTTCAGGGCCGGCACTTACTATCGGTTGCCAGGCACTGGAAGACGCGGGCTGGCTCACCGACGCACGGGCTCGTCTTACTACCGCTGCCCAGCAGCTGGACAAACTGCTCGTGGGCGCGGGATGCAAGATTGTCGGAAGAACTAATCTGTTTCGTCTCGCCGAACATCCACGAGCACAAAGCCTCGCTGATGCACTTGCACGCAACGGGATTCACGTGCGCCAATTTTCCGACCAGAAGACATGGCTGCGCTTCGGCATTCCCGCCACAAAAGCATTGTGCCGTATCGAAGCCGCGTTTGCATCCTTGCCTCCAGCTGCATGAGTGCAATGGATGGCATGGCCTACCGCCCACCTCGGCGCCAAGATCCGAATTGAAAACCGACTATCATTAGTCAGGACACGGCCGGTTCGTGCGCAGTGTATTCCGCCTTACCAACCAACAATTCCTGCAAAAACGAACACCATCGCCATTCCGCCGAATCCAAATGCGCCTCCAACCAGAAACGGCATGCCCGTAATGATGGACGCAGAGGCAAGAACGATTCCGATGTGCAGGAGCGCGCTGGCCAATTCGTAGCGATGATGTTTCCTCTTGGCGATATCCCGGTTGACCTCGGCCTCCCTGGCTCGTTTGAACAGTTGAATTGTGCCGCTATTTTTCTGCGGATCATCGTGCAACCGCTCAGCAGACTGTTGCCATTTTGTAATAGCGTCTCTTAGCGCTCCTTTGGTTTCAGCGCTTTCCTTGTCGCCAAGAGCTTGGAGTGCGTCGATGGCGACGGCATAGGTTGTTTCACGCTCAGCTCGCGCTTGGAAAAATGCCCATTGGCTGGCAGCCTCGATATTATTTTCGACGGCAGTGGCTTGAGCATTTTGACCGAGAATCTCAGTCATAGCGAGAAACACAGCGAAGACACTTATGATCAACGCCACGCGCTTGTCGCGGGGCGGGTTTTTGCCATCGGTGTGCTCAATCGCTTCGTGCGACAAGTCGATATCGCTCATGGAAAGTTTCCGGGCGAAAGGTGGACGATGCAAATGCTGTCCTACCCTGTCCCGCCTTATTTTGCTGACTGCTCGATCATGCCTTAGAATGTGGAATTATCGTCCCAGACGAAGGCCACCACCACCGAGCCCGATGCCTCCACCAACGCCGCCACTCATTGTGCCCCCGATCGGTCTTCCGGATCCGCTTCCTACCGACGTGTCGAGATCAATTCCTGCGTTGGATCCGCCAGTTGGCCGACCGACGTCGACGCTTGTCCTGGCATCAATGTCGGAATCTTCCCGAGGAGAAGCCACGTCCTTTACGTCGAGGTCGAGCTTCGATCTGGCTGTGACCCCAGGCCGGAAGATTGGCACATAACCGGCATTGCGAATGCGCGTCTGTTCGGCCATGGATGCAGCCGTTCCGACGTGTGCGGTCGAAACGTGGATCCGAGTCCTTGCCGAAAGACGAGAGGGATCAATGCTGCGATTGACAATTCGGTCGTCGACAGCCGCATAGCTCGTGACGCGTGCGCTAGCTGCAATCAGCGTGCGATTACGATCGGACGGAACGCGGCGCCCGTGCACGTCACCATTCGCGAAATCGCGCTCGGATACGAAGATCCAACGGGATGAGTACCGAGGCATGCTCAAATCTGCACCGACAGTCACAAACGCGCTGCCGCTCCAGCGATATTCAGATGGCATTGGCGCCCACCCGACGTATCCATTATCGTCGTAGCGCCAATCAACCCAAGCTGGGCCCCATACATCGTCGGGAACCCAAACCCAGCCAAGGTCGGAAGTCAGTACCCAGCGGCCATAATGGTAGGTTGCCCAACCGAATTCTTCATAGCTGTCCCAGTACCAACCGTATTCGGCAGTCCAAACCCATCGGCCATCGTAATAGGGAGCCCAGCCGGGTTCATGCGTGGCAGGAACCCAGACAGTGCCATAAACAGGGTGTTCGAACCACCGGCCATAAGGTTCTAGTTCGGCATAAAAAATTGCGACGCTCGTGGACTTATGGGCCGCGGCGTGCTCGCCCCCAGCTATCGCGCTGATAGAGAGAGCCAACAGGAAAAAGAAGAATTTGATCAAGCGCATTTAAATATCCCCCGACGTTACTCGCTAACGGGTAAAGAAAGGTGGCACGCCTAAGGCAGAACGATATCCTGTTTGTAAGGTTGCTGACTGGTCTGGCGGCGCTAACCCACAAGGCGGGAGCATTTTTTCGGTTGGAAAGGCACGACTTTGGCTGACTGTCGCTCCTCTACCGGCCACAGGTTCGGGCGGTAGCGATGTTCAAAAACCGCGTAGTGTTCGCGGTGAAATAGCGCCCCCTTGTTATCAGTCGGAATTGCAATCACCTCACGGGCCGCTGCCACCGCGACGACTCCGTCGACCTCAGGGCACAACTGGCCTTCCAGGACGTCAGCGAAACATTGAAGCTGTGCTGCGCTGGCGTTGACACGTACCTCAGAATGGTCTCGCTCAACGCGATCCCATTTCCCGCAAAGGTATCTGGCGGCACCACGTTGCGGCGAAAGAGATCCCGCGCCGCGTCATCCTTGATTATCGGAAACAGCAATCCGCCCATTGCAACTCTACTGTGAAAGTCCCTTGACAACGACGCAATAACATATTGTATGAACGTACAGCAAAATTGATTGTGCCCAATTCACGCGGGTTTTTGAGTGTTCAGCAATCCTGAAGGAGCGCCGAAACGCTGCGGGACGCGCTTGGAAAAAAAATAAGAAGATCTGATCTTAGGGAGAAGCCCATGACCGCGTCTCTGGCGGCGCTTTCGCCAGTTGGGCACCGAGTTGCTCCGACGCTTTCCGCGTCGGTGTCGGCAAGCGAGACAGCAAGCCGCGAGCTCGTTGGTGTCCGGGGTGTCACGAAAACATTCGGGGCAGGGGTTTCGAGTTTCAATGCGTTGGAAGGCGTTTCCGTCTCGATCAAGCGCAACGAGTTCTTCACCCTGTTGGGGCCGTCTGGCTGCGGCAAGACCACATTGCTTCGCTTGCTGGCCGGATTCGATCAGCCGACCTCAGGCCAGATCTTGCTTGATGGTGACGATATCGCCGGCCTTCCCCCGAACAAGCGTCCGGTGAACACGGTCTTCCAGTCCTACGCGCTGTTTCCACACCTGACAGTCGAACAAAACGTTGAGTTCGGCCTTGTACAACAGGGCGTCCAACGCGAAGCGAGACAGCGAACCGTTGAGCGCATGCTGCAGCTTGTTCGGCTCGACCACATCGCCAAGCGAAAGCCCAATCAACTCTCAGGCGGCCAACAACAGCGCGTCGCGCTTGCTCGCGCCCTGGCGCCTCAGCCGAGGATTCTGCTTCTCGACGAACCTTTGTCAGCGCTCGATTTCAAGCTTAGGCGCGGCATGCAGGTTGAACTCGAGCGCATTCAGCGGGAAACCGGCATTAGCTTCGTGCTAGTCACGCATGACCAAGAGGAAGCCTTATCGATGTCTGACCGCATCGCGGTCATGGACGCCGGGCGCATCCTTCAGGTCGGAAATTCGACGGAAATCTACGAACGGCCAAACTGCCGATTTGTTGCGGATTTCATTGGTGAAGCGAACCTTTTCCCTGGAAGTGCCGTCGGCTGGGTATCGCCCTACGTCGCGGTGCGTCCAGAGCGGGTTGTTTTGGCCATCCACAAACAATCCATGCCGATCAGTCTTCCTGGAACTGTAAAAGAGATCTCGTATCTCGGAGCCACCACGGCATTCACGATCGAGCTCACCGACGGCTCAGTGGTCAAAAGCCAGCGCAACGATGCGCCTCAGGGCTTGGATAGCGGCAGCACCGTTTGGTGCTCAGTCCATCCCGAACATATCATCGAGCTTGAGGGGTAATGATGATGCTGGCGCCGGCCCAGAACCTTTCGCAACGTCAACGGCGCCGAGCCTTGGCGCTTGTCGCCCCTGCGTTGCTCATGATCGGCGTGTTCATGTTGGTGCCCATGGGTATCGCTATGGTTTACTCCTTCCTCACACCGGATTCTTTTGGTGGCGTGGCTCCGCCGGTCACGGTCGAGTCCTATATCCGCTTCTTCTTCGATCGCGACCTCGACGATACCTTGCGATTTGATCCGACCTATCTCCAGATTTTTTGGCGATCGATCTTTCAAGCGGTTCTCACCACGCTTGCTTGCATCGTGATCGCTGTACCGTTTGCCTGGTATATGGCCACGCGCGGAGAGACGACGCGTAAGATCCTTGTGCTCCTAGTGTCGATTCCCTTTTGGACCAACATGCTGGTCCGGACCTATTGCTGGGTCCTTCTCCTCAGGGACGAGGGCCTCATCAACATGGGCCTGCAGGCCGTAGGCATCACACAACAACCCATCACGTTTCTCTATTCTGATGCTGCGATCTTGATCGGTCTGATCTACGCCAGCCTGCCTTTCATGATCCTGCCGGTCTACGGGACGCTTGAAAAAGTCGACTTCCGCGTCGTCGAGGCGGCGTTCGACTTGTACGCTTCCCGGATTAGCATCCTGCGCAAGGTAATCTTCCCATTGGCAATGCCGGGAATAGCCGCCGGCACGTTGCTGGTATTCATCCCCACGCTCGGCGCCTTCCTTCAGCCTGACATCTTGGGCGGGGGCAAGAAGCTGATGATCGGCAGCCTCATCCAGCAGCAATTCACGTCCTCCCGCGACTGGGCATTCGGCTCGGCGTTGGCGGTGATTTTAATGGCGGCGGTCCTTGCTTCACTGATTTGGGCGGCCTTGAAGCGCGAGCGGATGGAGCAGCTGGGATGATCCGCAAAGGATTCTCGCTCAAAAGCGTGCCCGAAAGCGCATTCGTCACGCTGCTGGCAATGATTTTCCTGTACCTGCCGCTCATCGTTCTTGTCGTCTACGCCTTCAATCAGAACCGCGTGTCGACGATCTGGACGGGCTTTTCGACAATTTGGTTCGAACGTGTTTTTGCTGACGACAATCTGCGCCGCGCGGCGTGGAACAGTCTCATCGTGGCTTTGGTAGCGACGCCCGTCTCGACGCTTCTCGCCATTCCAGCAGCAATGGGCTTCGAGCGCGAACTCCGCTTCAGAGGCAAAGCCGCGGGCGAAGCGCTGGTCGCGCTCCCATTGGTGGCCCCAGAAATCGTCACAGCTATCGCAACCCTTATCTTCTTTCGTCTGATAGGCCTTCAGGCGGGCCTTCTGAACGTCATCATCGCGCACATTGTTTTTTGTATCCCGTTCGCGCTCCTTCCGATTAGGGCGCAGCTTCGCGTCATACCGCGCGACATCGAGGACGCCGCCTTCGATCTCTATGGAACGCGCTGGGGCATCTTCCGCAAGATCACGTTGCCATTGCTGATGCCGGCGATCGCCGCGGGAGCAAGCCTGGCGTTCGTCGTGTCGCTCGATGACTTCTTGATTACCTTCATGGTTGCTCCAGCCGGCGCAACGACGCTGCCCGTCTATCTCTACGGCATGCTCCGGGTTGGAGTGACCCCCGAGGCCAACGCCGCTGCAACTCTCCTTCTCGTCGTCTCAATCGCCGTCGTCGCGCTCTCCATGGCGCTAACGAGCCGGCGAACCTAAGCACGGCTGTCATTATCAACGGAGTTCGACATGAAATGCGTTCGACGGTTTCTCTTCGGCTGCCTCACTACGCTTGCCTTCGGTTCCGGCGGACCAGCGTTCGCGGGCGGAGAACTCTTTATTTACAATTGGTCAGACTACACGCCGACTGACTTGATCCAAAAATTCGAGAAGGAAACCGGTGTCAAGGTCACCGTCGATACCTATGACTCGATGGAGACGCTGCTCGCGAAACTCAAGTCGGGAGCAAAGGGCTACGACATCACCATCGTCACCTCGGATTTCGTGCCGATCTTTCGCGACCAGGGCCTCATTCAGAAGCTCAATATCTCGCAAATCCCAGAGGCGGTGAACATTGAGGAGCGGTTTACAAAACTTCCTTTCGATCCGGGCAACGAGTACACGATCCCCTATGACTGGGGTTCTACCGCGTTCATGATCAATACCAAGAACGTCACCGAAACGGCAGACTCCTTGAAGCTTCTCTTTGATCCGCCTCAGTCCGCAAAGGGCAAGGTTGGAATGTTCAGCTCACCGGGCGATGTGGTTGCCCTCGCTGAACTCTATCTCGGGCTGCCGTTCTGCCAAACGGATACGGCGAACATGAAGCGCGTGTCTGAACTGCTTGAGAAGCAGGCGCCGTTCGTCAAAACGTACGCGTCGGATGGAATCATTGACCGACTGGCCTCTGGTGAGACTTGGATCCAGCAGGTTTGGGATGGTGATGCCGCGCGCGCTCGCCTAAACAACAAGGACCTGAAGTTCATCTTCCCGAAGGAAGGGGCTCTCGGCTGGACCGATAACGTCGCGATCCCGAGTGGCGCCGCGCATCTCGACAACGCGCGCTTGTTTATTGCGTTCCTGCTCAGACCCGAGAACAGCGCGCTGGTGTCCAACTTCACCCATTACAAGAGCGCGATCAAAGGCGCCGACAAGTTCTACAGCGACGAGCTCAAAAACGCGCCTGAGCTCGCGCTACCCGAGAACACCGAGATTAAATTCACACCGACCTGCAGTGGCGACGCTATCAAGCTCACTGATCGGGTGTGGACTAGGCTGCGGAAGTAACCCGCAAAAGCAAATCCAGCGTCAACGATGTCCGGCTGCGTTTTGACGTCGGACATCGTGCCCGAGCACAGGCAGGATGTTTCACATGTTCCACTTCAAATTAAACGAGCAGATCTTTGCGCTCGACGATTGGGGAAGCCCGTCGGACGGCGGCGCGGAAATTATCGAGGGACCTATTAGACAGTGGGGTAAGATTGTCTTCGGAAATCTGGAAGGCGATTTGCACGCCGGCCTCTACGCTGCCGGCAAGGGTCAGTTCCGCTTCGAGTATCCCTACAGCGAGCATTCAACGGTGCTCGAAGGATCGGTCACGCTCACAGATCTCAAGACCAATGAGAGAACGACATATCAAAAAGGCGACAGCTGGATCATCAGCAAGGGCTCCAACATCCGGTGGCACGTCCTCAGCGAGCGCGTTGTTGTAAGCTATTTGGGTTCTGCCGTTGCGGTGGGCAGCTAAAGGTGCAGCTTGCTGCGGGCTCGGCATTCATCCGGAACTCGCAGCAGCTCTGCCGTCGACCTGGACTGGACGGGTAGAAACCGTCGATGCCAAGTCTTCCCATATCCGGGGCACGTCGAAGACTTCTGCACGACCTCGCAATCTCTGGAAGCAGTTCGGCCGGACGCGCTCAAACGCGAATACGTTCGGACGTGCGCCGCGCTGGCTGCGTAACGTCGCGAGATTGGCCGTCAACGCGGCCAATCCCAATTATCACTTCGACTTCCGCTTGTAAGACGTGACCGCTTCCAAGAGCGTCAATGCCGCTTCACGGGCGGACGCCAGATCGAATTCATCCGGATCGAGATGATAGTCGAGCCAAATTCCGAACAGGAACGCATTGATGATAAGGGCTCGTTTGCGCGCTTCCTTACGGTCGCCAACGATCTTCTCAATGCATGATGCGATGTCGTCTCGGAAAGCCCGGTCGGAGGGAAGGACGCTCTGCCTGTAATGCGCGACACCCTTGGATTCTCCCCAAACCGCGCACCACAGCGAAAGCAGTTCGGGATGCTTTTTGCTGAAATTCACGTCGTGAAGCAGAATAGCCTCGAGCTGCTTTTTCGGATTGGGCCCCGCTGCGTCAAGCGCTTCCTTCAAACTCACTTCATAGGTCGCCAGAGAGTCCTCGAGCGCCTCTGTCAGAAGCTGATCCTTGGATTTGAAGTGAAAGCCGACGAGCGCGCGCGAAACGCCCGCCAGTCCGGCGACCGTAGTGATGGTCGTGTTGGCAAGCCCATACTGCGCAACGGAATTTATCGTCGCCTGAACGAGCATGCGCCGCGAAACATCTCCGCGCACGCGCCGTAGGTCCTGAACGATTCGGGTGGTGGTCATAGGGTCTCTTATCATAAGGCAGTTGACGGACGCCAAGATTTATCCCATGACTAGCTGTACGGACAGCCAGAAAGTAGCGTCCGTTTGCCACTTTCTTCATGGATCAACAATGCCAAAAGACCTGGACGTCGCCGTCATTGGTGGAGGGCACAACAGCCTCGTCACAGCGGCCTACCTTGCGAAGAAGGGACTTGCAGTCACCGTTTTCGAGGCGAAACCAATTATTGGTGGCGCGGCCGTCACTGAGGAATTTCTCCCAGGTTATCGCAATTCGACTTGCTCTTATCTTGTGGGTCTGCTCAGTCCGCTGGTCGTTAAGGAACTCGGCCTAACTCAGGCAGGCCTGCGCGTCGTGCAGCGCCCCGCCAACGACTTTGTGCCGTTGCCCAACAATCGGTATCTGCTCAACACTGGCAACTACGCAGATTTCAACAAGCAGCTCGAGTCATTGTCGGCCGGTGATGCCAAGGGGTATGCGGCGCTCGACGCGGATCTTTCGAGCGTGGTTGGCGCAATCAAGTCGTTGATGGACTGCACGCCGCCGAACCTTGGCGGCAAGTTTTCCAGTTTCAAAAGCGCTGCAAGCGCCGCATGGCAGATGAAGTCCCTGTCGGCACATTCGCAGACGGTCCTCGCTCGCTTGATGACCCAGTCCGCCGCTGAGTTCCTCTCCTATTACCTCAAGGGCGAGGGCATCAAGGGTGGCTATGGGTGGCTGTCCGCCGTCGGCAACTTTCAGCCGCCGTCGATGCCGGGATCGGCCTACGTTTTGCTGCACCATTGCTTTGCTGCGTCGAACGACGAGGCGGGCACCTGGGGCCACGCCATAGGTGGCATGGGTGCGGTGAGCGACACGATTGCGAAGGTTGCCAGAGCCGCCGGAGTCAAGATCGAGGTCAATGCCCCGGTTCAGAAAGTGCTGACCAAAAACGGCGTGGCGACGGGCGTTGTCTTGAAGGATGGCCGCGAGATCAAAGCAAAGCGCGTCGCCGCCGGCTGCAATCCGCAGATTCTCTATCAGAAGCTCATCGATCAGGGACTTCTGAATGACGACGTCCGCACGAGCATGGAGCACTACAAGAATCATTCCGGCACGCTTCGGATGAACGTCGCGCTATCCGAACTCCCGAACTTCACGTGCATTCCTGGGACCAACCAGCAGACCCATCACGCGAGCTCGGTCGTCATTTCTCCGAGCCTCGACTACCTCGAGGATGCCTACGACGACGCCAAGCGGGGAGGCTGGGCCAAGAAGCCAGCGCTGGAAATGTGGATCTCATCGACCATCGACGACACCTTGGCGCCCAAAGGTAAGCACGTCGCCAGTCTCTTCTGCCAACACTTTCACAAAACCCTGTCGGGCGGTCGAAGCTGGGACGACCACAAGGAGGAGGCGGCCGACGCGGCTATCGCCGCCGTCACCGAATATGCGCCGAATTTCAAACAGTCGATTATTGGGCGGAAGGTGCTGTCTCCGACCGATCTCGAGCGGGATTACAACCTCACCGGCGGCGACATCTTCCACGGCTCGCTGCATCTCGATCAGATCTATTCGATGCGGCCGGTGCCGCGATATGCCGATTACCGGACCCCAGTTCCGAACCTCTATCTCTGCGGATCCGGAGCGCATCCGGGTGGTGGCGTCACGGGCATGCCGGGCCGCAACGCGGCCAGGGAAATTCTGCGCGACGTCAAGTCGTGGAGACCACGCCGCCCGGCGGTTTAAGTATCAACGCCACTCACGTTTACACGTAACGCAAATCAACTCGGAGACACGAGATGACGGACATTATATTCAAAGCCGGCGAAGCCACGGTCCTCGCCGCACCTGGCCAGTATACCGATGCCATGCCGGAGGTGTTGATCGGTTCGGTCAACGGACCCGTCGGTCAGGCCTTCGCGAACATGATGGGGCAGTCGGTCGGTCACACCCGCTTCTTCGCCATTCGTGATCTCAACCAGCTCGCACGGCCGGTCACGATGATGACCACCAAAGTGACGATTGCCTCGGGCGAATATGTCGAACTCTTGGGCGGTGTCGTGCAGGCCGCGATCGCCGACGCCGTCGTCGATTGCGTTTCGGAAGGCATCATCCCGAAGGCCATCGTCGACGAGATTTGCATGATCGTAACGATCTGGCTGGACCCACGTTGCGCCGATCACGCTGAACTCGACAAGAAGGATCTGTACAATACGAACTACAAGGCGATGAAGCTGGCGATCGAGCGCGCTCTCAAGAGCGAGCCGTCTATCGATGAGCTCATCAAGAATCGCAAGACCATCAAGCACTACGCGCTTGAAGGCGTTATCGACTACTGACGGTGCGGGATGCGGGGCCTGGGTTCCACCTCCTGGCATCCCTCTCCGTTCAACTCCGTCGGACCGTCTGCCCTTTCCCGGGGCGGTCCGGCGGCCCTTCGTTATTCTTTTCAAAATTTTCCGCGCAAGTCCCAAGCGCATACTGCCGCCCCCTCGGGGGCGGCCTTTTCTTTCTCCGCTCTCCAACAATAAGAACGAGGTACGCCATGGAGCCGGTCAAGATCGCCAAGGAGAAGCTTGAGGGAGTGGACGAGCCAAGGGGACGGTGGATCACGAAGCCGACGGAAGGCGGATGGAACGACCCCATTCTTATGGAATGGGAGCTCCGCAACGAGACGTTCATCGATGAACATCCTCACACGGAATATGCATACGTTCTCGAGGGGAAGCTGTTCGTCGAGGTCGATAACGTCATCGTCGAGGCCGAAGCTGGTGATACCGTGGTGGTGCCAGCAGGCGCAATTGGGAGATACTTCGCACCGGCGTATGCGCGAATTCTTGGCGTTTATGGCGCCAATCCCAAGGGTAAAGAATCAAAGGTTTTGCACTTCGGCAAATGTGACTAGCGCTCTCGCGAAGTTCCCGCACCTTTCCGCCCTTTGGCGCGTTGTTCGATTTGCAGATAAAGCACGCAGGGCAATCAGTTGCGTTGAGATTGCCACCCGAACGCGTCCGTTTTCCGTATCCGCGTTTGCCTTCAGAAGCGGTTTCTCGCCTACTTACGTCTCTTCTTAGTTCGCGGCCGCGTTGCTAGGACATTCCGGATCGAGAAGCTCGAATGAATGCGCGCCACCCCCGGCAGCATCGACAGAATCTCGGTATGAATACGCTCGAACTCTGCCGAGTTTTCTACTTCGACACGAAGCAGATAATCCGAACCGCCAGTCATTAGATAGCACTCTTGTATCTCAGGATGGTTGCGGACGGCGGTCTCGAAATCGTTGAAGACGTCTTCCGTCTGCCTTTCCAGGGTGATGTTGATGATCACCGCCATTGTACCCTCGCGCTCGGAAGAACCGACGATGGCCGAGTAACCGCGGATCACGCCGTTGCGCTCCAACGCGCGAACGCGCCGCAGACATGCAGACGGAGAGAGCCCAACTTCTTCAGCGAGGGTCGCATTGCTGATCCGCGCATTGAGTCGAAGGCGTCGGACGATGTTGCGATCGATGTCGTCGAAACCGTGCATGGCATATTATTCTAATTGTTAGATGTTTATTGCGCAAACTAGGAGTAAACGCCTCATTATCGCAATGATAGATCAATCATTGCGCAAATATTGCTCTATGTTCAAGCTGTCTTATTCGGGGCGGGGGCAATGGACGGCGCATTCTATGATAATCTGGCAAGTCAGCCGACGGCAGATGATGTTGCCGCTGGGGCGCTGACCATCGATCTTGGTGCGTTGCGCCAGAATTACTTAGTGCTCAAGGCGCATCTTCCCCAAACAAACATCGCTGCGGTCGTAAAGGCAGACGCCTATGGTCTCGGCATGGCGCAGGTTGCCCCCTCGCTGTTCGATGCGGGATGCCGGGACTTTTTCGTGGCCCAACTTGGCGAGGCGTTGGCGCTCAGGTGGCTCCTTCCTAAGACGGCGCGAATATTCGCGCTCAATGGACTGCAACCAGGCACCGAGCTGAGCTGTGCATCGGCCGAGATCATTCCGGTGCTGAACTCCCTTGACCAAGCGAAGAGATGGTCGACTGTCGCACAAGAATTAGGAGCAAAGCTACCGGCTGCTCTGCAGTTCGACACCGGCATGGCGAGGTTAGGCCTATCCGAAAGTGAAACAGAGCAGCTCATCGGCAACCCGTCGCTGCTAGATGATGTTGATGTCCTTTTCCTCTTGAGCCATCTGGCGTCGGCCGACGAGCCGGAAAATGGGCAGAACTCCTATCAGGTTCGCGCCGTGCAGAACCTCGCATTGCGCTTTCCGGGATTGGGAGTCTGTCTCGCTAACTCCGCCGGTATCTTCCTTGATCTCGGCCACAAAGATATCATGGCCCGCCCTGGTCTCGCTCTTTACGGTGGAGCGCCGATAACTGATAGCCCTAACCCCATGCGACCGGTCGTTCGCCTGGACGTCGGCGTCATCCAAACGCGCGATGTTCCAGCTGGCACACGCGTCGGTTATGGCGGAAGTTACGTTACAGGTAAGAGCACAAGTATAGCCACGATAGCGGCCGGATATGCCGATGGGCTTCCGCATCAATTGAGCAATCGCGGCGCAGTCTTTTTTGACGATACAAGATTGCCGATCGTCGGACGTGTGTCGATGGACACGATCACCATTGACGTTTCGGCGCTTCCCCCCGGCACGCTGCAACCCGGCAGCATGGTCGAGATTATCGGCCCCCATCAGACGCTTGAAGACGTCGCCGCGAACGCTGGCACCATTTCCTATGAGATCCTGACGAGGCTCGGCCGTCGCTATCGCCGTCACTACTGCTGAGGACGCCACCAGCTAAGCCAATCAGAGGCACACATGAAGATCACCATTCTTGGCGCAGGCGTTATTGGCGTGACGTCTGCTTACTATCTCGCGAAGGAAGGACACTCCGTCACCGTTGTCGACCGGCGACAAGGGCCGGCACTCGAGACGAGCTTTGCCAACGCCGGCGAAATCTCGCCCGGCTATGCGTCCCCTTGGGCAGCGCCCGGAATTCCATTGAAGGCCCTCAAATGGCTGTTCATGCGGCATGCACCGCTCATTATACAACCGACAGCGGCTCCCCATGCGTGGCGCTGGATGGCTAGTATGTTGCGCAACTGCACGGCTGCTCGCTATGCCCTCAACAAAGGCAGAATGGTGCGTATTGCCGAATACAGTCGGGATTGCCTGATCGCGCTTAGGACCGAAACAGGCATCTCCTACGATGACAGGACATTGGGCACTTTACAGCTCTTCCGCACACAAAAGCAGCTCGACGGAATCGCGAAAGACGTCGATGTCTTGCGCCGCGATGGCGTGCGGTTCGAAGTACTCGATCCCGCCGGTTGCGTCGGGGCCGAGCCTGGACTTGCACCGGTACAACACACAATAACTGGTGGATTGCGCTTGCCGAACGATGAAACCGGTGACTGTTTCACGTTCACGAACGAGCTTCGGACCATCTGCGAGAAGCTTGGTGTCCAATTCCGTTTCGAAACCGACATTCGAAGGTTGCGCGTGGAGCGCGATCGCGTTGTCGCCGTCGAAACGACGTCCGATATCCTCGAGGCCGACGTCTTTGTCGCAGCGCTCGGAAGCTATGCGCCTGCACTTCTGCGCCCCCTCGGCCTTAAACTGCCCGTGTATCCTGTGAAAGGATACTCGCTCACTCTTCCCATCGTCGATGAAACGCGCGCCCCGGTCTCGACGGTCATGGACGAGACCTACAAAGTGGCGATCACGCGTCTGGGCGACCGCATCCGGGTCGGCGGTATGGCTGAAATCTCCGGGTTCAATCTCGACTTGCCTTCGGCGCGACGTGGAACGCTCGAACACTCTGTCGAAAGCCTATTCGGCGGCGCAGGCGATCATGAGCAGAGTAAGTTCTGGACCGGACTGCGTCCCATGACTCCAGACGGCACTCCAGTGATCGGCGGCACGCGTTACAAGAATCTGTTCCTGAACACCGGCCACGGCACGCTCGGTTGGACCATGGCATGCGGCTCCGGCCGGATATTGGTCGATCTCGTGATGGGCACGAAGCCCGAGATCGAGACCGCCGACCTCGCCCTGGCCCGCTATAGTTGATCGTATTGCGCAGTACGAGGTCGTCCCAACCATCACGGTGTTTGTTCGTGGCCTCGAGTTTGCACCACTTCGGCGTGGTCGGCCTGGGCTCCTGGCGATGCTTCGTGGCAAAGGCACGAGGCGCCTCCTCACATCAGACTTTCTTGCTGGGCTTGTAGACCGTCCTCACAGGCGGTTGCAAACCACTCGCATGCTACCGCGCCGTGTCTCAAGCGACCTAAGCTGTAGAAGGATCCGAGACTGTTTAGAGCAAGTCTAGATCATTGTGATTGCGGACTTTTTTTGACTGAGCTACGGAGTCATCTGGAGTGGCGTCACCATTTTGCAGCGTACAAGGCATTCGATCCGATGGCCGATCATTTGCATCGCTGGCTTGGAGATCTTTTCCATCGTTATCATAGGGAGGTCGTCCGATACGCCTCTCGGCTTGTCGGCGACAGGGACAGCGGTGAGGAGATCGTGCAGGATACATACGCGCGGCTTGCCGCGCGATCCGCTCAGGCCGCGGCGATAGAGCATCCTAAAACGTATCTCTTTACGGCCACCCGCAACGCCGCAGTCGATTTCACGGCCAAACGAGCTGTAGAATGGTCATACCGTGTAGACGTTGATGATCTATCATCACTCGCGCTGACTGAAGACCCGACCTCCGATTTTTATCGTCGCCAGCGCATCGCCCGCTTGGCTGTTGTTCTGAACGAACTGCCATCCTCTTGTCAGGCGGCGTTCGTGATGAACAAGATCGAGGGCAGAACTCACAGCGAGATCGCGCGATCCCTCGGGATTTCCGTCAGCATGGTCGAGAAGCACGTTATGCGGGCCCTAATGCACTGCCGTGATCTGATGCGCGACGACGACGCCCGCTAGAAATCCATTCACGCCGTTGAGGATTTTGGACCGCAAACCCGTCTGTAGCGGACGGGAGGATTATCTATGAATAACGATCGAGCGTTCGCCCAGTGACACAGGACGACCCCAAAGCCAGCTACCCGCCGAGGCAATTGTCGAACGAGGCTCTGGAATGGATCGTTCGTCTTAACTCTGGGAAAGCGAGAAAACGCGACTGGGCCGAATTTCACGCCTGGCGCTCGCAAAGCGCAGAACACGAAGCTGCGGGGGTCGAGGCCGAGGCGCTTTGGGGCGACGCTTCAAATCTGCACTGGGATCCGGAAACTGGCACCGTTCGCCCTGGCAGGCCGGCGAAAATTGGCTTATCCCGCCGCGCGATCCTGGGTGGGATAGCGGGTGCCGGACTGAGTGGAGCCGGGGCACTATGGGCAAGCGGTGCCTTCCGCCCACTATTTGCGGATCACGTGACCGGTATTGGCGAGCTCAGCACCGTCGATCTCACCGATGGCACGCGTGTCTCGCTCAATGCCATGTCAGCACTTAAGATTGACTATTCGGCTTCTCTTCGGAAGGTAGTGCTGGTTGAAGGACAGGCTTACTTCGAGGTAACCCCGAACGCCGAGCGTCCTTTTGAGGTCGAAGTGCGCGGTACGAAAGTCACCGCACTCGGCACCGCCTTCGATGTCGACTGCAGTCTCGCGTGGGGACGTGTCGGCGTTTCGGCGATCGAGCATTCCATTCGTGTGCAGTCGCAAGGAAACGTTGTCGGCACGATCCTGTCGGAGAATCGCAAAGTCGTTGTCTCTGACACCGGTCTCATCGGCCCCACTACGCAACAGGATCGGCAAACTGCGATCGCATGGAAGACGGGAACACTGATCGCCGAGGATTTGGAACTCGGAGACGTCGTTGCAGCGCTTCGTGCGTACTACAGAGGTTGGATCGTCTTTCAGGATACGGACGCGGAACGACTGAAGGTCAACGCTGTTCTGAGCCTCCGGACGCCAGACGCTTCAATTGATGCTTTAGCGGCCGGCCTGCCGATAAATGTTCGTCGTCTCTCCTCTTTTATAACGGTAATTTCAATTGCTTAGGGGGTTGTTTGAAGTTTTTTTACTGAATTGTTGAGGTTTTTCGTAAAGAACATGTCTAAGCCTGTGAGGGAGTTGAGCCCGCGGGCTGCGATCCCTCGTCAGGACATGGGGGATGAGGGATCTATGTTGAGAGCATACGGGGCGTACAGTTTACTGCGGGGATTTTTATTCGCGTCGACGGCTGTAGCGATTTTATCCGGAGTATCCGAAGTTCACGCGCAGCAACCAAGCTCCGCGCAGGCGAGCGTGGTGAACTTCAATATACCGGCGCAGCCGTTGACATCGGCGCTGACGGCATTTGCGCGACAATCGGGCGTCCAACTCGCTTATCCAGCCGCGCTCGCGGCGGGCAAATCTGCGCCAGCGCTCAGCGGACAGCTATCACCCGAAGATGCGTTGGGCCGTCTGCTCAACGGCACAGGCCTGACTTACAGCTTCACCGGCGCCAAGACCGCGACGATCAACGATCCGACGAGCAACAATTCCAGCGCGACAGTCGACGGCGCGGTCGCACTCGATACGATCGACGTTTCCGGCGGCTCGTCCTCCGTAAGCGCGGCCGAAGCGCCCTATAGGACGCCAGGTTCGACAGCTTACGTATCGAGCTCACAAATCGCGCAATTCCCTGGAACAACACCGGGAGATATCTTCAAAAATACAACCGGAGTTCTTTCAGGCGAGAACCGAAATGGCGGCGCAATCGATGTTAATATCCGAGGCATGCAGGGTATGGGACGTGTGCCCGTCACGATCGACGGGAGCATGAACGCCACAACCGTTTATCAGGGATATCAGGGGATCGGTAACAGGACGTACATCGACCCGGATCTGATCGGCGGGATTGTGATTGAGAAGGGACCGAGTGCTTCTCCGGGTGGCGGCATCGGCGGCCTTGTCAGCATCGAAACGCTCGGTGCGGACGACATCGTGAGGCCAGGTCAAACCCTTGGTGTGCGGATTAAGGGAGACGTCGGCACCAACACTTCAGAGAGCATACCGGGCTATCTGACGCGTGGCGGATACAATTTCCCGTCTGGACACTATGGGCCGGGCGTGGACAACCGCCAAACGGGTATGGATCGGCCCGGACTTTTCGAACCGACAAGCAAGAATGGCAGCATCGCCATCGGCGCCAAGACCGATACGTTTGATTTTTTAGGCGCCGTGGCGAAACGGGTCTCCGACAACTACTATGCGGGTACGAATGGGCGCTCGGCTGGCACCACCGGGAATCTCGGTCCGACCGAGGTCTGCAATTCGGTGGGCTGCCAGATGCAAAACCCGTATTATACCAATTCTGGGCTGACGATCTATCGGGCCGGCGAAGAAGTCCTGAATACATCGCTCGACTCGACCTCCTATTTGCTGAAGGGCAAGCTGCATTCGGTCGAGCAGTCGCTTGAGCTTGGCTACATCGGATATCGAAGTGAAGGTGGCGATATCCGAGCCTCGATGCTCTCGGACAGCATAACGGCGCCTTCCCAGCAATACGTTTCAATGGCAGACACAGATACGTTGACAGCGCGCTACCGGTGGAATCCGGTCGACAACGATCTCATCAATCTCAAAGCCAACGCATGGACCAGCTGGCTCAATATGCGCCAGCAAACGCAAGCGACACGATACACTCTCGCTCAGGTCGGGAGACCGCCACTGACGGAAGCTCCGACCTATGTGGGATCGGATTCCAGGATGTCCGGCGGCGATATCACGAATACGTCAACTTTCAATTGGGCGATTGGAAAGGTCAGCGTCAACTACGGCGGATCGTATATCTATGAGGATAGCGAGCCCACTGAGCTGACGAAGAAATTGGAGAACTTCAAGCCGCGCGACGGCTGGCGAGGGGAAGCAAGCCTGTTTTCCAAGGTCAGCTGGAATCCGGTCGATTGGTTGACTTTCGATGCCAGCGTTCGCTATCTCAATTTCCGTTCGAAAGATCGTGGAACACAGTTGACCGGTATTCCGGAGTTGCCCGATCCAGGCGACGGGTCGAAGTCCGGAGACGGAACGGTACCGGCAGCCGGGGTGACAATTGAGCCTGTGAAGGGCTTCCAACTATACGCAACGTACACAGAAGGTTTGCGGCTTCCGAGTCTGATGGAAACGTCATCGACGTTCCTGTTGATCGTTACGCCGGATCTGGCTCCGGAGCATGCTTACAATTGGGAGTTCGGTGCGAATATCCTTCGCGATGGGGTCATTTCTTCGAACGATAAGCTGCGGGTGAAGGCGGCCTATTTCGACAATACCATCGACGATTATATTTCACGCCAATACGTGCCGTTTGGAGCCGTCGGGTTGCTCAATATTCATAACATTGCAAGGGCGAAGTTTTCGGGATTTGAGTTCCAGAGCACATATGAAATTGGTGGTCTGTCGCTTGGCGTGTTTGGAACGTATTACACAGACGTCAAGTTCTGCCGAACGCTCGATAGCTGCAGAGGCGACACGCTGGCATCGGACTATGCCAACAATCATGTGCCGCCGGGATATTCGACCGGCGTGACCGCAAGCAAGACGTTCTTCGACGATAGTCTGACAGTTGGAGGTCGCGCGACCTTCGTCGGCGGGCGAAAAGGCGGTGCAGAGCATTCCGCCTACGGAGCACAGGCGTTGATCACACCTATTTTTTGGGATCCCTACATCGTTCTCGATGCATTCGGGAGCTACAAATTCAACGATCACTTCACGATGACCTTCACAGCCGAGAATCTCACGGACAAGTACTATGTCGATCCGCTCAGTCTCGCGCTTATGCCGGCACCGGGACGCACCATGCGCTTAGGGCTTACGGCCCAATTTTGAAGCGGAGGTGGTGTCTTGTTGAAAGTTAATTCGATATCAAATGCAAGGATGTGGGAATGAATCACGAAGGACGAGCGAAAGCGCTGAAGTTGGCGACGCATTCGGCGCACGAGCGTCTTGATCACCGCATCATGGCAGGGGCGCCGTTTGCGGATCGCGAGCGGTACGTGCGTTTCGTCAAGGTGCAGCATGCGTTCCATCGCGATCTCGCGGCGCTCTATGGCAACGCGGCGCTCGCAGCGTTGCTGCCAGACCTTGCGGGCCGGCAGAGACTCTCGCAGATCGAAGACGATCTTGGCGATCTCGGCGTCGTCGTTCCGCGCTACGACATCGCTCCGCATTTCGGCGCTCACGCCGACGTTCCGACAGCGCTCGGCTGGCTCTACGTGGCGGAGGGGTCGAATCTCGGCGCGGCCTTCCTGTTGAAGGAAGCGGAGAAGCTCGGGCTCGACGAGATGTTTGGCGCGCGCCATCTGGCGGCAGCACCCGAGGGGCGCGGCGCTCATTGGCGCAGCTTCACGGCGGCGCTCGATGCGGTGACGCTCTCAGCGGAAGACGAGCAACGGGCGATCGCCGGCGCGACGGCGGCCTTCACGCGCGTCGCGGCGCTCGTCGATGAGCATCTTGCGGTGGCGCAAACCGCCGCCGCAGCCGTCTAAGGATTAAAGAATAACCGCCTCTTGAGGGGCGGAGAGCGCAAGCCAGCCAGGACGACCTTCCCGGCCAATAGCCAGCCAGCGCATCCGGTTCCATCGGTTCGATGGAACCGGCGTCATTGGCGCGCTTGCGCCCTGAACGTTGCAGGTCATGACATGAACAGCAGATCCAGATTTGCCTTTTGCCTTGTCGCCCTCGTCTGCGTGTGCGCCACGACGAGCCACGCGCAAACGCAGGAAGTGACCGGCACACCTGCCTCGGAGATGCCGCAGTCATCCGCTCCGGCTGCGCCAGCAGCAACCGAGAGCGCGACGCCGTCGCAACCCGCGCCGATACCGGTTCCGGCGGCTACGTCTCATGAGGCCAGTCCGCCGTCGGCGTCGGAGATCACACCACCGTCGGAACCCGTGCCTGCTTCGACATTCTCCGAGACTGCGCCTCCGTCATCTTCCGTTGCACCAGCGCAGCCAAAATCTTCCCCGGCAGCAACTCCCGAGCCATTACCTGAGGCGCCGCCGTCCGCCGCATCGTCCGGAACCCTGCCGCGCGACCTGTCGCCGTGGGGCATGTTCCGGCAGGCAGATGTCGTTGTGAAGTCGGTGATGATCGGGCTTGCGATCGCGTCGTTCCTGACGTGGACGGTGTGGCTCGCCAAGGTCGTCGAGCTGATGGGCGCCAAGCGAGGTCTCAGGCGGGTGATCGGAGAGATCGCGTCCGCCGAGAGCCTCAGCAGCGCCGTCGAGATGACGAAACGTACGAGAGGACCGGCGCCGGTCCTCGTTCGCGAAGCGGCGGAAGAAATCCGAAGCTCAGCCCCCTTGCTCGAACACACCTACGATGGGCGCGGACTGATGGATGGGATCAAGGAGCGGGTCACGTCGCGGCTCTCGCGCATCGAAGCCGCTGCGGGCCGCCGCATGACGCTCGGCACCGGCGTATTGGCAACAATCGGTGCGGTCGCTCCGTTCGTCGGTCTGTTCGGCACCGTGTGGGGCATCATGAACGCCTTCATCGGCATCAGCGAGGCGCAGACGACCAATCTCGCCGTAGTGGCGCCTGGTATCGCCGAAGCCTTGCTAACGACGGCACTCGGGTTGGTGGCCGCGATCCCGGCGGTCGTCATCTATAACGTGTTCGCCCGCTCGATCGCAGGCTACCGCATTCTCCTCGCCGACGCTTCGGCGGTTGTGGAACGAATGGTCAGTCGC
This sequence comes from Pseudomonadota bacterium, assembly GCA_018242295.1. Lineage (GTDB taxonomy): Bacteria > Pseudomonadota > Alphaproteobacteria > Rhizobiales > Hyphomicrobiaceae > Hyphomicrobium_B. The sequence continues at coordinate 69,726 of JAFECE010000002.1, forward strand.
GAACTCGACCTGCGTTGTCTTCCGCAGCACGGATCACGCCTGTTTGCCCGAGCGGCGGAGTAAGAGCGATGGCGGGCAGCCTCAGGCATCGCGACGACGACGATCTCGCTGAGACGCACGAGATCAACGTCACGCCATTCATCGACGTTATGCTTGTGCTGCTGATCGTGTTCATGGTGGCGGCGCCGTTGTCGACGGTCGACGTTCCCGTCGATCTGCCAGCTTCCAACGCGACGCCGCAGCCGCGCCCCACCGATCCGCTCTTCCTCACCGTCAAGAACGATCTGTCGCTTGCCTTCGGCAACGATCCGATCCCGCGCGAAGGCCTGAAAGCGGCGCTCGACCAGAAGACGAGCGGCGACCCGACGCAACGGGTGTTCGTGCGCGCCGACAAGGCCGTCTCCTACGGCGAGTTGATGGAGGTGATGAACCTTCTGCGCAAGGCGGGCTATCTCAAGATCGCGCTGGTCGGTCTTGAAGGTACGGACGCTCCCGTTCCGACTCAACCCAGCATCCTGGAACCGCACTGATGGAGACGGCGGCCGGTCACCAGCTTTACGAGACGCGGGTGCGGATGGCTCTCCGCTGGAGTGGCGCAGTGCTTTGCGTTGCAGCGCTGCACGGCGGCACGGCGTGGGCGGTTCTCAATTGGCCGAAGCCGCCAGTGGCAGCCAGCCAGCTGCCGGCCGCGGTGATGATCGAGCTAGCGCCATTACCGGTGGCGCCGGAGACGCCTCCGCAGAACGTCGCCGTCGGACCAACGCAGGACCAGCAAGAGGAGAGCACGCCCGACGACGCGAAGGAGAAGCCGGTCGAGAAGACGGAGCCCACGCCCGAGCCCGTGCAGGAACCGGCGAAGTCCGAGCCGGACGCCAAACCGGTGGAAGAGGCAAAGCCCGTCGAGACACCCAAGCTCGATCCCGTTCCGAACGCCGAAGCCCTGCTGCCGCCACCGCCGAAGCCGCCCGAGCCGACGACGGAAGAGGAAAAGCCCGAGCCGCCGAAAGAGAAGATGGTGGAGAAGACCAAGACGAAGACGCGGCCGAAGGTGACGAAGACGCAGGCGATGGCGCCGAAAGCGATGCCGTTGCCACCGGCGCAGACCAACGCGGCCCCGGTGTCCGGTACCTCATCGTCTATGTCCGTCGCCACTTGGCGCGGCATGGTGATGGCACACCTCGAGCGCTTCAAGCGCTATCCCGGCGGCGGGGGCGGGACGTCGTCGGTGGCCTTCACCATCGATCGCGCAGGCCGCGTGCTGTCGGCACGTCTGATCCGCTCATCCGGTAGCAGCACGCTGGATCAGGAGGCTGCGGCTCTGCCGCGCCGCGCGAGCCCGGTGCCGCCACCACCGGCCAATATCGCTGGCGGCACCGTTGTTCTCACTGTTCCCGTTCGCTTCCATTAAAGGAAATCATGTGAATGTTGGACAAAGCCAAGCGGCCGACGAACTCGGCAAAAGGCGGCGCTAGGAGCTAAGCGGTTCTCGGTCCGTGGTTTTGGGTAGCCCGCGTCTAAGAAAAACAGCGAACATTACACCGGGTGCGGCAACCAGCACCCAAGCCAGCCATTCCCATGGCGCATCGGCAATCAGAGCCAGTATGAGGCCAGACGCCTGCAGCAGCGCGAGCGCCCCTGGAAAAACATATGTCTTGAGGCTCATCATCACTCACCCGCAGGAAATGGACTTGTGTCGTGTCTGTCGCCAACAGACAGACGCGCCAGCCGGCGATTGCGACGCGCGACCCACAGGTAGAGACCCGTCACCAGCACAGGAAGTTTTTGGCCGACTTGTCCCATGGGAAAATCGGAGTGCAAGGGAGATTGGTTGGGTTTGCGCAAGTTGAAACCGTGCTCCCCGTTCTTGTCAGCTGAATTCCGAGCGGTGGTGCTTCGAGGGGCGGTCACGGGCAAGGGTGCGGAGGAGGCACACATGCGTTCAATCCTCCTACATGCGCTTTCCCAAACCGGGCACGGTCTCCGCCGCATCGACAGTGAGGACATTCCCGAGACTTGGACGGTGACCGTCACAGCATAGGCAGTTGCTGAGAAACGCAATGACGCATCTCTTGACGGCGGCGAGCTGGCAAGTCGACCGCACGATTTCGGAAGAATGGAACGATACGGTCGGTGCGCGCCCCGATAAAAATTTGCACGAATGAGAGCAAACGCCAGGGGCGCACAAGGTAGGCCTTCGCAACGAGCCTCAAGGGCCGGACGCTGACCTCCGAGCGACGCGCTGACATCGGACTTTAGAACTACTGCTGCTTCGTCACGTTTTGCACTATTCGATAGATGAGCAATGTGGGCTCGAGATCTAATGTCGACGACGAGAGGAAAAAGCGGCTTGGAGGGGATCAATCAGGTGCCGGTGAGACAATCAAGTTTAGCCGCTCTTGGCTTAGCTTCCCTTGGCGTCGTTTTCGGGGATATTGGAACGAGCCCTTTATACACCTTGAAAACCGTTGTGACGCTCGCCGGCGGCAAATCCGATCCGGACGTCGTTCTCGGCTGCCTGTCACTCATCATCTGGACCCTCACAATCATTACGACCATCAAGTACGTGATGGTTGCGATGCAAATCGATAACGACGGCGAAGGGGGGATACTGGCGCTGATGTCGCTGATCGGCATCAAACGTCATAACCGGCCGATGATCATCGCTGCAGGCCTTTTCGGCGCGGCGCTCATCTATGGTGACGGCGCAATCACCCCCGCAATCTCGGTCTTGTCGGCCGTTGAAGGTCTGGAGCGCGCGGCGCCGACTGTCGCGCCTTATATCCTGCCGCTCACGATCGGCATACTCGTCGCATTGTTTCTTATCCAGCCGCTGGGGACGGCGCGAATTGGCCGTGCCTTTGGTCCAATCATGCTTCTTTGGTTCGTTGTGATCGGATTGCTCGGCCTTATAGGGATGTTCCGCCATCCTTCCGTTATCGCCGCCATAAACCCAGTGTATGCGATCCATTTCCTGGCAATGAGCGGTGTTACCGGCTTTTTGGTGCTTGGCGGTGTGTTCCTATGCGTTACGGGCGCCGAAGCGCTCTACGCAGACATGGGCCATTTCGGTGCGGCCCCAATTCGCCTCTCGTGGTTCGCGATCGTTTTTCCGGCCCTTTTCTTTTCCTATGCCGGACAGAGCGCCTATATTCTTGATAACGGCGCGAGCGACGACAACATCTTTTTCCGTCTCTGCCCGGATTCGCTGCTTCTTCCTCTCGTCATCTTGGCGACGTTGGCAACAATCATCGCCAGCCAATCAATCATTTCCGGCGCGTTCTCGATGACGCGACAAGCGATCCGGCTAGGCTGGATGCCGCGTATGTTCATTACGCAAACGTCGGAGGAAGGATATGGCCAGATCTATGTCGGTGTCGTCAACTGGCTGCTCATGCTGGTAACGATCGGTCTCGTGCTGGCATTTCGCAAATCGGATAACCTGGCTTCGGCGTATGGTATCGCCGTCTCTGCAACCATGCTGATGACGAGCGTCCTCCTGTTCATCGCCATGCGCGAAATTCTACAGTGGAGCGTGATCAAAGCTGCAATTGTCGCCGGCGTCTTTCTGACTGTCGACTCGATGTTTTTCGCCGCCAATCTGGTCAAGATTGCCGATGGCGGGTACGTTCCGCTCATTCTCGCGGCGTCCGTTTATGCCGTTATGTACATCTGGCACATCGGGCAGACGGCCATACGCGATCGTCTCCGGGACCGGCGAAAAATCCCTCTTTCGATGTTTCTTGAGGGCCTCTCCGCCGCGGGCGTATCCCGCGCGCGAGGGTCTGCGGTATTCCTAACGCGCGTGAAAACGGAAACTCCGCCGGTCATCTCTTGGTATGTCGACCATTCCCATTCATTGCAGGAACGGGTCGTCGCGCTGACAATCGAAACTCAACCCACGCCTTGGGTAGATGATGCGAGCCGCGCCACACTCACGCTCGAAGGTCCAAACTTCTGGCGCGTGAACGCACGTTACGGATTTCTCGAGCGACCTGACGTGACGCGACTGCTCGACGACCTCACAAAGCGCGGCTGCGGCGTGGACCTTACGGATGTGACGTATTATGTGGCGGTCGAAACCGTAGTTTCACGAGAGGATGGAGGCGGCCTGCCAAAATGGCTCGTCGCCGTCTTCGCTCTCTTCCATCGCAATTCCATGCATCTCTCAGACGCATTCAATTTCCCGCGCGACCGCCTCATCGAGATCGGGAGGCAGGTCGCCATCTAGGATGATCTTGCTCGCTGCGTCATAGTGCTTTTTCCATTGGTTCCGCCCTCAATAGAAGCACGAAGACAAGAACGTGGCTGACGAGCAGCATGGGCACATAAAGCGCCGGGATATAAATGCCTGCGCCGAAGAGGCCAGGATTTCCGATTTTCGTTACCCCCATGTAATAGGCATTTAGAAGATCCAGCGTGCCCCAGATGTTGAATATCCAGACAATCGGAACGGCGCTCGGCCAACGCCAAGAGAGTGCCGCCATTGAAAGAAGCGCGAGAACAGCTGCGATGATATCACCCCATCCGACGCTATTGGCGAAATCTGGACTCAACTCCGAAGATACGAACCCGGATACCAAAAAGTTCATCCCCAAGAACCTGAACGCATGGAAAGCTGCGAGCAGTCTCAGAGCGTCATAGCGCGGCATAGTGCGAAGCGCGGGCCAGACATAAATGTAGGCCACTGCCGAACTTGCCAGGAAGGTGCCGACGACACTGAGTACGAATGGAAGATTGAAGTTCGGTGCCATTTTCGGATTCCTTTGTGTTTGCGACTACGGGCAGGTGAGGTCGAAACCAGCAGATTCGGTTCGACATCAGCGGCGCTCAGGAATTGGTCAGGAGCAAGCGGAGCGGTAACAGCGGACCGACTGCGATGTACTCGTGATCGATGAGATTTTGCTTGGCCAACGGTAGGCCCTCCATGATTGCGTGCGCCTCGGCAACGTCCCTGGCATTCAACAAGAAGACGGCTCCCCGCCCATCGCCGCGCGAATACCATTCACGAACCTTCCCATTGAGATAGCTCTGCACGGTCTGCCGGATTTCATCCGGCATGACGGCCATGACTTGTTCGCGTGTGACGCCCGCCTTCACGGTGAGGACGACCATTACGCCAGTGGTTGTGGGTGAGGTGGCTTGTGCTTGGGCAACGGATGGATGGGTCATGGAAGTAGCGCCTATCAGATGGGGGTGAGTGCCAAAACGTTCGTTACGGACGGCTTTCATCGGTCTCGTTTCTCCGATCACGACGGTCACCTTTAGTTCGTTGTGATGGCCGCGATGTCGGCAGCGGTGCCGCTGATTAGGGCTTGGATATAAGACCGCTTTCCGCGAGCGACTATTCGCGATAATGTTGATGGGCTATGAAGCAAAACTTCACAGTCAGGAAGGGCGCGCTAGATGGCGTTGAGGCCTGCCTGAGTGTCGCCCAGCATCGTAGTTTTCGCCGAGCCGCTGCCGAACTTGGGGTAACGCCATCAGCGATCAGCCAGGCGGTGCGCGCACTCGAGGTTCGCGTCGGTGCAGCACTCTTCATCCGCACGACTCGTAGCGTCGGTCTGACCGAGGCCGGCGAACGATTTCTTACACGCGCAAGGCCCGCCTTCGAAGAACTCGTTGCCGCAAGCGGGGCCGCGCGTGAACTCGGACAGCGACCGGCTGGGCTCTTGCGTCTCACTGTACCGCGTGCGGTGGTGCCGATTTTGCTGGAGCCGCTGGTCGCGTCCTTCTGCCGGGCGTATCCCGAGGTTGAGGTGGAGCTTGCCGCAAGCGAGGAACTGGTTGATCTCGCAGCTGAAGGTTTTGACGCTGGCATAAGATTAGGCCAGTTCATCGCCGCCGACATGATCGCGGTTCGGCTGACGAAACCATTCCCTTTCATGATCGTCGGCAGCCCAGCGTATCTCGCCCGCAGCGGCCAGCCCAAGCGCCCGGACGATTTGCGCCAACACGCGTGCTTGAGATTGCGACGATCTAACGGTGCACTCGCATCATGGTCGCTCAACGACAACGGACGTTCGATCGAGATTGCCGTATCCGGCCCTTTCATCGCCAACGACTTTCCCACGATGCTTGGCGCGGCCGTCGAAGGCGTGGGTCTTGCGCAAGTGCCTGCACCGCTCGCCACCGGCGCCGTGACGACGGGAAAGCTCGTCCAAGTGTTGGAGCAATTCGCGCCGATGTTGCCGGGTGTGTTCCTGTACTATCCCGGCCACCGGCAAATCATGCCGAAGCTGCGAGCGTTCATCGATCACGTGAAGAGCCATTCGGTGGGCGCCAAATAAATCCGGCACCGATAGCCTCTTCGATGTCCAATTGTGGGATCTTGCGACCGACAGTCTATGTCAGCGACGCGCAAATTGTATCCAAATTCTCAGCAATTGATCAGATGGCAGATTGGCCAGACGTTACACCGCGCCACTCGCGGTTATCCCAGTTCTCCAATCCAACCGAGTGTCTATAATCTCCCGTCGCCAGGAGCTTGAAGAGGAGGAGACGCTATGGCGAAGTATCTCGTGCAGGGTTCTTACACCGATCAGGGTCTGAAAGGCCTGTTAAAGGAGGGCGGCTCGAAACGACGAGCTGTGGTCGAACAACTCGCCAAGAAGATCGGCGGTAAGCTCGAAGCATTCTATTTCGCATTTGGCGGCGATGACTTCGTCATTATTCTCGATTTGCCGAGCAACACGGACATGGCAGCTGCCGCCATCGTCGCCCAGGCCAGTGGCACGGTGAAGTCTCGGGTCACGGTCCTCATGACTCCGGAGGATATGGACCAAGCGGTGCAAAGAAAAGTCGACTTCCGCCCACCGGAGTAAAGGGGCGGCGTTCTTCATGAAACGTCCGCCAACGACCAGAAAGTGATCGTGCAGCTAAGTTTTCGGCAGCCGCACTTGGACTGACGCTCGACCCCAAGTCGGTCTCAGTGCTTCTATTCGGCGATATAGTTCTCGGCTTCTTCCAGCGAGAACGAATAGGGGTGTGTGTGGCTGTGCGAACGGATAGGCCCACCAAAGTCTGGATCGACAACCAAGTATCGACCGCGATCGTGGCCGAGGCTCGCTTTACGAATTGCGAGCCCCTTGCGCGCAGCACTGCGACGTAGGCGGCGCTCACGAGCTGAGAGCATATCCTTCTGAGCCATACATCTTCACTTTTTGTCTGGCCCCAACGAAGTCAATAGGCGTCTTTGGCAATTTGTTCTGCCCGACGGACAAGAAATGTGGATGTAAGCACTGTGCGCGACGAGTTAAGTTCAGCAAAGAAGGGGGAGATTGGAGATTTGCTATGTCAAAGCCGATTAAAATTCAGATCCTGGAGAGGGCCCGAGCCCTGATTGATGACCAACGGCGTTGGTGTCGGGGCGACCTCGCGCGGGATGCGATGGATGATTCTGTCGGCCCAACAGACAGCACTGCTGAGAGACGTTGCGCCTTGGGCGCTCTTGTGGCAGCGGCTTGTGAATTCACCGACGATCTTCATCTGGCGCACGAGTTTGCAATGACGGCCATGAGGCCCTTCGTTGGAGCCACCGCGCTCACGCACATCAACGACACTGAAGGTCACGCTGCCGTACTCGCTCTCTTCGACATCGCTATCGAGCGAGATCGAGAAGGTCGGTCTAATGCCTGAGCTCTTCGAGCTCACAGAACAGTTCCAGCGCCTCGGGATTGGCAAGCACCTGTTTGTTCTTCCCCCTCGCGGCCCATGACGACATCGCGCGGCATGCTCACGCGACCTCCCGGCGCCTGACCGTGTTGAGCTTCAGAGACCCATCGCCTTGTGGGCTTCTTCCATGTGCTTGACGCATCCATCCATGTCCTTGGCCTTCATGGCGTCCTTAGACATGGCGAGATGGGTTTTGGCTTCTTTTTTCTTCGCAGCATCGGACATCTTGCCGATGCTGGACTCCATCTTTTGCATGTGGGCGTTGGTGCACCACTCCTTCGCTTTATCCTGGGCAGAGGCCGGGAGACCAGCGATCATGATTGCAAAAGCCGCTAAGACAGTCACTCTGAACATGGATTTTGATCCTTCTGTTCGGGATCTCCTCACAACACAGCGACCATCTCGTAAGTTGCGGGCGCGTGCCAATTTAATGCAGCGTGCAGTCGTCCCTCGTTAGCGCACGATAACAAATCTGGATCTCAATTCCCCAAGTCTGATCCCGCCATGGCTCGACCGCACACGTACATTTTAGATTTGCCTAGATTTGCGGACATCGCAACGAAGCCGTCGCGACTTTGGGTGTCGGAATGGTGCGCAATTGGATCGTTTGTCCGGCCGTGAGTTCGATTATGGACAGAACCAGATTGGCCCTACGACAACACAACCCATGTCGCGCCAGCGGCTGGGTCGGCGGCCAAAACGACGCCACCCGGGCGGCGGCCGTCTGTAATGGTGACCGGGTCTCCAGTGTGGCGGCGGACGCATCCCGCCCGGCCGCGTCGCCGGTGGGCGATGGGGTCTATTCGGGCGCCGTGCTTGCACCTTCTCCACATGTCCACTCGTCGCGGCAGTGCTGCTGGACGGGACGCTTGGCCCAAGTGCCCAAGCTGATGACACCGCGAAGAGAGCTGGCGCAAAAACAAGAACTAGCGCTTTCATTTTATCTCCTTTTCGCAGCGGTGAGTTCGATACGACAGGTACGTCGAAAAGCCATGCTAGGTGTCGTTGCGGCTTGCGCTCGTTCAGCCGACGATCAACTTTCGCCGATGGCCATTGTTCCAGTCCTAGGGTTCCATGATTAAGCGGCTTGATTGGTCATGCCGCGAGATTGCGGTTTGCGGGGGCAGATTCCGACCGGACAATCTTCGCTTTCTCGCACTGCGGCCGAACCGAACCAAGCGGGGGGATGTCTATGTTCGCGGAGGGCGAGAACGGGACGCGATGCTCCTCACACAGCGTCCGAAATTGAATCTGGCAACAGGCTTGGCGGGCAGCCGTTGATCGACAATCGTACGTGCCGCTATTCGTCCGCTATGGGCCCGAAGCGGACAATTGCTCGCAGTCAACTCAACGTCCGCTCTTCGCTCGATGCTCGACCTGATAAGTTGGCGCGGCCGTCGGCCTTCCACCCGGAGTCAAGTGTCGCTGCTCTGGAAGCGAATCTGGGAAAGCGTGTGGTACGTCCGTAACAAGTCAACCTAAGATGCATAATTATCAGTTCTGGTGACGACCCTTGTTTCGGCAGTATTTTATTGGTCTCCGAGTTCCAGCGTCCGGATCTTTCCCGTCGATTTTTCATCCTCGCCAACAGCACTCGGTTTGCTGATAATCCCGCGCAGTTTTCTTAAGCTTCGTAGGTTGAACGTTACAATGCACCGCTCGGAGCAAAATGCCGACCGCCGCCGCCGCAAGCGGCGCCGCATTTTCCAATCACAAAAAGTCAGCATTATCGGGATCTCCATCTTCGCCGGCTTTTTCTTATCCATACTCAGCGGATCATTGGCGTCGCTCCGGCCGGGTTATCATTTGCTTGTTACGCCCGCGTTTGCGGGGCACCGTCGTGACCGGGGCGATAATGGCGACTCTGGCCATCAAGGAGATCAAGGACAGGATTCTGGCCGCGACAACTCCGACTCGCGTTCACACGGCGATGGGAACGACGGCAATTCTGGTGGAAATTCCAACGCAGACTCTCATGGAGATTCCGACGATGCCCAATCGGGCGGCTCGCAGTCATCCCCGAATGGCGCCAGCTCTGGAGATGACGATGGAAGGGCTGCGAACGGCTCCGAACGGGCAAGGGGCAATCGGAGAGGACAATCCACCGCAGACGACGAGTCGAAGCCGCCAAGAACAGTTGAGCAGTTGCTGAAGCGGATTTTCACTCCGACGCCGGCCTCTTCGAAGCACGCCATCGAGGTCCCGCCGCCTGCAGCGCTGCCCGAAATCCGTTCCCCTGTCGTCCTCGCGTTGAATGTGAGCCCAATGGCTATTGAGAAGGCAAAGGCTAAGGGCTTTAAGGCCGCGCCGCCGACGACCCTCGCGAGCCTTGCATATTTGGTCACTCAACTTGTGCCGCCGGACGGCATGAGCATCACGGAGGCTCAGCAGCTGCTGGCGAAAGACTTCCCGACGGAGAGCTTCGGCATCAATCAGAAATATCACATTTATCGAACGGCAACGGGAACGCCCGAGAACCCCAAGGCCTCCACAGCCGCGCAGATTGGCGGAAATAGCGGATGCAAATCCGATCACTGCTTCGGGCGCGACCTGATCGGATGGAAGCCCGAGGTCGGCCGTTGCGCATCGGGCATCCGCATCGGCATCATCGATACCTCGGTCGATGTCCAACATCCGACTTTCTCTCGCAAAAAATTTGAGCTTGGCCGGTTCAGCGCAAGTGCGCGCGGTCCCGACTGGCACGGGACCGGCGTGACGGCACTCCTAGCTGGAGATTCCGCAAGCGGCACACCGGGGCTTATTCCCGATGCTGATTTCGTCGTCGCCGATATTTTCCATGCGGACACGGACGGTCAGCCTGCGAGCGACACGATAAGCATGCTGCGAGCGCTCGATTGGCTTGGGGCCAAGAACGTGAAAATCATCAATATGAGTTTGTCCGGACCTTATGATGAGTTGGTTCGCCGGGCTATCGATAAACTTTCGGCAAATGGCGTCCTGTTTGTCGCGGCTGCCGGCAACGACGGCCCGAGCGCGGGACCAAGCTATCCCGCGGCGTATGACCATGTCATCGCTGTGACAGCAGTCGGCAAAAATCTGAAGGGCTATCGATATGCAAACCGCGGCAACTACATCGATATCGCCGCTCCTGGTGTTTCAATCTGGACTGCTCTTCCCGGGTCGATGGAAGGCTATCGTTCGGGGACATCATTTGCGGTGCCGTATGTCACCGCCGCACTCGCAGCAGTTTACAGCGGGCAGTCAAGCAGCTCAAAGTTCGAGATTTTAAAGCAGCTGGCTTTCAAGGATCTTGGTGCGCCTGGACGCGACCCTGTTTATGGGGAGGGTCTGCTGATTGCACCAAAGGCCTGTGGCCCACTGCAAATCGCCAGATCCGCGCACGGTCCGGCGGGATCGATCACGGCCGGCCTTAATCCGGTGGGGTCGCTGGGTGCCGAGCGTCTTCCCTGGCACGCACCACGGGGCGACAATTGACGATCGTATGACTGTGTGCCGAAGCCAGTCGGCCGAATTCTCCATTCGGTTGGATATATCGCATTGGGTCGAGTTGCAGGATTCTCCATCGTTCAGGACCAGCTTGCGGGAGCTGGCGATCTAAATGAAAGAGAGCCTGTACCTCGACCTGAACCGATGGCGAGATCGTTAGAATAGAGACATTCGATTCCGTCCCTTGCTCACGAGGGAGCCGGGCGCCATCCGCTGCTAATCGCACGAGTCTCGTCGTCGGGCCCAAGAACATCCCCGGAAATGAGTCCGTCAACGATTGCTTCGACCGGTGCTAGATCCGTTTTTCCGGCGGGGAGTACGGTGTCACTACTGGAACGGTGTGCGGCTGACGGCGTTTGGATCTCAATTCGCCACGAGCCGTTCGGTTGGCGGCACGCGACACCCGTCAGCCCAGTCGGCTTCTGCCGGAAAATGTCGTACTGGCGGCAATAACTCGAAGCCAGGGTGGCGAAAGAAAAGGTCGGTCGGATCAACGCTGCCTCACCCGCGATCGTCCGCTCCGCCGTCTTGCCACTCGGTACGGTTTCAAGCGCGCTCGCGAGACCATCGCCGGCAATTTTCTCCGCGTTGGCGGAGGCCAAGCCGAACGTTGATTGTGCGTCGGGTGATGCGTTCTTGAGGAGCCAGATGGAGCTACTCGCAACGAGCAGGCCAGCCAGCGAGGCCGCGAGAGCGCGAGTAGGCATGGCCATCGACGACAATCGTCGCCGGCTCTGCAAGGGAAAAACCTTCGCGTCCGATGCCCGCGTGATCTGCGAAGCACCCGCACCGATCCCCTGCAGCAGACGTGCGGGCACGGGTTCGCGCATGGGTTGATCAAAGAGATCCGCAAGATTTCGGCCGGTTGCTGTGAAGGCGGCAAGTCGCGTTTGACTATTCGGATCGTCAGCGAGATACGCCTCGACGCGAATACGCACATCGTCTGCAAGCTCGCCGTCGGCGTAAGCCATCAGCTCTTCATTGGAGATTTCGCTCAAGGTCCATCTCCTCTTCGATTGACTTGGCTTGGGCGTAGGAACCTTTGGCGCCGCTGATCATCGCGTGCAACGCCTGCCGAGCGCGGGCTAGGCGACTCATCACGGTACCGATCGGGATGCCGAGCGCCTCGGCGGTGTCCTTGTAGGAAAGCCCATCGATGCAGACGTGAAGTAACACGATCTGCTGGTCGGCAGGCAATTCCCTTATAGCTCCAGCGACAGCCTGCAGCGTCAGAAGGCTCTCTGTTACATCGCGCCCGTCTACGCCGACGATATTGTTCGCGGCGTCAACGTCAACGATCTCGCCGCGCGTCTTCGTGGCCCTCACTCTGTCAAACCAAACATTCTGTGCGATGCGATACATCCAACTATCCAAACGCGTACCGACCTGCCATTGATCAGCGCTCGTCAAAGCACGAGCGCACGTCTCCTGCACAAGGTCGTCAGCCTTGTCCAAGCTTCCAGTTAATGCGTACGAGAACCGCCGCAGTCTGGGCAGCAGTTCTATCATCCGCTCCCGGATGTCATTCGTCACACGTGCGTCCCCCGACGGCCACTCAGATAACGGTTGAGCACCGGTCTTATTCCCGGCCCACCATCCCCAAACATTTTCCTGGCCGACACCCTCTTAAACCTCACCAAACCTGTGGTCCAAACTGGCTATTCCCAACATCTGACCAACCCTGGCCTTGCCAATGCATCTTTGATGAAGACTGGGACGAGATAGGGTCAACTCATGGTTGGATACAGAAATTGCGCGGTTTGTCGCGGGCCATAGTAAGGTCGAGCAACGCTCTTTTTTGCCGCCTTTCGGCTGACCGCGACGATATCCACAGCTTGACCGGCGAGTACATGGAATGAAACGGCTGCCGCCACGTTGTTGGTTCAGATGGGTTGCTCGGCCGTCATGTATCGCGTCCGATCGAGTGACTTCAACGCCTCGAAGTTGATAGCGTATCCTTATCGTCGGGGTGTCACTCGGCGGGTCGAGACGCACAGTGCTCGGCCCGCCATTTTTATTTTCTAGGACATCATGCTGCTGGGCGTCCCCCGAACCTCAATGACCGAGCGGCAAGATGCACGCATCCGAATCACGGCAACGCCGTGCACGTTGCGATCATATTAATGATCGCAATTGCGACGACGCGTGGCAAAAGATAGAAGGACACCTCGGCCATTTGCGGGGTAAGGCCGAGGTGTCTGCCGCCGGTAATTTCCCGTCTGCTGGGAGGGTCACAGGCCAACTGACTACGTTTGAGCACTTAGAATATTCCCATCTCGATATAAAAAATTTCGCGCTCAATGTTTGCTCTGGGCCCAAAGCAGGCAATCAAGCCGACACCGCGCCTCGTTACCGATGAGACCAAGCGGCCGCAGTCCGTTCTTCTACGTCACGCGCGCTATTGCTGCGTTGCCGAGAGCGCCGCCAGGATCCTATGAAGAACGACTGCCGGCCACAGCGGGGCGCCGCTCAAACTGCCTGCAAATCGCAGTAAGCTTTTGATCTCGAAGAGTGCACCTACTCCTGTAGGGAGCGCCAAGACCATTCAACGGCCTAATCGCTCCTCTTTCTCTTAGATGACATGCGCGCGAGCACCGGCCGGCTGCGGCTCGGCGAGCCTGAATGTTTCTCGCACTTGACGTAAGTCAATTCATCACTTCGGCGCCGCTCTAAACTCGCTTCACTATTCTAAGGGAGGCGACAATGACGACATTTGAAATGTACTACCTCGTGCTGTGCATCGCAGCGTTCGCCGGGTTCGCAATGGCCCTGGCTTACAACGCCTGGAGCTGGGGACAATCCCGCGCGAAGGTAAATAGCGCGGCCGCGCATTCGGGATACCCTGAGACCAACGTCCGATTGGCCGCGTGAGACGAGGCTTCCAATCGGTCGGCATCGAACTCGGGGGGCTTTTCAGCCCCCTGCCGGCTGGCGCTACATCCCACCCATCGAGGTATGCTGCAGGGGGGCATTTGCTACGGCGATGTCATCGGCAGCTCGATGGAGCAGGGGGCACGCAGCGGACTTCAATAACGGTGCAACGTTCGAGAAAAGTTACGCCGCGCTGCTATGGACCTTGCACCGCCGCGAAATTGTTCCGCAAGGTCAATCCGGACGGTTGCATCGCAGCATTCCGCACAACGCCTCGCCTGAGTATCATTTCAGGATCACCCCCATAATTTTACCGGTGATCGCAAAATATATCTGCAGCGGAATCATGAAAACGCATTGAACTCAGGCGGCTGAAGGATACGCTGTCGACCATGGCGACCAGCGTCTCAAAGGCCTTCTGAATTAACATGAGCGTCGAACTGGCTCATCGAACTGGGTCGCCGATCCTTATCGGCACTCAAACGCCTGAACGCAAGCTTTCGGCTTCCACCGTTTGGTACGCAACGAGCGCAATTGCGCTTGGTCTTGCTTATTACCACTTATGTTATGAGGGTTGGCGCGACACCATCATTTTCGCAGGCGCTATCACGGCGGCTCTTATTTGTGCACTGACGTTTGTTTCCAGGCGCATCCTTTTTTCAATCACGCTCATTGCACTCTTGGTCGCGACGATCGTTATCGCCTCGGATGTCAAGCAGCACTATGTCGAGATGGTGCTGCATGCCTACGACGTTGTGTTTTACCTGACGTCCTGGTCGACAATCGTCTTCCTCTGGGTTGACCATAGATCGATGTTGCTCGCGCTTTTGGCGATGATTACGGTCGCCATCGTCTCGGGTGTATTGCTTTGGCGCCTCGACAGCTCGCGAGTTTCACGCCGCTACAGCGGCGGCTTGTTCGTTCTCTGTGTGGTTCTGAGCGTGGGGGCGAGCTACGCGAAAGGCGAACGGGGGAATACCCAGTTTTACTGGGATCATCTCTACGTCTCGTCGTTTTATTCGTCGTGGTCGGAGACGTTGCAGACGTTGTGGAAGGGGCAACTGTTCGATGCGCTAGAATCCCAACCCATGCCGCCCTTCAAAGTCCCAGCATGCGCTCTCAACCAGAAGCCGCCGCACATCATTCTCATCCACCAGGAAAGCGTTTTTCCCCCCTCATACTTCTCCGAAATCAGCTACGACCACGGGCTCGATCCGTTCTTCAAGTCGTTCGACGGCCGCCTCCACAGGCTGCGCGTAGAGACCTACGGTGGCGCATCCTGGCTTACCGAGTTCTCGGTCCTCGCCGGCGTCTCCTCCTATTCGTTCGGCGGAATGCGCACGTTCGTTCAATCTTTGATGCAGGGGAAGGTCCACGACGCCGTTCCGCAGGTGCTGGTCCGCTGCGGATATCATAATAGCGTCTTCTACCCGGTTCCGAAGGCGTTCGTATCGAACGATCGCTTCTACAAGTCCGTCGGAATGCCGGAGATTTTCGATTATCGGGCGCAAGGGGCAAAGCGCTTCGATGAGCGCGATCGCTTCTACTACGCTAACGCGTTGAACGATATCGAACGCCACATTGCATTGTCGAATAGCCCACTTTTCACTTTCATCATAACGTCAGCGACGCACCTCCCCTATAACAAGACGTACGAACCAGATGTGCATGTCTCGGGCGGCGGCCCCGGAACCGACCCAGAAATGAATGAATATCTGCGCCGTCTTGGGTTGGCGCACATGGACTACGACGAATTTCGGAAAGCGCTCTCAAAGCGCTTTCCGACCGAACACTTCCTTATCGTGCAATACGGTGATCACCAGCCGATCGCAACGCGCACACTTCTCGGCTTCGACGCGAGTTCGTTCGCGGAAGACATAAAACTGACACCCGAAAGTCGCGGCCTGCTGACCTACTATTCTGTTGATGGCGTAAACTACAATCCCCCGTCTTTGCCGGAGATTGACGTTCTTGATGTGCCATATCTAGGCACAATTATGCTGCAAGCGGCGCGGTTGCCATTGCCTGACTCCTATCAAGAACGGTTGCGCCTGTTAGCTCTCTGCCAAGGACGCTACTATACATGTGGGAAGTCGCAGGAGATCCTAGCCTTTCATCGAAGGCTTATGGATTCGGGTCTAATCGAAGCCCGATGAGATCCTGACCGCGGCCCAACTCAAGCTTTTTGAACTAGATCGCCAGATTTGAGCGTCCTCTCGCGCGTCAGGTAGCGGGCGAAGACAATCTCGTCGTCTAAAGCGAGCCGGATGACCGCGTAGGCTCGAACACTACTGTGGATTTTCGAGACTAAAAACTTGGGCCGTATCGTCGAAGGCAAAGAGCTCGCCGTATCGGCTCCAATTGATCACGGAATTCAAAGTGCGCTCGGCTGCCTTATCGCTCATGTGATCTTCAAGTTCCTGCCTGAAGCGGTCTGCCGGAGCCTGGTGAGTTGGTCGCTCGTCGAGCACGCGCCGGATACGCGCCGCCAGCGGCAGATAAGCGAGCAAGTGATCTCCGAACAGGCGCTTGCGGGTATCAACGTCTCCTTCCGCAAACTTCCTGCCAGCGGGCGTTACACGGATGTCTCCAGCCTCTATCTCTGCAAAGCGTAGCAACTGCAGGGTCTCCGCTGCGGGGAAGAGCTCGTCGATTTCGAGCTGAAGATCTTCTGCGAGATGCGGCAGATCGGCGGCACCGTTGAAAGGCGGTCCAATCAGCGCTTCCAGCAAGCCCGCGAGCGTGTTGGTAGAAACGCGCGGCAAGATCATGCCAAGTCCAAGGCCCGGAAAGTTGCCCTCGCGGGTTTTGGAATCGGCACGCTGCGTCATGCGCGCATAGATCAAGTCAACGAGCTGGCGGAACTCCGGATCGAGCCGATTGCGCGGGTGAAGGAGGGGAACCTTTATTTCTGCGGCAATGCGGCCAGGGTTGGAAGACAGCACGAGGATGCGATCGCACATAAGCACCGCTTCTTCGATATTATGTGTAACCATCAATATAGACTTGATCGGCATCCGCCCTTCACACCAGAGGTCCAAAAGATCCGTACGCAGCGTTTCGGCGGTGAGTACGTCGAGTGCTGAGAATGGCTCGTCCATCAACAACAGGCTCGGATTGACGACGAGAGCGCGAGCGAAGCCGACCCGTTGCCGCATGCCGCCAGAGAGTTCTTTGGGATAGGCGGTTTCAAATCCGTCGAGGCCGATGAGATCGATCGCAGAAAGCGCACGGCGATGCGCCAGGTCCTCGGGAACGGACATGGCACGCAATCCGAACTCCACATTCTCCAGCACCGACAACCAGGGGAATAGGGCAAAGCTCTGGAATACCATCGCGATGCCACCGACCGGTCCTTCCACGGGCTGGCCTTGAAAAGTAACTTCTCCCGAAGACGGGCGCATCAGACCGGAAACGATCCGGAGTAGGGATGATTTTCCGCAACCCGACCGGCCAAGCAATCCCACAATCTCACCCTCGTACAAGGTGAGATTCATGTCATCGAGGATCGACACGCCTTCCTCGCCCGATCCTTTGCGATAGCGCTGGCTGACATGCCGGATCTGGAGAAGAGGTTCAGTCAGTGCATCAAGCATGATGTCACTCCATCAGTTGAGTCGCAGACGGCGTTCGGCGAATCCGAAAAGAGGCCGCCAAAAGAGCCGATTGAATACGATGACAAATGCCGACATGACGGCGACTCCGAGGACTATCTTGGGATAGTCTCCGGCTTCGGTGGCCTTGGCGATATAAGCGCCAATCCCATGTGCCGCGATCTTGTCATTTCCCCATTTCACGTATTCGGCCACGATGCTGGCATTCCATGAGCCTCCGGAAGCCGTCAGCGCGCCGGTAACGTAGTATGGAAAAATGCCCGGAAGAATGACATTGCGCCACCATTGCCACCCCTTCGCTCGGAAGATCGATGCAGCTTCCTTGAGGTCGTTTGGAAATGCTGCTGCACCGGCAATAACGTTGAACACAATGTACCATTGCGTACCGAATATGATCAGCACGCTGAGCCAGATATCGGGATTTAGGTTGAACTTCAGGATTGCGATAACCGCGATCGGAAAGACGACGTTTGCGGGAAACGCCGCGAGGAACTGCGCGAGGGGCTGCATCGTCTCGGCGACCCGCGGTCGGAGACCAATCCAGACGCTGATCGGGACCCAGAAAAGAGTGGCGAGAGCCAGCAGAACGACGACACGCACCATTGTTAAGCCGGCAAGACCGATCGTTTCGAGTAAATCGCTCCACGACAGCTCAGTAGAGACGAAGGCATAGATTTTCGCGACGGCCCACACTGCCACGAGACCAATGACGGCAAACCATATCAGATCGATGATCCGTGAGAGCGATGCGGATTGATCTGCAACAGGTAGGCGCGGAGGACGCAGCTTCGGGCGGAAATATGCCAACCGCATGAATTGATCGCCGGTCATTTCGGACAGCGACCGAAGCCAACGTGTTCGTTGGACGAACCGCAAAACCCAAGACTCTTCCTTCGTCTGAGCTGCCGAAAGCTCAACCCGGAACTTGCCGGCCCAGGCAACGATCGGCCGGAACAGAAATTGGTCGTACGCCAGAATCACAACGAGCATCGTGAGAACCGCAGCGCCGACGGCATCGATACGCTTCTGATCGATGGCAAGAGCCAGATAAGAGCCAATACCAGGCAGCTGGATGGTGGTATCACCGACTGTGATAGCTTCGGACGCGACGACGAAGAACCAGCCTCCCGACATGGACATCATCGTGTTCCAGAGAAGTCCCGGTACTGCAAACGGCGTCTCGAGAAACCAGAACCTTTGCCAAGCAGATAGTCGAAAGCCGCGTGTCACTTCCTCAAGGTCGCTCGGTACCGTGCGGAGCGATTGATAAAATGAGAATGCCATGTTCCAGGCTTGACTTGTGAAGATCGCGAAGATCGCGGCGCATTCGGCGCCGAGCATGCTTCCCGGAAAGAGCCCGAGGAAAACGGTCACCGTAAAGGACAGAAAACCAAGTACAGGCACGGACTGCAGAACGTCGAGAATAGGAATGAGCACCATCTCGGCACGGCGGCTCTTTGCAGCAAGCGTCGCGTACGTGAACGTAAAAAGAAACGATGCCCCGAGGGCAAGAAACATGCGTGCCGTCGTGCGCAAGGCATAATAAGGCAAGTTCACGTAGTCGAGCGTCACCGCAGACGCACCGGCCGGCGGCAGCGGCATCGCCATCCCGCGCGATGCTTCCGCCACCGCCACGAAAACAGCGATTATAAGCGCAAAAGCAGCAAAATCCCAAACATTCGGCGCCACGCGCCGACTGATTGGTGGCAGTTCAGGCCACTTGAATGTCATAGCGAAACTGACCCTAGGAGACTACGGGCCGAGGGGATGCCACGCCGATGAAGATTAGCGCAAGAGGCCATATAGCCTAGACGCGGCACCAGCGGCCGCCGGCGTCATGGGGAACCGCGAGCGCCGACGAATGCACGCTGGGCAGCGCCCAAGTTCGTTTGTCACAAAGACCTGGTACCAAGGCTGGTTTGGTTTCTCACCGCAGGGGCCAGGGCGCAATCAAAGTGCACGTTGGGTCATTGACCAGGTTGGAGCCTCCTCGCGAACGCCAGCTGTCTACCTGAGAGCAGACGCTACCTGGCCTGGCGAACTCGGCGCTGGGCGTAAGCGTAAGGACGCGCTAGGCTGCGCTCACTTAAGGGCTGAGTAGCTCTGGATGAATATCCCCCGCCGGCCAAGCTCGATTGCAACATCCGGTTAAGATGGGCGGCGGGCGCCGCTGATTTGGTGCGCCCGCACCGCTTCCCCAAGCGTGTCGGAAATCAGCTCATTCCATGCCGCAAGATACCGATCCTGATTAAATAGATCACGCGCCGTTTGCAGCGACTTTGCGCGCATGGAATTAACAGAGGTACCGCCGCGATTGAGGAAGCGAAGTTGGCTAGCGAGCTCAGCGGGGTCATCCGAGTAAAACCCATTGATGCCGTTTTCGACGAAGAGCTCAACATCGTGCCCAGCATGACTGACGGAAATCAGCCCCGCCATCATGGACTCGGCTCGTGTTCTTGGCATTGGCGAGCGTCTGGTCGGATTAAAGTACACGCCATACTTAGCAAGGGTTCTTACGTAGTTGTGATATTTCTGGGTCGCCCAATCGATGTCGCCCATTCGGACAGGACCAACAGGGTTGGGAGTCTCAAGAGTGTGCAGTTTGATCTCCCTTTTCACGTTTCTGCGGGTCGCCTCATAAATGAACCAGCCGTTGTAATGGGGCCGTGCTTTCATCGCCCCTAGCGGCGGCACCAATATGCCACTGTCGTTTGGCCCGGGGGGATAATCGCTTGGCGCGAATCCATGCCAGATGACCCTTGATTTCTTAAAGCACCATTCCTTTTGCGCCTGATAACTGTTGCAGACGACGGTAATGTCTTGCATCGCGTCGACAAGTTCGAGCCGATGCTTCTCGATCACCTTCTCCAGATCATCGCCCGTATATCGAATGTTATACTGGCCTACAAATTGCGGCGTGCCGTGACAGACGGCAACCATAGGAATGTCGGTTAGCTTCAAAAACCATTTGAAGGTTTCACCCCAGTCCAACGGGACCCAACCGTGGCAGATTTCCGGGTGGAACATATTTTCATCGAAGTGCACGATCGCCAAATCGAACTCTCTCGGGTCGATTGAAGCTGCGTCAGCGAAATGTGCATTTTCCGGAAGTGGTCGCTTTCCCCAATCCCAATCGTCACACATTCTGGTGCCTGCGCCCGTCACAAGCGTGAACTCGTGGCCGAGCCTGTAGAGTTCGTATTGGTGCGGACAGTGCCAGCGGTAGGTCAGTATCCGCAGAGGCCGATCTCCGCGTAAAAAGGTTGGAGGCGCAGGCTGACTTTCAAAATGTTGATTTAGCCACCGCGCATCTTCATTGGCCACATTTGCCACTTCATCGCGATCCCAGGCTTCAATTTTCTTGTAGGTCGCGTGCGTCCAATTTCGCGCCAGCTGATTTAAGTCAGAGTGCTTTTGGTGAAGTCGGCGAAAATTCATGAGGGATCGGGAGGCCTTATCGGTACCATGGGCGCTCGATGGATGGGAAACATGAAGCGCAAACGTATCGGACAAGAAGCGGATTCTCGCCCCCGACTTAAATGCCCGGCAGCCAAGTTCGACATCTTCCCAGCCAAAACCGCTTTCAGGTCGCGTGGAATAGGAAAAAGCCTCGTCGAACAGGACGCCGCTCAGTTTTTGCTCGATGAAGTCTCTTCTGATCGAGATGTTGCGCGGGACACAATTTACGAAACTGTCCACATTGGTTTCATCCTGCAACTGTGAAGAGGATGCCGCCTCGCGTGGGCCGGACTCGTAAAGTTGCAAATCGGCAATCGGAGGATTGCCATTGGTTTCGATGCCACGGTGTCCGATCGCAATATCGAAGTTGGATCCGATCAACGCTTCGACATGGCGGCGCACGAGGGAATGGCTGAATACACAATCAGCATCGGTGATGAATATTATGTCCCCTGAGGCATGTTCCATCGCAAGATTTCGGGCGCCGCAGTTACCCAAATTCTCTTTCGCTCGAACGATCTTAACATCCAGATCAGCCGAATACTGTTTCCAATACGAACGCCATTGCAGCCACTCATCGACCCGGGCGCTGCTGTCATCGGGAGACATGTCGTCGACAAGGATAACTTCGATGGGCCCTGCATAGTCTTGCAAAGCCAAGCCATCGAGAAAGAAACGGACCTCGGCGGCTTTCTTATACAGAATGGAGATGACACTGACTTTTGGCCAATGGCTGAGCTCTTGGAGAGCGCGCGGCGTGCGAAGGACATGGTCGAGATTATTGAGCAGATTTTCCCAGATTTCTCCGCTTGTGCCGGACTTAAATCGTGGAACCAGGCGCGCTTGCGCCTCCATGCCGACACGTCGGCGAACTTGCGGGTCGCACACCAACTGACGTAGCGCCGAGAGCCATTGCTCATTTGATGCGGCCAGATAGCCGGTACGGCCATGATCGATAGCTAGCGCATAGCTCGCAGTGGGGGAGGCGACAGTTGGTATGCCGAAGAGGGCCGCTTCGAAGATCTTGAGTTCGCTTCTACAAGAGTTGAAGTCGCTATCGATCTGCAGGGGAGCAAGATTGATATCCATACCGGAGAGAAAGCCGAGCATCGCGTCGTAGGGCATCAGATCATGTCGGAACACGCGCGAGGCGGGAAATGACTCCGGGATCGCCAGGTGTCCAACGACGTGAAGCTCGATTTCCGAATGATCGGCAAGAAGTTCAGACAAAGCCTCTGCGCAGCAGCCAAAATCGGCATTGTGCGTGGCCGTGCCGGAGAGGTAGCAAATACGAACAACGCTTTTGGCATCCAAGCTGGGCTCTGAGAGCAAAGCTAGCGCCGCTTCGGATAAGGAATTCGGAATGACAAAAGCCGGACGGCCAAAAGCCTCTGCCTCTGCGCGCAAAGCGGGTGTTGAAACGGTGACGATGTCGGAAGCAAGCAGCGTTTGCCTAAACGCTGCGAAGCCCGCAATCATTTCAGATTGCTTATGAGGTCGTGACCGGAATGCCCCCAGCTGTTCAATCCGCGACGTGTCAAAAACAAGATCGTCAATATCGAAAATGACAACGCCGCCTTTGGATCGAAAGGCTTCCACAAGAGCAAGAAGACGCTCGTTTGCCGCAATTCGATTGAGAATGACAACAGACGCATTTTCAAAATCCGGCGCGCACACGTCATAGTCACGCTTGACGGCCGATATCCATCCTGCCCTGGAAAGATGGGGCAATAGATTTTCGACGCGGTATCTCTGCGTTGCCAAATCGGAGGCGTTAACAATCCAGAGTAGGTGTTTCTTGATGGCATCGCCAGTCGCGCCGAGGAGGCCTTGTGTATTGCGTCTGCTATCAACCACGCGAGCGCGATCGTCGGATTTTATAGCTCTGATAAACTCAAAGACCCGGCGAATGCGTAGTTTCACGCGCATGCTCGTAATGAAGTTGGAGCGATCGAAGCGATTGCTTCACTCGTGCACTACAATCACATGACATCCAGAGCCGCAAGATGAAGCATTGCATCGTGTTCACAACCTTTTATCCGCCAACCGATGTGGCGATGCTGAAGAAGCAGATCCCAGCTGAAGCAGGATTGGGAACTTGAACGAAAGACTGCCCCGGAACTTCTTGCGATGCGAAAGCAGAGCCACCAACGATCGCGACTGTTGCAATTGCGACAGCCGCCGAGTGTGCGTGGATTTTCATTTTCCGCTCCTCCGTTGGGAATTGCAAAGTCCAGTCTCAGTGAATTGAAACGGTGTAAAATATTGTTTGGGCCGGATAGAAAAAGCGGAATGCGAAAGTCCGCGACGCCGTAACATATGCCGGTGCCGATTTCGGGCTATTGCGTGACGAAGCTTTTTAAGGCGCGTTACTTGGTGTGATAATCAAAGGATCGGCCGGCCAACTAAATAGATCCAGCAATCATCCCTCGCGAACGCATGTGGATTATGGAGAAGCGAGGGCATCTGCGCCTGGAGCGGGGAGGGCGATAGCTCCGGTTCCGGAGGTTCCTTACGGGCCGCACCAGGGGTGGTGGCGATATGCAACCCGACGCCGCTGCCAGGCTCATGAAGACAGCCATGAGGAGGGCGATGCGGGTCCCGCGCCGTTATTGGCCTACCGAAACCGACTGACGCCGCTGGTCACCTGGGTTACAGATTTTCAGTCCAGCCTCGTTGACGATCGATCGACGCGGCTGCTCTCTTGTACAGCCAACGTCCTCATGCACGGTCAGGAACAACCTGTGCGACGCCAAATCCGGTTCATCGCCGTTTGCCTGTCGCTGGTGGTCACGGGGGTTCCGCTGCGCGCCGCTGACACGGCGGCCCTCAAGGCCAAGCTTTCGGCCCTCGCGCGCGATGCCCGTTACCCCGAGGCGATGGCCATTGCGCAGAAGCTTGCCGACGCAGCCAAGAGCACCAACCGGGAATCAAAAGACTATGCGGAAGCCCTGTCCTGGCTCGCATTTCTTCATCAGGTGCAGGGAGAGGTGACGGCTTCGGGAGCGCTGTTTCGCGAGGCGTATGAGATCGATTCAAAGATCCTGCCACCCGACGATCCGGACCTCGCGACCAGTCTCAACAATCTCGGGTTCTATTACTGCCAGATCGGCGATTTTCGTCAGTCGGAAGTCCTATATCGGCAGTCTTTGGACATTCGCGAGCGCGTGCTTCCAAAAAACGATCCGGCCATCGCCGACTCGCTGAACAATCTGGCAGAGCTATACAAGTCCGAGGAGCAGTGGTTTTCGACGTCGTCTTTGTGCGAGAAAAAATACTAAGACCGTCTTGAGTCCACGAAAAGCTAGCTCGAAACCCGGCGGGAAATTTCCGGGTTTCGAGTGTGCAGACCGCTTCGTGCTTGCGTGCTACCCGCTCACGACATGGATCTTGCCGGTCATGCCGGGGTGTACGCGACAGAAGTAAGTGATGGTTCCGGCCTTCGCCATCTGCTGCATGGCAGACTTTCCCGATGGAATTGCTACATCCCATTCTCCATCGGTAGCTGTAGCCGTGTGGTCGACGAAGTCGTTATTCGTCCATTCGACCGTATCGCCCACTTTGACCGTGATTTCCGCGGGAGAAAAGACAAGGTCGGTGATGGCTATCGGCACGACCGCGCCTGCTATTGCGGCGCCAGCGAAAATTGCGAGCGCCCCAAACGCGGGACAACACCACCGCATCCGCATCGCGCGCTCCACTACTTGGACGTGCTCGCCAGATGCTCGGCGTGCTGCAGATGCCCTTCGAATATCTTGAGGCCCGTCTGCAGAAGCGCTTTGAGTTCGCCGTTCGACGATGACGGAATGAGCGTGGTCTCGAGCGCATTGTCGACGGTCTTGTGATAGGCGACCTCGTTGTCGACATAGGCCTTGTCGAAAGCCGCGCCTGAGAGCTTGGAGAGTTCGGCACGTTTCGCCTCGGCCTGCTTCGTCAACGCCTTGCTTGTGTCGTTGTCTTCAGGAGTGACGTTGAGCTTCTTGACCAGCGCAAGAGCCTTGTCGTTTACGGCCTGATGGTCGCGCACCATGTCGTCGGCGAAGGCACGGACATTGGCGTCCTTCGAAATCTTCAGCGCCTGCTTCGCGGCTTCGATGTCGATCGCCCCGGCCGTGTACGCGATGTGTGCGATTTGCGGATCGGTTGGATTGCCTCCGGCGTTCGCCGGACCGGCTGCACAAGCGAAAGCCAATGCAGCTGCCAAGCCGAGTATATTTGAGTGAGTATGAAGCATCTTGAATTTCTCCCTGATTGCGAACCGCGTCGGGCCCGTCGCGCTACCAGAGGGATTAGATGCCGGACTTTCTGGAAGGTTCCCGTCGTCAGGCCGGCTTTTTCAGACGCTCGAGCACGGCATCCATTACGCGATCGCAACGCGCGCCGTCGAAACGGAAAACGTCATCCAGGAAGGATCCCAAATATTCGGCGAGATCTGCTCGGAGCAACCTGCGGGCGCGATGCAGCCGCGTCTTCACCGTCTCCGGTTTGATGCCAAGCAGATCGGCCGTCTCCTCGACGCTCATGTCTTCGATCGCACGCGCGACGAGCACTGCGCGAAAATCGTCGGGCAGCTTGTCGATCGCCCGCTCGAGCAGACCGATCACCTCTTTTTGAACAGTCATGCTTTCGGGATTTGCAGTAAAATTCCCGGAGTACGGAAAAGAAATGACTTGAGACTGCATCTCCAGCTGCAAGCCTTTTGGCTCCGTCGGCAGATCGACGCGCCGCCGCCGCCGCTGTAGGGCCTCGTTGAACACGATGCGCGTCAGCCATGTCGAAAGACTCGACTCCCGGCGAAACTCACCAAGCGCCGCGAAGGCACGGAGATAGGCCTCCTGCAGCACATCTTCCGCTTCGCTGTCGTCGCGCACGATGCTGCGCGCGATACGGTAGAGACGACGATTATGGGTGCGGATGATCGCACAAACGGCCGTCTCGTCCCCGGCCGCTGCTCGGCTGACAAGATCGGCCTCCGCCGGTCTGGCTACGACATTCAACTCTGATTGAGACATGCGCAAAACCCTCGCCGGCGGAACGTGCATACATTGGATGCCTGCCGCAACAAAAGGTTCCCGGCGAGGTCATTATTTTCGTGCGCACACCCCGAATTGAAGATCGTCACGGACGCCAGCGCTTATGACGGAGAAGGGCAGCCCACGCCGGCGCCGGACGACAACAGGCGTTCCGCGTCTTGCACCATACGATCCAGGATCCGCGCAACGGGTTCAATCTCATAGATTAAACCGGCGGCTTCACCGACGAATGTGTTGCTATTCTCAGGATCTCCCTCTGCCCAAGCGGCGCGATATTTGACGGCCTCTTCGTCTGCGACCGCGCGGAGTTCCGTTTCGTGTCCATGCCAACGTTCGATGAAGCGGTTCTTGAGGACACGAGCGCTGTACCGGTCCGGCCAATCGAGCTTCCGTGCTAGATCCATGACTTGCGAGCGGATGGTGTCGTCGCCTGTCGCGCTAAGTGCGGCCTGATGCATTCGCGTGCTGACGTTGGCTTCTTCCGAAGCCCAAAGGCGTGAACCGATAAGAACGCCGTCGGCCCCGAGCATCAATGCCGCCGCAAGCCCTCGGCCGTCGGCAACGCCTCCTCCGGCGCAGAGCAGCGTTTTGGGCGACGCCTTGGAAATCAAATCCGCAATTTCGGGAACGAGCGAGAACGTGCCCCGCTTTTCACCGTGACCTCCCGCCTCGGAGCCCTGGGCGACAATGACGTCGGCGCCGCAATCGAGAGCGTGTTCGGCATCGCGCCGCGTTTGAATCTGGCAGATCAGCGTTATGTCGCGCTCCTTGATGCGAGCGGCGAATGGCGACGGGTCGTCGAAGGACAAAAGAACCGCCTTCGGATGATGATCGAGAACGAGATCGAGAAGCTCAGGTTTTTTGCGCAGCGCCCATGTAATGAAACCGCAGCCGACACGCCGGTTTCCGGCTGCGGCAAACTCCTGCGAAAGCCATTCGGAGTCACCATAGCCGCCCCCGATAAGGCCGAGGCCGCCAGCGTCGGTGATCGCGGCCGCAAGCCTCCCTCCCGCGGCGAACGCCATCGGCGCTCCGATGACAGGAAGGCGCAGATCGAGCTTTTCTGTAAGTCTGGTCCTCAGCAAGTTGGGCTCCCCCTTAAGGCTATCAAGTTGGCGCATGATCGAGAATTGAGCTCAGTGCTTTCCGATTGCGGACGATATCGGCCAGCGTCCAGCTATCGAGCTCTGCGAAGTAGGCTTTGAGCGCACGCTGCAGTGCCAGCCTCAGCTGGCAAGGTTCGCTGATGCGGCACATGTTGTTTTCGCCGAAGCATTCCACGAGTTGGAAATCGTCTTCAGTTGCCCGCAAGACCTCGCCTAGCGTGATTGTCTGCGCCTCTCTGCCGAGGCGCAGACCGCCACCCCGTCCGCGCATCGTCTCGATGAACCCGCATTGCCCAAGCCGGTTCACCACCTTCATCAGATGATTTTCGGAAATTCCGTAGGACTGCGCGATTTGCGCGATCGTACAAAGCCGATCGTCATGAATGCCGAGATACATCAGCACCCGAAGCGAATAATCCGACAGGACGGTCAGTCGCATGCTGCCTACTCCCGCACGTGCCGCCTTGAAGCAAGGCATATAAGATGTATAATTGGTACATCTTATTCCAGCCATCGTCAAAGGTCACGTCATGCACATTGCGCCCCGACCCAATGCCCCCGGTGTGGCCGCAGGTATCGATGAAGAACTGATCGGGACTCTGGTCGACGAGTTCTATGCGGCTGTCAGAAAGGACGAGCTTCTCGGTCCTGTCTTCGCGGCACGTGTTGCCGATTGGACCGAGCACCTTGCGAAGCTGCGCGAATTCTGGTCGTCGGTCGTCTTGATGACTGGCCGTTACAAAGGCCGTCCGATGCCGGTGCACGCGGCAATCGCCGAAATATCGGACATGCACTTCGAGCGGTGGCTGGCAATTTTCAGAGAAACCGCCCGAAACGTCTGCCCGCCTCAGGCTGCGGCGCTATTCATTGACAGGTCAGAGCGGATCGCCGAGTCGCTTCGTCTCGGCATAGCCCTCAGTCGTGGCGACGATTCCGTCCTTCACGCGCCTCGTCGCGTGGAACGGAGTTAGTCACGCGATCCTATGTATTTGCCCGCTAGTTAGCCGGGCTGGCTAATAAATTTTATCCGCCAGTCATTGGCCATTTGCCGTGACAGCGGTCTTGGCCTAAATTGAAGAAGGACGCGCTGGACGACCGGCGCTTATGACTCATCGGGGACGGCCCCATCTCAATGGAGGGGTATGGTGTCCCGTTTCAGAAAAATGTGCATCTCAAACGCGCCGGCAAAATGCGGAGCGAGCGATGCCCTGTGATCTCAGAATTGATGACAACGCACGCCAGGAATTCTGCATCCTGCGGAATATGCACCCCGTTGGTGCGAGGATCGGCCAATTTATGAATGGGCCCCTCTATGACTCGATCGAAGACGAATGGGGCCGCGTGTACCGCTACGTTGGAGTCTGTCCTCGTGTCGGCCGCCATTACGCAATCGTGCTGGGCAAGCGAGAATTCATCTATCCACCGGGCATCATCTACCGCATGTTTGGATAGGAATTAAGATTGAGACGCAGCAGATTTCCAAAATATCACCTTAAGCTTGGAAATTATCCTCTGATACGCTGCAACAAGTGACGCGTATCGGGAATTTATCTGTCGGTTAGCAGGCGAATTCACGCCGCACCGGCGCGATCAATCCAAGAGGAGTTTATTCGAATGAAATCGAAATTACTGGGTGCAGCCGCCCTTGTCGTCACTGGGCTCGTAAGCCTCAGCTTTACAGGCCCGCTTCTGGCGGAGTCCACGAGTCTGAGCGCGCTCGATCCCGATAAAGATGGGACGGTCGATTTGCAGGAAGCGAAAACTGCGGCTGCGGCGGTGTTCGCGAAGCTGGACCCCGACAAGGACGGCACTCTCGACGCGAAGGAGCTTTCGGGCCGCGTCGATGCAGCCGCTATCAAGGCAGCCGATCCCGACAGCGACGGAACCCTCGATCAGAAGGAATACGAGTCGCTGGTCGAAGCGCGCTTCAAGGCAGCCGATCCCGATAGTGACGGCACGCTTGACGACAAGGAACTCGGAACTGACGCCGGAAAGTCTTTCCTGCATCTCGTCGAATAGTCTTCTTGGCCGCCTGGTCTGTAAGCAAGTCGCAGTCCAGGCGGCCCCTTTTTCTCATTTTAGGTCGCCCTCTGGGCGCGGACCCATTTTCTTCGAACGAGAATATAGCATGGCATATTTCGTCACGTTCGGAGCAACGCCGGTGCCGATAGGCAGTGAACATCCTGACCTTTCCGCAGCGCTAGAGGAAGCCTGCAGGCTGATCGCCGATGGGCAATCGAACGTCGCGATCCAGTTTGGCGATGGTAGGTCGATCTCTGGCGATGATCTTATTGCGTGCTGCTCCGGACAAAAGGCGATCGGCGAGCACTTGTTCAAAAAGGCGACCTAAGGCTATTGCAGCCGCTGGCTGACACCGGAATGCACAGTTGCGATTGTAACGATCCACCTCGCAACACACACGCCATGCACTGAATGCTCGCGGGCCGCTGGCATTGGCTCTTGCCTGTAACGATTTCTTCTCTAAAGCGGTGTTCCCGTATCGAATTCCGGCGCGCGCCGCTTCGGAAAGCCGGGGTAGCGAAGCAGAAGGGAACCGGGCATGAATGGTGCGCAATCACTTATTGCGGCGGCGCTGAGCGAAGGCATCGAAGTCTGCTTTGCCAATCCCGGTACGACCGAGCTGCCTTTGGTGCTCGCGCTCGATGAGGCCCCTGGAATTCGCAGCATCCTTTGTCTTCACGAGAACGTCGCAACTGGTGCCGCCGATGGCTACGGCAGAATGTTGTCGAAGCCGGCGATGTGCCTGCTCCATCTCGGACCAGGATTGGCGAACGGCCTGACCAATCTGCACAACGCGCGCAGGGCTGGGACGCCACTTCTGAACGTCATCGGCGAACATGCGACATGGCACATCCAGGCCGATCCGCTGTTGGCATCAAATATCGAAGCGCTTGCACACACGTTTAGTGCGTTTGCGAAGAGAAGCACCGATGCTCGGAGCATTGCCGTCAACTTGGCCGATGCGGTCCACGCCACGGGCATAGGCGGCGGCATCGCCACGCTGATCGTGCCGCATGACTGTCAGTTGGCGTATGCGGCCGATGTAATTCCTGCTCGCCGCCAGGTTCCAAAAAGCAGCTATTCGCCGGCAAATGTCGGCGATGCGGCCAAGGCGCTGCAGCGAGGCAGGTCCGCCATTTTGTTGGGCGGCAAAGGTCTGTCGGAAGCCGGTCTGAAGCTCGCAGGCAGAATCGCCGCCGCGACCGGCGCCGATCTCCTTTGCGATACGTTCTTTGCGCGCATGGAACGCGGCGGCGATTTGCCCATGGCGACAAGGCTGCCTTACTTCCCCGATCAGGCGCTGGCGCTCACGCGTCCCTACGACAGCGTCGTGCTCGCCGGTACGCGCCGCCCTGTCGCCTTTTTCGGTTATCCGGGCTTGCCAAGCTATTTGACCACTGAAGAACAGACCGTCGCCCTGGCGACCAGCGCAGAGGATGTGCTGGGCGACCTCGAGGCATTGGCCGCGGAGCTCAATGCGCCCAATGACATTCCGCAGAAACCGCGCATGCAGTTGCCCGCGATGCCGAAAGGGGAACTGAACGCGCAATCCGTCGCTCAGGTCATTGCGCGGCTTCAGCCCGAAAACGGCATCGTCATGGATGAGGCGCTGACTGTGGGAATTGCGTACTTCGACTCCTCGCAAAGCGCTCCACGCTTCAGCCATCTGATGCTGACCGGCGGCGCGATCGGCCAAGGGCCCGGAGCGGCAACGGGTGCGGCCATCGCTTGCCCCGGCCGCA
The DNA here is from genome assembly GCA_018242295.1 of Pseudomonadota bacterium. GTDB lineage: Bacteria > Pseudomonadota > Alphaproteobacteria > Rhizobiales > Hyphomicrobiaceae > Hyphomicrobium_B. The sequence goes on from JAFECE010000002.1 coordinate 100,712, forward strand.
AGGTCATCAATTTCGAATCCGACGGCTGCGGCGCTTATTCGGTCCAAGCATTCTGGACTCAGGCGCGCGAGAACTTGGATGTCGTCACCATTATCGGCTCCAACCGCAGCTACAACATTTTGAATGTGGAATTTGAACGGGCGGGGGTGAAGCCGCTGGGTCCCATTGCGCGCTCGATGACCAGGCTCGATCATCCCTATCTCGACTGGGTCAGGATTGGCGAAGGCTTCGGCGTGCCCTCCGTCGCCGTCGATAGCGCCGAAGGCCTCGCACGTGAATTGGAGAATGCTCTCGCGCGAAAAGGGCCACGGCTGATCGAAGCGATTATGTCGTAACTCAATCAACCGCGGTTTTGCGCGGTCACCGCTTCTCTGGCTCTGCCGTGATCAGCCGGTAAAAAATGTCCGGGTCCTGAATGACGCGCAGTTTCTGCGTAACCTCGCGGCTGCGCATGCGTCGCGACACCGCGGCCAGCATATTGAGATGATCGCCTTCAGCGGCTGCCGGAACGAGCAGAACAAAAACCAGGTCGACCGGCAGATTGTCGATCGCTTCAAAATCCACCGCAGGCTTCAGACGCGCGACGAGTCCGAAGGGCTTTTTCAGCCCGAGATAGCGCGCGTGCGGAATGGCTACACCGCCGCCCATGCCCGTCGATCCGAGCTGCTCGCGCTTCATGAGTTCCGTGACGATGACATCGCTGCTCAAGCCGGTGGATGGCGCAGCGTGTCGCGCCAGGTCACGCAGCAGAGAGAGTTTATCCGGTGCGCGGAAATCGAGGAGCACGTCGCTCGGCGAGAGGAAGTTTGAGATGCTGTTCGTCATTTCGCCTGCTCGAGTTCGTCGGGAATGCGCAGGCGATATCCAACGCCTGTTTCGGTCAGAATGTACTCGGGGCTATCCGGATGAATTTCGATCTTTTGCCTCAACTGCCGGACGTAGACGCGCACGTACTGTGAATCCGCCGACGGCCCCCAGAGTTCCCGTAGCAATAGATTATGGGTTAAGACTTTTCCTGCATGTTGAACGAACAAGCGGAGCAGATCGTATTCCTTCGGCGATAGCTTTACCTCGCGATCGCCGATTTTGACGATTCGCCGGACGAGATCGACCGACAAATCTCCAGTGCGAAAAATGGGGCGCTCGCCTTGGCTTTGCAGCTGGTGACGCAGCGCCGCGCGAATGCGTGCAAGAAGCTCGTTGATACCGAACGGCTTCGTAACGTAGTCGTCCGCGCCGAGATCGAGGGCGTGGACTTTAGCACTCTCGTCGGCCCTGCTCGAAAGCACCACGATTGGAACGGACTCGTTCTTCGTGCGCAGTTCGCGCAGCAAATCGAGACCTTGCATGTCGGGAAGTCCGAGGTCCAGGATGATGAGATCTGGCTTTGTGTCCATCAGCTCCAGCGCGGCCTTGGCGTTGGGCGCGTCCGTTACCTGATAGCCCTGCGTGGCGAGGCCCATGCGGAGGAGCTTCCGAATGGGCGGTTCATCGTCGATGACCAGAACGTTGAGAGGCGCACTCATGCGGCGTGATCCAACGTTTCGCTCTCGTAGCCAGCAGGTAAGGTGATCGTGAAAACGGCGCCGTGGCCGTCGGTACGGTTGGCAGCCGTGATCGTGCCGCCCATGATCTCGACAAACCCCCGCGCGATCGGAAGTCCGAGGCCGGTGCCCGCGCGAACCCGATCGCCCTTATGCGCACGATAAAATTTATCGAAGATCCGCTCAAGATCGGCCGGCGGGATTCCGGGACCTTCATCCGAAATCTGCAAACTCAGGAGGTCGTAATCCTGCCACGCGCGGATTTGAATGGCTGTGCCTTCAGGCGCGTATTTTGCGGCATTATCCAAAATATTGAAAAGCACCTGCTCCAAGAGAACCGGATCGGTCCGGACTTGCGGATTGCCCGCGGCGGAACTGTATTGCACGCGATGATTCGCGAGAATTTTCTTTGCTCTCTTGAGCGCCGCATCTACGATCTCGCTGACGTCATGCACCTCCGGCTTCGGCGCCACGGCGCCGGCCTCGAGTTTCGTCATATCCAACAGATTGGCGATGAAGCGATTAAGGCGTTCGGATTCATCGACGACCGTGGAAAGTAGCTCGCGGCGTGAGTCATCGTCGAGCTTGTCGGAAATATCGCGCATGGTGCTGGCCGCTCCGAGAATTGCCGCAAGCGGCGTCTTGAGGTCATGCGATAGCGACGTCAGCAACGCGGCACGAAGACGCTCCGTCTCCATCGTGCGCTTGGCCTGTTCGATGTCCTGCACTAACCGCACGCGTTCGATGGCTAGCGCACCCTGGTTGATCAGCGCGTCGAATAAACGCCGCTGATCGGGCGTCAGCAATGGCCCCGGCTTGTCACCGTCGATCCCGACGACGCCGACGACGCCGCGATCGGTATGCATCGGGAGAAAAAGCCTTTGCGAGCCGGGGAGGGTGTCTGCGCCGCGTCCGGCAGGGCGATCGTTCATCCATGCCCACGTTGCCGCTGCGAGATCGGAGGCATCGAGCGCATCTTCCGGCGGATAGCCGGCTTTCACGGCGATTCCTCCATTTTCCGGTAGCAGCAGCACGACGTGGACCTTCAGCATCGACGCGATCTGGAAGGCGGTCGCCCACAGCACATCATCGAGAGTTCCAGTCCCGGCGAGTTTGCGGCTGAAGCCGTAGAGCGATTCCGTCGTGCTGGCGCGATTGACCGCGATGACGGCTTGGCTGCGCATGCGGGCCGCGATGTTCGAAACGACGATTGCGACAATTGCGAACGTCACAAATGCTGCGACGTTCTTAGGATCCGAAATGGTGAAAGTGTAGAGCGGTGGGAGAAAAAAGAAATTATACGTCAGCGACCCGAGCACGCTCGCGACAAGCGAAGGCAGGAGCCCATAGCGAACAGCGACGGCGATGACGCTCGTCAGAAAGATGAGATCGACACTCTCGACACCAATCCATGGCTTGAGCAGCCACGCGACGCCAAGCGCCACGGTCGTAGCCGTCAGGGCGAACGTGTAGGCCAAGAGATTGTTCGAAGGTGCCGCCGGTGCTGTTCGCACCGGTGGCCTCGGCTGGGGACCGGCGGGCAGTTGCTCGCCCGAAATGACATGAACGCTGATGTCGGCCGATTGCCGGACGAGATCGTGAACGACCGAGCCATGGAGAATCTCGAACCAGCGCGGCCGTTCGGACTTGCCGATGATGATCTGCGTGACGTTATGGTCGCGCGCATATGCCATGATGTCGTCGGCGATCTTCCGCGAGCTTCCCGGAATCGTGAGTGTTTCTGCGCCCAACTGCTCGGCAAGGCGCAGAGCTTCCGCGATGCGGTTTCGCTCCTCGTCGGAAAGACGGAGGCCCCGCCGGGTCTCGATTGTCAATGCCGTCCAAGGCGCGTGTAGGCGATCGGCCGCGCGTTTGGCGTAACGCACGAGCCCCGCCGAGCGGGGATCTTCGCTGATGCAGACGAGCACGCGTTCGCAGGCGGCCCAGGGGCCTGACATCGCTTTAGCGCGGAGTTGCGTAACGAGCTGTTCGTCGACGCGTTCAGCCGTTCGCCGCAATGCCATTTCCCTGAGAGCCGTTAGATTGACGGGCGAGAAGAAGTTCTCGAGCGCGAGCCGCGCCTGCTCGGGAATATAAACTTTACCCTCTTTGAGCCGCTGGATCAGATCCTCAGGCGTGATGTCGACGAGTTCGACATCGTCGGCACGAGCCAGAATTGAATCGGGCACAGTTTCCCGCACGCGGACGCCGGTTATCTGCGCTACGACTTCGTTCAGACTTTCGACATGCTGGATATTGACCGTCGTGTAGACGTCGATGCCCTGATCCAACAGTTCCTCGACGTCGAGGTAACGCTTGGGATGCCGGCTCGAAGGGGCGTTCGTGTGCGCCAGCTCATCCACCAGCGCGATTTGCGGATGGCGTGCGATGAGTGCGTCGAGATCGAGCTCATCGAGGATCTTACCTTTATATTCGATCTTCCGCGGCGGAATGACCTCGACGTTGCGCAGAAGCGCCTTCGTCTCTTTCCGGCCATGCGTCTCGACGACCCCGGCAACGACGTCTACGCCTTCCCTGATCTTGGCGCGCGCGGTGCGCAGCATCTCATATGTCTTGCCGACGCCCGGGGCAGCGCCGAGAAAGATCTTCAATCGGCCGCTGCGGTGTGTCTCCCGGCGTGAAATCTCGAGTAGAGCGTCCGGCGACGGCCGTTTGTGCTCCGCGTGGGTATCGTCTGCCATCTAGGCCATTCCCGGGGGCGCCTGCCGCCGCGTCAGATTTAACGCAGAGCGGCGCCGTCCAGATCGAGGTTCAGCGCCAGTACATTGATATGGGGTTCACCGATTAAACCAAAAAGACGCGTTTCGATATGGCTATCAACGAGTTTCTTGACGTCTTGCTCCGGCAGGTTGCGGGCCTTGGCGACGCGGGGCACCTGGAAATACGCCGCCGCCGGCGAAATATCCGGATCGAGCCCGCTGGCGGTCGTCGTCACTAGATCGAGCGGAACGGGCACCCCCGGATTTTCTCCCTTGAGCTTATCGACGTCGCCCTTCACACGATCGATCAGCGCCTTGTTCGTTGGGCCGAGGTTCGATCCCATGGAGTTTGCCGCATTGTAAGGCTGCGGCACGGTTTTGCTTGGATCGGCGGGATCGGTCCCCGTCGTCGCCGACGGCCGTCCATGGAAATACCGGTCGCTCGTGAAATTCTGGCCGATGAGTTCTGATCCGATGACTTTGCCATCACGCACGATCAGACTTCCCTCTGCCTGCTTTGGAAAGAGCACGCCGGCAATTCCGGTCATCGCCAGAGGATAGATGAGGCCCGTCAGGACGGTCAGCGCGATCAGCAAAGCGAACGCCGGGCGAAAGAGTTTGATCATCGAAGTTACCCTTAGACAAGGTGCAAGACATTGACGGCGACGTCGATCGCCTTGATGCCGATAAACGGGATCAAGACGCCGCCGAGGCCGTAGATCAGGAGATTTCTGCTGAGCAGAGCACCCGCGCCGATCGGCCGATAGGCGACGCCTTTCAGCGCCAGCGGGATCAGAGCGATAATGATCAGCGCATTGAAGATGATCGCCGACAGAATTGCACTCTGCGGGCTCCCGAGATTCATGATGTTGAGAACTTGCAGCTGCGGATAGAACGCAAGAAACATTGCCGGGATGATCGCAAAGTATTTCGCAACATCGTTCGCGATGGAAAATGTCGTCAACGCGCCCCGCGTCATCAGCAGCTGCTTGCCGATTTCAACTATCTCGATGAGCTTGGTCGGATTGCTATCGAGATCGACCATGTTGCCGGCCTCGCGGGCAGCGACCGTGCCGGTATTCATCGCCACGCCGACGTCGGCCTGAGCCAGGGCAGGGGCGTCGTTCGTGCCGTCGCCGCACATCGCAACGAGCTTGCCCTTGGCTTGTTCGTCGCGGATGAGGCGCAGCTTGTCCTCGGGCGTTGCCTGCGCGAGGAAATCGTCGACACCGGCTTCCGCCGCGATGGCGGCGGCTGTCATCGGGTTATCGCCGGTGATCATGACGGTCCGAATGCCCATCCGGCGAAGCTCGGCGAAGCGTTCGCGAATTCCGCCCTTGACGATGTCCTTGAGATGGATGGCGCCGAGCAGCCGGCCATCCTTGGCAACGGCGAGCGGAGTGCCGCCAGATTTGGCAATCGTGTCCGTTATAAGTTTGATCTCCCGCGCGGTCTCGGCGCTCATCGCCGGTCGCAAAGCCGGTGCTGCCGATCCGGCCGAAAGCGGCGATGCCCCGACGGAATTGACGTATCGGATGACCGCATCGACGGCGCCCTTGCGAATGGACGATTCATCGGTCTCGACGCCGCTCATCCGGCTCTGTGCTGTGAACGGTATGAAGCGCGCCTTCACATCGGCGATTTCGCGGCCACGAAGCCCATATTTTTCCTTCGCGAGAACGACGATGGAACGGCCTTCCGGCGTTTCGTCGGCGAGTGACGAAAGCTGAGCGGCGTCGGCGAGCTCCGCTTCGCTGACGCCCGTGAGCGGCAGGAATTCCGTTGCCTGGCGGTTGCCGAGCGTGATCGTACCCGTCTTGTCGAGGAGCAGCGTATCGACATCGCCCGCGGCTTCGACCGCACGCCCGGACATCGCAAGCACATTGAAGCGGACGAGACGGTCCATGCCCGCGATGCCGATGGCAGAAAGAAGGGCGCCAATCGTCGTCGGGATAAGCGTCACGAACAGCGCAACGAGCACGACGATGGAGATGGTGCCTCCCGCATACGCGGCATAGCTCGGAATTGTCGCAGTGGCGAAAACGAAGACGATCGTCAATCCGGCAAGCAAAATGTTGAGTGCGATCTCGTTCGGCGTCTTCTGCCGCTCGGCGCCTTCGACGAGTCTGATCATGCGATCGAGGAATGTCGAGCCCTGCGCCGCGCTGATGCGCACGACGATCCAGTCCGACAGGACCTGCGTGCCGCCCGTCACGGCGGAGCGATCGCCGCCGGATTCACGAATGACCGGAGCCGACTCGCCTGTAATCGCCGATTCATTCACCGACGCGATACCCTCGATGACTTCACCGTCGGACGGGATCGTATCGCCAGCCTCGACAAGAACGACATCGCCGACGGCGAGTGAGGTTCCCGGAACGAGCCTGAAGGCCTTGCCCGCGCCACTCATCAGCTTCGCCTGGGTCTCGGTGCGTTGCTGGCGAAGTGCATCGGCCTGCGCCTTTCCCCGTCCCTCGGCTATGGCCTCGGCGAAATTGGCAAAGAGCACCGTAAACCACAGCCACAGGATGATTTGGAATGTGAAGCCAAGATGCTCGCCGCCATGAACGAGATCGCGGACGAAAATGATCGTCGTCAGCAGCGACACGATTTCGAGCACGAACATGATCGGATTTCTAATCAGCGTCCTAGGATCGAGCTTGGTGAACGCCGATCTGATCGCAGGGAGGACGATCTGTGGGTCGAGCATCGTTGCGGCCGAGCCCTTCTTGCGCACCGTAGTTTCCATTTCGCGTGTCTCCGAGGAAATCAGAAGAGCATGTTTCTGGTCATCGAGATGTGCTCGACGATCGGACCGAGAGCCAGAGCAGGGAAGAACGTCAGTCCACCAACGATGACGATGACGCCGACGACCAATCCGACGAAGAGGGTTCCTGTCGTCGGAAAAGTGCCCACTGACGGCGGCACGATCTTCTTCTCAGCCATAGAGCCGGCAATGGCGAGCGCCGGAATGATCATGAAGAAGCGGCCGACGAACATCGCGATGGCGCCCGTGACGTTGTAGAACGGGGTATTGCCGGTGATGCCTCCAAACGCCGAACCATTGTTCGCGGTCGAGGATGTGAAGAGATAGAGCATCTCCGAGAAGCCATGTGGTCCGGGGTTCGCGATAGAGGCGACGGCGGACGGAAGAACCGACGCCACGGCGGTAAAGCCCAAGTACATCAGCGGAAGGACGAGGATCGCGAGCATCGCCATCTTCACTTCCTTCGCTTCGATCTTCTTGCCGACATACTCCGGTGTGCGGCCGACCATGAGACCGGCGACGAAGATCGCGATCACGATGAAGATCAGCATGCCGTAGAGGCCTGCGCCGACGCCGCCGATAATGATCTCGCCGAGCTGCATGTTGATCATCGGGATCATGCCGCCGAGCGCCGTGAACGAGTCATGCATGGCGTTGACCGCGCCGCACGAAGCAGCCGTCGTGACGACCGCGAAGAGCGAAGACGCGGCGATGCCGAAGCGAACCTCTTTGCCCTCCATGTTACCGCCGGTCAGGCCGAGCTCGTTAAGACCGGTGATGCCAGCCGATTCCGCCCAGTAGCAGACAGCGACGCCGGCGACGAAGAGCACGCCCATGACCCAGAGGATTGCCCAGCCTTGCTTCTGATTTCCCGCCATGCGGCCGAAGACATTCGTCAGCGCTGCGCCAAGAGCAAAGATCGACACCATTTGCACGAAGTTTGAGAACGCCGTCGGATTCTCAAAGGGATGTGCGGCGTTCGCATTGAAGAAGCCACCGCCATTCGTGCCGAGCATCTTGATCGCGACCTGCGAGGCGACAGGGCCAACCGCGATCGTCTGCTTGCCGCCTTCGAGTGTCGTCGCATCGACGTAAGCGCCGAGCGTTTGCGGCGTGCCGTCCCAAACAAGGAACAGCGTGTAGACGATGCAAATGGGCAATAGAATGTAGAGCGCGCAACGGGTGATATCGACCCAGAAGTTGCCGATATTGCGTGTGGAAGCGCGCGTAAAACCGCGAATAAGCGCAATGGCGACGACGATGCCGGTCGCTGCCGATAGGAAGTTCTGATGCGTCAGGCCAAGCATCTGGCTGAGATACGAAAGCGTCGTTTCTCCGCCGTAGTTCTGCCAGTTCGTGTTCGTTATGAAGCTGACGGCGGTATTGAATGACAGATCGGGCGCAACTGCTGTCATGCCCTGGGGATTGAACGGCAGCCAGCCTTGCGTCCGCAGCACGATATAAAAAATGAGGAAGCCGCCGACATGAAACATCAGCATGGAGACGGTATACGTCAGCCAATCCTGCTCGGACCGCTCGTTCACGCCAGCAATTTTATAAAGTGCGACCTCGATCGGCCTCACCGCTGGGGAAAGAAGCGTTCTCTCGCCCGCAAACACGCGGTTCATGTACCAGCCGAGAGGTTTCACGAGCGCAACGACGACGGCGCAGAACAAGGCGATCTGCGCCCAACCGGCGAGGGTCATTTGAGATGCCTTTCAGAAGAATTCAGGGCGCACAAGCGCGTAGATGAGATAAAGCAGCAGTCCGGCCGTGACGACCCCTGCCAATGCGTAATCGAATGTCATGTGAGAATCCTCACAGCCGATCGCAGGCAAAGGCGTAGGCGATGGAAAGCGCGAAGAGTGCCAGCCCGCCTGCGAGAAGGATGATGTCGTACATCTGATGCTCCGATCCTTTGGGCTCGCGCGGGGGTGGACGGCGAGCAGCGGCGGATACGTGCCACTCGCGGCATAGGAATTCGAGTTGATCGGATCGGGGGACTTATAGGAATCTCATAAAGTTCGTGGGGCAACGGCTTCGCCAGTCGCATCCGTGCGCTCGAATTCCTAACGGCTGGATACGGCGAAGATTAAACTTGGCCGGAGTGAAGACACGAAAAGGCGCCGGCACGGTCCAGGCATACGCCCCGGAGCGAGTCGACGCCGTTGCTTTTGGCAATGTTGCTGCAGGCTATCGGTTTATGGTGTGGTTGTTCCGCCCGCTTGCTGAGTAGCCGCTGAATTTTCGCGAACGGTTGTTTGGCCGGGTGCCGGAGGCGAGGTTACACCTGTCACGCTCGTGCTCAACGTGCCCGTGCCGGTTCCCAATGATCCGGTGCTCGGCATTACCGCATCGAGCTGTCGCCTGACCGTTCGCCAGTGCGTTGCGAAAACTGTTCATCGTCAAAAAGAGTACACGGATTGCAAACGCCGCATCTGAACGCGCAATAAAAACGCGTGCTTGTTGGCGTTGAGCGCCACGCACTGGAAACCACATTCAATTTTGGAATGCGTTTACGATGTGCGATGCAGCGACGAATGTGCGTACCGCGAGGGAGGTTCTGCTTGCCTGAGGTTGGAGCAAATGCATAGCTATCGCCACCGGGAGCAATGATCGCTTTGTCAGCACGTCCCCCGGTGCGTTGCTGTCATCCTGGGACTGCTTCACCTGCATCGGTGCAAGCTCCAAGCGGAAAGCGCGACCGCATCGCGCCGCAAGGTACCCACTATGACGACTCTCAAAAATCTCTCTGTACTCATTGTCGATCCGAATGGCGAAACCGCCTTTGATTTGCGCCAATCGTTCATCACCGCAGGTGCGACGACCCATGTGGTCGCCAACTTCGTCTCAGCCGAGAAACTGCTGGATTCAAAAAAGATCGACGCAGTCATCCTTCCCTATTCGCAGGATCCCGAAACCATTGCCTTCTGCCGGGCGATAGCCGAGCGAAGCATTCCACCCGTCTTTACGTCGGAACCACCCTCGCGTTATCCGGTCAAGCGCCAGATGTCGAACGCGATCATCGCCGTCAAGGGGCTGATTGCGGAACGGGATGCGCAGACATATCGCGCCATTCATTAGCGCCAAAGAATGCCAGGCGGTTCAGCCGCCTGGCAGCTATTCGTCGTCATCGTTGTCAATGTCATCGTTATCGATATAGTCGGCGGCGTCGATCTCCTCTCTGAGGTGCTCGCGCGCCGTATCACGATTTTCAACTTCGTCGACCGCAATCGACCGAGGGTCGGTTCCATCCGGGACCGCTTCGTTCTCGTCTTCACGCTCATCATCGGAATCGTCTGCGTCTCCCGGATATAAGGGAGCGGCTTGCGGCATCCCCGGTAGGGGCGCCACCACAGGCGACCGTTCATCCGGATCGAAGGCCTCCGGCTCGACGATTTGCGCCTTGCGTTTACCCATTGTTGATCCTCGATCGATCTCGAGAAGCATCTTTGAAGATATAACGCGGACAGGCGAACTAAGGTTCGCGTCTTCTACGCCAGACGGACAAGGATGGCGTTCGGTGCATCCAATTTCGACACGAGTGTCGTGACGAATGTGTCGTCGCCACCTGCAACGATATGCGTAAACTTGAAAGACTTGAGGATCGCCATGTCCTTTGCGTCTTCGGGAACGAAGCGCCGAAAGGACGAAGGGCCAAAAACACCGTCGTCGAAGATCTCGCTTATGACGGGACATTCGAAGTAGCAATATTCGCGCCGGCCCTCGATGGTATCAAGGAAGATAGAGCCGAGAGCCTCCACCAGTGCTTTCCGGTTCCGGTATTCCGCGCTGCACGCAATGAAGACATGAGCATTGCTGGCGATAGGCTGGTGATGGTGGGGCCGATGATGGGTCATTTTAAACAAATTCCAGAGAGAGATCGGAACTCCAAACCGCCCCGAACCATTTTGTGCATGGTTATGCATGCGGCCCCGAGAGGATGGTAAATGAGGCGAAGCGAGGAGCGATAAAGCTGAACGCAATGTCACGTGGCGGAATGATGGCGGGCAGAGTTGTCGCGTGCGCTCTTGGAACGATGCATAGCAAAGTCGTAAATGAGGATTGAGGAGCATCGCCGTGGAAATTCGTGTTTCGCAATTGGAAAGAGCATTCGAGCTTGCTCGATCAGGCCGATGCACGACGGTCGCCGACATCAAGCGCAGACTGCGCGAAGAGGGCTATCAGGACGATCAGGTTGAGGGACCATTGCTTTTCGGTCAGCTCAACTCGCTCATGAAAAAATCGGCATCAAATGTGGATCGCGGTTCCCCGCGGCCGGACTAGATCCATTCGGTTTCACAAGACTGAGATGGGGGCACCCCGATCCCCTGCCAAACCGGGGTGCTCCCTTAAGCCACGGCATTGGGGGCAGTCGCACTAGGGGTAGTGCGTGCCGTGGTGAGAATTTTACCCATTATCCGTCGAACAGTTCCCACTGCATTAGAACTTCACAGCCAGTGCCAACTCTGTGAACACCTCGGAACCTCGGAGGGGCGCGGTCGGTTGCCCGGATATTAGGCCGAACGGCCGACACAAAAAGGAACAAAAATGCGCCGTGATTCCTCGTTGTTTTGTGCTCTTTGCGCAGCAGCAGTGTTGAGCGCCTACGCGGCGCCGTCGAATGCTGAAGCGCCTGGAGACGCCTCTAAAGCAACGCCTGCAGCGGGTGCCAACGATAAGACCGCAGAGACCAAGCTCAAAGATGAGCCTCTGAGCAAAAAGCTCGACGAAAACGACGGCGTGCTCAAACCGCCCCCGGGTGTCGATCCTGGAATTCATCAACCGCCGCCCGCGCATACCGGTGACAAGATGCCGGTGATCATACCGCCGGGCGAGCCCGGCGGAGATCAAAGCGTCCAGCCGAAATAGTCGCGCGATGAGCGAACGAGCGGCCACGTCTTACGCGACGCTATGGAAACCGTTTTGCGCACTTCCGACTTTACTTTTCGGTAAGCTTGCGCCTTCGAATTGATGCAGCTCGAAATAATATTTGACGTATTCATTCGGTAGGCAAATCAAGTGCCAATGGCGCGGCTTATGGATTCGAGAAAGTCGATGGAGGAAACAATGAAATTCGTTCTTGCTGTTTTAATGAGCGTTTGCCTTTCCGGCGCGGCCTTCGCCGACGCGACATGCAGTGCAACCGCAAAGGATAAGAAGCTTGCCGGCGCAGCGCTGAAAAGCTTCATGACCAAATGCGAGAAAGACGCGCAGGCCAAATGTGACTTGGATGCGAAGGCAAAAAATCTGCACGGCGCCGCGCAAACGAGCTTCACCAAGAAATGCGTCAAGGACGCTTCCGGCGTTTGAGAGTGCTGGCTTGATTGAGCCACAGCATTGAGAGATTCCGCCGAGGGCCAACCGCCCTCGGCGGGAACAGTCAGAATATAGTCGGCAAAGCAATCCAATTGAAGCTCGATGAACGCATTCGCAGCACGCAAAGTGCGCGCGATTTTCTTATCGATCTCGAGTACGCAACCGAGGACGAAATCGAAAACCTGCAAAAGGAATTTGCGAAGCGACGACGATGCTGAGCCAATCGTTCGAAGCTGCGCCAAAGCATAGCCAGCGAACCTTGGCCCAATCGGAACAATGTCGCACAGCACGCGTTGGTCTTTCAGGCCTCGCCCGATCTTGATCCGCTCTCGCTGCGAAATCGCGATGCCGAAGGGCGTCTGCACGCGGCCTATGGAGCTCCAACATATTAGGAACTCGAGCCGCGCTGAGCGGATGGCACGCAATGGAACATGCGTCGGTAAAATATGCAAAAAGGTTTCACGTCCTCGCGGGCAACGCCCGCTCGCAGGCCGCCTCGATGGTGATCGAACCCGGAGAAAGCGAAGGCGGTAAAGACAACTTTCACAAGGGCGCCGACCAGTGGCTCTATGTCGAGAGCGGCAGCGGCGAGGCGATCGTTAACGGACACGTCCATCCGCTTCGTCAGGGATCGCTCATTCTGATCGCCCACGGCGAAACGCACGAAGTCCGCAACACCGGCAAAGATCGCATGAAAACGCTGAATTTCTACGTACCGCCGGCCTACACGCCCGACGGGCACGAACGTCCGGCCGGGAAGGCAGAATGATTGTCGCGGATGCCGGCCGAAACCTGCCAATGGGCTGGTGCGTTTGACTCCGGGGTTCTTGGAGAACGTCAAATGCATCCCGCAATGGCACTCTGGATCTGGTCTGTGTCGATGTCCCGCGTCTGGCAAAACGCTCTGTTGGGAGAGCAAACTCTGCGGGGTGGAGACGAAATCCGGATGCGCGCTAATCCGGCTTTCATCCGGGCGAGTGCTTACATGCATTCCGATCTTGCAAAAAATCCGCTCCCTGACGTTATTCTTGACCGTCTCGCTGATCTCTATTGGACGGAGCGTGACGCCAATCTCGCTATCTAGCGGCTGAACGGGGATATTTACCGTTTTCGGCGTTTCTCATCTACGTTCGGATGATGGGCCTGTGGATCTTCCACATTCCGCAATTTCTGCAGGCGCAAGGCGAGTGGCGGCGGCAGGGTCTCGAGATTTGCTTCGAACAACGCCTTGAGCCGCGGTCCCGCCTGCCGTTCAAAATGAAACATCCAATCGTCAATATCGCGTGTCACTATCCAGCTTCCGTTCGCTATTTCCTCTCCTTTTCATTTCCTAACGTGTGCGTACGATCCTCGTTCCTACGCGGTTTAGCCATTCGAAAAGTGATCGCGACAGCGAAGAAGCGCCCTGATTCGCTGATGCGTCAGACTGCCTTGCGACTACGATGGCAAGTAACAGAGTATCGCCAACTCGTTGCCGCATTTGGCGCAATAAAAGTCCAGACGCACAAAACGGGGTGTGAGTCATGGGCACGGAAAACGCCGCGGGCCGTATCGTCAAAGGTCTCAATCTTATTCGCGAAGAAGCGTCGCGCCTTGATGCAGCGCGCGCCGAGGGAAAATCGTTCGAAGCCAAGCTGGCGCTCAAGACAATCAAGGACGAATGCTTCCACCTGCGTCAGTTCCTGCACGAGCTGCAGGTCGCCGGCCGCCTCGATTGATTATTCCGTCGCTTCGCTGGAACCCGGATTGCTAACGCCGGTTAACCACGGCACATGAGCAAACGGAGGCGACCGCGATGCGCAAGAAGGCCGTCAATCAGGTCTACGAAGTTTTGAAAGCGGTTTACGAGCTTGAGAAAGAACTGAAGGCGGCACCGACCATGCTCGATATCGCCAATCCTGATGAGTGCACCAGGCACTTGAAGGAGGCGCGCCGTCAACTTCATCAGGTTCTGGACGAGGTGTACGCCTCGGATTTTCGCAACCGCAAAGCCGCCGCTTAATTCCGTGGCAACCGCACGGCGACGCCCAACCTTGTGCTCGATCGGGTGAAAGCACTAGGCCAGTTGGGTATCGAACAAAATCGCCTTTCCACGCGTTGTGAAATCGCCGTAGTCTGGGTCGCGGCGAGAGGTACCGGGAAATGGCAAGACAGAAATTCGCGCTAGCCTTGGGCGGTGGAGCTGCTCGAGGCTGGGCGCATATTGGGATTCTTCAGGGCTTGGCGGACGCGGGCTTGGAGCCCGAGATCGTTGTCGGCACCTCTATCGGCGCGATCGTCGGCGGACACTACGCGTCGGGTCGTCTGGACGAACTCGCAGGCTTTGCACGCGAGCTCACGCGCCGGCGTGTCTTTAGCTTTTTGGATTTAAGCGTGTCGGGATCTGGGCTGATTGCTGGTCAGCGCCTGTTCGATCGCTTTGACGATCATTTGCGTGGATTTTCGATTGAACAATTGCCCATTCGCTTCGCCGCGATTGCGACCGATCTCGCGACCGGGCATGAAGTCTGGCTGCGGCGTGGTTGCGTCACCGAGGCAGTCCGCGCATCATCCGCCATCCCCGGAATTGTACGACCCGTACATCTCAGAGGGCGTTGGCTCGTAGACGGCTGCCTTGTCAATCCCGTGCCCGTTTCCGTCTGCCGCGCTCTTGGAGCGCGCGTCGTGGTCGGCGTCAATCTGACGAGCGAATTCGGCCGCGGCGGGATCTGCATCGGCGACTACGACGATGAGGAAATCCCTGGTGAAATCGTCGTCGAGGAAGCGCCGATCACGCGATGGAACGGCAGTGGTGCGCTTCAACTTCTGCACCGGCAGATATTCGGCCAGCACCAGGACGGCGCCCCCGGCATCACCTCGGTGATACTCAACTCATTCAGCATCTTTCATGACCGCATCGCGAGAGCGCGTCTGATGGGCGATCCGCCGGACCTTCTCGTGTCGCCGGATCTCGCGGATATCGGCGTGCTCGATTTTCATCGAGCGGACGAAATGATCGCCAGCGGCAAGGCCGCCATCGAGCCGCATCTCGCGATAATCGAGCGATACCTGAAATCGCCGCCACAGGCGCTGGTCAATACGCGGCTTTTTGCCGGATAGCCGTGCTTGGCAATGGGCGTTTCGCCAGGCGCGTGTCTGCTCGGTCTCTCAGGCGTGATCAAACTGCTTCAAGTTGAGCACCCAAGTGCAACGAACGGGTGATCCATTCACCCTATTGTTTGCTGTGCGGACAATTTCGGCTTCATACTATGGCAGATTGCCACCATCTCGAAACCGTTCCCGCCGGGTGGGCGTCTACTGATCGGCGCATATTGAAATAATTCCTTGGTCCTCGAACGTTAGGCTAGCGGTTCCAGATGCCGGTGTCTGCGACGATGATACACGATGCGAGAGACTTCGCGATGGCGAAGCACAGCGGACAGGTGCGCAAGCACGATGGGCGCCCTTATATCGTACATCTCGACGCCGTCGCCGCCGTTCTCAGTGAATATGGATATAAAAACTCCGATATCCTCGCTGCCGCCTTTCTTCACGATACAATCGAGAAGAGCGATACGAGCATTGAAGAGATCAGGCAGAGATTTGGCGATTCGATTGCCGAGCTCGTCTATTGGCTGACGGATTCGGAAAAGGGCAGCCGAACCTCGCGCGCCGTGCAGGCGGCGTGGAGACTGTCGCGTGCGCCGTGGAACGCTAAGCTCATCAAGCTGGCGGACATCATCGATAACGGAACAGCAATAGCGTCGCACAATCCTGCCTTCGGCCCAACGTTCCTCGACGAGAAACGTCTCTGCCTGAAGAAGATGGCGGAGGTGGAAAACGGCCGCTTGCTGCGATTGCCGCTCTTCCAGCGGGCGGCGACCGTAACGGAATCTGCATCGCTTTAGTTGCGTTCTTTGCTCAAAGACGCGGGCGAACCTGGCTTCCTCCAACTAGGGTGCTTTCGTTTTTGTGCCGCTCGCGAAGTGAGAACGACTATGGCGCATTCGTTGGGCTCTGCTACTAAAGCGGTAGCGCAATCCTGAATCGACGTTCGCCCTTCGGGCGTTGCGCCTGACTGTCAAAAAAAGGAGTAGATTATGCCAACGATGTCAGACGATCGCCGCCGGCGCATTGTTTTCCGTCAGCGAAAACAGGAGGCCATGGAAAAGCGACTCGCCAAAGCCGAAAAGCGCGAGCGAAACAGCGACGCGCCCGCGGCAAACGAAAAAAAGACGCGGTAGCGAACTTGCGGCAGCGAACTCAAGGCTGCCAGATAAGCTGCTCGTTTCTTTCGAGAATGCCTGCCAACCGGGTCACAGCAGACGCATGCTGATTGAGCCGGTCCTCAAGTGCGATCGTCATGCTGGCCTTCACCGTATCGGGCCAGCGCATGGTCTGGACGGTCTGAAGTTCTATTGAAAGCTCAGTGATGATTTCGTTATGCCAGTAGATCGCCTCTTCGATCGTGTAGGCATCCAGAGCCTTTTCGCGGCATATCTCGAGATAGTCGCTCGCCTTGATCGCGGCCGGATTTTTTTCATCGTTTGATGCTGCGCGGCTTGGCGCCCGCCTTCCGGAAAACGTATGAACGAACAGACGAAAATTGACGCGATCGCTGAGCCAGTGAAGCAGTGAGCTCGGGCGGGATCCAACAGCCTTGGGACCTGATCGACCTCCGTCAGCCGCCATGACATCGCTCCCCAGTCTCTTAATGCTTCGGGCGCTTGCCGCTGCATGGCGGTGCGGCCCAATTGTGCATGACCTTATGACGCGCGACGATCGCCGTTGGTTCCCGGATGATCTTGAAAATTCCCGGAAAATCGTCCGTCTACGGTAAGTGCGAGAAATAGGAAACAATCCGCCTTTGACGAAACCATCTGCTGGCTTTGAAGTAATGCAGACATCCCGCATATCTCGAACGCGGGATCAGAAGTTCTAGAGAGTACTGTCTTCACAAACACCGCCCTTGGCGGAAGGGTACTTGCGAGAGCGATCTGGTTGCCGGCAGAGACGCTGGCGCATGGCTCCTAGACGTGGGGTCATGGAAGGCCTCGGGACCCGCTTGAGAGCGGGGACCGGGGCTTTTTGGTCCTATTCCTCAGGCACGGGGGCTTCTGGAGGTGCGACGTCATAATCCTCTTCGCCGAGCCCGCTCTCTCCGGAACTCGCGCCCTCGCTGCTGACATCGACTCCGGAAACATCCGGCGCGTTCGCCATTTCGTCGACGTCGTCCGCGGGCAGGGCTTGCTCTTCATACGAATAATACTCAGCTTCGCTTTGCGCCCACGCTGCCGGAGCGGCAAGCAAAGTCGTGACTGCCGCGGTGAGAACCAAAACTTTCATGAGCAAACCTCGTTTGCGGGGAAATGACACCGCAGCAATACCTGCATCATCGGCGTTCGTTCCGTCTCGCTTCCCGTCAATTTGCTACGCGAAAGTTCTCGGCAACGCGCGGCCATTTTTGGAACCCGAGCTTCAGCACGCACGTTGATAGCCAAGCAACAGAGGAGGATCTCCATGAATTGGGACCGTGTTGAAGGCAACTGGAAGCAGTTCCAGGGTAAGGTAAAGGAGAAGTGGGGTCAGTTGACCGATGACGAGATCGCCAAGGTAAATGGCAGCCGCGAGCGGCTCGAAGGGATCCTTCAGGAGCGCTACGGCTACGCCAAGGATCAGGCAAAGAAGGAAGTCGATACCTGGACCGGCTCCCTCTGAAAAAGTTATCAGCACTTCGATAAGGGAAGGCCCGGGCTTTGGGCCTTTCTTTTTGCCTCAACCGGCTAGAATGCGCTACGAAGCAGTAGGCTTCTGGTGCTGGGAAAGAGGACATGTCCAAGACGTTTTTTGCGGAGATGCTGACGCGCTCCGAATTCGACCGTGCCAACAAGCGGTTGGAAATTTCAATTTGCAACGCGTCGGGCGAACGCCAGACGATCTCCATCAGCGCCGCCGTTGCCGAAACGCTGTCGTCGATCCTTGCCGATCATTTCCAGTCGCACGGCGCGTTCGGCGATCTCACGAAAATTCCCGACCATTATGCTGTGGGTCACGGCCGCCACGAGCCGGTCGTCATGCTGCGTTTCGAGAACGAACCAGCCTATGGCCTCACGGCCGATCAAGCCCTCGATCTGGGTGAGGCGCTGATCGACGAAGTCGAAACGATGACGAAGGTGAAATATCCGGCGCGGCAGTGAACGGAACGCGAGCGAAGAGAAAGCTCCGCGGCGAGCTTCCGAAAGCGGCCTACGAAAGCTGCTCATTGAAGTCGTTGCACAAGACCGCCATGGTAGCTTGGCTTGTCGTTGACGGACGCAAAAGTCAGTGAACCAGTTTTCGCGCGCTCTTTAAATCTCGAACGAAGTCAGCGAATGCATGTTCGCGTTCGTCGTGGTCCGGCATACGCAGCATCGCCGAGGGGTGGACGGTGACGAAGCCTGGAATGTCCCCGAACTGATATTTTCTGCGTGATTTTCCGATAGCGACGGGCTCGCCCGCCAGAGCCGCCGTAGTGCGATCCGAGATGGGCGCCGAAACTTGGGGTTCCGGCGCCCGCGTCTGACGCAAGTCAGGGAGCACTGCCAACCTCAGTCGTGCCCATTATTTGTGGCCCATTAATTGTGGAAGGTCTCTCCGTGGAGAACGAGGTCGAGACCTTCGGCTTCTTCGGTTTCGTTGACCCGTAATCCGATCGTGAACTTGATGAAAAGCAGGGCCACGAGGCTGACGACAGCCGACCAGACGATGGTCAAGCCAATGCCTTCGATCTGTACCCAGACCTGATTGAGGTTGCCTTCGATCCAGCCGGATTTGCCTTGGCCGCCGACAGCCTGAATGGCGAAGACGCCGGTGAGCACAGCACCGAGGATGCCGCCGACGCCATGGACGCCGAAGACATCGAGTGCGTCGTCATAGCCAAGCGTGTGCTTCAGGCCGGTGACGCCCCAGTAGCAAACCACGCCCGCTGCAAGACCGATGATCAAAGCGCCATCGACGCCGACGAAGCCACAAGCCGGTGTGATGGCGACGAGACCTGCAATGGCACCGGAAATGGCCCCGAGCAGGCTCGGCTTGCCCTTGAGGATCCACTCGACGAGCGACCACGAGACAACGGCGCCCGCCGTGGCCAGATGCGTGTTGATCATGAGAATGCCCGTGCTTGCACCCGCCGACAGCGCCGAGCCGACGTTGAATCCGAACCAGCCGCACCACAGCAGAGAGCCGCCGACCATGGTCAGCACCAGATTGTGAGGTGCCATCTGTTCGCTGCCGTAGCCCTTGCGCTTGCCGATGACGATGGCAGCAACGAGACCCGCGATTGCCGAGTTGATGTGAACGACCGTACCGCCCGCGAAGTCGAGAACGCCCGCGCTGCCGAGGTAGCCGCCCGGGCCCCACACCATGTGCGCGATCGGTGCGTAGGCGAAGATCCCCCACAGCGATACGAAGAGCATCGACGCCGAGAACTTCATGCGATCGGCCGGTCCGCCGAGCGCGATGATCGGCGTGATGATGAAGAACGTCATCTGGAACATGACGAACAGGAATTCAGGGATGCCGGAAGCGGCAGGCGCTGGGGTATCCACCGCAATGCCAGCCAGCATCACCTTCGAAAGGCCGCCGAAGAACGGGCTGCCTTCGGTGAAAGCGATCGAATATCCGATGACACACCAGATGACGGAGAGAATGCCGGCGCCGAACACGCACTGCATGAGAATGGCGAGAGCGTTTTTCTTCCGCACCATGCCTGCATAGAAAAGCCCCAGACCGGGGACGAGCATCATGAGCACCAGTACGGACGACGTCAGCATCCATGCGGTGTCGCCGGTGTTTAAGGTCGATGCTGCAGGCGCCGCCGGTGCGGCGGCAGGGGCGGCCTCTTGGGCCAATGCGATTGCTGATGTCGCAAGTAGCGTCGCGACGCTGAGAGCCGCGGCTGCAAGCGAGGGTCGAAGTCTTGAAGTCATTGAGTCCCCCAATGTTGGTCCCGATCGTTCCATGCCGTCAGACCACAGCTTGTGCGGGTTTTTGCTGCTTTCTCATCAGGCACAGAGAGTGATCGCAAGGAATGTGACAAGCGACACAAAATCCCGGTTTGGGGATACGAATGTACCAATGACTTGATGGGGTTAGATCAAGGACTGGGCACTTTGACCATTCATGAGGCAAAGTCAGTCGACAGATAATATCACCACTGACGATATCTCAGTCCGGAGGCGCGATCGGCCACCCGGCTTCCACGTACTTCTTGAACCAGGCGCTAAAGCACTGAGGTACTGCCGCAATCTGCTTTCGAATGACGTCCGGGCTCGTCCAGCTATAGCCGTCGCACTCGACGGGATCGGGCGCGATCACCCCATCGTAGTGGCCTCGGAAGACATGCACGAACTCGTGCTCGGTCAATCCCGCGTCGAGCTCCGCGCGGTAGGTGAAGGTGCCGATCTCCGTCAAAGTGCAGATGACACGCATTTCTTCGTTGAGCCGGCGCGCCGCGGCTGCAAGAGGCGTCTCTCCGGGCCGAGGATGCCCGCAGCAGGAATTCGTCCAAAGACCGCCCGAGTGATATTTGCCAACCTGCCGCCGTTGCAGAAGCAGCCGGCCCTTGCTGTCCCAAACCATCACGGAAAACGCGCGGTGAAGTACACCCTGCTGATGAGCCTCGAGCTTTTCGGCAACGCCGATCTCTTGGTCCTCATGGTCGACGAGGACGACTTCTTCCCGCAACATCTGTTTCGCGCTTTCCCGGTCTTCCGGCTGAACGGTTTCGCCCGCGCGTAGCATAGCGCCTCGGTCGCCGCCGGATAACCCCCTGTGCTCAACGTTTATAAAAGCTCATCATGCGTGTGAAGCTCCGCATGATCTCGTCGGCAGGCCGGTCGAAAACGTCGAGCGGAATGCGGATGACGCTTTTGGAGAAGCTCCAGGGTAGCCGCATGAGGAACCTGTAGAACGGACGCCGGCGCCAATCGACGAGCAAAGCCCTCTCCAGCGGATCCTCGAGAGTGATGCGCAACTCGTTGCTTGTCGAGCCGCGGATATCCATGGCCTTCAGCTCGATCTCCTTGATCGACCTCCACGCGACGATCCCGAGACCCTCGGCGAAGATCCCATATTGCCCGCAACCCACCCTTGGCTTGCCGGTCTCGAGCAAAGGATAATTATAGTAGGCAAATCCCAATGCCATCAGCGACAGCGCGATCAGAAAGATATTGTCGATCGCAATGCCGATCGTCGCAAGACTGGCTCCGATCAAGCAGACGACATAAACGGGAAACTGAATCTCTTCCCGTTCGTAGGCCACCGTGTAGCCATGCATGTCGTCCTGGCTCACGGCGCGCACTCTGCATGTTGAGCTTGATTGTTGTTGATTGACTCAAGTTATGTGCCAGTGACCCGAAAGGCAATTAACCCTCTGACGGTCTTGAAGCAATTTCCGGGACTTGGAAGCAGCGGGCCGATGCTTGTTCGAAAATTGCCCAAGCCGTGGGCCGGTAGGCATGCAGATGCCGATATTTGAGGCATTGCGCGCGCGATACGGCGAGCGGATCGGCACAGCCCGTGGCGTTGGGTCTTTATGCTGGCGGCGCCAACCGTTTCGCATCGAGGGACCACGACGAGGATCGCGTTTGCTGCGCTTCGATAGATAGGCCCTCGGGCGCTGCCATGGCGATTGCACGGCGCCCAATACGTAATACCACGCGTGATCTTTTGGTCCCTCGTTCGCCTCCCATCGGTCTTCCGCGCCGAGAACCGTTGCGTTATGGCGAGGAGGAATGTAAACGCGCTGATGGGTATAACCCGCAGAATGCGCCGGGCAGCAGACGATCACGATGCAACGCTACGTCAATTTTCTGATCGTCTTTGCGTTCGCGGTGCGCAGCCTTCTTCCTATGGGCATGATGCTGGCGGTGGCTCCGGACCAAAGCGGATCCGTCCAGATCGTCATCTGTACCGGTCACGGTCCTCAAAGCTACGCCTTGGACGATAAAGGCGTTCCAAGGCCGGCCAAGGCGCCGGCGGCAGACAAGAGCACTTGCCCTTACGCCCCTGTCGGCGCCGTTGCCGTCAACCACGAAACGCCACATCTCCTGACGCATACCGTGCGCTATGCCGCGCTGACGTATGCGATCACCGCCGAGATCTTCCGCGCCACTCCGAAGCCCGGAGCGCAATTCGCGCGCGGTCCTCCAGCCCTGCTGACCTGAGCCTTCGGCGTCTCCGCCGGGTAGCGCCGCGACGTGCCTCGAGCCGCCGCGCCCGCAAACCAGCAATTCAGATCAGTAGGAAATTTGCAAATGCAACCTATCGCAGGCCGCACCCTCGCGGCGCCACGACCAAGACGCGTTATCGTCGCGTCGTCGGCTATCGCACTCCTGATGTCCGCCCATCAGAATGTTCGCGCGGACGACACCACTGCAGCGAACGACATCAAGCTGCCCGATGTCACTGTGCAACAAGCCCCAGTCAAGCGCCCGCCAGCCGTTGTGCAAAAGGCCAAGGACAAGACGGAAGCAAAGCCGGCAGCAAAAGCTGTGACGCTGCCGTCCACCGCCACGCCGGAGATCGCCGGTGCATCGCTGACATCTGACATGCGTCCGGCTTCGGCTCCAGCCACCGGCAATACCGGCACGCCGTCGGCCGGTGTCGCAAGCATCTCCGGCGCGTCGGGGGCAGGGGCGCAAGCAGCCGCCGCCGTGGATATGACGCGCTTCGAGGACGCGCCGGTTTTTTCGGCGGCCGACATCCTCCGCGAAGTTCCCGGCGTCTCCCTGAAGCAGGGCAACGGCCCGCGCGACATGGGCATCTCGATTCGCGGATCAAACGCGCGAAACGGCTTCGGCATCCGCAACATCGTCATCTTGGACGACGGTTTTCCCGTCACCCAGCCCGACGGACTATCGCGCAGTGACTTGATCGACCCCCACGCCTATGCCGGGGTTGACGTCTGGCGTGGACCATCGTCGGCGCTCTTCGGAAACTACGCGACGGGCGGTGCCATCAACTTCCGCACGTTTCCCGGTGGCACGATCGATGGCGTCGAGTATGGCATCGACGTCGGAAGCTTCAATTACCTCAACAACTACGCAATCGGCGGCAAGCGCGGCGAGAACTGGGAAGCGTCGGTCTTCACCAGCGATGTGCGCGGCGACGGCTATTTCGGCTATAGCGCCTTTAATACGCAGACCGTCAACGCACTCATGACGTGGAAGCCGTCCACGACGGACACCTTCACTTTCAAGTTCATCAACAACACCATCGACACGGAACTGCCCTTCCGCCTGTCGCTCAATCAATTCAAGCAGAACCCGTTCCAAAAGGGCTGTGCGACGGCAGCAAATGCGGCGCCAGGTTGCGCGATAACTATTTTCTCTGCGACCGGCAATACGGCTCTGGTCAATAATGCTCTTCAGCCTGGAGCAGTCCGGCAGACCGCCGAACAGGCTGGAGCCAACCGGGACGACCGCCGTACCATTGGAGGCTTCCGCTGGGAGCATGCCTTCGATGCCGCGACGACCGGACAAGTTCAGGTTGTCGTCGATGATCGCAACATCAGCCAGCCGACCGGCGCGACGAGCGCGATCGGCGATTATCTGTCCTATAACGTCAGTACGGGCCTGACTAACCGATCATTCTTCGCCGGACTGCCAACTCTCTCTTATCTCGGCGCCTATTGGAGCTATCTGCCCGTCGATGGCAAAACCTACAACGTCGCGCCCGGAGGCAACGCGCGATTGGGATTGCTGCAATCCGAAACCACGGGATCGACGACGAACTTCGGTGTGCGGGCGCGCGAGGAAGTTCGCGTCGCGACCGATGTCGCGGTCGTAGCGGGCGCCACCGTCGAGCGAACGAATCTCGACGGTGGGCAAACGAGCTACAAGTACACCACCAGCGGTGCTCCGGCGCTCGTAATGCCCGTAACGCTCGTATCGGCCGAACGTCAGATGACAAACGTCGCGCCCGAACTCGGCGTTCTCTATACGCCGAGCCGCGAATGGCAATGGCGTGCTCGCGTCGCCAGCGGTTACGGTACGCCTCAATTCTCCAACCTGTTCGTGAATTCCCAAGGACAGCCCGGCAACAACACGGATCTCAAATCGCAAACCAACGTCGGCTTCGACGTCGGCGGCGACTGGACGCCCGCACCCGGCCTGACCTTGAGTGTGACGGGATTCTACGAGTTCTTCAGAAACGAGATCGTATCGCAAGCGCCTGCGGTCAATAGCGGCTCTTCATTCAGTTTCAATGCTCCGGCGTCCGAACACCGCGGCGTGGAAGTGGCCGCAGATTTCGCTCTTGCCGACGGTCTGAGATTGACAGCGTCCTACATCCGCAACGATCAAATTTACACCGATTATTCCGAGCAAATCTCGGGTGCGGGCCTCGCCAGTCGCGACGGAAACAAAATTCCAGGCGTCTCGCCGAACGAGTTCACGACCCGGCTGAGTTATGATTTCACGCATGGACCGTTCAAGGGCATCGGTGCCTTCGCCGAATACGAATGGCACGACGGTTTCTTCATGGAGAACGCCAATCTTCTGAAGGCGCCGGGATATGAGCTGGTCAATGTCAACATTCACCATAATGTTGAATTCAGCAGCGGGCCTGTACGATCGCTGATGACTTACTTCGAGATACGGAACCTTTTCGACGAAACGTACATCGCATCGGCGAACAACATCACCGATAGAAACGGCTCGACGGCAGTCACCTTGGCTGACACGGGTACCAACTCGATCTATGCCGGTGCTCCCCGCACGTACTTCGGCGGAATGAAAGTGAGGTTTTGAGCCATGCGGAAAAAGCTTCAAGCCGCAACACTGTTTTTTGCGTCATGCGTTCTCGGAACCGGCTCTGCGTTTCCGCACGACGACATGAAGCAGATGCACCATTCGCCGCCGGCAACCGCCTGCAATACGACAGCGCTCGCGTGCGCCAGCGTCGCGACAGGCGCCTTTGGTCCCGATGGAAAATTATGGGTGATATGGAGCGCGGGCGGACGCGTGTCGGTTGCGAGTTCGACCGATCTCGGCAAAACATTCGCCGATCCTGTCACGCTCCCAAAAACCGAATTGCAGCTCGACGAAGGACCGGACGCTCGCCCAAAGATCGCAATCGGAAATGCGGGGCAGGTCGTCGTCACCTATGCCTCGCGCGACGAGAAGTATAACGGCCACGCGTTTATCGTCCGCTCCAGCGACAACGGAAAGACATTCGGCGCCTTGCAGCCGATTACGTCGGGCTCGCCGAGCCAGCGCTTCGAGACGGCGGCGCTCGATCAGGATGGGCGCGTGTTTGTCGCCTGGATAGACAAGCGCAACACAGCGCAGGCGAAGAAGGATGGCAAACCCTATGCCGGGGCAGCACTCGCCTTCGCCTGGGACGACATGCCGGGCGGGTCGATTCAGGCAGCAAAGATCGCGCGCGACAATACCTGCGAGTGCTGCCGCATCGGTGTTGCCTTTGCGGGGCCAGGAAGGCCTGTCGTTATCTTTCGGAATATTTTCGAAGGCGGCATTCGCGACCATGCCACCATCACGTTTACGAACGAGAAGACGCCGGGTCCGCTCTACCGCGTCAGCGACGACGATGCGAAGATCGACGCCTGTCCGCACCAGGGCCCGAGCCTCGCGATAGGTCCGGATGGCGTCTACCATGCGACCTGGTTTGCGCTGGGCCGAAAATTGAAGGGCCTCTACTACGCGCATTCCGAAGACGGCGGAAAAACATTTTCGACGCCGATGCGGCTTGGCGATCCCGACGCGCAGACATCGCGACCCTATGTTCTGGCGGCGCACGGCGTCGTCTATCTCGCCTACAAATCTTTTAACGGTGCGATGACGACCGTCGATGTGATGACGTCACGCGATTCCGGAAAGACGTGGAGCACGCCGCGCTCCGTGGCGATGACGCACGATACGTCAGACCATCCGCTGCTGATCGTAGGCCCGGCGGGCGCCTATCTGTCCTGGCAGACACTCCAGGAGGGCTACCGGCTCATCCCATTGGAATCACAACCATGAGGCTCGCTTCGATAATCGTCGCGTCGATTGTCGCCGTCTTGCCGCTAGCGGCGCCGGCGTTAAGCGGGGAGGGACCGAGTCCGTTCGAGGCGGCAACGCTGAACGAGATCCGCGACGCCCATAAAGGGGGCCCATTGATCATCCACTTCTGGGGACTGACCTGTAGCAACTGCATGGCAGAGCTGAGCGGCTGGGGGGCGTTCGCGCGTGCGCATCCGGATGCCACCGTCGTTCTTGTCAACTGGGATCAGCGCGGTGCTCGACCCGAGCAAATCGGTCCGACGCTTCGTAAGGCGGGACTTAGCTCCGTGCCGAGCTATGCTCTCGGAAAGGGATTCGAGGAAAAGCTGAGGTTCGCCGTCAGCCCCGATTGGATGGGCGAGCTGCCCTATACGCGGCTCATCGCCGGCGACGGAACGGTGACAGCATTCTCCGGCGCGGCTGATTTTGCAGAACTGGGCTCGTGGCTCGCGAAGAAAAATCAGGCATCCAGATAACTTGCCGACCGAATTGAGGGCGATTCGCGGGACGGCCCGATCACGCACGCACCTCGGTTTTAGACCGGCGGCATTTTCAAATCGCCTGCAAAAACAACGCATTTCTGCCGCTCGTCAAAACATTCAGGACGAACGGAGTTCGCTAAACGCGAGAAAACGAGGAGCAACTTGCCAGCGGGCGATTTGACGCGGATGATGATAGGCGTTTCACGATTCGTGAGCGTGCTGACAGGGAGAAATAAAAAATGGATCCCCAAGCATTGATTGTCTGGCTGATAATCGGCGCCGTTGCCGGTTGGCTGGCCGGGCTAATAATGAGTGGTGGTGGCTTCGGCTTGGTCGGAGATATCATCGTCGGTATCATCGGAGCGTTTATCGCCGGCTGGCTGTTTCCGTTCCTCGGTATTCGCCTGGGTGGCGGCATCGTCGGCGAGGTCATTGCCGCGGCCATTGGAGCGATAATATTGCTGTTTGTCGCGCGCCTCGTTCGACGAGCGTAGCGACGCGGATCTAATGTAATTCCGGACGGGCTGTTGACGGCGACGTTGGCGGCCCGTTTTCGCGAGCGCTTAGACATGTTCTTTGCCTGTAGAAGAACTGGCATCACAACATTGCATCCCGTGTCGAACCTACATACGGCTCGATCGGCATTTACGGGTGAACTTCAAGCGCCACTGGACCGGAGGCCTCACTGGCCTGAGGAACGCGTCGATCCAGGCCGGCTTTCGATTTTTGAAGATCTACCGCATGTGGCGGTCGACCAATGCGAAGGCCGGTCCGGAAAAATTTGGCCACCTAACAGGGGCAGAGCCCGCAAATCCAGGCGCGGAACGGTCGTTTCGTGCCCGTGCCTGCGTTGAAGAGGGGTCTTTCATACGCCGGCCATTTCCGCGTATAGACTGCGCGGAGGATCCCGTAGCTCAGTTGGATAGAGCATCTGCCTTCTAAGCAGAGGGTCGCAGGTTCGAATCCTGCCGGGATCGCCAAGTATTTATAAGCGCTTCGGCCTTTTTCAGGGCTTCGTGGAGCGCGTAGGCTTCCTCGCGCGTCGCGGGCTTTGTCGTTCCTTTGCCGTAGTCGAGCTCGACGCCGCCGAACGGATTGGCTGCCGGCACAACGGCCGGATAAAGCCGCTGGACGGTGTCCCATGCGCGCGCCATTCGGATCATGCAGATGTTGGCTTGCCGAATGCGACGTTTAACACGGACGCCCTTCTGAAGCGCGAGATACAACTTGTCCGCGGCTAATGCTGAGATGGACGAAGAGGGGAGGCTGCCGACCCGTGCGCCGGTCTTGGTTTTGTGCTCGAGAACGAGTTCGAAGGCGCGCTCGTATTCACCCTGAGAACGCGCAGAAACCTTCTCCCATGCCCGGCTGCGCTTGTAGCGTTCAACGAGTGCCGAGCGCTTCACGGCGTATCGTGAAGCCAGCCTGATAATCTCTTTTGTGCGGTGACCAGTAGTACGCGATACTTCCATCCCGGAGCCGCTTGGCCAGAAGATATCTTGGCCAGTTGGCTGGTTTTTTCATCGCGCCTCGGAGCACATCCGCAGCGTCCGTCGGAGATTGATTCTTCTTCACCGGTATCGCTAATCATTCTTACTCTTCCAATAGTCAGCAAGCTTCTGAAAACGGGCAGAGCGCTCCTCGAAGTCCCGCGCGTGTTCCTTTGAGATATCGACACCGTTCTCGAAGATCTTTGTGGTGCCAGAAATCAGCTTTTCGCCAAGATCTCTCATAAAGCCTATACCGTCTTCCAACCACGCAATGCGCTCATCATGCTTTCCCATTGAAATCTCCAAATCTCACGGCGATCTCCCGCGAACTCGCTGTCGCGCGGCAGTCTTCCTAGATCACAATCTTCCATCCAGGGCCTTCATTTCGGATTCCGACGGCCTCAATAACTGAAACAACTTGGCAATGCCGTTCTCGTCCCCGCCGTAGGCCTTGATGCAGTCCGCCGCCAAGGGTTCGCTCCCAATCGGATTGCTGAAGCTCTCGCGGGAGATTCCTGCGGGCAATCGAGCCGAGATGATCGCCAGGGCGGCAATCCGACTTCCGGACAGCGGTTGCCAGGCACCGATGTTCGCGTCCGTTCCGTCCGCAAATCTCAACCGATAGACAAGCGTGTTGCCCTCCTTCGGCAAGACCGGACAACCGGTGACGACAGTCATCGCATTCGGAATCGGATCTACGAGACCGCGTGAGAAGGGCAGGACGGGACGATCCGTTACCGCGCTATCCGTTGCAAAAGAAATGTGAGCCGGGAACATCAAGCCGAGCGCGGCCGTCAGTCCGAGCATGGCGAAGAAGGCAAACCGAAGATCTCGAACGATCCCTGCGCCCAGCCGATCTAGAAACTCGCCAGCGCTGGCGGCCCCACACGTGTGCCGATTGATCATCGCGCGCCAGGTCCAGTCGGTTACGGCCTTGTTTTTTGCCGGCTCGTGGATGAGGTCGACCGCCCAGCCGTTGCGGGCATTTTCGCTTCCACGCCGCCAAGTAATCGAGCCGCACAGCCAGCCGCCTGCTAACAGCATAGCGAATAAAAGGCCCAACGACTCCGCTCCGATATCGCTGTCGTACAGAAGGGCGTTCGCCGATCTTGCTGCTTCTCGTCCGGCAACGTCGACATAGCGAGACCAGGTCGCGATCGCGGCCACCGCCAGCGCAATAGAGAATAGAATGATCGTGAGGTGCGTAAGGGTGTGAAAGCGAGGTGGGCGACGAGCCCCGATATCCGCGTGGAATTCTGTGGGAACACCAAGTTGAGCGAGACGAAGGGCGGCGTCAGTCGACATAAATGAAGCGCTCCGATCTAGCGCTCGCAAACGGTATGTGAATCCCGCGCCATCGCATCCTGCCATTTAGGGCCCAGCGTTTCTCTTGCCGAGGCGGCATTGCTGCCCGCTGGATCGCCTTTCTTGAACATGTTTACGACGAAGGATTGCATAGGCGAAGCAATTCAGATCGTCGTCAAGCGGGTTCGTCAATAAAGCGCCGTGTATTCCGTCCGTGAACGTTGATTAGTTTTTCGTCGTTGCTTGGCCGATGCAACGCGCCTCGAGCGTGGGGTAGACAAGCACTGAGGACATCGACCTTCCGATCCGGTGACCGTTGGCTTTCCGCCGAAAAAGCTAAGAGACGGAAATCCGCCCGAAAGCTGTTCTTCGCTGTATTCCTTGCTGCAAACGGGCGCGCGCGGTCCACCGGTTGAGAGGTGCTGGAACGGTTTCGGATCAGGAATACGGGCGCTTGCGGGCTGGCCAGTTTGATTTCTTTGATTTCCAGGCACGCGTTGCGTTGGTTCCGAACCCTAACGAGATCGGACAGCCCAACGTCGGACTGGAACCGTTCGAAGCAGACCGTATCGGACTGGATGAATGAGTGGCGCCGGATTGGAATAATTCCGCCGCCGATCCGAACCGGACGTTCCAAGGCAACTATCGCTATCTGACTTCAAGGAGACCCTCGTCGCTAAACGCGGAGAGGGTCTTTTGCCTTTCGATCGTTGTTCCGCGGCGCCGCTAAAGTATTCCTCTCGCTACAACCGAGCAGTCATCAGGTGTTGACGTTTTCCAATTCGAAGCCGACCGCCAGCCGACAGGGTCATTATTCAGGATAAGACTTTTCGCTGTAAGGGTGAGCGCCAGCCGGCGAGGCCGGACGCGGTTCGTTGAATAGGATGAACCCCAATACGTTGCCGGGATCCGACGAAGCGTCAGTGCGATAGGCTGCCAATTTGCCACTTACCGCCGTGACATATTCCGCAACGACCTCTCCGAACATATTTCGCTGCACGGCGATCGTCTGACTAGCTTTGACTTCATCATCGAGCCTTGCATGAAATTCGACCAAGCCGCCCTGCGACGCGATGATAGGAAAAGCGGCGTTGCCGATGATCATGTTCGCGTCCGCTGCAGTCCGACCAATCGGCCCGCTGACTACCCCATAATGTTTGAGCACGTTCAATGTTCCTTCGACAAACAGGGCGATCATATCCCTATCAAGAACGCGGGCGGCGCCAACTTCGGGTGTGAAGCACGGGATGCCCGCATCCACAAACGCATTGTGCAACACCCCGGGATAAGCCGGGTCATCCCACATCAACCCCACGGGATAAAGGTCTGTCATAGTCTTCACATCAGGGATGCGGCGATCGCCGATGAGAAAGGCCGCAACTTCCAAGCCGGTCGTCCCAGTATGGAAGTCAATCGCGAAGTCAGAGTTCGGTCTCAAAAGGCGATTGAACAAGAGGCTGGCGTGGCGGCTCGTGGCACTCGCGCCGTTCTCGTCTCCCGGCCACTCCCGGTTCATGTCAATGAGATCTGCGCCGCGTCCCGAATTGGGCCACCGACGCTGCATGCTTTCTACCGCAGGGCGCGCAATGTCTAAGACTGCCATGACCGTTCCGGACATCTGTGCGGGATCGAGCCGCTCCATCACAGTTTGGACGGTGTGGATCGAACTCATCTCGTCGCCGTGAACACCGCTGGTTAGAGTAAAGCGCTTGCCGGGTCGGCTCCCCTTCGCAACGACGACTGAAACATGCCAGTGCTGACCGCTGGTCGCCTGCACGCCCTGAAAATAGAGAAAGTGCCTTTGGCCCGGTGTAAGGTCGTCGACATTCAGTCGACTGACGACCTTCTTCCCCTGGAGAATCTCGCCAGTGTAAGCGGTCGCTGTCTCCGAGCTGCGTATCCCAGCGTTGTCTTGTGACGCCGCGGCGTCAGATTCGGTGGCGAGCGCAGAGGTACCAACCGCGGCAATCGAAGTGGTCATGAAATCGCGACGATCGATCTTGTTGGACCACATGACAAAGTCCCTTCGAATGATCCGATAGCCCAAACGGCGGACTGTTTTTGTGTGGGCAGCAACAGAGCAGCTGTGGACAACGGGCGTCAAACAGTTCTGCCGGGTAGGCGTTGCCAAGCTTAACCAGTCGTGAATCGAGCGGCCCGATGAGGCTCGCATGCGTCAAGGGAGCCACTCCAATTGTTGCGTTTTTTGCAGAACGAATAACAGTCGAGGAACGGCGACTGACGTTAGCGCCTGAGCTGGGGGAATATGCCGTGGATCTCCTGGATCGCGTTTTCGAGTTGAGCGATGATTTTGAGAGCACTTGAACGCATCGCAAAGATGCTGGGACTAGGAAAATTTGCCGTGTCGGTCAAAAACTTTCTCCGGATCTCTATCTCGCGAGAATTGTCAACGAGAGCTTGCTTCGCAACTTCCAGTTCTTTGTCGTCGGTCATGGCTTGTCCACGCGTTACAAAATAGAACAGCCGAGCGTCTAAATTCGCCTCACGAATGCAGCGCTCGTGCTGCGGTTTCGCTTCCTCAAATGCTCTTCGCCTTCGCTATGCTGATTTTTCAACCTCCCGTTTTTAACAACGTAGACTGACAAAACCAGTTCCAGAGATTTGTTGCACCAGAGTAAAAAAAATTGACTTGAACGACGGCGGCGAAATCGAGTATCGCGGAAAAGGGAGATTTGGATCGGCAAGCAATCTACGGGCCTGCCTGATGTCGCCGTACGACCCAAAACTCTATCCCACCGAAGCCGAGATTGATCGCGCGTTTCATCAGATCCCGACGGACGATGCCCACGACGCCGCGATTTACAGTTGGAACGGCGGCGATCTGACAAAGGCCCTTGGCGCTCTCCTCTGTTGCCAGTCGGCACCTTTTCTTCCTGCAAACGGAAGATCTGGGATGCTGGTGGCTTGTGCAGGACGCGGGCGCTCCTCAAAAGTAGAAAGGTAAGGTCATCCTTCGATGGGCTTTTGGTGACAAGACAGCATCGGGAGGAATAACCCATATAGCGCCACGTTATATTCGTCTTCGCTACTCGCTCGTAAGCCTGTAGTAGCTCGAAACAATAAGAAAGCTGGCCGAGCTGGCCTCTGGGCCGGCCCAGACTTGGGGGGAGTGGGGTGTTTTCCGTTTTGCGTCCGCAGTCTCACGCAGTTCTATTGCTGCTCGCCGCCACGTGCTTGAGCACGCCCGCCGCTCACGCGGGTAAAAAGCACTCCTCAACGATCTCCAAGCAAACAGCCCAAACATTCGCACCGGTGATGGCGGTCGTCAGTCTAAACGGCCAGCGGGTATCATTCTATGACGCGCATGGATCGTCGCTGCGCGCACCGGTTTCGAGCGGCCAGAAAGGG
This sequence comes from Pseudomonadota bacterium, assembly GCA_018242295.1. GTDB lineage: Bacteria > Pseudomonadota > Alphaproteobacteria > Rhizobiales > Hyphomicrobiaceae > Hyphomicrobium_B. The sequence goes on from JAFECE010000002.1 coordinate 133,732, forward strand.
CTCGATACTCCAGCTGGCGTTTATGCTGTCTTGGAGAAAGACATCGATCATCACTCCAACGTCTACGATGACGCCGCGATGCCGTTCATGCAACGCATCACTTGGACGGGGCTCGCGCTACATGCTGGCGTCCTACCTGGTCATCCGGCCTCTCATGGATGCGTGCGGATGCCGTATTCCTTCGCTGAAAGCATCTTTCCCCAGACTCAGGTAGGGATGCGGGTCGTGATCTCACCTGATGATTTCGCTCCCGTACCCATCACTCATCCCTTTCTTTCACAATTGGCGCCGCCGGCACCGGAAGCGGCAGCGCTCACCACGAAGGTCGCAGCGGCCAATATTCCGGATCGTGTCGTCACCGATACGACAAGTAATGCTCTCTTGGCGGCTCATGACAGCATGCTCAAAAGCGTGAAAACCATCGCCGCAGCTGCACAACTTACCGCGAAGAAGGCATCGGATCGGGCCACCGCACTGAAGGCGGCATTCGTTAGCGAAACCACTGCCCATGCGCGCGCTGCCGAACAACTGCGCGCAGCTATGCTTGAACGCCGATTGGCCAGCGACCAACTTGCTCGGGCATCCGGCGCACTGAGCGTCGTGCAAAGTGTGACCTCAGCGGCTTCAGGCCGCGATGCGGTGGCGCGGGCGATAGCCGCTTCGCACAAAGCGGCCGAGGCGATTGAGGAGGCGCGGACAAGCGCCGATGCAGCGGCAGCGCGATTGAACAGTGCTGAAGCCGACTTGCAGGCGACGGCCGACAAGTCCCTTCCACGCAAAGAAGCGAGACGTGTTCTCTCAAAGCGGAAGCAAGAGTTGGTTACCGCAGAGAGGCGGCTACGCGCCGCCATTTCCGAGAAGCACGAGGCGAACGCGCGCATTGCGGACGCCGAACGGAAGGCATTCACTTCCGGCCGCTCGCGTTCGCTCAAGCAATTGGAAGAAACCAAAGATCGAGCGCAGAAGCGCAGTGCTGTAGCAGCCACGACCTACGCGAGCGCGGACACTCGTTTCCAAGATGCGATGAGGCGCCTCGCAGAAGCCCGGGCAAGCTACAGCGCGGCGGAGGCCGCCAGAACCGAATCTGTGACTGCTGCGGCGGTCGCGCTCGGCCGGACGCGGCCTGTCTCTCTCTTCGTCAGCCTGAAAACGCGCCGCCTCTACGTTCGGCAGGCTTTCGAACCGGTCTTGGAACTTCCAATTACAATTGAAGCTCCGCAGATGCCGATCGGCACTCACGTGTTCACGGCAGTGGGGTTTGATGACCAAAACGGAACATTGCGCTGGACGGCCGTTTCAGTGGGACGGAAGGATAGCCCGGATCATCGGCCAAAGCTGATGCCAGACTTAGATACGAATGCAACGCCGACAAATTCCCGCGATGCTTCGGCAGTCCTTGATCGACTGTCGATGCCGCCCGAGATCGTCGTGCGATATTCTGGCTTCGTGTGGCCTGGTTCCTCGATAATCGTATCCGACGAACAGTTGAGTAGCGAAACGGGATCCGGGACTGATTTTATCGTGGTGATGAGCAGCGAACCCCAAGGTGGGTTGAAGTCCCGCAAATCCGAGGTCGCGGCGGCGCGCCGGAAGCGAGCCGCAGACGTTGACAAACGAAACGATCGCTATCAGCCAGAACAATCCTCGTTCTTTTCGTTCTGGTGACTGGGTTGGGACGCCACACGCGCAGCGTCAAGATCTGCTCCTTCAATCGAGACTGTGGGCGTAATACTCGATTTCATTGTCGCGCCACGCGGCTGGATGGCCGGAAAAACCCTTCTTTATGCTGACGACATTGTAATTGTGCTCGCCGGCCTGGACAATGTCGGGGCCCTCTGCGGCAATGGCTTCGGTGCTCTTGGTGCTGGGCCGAACGATGGCAATGTGGCCTGGCTTATCGTCATGATGATTGTGATAGGCGGCGACGACGAGCTTGCCGGCATTGGCAGCGTTCTGAGCCTCGAACCCGTCCTTGAGCTGACGCCAGCCTTGTGCCGGACCTTCACTCGCTAGCCATTCGCTCTGTGCGTTGGCGAGAAGCTTTTGTCCGTGTTCAGGTGGTCGGAGAATGTAGACGCCCAATTGCTTTGCCGCCGATGCTACGAAGGCACTGCAGTGCGTATGCTTGCCCTCGGTTTTTTCAGGCACTCCGGTCGGGTCGCCAGTCTCCCAATTGATGTGCTGGCCGGCGGGCCAGTGCTTCTCGACTTCAAAGCTATCGAGCTTTTCGGCGAGCCGCTTTCCTGCGGCGGAGATGTCATGCTCCGACGGCGCATGGATCTGCCGTGAATTTTCATCGGCTAGCGGCCTCTGCACCAAGTTTTCGTTCTCGGCGAGCAGTTGGGCGCCAGATTTCCAGACGTCGGTGCCTACCGCCTCCATCTTGACTCTCTGAATCCAGTTTTGATTGACCCCCGCCGGCCTCCAGTACTTGTCCACGATCCGGAGCCATCCGTCCCTATCGAGCCCGATGAGCCGGTGATGCGCGTCATTGTGTGCGATTTCGTGAAAAAGCCAGAGGCTTGCAGGAGCCGCAAACCGCTTTTCTCCCTGCACGTAAATGAAAACGCACATTGATGCGCATTGCGCGCCGGCCTTTACCCCCGTGTACAGCTTTGTCGTCTTCTTGATTTCCTGGAGAACGGCGATGGCACGCTCACCATATTTTACCGATCCGCCGGGAGAGTTCAGGATCAAATAGACGGACGTGATTTGACCCCGGTATTCATCGTAAGCAGCCTCGAGTTTTGGAGCCATCGTTTCGTCGGTGGGTCCTTTCCACGACATCAGCAACATGCCCGGATGCTTTTCCGAAGGGCGAACGTGCAATATGCCGGATTTTTCCGGTGCAGCTGTCGCGTCGGTCACCCCCAGGGCCAGGATCGATGTAAAACAGATCATCAAGGCACCTAAGCCGCCTGCCAGCGAACCATGCATATCCGATCCTCCCTCGGGTAAACTCATCTCCTTTTTATGACCTGAAATCGAGGAAGGAGACTGTTCCCTTCGATACAGGTCGGGAGCATTGTCTCCGGCTTTTTTCATGCAGACGGCGTCAGGATGTTTGGAACAGAACAGATGCAATCCGGTGCTGCTCACCGCACAACGGCGCTAGCAGCTCTTGCACTTCAGACTCGTGCAATCTCGGCCTCACCGCGTCGCAACGATCGCGGACTTGGGCCCGTAAAGGTAACGGAGCGTAGCTCGTATGGTGGACGGATTGGTTCTGAATGGTACGAAGATTTCTTGCCGGCGTCCCGAGGTGTCCTTGAAACTGCAGTGCAGCGCATGGCGAAGAATCGATGAGGGTGCGATCTCCAGCGTGTCGATGCCGAGACTGTTGGCAGCCTGACGAACAAGTTTTTCGTATTGGATGACCTTCGGGGCGTTGTCCATGTCCGAACTCCCATGTGCCAAAAAAGGACGACAGGTGGCAGGGAGCAAAACTCAAGCCACTAGCTTAGGAGGGCGGGTTCGCGGAGTGGATACTTTTAAATGTGCGAATGGAAAATGACGCGAGTTCCTCAAAATCGAACTCCGAGATTTTGCCGGCCGTATACGCCACGGTCCCCTGAGTATCGTCACCGCTGATGAGGGACCGCCAGCGCGTTGTTGATGGCCGTCGGCGCCATGAGCGCGTTGCCGTACCGGAGCATGAAGCTATTTGCGGGCATCGATGGAAAGACCGACGGGGCTTCTCTCACGGCTTGGCGGGCGATTGATGTGCCCCAGGCCTGCTGCAGGCCGCTCCGTTCGAAGGCCGCGCGGCCGAGCGGGCCGAAGGCGTCGAAGAACTTGGCGAACAGCTGATTGCCGAGCCCAGCTAGGCTCGTCGCCGTGCCTGACGGGTTCGGGTCTTTCCAGCTGATGCGATCGAGCTCGTTCAGGAAGCGGCGGATCACAGCCCTATCGGCTGGCGAAAAGATCGTGTTGAAGAGCGTCGCCTGTCGTGAAATCACCTGTGGCGAGAGGAACTCGCCGTTCTTTCCTTGCGTCAGCTTCGAGAGGTACGCCATCTTGATGCTATTCCACACTTGGCCGTCGGCGCCTGGCGACGCGCCATATTTCTGCATGCCCCTGCGAATGAGGTTCAGCGCTTCGATCGTGCCGGCCGGGATCTGAGAGTTGGGCGACGGAATGAGTGCGTCGACGATACGCTCCAGCGTGTCGGCGTTCTGTGCGATCCTTGTGGGGTGTCGATGTTCTTGTCGCGGCGGCTTTTCCCTTGTCGATCGTCTGTTCTAACCACGCCAGTTGCACTGAAAGCAGGTCTGCCTGACGTTCCGAGAGAAACCCGCGGGTGCGCAATTTTTCGCGCTCTATCGCATTGTGCAGGGGCATTTGCCCGTTGGCGGGATCGCGAAAGATTTGGCTAAAGGCAGATAACTTGGCCACGGACGGTATGCATCTCTTCGCTATGTCGTCCAGCGCGGCGGTGAGTTTCGAAAGGTAAGCGTCCACTACGGCGTTGCAGAGATCCTCCCGCGTGCGGAAGTGTCCCTGGATACTGGAAACCCTCATGCCAATGCGGTCGGAAAGGCGCGCGAGCGTGAATGCTTCAAACCCGTTCGCACGAATCATGCGCTCCCCTTCCGCGAGCAGATATCCCCCCACGTCCATTCGAATCCCATTTTTTGCCCGCCGCACCTCGCCATCCCCGTTCCTGCGCGCTTTTGAAATGCGACTTGCGTTTGTCGCACATTGCGATTAAGTTGACCGGTCGGTACACACAGGTGGACTTATTGATACAAACGGCTCTTGGGTTCTCGGGAGTCGGACTACTTGAGCCGCAATCAGCACACGACGACGTCAGGTTGCGCCCAACACGCCTGATGTTCAGGTGGGGCCGAAGTCTTTCGCGATCCGGTTTTTCACGAGGCCCGGTTGCGAAGCTTCGGCTCCGCCATTTGGATACCGCGACGCGCCTTCCTGTTTTTGGAGGGCGCTTGGCGCCGCAGTTAGCGAAGCGGCCGCCCGCGCAAAGGGAGATTGGTTCGTTGCTCTGGCTGCAACTTGACAACACGAAAGTGCAGGAGAACCGGATCGGCTTCGGTTCGAAATCCGCCTTGGTGCTCGTTGACTGCATTGAGGCGTATACGAACCGTACGTCGCCCTTCTATGCCAACGGTGCCGCGTCGGCGGCGCGAGAGGCGGTAGCCCTTCTCACCGCCGCCAGGGCGGCGCAGATTCCCGTTTTTCATGTCGCGACTAGGTTTCTACCGCCCGACGTCACCGACGGTGCGATCTGGGCGAAGAAAATGACGGCACTGGAACTCTTGCAGGCCGGCAATCCACTGAGCGGTTTTTGCCAGGAAGTCGCCCCGATCAGCAGAGAGACAGTTATCTCCAAACAGGTTTCGAGCGCGTTTTTTGGCACCAACCTCGCTTTCGCGCTTCGTGCGCGCGGGGTCGATACCGTCGTGCTCGCGGGTGCATCGACGAGTGGAAGCATTCGGGCTACAGCGGTTGACGGATTTCAATACGGCTTTCGCGTCATGGTCGTGAGGGAGTGCGTCGGGGACTGCGGTCATGGTCCGCACGATGCAAGCCTGCACGATATAGACAGGAATTATGGGGATGTGATTTTAAAGAGAGATGCCCTCGATGCCTTTACGGTGCGCGCAGGCGCCCTGGAACGTAACCACGAAGACCGAATTGATCCGTAGATTTCCAACAGATAGCCACCTGAAAACGTGTGTCTGAAACGCGATAATGGCGTCATCTGTTTTGAAGCATAGCCGGCTCGCTGATGACACGAGGTGCACGACAAAAAGGAAGCCCGGCTTAGTGGGCCGGGCTTAAGTTACGAGGAACGTTATGGTGGATCGTCTTTAGAAGTGAGACTTATTCGTGCGCAGGCATGGTTCCGTGCCCCTTGAGAGCTAGGACAATCGGCCGGAAGAGTGGATCACCTGATATTCAAAAATCTCTTCCACTTGCCTCATCGCGGAGCCTGTAGGCAACAATATCGGAAATAAAACCAATCTTCATGTCGTGCTGCCGAGCGAAATTGCGAAATTCTGAAAGAGTATTGAGTAGGCCGTCCGCATCCATAACTTCGCAAAGAACGCTAGAGGCGTTTAGTCCAGCAATTTGCGCAATGTCTATGGCAGCCTCAGCGCGCCCAGCGTTCTCCAGCATCCCGCCCTGCGCCGCAATGAGCGCAAATAGATGGCCTGGTGTAACAATATCGCCTGGTTTGCTGTCCTGATCTATTGCAACCGATATTGTATGAGCACGATCCCTCCACGGAACCCCAGTCATTTCTGCGTCCTTCGCCTTGATGGAGAGAGTGAATGGTGCTTGCAAATAATATCGTTCCCTCTCAGCCATAGTCTTGAGACGAAGGTGGTCAATTCGTTCATTCTTGAGAGCCAACAAAATAAGACCGTGCACAGATCGGGACATCCACCGCAGAATGGAGCTGGAGGCGAATTGCGCAGGAATGACGACATCGGCTGTGCCCATATTGGCGTAATCATCCACGAGAACGAAGCAGCGCCCCGCTCGGGCCTCCTCAATCAACTCTTCAATTGAATTGATCCCCCGGAAGCGAGGCCATTTGGGTTGATCCGTGAGAACCTTGAAACAATTCTTCGCGTGGAGAGACACTGCTTTTCCCCCGATTTACCCACCCGCAATGCGCGGCTGCGCAGGTGACCAGGTATGTTGAATGGTGTCGGCGCGAGGTCTTATCTCGTTTGCCCGTTGAAACCGGCATTCGTCCAACGTTTGCACCCTCTGGGTTAATTCGTCCGTCAAGAGAGTTTCATGTTGTAAAGCGATAGAAATCACGCGCGTTTTGCAAACGCGACAAAGAGATTTATCGCTCGATTGATAGCCACAGCAGGATCGGGCTATTGCTTTCAAGGTTCTGAGTCGGCATGTGCCAGTGAAAGGCCGCAACTATCGGTTTGACTTCCCATTAGCGTGCGGCGATAGGCGATCAGATTTGCAATTGTTCCGATCTTCATGTTGTGGCGTTGCGAAAATCGCACGAGGTCTTCCAACCTCGCCATTGTTCCATCGTCATTGATTATCTCACAAATTACACCGGACGGATTTAGGCCAGCAAGCCGTGCAACGTCGACAGCCGCTTCAGTATGTCCGGGACGAGCCAGCGTTCCACCTGCGAGAGAGCAAAGCGGGAAAACATGGCCAGGAGTCCTTATTTCATCCCATTTGACATCCAAACGTATCGCGACTGCAATTGTGTGGGCGCGATCTGACGGAGATATCCCCGTAGTGACGCCTTCGGCGGCCTCAATAGAAACCGTGAATGCCGTATCGTATCGTGACCTGTTTCGAGTTGGCATGGGAGGCAATCCGAGATGGTCCACTTGCTGCTGCGTCAACGCTAAGCAAATCAAACCCCTTCCATGGCGTGCCATAAAATTAATTGCATTGGCGTTTGCGAACTCAGCCGGGATAACGAGATCGCCTTCATTTTCCCGATCCTCATCGTCAATTAAAATGAACATCCGTCCATTTTTTGCCTCGTCGATTATCTCCTCAGCACTGCTGATGTGAGGTTCCAAAACAGAAGGGTCGTTGGCATAGGCTTTTTGATTATGACCCATCGGAAGAGCCCTCTTATGTGATAAGCGGCGTCCGTCCGGAGTGACCTCGATTATGCCGCGGTCACTCCGGATCTATTTTGCTACGGTTGGCCCACTAGGCCTCCAAAAGGTTATCTCTCAGCGTCGAGCCGGAATATCGAGTCCGGAGGCGGCCACGGCGCTGCAGTTCAGGAGTGACCAAATTCGCGAAGTCTTCAAAACATCCTGGCGTATAGGTTGCGGCCAGCATGAAACCATCCGCGCCGCCTTCGTCCATGTAATATTCCATTTGATCGACGATATCTTTCGGCGTTCCGATCGCGCGAGGCATGCCCATTCCTTGAGCGTAGATCAAGGCGGCTTCTCCCACTGTTACAGGAAGCTTACCTGCGGGATCTTTGGCGTAGAGAATTGATTCAAAGAGTCCCTGAATGCCCGGCACTTCAATATTTTGGACATTGTCGGTTAGTTTCATCTTGGAGAAATCCAGACCGAAATGGCCTGAAATCCATGCGAGCGCACCCTCAAGCGGGATATGAGACATGATGCGCTCGTATTTTTCCTGCGCTTCCGATCGCGTCTCGGCCACAACCGTCTGGAGTCCGTAAATGTACTTTACGCTGCCCCTTGCACGATTGAACTTCGTGTCCAAGCGCTCGTTCAAGTCATCAGCGTATTCGCGCATACGCTCGACGTTTGGATGTACGGCGAAAATGGCCTCTGCGTGCTTGGCGGCAAAGTCACGGCCTCTGCCCGAAGAGCCTGCCTGCCACAGAACTGGACGCCTCTGAGGCGAGGGAGCGCAGAAATGTCTGCCGTGGCATTTGAAGTACTTCCCGTCGTGGGCAACGAGATTGACCTTGGATGGATCGGCGTAAACACCTGACGCCTTATCCGCGACTATGGCATCGTCGCTCCAAGAATCCCAGAGCTTGTAGCAAACCTCCAAATACTCTTCCATTTTTTCGTAGCGTTCGTTTCGCGGGGTCATGTCCTCATGACCGTAGGCTTCCCATTCGCTTTTCGAATACGAACTAACGACGTTCCATGCGGCGCGGCCCTCGGTCAAATGGTCGAGGCTCGATAGCAATCTGCTCATGGCGTAGGGATGCGTGAACATCGTCGAGAGGGTGACGCCAACGCCGAGGTGCTTCGTTGCGCCGCTGATAATGGTGGCGATCGTCGAAGGCTCGTGAGTTGGACACTGGACAGCATATTTTACTGTCGCATCGGAGCTATTTTGGAAAGTCGAGTAAGGGGCGAGCTCGTCGGCGATGAACATGGCATCAAAAAAGCCGCGCTCCATCGTTTGCGCCATATGACGCCAATACTGCGGCTTTGAGAAATCGTAATTGATCTTGTCCTGAGGATTGCGCCACATTCCTGTCGCATGGCTATTTACACCGTGCTGAATAAATCCGAGCAGATGAGCTTTCTTTTTTGATGACATTGACGATTCCTACCCTTGGTTAGTTATGGATCGATGAGAGTTCATGATTTTTAGTGGGGGTCGCTCCGGCCCAATTGGTTTTTAGCGGCCTTATTACTCGCTTCATGAACGGACCTGCATCTCGCATCGGGTCATCGAATTGGCAGACGATTCGTTCGATGCCCATTTCGGCTAGAAGGGGAATGCGATTTCTGATTTCATCGAAACTGCCAATGAGCCCCAATTCAAAACCGGCATTGGAATCGATCATCTGCTCTTCGCTAAGTTGCGACCAAGCGGCTGCGCCGGATTGATCCATCACCCCGCGAAAGAACTCGATGATTTCCGCATTTTTGTTTTCCATTACGGACTTGACGCGATCTCGCGCTTGCTCGCTCGTCTCGGCGGCTACAACATATGCATTCACCGCGAATTTGACGGTTCTTCCCCGGTGATTTGCCGCTTGGCGAACAGCTTGAATGTGCTTTCTTAGATCCGCGTCATTCATGCCATTGAGAAAGAGGCAGTCGCCCCATTCGGCTGCTAGTTCAATGGCGCGATCCGAATGTCCGGCGATCCACACCTCTGGCATGGACGCTTCGTCGAGTCCGTATGTCGGGTGGCTATCCGACTTAGACGTTGTGTGAGACGACCCACCATTTGGCGCCGTTTCCGGATTTGAATTGGCCGCCGGCCGGAATAAGCCAAAAATTGACCTGAGAAACGCGTCGGCGCGATCATATCGGCGCTGATGGTCGAGCCATTGGACGCCAGATAATTCGAACTCTGTTTTCCACCATCCGCAAACGATGTTTAAAGCGAGTCTTCGACGCCCAATCTTGGAAAGGGTGTCAAGCATTCTTGCGACCAAGAAGGGGGACCTGAACCCGGGCTTGATCGCGCCACATAGGCCGATCCTATTTGTCGTCGCCGCGATTGCGGCCATGATGCTCCAAGCATCCGCCACGCCTTCAGCCGGCCCATGAATGCAGTTGAGAAGGTTTTCGGATGCGTACAGGAAGTCAAAGCCCATAGCCTCGGCCTGCTGTGCGATTGCCAAGCAGGCGGGTACGTCTGGTCCGGCCTGATCCTTCACGCGCAACCAGCCGCCATAGACGGGAAGCCAAATTCCGAATTCGACTTGATCGGGGCGTACTGCGCGCCAAGTATTGTCCATAAATATTCTGCCTTATATTTCTTATTATTCTGATGGAGAAAGTATAATCGCGATGAGCGAAGGTATTATAAGGACAAATTTTTTCATGATGCTGTCTGCGTCGGTTAGATCGTTTCGCTATATTTGGAACTCATCTTGAGCTAAACGTAATCTATTCGACATGAAAACGGAGTCAAGCCGGAAAAATATGAAAAAACAATCACTTAAGTTGGATTGCAGTAGTTGGATTGATGCTTGGCGATCTTTTGAATAAATTGTTCTTATGTTGGCCAAGTTGCGTTGATGTGCTTTGATCCGGGGGCAAGCTTCCTCGTCGAGGGCTTCCCTGCTCCGGGAGGGGAAAATCGCAGTTGCTTTGCGCGTTGGCCGGGGCGCGGCGCCAACAGCTCTCTTGATAGAAGGTGGGCATGACGCTTGAGCAGATGAAAATCTTCCGAGAAGCCGCCCGCTTCGGTAGCTTTACAGTCGCAGCCGATCATCTCGGTTTGACGCAGTCGGCTGTAAGCATGTCGATTAAGAAGATCGAGGAGCGAAACAATATCGTCCTGTTCGAAAGGGCAGGTAAGGGGCTCGTGTTGACTGATGCCGGTCAGTTTCTGTTTAGAGAAGTGTCGCGCAATCTCGCTAATCTCGATCTCCTCTCCCGCCGCTTGAAAGATTTTGAGACGGGTAGCAAGGAACCGGCTGCCGTGGCCTGCACTCAACACGTCTATAACTTTTGGATGCCGGGAATCGTCTCGGAACCTGGCAAGGTTTTCCGCTCATCAGTGGATTTGATCGTCGGCGCAGCCGATGACGTAACGGCTTGGGTTATGCGCGGAACCGTCGACATGGGCCTCACCGAGAGGCAACCCTGCCACCCATTGTTCGAACATGCCAATGTCTTCAACGACCGGATCATTCTCGTTGCTGCTTCCGACAAAGCCCAGACGGTTCCCGATAATGTCGGTTTCGGCGACCTTGAAAAATATGGCCCGGTTATTTGGGCACTCGATGATCATGACCGAGTGATAGGACAAGCGCTTAGCGATGCGGGAGTTGATCCAAGTCAATTGCAGCACTCCGCACTTCGTTTTGAAACTGTGGAAGCAGTATTGTGTTCGCTAAGATACGGCCGGGCGATTGGATTTGTGTCGGAGGCAGCTGCTAGCTCCGCGATTGCTGCCAACCATTTGAGGAGAGTAGGAGAGCTTGAAATTGAATTGAAGTACTATCTGTTTTGTAAAAAGGGGTACGATATCGCGAATATCGCAAAGCGAGTGTCAATTGCTGCGATGGATATGACTGGTAGAAGGCCGGGTTAGTTCTAGCGATTGAGTCGTTATGCTTTTGCCCTTCGAAGCCTATTTCAAAATTCTGGACGAAGAAAAGGGATGGCATTATCGGCGAAAACGCCGGTTGGCCAAGCCATTGAAACCGACGAGAACGGTTTAATAGAATTTAGGTCTACGTCGACTTCAACGGTGAACTGGCCGTGCAACCGATCAGCGTGAAGCTTTGTAAGTTCGCTTGCACGGGAGGCCACAAGGAGCCCTATGGCCTCTCACGCAGCGCGGTGAAGTTGAGCCTGGTGTCGCCGAGACCTGAACGGCACGAAGATGTACAGCTATTCAAGCCCATCTCAACTGTGCGGTCCTCAAGCAACGAGCTTGATGAGAGCCAAGCTGAAGCCGGCGATGAACAGCGATGAAATGGCGCCAAGCAGGAGTGGCTTTAAGCCTTTTGCCTTGAGCTTCATGATGTCCGTTTCGAGTCCCATCGCGGCGAGCGCTATGGATAACAGAAACGTCGTCACTGGCACGATGATGTTCTTCACGTCTGGCGGAACGACGATCACGCTATTCACCGCGACGAGTGCGATGAAGCCGACAACGAACCATGGCATCGGAGCCTTGGCCTTGACGCTTGCGCCGTCGCTGTGATGCTGCAAGGAGTTCCGCGCTGCCAGCAAGCCGAGAGTAATGACGACGGGCGCCAGCAGCATCACGCGACTGAGCTTCGCGATCGTGCCGTATTCTCCCGAGGCTTGGCCGTACTGGAAGGATGCGGCGACGACCTGAGCTATCTCATGGATCGATGCGCCGGCCCAGAGCCCGAAGCCGTGGGTATCCAAGTGGAGAAAGGCTGGAAGCAAGGGATAAATGAACATCGATATCGAGCCAAAGATGGTTACGCAGGCGACGGCGTAGGCCACATCTTCGTCGTGACCCTTCGTGACTGTATTCGTCGCGATGACGGCGGATGCGCCACAAATCGATGTGCCAGCGGCGATGAGCTGCGTCAGCTTACGGTCGACCCCCATGACAGGGCCCAACCAACTCGTGAAAACGAATGTGGCTATCAATGTCGCGACGATGATCGCAAATCCGATCGGTCCCACCTCGACGATCTGCTGCGCCGTCAGCTGGAAACCGAGAAGAATAATGGCGAACCGCAGGATGCGCCGAAGCGAGAAGGTTACGCCCTCCTTGGCGCGTCGCGGTGTGCCAACGATGTTGTGGAAAGCAATACCCAGGACAATGGCGAGGATCATGGGGCTGAATGTTCCGACCCCGGGTAATGCGCGAAGAGCAAAGGCAAGCGCTGCGATCGTGGCAGTAAGAAAAAGTCCGGGCCACACGCCTTGACCAAAGCTCCACGCGGTTGATCGATCTTGAAAATCGGTTGTGGAAGCGGATTCACTGGTCTGCGAGGCGTCCTGCATTGCATTCTCCTATCTGGCGCGCCGCAGCATCCGGTCCTTCTTCTCCACATTCCAACGCAAAAATTTTCTGGTTCTGATCGGGTTTTCTGATGATTTGGAGACTGATGAATTGCGCGACGAAGCTGCAAATACCGATGACGACGGTCGTGACGACCGGCCACCCCCGCGCTGGATTATGATGCTACGAGAAAGGCGCGCTTAGCGGCCAGATGCGCAAACGGCTCTGACAACAGAACTACATCGCGATACGAGCATGAGGTCTGCCACGTGCGCTCAGGGCTCGTCCTTCGGATGAACATCGCTTTGTGGTGACGGTCGAGAGCGCGTTGGAACACTGCGCCTCACAGCCATCTTCGATAACTCTGTAAAAAAGGGCAGATGCACTTTCGCCAGTATTTCGTGCCGCAGCAGCGCTCCTCGATCACCTCGGACTCGAATTTACAATGACGCGCCTTCTGTCCTATGCACATCGGTTCCTGAACCAAGTAAGAGCCTGCGCATCCTCTTCAAAATTATCTAAACGTCAGCAAGGCTCTTCGGCTCACAGAGTCAAATTTTCGCTCTGTCATAAACGCAGCCGATCGGAACGTTCGGAAAGTTCTGTTGGACGGTCGCTCCGATCGCCTTTCTCATGGACAAAAGGCATTTCCATGCTTTCTATTGGAGATCATCCATGGGTCCATCGGATACCAGAAGCAGGATCTTGACGCGCCGGGCTTTGCTGGGGCAAGCCGCTTTCAGCGGGACAGCTTTCATCGCGGCCCCTTTACGGGCGAGCACGATCAACCTGCCTTTTTTGAACGGCAGCAGAGAAATGACCGGTGCTTTTCCGCAGAAAGGAGAGATGGTTCTGCAGCGGACAAGAGCGCCCTTGCTGGAGACGCCATGGGAGACATTCGATAAAGATGTCTTCACGCCCAACGATAAGTTTTACGTCCGCTGGCACTGGGGAGGCATCCCAGAAACAGTCGACGCCAACACATTCCGTCTCAGGGTGCATGGAAACGTCGAACGCCAACTTGCGCTCTCGCTTGCCGATCTCATGCACAAACTGCCACGGGTTGAGCTTGCAGCCGTCAATCAGTGTTCGGGGAATTCCCGAGGCTTCTTCGCTCCACGCGTACCAGGCGCGCAATGGGGAAATGGCGCCATGGGCAACGCGAAATGGGCGGGCTTTCGCCTGAAGGATCTTCTCGATTTGGCCGGCGTAAAGGCCGGAAGCGTGCAGGTGCGTTTTGCCGGGCTCGAGCAGCCGGTCGTCGATGACGCTCCGCCATTCTTGAAGTCGCTTGCCATCGATCATGCGAGAGATGGCGAGGTTATGGTTGCCTACGCCATGAATGGACAAGCGCTCCCGTTCCTCAATGGCTTTCCGTTACGCTTGGTCGTCCCAGGGTGGTACGCAACCTATTGGGTAAAGATGCTGGCGGACATCGACGTGCTTGATAAGCCTGACGAGAATTTCTGGACTAAGAAGGCTTACCTCATTCCGGATACGCCGCGGGCCGATATCCTGCCTGGGATAACGGACGTGAAAATGGTGCCGATCAACCGCATGGTCCCTCGCTCTTTTGTAACCAATCTCAGCTCGGGCGAACGCATAAAGGCTTCGGGGCGGAATGATGTACGCGGAATTGCGTTCGGAGGAGATTGCGGCGTTGCAAAGGTCGAGATATCCGTCGACAGCGGAGCCAATTGGCAGCTTGCAGAGCTTGGCCCCGATGAGGGTAAGTATGGCTTCCGGCGATGGACCGCGAAATTCACCTCACCGGCTGTTGGCCAACGATTAAGTCTCAAGACTCGTTGCGTGAATGCAAATGGCTTGGCCCAGCCTGACAAACCAAACTGGAATGCCTCAGGCTTCATGCGCAACGTCATCGAGACAGTGGACCTTGTGACCGTTTGAGGAGAATCCATGCGATCTTACGTTCAAATCACCGGCATCGTGGTCACCGCGCTGCTGACTGGAACTGCACTGGCGCACGATTCGGCTCCTCTTAAATCGGAAAACTTTGATCTGCCCGTCGGCGACCGACAATTCACGGGACCAGGCTCGGAGGTTGCGAACAACAATTGTCTAACCTGTCATTCGGCAGGAATGGTGACGGTCCAGGCCCCCCTCTCGAAAGAGGTTTGGGAGGGAATCGTGAAGAAGATGATCAAAGTGTATAAGGCGCCCGTTGCTGACGGTGATGTTGCAGCCATTGTTGACTATCTGAGCAACAATCCGGCGGCCAGCAAATAAGTTGTTCCGCTAAACTCGCCGGTCACAGGATGAAGCGACTCGCCAGACTCGGGAGATGAATCGCTCTCGTGCACGTGGTGCATGGTTTCCGGCGAATGCCCCGAAATCTCCGTATCAATCTGTTGATTGGCGGTAACGCGTTTTGAGGGTGGTTGTCGCCCTTTTAAGGGCTATTTTTGCGAATCAGTCGGTGCCGCGATAGCAGGTGATCGGATGCAGCTTTGTCCCTGGACGCGGAGAAAGTGGCATCTTTTACACTGAAGATGCGATCGCTTATCCGCCAAATGCACCCATCGCCGTCGGCGTGCCGCAGCCAATAGCGTGAAGTTCCCGGATTTCCGCCGGCACGCTTTGCGATGGCCTTCATGATTTAAGCGACTGCGAAGGGTCTTCAAGACAACTCCCGCATGTTGCAAGTCCCCCTTCAACCAGGAAACAGCCGAAGTATTGTCGCCGATTTTGCGCTGTAGGTTCACGCTTTGCTTACGCAATATTACGATTTTTCATCGTCCTTGGGACATTGGCTGTCCTTATCAAAGTCGAGCTTCTAAACCTTAGTCAGTCGGCTTCGCACAGTGGGCACGCGATTTTAAGCGAGCTTGGAGAAGCTATGAGGAAACCTATTCTCGCCTGCGTTTCTGCTTTGCTCGTTTCATTAAGCGGACCGGTATCGGCAGAACAAATCATTCCCCCTTCGCTCGGTAGCAAGCCGCTGGTCGAGCAAGCACAGTGGCGCGGGCATCCTGGTTTTCGCCGCGGCTGGAATCGTGGGTGGCGAGGAAATCGTTGGCACGGTGGCTGGCGTCGAGGCTGGCGGCCAGGCGTCGCAATCGTTGGAACCTGCGTTGCGGTTCGCAACTCGTGCGCGGCGCGATGGGGTTGGGGTGGGCCGAATTGGCGTCGCTGTGTCTGGCGGCGCGGATGCTGATTCAAATTAAAATATAAGCGTTCTGGAGACCGACAATGCTGTTCAATGAAGGCTTCACATTCCGCAATTTTCTGGTCGATGCTTTTACGATCTTCATGTTCTTTATCTTGATATGGCTGCTAATAACCGTCTTCGCTGATCTGTTTAGCCGTCGGGATATTTCCGGCTTCGCCAAAGTAATATGGACAATCGTGCTCATTGTATTTCCGTACCTCGGCGTCTTCGCTTACATCCTTACGCAGTCCAATGGCATGTACGAACGACGCGTAGAACAGGCCCAGCAGGTGCGAGATGATTTACGAAAGGCCGTAGGCTTTAGCGTTGCCGATGAGCTTGAAAAACTCAACCGGTTGAGAGCTGCTGGAACGGTTTCAGATCAGGAATACGGGCGCTTGCGGGCTCGTTTGGTAACGTAAGTTAGCTTGCTTCCTCACCGTTCCGTCGCTGGTGTTGCGCCGAGCCCTTTGGCATCTGAGCCAGGCTTTGGCGAACCTCACGCAGGATTGAGTTAAGCGAGCGGGCTTTTTCGAGGCTTTCTTTCGTCCGCAGACCGTGTGAATAGCGGCCATTGCGCTCGCCTCGCGGCGCGCCGGCATAGGCACCGTGAAACCGGCAGACAGCTTACTTTCACAGTACAGAGCACGGCGCTGTTGACGGCCTAAGCTATCTCCGTGGTGTTTCCCGAAGACAGGATATCGCGGCGCACATAGTGCACAGCATGCGCGTCTTGAGTTATTCGCCCGCCCCGGTGCCAAGAAATTGGTTTAAGCCGAAAAGGCCGCCGCTACGGGCGGGCGCCCGCAAACGCATGGGTTATATTCGGTTTTCTCTGCGGGAAATAATTGTGACAGTAGAATATCCACATATTTCTGTTTTGGAGAAAACTGCATTGATCGAGTCGAGTATTACGATATGCGCGGGTTTCGGCGCCTCGTCCGTCGAGACCTAAGCCGTTTCGTGATGAGGGGCACGGCAGCCGATGTGCGGTGTCTGTGCGGCTGCGTTTCGCCTAGACGAGACTGAAATGTGTGCCGCGATAAGGGCGCGAGTCTCGCCATACCGACGGTTGTGAAAATCCCTCCCACGGACGCCCGCCCCGGCCCCAAGGAACTGGTTTAAGCTGAAAAAGCCGCCGCTATGGGCGAGCCCCCGCAGGAATGTCAGACGATCTTTCCGGTAGGAAATAGTTACCCAAGCCGCAAGCTTCCTCACATATTTTCTGCTCGACGGCTGTTCCGTAGGGAACAATCTAGACGGGGGAGAACGAAGCGCGACGATGGCACACGATCATAAGCGCGAGTTTTACGGCGATCGCCACGAGCTACTTAATAAGTGCTAGAGGGGAGCGAGCTTGATGCTCCGCTACTCACGCTTGTACTTTTCTCGCAACCTGATCCTCTCGCTCGGTGAGATCAATAAGCTGGTTGGCTTGGCGACGGAGTTCGTCAGCGACCATAGGTGGCTGCGTCCGAAGCATTGAGGCAACGCTGAATTGGCTGCTGCGACTGCCAGCGTCGCCGCATTCGCTGCACGATCTGCAACGCCTGGATCATTCACATCATGCGCGAGCCCTATTCAATCGAGAATGATGAGTTGGGCAGACCTCGGGATTGGGAAGGGCATCAACCCAAACCTGCTTCGGTCTCGAGCCGAACCTTCGTAACAGCATGGCAACCGCTCGGCGAGGGTTCAGATAGCATCGTCATTGCGGGGTGAGGGTGATGGTCAGCGTATCCGCATAGCTGCCGGCGGCAAGCGGTTGAGCATTGAGTTGCGGTGTGATCGAAACTCCTAAGCTTCCCGTTGGCGTATTGCCCGTAGTCAATGCGGTTGCCCCGGTTTCCGGCCCGCTCGCGGTCGGCACGGTCGCCGTGTTAAGCGAGGCGGTAGCACCCGAAAATGTGGCTGACGCTGCGTAGTCGATTAGCCGCTGTAATCCACTACCGCTACCGGCTGTAGTAACCGCGCCATTTTGCGATGTCATCTGCACATTTGCAGGGGTGTTACAAAAAGCATTCGGATAAGACCGGTTGATGGGCGCCGTGTTTACGCTGCCGTTTGCGGTAATTGGAATCGTAGCCGTGTCGGCCGCAGGATGGTTTGTCCCGCCAATTGTACAAGATTTGGCGACCGCACCAGTCACAGTGAACGCTTGGCTGGATACCTTCGTCTGAAGGATGCCGGCCAGGGTGCTTGTAAAAATATCAAGTGTGATGTTGTCGATATAGCTGCCCGCCTGCTGGAGCAGGCTTGGCTGAGACTGCGCCCAAACTGTCACCGCGACACTGAAGTTGCTGACCGATAGAACGGAGGCGGGGAAAGTAAATGGCAATACATTCGAGGCGGAAGGTATTCCGCCGCCGGTATAGAGCAACGTGTTGCCACCGCTGCTTGACGTTTGCAGGGTATAGGGCAGAGTGGCCGTTCCGCCTCCTGAAAGTAACATGGAAGCCGGTAGCGATGACCGATTGAACGAAATTGCCGCTGCGCACCCACCTGCCAAATCGCCGAGAGCCGCGAGAAAAGTTCCACTGATCGTAATGCTTATAGGCTGCGCAACCGGCGGCGTTGGTGGCGCGTAAGTTCCAGTACTGGCGCTCAGCGGCGTCGCGCTCGCCGATAGAATCGAGCAAACGGCATTCGCATGGTTCGAACACAAACCACCGAAGGCGGCGGCCAACAACAATACAGCGGCGATACGTGAGGACATTATGGCGCCTCCGCCGGATGCAGCGTGCCGGCCTTGAACAGGCCTCCCACATTTGCGGGAATATCCAATACGAATCGTGTCGGAGCGCCATCAGTCGCCATTTCGAGGATCCAGCGCCCCGGTGCCAATCCGTCGGCGCCGAACCTGCCTGACGCATTTGTGAAAACAGCAACTGTCTTATCGGCATGCTCAGCGTTACGCGCGGTGCCCGTCAGCAAGGCCACGGGCTCACCGTCAGTGAATTGTAGCGTTCCATAGGCGGAAACGGAATAGTCCGATCCGACTTCCAATGCGTAGCTGCCCTTCAACGGCGCGAAGGTGTCAAATGAGGCCGCGCCCAAGCTGTACCCGACAGGCAAGTCATCAACATCGATATGTATCGTCGAGGGCGCATAAGCAGGCAGATCCGTCACTATTGCCGGCCCCCATCCATCGGCGACGGCGCGAACATTTTCACCACTGCCGACAGTAACGGTATTGCCGGCAATGCTCTCATGTGGATAGACAATCGCGAATGCATCTCCTGTTATTGGCGCACCAATTGCGAAATGCCCATCGGCAAAGGCGATCGACGTTCCGACTTGCAGCGAGGTTCGCTGTTGGCTAGGCCTGGGGCGAAAATCGGAAATGGAAACTCCGTCGAACCCAGAATTTTGAATAAGTCGAACTTGGGCACGATTGCCGTAGTAACCGACCACGCCGTCGACCGACGCGCGATCGTCGAACTTGTTATGTTGCACGTTCACGCTCGTATCCCAGCGGCCAATGCCGTTACCAGACGTACGATACGCAGACACGTCTGATTGCTCGTCAAGTGTATCAAATCCAGCGCTGATATTGGTTTGCTCATCCGGACGCCCAAACAGTCGGACACCTACGCGGAACTCGCATCCCTTAGGTTCTCGAGGATCGAGATTCGAAAGATAGGATTCGTTCGAAACGCCGAGGGTTAAGCTCCCTGACAATGCCGCCGTCAACGATCGTGAGAACGTAGCGTCAACGCCGTAGCGATCACTTGACGCGAGAAACGCGCTTCCGAACTGCTCGTCATTGACGAACTGATAGCGTCCGGAAATCGATCCCATCGTGCCGTATCCGACAGGGGCGGAATAGGTCGCGTTGAGGTTCAGCCAATAATCCCATTGCGGAAAAATGATGCCAGTCTCCACGGCGTTGATTTCGCCGGCAGTGCGGAAACCCGGGCTTCGATATTCCGCAGCAAGATGGAAGCTCTCGCCACCCCCATCGGTGAAACCACGAAAATTTATGGCGGACCAGTCAATACCTGCCGCTATTCCGGCGCCAGCGTCGCCCACAGACGCTGCCCCGCGCACTCCTATCAGCCCCCAAGCAAAATCCGTCAAGATTCCCGCACCGCCCATCAGCACATTGGTATCGGCCTGAAGATCGAGTTCTCCCGTCAGATCGTCACGCAATCCGTACCGATAGAATCCGCCGGCCATAGAGAGATCGGGGAGATAGTCACGTGCCTCGTCTCGCAGGTATGACGGCACGCCCGCCGTAAGGCCCCATTCGCTTTTTCCGAATGCGAGAAGGTTCATATCAAAGAAGGACGTAAAGGAAAGGTGTTGCTGCTTTCCAGTGTCATCGGTGATGTTAATGTCGACATCATTTGCACCGGTCACCAGGGGCAAGTCGCGGATATTATATGTGCCAGGACGCAACTGTATCCGCTGCTGCACGATACCGTTGATGCGGATTTCGACATCGGATGGCCTGTTGATAAGAAATGAACCCCCGCCCGTGGGCGCGAACGTATTCGCAGGGCTCAACTTGCGGCCTGATTTCTCGATCGATACGCCTAGTAAATTTGGTGTGTTTTGAAAGCTGGCTCCCAGCGGCTCGACATCGCCGGCTTCCATGCGGATGCGGTCTTCTGGCATATCGTAGACGAGACGCGATATCTGCCGCTTGAACCCTGGCGAATGCGTATAAGAACAGAGCGCTCTCACCGGACAAACGTTGACGTCGACGTCGCCTGCCAATACCCCTGAGTTCTCGAACACGAAGTTGCCGGCACGAAAGGCAGAATCGAATTCAAGGTGCGCACCTGTCGCCGAACCAAAATTCGCATCGGAAGTGTGCATTTCCCATTGATGATCGATGCTGGCAAAGAGGTTGATGTAGCCGGATAGCTTAGCGGGAGGTGCCAATACCGAACTCTGCGGGGATTGATGATTTCCGGAAAGAAAAATATCGGATGACGCCCGCAGCTCGGCTGGCGCGGAAAATGTGAGCTCCTGCAAGGCCGGATCAAATCGAATATCGAAGCCAGCGGCTGCAAACATCAAGAGTGGAACGAATGGCGTGCCGGTCCCAACAGCCTCTAAGCGCTGACGAGCGGCCGCATTCAAACTCGTTGCAAGCATTTGGACAAGCGCGGCTCGACTGACCAAAATTGAGTCGTCCGCATTGATCCGGATCGGTATGTCGCCGAGCTCTCGACCGTTGTCTTTCATAGGGACATTCGTATCGATTGGCCTGCCGGTCGTATTCAAACGGTTCGAAACAGGCGAGGCATACTCCACGCTCGACACTGGCGATGCGTACCCCGGCCCGGAAAGTGCCATCACGAAAATCACAAGGGGCACGATCAGCCAACGCAGCCGCGGAAAAAGTGCGCCGATTGGAAAATGGCATCGACCGGCACCAAGCTCGCGACCTTGGCTCTCTCGTCCGCACTGTGCCATCGTGGTCAAAGCATATCGCCTAGGGCTTTGGCCTGTATTCAAGGCTCGATCGAACCAACGTCACGTTAGGCGGCAATGTCACCGGCAGTACGAATTGACGTCGATGCCCCGGCTGCACTAGCCCGATGCCGAAAGTCTGCGCGAGTTCGCCGCTCGAAAGAGATGCCGACCAATCGCCGCTTGACATCTGCACGGTTGATTGCGGAAACAGCGCATGGACGTTGGTCGGATTGAACACCGTGAGCGTTGGATGTCGCCGCCCATTCGCATCCGTCACCACGCTCGTCTTCACGACTTCAAGCGCCGGTGTGCCGCGCGGTGGCGCAACATTGACCATTACGCCCATGCCGAAAACCACCTGCACGCTTCTCGCCTGCTTCGGCAGCTTCACAGGAATCTGGTTGACGTAGACGAGAAACGTCTCGCTTTTTTCAAGCAAAGGCTCGCCAAGCCATTGGATGCGAAAATTCTGCGTGGCGCCCGGCGGAATAAGGGCCTGTGGAGGCATGATCAGGAATTCATCGCCTGCTGGACTTGCCTTCGGAACTCCCGCTTCGTCCAACGTTGCTTTCTTTACGACAAGTTCAACAGCGAGTGCGCCCGCACCATCATTGACGACGGCGATCGCCCCGCGGCTGCTCCGGCCCGTAGACGTCATTTCAATTTGAGTGGGCGTCACGGTCATCGCATCGGCCGCGTGCGCGATCAATTGGCAGAAAAACAGCACAATGAGCATCGTGCGAGGAAGCACCATGGTGGGCCTCTCCGAAATGGTTTTTGTTTTTTGTGAACGCAAAGCCCTGTGTGGGGCTGTTACTGTGGGGTAAGAAGGACGAAAAGCGAGTCGGAGTAATTGCCGCCGATGAGCGGTTGAGAATTTGCTTCGGGGGTTATCGTAACGTTGAGATTGCCGGAGCCGGCCGACACGGGTTCAGCGATGCCCGTTTCCTGTCCGGTAGCCGTGGGAATTGTTGCCGTATCGATCGTCGCCGTTTGTCCGTTCCAAGTCGCTGCGGCCTGATAGTTGATGATATTGGCGAAGCCGCTCCCGGTCGCAGCGTTTTTGACTGCTCCCTGGGTGGATCGCAACTGAAGCGTCGCGGGCCCATTACAGACGACGTTGACATAGGGGGCGTTGGCAGGGGTAATTGGAGAAACGATCACATTGCCCGATGCATTGACGCCGATCGTCGCCGTATCGATAACGCCGGTCGACGCGCCGTTGATAGTGCATGAACTTTGAACAGTCGCTGAAATTTGGATTTCTTGCTGAGCGGCCTGTGCCAGGGCGCCGGCTGTAAATTTGCTGAAACAGATCAGTCCAAGAACAATTCTTTTTCCATTAATCATGGCGAGCCAATTCATTTCTGCTGAAATTTGCACCCACACGCATCGGGACCACCGGGCACAATAGTTTCAGGGCAGGGTTAATGCGCGATTAATACATAGAAGAATTCGAATATATTGATGACATCCGCCCGGTTATTCATAAAGTCTATTGCTTCCGCGCATTAGCGCTCGGGCTGATCGAGGCTTTCGCCTCGCTCGTCGTTCTGTACCTACCTCAGCATGCGGCGCGCCAGGGAGGGCTTGCCAATTGCCGGCTTGGCGCAGTTCCGGCCGCTGTTATCTTCGTACTGGGCTGTCAACTCGTTCCGACGTCGGAGCTAAGATATCGAATCTTCGTGCCGCGAACGCACCGTGAATCGTCAGAATGGGAATTGAATTGGCGCTCTCCCCGTGTGCCTTCTAAGCAGGGGGGCGGAGGTTCGAATCCTGCCTGGATCGCCGTTTTTCGACAATGACCTAAGCATCGTTTTCCGGCTCCCGTGTCGCACTTTCTGAGGCCTGCGTCTCACTTTTTTGTTCGACGACTGTTCCCGGTGCTTCGAGGCAAGCTATCGCGGAAGCCGCCGGCTTTTTCTGCTGGGCGCGACGCGTGTATTTTCTGACCATAGCCGGCGTCGAACGTCCGGCGACCAGCGTGATTTCGGCGTCGGAACTTCCAGTCACGGCGACTTCAGTCGCGCGCGATCGAGCATGATGAGTTGGCCAGACTGCGTGATTAGGAGGGGCATCAAGAGGACAGATGTCCGATTTCTGAAGCTAAGTTCGCGGTGCAATGTTGAGCGAACGCAGCTGCGAGAAAGCCAAGCTGACCAAAGGCCGAGTGCAGGCTATCTTTAGCCTTGGCAGGATGTGCCCGTACTCGTTTCTTCGGGTCGTCGCCGCGACGCGTTGCGAATTGGAGGAGCTTTCATGCTGGGTAAAGTGTCGATGGTCGCCGGTGCATTGAGCGTGCTGGTCATGTCCGCTGCTCCGATCGTAGCGAAGGAGAAAGCGAAGAAAGAACCGGCCAAGCCACATATCTATTCGCAAGTAGAATGCACGGGCATGAAAAAAATGCATTGGGATGATGCAACGCAGACGTGTCAGAAAAACAAGTAACGTTGACCTGTCGGCGCTGGTCCCGATCCAACTAATAGATGGGGATGGCCTAGTCGCCACGTGCGGCGGCTAGGCAGCGCGCGCGTGAGTTCAGTCGGCTGATTTCGAAAGCTTCGCCCACCGTGCGTGAGGCCAGGGCGACATTACCGATCACACCGGCGTGCCTCAGCTCGTACTGCGCACCAAACTTCAGTCCGAATTGCGGATCGGACAGGCGGCAGGCGCAGATTTCCAACAGCTCGAGATAGCGGAGGAGCGGCACGCGCCGATCAGGATCGGTCAGATCTCGGACCTCGAGACCGGCTCGGCGCAATGCATCCTCGGCGTCGACCCCACGCGAGCTTAAGTAAGAGTCGAGACCGTAAACGACGCTCGCCAGGTTGATGGTCGGCAGCGCGATATTCTTGGCTGGAGCGCGTCCCTTCGTTGTCATTGGCGCCAACTCGCAAGCTTTTGGCGGATTATATCAAGACCGCCCGAATTTTTGCCGGCTATTCAGACCGCATAAACGATCGCTTTCGGCAACGCCATGCGAAGGGACGAGACCATGACGCAACCTATACCACCGCCATTACAGCGCGACATCGAAGCCTTCATCGGCCGGGTCATCGGTGACCTGGGCGCCGCTTTTTCAGGTGTTCTGGTCAATGTCGGGCGAAAGCTTGGCCTCTATCAAGCAATGCTCGATCTCGGCACCTGCACGACGGCGGAACTCGCCGAGAAGACCGGCGTCCGGGAGCGCTATGTGCGAGAGTGGCTCGCCAACCAGGTGGCCGGCGGCTACGTTGCGTACGATCCCGAGAACCAGACTTACAGCCTGCCGCCGGCGCAAGCGATGGTACTGGCGAACGATCAAAGCCCCATTTTTATGGTGCCCGCCTTTGAGGTCGCGTCTTCGTTTTGGTTGGACGAGGACCTGATCGTCGAGACGTTCCGGTCGGGTGAAGGACTAGGCTGGCACGCCCACAACCATCGTCTGTTCTGCGGCACCGAAAGCTTTTTCCGCACCGGCTATCGCGCACATCTGGTCAACGATTGGCTGCCGGCGCTCGATGGCATCATCGGGCGTTTGCAAAGCGGCGCCCGCGTTGCAGACATTGGCTGCGGACACGGCGCCTCCACCATTATGATGGCGCAGGCCTTCCCCAAGTCGAGCTTCTTAGGGGTCGACTATCATGATGCGTCGATCGTGACTGCCCGCAAGCGCGCCATTGAGGAAGGTGTGGCCACCAACATCGCTTTCGAGGTCATGACGGCGACCGAGTTCCACGGCCGCGACTTCGACCTGATCTGTTTCATGGACTGCCTGCACGATCTCGGCGATCCGGTCGGTGCGCTCGCGTCCTGCCGTAGGGCGCTCAAGCCCGATGGCAAGGTGCTCTTGGTTGAGCCTTATGCAGGAGACCGATTGGAGGAAAATCTGAATCCCATCGGCCGGATGTACTACGCCGCATCCGCCATGGCGTGCACGCCAAACTCACTGTCACAGGATGTTGGGCTCGGCCTAGGTGCCCAGGCGGGCGAACAACGCCTTCGCGAAGTGGCGCGGCAAGCCGGATATTCCAATCTGCGCCGGGCGTCGCAAACGCCCGTCAACCTGATCCTCGAACTAACCCCTTAAATTGCACGCGGACTGTCCGATTTTCGCACCTCTTTCAACGGTCCGACGGCCCATCAAACGACGCGAGAAGCGGAAGCGGCGCGCGCCGCTTTGCTCTTGCGCTGGGCAGCGGAGCCTTTTCGCTCAATTCACCCACACTTCGACGCGCCGGTTGAGCTGCATACCATCGGCGGTATCATTGCACGCCGCAGGAGCGAGTTCGCTGTATCCCTTGACAGCGATTTTGCCTTGCCCTGGCAGCAGACCCACTGCCTTCATAACTTCCAGCACAGCCTTTGCGCGGTGACGCGACAAAGTCTGATTGACAGAAAACGTGCCTTTGGTGTCGGCAAAGCCCGCGAGAAGAACGGATTTGTTCTTATATGGCTCAGTCTTCAGCAGCTCTACCAATCGCTTTGCGTCGGCCATGGCCTTGCTATCGAGCTGGTAAGACCCCGATTGGAAGCGAAATGTCACGGAGAGCCGTTCCGACGACTTAACGTCGTTGATGAAAGTATTCATCAGCACGGAATCGAAATTCTCGGGCTGGGCGTTAAGGGCGAAGGCAATACGGGCAGCCTGCGAGTCATAGCTCGCGGCCTCCGGTATCTGATCGATGAAGTCGGAGCGTTTGACGATCGGTTGGGCCTCGGGTGAAAGAGCGAACGCCAGAAGATCACGAGCGACGGGATCTCTGGGCTCCCCGTTCGTGTACAGAAAAAGACGTCTCGACAGCGGATACTCTTCCGTCTTTATACTGAACGTCGATGGCTGCGCGATGAGGCCACAGCTGGAGACGATGTTTAACGCTTTGGCGTTTCGCTGATAGGCGATGCCTGTGAAGCCAATGCCCATTGCATCGTGCGCGACCCAATCGGCCTGCTCGGCGTGGTTGGCCGTTCGCTTGGCGGTTGGCGTCAGTTCGAGTTTGTTTGGCTTCAATACCAGGTTGTCGAAGGTGTCGAACGTGCCGGACTCCTTCGTTGGTGCGTAGACGTTGATCTTGCCGGCCGGCTGGCCGAGCTGCGCCCAATCCGCGATTTGCCCCGAAAAGATTTTTGCAATCGCATCCTCCGGAAGCGAAATGATCGGGTTTTGCGGCGACACGAGAACGAGAAGCCCATCAAGGCCAAGCACATGCTCGCTGCCGGGTTGCCGGAAATCACCCATACCGGCGCTCATGAGCTTTTGCACCTCATCCGCCTTCACGGGGCGCGATGCCATCCCGATCTGCGCGGCCTTTTTCTCGAGGTCCGTAAAAGCTGTAGCCGAGCCGTGGCGGTGCAGAGCGATCGCACCACCGTCGTGACCATCCTGTCCGGAGACGCGAAATTCGACATCCAGCGCATCGGCGCTTACGACTTTAGTCAGCTTTTTCTTCGCAGCGTCTGCATAGGCCTCTATCAGATTCGGCATCAGCTGGTTGCCGATCGTGTTTGATCCGCTGATGGAAATAGATAACGGGCCAGCGGGAGCGTCAGCAGCTGGCGCCTCTGTGCGCATGGCGACGGTATCATTGGGGCAGCCGCCATCCACGCAATCAAACCGCGAAGCATCCAGCGACATTGAGCCCAAGCTGGCAGACATTATCGTGTACTTAATCTTGTCGTAGGAAACGAGCTCGCCTTTGATCTGGAAGTCACCGTTCTTTGCGCGCAAGGTCACCTCGCTCGCGAGGGCGGCGCCGGCGACAGCAATCGCCGCAATACCGGCCGCCGCAAAAATTCCCGCTCTGATCGCTCCAATCGACATTTCTACCCCCTGTACGAACTGTTCGTAGACCCCAATTCTGATAACCGGACGTCAGTTTGCGTTGTGAATGCGGAGGTCAGGTATGACGCCCGATTGATAGCGAGCGGCTGCGCTCAACGCGACACCACACGGCGCGGACGGAATGAGTCCATTTTGCCGGCTGATTGCCCCGTCGATAGCGCGCTCGATTATTTCGACGGAGACTTGTGCGTAACGCCCATTTCCACATGTCTCGCCGCCAGGCGCGCTGCCCCTTGTCTCATAGTCGAGGACCATTGCTATCGCTCCTCGAGCCTGTCCCTTCTTTTGCCAGAACGTGAATACCTCGGCTTTGGGACCTGCTCCCTTTCCGTCATCCGTACTTGACATGAAGCCGTGTCCGCGTCCGTCGCGCGCAACAAGTGCGGCGGATATAGCCGCGTCGCGCGGAGCTCCGCTCCAAACGTCTCCGGGCTCTCCGATGGCAGCCGCATACTCAATTGCATGCAGGTCGAGATTGACGGGCGCGTCCCAGACGATCGCGACCTTCGTGACTTCAGCAAGATCGCCCGCGGCGAGCTGCAAATGCTGCTGCTTTCCGTCGGCGAATGAAACGCTGGTTTCGGCGTCACTGCCAAGAAACATGTCGGCGATGAGTTCGGCGGCTCCTTGATCATCGAGCGTGCGCCTGATTGCGATCGGGCCGTACTGTAAGCTGACGTCCTCACCATGGCGGCACGGCGATTGGACCGTGACCTTGGATCGCCCGCCGGGCAACGGTTGTGCCGATACGATTGGATCGGGGCACGTCAATGCGATGGCCGGAATGTTCAGATCGGCATGCGGTGTTGGCTGATCGTTCTTCACTGGATTATGATCGGCCGGAGCCCCGTCGGTTGCAGGCTGCGCGGTGCCGGAGGTCGATACGCTGGGTTCAGGTTTCGATGTGGCCTGCTTTTCCAGCTCCGCCTGAAGCTTTGCGCGCGCTTCATCCGCCAGTCGCTTCGACTCTTCGACTTTCTTTTGCGCCTCGGCTTCGCGGGCGAGCAGGCGGTCTTCATCTTCCTTGTGCTTCACTTCCGCTTGGTCGGATAGTCGCTGCAGCTCTTCGATTTTCTTTCGAGCCTCGGCTTCCCTGGCGGCGAGTTCTTCCTCCTCGGCTTTCAATTTGGCCGCCATTTCATCGAGTTTCTTTTGTTCTTCGGCTTTTCGGAGTTCGTCCGCATCTGCTGATGGCGCCGTGCCACTCTGTTTATCAGTGCCTTCCGGCAACCTGCGCTGATCGATGAACAACGGCTGAGACGAGGTTGCGCCAGTGTTGTCGCCCGCTATGGACGGGCTTACGGAAACGAGCGCCGCCAGCGTGGCAACACAAATCAGCTGAAACATGCCCGACGTGCTGCTCATGTGACGGTCACCGGCTCAGTCGTTCAATCGCCTGGTCGGACAGAGGGCACCCGCCGGCGTCTTTGGCTAGCTTGTAGAGCTTCAATGCCGTTGCCTTGTTGGACGGGACGCCGGGCCCTCCTTCTTCGAGCTTCGCCAGGAAACAAAGAGCGACCGGATCTTTCTTGGCTGCGGCGAGCTCCCAGAGGGCGCGCGCCGCGGCGAAGTCAGCTGGTGATGCCTGTGGCCGCGCATAAAGTGTACCGAGCTGGGTCAATGCCCACCGGAGGCGGTCATCGGCCAAGGCATCGGCGATGCCAACCCGCAACCAAAAACGTGCCTCATCGGCATCTGTCTGACCATCGATGCCATGCAGCCTGGCGTCGGCGAGCTTAAAAGCCTGATCCGATGCGACGCCCGCGGAACTTTGTCCCCTGGGCGATACTGCTCCTGGTTCAAGCAGATCCGGCCAGATGAGATCCGCAGGTGCCGGCGTTGCGCTGATTGCTGTAGCAACGGGCGCATTCGACGCCCCGTGGAATGCAAATCCGAAAAGAAGTCCAGCGGCAAAAACAGCGGCGAACGTGGCGATCACTGCCGCTATTACCATTACCGGTAGCTTCTTGCCTCTTTGACGAGGATAGGGAGTAGCCTTCGCGGAATGGGCGGCGCGTGCACGGCCCGCTTTCAGATCCGCTTCCTCGATGATTACGCGAACGGCAGTCGTCGCTGCAGTCGGGACCAAATTTGGAGCAGCGGTGGAAGTCGGAGCCGGCCCCGACACCTTCGCACGTTGCGCCATTCTCGCTGCCAGTGTGTTCTTCAAGCTCGGAAAGTCTCGCGAAGGGCTGGAAACATTCTGGTCAGTCGCGATCGGCACACCCGGACTTTCGGAGTCGCTTGCTGCAGCGACCACTTTTGAGAGCGAAGTTGACGCTCCCTTCACGTCGGCGCTGACAGTCGAGGTCTGCTCCGAAGGCACTTCGCCGTTGGTGATACGGAGAGCGCCTTCCATCATCGAGCCGTGGGTTGTTCTACCCATCACAAGCCGCACAACAGATCCCCGCGCCGCGATGAACTCTCGACATCTCTGCTCGCCGCCCGGGAAAATATCCCCTGCCACTAAACCGGTTTGAATTTTGAAAGCGCCCCGTTCCCCTCAACTTGGACTATTGGCCTCAGGAAATGTCGGTTTTATGATCCTCAATGTGAGTATAGCCGAAGGAAAGAAGTGCTCAATTCGAGACATCCACGTGACCGATGGCGCATTCGCGGCTTTCGACAGACAAACTGCATAAGCAGTGTGCTCTCAGGCGGAACCACTGGCACAAATCCGCTCCGCTCATTTTGGAATCGTTTTCTTCCGCGAGCTGGCGGACGTGTTCAATGCCACGGCGGCGCGGATGAGCGCCTTCAAAGCCTTTTCATCGATCCTGTCGCCCTCACGGATATCGATGGCGCGCCTGACATTTCCTTCGAGGCTGGAGTTGAAAAGACCCGAAGGATCGTCCAAGGCAGCTCCCTTGGCAAAGGTCATCTTCACGACAGCTTTGTACGTCTCGCCGGTGCAGATAATTCCCGCGTGCTCCCACACCGGAACGCCGCGCCACTTCCATGTCTCGGTCACTTCGGAATCGGCCTGCTTGATAAGAGTCCGGAGACGCGCAAGCGTCTCGCCGCGCCAGTCATTGAGTTCCTTGATCTTCGCGTCGATCAGTTGCGCGGGAGTGTCGACTCCTTCGGCGCCTTCCTTTGCAATCCTTGCTGGCTGCTTGGACGTCCCTTTGGCCACGACCCGGCGCGCTTTGGTTGCGGGCTTGCGCATTGGTTCATCCCTTTGAATATCTTCGCGTTGGCCGAACCGGCGTTCCGCCGTTAAGTCGTCAGAACGCCAAATGCAGGTTGCCGTTTGGCATAGTTCGGCCCCGAATGTTACATCGATAGATAATAGCCGGAGAGAGGGGTGACGCTCCATGACGGTCGAAGAAAAAGCCGACTTCATCAGTAAGGTCGAGCGCGCCTATCAAGGCGAAGTCTATGGCGAGGCGTTGTACAGCGGCATCGCGGACGCGATGCCAGACCCGGACCGGGCGAAGAAGTGGCGCATTCTGACGGAACTCGAAGTCGTCACGAAGGCCAGAATGCGGGATCTCGTCGCCAAGCTCGGGGGCGATGCGCGCGAAAGCGACGCTTTTCGTCAGAAAGGCATCGACCAAGTTCAAAAATACGTCAGCCTGCCGTGGGACGACTTCATGAAACGCTTCAGCGGCGAACTTGATCCGATCATTCCCCGCTACGCCGCACTGGAACAGCGGTGCGCCCCCGAGGACGCCGAGACTTTGCGATTTTTGACCGAGCATGAAGTCGTGACCAGGGAATTCTGCGAACTCGAGCTGGCCGGAAGGCCCGACGTCTCAATCGATCCGGTGCGTGACCTGATTGCCAGGATGCGCGGAGCCTAGCAGGGAAACGGCGTTGGTCGTCCGCGGGGCGAGGCAATGACCGAGGTAACGTATCGGTCCCATCGTGTCGCAATTAGCAAAGTTTGCGTCTTCTGCAGCTGCACGGGAAGCGGCTCGCCCGCCTAACTAACGCATGCATCTCGACAAATGGCTGTTTGTCGCCCCGTCGGACGATGCAGGTGAGGAGTATTGATGAGGAAAGACTACTCTTCCTGGTCGCTTTTCACGAAGGGCCTCAGGCACAACGAAGGCTGGGATCCGGCGTGGCGGAGCGCCGAGCCGAAGCCGTCCTATGACGTTGTGATCGTCGGCGCCGGCGGCCACGGTCTTGCGACCGCCTATTACCTGGCCAAGGAACATGGGCTTCGCAACATCGCGGTCATCGAGAAGGGATATCTCGGCGGCGGCAACACCGCGCGCAACACGACGATTGTCCGCTCCAATTATCTTTGGGACGAAGCCGCCCTTCTTTACGAACACGCGTTGAAGCTGTGGGAAGGCCTGACCGAAGACCTGAATTTCAACGTCATGTTCAGCCAGCGCGGCGTCTTCAATCTCGGCCATACGCTGCAGGACATGCGCGATATCGAGCGCCGCGTGAACGCCAACAATCTGAACGGCATCGATGCGCTCGTGCTCGATGCTGCCGAGGTGAAGCGGCGCATTCCTATTCTCAACACGGCAAAGACGGCGCGATACCCGGTTCTTGGCGCAAGTTTCCAGCCGCGCGGCGGGATTGCCCGGCATGACGCCGTCGCATGGGGATTTGCGCGCGCGGCCAGCAAATGCGGCGTCGACATCATCGAGAACTGCGAAGTCACCGGCATGGACATCGCGAACGGCCGCATTGTCGGATTGGAGACGACGCGCGGACCGATCAAATGCGAGCGCGTCGGCTGCGTTGCTTCCGGTCACTCGTCCGTTCTCGCCAGGATGGCGGGCATTCGGATGCCGATCGAGAGCCATCCGCTGCAGGCGTTTGTCTCCGAATCCATGAAGCCTGTGCTCGATACGGTCGTCATGTCGAATGCCGTGCATGGCTATGCAAGTCAGTCCGACAAAGGCGAACTTGTCATTGGTGCGGGCATCGATCACTACACCAGCTACACGCAGCGCGGCAGCCCACACATCATCGAGCATACGGCCG
Source organism: Pseudomonadota bacterium (assembly GCA_018242295.1). Lineage (GTDB taxonomy): Bacteria > Pseudomonadota > Alphaproteobacteria > Rhizobiales > Hyphomicrobiaceae > Hyphomicrobium_B. Next base: position 165,969 of record JAFECE010000002.1, read on the forward strand.
CAGCGATCATCGAGCTTTTCCCGATGTTCTCGCGCGTACGCATGAACCGCCAATGGGGCGGCATCGTCGATACGACGCCCGACGCGTGCCCGATCATCAGCAAAACCAAAATCAAGGGCCTCTACTTCAACTGCGGTTGGGGAACGGGCGGTTTCAAGGCGACGCCGGGCTCCGGAAATGTCTTCGCGCATACGATCGCGAAAGACGACCCGCATCCGCTTAACCGTGCCTTCGATCTCGCACGATTCTCAACGGGACATCTCATCGATGAGCACGGCGCCGCCGGCGTCGCTCATTAATTCAGGACCTCGCGATGTTTGTGTTTTTCTGCCCGCATTGCGGGGAAAACCGGGAAGAGGAAGAATTCGGCTACGGCGGCGAGGCGTTCATTCCGCGCCCGGCGACGCCGGAAACGCTCAATGACGACGCGTGGGGCGATTATCTTTTTATGCGCAAAAATCCCAAGGGCTGGCATTGGGAAATGTGGTCGCACAACACGGGCTGCCGAAAGTTCTTCGTCGTGAAGCGCAACACCGCGACGAATGCCATTGCCGGATCTTGGACGCTATCCGATGGCCGCAAGGCCTATGACGCGGAGGGCGGCGCAACGTGACCAGTTTCCGCGTCCGGCGCCCTGGCGCGCGGATCGATTTCGAAAAGCCGCTGTCCTTCTCGTTCGATGGCCAACCTTACAGCGGTTTCGCCGGAGATACGCTGGCGTCGGCGCTGCTGGCGAACGACGTGCGCATGCTTGCGCGCAGCTTCAAGTACGGCCGTCCGCGCGGCATCGTCGGCTCCGGCCCTGAAGAGCCGAACGCGCTCATGCAGATCGAAGCGGGCGCGCATACGATTCCCAATCTCAAGGCGACGCAGGTCGAACTGTACGATGGCCTCATTGCGCGCCGCACGACAGGCTACCCGACGCTTGAGTTCGATCTGAAAAGCATTGGCGGCCTATTTTCGCGCTTCATGCCGGCGGGCTTCTACTACAAGACGTTTCAAAACCAGAAGCTCTGGCCGAAGTTCGAGCACATCATCCGGCAGGCCGCGGGCTACGGCAGCGCGCCGGCGGAACCCGATCCCGAAACCTACGACCACAGCCATCGCCACACGCAAGTTCTTGTCGTCGGCGGAGGCGCAAGTGGCTTGCTCGCGGCACTGGCTGCGGGGCGCGCCGGCTTGAAAGTCGTGGTGGTCGATGAGCAGAAAGAATGCGGCGGCTGGCTGCTGTCATCGCCGCATAGCATCATCGGCGGCAAGACCGCAGACGCCTGGCTCAAAGCCGTGCTGGGCGAACTGCAAAGCATGCCGAACGTCGAGGTGCTGACGCGAACGAGCGCTTTTGCACTCCACAACATGAATCTGGTTTTGGCTGTCGAGCAGCTGCAGGATCATCTGCCGCTCGGAGCACGCTCGGCACACCGCCCGCGCCAGCGGCTGCATCGCATCCGCGCGGAAAACGTGGTGCTCGCGACCGGCGCGATCGAGCGTCCGCTTGTGTTCGGCAACAACGATCTTCCCGGCATCATGACCGCGTCGGCGCTGACCACATATCTCAATCGGTACGGCGTCGCCGCCGGCAAACGCGTATTGCTGCATACGAGCAACGATCACGTTTATCAAGGCGCATGTGATCTTGTCCGCGCCGGCTGCGAAGTCGTCCTCGCCGATGCGCGTGCCCGCGTAAATCCCGCTTGGGAAAAACGCGCACGCGCCGCCGGCGTCGATCTGAGGCTCGGTTACGGCATCGCCTACGCGAGGGGAGGGCGCGCCGTCAGCGGAGCGCAACTCGTGAAGCTCGATGCCGAGCGCAATGCCGTCACCGGCAAAGGTCCGAGTATCGACTGCGATGCGCTCGGAAGCTCCGGCGGCTTGTCCCCGACTGTGCATCTCTACTGCCACGACGGCGGTCGCCCGCATTGGGATGATGAAAAACTTGCCTTCGTCGTGCCTGCCACCGGGCGCGCTAAATCCCGCATCTATTGCGTTGGAGCCGTTACCGGTGAATTTGGCTTGCAACAGGCGCTGGAGCAGACGCAGCGGACGATCGGCGATCTGCTCGCGTCACTCGGCAAGCCTGCCGGCACCACGAGCGCAACCGATGTGCACACCGATGAACCGGCGAGCGTTCCGCCGCGGCGCATCTTCCGCATTCCGGACGGCATGCGCGAGGGCCACGGCAAGAAGGCCTTCGTCGACTTTCAGAACGACGTTTCGGCGGCCGACATTCATCTGGCCGTGCGCGAGAACTATCGCTCGATCGAACACATCAAACGCTATACCGCGCTGGGCTTCGGAACGGATCAGGGCAAACTGTCGAACGTCAATGGTTTTGCCATCGCCGCCGATGCGCGCGGCATAAGCATCCCCGAAGTCGGAACGACGACGTATCGCCCCGCCTATTCGCCGGTCACGTTCGGAACGCTCGCGGGTCTCCACGCGGACGAGACGTTCGAGCCGCGGCGGTATTCCGCGATGCACGCCTGCCACGTCGCGCGCGGCGCCGAATTCGAGCCGGTCGGGCAGTGGTTGCGGCCCTGGTATTTTCCGCTGCCGGGTGAAGACATGCACGCGGCCGTGCGTCGCGAATGTCTGGCCGCGCGGCGTGGCGTTGGCATCATGGACGCTTCCACCCTTGGCAAGATCGATCTTCGCGGCAAGGACGTGCGCGAATTTCTGGGTCGCGTCTACGCCAACGACTGGGCCAAGCTCGCACCCGGCAAATGCCGCTACGGCTTGATGCTGGATGAGAACGGCATGGTGATGGACGACGGGGTAACGGCGTGCATCACCGACGATCATTTCGTCATGACGACGACGACGGGCGGCGCGGCCCGCGTCTTCTCCTGGCTCGAGAAATGGCACCAGACGGAATGGCCGGATCTCGACGTCTACATGACGTCGGTAACCGATCACTGGGCGACCGCTGCCATCGTCGGACCCAAGAGCCGGCAAACCTTGGCGAAGGTCTGTAGCGATATCGACCTATCGCCGTCGGCCTTCAAATTCATGGATTGGCGCGACGGAACCGTGGCTGGCGTGCCGGCGCGCGTTTTCCGCATAAGCTTTTCTGGCGAACTCGCTTTCGAGGTCAACGTCGACGCCAACTACGGCCATCACGTCTGGGAAGCGCTGATGGACGCCGGCCGCGAGTTCGGCATCACACCCTACGGCACCGAGACCATGCATGTCCTGCGCGCTGAGAAGGGTTTCATCATCGTCGGTCAGGACACCGACGGGTCAATGACGCCGCTCGATCTCGATATGGCTTGGGCCGTAAGCATGAAGAAGCCGTTCAGCTTTATCGGCAAGCGTTCGTTCGCGCGCAGCGATACCGCTGGTCCCAATCGCAAACAGCTCGTTGGGCTGCTGACGGAAGATCCGGAAATCGTGCTCGCCGAAGGTGCGCAAATCATCGAGCGGACCGACATCGCGCCGCCCGTTCCGATGCTTGGTCACGTAACGTCGAGCTACTACAGCCCCGAACTGGATCGCTCCATCGCACTCGCCGTGGTCCGCGATGGCATCAACCGCCGAAGCGACGAGGGCCGCAAAACCGGACGCGACGTTCTTTATGCCCACGCCGGCGGCAAAGCACACAAGGTCAGACTCGTATCGCCCGTTTTCATCGATCCCAAGGGAGAGCGGCAGAATGTCTGAGCCGGTCATGCGATCGCCCCTCCATTCATTCGGACTTGCAAGTCAGGCAAAGCCGATCGACGGCAGTAGCGGCGTCTGGGCAAACGAGATACCGCACATCGGCTACATCAGCCTTCGAGGCGATGGGCGCGATCAGGCGTTCGTAAGCGCCGCATCGAAAGCGCTCGGCATTCCGCTCCCCATTGAGCCCTGCACGCTTGCGACTTCGGAAAGCGTGAAGGTTTTGTGGTTGTCGCCGGACGAGTGGATGATCGTATCCGCTCCCGGTCAAGCAAACGCATTGTGCTCGCGTTTGGAGCTGGCGTTGGCGGGCGTTCGGAACCAGGTCGTCGATAATTCAGGCGGCTACACGCAAATTTTCCTCGGAGGCACGCACGCCCTCGACGTTCTTCGGCATGTCAGCGTCTATGATTTCGAAAGCTTGCAGCCGGGCCGCGTCGCCGGCACGACGTTAGGAAAATCCTCGGTCTACGCATTCCGGCAAGGCAACGGTTATCGCCTGATCGTGCGCCGGAGCTTCGCCGACTACATTTGGCGCTATCTCGTACGCGCCGCCAACCCTTACGGATTAGGCATCGCCGATGTTCCTGTCGACAATCTTGTCGGGACGAGCACCGCCAGCGTGAACGTGGCTGCAGGCTGAGGATCAGGCGATGCGCTATTCGCACATCTTCACGCCGCTCACGCTCAACCAACTGACGCTGCCGAACCGCATCTACTCGACGGCCCACGCCGAAGTCTACGCGGACGCGGGCGGCATGCCGGGCGATCGCTACATTCGCTACTACGAGGAGAAGGCCAAGGGCGGCCTCGGCATGGCGATCTGCGGCGGCTCGAGTCCCGTATCGATCGACGTTCCGCAAGGTGCGTGGCGCCCCGTCAACCTCACGACGGACCGCGTGATCGAACCGATGGCGCGGCTCGCGGATACCGTCCACCGCCACGGCATGAAGATCATGATCCAGGCGACGCATATGGGCCGCCGTTCGGCCTATGCGGGTGATCCGTGGCCGCATCTCGTATCGCCGTCGGGTGTTCGCGAATTCGTCCATCGCGGCAACGCCAAGGCCATTGAAATCGAGGATATAGCGCGCATCATCGCGGACTTCGCGGCCGCCGCCAAACGCGTTCAGGCGTCGGGATTCGATGGCATCGAAATTTCCGCCGCGCATCAGCAACTCATCGATCAGTTCTGGTCGCCGCGCACCAACATGCGCACCGACGAATGGGGCGGCAGCCTCGAAAACCGCATGCGTTTCGGCCTCGAAGTTCTGAAGGCGGTACGCGAAGCGGTCGGTCGCGACTTCTGCGTCGGGCTGCGGATGTGCGCCGACGAATTCCACGACGACGGCCTCGATCACGAAGTGCTGAAGGAAATCGCGCAGCGCCTGTCGGAGACCGGCATGATCGATTTCATCAGCGTCATCGGGTCGGGTGCAGACACGCACAACACGCTGGCGAATTGCATGCCGCCAATGGCGCTGCCGCCTGAACCATTCGTGCATCTCGCCGCCGGGATCAAGTCGGTCGTCAACGTGCCGATACTTCACGCGCAGGGCATCCGCGATATCACGCAGGCGGAACGCATACTCGCGAACGGCTTCGTCGATATGGTCGGCATGACACGTGCGCACATCGCCGATCCGCACATCATGAAGAAGGTCCGCGAAGGCCGCGAAGACCAAATCCGCCAGTGCGTCGGTGCCAACTACTGTATTGATCGCATGTATTCGGGTTCCGATACGCTCTGCGTCCAGAACCCGGCGACATCACGCGAAGCGACGATGCCTCATGTCATCACGCAAACGAAGGGCGCGAAGCGGCGCGTCGTCGTTGTCGGTGGCGGTCCGGCCGGCCTCGAAGCGGCACGCGTGTCGCGATCGCGCGGACACGACGTCATTCTGTTCGAGCGGAGCTCAGCGGTCGGTGGCCAGATCAATCTCGCTGCGAAGGCACCGCAACGCGAGCAGATGGCTGGCATCGTCCGCTGGTTCGATCTCGAAACGAAGCGCCTCGGCGTCGACCGGCGCCTAGAAACGGACGCGACGCCAGAAATGGTGTTGAGCGAGCGGCCGGATATCGTCGTGCTCGCGACGGGCGGCCGGAGCTTCTCCGATCAGGTTGCGAATTGGGGCGCGAAGGACGGACTCTCCATCAGCTCGTGGGATATCCTGTCGGAGAAGGTCGCGCCGGCGGAAAACGTGCTCGTCTACGACGGCATCAGCGCCCATGCGGGGTTCGGCACCGCCGATTTCCTCGCCAGCCGCGGCTGCACCGTAGAGATCGTCACGCCCGACACCAAGGTTTCCGACGACGTCGGTGGCACGACGTTTCCGATTTTCTATCGGCGCCTCTATTCGCAAGGCATCATCCCGACCCCTAACCATTGGCTCGATCGTGTCTACGCCGAAGGCAACAAGAAGATCGCCGTGCTGCGCAATGAATACACGGATGAGCTTGAAGAACGCGTCGTCGATCAAGTCGTCATTGAAAACGGTATCACGCCGAACACGGAACTCTATACCTCGCTGAAAGACCGCTCGCTCAATCGCGGGCAGGTGGATCTCAAATCGCTGTACGCCGCCGAACCGCAACCGGCGCTTCAGGAAGCAACCGGCGAAGGACGCTTTCTGCTGTTTCGCGTTGGCGACTGCGTTTCGATGCACAACATCCACGCCGCCATCTATGACTCGCTCCGGCTGTGTAAGGATTTCTGATCGTGTGGGTCGCGCCAGCCGTTACGGTGCTCTTTTGGGTTTCGGTCGCGACACTCGCGATGGGCCTTGCGCGCCGCTCGGCCCTGTGGCGAGCGGGGAGGGAGGCGCCCTTCGCGTGGTCGGAGCTGCTGGCCGTGCCGAAACGCTACTTCATCGATTTGCATCATGTCGTCGCGCGCGATCCCTACATCGCGAAGACCCATATCGCGACGGCAGGCGGGGCGATTGCGGCGCTGGTTCTCGTGGCGCTCAACTACGGCCTCGTGATTTATGCGCGCCTCCTCGATTGGGGAATCCTGCTCGCCGCAGCCGTCATGCTAGCAGGCACGTACTTCGTTTGGGCCCGGCGGCGCGAGTCACCTCAGCGACTCTCGCGCGGCGCCTGGAACCGCCTGCCGCATTCGCTCGCGGCATTCGCGATCGGCCTCGCAATTCTTGTGATGGCCCCACCACAAGCGCTGTCGCTGGCCATCGCCGTGTTTGCGCTGTTGTTGCTGTTGGCCGGTTCGGCGGAGCTTACTCTCGGCATCGGCGCCGGCTCTCCAATGAAGCATGCGGTCGCCGGGCTTTTGCATTTGGCGTTCCATCCAAGGCCTGAGCGCTTCTCCGGCGGGCGATCGACCGCGTTGGCGCCACTGGCTCTGGCGAACCGCGATTTCGGCGTGGCGAAACCCGCCGATTTTCTCTGGACCGAGTTGTTGAGCTTCGATGCCTGCGTCGAATGCGGAAAGTGTGAGCAATCGTGCCCGGCCTTCGCTGCACGCCAGCCCCTCAATCCAAAGAAACTCATTCAGGATCTCGTCGCCGGATTATCGAGTTCGAGCGATGTCGCCTATGCGGGAAGACCCTATCCCGGCATCTCGATCGGCGCGCATCGGGGATCGCCCGACCAACCGATTGTCCCGAAGCTCATCGAAGCCGAAACGGTCTGGTCGTGCACTACATGCCGCGCCTGCGTTGAAGAATGCCCGATGCTGATCGAGCACGTCGATGCCATTGTCGGTATGCGCCGCAGCCTAAACCTCACGCAAGGCGACGTGCCGGGAACCGCTCCCGAAACGCTGAGCAATCTCCGCGAAACGGGAACGCAAGGCGGATACGCGAAGTCGGCACGATACAACTGGGCCATCGATCTCGACGTGCCGGAGGCGCAACCGGGGAAGCCTGTCGATCTATTGCTCTTCGCCGGGGAAGGCGCATTCGACATGCGCTACCAGCGAACGCTTCGGGCGCTTGTGAAAAGTCTGAAGGCAGCGCGCGTCGATTTCGCAATCCTTGGGCCACGCGAATGCGATACCGGCGACACCGCGCGCCGTCTCGGTGACGAGGCGACTTTTCAAGCATTGGCGAGGCAAAATATCGCGATACTGGCGGCGCTCAATTTCAAGCGCATTGTCACGTCCGATCCGCACGTGCTGCACAGTCTGCGCAACGAATATCCGGCGTTCGGCGGCAATTACACCGTCATTCATCACACGGCGCTGCTCGCCGAGCTGGCATCGCAAGGCAAACTGAAGCTCGGAAAGACGACGGAAACGCGTACGCTGACCTATCACGATCCCTGCTACCTCGGCCGCTACAACGGCGAGACGCAAGCGCCGCGTGACCTGCTGCGCAATCTCGGCATCGAGGTGCACGAGATGCAGCGTTCGGGTCTCCGCGCTAGGTGCTGCGGCGGCGGGGGCGGCGCGCCGCTGACGGACATTCCCGGCAAGCAACGCATCCCTGATATTCGCATGGCCGACGCGCGCGAAGTCGGTGCCGATGTCATTGCCGTCGCCTGTCCTCAATGCACCGCCATGCTCGAAGGCGTTGCGGGCGCGCGCGCCGAAATCCTCGACATCGCGGAACTGGTGGCCTCGTCTTTGGAGGCGCAACAATGAGCGGTGTGAAGCGCATCGATCCGCGCCGGCCGTATTGCCTGTCGCCTTCGGGGCTGCGCCGCATCGTCCTTGGAGAAAGCGGTGGCGCTGGATTCCAATTCGGCGCAATGGCGCGTCCGCACAAGAAAGTTAAGCCGCGGCGCACGCACGAGCCCGCCAAGCATTGGCACATGGCCATCGCCCATTCCAATCGCGGCAGGCTCGATGACCACGCCCGCGAAGCCGTTGCGGCGTCGGCTATCCTTGCCACACCGGAAATCGGCGTCATCGCCGTCATCCTCGGCGACTTGCACGAGGACATAGCGGCATTGGGTGCCGATAGGATCGTGGTCATTCCGGAGCTGGATGCGGCGAGATTTCAGCCGCAGCGCGAAGAGGCCGTGATTCAGGCACTGTTGGATGAATACCAACCGGCACAGGTCTTGATGCCCGACAACATGCTCGGCGACGGAGATCTTGGACGCCGCTTGATCGCAAAACACGAGCGCGCAGCGGCCGCGACGCATGTGGTGGAGCTAGATCGACAACACGTCTCTGTCCGATGGAACAGCGGCACTATTTTTGCGAAGTCCATTCTCCCACGCTTCGTGCTCCTGACACCAGGAACGGTCGATATCGAACTTCCATTCGTCGGTGCGGGAGAGCAAACGGCGCCGCCGCAAATTTCGAGCGTCACCGAAGTTTGCCGGGACCTCGGGCTCGAGCCAACTGAGATGTCGGATATCGCGCTCGAAGAGGCCGACTTCATCGTCTCGGCAGGGAATGGCGTGCGCAATGTCGAAACGATCGACACGCTTGCCCGAACGCTCGGTGCCGCCGTGGGCGCTAGCCGCGTGGCCGTCGATGAAGGGAAGCTTCCGCGCGACAAGCAGATCGGCGCATCAGGAAAAACGGTCAGCGCGACAACCTATTTCGCGATCGGAATTTCGGGAGCCGTTCAGCATCTGCAAGGCATCAAGAGCTGCCGCCACGTTATCGCCATCAATCGCGACGCCGGCGCGCCGATCGTCAAGCGAGCGGATCTAACCGTCATCGGCGATGCCGAAGAACTTATGCAGGCTCTGATAACGCGCGTGGAGCAGGCGCGCAACCAGGGCGAAGCCGGCGAGGTCGAACGATGAGAGACACGTTCACAGTCGCGGCTTTGGCTTCGGCGGGACGGCATCCTGTAAGCGGCGCGCCACGCGCTTGCCGTGCTGACGCCGTTGCGATGGCATTAGGCCGCCGGATTGCCGGTGACGCCCTTCGCGTTGTTCACGCTGGCACTGCGGAAGAGCAGTCGCTTCAGGACTATTTGGCGCTTGGCGCTGGAACGATTGAGGTTCTGCCTGTCGATCCATCCACGGATGCAGCACCAGCGCTTGCCGACTATTTGCGGAATGTCGATATCATCCTCACGGGCGGCAACGCGGAATTCGGCCGAGGCAGCGGGCTGTTGCCATACGCGCTCGCAGAAGCGCTCAAGCGTCCGGTTATCGCCAACGCCCTCGATGTGAACGTTGAAAGAAACGCCGACGCGGATTGGAGCATTGAAATCCGTCAGTTCCTGCCAAAGGGTCAGCGGCGTCGGATCGCCTGTCCGTTGCCGCTCGTCGTTTCCGTACATCCGCGTGCCCCGGTTGAACTCAAATATGCCTATGCGCGGCGTATGTCGGGCCGTATCGATGTTGCTCCAGATCAGGGAATGGTCGCGCCCCTGCTGCAGCCGGAATGGTCGGTCGAAATCGCGTCACGCCGCCCGGTGCGGCTCAAGGCTCAAGACGGAAAATCAGCCCACGCGCGTATGCAATCCGCCATCGTTTCTGAGGCGAAAGGCGGCGTTGTCGCTTTTGAGGGGACAACCGTCGATAAAGCACAAGTGATGCTGAACTATCTGAGAGAACATCGGCTCGTCGATTTCTAGCATGCCCGTGCGAAGGGAGAATCACATGCAAGTATCTAATGAATTGCGGGCGATGATCGCACGCCGCCGTCCCGGCTATAGCCTCGAGGCGCTGTTTTACCGGAACAAAGAGATCTTCAACCTCGATATGGATGTCATCTTCGGACGCCACTGGATCTTTGTCGGCGTCGAGCCTGATATTCCGGAGCCAGGCGATTATTTCACGGTGCCGCTCGCCCGCGCGTCGGTCGTCGTCGTGCGTGACGACGACATGACGGTTCGCGCCTTTCACAATGTCTGCCGTCATCGCGGCGCGCGCCTTTGCGACGGTGATAAAGGCAGCGTCGGCAATGTCGTCTGCCCCTACCATCAGTGGACATACGATCTGACAGGTAAGCTCATCCACACCGAGCATATGGGTGATGATTTCGATCGCAGCCAGTTCGGCCTGAAGACGGTGCATGTGGGGAATATCGCGGGCCTTATTTTCATCTGCCTCGCCGACGAACCGCCCGCCGATTTCGAGCAGATGCGTCAGGAGATGGAGCCCTACATTCTTCCGCATCAGATCAGCAACTGTAAGATCGCCTACGAGGAAGATCTCATTGAGAACGGCAATTGGAAGTTCACGATGGAGAACAATCGTGAGTGCTACCATTGCAAGGCGAACCACCCCGAGCTGACCGTCTCGCTCTACGAATTCGGATTTGGCTACCAGCCGTCGCCGGAAAACGCCGAGGAGGTTCAGGCATTCAGGGATCTGATCGTTCGCGAGACCACGCGATGGGAGTCCTGCGGACTTCCCTCCGTCGAACGCGAGTTTCTCGACAGCCGCGTGACGGCCTATCGCACCCAGAGGCTGCCGCTCGATAAGGCCGGAGAGTCGCAGACGATGAACAGCAAGGTCGCCTGCCAGAAGCTGCTCGGTGATCTCACGCAGCGGAACCTCGGCGGCCTCTCATTCTGGACGCAGCCGAATTCCTGGCATCATTTCATGAGCGATCACATCGTGACGTTCAGCGTGCTGCCGATCGATCCCGAGCGCACGCTTCTGAGAACGAAGTGGCTTGTTCACAAGGACGCTGTGGAAGGCCGCGATTACGATCCGAAAGAATTGAGCGAAGTCTGGCACGCGACGAACAAGCAGGATGGCGCGCTCGTCGAACGCACGCAGGTGGGTTCCCAAAGCTCTGCCTATCTGCCCGGTCCCTATTCGCCGTACACCGAGGAACTGGTCGAGAAATTCATGTCCTGGTACTTCAAGCGGCTCCGAGCGGAAACGGGACACGAAACCGCAATCGTCAGCCCATTCGCTGCGAGCGCCTGATCCATCATGAGTAACGCAGATCGGCCGGGCCGTCTGGGGCCGGAACTTTGGGACGTGACGCCCGGCAAATGGAACGCCGACGAGGACGATACGCTGGTTTGCGCGCACGTCCGGCAGGAGACGCACGACGTGAAGAGCTTTCTCTTCCGCACGGAGACGCCGCGTCTCTTCCGCTTCCGGCCTGGGCAGTTCATCACGCTTGAGCTTGCGATCGACGGCGAGGTGATCAACCGCTGCTACACGATATCGTCCCCGCCGACGCGCCCCGACACGCTGTCGATCACGGTGAAACGGCACCCCGGCGGCAAGGTTTCGAATTGGCTGCACGACAATATGAGACCCGGCGCCAAGATAAAAGCGCTCGGCCCTTCCGGCGACTTCAGCTGCACGCTGCACCCGGGCCCAAAATATCTGTTTCTATCAGGCGGCTCGGGCGTGACGCCGCTAATGTCCATGGCGCGGACGCTTTACGAACTCGGCGACGATCATGACGTCGTCTTCGCGCATAGCGCGCGCTCGCCGCGCGATATCATCTTTCGGCACGAGCTGGCGATGATGGCGCATGGCACGAGCAATTTCAGAACGGCGTTCGTGTGCGAAAAAATCGCCGATGCCCGCGACTGGAGCGCGCCGACGGGTTACCTCTCGTTGCCGCTCCTGAAGTCGATCGTTCCGGATCTCGCGGCGCGCGAAATCTTCTGCTGTGGGCCGGAAGCTTATATGGCGAACGTCCGGGCAATGCTGCGCGAAGCCGCCTTCGACATGACGCACTATCACGAGGAAAGCTTTTCGTTCGAGCGGCAAGGCGTGCCGTTGCCGGAGCCGGAAGCCGCTGCTCCGGGGGCCGCTGCACCTGTGGAAACGTTCAAGATCGAGTTTACCCGCTCGGGCCGCACGATCGAATGCCGTCCCGATCAATTCATCCTCGATGCGGCAAAAGCAGCCGGAATGCGCCTGCCGTTTTCGTGCAGTAAAGGTGTCTGCGGCACCTGCAAAAGCAAGAAGCTTTCAGGTCAGGTGGAGATGAAGCACGGCGGCGGGATCCGCCAGCGCGAGATCGACGCCGGCATGATCTTGATTTGCTGCAGTAAGCCGCTCGAAAATGTCACCATCGAAAAATAGCGAGCGGATGAGCGCGACGCAGCGCTCAATCCTTGCGTCGCAAGATGGCCTGCAGCACGTCGCGAATGCCGATTGCGCCGACGAAGCGATCGTCGTCGTCGAAGAGCGCTACGGGTGAGGTGCCCGACTTGTGCATGGCGAGAATGACAGTCTTGAGGCTCGTGCCGGGTCTCGCCCAATAGACGGGTGAAGAGTCTTCGCCGACGTGCTTTTCGCATTCGCCGCACGTCACCCAGGCAGCCTGGCGGCCATTGCATTCGGCCGCCTGCACTTTGCCTGCGGCATCGATTTTGAATCGCGTCGTCTTTCGCCGGTCAAGCCAGATCCAGTCATCGGCCGTACGCTCGAGGTCGCGCATGTCGCGCATGACGTTCCACGCCGTCAGCACCGACAGCGGATTAACATTGGCGATGAAATCGCGCACGTAATCGTCGGCAGGCTGCAGCACGATCTCTTCCGGCGAGCCCGATTGTACGATCCGCCCGCCTTCCATGATGGTGATGCGATTGCCGATCTTCAGCGCCTCTTCGAGGTCATGACTGACGAAAATGATTGTTTTCTTGATCGACTTCTGCAGTTGCAAAAGCTCGTCCTGCAGCTTCGTGCGGATCAGCGGATCGAGCGCCGAGAACGGCTCGTCCATCAGCAGGATTGGTGCATCGGTCGCAAACGCACGCGCAAGCCCGACGCGTTGCTGCATGCCGCCCGAAAGCTCATGCACATACTTCTCGGCCCAGCTGTCGAGACCGACGAGATTGAGCTGCCGGTCGACGCGCTCCTTGAGTTCCGCCTGCGGAACGCCAGCAAGCTCGAGTCCAAGCCCAACATTTTCCCGGACCGTTCGCCACGGGAGCAGGGCGAACTGCTGAAAGACCATCGCGACCTGCTTTTGGCGCATGTGGCGAAGCGTCGTCGCATCGCACGAAGCGATATCCACCATCCGGTCGCCATCCTTCACGAGGACAGCACCGCGCGACACCTTGTTGAGACCGTTGACGGCGCGCAATAACGTGGATTTGCCGGAACCCGAAAGTCCCATGAGGACGGAAATTTCGCCCTCGTTCACGGTGAGATTGGCGCCGGCCGCGCCGAGCACGGCTCCCGTTTTTGCGAGAATTTGCGCGCGCATTGCCCCCGCGTCGACCATGGCCAGGGTCTTCGCGACGTCTTTGCCGAAGATGATATCGACGTTCTGGAAATCAACTGCGACCGTCATTTGCGAGCTCCGGCTTGCACGGAGAGGGCGCGGTCGAGGATGATGGCGAGGATAACGAGCGCCAGACCGGCTTCAATGCCGAGCGGAATGTTTCGGTTGGCGAGCGCACGGTTGACCGGATTGCCGAGGCTCGGCGCTCCGATCAGCGTCGCGAAGACGACCATCGACAGCGAAAGCATGATGCATTGCGTCAGACCCGCCATGATTGAGGGCAGGGCCGCGGGCAATTCCACCTTCCACAACAGCTGCCGCTTCGTCGCGCCGAAGCTCTCGCCCGCTTCGAGCATCGGCTTCGGGATCGAGGTCAGCCCGAGATACGTCATGCGCACTGGTGCGGGCATCGCGAAGATGATCGTCACGATCAGAGCCGGCGCCGCGCCGAGACCGAACAGAATGAGGATGGGAATGAGATAGACGAACGTCGGCATCGTCTGCATCAGGTCGAGCAGCGGCTGCGCCACCCGCCAGACGCGGGGATTATGCGCCGCCCATATGCCAAGCGGCACGCCGATCGCCATCGAGAGAGCGGTGGCCGCGACGACCAGCACCAGCGTTTGAACCGTTTCTTTCCAGAGCCCTTGATTGAGGATGAAAAGGAAACCAATCAGCACGCCAATGGCCAGCGGCTTCGATCGTTTGAGCCAGTAGGCAAACCCGGCGAGGACGACAGCGAGAACGATAGGAGGCACTTGCAAGAGCAGAGCGGAAGTCCCGTCGACGACCGTTCCGAGAACTCCGGAAACGGCATCGAACAGCCACTGGAAATAATCCGTCACGAAATCGAAGACGGATTTTCCCAACTGGCCTATGGGAATTTTCCAGGCGGTTATCAGCTTCGATAGGGGGTCCATCGCCACGTTCCCTCGCCACGTTCCCTAGACTGAAGCTCATCTCCGCAGAAGACGGCCGCCGGATGCGGCCGTCCAGCTCTGCGCCGGATGGTGTCGATCGAGGCTATTTGAGTGCGGCGCTCACGGCAGCCGCAGCGTCGCCGCCATCGAATGTCGTGACGCCTTGAAGCCAGGGCTTAGCAGCATCGGGGTTGGCCTTCAGCCACGAAAGCGCCGTTGCCTTTGGATCGGCGCCGCTCTTCAGAACGGGTCCCATCATCGCTCCTTCCATCGCGAGATTGAACTTGAGGTTGCTCAAGAACTTGCCGACGTTCGGGCACTCTTTCTCGTAGCCTGCGCGCACATTGGTGCTGACCGTTGCCGCGCCAAAGCCGGAATCGCCCATTCCGTCGAGATAAGCGATCTTCATCTCGCCCATGACCGGATGCGGCGTCCAGCCGAGGAACACGATCCACTCGTTCTTCTTCATTGCTTTTTCGGCTTGGGTCAGCATGCCCGCTTCCGAGCTTTCGACCAGCTCGAAGCCCTGCAGGTTGTTTTCCGGCTTGGCGATCATTCCGCTGATGATGCGATTGCCGTCGTTGCCCGCTTCGATGCCGTAGATCTTGCCGCCGAATTTTTCCTTTTGCGCCCCGAGGTCTTTGAGGCTTTTCACACCCGCATCTGCAACATATTGCGGGACGACGAGGCCGTAACCTGCATCGTCAAGATTGACGCCGATCGTCTCGACGGACTTGTCGTCCGTGTAGGGTTTGATGTCGGCCGTCATGCTCGGCATCCAGTTGCCGAGGAAGACGTCGATGTCCTTGTTCTTCAATGATGCATACGTGACCGGAACCGACAGCGTTTTCACTTCGGGCTCGTAGCCGAGAGCCTCGAGAAGGTTCTGAGCTGTAGCGGTCGTGACTTGAATGTCCGTCCAACCGACATCGGCGAAGCGGACTTTCTTGCAGCTCGCACTGTCTGCGTGGGCCGAGGTGGCGGCCAGACTCAGGGCAAGGGCGACCCCCATCGCGATGCGTGTCATGACAACTCCTGTTGTTGGCAGTACCGGGTGCTAATGACAACAGTCCGCCTGACGAGATCTGAGCAAGAGGCGAAGATCCTCTTGTGTTGGCAGTCCGTTGAAGGCGTTACCTGACCGGGTAACCTCATTAGCTAATCACGGCCATTCGCGATCGATTTTACAATTGCGACGCGATTCTGCGTTTACGCGCCGAACTCACGTACTCCTTTCACTTTCAAAGTTGTTTTGGTGCTGGCGGTTCGCAACAGGCGGGCCTCCCCCAAAATCGCAGACTGATTGCCGAACTCAAATCGACGGCAGTCTCGCGCGGCTCGTATCGCGTCGCAGCGAAGGCGTCGTCTTGAAATCCTGCTCGGATTTTTGCGGCGCACGCTCACTGCGCGGTGTACGCCCATAAAGGGCGCGATACGACTTGCTGAAGTGGCACGTCGATTGGAAACCGCAGGAAACGGAAATCTGGGTGATGGACATCTGCGACTGGAGCAGCAGTTCGCGGGCGCGCCGCAGGCGAAGCTGCAAATAATACTTTGTCGGCGTCGTATGCAGCGTTTCCTGGAACATGCGTTGCACCTGGCGCAGCGAAAGTCCTGCGAGGCTCGCAAGTTCGACCGCGCTCAACGGTTCCTCAAAATTGGCTTCCATGAGCGCGGCGATGTCGACGAGGGCGCCGTGGTTAAATCCTAGGCGCGCTGCCACCGGAATGTGCTGGCGATCATACCCGTCGCGCACGCGCTCGAGAATGAACTGATTGGAAATCTCCGCGACCAAGGTCTTGCCGAAGCTGCTGCGCACGAGAGCGAGCATCATGTCGATGGGTGCGATCCCGCCCGTACACGTCATCCGGTCGCGATCGATCACGAACAGCTCTTCCTGGAACTTCACTCGCGAGTGAAATTCGCGCAGGCCGGCCATGTTTTCCCAATGAATCGTGCATTTATAGCCGTCGAGAAGCCCGGACTTTACCAGTGCGAACGTGCCGGTACAAAGGCCACCCAGCACCACTCCGTCATGCGCGATGCGGCGGAGCAGATTGACCACCTTGTCGTTGACGAAATTCGCGACATTGGTGCCGCCGCAGACAAGAACCATGTCGAGATTGCCGGCAGCGTCATAAGTGACGGCATCGGCATACGACATCCCATTGCTCGAAGGCACAGGCCGGCCATCGGTCGTGATAATGGTCCAGGAGTAATGGGTCTGGCCGCTTAGCCGGTTGGCCATCCGGAGAACTTCGATCGCGCTCGAAACCGCGATCATAGTGTATTCGTCCAGCGTCAGGAATCCGATCCTGCGGATCGTACTCAGCTTCGTTGAAACGTCGTTCACGTCGCAAAGGCTCCAACGTAAAACGGTAAGGCTAGAGTCGTTCGTGATCGCTACTTGAAGGCCCTGCTGCACCCGGCAACGAAGCAAAGGCAGTGCGCACCCAGAAAAGAAATAGTATCACTAAGTCGCATTTTGACAAGTTCAGAAGGCGCAAATCCGGGGCCATAAGGACGAAGCTGGCGAGTCTTCTTCGACTGTCGCCACCGAAGTCATTTGCGTCGTATCTGGGATAGCTTGAAAAAGGCGACACCGGCATAGGGGAAAGACGCTTTGGATGGCGGCGGCTGGATGCGCGCCGAACGATCCAGGTGGGCGAGGGCGGCTTTCTCTCCGCTGATTTCCTAGGCAATCTGAGTGTTAATGGTGCAAGCACTACGGAACTACATTGGTGGCCGCTTCGTCGCTTCTGAGGCCGGCGAGGTATTCCAAAACACCAATCCTGCAACCAGCGAGCTGATATCCGGCGTTGAAATCGCGCTCGAACCCGAAATCGGCGAGGCGTTACGCACGGCCGAAGCAGGCTTGCAGCGATGGTCCGCAATGTCGGGCGCCGAGCGTGGCCGCATCCTCAACAGGGCAGCCCGGATATTGCGGGAGCGAAATGACGAGCTGGCGCGCCTCGAAGTCCGGGACACCGGAAAGCCCATTCAGGAAGCCGAGACTGTTGACGTCGTCAGCGGCGCCGATTGTGTCGAGTATTTCGCAGGCGTCGCCGGCACTTTGCGCGGCGAGCAGATCGCGCTGAATAACGCCTTTGTTTATACGCGCCGCGAACCTATCGGCATTTGCGTCGGCATCGGCTCGTGGAATTATCCGATCCAGATTGCATGTTGGAAGTCGGCCCCGGCGCTTGCGTGCGGCAACGCGATGATCTTCAAAACGTCCGAGTTGGCGCCAGTGACGTCGGCAAAGCTCGCCGAAATCTACACCGAAGCCGGCGTGCCCGACGGCGTCTTCAACGTCCTGCATGGCGACGCCCGAACGGGATCGCTGCTGACGACAGACCCCCGCGTCGCCAAGATCTCGCTGACCGGCTCGGTCGGAACGGGCAAGAAAATCCTCGCGGCCGCAGCAGCTTCGCTTAAGCGAACGACCATGGAACTCTCCGGCAAGTCGGCGCTGCTCGTGTTTCCGGATGCCGATCTGCGCCAGGCCGTATCGGCGGCCATGCTCGGCAATTTCTATACGCAAGGCGAAATCTGCACGAACTGCACCCGCGTCTTCGTGCATGAAGACATTCACGACCGCTTCGTCGAGATGGTCGTCGAGCGCACGAAGAAGCTGCGCATCGGCGATCCGATGGCGCAGGAAACGCAGGTCGGCGCTCTCATCTCGCAACCGCACATGGCGCGCGTGTTGGGGTTCATCGAAGCGGGCCGGAAAGAGGGCGCTCGCCTTTGCTACGGCGGGGAGCGCGTGGACACGGCGCCGCTCGATCGCGGCAACTTCGTCAGGCCCGCCGTATTCACCGAATGCACGGACGATATGAGCATCGTCCGGGAAGAGATTTTCGGGCCCGTGATGTCGGTGCTGAAGTTCCGCGATGAGAACGATGTCATCGCCCGCGCCAACGCCACGCGCTTTGGCTTGGCGGCCGGCGTCTTCACCCGCGATTTGGCGCGTGCGCACCGTGTCGCGGCGCGGCTCGAGGCCGGCATCTGCTGGATCAACAACTACAACATCACGCCGGTCGAGATGCCGTTCGGCGGCATCAAGGAATCCGGTTTCGGCCACGAGAACGGACAGGCCGCGATCGATCACTACACGCAACTGAAAAGCGTCTACGTTGAACTCGGCGACGTCCAATGCCCCTACGAATAAAGTAGACAATTGGGCTCCGTTGAAAGACCGGGATCTGTCCAGAGATGAGCGCTGCGGAAGAGTATGATTATATCATCGTAGGTGCGGGATCGGCCGGATGCGTGCTTGCCAACCGCCTGACGGAAGATGAGGGCACGCGCGTGCTGGTCCTAGAGGCCGGGCCACAGGACTACAGCATCTTCATTCATATGCCGTCTGCGTTCGCTTATCCGCTGGCAGGGACTAAATACAACTGGTGGTACGAGTCGGAGCCGGAGCCGTTTCTCGATAACCGCAGGATGTACTGTCCGCGCGGCCGCGTCGTCGGCGGTTCCTCATCGATCAACGGCATGATCTACATTCGCGGCCACGCGTTCGACTACAACGCGTGGGCCCGGCGTCAGGGTCTCGAAAACTGGAGCTACTTCCATTGCCTCCCGTACTTCAAGAAATCCGAGACGCGGCTCAAGGGCGGTGATGCCTATCGCGGTAGCTCCGGCCCGCTCTATGTAACGACTGCGCCCTGCACCAATCCGCTTTACGACACCTTCATCGAAGCGGGGCGCCAGGCAGGCTATCCCGTCACCAAGGATATGAACGGCGAGCAGCAGGAAGGCCTCGGCCGGATGGATATGACCGTCTACAAGGGACGGCGATGGAGCGCCGCGAAGGCACATCTTCGCCCGGCTGAG
Source organism: Pseudomonadota bacterium (assembly GCA_018242295.1). GTDB lineage: Bacteria > Pseudomonadota > Alphaproteobacteria > Rhizobiales > Hyphomicrobiaceae > Hyphomicrobium_B. The sequence continues at coordinate 185,472 of JAFECE010000002.1, forward strand.
AAACGCGGCGGCGTCGTGGTCAAGGCGAAGTCTCTGGTGACGCGTGTCCTGTTCGAAGGGAAGCGTGCCGTCGGTGTCGAATTTAGCCGCGGCGGCCGCCTGCAATCGGCACGCGCGACTCGCGAAGTGATCGTCAGCGGCGGGGCCATCAATTCACCGCAGGTCCTGATGCTGTCCGGCATCGGCAACGCCGACGAATTGAAGAAGCTCGGCATACCGGTCGTGCAGCACTTGCCCGGCGTCGGCGAAAACCTGCAAGACCACATCGAAGCCTACGTGCAGTACGAATGCAAAGAGCCGGTTTCGATTTACAGTGCCAACAACCCGCTGGCGAAATTGAAGATCGGCATCGAGTGGATACTGACAGGCAAGGGCCTCGGCGCGACCAATCATTTTGAATCGGGCGGCTTCATCCGCAGCGACGCGGGCGTTCTTCACCCCGACCTGCAATATCATTTCTTTCCGATGGCCATCAGCTATGACGGTTCGTCAGCCGCAAAGGGCCACGGATTTCAGGCGCACATCGGCCCGATGCGCCCGACCAGTACCGGATACGTCAAACTCAAGTCCGCCGATCCGCGGCAATACCCGCGCGTGCTCTTCAACTACATGCAGACCGAGCAGGATCGCAAAGAGATGCGCGCCGGCATCCGGCTGACCCGCGAGATATTTTCTCAGCAGGCTTTCGACCGCTATCGTGGCGATGAACTCGCCCCCGGCCCAGCAAGCACGAGCGATGCCGACATAGACGCATTCATCCGCGCCAAGGCGGAAAGTGCCTACCATCCGTCCTGCTCATGCCGCATGGGAACGGACGACATGGCGGTCGTCGACGGCCAGGGACGCGTGCACGACGTCGAGGGCTTGCGCGTCGTCGATGCCTCGATCATGCCCGACGTCGTCAGCGGCAATCTCAATGTTCCGACGATCATGATGGCCGAGAAGCTGGCCGACGCCATTCGTGGACGGCCGCCGCTACCCCCTGAACAGGTGCCGGTTTGGGTCAATCCTGATTACCAGACCAGCCAGCGCTGAAAATTTTTTTGGCCGCGACCGGCGCCGGATCATTGTCGAATCCGCGCGCGTTGTGCTCTACGATGAACGCCGTATTAAGCTTACCGTCCCGGGCTCGGAGATGCGCGATGCGATGGCTGCTGGTCGAGCGGAAGCCCGATGTGATTTATGCTGCTCTCCAGGATATTTACCTGGCCGCGAACGATTCCAGAACGCACGACCGCGGCCTGGCTTTGACCTTCGCAACGCGGGAAGCAGCCGAAGACCATCGCCGGCACCTGAAGCATCGCTACGATTGGGTTGTAATGAGTTCCGGCAATTGACACTGCCCACGGCGCGCCCCTGGCATCGTGGTTGCGGGAACTTCGCTGGTCGCCACGCGTTCCGCCGGAACCCTTAGCGCCGAAAGTTCTTCGTGCTAATCTGTACCGAGTATTGCGTTCCCGAGGAGTCTAGCGATGGCAACTGCGCGGTCCTTCTGGAAAGGGCACCTGCGCTTGGCGCTCGTTACCATTCCCATCCGATTGGTCAGCGCGACCGCATCCGAAGACAAGATCGCGCTGCATCAGGTCGATAAGAAATCCAAGCAGCGCATTCGCTATCAGAAAGTTGCAGGCGAGTCCGGAAAGGTCGTTCCCCAGTCGGACATCGTCCAAGGCTACGAGCTCGAAGACGGGAACTACGTGCTTCTCGAGCCGGAAGAGCTGGACAAACTGAAACTCACGACGCGCCACACCGTTGAGCTGACCGAATTCGTCGAGGCCTGCTCGATCGATCCTCTTTATTTCGCCAATCCGTACTACGTCCTTCCCGACGGCGACGTCGCCGAGGAAGGGTACCGCATCATCCGCGACGCGCTCCGTGCAACGAAGAAATACGGCGTTGGTCAGCTGACGATCCGCGGCCGCGAAAACCTGATCGCGATGAAGCCGAGCGGCGATGGGCTGATGATCGAAACGCTTCGTTACGCCGGTGAAGTGCGCGACGCCGACGAGGTCTTCGATGGAATCGGCAATGAGAAGCTTCGCCCCGAACTCGTCGACATGGCGAAGCAGCTCATCGAGGAACGCACGCGGAAGTTCAATCCCGACGATTTCAAGAACCATTATGCCGAGGCGCTGCGCAGCCTTGTGAAGGAAAAGGTTGCGGGCGGCCTCTCGACGGAGATCGCAGGCGGCGACGAACAGCCGTCGGGCGGAACGGTGATAGATTTCATGGAAGCCTTGCGCCGTTCCACGGGAAAGGGATCGTCCGCGAAGTCTTCACCGGCAAAAGCCAAGACGGCAGCATCGCGTCAAAAGCGCGAGCCCGTGAAGCGCGCCCCTGCGAAGTCGTCGAAGCGAAAATCGAAAGCACGCGGATAATGCGTCTCGCGGCGCGAGACTCGTGCTAATCTTACCGCATCGCGAAGTTCACTCGCCGCTCATATTGGTGGACGTGCATGAACGCCGCGAATCCTCTCACGAAATGTGAGCGAAGGAAGCGTTGTTGCCTGGTTGCGTTTGGCAATTTCAGGAGGTTTCCATGCACCCCGTATTCGCGCTTTGGATGTGGATGATGATGCTTCCACATTTCACGCCGCAATTATTTCTGCCGTTTTGAGCCACCCGATTTTCATTCGCTGATGGTCTTTGTGACAGGACGGCGAACGTCCGCCGCCGGCTTATCCTCACGCAGTCCCTTGAAGGCCGCGTGGCGCAAGAGACCGTCGGATGTCCAGGCGCGATATTCGACTTGAGCCACGAGCGCGGGCTCAACCCACGTCACATCTCTGCGCTGCAGGTTTGTCAGCGCGGAAGCAAAGGGCGGCGTTTCGATGCGCATTGGCTTCAAGGTGCGCATCAAGCTGAGCGCCATCTTGGTCGTATATCCGGTGCCGACGCGTCCTGCATAGACGAGCCGCTTCCTGTCGTAATAGCCGACGACGAGCGCACCGATCGCATTCGGCGCCGATTTCCCTTTCAGGTACCCGATGATGACGAACTCATCGACCTGGATGCACTTTGATTTAAGCCAGTCGTCATGACGGCCGGAGCGATAGGGCCGGTCGATGCGCTTTGAGATGATGCCTTCGAGACCAAGCTTGCACGCTTCGGAAAGCATGCGCGCGCCGTCGGCGGCGAGGTGCTCGCTGTAGCGGATCTGCGCGTCATTTGCTGTGCTGGTGAACAACGCCTCGAGCACCGCCTTGCGATCACCGAGCTTCGCTTCGAGAAGACTCACGCCGTCGAGATACAGAAGATCGAAGCAATGAAGAACGAACTTTTCGCTGTTCCCGCTTTTGAGGGCATTGGCCAAAGCCGAAAAGCTCGAATGTCCTTCCGCGTCGTCGGCGACAAGCTCTCCGTCGATGATCGCAGTGCCGTTATGAAATTCGGCCAAAAGCTCCGGGAGTTTGCCAAAGCGTTCCGTCCAGTCGAGGCCGTTGCGTGTCAAAAGCCGAACGGATTTTTTTGCGATGTGGGCTTGAATGCGATAGCCGTCGAACTTGATCTCATGCACCCAGTCCCCGCCGACGGGCGGCTTCGCAACCAGCGTTGCGAGGCACGGCGCGATGAAATCCGGCATCGGAGCCTTCGCCGCGCCTGCAATCTTGATCGGGCGAACGGCCGGGCCGCGTTTTCCGATTGCGGATGCTGTCGCGCGGTTCGACGCGCCTCGCGAATTGTGAGTCCTCGCCGACAAGCCCTTAAGATCCGATGAGCTTCTTGATCGCGCTCTTTAGCGAACGAGCGGACGAGTCATAATCCTCCCATGCCGTCATCTTCTTGAGCAGGGCAGGGACGGTGTGCATCGTGAAGCGCTTTGGATCGAGGCCCTTCTTGACTTTGCTCCAGGTGAGCGGCATCGACACGGTTGCATTCGGCCGCGCGCGCGGCGAAAGCGGCGCAACGGCCGTCGCCATGCGATCATTGCGAAGATAGTCGAGAAAAATCCGGCCCGTCCGGAGCTTTTTCGTCATCTTGATGAGATAATCGTTCGGGCTGTCCGCGGCCATTTGCTGGCACACGGCTCCCGAGAAGGATTTTGCGTCTGACCAGCTTGTGGTGTCGGCGCGCGTCGTCTTGAGGGGCGTGACGACGTGAAGGCCCTTGCCGCCGGTCGTTTTGCAGAAGGCCACAAGACCGAGAGCCTCCAGCCTCTCGCGAAGCTCGTTCGCCGCGCGCACGACGCGGTCGAATTCGACATCCGGCGCGGGATCAAGGTCGAAGATGAGTCGCCCAGCAATGTCGGGCTCGAACTCGGCGCAGTTCCATGGATGAAATTCAAGCGAAGCGATTTGGCCAAGCGCGATCAATGCCTCGACTGAGTTCGCCTCGATATAGGGCTCGCGATCGCCGGAGATACGGACGAGGTCGATCTCGGACGACATCCCCTTCATGGCATGGCGCTGGAAGAACGTTTCTCCGCCGATGCCGTCGGGCGCGCGAATGACCGAGCAGGGCCGGCCCGTGACATGCTTGAGCATCCAGTCGCCGGTGGCTTCCAGATAATGCGCAAGGTCGATCTTCGTGATGGCGGGACCTTCGCCAGCGGGCCAGAGCACCTTATCGGGATGCGAGATCGTGATGCCCAATACGGCGTTCGATGAAGTGTCCGCTCGTGCCGCCACCGATTTTGCCTTTTTCGGCGCCTTGTGGACGAGCGTTCGCTTGAGTGGCTTTGTCGATTGCGGAGCAGGCGCGGGATCGTCCGCGTCGTCGTCTTTGTTGGAATGCCAGACGGCGTCGGGCTTGGCAGCCGTCCGCCTCCGCGTGATGAAAGGCTCCGGACCTTTGCCCTGTCCGGCAGCGATCTGCGCCATCGTGCGTTTGGAAGCCACCGAACGATCCTTCGAAAGAATGGCGTCTTCGTCGCCGGCGTGGGCGCCTTCGTCGCGATGCTTGATGAGAAGCCAGTTGTTGCGCTTGCTTCCAGTCCGATCGTTCTTGATCTTGACGAGAACCCAGCTGCCTTTGAGTTTCTCGCCCGCCAGCATGAATTTCAGCTCGCCCTTGCGGAGCTGCTCCTCCGGGCTTTGACCGCCGACCGGCGCCCAGAACCCGCGGTCCCACAACATCACCGTTCCGCCGCCGTACTGACCTTTGGGAATGGTCCCTTCGAAATCGCCATAGTCGAGTGGATGGTCTTCCACTTCGACCGCGAGGCGCTTGTCCTTGGGATCGATCGACGGCCCTCTCGTCACGGCCCACGATTTGAACACGCCGTCGAGTTCGAGACGAAAATCATAATGGAGACGTGTCGCATCGTGCTTCTGGATGACGAACCGCAGATGCTTCGCGGGCAGCACATCGATAGCTCCGCTCGGCTCGGCCGTTTTGGTGAAATCACGCTTGGCGCGATACTCGGAAAGCTTCTTCTTCTGTGCCATTCGATTGCATCCCGTCCGGCCGGCTGCGCAAGGCGTCAAGGTCACTGCTTAAAACAAAGCCGCCGGGAGCGTGAAGCTCCCGAGCGGCCTGGGCACCCGAGGTAAAGGCGCCTGACGCATGGTGCGTGCGTCCATTTCGAAAACAGTCGTGGAGTGAGTTTGGTTCCAGCTTCCCCCGTGGACTCGATCATGCCCACCCCGTCATGTCGGCGTCCAGCAAGCGGTTTTTCAAATGATCGCGGCCGATGCCGTCACTGTGGATCGCCGCCAATATCTGCTGGGCGAGCCAGTCCCGGCACTCGGATCCGCGCGGGCCGCTCCGGACGCTAATTGGAAGCGAAGTCCAAACCTCATTCAAAACGCTCTCGGCCAGCTCGAGATCTTCCGGCTCGAAAACGTTGTGCGCAATGAACATGTCGAACGGTCCAGTTGAGAAAATCAGTGTGCGCCTGTTCTGCGCGGTTGGAAATCCCTCAACTCAGGTGAACACAGCCTTCACTGCCGTGGAGCCGCCGGTATAATGAACAGTTCGTTGGCAGGTTGAGCAGGTTGCGCTCATGTCGCCGTCGCCGATCCGTTCATGCAATATTCAAGATCCGTCGGATTACGATAGCTCGATGAACGGTGAGCATACGTTACCGTGTGCTAAGGTCGGCCGGCGGGAAACCATCCGTTAGCGCTATTCGGAACTGCGAGTTTTGCCCACCTGTTACGTGCTCATGGATGTCGTGAGGGCGTCCGCTTGAGAGACCTAGGAGCGTAGAAATGAGAATGAAACGCGTTGCGACGCTGGGAGCAATCGTGCTCCTTGCGTTGGGAACCGCTGTTGCCGAGGCCAAAGAGGGTGGCGGCTGGGGAGGAGGCGGCGGAGGTGGCGCCAAGTTCGGAGGCGGCGGTCCCTCTTTTGGCGGCGGTGGCGGTGGGGGCGGTCCCCGTTTTGGCGGCGGCGGTGGAGGCGGTCGCTTCAAGGGCGGCGGGAATTTTTCCGGGCCCTCATTCCGTTCAGGCCCGAACTTCGGCAGCGGGAAATATCGCAGCCCAGGACCGCGCTTCAGCGTTGATCAAGGGATCCGCAAGTATCCTGGAAATTATGGAAATTGGCGCGGCCGGCACCATCATCACCGGCGTGGTGGCTACTACGTTGGCTATCCGTACTACTATTACGGCGGCTACTACGACGACGGCTATTACGGCTACGACTGCGATTGGCTCTATCAGCGTGCCATCATGACGGGCAGCCCCTATTGGTGGAGACGGTATCGCGCCTGCGAATACTGATTTCGGAATCGAAACGGCGAAGGTTCTTGGATCAACCCCGAGAACCTTCGCCGCGTTCAATCTTTATGATCGCGCATCATGTCAGGGGCTCGAGCTGCCCGTTCCAGGAGGAGAGGTTGGAACGCGAGCAGCCGGGTCCGCTGCGGTAGCCGGATCGTTCGGCGTGCGGGTTGAAGGACCGGGCTGAACGTTTTCATTCGTGCTCGGATCAGCAGGAATGCCGGCCGGACTCGACGTGCCGGTTTCACCAGTGCTGGCGCCCTCGTCGGGCGATGCGGGTTGCGATTTCGGGTCGGGGTTCAGTTGCTGGGTGCTGTTATCGTCGGTCGACTGCGCCAGGGTGCCGGCGGAGCCAGCGGCAAGCAGGCACAGCATGACGACTGCTCCTTTCAGAACCTTCATCAAAATCTCCTTTGATCGTGGACTTCCCATCCGAAACAGGCTTCCAACGCCTTGGTTCCGCGCACGATTTGGAAGCGCGCGGTTGTCAGGGCAGCGTCCAATAGCCGCTAGCGGTTCGGAATATTTTGCCGGCGAAGCGATGCGTTCCCGGTTCGACGAATGACGATCGCTATCCATTCGTCCGGATAACGCGGGCGAAGATCTCCTGATGCAGACGCGCTTCCTGCTCTGCTTTGCAATAGAGATCCCGCGCGTGCCGACGCAAATTTGCAGGGTCTAGCGACACGCTGCTCTTCCACGCGCGAAGCGCGGGCTCATAGTTGCGGTAGGCCGAAGCGCCGGACGCTGCGACCGCCTTCAACAACAACGTCGTTGCGGAACATGTCGGCTGCGGCTGCGTCTCCGATCCACCGATGTAGTGCAACATCTGAGACTCGGCTCGATGTTGCCAATCATTGAAATCCGGAAGGCGCGATTGCACGGAACGAATTTGGCGGTGGCAGAATTGCTCGATCAAAGCCATGACTTGGAAGCGGTCTCCACAAGGAAAAAATAGCGCATCCCCGCTTGATGGCTAATGGCAGTTGGACAGATTTGGTTCCAGTTAAGTTTACATTTGATCGCAATATGGATTGTGCGATCATTCGCAGGAGAGAGTCTCTCTTCGCAATGTGTCGTCAAAGCGGCGCTACGATCGAAACGAGACGGTTCTCAGCACACCCGTGTCACGCGCTGCGAGGCGTCACGCAACGGTCCCGTGGCTCAATGGATAGAGCGTCGGAATTCGACTCCGAAGGTTGCAGGTTCGAGCCCTGCCGGGATCGCCACAAACATCGTGCGGCATTTGGAACCGCGCGATGCGGTCGCGAAATTTCAAATGCGATCTGACACCAACATTTAACCACGGACGCCGTTACTGAGACGAGCTCTGGCGATGAGTCGAGACTGCATTTGGTTGCGTTCCACTGCGGTCTTGGAAATGACAGTTGGGTGTAGTCTCGATGACACCGTCTCTCCGCATCGCACGTCGCCTGCAACATATGCCGCATATGATGACAATCATGGCGCTGAGTCTCATCGGCGCCGCGTTCATGCCATCGCTCGCGCGCGCTGAGAACCCGCCAGTTGCGACTCCCGGAACGTCAGGCCAGCCGCCGGGCGAGACGCGAAGCGAAACGCCGGACGCTCAATCCGGTAACGCGCTCGAGACGCTTTCCTCGACGCTGTCGGGCACCCCGGCAGCACTATGCGCCAAGCTCTCGGACAAAACTTCGTCGTCGTTCGAAGCGCAAGATCGCGCCGCGGTCTCAGCGTTTTATCAAGCGCGCCAGTGCAGCCCGCTCTGGGTCGATGAGCAGGGTCCAACGCGTGCCGCAACGCTCGTCATGGCCGAACTGGCTCATGCCCAGGACTGGGGCCTCAAGGCGTCCGACTTCGATCTCAGCGCCGTAAAGCAGCCGATGCCATTGGGCAGCTGGAATCCCGACGAGACGGTTGCAGCCGAGCTGGAAATCACCGCTGCCGTCTTGCGCTACGCACATCAGGCCGAAGGCGGCCGCATAACCGAGCCCACCAAGCAACTGTCGGGTTACTTGGATCGAACGCCCGTCATCACGGATGCGGCGACAGTGCTCGCGCGTATGGCCGGCGCGGCGAACCCGGATGAAACGTTGCGCGCCTTCCAGCCGTCGCACGATCAATTCTTGAAGCTCAAGGCGCTTCTCGCGCGAATGAGAGGCGGCACACCGGACAACACCAAGCGATTTGATATTCCGCGCCGTGGCGCGATGCTTGAGCTTGGCGTGCGAGATCCCGACGTAGCAACACTGAAGCAGAGATTCGGCATTGCCTCCGCGCTGGGATCGGAACAGGTGTTCGATGATGCGCTCGCCGCCGCCGTCAAAAACTTTCAGGCGTCGAAGTCGCTCCATGCCGACGGCATCGTCGGCCCCACGACGCGAGCGAAGCTTTCCGGCGAAGATATCGCATCCTCCCCCGAGAAGATCGCAGCCGTCATCGCCAATATGGAGGAGTGGCGGTGGATGCCGCGCTCGCTCGGCGACACCCACGTCCTGGTCAATATCCCATCGTTTTCAATTATGCTGACAGAGAACAAAAAGACCCTGTTCAATGAGCGCGTCGTCGTCGGTACCCCGAGCACACAGACGCCCATCTTTTCGAAGGATATGACGAAGATCGTTCTACGGCCGAAATGGAATCTGCCGAATTCCATCAAGGCAACGGCGCTGCGCACGGGCCGTTCCGTCGAGCGCCAGGGCTATGTCGTCATGCGCAACGGCCACGTCATCGACAGCAGTCGGGTGAACTGGGGAAGGGCGAAGCTCAGCGAGTATACGATCTATCAGCCGGCTGGCGACGACAACGCGCTCGGCCTCGTCAAATTGCTCTTTCCGAACAAACACTCCGTCTACCTCCACGATACGCCGTCGCGCTCTCTCTTCAACGCGCGGGTTCGCCTTTTCAGTCACGGCTGCATGCGCGTACGAAACCCGCAGCAACTCGCCCAGCTGGTCTTCAACATCGACCGGGGAAACCAGACGCCGAACGTCGGCCATCTCGTCGAGAAAGGCCCGATGGACAATCAGTTCGATCTGAATAAGCCGATTCCCGTGCACGTAGGATACTTCACAGTCTGGGTCGCGGACGACGGCACGCCGCAATTCTTCGAGGACTACTACGGTCATCAAGAGCGCATCACACTGGCGCTTGCGGGCAAGTGGAAAGACATCGACGTGACCCAGGAACACGTGACGCCCGAGGCCCTCGATTCCTCCAGCGCTAAGAAAATTCGCGTCGGCGGCCGGAGAGACGAGGATGGCTATTCTGAGAGACGCTACCGCGGCTACGCATCGCGGCACTGGGAGGAGGGCCGGTCCAGGGACGAAATGGGGCTGACGCGATCCGGCCGCGGCTACTATTCCGGCGGCAATACCGTCGGCGATATGGTCCGCCGCGCGCTGGGCTTCTGAGCCGTTGCCGCCGGGAAGTTAGCGTGCCGCTTCGAGGCGCGCGAAACCCTCGTCGAGATCGTGAATGAGATCTTCGACGGCCTCGAGCCCGATGTGGAACCTGAGCGCCGGTCCGGGTCCGTGCCAGCGCGTCGCCGTCCGGTATGATGTCGGATCGAACGGAATGACGAGGCTTTCATACCCGCCCCACGAATAGCCCATCCCGAACAGTTTCAGTCCGTCGAGAAACGCCGCCAGCGATTTTTCCGGCACCGGTTTCAGGACGGCGGCGAAGAGACCGCTCGCGCCGGCGAAATCGCGCTTCCAAAGCGCGTGCCCGGGGTCGCCCGGAAGGGCCGGATGCAGAACCCGATCGACCTCGGGGCGGCCGGCGAGCCACTCCGCGATCGCGATGCCGGAACTCTGGTGCCGGTCGAGACGAACCGCAAGCGTTCTGAGACCACGCAGCGCCAGATATGTCTCTTCCGAGCCCGGGCATGTGCCGAGCGTTTCTTTGGCGTTGTCGAGAAACTTCGCCGCGCGCGCGTTGCCGGTCACCGAACCCATCATGGCGTCCGCATGCCCGACGATATATTTCGTCGCGGCCTCGATCGATACGTCGGCGCCGAGCGACAGCGGCTTGCAGAAAAGCGGCGTCGCCCAGGTGTTGTCGGCGAGAACCCAGATGTTCTTCGCTTTCGCGGCGGCTGCGATGGCCGGGATGTCCGGCATCTCGAATGTCTGCGACCCCGGTGCTTCGACCAGCACCAGTTTCGTATTGGGCCGGAAGAGCTTGGCGATGTCGCCGCCGGCGAGCGGATCGTAATAGGTCGTTTCGACGCCGAGTTTTTTCACCATTTTATCCGCGAACGTCCGGCTCGGCTGGTAGACGTTGTCGGGAATGAGGATGTGATCGCCGCTCTCGGCAAACGCCAGGACGGCGGTCGAGATCGCGGCCAGTCCCGATGAGGTCAGCACCGTTTTCACGCCGCCTTCGAGATGCGCGATCGCATCTTCGAGAGCCTGCGTCGTCGGTGTCGCGCGGCGGCCGTACGTGAAGTTTTGTGTCCGCTTTGTGATCGCATCGAGCGTCGGAAAGAGAACCGTCGATCCACGATAGACCGGCGTGTTGACAAAGCCGTGCTGCTCGAACGGCTTGCGCCCCAGGTGCACAACCTCCGTTTCCGGTTGCTCGGCGCTCTCGGAACTCTTGTCTTTTTTGGCCATTTTAACTTCTCCGGGCCGGGTCGCGTCCTGGTGGCGCAAGTTTCGTTCACGGTCAAGGTCTTGACCATTCGTCGCTGGCGCGAGATGTGTGGCGGGGCGCGGGTCAAGGCGGCCGCGCGGAGGCCGTTGCTTTCGTCTGCTCGTGGGAAATGAAGAGACATCATTGAAGCATTGGCCGGAAAAGCGCAGATGAGAAGTGTGTCGAGGTTCTGGGCGGCGGCGTGTTTGCTCCTCGCCGCAGGCGTCGCAATGCCCTCCGCGGCGTGGAGCACGCCATCGAATACGCTCGATGCCGTTCGCACGAGGGGCAGGGTCATCTGCGGCGTCGCCGACCATACGCCAGGCTTCAGCGAAGTTAACCCTCGCGGAACCTGGAGCGGCCTGGACGTCGAGTTTTGTTCTGCCCTGGCGGCGGCCGTGCTCGGAAATCGCGACGCGGTCAAATATCTCAGCCTCAATCCGGGCGATCGCTTCAAAGCCCTCCAGGACAGTGAGATCGACGTTTTGCTCGGCGCAACGTCCTGGACGCTCACCCGCGATACGGAACTCGGCGCGCGTTTCGCCGGGGTCCTTTACTACGATGGCCAAGGCTTCATTATTCCGCGCAACCATTCGATCGCAAGCGTCCTCGAGCTTTCGGGCGCCTCGATCTGCGTCCTGCCGGGTTCGAGCGACGAGGCCGCGATCGCCGACTTCTTCGGCTCGCGAAAAATGCGCTATCAGCTCATCACGGCCGACCGTTGGGACGATTTGGTCAAGACGTATTCAAATGGCGGCTGCACGGTCCTGACCGGCGACATAACCCTGCTCGCCTACGAAAAAAGCCGTCTCGGGAACGGGTCGGACCAGATGATCTTGCCCGAAATAATCACCAAGGAACCTTACGGTCCCGCCGTCCGCATCGGCGATGAAAGCTGGTTCGCTGTCGTCCGCTGGACACTGATGGCGCTCGTTGCAGCGGAAGAATTGAACATTTCGAGTTCCAACATCGAGACCGCGAAATCCTCCCCCTCCCACGAGGTGCGCCGCTTTCTGGGCCTCGATGCGGACCTCGGCGCGCCGCTCGGCCTGTCGCGCGATTGGGCGTATCAGGTCGTCAAGCAGGGCGGCAATTATGGCGAGATCTTCGAGCGCACGCTCGGGCAGAATTCTGCGTTGAAACTCGATCGCGGGCTCAACAATGTGTGGACCAAAGGCGGCCTGATGTACGCGGCGCCATTCCGCTGATACGAATCCACGGCAATGGCATGCGGCGTGGCTCGTGAGCGACAGGGCAAGTCATGGGCGATCAAGCAACATTTGAAGCACTGCTGAGCGCAGCCGTTTTCGCCATCCCGGTCGCGGTTCTGCTCACGCTTTTCGCTTTGCTTCTCCACTGGCGGCTTAAGCGGTCATCCGCAAAATCAAGCCAAGCTTCGCAATTGGTGTCGGGGATTGCGGCGCCGTTGTCTCCGGTCCGAGAAGACACGGAAGCAGCCGAACCGCCGCCGAAGCTCGAAGATGTCGAGACGCTCAATAAGAAAATCGAGCTGGCTCTGGCGCGCGGCGAAAAGACATCGCTGTCCCGCCTCTACTACGATCTGGCGGCCGGTCACGAACGCCTGGGAAACGTCGAAGCGCGTATGTCGGCGTTGCGTTCTGCGGCAGGATACGGCGCGTTGCACGGACCTGGAGCGGCACACGCCGCAGCGCGTCTGGCCCTCGCTGAAGCCGCGCAACGATCAGGCGATCTGACCACCGCTTGCGAGCAGTGGCAAATGGCGAAAGCGGCATACCTGCAAGCCGGTGATACCGATCAGCAGGAGCGCGTCGAAAAGCGGATGCGCGACAACGGCTGCCCGACGGACTGGGTCCTGACGGATTTCTGACCTTCGCATCAGTTCGGATTTTGGCCGGTCGGCATGATCGTCGTCGCGCCGCTCGAAGGTTGAACGCCTCGGTCGTCGCGTGCCGCCGTCATCAAAACCTCGACGCTGACGTTGTCGCCGTCTTTGATCTCGAAGGTCTTCTGGAAAATATGCCCGCCTGATGAGGCGGTCACCTCGTACTTGCCTGGAGCCAGTACGTGCGTCGGAAGCGCGCCGACGCTTTCCTTGATCGTCTCTCCGTCGTCCGTCTGGATCGTCCAGCGCGTGTCCGGCATCGCTTCGCCGCCGGATCGGGTGACGAGCTTGAAGGTCGCCTTGCCGCCGGAATGCGTGACGGTCGTCTCCGTCAGCTTGCCCGCTTCGACCGTGACGTCAGTTTCGATTTTGGCGTTCGCGTCGCCGTACAGCGAAACGACCCGGTAGATGCCGGAATTGAGCCGAATGATCAGGTTGGGCTTCGCCGCCGTGATCACGGCGGATCGCGTTTCGAACTGATCGCGATCGTCGGCGAAAATCGAATACGTCACTGAGCCGGGCGGCGCGGGCTTCCCATTGATGAGCGCTGACAGCCGAAGTCCCCCGGCGTTCAAAACGAACGCCTCGAATGGCGGGCCATCGGCAGCTTTGACGGTGATCTTGCGCGTCAGGTTGGCCCGCCCGAACGCGGCATTGACCATGTAATCGCCGGGCTGAAGTTTGAGGAACGGACTAGCCTCATGCGACTCCATCAGAAGCTTCGATTTTCCGGCTTGTCCTCCCGTCTGGAAAACGCGCCACACCAAGCCCTGGTCGATCTGCTGGCCGTCGCCTGTCAGCAACGCCACCAGCTTGACGCCTGGCCCCTTGGTCTTGCCGCGTTCGACGACCGTGGTGTTCTTGCGCTTCTCAATCGTCGGTCCCCAAGGACCAGTCGGCGGTCCATCCGGTATCGGCTCTTCAGCAAACGAAGCCGTCGCTGAGAAGATCGATAGGAGCACGACGGCGAGCGCCGCAACCTGTGCGCGGATTGCTACGCCCAAGTGCCGCCGGGCTCCCGCCTGCCAGTTTTTCGCTGCCGCTTCGATCATCCTGGTCCGATCTCGATCTTTTGGCTTTCACCGGCGCGAACTTCGAAAGAAGCCTGCCCATGCTTGCCGCGCGCCTCGCAGCGCACCGTGTAGTGCCCTGGCGCCAAAAGCGCAGTCGCCTGCGTTCCCGTCGCGCGCCACGTCGGCATGCCGCTCGCGTCGGAGACTTCCCAGAAGATATCGCCGACGATCGCCGACACTCCCGACGGTGGCGAGAAGTTCACTTCGCCCGCCGCGATATCGATGACTGCGTTCGCCGGCTTTCCGGCAACCACCTCGAACTCCTTCGTCGCCGAGATATGAGAGACCGCAAGCGACGCGGTGATCCGGTAATGCCCAGGCGACAGGTCGAGCGCGAGGTCTGGCCCCATCGCCCGCGTGATGCCCGTGCGATCGCCGTCGATGCGGTCGACGCGATAGAAAATATTCTGGTCGGCTTTTGCAGGTGCTCCCGCGACGAGCGCCGAAACCTTGAGCGGCACGAGGACGAGCGCCAGCGTTTCCGTTACCGTCTGTCCGGCGCCGACGGCGATGCGTTTGCGAACGTCGCCGCTGCGCGAGCGGGCGCTGACGTAGTAGGTGCCTTCCGGAAGCGTGAAGCTGGCGTTCGGGCTCCGCGACCGCGCCACCTCCCGGCGGCCGTCCGGACTTTCCGGATCGTCGGCGGCAACCGCGAAAAGAACATCTTGGATGATAGCGCCGTCCGCCGCCGCCGCGGAAAGATCGACGCGGCCTGTCCCAAGCGAAATGTCGAGCGGCTTATCCTCTCCGGCCGTGAGCTGCAGCGTTTGCGACGAGCGCGCTGCGCCATCGGCGGCCGTCAGGGTATAGGTCGCGGGCGCGAGGTAGAGGTCGATCTGGCCGTTGCTGGCGATCGTCACCGGCTTGTCGCCCAAGGCGAGGGTCAGAACCGCGGTTTGCGACGGGGTTCCGCCCTTACCCGTGCTGACGCGCGCGTGGAGATGCGCAGCGTTGAATGGCACGATGATGCTCTGCTTGTCGCCGTCGGCGATCGTGATGTCCTGGCGCGCCGTGAGCGATCCGAGTTCGGCTTCGACCTCATAGCCGCCGGCCGCAAGCTTGGCGGTAATGTCGTGTCCCTCGGCTTCGGTCAGAGGCGTCTTCTCGCCCTCTTTGAAAATGCGCCACTTGAGCGGGACTGTGAGAAGCGGGCCGGTATCGGCGAGTGCAGCCGATGCCCTGAGCGAAGCGCCTGCCGGCGGCGGTGGCGCGGTCGGCTTGCCGTCGGCGGGATTAGTGCCCTGCGAAAGCGTCTCGCCTGGAGACAAAATCGCAAGCTGCGCGGCCTCGTTGATGGCGGCGGTGAGGCCGTTCGAATCCGTGATGTCGTAGAAATGCCCGCCGGTCGCTTCGGCGATGCACGCCATGCGCGGCCGCTCCTTGTCCGGAATGCCGATGCCGATGACCTGCACGGCGACGCCCGGATAGGTCTTCGCGAGGTTGCTGGCGACGGCGCAGGTATCCTGTTGGCAATTGTCGGCGCCGTCGCCGATGAACAGGATTTGCGCCGGCCGCGATTGCCCGATCGCGGTCATCGCTACCTTGAGCGCCGCCGTAAGCGGTCCCGGACCGCGCGGATTGAGCTTGGCGATGGGATCGAGGACCGCCTGCCGCGGACTGTCGGGCGCCGCAATCAATTCCACGTCGTTGCAGTCGCCGCGGCGGCGGTGCCCAAACGATACGAGCCCGAGCCGCGTGGAATTCGGCTGCGCCAGCAGACCGCCCAGTTTTTCCCGCACGATATCGATCTTGGCCCGGTTGTCGGGCGGCAGACGCGCCCACATCGAGCCCGACCCATCGAGCACGACCATGGCCGTCGGCTCATCGCCGCTCATGGCGGGCCCACCGCCTGCGGCCAGAGAAACCGCTGCAACAGCGACCGCGACAAATTTCAAAAAAGACCGGCGCATTTGCTCTCCACGCCCGTTTTCGGCTCTTGTTCCGATTCTGATCTTAACGGGCCGCTTGTAACAGGCCGGGCCCTCGTATAGCGAGACGGGCACGAATAGTACGGAACATGACATGAATACCGCGATTTTTGAATTTCTTGCGGCAAGACGTTCGGTGAAGCCGGACCGGCTCGCCGAACCCGGGCCGAACGCCGCACAACTGAACGACATCCTGACGACGGGGGCGCGCGTTCCTGACCACAAGAAGCTCTCGCCATGGCGCTTCATCGTTTTCGAGGGCGACGCCCGTCAGGCCGCCGGAGAGATCTTCGCCGAGGCTTGCAAGAAGGAAGACCGCCAGGAGCCTTCGTCGATCCGGCTGGACACCGAGCGCGGCAGATTCCTGCGCTCGCCCGTCGTCGTCGCCGTCGTCTCGTCCGTGAAGGCGCGCCCAGGCGCACCGGAATGGGAGCAGGTGCTCTCGGTCGGCGCGCTCTGCTTCAATATGTGTCTCGCCGCCAACGCCTTGGGCTTCGGCACGTCGTGGCTGAGCGAGTGGATCGCCTATAGCCCGATGGTCCGTCAGGCGCTGGGTCTTGCCGAGCACGAAAAGATCGCGGGGTTCATCTACATCGGCACGCCGATGGAAAAGCCCGAGGAACGCGAGCGCCCGAACATCGACGAGCTGGTCAGCCGCTGGCCGGCCTGACCTGGCCGAACCGACAGGTGGGAAGCGGTCTGGCTAGGCCGGCGCCTTAACACTCCGTTAACCATGACCTGCCAACATGCGGGAATGCGTGTTTGCGATTCCGATTCGTGGCCGCGGTATCAGCGCCGCGTGGCCCGGGCCGGAATGCAG
This sequence comes from Pseudomonadota bacterium, assembly GCA_018242295.1. Taxonomy (GTDB): domain Bacteria; phylum Pseudomonadota; class Alphaproteobacteria; order Rhizobiales; family Hyphomicrobiaceae; genus Hyphomicrobium_B. Next base: position 202,438 of record JAFECE010000002.1, read on the forward strand.
CACAGAACCAAATCATGGCCCTCCGTATGTGCTTTCGGGTACCTGCGGGAGGGCCAGTCGGTTTTATAAGCCGGTTTTTAATACCTGAATTGCTCCGCCAGCACCCGCTCTTCGAGCCCATGTTCGCGATCGAACATCATGAAGAGCTCGATGGCGCGCGCCTGCTCGATATCGACCTTCACCACATGCCGGGTCTCGAAGTGATCGGCGACGGCGCTGACCGGCCGCTTCTCCTCCTCCAGAACGGTGATCGTGATGTGCACCTTGTTGGGAACGAGGGCGCCGCGCCAGCGCCTTGGCCGAAAAGGGCTGATGGGCGTCACCGCCAGCAGCTGCGACTTGATCGGCAGGATGGGTCCGTGCGCCGATAGATTATAGGCGGTCGACCCGGCCGGGGTCGAAACCAGAACTCCATCGCAAATAAGCTCTTCGAGCCGCATCTTGCCGTCGATGGCGATCTGCAACTTGGCCGCCTGATAGCGCTGGCGAAAGAGCGATATCTCGTTGATCGCCAAGCTCTTGTGCGCCTTGCCCGCCGAGTCCGTTGCGATCATCGAAAGCGGATGAATGCGGCTGATCTCGGCAGCAGTAAGCCGCTCGATCAGGTCATCTTCCCGGTAATCGTTCATGAGGAAGCCGACGGAACCGCGGTTCATGCCGTAAATCGGTATCTTATCGTTGATGAAGCGGTGTAGCGTCTGCAACATGAAGCCGTCGCCGCCGAGCGCGACGATGGCATCGGCTTTGTGGGGCTCGGTCTCTCCGTAGCGCTTGATCAAGGCGGCCTGCGCTTCGATCGCTTCGGGAACTTCGCTCGCGACGAAGGCGATGCGTTCGAATTTGTGCTTTTCTTTCGCCATCTAGGCCCTTCGATTCCTGAGGGGTCGCGCAGCAAGGCAGGGAAGCTCGCCCAAGTGCCGGCAAACGACAAGCCCCCCACGCGAGATATCGGAGAGCGCAACGCTCCGCCAGTCGCCGATGTGGTGATGATTTATGCGACGTTCCCCGATCGGCAGGCGGCGCTGGCGCTGGGCCGGGATCTGGTCGAGCAAGGCTTGGCGGGATGCATCAACGTGCTGCCGTCCATGACGTCGGTCTATGTCTGGAAAGGCGAAACGGAAACCGCCGAAGAAGCCGTGCTGATCGCCAAGCTCGCGCGCGCCGGAGCCGATCGGGCCGTCGCGCATATTATTGCCAATCATCCCTATGAGACGCCTGCAGTCCTGGTGGTGCCGGTGGTCGGGGGAAGTTCCGATTATCTGAAATGGGTTGCGGACGGAACGCGGCAGGTCTGACGCGGTCAATAGACGCCGCCGAGCGATAGCATCAAGTTATACCGCGGAGTGCCAGGGCGGGGACGACCACGGTCTGAGGCATGCTTTCGTCTCGGTCTGTCTTCTGAATAGGAGTGCCGGGATTTTCGTTTGACCGTGTTTGGGCTGACATCGGCGTCTGCGGGAAGCACCGGAACAGCGGCATTGCCATCGCCCGTGAGGTTGTCCGAATCCCCGTTCTGATTGAGTGCCGCGACATTGGAGGGTACGCGCGCGTCCTCCTGCGCCGGGACAATAGTAATCCGCTTCCACTGCGAAGAGCTATTGGCCGGCGCCGCCACCGGTGCTTCGGGAATGGGCGCGCCGACCGACATGCGACCCGGCAGCAAATCCGAACGCGTTACAGTAGGAACGTCGGCGACCTTCTCGTCCTGAAGCCACGGCAGCTTTTCGGGCTCCGACGTCACGGCTGGCTGGTCTTTGGCCGCAAGACGCTCAGCGGCCAATCGGCGCTCCTCGAGCCGCTTTGATTTTTTCGTCGCCTGAGCGACGACGGCGCGTGGCACGCAGCGGTCGCCGTCGGAAATTTGACCGGCCGGACATTCCGCCGTGCATACAATGTCCTGATGGCTCTGGACGAGAGCGAGCAACACATAGTCGGGATTGTCGAAAGGCAGGGTGGCGTTGGCGCGGTCCATGAACGCCGCCATCGCGCGCCGCGTCGCCGCGTTCCAAGTGCCGGTGATCTCGCCGCCGTAGCAGCCGACGCGTCTCAGCTCGCGCTGCAGATCGCTTGCGAGCTCTGCACGCGTTTCAGGATCGACCGGATTCGCCGACTTAAGCGGCGCCGCGACGGCGCGATCGGATTGCACGACAGTCGACCAAGTCTGAGGCTTCTGCGAGGAGGGAGCGGCAGGCCCCGAAGCTTCCTCGGGGATCACCTCGCGAAAAGCCGGTGACTCGGCTGAGAAAACGCGTGTGTCCGTGTCGCTGCGATAAACGCGATCCGGCGCGGCGGAGATCCGAACGACTTCGTTGAGGTCTTCTGAGTGGTCTGATGCGGGAAACAGATAGCTATAGGCGGCGACCATGGCAGTGGCCGTCAGCAACAGCACTCCACCCAAGCGCGACATGGCGCAAACTCCAACCAACACATACGCACAGCGCAGCTCCAGGTCGTGGCGAAGGCAACGGCGCTGACGCATGCAGGGGCGAATGTATCACCCGGCGCAACTTGGTAAACGCCAAAAGCGTATCGTCGATGACGACGCATGACTGCAGCGCGAAAATCTCGTGGATTGAGCGCGGCTGCGTGACACTCGCCGGTTCGCCTCGCCACAATTGCGTCGTGCATAAGTCTTCCACGACCGGTGCAAAAGCTCTTGATAACCGGCCCTTTTCAACCGCTCCGGACTGGGGGCGGGCACCTTGCCGGGCGTCCGCGGCGCGCCGGTCACGCGACACTACAATTCTGATTCTCCTGAGAATTCGGATTCACACGGGCAGGCGACTCAGTTACGGCTCAGGGCGAGGGGAGTTTAATTCGCGTAGTTTTCCACCCTTGCAGTTGCCCTGAGGGAAAAAGTTTTCCACCTCTGATTTCTTGCGGCGAAATCGTGGCGATACTTTGGGGCGGTGTTGGGAGTGGTTGCTCTTGGCTTGCTTGGTTGCGCGGTCTCCGCGTCGCTCGTCTGCCGGTGTCATGGGGATGACATCGGAGCTCACAGCCGAACGAAACGGACATCATGGCACCCACGCCCGTTGTGCGTTCCGGAGCCTGGTCGGCGTCCCCCCTCGGACGCAAAGACCACAACGAAATGGCCGGTGTTGTTTCGCGTAACGAAGCCGGCCTTCACAGGAGAGGGCACACGATGAGACACGTTTTAGGCGTGTTGGGGGTTCTAGCAGCAGGCGTATTGCTCGCCGTATCCGCTGCGATGAACTGGCGTTTTGGCTTCAGTCTCGGACGAACCGAGCTCGACGGCCAAATCTACGGCGCAGCATCAGCTGCCGCCGACTGCATGAAAGCACTGGTACCGTTTTTCTTCTTTGCCGCAGTTCGAAACAGGATCTGGTCGCAGGCGACTGCGTCAGCGCTCGTCTGGGTGGTCGTGACGGCCTATTCCATGACGTCCGCGCTTGGCCATGCCGCTCTGAACCGGTTCGATACGACCGGGCATCGTGCGCAAGAGGCTCAGGCCTATCAGGATCTGAGAGGCGAGCTGAAGCGCGCGGAAGAGCAGGCCGGGTGGATCCCTCAGCATCGTCCCTATGACGCGGTGCAGAGCCAGATCGACGGCATGAAGATGCAGAAGGCCTGGCAGTGGTCTGACGGCTGTAAGAACGTCAATTCGAAAACCGAACGGACATTCTGCCAGCAGTTGACGGCTCTTGACTCCGAGCTCGCATCTGCAAGTTCGGCCAAGACAGCCGAAGCGCGCATCGCCGAGCTCAGAGCGAAGATCGATGCGACCGCAGGGTCACCTGCTCTCTCCGAAGCTGATCCGCAAGCCAAGGTTCTGACCGAGCTTGCGAATGCGTTCTTCCCGAGCGTCAAGATCGAAAACGTTCAGATGGCGTTGACATTGTTCGTCGCGTTGCTGCTCGAAATCGGTTCTGGGTTCGGCATGTACGTCGCATTCAGCCAATGGCGTCTCTATGATCGCCAGCCTAAGCCTGTCACGCCGAGAATGGCGCTGACGGAAGAAAGCACCGCTGCGGCAGCGGTGGCGGTTCCGGTGCTCACACCGGTGACCGTTGAAACGAAAAAGCCGCGTTCAGGCGCCAATGACAACCGGTCGATCGAGATTCCTCTCGAAGCACCCGTTGCCCCGGCGCGAGCAATCGAAGCTCAGCCCGCAGAAGTGCATCAGGTTGAGACGAAAGTTGCTGAAACCCGCAGCACGATGCCGGTACGGCGTCTTGCTCCCGAAACCAATACGGAACGTTTCTACAAGGAGAACATCGAGGTCCGCGACGGATCGAGCGTCACGGCTACTGAACTCTACGAGGATTATTGTTCATGGTGTGAATCTAAGAACAAGGAGCCCGCAGCACTTCCGAGCTTTGCACGTGAATTCGCCGAGCTCGGCGTGAAAAAGGAAAAGGTAGCCGGCCGGGTGCGCTACATCGGTATCGCACTCAAGTCCGACATGGTTCTCGAGGAGGCTACGAAATCGCCTCTCTTCGGCACGGTCGCAGCCTAGCGCTGCTTCCTGAAACGAAAGGCCCGCTTCGGCGGGCCTTTTTTATTGCAAGTTTTTGACTTCGACGGCCCGCCCAGTGCGGGCCTTTTTTTTGGATAAGATTATGCCGTACGTGATGCGCCTGCTTGTCTGCGGGAACGGCGTTATGGCCGTTGAATGTCATTATTCCGGCATCCGAAGCGCATACCTCGACCAACCGCCCGAAGATCGTGCAGGCGCGGAGCTCGAAAATGAAGATCGACATCACAAGCCAGGAATTTTTTCGCGATCCAGCCGCGGCCGTTGCTCGGCTGCGCGCCATGGGGCCCGTCGTTGAGACGCATTTTCCCATCGTCGGCAAGGTTTGGATCACGACCACTTACGAGCTTGCCGGTCGCGTCCTGAAGGATAGCGGGACGTTCACGCTCAGGAAGAACGGCGGCGCGGTCGCAGGTCTCCGTTGGTGGATGCCCCGCGTCGTCCGCTCTGTCTCAAACAACATGCTGACCATGGACGAGCCGGACCATACGCGGCTCAGGGAAATCGTTGATGAAGCCTTTCGCCGTCGCGCCGTCCTCGACATGGAGCCGCGTATTCGTGCCATCACGGACACGTTGGCGAATGAGCTCTTCGCAGACGGCAGCCCCGCCGATGTCGTGGATCGTTATTCGCGGCGCGTCCCCCTCGCCGTTATTTGCGAAGTACTGGGGTTGCCTCAGGCAGATCGGCCGCGCTTCATGGCCTGGACCAACAGTTTCACGCGGCTCACCAATGTCATGGGTTTTTTCGGGTTGATCCCGGCCATGATTTCCATGAAGCGCTATCTCGAAGGGCAGCTCGATATCGCGCGCAAGAACGGTGGCGAAGGTCTGATTGCAGAACTTGTCCGGGTCGAAAAGGAGGGCGGCAGGATCAGCAGCGAGGAGATGGTCTCGATGGTGTTCCTGTTGCTCGGCGCCGGCACCGAGACGACGACGCACCTGATCAGCGGATCGGTATTCGAACTCCTCCGTAATCCCGAGCGGCGCGATTGGCTCGAAAAGGACTGGTCCAGAATCAATCTCGCAATTGAAGAGTTCTTGCGCTTCGTCTCGCCGGTACAGTTTTCAAAGCCACGTTATATCCGGAAGGATATTGAACTCGGCGGTGTCCGCTTGCCGGCCGGCGACAAAATCATGGCAATGATCGTGGCCGCCAACATGGATCCGGCGGAGTCCGAACACCCCGAGGTGCTCGATCTCGATCGCCGCCCGAACCGCCATCTCGCCTTTGGATCCGGGATCCATTTCTGCCTCGGTCATCAGCTCGCACGGATCGAAGGCAAGTGCGCGCTGGAGGCATTGTTGATACGTTGGCCAAAGCTCGAGCTAGCCGTGCCAGAGACTGAAATCAGATGGCGGGCACGACCGGGCATCCGGGCCATCGCCAGCCTGCCCGTCATTAGCAAGTGAGACCGGCCACCTTCACCGCGAACGCGTAGTTGAAGGCCGTGTCCTTGAGGCCATCGAAGCGGCCCGATGCGCCGCCGTGACCCGCGCCCATGTTGGTCTTGAGAAGCACGAGCCTGTCGCTCGCGTTCAGCGTCCTGAGCTTGGCGATCCACTTCGCAGGCTCCCAATAGGTCACGCGCGGATCGGTGAGGCCGGCGAGCGCCAGGATGTGCGGATAGTTTTTCGCAGCGACATTGTCATAGGGCGAATAGCTCCGGATGTAGTCGAAGTCCTCTTTGCTCGCGAGAGGATTTCCCCACTCGGGCCACTCCGGAGGCGTCAGCGGCAGGTCTTTGTCGAGCATCGTGTTCAGCACGTCGACGAACGGCACGTCGGCGATAATCGCGAGGAAAAGATCGGGCGCCATGTTGGCGATTGCGCCCATCAGCATCCCGCCCGCCGATCCACCGTTCGCGACGATCCGGCCGCGCTGCGTGAAGCCTTCCGAAATCAGATGTTCGCCCGCGGCGATGAAATCGGTGAAGGTGTTTTTCTTCTTCTTCATCTTGCCGTTGGTGTACCAGCGATAGCCCTTGTCCTTGCCGCCGCGAATGTGCGCGATCGCAAAGATGAAGCCTCGGTCGACGAGCGAGAGCCGCCCGGTCGAAAACGACGCCGGCATCGCGATGCCGTACGCGCCGTAGCCGTAGAGGAAAAGCGGCGCCGAGCCATCGAGCGGCGTCGTCTTCTTGTAGAGCAAGGTGACGGGAACCAGCTCGCCATCCGGCGCCGGAGCGAGGAGACGCCGCGTCACATAATCCGCCGGATTGTGCCCGCTCGGGATTTCCTGGCGCTTGCGCAAGGTCCGCTCGCGCGTCGACATGTCGTAATCGTACGTCTCCGCCGGCGTCGTCATCGACGAATAGGTGAAGCGGATCCGCGTCGTCTCGAACTCATAACCGGAGCTGAGGCCGAGTGCGTAAGCCTCTTCGTCGAAGGCGATGGAGTGCTCGCCGGAGAGGTCGAGAAATGTGTCGCCCTCTGGCTTCAGCGGCGTAATGACGAGGCGCGGCAAGCTCTCTTCGCGCTCGAGCCGCACAAGGTAGTCTTGAAACACGCTGACATCGATGATCAGCCGCCCGGGCTTGTGGGCGACGATCTCCCGCCAGTTTTCTTCTACCGGATTCTCGACAGGCGCCGTCACGATGCGGAAATCTTCCGCCGCCTCCGAGTTCGTCGCGATGACGAGACGCGGCCCATGATGCTCGACGCTGTATTGGTGGCCGACGCGGCGAGGTGCGACGAGTCTCGGACCGGCACCGGTATTCGCGGCATCAATGAGACGGACTTCGCTCGTCTCGTGGTCGTGGATGTCGATGACGATGAACTTCCGCGATTGCGTTGACGACAGTCCGACGAAGAAGCCGGAATCGGGTTCGGCGTAGACGAGCTTGTCTTCCGATGCCGGTGTTCCGAGTTCGTGGCTGTAGACGAACAGCGGCCGCTGGTGCTCGTCGACCTTGATGTAGAACAGCGTCTTCCCGTCGTTCGACCATTCGAGGCCGCCATGCGTGTCGGGAATTTCGTCGGCGAGATCGTCGCCCGTGGTGAGATCGCGAACGCGGACGGTGTAAAGCTCCGAGCCCTTGTCGTCGGTGGCGTAGGCAAGCAGCTTGTGATCACCGGAATGGGCGGTCGCGCCGAGATCCCAGTAGCCCTTGCCTTCGGCTTCCTTGTTGCCGTCGAGAAGAACCTGCGCGTCGTCCACCGAGCCGCCGCGCGGAATGCGGCAGAGCTGAGCGTATTGCCCGCCTTTGACGAAGCGCGGGAAGTATTCGAATGGCCCGTGCGGTTGGGGAACTTGCCGGTCGTCTTCCTTGAGACGCGCCTTCATCTCGGCGAAGAGCGTTGCCTGCAGCTCTTCCGTGTCGGCGAGCATCGCTTTCGTATAGGCGTTTTCCGCTTCGAGATGGCTCCGGATCGCCGGCGCAAGCACGTCGGGCTTCCGCATGACCTCCTGCCAGTTCTCTGCGCGAAGCCAGGCATAATTGTCGCTGAGCGTGACGCCATGGTGGGTCACGACCGCCGGCAGGCGCTCAGCAACAGGCGGGCGCGGCTGCCCCGCAGTCTCGTCTTCGATCTGAGCAGACGTCTTCGTTTGGCCGGTCATAGGGCGGGGACCTTTTCGATGATGAGAGCGGATTTGGCTTCTTCTCGACCGCCGAGGCGTGCGCGTCAACGCGCCATCATGACGGAGTAATGACCAGATGAAGAAGGGCGCCGGCCAAGAATTAGCGATGTCGTAATCTAAATAGCAGCTGAGATTGACAAGGAAGTCGTCATGTAGTCAAAGCTTTCGCAAGTGAAGTCGAGTTGATCTCCTTGTCTACTTCGTGATTTCGAGATCCGCGACAGGCCGTGTCGGTAACGACGGCGCAAGGGCGGGATGTAGATATGGACGTGCGTTCGGCAGCGGGCTTTCGCCCGCCAGAGGATGTGGAAGACAGGCGGATGGATAGTTCAGCTTCTCCCGAGCTTGTGACGATTACTGCCACGATCGTCGCGGCCTACGTCAGCAACAACTCGATCTCATCGACCGAACTGCCGGGTTTGATTGCGGAAACCCACGCCGCGCTGAGCCGCGCCGCCGGTCGCACCGTGCCGCAGGAGCGGGAAGAGACGAAGCCGAAAGTCGCAGTGAAGAAATCGGTCATGCCGGATTTCATCGTCTGCCTCGAAGACGGCAAGAAGTTCAAATCGCTGAAGCGCCACCTGCGGACGCACTACAACTTGTCGCCGGAGGAGTACCGCGAGAAGTGGGGTCTGCCGCCGGATTATCCGATGGTTGCGCCGAACTATGCCAATGCGCGGTCGCAGCTCGCCAAGAAGATGGGCCTTGGCACCCGCCGCGAAAAATAAGTCCGCGTCTTAACGCTACGGCTCTCGTCTCTGGTCTGATTTTTTTGGGCCGCCGCGAGAGCGCTTTCCGGATTGCGAAAGTTCGAACTCCGCAAGCGACCGCCGCTCGTCCTTCAGCAAGCGAACGAGCTTCGCGTGACGCGCGACATTGTAGGCCGGACTACCCGCGATCCCGCGCCGCCGCTCCTTCCGAAGCTCGCGCTCGATAACGGCGACGAGCTTCTTTCTCCCCTCGGCGGTCCGGTTGCCAAGATCTCGTGGCCAGAGCGGCAAGAGTTGCAGGGCATCGCCGGCGCCGCTAGCCTCTGAATTGTGAGAGTTGGAGCGCCACATATTTCTGGGCGCCTTTGTGTCTCGTATCGAAACGCGATTTTGCATAACGCCGACTGTGCGGCGGTCGCGAGATGCGGGGATATCTTTCCGCTGTCCCTATCGCGTTAGGGTGAATAATCGAGGCGGCAAAAAACTTATCCCCGCGATTTGGGGTAACGGTATTCTTCCGTTGTCATGTCACAGATTCAGTTATCAGTTCAGACCGAGGACGCGGCCACCGAAGCCGCCATCGACCGCGCGCCGATTAAGCCAAGCTTGCGGCTGGTATGGCGAGCCTCGGCCTCCCCATTAGAGATGCACCAGCGCGGCACGCCTCGTTCAGGCAGGCGGAAAGTTCTCCACCATTGCCGCGCACGCCTCGCGATCGACATCGCCATATCGAACGTCTTCGGCATCGAGTCCGAAGGTCTTTGGCACGGCAAGCGCGGCGTCAGAGACGTTGCCGCAGCGAGGCAGGTGGCGATGTATCTCGCACATGTTTGCTGCGGCATGACGTTGACGGAAGTCGGCGCCATGTTCGGCCGTGACCGCACCACGGTCGCGCACGCATGTTTGAAGGTTGAATATCGCCGCGACGACCCATCGTTTGATCGCGCTCTCGACGTGCTGGGCTGGGCCCTGCCGACGCTGGTGATGCGCGAAGTCGGCTCAGGCGTGTCGCCATCTCCTGACAAAAACAACCATCAGTAATTGAGACCGGGGACCAGCAATGACTGTGAGATCATCTCGTGCCGCGCGACGCCGGGCGCACGTGGAACGCCAAGCGCCTGAACGCAATCTCGCGGAAAGTCCGCTCGCGTGGCTGGCGCGGCGGAAAGACAAAGACGGCCGGCCGATGCTCAGCGAAGCCGAGTTTGATGCCGGCGAAAAGCTTCGCGCCGATTTCTGGTTCGCTCAAATGACGCCGCGCGTCACCGCCAACTGGTCACAGCTCTTGAGTGGAGGCGGCGGCTCCAAAGGCGCGCCGGACATCGGTCCGGACATTCGCGATTCCGTCATTGCCGCGCATGAACGCGTCAAGCGCGCCCTCGCGGCCGTCGGTCCCGACCTCGCGGGCGTTCTGATCGACGTCTGCTGCCATTTGAAGGGCCTGGAAGTGAGCGAGAAGGCAAGCGGCTGGCCGCAACGCTCCGGCAAGATCATTCTGCAGATCGCCTTGCGCCAACTCGCCCGCCATTACGGAATGCTGCCTGAGGCCGCGCAGGCGAACGACCAAAGACCTGTGCGGGTCAGGCACTGGGGCGCAAGCGATTATCGTCCGCAGATCGATCCGGGCATGCGATAAGTCTTTCGTCATTCTCGAATGGTCGAGCATCGCGAGGCCATTCGGGAATCCAGCGTTAAAGTTGTCGAAGACACAATATCGAGCCTTCGGCGCTATTTGCGCTGGATCCCCGACCTGCGACGCGGCGATGCCGCGCTTGGTCGAGGATGACGAAGGAGTCAAGCCGCGAGCATCTCGGCGGCGTCCGCGCGGATGCGTTTCACCATCGAGGCCAATCCGTTCGAGCGTTGCGGCGTCAGATGATCCTTGAGCCCGAGGCTCGCAAAAATCCCTTCCGCATCGATCTTCAGGATTTCGTCGAGCGTTTTGCCCTCATAGATGATGAACAAGAGGGCGACGAGGCCCTGGACGATGTGCGCGTCGCTCATGCCCTGCATCTCGAGCGTGTCGCCGGCACCGCCTTTTGTGCCGGAACCGGCGCGCTTGGTCGCAAGCCAAACTTGGCTCGCGCAGCCTCGGACCTTGTTGGCGTCCGTACGAAGCGTTTCGGGAAAAGCGGGGAGAGCGCGGCCGAGCTCGATCACATAGCGATAGCGATCCTCCCAATCATCGAGGAGCGCGAAATCAGCGCGGATGTCGTCGAGTGTCATCGGGAAAGTCCAGCCTGCAACCCGCTAAATCAGGCGCTACACTACACATAGGTGCGCAGGCTGGTCGAGGGCAAGGCCGGCGGCGATCAGATGCAGCCGGCCGTTCGGACATCGCTCAAACGCCGTTTTTGCTCAAATGCTTGCCGCGCCAGTCGGGCTCTTTGTCGAGAGGCGTCAGAGTGCCGCTATCGCGCTCGAGGAGGGCAGGAGCAACGCGGGCTTTACTCTGATCGAGATTTAAGCTCGACGTCGCGAGGCCAGAGGCTTCCCGTTCGCGCATCATGTCGTAGGCGAGCTTGGCCCCGAACTCGGCCTTGGCGACGAATTGCGACCACAACTCCGAGCCCTTCGCGCACGCGGCGGAGTTTCGGTCGCAGAATGTCACGACCCATTGAGCCGTCGAACCGGCGCGCTCGTAAAGACGCTGCTGCTGCTCGCGATCGGACGGAAGCAGCGCAATGGCCACCGCGGCAAACGTAGCAATTCGCAACATACCCATAGCTCGAACCTTCGCATCTCTGGCCGGACGCGGTCCGGCCGTTGATCGGATTGGTGGTGAGGCATTCCCTCGCTCAATGGGATAACAGGCCCGGCTCAAGGTCACGTCAGTTTGTGCACCGCAATTCGAAGCGATTTTGCATCAAGTTTTAGATAAATTGGATCGGCCTGCGGCGCGAACTTGCCTGCCGCAATGTCTCGACAGTTAAGCAGGTCTTAACGGCTGACTCGCCATAGTTCCGAGCTGGGAAAGAGCAACGGGCGTCAGGATGACCGAGAGGGATGTAAAGCTCGCAGCTGTCATTTCGCTGCTGGCAACGACGAGCGTGGCCTTGAACATGTTCGTCTTCCAGAACACGGCTCCGGGCAGTGCCATCGAAACCGGTGGCATCGTCACCGATCGCACCTCATGGGTCGACGGACCCGGCATCGCGCTCGGACCGACGTCGCCCGGGCCCGCAGCAGCCAATCCCCCTGAAGCCGACGGCGTGCTGCCGCCCGCGCCATTGAGCCAGATCGATGATGCCAACCGCGCCGAACTTACGAAGGGCATACAACGCGAACTCGGCAACCTACATTACGAGCCGGGCCAGGCCGACGGCGTCTTGGGGACGGTCACCCGCGCTGCGATCTTCGCGTACGAGTACGACAACGGCCTGGTGTTGACCGGGCAACCGAGCGAGCAGCTTCTGAGCCAGCTGATCCTCGGCTCATCGTCCATGTCGCCGAGCGCGGCGCGGCCCGGCAAGACGATGACGGCCGATGGCGAAAGTCTCGTTCGCACCGTCAAGCAGCAGCTCTCGGCGCTGGGTTATCAGACCGGTGTTCCGGGTTCGGCGATGACACCTGAGTTCGCGCGCGCCGTGCGCGAGTTCGAGACGGACCAGAAGCTGAAAGTCACCGGACGCATCTCGGGACCCTTGGTAAGCCGGATCACCCGGCTGCAAGGCGAGCCGAAGGCGCGGCGCGAAGCGATTGCCAAGGCGGCGAAGCACTAGAAAATTCTCCTCCGCTCACCGATAACGGGGAGACATGCGTCTCAAATCCGAAATCTGGGTGAAGGCTTATCTTCGCCGCTGCCAAATCAATGGTGCGATGGGCGTCGTCGTCCGTCACGGTGACGATGATGCCGGCGCGATCTTCATCAAGATCGTGAGGCCCGATCAAACCGCCGCGGTTTTTTCGCCGGCGCCGGCAGGCTTCGATGAGGCCGATGTCGATCGACGCTGGGTCACTCGTTTCAAGCAAGTCTTCGTGCCCGAACCTGAAGCCGAAGCACTTTTGAAACGCGAGGCGGAGTTCGACAGTGATCTCTGGATCGTCGAAATCGAGGACCGCGAGGGACGTCACTTTCTCGGTGACGAATTGATGAACTAGCAACGAAACCGCACGCTCCGGATTCGATTTTACCCCGCGTTAAGAACTCCCGGACACTACTTCATTGATTGCGATGATTCTGGCGGCCGCAACGCATTCACGCCACCATTCAGTATACGTTCTATTGCTCGTGGCGAGAGTCCTAATGGCGTGAAGTGCCGCATGGAGGCGGGCGGGTGCCCGCGCTTCGGGGGACGACGCATGGCGACGATCATCGCATTCAAGACGGTGCCGAAACCGACAGCCGCATCCGTGCTCGCGGCATACGGAGCAGGCCAATCCGCGGAAATCGTGCTTTTTCCGGGCGTGCGCTACGAGCGCCACGACGAGACGCAGGGCAAGAAGCCGAAGAAGCCGCGACGGGGCCGCGACACGCTCGAAATCGATAGCGAAACAAAATCCTGACGTCACCACGACCACCAACGTCATCCTCGAACGGATGAGCTTGCGAGGCCGTTCGGGGATTCAGCGTGAGAAGCGCCGAAGGCACGATACTGCGTCTTCGACGAGTCTAACGCTGAATCCCCGGCCACCGACGCAGCTCCGCCGCGCTGGGCCGAGGATGACGGTCAAATGATTTCCGTGCTCACCCACCGTCATGCCGGTGCAGGCCGCAGGAGGATAACGATGGGCAGATATCGCCCTGGGTCCCAGCTCTGCGCTGCGCTTCGGCCACGATGACAAGGTGTGATGCCGGTGGCCCGCATGCCCACCCACACTCCGTCATGCCGGCGCAGGCCGGCACCCAGACAGGCTTCAGCAGAGTGATAGGCGCGGTCACCCTGAACGGACCGCAAGCGCGCATTGTGCTGCCCGCTGCCTGGATCCCGGCCTTCGCCGGGATGACGATGTTGGACGAGATGAGCCCATGGCTGTCATCCCATCAGATGTCATCCCGGGCGTGCCCGCTTGCGAGACCTGGGACCCAGGAATGCAATCCCATCTCGGGCAAGTGGTCCCGGCTCTTCGCTTTGCTGCGGCCGGGATGACGAAGGAGCGAGTGGCTAAGCGCCACCCGGATTGCATGAGGCCTTGGCCAGGACGGCTAGCTCGTCGGCGCGGTAGGGGTCGCCCTTGTCGGGAGCGCGAACGACGACCAGTCCTTTGGCCGCTGCGATAGACTGCTGGGCTTCGATCGGCTGAGGCGCGCCAGGAAGCGCGATGCCTTGCGGCAACCCGAGAAAGCGATCATCGGCTGGCACGATGGAGAGATCCACCGTCGTCTCCCGGTCGGCGGAAGCGGCGGCAAAATAAAGGTTCTGTCCGTCCGGCGCATAGATGCCGATGGTCCAGCCGAGATCAGGAAGCAGCGCCCGAACACGCATCGTCGTATCGGTCGTATCGAAAAGGCAGAATGCATAGCGCGAGTCAGGCGCGAGGAAGGGCAGCGGCTGTCGTTGTGGAGCGATCGCATCGGTGATCACCATCTTGTTTTGCGGCAGCGACCGCGCCAGCCGCGTGTACGCCGATCCGCGCGCATCGTTGACCGCCAGGAACGTGGCGGTGAGATGCACGATCCCCGCAACAAGCAGGAAGATGGCGAGCAGCCGGAAGTCAAAGCGCTGCAGCAACTTCATGAACATCCCTCCCGCGTGATGACGGGCAGATGCTTGTTGCGCTCTGCGCGCTCTTCGCTCGAAAGGCCGGTTGCCGGATCGAGCACGGTCAAGACGAGCACGAGACGTCCCGCGCCGCTTGTCGGCAGCCAGTTGCCTGGACGCGCGTCGCGCCCAAGCGTGACGACGAACGATCCGTTGGGATTGGGCGCGATCGTGTCGGCAGTGAACTCATAGCGGTCGGCGTCGTTGGAGATGAGCTTGCCGCGCGCGTCGAACACGGCGAGGCTCCACCACAGGCCGCGCATGTTCGCGCCTTCGACGATGTAGTTGCACGACGAGTGCAGCCGCGCCCCCTGCGAGTCCGTGCGCGCCTCGAAGACACCCGCGCTGTCCGCAGAAATCCTAAGCTTCCCCGTGGTGACGATGTGCGCCTTTGTGTAGGGATCCGCGCTCTCGCGGCCGATGCTGCGCCACTGTTGCCATGGCCCGTAGGTATCGGTCGAAAGCGGAGAGCCGCGCGCGATCATGAAGCGGCTCGACCAGACGCCGACGGTGACGGCAAGCATGATCGTCAATATGAGACTGATCGTGCGCAGCAGACTCGCGAAAATCGCGCGCGCCACGCCGCCGCGCGATGACGGCGGCGAGGGGGATACCGCTGGCTCGAGTTCGACCGATGCCAAGTGCGTGGCTTCCTGTTTCAACGCGAGCTAAGGCCGCGTCCTGGGGTTAGTGGACGATGTGCCGGGCATTGCACCAGCCGGCATGGCGGGAATCGAAAGGTCGTCGCGAGACGTATCGAAGAGCGTCGCACGCCGTTCGGATTTCACCGCATCCGGACGAATCGCAGGCTGCGGCGCTTCCTTGGGATCGATGGGCGCCGTTGGCGAATGCGGCGATGCGGAGGACGGCGACGGCGCGGGCTCGGCTTGCCCGTTCGCCTTGCGAAGCGCAGCGACGAGAACCTTCAGCGCGTCGCGCGTCTTGGCCGGCATGATAGCGGGAGTTTTCGCAGAGTCGGTCGCGGACTG
This sequence comes from Pseudomonadota bacterium, assembly GCA_018242295.1. Lineage (GTDB taxonomy): Bacteria > Pseudomonadota > Alphaproteobacteria > Rhizobiales > Hyphomicrobiaceae > Hyphomicrobium_B. The sequence goes on from JAFECE010000002.1 coordinate 217,919, forward strand.
AGCCGGCTCGATGCCGGCCGCGACCTGCTGCGCGCGGATCTCCGCGAGCCGCTGCTGCTCCATGACCTGACGCGGATGCGGAGCGAGGCCCGGAATGGTCGGAATGTTCATGTCGGTGTGAGCGACCGTCATCAGGTCGTGCCAGATCGGCGCCGCCTGATGACCGCCGGTGACGCCCGAACGCATTGGCCGGTTGTCGTCGTTGCCGATCCAGACGCCCGCCACGTATTTTCCGGTGAAGCCCATGAACCACGCGTCCTTGGGGCCCGTGGAGGTGCCCGTCTTGCCCGCAACGTTGGTGAAATCGAGATTGGCCATGCCGCCGGTGCCTTCCGTCACGACGCGATTGAGCATGACGTTCATCTCTTCGGCGACGTGCCGCGAAAGGACCTGCCGCGGCGGCGGCTCGTCGCGCTCGCGCGAATAGAGAAGATCGCCCTTCGATGTCGTAATGTCGAGAATGCCATAGGGCTTGGCGAGCTTGCCGCCGTTCGCGAAAGTCGCGACGCCGCCAGTATGCTCGAGCACCGTGAGGCCGCCGTCGCCGAGGGCCATCGAGCAGGTCTTCTTGACGCCCTCGATGCCGAGCCGCTTGGTCATCTCGACGACCTTTTCGCGGCCAACGACGAACGACAGCTCGGCCGCGACCGTGTTCAACGATTTGGCGAGCGCCATCCAGAGCGGCAGGCGCGAGCCCGAGCCACCGCCGCCGCCGTAGTTCGACGGCGACCAGTTCCCGCACGAGCGCGAGGCGTCGCGTACGATCGTCTCCGGCGTGAAGCCGTTCTCCATCGCCGTTGCATAAACGTAGACTTTGAATGACGAGCCGGGCTGGCGTTTGGCATGCGTCGCACGGTTGAATTGGCTCTCGCCGTAATCAGGGCCGCCGACGATCGCGCGGACTTTACCGTCCGTCTCCATGAGGACGATTGCGCCTGATGTGAAGTGCAGGTCGCGACCTTCCTTGCGAAGCGCCGCGTTGAGCGCCTCCTCCGCCTGCCGCTGCAACGTCAGGTCGACCGTCGTCCGCGCCGTCAGCACGAATTGGTTCTTGCCGTCGGCGAGGCGCTGGACTTCCTCATAAGCCCAATCGAGAAACCAGTCAGGGCTCGTCGACGTGCGAGCCTCGACGATCTTCGCCGGGTTCATGCGCGCCGCGTGGACTTGCCCCGCCGTGTAGTACCCGGCCTCGACGAGGTTATCGAGAACCTGGTTGGTGCGCGCCCGCGACGCCGCCAGATCGACGAGCGGCGAATACTTTGTCGGCGCTTTGAAGAGACCGGCGAGCACGGCCGCTTCCGGCATGGTGATGTCGCGAACCGATTTGCCGAAGTAATATTGCGACGCGGCTTCGACGCCGAAGGTGCCGCCGCCCATATAGGCGCGATCGAAGTAGAGCTTCAGGATCTCGCGTTTCGTGTAGCGGCTCTCGAGCAGGAAGGCGAGGAACAGCTCCTTGATCTTTCGCTGCAGCGAGCGCTCCGACGACAGGAACAGGTTTTTCGCGAGCTGCTGCGTCAGCGTCGAGCCGCCTTGCACGACTTCGTTGGCCTGCACGTTGGTGACAAGCGCACGCAGCGTGCCGAGCACGTCGATGCCGTAGTGTTCGAAGAAGCGCCGGTCTTCCGTCGATAGTGTCGCCTTGATCAGAACGTCGGGAATTTCCTCGAGCGGCACGGCGTCGTTGTGCAGAATGCCGCGCTTGCCGATCTCATTGCCGTTGACGTCGAGAAATTTGACCGCGTAGCGCCCCGTCAGGAATTTGCTCTCGTCGAACTCTTCGAATGCGGGCAGCGCGAGGCCGTAAAGAACGACGAGACCGCCGAACAGCATCGTCAGGCCTTCGGAGGCGAACTCATTAAGCAGGCGGCGCCAGCCGACGAGCTGGAAGCGGGCGAAGTAGCTCGAGCCGGCGTTCCAGTAGTCTTTGACGCGCGACCATGCTTCCCCGAGCGCGGAATTGATCTGCGAGTCGAGCCTGAGCCAGTCAATGAAGCGGTCGCGGCCGCCCTGCCTGTGAAACCAGTCGTTCAAGAAACGGCCACCCTAACGACGTCGCTCTTGTCACGCGTGAGACGTGGGCTTAAGCCCTCAACAGCGAGAGTCTTTCTTGCAACAACAATCGCGACGCCTCCAGTAGGACGCGCCGCTTAAACCGAATTGCCGATTACACGGCGTAAGTCGACGAAATTGTGGTTATCGCGACTGAACCGACAATGGAAGAGCAAGACTTGATGTTGGACGGCAACGATCCACCGTTCTGGCGCACGAAAACCCTCGAAGAGATGAGCCGCGACGAGTGGGAAGCGCTGTGCGACGGCTGCGGGCGGTGCTGCCTCGTCAAGCTCGAGGACGAGGACACGGCCGAGGTCTACTTGACGCGGCTCGCGTGCGGAATGCTCGACGTCCGGACCTGCAGGTGCAAGGACTATCCCAACCGGTTCAAGAAGATGCCGGATTGTCTTGAGATCGATATTGCACGCGCGCGCGAGCTTTCCTGGCTGCCGAAGACGTGCGCTTACCGCCTTGTCGGCGAGGGGCAGGACCTGAAGTGGTGGCATCCCTTGGTCTCAGGTTCGTCCGAGACGGTGCATCAGGCCGGCATCTCGGTCAGAAGTTTCGCCATGAGCGAGCGTCGCGTCAAAGAAGAGAATTATTGGAAATACATTATTCCTGACGACGGACCGGAAGGAGGCTCGAAGCCCGAGCGGAAACGCCGTCCTTCGGGTGTCAGCGAACTCCCTCCGGAAACCGCCGAATAGCGGCAGCCAAAGATTTTGCGGTGTGATCGTCTTTCCGGCCGAGCCCACACTCCGTCATGCCGGCGCAGGCCGGCACCCAGACAAGCTTCAATACAACGGCAGATGCGGTTCGCACCGCGCTGATCGCGAATGCGCTGAACTTTGAGTGGATCCCGGCCTTCGCCGGGATGACGGTGGTAAGGAACATCCCCTCTCCCCATTTCTTCAATGGGGAGAGGGTTAGGGTGAGGGGCGGCCCAACGATGAACGAATGCGCGGCCCCTCACCCCGACCCTCTCCCCGCTTGCGGGGAGAGGGGGAGTCAGAACCCATCATTCGCGCGCAGGCGCATGACGGAGTGCATTCTGAACGGAGAAACTTATCCTCGCTCTGAGAAAGTCGACTATAATCGGAAAGTTTATGCCGGAGACAGCGTGAATATCTTTTAACTTCATAGGCTTACATCGTTTTTTCTGTTGACAGCGTGACGCTTCTCGGGTAGGTTTTTTGTATAACGCGAAAAGTGTGAGAGGCCGCTGAGACGGCCCGCTGGCCGAAAATTTCCTCGCCTCGCACGTCAATCCGCAATTTCCGAAAAGGCAGTGTGCATGGCAGCGGCGTCGACGGTGCGGCGAACCCCTTCGCGTGCCCGCAGCGATACGAAGACGCCCAGGCCGGGCAAACCGGAAGCAGAGGCCGAAAGCCCGGCGCCGAAACCGAAGCCCGTTACGAAGTCCGCCGCTTCCGCGGCGAATCCCAAAGCTACGGCGAGCACGCCCGCGAAGGCCGCGCCCGCAAGGCGAACGCGCGCCAAGCCGGACCTCCTCGTTCAGCGCGTCTACAACACGATCGATGGCGAGCTGACGAAGCTCGAAAAGCAAAAGGGGCTGACCTCGCAGGATCGCGAGCGCGCCTCGCGCGCCCTGTCGCAGATGGTCAACGCACTGGAGAAAGCAGTTGAGATGCAACGCGTGATGACGAAGCGGAAGCCGACCGGAGGTGACGCCAAGAGCAAGGAGGCGCTAGCTCATGCGGAAGACCTACGCCGCGAAATTGCGGAACGTCTTGAGCGCCTCAATCGCAAGCGATCGCCTCAGCGAAGTTCTGAATGAGCTGAGCGCGGACGAGCTCGAGTTTATCGCCCATGACTGGGAGCTATGGGCACGCGACGAGCAGCTGGCGCCTTCTTTGATTGGCGCTTCCGACTCGCGTTCCGCGAGCCGGCCGGAAGCGGCGGACTTGTTGGACGAGTCTCGCGCAACATCAAGCGCACCCGGCGGCCGGCACCCCGGAGGGGAGTCGCCGGGTGCAAACAAACAATGGCGCGTCTGGCTGCTGCTCGGCGGTCGTGGATCGGGAAAGACTCGCGCTGGGGCAGAGTGGGTCCGGAGCATTGTCGGCGATGATAAGCAGGCGCGAATAGCACTTGTCGGCAAGACTCTTGGCGACGTGCGCAACGTGATGATCGAAGGTCAGTCAGGTTTGCTCGCGATCCATCCGGCACATGAGCGACCCGAGTTCGAACCGTCGAAGCGGCGCCTGACTTGGCCGAACGGCGCGGTCGCGGAACTGTTCTCGGCGGACGAAGCCGAGGCGTTGCGCGGTCCGCAGTTCACGGCCGCCTGGTGCGACGAACTTGCGAAGTGGCGGGGCGCGGAACGGGCATGGGACATGTTGCAATTCGCACTCCGTCTCGGCGAGGCGCCGCGCGTCTGCGTGACGACGACGCCGCGCGCGACGAAGCTTTTGAAACAGATCATCGCGGACGAAGCGACCGTGACAGTCAACATTGCAACCGCCGACAACGCGACGAACCTCGCGCCAACGTTCATCGCCGAGATGACGCGCCGCTACGCCGGTTCCGCGATCGGCCGCCAGGAATTGCTCGGCGAGATCGTTGAAGATGCGAGTGACGGCCTATGGCGGCGGCACTGGATCGAGGAAGCGCGCGTCGAGACCGCGCCCGAGATGCAACGCGTCGTCGTCGCGCTCGATCCGCCGGTGACGGCGACTGCATCGTCGGACGCTTGCGGCATCGTGGTGGCGGGACTGGGCGTCGACAAACGCGCCTACGTCCTGGCCGATCGAACCGTACAAGGACGAACGCCGGAACTCTGGGCGCGGGCCGCGCTCGGCGCCTACGACGATTACGAGGCGGACCGCATGGTGGCGGAAGTGAACCAGGGCGGCGATCTCGTGATCTCGGTCCTGCAGCAGTTCCGCGAGAATTTCCCCGTCGTCAAAGTCAGAGCGACGCGGGGAAAATGGGTTCGTGCCGAGCCGGTCGCGGCGCTCTACGCGGAAGGCCGCGTCGCGCACGCCGGCCGTTTCGACGCGCTGGAAGATCAGATGTGTACGTTCGGTGCCGACGGCACGGTCAAAGGCCGCAGCCCCGACCGCGCCGACGCGCTCGTCTGGGCCATCACGGATTTGCTCCTGAGCGACAAGACGAAACCATCGGTCAGGATGCTCTAACGCCTTCCGTCATCCTCGAACGTGTGAGCGCAGCGATGCGCGTTCGGGGATCCAGCGTGAGAAGTGCCGAAGGCACGATATTGCGTCTTCGACAAGTCTGACGCTGGATCCCCGAACGGCCTCGCAAGCTCGTCCGTTCGAGGATGACGAACCAAATCAAATCGTCATCCCGGCGCAGGCCGGGATCCAGGCAAACATCAACATAACGGATGTGGATCTCTGACTGGGTGCCGGCCTCCGCCGGCATGACGGTTGAAAAATAGTGGACTTCGTCTTGGTCCGCACACGCGTCTGAAAAATTTCAAAGGACAATGCATGTCGCTGATCTCGGAAGCGCTCACGCGCTGGCTGCCGGTGCAAAGACGTGTGCCGAGCGGCCAGCTCGCTGAACGCACGTCTCGCGCAACATCGAGCGCGCTCGGCGGCCGGCTCCCCGCAGGGGAGTCGCCGGGCGCAAATGAAAGACTCTTTCCGAGCCTGAATCAAAAAGGCACCGCCACCGGTCCGCTCATCGCCTACCAGAATCTCGGCGAGCCCGTGTGGGCGCCACGCGACTACTCCGCCTTCGCCCGCGAAGGCTTCATGCAGAACGCCATCGTCTATCGCTCCGTGCGCATGATCGCGGAGGCCGCCGCCACGATCCCGCTGCTTCTCTATGAGGGCGTGAACGAGATCGAGGATCATCCGCTGATCGATCTCATCCGGCGGCCGAGCCTCGATCATACCGGCACCGATTTCCTCGAAGCCTGGTACGGCTTCCTGCTGGTCGCGGGCAATGCCTACGTCGAAGCGGTTGCGCTCGACGGCGAAATCCGCGAGCTGCACATTCTTCGGCCCGACCGCATGAAGGTCATCCCCGGCCTCGACGGCTGGCCGGAAGGCTACGAGTACACCGTGGCGGGACGCTCCGTGCGCTTCATTGATGAAGTGGCAACGGGCGTGCGCCCGATCCTGCACGTGCGTCTCTTCCACCCCGCCAACGATCACTACGGCATGAGCCCGATCGAAGCGGCGGCCACCGCAATCGACATTCACAACACCGCGTCGGGCTGGAACAAGGCACTGCTTGATAATTCCGCGCGGCCCTCGGGCGCGCTCGTCTACGCCGCGTCGAACGGCCAGATGACGGACGAGCAGTTCACGCGTCTTAAAGCTGAGCTCGAGACGAACTTCCAGGGCGCGCGCGCCGCCGGACGTCCGCTGCTCCTCGAAGGTGGCCTCGACTGGAAGCCCCTGTCGTTGACGCCAAAAGACATGGACTTCATCGAGGCGAAGAACGCCGCCGCCCGCGAGATTGCGCTTGCGATCGGCGTGCCGCCGATGCTGCTCGGCATTCCGGGCGACAATACGTATTCGAACTATCAGGAAGCACAGCGCGCCTTCTGGCGACAAACTGTGCTGCCGCTGGTGAATAGAACGGCGCGAGCGCTTGCAAGCTGGCTAGCGCCAGCGTTCAACACAGGGCCCGTGCCCCGCGGCCGGCTCCCCGGAGGGGAGTCGCGGGGCACAAACCTAGAGCTCAAACCCGACCTCGACCAGATCGAAGCCCTCGCCCCCGAACGCGACGCGCTCTGGAAACGCCTCGAAGCGGCGTCCTTCCTCACTAACGACGAGAAACGTGCCGCAGCGGGATATGACGCGAAGCCGGACAGTTCTCCCTCTCTCAAATATCGCGAAGACCAACCGCGCGTGCCTGCCGGCCAAACCGGCGGCGGACAGTGGACGGATGGTGGCGGTGGAACGGCTAGCACCTCCGACGGCCGCGTCCGTGTCGCGCAGGCTGACCCTCTAGCTGGTTATCCAATCGATTTGCGTGAAGAGGAGAAACTTGGCGGACATGCAATTACGGAGCATGTTGGTGCCAATCCGAAATATCTCGTTGAGCGAGTTCAAAATGAAGCGACAAAGACGGTGGAGCGGGGTGACGACTTTCGGGGTCTCGGTGTAGGCTCTTTTACTTCAATGCAAGCTGCTACCAAGCTAGTGAATTCCGTTGTCTCCAATAATCCAGAAAAGGTTGAGCAAGTCGTCAGTGGTGGATCCCCGATAGAGGTCCTGTCGACATGGTTCTCCCAGCCGACTGGCTATGAAGCCTACCTGCCTAGGTATAATGCACAGCCATATATGCGAGACACGTACGGTGTGCAGGTTGTCATATTGCGTGATAAACGTGCGGCGAAGGGATTTCGTGTCCAGACTGCATATCCCGTGAAATGAGGAGGCCCCATCGTGGTCGATACGCGCGAAATTATTATGAATATTTATCACACGGGCGCCGTAATAGGTCTCCCGTGCCGCGGCCGAGAAGCATATCTCGAAGACCGAGATTTTCTCGATAACTTGACGGGCCGAGAATATCATAACTATGAGCGGCCGGTGCCTGATCCCGACCACGATACGTGGGTGTTGGATGATCAGCAGTATGATGCGTACTTGGATTTTCGAAAGGCCCGAAGGGAACGAGATCAGACTAAACTCTGATCCGCTCAGCCATCATATCAAGGAGCCTGATCCGAACGCGACGCATTCTGGAAACGCCGCGAGACCGGACAGTTCGCCCCCACTCTGCGCATTAATATGAAGCGGACCGATAAATGGAAGTGGAAGAAATAAAAGCATGGTTCTGGAGTCAATCGGCTGCAGATCGCGCTGCCAGTCTCTTTAGTCTAATGCACATGATGACGGTTGATTTCCGGGGAGTGGCTCTAGACCACCCTTCGGATGTGATTGTTGAGGTCGCGAAGAAGTTCAACGAGCTTTTTCACGGTCTAAGTGGCTATGGCCTTGCGACCCTCAGTGGCCTTGAGCAGGTCCCTGAGGATACCTTCATTGAATCCGTCGTTCTGAGTATGCAGCAACCTGATATGCGTCCATATCTCTCTTTGGCACTCCGAGACGTCGAGCGAATGGTGAGGTCTTCCACCTCGGTCTGATGATCGTTATAGCGCGACGCGCTCTGGAAACGCCTCGAAGCAGCGAGCTTTCTTGTTAAGGACGAGCAGGCATTAGCATGATCGACATCGACGAAATGAAGAAGAGGATTCTAGGAACCCTCGAGGAAGCCGGCAATGAAAGGGTTATTTCGCTGTTGCCCGATGTTATCGATCCTGCGGGCGATCCGCAGGAGCCGGAAATCTTAGCGAAATCTCTCCGTGAGCTTCTTTCGGAGGGCTCGATTTCTATAAGAATGACATCTATTCCCCACGGCCGTCAGCCGCTTTCAACCGCCGACGGATTGGCCGAAATCGACAAGCTGTCATCGAATTATATTTTTAACCCCCACGAAAGGTGTTGGGAAGATTCGAGGTCTGAGGAGGGACCGCCCTACTTTCAAATTCCGGAACCCGAGGTCGTTCTGACCGATGCAGGAACAGAGAAAAGCGTCGCGCTATTGGAGAAGCTCGGTTACGAATGGTGGCGGTAGACAAGCTATGATCCGGTGAACGCGTCGCGCTCTGGAAACGCCTCGAAGCCGCAAGCTTCCTCGCCAACGACGAAAAGTCATTAGCATGATCGACACTGCCGAGATGAAAAACCGAATCCTGGCGACGCTCGAAGAGGCGGGTTTCGAAGATGCCAACTCGCTTTGAATACGGTGATAGCGCCAAGCGGGAACTCGGCGGAACCAGAGCTTTTCGAGGACGCCCTTATCGAGCTTGTCGAAGAAGGCGCGGTTTTCATTGAAATGACGGGCAATCGCTGGCCGCGCGATTGGCGTCCGAAAGATGATGGGCGATCGTTGGCCCAAAACCTTTCAGATTACTACGTGTTCGATCTCTCGGAGCGAATTTGGAAGGATTCACGATTTCCGTGGCAGGCTGACAAAGCGCCTTCCGAACCGAGGGTCGAGCTGACGGATGCTGGACAAGCCAAAAGCATCGAGCTTCTCCAAGAACGCGGCTACGAATGGTGGCGGCAACCCAAAGTTTCAAGCGCACTTCTAAATAATCCCGGACACGACCACGCAGCAGAGTCGGAGTCCAATCCAGAAACCAAGAGACACGTTGTGTATTTCCGGGATGCGGAGACCGGCGAGATATCACCTCTTAGCATTTACGGCACTGGGCTCTACGCCAAGGTGAAAGCTTATTTGGCCGACCGAGCTATCGTCGAAACGCCGAGCACCTCGGCTTCATACTCGTCTGTCTACATAATCAGCCGCAAAGAATTGAGGCGCCTTTACGCCGCTTTCCATGTGCCTTGGTACTGAGAGTTGGCAATGAAGAGAAAGCCCGAAGGCTTCGTCTCGGCTTTCTACGATAGCCACACCGGAGCGCGTCCTCAGCGCAAATCTAATCAGCGCGACAGCGAAGGCTGATTGGCGCCGTGTTCGCACACTGTAGGTCACGCCCGCTGCGCTTTGGCTGGATCCCGGCCTTCGCCGGGATGACGGAGATATTTCAACACTGGCGTGCCTTGCGGCCGGCTCCGAGCAGCGGAGCGGCAAGGCATACTCATAAGGACCCGCACATGACCGAACACTTCCTGCTGCCGGCTTCGTTGTCGAAACGGAGCCGCGCGCTGCCGCTCGAGGCGAAGTCGCTCGACGATGGCGTGTTCGAAGGCTACGCGAGCCTCTTCAATCGCGAGGACTTAGGGCATGACGTCATCGCGCCAGGCGCCTTCCGCGAAAGCCTGGCGGGTCGCGGTGCCGCGCGCATAAAGATGCTGTTCCAGCACGATCCGGCCGAGCCGATCGGCGTGTGGGACGAGATCCGCGAGGATGCGCGCGGGCTCTACGTCCGCGGACGATTGATGACCGCGGTCTCGAAAGCGCGCGAAGTACTGGTGCTGATGCGTGCTGGCGCGCTCGACGGGCTTTCGATCGGCTTCAAGACGGTGAAGGCCAGGCGCGATGCGGCATCCGGCGTGCGCCGTCTCGAAAAAGTCGATCTCTGGGAGATTTCGGTCGTCACCTTTCCGATGCTGCCGGGTGCGCGCGTCGAAAGCGTGAAGACGAGGCCGTTCGTCAAGGCCGCGCCGACCGAACGTGAATTCGAGCGCTGGCTCACGCGGGATGCTGGGCTGACGCGGATGGAGGCGAGGGCGGTGCTCCGCTCGGGCTTCCACGGTCTCAAGGCTTTGCGGGAAGCGAGCCGGACCTTCGCCAGCGATGCCAAGCTCGCCTCGCGTTTCCGCGAGGCTGCGCGGCTGATGCAGGAAATGTAATCTCCCTCTCCCCGTATGCGGGGAGAGGGTTGGGGTGAGGGGCAGCACCTCGCGCACGTCTAAGCGGCCGCCCCTCACCCTGGCCCTCTCCCCATTCAAGTGCAGAGAATGGGGAGAGGGAAAGTCGCCGGTATCTCCTCAATCCCGTCATCCCGGCGAAGGCCGGGATCCAGTCAGAGTTCAGCGGAATGAAAAGCGATCGCCGCGGCGCTAGCGTTGCGGATGATCACGCAATTCATTTGTTGATGCTTGTCTAGGCCCCGGCCTGCGCCAGGGTGACGGAGAGTAGGGGTGAACGCTCCTACCAATATCCAACTCGAACTGGACCCACACATGACAGACACCACCACCCTCGAAACGAAGGGGGCGGGCGGAGAAACCGCGCGCGCCTTCGAAGAATTCCTCGAAGCATTTGAAGCCTTCAAGGAAACGAACGATCAACGCCTCGCCGAGATCGAGCAACGCTGCGCGACGGACACGCTCGTCGCCGAGAAGCTGGCGCGCATCGAGGAAACCCTCGATTCCACAAAGCGTGTGGCGGATAACCTCGCGCTGAAGTCGGCGCGTCCGCACATCGCAGGCGGCTCGTCGTCCACGTCGAATCTTGCCCATAAGTCGGCCTTCGACGGCTACGTGCGCCGCGGCGATGCGCAGCGTCTCGCGCGTATAGAGGAGAAAGCATTGTCCGCAGGCTCGGGCGCAGACGGCGGTTATCTCGTTCCGGCCGAGACGGAAGCGGCCGTCAATCGCGCGCTCAAAGCCATCTCGCCGATGCGCGCGATCTCCGGACTTCGCCAGGTCTCGGGCTCCGTCTATAAGCGGCCGTTCGCGACGGGCGGCGCCGACACCGGCTGGGTCGCCGAAACGGCCTCGCGTTCGCAGACCACCGCGCCGACGCTTGCCGAACTGCAGTTCCCGACGATGGAGCTCTACGCGATGCCGGCAGCATCGCAGACGCTTCTCGACGATACCATCGTCAACATCGACGAGTGGCTGGCCGAAGAAGTCCGCCTCGCTTTCGCCGAACAGGAAGGCACCGCCTTCGTCACCGGCGATGGCACCAACAAGCCGAAAGGCCTCTTGAGCTACGACACCGTCGCCAACGGCTCGTGGGTCTGGGGCAAGCTCGGTTTCGTCGCAAGCGGTGCCGCAGGCGCGTTTCCTGCGAGCAATCCGGGCGACAAGCTGCTCGATCTCGTCTACGCGACGAAGGCGCCATACCGCGCCAACGGCACGTTCCTGATGAGCCGCTCGACGGTGTCGGCCGTGCGAAAGCTGAAGGACGGCCAGGGCAACTATCTCTGGCAGCCCGCAAATGGACCGGGCGAATGGCCGTCGCTTCTCGGTTATCCGGTTGCGGAAAGCGAGAACATGCCAGCGATTGGGGCCGATGCGCTCGGCATCGCATTCGGCGATTTCTCGCGCGGCTATCTCATCGTCGACCGCGCGGGCATCCGCGTGCTGCGCGATCCCTACAGCGCCAAACCCTACGTGCTCTTCTACACGACGAAGCGCGTCGGCGGCGGCGTTCAGGACTTCGACGCTATCAAGCTTCTGAAGTTTTCTGCGTAGCACTGCGTCATCCTCGGTCGAGCGTAAGCGAAGAGCGGGGATCCAGCGCAAGACTTAGTCAGAAGACGCAATATTGAGCCTTCGGCACTTCTTCCGCTGGATCCCCGAACGGCATCGCCGAGGCTCAGCCGTCCGATGATGACGATACCTATTCCCGCGCGGGTTCCCCTCCCGCCCGCGCGGAAACCTGCGGGGTCGCCGTCAACGCGGTGGCCCCGCATTTTTTCGTCCAGGACTGCTCTGAGCCGGACGCTACCAAAAAACCCAAAGCACACAAGGAATGCCCATGTCGCTCGTAATGACGATACCGCCGGCAGTCGAGCCGGTGTCGGTTGCCGATGCGAAAGCACACATGCGCATCGACGGCGATGGCGAGGATGTTCTGATCGCGAGCCTGCTGCTGACGTCGAGACTTCACATCGAGGTGGCGCTATCGCTCGCACTCATCACTCAATCATGGGCGATGACGCTCGACCGCTGGCCCGCCGGCCGCGACGTCGAGCTGCCGTTGACGCCGCTCAGATCGGTCGATGAAGTCCGCGTGAAAAACGCCGCGGGCGTTGCGAATGCCATTCCTGCAGAAGGCTATCTCGTCGATCTTGCATCGCGGCCCGCGCGGCTTGTCTGGAACAACATGGCGCCGCCCGTGCCGCGCGTCCGCACGAACGGTATCGAGATCGATATGACGGTGGGATTCGGCAGCACGGGCGACAGCGTACCGGCGCCGCTGAAGCACGCGATCCTGATGCTGACGGCGCATTGGTACGAGCATCGCGATCCGGGCGAAATCGGCTCGGACGCCGCGCGCATTCCCGATGCGGTTTCCGCGCTTATCAACCCATTTAGGACGATCAGGCTATGAGGGCCCCCGTCAACGCCGGTGATCTCCGGCATCGCGTGACGATCGAAAGTCCTGCGCGCACGAGCGACGAAGCAGGCGGCGCGACGATAGAATGGCAGAGCGTCGGTGACGTCTGGGCCGCGATCTGGCCACGGGCAGCTTACGAAAATTTGAGGAACGATCTCATCGCCGGAACGGCGACGCACGACATCTGGATTCGCTATCGCAAAGACGTGACGCCAGACATGCGCATTCGCTGCGGCAACCGCGTCTTCGCCATTCTCGGCGCGATCGACATTGAGGATCGAAGCCGCTGGCTCAAATGTCCATCGGAGGAGCGCGACCTATGAACGTGCATTTTACCATGAGCGGCGCCGGATCGGCGGCGCGTCAACGGGCGCTGATGCTCGTGCGCGATGCAATCGCGAAACGCGAGGCGAGCCTCGCTTCGGCCGAGGCGCAGAAACTTTCGATCAACGATGCTGGCGGTATAAGTCGCCCCTCTTCGCAAGGAGGCAAATAATGTCGAGCGCAGCTTTCGCTCTTCAGCAGGCGATCTTCTCGAAGTTGGCGAGCGATGCCGCCACAACGACAGCGCTCGGCGGCCCGCGCATTTATGACGACGTTCCCGCGCGCGCCGAATTTCCATTCATGACGTTCGGCCAATCGACCGAACGCGATTGGTCGACCGGAACGGAGGAGGGTTCCGAGCACGTCATCACGCTGCACGTCTGGTCGCGCGCGCGTGGCCGCAAGGAAACGCAGGCCGTGATCGCGGCTGCACGTGATGCGCTTCACGATAAGGATCTTCCTCTCGAAGGCCATCGTCTCATCAACCTGCGTCACGAATTTTCCGAAGCGCGCCGAGACACCGATGGCGAGACATTTCACGGTATTTCCCGCTTTCGTGCGGTGACCGAGCCAAACTGACGTCAGGCATCGCGGGCGTCCCGCTTTTCACTCCATCGAACGACGAACACTTGGGCCACGCCTGGGTATGACGGCACGCGCATCCAAGATCTAAGCTTTTTCACGCTCAACAAAGAGACCTCCACACATGACAGCACAGAAAGGCAAGGACCTTCTCCTGAAGGTCGATACGACAGGCGCGGGCGTCTTCGTGACGGTCGCTGGGCTTCGCGCGCGCGGATTGTCGATCAGCGCGGAAACGGTCGAGATCACCAACACCGAAAGCGCGGGCCAGTGGCGCGAGCTGCTGACCGGTGCAGGCATCAAGTCGGCGCGCATCACAGGCTCCGGAGTTTTCAAGGATGGGCCGTCTGATACGACGATCCGCGATTATGCGTTCAACGGAACAATTCGTGACTGGCAGGTGATCGTTCCGGACTTTGGAACAATCGCCGGCGCGTTCCAGATCACGTCGCTGGATTTCAGCGGCCGCCACGATGCGGAATTGACGTTCGACGTAACGCTCGAAAGCGCAGGCGCGCTGACGTTCACGGCGGCGGAATAGCGCGACCTGATTCCGCCTTCCCCAAAAGCATGGACATTTCGCATGGCAAATAAGCACCGCGGCGAGATCGAAGCGATTCTCGACGGCCGCGCGTATCGGCTCGTGTTGACGCTCGGCGCACTCGCCGAACTCGAAAGCGCCTTCGGCGACGACGACATGTTGGCGCTCGCGGCCCGCTTCGAGAAAGGGCGGCTCTCCGCACGCGATTGCGTGAAAGTCATCGCGGCCGGCTTGCGTGGCGCTGGATGCGCCGTAACCGATGATGAGGTCGCGCTGATGCGAGCGTCTGGCGGGGCGGCCGAATACGTCGGCATCGTCGCCCGCCTTCTCAACGCGACGTTCGGCGGAGACGATGCGGCAAGCGACGAAAAGCCGAAGCGGGAGGCCGGCGGCGAAGCGCGCGACCCTTTCGCTGGGCGCGTGTGATGGAGCTTGGCCTCGGCGTTCTCGGCATGATGCCCGCCGCGTTCTGGTCGTTGACGCCGCGCGAGCTCCAGGCGGCGCTCGCTGGAAAGTTCGGCGGCAATGGCGAAGCCACGGCCCTCACGCGCGGCGATCTCGATACTCTGATGAAGCGCTTCCCGGATGAAAGCTCAGTAAGATGCCGATGAATAACGATCAACTCGAGACCTGGAGTGTCAAGGTCACCGCCGACACAACCGATCTCGAGAGCAAGCTCCAATCGACGTCGCGGACGGGAAGACAATTTGCCAACACGCTCGTCTCGGCGTTCGACGATATCGCGATCAAAGGCAAGAATGTCGGCGACGTTTTAAAGTCACTGGCGCTGAACATCTCGCAGCTCGCGCTGAAGACGGCCCTGCAGCCGCTGACGTCGGGTCTCGCGTCGATGTTCCAAGGCGTCATCTCCGGTGCGATGCCGTTCGCGAAGGGCGGTGTCATTCAGAGCGGAACACCCGTGCCGTTTGCGAGCGGCGGCGTGATCGCAAGTCCGATCACGTTTCCGCTCGCAGGTGGTGCAACGGGTCTCGCCGGAGAACGCGGGCCGGAAGCCATCATGCCGCTGACGCGGGGCGCCGATGGGCGACTTGGCGTTGCGATGTCGGGCGGCGGCGGACAGCAGATCACGATCAATATCTCGACGCCTGACGTGCAAAGCTTCGGCCGCTCGCAATCGCAGATCGCCGCCATGATCGCGCGCGCCGCCGCTGCCGGCCAGAGAAACCTGTAAAGCGCAATCTCTGAATTCCCGGCGTCTGAAGTGCCGCATCACGAAAGCGAAACGCACATGTCTTTTCACGACGTCAGATTTCCGACGGCGATCTCGCGCAACGCGCAAGGTGGCCCCGAGCGGCGCACCGACGTCGTCGTGCTGGGCTCGGGCTATGAAGAACGCAACAGCCGTTGGGCTGATAGCCGTCGAAGCTACAACGCGGGCTATGGCGTCAAATCGCTCGACGACCTCGCTCAGATCATCGCGTTTTTCGAGGAACGCCGTGGCCGCCTCCACGCCTTTCGCTGGCGCGACCCGATGGATTGGAAATCCTGCGCGCCGAACGCCACGCCTTCGGCACTCGACCAGGTGATCGGCACGGGCACCGGCGCGCAAGCGGCCTTCCAGCTGAAGAAGGTCTATGGCAGTGCGTTCGCACCGTGGATGCGTGAAATAAAGAAGCCGGTCGCGGCGACTGTCAAACTCGCCGTCGCGGGCGCGGAGCAAACCGCCGGCACGCATTTCGCAATCGATGCCACGACGGGCATCGTGACATTCCTGGCGGGACACATTCCGGCAAGCGGCCAGTCCATAACGGCAGGCTTCGAGTTCGACGTGCCGGCGCGCTTCGATACCGACAAGCTCGAGATCAATCTCTCGGGCTTCACGTCAGGCGCCATACCGAACATTCCGATCGTCGAGGTCCGCCTGTGAAAACGCTTTCGCCGGAATTTGCCGCACACCTTGCATCTGGCGCGACGACGCTCTGCTGGTGTTGGCGCATCGAGCGCCTCGACGGCACGGTGCTGGGGTTCACCGATCACGACAACGTAGTCACGTTCGACGGCACGACGTACGAGGCCGCGGCGGGCTTCACCGCGAGCGATATCACCGACGGCCTCGGCCTGGCGGTCGATAATCTCGAAGTCACCGGTGCGCTGTCGTCGGCAACGTTGACCGACGACGATCTCGCGGCCGGACGTTACGACGAAGCGCGCATCGCGATCTATCGCGTCAATTGGGCCGATCCCGGCCAGCGTGTGCTGATGCGGTCGGGCAGCATCGGCGAGGTTAGGCGCACGGGCGCAAGCTTCACCGCCGAGCTGCGGGGCCTCGCGCATTATTTGCAGCAACCGACGGGACGGTTGCTGCAACGAACCTGCGACGCCGATCTCGGAGATGGACGCTGCGGCGTCGATCTTTCGTCCTCTGCATTCCGAGGTGAGGGAACGATCGTTACCGCAATCTCAGCGCGGCGCTTCAAAGTTGCTGGTATCGATACCTTCGAGACGCGCTTTTTCTCGCGCGGTCTCTTCGCGTTCACGTCCGGAGCGTCAGCGGGACTGAAGATCGAGGTCAAATCGCACACGAAGCTCAGGACAGCCGTCGAGATCGAGCTTTGGCGAGACGCCGAAGGAGCACCTGCGATCGGCGACGCGTTCATCGTTACGGCAGGCTGCGACAAGCGCTTCGAGACCTGCAAGGCGCGCTTCAGCAACACGATCAACTTTCGTGGCTTCCCGTCGATACCGGGCAATCAATTCCTGACGAAGATCGGACGCGCGAGCTGAAGATGCAGCATGTGACGCGCGAGAAACTTGTCCAGGCCGCGCGCGGCTGGATCGGCACGCCCTATCATCATCAGGCAAGCCTTCGCCATGTCGGCACGGACTGCCTCGGCCTCGTGCGCGGCGTTTGGAGAGAACTCTACGGCGACGACGCCGAAACGCCGCCCGCGTACAGCCGCGATTGGGCCGAGGGGAGCGGCTGCGAGGAGATGCTCGAAGCCACGGGTCGGCATCTCGAGCCGAAGTTGGTTTCGGCAATCGATGCGGGTGACGTGCTCATCTTTCGGCTGCGCGCCGGCTTCATCGCCAAGCATGCGGCGATCGTTACCGGACCATCGACAATGGTGCACGCGATCGAAAACGCGCCGGTCGCCGAGGTTGCCCTGTCGAATTGGTGGCGCCGCCGCATCGCAGGCGCATTTCAATTTCCTAATGTATCGGAAGGCTCGTGAAAATGGCGACGCTTGCTCTTGCCGCAGTCGGTGCCGCCGTCGGCAGCAGCATGCTGCCGGCCGGCGTCGGTCTCCTGGGCGTCACGCTCACCGGCGCGACGATCGGATCGCAGATCGGCGCATTCGCGGGCGCCTATGTCGATAACGCGCTTTTCGCTTCGTCCGGACAGACGCGCGCGGTGGACGGTCCGCGACTATCCGATCTGCGCATAACCTCGTCGACGGAAGGCGCGCCGTTGCCGAAGATTTATGGACGCGCGCGCGTCGGCGGACAGATCATCTGGGCGACCGATCTCGAAGAGGAAATTACCACGACGACGGAAGCATCGGGCAGCGCCAAAGGCGGCTCGGGAAGCAAAACGCGCGTCACGCAATACAGTTACTATGCGAACTTCGCCGTGGCGCTTGCCGAAGGCGTGGTGACGCGCATCGGCCGCATTTGGGCCGACGAGCAGGAGCTCGACCGCGCGCGCACGACGTTCCGCCTCCACACGGGCACCGAGACGCAAGCCGCCGATAGTCTCATCGCGGCGCGCGAAGGCGCGGAGAATGCGCCGGCCTATCGCGGTGTCGCGTATGTCGTGTTCGAGAGATTTCCGCTGGCCGCTTACGGCAACCGCGTCCCGCAGCTGACGTTCGAAGTCTTCCGCAGCGTCGGCGATGCGGATCAAGACGTCCGCGGCGTCGTGATGATTCCGGGGTCGGGCGAGTTCGTCTACGCGACCGAGCCCGTGCATCAGACGTTCGACGACGGCGTTTCGCAGTCGGAGAATGTCCATCAAATGCTGGGTTCGACCGACTGGCAGGTTTCGCTCGATCAACTCGAAGCATCATTGCCGAATGCCAAGTCGGTGTCGCTCGTCGTCAGCTGGTTCGGGACCGATCTCCGTGCGGGCGCGTGCAATATCAAGCCCGGCGTCGAGACGCGGCACAAATCGACCGCGCCGTTGACATGGTCGGTCGCCGGAGAAACGCGCAGCACCGCGCATCTGATCAGTACACGCGACGGCAACGCCGCTTACGGCGGCACGCCTTCCGACCAGACCGTCGTCGCCGCCATCCAGGACATGAAGGCGCGCGGACTGAACGTAACGCTGACGCCTTTCATCCTGATGGACGTCGCAGCCGGCAACAGCTTGGCCGATCCTTATGGCGGCGCGAGCCAGGCAGCGTATCCTTGGCGCGGACGCATCACTTGCCATCCGGCGCCGGGCCAATCGGGAACGCCGGACAAGACCGCGACTGCGGCGGAACAGATCGCGAGCTTCATTGGCACCGCGGCGCGAAACGATTTCTCGATCACCGGAACCAGCGTTCACTATGCCGGGCCGGACGAATGGTCGTACCGCCGGATGATCTTGCATCAGGCCTTTCTTGCGAAAGCATCAGGCGGCGTCGATGCATTCGTGATCGGCACCGAGTTGCGCGGGCTGACGTGGGTGCGCGCTAATGCCAGTGATTATCCGTTCGTCACCGCATTGGTCGCGCTGGCCGCCGACGTCAAGGCCATCCTCGGTCCGAACACGAAAGTGCTCTACGCGGCCGATTGGAGCGAATACTTCGGCCATCAGCCGGCCGACGGTTCGAGCGACGTTTATTTCCATCTCGATCCGTTGTGGTCGTCGCCGGACATCGACGCGATCGGCATCGACGTCTATTGGCCGCTCGCCGATTGGCGCGACGGCCGCGATCATCTCGACGCCTTGGCCGGCGCGACCTCGATCTATGATTCGGCATACTTGCGATCGAACGTCCGCGGCGGTGAAGGCTTCGACTGGTATTATGCCTCCGACCGCGATCGCGATGCGCAGATCCGCACACCGATAACGGATGGAGCCGGCAAGCCTTGGATCTTCCGCTACAAGGATGTTTTCTCGTGGTGGCACAACGCGCATTATAATCGCCCGGGCGGCGTTGAAAGCGCGACGGCGACCTCCTGGGTACCGGAGTCGAAGCCATTTTGGTTCATGGAGATCGGCTGCCCCGCCGTCGACAAAGGCGCGAACCAGCCGAACGTCTTCGTCGATCCGAAGAGTTCGGAATCGGCACTTCCCTATTATTCGCGTGGGCTTCGTGACGACATGATGCAGGCGCGCCATCGCCAGGCGCTGTGTGATGCGTTCGATTGGACGAAGAGGGGATACACCGAAGGCCTCAATCCGGTTTCGGCGGTGACAGGCGCGCGCATGGTCGATCTCGATCGCATCCACGTCTACTGCTGGGACGCGCGGCCCTATCCGGCATTTCCCGACGCGGCGACCTATTGGGGCGATAGCGAAAATTGGCAGCACGGGCATTGGATCAACGGCCGCCTCGGCGGCGCCGCGC
Organism: Pseudomonadota bacterium; assembly: GCA_018242295.1. GTDB lineage: Bacteria > Pseudomonadota > Alphaproteobacteria > Rhizobiales > Hyphomicrobiaceae > Hyphomicrobium_B. The sequence continues at coordinate 237,713 of JAFECE010000002.1, forward strand.
TCGACGATGTCGTCTCAACAATTCTTCTCGACCAGGGTTTCACCGATTTCGACGCGTCCAGTTTGACCGGCACGGTGCCGGGCTACGTCATCGACCGCACGATGGCGGCACGCGATGCGATACAGCCGTTGGAGCTTGCGTACTTCTTCGACAGCATAGAAAGCGACGGCCGGATCGTATTCCGTCATCGTGGCCGCGCGGCACCGGCGATGACGCTGGCGCAAGACGATCTCGTCGAGGAAAGCGCAGGTGATGCGCTCTACGAGTTGACGCGTGCGCAGGAAACCGATCTCCCGGCAAGCGCGAAAGTTCGCTACATTTCGGGCCTTGATGACTATCCCCAAGCTGTCGCCGAAGCGCGGCGCCTGACGGGAGCGAGCAGCCGTGTCGCCGAAGCCGATCTCCCGATTGTGCTCGACGACGGCCTCACGGGAGCGATTGTCGAGAGCTGGCTCTACGAAACTTGGGCGACGCGCGAATCCGCGACGTTCAAGCTGCCGCCTTCGGCGCTTGCGCTCGAACCGGGAGATATGATTGCGGCCAGCATCGCCGGTCGAACCCGGTTGCTAAGGGTGACCGGCGTTTCCGAACATGGTGTTCGCGACATTCAGGCCTTGAGCATCGATCCGGACGTCTATGATCAGATCGATGTCGCACCGCGCGCTGCCGCCGAGCCCGCGCCGGTTCAGGCCGGAGCGCCTGCTGTCGCTCTGCTCGATCTTCCGCAGTGGAATCCGGCAGCGGACGCGAGTTCCGGCTACATCGCCGCGATGCAGAAGCCCTGGCCGGGCAGCGTTGCGATCTTCGCGTCGCCGCAGGAGACAAGCTATCAGCTGAAAGCGATCGCGGCCGCCCCTGCGACGCTTGGCATAGCGCTCGACGATCTGGCACCAGGGCCGGAAGGCCGGATCGACCGGCGCGCTTCACTCCGGGTTCGATTGACGAACGGAACGCTGTCGTCCGCGGATCTCGTTACGATGTTGGCGGGCGCAAACCTCGCGGCTCTGCGCAGCCCGAACGGCGATAGCGAGATCATCCAGTTCCAAACCGCGGAACTCGTCGATGTGCAAACCTATCGGCTGAGTGGGCTGCTGCGCGGGCAGGTTGGAACCGAAAGTGCGATGGCCAATCCGCTGCTCGCAGGCGCACAGTTCGTGCTTCTCGATGGCGCGGTGACATCCGTGCCGCTGCGAGAGAGCGAACAGAAGGTTTCGTTCAACTGGCGCTATGGCCCGGGCAATCGCGATATCGGCGACGCGTCGTATGTCACGGAAGCGTTCGCCTATCAGGCGCTCGGGCTTCGGCCGTTGTCGCCGGCTCGCGTCAAAGGCGTGCGTACCTCGGGCGATCTTCAAATCTCCTGGGTTCGGCGCACGCGCAGCGGCGGCGACAACTGGGAATTGCCCGAGGTGCCGCTCGGCGAAGAGAGCGAGAGCTACGAGATCGATATCCTCGATGGCGTGACGGTGATGCGCACGCTCAGGGCGTCGTCGCCAAGCGTCGTCTATTCGAGTGCGGATCAAATCGCCGACTTCGGAGCCGCGCCGTCGAGCGTGTCGGTCAAAGTCTATCAGACGAACGCTCTCTTCGGCCGAGGTGCTCCGCGCACAGCCGTTGTCTGAGCCTCTCCCCTTGGGGAGAGGCGGGCGCGACGCGACGATGAGGGGGCAGACGAGATTATTTTTCTAAACGTCGTCCTCGAACGGACGAGCTTGCGAGGCCGTTCGGGGATCCAGCGTGAAAAGTGCCGAAGGCACGATATTGCGTCTTCGACGAGCCTAACGCTGGATCCCCGGCCATCGACGCAGCTACGCTGCGCTCGGCCGAGGATGACGAAGTTGGAGGCGCGACAACCTCTAACCCATTGTCATCCCGGCGAAGGCCGGGATCCAGCCAAGCTTCAGCATATCGAATGCGGATCGTTGACTGGGTGCCGACATTCGTCGGCATGACGGAACGCACTTAGCATCGCCGCAAACAAACCGAGGACACCAATGGATCAACCGGCGTGGCTTGAAGCTGCGTGGGCCGAATTCGGCGTGCGCGAAATTTCGGGCAAGGAGAACTCCGCGGAAATCCTCCGCTACTTCCGCGAAGCGGGCGATACAAACGTAGAAAGCGAAGAGACGCCATGGTGCGCCGCTTTTGCAGGCGCGATGTTGAAGCGTGCGGGTTGCGAAGGCACCGGCTCACTTCTCGCCAGGTCGTATCTCGATTGGGGATTGAGCCTGGAAGAGCCGCGCCTTGGCGCCATTGCCGTACTCGCACGCGGCGATGATCCGGCGGCCGGACATGTCGGCTTTCTGATCGGCACGACGGGTGAGAAGCTCTATCTTCTCGGCGGCAACCAGAACGATGCAGTGAGCGTCGCAGCGTTCGACGCGGCTCGGCTGCTCGGGTTCCGATGGCCGAATGCAGAAACCCATGCCGAACAAACGACGGCAAGCAACGGCATCTTCGCGAAATTGCTCACCCATGTCCTCGAAATGGAGGGCGGATATTCAAACGATCCTTACGATCCGGGCGGGCCGACCAATCGCGGCGTGACGCTCGAAGTCTACGCCAACTTCAAGGGCCAGACGATCGATGCTGGGTCGCGGCCGCGGCTGATCGCGGAACTGAAGTCGATCCCCGATGCCGTCGTCGAAGCCATCTATGACCGGCGATACTATGAACCAGCGCATTGCTCGCTGTTCACGGCACCGCTCGCGTTGATGCATTTCGATGCCGCCGTGAACCACGGCGTCGGCGCCGCGATCCGGATGCTTCAGCAGGCCGTCAACGTGACCGTCGACGGCGAGATCGGCCCCGAAACGCTCTCCGCGATCGACGGCAGACGCTTGATCGATCTCATCGACGACTACGCCGAAATCCGGCGCACCCGGTACCGGGCTCTTCCCCACTTCTGGCGTTTCGGACGCGGCTGGCTAAAGCGCGTCGACGCGACGTTGGCGCTCGGAAAATCGTGGGCGTCGGCTGAAGGCACAACCCGCGGACTTCTGGAACCCGCACAAATTGCAAAAGGAGAAACCAGCATGAGCACGACAGCCACGAACACGACGGACGATGGGTCGAAATGGTGGGCGCAATCAAAGACGCTATGGGGCACGCTGATCACCGCCGCGGCGACGGTGCTCCCCGTCGTGGCGCCGGCAATCGGGGTAAGCCTTCCGGCTGATGTTATCCAAACGTTTGGCGATCAGGTACTTACCGCCGTTCAGGCGCTGACTGGCGTGTTTGGAACGGCCCTCGCGATCTATGGCCGGTTCACGGCATCTTCTGTCCTTAGTCTCCGCAAGAATTAGGAAACCGGGGCTATTCCGGCCCCCTCCCGTATTCATCGGCCATTCAACGCGCTATGTTTAAGGGTCGGGTTCCCGGAAATGCGCGGATGATCGATTTGAGAAGAGCGGTGATAGCGGCGGCTGCGGCGGTACTTCTGCCGTCCGCTGCCTCGCGCGCCGACAACTGCGTGACGGACTGGGGCATGGCGGGTCAAATCGTCCGTCAGGAAAATCTATTAACTGTCGAGGAGATGTCGCGTTCGCTGGCAGCAGATGGTATCGGCAAGCTGGTGAAGACGACGCTGTGCCGTTCGGAAGCCGGATATTTCTACCGGCTGGTTATCAAAAGTCCGACGGGAGAGCTTAGAACGACCGTTATGACGGCGAAGGGCCGGTAGTCGGTCCGTCGCTGCGGTGGAGGTCTCTCGACGGGATTTCCGTTCGGCCGCAAGCGGTGCAGGAGGGGAGGGGATGCCGTGCGAGCTCTCGTCGTAGAAGATGACAAAGACCTGAACCGCCAGCTTTCGACGGCTCTAGAGGACGCCGGGTTTGCCGTCGATACGGCAGCCGATGGCGAAGAAGGTTACTTTCTCGGCGATACCGAGCCCTACGATATCGTCATTCTCGATATCGGTTTGCCGAAAATGGACGGTATATCGGTCCTCGAGCAGTGGCGGCGAAGCGACCGCAAGATGCCGGTCATCATCCTGACCGCGCGCGACCGCTGGAGCGACAAGGTCGCCGGTATGGATGCCGGTGCCGACGATTATCTAGCGAAGCCCTTTCACATGGAGGAGCTGCTGGCACGCGTCCGTGCCCAGGTCCGCCGGGCTTCGGGTCACGCCAAATCCGAAATCGAATGCGGCCCGGTGCGTCTCGACACGAAATCGGCGCGCGTCACTTGCGAAGGCCTGCCGGTCAAGCTGACCTCGCACGAATTCCGCCTGCTGGCTTACTTAATGCACCACAACGGCCGCGTGGTTTCCCGGACTGAGCTAGTCGAACACCTCTATGATCAGGATTTTGATCGCGATTCGAACACGATCGAAGTATTTATCGGCCGACTGCGGAAGAAGATTCCCGGCGACGTGATCCAGACGGTCCGCGGTCTGGGATATCGCATGAGCCAAGGACCGGATGAGGCTTAACTCACTTGCGCTGCGCCTCTTTGCAACATCGGCAGCGTGGACGCTTCTGGCGCTGCCGCTCGCGGGCTACATCATTTATGCGCTCTACCGGGACGACGTGCAGCTGAGCTTCGACGCTCAGTTGAAGAAGCTGCTGACGCAGATCACGATCGACAGCATGAGCACGATGGGCGATGAGCCCGTCAACCCGCCGAACCTTTACGAACCCCTTTTCGAAGTTACGCAGTCCGGCTGGTATTGGCAGATCCGGCCGATCGACGGTGCGCCGGGCCGCACGCTCGTCTCGCCATCGCTGGCAACGGCCATGCTGCCGTCCCCGTATGACCGGAAGTTCCCGACGGACGATACCGGCACGCGTTGGATGAACGTCCCGGGACCGACCGGCTCGACGATCCGCATCCTCGAATTCATCGACTCTCCCGGTCACGATCCCGAGAAGACCAAGTATTCGATCATGGTGGCCGGTCCCATGGACTGGTTCGAAGAAACGGTCGCCAAATTCCGCACGCGCCTGACGAGCGCGCTTTCTCTCGTCGGACTGGGCCTCTTGGCGGCAACAGTCTTCCAGGTTCGCTTCGGCCTTTTGCCATTGCGCCGGATCGAGCGCGGGCTGGCAAGTATCCGGTCGGGTCAGGTCGAGCGGCTCGAAGGCCAGCTTCCGGCCGAAATCGAGCCGCTGCAAACCGAGCTCAATGCGCTGATCGAGTCAAACCAGGACATTATCGATCGCGCCCGGACGCAGGTCGGCAATCTCGCGCATGCGTTGAAAACACCGCTCGCCGTGATCACCAACGAGGCGCGCGAGGACAAGACCGCATTCGGCACCAAGGTAGCCGAGCAGGCGCATCTGATGCGCGATCAGATCACCCACTATCTCGATCGCGCCCGCATCGCGGCGCGGACGAACACCATCGGCCGCGTCACGTCCGTCGAGGCGGTCGCCGAGGCGCTGGTCATGGCAATCGAGCGCATTCACAGGGAAAAAGGCATCTCGATAGATTACACCGTTCAGCCGGGCGCCAAGTTTCAGGGCGAGAAGCAGGACCTGGAAGAGATGCTGGGCAACTTGCTCGATAATGCCTGCAAGTGGGGAAAGTCTCGGGTCTATCTGACGGCGGTCGTCAACAGCCCGGAAACGACAGGTCGCAGAAAGCTCAGGATTACCGTCGAAGACGACGGGCCGGGTCTCTCGCCCGAGCAGAGAGCCAAGATCGGCAAGCGTGGGCTTAGGCTCGACGAGAGCAAACCGGGGTCCGGGCTTGGGCTTTCGATCGTTGCCGATCTCGCCGCGTCCTATCGAGGTAAGCTCCGCCTCGATGCCTCCGAGCATGGTGGCCTTAAGGCCATAGTTGAACTTCCGGCTACCTGATAAATCCGGCCGATTCCGCAGCGCAACACCATAAGCCGATGGGGATTTGCCCGAATTGTGGTGGATTTCCGCCTTGTCGAAGGCACAATATCGGTCTAGCGAATAATTGGGACTGTGTGCCGGTGGGGGGCCAGCGGCGCGTCTGGGATGGGCGAGGAATGGGGATTATCATGCGCATCGCGCGCTTTTCGCTGCCGTTGATGGCAGCTGCCTTGCTTTGTGGCTGCAGCAACGGCCAGGGCGGAGTGGACAACACGAGCACCGGCCTTGTTCTTGGTAGCATCGCTGGCGGTGTCCTTGGAAATTCGATCGGCAAGGGCGAGGGAGGTAAGGTCGCGGCCACCATTGGCGGCGCGGTCATCGGCGGCATCGTCGGCAGCCAGATCGGCAAGAGCCTCGACGAGCGCGACCGCCGCTACGCACAGGAAGCGGAATACGACGCCCTCGAGCGCGGACAGTCCGGCAACCCGCGCCAGTGGCGCGATCCCGACACCGGTCACTATGGCGAAATCGTTCCGAGCAGGCCCTACAAGCGTGGCGTCGCCGATTGCCGGGACTACACGCACACGATTTACATCGACGGACGGCCGCAGCAGATGCATGGCACCGCCTGCCGGAGCGCAGACGGAACCTGGCAGAACGTTGGTTGACGCGCTGCAGCGTCAACTCGCGGCTTTCGCAAAGTTAATCTAGTCCGCGACAGATGGGCAGACCCGACCTTTGTCGGCTTGCCTCGGCAGACGCGCGATCCTATTCCCTGCAGCGAAGCTTGAGGATCGCGGCGCGATGGTTTTTTGGATTCTAGTGGCCGGATTGGCGGCAGCCGTGACGCTCGCCATTACGCGGCCACTGATGCGTCCATCAACGCCGGCGATGGACGCGGGTGACGCCGATATCGCCGTCTACAAAGATCAGCTCAAAGAGATCGCAGCCGACGAGGCGCGAGGTACGCTCGGCGTTGCCGAGGCGGAAAGTGCGCGCGCCGAGATCGGCCGCCGGATTCTGCGCGCAGCCGAGGGTAGTTCGCGACCCGAACCTTCATCTCGCGCGGCCGGCCAAAATCGATTTATCCAAACGGTGTCGATTGCCACCTCCATCGCGTTGCCGCTCGCGAGCTTGGCGCTTTATCTGGTTTATGGCGCGCCTGGCCTGCCCGGACAGCCCTTGAGCGATCGTCTCGCTGCGGCAACGGACTCGAACAAACCCAACGACCTGATCGCCAAGGTCGAAGAACGTCTGAGAGAGCATCCCGAAGACGGCATGGGATGGGATGTGATCGCGCCGGTATACTACGCAACCGGTCAATACGACGGCGCCGCGACCGCCTACCAGAACGCCATTCGCCTGATTGGCGAAACACCGCGGCGTCTCCAAGGCTTCGCCAATGCGCGCATCCACCTCGAGAACGGCATCGTACCGGAAGATGCGCGCAAGGCTCTCGAACGGGTTCTGCAGCTCGAGCCGAACGCGACCGAGCCGCGTATATGGCTGGCACTCGCCAAGGAGCAGGACGGCCGCCTGCAGGAAGCAGCCGCGGACTATCGCAAGCTCATCGACGAAGCGCCGGAACACGCGCCCTGGCGTAAGGTCCTCGAAGATCGCCTGGCAAGCCTCGGCAAGGATGCGGGCGGCGTACCGGCGTCCGGTTCGGCAACTGCTGCGCCCGCTGCTGCGCCGCCGGCTGGCAATCCTGACGCCGCCGCGATAATGAGCATGGGCCCGGAGGAACGGCAGGCGTTCATCACGCGTATGGTCGATAACCTCGCATCCCGTCTTAAGTCCGATGGCAGCGACGCCGAAGGCTGGGTTAAATTGATACGCGCCTATCAGGTTCTCGGCCGCCGCGATGACGCGGTCAAAGCTTTGACCGATGCCCGTGCCAATCTCAAAGGCAATGAGGTGGGCTTGGCCAAGGTCGATAGCTTAGCGCGTCAGCTCGGCCTCGGAAGCTAACGCAATGCAGGATGACCAATGACGCGGAAGCAAAAGCGCGGAGTTCTGATCGGCGGTGGTGTTGCGACGCTCGCCGTCGCGCTCGTCCTGGTGCTCTTCGCGCTGAAGGACAGCATCGTCTTTTTCCATACCCCGAGCGACATCGCCGAAAAGGGCGTTCCGCCGGGCCAGCGCATCCGCCTCGGCGGTTTGGTCGAGCAAGGGTCTGTCGTTCGCGGGCAGGGGACGACCATTACGTTCAAAGTAACCGATACGCTCAAAGAAATCCCGGTGACCTTTACCGGCGTGCTGCCTGATCTGTTCAAGGAAGGCCAAGGCGTTGTCGCCGAAGGCACGCTCGACGCCAACGGCAACTTCAAAGCCGACAGCGTGCTGGCGAAGCACGACGAAAATTATATGCCTCGCGACGTGGCGAAGGCGCTCGAAGCGAAAGGCGTCAAACTCGGCGCCAGCGCCCATCCGGGTCAGTTGAAGGCCGCGATGCCTTAGAAGGATTTGCCGTGTTTGTAGAATTCGGACATTTCGCGCTGATCCTCGCCTTGCTGGTCGCCGTCGTGCAGGTCATCGTTCCTGCGATCGGCGCCTCCATCAAGGACGAGCGGATGATGCGCGTTGCGGATCCCGCCGCTGTCTCCCAGCTCTTCCTGATCGCCATCGCATTCTTCGCGTTGATGCACGCCTACGTGACGTCCGACTTCTCGGTTCTGAACGTCGCCGAAAACTCCCATTCGACGAAGCCGCTGATCTATAAGATGGCGGGTGTTTGGGGCAATCACGAAGGTTCGATGCTGCTCTGGGTATTGATCCTTGCGCTCTTCGGTGCGGCGGTCGCCGTCTTCGGCAACAATTTGCCGGTAACTCTCAAAGCCCGCGTTCTTGCCGTGCAGGCGTCGATCGCGGTGGCGTTTTTGCTTTTCTCGCTGCTGACGTCCAATCCCTTCGCCCGCCTCGATCCGGCGCCGGCCGATGGCCACGGCTTGAACCCGATCCTGCAAGACCCCGCGCTCGCGTTCCATCCGCCGTTTCTCTACACGGGCTATGTCGGCTTCTCGATTGCGTTCTCGTTTGCAATCGCCGCGCTGATCGAGGGTCGCATCGATGCGGCCTGGGCGCGCTGGGTACGGCCGTGGACGCTCGCCGCCTGGATGTTTCTGACGATCGGCATCGCGATGGGCTCATGGTGGGCCTACTACGAGCTCGGCTGGGGCGGTTGGTGGTTCTGGGATCCGGTCGAGAACGCGTCCTTCATGCCGTGGCTCGCTGGAACCGCGCTTTTGCATTCGGCACTCGTCATGGAAAAGCGCGAAGCGCTGAAGATCTGGACCGTGCTGCTCGCAATCCTGACGTTCTCGCTGTCGCTGATGGGTACGTTTATCGTCCGCTCGGGCGTGCTGACGTCAGTCCATTCGTTCGCCGTCGATCCGGCGCGCGGCGTCTTCATCCTTGCCATTCTCGTTCTCTTTACCGGCGGCGGTCTCGCGCTCTTTGCTTTCCGCGCCAAGGACATGCAGGCTGGCGGCCTCTTCCAGCCGATCAGCCGCGAAGGCAGCCTCGTCCTCAACAACCTGCTGCTGGTGACGGCAGCCGCGACGGTGCTCGTCGGCACGCTCTATCCGATGGCGCTCGAAGGATTGACGGGCGAGAAGATTTCCGTCGGACCGCCGTTCTTCAACATGACGTTCGGCCCGCTGATGATCCCTCTGCTGATCGCGCTGCCGATTGGACCGATGTTGGCCTGGAAGCGTGGTGACTTCACCGGGGCGATGCAACGCCTGGCATTTGCTTTTGGCGCTGCTCTGGTCGCCCTTGTCGCCGTTTTCGCCGCCGAGTATCGCGGACCCTGGCTCGCACCCTTTGGCATCGCACTCGGCATCTACGTGATGGCGGGAGCCGCCATCGAGTGGGCGAACAGAGTGAAGGTCGGTTCGGCAGGCTTCGATGAAATCGTTCGCCGCGCGAAAAACCTGCCACGGTCGGCCTACGGCACGCTGCTGGCCCACTTCGGCATCGGCATGCTCGTCGTCGGCATCGTCGCCACGAGCGCCTATCGCGAAGAGCATATCCAGGCGATGAAGCCGGGCGAGAGAATCGCCGTCAATGGCTACGACGTGACCTTCACCGGCGTCGAGCGTGCCCGGGGACCGAACTACGTCGAAGACATCGCCGACTTCGATGTGAAGCACGATGGCGATACTGTCGCGCGGCTCACGCCTTCGAAGCGCCTCTACGACGCCCCGCCGCAATCAACGACGGAGTCCGGCATTTACGCCGCGTGGCGTGGCGATCTCTATCTCGTCATCGGCGATCCGCAGCCCGGCGGCGGCTATGCCGTCAGAGCCTATTTCAATCCGCTCGTGCGCTTCATCTGGCTCGGCGCGTTGATCATGTTCATTGGTGGCGGGATCTCGCTGTCCGACCGGCGCCTGCGCGTCGGCGCGCCAGCGAAGGCGCGCCAATCCATTGCGGTACCTGCGGAGTGAAGGCCTTGCGACGCTTTCCGGCAATCGCATTTTTGACAGTCTGGACGGTGTTCGCCACCACACCCCTCGCGCTTGCCGTTCAGCCGGGCGAGATGCTCGCCGATCCCGCGCTCGAACATCGGGCCCGGACGATCTCGGCCGAGCTGCGCTGCCTCGTCTGCCAAAATCAGTCGATCGACGATAGCGACGCCCCGCTTGCGGGCGATCTCCGCCGGCTCGTGCGCGAACGTCTCGAGGCAAAAGATTCCGACCAGCAGGTCCTCGACTATGTCGTCGCCCGCTACGGCGAATTTGTTCTCTTGAAGCCGCGTTTCGAGCTATCGACACTTCTGCTTTGGTTGACGCCCGTCCTGGTTCTGATCGGTGGCCTCGCACTGGTTCTGCGCGCCGGGAAAAAGGATGTATCCAACCCGAGCGCGCCACTGACCGAGCAGGAAAAAGCCAAGCTCGACACGATCCTTACGGACGACCGGCAGTAGCCCGAAATCGTCGTCTCAGAAGGCTAGATTACCAACAGTTAACGTCCCTGACATGCTGCCGTAATCCCGTGTTCGCTACGCCTCGTATTAAGGCTAGCGAAGCCTTTATTCATGTGGAGACCCTTGGGATGCGATTGCCCCGCCGTACGTCGACGACCTCACCTTACAAAATAGCTTCAAGAATTGCGCCGGCATCGCTTGCCATGGCGGCCGCAGCGGTGGTGGGTATTGGGCTCTTCACGCCATCCTCTCCCGCTCTCGCCGATACCGCCGGCCAAACCATTCAGACCCCGTTCGGGAATGCGCCTATCTCGTTTGCCGACATCGTCGACAAGGTCAAACCGGCCGTCGTCTCCGTCTCGGTCGTGAACGATGGCGGCGCTTCCAAGCTCGCGTCGAACGACAAGAACGACAAGAACGACAAGAGCGGCAAGAAGGGCGACAAGGGTTTCACGCTCCCCGATTTGCCGCCGGATCATCCGCTCCACGACTTCTTCAAGAATCTGCCGAAGGAATTCGGTCAGCAGGAGCAGCGTCCGAAGATCGTCCAAGGCCAGGGTTCAGGCTTCGTCATCACGCCTGATGGCTACGTCGTGACCAACAATCACGTCATCGACGGCGCGACGAAGATCCAGGTCACTTTCGACAACGACGATACGAAGTACGACGCCAAGCTGATCGGCACCGACCAGCGCACCGACATCGCCGTCATCAAGATCGAGAGCAACAAGACGTTCCCGACGCTGAAGCTCGCGGAAAAGGAATCCCGCGTTGGTGACTGGGCGCTGGCTGTCGGCAATCCGTTTGGCCTCGGCGGCACCGTCACCGCAGGCATCGTTTCGGCGCTGGCACGCGATATCGGCTCAGGCCCCTACGATTATCTGCAGATCGACGCCGCCGTGAACCGTGGCAACTCGGGTGGCCCGACGGTCAACATCAACGGCGAAGTCATCGGTGTGAACACCGCGATCTTCTCGCCGTCGGGCGGCAACGTCGGCATCGCCTTCGCGGTGCCCGCAAAAACCGTCAAGGAAGTCGTTCAGCAGCTGAAGGCTGGCGGCACGGTCAATCGTGGCTGGCTCGGCGTCAAGATTCAGAACGTCGATGAAGACACCGCCGCAAGCGTTGGGCTTGCCGACGCGCACGGCGCCCTCGTCAGCGAAGTGACGCCGAACGGTCCGGCCGCGAAATCGGGCATCAAAGCCCAGGACGCGATCATCCAGGTGAATGGCGAAAAGATTGCTGACAGTCGCGATCTCGCGCGGAAGATCGCCGAACTCGCGCCTGACACCTCGGTCGACGTCAAGGTATGGCGCAACAACGCCGAACAAACGATCAAGGTGAAGCTGGGGCTGTTCCCGAAGAACGCCGAAGCCGCCATGAAAGGCGATAACGACGACGACAACAATGGCAACAGCGAGGACGATAGCGCCAAGCCGTCGTCCATCGAACTGAGCCAGCTCGGCCTGACGTTGATGCCGGCCCGTACCGGCAAGGACGCCGGCGAGGGTGTTGCGATCGCCGAGGTTGATCCCTCTTCGGATGCGGCTCAGAAGGGCCTGAAGCCGGGCGACGTAATCCTCGAGGTATCGGGCCAGACGGTCGGATCTCCGGACGACGTCCTCGCAGGGGTCAAGAAGGCCCAGGACCTAAAGCGCACGGCGGTTCTCCTCCACATCAAGTCGTCGGATCAGAAGCGCTTCGTTGCCGTTCAGATCAGCACCAAGAAAGGCTGAGGTTAACCAGCCATGAAAAACTCGGGCAGCTCCGTCGATCAAACGGCGGGGCTGCCTCGACGTCCGGCGCACGGCCAGCTAAACAGTGAACGGAGAGAAGACGAAAGTCGGACATACACCATGCGCGTGCTCGTGATAGAAGACGATAAAGAAACCGCGCTTTTCCTTCAGAAATCCTTGAAAGAGAACGGCCATACGGCTGATCTTGCGCATGACGGTGAAGCTGGGCTGGCGCTCGCGACCGAGGGCGCCTACGACGTCCTGATCGTCGACCGGATGCTGCCGCGCCTCGACGGACTCTCACTCATCAAATCGCTGCGGGCAGAGGGCAATCGCACGCCCGTGCTCATCCTCTCCGCGTTGGGCGAGGTCGACGATCGCGTTAAGGGCCTGCGCGCCGGCGGCGACGACTATCTGACGAAGCCCTACGCCTATTCCGAACTCCTGGCACGCGTCGAAGCACTCGGCCGGCGAACCGCGCCGGAAGAGCAGCAAACCCGTTACACCGTCGGCGATCTCGTGCTCGATCGGCTCTCGCACCGCGTCACGCGCGGCGGCGAGCACATTCTCCTGCAGCCGCGCGAGTATCGGCTGCTCGAATATCTCATGCAGCATGCCGGTCAGGTCGTAACGCGCACGATGCTGCTCGAGCATGTCTGGGATTATCACTTCGATCCGCAAACAAACGTCATCGACGTCCACGTTTCCCGTCTTCGCGCCAAGATCGACAAGAACTTCGACAGGCAATTGCTGCACACGGTCCGGGGCGCAGGATATACAATTCGTGACGGCCCTGCTTGACCGCGTCGCGAAAGCGGCCTCGACGACAGCTTTTGGACTGAGCGCGTTAGCGGTAGCCTTTTTCCTGTTCGCTGCCGCCATCGTCGTCGGCGTTCTCTTCTGGCAGACCAACAATCTGCTGACCGAACAGGTACTCGCCACGCTCACCGGCGAAGCCCGCATCCTGACCTCCGAAATGAAAGTCGGCGGGCAAGGCAAGTTGATCGAGACGGTGACAGCCCTGTCCCGTCCGCAAGGCACCGGCCTTTATTATCTCGCCGATCCCAATGGGACGAAGATCGCCGGAAATCTCAACCGCATTCCGCCCGAGCTCGAAGCCGAGGGACACGGCGGCGTTTTCACCTATCAGCAAATGGTCGACGGCAAAGAGAAAACGCATCTCGCCGTTGCCATTCCCGTCGATCTCGGACCGGGTTTGCGTCTCATCATCGGCCGCGACGTCGAGGATCAGCGCGCATTTGCGGACTCCGTCCGGACCACGTTTCTTCTCGGATTTGGCGTGCTGTCGATCCTCGGCCTCCTCGGCGGTCTGGCCGTCAGCCGCCTCATCGTCAATCGCATGGACGAAATCACCGCGACTAGCCGGCAGATCATGGACGGTGATCTTTCGCGCCGCATTCCGACGTCGGGCAAAGGCGGCGAACTGGATAGCCTCGCGGCCAGCCTCAACCAGATGTTGGACCGCATCGAAAACCTGATGAGCGGCCTTCGCGAAGTTTCCGACAACATCGCCCACGATCTGAAGACGCCGCTCAACCGCTTGCGTAATTCGGCCGAGGCCGCGCTTCGCGATCCGCGTGGCGGCGAAGCCTATCGCGAAGGCCTAGAGCGGACGATCGAGAAGGCCGACGAGCTGATCAAGACCTTCAACGCGCTCCTCCTTATCGCCCGTCTCGAGGCGGGCGCCCTGGAAGAAAGTACCGAGACGTTCGATCTCGGCCGCTTCGCCGCCGACGTCAGCGAGCTTTACGCACCGGCAGCCGAAGAAGTGGGCTTCGTCCTGTCGATCGATATGGAGCAGGGCTTGTTCGTCTCGGGCAACCGGCAATTGATCGGACAGGCGATCGCCAACCTGATCGACAACGCGATCAAATACTCGCGCGGCGGCGAGCCCGGGAGCGTCATTACCGTTCGTGCCTGCCTGTTGGAGGGACGCCCCGCCATCTCCGTTGGCGACCATGGCCCCGGCATCGACGCCGCCGATCGGGAAAAAGCGCTGAAACGCTTCGTGCGGCTCGAAGCCAGCCGCACCAAGCCGGGCACCGGCCTCGGGCTGAGCCTCGTCGCGGCTGTCGCCCGCCTCCATCACGGCGAAGTCCGCCTCGAAGACAATCAGCCGGGATTGCGGGTCGTGCTCTTGCTGTCGAACAAATGCTTGATCGCAGCACCGCAACACGAAGGTGACGCCGAGCCCGGTCTTGCGGCACAATGAAGGTATGGACCAGATCGTTTCCCCAAGTCTCGCCGCCCAGATTGCCGAATGGCCGCAATCGTCACCGGCCGGCATCGGCGCTGAACACTTCACGGCGCTGAAGGCCGAAGCCGAAAGCCACTGCCCACCGCTCGCCGGCCTCCTGAGCGATCCGAAAGTCGAAAGCCTGCTAAAGGGCACCTTCGACGGCTCGCCCTATCTCGCCGCGCTCGCGAACCGGGATCTCGCGCGTTTGGCTCGCATCCTTGGTGAGGCACCCGAAGCACGCTTCCGGAAGGCGACCGAAGTCCTGACCGCCGGAATGCGCGCGGCACCCGATCTCGTCACGGCGAAACGCGTGCTCCGCCTCTACAAGTCGGAAATCGCGCTGCTAACCGCGCTCGCCGATCTCGCGGGCGTCTGGCCCGTGATGACCGTGACGCGGACGCTTTCGGAATGTGCGGACGCCGCCGCCGCGACGGCCGTGCGCCTCCTGTTTCGCCTCGCATCCGCGCGAGGACTTTGGCAGCCGCTCGATAGCGAAGAGCCGGAGCGCGAGTCCGGATACTTCGTGCTCGCCATGGGGAAGCACGGCGCCTTCGAGCTCAATTATTCGAGCGACATCGATTTGACGGTCTTCTTCGACCGCGACAAATCCCGCCTCATCGGCGACGGCGATCTGCAATCCTTCTTCGTGCGGCTCACGCGTGACCTCGTGCTGCTGCTCGATGAGCGGACAGCCGACGGCTACGTCTTCCGCACGGATCTCCGTCTGCGGCCCGACGCTGGCGCAACGCAGATCGCGCTCTCCACCGCCGCCGCGCACGGCTATTACGAAACCGTTGGCCAGAACTGGGAACGCTCCGCCATGATCAAGGCGCGCCCGGTGGCGGGCGACCTCGAAGCGGGCGAAACATTTCTTGCCGAACTCGCACCCTTCATTTGGAGGAAGTATCTCGATTTCGCAGCGATCGCCGACATCCACGCGATGAAGCGGCAGATCCATGCCCACAAAGAAATCGGCGCGATTGCCGTCGCCGGACAGAATCTCAAACTCGGCCGCGGCGGCATTCGCGAGATCGAGTTCTTCGCCCAAACGCAGCAGTTGATTGCTGGAGGCCGCCAGCCTGATCTCCGCGTCCGCGCGACGCTCGACGCTTTGGTGGCGCTCGAACGGCGCGGCTGGGTCAAGGCAGACGTGCGAGCCGAACTCGACGATGCGTACCGCTTCCTGCGGCGCCTCGAGCACCGCCTGCAAATGATCGCCGACGAGCAGACGCACGAGGTGCCGTCAAATCCGGTTGCGCTCGATGCGTTCGCACGCTTCTCCGGCTACGCCGGCACGCCCGAGCTTTCGCGCGCGCTGCTGGCGACGCTCGAGACCGTGGAGAAGCTTTACGATGGCCTCTTCGAAGAAGCGCCGCAGCTGACGCCAGCCGGTTCGAACCTCGTTTTCGCAGGCGCGGAAGACGATCCACGCACGCTCGCGGAGCTGAAGCGCCTCGGCTATTCGCAACCCGCGCAAGTGTTGGCGATCGTGCGGGGCTGGCATCATGGCCGTTCGCCCGCAGTGAGATCGCCGCGCGCTCGTGAACGCCTGACGGAAGTGCAGCCGCTGTTGATCGAAGCGCTCGCCGATACCGTGGATCCCGACGCCGCGATCGCGAGTTTCGACCGTTTCATCGCCGAGCTTCCGTCGGGGGTTCAGCTCTTCTCGTTGCTGAAGGCGCAGCCGAGGCTCATCCGCCTCTTTGCCGACATCATGGGTTCCGCTCCGCGCCTGGCGAGCATTCTTTCACGCCGCCGCCGGCTGCTGGACGCCGTGCTCGATCCGCAGGTTCACGGCGGCGACCTTAATGGCGCGGCGATCGACGAGCTTGTGATGAAGGCGTTCCGGGCCGCGCGCGCCACGGCTGTCGGCGACCCGATGCAGGAAATTCTCGACACGGCGAGACGGATCGGCAGCGAGCAGGGATTTCTCGTCGGCGTCAGAATCCTGGCAGGCAGCATATCGGCGACCGAAGCAGGCTCCGCCTACGCGACCATCGCGGAACGGCTGATCGCAGCACTCTTCGCCGAGGTCACGCGCGAGATGGAGGAGGATCACGGCCGCGTGCCGGGCGGAGCCGCTGTCGTCGTCGCGATGGGAAAGCTCGGCGGCCGCGAAATGACGGCGGCGTCCGACGTCGATCTGATCCTGATCTACGATTTCAATACTGATGCCGAGCAGTCGGACGGCGCCAAGCCGCTATACCCATCGCATTACTACACACGGCTGACGCAGCGCCTCATCACCGCCATTTCGGCACGAACCGCCGAGGGCGCGCTGTACGACGTCGATATGCGTCTTCGTCCTTCCGGGCAGCAGGGCCCCGTCGCGACGCGCCTGTCGAGCTTCACCAATTATCAGGCGAACGAAGCCTGGACCTGGGAGCACATGGCGCTGACGCGGGCACGCGTCATCGCAGGCTGTCGAGAGTTGGGTGCGCACGTCGAAGCTGAGATCCGCAAGGTCCTGATGGCGCGGCGCGATCCAGTCAAAATCACGGCCGATATTCGCGACATGCGCGAGCGCATCGAAGCCGAAAAGGCGACGACCGATATCTGGGACCTGAAGCAGGTGAGGGGTGGGCTCGTCGACCTGGAGTTCATTACGCAGCATATCCAACTCGTCCACGCCCCGGACCACCCGGGAATTCTCAGTCAGACGACCCTTGTCGCGCTCGCGGCCGCCGCCGCCGAGGGCGTCATCAATGAGGCCGACTATCGGCTTCTCTCGGAAGCGGGCGAACTCCTGCACGACCTGACCCAGGTGCTGCGGTTAACGCTCGAAGGCCGGTTTGAGCCGGCGGAAGCCCCGGAAGGCCTTAAGGCGTTACTGGTCCGCTCGGGGGGGACGGCCTCGTTCCCGGACCTGGAAACGAAGCTGGAGCGGACACTTGGCGAGGTCCACGCGGCGTTCAACCGCCTGATTGCATAGGCCTTTGCACTCTGGCGACGGATTGTGGCAGGTTATGACGTTCTTGCGATGACCGACACGGATCCGGGGCCTCAGGGCCGCACACATCCGCGGCGTTGAGGCGCGAGGCAGGCTAAACAGGCATGTCGAGAGGATTTGTGGCGGCGACGAGGACCGACGGCGGTCAAGCTGCTCCGCGGCTGGCGGCCGAGACCCGGACGGACGAAGCTGAGCTTGTTGCCGCTGTCGGCCGCGGCGACGGCGATGCATTTCGCCTGCTGATGGGGCGCCATCTTGGCAGCATTGTCGCCGTGGCGCGCCGGATGCTGCGGGATGACGCGGAGGCGGAGGATGCGGCGCAGGAGGCGTTCTTGCGGCTTTGGCGTTCGAGCGGAACGCTGGAAATTGGACCGGCGGGGATCAGGCCTTGGCTTCGCCGCGTGGTCTCGAACCTGTGCCTCGATCGCGTCCGTGGCCAGAGCCGGGTGAAGGTCGTTGATGAATTGCCCGAGGTCCCCGAGCCGGCGCGACAGCTGGCGGGCCTCGAGAGCCAGGATACGCAGCGCCGGGTCGAGATGGCGATGCAGAAATTGCCGGACCGGCAGCGACTGGCGCTGACCCTCTTTCACTTCGAGGGCCTCAGCCAGATCGAGATCGGGCAGGTCATGGGAGTATCCGACGAAGCGGTCGAGTCGCTCCTTAGCCGGGCGCGGCGGCAGCTGAAGGCGGAACTGAGATCGGATTGGGAGTCGCTGCGTAATGATGGCGAACTCTGAATGCGGGAGACGGCAGAACGATGTCACGCAATAGTCTAGGCCCCGTAGGGCTCGACAAACTGGAGGCCGCGCTCGACGCATATGGTGCGGACCGCACGCGATGGCCGGCGCCCTTGCGGCTCGCTCTGTCGGGCCTGATCGCGGGCAATAGCAAAGCGCAGAGGATGCTGCGGGACGCCGAGGCTTTCGATCGTCTGCTCGATCAGGCGCCGCAGTATGACCAGAGCCGCCTCGACGGCTTGAGCCAGCGGATCTTGGCGACGGCGGAACGCCAGCCGCGCGTCATGACGAACCGTTCGAGGATCACTCGCGAATCTGCTGGGCGCCCGGCGGCGTGGAGCTGGCAGCGGCGTCATCAGGGCTTCGCCGCGACCGCGCTTGCAGCCTCGTTGGTGCTTGGGGTGTTCGCAGGTCAATTGAATGTGCTGAACTCGAGCGCCGACGTCCTGCTCGGCGGCAATGCGAACGCCAGCAGCACCCGAATTGCGCAGTCAGACGATGCTGATGTTTTGCTGGATGAGGATCTACTGTGACGGTCGAAGTGAATAAACTCGCGCCTGCTCGCCGAGGATACCTCTATCCGGCCCTCATCGCGTCGCTCGCGCTGAACCTCTTGTTCGTCGGCTTGTTTGCCGCCGCTGCCTGGCATCATTACCAGAAAAGCCAGTCCGCCAATGAGCCTGGTCTGTTGGCCTTCGTGAGACAGCTTCCTGAAAACCGTCAGGACGCGGTCAGGAACGAGATCACGGGCGCGCGGGCCGCAATGAAGGACCTTCGAGCCAACGTCAGAAAAGCATGGATCGACGCCAATGCGATGTTGACGGAGGAGCCGTTCGACAAGGCAAAGTTCGCTGAGGCGCTGGCAAAACTGCGCGAGACGGAGAACGTCTATAAGACGGCCCTCAACGGCGCTTTGGCGGACACGGCTGCAAGCCTTAGCCCCGAGGAACGGAAAATTCTGCAGTCCTGGCGCGAG
Source organism: Pseudomonadota bacterium (assembly GCA_018242295.1). GTDB lineage: Bacteria > Pseudomonadota > Alphaproteobacteria > Rhizobiales > Hyphomicrobiaceae > Hyphomicrobium_B. The sequence goes on from JAFECE010000002.1 coordinate 257,085, forward strand.
AAGCGCCGTCCAAACGTACTGAGATCGCAAGGCGAGCCTGCAAAGGACGGCGCCAAGTCGGACTGAATAACGGTGCCGCTGCGTCAGGCGGCCAGGAAGAGATCGTGCTGTGCTGCTGGGAGCAGGCGCACGGTCCATCGGCACTCGCCGTCGGCCGCGGATGTCGTAAGTTCCGCACCCGAAAGCTCCGAGAGCGTGCGCGCCAGGATCATGCCGAAGCCATCCTCGCGCGTCGCGCCAGTTTTGGCGGCGGGAATAGCGAGCGAAACATCCATCGCGCCCGGGTGAGATTTTGTTTCGATCCGGAGCGCGCAATCCGAGGTACCATGACGGACGGCCTCGCCGATGAGGTTGATCAGCAACTGCCGCATGGCCTGATGGTCGCCGAGAATATTGCAGCCGGCATCGATGTCCCTGACGAGTGAAATCGAGCGCGCCGCGAGGTCGGGTGCTGCAAAGGCACACGCTTCATCGAGAACAGCCGTGAGGCGGCTCGTCTGACGGCTCGGACATTCGGGAGCCGTCAGCAGTGCCGTGATCGCGAGCGCATCCTCAGCGCTTTTGAGCAGGATACGGCCACTCGCATGAATGTCCCGGGCGTAAGGGCCGTAATTCGAACCAAGCGGGCCGAAGACCTCTTTCGTCATGATCTCCGAGAAGCCCAACACCGCGTTGAGCGGCGTCCTGAGCTCGTGGCTCATGTGCGCGGTGAGTTTCGCCCAGGCCGCCCGATCGAGAGCGGCGTCAGCAGCGCCCGCGCCGAAAAGTTCCGGAAGGCGAACTTGCCCGCCGCGCGCGTCGAAGGCAGACGGTGGCGAAGAGCTTTGCGGATCGCGCAGAGGGCGCTTGTCTTGCTGTCTGGAACTCTTCGGCGGGAGCACGACCACCATTGCGGCAAGGCCGGCGCCCACAACGAACAGCAATGTCGAAAGTCGATCCGGGTCGAGCTGCGGAACGACCGCGCCAGCCCCCGTGAGAAGACCGGCAAGCAGCAAAATCAGTCCGCGCCGCGAGAAGATATGCCCGTTCACGACCTCGCCGGCAGACTGTTGCCGCGAGCCGCTGAAGCCGGCAAAGCTCTCCCGTTGAGGAACGGACCAAGTCCGAGCCATCTCGAATTCCTTCGCTGAGTTTTGTCTAAGTGCTCGGCCCCAAAAAAGCGTTGGACGATCATGTCCACGAGCGTGATTCGACAATCGCCGATTTGCGACTCACCTGTCGAGGGAGAAAAAATGGCGAAGGAATCAATTTTGTTCCGATGACGGCAGCCTGAGCATAAGAGCCGCCGGGTGTGGCGGAAATGCTCAGTCAGTCCTCTAGCATCCGCGAGACGATCTCGTGGCAATCGCGCGAAATAGAAGCGCTGGAGACGCGCTTTAGCGCCGCCTTTGCCAAGCCTTTGCGGCCGGGTTCAAGCGCCCGGTAGCTGCGGAATGCGCCGAGCATCCGCGCCGCGACTTGCGGGTTGAACTGATCGATTTCGAGCACCTTGTCGGCAAGGAAGTCATAGCCCGCACCATCGGCGCGATTGAACTGCAAGGGATTGCCCAACGCGAACGTCCCGATGAGCGCGCGAACTTTATTCGGCGTCGTGATCTTGAAGAGCGGATGCCGGCAAAGCGTCTTGACCTCGTCGAGCACGCTCGGCCGCGGCGACTGAGCCTGCGCCGCGAACCACATATCGATGACGAGATGATCGTCCTTCCAGCGTTGGAAGAAATCCTGAAGGATGTCCTCGCGCCCGGGCGCGTCGAGGCCCGCAATCAGAAATAGCGCGTGGCATGCGTCGGTCATATTCGAGGCTTTGCGATAATGCGCCTCTACCCGCTCGAAGTCGTCGCCGGTTTCGCGCGTCGTCAGCAGCGTCAGCGCCGCATTGCGCAATGCGCGCCTGCCGGCACTTTTGGAGCTCGGTGAAAATTTCTTTTCCCGCGAGGCATCCGCGTAGAGAGTTTCGAGATCGTCCGCCAGCTTGTCGCCGACAGTACGGCTGAACAACCGGTGGGCGTTGTAAATGCCCTCGTGATCGACGCGGCTCGCCTTCTCGCGCGCGATGTCCGCAACCGAGGGCAGCTTCAGCAACTCGGCCTTATAGGCGTCGTCGAGTTCGCCGTCCCGCAAAGCGTACCGCAACGCATCCACGAGCTTGGCGGATTTTGATCCAACGACGGACTTCGGGCGCTTGGAGTCGAGCAAGCCGATGATGCTGCGCGTCGTATAGGCATTGCTCGCCTGCCACCGATTGAACAGGTCGCTATCGTGATGCATCAGGAATGCCAGATCCTGATCCGAGAGAGGCATCGTGATCGTGACCGGCGCCGAGAAGCCGCGCAGCAGCGACGGAACCGGCCGCGAGGTGACGCCTTTGAATTTGAAGTTCGTTGTTCGCTCGGCAACGGCCATGACGCCGTCCCGGATCTTGATGCCGCCGGAAACCTCGAGATCCATCTCTTTGCCGTTCTCGCCGAGCAGCGCCATGCTGATCGGAATGAAATGCGGCTGCTTCCTTACCTTCCCGGGCGACGGCTTCAGCACCTGATGCACGGTGAGCTCGGCCGACTTCTTGCGGCGGTCGTATGAGAGATCGCAAACGAGTTCCGGCGTACCGGCCTGCGAATACCAGCGATGGAACTGGGAAAAATCTTCCCCGCTCACATCCGCGAAGCAGGCGATGAAATCTTCGATGGTCACGGCCTGTCCGTCGTGGCGCTCGAAATATAGGTCCATCCCCTCACGGAATTTGCGGGGTCCGAGGATCGTTCGCATCATCCGGACGACTTCGGCACCCTTCTCGTAGACCGTCGGCGTATAGAAGTTATTGATCTCGACGTAGCTCTCGGGCCGCACCGGATGCGCGAGCGGTCCCTGGTCTTCCGGAAACTGCAGCGCTTTCAGTTGCCGCACGTCGGAGATGCGCTGCACGGTCGCGCTGCGCAGATCGGCCGAGAACTCCTGGTCCCGGTAAACGGTCAGGCCCTCTTTCAGGCAGAGTTGGAACCAGTCGCGGCACGTGATGCGGTTGCCGGTCCAGTTATGGAAGTATTCATGCGCGACGACGCTTTCGATCGATTCATAATTCGCGTCGGTTGCGGTTTCCGGCGAAGCGAGGATCAGGCGATCGTTGAAGATGTTGAGGCCCTTGTTCTCCATGGCCCCCATGTTGAAGTCCGAGACGGCGACGATATTGAAGACATCGAGATCGTATTCGCGTCCGAACCGCTCTTCATCCCAACGCATGGCGCGCTTCAAGGACTCCATCGCCCAATGCGCGCGGGGTTCCTTGCCGCGTTCGACATAAATGCGGAGATCGACTTCGCGTCCCGACTGGGTCGTGAAGGTGGAGGCGACGGGGGAAAGATTGCCGCCGACGATCGCGAAAAGATATGAGGGCTTCGGATGCGGATCGTGCCAGATCGCGTAGTGGCGTTCGCCGCCCGCAAACGTCCCGCGTTCGACCGGGTTGCCATTCGCGAGAAGAACTGGCGCCGTCTCGACATCCGCCTCGAGACGGACCGTGTACTTGGCGAGCACGTCGGGACGATCGAGAAAATACGTGATGCGCCGGAAGCCTTGCGCCTCGCATTGCGAGCAGTAGATCCCGCGCGAGAGATAGATCCCCTGAAGCGCCGTGTTGCCCTTAGGGTTGACCGCCGTCTCGATTTCTAGCGTGAACGGCTCCTTCGGCGGCGCGAGGATCGTCAGGCTGGTGTCATCGACACGATACGATGATGGCTTAAGCTCTTTCCCATCAAGCGCGACGCTTTCGAGTTTCAGAAGCTCGCCATCGAGACGAAGCGGAACCTTGCCGCTCGCATCTAAATTCGGATTACGGCGTATGGCCAGTTTCGAGATCACACGCGTCTTAGACGGCGCGAGCGCGATGTCGAGGTGGACGGTATCGATCAGAAATTCCGGCGGGCGATAGTCGGCAAGTAGGACTGGCTTGGGATTTTCTGACTTCATGACTCTCGCCGTAATGTTTATCGGCGGCCGTCGAACGTCGGCGTGTTAACCGGTATGCGAAAGCCGCCCCCTTGCTTCTACCCCAGCCGGTGGCGGAAATCATCGTAGCCAAATGACCGAAGTGTCCGTGTCGTTCCATCCTCCTCGAGAATGGCGAGATCAGGGAGCGGCACGCCGTTGAACGTGTTGTTCTTGACGAATGAATATTGCATCATATCGGTAAAAATGACCCGATCGCCAACCTTGAGCGGCTGGTCGAATGAGTATTCTCCGATGATGTCGCCGGTCATGCAGGTTTTCCCGCCAAGGATGTAGGTGTGCGGCTTTTCACCGGACGCCGCGGCACCGACCACTTCCGGAGTGTAAGGCACTTCCAGAACGTCGGGCATGTGCGTCGAAGCGGAGGCATCAAGTATGGCGATGTCCTTGCCGTTGTGGTGAATGTCGAGGACGCTGCCGACGAGATAGCCCGTGTTGACGACAAGACCGGCGCCGGGCTCCAGAACGACGTCGACCTGAAACGTACTTTTGAACGCCTTGATGGCGGCGATGAGTTTGCCGATATCGTAGCCCGGCTTGTTGATGAAATGCCCGCCGCCGAAATTGACGGTTTTGACGCGGCGGACATAGTCGCCGAACACGCGCCCGACATGCTCGATAAGACCCACGGATCCCTCGTGGCCCGACTCGCAGAGAGCGTGTGCGTGGAGAATGTCGACTTCTTCCCACGGCACGCGGTCAAGAGTCTCCGGTGTGGCACCGAAGCGCGAGTTGGGGGCGCAAGGATCGTAAAGCGCGCCGCCGAGCGTCGCGTTGGAATAGCCGGGATTGATCCGGATGCCGATTTTGACCTCCGGATGCTTCCGGATCACCGGAAGGTTTTTCGCAATCTGCTCGGGTGAGTTGAAATAGATGTGCTGCGCGAGCTTCGTGAGCCGCTCCACCTCGCCGGTCGCATAGGCAGGCGAATAGACGTGCACTTCCTTGCCGAACTCGGCGTGGCCGAGCCGCGCCTCATATTCACCGCTTGCGGTCGTACCGTCGAGAACGTCGCGCATCAGGGGAAAGGCAGCCGGAAGCGCGAACGCCTTCGTGGCGAGAAGAATCTTAGCGCCGGTCTCGCGCTTGATCTCCGCAGCGCGCGCCAGGTTACGCTTCAGCGCCGCAACATCGAGAACGTACGCGGGCGTTGCGATCGATTGTGCCCAACCGAACGAGGCCAATTTCAGGTTTGAATGTTCTGACAATTCGGGTCACCGGTCGAGTTAGCGAAAGCGTTCAAGGCGAGACGCGCACAGGTCCCGCAGTCGAGCCCGGCCATCTGTAAATGAAAGTCAGATAGGCGAGCGAGACATAGATGGCCCCAAATGCCAAAGTTCCAAGGAGCGCAGATGCCTCATAGAGGGTGAACCCGTGAAGCCAATCCGGCCGCGCGTTGCCGAAGCCGGAAATCTCGCTCGCAGGGCTCGCAAGCTTTGACCAGGCGTGGTCCGTCCCGATCAGAAGCCCGTTGAGACCGGCGGTCAGTGCGCCCATGAAAGCAAGGCCGCACGACAGTAAGCCGAAGGCGAGCAAGCGGAGCGAGATCGGCGCTTCCCGAAGGAAGAGCCAGAGCCCCGCGATGTACGCCGAAATCATTCCGAAGCTCACCGAAACGACGGAGACGACGAGGCCCGTCAGCTCGTTGCGGATCGAAAGGATTTCGGCTTCGCTCATCAGGTTTCGACCGCGAAAAGCTTTTTCTGGTCGGACTTCTCGATTTCCTTCACCTGCCAGGGGAGGCCCTGTTCGGCGAGCTCTTCGAGGAACGGCTCCGGCGGCAACTGCTCGACGTTGAAAACGCCTTTGCCCTTCCAGATGCCCTTGAACATCATGATCGCACCGGTGACGGCCGGGACGCCGGTCGTGTAGGAAACCGCTTGAGCGCCGACCTCTTTGTTGGTCTCGGCGTGGTCGCACACGTTCCAGATCATGTAGCGCTTCTTCTTGCCCTTCTTTTCGCCCTTGAGGACGACGCCGATCGAAGTTTTGCCGGTGTAGTTCTCGGCAAGCGAGGACGGCTCCGGAAGAACGGACTTCAGGAACTCCATCGGAACGACCGAATTGCCCTTGTACATGACGGGGTCGATGCGGGTCATGCCGACGTTCTGCAGCACTTCGAGATGCTTGATGTAATTGTCGGAGAAGGTCATCCAGAAGCGGATCTGCTTCAGGCCTTTGATATTCTCGACGAGGCTCTCTTCCTCCTCATGATAGATGAGGTAGGATTTGACCGGGCCGACTTCCGGATAGTCGATCATCGTCGAAATCGACAACGGATCGATCTCGATCCATTCGCCGTCTTTCCAGTATTTGCCGCGCTGCGTCACCTCGCGGAGATTGATCTCCGGATTGAAGTTGGTCGCGAAGGCCTTGCCGTGGCTGCCAGCGTTGCAGTCGATGATGTCGATCGTGTGGATCTCGTCGTAAAGGTTCTCCTGCGCGTAGGCGCAGAAGATGTTCGTGACGCCCGGATCGAAACCGCAGCCGAGAACGGCCATGAGCCCCTTGGCCTTGAACTTGTCGCCATACGGCCACTGATATTTGTAGGTGAATTTTGCTTCGTCGCGCGGCTCGTAGTTCGCGGTGTCCATGTAGTTGACGCCGGCCTCGAGGCACGCGTCCATGATCGCGAGATCCTGGTACGGGAGCGCCATGTTGATCACGAGGTCAGGCTTGACCTTGTTCAACAGCGCAACCGTATCGGCGACGTTGTCGGCATCGAGCTGCGAAATCTCGATAGGAGTTTTGCACTCGGCCTGGACCTTTTTGCAGCTTTCGAGACGGCGCGAGGCAAGGTGGATCTTTTTGAAGACGTCCCGGTTCATCGCGCATTTCTTCGCAACGACCGAGCCTGCAGCGCCTGCACCGATGATAAGTACGTTGTCCAACGAACGCTCCCAGAAATGAAATGCCGGTGACGCCGGCTCCAGCAAGCGCTTAAAGGTGCGCTGGGGGCCCGAAATAGGGCACGCCGGACAATAATTCAATACTTACTAGAACTTGTTCTTCCCGGGTCGGCGAAGGCCAAGCAAATACTGTAAAATAATCATTTGTGACAGAGCCAGTCCCGGGCTTTCCAGCGTCAAGCCGAGTACTCTCCTTCCCTCTGAGGCAGAGATTCACGATGGCTGGCGCACGGCAGCGGCCCGGCGCGTCGGGGCGGCGGCGCCGGGTCGCGTCTTGGCGTTACAGAACCTTGAAGCTTTGCTCTGCCGGTCCGTCGGCATTTGTGAAGGCATTACCGCTCGTGCCTTCGATCACTGCCCACAATTTCTCACCCGCCTTGGGTTCGCCGGCGAGCTTGATGCTGACGTTCCGGTGATCCCCATGCGGAAGCGCAGCTTTACCGAGCAGCTTGGCGTGAGAGCGATTTGCCGGATCGCCTGAGTAGACGGCCAAGATCCCGTCCTTCGGAACAAAGACATAGGTTATGGAGACGGAATCTCCCTTGGGCTTTTGGTTCATCGCCAGAACCGATGCCGGCGTTCCCAGCTCAGCTGCGAAGGCGTTGCAGGCAACGGCAAAGCTTGCCGCCACCGCGCTCGCGGCGACGATCAATACGCGTGACGATTTCATTTGTTTTAGACCTTGTGACTGAGTTGCGGCGGGCAGGCTTTGCGCACAACGCCCGTCAGCAGTCATGATGGTGGCGCCCGGTGCGTGCCCCGTCCATCGGCACGTCGCCACTCTGCATGAAATAATATTTGGAAGCGTAATTGGAATTGCAATATGTGAACGTAGAGCCTTACGAATTTTTGAAGTTCAAAAGGGCTCCAATTGATGCTTTCTCGGGATGCTCGCGAGATAAGAGCTACGGCGCGAATTGCATTTAAATGGGGACATCTAAATGTCTCCTGTGCAATTCAAAAAATTGCAAAGTCCCGAAGATAATCTGCAGGCGTCCGATTCGGTTTCTGTGAATAATAGCTTTTGCGTTACACTCAATTTTCATCCTGAAATTGCTGTCCGTTCGTCATTGCTCGACGCATTGCGCGCATATTATCAGTGAGAAGATCGGTTGTCCGGGGGGTGCCACTCATGAGAATATCTCGTGCGTTTGGAAGCGGCTTCGGCGGTATTGCGATCGCCTTGGCCCTGATGTCGCCTGCTGCAGCTGCAGACCTGGGTGGAAATTGCTGCGCCGATCTCGAGGAGCGTATCGCCGAATTGGAAGCGACCACCGCGCGCAAAGGCAACCGCAAAGTCAGTCTGACGATTTCGGGCTGGGTCAACGAAGCCGTGTTCGCCTGGGATGACGGTACGCAACGCGATGTCTATGTCGGCACGAACTCTGTCGAGCAGTCGCGCTTCAGGTTTGTCGGCGAGGCAAAGATCACGTCCGACTGGTCGGCTGGTTACACGCTCGAGATCGGGACGCAGGGACACCCCTCCAGTCAATGGAATCAGAACTCTCCGAGTTCTTCGAGCAGCAATCCAAATAACCAGGATAATCAGCTCCTGGTTCGCAAAAGCTATTGGTACGTCAAGAATAAGGACTGGGGCCAAGTTGCTGTCGGACTGAACGGCACCGCGACTTACCACATTCTCGACGACGCCGATTTTACGTTGACACGCAACATAGATGACGCTGAAGCCCCTGCAATCTACCTGTCGCAGTTTCAATTGAGGGCTGACGGCCAAGCAATAGGCAGTCCGGCGCTCAAATGGACCGACATAATGCGCGGCTTCAATAATTCGACGCCCGGCCAAAGCGGTCGTCGCAATGTGGTTCGCTACGACACCCCGACTTACGAAGGCTTTTCCGCCGCTGCTGCTTGGGGCGAAGCCAGCTTATGGGATGTGGCGCTTATCTACAAAAACGATATCCATGATTTCCGTGTTCTGGCCCGTGCCGGTTATGGCCAAAGCAATAATCCGGGCACCCAGTTCACCGGTACGCCGAGCACGTACGTCACGGGAGGAACGGCCTGCATATCGTCGAGCACGACGACGGCATCATTGCCGAACTTCCGATGCGACTGGGAAGGTGCTGCAGCCACAATCATGCACAAACCGACCGGGCTGTTCGTATTCGGCGGCTGGGGTAAGCAACACATTGATACCGGCAACGCGACCACCGAGAACCTGCTCGTAGAGCCCGATAGCACGACATGGTTCATCCAACCGGGTATCGAACAGAAGTGGTTTTCGCTCGGCAAGACGAACATTTTTGCTGAGTATCGCCATGACGATGCCGGTTCCAATCCCGGGAAGACAGTCTCCTCGAGCATCAATTTTTGGCAGGGTGGCATCATTCAATATATCGACGCGGCTCAAATGTCGCTCTACGCCGTCTACCAGCACACCGATGGAGATATCTTCGGCGACAGCGCGACGGCTACGGTTGGCGCCCCTGTAGGAAGGACCTCTCTGGACTCTTTTCAGGAAGGCATCATCGGGGCACTGATCGAATTCTGATCTCGCAGCGCGCGATGACATGAATCGTGAAGACCGTCGTAAAGGTAACGTTTGAAACGCAGAGCGACGCTCACGGCTTCACATCGATCCAGATGAAGCCGTCGCGGTTCGGCATGTGCACGGCCGCCAGCGTCTTCGCGTTCATCTCATCGCCTTCGCCGATGACGCCGTTGGCGGCAAGCAGGTAAGCTGTCAGAGCGTAGGTCTCATTGGCGGTGAGTGTCCCGGCGGCTGCAGGCGGCATGCTACGCCGAACGAAATCGAAGATCGTCGGCGCGAACGGCCAGTAAGATCCGATGGCCTTGCTCGGATAGTCGCCCGATGGAGGCTTCGGCTCGCTGACAAGTTCTTCCGCCGTGCCGCCTTCGCCGCGCAAACCGTGACAGTCCGCACATTTCTGCTCGTAGATCACGCGGCCGTCTTTCGCGGCGCCTTTTCCAGGCGGCAGTCCACGCCCATCGGCGAAAATCGTGCGATCCCATTTCGCGATTTCGCCGGTGCTCAACGGCGTACCGAGACGGGGAGCCTTGACGTCCGTATCGGCGGCAATGGCCGACGTCGCCACAACCGGAACGAAAATCGCAGCCGCGGCGCGCCTAAGCATAGACATGGCTGATCGTACCATCTTCATCGACGGCCCAGCAGACGATAGCATTGTAATGAAAGTAGCCCTCACGCCCGCGCTCTTTCACCAACACGTCGCGTTCGGGTTGGACGTATCCGGTCTCGTCGGTCGCACGGCTTTTGAGGAGCGCAGACTGTCCATTCCAGGCCCACGGAGATCGAAATCGCGTGAAGCACTGGGCCATCACAGGCTCCTGCAAATGCGCCTCGGCCCACGATTTTCCGCCATCCGCCGAAACCTCGACCTTTGCGATCTTTCCGCGCCCGCTCCAGGCGATTCCGCGAATTTCATAAATATTCGCGCCGTGCATCTTCTGCCCCGGCGACGGCGAAGTGATCAGCGATTTCGCATCCATGACGAACGTAAACATCCGTGCTTTGCCCGAAGGCTGAAGCTCGGTGTATTTCGCCGTTTCGTTGCGCGTCATTGCGGGAGCATCGGTGACATGCAGACGCCGCAACCATTTGACGTTCGTGATACCTTCCCAGCCCGGTACGATGAGCCGGATCGGATAACCGTTCTCCGGCCGCACGCGCTCGCCGTTCTGGTAGAGTGCGACGATCGCATCATCCATCAGCTTCGCGAGCGGCAGACTGACGTTCAGAAGCCCGGCATCCGCCCCTTCTGCGATCACCCACGAAGCCTTCGCATCGACGCCGGCTTCGTCGAGCAGGATCGAAAGCGGCACGCCCGTCCATTCTGAGCATGAAACAAGCCCATGAAAATCGCCAACAGGCCGCTGGATCGGTTCTTCATGCCACCCGGCATTGCTGTTGCCGCCGCATTCGATGAACAGAAAGCGCGAGCGCATCGGATATCGAAGCAGGTCGGAGACCGTGAATTCCAGCGGCTGCCGCACGAGCCCATGGATGACGAGCCGATGCGCGGCCGGATCAATGTCGGGGACCCCGTCATGATGGCGCTCGAAGTGCAGGCCGCTCGGCGTGACGATACCCTCGAGATCTTCGAGCGGCGTCCAGGAAACGCCATCACCCGCAGGCGTGCGGTTGCCGCCTATGTTGCGAGCGACGTACTTCTCGTATTTGGATGGCGTCCCATAGCCGCTGAAAGGGAGCCCAGTCCTATGGATCCAGGAAGGGTCGGTCGGGTCTTCGGCCCGAGGTTTCGCCTCTTCTTCTGCCCCGAGCGATGTGGCCGTCTGCGCTGTCGCCAGAACGAGGCCGCCCTGAAGAAAAAGGCGGCGATGCAAAAGCCCGCCGCCCGCAACTGGCGCTAAATCGTCTTCTGTGAGCTTGCCGGCCATGCGGCCGTTCCACTGGCGTGATGTCAGGATTGGTTCGGAGCCGAATTGCCCTTGAACACGTTGCCTTTCGAATCCTCTGCCTCGACGCTCATAACATCGGCCGGGCTGCCCTGATAGGTGAAGCGGAAATTCGGGTTCTCGCTGATCGAGATGCCGCCCGTCATTGTGAAGACGGTTTTGCCGCCGGTCTTCACTGCCACCTTGTCCACGAAGTGTGTCGGGATATAGAGGCCGGTCAGCTGATCCATCTGCATACCGGAGCTGTTCGGATGCCGGATCATCACCTGCGCTTCCTGCGCTTTGGCGTCCTCAGGATCCTTGAAGGCCGTTATGACCCTCATCTTGCCCAGCGTCTTTGCCGCTTCCTCGGGGTCTTTACCGGCGGGCGCTGAGCAGCCGCCAGAGGCTTTGACGAACTTCATCGTCATGAACAGCTTGCCGTCGTTTGTCTCGGCGATAGCACGCACGTTCGAATATTGATCGATGCGGACGCGCGTTGCCAAGACGCGCTCACCCGTGCCGGCCGCGTCGCCGTAAGCGAAGCTCGCCACGACGGGGGAGGGGTTCTTGTCGATGACGAGCGTCAGCGATTTCACATCCTTGGCGAATTCGGCCGGCAGGCGAACGGTCAGCGGAACTGTTGACGCGTCTTCTGCCCGATACGGGGCCTCGAGCAGCACTTTTCCGGTCCCATCCGCGACGTCGCGGGTACCGAAAAGGTCTGTCCGAACGCCATCCCAAATCACGGATGTATCGTCGGCCCGTGCGCTCGGCTGCGCCGACACGAGACCAAGGATTGCCGCCGCCCCGGCGAAAACACTGGCCCGGATAAAGTTGCTCTGCATCGCTTCCTCCGCTTGCCGCCTTGAGGGCGGTCTCACGCGTTCAAACCTCAACCCCGAATAAAATACTACATTAACATGGTGATCAGGTCATCAATTTCGCAAGACGCAGCTTCGCAACCGCGGTCGATATCCTAAAGCACGGCATTTGCAGCATATTATTTCAGGTTTGCCCGCGGGTCAGGCTACGGCGGTCCGGTTCAGCCAAGCCCGCCAGCCCCCGAACTCGGTGATATCTTCGGCGCCGCGAAGCGCATGGCTTTCGCACAGGAAGCCCTTAACTTGGCGGCCGTCGTCAAGAATAAGGGTGCCGAAGCTGAGCGGCGGCGGGATTAGCGCCACGAATGAGCCGAAAGCGGCTTCGTCCATTTCCCAGATTTCGACTTCTATGCCACCGGGTCCGCTGCCGTCGAAGACAAGGCCCGGCTTCGGCGGCGTCGTTCCTGGCAAGGCATAAAGCCGGTACCCCTCGGCGGTACGGGACGTTTCGCGATAGATCGCGTTACGCTCCGTCAGCTGGCCATTGAGAGGCTGGCCCCTGAGATGTGCGCCGACAACGGCAACCTCAACGGTTCGCTTCTTGACCGGCCGTGCCGTGGCGGGTGCAGTGCCGGATAAGGCCGCTTGCGTAGCGCCGAGCTTTGCGCCATCGAGCGCGCGATGGAGTATGTCGCCCATTGCCGCGAGCTGTCCGTCGGAGAATGCACGGCCGATCAACGTTACGCCGAACGGGATGCCGTCATCGCGAAAGCCGGCCGGAACGGCGAGCGCCGACAGATCAAGCAGATTGACGAAATTCGTATAGGCGCCGAGGTTGGAATTGAGCCGGATCGGGTCGGCCAGCATGTCGGCGATCTTGTAGATCGTGCCGGCTGTCGGCAGCACCATCACGTCCATGCGTTTCCATTCTGCATCCGCGGCGCGGCGAAACTCCGCCAGGCGATAGAAGCCCTCGAATGCCGAGAGAGCGGATTTGTTTTTCCCGCTTCGAATGACGTCCCCGACGACGGGATTGAGATCGTTCTCGTTCAGATCGTCGGCGGCGAATAGGCGTTCGGCGACCCATGGACCGTCATAGAGCAGCTCAGCCGTATCGCGAAAAGGTGCGAAGTTGAACGGCGTGATCTCCGCACCAAGTTCCGCAAGACGATCGATCGTCTGATGATAGAGGCGCTGGTACTCGCTATCTTCAAAGAACGATAGCGGCGCATTGGGAATGCCGGCTCGTAGCGGCCGCGCGAAATCTGTGACCGCGAACGGCGGCGCGTCCGCTCGTGCGTAGCAGTCGTCCTTGTCGAACGCGATGGCTGTTTCTGCAATCTTTGCCGCGTCTGCAACGGTGAGCGCAAAAATCGAGACGGCATCTTGGCTCTTGCACGCAGGCACGACGCCACGCGTCGAGATCATGCCCTTGGTCGGCTTCAGACCGACGATGTTATTGAAGGCCGCCGGGACGCGCCCCGAACCTGCGGTGTCGGTGCCGAGCGAAAACGAAACGAGGCCCGCGGCGACTGCGACAGCCGATCCCGAACTCGATCCGCCCGAAATGTAATCCGCATCGAAAACGTTCGTTGGAATGCCGTAGGGCGAGCGGGTGCCGTTCAATCCGGTCGCGAACTGGTCGAGGTTCGTTTTGCCGATCAGGATCGCGCCAGCGGCTTCGAGCCGTTCGACGACGATTGCCGAGCGCTCCGGCGTATAGGCAAACGCCGGGCAAGCACATGTCGTGGGCATTCCACCGACATCGATATTGTCCTTCACCGCAAACGGGATGCCGTAAAGGGGGCCACGCGGCGCATGGCGGACGCGATAGAGAACGCTCGCCTTATCGCGCAGCGCGATCCAGTCCGGCGCAACGCCCCTCTTGCCAATGCGCGCGAAGACCTCTTCGATGATGGCTTCGGGCGTGGCTTTCCCTTGCTCGTAGAGCGCGGTGAGATGAGCGATGTCGAGCGATAAGGTCACGCCGTCGCCTCCGCATGTTCTTTCAAAATCACGAGCGTCTGACCGAGCGCCACCGGCCGACCCTCGGCGCACCGCACCTCGTGAACAATACCGCTTTGCGTCGCCGTCACCGCCATCTCCATTTTCATGGATTCAACGATAATCAGCGTCTCACCCTCGGTGACCTTGGCCCCGGGCTCGACAAGGACTTTCCAAACGCTTCCGGGCACCGGACTTTCGACGGCCGTGGCCCCGAGTGGCAATACTGAAGCAGCATCGTTGTCGTCGCCGATATCCGATGCGGCTGCTGCACCGTCTTGGTCGACTTGCTGCCAGCGCGCCCGCTCCGCCTCGAATGCCGCCTGCTGACGCGACTTGAACGCCCCGATCGCCTCGGCATTGTCGCGAAGGAAAGCCTGATAATCGTTAAGACGAAACGTCGTCTCCTCGAATGTAACGTTCGCCTGGCCTTCGAGAAATCCGTCGCGGAACGCCAGCAGCGCTTCACTTGAAACGGGATAGAAGCGGATTTGATCGAAGAAACGCAGGAGCCACGGCGAACCCTCTTTGAAGGCATCCGTTGTCCGGTATGTATTCCAGACTTGGCACGTTCGCCCGAACAGCTGATACCCTCCGGGTCCTTCCATGCCGTAGATGCACATGTAGGCGCCGCCGATGCCGACGACGTTATCCGGCGTCCATGTGCGCGCAGGATTGTATTTCGTCGTAACGAGCCGGTGCCGCGGATCGACTGGCGTCGCAACCGGCGCGCCGAGATAGACGTCGCCAAGACCGAGAACGAGATACGTCGCGTCGAACACAATCCGCAGCACGTCCTCGATGGAATCGAGGCCGTTGATGCGCCGAATGAACTCGATATTCGACGGACACCACGGCGCATCGGGTCGGACGCCGTGCATGTATTTGTCGATTGTCTTCTGCACCGCTGCGTCGTTCCACGACAACGGCAGATGCACGATGCGCGACGGAACCTCGATGTCGCTCAAGTCTCCGAGCGAATCCTCGATCCTCGACAGCTCGGCCAGCAGGTCTTCGAGCGGCAGCGTCGCGCCGTCGTAATGCACCTGCAGCGACCGGATGCCGGGCGTAAGATCGACAATGCCGGGAAGCTTTCGTTTTTCGAGAGCAGCCATCAGTGCATGCACGCGGAAACGCAGGGTGAAGTCGAGGACGATCGGTCCATATTCGACCAGCATATAGGCGTCGCCCGCCCGCCGGTAGACAACGCGCGGTTTGTCGCCTGATGCCTCGCGGCCGCCGACGATGCAATCATCCGCGCCCCATTTCGCGTGCGGAAACGATGGCGCCGCGATTGGTCTCAGCATCGCAATTTCCGCATTCTGTTTCGTGAGACGCGCTGCGGCCTCTGCCGGAGTGAGACGCACGAAGCGAATTTTGTCGCCCGGCCGGAGCTGCCCCATCTTCCAAAGTTCGGCCTGGATGATCGTCGCTGGACATACGAAGCCACCGAGCGATGGGCCGTCGGGACCGAGAATGACAGGCATGTCGCCGGTGAAATCGATCGTGCCGATGGCATAGGCGTTGTCGTGAATGTTGCTCGGATGCAGTCCGGCTTCGCCGCCGTCGGTGCGCGCCCAGACTGGCTTCGGTCCGATCAAGCGAATGCCCGTCGGGTTCGAATTGTAATGAACCTCCCAGTCGCTGGCGAAGAACGTATCGATGTACTCGGGCGCGAAGAAATCGGGCGCGCCATGCGGGCCGTAGAGGACGCCGATGTCCCAGGTGTGGACGAGGCGAGGTTTGAGCTCTTCCGGAAGGCACGCCGAAGGAAAGCTCGTCGCGTCCTTGCCGATATGAAGGACGTCGCCGGTCATGAGCACGCGGCCGCCGTGGCCGCCAAACTTCCCGAGCGTAAACGTCGATTTGCTACCGAGATAGGACGGAACGTCGATGCCGCCGCGAACCGCGATGCAGGCGCGTACGCCCGGTCCTGTGACGCCGCCGATTTTTAGAACTTGTCCCGCCTTCACCTGAATGGCTTGCCAGTAGCCCGCAGGCGCGTCTTCGATCGTCGCCGTCAACTCGGCGCCCGCGAGACAAATGACAGCATCGGTGTTGAATTTGAGCGAAGGCCCGGCGAGCGTCGTCTCGATCCCGGCGGCGCCTTCCTCGTTGCCGACGATGCGATTGGCCAGACGAAACGACAGTGCATCCATCGGCCCGGACGGCGGCACGCCGACCGCCCAATAACCGATGCGTCCCGGCCAATCCTGGATCGTCGTCTGCGTGCCAGGCGATAGAATTTCGATGGTGTCCGCTTTATAGGCGAACGTATGCAATGTCCGCGTCAGCACTTCGCCATTCGCGAACACGCTGGCGCCTGCGAGCTGCCGTAGATAATCGAGGTTGGTTTCGAGGCCGCCGATGCGCGTTTGATCGAGCGCCGATTTGAGGCGCGCCAACGCATCCGTGCGTGATGTGCCGTTGACGATGATCTTCGCAATCATCGGATCGTAGTAGGGCGAAACCTCCGACCCACTTTGCACCCACGTCTCTATGCGGGCGCCAGCCGGCCACGAGACTTCTGTCAGCCGGCCGGAGCTTGGGCGGAAATCGCGCGCAGGGTCTTCCGCATAAAGCCGGACTTGGATCGATGCGCCTTTCGGCGAAATTGCGGCTTGATCGAGAGGCGGCAGTTCTCCTGCCGCCTGCCGCACCATCCACTCGACGAGATCGGTGCCTGTGACCTCCTCGGTGACACCATGCTCGACCTGAAGCCGGGTATTGACCTCAAGGAAATAGAATTCGTCCGTCTCGGAATCGTAGAGATATTCGACCGTGCCGGCGCTTTCGTATTGGACCGATTGTCCAAGACGCCGCGCCGTTTCCCACAGCGCCGCGCGCGTCTTCTCAGGAAGATTGGGCGCGGGCGTCTCCTCGATGACCTTCTGATTGCGCCGCTGCGCCGAGCAATCGCGCTCGCCGAGCGAAACGACGTTGCCGCGGCCGTCGCCGAAAATCTGCACCTCGATGTGGCGGCCGCGCGCGACGTACTTCTCGATGAAGATGCCTGCGTCCTTGAAGTTGTTGCGCGCGAGACGCTCGACACGTTCGAACATCGGCGCGATTTCTTCCGCGTTCGAAACGAGCTGCAGCCCGATGCCGCCGCCGCCCGCCGTGCTCTTGATCATCACCGGATAGCCGATGCGCTGGGCTTCGAACTTCGCATGCTCCACATCGCGGATGAGGCCTGAGCCCGGCGCGAGAGGCACGTTCGCTTGCAGCGCGAGTTCACGCGCCTTGTGCTTCAATCCGAAGGCTCGCATGTGCTTCGCCTTCGGACCGATGAAGACAATGCCGGCCGCTTCGCACGCCTCCGCGAAATCCGGGTTTTCCGACAGGAAGCCGTAGCCCGGATGAATGGCTTCCGCGCCTGTCCTCTTCGCGGCGTCGAGGATCGCATCGAACTTTAGATAGCTTTCGGCAGCAGGCGAGGGACCGATGGCGACAGCTTCGCCGGCCTGCATGACATGCATCGAATGCCGGTCGGCTTCAGAGTACACGGCGACGCTCGCAATTCCCATGCGATCGAGTGTTCTGATGACACGGCACGCGATGGCGCCGCGATTGGCTATTAGAACTTTGCGGAACATCGGCCTCAGCTCCCCTTGGCCCAGATGAGAACTTCGATCGGCGTGGGGTTGTAAGCGTTGCAAGGATTGTTGAGCTGCGGACAGTTCGAGATCAGCACGATGACGTTCATGTGCGCGGTCATTTCGACGTATTTTCCCGGTGCGGAGAGCCCGTCCTCGAACGTCAGGCCGCCATCCGGCGTCACCGGCACGTTCATGAAGAAATTGATGTTGTGGCCGATGTCGCGCTTCGAAAGTCCGTATTGCTCATTCTCGGCGATGGCGAGCAGATAGCTGTCGCGGCACGCGTGCATCGACTTCTTCTCGAGTGCGTAGCGAACCGTGTTGCTCTCCGTCGCGCAGGCGCCGCCGAGCGTGTCGTGGCGGCCAACCGTATCGGCCGTGATCGTCAGCATCGGACGGCAGACATCCGAAAGAAGCACCGATCCCGCTGTCAGATAGATATTCCTTTGTTCGCGGATGGTGTCGGAAGCCGAGTACCGTTCGCCCGGATCGTCGGCATTGAAGAACAACGTATCCGCAGCCTGATTTCCCTCGAGATCAAGAAGGCGGAGCGTCTGGCCCTTTTGAACGATATGCATCCAGTAATTGCCGGCTGGAATGACACGGCGATAAATCGCGTCGACGTCGCGCAGAGTGCTTTCCTTGATCATTGGTGTGTGTCTCCGCAGCAGCCGGCGAGGAAGATGCGATTGTTTTCGAAGCCGCGCGCGTTCTCAGGCGCCGAGAGCCGGGCGGGATCATCAAGGCCAGCGGGTGGTCCTTCGAATATTTCGAATTGCGCCGGCTTCCTCGGGTAGGTGTTCGCGAAGTTCAACGGATGCGGGCACGTGTGAAGGAGAACGAGGGTATCGATCTCGAAACGCAACTCGACCTGCGCGCCCGCCTTCGCGGCCGTCGTGTCGAGCGACATTGCACCATCGGAGGCGACCGCAATCTTGCTGAACCAGTTGACGTTCGCCGCAAGATCGCGCCGGGTCAGTCCATATTTGGCGCCCTCGACGAGAAAGCTGTCGTGGCCGTTCTGCTGCCAGTCGTTGCGCGCCGTCTGATAGCTCTTTTCGCCCCACTTCCGCGCGATGATCGCCTTTGTCGTATTGCCGGAAACCGTGTCGTGCCAGCCGAAGGTATCCGACACCACCGAGCAAAAGATGCGGCCCATATCGGAATAGAGGCAATGACCGGCCGTAATTTTAAACGTGTGCTGACATTTGAGCGTGTCGGGCGCGTTATAGCGTTCGAGTAGGTTCTGCGGATTGTAGAAGAGCATGCCGATGTTGGCGCCGCCCTCGACGTCGGTAAGCCGCAGTCGGGTGTTTCGGCGCATGAGCAGCGACCAGTGCTTACCACCGGGCAGCGTATCGCTGTAGATCAGGTTCCCCATTTCCAACTCCCCACGCAGAGGCATCCTTTGAAGACGCTGATTGCGTGCCAGTCCGGGCCGTCCCGGGTTAGCGAGATGCCGTCGAAGGTCGTCCCTCGCGGCAAGCGTGATGGTCTAGGACCGCGGTGCAGAATGCCCATGACGCGTTAGAACGCCCGGGCTCCCTGCAACTTTTTTGGGCCAGATCTCGATGTCCTTGGTGACCGTCGCACCCTTCGGAACCGTGGGCGCACTCGGAGGCGGTGTCGGGATATCGGCCGAGAGCCGCGCGCCATAGCGCTCGGCCTCTTCGGGGCGGTTGCGAGGCCGCTCAAAAGCGATGATGCGCGTACCGAGTTCGAAAGCTTCGCTCAGGTCGTGCGTGACCATGACGACGGTTAGCGACGATTCATTCCAGATGCGCCGCATCAGGACGTGAATGTCCGACCGGATGCCGGGATCGAGTGCGCCGAATGGTTCGTCCAGCAGCAGCACCTTTGGCCGCCGCATCAGCGCCTGCGCCAGCGCCAGCCGCTGCTGCATACCGCCCGAAAGCGCCGACGGATATTTCTTCTCCTGCCCCGCAAGTCCGACGGCGGATAGAAGTGCGCCCGCTTCTTCCTCGGCTTGCTTGCGCGCGCGTCCGAACAGGCGGCCGAAAGGACCGGCCTTTTCGAACTCTCGCCCGATGATGACATTGCCGAGCACGGTCAGGTGCGGAAAGACGGAATAGCGCTGGAAGACGACGCCTCGATCCGCGTCGGGTTCGGGTTTGAGCGGAAGACCATCGACGAGAATGCTTCCGCGCGTCGGCCGCTCTTCACCGAGCAACATTCGCAGGAACGTCGTCTTGCCACATCCTGATGGACCGACGAGCGCCACGAACGAGCGTTCCACGATCTCGAGATTGATCTGCTCGAGCACGACGTGATCGCCGTATTCCTTCCAGACTTTGTCGAAGACGATGGCGTTCATGCTGTTCTCGCTTCGGCAAACCAGGGAAACGCCCTGTGCTGGAGAAGCCGGAGGCCGAGATCCATCAGGAAGGCCAGCAGCGTGATCCACACGACATAGGGCAGGATCACATCCATCGAGAGATACCGGCGAACGAGGAAGATGCGGTAGCCGAGACCTGAATCGGCGGCGATCGCCTCGGCGGCAATCAGGAACAGCCACGCCGGACCGATTTCCAGCCGGACGGAATCGATCAATCGCGGCAGGATTTGTGGCAGCACGACTCGCAAGGCGATCTGCGGCGTCGACGCCCCGAGCGTTTGTGCTTTGATGAGCTGCTCGCGCGGAATGTCTTTAACCCGGAGGGCAATGTCGCGAATGAGCTTCAGCGACGTGCCAACGACGATCAGAGTGATCTTCGAAGCTTCGCCAAGCCCCATGACGATGAAAAGAATGGGAAGCAAAGCGAGTGGCGGCACCATCGATAACACCGACACGACCGGCCCGAGCGTCGCTCCCATAACCGGCAACAGTCCGATAACGATGCCGAGAACCAGTGCGAAAGCAGTCGAGATCGTAAGGCCAATGACGAGGCGCGTCAGGCTAGCCGACGTATCGTTCCAAAGCAGGTAATCGCCGGTGCGCGGATCGGGCTTCATCGCATAAGCGTCGATCGCTTCCCCCATCCTCGCGAACGATGGAAGTAGCTTGTCGTTCGGATTTTCGGTCAGACGAATGTCGGAAGCGATGATGTAGGTGAGTAAAAGCAACGCGAATGGTAGGAAGGCGAGCGCTAGACGCCAGGTCTTGTCCGGCCGGTAGTTGATAGCGCGCATGCGGTCGCCTTCCTTCGGTGCGTTGAGAGAAGCGGCGCTTAAAGCTTGCCGTCTTCCGCCTCTTTCATGAACGTCGCGTCGTAGCGGAACTTGACGTTCGCCTTGTCACCGAAGACCGTTTTGTCGGGGAACTCGACGCCGATCGCGCCGTCGGATTTCGCCTCTTTGCCGAGAAGCGATTTCTCGAACAGGAATTTGGATACGCGTTCGGTCGTTGTCTTCAGATCCTTGCCGGTGGTGAAGGCCACGGCATCCTTCGAATCGGCGTAGAGCTTCGTCGTCGCGAGCTGTTCGTCGAAGCCTTTGAGGTCCGTGCCCGACGCCTTGGCCATCGCTTCTTTCGACTTGGTGCCGTCTTTCATCGTCGCGAGCGTCTCGTACCAGATGCCGACGAGCGCCTTGGCGAACTTCGGATTGTCCTTGAGGACGCCCGTGTTGACGACCATGAGGTCGATGATCTCACCCGGAATCTGCGAGCTGTCGAAGACCTTCTTCGCGTCCGGCGATTCAAGGATGGTCGAGACGATCGGCTTCCACGTTACGACGGACGTGACGTCAGGAGTTTTGTAGGCGGCCGCCATGTCGGCATCGGACGTATTGACGACCTTGAGGTCCTTCTCCGCGAGGCCAATGCTTTCGAGGCCGCGCGCGAGGAGGTAATGCGAAACCGAGAACTCGACGAGATTGACGTTCTGGCCCTTGATATCCGCAAGCTTGTCCTTGCCCTTCAGAATGACGGCGTCGTTCCCGTTCGAGAAGTCGCCGACGATCACCGCCGTTGTGTCGACGCCGCCAGCCGCAGGAATCGAAAGGGCGTCCATGTTCGTCACGGTGACTGCGTCGAACGAGCCGGCCGTATACTGATTGATGGATTCAACGTAGTCGTTGAACTGCTTGACCTCGATATTGATGCCATACTTGTCGGCCCACTTTTTCACGATGCCGGAATCGGCCGCATAGCCCCAAGGCATCCAGCCGACGTAAATCGACCAGGCGACCTTGAAGTCCTTCTTCTCGGCCGCCTGTGCGGGCGACAGGGCGAACCCTGTCACGACCGCGAGGCCGATCGCAGCTTTTAAAACTTGCTTGACGGAAGAGCGCATCGCCAACCCCTATCCTCGTGCTGACCATCAGTGTCGGCCGCAAGGAACCTCGGGTCGGAAGCGGAAGACCTCGAATGAGCACGCTAGGAGCGCGCGGAGGGAGGCCTGTCCGTTCGAGCGCCGAAGCATCTCGCGGTGTAGGTCTCCCGGGCTTTTATCCCGCCGTGGCTCCGCCACGCGTCACGCGCAGCGGGAGAGCCTCTCTCGGACCTGACGCTTGTGCAGCCGGAACCCTAGAGGCGTTATGCACGATGCTCTGCACGCGGCGTGCCAAGGCGTTTTCGCTAAAAAAGCAGGAATTTCGTCGAGTGTTGGTGATTGTGCTGCCAGCCGCTTGTGCTGAACGCCTAGTAGCTAGGCAGTTTCATTCGTTCCCCGCGTGCTGTGCGCTGTCACGGAGGCGATGCATGTCGGCGGTCAGACTTCCACCAGCCGAGGGCGCGACGCTAGGAGTCCGCGCAGCATCCCTACGACACGTGACGCCGGGCCTTTGCCGCCGCATTGAATGCTGATCCGCGCGCCTTCGAAAAGGAGAAAGACTTCATCGGCAAGCTGATTGGGGTCGTGATATCGGGCAGCTCGGAAAAGCTCGACGAGCCGGTCATGCTTTCGCTGCTTGTAGGCTTCGATCACGGCGCGGGCAGGGTGGCCGGTATCGAGCTCGACGGCTGCATTCGCCAGCGCGCAGCCGCGTTCGAATTTATTCGTCAGCACGTCTTCGACAAAGTCGACCCAGGCATCGACCTGCTTTTGCGGACTATCGAGGTTCTCGGCGAGGATGCGATCGAGGACTTCGTTGCCTTCGGTTGCAAGCTGTTGGACATAAGCGACGATCAGATCGTCTTTCGATCTAAAGTGCCTGTATAGTGTCATCTTATTTGTAAGTGCAGTCTCTGCGATCGCCTCGACCCCAACTGCGTGCACACCGTGCCGGTAGAAAAGTTCGCGAGCCGCGATCAGAATCCGTTCCCGAGGCGACTTGGCAGCTCGTTGCCCCTCTGAGATTGCCTCTGATCCGCCAGCGCAGCGCAAATCTTTCTCCCGCGCAGTGCTAATGCGCTCTTGACGAGAATGTTACCGATCGGTAGCAGTATGTTACCGGTCGGTATCGGGTAACATGACTCTGTCATCCCTGTCATTCGGTACTTACAGCGCGCGGCATATATGGCACGCGCGCCCTTGAGGTGGGGTCATAACGATAAATCACGTGCGCCGAACGCATTTGACGCCCGGCGCAACTGGACGCTGGCGCTCGAAATGGAATGCAATCGGTTCCTTCGTGCGCCGACAGCAAACATAAATGACGGAGACAGCACGCGTGTTTCAACGGTCCGCCTCAATCGCTGCGGTTTTGCTAGCTTTATCGGCAGGTCTTTCCGCGTGCAGCGAAGAGAAATCCGCGGCTCAAGCAGCGCCGCCGCCTCCGCCACAGGTCACTGTGGCGAAGCCGACCAAGAAGGTCATTGCAGACTACGACGAATACGTCGGGCGGTTCGTCGCGCTCGACTTTGTCGAAGTCCGCGCGCGGGTTTCCGGCTACCTCGACAAGATCCACTTCACCGACGGCCAGATGGTCAAGGTCGGCGATCCGCTCTTCACGATTGATCGTCGCCCCTTCCAGGCAGCGGTGGATCAGGCGAGCGCATCCATCGCGCAAGCGCAGGCGAACGTCGCCTTCGCGCAGTCCGACTTGGAGCGCGGTGAAAGTCTTGTGCGCGGAACGACGATCACGCAGCAATCGCTCGACCAGCGCCTTCAGGCCAAGCGCGTCGCTGAAGCGAATTTGACCGCGCAGCAGGCCGCGTCGAGGCAGATGACGCTCGATTTGGAATTCACCGAGCTTTCGGCGCCGATCGCGGGCCGCATCGGCGATCGCCGCGTGTCGGTTGGAAACCTCGTCACCGGCGGCACCACCGGAAACACGACGCTGCTCGCGACGATTGCCTCCGTCGATCCAATCCGCTTCGAGTTCACGATGGATGAGGCATCGTATCTCCGCTATCTCAAGGCTGCCTCGTCGAAGGCTGCCGACAGCTCGGGTCGTGGACTTAGCATGGCTGCTCAGCTGAAGCTTATCGATGAGAAAGACTTCGTCCACCAAGGCCAGATCGACTTCATCGATAACGCCATCGACAAGTCGTCCGGCACGATCCGCGGCCGCGCCATTTTCAAGAATGCCGATGGCCGCCTCACGCCGGGCATGTTCGGCCGCATCAGACTTGCCGCCTCCGAACCGGCTGAAGCTCTGCTTGTGCCCGACGCTGCCGTCGGCACCGAGCAGGTCAGGAAATTCGTCTATGCGGTCGACGGCGACAACATCGCCAAGCCGAAGTACGTCACGCTCGGGCCGTTGGTTGATGGTCTCCGGGTCATCACGGCCGGCCTTTCTCCCGACGACACGGTCATCGTCAATGGCCTGATGCGCATTAGACCCGGCGCGAAGGTTACGCCGCAGCAAGCCGCTGCGGACGCCACCAACCCGAAGGACCAGACGGTCCGGACCAACTGAGAACGGCCCGTCCCAATGCGCATTTCACACTTCTTCATCGACCGCCCGATCTTCGCGGCCGTCATCTCCATCGTGTTCGTGATTATCGGCCTGGTCTCCGTTACGCGCCTGCCGATCGCGCAATATCCGGAAATTGCGCCGCCGGTCGTGAACGTCACGGGGCAATATCCGGGCGCCAGCGCCGAGGTTGTCGCCGCCACGGTTGCGACGCCGCTCGAACAGCAGATCAACGGCGTCGAGCACATGCTGTTCATATCGTCGAACTCGACGAATGACGGCCGCTTCTCGATCTCGGTCACCTTCGATATCGGCACCAATCTGGATATCGCGCAGGTTCAGGTTCAGAACCGCGTTGCCATAGCGCAGCCGAGACTGCCCGCAGACGTGCGCAACATCGGCGTCACGGTGGCGAAAGCGTCGCCCGATCTCATGATGGTCGTGCATCTGCTGTCGCCGGACAACTCGCGCGACACGCTTTTCATTTCGAACTACGCGAGCGTGAACATCGTCGACGCGCTCACCCGCGTCCAAGGCGTCGGCTCGATCACCGTCTTCGGCGGCCGCGATTATTCGATGCGCGTCTGGCTTGACCCCGACCGCCTCCAATCGCTGGCGCTGACGGCAAGCGACGTCGTGACGGCCTTGCAGGGACAGAACGTCCAGGTTGCAGCCGGTGTGCTCAACCAGCCGCCGCTCGAAAAGCCGGGGGCGTTCCAAATTACGGTACAGACGCAAGGGCGCCTGATAGATCCGGATCAATTCGGAAACATCGTCGTCAAACAAACGGCTAACGCCGTCGTTCGCGTAAAGGACGTGGCGAAAGTCGAGCTGGCAGCCCTAGATTACGGCATCAATTCGTACCTCGATAAGCAGGCGGCTGTCGGACTTGGCATCTTCCAGCTGCCCGGTTCGAACGCCATCGACACCGCGAAGAACATCAAAGAAGCCATGGCGGAAATGTCGAAAAGCTTTCCGTCGGGGCTCGAGTACACCATCGTCTATAACCCGACCGACTTCATTCAGCAGTCGGTCGATGCGGTCGTTCACACCATCCTAGAAGCCATCGTGCTAGTGGTGATCGTCGTCCTGCTCTTCTTGCAGACGTGGCGTGCGGCAATCATTCCGATCGTGGCAATCCCTGTTTCGCTCATCGGCACCTTCTTCCTGATGTCGATGTTCGGCTTTTCGCTGAATAACCTGTCGCTCTTCGGTCTCGTTCTGGCGATCGGCATCGTCGTCGACGACGCGATCGTCGTGGTCGAGAACGTCGAACGCAACATGGCGAACGGACTGAGCCCGAGAGAGGCCTCTTACCGGACCATGGAGGAGGTGGGCACGGCGCTCATCGCCATCGCGCTCGTTTTGAGCGCTGTGTTCGTTCCATCGGCATTCATCACCGGCATCTCAGGTCAGTTCTACCGCCAGTTCGCGCTGACGATCGCTGGCGCGACGGTGATTTCGCTGATCGTCTCCTTGACGCTGTCGCCCGCACTCTGCGCTTTGCTGCTGAAACCGCATTCCAACGAGCACCGCCACAGCCCGCTCACGTGGCCGATCCGCGCCTTCTTCAAGTTGTTCAACTGGAGCTTCGATCGGCTGTCGCAAGGCTATGGCTGGCTGGCCGGCCGCGCCGTCCGGTTCTCGGTGCTGATGCTGATCCTTTACGCTGGGCTCATTGCGTTCGGCCTGAATGAATTCCGCAAAACGCCGATCGGCTTCATTCCCGACCAGGACGGCGGCTATCTGATCACCATTACGCAGCTTCCACCGGCCGCGTCGTTGGCTCGGACCAATGACGTCAACAAGCGCGCCGTTGAACTCGCGCTTACCGTTCCGGGCGTCGCCCACGCCGTCAACATCGTCGGCTTTTCGGGCGCAACGCGCGTCAACGCCTCGAACGCCGGCGCGGTTTTCGTAACGCTGAAGCCGTTCGAAGAGCGCGCCAAAGATCCGAACATGTCGGCGAAGGCCATTCAGGGGAATCTCCTCAAGAAATTTTCGGAGATCCAGGAAGCGCTGGTGCTTGTCGTGGCGCCGCCCCCCGTTCGCGGTCTTGGTAGCTCCGGCGGCTTCCGCATGATGGTAGAGGACCGGTCGGGGGCTGGCCCGCAGGCGTTGCAGGCGGCCGTCAATGCGATGATGGGCAAGGCAGCTCAGACCACCGGCGTGAGACAGGTGTTTTCGCTCTTCGAAACATCCACGCCTCAGCTGTATCTCGACATTGATCGCGTCAAGGCGCAGATGCTGGGCATCCGCATCCCGGACGTGTTTACTGCACTGCAGACCTACCTCGGCTCGATCTACGTGAACGACTTCAACTTGCTCGGTCGAACCTTCCGCGTCACAGCCCAGTCCGACGCTGATTATCGTCTGACGGCGAAAGATGCGTTGAGCATTCGCGTGCGCAATACTAACGGCGATGCCGTTCCGCTCGGATCGTTCACGACCGTGAGCGATATTTCGGGCCCGGCGCGCGTTCCCCGCTACAATCTCTATCCGGCAGCCGAACTCGATGGTTCGGCGGCTCCGGGATATTCGCAAGGGCAGGCCATCGACATTATGCAAAAACTGGCAGCCGAGACGCTGCCGCCCGGCTTCAGCTATGAATGGACCGATCTTGCCTACCAGCAGATTCGCGCAGGAAACACGGCCATCTTTGCCTTCGCTCTGGGCGTCGCGTTCGTGTTCCTCGTCCTCGCCGCGCAGTTCGAAAGCCTGACACTGCCATTGGCCGTCATCCTGATCGTCCCAATGAGCCTCATCGCATCGATCAGCGGCGTCATCATCCGGGGTATGGACAACAACATCCTGACCCAGGTCGGCTTCATCGTGCTGATAGGTCTCGCTGCGAAGAACGCCATTCTGATCGTCGAATTCGCAGAGCAACTCGAAGCTCAGGGCCGTTCCCGATTCGAGGCCGCGACCGAAGCCGCGCGGCTCAGAATGCGGCCGATCATTATGACGTCGCTCGCATTTATTCTTGGCGTGGTGCCGCTGGTTTGGGCCGTCGGCGCCGGTGCCGAGCTCCGGCAGGCCCTCGGAACGGCCGTGTTCGCCGGCATGATCGGCGTCACGTTCTTTGGTCTGATCTTCACGCCGGTCTTCTATGTGGTGTGCCGCTGGCTCTCCGGCCTCGGCCGCCGCAGATCGGGGGAGCCGTCGCACGAACCGCCGCTCCACGCGGCGGAATAGGCGCCGCCCTATAGGTTCGCGCAAGCCTCGCACATGACGCCGGAGTCAGAACAGACTCCGGCGTTTTTCATTGGCCGATGCGAATCAGGACCGCGACATGAACCGAAGAGACCGGCGGGTGGCACTTGCGACGTCCCGAACCGCACCTCAGCGCGTAGGCAATCCCGAGGCCACTCGGGATTATCAGCAGGCAGTCGAACTCCTCAAAAGCGGTCGCCTGGCGGAATCGGAAGCCGCCCACCGCCGCGTCCTCGCTCACCTCCCGGCCCATGCACCGAGCCTGCACCACCTGGGCCTGATTGCGTATAAGCGGCAGGAAACGGCCGACGCGGTCGACTACATCCGGCAAAGCGTTGCGGCTCAGCCCGATTACCACGAAGCGTGGCTCAATCTGGCGATCATCCTGGGCGAGATGCGACGTTCTCAAGAGGCGATCGTTGCTTGCCGCGAATGCCTAGCGCTGCAGCCGCGCAACTCGGAAGTTCACACGGTTTTGGGCAACCTCCTGACCGTCGTGGAGAACGAATCCGAGGCCATGACGGCATATATCAAATCGCTTGAGCTGAAGCCCGATCAGCCCACCGTGTTGACCCGCCTTGGCGTCTTGATGTTGAAGACCGGTCAGGCCGAAGCGGCGGCGGCGCGCTGTCGCCAGGCCCTCGATCTCGATCCAAGCCTGGAGGAAGCGCGCGTTCTCGAGCGCCGGATCGCGGCATCGCTGCGTTCCATCGGGTCGCTCGTGGCCGACATCGAGGCGAAATCGAAAAACGACGCTGACCGCGCCAAGGGGCTGGACGAACTGGCCGTCTATCTTCGTCAGGATCGCCGATTTGATGAAGCGATCGAACTTTGCCGCCGCGCCGTTGAAATCAAACCTGGCAATGCCGACTACCAGTTCAACCTAGCCCTTGCGCTCGAAGGACGAGGCCTTATCCAGGAAGCTCTTGCGAGCTATCAGGACGGTCTCGCGATCGAGCCGAACCGTGCCGAAGCATACATCGGCGTTGGCGGCGTGCTGAGGTCGTTGAACATGCAGGCCGGCGCCATCCAGGCATTCGAGCATGCGATCAAGCTCGACCCGGCGTCCGCCCACGCGCACTACAATCTGGCGATCACACTCAAGACGATGGACCGCTACGATGAAGCGGACACCGCCTTCCAGAAATGCCTCGAATGCGCACCTGACGCGTTCGTCAATCGCTTCGAGTACCTGAACCTCCTCCATTTTCAATGCGATTGGCCGGGTGTCGATGAGGAGGGGCGCTACTGCCTCGAAAATTTCCGCACGAGGTCGATGCATATCGCGCCGTTCCAGCTCATTTCACTGTGGGCGACGCGCGCCGATCAACGAAGAGCGGCTGAAAACTACATCAAGCCCATGGCCGTTCCGCAGCAGATGCGGTTCAAAACCTACCAGAATCGGCTTGGCGTGGGGCAGCGGATCCGCCTCGGTTTCCTCTCCTGCGATTACTTCGAGCACGCGACAGCAATGCTGTTCTCCGAAGTCTTGGAGAAGCTCGATCGCACCCGCTTCGAGATCTTCGGATACTGCTTCAGTCCCGAAGATGGCAGCACCATGCGTCAGCGTATGCTGAAGGCATTTGAGCATGTGCGGAAAATCGGTCCGATGACCCACCACGATGTGGCCGCAGCAATCAACGCCGATGCGATCGACATCCTCGTCGATCTCAAGGGCTATACAAAGGATGGACGTCCGGAAATTCTCAGCTATCGCCCGGCGCCGATCCAGGTGAACTACCTCGGCTATCCGGGGACGATGGGAGCCGACTTCATCGACTATATCATCGCCGATGCCATCGTTGCGCCGATGGAGCACCAGGCCGACTATTCCGAAAAAATCGTCCACCTCCCGAATACGTACCAGCCGAACGACCGGCAGCGGAAAATCTCGGATGAACCCATAACGCGTGCTGATTTCGGGCTGCCGGAAAACGCCTTCGTATTCTGTTCGTTCAACAATAGCTACAAGTTCAACCCGACGATGTTCGACGTCTGGATGCACCTTTTGAGAAAGGTGCCGGGCTCCGTTCTGTGGCTACTCGTACCGAACACGACCTGCGCCAGCAATTTGAGACGGGAAGCGACGGCCCGCGACATAGATCCGGACCGGCTCTTATTTGCTGAACGCACGCGAGTCGAGAAACATCTCGCCCGTCACCGCCTCGCTGATCTCTTCCTGGATGCGCTGCCTTGTAACGCACACACGACGACGAGCGATGCCCTTTGGGCCGGATTACCCGTTCTAACATGCCTCGGCGAAACGTTTTCCGGCCGCGTCGCGGGTAGTCTCCTGACCGCCATGGGCGTGCCGGAACTCGTCACCACCGACCTCGACGCCTATACCGCTCTCGCGCTCGAACTCGCGCGCGACAAGGAGAAGCTCGGTCGGATTCGGAGCAAACTCGCATCGATGAGAGATACCGCACCGTTATTCGACTCCACGCGCTACACGCGCAACCTCGAAGCCTCGTTTGAGAAGATGGTGGAAATCATGCGATCTGGCGAAACGCCACGGGCTTTTGCAGTTGTCGAACGCGACG
Organism: Pseudomonadota bacterium; assembly: GCA_018242295.1. GTDB lineage: Bacteria > Pseudomonadota > Alphaproteobacteria > Rhizobiales > Hyphomicrobiaceae > Hyphomicrobium_B. The sequence goes on from JAFECE010000002.1 coordinate 287,336, forward strand.
GTACTGCCGCGCCAGCGCAAATGCCAAAGCCGGAGAGCCTAGGGCCGAGGGCAATTTACGATGCCTGCCCACTTTGCGAGAACCGCGATATTTCGCACGCGCAGGAGGCACGGATAACGAACCATCCGTCCTACAACTCGATGCTCCCGACGATGTTGAAGTGGTGCCGTTGCGAATCATGCGCCCACGTCTTCACGGAAGGTTATCTGACGCCCGAAGGCTACGAGATCATCCATCCCGCTGCGAAGGCGGAGCAGAAGGTCGGAAAGGACGCTGAAAACCAGCGCAAGGTGTCTGCGAAAATCGTAGCGCGCGTGGCCCGGCACATGCCGCAAGGCAACTGGCTCGACGTTGGCATCGGCAACGCGTCGCTCCTTTTCACCGCGGCCGAATGGGGATTTTCACCCGTCGGAGTCGATGCAAACGTCGAGCGCGTCACGAAGCTGAAGAAATTCGGATACGAGGCGCATCATGCCATCGAGACACTCGCCGCCGAGGAGCGTTTCAGTGTCGTCAGTTTGGTAGACATCTTGGACAGAACGCCTTTCCCAGCAGCAATGCTTCGTTCCGTCAATCAAAGGATGAAGCGCGGAGGCGCGCTTTTCCTATCAATGCTCAACCGCGACACCATCGTCTGGCGCGCGCTCGACGCGACGGGCACCAACCCATATTGGGCGGAACTCGAGCACTACCATCACTTTACGCGAGCGCGGCTCGTGCAGTTGCTCGAGGCGGAAGGTTTCAGGTTCGCCGAATACGACATCGGCGAGCGCCATCGCAGCTCCATGGACATCATCGCAATAAAGATTTGAGGCGCCGACGCAGATCATTCGCGCGTAAGCAAGCTATTGACACAGCGAACGCTGTTCCCGGCGCACTTTCATATCGAGATGGAAATGATCGTGGTGCGCGTCGTTGGTGTCCGGCCCAAGCACGGTCCCGAAGATCTCGCAAGCGCTGTCGTGTGCGTGATGAAGAAACGACGATAGGGCTAATTTCGCGGCGGCTTCCTTCTCCGCTTCCGGCGACTTCGGCTTGTCTTCGCCGTGCTTCGCGATGTCGATGGCGCCAAGCTTCGAAGCCGCGACGAGTAATTTTTCGCCTTTGACCTTATTGACTGTTGGTTGTTCGCTGGCCTTGGCAGCTGCTCGTTTCAGTTGCGCCGTGGTCGGACCCCATCCCTTGGAAATTCGGATGACCTTGCCGTCTGCGAGGACGAATGCTGCAATGTCCATGGCATCCATCAGCGCATGCTCGCTGAGCGGTGCGCGCGCAAGCCCATAGCGATTCCGGCAGGAGTAGGATGCGCCGATGACCCGGGCGATCGGCGAACCGAAGCTCCGCTGGGCAGCCGGCTGCAGCTTGTCGTTGATCCAGGTGGCGAGCCCAGCGATCATCGGGCAATTGAGCGTGGCGGGCGGTTCAAATTTTACCTTGCCTTCACCGACGCTCCTGAGTTCGCGTGGCGCCGGCGCTCCGCAAATTCCCTCACGCGCGGGCGGGAGTTCTTCCGTTACGGCCGTGATATTCGTGAGCAGCCGTCCACATTCCGCCTTCGCATCGGCTATTTCGGCGTCCGTCCACGGCAGCGCCGCCTGCTTTGAAGGTGGAAGCGGCTTGCCATCCGGCGCCACGGGTTCCGCCTGCAATGCATCTGGCTCGGCCGGCCGCGCAGGCAGCAGCGGCGTCGGCATTTCAACCGGCGGCAAAGTGGGCACCTTGCTATCGGTTGCCTTCGTCGACGGCGATTCAGATTCGGCTGCCGAAGGCGGTAGGTCGGCTTCGGCGGTAACCCCTGGCGCAATTTCAGGCGCCGCGGTGCCAACCTCAGATCGTGCATGCAACTCCATCTCCGGCGGCGACGTCACACGGCCAGCGCGAATGACATAGAAGCTGTTGGGCTCGAGCAGCGGAAGCAGCAAAAGGCCGAGAAAAGCAACGCGGGTGAGAATGACGGAATAGCGAACGGCCAGGCGATGCGCCTTGGCGATGGCCTTCGATCGAAGCGCCATGGCACGGGCTAACAATTCCTGTTGCGCGCTCAAGACGGACCTACAAGCTGCTAACCCTTACAATGCGCCCGCGCGCATGAAGCTTAAAATTTAGACCCGAAATTTGACCACAGATGGTCTCGAAGCAAAAGAAAAGCAAAATGACGGGCGTATGGTTCCGCGATCACAGATCGCTAGCAGGAATTTATTCAGATTTCGTCAACGCGGTGAGGTTGAACTTTTTGTAATCGCGCGGCGTCATGCCGGTCATCGCCTTGAAGAGGCGGCCGAAGTGCGAGACGTCGCCGAAGCCCCACGAATACGCGATATCGCTGATCTGGCGATGGGCTTGCGCAGGGTCGGCAAGTGCCGCCTGGCATTTTTCTATCCGCCGGTTGAACAGCAATTTCTGCAGCGACGTCTGCTCCGCGTCGAGCAACTGGTTGGCATACCGGACCGAAATGCCGGCCGCGGCGGCAAGCTCCTCGCATGTTGCATTGCAGTTCGTCAGGTTGGCATCGACCACGGATTTGAGACGAAGCAGCGATGCGAGCCGGGCCGACGAGTGAGAAAAAGCGGCGCCTTCGATTTCTTTCACAGCCAAGGCGACGAGATCTAGGAATTGCCGCGCGATCTCGGCCTGTGTCGGACCGCTCATGAAGGAAAGCTGGTCGGGAAGCTGTCTTGCGAACATTGATGCGAGCGCGCCGCCTCCTTGCTTGCCGTTGACACACCGCGCCGTCCACCGGGTGAGCGGCCCGAGACGAGCCTCGCACTCGCGCCGCGGAAATTCGACGACAAGACAACGGGCCTGCGACGATTGAATAAGCGTAGATGCCCGTCCGGCATCGATGAGACAGAGGTCTCCGGTCTCCAGCTCCGCCTCCCGGCCGTCCTGCCTGAGCTTCACGGAGCCGAAGAGGGGGATGGTAATATGGACGAAATCGCCGAACAGGTTAGCCTGACGCTCTGTGCGCCATGCCCGCATGCCGTTGCAACGGAAGATAATGAGCGACATCCCAGGCATCGTGAGATAGCGCAAGTCTCCTTCGAAACGCGCACGCTGGTTTGGTCGGTTTTCGTAGGGCCCAAAAACGCGTCGCGTCGACTCGAACCAATATTGGAATCGGTCGCGCGGATGCACATCGGATGTGTGGATGGAATACTCGGCCAACTCGTCTGATGACGAATTAGCCCAGTCAACTGGCGTGCGCAACATAGCCCTCGTCCCCTATCATTTCTAAGATAGGTGGCAATCGCGACACGTCAATTGCAAAGTCTACTGGGCCGCCCAACATTCTACGATTGATGTGGGCGGCCTATATATGGCAGGCAAACGTGCGGAAGTTACGCAGACGCGCCGGTTTGCCCATCGTCAGCGTGCGCTGAGAGGATCGTCTTCAAGGTCGAAACGAACTTGGACGCCTCCGCTGCCGGAACCGATGCGAGAAGCTTCTTTTCCACGCGCGAGTAAAGACGGTCGGCGCCGGAAACGGCCTTTTGGCCGCGCTTCGACAGACGGACGCAGTAGGCCCGGCCATCGAGTGGCGAACGCTTGCGTTCCAGAAGTCCTTTGCGAAGCAGACGGCTAACGATGCCAGCTACGGTAGAGCGGTCGATCCCGGTCATCGCGACGAGATCGGTCTGGCTCAGGTTCTCCTGACGAGAGATCGCCGTCAGGATCGCAAGCTGGCGGAGCGTGAGATCGTTGTCGGCACTTTCGGTCGTATAAAGCTGAGCAGCGCACTGATCAACGCGGCGAAGAAGATGGATGACCGAGCGCTGGGGTTTCGTGGACGGCGATTGACTCATTGCAGATTTTTTCCTTGGTTTTTGTATGCGCGTGAGTTGGTCAGCACGCAAATACTCAGTGAAGAAAACAGCTTTCAGGCGCCGCCGTCTCTTCTGGTGTGGGTATGAAAGTCGGATGTGCGGGAGATAAGGTCGAAGGCGCGTCAAACGATCACAGAGACCCGCGTGCCTATCCTCGAAGCGAGGCAAAGTGGCCGCCAGCGTCGTCGCGCAAAGCACCAAGGCCACATCGCCAAACATTCGTGACGTCTGAGATTTTGCCCTGATGCTACCGTTGGTGGGATGCGGCATCATCCGCCGCCGTTCGGGCATAGGGACGTCATGCAGAATTCGTAATAGCGGCTCACGACCCCGGCGAGTGGGTTTGAGGCCGTCGCGTAAGGACGGAGGAGGGGGCTTTGGCGACGATTATTGCGGTGCACGGCACGTTCGCGGGGCCAACGGCTGCGAATCCTGACGGTAGCCCTCCGCCCGAGTTGCAATGGTGGGAAAAAGGCAGCGTCTTCGAGAAGGATATGCGCGATCTCATCGATGCGCGTGACGGCGAGCTGAATTTCGTGCCCTTTCCCTGGGCGGGAGATAATAGCGAGACCCAGCGGCGCGACGCCGGCGAGCGGCTTACCAAGTTCATGCGCGAGCTCGAGGCCAAAAGTGAGCCCTATTGCCTCATAGGTCATAGCCACGGCGGCTCGATCCTCTCCGATGCGCTGCTCGAAAGCGCCGCACGTAAGAGACCTCTCGCGAACCTGAAGCGCTGGATCACCGTCGGCACGCCATTTCTCAAATTGCGGAAAGAGGTTTTTCTGCTGACCAGATTGAGCTTGATGCGCAAGGTCATCTTCGTCGCGTCGATGATGCTGCTGTTGATGTTTATCGTCTACGTGTTGGCGACCCAGCTCGGCAACGCGCGGACGCTTTTCGGAAATACCTTTCCGCGTGTATGGATCCTGACAGGCGTCCTCGCCAGCCTGCCTGCGCTCACGTTCTATATAGTGCTACACTGGCTCGATAGCCGGAGCTTGCTAAGCTACCATTCTCGAATAACGAGGCGCGCGAAAAACAACTTCGGGTCGCGCTGGCTGCCGTTGTCTCATCCCGAAGACGAAGCCATTCAGGGCCTCGCGCTCTTACCCGATGCCCGGCTCGAATTTTTCGACAAGTCGTTCGCTGTCTCCTCGATCACCTTGCTGTCCGTCATAGCGCTGCCGGTGATTTATTTTTTCATCCTGTTTTCGCCTCCCGCGATGGTCAGCATAGCGGAATGGCTTAAAACGGAAATTTACGATGAGAACGCATCACCCGAAGCCGAAGCGGCGTTGATCGCGCTGCGCAGTCAGCTCATCGTTGCCCGCAAGGGTGATGGCGAAGAAGTGACGACCGAAAGCGGCGCGCCCGTTCAACCGCCCCAAGACCGCAATGCGGCCTGGCAGCAGTATCGTGAAAAGCGCGAGGCGCTCGAGGCGCAATATCCGAACCTTGACGCCATCGAGCGGGGCATACGCTTCAAAAGGCGCTTCTTTGAAGCCGGAGGCCAGCCCTGCCCCAGCGGTACATTGTGCGGAGGCGGACACGATCTCTCGATCAACAGCGGCCTACTGCTTCACGTCGTGACCGACGAGCTTTCCTGGGCCCTCGGAGCCGCCGATTTCCAAGATCGGCGAAAACGCTGGTTCTGGTCGCTGTTCGTCCCCGCGATCATCGTGCCGGCGATCTTGGGAATCTTGGCGCTGCTCCTGATGGTTGTGATTCAAGCCCTGGCGACATTCATCAGCGCCGTTGCGAGCAAGTTTTTAAACAACATCACGAATTCTGAGGTAAAGCGCGCTGCTTACGGCAACGACACGGCGGGCGAAATTGCCATAGGTGCGCTGGATCGTCCCATGTGGCTCGAAAAATCGTTGCCCCGGCTTCCGGCGGCCGTCGCAGACATTATCACCGACTATAGCAATGCGGCCGCGAGCCTCTCGATCGCCAAGTTTCGCCGCGCCATCGGACAAATCAGGTTTGCGGTTCCCACCCATACGGCAGACACCGCCATCAGCACGTACTTCACGTGGAAGGAGCTCGTGCACGCGTCGTATTTCGACGTTCCTGAATTTCGCAAGCTCATCGCGCAGGCCATCAGCCGTTCCGAAGGTTTTGCGCCGAGCGAACGGTTCACGGCCGATCCCGATTTCACGCGAACGGTCGGATGGCTGAACGAAATCGAGAACGCCCCGGGCACGACCGATGAACCTTCCGATCGCGAGCCCGGCCCTAAAGATTCAAAAGTAGTGGCGGCCGTTGTCGGCTCGACCGTGAAGGCATCGCCATGAGCGAGCCTGATGAAGGAAAATTGACAAAATGCGCTAATCGCAGAGCGCGTTTAAAAGACACGAGAGATCGCAATCGTCCCGCCGTGCCTTGACGTCCGTCGAGCATGCTGGTTGCTTGCCGCGGGGGACTTGAGATTGGGGGATGTCGGATATGGCGAAGGCTCAACACGAGCTGGCAGGTGCCGGCTTGGAAAACGATGCAAGCGAGTCATCCGGACATAGCCGCGGCACGCTTTCGGCGATGATCTCGGTGCTGGCGCTCGTCTTCTCGGGCTACAGTCTTTGGGAAAGTTCTCTTAAGGCGCCGGAGATCAAACTCTTCGTGCCGTCTGTCATTCAATTCAGCGCACCTTACAACAATAGCAATTTCGAGGTCATTGAGGTGCCCGTCACGCTCCTGAACGATGGGGGCCGCACCGGGACGATCCTATCGATGGATCTCGAAGCGACAAACCCCAAGACCGGCGACACGAAACGTTTCTACGCCGCCGATCTCGGCAGGTGGACGATGGATAAAGCCCGCTCCAACGGCTTTGAACCATTTGCGCCGATCCCCCTGTCCGGCAAGTCAAGCAAGACGCAGACGGTGCTGTTCTACACGAACGGCCCGGCCCAAAAGCCCGATCAGCTCATTCGCGAGCCTGGCTCTTACAACTTTCGTCTGGTGCTCGATCAGGCAGAGGTTAACGATTTCGGACCCCTCGACCATATTCTTCGGCGTGGTCCCGCGCAGGTGACGTTTACAATGGAGCTGCGCGACTACGACGCGCGTGCTTTCCAGACTGGAACGCTTCCGCTTTATTCGACGACAGGGCGCTCCGCCAAAGGCGGAGAACCCGCACAACCATAATTGAGACGTTCATAACGCATTGCAGAGCCAGCCAAGTCCCACTATTTCGTGGGACGAGTTACGCGCGCGTGGGCCGTAGGTCAGTGTCCGATGCCCGCTGAAAGCAGGACCCCGGTTTGCAATATCAAGCCCACAGATTCTGCATTGCACCCATGATGGACTGGACTGACCGGCATTGCCGCGTCTTCCACCGTGGGCTGACGAAGCGTGCGCTGCTCTATACGGAGATGGTTACCGCCGATGCCGTCATCCACGGCGATCGCCAGCGCCTGCTCGGCTTCTCAGCCATCGAGCACCCGATCGCTCTGCAGCTTGGCGGCTCGGACCCGGCAAAGCTCGCGGAAGCGGCGGCCATTGGCGCCGGCCTCGGCTACGACGAAATCAATCTCAACATCGGCTGCCCTTCGGACCGCGTTCAGGAGGGGCGCTTCGGTGCCTGCCTGATGGCCGAGCCTGAACTGGTCGCCGCATGTGTATCAGCGATGCGCAACAGCCAGTCGAAGCCTGTCACCGTAAAATGCCGCATCGGCATCGACGATCAGGACGCGGAGGCTGACCTGCAGCGTTTCATCGACGTCGTGGCGGCGACCGGCGTCAGCACGTTTATCGTGCACGCGCGCAAGGCATGGCTGAAGGGATTATCGCCGAAAGAGAACCGCGAGGTTCCACCGCTCGATTATCAGCGCGTTTATCGCTTGAAGGCGAAGCATCCCGAACTCACCATAGTCATCAATGGTGGCATCGAGACGCTTGATGATGCGTGTCGCCACCTCGAGCATCTCGACGGCGTCATGCTCGGCCGCGCCGCCTATCAAAATCCTTACGTCCTTGCGGATGTCGATCAGAGGATTTTCGGAGATAACGACGTTGCGCCGGGAAGAGGGGAAGCGTTGTCTCGCCTGCTTCCCTACGCGGCCGAGCACATTCGCAACGGCGGCCGGTTGTCAAACATCACACGGCATGTCCTTGGTCTTTATCATGGTCAGCCGCGCGGCCGCGCATTCCGCCGCCTGCTTAGCGAGCGCGCGACGAACGCAGCGGCAACGACCGGCGTGTTGGAAGACGCGATCGCTCTCGCCGAGCACGGATACGGCCGCGAAGACCAATCGGACGCGGCGTAGGAATGCACGCAGCGATTTCGCCTGAACATCTGTTCGCATTGCTGGCTCTGCTTGCGATCGCCGGCCTTCTCGCGGGCTTTCTGTCGGGTCTCCTCGGCATCGGCGGCGGTGGGGTCATCGTCCCGGTGCTTTACGAGGTCTTCGGAGCGGCAGGTGTTTCCGAAGACGTCAGGATGCACGTAACGCTCGGGACGACGCTCGCCGTCATCGCGCCGACAGTGTTTCGATCATTTTCAGCATTCCGGGCACGCGGCACCGTCGATATCGAAGTCGTGAAACGCATGGGTCCCTGGATCGTCTTGGGCGTGATCGCGGGGATCGTCATTGCGCATTACGCCAGCAGCGAAGCACTTCGCTGGATATGGGTCATCTTCGGCACGGCACTCGCGGCGAAAATGTATCTCGGCAGGGATGATTGGCGGATTGCCGATAAGCTTCCTCGGCCGCCCTGGCTCGAGGGCGCAGCTGCGATCATCGGCCTCATTTCGACGCTGATGGGCATCGGCGGCGCGACGTTCACCGTTCCGCTTCTCACGCTCTACGGTATGCCGCTCCTCCGAGCCGTCGGAACAGCGACCGGCATCGGCACGGCCATCGCCATTCCGGGCATCGCCGGATACATCATCTCTGGATGGGGCGAACCAAACCTGCCGCCGCTATCGCTGGGCTATGTCAACCTCGGCGCATGCGTTATCGCTCCGCTGGCGGTGTTGATGGCGCCCTGGGGCGTGAAGGTTGCGCACGGCATCTCGAAACGTAAGCTCGAACTAGCGTTCGCCGTCTTCATCACGACCGTCGTCGCGCGCTTCCTTTGGACGTTGCTGACTTGATGCAATGCGCCGGCGGCTGGCTCCCGAAAGCAATGCCGCCGTCGCCCTGATTAAACGGCGATCTTCTGATTGTACTCGCCGACTTCGGGAAAGCGCGCGAGCTGCTGGTCGATGTCCTTGAAGATCGCTTTCATGTTTGCTTCCGACGTCGGACTTTCGACGACGACCACCAGCTCCGGCTTGTTCGACGATGCGCGGACGAGGCCCCAGGTTCCATCCTCGAGCATCACGCGCACGCCATTGACAGTGATGAGATCGCGGATCGCCTGACCGGCGACGCGTCCACCGGTCTCCTGCTGGCGCTTGTAATGCTCGGTAACGCGATCGACGACGTTGTACTTCTTCTCGTCGTCGCAATGCGGCGACATCGTCGGCGAGCCATAGGTCTTGGGCAACGCATCGCGAAGATCCGCAACCGTTTTTCCGGGGCTACGGTCGAGCATGTCGCAAACCGCAAGGGCCGATACCAGACCGTCGTCGTAGCCGCGGCCGAGCGGCTCGTTGAAGAAGAAGTGGCCGGACTTCTCGAAGCCCACGAGCGTCTTGTGCTCGAAATTGTAGCGCTTGATGTAGCTGTGGCCCGTCTTCCAGTAGCTGGTCGTTGCGCCGTTTGCGAGCAGCACCGGGTCGGTCGAGAACAGGCCCGTCGATTTGACGTCGACGACGAATTTGGCGTTCGGATAGATCGAAGAAATATCGCGCGCCAGCATCACGCCGACCTTGTCCGCGAAGATCTCATGCCCGTCGTTGGCGACAACGCCGCAACGATCGCCGTCGCCGTCAAAGGCGAGACCGACATCCGCGCCGGTTTCGAGCACCTTTGCCGAAACCGCATGCAGCATCTTCATGTCTTCGGGATTGGGATTGTGGTTCGGAAATGTGTAGTCGAGGTCGGCGTTAAGCGGCACGACTTCGCAGCCGAGTGCCTCGAGAACCTTCGGAGCGAATGCACCCGCCGTGCCGTTGCCGCTTGCAGCGACGACCTTGAGGCGACGCTTGAACTTCGGACGGTTGGTCAGTGCCTTGATGTAACGCGCTTCGAGGTCGGGAACGAAAATATACTTGCCGCCCGAGCCTTCCTGGAACTCGCCGTTGAGAACGATCGACTTCAATTCGGACATGTCATCGGGCCCGAACGTCAGCGGACGCGACAATCCCATCTTGATGCCGGTCCAGCCGTTGTCGTTGTGGCTCGCCGTGACCATCGCGACGCCTTCGACGCCGAGCTCGAACTGCGCAAAGTAGGCCATCGGCGAAAGCGCGAGCCCGATGTCGTGAACTTCACAGCCTCCGGCCAGAAGACCCGTCATCAGCGCTTGCTTTACGGCGGCGGAATACGACCGATAGTCGTGCCCGACTACGAGACGCTTCGGAACGCCGCGCCGGGCGAAGAGCGTCGCCATGCCGAGGCCCACGGCGTTGAGGCCCATGAGGTTGATTTCTTGCGGGTAGAGCCATCGCGCATCGTATTCGCGGAAGCCGGTCGGCTTGACGAGCGGGAAGCGCTCAAAGTCGGCGGTATTCGGCTTCAGGTCGGCGCGTGGCTTCGGCAACATATGCCTCTCCTCGAACAGGATTCATTCGGGAACCTAACGCGCTGATACCAGGGCCGGGTTCCGGGGTGCGCTCTATCAGCAATGTTATGGGCGGAATAGTGGAATATTGAAGTGGCGATTGCGGATAGTTACTCTTGCAGCACCAGGGTGCCACCCCGCATTTCGACACGGGAAAGCCGCCCGAGGAACGACATTCCAAGCAGCGTCCGCTCGGAAGCGCCACGCTCCGATACGACGCCTGCAACGTTTCGGACGGTAATATCGCCGATGCTGATGCGCTGAATTGTGACAGGTGCAACTCGCGCAACGCCGTTCGCAGTCTGGGCCGTATGCGTGAAGTCGGAGGGCGTCACGGAAATCCCCGCTCGGCGTGCATCCTCGTAGGTGAGCGCGACGAGCGATGCCCCTGTATCGACCATCACATCGATATCGCGTCCGTTGATATCGGCCTCAGCCTGGAAGTGCCCATAGTTGCCAGCGGGCAGGGTCACGACGCCGGATTGTCGACGCGGAGATTCTTCCGTGCTGGGGAGAGCGCCGTCGCTTTGTCTTAAGGACGCTTGCTGCGAAAAACCGGATGTCGCTTTTGCGCGTTCAACAAAACCGGCAAGAACCCCCGGATGCGTCAACGTATATGCAAGACCGGCGGCCCCTACCGCCGCAAGAGCGAAGGACCCGAACAAACTGACCGTTGCCGATGACATTCCGGACGCCCTTGTCCAAGAGAGCAGTGCAAACCGTGATCGGCGTTCTATTGCCGAAGCGTCGCAAAATTGCCGGTAACTTGATAAGACGCCAAACGTCTTAAGAAACTCGTACCGAGCAGGTTTTCGTTAAGAGTTCCGGGCCGCGCGACAAGCCCTTCGACGTCGTCGATCGCCAATGGTCCAATACGCACCGACTTCAGCCGGACCGGCGCAAGATAGTTCGTTCCGTTCGCTGTCTTGAGCGGCGTATCGAAAGTGAGATGGCTGACGTCGATGCCGGCCTTTTCGGCGTCCGATTGCCGGAGAACGACCGTCGCGGAGCCTGTGTCGATCCGCACTGTCATCGGTTGTCCGTTGACCTCGGAGTTGGCGAGAAACGTGCCGTCGTCGTTCTGGCGGATGCGCACCGAAGCAGACGTATCGCGTCGCGCCGGTGCCGCATCCGCGCTGCTTCTTTCGCTGGGGAAGAGATCCGTCAACGAGAACGAGGTGCTCTTGTTGAATGCCCCCGCGACAAGAACCGCGCCGGAGAAGCACGCAGCAATCGTCGGCCACAAGGCAAGCCGCCGTTCGCCCCGGTGATTGAGCAGCGTCGCCATGTAGAGTGCGACGAGAATCGCGATCACTGTTGCCGCAACAGGCAGGTCGGGAACAGCGTCCAGTTTCAGCCCGCCAAACACCGTCGCGGCGAGCAGCGCGCCAAGTCCCAGAATGACCGTTAGCAGAAAGCCGAGCATCGGACCCCGAATAGCAATGGACTATCGCGCCTCGCCTGCGGCCTTGTAGGCCACAGTCTCGGGCACAAACGGTGAAACGGGACGCATGCGCGGTTGCCGGGCCGGACGCGGTGCGGGATCGCGGTGACGTTCCTGGCCGAGCGGCTGCAACGGTGCAATCGCGTGCAGAACGCGCTGGGGCGGAAGCATGACGGTCACTTCCGTTCCCTTCCTGAGCTCTGACTGCAGGTCGAACGTGCCGCCATGCAAGTGGATGAGGTTTTGCACGATCGGAAGCCCGAGGCCGGTGCCGCCCTCCGCGGTTTCATGCGCGAGCGAACCCTGGCCGAAAGCCTGCAGCACGCGCGGAATCTCTTCCTTCGGAATTCCCGGCCCCGTGTCCGCAACCGTCATGAATTGCCCGCCGTCCTGTGTGTGACCGACGATCAGCGTGATGCGGCCGCCTTTCGGCGTGAACTTCAAGGCATTGGAGAGCAGATTGAGGCAGATCTGGCGGAGCGCCCTGGGATCGGCCCAGACATGAGGCAAGTCCGGGGCAAAATCCTCGACGATCGTCAGAGCTTTCGCGTCGGCCTTGATCTTGACGAGGCGCTGGCAATCTGCCGCGATGTCCGTCAGACGCATCGTCTCTTCGTGCAAATCGTAGCGGCCCGCTTCGATGCGCGAGAGATCGAGAATCTCATTGATGATGCAAAGCAGGTGGTCGCCGCTCTGATAAATGCTGCGCGCATAATCGCGATAGATGTCGCTGCCGATCGGCCCGAGAAGCTCTTTCTCCATGACCTCGGAAAAGCCCATGATCGCGTTGAGCGGCGTGCGCAGTTCATGGCTCATCGTCGCGAGAAAGCGCGATTTCGCCTTATTGGCAGCTTCCGCGCGGCGACGCGCTTCGTCCGAAATGGCACCGGCCTCTTCCAGTTCCGAGATCAGGCCGTCCTTCTCGGCGCGAAATTCGACCATCGCCAGAGCGGTCGAGTGCAGGCCGCGCGCAAGATAGACGAAGAAAACGTGAATGCCGATCGCCATCGAAGCGAGCGCGAAATAGAAGGGATCGCCGAGCGTGAAGAGTCGGCCGGCCACGGCAACGGTCATCGGTACGGTGCCAGCAAGGAAGAGGCGAGGGAGCGTCGAGGCGAACGTCATCCGGATCGCGAGCACGACCATCAGCGTCGCGAATATGAAAACGTGCGAGGAAAACGTCGCGGGCGAAACGCCGTTCGGATTGTTGATCGAGATGCCGATGAGCGCGAATGCGGCGAGTGCAAAACCGTTGACGAGTTCGATCCGGTTGAAGTGGCGGCGCCATTGGCCGACGTTGACTTCGGTCCGAGGAATGGAAAGCAGCCGCCGGCATTGATCGAGCATGTAGACGCGAGAAATCGAGACGATGGCGATCCAGGTCGTCGCCTCGGTGAACGACGCCCAGAACATCGACGTGATGTAGAAGATGAAACAAAGCGCTGGCATCGCAAAGGGCGCGCTGGTCTCGTTGCGCGCGAACATCGTCAGCAGTTCGTATTCGAACTCGGGCTTATGAACGGTGCCGTGCGTCAGCCTCTCCCGGAATGATTTGAGCTCATCCCGAGAACGGCCTCGTCTTGCCGGACGTTCTGGCTGTTCAGCCGCCGGCTCGACGCTGTAGGCGTTGTCGTCCATACCGCGCGTTGCGTCCTTTAGATGAAATGGCACGAGTTGGCGAAACCCGGGCCGCGCCGGTAAATTGGCGTCAATTTGTTAAAGCAAGACTTAAAATCTCGCGGATTGGTTGAGGGTCTGCAATGCTACCCAACCCGCCCAAGCGGCGGACCGCGGCGTCGGCGCGCCGCATAAACGGCCATTTAGCACGCTGGGGGCCCTATGTAAGGCTCGCGCTGACGTTAATTGTTGCCGCAACGGCCATTTTCACCGGCCGCGACCATTGGCGCTTGTCTCGAGGCCAGTATGACCCGTTCCCGCCCAGTGTGAGCGGGCCCGGCCGCCCGATTGACGGCGACAGCTTGTGGGTGAACGGAAACGAGGTCAGGCTTCAGGGAATAGATGCGCCGGAAGGCCGCCAGACATGCTGGCGCGGCGGCGAGGTCTGGAAGTGCGGCGAAGACGCTTATCTCGCCCTGGCTCGCGCCATCGGCGGCGAGACCGTTACCTGCGATGTCTCCCAGAGAGATGTCTACGGTCGGCTGCTTGCCCGCTGCACCGCCGGCGGCCGCAATCTCAATGCCGGTATGGTAGCGGCCGGTATGGCGGTCGCATACGGCTCTTACAATGCAGAGGAAGCCGCCGCGCGGTCTGCCCGGCGTGGCCTGTGGGCGGGCGAATTCGACTCGCCGGCCAAATGGCGCGCTGAGAATAAAACAGGGAGGTAAGAATTGCGGATCATCGAAACGCATGCAGCCCCAAGCCCGCGAAGGGTCAACATCTTCCTCGCCGAGAAAGGCATCGACGTTCCGCGCGAAGAGCTGAACATGATGGTCGATGACCTCAAGACCGGCGACTTCGCGAAGCTCAATCCCTGGGCTCGCGTGCCGGTGTTAATTCTCGATGATGGCCGCGCGATCTCCGAGACCGTCGCCATCTGCCGCTATTTCGAAGAGGTTTCGCCCGAGCCCGCATTGTTCGGCAGCGGGGCTGTCGGCAGGGCCGAGGTCGAGATGTGGAACCGGCGCATCGAGTTCGGACTCTTCAATGCGGTGTTCGCCGTTTTCCGGCATTTGCACCCGAAAATGGCGCATCTCGAAGTCCCGCAAATCGCGGCGTGGGGCGAAGCCAACAAGGAAAAGGTCGCGCACGAATTGAAGCTGATCGATGCGCGCTTGGCGGCAAGCGCGTTTATCGCCGGCGAAAGCTATTCGATTGCCGACATTACCGCTCTCGTCGCCATCGATTTCATGAAACCTGCACGCCTCGGACAACCCGAAGGTTTCAGCAACGTCTTGCGCTGGCATGGCGAGGTTTCAGCGCGACCGAGCGCGAAGGCCTGACCGGTGTTCACGCCGGCAGGAGCGGCGTCCGATCATCCGGGCGACTGCTGCGCGCGAACTGCCTGTGCCTCGAGATCGTCGCGGATGAGCCGCAGGTCAAAGCCGCAGCCGCCAGCCGAGGAAAGCACCTCGTCAACCGGATGAGACCGCGCCGTCGCAGCCGCCCAGACGATGGCCGCGCGCTGACCGGAGGCACAATACGCCAGGGTCCGTTCTCCAGATGCGAATTCCTGCGCGGCCTTACCTACCACGTCGTCGGTGAAGAGGTTCTTCCGCGTTACAGGAATGTGCATATAGTCCAGACCGGCCTCGCGGGCGGCGGCCTCCGCCTCGGTGCTCGGTATCTGATCTTGTGCTTCATTGTCTGGACGGAAATTGACCACCTTCTGAAAGCCGAGCGCCTTCACGTCGGTGAAGTCGTTTTTGCCCAGCCAGCTGCTTATGCACACTCTGTCGGAAATGGACCTGATGGGGGGCATCTTGATGATCCGGAGACTGATTTGTTGGGAACGCCTTAGATGTGTGAAGGAACGCGCCTGATCAAGGGAAGCCGTCGCAAAAAACGAAAAAAAATACTAACATCATCGTTGACACCGCTAAATTAGAAAATATTAATTCCAAAATTGCAGATTGAGCAAAACATGTTTCTTGATCAGAGAGCGGACGAATGTTGGATGAAATGGATGTGAAGATCCTGCGCATTCTACAGCAGGATTGCACCCGCCCGGTGGCCGATATCGGCAAGGAGGTCGGGTTATCGACGACGCCATGCTGGCGCCGCGTCCAGAAGCTCGAAGAATCCGGTGTCATCCAGCGCCGTGTCGCGATCCTGGACGCCCAGCAGGTGAACGCCGGCGTCATGGTGTTCGTGTCTATCAAGACCGACAAACATTCGCTGGCATGGCTGGAGAAATTCCACGCCGCGGTCGCCGAGTTCCCGGAGGTCGTCGAATTCTATCGTATGTCGGGGGATATCGACTATCTGCTCCGCGTCGCGGTCCCTGACATCGCCGCCTACGATGTCTTCTACAAGAAGCTCATCTCACGCATCGATATCGCCAAGGTCTCGTCGGCCTTTGCGATGGAGCAGATCAAGTACACCACCGCATTGCCGTTGCAGTACGCGATTACCGAACGCTCAGCGAAGAGCGAGCGCGCCGAAGTCTGAGTTCATTGGACGTCCTTCTTCGGTTGCAACCTCGCGATGAGGCTCGACGTGTCCCAACGCCGGCCGCCGCGTTCCTGCACCTCGGCGTAGAACCGGTCGACAAGCTGCGCCACCGTCAGGTCGGCGCCGTTCGCCGCCGCTTCCTCGAAGCAGATGGCGAGATCCTTGCGCATCCAATCGACCGCGAAGCCGAAGTCGAACTTTCGCTCGTGCATCGTCTTCCAGCGGTTGTCCATCTGCCACGATTGCGCCGCGCCCTTGGAAATCGTTCCCATCAGTGCTTCGATATCGAGCCCTGCGCATTCCGCGAAGTGAATGGATTCCGCTAATCCCTGAACCAGCCCGGCAATGGCAATCTGGTTCGCCATCTTGGCGAGCTGGCCCGAACCGGACGGACCCATTCTGCGAACGCTTCGCGCATAACTCTTGATCAAATGCTCTGCAGCGGCGAACGCATCTTCAGTGCCGCCCGCCATCACAGTCAGCGTGCCGCCTTCGGCGCCCGCCTGTCCGCCAGAGACCGGGCAATCGAGAAAGTGGAAGCCTCGCTTTTCTGCAGCCGCTGAGAGTTCGCGCGCGACCTTCGCCGACGCCGTCGTATGGTCGATGAAAATTGCGCCCGCCCGCATTGTCTCAAAGGCCCCGCCGCGCCCGGTCGTGACGCTGCGCAGATCGTCGTCATTGCCGACGCAGGCGAACACGGCATCGCAGTCCCGCGCCGCTTCTGCGGGAGATGCGGCGACAGTACCGCCAAACTGCTCTTTCCACTTTTCGGCTTTAGCAGCAGTTCGATTGTAGACGACCACATCGTGGCCGCCGCGCACCCTCAAATGGCCCGCCATGGGATAGCCCATCACACCCAATCCCAGCCACGCTACTTTCGCCATGTTGTGATTTCCCATCTGCGCCGATCGACCGGAGAGCGAGCGCCAGCGACGCTCGGTCCTACCCCTGCGGCAGATCGCAAAAAGAAGCTCCAGGATCAACCAGGATTGTTTGCTGCGGCGATGATGCCGGCGCCGGACGCTTAGTCGCGGCCATCCCGGCGCGATCGCCCGTAACGGGCAAGCCCGCGCACCGGCAGCGCGCTGGCGATGCAAACGAGGCCTTCGCGGCGATCCGGCATGCAGTCAACGCGCTTGGCTGCGGCCGTGCGCCAATGGGCAAATTCGGGCCCAAAACGATCCGCGACCTTGCGGCGCCAGGCTATGATCGCGGCATGCCGCGCGTCATGCTCGCGGATTTCGTAGGGAACACTGCTGTCGGGAGCGCTGGCACGGACCTCGACACGAGACAGCCCGCCTTCGAAATTGCCCGCTGGCGGAGAAGCGGTGGCATCGCCAGGCCCTGGCTCTTGTCCATTCCCAGGTGGCGGACGATAGGCATCGGAAGGTGGACCGTCGGCCGCGTCCTCGTCATCATCCGCATCGGTTCCGGAAGGCGCGCGTGCCTCGTCCCCGTTATCCCTGACCTCACTCGGCCCATCGGAGGCCGGTCGCGTGGCGTCGCCGCCGCGGTAGACCGGAGCCGGTGGCTCGTTTTGCGGGGCTGTTTGGTTGCTGCTGGGATTGCTCTCTGACCCGTATGGGCCATATTCGAATTTCTGGCCCGTCGCGCCAGTGTACGAGCTGCTGGGATCCGCTCGCAAAGGGCTTGCGAGTACTGCGGACAGCATAGCAGCGACGGCAAAAGCAATCTTTGCGGGCAGGTGAGCCATGCAATATCTCCGCATCGGGAATCACCGGCGAAACGAATGAGCCAGCCTCGGCGGAAACTAGACAATAAAACGCCTGGGCTTCGGCAAGTGCGCGCGCTAGATCTCTTCGCCAATGGCTTGAAGGCGAACCTCAAGCCGGTGTGTTAAGAACTTCAAATCTGCAATAAACCTGCCCAAAGATAATGACCAAATTAGCGACGACGAAACCTCCTCAGCTTGCTGTCGCCTATGACGACATTAAGCGTGCCGCCGATGCCATCCGCGGCGCCGTAGTCGCAACACGATTTGAGCAAAGCCGCACGCTTGGCGCGCTGCTGAATGCCGAAATCTGGCTCAAGTTCGAAAACTTGCAGTTCACTGCGGCGTACAAGGAGCGCGGCGCGCTGAACAAGCTCCTGACGCTACCGCCCGAGCAGCGCCTGAACGGGGTGATCGCAATGTCGGCCGGCAATCACGCGCAAGGCGTCGCCTACCACGCCCATCGCCTTGGCATTCCTGCGACGATCGTCATGCCCGCCTGGACGCCGACCATCAAAGTCGAAAATACCCGTAGCCACGGAGCGAACGTCATCCTTGAAGGGCAAAGCCTGGAGGAAGCTTACGGCTTCGCCGTCGGCTACGGCGCCGAACATGGGCTGACCTTCGTCCATCCCTATAACGATCCCGCGATTATCGCCGGGCAGGGAACGGTTGCGATCGAAATGCTCGAGACGGCGCCCGACCTCGACGTGCTGATCGTTCCGATCGGCGGTGGCGGCTTGATCTCGGGGATGGCGGTCGCCGCAAAGGCGATCAATCCGAAGATCAAAGTGATCGGCGTCGAAGCCCAGCTTTATCCCTCGATGCTCAATGCGGTGAAAAAGACATCTCTTCCAGTTGGCGGAGATACGCTCGCGGAAGGCATCGCCGTCACCGCGCCGGGCAGCTTCACGCAGCAGATCATCGAAGAACTCGTCGATGATATCCTGCTCGTTTCGGAAGCCGACCTCGAACGCGCCGTCTCATTGCTGATTACGATCGAGAAGACGGTCGTCGAAGGCGCCGGCGCGGCCGGTCTCGCAGCGCTGATCGGCGGAGCCAACAGGCTTTATAAGGGCAAGAAGATCGGGCTTGTGCTCTGCGGAGGCAACATCGACACCCGGCTGCTCGCCAGCGTATTGACGCGCGAACTCGCGCGCGATGGGCGTCTGTCGCGGCTCGCCATCGATATTCCCGATCGTCCCGGCCAGCTGGCGAGAGTTTCTGGCATCATCGGTAAGGCCGGCGCCAACGTCGTCGA
Organism: Pseudomonadota bacterium; assembly: GCA_018242295.1. Taxonomy (GTDB): domain Bacteria; phylum Pseudomonadota; class Alphaproteobacteria; order Rhizobiales; family Hyphomicrobiaceae; genus Hyphomicrobium_B. The sequence goes on from JAFECE010000002.1 coordinate 306,397, forward strand.
GGTTTATCATCAGCGCGTTTTCACCGATGTGCCCGCGAAGGGCACCGAGCTTAATCTCGTCATCGAAACGCGCGACCGAAGGCATCTGGAGCAAGTCGTCTCCGAACTCAAGGCCAACGGCTATGTCGTGCTTGTCAAAAGCTCAGGGGCTGGTGCCGGTGCGCCTTGACGAGGAATCGCGCGGAACCGAATGGCGCAAAAAATGGGCCCCGCGCTAATTGGCGAGGGGCCCAGGTGGATCGTTAGGATACAAAAAATAACAGGATCAAGATTGGGAAGTGCAAAAAACAAGTGCTAGTGAGACGTGGTCGTGTTCGGGATCGTTGCGTGGCGGTTCTGATCAAGAGAACCCGCGGCAAGCGTGCCGATGAGAAGCGCTCCCGTCGCGAGGAAGCACACCATCATGCTTGCTAATGCCAGACGGTCAGCTGTCGAATTCCGATCGCTCGCTGCCTTAAGGTCCATCGGTCGTGCCTGCATTCGCTGTACTAATGAAGTAAGGTTCTTGTAACCGAACTTTGCTTAGCGGTCGATTTTGAACTCCCGGAATGCCTAACTCGCAGTCGAGCAATTTAACGAATTCTTCATCTGTGTTAACGGCGCCGCTTCCCATGCGTCGCCGCCACGATGGTGCCGCGCCTCGGCGTTAGGAGCGGCGAATAAGAAAAAGAAACGGGCGGGACTCCAAAAAGGTGCGGTCGAGATACCTGATCATTTTCGCGTGTCTGGCCGCGATTCCAATTGGATTCGCGCTCCCAAGCGCGCGCGTCATTGCGCAGACGACCGCTAATCCGGGAAGCAACGCGTCCGCGCCGCTTCCATCGCGCCCCGACGAGCCGCGCGCGGCGAAGGCCTATACGGTCCTCGAAACCTATTGCGCCAGTTGTCATCAGACGGGAAAGCTTGAACGGCCTCTCGCGTCCGGGGACCTGGCAAACATCTTGGGCGTCGATGAGCTGGCGCGCGATCCCGTTCTGGTGAAACCAGGCCTTCCCGACGCGTCACGCCTCTATGATGTATTTGAAACGCGTCACGCGCCGCTCGACGTCTTTACCGGACCCGACGCCAAGCCCGAGCCGCAGCCCGATGATATTCAGGCCATCCGCCGCTGGCTCAAGGATTTGCCTCCCGCTGTACAGAGCTGCCCGTCGCGCCAGCCCGTGCGTCCGGCCGAGATCGACAAATTGATGCGCGAGGCGCAGCACCTCGAGCGCGACCAGGGCAAGGACGTGCGCTTCATCTCGCTGGTTCATCTCTACAACTCCTGTGCGACGCCAGGCGAAATGACCGACTACCGAAAAGCGCTCGACAAATTAATGAACAGCCTCTCCTGGGCTGCAGAGCCGGTAAGGCTGACGCCGCTCGACGAGGCCGGCACGCTTCTGTCGTTTCGTCTCGCCGATTTCGGCTGGGATGGCGCGCGCTGGAAGCTGATTGAAAAGGCCTATCCGCACGCGCTTATCCACGCCATCGCGCCCGATGTCGTAAAGACTGCGGGCAGCAACGTTGTCGTCGTCAACGGCGATTGGCTTGCCGCAACAGCCGGAGACACGCCGCTCTATTACGCGCTGCTCGGACTTCCCGCCAAGCTCTCCGAGCTTGCGAAGATGAATGGAACCGATCTCGATGCGAACATTCGAGCCGGCTCCGTACGCCGCCTTGCGGTTCGCGAAAGCGCCATTACGCGCGGTAACCGTTTGATCGAAAGACATCCCGGGAAGCACTCCGGACTCTGGCTCGCCTACGACTTCGCAACGAGCAACGGCGAACAAAATGTCTTCGAGCATCCGCAAGGACCGAAATCGGCGACGACGGCGAAGTCGCCGTTCCGGCCGGATCAGATCCGCGCGCTCTTCGCGCTTCCGAACGGGTTTTATGCGTTCGCGCTATTCGATGCCGCCGGGAACCGCATCGACCGCTCGTTGCCCGGCATCGAGAAGCCATATGCCGGTATCGAAGCCAACGCCGTCGAGCCCGCGACGAAAGCGGGCATCAATTGCTTCGCCTGTCATACCGAAGGCTTGGTCCAGGCGAAGGATGATTTCCGCGCTGCCGGGCCGCTCGATATTTCCGCAGGCCCCATGACGCCTGACCGCCGCGCCGTGCTGCCGCTCTTCGGCACCGATAGCGAGAACGCGCTGCTGATGCTCGGCGGTTGGGACCGTTATCGCGCGGCGGCTAAAACTGCAGGGATCGATCTCGACATGCGCGTGCATGGCGACGAAATCGTCTCGGGGTTGGCGCGACGCTATCGCGAAGGCGCCGACTTCGAGATTGCGCTGGGCGAGACGGGCCTTGAGCGCCCGGAATTCCTGAAGGAGCTGGCAGATGCGAAAGGTGCCGCCGCACCGCTGTCGCGCCGCCTCTTGCACGGAGTCCTATCGCGCCAGGAGCTCGAGCATCTCTTTTCGCTTTTGAAGGGAACGGACACGCCGAGCCAAACGACCGCGTCGGCAGGCTTTCTGCGCGAGGTCAAATCCGCGATCGGACTGACGATGTGGATCGACAAGCCGCGTCCAGTGCCGGGCGATCTCGTGACGATCAAGGCCGAGGCCGATAACGCCTGCTATCTGACCGTGATCAGCGTCGATTCAGCGGGCATCGCAACGGTTCTCTTTCCGAGCGATTTTCAACCCGACAACCTGATCCAACCAGGCGAGGCCGTCAGCATTCCCCCGGCTGATGCGCCGTTTCAGTTGCGTTACAAAGCGGAGGGCAGCGAGACGATCCTCGGCCGCTGCTCGACGCGCGCAGCACCGCCCGTCGGTATCGAGCACGATTTCGAACGCCAGCGTTTCACCGTTCTCGGCAATTGGGAGAATTTCCTCCGGGACACGCTCGTCACCGATTGGGAAATGCGAACGAGCCCCGAAAAGGCCGAACGTGCCCGCATCGCGCGAACGGGCGCCATCCGCCGTCAGCAGGACCGGGGCGAACGCATCCCCGCGCCGCGTCCGGATGTGGCCAGCGAGACATCTCTCCGCGATGGGCGTGCGATTCTCGTCCTCGGCCGGAGTTAGAACGGCGAACGCGGCAGCCGAACCCGCCTCCGTTTTTTTCATCAAACTGTCATCGCAACAGGTGCCGAAAGGTACCGCTCGGTGCGTCATTCGCAACAGGTACTCGCTTTGCTGAGAGAATCCGGCAACCATTGCGAGCGTTTGGGTTCGGAAAGGCTTTACAGCGGGGGCCGAGATACCTAAATGCACCCCTTCAATATATCATCCAGAGCCGACATAGCTCGGCTGCCGCGAGCGAAACCGGATAGTTCTTCCTTGGGAGGTTCTTTCGCGATGGAGAAGTTTGCCACCGCCCTCGAAATGGTCACCGAGCTGAAGCCGGATCTGCCGGTCTTCGCCGCGCGCCCTCATGCGGCCGGTCGTGCCGCCCGCTGGTTCATCAACAATTTCCCCGGCGAAGTCGCATATGCCTACAAGGCGAACAGCTCGGTCTTTCTGCTGGGCGCACTCTACGGTGCGGGCATCACGCAATTCGACGTAGCCTCCGTGGCAGAGCTCGAGGACGCCGCGACGATCCCCGGCGTGCGTCTCCACTTCATGCATCCGGTCAAATCGCGCTACGCCATCCGCCGCGCCTATTTCGACTACGATATCAAATGCTTCGCCCTCGACAGCGAGGATGAGCTGCAGAAAATCGTCGAGGAAACCGACGGCGCGAAAGATCTCGAGCTGTTCGTCCGTATCTCGGTGCCGGCCAAGAACAGCCGCGTTCCACTCGAACATAAATTCGGGATCACGGGGCAGCGCGCGCAGCGCCTGCTCATCAAGGCACGCCAAGTCGCCGACGAACTCGGCATCACGTTCCACGTCGGCTCGCAGACGGTGACGCCGGATGCCTACGCGATGGCATTCGAGGAAGTGAAGAAGCACATCGTGAAAGCCGGCGTCGTCGTCGACGCGATCGACATCGGCGGCGGATTCCCGTCGCGCTACACCGACAGCGTTCCCGCGCGCCTCTCCGACTTCATGGAGGTCATCAAATCATCGATGGCGAAGATGCCGGTGACCGAGCACTGCCGCCTGATCTGCGAACCGGGCAGGGCGCTCGTCGCCGAGGCCGAGAGCTTGATCGTGAAGGTCGATCTCAGGAAGCCCGGCAATCAGCTCTATATCAATGATGGTTCCTATGGCGCGCTCTTCGACAGCGCCCATTTGGGCTTCATTTTCCCTGTACGGCTGATCCGTCCAGACCTCAATCCGAACGAGCCGCTCGAACCGTTCGAGTTCTGGGGGCCGACCTGTGACTCGATCGATCGCATGAAGGGACCCTTCATGCTGCCCGCTTCCGTTCGCGAAGGCGACTATATCGAGATTGGCAACCTCGGTGCCTATGCGCGCGCCATGGCGACGCGCTTCAACGGCTACGGCGAATACACCGACGTTATCCTGCAGGATGAGCCGATGTATTCGATCTATACCGAGGATCTCGAGCCGATTGCTCGCAACGCCTGAGCAGACGAAGTCGAAGCATCTTCCACAACGTCATCCCGGCGCAGGCCGGGATCCAGACAGCTATCAAATTCGTTACTGTTAAAAACTGCCTGGATGCCGACCTTCGTCGGCATGACGGGGCGGAAAGAATAGCAACTTGCGGCTTCAATTCGACGGCTTAGCGACCGCGACCAGAACCGGCTCCGCCCGGTAGTTTTCCGGAAAGCGCTTACTCAGGTTCGCGATCTTCGGCATGTCGTTGATGGCGATATAGGGATACGCCGGATTGAGCGTCAGAAAATTCTGATGGTAGTCCTCGGCCGGATAGAACGTGCGGCCGGGTTCCACGGTTGTCGCAATCGCTGCCGGGAAGATATGAGCCCCGTCAAGCTGCGCAATATACGCTTCCGCGATTTTGACCTGCTCCGCCGTCTGCGGGAAAATCGTTGAGCGGTATTGCGTGCCCGAGTCCGGTCCCTGGCGGTTGAGCAATGTTGGATCGTGCGCGACCGAGAAGTAGATCTGTAAAAGCTTCCCGTAGCTGATCGTCTTCGGATCGAATTTTATTTGCACCGACTCGGCATGGCCCGTCGCGCCCGTGCCGACGACGTTGTAGTGCGCATCTTGCTGCTTGCCGCCGGTATAACCCGAGGTTGCGCTTTGGATGCCTTTGACGTGTTGAAAGACGCCTTGAACGCCCCAAAAGCAGCCGCCCGCCAAAACAGCCGTTTCGGACCCGGTTTCCGGCGCCGCTCGCTCATCCAGGGCGGGTGAGGGGATGGATACGCCTTCCTCCGCGATGAGCCGCGATCCGTTGAAAGCCATGAAGATGCCGAAGATCGCAGCCGTCGCGGTAAGCCAGTAAAACCATCGATCGGCTTTCCAAAATGATTGGCTGTTCAATGACATAACCGTCGCTCCGCAGTGGCGCTGCACTGATGCGGTACTCATTCCTTTGAGTACGTAGCGACGAGTACGTATGTGTCCAAGGCTTCGTTACCGGCCTTGCCGCTTGGAAAAACAGACCTCAGTGCGTCGCGGCCGCTGGGCTGATCACGGCCGAACAGCCCAGCAATTGCCGCAACGGACTATTTCGAAATCCGCGAGATCTTCGATCCCTCGAGGGTCAGATTGTACATCAGGCCCTTGGGATCGAGGATAAATCCAACAACAGGACTCGTGATCTTATTGGTGTCGATCGAGCCGCCGACGCCGACGGTGATGATCGCAACGGAGCCGTCAACGCCGACCTTCCAGCCGGCCGTACGCCGAAACTGCTCGAGCGCCTCGGGCGTCATGAACGCGATGATAACGGACCGCGCCTGGACGCCGAGCTGAAATCCAAACGATGCCGATATCGTATTATAATATCCGGCGTTGCGCCCGCGCACGAGAAGCGCGCCTTCTCCGTATTCGCCGCCGAAGCCGAACCCGGCTTTCACGACGGACGGAAAAACGAGAATGCCGACGGCCTTGTTAGCAAGTTCGCGCGCTCCCCCGACGTTGTAGAAGAATCTTTCGAGCGTCTCGTGCACGCTGACGTCGATCTCGTGCGCCGATGCGGCACGGCTCTCATGCGCTGACATTACAATCGCGCATAGCGCGAACAGCGCTACGCTTATTCCCTTGATGGACATCGTGTACTCCCTCAGTTCCCCGAATGACTTATTGACGGCGCTTCATGGCCGAATTCGCACGGAAAACGGCAAAATCGGGATAAATGGCGCTCTGTCGCAAATGAATCACATGCGCCAGCCGACCGCAGCCCTGATCAGGCGGCCTTTGAGCCATTGCAAGCGTCATTAAGGATGATGGTGGGCGGTATAGGGATTGAACCTATGACCCCACGCGTGTGAAGCGTGTGCTCTACCGCTGAGCTAACCGCCCATGTTGGGAGGTGCCATATGCGAGGGGCCGGGTTGGCCTGTCAAGCGGCCCTCATCGCCGCGCTTGGACTGATTTTGACGTCCTGCGGGACGGGTTTACAGCTCCGTGCAACTGCGACCGGGTAACGTGACGCAAGCGAACTCTGCGTATCGTGGTGGATGGCATCGGGGCGCATGCCCATCTCTAGCCAAAGTTGTCGGCGACCCGGAGCCCTCCTTGAAACCCGCATACATAAGCTTGGATTGCATGCGATGTAGTCCTTGCACCCAACCCCAGCAAAATGCGATGTCTCCCGGCAAACACGAGCGATTGCAGGGGGCGCCGGGGCGGCTTCTTAGATCGAAGTCGTTGGGGAGGACGGTTTGAATCCAACGGAGCCGCAACGCCCGCATCTGATCTCGTTGGGCTTGAACAAGCTCGGCCTGATCGGGATCAAAGCGCCGATCGTTTCGGCAATCCTTGTCATGCTTCTCACCGCCGCCGCGGTCATGGGGCTGACCCACCTCAAGGTCGACGACAGCCTCTCCGAACTCTTCCGCACCAATACACCCGAATTCAAAACCTACGAAGAGATCGACCGCCGTTTCCCGTCGAGCGAATACGACGTGCTGGTCGTCGTCGAAGGCAAGAACCTTCTAACGCGCGATGGTCTGAAGGCCTTTGCCGGGGCAGCCGCAGATCTCCAGCTGGCCGATGGCGTCAATGGTATCGTCTCGATGCTCTCGGCGCGCGGCAAGCCCGACGCGACGGGATATGCGCCGCCCATCGTGCCCGACGAACTCCCTGACGGCGCGGCCTTCGGTCAAATCCTTGAAGCGCTGAAAAGCAACGACATCGTCAAGGGCAAGTTCCTGTCGGAAGACGGCCAGCTCGCGCTGATCGTGCTCTCGCTCAATCGCGAGGCCGTCGCCGAGAAATCGGCGAAGGCGGTCATCGGCGACATCGAAAGGACCGCAAAGGAAGACCTGGAACCGGCCGGCCTCACGGTGAAGCTTGCCGGCGCGCCGGTTATGCAACTCGAAATCCGCAACGCCGTCGAACGCGATCAGCTCGTTTACAATGGCCTCGGCCTGTTTTTCGGCGCCGCCATCGCCGCGTTGTTCTTCCGCCGCGTATCGCTGATGCTGGTCGCCGCGCTGCCGCCCGTCATCGCGGTCTGCTGGTCATTGGGTCTGCTCGGCTGGCTCCATTTCAAGCTCAACCTCTTCCTCAACGTGATGACGCCGCTCATCATGGTCATGGGCTTCGCCGACAGCATGCAGATGGTGTCGGCCATTCGCATCCGTCTGCGCGAGGGTGACAGCAAGCTTCAGGCCGTAAGGTTTGCGGTGAACGTCGTTGGCCCAGCTTGTGTGCTCGCCCACGGAGCGACGCTTCTGTCGTTCCTGGCGCTTCTGTTCTCCGAATCGGGCCTCATCCGGACGTTCGGCGAGGCCGGCGCCATGGCGGTCTGCATCTCGTTCGTTGCCGTCATCGTCGTGCTGCCGATCCTCGCGCTTTTGTTGATCCGCAACGAAAAGTCTTTGGCGCGCGACCACACCCCGGCCGACGGCATGATGGACGCGCTGGGCAACTTCGTCGGCGCCATCGTTGACCGGGTCATCAAGCATTCTGTCATCTACACGATCATCGGGATCGGGCTCTTCGCCTATTTCGCGTCGCTCCATCTGCAACTCGAACCGCGCTATCGTCTCGCCGATCAGGTTCCGGACCGCGAGCAGGCCCTCGCAGCGACCGGCCGTATCGACACCAAGTTAACGGGTGCCAATCCATTCCACGTCATGATCCGTTGGAAAAATGGCGCCAGCCTCTACGATCCCGCGACGCTCAAAGTCATCGAGCAGACGCATCTGGCACTCGAAAAGGCCGCCGGCCTCGGCAATGTCTGGTCGCTCGAAAGCCTCAGGCGCTGGCTGCGCGAGAACGGCGACGATAACGTCGAGACCGTCAAGAAGTACGTCGGTCTGCTGCCTGAGCATCTTGTCCGCCGTTTCATTGCGAAGGAGCAGGACGCGGTCCTTGTGACGGGCCGCTTGCCCGATGTCGACGCCAGCCAGATTCTGCCGCTCGTCCATAAGGTCGATCAAGCGCTTGATCCGGTCCGCCAAGCCTACCCGGACTACGAAATATCGGTGACGGGCTTGCCCGCGCTCGCCGCGCGCAACAGTTACCGCATGATCTCGCAGCTCAACGAGAGCATCCCGCTTTGCGTGCTCGTCGCCGCGGTGCTGCTGGCGCTTGCCTTCCGCTCGGTCTTCGTCGGCTTCATCAGCCTGCTGCCGGGCCTCTTCCCGGTCGTCACGTCGGGCGCAATGCTCTGGTATCTCGGTGGAGGGCTCGAATTCTCATCCGTCGTGGCGCTGATCGTGGTGTTCGGATTGGGCGTCGACGCGCTCATCCACTTCCTCAATCGCCTTCGGCTCGAGGAAAAGCCGGGTGTCGCGCCAGAGCTTGCTATCCGTCGCGCCCGCGTGCTCGTCGGACCTGCCATCATCCTGACGACGATCGTCCTCGCCTTTGGCCTGGGCGTGACCGTCTTTTCGCAACTGCCGTCGCTTCGGCTCTTCGGACTTGTATGCGGTGTGACACTTCTGGCGTCGCTCATTGCCGATCTGGTTTTCCTCCCGGCAACGATTCTCGTTTATCGCCGCTATATCAGCCGTCACGACGTCTGAACGGACGATTGCGCCGGCGGATGTTGCGGCAGACTGCGCCGAGGGCGTAGTGTTTGTGCGCGTCGTCATCGGCAACGAGAGGCAGCGATGCCGCAAAAACTCGTGATCATCCTGGCAAGCACAGATCCGCTGAGCGGCGAGGCCCTGAGCGCGCCGCTCTTCCAGGCCTCCGTCGCCGCCGGAATGAACTATCACGTCGAAGTCGTCTGCGCCGGCACCGCAGCGAAGTTGCTGCGAAACGGAGCCGCTGCAAGCATTCATCTGAACCCGGACGAAAAGCGCTCCGTCTACGATTTCATCAAGGAAGGACACGCTGCGGGCGTGCGGTTCTTCTGCTTCTCGCCGGGGCTCGATGTCTGTCACTTGCGGAAGGAAGACTTGATCCCCGAATGCAGCGGCGTCATCGGCGCCGCACATTTCATCGAAGAGATCATGTCCAGCGATTGCCGGGTTCTCACGTACTGACGGCGGTCCCGAAAAACTTCTCGAGCGCGCCTGGCAATTGGCGATAGTCGTCGATGATGGCATCCGGACCGAACGAGGCGACGGGATCAACACTATAGCCGAAGCTGACGGCCACGATGGGCACGCGCGCAGCCTTCGCCGTCTTGATGTCAGTTTCGCTGTCGCCGACCATGATGCTCGTCTGCGGGACGCCGCCGGCCCGCGCGATCGTGCCAGTCAGATGCAGCGGATCGGGCTTATAGGCGCCGAGGCTATCGCGCCCGGTGAGCGCAGAAAAATAATGATCGAGCTTCATCGCTTCGAGAACGGCACGCGCCTGCAATTCCATTTTGTTCGTACACACCGCAAGTGTCGCGCCCTCGGCCTTCAGCCCATCGAGCGCCGCAATGACGTGCGGATAGGGAACGCTATAGTCCGCAAGATGGGCCGTATAATAGACGACGAAGACCTCGAAGAGGTCATGCAATTCCCGCTCCGAGAGCTTCCGCCCGTGCGCCTTCACGGCGCCATCGATCATCGCCAGCGCCCCGTGCCCGACGAACGGCCGGATTTGGAGCTCGCTGATGCGGTCGAGTCCGAGCGTCGAAAGGACGTGATTCGTCGCCTCGGCGAGATCCGGTGCGGTATCCACAAGTGTACCGTCAAGGTCGAAGACGATGGTCCAGCCCTGCATGAATTCTCCTCGCGTTTTCAATTGTAGCGTATTCATCCCCGTCGGCGATGTCACGGCGTCACGAGGACCTGCTAGGGTGGCTGGCTTGAAAGAGCCGCATCCGCAGCCTAGAGAGGTCCCGCGCGGAGGGCGCTGATTTTGCAAAGCTTGAGGCCGTGATGAGCAATGACGATTGGAAGCGACAAGCCGCCGAACAGGCGCTGACGTACGTCGAAGACGGAATGAAGCTCGGCCTTGGCACCGGCTCGACCGCTGCCAAATTCGTCGAGCTTCTCGGCGCCAAGGTCAAAGCCGGTCTCAAAGTGGTCTGCGTCCCGACCTCGGAAGCGACGCGCGCCCAGGCGGCGGCGTTGGGCATTCCGCTGACAACGCTCGACGAGACGCCGTCCCTGGATTTGACCGTCGATGGAGCGGATGAAATCGATGAAGAGTTGCGGCTGATCAAGGGCGGCGGCGGCGCCCTGCTGAGAGAGAAGATCGTCGCCGTCGCGTCCGATCGCGTTGTCATCATCGCCGATAACTCTAAGCTCGTCGAAACGCTTGGCCGCTTTCCCCTGCCGCTCGAGGTCGTGCCGTTCGGACTGGCCGCGACCGAGCAGCTCATCATCAAGCTCGCGGCCGATGCAGGATGCGAAGGCGAGGTAAGGCTTCGTAAAGGCCCAGACGGGAAACCGTTTGTAACGGACAACGGCAATCATATCCTCGATTGTGCCTTCGGCACGATCGAAGATCCCGAAGCTCTGGATGACTCCCTGAAACTCGTGCCCGGTCTCGTCGACACGGGGCTGTTTTTGGGAATTGCAGACGTTGGGATCATCGCCGGGCCGAAAGGCGTTGAAGTGCTATCCGGAATTGAAACCGATTTCGAAGAGGACGACTGATATGGGTTACGCCCTGCGGATGATTGCTCTGAGCATTCTTTGTTTCTCCGGAATGACCCTCGCCGAAGAGGCGCCGCCATCGCAACCGGATCCGGCGCGTGTCGCCGCCGCGCGTGATCTTCTCCAAGTGACCGGCGTAACGAAACAGATGGAGGGCATGGTTCAGGCGATGACGCGCGGGTTCGCGCAAGGCGCCAACGCAAATTCATCCGAAGCCGGCAAAAAGCTATCCGAGCAGTTCGATCAAAGCATGAAGAAGCTTCTCGGGTATCAGGAACAGATGATCACCGATTTCGCCAACCTCTATGCCGAGACCTTTACGGCGGAGGAAATGAAAACGGTCGCTGATTTTTATCGCTCAGGCCCCGGCGCCAAGTTTGTCTCCGAAACGCCGGAATTGATGAAGAAAGGCGCCGAGATCGGTATGAAATATTCGAGCAAGATAGCTGACGAGATGAAGGCGCAAGAAGCGTCACCCGGGCAGAAATAGGTCTCAGCAAAGCAATTACGTCAGACCGCACAAATGACAGATTTCGATTTTGACCTCTTCGTCATCGGCGCTGGCTCCGGTGGCGTCAGAGCTGCTCGCATCGCGGCCAGCCACGGCGCCAGGGTCGCCATTGCCGAGGAGTACCGGGTAGGCGGCACTTGCGTTATTCGCGGCTGTGTTCCGAAAAAGCTGCTCGTATACGCCAGCCGCTTCGCCGACGATTTTGCCGATGCCAGGGGGTTCGGCTGGTCCGTGAGCGGTGAGACGTTCGACTGGACGTCGCTTGTCGCCGCGAAGAACAAGGAAATTTCGCGCCTCGAAGCGGCCTATCGCGCCACGCTCGATAAATACAAGGTTGAGGTTTTCCCTGAGCGCGCAACGCTGCTCTCCCAGAACGAAGTGCGCCTCGCGAATTCCGGACGAAAAGTTACCGCGAAGACGGTTCTGGTGGCGACCGGCGGCCGCCCCAACGTCGATCCTGGCCTTCCTGGTGTCGAGAATGTCATCACGTCGAATGAAGTGTTCGACCTGAAGGAGTTTCCGCGCCGCATCGTCATCGCGGGCGGCGGGTATATCGCCGTCGAGTTCGCTTCGATCTTCAATGGTCTCGGCGCTGACGTGACGCTGATCTATCGCGGTGAGAAATTCCTCCGTGGCTTCGACGAAGATCTGCGCGACGGGCTCGCAGCCGCGATGACGGCGCGCGGCATTCGCATCATCACCGGCCAGAAATTTACGAAGATCGAGAAGCGGGCATCGGGTCTCGCCGGCACGATCAGTAGCGGTGAAACGCTCGAAGCCGATCAGATCATGTTCGCGATCGGACGCTCGCCGAATACGAAAAATCTCGGTCTCGAAGCACTCGGCGCCCACATCGATGCCGAAGGCGCCATCGTCGTAGACAACGCCTCGCAATCCACCGTGCCCTCGATCTATGCCGTCGGCGACGTCACCAACCGCGTGAACCTCACTCCGGTTGCGATCCGCGAAGGTCACGCGTTCGCCGATACGTTATTCGGCAAAAAGCCGTGGATCGTCGACTACACGACTATCCCGACGGCCGTCTTCTCGACACCCGAGATCGGCACCGTCGGCTTCACCGAGCAGGAAGCGCGTGCTCAGTACGAGGATGTCCATATTTACAAGGGCAGCTTTCGGCCGATGAAGGCGATTTTGGCTGGTCGCAATGAAAAAATGCTCATGAAGATTATTGTCGAGGGCGCCAGCGACCGCGTTGTCGGCGTCCACGTTTTGGGGCCCGACGCAGCTGAAATCATCCAGATGGCGGCAATCGCCGTCCGTATGCGTGCATGCAAGTCGGACTTCGACCAGACGATGGCCTTGCATCCATCCGCCGCAGAGGAACTGGTCACGCTTCGTGAGAAATGGCTCGCCCCTGGCGAAGCCGCCGGTTGATCGGCGAAAAGCTCCGCCGTATGGGTTCGCGCCCAAATCTCGGCGAGACTCGCGGCACGACTGGCGGCAAGAGGGAACACATGACGCGACTGAGCGGCAAGATCGCAATCGTAACGGGCTCTGGCGGCGGCATCGGACAAGCCATCGCCGCGCGGTTCGCCCTCGAAGGCGCGCATGTCTGGGTCACCGATATCAACGGTGAAACCGCCGAACAGACGGTTCAAAAAATCAAAGCCATCGGCGGCGCCGCAACGGCAATGGTCGTCGATGTCTCGAAAGGGCAGGATCTCACCGCTCTCCTGCGCAACGTTGAGAAGGCCCACGCACACGTGGATATTCTCGTCAACAACGCCGGCATTCTCGTGCGCGGCGAAATCCGCCAGCTTTCCGATGCCGACTGGGCGAAGCTGCGCGAAGTTAACCTCGATGCCATCCTAAGGCTGTCGCGCGATGCACTGCCGCTGCTTCGGAAATCGAAGGCGCCGTCGATCATCAATATCTCGTCGATCATGGCAAACCGCGGCCTTCGTCCGCTCGCGGCCTATACGGCGACCAAGGGCGCAATCACGGCGCTGACCAAAGGCCTCGCCGTCGAATACGCCCCATTCAACGTTCGCGTGAATTCCATTGCGCCCGGTTATGTCGAAACGGGCATCACGGACCGGCTGTTGAAGTTACCGCCCGTTAAGAAGGCCCTGATCGACAAGACGCCGATGGGCCGCCTCGGCACGCCGGAGGACATGACGGGAGCGGCGGTCTTTTTTGCCTCCGACGACAGCATATATTGCACAGGCTCGGAACTCGCCGTCGATGGCGGCATGTCTGCTGGTCTCTAAGCGGGTAAAAGCCGGGGCTTGAGGCGCTGGCATTGCCTGCCGATATCTCCTATAAGCCCCGAGATAATATGCCACAGAGCTGCAAAAGGCGCCGCCTTTGGGCATGCGCCCCGTATGTGCTCTTCAGGAGTTTACCTTACTATGGCGTCGAACGCCCAAGTCGAAAAATGGTCACCGGAAACCTGGCGCAGCAAGCCGATCCTGCAGGTGCCGGATTATCCCGATGCGAAGGCCCTGGCCGATGCCGAAGCAAAGCTTGCGACGTTCCCGCCGCTCGTATTTGCAGGTGAAGCGCGTGAGCTGAAGAAGCAGCTTGCCGGCATCGCCGGTGGCACGGGCTTTTTGCTCCAGGGCGGTGACTGCGCCGAGAGCTTTGCCGAGCACCGCGCCGACAACATCCGCGATTTTTTCCGCGTCTTCCTGCAGATGGCGGTCGTGCTGACGTACGCCGGCGGTGAACCCGTCACGAAGGTTGGCCGCATCGCTGGGCAATTCGCAAAGCCGCGCTCTTCGCCGACCGAAAAAAGGGACGGCCAGGAACTGCCGAGCTACCGCGGCGACATCATCAACGGCCCTGAGTTCACGCCGGAAGCACGCATTCCCGATCCCGTCCGCCAGCTCGAAGCCTATCGCCAATCGGCTGCGACGCTGAACCTGATCCGCGCCTTCGCAACGGGCGGCTACGCCGACCTCGAGCGCGTGCACCAGTGGAACATGGGTTTCGTGAAGGATAGTCCGCAGGGCCACCGCTATCAGGAGATCGCCGATCGCATTGCCGAGACCCTGCAGTTCATGCGCGCCTGTGGGATCACGTCGGATAATACATCGCAATTGCGCACGACGAGCTTCTACACCAGCCACGAAGCGCTGCTTCTCGGCTACGAGCAGGCACTGACGCGCAAGGATTCGACCAGTGGCGATTGGTACGCGACGAGCGGCCATATGATCTGGATCGGCGACAGAACCCGCCAGCCGGATCACGCCCATATCGAGTACTGCCGCGGCATCAAGAATCCGATCGGCTTGAAGTGCGGGCCATCGCTCGACGCTGACGGCCTGTTGCGCCTGATCGACGTTCTCAATCCAAAGGACGAACCGGGCCGCCTGACGCTCATCTGCCGGTTCGGCTTCGACAAGGTCGAGGCGCACCTGCCGAAGCTCGTCCGCGCGGTAAAGAAGGCCGGCCGTTCCGTCGTCTGGTCCTGCGACCCGATGCACGGCAACACGATCTCCGCCGTCAACGGCTACAAGACGCGCCCATTCGATCGAATTTTGAAAGAAAGCCTGTCGTTCTTCGAGGTGCATCGCGCCGAGGGAACGCACGCGGGCGGCATCCACGTCGAAATGACGGGCCAGAACGTCACCGAATGCACGGGTGGCGCCACCGCAATTTCCGAGCAGGATCTATCGGACCGCTACCATACGCATTGCGATCCCCGCCTCAACGCCGACCAGGCGCTGGAGCTGGCTTTCCTTGTTGCCGAACAGTTAAAGAAAGAGCGCGATGCCGAAGGCCGGCCGGAGCCGAAAACGCTGATTGCTTGAGCGACGGGATTTCCCGTCGGCCACGGATGCCTATATACTGAATGGCGGCCTGCGCTTGCGGGCCGCCATTTCGGTTCTACCGGATGGTAGCAGCCATGCGATTACATCTTTTCCTGGTCCTGGCTTGCCTCGCGGGAATGTCCGTTGTGTCGAAACACGCACTGACCGTCCCGGTCAATTCCCGCGTACATGCCAGCGAAATCTGCTGGGACCCCGACGTTGAATTCCCGGTCCCATGCGACGACGATAACGATTGAGCGAGATAGGTTCCAGCCTGGACGCGGTGGTCCTGGACCTCGATAGCGGTGCGCTCTAAATAGCGGGAATGACCGCACCTCTTTCACTCAAGATCGCCCTCGTGCAGCTCAATCCCATCGTCGGGGATTTGAACGGCAACGCCGAGCTCGCAGCCAGTGCCCATGCCCGCGCCAGGGAACTGGGCGCGGACGTCGTTGTGTTCCCCGAGCTTTTCCTCAATGGCTATCCGCCCGAAGATCTCGTGCTGAAACCCGCGTTCCAGCACGCGACGCGCGAGCGGCTCGAGTGGCTTGCCAAGGCCTGCGCTGAAGGGCCGGCAATGATCATTGGCGCGATCTGGAATGAGGAGGGCAAGGTCTATAACGCCGTCGTTCTGCTCGATGGCGGTCGGATTCAGGCAACGACGCTGAAAGTCGATTTGCCGAACTACGGTGTCTTCGACGAGAAGCGCGTGTTCGCCGCCGGCCCGATGCCCGGGCCGCTGAACGTACGTGGCGTTCGTATCGGCGTGCCGATCTGCGAAGATATCTGGGGTTCGGAAGTCGTCGAGACGCTCGCTGAGACCGGAGCCGAGATTTTGATTTCGCCAAACGGCTCGCCGTTCGATTGGCCGAAGCCCGACAACCGCATGAATGTCGCCGTCGCCCGCGTAACAGAAAGCGGCCTGCCGCTCGCTTATCTCAATCAGGTCGGTGGACAGGACGAGCTGGTGTTCGACGGCGCGTCGTTCGTGCTCAACGCCGACCATACCCTCGCTGTGCAGCTTCCAGCATGGCGCGAAGCGATTGTCGTGACCGAATGGACGAAAACCGCCTCGGGATGGCGGTGCGAGAAGGGCGAGGTCGCAAAACTTACCGAGGGTCCGGCGTCCGCCTATCAGGCCTGCGTGCTCGGGCTCAAGGACTACGTCGGCAAGAACAATTTTCCAGGCGTCGTGCTCGGCCTTTCCGGCGGTATCGATTCAGCACTCGTCGCGGCCATAGCGGTCGATGCATTGGGCCCCGCGCGCGTCCACGCCATCATGCTGCCGTCGAAGTTCACGTCCGACGAAAGCCTGCAGGATGCCGCCGCTTGCGCGAAAGCTCTGGGCATCCGCTACGACAAGGTTTCGATCGAGCCGACCGTTGCCGGACTGACCTGGAGCCTCAAGGACCTCTTCGCCGGCACCAACGCCGACATCACCGAAGAGAACATGCAGAGCCGCGTGCGCGGCACCATTCTGATGGCCGTCTCGAACAAGTACGGCGGCATGGTCGTCACCACCGGCAACAAGAGCGAAATGTCCGTCGGCTACGCCACGCTCTACGGCGACATGAATGGTGGCTTCAACCCAATCAAGGATCTCTACAAGACCGAGGTCTACGATCTCGCGCGCTGGCGCAACGCGAATGTGCCTGAAGGCGCGCTGGGTCCATCTGGCCCCGTAATTCCCGAGCGCATTCTGACGAAAGCGCCGACGGCGGAGCTTCGCGCCAACCAGACGGACCAGGACTCGCTGCCGCCCTATGAAGCGCTCGATGACATTCTGAAATGTCTTGTCGAGAGGGAAATGCCGGTCACGGACGTCATCGCCCGCGGCCACGCCGTCGAAACGGTCAAGAAGGTCGAACGTCTGCTCTACCTCGCCGAGTACAAACGCCGGCAGGCCGCGCCGGGCGTCAAGATTTCGGCCCGCAACTTTGGCCGCGATCGACGTTATCCCATCACCAACAGATTTCGTGAGGACGTAGGGCACGCGGACGAGAAGGGCGCCTCGGTCGCGAAACCGCCAATAGCCGTCAAGGGCGCATAGGCCAGTAAAGAACGTCATCCCGGCGTAGGCCGGGATCCATCCAAGCCAGAGACTTGGACGGATGCCCGCCTACGCGGGCATGACGTTGCTGTGAGAGAGACGCACCCAATTGACTGCCGCCGTCATCCCGCGGCGCTCCTCGCGTCGGCCCTCCTTGCGTTTGATCCGGCACGAAGTAGGGTGCGGCACCTGAATCTCTTAAAGGCCAGACATGAAACCCCGCGTCCGCTTCGCACCGAGCCCAACAGGACGGCTTCACATCGGCAATATCCGGACTGCGGCGCTGAATTGGCTCTTCGCCCGAAAGCACGGTGGAAGCTTCCTGCTTCGCCTCGATGACACCGACACCGCGCGCTCCACCCAGGAATTCGCCGACGCGATCCGCGACGACCTGACGTGGCTCGGCCTCACCTGGAACGATCTGGCTCGCCAGCAGGATAGGACCGCGCGCTACGAAGAAGCCGCCGGCGCGCTTAAGGCGAGCGGAGCGCTCTATCCTTGCTTTGAAACCGAGGAGGAGCTGGATCGCCGGCGCAAACGCCAGCTCGCGATGCATCGTCCGCCCATCTACGACCGTGCCGCGCTGAAACTCACGCAGGAAGAAATCGACGCGAAGCTCGCGGCTGGTCAGGTGCCGCATTGGCGCTTTCGCCTGCCGAATACATCGGAAGGACGCGGGCTCGAACCGCAGCCGACGCTCATTTCCTGGAACGACTTGATCCGCGGCGATCAGTCGGTCGATCTCGGCTCTCTGTCCGATCCCGTGCTGATCCGCGGCGATGGCACGTTCCTCTACACGTTCACCAGCGTCGTCGACGACATCGACTTCGGCATCACGCACATCGTGCGCGGCGAGGATCACGTCACGAATACCGGCGTCCAGCTTGCGATTTTCGAAGCGGCGGGAGGCACGCCGCCGGCTTTCGGCCATCACTCGCTGCTGGTTGGCGCCGACGGACAGGCGCTGTCGAAACGCCTCGGCGCGCTTTCCATCCAAAGCTTCCGCGACGAAGGCCTGGAGCCGATGGCAGTGCTCTGCCATGCCGCCCTGGTCGGTACGTCGGATGCGATAGAGCCGCTTCATTCGCGCGACGAACTTGCGGCGAAGCTCGACTTCTCGAAGATTTCGACAGCGCCGGGACGTTTCGACGTTGCCGAACTGAAAGTGCTGAACGGCAAGCTACTCCACACGCTCGATTACGTGAGCGTCGCCGAGCGGCTGCGCGCACTCGGCATCGAAGGCCGCGAGGAGTTCTGGAACGCCGTGCGCGGCAACCTCGAGATCTTCGCGGACGCGTGCATCTGGTGGGACGTCGTCGCGGGTGACATCGAACCCGTCATTGAGGATTCGAAATTGACGATCGCCGCCGCGGAGGTCTTGCCGGCAGTCCCCTGGAGCGAGAGCATCTGGTCGGACTGGACGAACGCGGTGAAAGCCAAGACCGGCGCTAAGGGCAGGGCGCTCTTCCATCCGCTCCGCCTCGCACTCACCGGCCGCGAAGCCGGTCCCGAGCTCAAGACGCTTTTGCCCCTGATGGGCCGCGACCGAGTCCTTGCCCGCCTTGAGGGCAAACGGGCGTAGCGCCCACCCGTATACGCACCGTCATCCCGGCGAAGGCCGGGATCCAGGCAAAGGGTAGCGCATTCGCGCTCGCGGTCAGCGCGGAGCGAGCCGGCACTGCCGTCTGGTGAAGCCTGTCTGGCTGCCAGCGCCCGGAATTACTGTGGCTGAGCCTCGGTCTGCCAACCGCCGGAAGTCTCCGCCTGGGCTGCGGCCGGCGTTGGCGGCGACGAGCGTTGAGCGGTCGAGCCCGTCGTGATTGCGGTCGAACGGCCGCCATCCGCGCGGCGCCCCGGCACCTGCGAGCCGGGCGTGGTGCCCTCAGCCTTCTTGTCAGGCTGCGTGCCGTCCGGCGGCGGTACGTATTCGGCAACCTTGCACGAGCAGCCGTTCACGTACTCCTTCCGGTAGCGAAATGCGAACTTCAAACGCGTGTACGGCTCTTGCGATCTGAGCGCGACGGATTGCTCGACGGTGCCGCCCGGATTTGGATAGTAATACAACTCGGTCGGCGCCGCGCATTTCGACGTGCACGCGTCGGCGTCCTGCGAGAAATGGCTCGGCAGCGTCGAGAAGCTCACCGGGAAATAGAAGCCGTCGCAAAGGCGAACGCACAGCGTCCGGTAGGTCTGCGCGCCGTTTGCGGCCTGTGGGTTCCACACGTTGCCGCCGCTCGATTCCTCGTCTTCCCACATGCCGCCGCCTCCGCCGCTACTCCGGCGCGCCATGTCGACGTAGTTGGCGCCGCAATTGTTGCGCGCAAGCTCGCGGATGATGTCGTCCTGGTAGGAGCGTCCGGCTGAACCCAGAATATCCCGCCGCTTCGCGTCGAGATCAGCGAGCCGCCGTTTCGTGGCGTCGGACTGCCGCGCCAGGTCTTTGCACTGCGGCGTGTTCTTCAGGGATTTGGTGAACAGGAAATACTCGTAGCAGCCGCGATCGAGCTGCGAGTCCGTTTGGTCGGATACCCGTTCGAGCTGCCGGATGTCATTTTCCAGTCGCGGCAGATCGTTCTGCGATTGGCCGTTCTTTTGACCTTCCTGCACGAGCCGCTGCTCGAGCTGATAGCAGATTGGGTTCTTCGCGGACCAGTTCGACGCCGGTTGGGCAGGAGCCCCTGGAACGCCGGGCGAGGCCGGTGCCACCGGGGTGCCCGGATATTGCGACTGCCCGGAATACGGCGCTTGACTGGGATACGGTGCTTGCGAAGGATATGGCGGAGGCGCCTGCGCCGGGCCAGGCTGCCGGTAGACCGGCTCCTGTGGGACGGGCGGCCCACCCCGGTCTTCGTCCTCGTGCCCGCCGCCGCCTCCGAAGGGCCACCAACTTTGGGCAGAAGCCACTTCCGTCGCCAAAAACAGGGCGCCAACCATCATTGCCAGCACGAGCAGTAACCGGCGGACGGCGATATTGAAAGATTTCCCTTGGCTCACGCCTATTCCCCGACGCCCCTTGACGACTTTCGCGCTCCGTATGAAGGCATCCGAAGCAGTGCTTTCCGAATCCTAAGCAGCGATTTGCTAGCGGGTCAATGCGGAGCAATTGCGACGTGAAGCATTTTGCAAGGGGTTTCAGAAACTTGAGGCCTGCTTGACTGGGGAGCGTAGAAGCAACAAAGGCGCGGTGGCTTCTGATGGCGCCCATTGCGGCTATCGCATATTCAGGGTTCCGGAATATCTTCCGTTCGATATTGCAGAATAGAGGCGACGCGAGAGGTCCAGTTTGGCGCTCAAACTTTACAATACTCTGACCCGGCAAAAGGCTGAGTTCGTCCCGATCGAGCCATCGAACGTGCGCATGTATGTGTGCGGCCCGACTGTCTACGACTATGCCCACATCGGCAACGCGCGCCCAGTGATTGTCTTTGACGTGCTGTTCCGGCTGCTCCGCCACATCTACGGACCTGACCATGTGACGTACGTGCGCAACATCACGGACGTCGACGACAAGATCAACGCACGCGCGGCGCGCGATTATCCGGGCCTGCAGCTGAACGAAGCGATCCGCAAAGTAACCGAGACGACCGAGAAGCAGTTTCACAGCGACATTGCAGCGTTAGGCGTTTTGCCGCCCACCTACGAGCCGCGCGCAACCGAGTTCATCCGCCGCCAGGACGGCCGCGAGGACATGGTTTCGCTGATTGACACGCTTGTGAGGCGCGGCCACGCCTACGTCGCCGAAAACCACGTGCTCTTCGACGTCGAGTCAATGCCCGATTACGGCCGCCTGTCGAACCGCACACTCGAAGAGATGGAAGCTGGCGCCCGTGTCGAGGTCGCGCCCTACAAGAAGGGGCCGATGGACTTCGTCCTGTGGAAGCCCTCGAAGCCAGGCGAACCCGCGTGGCCTTCACCAAGCGGCATTCTGGTTCCAGGGCGCCCTGGCTGGCACATCGAATGCTCGGCAATGGCCGGCGCCTTGCTCGGCCCCGTATTCGACATCCACGGCGGCGGCATCGACCTGACGTTCCCGCATCATGAGAACGAGATCGCCCAATCACGCTGCGCCCACGGCACTGCGGCCATGGCCAACGTCTGGATGCACAACGGCTTTCTGCAGGTCGAAGGCGAGAAGATGTCGAAGAGCCTCGGCAACTTCGTGACGATCAATGAGCTTCTGAAAGAGTGGCCGGGTGAATGCATCCGTTTTGCCATGCTATCAACGCACTATCGTCAACCGATCAACTGGACAGAGAAGGCGCTCGGTGAGGCGCGCCGCACGCTCGACCATTGGTACGAATTGACCGAGGGTTTGCCAGGCGACGGTCCGATGTGCGCAGATGTTCTGCAAGCGCTTGAGGACGACCTCAATACTCCCCAGGCCTTTGCCGCACTTCACGAGCTGCGCTCGGAGGCCGCGAAGGGATCGATAGGCGCCGCACGCTGCCTCAAAGCATCTGCCCAACTCTTGGGTCTGCTTCAGCTTGAGCGTGCGGCGTGGCTGTCTTGGCGACCATCCGCGATGAATCTCGACGAGGCTCGCGTCGCCAGTCTTATTGATGCTCGGCTGGCAGCACGCAGAGCGAAAGACTTCAAGGAGTCTGATCGCATCCGTGACGAGCTTGCCGGCATGGGTATCGCCCTCAAAGACAGGAAAAACAAGGAAACCGGCGAAATCGAAACGACCTGGGAAGTCGCGCGCTGACGCGCGGCTATCCCCAAA
Organism: Pseudomonadota bacterium; assembly: GCA_018242295.1. Lineage (GTDB taxonomy): Bacteria > Pseudomonadota > Alphaproteobacteria > Rhizobiales > Hyphomicrobiaceae > Hyphomicrobium_B. The sequence continues at coordinate 328,489 of JAFECE010000002.1, forward strand.
CTCCGTCATCCCGGCGCAGGCCGGGATCCATCCAAGGCAAACGTAATCTCTAATTCCACGGCTTGGACGGATGCCCGCCTTCGCGGGCATGACGTTCTTTCTGTCCGGCCACCCGCCGGATAAGGATACTTCTCTCCCGTCATCCTCGATGCAACGAGCATCGCGAGGTGCATCGGGGATCCAGCGTAAGAAGTGCCGGAGGCCCGATATTGCGTCTGCGACGATTCTTGCGCTGGATCCCCGGCCGTCCGACCCGCTTTCAGCGCTTGGCCGAGGATGGCGCGGGCAGCGACCTTGCGGGGGGTTGCATCGATGGCGACATAGGGATACGCCGGAACCCAGCACCCAAGGCAACCCGAACCCTAAGCACGCCGGCATCAAACCGGGCGCCAAAACGGCTTTGATTAACAATGTCCGACGACTACCCGCTCCGTCCATTCCTGCCAGCCGACGTCATGGTGCTGCGCGATCTCTTCGCGCAAAGCATCGATGAGCTGACGGCTGACGATTACGACGACGATCAGCGGCTTGCCTGGGCCGCCACCGCCGAGGACGCGGCAGCTTTCCGAGACCGTCTCGCCGGGGCGTTGACCCTCGTCGTCCAGCTCGACGGCGAATACCTTGGTTTTGGGTCCCTTAAGGACAATAAAACCATTGATATGCTTTATGTGCATCCGGACTTTGCGGGCGAGGGGGTCGGCACGGCCCTTGCCGAAGCGCTTGAGAAGATCGCAGGCGCACGGGGAGCAGAGGCCGTGAGTGTCGATGCGAGCGACACGGCCGTGCCGTTTTTCGAACGTCGCGGCTACGTCGGAGCGCAACGCAACTCCGTTCCGCTCGATGATCAATGGCTTTCCAACACGACCATGGTAAAGCGTCTCGCCGGCGATCCGGCGAAAGCCGGGCCACCGAAAGCATCATGAGCAAAGAACGCCTCTACCTCTTCGATACGACGCTGCGCGACGGCGCCCAGACGACGGGCGTGGATTTTTCGCTCGAGGACAAGCGCCGGCTGATGCGCGTGCTCGACGACCTTGGCGTCGACTATATCGAGGGTGGGTTTCCCGGCGCCAACGCGACCGATACGGAGCTTTTTTCGTCTCGCCCTTCTCTTAAGTCTGCGCGCTTCACCGCGTTCGGCATGACGAAGCGCGCCGGACGCTCCGTCTCGAACGATCCGGGCCTTCAGGCAATTCTCCAGTCTGCCGCCGACAGCATCTGCCTCGTCGCCAAGTCTTCCGATTACCAGGTGCGCGTCGCCCTTGGCATCACCAATGACGAGAATCTCGAAGCCATCCGCCAATCCGTCAGCGCCGTTGTCGAAACGCAGCGCGAGGCGATGATCGACTGCGAGCATTTCTTTGACGGCTACAAGTCGAACCGCGACTACGCGCTCGCCGTCGCGAAGACAGCCTATGATGCCGGCGCGCGCTGGGTCGTCCTTTGCGACACCAACGGCGGAACGCTGCCGCACGAAGTCGAGCGTATCGTCGCCGACGTAGCCAAACACGTTCCCGGCGCGAGCCTCGGCATTCACACCCACAATGACACCGAGAACGCCGTTGCCAACACGCTGATGGCGGTCCGCGCCGGATGCCGGCAGATTCAGGGCACGCTCAATGGCTTGGGCGAGCGCTGCGGTAACGCCAACTTGACGTCGATCATTCCGACGCTGCTTCTGAAGAGCGAGTTCGCCGAGGCATTCTCGACGGGCGTTACGCCGGATAAGCTTCGAACGCTCACGCATGCGAGCCGCGTGCTCGACGAAGTTCTGAACGAAGCGCCGAACCGTCACGCGCCCTACGTTGGCGAAAGCGCCTTTGCGACAAAGGCAGGCATTCACGCTTCCGCCCTGATGAAGGCGCCAGAAACCTACGAGCACGTTCCGCCCGAAAGCGTCGGCAACGAACGGCGCATCCTCGTATCGAAGCAGGGCGGCCGCTCCTCGCTGACATCGGCACTCGAACGTCTCGGTCTGCCCTCCGATAAGGATGACGCGCGCGTGCAGGCGCTCCTCGATGAGGTGAAGGCGCGCGAGGATCAGGGCTATTCCTACGAGGCCGCGGAAGCCTCGTTCGAGCTGCTGGCCCGCCGGGCGCTCGCCAGCGTGCCGCGCTATTTCTCCGTCGATAATTTTCGCGTGACGGTCGAGCGCCATGAAGAGCGCTCGCGATCGCATAACGGCAACGGAACCGTTTCGCACGCCGTCGTCACCGTATCGATCGCTGGCGACGACGCGCCGCTGGTCTCGGTCGGCGAAGGCAACGGCCCCGTCAATGCCCTCGATAAGGCCTTGCGCAGCGATCTTGGCCGCTACCAGAAGCACATCGAGAATGTTGAGCTTGTCGACTACAAGGTCCGGATCCTTACGCAGACGCACGCGGGCGGCACCGATGCGGTAACACGCGTGCTCGTCGAAAGTCATGACCCGCGAACCGGCGAGCGCTGGACGACCGTCGGGGTCTCGCCAAACATCATCGATGCGAGCTTCGAAGCCCTCCTCGACAGCATCAACTACAAGCTCCTGAAAGACGAAGCTCAGGTCAGCTGAGCGCCGCTGACGCTTTTATCCCCAGCTGTGGAAAAAAGTGGAGCCGGCCCGGATGTGCGAGCCGACCTGGCTTGGCGCACTAGCTCACCACGCTTTTTGCACAGCGAAACCGGACTCAGCGAACGCCGATCGCCTAAGCGATTATCGTCGCTCGGATTTATTCAAATCCGCCGCTCGAAATGCTGCGTTGCATCGTTCATCCGTATAGTGATCGAAAAGCAGCGATAACTAAAAATCGCCACATTCAGTGTACGAACAACTTGCCCGCGCATGGCTCCGCCGCTAGCACCGAGTTGTGGATAAGCTGTTGGTATCAGCAGCGGGAAAAAACGGGGAGCTTATCGGGGAGCGGGTATTGTGATGCGTAAAAGCGTTGCGTTGATCGCGTTTGTTTTACTTCAGTCGACCGGAGCATTTGCCGATGGCAGCGGGGGCAGCCTGAAGGATTCGCCCGCTCCGATCGTCGCTGCATATGACGGCTGGTCCGGCTTTTCCGTTGGCGCTGGCGTGGGCGCCGCGAGCATCGATCAGAATGCCATTGCGTCTGCAAAGCGAACGGACATTTTTTGCTTTTGGTGGTGCTCTTATCCCAAGGATCACTACGTTTCGGGCGCGATGAACGATGATTCCTGGAACGTTTTCGGCACGGTGCAGGTGGGTTACGACCGGCTCATTAGCGACCGTTTCCTGATCGGCGCCTTTGCTGACTACGACTTTTATCCAAACGGCGATGAGAGTGCCTCGGTGAGTTCTAAGCATAAGTCGCTCACCGGTGACCTCGACCGCTCGGGAGCATGGACCGTCGGCGGCAGGCTTGGCTACTTGGTAACGCCTCGGGTCCTAGTCTACGGATTGGGCGGCTTCTCGCGCCTGAACCAGAAGGGCGAAGTAACGGCCGACTTCAACTACTATCATTTGCCGACGAGCGTGACGCTGAAAGCGGGCGATGTCGATGGCTGGACGGTCGGCGGCGGTATCGAGACCAAGCTCGACAGGATCGACAAGAGACTGTCTCTCAAGCTCGAGTATCGGTACTCGCAATTCGACGGCGAAAGCGGCAGCGGCTTTGACAAGGCCGACTCATACAAGTGGTGGGTGTTGCACTGCGCCACGGAAAAAGCCCGCTTCAACATCGACGATGCGACCGTGCAGTCGGTCCGCGCTGTGCTCGTCTGGAAATTACAGGCAGACGCAACGCCGATCGAACCGCTCAAGTAGCGGCCGGCGAACAACAATGACTTGAGGGTACCTCCCGGAAGTCGTGCGTCGGAGGTGCCCTTTTTTATTCCACGTTTCGTAGACTCTCACCCGCCCGCAATCGCTCCGACGATAAGAAACGGCTTCGATCCAGCCGTCACTTCGTCCGGCAGTGGCGCGTCCATCGGCTCGTGCGAGAGATCGCGCTGACACGCAAAAAATCTCAAGAACGGCCGGCGCCGCTGCGTGGCATGATCGCGAATGGTTCCGCGCAAGACCGGATATCGCCTCTCGAGCGCATCGAGCAGTGACTGCTGCGTCGCTTTCCCATCCACGTCGAGCAGAATTTCGCCGTTGATATTCGCGTGCATCCTGAGATGCGACGGCAGTACGACGCGGATCATGTGAGCGTTTGGACCTCCACCGAGAGCACGGGTGGCAAATCGTGAACAATGGCGCTCCAGGTATCGCCCGCATCGGCGGAAGCATACACTTGCCCGCCCGTGGTGCCGAAATAAACGCCGCACGCGTCGAGCGTATCTACGGCCATCGCGTCCCTAAGCACATTGACGTAGCAGTTCGATTGCGGCAGGCCGTTTGTTAGCGGCTCCCAGTCCTGGCCACCGGAGCGGCTACGCCAAACTTGCAGCTTGCCCTCGATCGGAAAGTGCTCAGAGTCGCTCTTGATGGGAACGACATAAATCGTTTCTGGCTCGTGCGCATGGACATCGATCGCGAACCCGAAATCCGTCGGCAGGTTGCCGCTGACCTCGTGCCAGGAATTGCCGGCATCGTCGCTGCGCATCACGTCCCAATGCTTTTGCATGAACAGCACATTAGGCCGAGAAGGATGCATCGCGAGGCGGTGAACGCAGTGGCCGACTTCAGCATGCGGGTCCGGTATGTGCTCCGACCTGAGCCCCTTGTTGATCGGCTGCCAAGTTTCGCCGCCGTCATTCGTTCTGAATGCGCCAGCCGCGGAAATCGCGATGAACATCCGCTTCGGATCGACAGGATCGAGCAGAATGGTGTGCAGGCACATGCCGCCCGCTCCGGGCATCCAATGCGCTCCCGATCCATGACCGCGTAGGCCGGAAAGTTCGGCCCAGGATTTTCCTCCATCATTCGAACGGAACAAGGCGGCGTCCTCGACCCCGGCAAAGACCGTATCCGGGTCGGTGACCGACGGCTCGAGATGCCAGACGCGCTTGAACTCCCAAGGATGCGGCGTGCCATCGTACCATTGGTGTGTGCCCGGAACGCCATCGTAGGCGAACTTGTTGTCGACGGGCTCCCAGGTCTTTCCGCCATCGTCGGATCGCTGGATCTGCTGCCCGAACCAACTGCTCGACTGCGACGCATAAATCCGGTTTGGATCGGCCCGAGATCCTTTGACATGATAAATTTCCCAACCGGCAAAGTGGGGACCGCTGACGTCCCAAGATTTGCGCTTGCCGTCTGCCGTGAGAATGAAGGCACCTTTCCGGGTTCCAACCAATACACGTACGCCTGTCATCGCATTCCTCGCCCAAGTTGTTGCGCCGTTCGCCGATGTTCAGATGTTTTAGTTATTTTGTCAGGTTGCCATTCTCCATTGGCGTTCCACCGCTTGGAACCTTTGTGGTGATGTGTGACTTTTATTAGAACGACTCTACAGACATCGCCGTGTTTTGGGAAATCTGGCGCCGCTTCTGTTCCGAGGACAGCAGGGCGCGGACATCTACCGGCTGGCAGCGATATAGAAGTTCAACTATATCGTATGCGAAAAATGTCATTCGGGATCTTCACCGATGTTTGTTCGCCAAATGAGCTACCTGGTGGCGCTTGCCCGCGAAAAGCATTTCTCGCGTGCCGCTGAACGCTGTCACGTGACCCAATCGACACTGTCATCCGGTCTCAAAGCGCTGGAACGCGAACTCGATATGCGCCTTGTCATTCGCGGGCCCAGATTTTTGGGATTGACGCCCGAAGGCGAACGCGTCGTCGCCTGGGCATCGCAGATCATATCTGACTATGAGAATCTCAAACAGGAGGTGGAGGGCATCCGCGAAGGATTGAATGGTACATTGCGGTTCGGAGTCATTCCTGCAGCCATGCCGGCCGTGGCCAAGCTTACGTCTCCGTTTTGTGCCAAGCATCCGCACGTGACGGTCGATGTGCGATCGATGTCGTCCATCGACATTCAGAATGCGCTCGACAAATTTGAGATCGATGCTGGTCTTACCTACCTCGACAACGAGCCCCTCGCGAATATCCGTAAGAAACCCCTCTATCGCGAGAGATATCTTTTCGTGACGCATGCAGATGGCCCGCTTGCGCAGACGGATGCCATTACGTGGCGCGATGCGACCGCCGAGAATTTATGCTTGTTGCATGAGAGCATGCAAAACCGCCGGGTCTTGAACAATCTCGTGGGATCACTCGGTCTGAAGTTGGCGCCGACCGTCACATCCGACTCTTTCTTGGCAGTCTGCTCGCACGTCTGCAGTGGCGAATGGTCGAGCATCATTCCGCACACTTTTTCTTTTATTTTCCGAGGATGCAAGGAATTGGCTTTGGTCAATCTCATCGATCCCGTTCATAGCCAGGCGATCGGTCTCGTCGCCTCGGCCCGCGACCCCCTGTCTCCGCTCGCGCATGCGCTGATGCATTGCGCCGGACGCCTCGACATTGATCAGTTCGGGATCGAGACTGTCGACAAGGTTTGATCGACGGGATCGATCATCCAACAAATCTCGTGCGTTTGACCTGGTCGCCTTTGTCGTTGAGGCTGCGCAAGCCTCGGCAAAAAATAGAGCTTTCAAAGAAAGCCGATTGCCAAGGCGGGGAAGCGCGAGGAGCGATGATCGTGTTCTGCTAACGACGAACGCGGTGCGTTCAACCCTCACAGACAGCTTGTCACTCGTTCGAGGCATCTCGGACGAAGCGCCGCCTCATGGCCAATTCCATGACGGAGAAAGACCATGGCTAAGATCGTATGTGTTCTCTACGACGACCCGGTAGGGGGCTATCCCAAATCGTATGCTCGGGACGATATCCCGGTGATCACCAAATATCCCGACGGCCAAACCACGCCGACGCCGTCGGCAATCGATTTCAAGCCGGGTGAATTGCTGGGCAGCGTGTCCGGCGAACTTGGCCTTCGCAAGTTCCTGGAGAAGGCGGGGCACACTCTCGTCGTCACGTCCGACAAGGATGGCAAGAATTCCAAGCTCGATCAAGAGCTGCACGACGCTGAAATCGTCATCTCGCAGCCCTTCTGGCCAGCCTACATGACGGCCGAGCGCATTGCAAAAGCTCCGAAGCTGAAGATGATCGTGACCGCCGGGATCGGCTCCGATCACACGGATCTGCAAGCCGCTATGGATCGCGGCATCACCGTGGCGGAGGTCACGTACTGCAACAGTAACAGTGTCGCCGAGCACGTCGTAATGCAGATCCTCGCGCTCGTGCGGAATTATATTCCTTCGTACAATTGGGTGATCAAGGGCGGCTGGAATATCGCTGATTGTGTCACCCGCTCGTACGATCTCGAAGGCATGCATATCGGCACGGTCGCGGCTGGACGCATTGGCCTGCGCGTCCTCCGCCTGCTCAAGCCCTACGACGTCCATCTCCATTACATGGATCGCCACAAGCTGCCGGATGCGGTCGAGAAGGAACTCAACCTCACGCATCACGACAGTGTCGAAAGCCTGACGAAAGTTTGCGACGTCGTAACGTTGAATTGCCCGCTTCATCCCGAAACCGAGCACATGATCAACGACAACACGCTGAAAAACTTCAAGCGCGGCGCTTATCTCGTGAATACCGCGCGTGGCAAACTGTGCGATCGCGATGCAATCGTTCGTGCGCTCGAAAGTGGCCAGCTCGCCGGCTATGCGGGCGACGTCTGGTTTCCGCAGCCGGCGCCGCAGGATCATCCATGGCGTACGATGCCGTATCACGGTATGACCCCGCACATCTCGGGCACGTCGCTTTCGGCCCAGGCGCGCTACGCGGCCGGAACGCGAGAAATCCTTGAGTGCTACTTCGCAGGCAAGCCAATTCGGAACGAATATCTGATCGTTCAGGGTGGCAAGCTTGCTGGTGTCGGCGCCCACTCCTACAGCGCTGGTAATGCTACGGGCGGCTCGGAAGAAGCGGCCAAGTTCAAACGCTAACGCGCGGTTTGGCGGACGCATCCAAGGGGCGTGCGTCCGCCATCTCCTTGACATCCAGTTTATTGAAGAGGGTCGAATGGATCAGCGTGTCGCCCCGGCCGGCGGCCTGGCGTGGCTCAGGGGACGGCCATGGCGAGCTTCCGTTCTCGCGGGCTTCGGCGGATTTCTGATCATCGGCGCGCTTGCGCTCGTGAGGGACGCGACAGCGCTGCCGCTGATTATCCCGCCGTTCGGAGCATCGTGCGTTCTCGTATTTGGCGCTCCGGCAAGTCCGTTTGCGCGGCCAAGGAACGTCATTTGCGGGCATCTGATAGCGGCATTGATGGGTTTCTTCGCGACCTGGTTATTCGGATTCGGTGTGCTGGGTGTCGCCGCAGGAGTTGGTTTGGCGATCGCCACGATGATGATGACGGATACCGTCCACCCGCCAGCAGGAGCAAACCCGATCGTCGTGGCTCTGCTGCACCCAGACTTGTCGTTCCTTATCGTTCCGGTTCTGGTCGGAGCCACGGCAATTGTCGCGAGCGCCAAGCTTTACAATGCGCTGAGCAGAGCCGTCGCGATTGCCGGTTAGCTCCCGGCAAACAACGTCGATGGCGCGGTCCGCTTTGAGGCCGCGCCATCGACTGGAGTGTATAGAGCGATTTTAGCTCGGCAGTCCCCAGACCGTCAGCGAACCTCCGAGAGCTGTGTAATTGCTGAGGGAGGCATACCCGCCAACGGCTCCAAGGCCGTCGGTTGGGTTGGTCAATCCGGCGGCGAGACCTATGCCGGCCCATCCACCAACGCCCGAGTAGACACCGATGTACTGCTTACCCTTGTGCTCGTAGGTAAAGACGTTGCCTATGATGCCGGACGGCGTTTTGTATTTGTAGAGCTCCTTGCCGTCTTTCTGGGCGACGCACTTGAAATAACCTTCAAGTGTGCCGAAGCAGGCTATGCCGCCGGCCGTCGTCAATGCGCCTGACCACACCGAAAATTCTTCAGGCTTCGACCAGACGATTTTTCCCTTGGACGCGTCCCAGGCGATGAAGTTGCCCATGTTGGTACCCCCTGGCGCAGGGAACATGGAGAGCGTGGCGCCCACAAAGGGCTGACCGGCCGTATACGAAACCTTGAAGGGTTCGTAGTCCATGCAGACGTGGTTCGTCGGAACGTAGAAAAGTCCCGTCATCGGCGAATACGACGCCGGCTGCTGGTCCTTCGAACCGAGAGCCGCGGGGCAAACGTTCTTGGTGTTGAAGTCTTGGCCATTCTTGAACGTCGATTTGCTTGCGACGCGCACTGGCCGGCCATAATCCGCACTATTCGGATCGAGGTCGATGCTGGTCGCCCAATTGACGGCCGGATCGAACTTGTCGGCGACGAGCGGCAGGCCGCTCTTGCGATCGAGCGTATAGCCGAAGCCGTTGCGATCGAAGTGGACGAGCACATTGTGCTTTTCGCCCTTGATGTCCAAGTTATCTGCGAGAATCATCTCGTTGATGCCGTCATAATCCCATTCATCGAACGGCGTCATTTGATAGGCCCATGCCGCCATGCCCGTATCAGGGTCGCGAGCAAAAATCGTCATGGTCCATTTCTGGTCGATTGGCTTGCCGCCAGGGCCGGCGCGTTGCACCGGGTTCCACGTTCCCGGATTTGCCGTGCCGTAGTAGATCAGGTTCAGCGCAGGGTCGTAGGCGTACCAGCCCCATGTCGAGCCGCCGCCAATTTTCCACTGGTCGCCGTTCCATGTTTTGAGCGAACTATCCGGCCCGACGGGCTTGCCGAGCGACATGGTCTTTTCCGGGTCGATCAGCATTTCCTTATCGGGCCCGGTCGAGAAAGCGCGCCAAGCCAATTTGCCGTCGGAAATATTGTAGGCGGTCAGGCGCCCGTGAATTCCGAACTCGGCGCCGGAAATGCCGACAATGACCTTGTCCTTGACGATAAGGGGAGCGCTCGTCCCGGTCTCGCCAACCTTGGGATCACCGTTTTTGACTTTCCAGATTTCCTTGCCGGTCTTGGCATCGAGAGCGACCAGGAAGGTATCGGCCTGATAAAGGAAGATCTTGCCATCCGCATACTGAACACCGCGGTTCACGGTATCGCAACACATCACCGGAACGACGGAGGGGTCCTGCTTAGGCGTGTACTTCCACATAATCTTCTGATTGTCGTCGAGGTTCAGTGCATAAACGATATTGGGGAAGGGCGTATGCACGTACATCGTGTCGCCGACGACAAGTGGTGAACCCTCGTGACCTCTGAGAACGCCAGTTGAGAAACTCCACTGCGTTCTTAAAGTCCCGACATTTTCGGTATTGATTTGGTCGAGCTTCGAATAGCGCTGGTTGCTATAGTCGCCTTGCTGCATGGCCCAGTTTTTCGGGTTCTTCGTGGCCTCGACGACACTGTCGTTCGCCAAGGCCGGACCTACTGCGGCAACGAGCAGCCCGATCCCGCAGGTTATTGCGCTTAGTCGCATGACAATTCTCCTTGCGCGCGCCGCCTGCCGATGCGGGGTGACGTACGCGCCGAAGAGAGACAATCCCAATGTCAATTGCGGCTGGCCGTACCAATCAAATATCATGGAACTATTGCCGGGGACGTTGGTTTTGCTACGTGTTATCTATGTTTCTTTATGCACTCCACGAAACTCATCTGATGTGCATCCGGGCCGATGGCTGCAAGTCCGCTTAATTCGTCATTGTGGGCGAGAGAAATAAATAGATCTATTTAAACGCGAATGCGGGATTGCTAGCGGAGTTGGGTAATGACCGGAATCTCGCTGCGTATAGCTGTTGCGTGTGCATTGGCGGTAAGCACTTCGCTTTTTATCTGCAAAGTCGCGACAGCCCAGACATTGAGCGATCTCACTCAGGTCTGTGCCGGTTGTCACGGTGATCAAGGGGTGCCGACAGAAAAGACGACGCCTGTCATTTGGGGCCAAAACCGCGATTATCTTTTGAACCAACTTAACGATTTCAAAATCGGCCATCGCAAGAACGAACTCATGTCCCCCGTCGCAGATTCGTTGAGCCGGACGGACATGGAAGAACTCGCAACGTATTACTCCAAGCAGCCTTGGCCAAATCTTCAGCAGCCAACGCCGCCGGCGGACCTGCAGGTCGCCGCCCACGCTGTTTTAAATCCGCTCAATTGCCGAGGCTGCCATCAAATGCACTATCAAGGCGATAGGGTAAGGCCGCGCCTCGCTGGTCAGCGGGAAGAATATCTTCTGAAGACAATGACCGACTTCCATACCGGCGAACGGACGAATTACATCGGCATGACCGTCCTGATGAAGTCCGTAGACGAAGCAGCCCTGAAGCCGGTCGCGGCTTATCTCGCAAGTCTGCAAATAGCAGCTCATCCAAAATAGAAAGTCCGAATTCGTTGCGCGCAGAGCGGCGAAAAGTCCAAAACGGCTAATGTCCGGTCGCCTGCCTAACTTTGCTATTTGCTGTCGCCGGCACGCAAATTTGAATACCGAGTTGGGTGTCCGAACGGTGTCCACAGATCAACTGCTTCCCGCGTAAACTTGAGCTTTCGCACAGCGCTGCCGTGTGCAACGGTTCGGAAAATGCTCTTAAGGAATATTTTGATGTGCGTCCGGATCGCAATCGTTGGCCTCTTGTTTCTCCTGCCTCTTACTTCGCAAGCTCAGGCGGATGATTGGTCCGGGCTCTCCTTTGGGGCGTACACAGGCATTGGTCTTTCCCACAACTCTGCCAGAAGCTCTACCTTCAACGAGTCCTCTTTTGGCGCGGCACAATCCCTCCCTTCGGATGCTACCGAGTGGAGCGGCGGGTTCGCGCTCTCGGCCAATTGGCGAATGCAAAATGCGGTCGTCGGAATAGGGGTAGAACTTGATCCATTCGGCGCAACACAGCAAATGAGGTGCCGCTTGATCTGGATGGATGGGCTTAACAGCAATGTGTTCGTCACAGATGAAGTCATTGGTAAGTGCTATCGAGACGTCTCGTGGTCAGCAAGCGTTGTGGGAAGGCTTGGATGGTTGGCTTCAGAGTCTACGTTGCTGTATGGCCTGGGCGGCTGGACAACTTCGAGGATCAGACAAAACTTTGAGTGGCCTTCTTCACTCGATCCCACTTCCGCAAACTTGAACGGCACGACTGTGGGAGGCGGGGTGGAGCATCGCCTTACAGAAAATTGGCATGTTGCAGTAGAGTTTCGAGCGACAATGTTCGAAGCAAGAAGTGTCAGGACAGTTTCCAAAGAGCTGGACGCGCCTCAGACGACTGTGGTCGGTGGAGATGTCGAAACTGTACGGCTGGGCCTATCGTATATAGTTCCGCTGCGCTGAAACGAGTGTGCATGCTGATTTAAGCCACCTTCAGCGGCGCGGTGGCGACGGTTGTCACGCCGTGATCGTCCGTCCACGCAAATTCAAAAACGCCAGGACCCGGAACGCGCATGTGAAACGCGACATAAGGATTCGCAGAAATTCCTGGCCCGAACGTCGCGCGGAATACTTGCTGGCCTTCAAATTTCACGACCAAGGCATTGATGATGTCGCGCGGGATAGGCTTGCCGTTCTTGTCGTGACGATTCCCGGTTTCCATGACATGCGTGATGAGCGTCTTGATCTCAATCACCTCACCGGGATTGGCAATGTCCGGTAGCTTGATGCGCGGATTCGCGGTCATGACGTTCGTTCCTCAGATCCCGCAACCGCCGATGGTGACTTTGACGAGCGTCGTCGAAATCAGCATTTCGCCGTTTGACTGCTCCGCCAGAACGACGACGTTCTGCGTCTTGGCCAGCCGCATCCGCGTCTGCACGCGCGCGACGGCGTTCGCGGGCGTAAGATAGAATGTGGCGACGTGCGCGTGGGGATTTTCCGTTGAGAGAATATGGATCGCCCGCACGTAATCTGCGTCCGTCATCGGGCTTTCGACGGCGATGGTCACTGGCACGAAATTGCCGTTCTCAGCCGTCTCGGGCAAATCAACTGTGACCTTGCCTTCGATGGGTTTGACCGAACCGGTGATCCGCGCGAAATCATCCTGGAATTTTTGACTGGGTGCGAGCGCATTCGTTCCTGCATCCTCCGCGCGAGCGAGATAGGGAAGAAAAGCAGCCGCTGCGACACTCGCAGCAACGAATGTCCTGCGGGTCAAAATGGCAATATCGATAGAGTCTGGCACGCGCCAAGCCTCGAAGCGGAAGGTTGAGTGCTATATAAGTGCTATATATAGGATACCTATCCGCGGCGCTTCCAGCTTTCTCACCATTTATTTCCTGACACGAGGTGATCGCCCGTGGCAAATGAGCGTTCGAGAAGACCTTGAGGTGACGATAGGGCGTCACGGTGGGCCTAAACAAGAGGCGGGGAATGACCGAGATCACGCGCCGCGAATTTGCTCTGCTGACTGCCGGCGCAAGCGTCGTCGCGGCGTCGCAATTGCCGCGTCCGGCACTCGCAGCGGGCCCGGCGAAAATCGTCGTTATCGGCGGTGGCCCCGGCGGTGCAGCCGTCGCCAACCGCTTGAAGTCGGCGGACGCCAATCTCGACGTGACGCTGATCGAACCCAAGGAAAAATATACGACCTGCTTTTACTCGAACATTTATCTCGGCGGCTTCCGGTCCTTCAAATCCATTACGCACGACTACACAGGCGTAAAGAAGCGCGGCATCAATGTCGTCACCGACACGGCGACGGCGATCGATACAACGGCGAAGACCGTGACGCTCGCCCGTGGAACATCGCCTCTGAAGTATGATCGTCTCGTCGTCGCTCCGGGGATCGATTTCAAATACGAGACTATCGAAGGCTATTCGCCGGAAGCGGCCAAGATCATGCCGCATGCCTGGCAAGGCGGCGAGCAGACATGGCTCTTGAAGGAAAAGCTGCTCGCGCTTCCCAATGGCGGTCTCGTCGTCATGTCGGTGCCGCCGAACCCATATCGCTGTCCGCCGGGTCCCTACGAACGGGCGTGCATGATCGCCCACTTCCTGAAAACCAAGAAGCCGAACGCCCGGCTGATCCTCTTCGACGCAAAGAAAACCTACTCGAAGCAGGCCGTCTTCGAGGAAGCGTTTGACGAATATTATAAGGGCATCGTCGAAATCAATTTGACGAACGAGATCGACGATTTCAACGTCATTAAGGTCGATGCGAAAACCGGCATCGTGACGACGAAGGCTGGCCGCACGGAGCGCGCCGCGCTCGCCAATATCATTCCCGCGCAGAAAGCTGGCGCGATCGCAAGCAACGCCGGCCTGACGGAAGGCGACTGGTGCCCGGTCCACCCTGAGAATTTCACCTCGACGAAGGCGAGGGATGTGTACGTTCTCGGCGACGCCGCGATTGCGAATGACATGCCGAAGTCCGCCTACTCGGCCATCAGCCAGGCAGCCGTAGTCGCGACGGACATCATCGCCAGCCTTGAGGGCAAGCCTCGTGTGCCTGGAACATACAGAAATACGTGCTGGTCGATGGTCGCGCCCGATAACAGCGCCAAGATCGGGGGCGATTACGTGCCGGCATCCAAGGATGGAAAGCCCTATCTCGAAGTCAAAGAGCCGTTCATTTCCAAGCCCGACGACAGCGCCGAGCTCCGCCGCCAGACATATCAGGAGAGCGCCGACTGGTACCGGACGATTGTCGCTGACCTGTTCGGCGAGCTGCCGGCCAAGGCCGAGCGCTGATTTCCGCAATCCTTAAGGTTTATCGCGCAGCATCTGTCTGACTGGACGGCGACTGGGGAATCGGCGCGGGAAAATCTTCTTTGCATCTGCAAGTTAGGTTCTGTTGCAGAAACGTGATTAACTCGACTGGGTCACGCCCCTGGACCCGCGCACGAGAAATCCCTAGATTGACGTATACGTCAACACTAAATTTAGGGCCTACCGGTATCTGACGGCGGCTCTTATGGGAGGCACGGAAATGGCACCCGTCATTCTTCTACTGGTGGCAGCGATCGGCTTCCTGGCGCTCGGCATGGTCCGCGCACCGCTGTGGGGCTGGGCCGCGGCCGTCGGCCTGTTCACGTTGCTCGCCACTGGCGCGAGCTTCGGTCTCGTCACCTGGATCGCGTGGTTGCCGTTCGTCGCGCTCGCCGCCCTTTCCATTCCCTCCGTGCGCCGGAGCATGGTCATCGCGCCGGTCTTCGCACAGATCCGCAAAATTCTGCCAAAAGTCTCCGACACCGAGGCCCAAGCCCTCGAAGCCGGGACCGTCGGTTTCGACGCCGAGCTGTTTTCCGGAACGCCCGACTGGGACAAGCTCCAATCCATCCCGGCGATCGAACTCTCGGCCGAAGAGCAGGCCTTCCTCGACGGCCCGACCGAAGAGCTCTGCCGTCTCATTAGCGATTGGCAAATCCGTCATAACCTGCACGAGATCCCGGACAACATCTGGGACTTCGTCAAGAAGCACGGCTTCCTTGGCATGTTGATCTCGAAGGAGCACGGCGGCCTCGGATTTTCGCCGCAAGCTCAGTCGCTGATCCTCGGCAAAATCGCGTCGCGCTCGCCTGACGTTGTGACGATCGTCATGGTGCCGAACTCGCTCGGGCCGGGCGAGCTGATCGAGAAGTACGGCACCGACGAGCAGAAGCATTATTATCTGCCGCGCCTTGCCAAAGGCGAGGAAGTGCCCTGCTTCTCCCTGACCGGCCCGACCTCCGGCTCCGACGCCGCTACGATGCGCGACATCGGCCACGTTGCGCGCGGCACCTTTGAGGGCAAGGACACACTCGGTATCCGCCTCTCATGGGACAAGCGCTACATCACGCTCGGACCCAATGCGACGCTCGTCGGCTTGGCGTTCCGCCTTTTCGACAAGGACAACCTGCTCGGCAAGGGCGAGGACATCGGCATCACGCTCGCGTTGATCCCGGCTGACCATCCGGGCGTCAACATCGGACGCCGCCATCTGCCATCGGGCGCCGCATTCCCGAACGGTCCCAACTGGGGCAACGACGTTTTCATCCCGATCGATTGGGTCATCGGCGGCGAAGCGATGGCTGGCAACGGCTGGCGCATGCTGATGGAATGCCTGTCCGCCGGACGTGCGATCTCGCTTCCGTCATCCGCGACGGCAGGCGCGAAGATGATGCTGCGCGTAACGTCGGCGTATGGCCGCATCAGAAAGCAGTTCGGACTACCCGTTTCGCGCATGGAAGGCGTCGAGGAGCCGCTCGTCCGCATCATCGAAGCCGCTTACGTCAACGAGGCGGCCCGAGCGATGACCGCCGCGATGGTCTCACGAGGCGAAAAGCCGTCGGTCATCTCTGCGCTGATGAAATATCAGACGACCGAGAAAATGCGCCGCGCCGTCAACGACGCGATGGACATCCACGGCGGTCGTGGCATTTGCGACGGTCCTGCGAACTACCTGCAGTCGGCTTACCAGATGGTTCCCGTGGGGATCACCGTCGAAGGTGCCAATATTCTGACGCGCACGCTGATCACGTTCGCGCAGGGGGCGCTCCGCTCGCACCCATACCTCTACAAGGAAGTGCAGGCGGCGCAGGACACGGATAAGCAACGCGGTCTCGATGCCTTCGAAGATGCGTTCAACAATCACATCGCATTTTCGCTGTCGAACGCCACCGGCGGCTTCGTTCACAACGTGACGGGCGGAGCCTTCGTCACGGCGCCAGAGAACGCGTTGCGCATGTCGCACTGGTATCGCCAGCTCGGACGCGCCAGCCGCTCGTTCGCTTTCGTAGCCGATCTAACAGTCGCGCTGCTTGGCGGCGGACTCAAGACGAAGCAGAAGATCACGGGCCGGATGGCCGACGCATTGTCGGAACTCTACATGCTCTCCGCGACGCTGAAGCGTTACGACGACGACGGCCGCCCTGCGGGCGATGAGCAGATCGTCGAACTCGCCGCGCACAACGCGCTCTACCGCTTCCAGGAAGCGATATCGGGCGTGATCGACAACTTCCCTGTCGGCTGGGCGCGGCCGCTGATGCGCGTCGTCGTGTTCCCGCTCGGACGCCGCTTCAAACCTGCATCCGACGCGTTGGGCCACCAGGTCGCCCGCCACGCGTTGCAGCCGGGCGAAGTGCGCGATCGCCTGACGCGGCAGATTTTCGTGTCCAAGGACGTCAACGATCCGACCGGCATCCTCGAAGTGACGCTGGAAAAGGTGATCGCCGCTGAACCCATCGAAAAGAAGCTCGAAAAAGCGATCCGCGAAGGGATCGTCCAGCGTTATCATGGCATCGACTGGTTTGCGGAGGCGCAGGCGAAGAGTGTCATCACCGCAGCGGAGGCCGATCAGCTCCGCGAGGTCGAGCAGCTCGTCGCGCGCGTGATCGCGGTCGATCATTTCGATCCGGCGGAGTTGAAACCGAATTATGTGACGCTCGGCCATAACGTGCGTGGTGCCGAGAGCCTGGCAGCGGAATGACCCAGGCTGAAGTCTCGAACTGTTGAGGTGAGTAATGACGGACGTACCGGTGCTGGCGAGTGAACCGCAGTTGAAGGACTGGCGCTTCAAGATCGATGGCGAGGGCATTGCCTGGGCAACCTTCGACCGGGAAGGCGAAAGCGCCAACTCTCTCGGTCGGCGGCCGATCGAAGAGTTGAACGCGATTATCGAGCGTGTCGAAGCGGAAGTCAGAGCGAAGACCGTGCGCGGCCTCGTCCTCATGTCGGGTAAGGAGCGCGGCTACATCGTCGGCGCCGATATCCGCGAGTTCGAGACATTTGGAAGCGAGCAGGACGTCGTCGCGGCGCTGAAGCCTGTCAATGATCTGCTCGACCGTATTGAGAAGCTTCCTGTGCCGGTTGTCGCCGCCATTCACGGCGTCTGCGTCGGCGGCGGCCTGGAACTGATCCTCGCCTGCCACTATCGGATCGCGACGCGCGATGACTCGACGCGCGTCGGCTTCCCCGAAGTGAAACTCGGCATCTTCCCGGGCTTCAACGGCACCGCGCGCTCAATCAAGCAGGCCGGCCCGATGGCGGCGATGCAACTGATGCTGACGGGCGGCATGATCCGCGCGACTGTCGCGAAGGCTCAGGGCCTCATCGATCAGCTCGTCGGCAGCCCGGGAGAGCTGCATTGGGCAGCGCGCAAGGCCGTGCTGCAGAACCGCCGTTCGAAGTCGGCGGGTCTCGCCAAGATGCTGCTGACCAAATGGCCCGCGCGCGGACTGCTCGCCAAAAAAATGCGGCAGGAGACGGCGAAGAAGGTTCGCGAGGATCACTATCCCGCGCCGTTCCGTTTGATCGACCTCTTCGAGAAATACGGCGGCGACCTCGACACGCTGAAGCACGAAGAGACGAAAGCCTTCGCGCCGCTGATGGTGTCGGATACCTCGCGCAACTTGCGCCGCGTCTTCCGCCTGACGGAGCTTCTGAAGGGCCAGGCCCCAAGGGGCTTCAAATGGCGGCCAAGCCGCGTTCACGTCATCGGCGCCGGTACAATGGGCGCCGACATTGCGGGCGTCTGCGTTGCTGCCGGCATGGAAGTGACGCTCCAGGATATTTCCGCCGAGCAGCTTGAGAAGGGCATCAAGGCGCAAGGAAAGCTTTTCGCTCGTAAGTTTAAGACCAAGCCGACACGCGACGCCGCGAAAGCGCGCCTTATCGCCGATCCGGAGGGTAAAGGCATTGGCCGCGCCGATGTCGTCATCGAGGCGATCGTCGAACGGCTCGACGTCAAGCAGAAGCTCTTTGCCGACCTCGAAACCAAGATCAAAGCCGGTGCCGTGCTCGCGACGAACACGTCGTCGCTGAAGCTTGAAGACATCGCCGCGCCGCTGAAGGACCCCGGCCGCCTGATCGGCCTGCACTTCTTTTCGCCCGTCGCGCAGATGCCGCTCGTCGAGGTCGTGCGCGGCGCCAATACGCGCGACGACGAAGTGAAAAAAGGCGCGGCCTTCGTCACGGCAATCGACAAGTTCCCGCTGATCACGAAGGACGTCCCGGGCTTCCTCGTCAACAAGGTTCTGACGCCCTATATGTTCGCAGCCATGAAGCGTCTCGAAGAGGGCGAGGACAAGGAGAAGATCGACGAAGCGGTGCGCACGTTCGGGATGCCCATGGGTCCGATCGAGCTCGCAGACAACGTCGGTCTCGATATCTGCGCCCACGTCGCGAAGATTCTCGGCCAATCGAGCGAAGGCTCGAGACTCGACCGGCTCGTGGCGTCCGGCCGTCTCGGCAAGAAAACCGGCGAAGGCTTCTACGTCTGGAAGGACGGCAAGCCCGTCAAGTCGGACAAGAAATTCTCGAAAGCCGATCTTGACCGCCTTGGACGCGAGCTCGTCGATCCGATGATCGTAGAAGCGCAGAGAACGCTCGATGAGGGCGTCGTCGAAACCGCCGACCTCGTCGATGCGGGCATGATTTTCGGCACCGGATTTGCGCCGTTCCGCGGCGGCCCTCTACATTACAAGAAGAGCTTGAGCGCCGCTGGTGGCGCTACGCCGTCCCCGCACGCCGCAGCTGCCGAATAGTTTGGGAGAATGAGATGACACGAGAACTCCGGCGCGTTGCAGTGATTGGCGGTGTCCGCATTCCGTTCTGCCGCTCGAACACGCTTTATGCCGACCTTTCAAATCTCGACATGATGGCAGCTTCGTTGAACGGGCTGGTCGATCGGTTCGGATTGAAGGGCCAGCACATCGACGAGGTTGTCGGCGGCGCGGTCGTCACGCACTCGAAGGATTTCAATCTGGCGCGCGAAGCCGTCCTGTCGACGAAGCTCGCGCCCTCGACGCCCGGCGTGACGCTCATCCAGGCGTGCGGAACGTCGCTGCAATCGGCGCTGATGTCGGCTGCAAAAATCGCGACAGGTGAAATCGAAAGCGCGATCTCCGTCGGCTCCGACACGACGTCGGACGCGCCGATCGTGTTCTCGAAGAAATTCTCAAAACGCCTCGTCGGCGCTCAGCAAGGCAAGACCGCGCTCGACAAGATCAAGGTCTTCAAGGGTCTCTCGCCCACCGAGCTTGCGCCGCAACCACCGAGCGTCGCCGAGCCGCGCACCGGCCTGTCGATGGGCCAGCACTGCGAGTTGATGGCACAGGAGTGGCACATCCCGCGCGCGGATCAGGACCAGCTGGCCTACGAAAGCCATAAGAAGGGCGCCGCGGCCTACGACGAAGGCTATATGGACGATCTCGTCGTTCCATGCGCGGGCGTCTATCGCGATAACAACTTGCGCCCCGACATCACGCTCGAAAAGCTGGCGAGCCTGAAGCCCGCGTTCGAAAAGTCCGAGCGCGGCACGCTGACGGCCGGCAATTCGACGCCGCTCACCGACGGTGCCGCAACCGTTCTGCTCGCGTCCGAGCAGTGGGCGAAGGAGCGCAATCTCCCTGTCCTCGCGTATCTGACGTATGGCCAGCACATCGCGAACAATTTCGTCGGTGGCGATGGGCTGCTGATGGCGCCGACGATCGCCGTCTCGAAGATGCTCGACCGCGCCGGACTGACGCTGCAGGATTTCGATTTCTACGAGCTTCACGAGGCCTTCGCCGCGCAGGTGCTGTGTACGTTGAAGGCATGGGAAGATCCGCAGTACTGCAAGACGCATATGGGCAAGGATGCGCCGCTCGGCTCCATTGATCGCGCGAAGCTCAACGTGAAGGGCTCGTCCCTCGCATTCGGCCACCCCTTTGCCGCAACGGGCGCCCGCATCGTTTCAAACCTTGCGAAGCTTTTGTCGACGAAGGGCGGACGCGGCCTGATCTCCGTCTGCACCGCAGGCGGCATGGGCGTGACGGCCATCATGGAAGCCCCGAACACGATTGAGGCGCGCGCCGTGGCGTAATGCGCTGAAGACAAGACTCCGGCCTTCCGTTGCGCTATTCACCTTGCGGCGGAAGGAACCAGGGGTACGCATGGCCGCGAAGGACGACAAGCAACTCGATGCGGCGCGCGCGCTGGTCCGTGACCTCGCAGGCCGCCTCAACGTCGACGGCTGGGTGCGGCTGTGGGACGGAACGCGCTTGCCGCTGGGCAGCGCGCCCAAATCCGACTTCGAGATATCGATCCGCGATCCGGGCGTGATCGGCGCAATCCTCCGCCGTCCGTCGCTTGATTCAATCATCCGTCAGTACGTCGAAAAGGGCATCGACTTTTCGGGTGGCACGCTCGTCGATTTCGGATTGGGCCTGCAGGATGGCCGCAAGTCCGTAAAGATGAAGCCGGGCGAATTCGCGAGCATTGCTCTGAAACTGTCGCCATTCCTGTTCGCGAAAACCGCGGATGCACGCGACGCGCATGGCTTTGAAGGCGAGATCACCGGCAAGAACCGCAAGACCGAAGACAACAAGGCCTACATTCAGTTCCACTACGACCTGTCGAACGATTTCTACGCGCTCTTTCTCGATCCCGAGATGGTCTATTCGTGCGCGTACTACATGGATTGGTCGAACGGCGTCGAACAGGCGCAGCACGACAAACTCGAGATGATCTGCCGGAAGCTCAGGCTGAAGCCCGGCGAGCGGATGCTCGACATCGGCGCCGGATGGGGCGGTCTCCTCTGTCATGCGGCGAAAAACTACGGCGTCGTCGCGCACGGCGTCACGCTATCGGAAGAGCAGCTCGCGTTTGCCCGCGCTAAGGCGAAACGATTGGGCATCGACGACCGCGTGACGTTCGAGCTTAACGACTACTCGAAGCTGACAGGCACCTACGACAAGATCGCCTCGATCGGCATGTACGAACATATCGGACTGAAGAACATCCCGGCGTACATGAGCAAGGTCCGCTCGCTGCTCGCCGACGAGGGTCTGTTTCTCAATCACGCCATCTCGCGTCGCGCCCATAAGCCGAAAACCGGTTGGCTGAAATCGCGTATGCGCCCCGAAAAGAAGGCTATCGCGAAATACATTTTTCCGGGTGGCGAGCTGGACGACATCGGACATTCGATCGCGGCCATGGAGCGGGCAGGGTTCGAGGTCCACGACGTCGAAGGCTGGCGCCTGCACTACGCGCGAACGTGCCAGCTCTGGTGCGAGCGGCTGACCGCCAACCGCGAGCAGGCCATCGCTTACGTCGGCGAAGAGAAATACCGCATCTGGGTCGCCTATCTCGCCGGCGTCAGCCTGGCGTTTTCGCGCGGAACGCTGCGCCTCTTTCAGACGCTCGCCTCGAAATCAGCGAAACGCAATCCCGTTCTGCCACCGACGCGCGCTGATCTGTACCGTTGAGCCGCTCAAGTATTTTTCTTGAGATGCTCTTCGCAGCGCGCCCGGATTTCATTGAGATCGGCAAGCGAACGCTCGATGTCATGGCGCTTCGTCTCGAGATCGCCAATGGCCGCTGTCACCTTGTCCAAGAGGTGCCGCGTCTGCGTCAGTTGCGCAGGATCGGAATCGTAGAGGGAAAGATAACCGCTCACGTCTTCGACCGTGAACCCGAGGTTGCGCCCACGCAGGATGAGGATCAGCCGAGCCCTGTCGCGCCTCGAGTAGCGCCGCGCCGTTCCGACGCGCTCCGGCGAGATCAATCCGCGGCTCTCATAGAAACGGATGGCACGGGTCGTGATGCCGAATTCTTTGGCGAGGGCCGAAATCGTGTACGCGGGCTCGAGTGGCGCATCCTGACGGGATGCGGAAGCTTGGAACGAGTCCGTATTCTTGACGCTCATGCTGGGCGGCCGCTCTTGGCTTGTTCGGCGACCAACTCTTTCTTGGAAAGCTTGCCGATCATCGTCTTCGGCAAGCTATCGCGAAACTCGATCGCCGCCGGCATCTCAATCCTGGAGATCTTCGGTTGCAAATGCTTGAGGATGTCTGCCTCAGTCGCCGACATCCCGCTTTTCAACTTGATGAATGCTTTGGGTGCCTCGCCGCGATAGGCGTCCGGAATGCCGATGACGGTCACCTCTTCGACGGCCGGATGCGTGTAGATCGCCTCCTCGATCCGCCGCGGATAGACGTTATAGCCCGAGCAGATGATGAGATCCTTGATCCGGTCGACGATGGAGAAATATCCCTTCTCGTCCATGATGGCGACGTCGCCGGTACGCAGGAAGCCTCCGACGAACTGCTTCTCGGTCTCGGCCGGTTTCTTCCAGTAGCCCTTCATGACCTGCGGACCCTTCGCACAAAGTTCGCCGCGTTCGCCTTGCGCCACTTCCTTCGTCGGGTCATCGATGTCGCGAAGCGATATTGTGGTGCCGGGCAGCGGTGGGCCGATGGAGCCCGCAACGGGTTCGCCCTGAACGGGATTGCAGGTGAGAACCGGGGAGGTCTCCGAAAGGCCGTAGCCCTCGACGACCTTCGCACCCGAGACTGCTTCGAATTTGAGCTTTACCTCCAGCGGAAGAGGCGCGCCGCCCGAAAGGCAAAAGCGAAGCGACGAGACGTCGTAGGATTTGAAATCCGGGTAGTTGAGCATCGCTGTGAAAATCGTTGGCACGGCAGGCAAAACGGTCGGCCGCTCCTTGTGGAGGAGCTTGAGGGCTTCAAGGAGCTGAAAGCGCGGAATCAAGATGATCTTGGCGGCGAGTTCGATTCCCATGTTCATCACGACGGTCATCGCAAAGACGTGGAAGAGGGGGAGCGCGCCGAGAATGCTTTCTTTGCCAGGCTCCAGATCGACGCCCCACGCGGCGATCTGAGCGGTGTTCGCGGTCAGATTGGCGTGCGTCAGCATGGCCCCCTTGGGCGTGCCCGTCGTGCCGCCGGTATATTGCAGCACCGCGATGTCTTCGTCGGGATCGATATCAACCCGGCTCATGGGCGAGGACGTCGCTGCAAGTGTGCTGCCGTTAACAATCTGAGCTGCCGCGCGGGACGAACGG
This sequence comes from Pseudomonadota bacterium, assembly GCA_018242295.1. Classification (GTDB taxonomy): domain Bacteria; phylum Pseudomonadota; class Alphaproteobacteria; order Rhizobiales; family Hyphomicrobiaceae; genus Hyphomicrobium_B. The sequence continues at coordinate 352,134 of JAFECE010000002.1, forward strand.
ACGTCCGCGACATCTTTCCTTTTGAAGAGGCGAAAGAGCACAGATTTGACCGGCGATAACACGCTGGCGAAGGGTACGACCACCGCCCGCGCGATTGCGCCACTGAGAAGCAATGCCTCAGTCTTTGAAAAGAGCATCGTGAGATCATGCGTCACCATGATCTCGGTCTCGCTATCCCTGACCTGGAAGCTCAGTTCCTCGAGAGTATAAAGCGGATTGAAATTTACGACTGTGCCGCCGGCCTTAAGTATTGCAAAATAATAAACGATAAATGTCGGAGTGTTTGGAAGTAGTAGGCCAACTTTAGTTCCCCGCTTTACTCCGATGGATTGCAGCCCCGCCGCTACGCGATCGACCTCCGCCCCGAGCATCGCGTAGGTCGTCGTTCGCCCGAGGAAGCTGATTGCGGGATTGCCGGGAAAGCGCTTCACCGCCCGATCGAGAAGCTCGGGCACCGGCCGCGTGGGAATCGGCATATGCCAATCGATCCCCTTGGGGTAATGTTCAACCCACACGGGGGAAAGTGTGGCCGCTTGAGATTGAGATACTTCGGGTTTCATGATTTTCCGGGAAGTTGGGTCTTGTTATGTCCGGATAATATTTACTTCGCCGAAGCTTTCGAACGCTTGAAAGCTTGCTGCAATATTAGTCAACTTCGGACCTGGAAAGCTAGCGCTCGATCGTTTCAATCCCGTCTCGTCGAGTATAACTTTTCGGACCTATCCAACGGGCCTGGAAGACGCGCGACGGTCCGCACCTAGACTTGCCGGTTGTTTAAGGATAAGTGACCCCCCCGCTTGCTGATGTAATGGTCTTGGCTTAGGTAGATGCCAAGCAAAACTGGCCCATCGCAGACATTGCGAGGGTGGGAGAGGCCGATGGACGAAGTCGCGACGAAGGTTATCGAAATCCTCAAGAAGCATATGAAGGAGCCGCGCGACGACATCTCGCTCGACACCCAGCTAACAGACCTCAAGATCGAGTCTCTTGATCTTGCGATGATCGTGTTCGACATCGAAGATGGCTTTGGGATCGAGATCCCATACAACGCCAACGAAGAAGTCGAAGCATTCAAGACTGTTGGCTCGGTCGTGGATCGGGTGAAGTCGCTGATCGCCGCGAAGCAGGCTTCCGCAGCCAAAGCTTAACGGCTCGCGGCGTCTTCTGACGTAACGGGAATGAATTGCCGGAGGCCCCCTATCGGGGCTTCTGTGCGTTCATCAGACAAGAAAGATTGATTGATGTCGAATGGTAAACCGGGACGCCGCGTCGTCGTCACGGGCCTCGGGGTTGTAACTCCGATTGGGTCGACTGTCCCTGAGTTCTGGGCCAGTCTGAAGGCCGGGAAATCCGGTGTCAGCCCGCTCGCCGGCTTTCCGTTGGACGATCTCAAGATTCTGATCGCTGCGCAGATCAAGGATTTCGATCCGAAGCAGCGTCTGAAGCATTTCAAGCGCGATCGCATCATCACACTCGCTGACCGCTATTCCTGGTTCGCCGCGGCCGCCGCTGACGAGGCGATCAAGATGGCAGGCCTCGAGATGCCGCTGGCCGATCCGTATCGCTCGGCATGCATCATCGGTTCGGGCGCCGGTGGCCTTACAACTTTCGAGACCGCGTATCGCGACCTCTTCATTCACAATAAGCGCGCGACCCATCCGCTGACGCTTCTGCGCATCATCGGCTCGTCTGCCGCTGCTCACGTCGGCATCGAATTTGGCGTCAAGGGGCCGACGTTCGCAACTTGCTCCGCATGCTCGACGGCAACTCACGCCATCGGCATCGCGCGCGATTACATCCGTGACGGCATGGCCGACGTCGCCATCGCCGGCGCATCGGAATCCGTGATCAACTACGGCACGATGAAGGCCTGGCAGGCGCTGCACGTTCTCTCGCCGGAAGGCTGCTTCCCATTCGCCAAGAAGCGCAACGGCACGGTTCTCGCCGATGGCGCCGGCATCCTCGTTCTCGAGAGCCTCGAGCACGCGCAGGCACGCGGGGCCACAATCCTCGCCGAGCTTCGCGGCTTCGGCATGGCCTCCGACAGCCAGGATATGGTCAAGCCGACCGTCGAAGGCCCGAGCGTCGCTATGCAGACGGCGATTGATGAAGCCGGCATCACGCCGGACGAGATCGACTATCTCAACGCCCATGGCACCGCGACGGCGGACAACGACATCAACGAGACGAAGGCGATCAAGAACGTCTTCAAAGATCACGCTTACAAGCTCGCGATCTCCTCGACGAAGTCGATGCACGGTCATCCTTTGGGTGCCGGCGGCGGCATTGAAGCCGTCGCGACCATCATGGCGATGCGTGAAAGCTGGGCCCCCCCCACCATCGGACTTGATGAGCCGGGCGAGGGATGCGATCTCGATTACATTCCGAACGTCGGCCGCGAGATGAAGCTCAGATACGCGATGTCGAACTCGCTCGCGTTCGGCGGCCTGAACACATCGCTGGTATTCGGACCGGCACCTTGATTTGGCCCCCGGTGCACGTCTCGCAGGGCCTGCACCGGGCGCTCTTCGCAATTGCAGCATGGCAATTCGCTGCTCATTCGACGAATCCGGGCAACTTTCGCTCTCGTACAGGCCATTTTGTTCTGGCTGAGATGCTCGAAGCCCTTGAAGGCAGGCAGCCTCAATGAGAGACTTCGCGTCTGCGACCGTTATATGCTCCCGGTCGCGAAGCTGATCGGGATCATACGGTATGCGGAAGATCGTAATCCAGGCCGGGGGTGTTTCTATTCGAGCGCGACTGCTCGACACGCCGACGGCCGAGCGCATTTGGGCCGCACTGCCGATCCAGTCCGCCGCCCGCACCTGGGGCGAAGAAATCTATTTCGACGCGCCGGTCTCCTCTGAGGCTGAGCCCGACGCGCGCGTCGTTGTCAAGGCGGGCGACATCGTCTTCTGGCCTGACGGCGATGCGATCGCGATAGGTTTTGGTCCAACACCGCTATCGAAAACACGCGGAGAAATCCGTCTCGCCGGCCCTTGCAATGTCTGGGCGCAGGCGCTTGACGATGTCCGCTTGCTGAAATCCGTTCACCCTGGCGTCATCATTTCCGTCTGTGAAGCCGACGCTTGAGTTCGCGTCGCTGCATGCCGGCGCTTGAGCTTTCCGGGCGATACGCGTGACGACACTCGAAACCGTTGCCTGCATCGACGATCTCCGGCGATTGGCGCACCGCCGCGTGCCCGCCGATGTCATGGGCTACTATGAATCGGGCTCGTATTCGGAATCGACGCTCAACGCCAATCTCCGCGATCTTGCCGGTATAAACATTCGTCAGCGCGTTCTTGCCGGCGCCGCAAATCGCGATCTTACGCAGAGCATCCTCGGCAAATCCGCGGCGCTGCCATTCGCGCTCGCGCCCGTCGGCTTGAGCGGATTGGCTTACCGCGATGGAGAAATCGCCGCCGCCCGCGCCGCAGAAAATGCCGGCATTCCCTATGCGCTGAGCACGCTTTCGATATGCTCGATCGAAGACGTTGCTGCCGCGGTCGCAAAGCCATTCTGGTTCCAGCTCTATTTCATGAAGGACCGCGCCTTCGTGGCGGATCTCATTGCCAGGGCCCGAGCCGCAAATTGCTCCGCGCTCGTGCTGACGGTCGACCTTCAGGTTCTAGGCCAACGCCACCGTGATATTTACAGCGGCCTCACGGTGCCGCCGCGCCTACGCCTGCGCACGATAGCAAACACGCTGTCGAAACCCTCCTGGATCGCCAATGTCCTCATGGGCAAAAGGAAGTCCTTCGGAAACGTTCAAGGGCGCATCGCAGGGACGGAAGGCCTCGCCTCCTATAGGGATTGGATCGCCAGTCAGTTCGACCAGGCGCTGTCGTGGGACGACGTCGCCTGGGTTCGCGAGCGTTGGCCCGGCGAGCTCATAATCAAAGGCATCCTCGACGTCGAAGATGCACGACACGCGGCCAACACAGGGGCGAGCGCAATCGTCGTTTCGAACCATGGCGGCCGCCAGCTTGACGGCGCGGTGTCGTCGATTTCAATGCTGCCGCGCATTGTCGATGCGGTTGGATCGGAAATTGAAATCATGTTCGACGGCGGCATTCGCAGTGGGCAGGACGTCTTCCGTGCACTCGCCCTCGGTGCGAAAGCCTGCCTCATCGGCCGCAGCTATCTTTATGGCCTTTGCGCCGCAGGCCAAGCGGGCGTCAGCAAAGCCATTGACATCATCGCCAAGGAACTCGACGTGACGATGGCGCTCGCCGGCGTACGCACGATCAATGACATCTCCAAACGCAATTTGGAGACTTAGCATTTGCGCTGCTGGCGCAAGTGCTGGCTCAATCGCACTAGTAGGCGTTCTTGCCCGTCGCCAGCGATAGGGGCGTCAAAGCGATGATGTAAAGGTCGAACAGAACCGACCAGTTGTCGATATAATAGAGATCATGCTCGACGCGGCGCACAAGCTTCTCGCGTGTGTCCGTCTCGCCGCGCCAGCCATTGATCTGCGCCCAACCCGTGACGCCGGGCTTCACGCGGTGGCGGGCAAAATAACCTTCCACGACGTCCTCGAAGAGATCCCGTTCGGCCTTGGATCCCGTCGCGTGGGGACGCGGGCCGACGAGCGACATTTGACCTTTTACGACGTTGATGAGTTGCGGCAGTTCATCAAGGCTCGTACGCCGGATGAAGCGGCCGACCCGGGTCACCCGAGGATCGCCGCGCGTAACCACCTTGCTTCCCGTCGCATCCTGCTGCTCGACATACATCGAGCGGAATTTCAAGACCTCGATCAGCTCGTTGTTGAAGCCGTATCGCTTCTGACGAAAGAAGATAGGGCCTTTGCTGTCGAGGCGCACCGCCAGAGCCACAAGCGCCATGACGGGCGCCGCCATGAGAAGCAACAGCGTTCCAAGCACCCGGTCCTCGATGTTTTTAACGACCCGATCCCAGTCGCTTAACGGCTTGTCCATCATCGCCAGCATCGGAACGCGACCGATGAAGCTTAAGGTGCGTGTGGCGAAGCGAAGCTTGGAGTTCAGCGCCGAGACCCGGATATCGACTTGGAGCGTGAACAGTTTGCGGAGGATCTGCATCAGCCGTTCTTCGGCGCGTGCCGGGACAGTGACGATCAGAAGATCAACTCCGGCAGCGCGACAAAAATCGGCGAGGTTTTCAAATCGCCCAAGCCGAGCGATGTCGGCACAGCTTCCGGAAACCCGCTCGTCCTGTCGATCATCGAAGATGCCAAGGATCTGCATGTGGTTGGTTGGATCGGACTTGAGCGCTCGGATAAGGTCGTCGGCATCTTTGCCGCCGCCGACAATCACCGTGCGCCTGACGAGTAAGCCGGCGCGCGTCAGGCGATCGATGCTATATGCAGCGACGGACCGGATAACGCACAGAAGCAGTGCCGACACCTCCATCCACGCTGCGACCTCGCGGGGCGCGACAGACTTCTGGTCGAACAGGAATGCGAAACCCGAAATTCCGAGTGCGACGGCCGCGAGCGATACCAGAACCTTGAAAACCTGCGGCACGAACCGGCGCAGCGACGGTATCGAATACGACCATTGTTGGTGGAGCACGCCCACAGTCAGCAGTGCGACCAACATCGTTGCCGCGAAGCTCGTCCATGATGGCACGAACGGCGCGTCCCGCAGTGAAAACGATAGCGGCCAAGCGGCGACAATCGACGAGACATCAGCCGCGGCAACAGCAAAGAGCAGCTTCGGCCGCGAAGCGTTGCCGCGCCAATCGAAGAACAGCTTCCTCGCCCAAATGAACAACCGCTCGCGATCACCGGGGCCGATGTTCTCGATGGCAAATTGGGCAGAACCAGACTTTTCAGCCATTTGTGAGAGCCCCAAAAAGCATTGATTTACTGGCGCTTTCGTGAGGCTCAGGTAAAAATGTCGAAGGCGCGACTGAAGAATAAGCGAAAAGCGAGATAACGATCGCCTTAGGATAAACGAGGCCTTATCGCGCGCCTCAATATGGACCATAGTCCGCTGGATACACTCACGCATGTCTTTAATCGGCGAAGAAACGAAGAAATTGCGAGGAATGTAGCCTCGCGACATTGTGGGTGCCGCCGCTCTCGATCAGCACTTCCGTTTCTCTGAGCGTCGTGAAGAAGCTCACTATCGGTGATGTTCGGTATGCAAGAGGCGCGCGTGGCACTTGCTCATGACGTCAATGACACTCGGCTCACTGGGTATTTTGCAAGCCGCCAGCGATTGCTCACTCCGCCGTGGGACGGCAAACAACTGACTATAGGGGAGATCCGCCGTGCCGGTCAGGATCTTGCCGGCGATTCGAATGATCTTCGAATTTTCGGAATGGCCCCTGTTGCTTGGTACGCGCTCGGAATTCGAATCCTCGGCCGAACGGCGGTTGAGGTCACGCGAGATCGGTACGCCGAATTCATGGCCAAGAGCGTGGCCCACACGCTTGCCTCGAATGGATGTCGAATTTCCGATGTCATCGACCCTTTCGTAGGCTCAGGTAATCTGCTGTACCATTTGCTGCAGGCTACGATGGCGACGAGAGGCTGCGGCCTCGATATCAATCGCGATATCCTCACCCTGACGGAGAGCAATTTCTCGCGTCTGCGGCTGCTACGCAGGTTGAGACATACCCGCCTGACATTTCAGCCATTGGATTGGTCGCAATCGCCTAGCTACATTGAAAACCGCGCGACGCTCGTCGTCGTCTGCCCGCCGTGGGGCGATGCCTTCGATGAGGCCGGGCTCGATCTTCGCAAGACCGCGCCGCCCGTGCCAAATGTTCTTCGGACACTACGGGGGAGCGAGAGATCCGGGCCGATATTCGCATTGATCCCTACCCATCCCTCGATGGTCACGGAATCGGTGGATGCTATCAAGCAAGACTATACCGCTCTCTCGACGATTAAATCCGACGATCCCGATATCTTTGAGCGGATAGACTATATCCTCCTTCGCCTATAGGCATTTGAGCGACTTATGAAATGAGCGGGCCAACCTCTGGACCCGCTCCATCGGTCCTTCAGCCATGCTCCGGTTTTTGCTTCGGCGGGTGCGATTGAGAGCGCTCGCCATGCGGATGGCCCTGAGGGTGAACGGACGCGAAATTCGGAGGTTTGGCATTCCGATGCTCCGCAGAATGTTCGAAGTGGCGCTCAGATTGCTGATGTTGAGTACCGTGTCCCGTCGCCAGTTTGGTCGAGTTATTGACCTGAGGATGTTGGCCGTTGGGCAGGCCCGTATGCATACTGGTCAGCTTGGTCTGACCGGCGGGCATAAGAGGCTGCCCGGCCTTTGCAGCGATAACGCCGTGCCCCGGAAAGACGCCGGCCTTGGCCATGGCGGTTATGCGCGGAGCGCCGTGATTCACCGAGGCGAATAGCTCCTTGTTCGTGCTGGCTGTGTGCTGGTGCTGAACCTGCAGCGATGTTGGTGCGAAGTGGTGCTCTTGGCCGGCTTGCATCTCCATCGGTGTAGGTTTGGCAACGACGCCGCCATTGCCGCCATTGAAGCTCACACGCTGCACGTTGTTGTTTACGACGACCGTATTGTAGGTGTTGTGAATGATCGTCGTGTTCACGTGCGTGACGGACGTGTTGTAAAAAAACGCGCCGTGGTCCCAATGGCCGCCCCAATATCCTGAGCCGGTGTAGCCGCAGCCATAATTGATGCCGCCGTAGAAGCCGACATGAGGCCCCCAGTAGCCGGCATGCCAAACATAAAAGCCGTCCTCCCAGCCCCAGTAACCCGGCGTCCACAACAGCCCGACTTGAGGGGCACGAACCCACGTTCCTGGAACCCAATAATAGTCGTCTTCATCATATGCCCAGTAGCCCGGCGCCCAGATGAAGTTCGGGCCCGGAGCGATCGGTTGAACGTAGACCGGCAGCGCCGGCGGAGCGACGCTGATCGAGAGAAACACTCCCGCGGAAGCTGGAGCGGCTAGAGGTCCGGAGAGCAACAGTGGAAGCGCGAGCATTGCTGCGAACACCGTGGCGTGGCGACAGTAAAATTTTCTGAGGTTCATAATTAAGCCCCCTGATGCGAAATCTGTCCGTTCGCGGCGCATCACGCTCGAAAGGGGTGGCAAAAATTGCGCTTTGCGGCCGCAGTATCTGGCCTAAGTCTTAGTGCCTAGGCTGTTGGCGGCATGCAGGCTGAGCACAATATTGATTTTGCTGGTGGGCCCGCCAGGACTCGAACCTGGAACCAGACGGTTATGAGCCGTCAGCTCTAACCATTGAGCTACGGGCCCCGCGCGGCTTCTCATACCAGATGTTCGGCGAAGGGCCAGAGCTTGTCCGCAAATCTCCGTCGGCAATCTGTCGCTTTCCGGCCCCGCGACCGGATCCAGGATGATGTTGTGGACGATGGCAGCTTCAGCCGCCGCCTCGTGCAGTTCGATATCGGCGTAACCGATTGGGAGGTATCCGGAGATCCGAAGGTCGCAAGACAACCCAAAATTGCGCATCGACGCCAAATATCGCGCGTTCAGCCGAGATACAGTATCCCGCCCTCTTTTGCCCGCGAACCGCTTATAGCGAGCGGAGAAAAGGTGAGGAGACCCCCATGCTAAGCGCCCCGCGTTCTCGAGTTATCGTTTCGCTGCTCAATATCGCTCTGGCGTCAGGTTTCCTAGTGACGCAGGCAACAGTCTTGCACGCCGAGGATAAGGTTATGGAGCGCACGATTACCGTTTCCGCAACTGGGACGGCCGAAGCCGAGCCCGACAGCGCCCGCATCACTTCGGGGGTCACGACGGAAGCTAAGACCGCGCGCGAGGCGCTGGCCGCCAACAGCGAGACGATGAGCAAAGTCATCGCGGAGCTCAAAGCCGGCGGCATCAATCCGAAAGACATCCAGACTGCGGCATTCAACGTCGAGCCCGTTATGGATTTCCCCAAGGACGGGCAACCGCCGGTGCTCCGGGGCTACCGGGTAAGCAATCAGGTCGTCGTCTACGTTCGCGAGCTCGGCAAGCTGGGCGAGATACTTGATGCGATCGTGAACGCGGGCGCCAATCAAATCCAGGGGCTGACGTTCGAGGTGTCGAAAGAAGACACGCTCAAGGACGAGGCGCGCAAGGAAGCGATTGCCAACGCGCTGCGGCGCGCCAAGTTGCTGGCAACCGCCGCTGGTGCCGAAGTCGGCAACGTGATGCAGATCTCGGAAGAGACGACGTCGATCGGGCCTGTGACGTACGCTCCCCGCATGGCAAAGGCCGCGATGGCCGCGCCGATCGAGACGGGCACGAGCACGCTCGAAGCCCGCGTTACGGTGACCTGGGCGCTGAAATAGCAGCGCCCGCCCGTCAGGCGAGGTTTCAGGCGAGGTTGACGACTTCGACGTCGACCTTCGCCGTCGTCCCGCCGCCGGGCTGCTTCAACCAGTCACCGAAGTTGTGCATCTCGCCGGTTTCGCGGACGCGCGCGAGACGGGCCAGATCAATCTCGGCCGACACCCATTCGGCCGCGTTGAGCGTGCCTTCCGCGAGCACGCCGGTATCCGAAACATCGTGTTCGGAAGGCATATAGATGCCCGCCGCGCCGGCATTGAAGTCGACGGCGGGCGACCAAGGCGCATCGCCGACCGTCGGGCTCTGCACGGCGGCAATCGTATTCTCGAGCGCGCGCGCCATCGAGCCTGTACGAACGCGGTGGTAGCCGGACGTCCGTTCCGTGCACGAGGGAACGAGCAGCACTTCTGCACCCGCTTCCGCCATCGCGCGCGCGATCAACGGAAACTCGCTATCGTAGCAGATGGCGATGCCGATGGTGCCGAGCGACGTCGAGAACACGCGAACCGGACCGCCTGCGGTGACACCCCAGTTGTGTTCGAAGGGCGTCATGACCAGCTTCTCCTGCTCGCCGACAGACCCCTTGGGCGTCACGAGCTGCGCCGCATTCACGAAGCGGCCGTCGGTCTTTTTCACCGGCCCCGATCCGACCAGAATATGCACGTGGTGCTTCTTCGCGAGTTCCAGATGGAGCTGGACGCGGCTTTCCTTGAGCTCCGCAACCTTCGTGAGCGTCGCCTGCAGATCTTCGTAGACTTCGGGACCAAAGCAGGCGGCCTGCTCGATTGCCGCATATTCCGGAAAGAGCAGAAGCGCCGCGCCCGTCGCCGCACCGTGCTTGACCCAGAGCGCGATCTTCTTCTCCCACTCGGCGAGCGTCTTCGGCTGGCCGATTGGATATTGGGAACTCGCGACTTTGAGAGACTTCGCCCGCATCAGAAGGTTTTCATCCAGAACTGCATCTTATGGGTCGTTTCGCCGGGCTGATCGATGTCTTTCCAGTCGTAGGTTGCGACGATTCCGTCTACCGGTGCGTACCCACGCTTTTTCCAGAATGGATCAAGTGGGGCGTAATCCGCCGGCTTCAACGGGTGATCGTCGGGCCGGACGACGCGGCAGAACGATGAGTGCGTGAACCCGCCGAGTTTCTTCGCCTGCGCTTCGCGGCCATCGAAGAACGCGTGTCCGAGGCCATGGCCGCGGTGGCTTTTCAACAGCACGCTTTCGCCGCAATAGAAGATCTTCGAAATGTCGTAGCCGGCTTTACGGAACGGCTCACCGAATTCGTCCGCATGTTCGATCATCGGCGCCCCGGTCGAAGCGCCGACCATCTGGTCGCCGTCGTAAGCGGTAATGACCACGGCGCCCTTCGCAGCGGCAAACTTCTCGAGATACTTTTCCTCGTACTCGAGCGTACCGTCGTAGAGATACGGCCAATCGCGAAAGACGACAATGCGCAGCCGGCTGAGATCCGGAAGGACCTTGAGAATGTCCTTGCCGGTGACCGACCTGACTTCGAGGTTCTTCTTCTCGCCTGTCGCTGCCGCCATTGCGATCGATGTCCTTAGCCCGCGACCTGCGCGATCCAATCCGTCAGATTGTAATAGGTCGTGACACGGGCAATCTTGCCGTCGCGGACCGCGAAGAACGTACCGGCGGGCAGAACGTATTTCTGGCCAACGGCGTCCGGCAGACCCTCTTCCGTATTCTTGTAGATTCCGTGCACGTTGAATTCCGCGGCGGCACGCGTCGCATCCTTCGAGACGAGGACGACAATGTCCTTCAGCTCTTCCTTGTAGTTATGCGACATGCGCGCATTGAAAGCGCGAAACTTCTCTTTACCCTGGCGCCGCTCGCCCTGGTTGATGTCGTGGATCACGTCGTCGGTCAGGTAGTCCAGCATGGCGTCGGTGTCGCCCCTGTTGAAGGCGGCGTAGTATTCGCGGATGAGTGCAGCCGTTGCGGCGCGGGCTTGTGATTCTGGCGTGGTATCGGACATCGGTTGTCTCTCCGGAAGGGTCGCAATGAAGCTGCCGGGGTCTTTAGCAGGTCGGACCGGAGCCTTCCATGCGCAAGCGTGGTGGGGTAAACGCGACATTTCACCTTCAGTTGCGGAATCCGGAGAAGCTAATGGCGCGCGTTCAAGAGCTTTTCGTTACCCAAATCTACCGTGAAGAGCTTCAACGCGGCCCGACCTCGGCTCTGATCCAAGAGCTTGACGAAGCCGCCCGCGAAATCTCGGCCCACGACAGGGCCGGGCAAGCCTGGGCAAAGGCGAATGATTACCCGGGATATACATCTTATGCCTCTCTCAACGACCTTCCCGACAGGCACCCCGCATTCGGCGATCTCGTCGGCGTTTTGAACCGGCATGCGAACGCATTCGTTAAAATCCTTGAGTTCGAAATGGACGGTAAGCGCCTGATGCTCGACAGCCTCTGGATCAACGTCCTGAAGCCCGGCGGACATCACACGGCACACATTCATCCGCATTCGGTGATCAGCGGCACGCTCTATCTCTCCGTCCCAAAGGACGCGAGCGCCATCAAGTACGAAGACCCGAGACTGCCGATGTTCATGGCCGCGCCGCAGCGCTTGCCCTCGGCGAAAGAGAAGAACAAGACTTTCGTGGCGATCCAGCCCACGGCGGGCACGCTTCTGCTCTGGGAAAGCTGGCTTCGGCATGAGGTGCCGGTCAATCACGCCAAAGCCGAGCGCGTTTCCGTGAGCTTCAATTTTCGTCTCGATTGATCGATTGGACGAAGCAGGCGAGGGGCGTTCTACTCTCCGAGAACATGGACCACGATCTGCCGCGTGTGGGGCCTGCGCCGGTGCTCAAAAAGATAAATGCCTTGCCAGGTGCCGAGCATCATTTGAAATCCCGCGACGGGAACCGCCACGCTTGTTTGGGTTAGCGCACTCTTAACGTGCGCCGGCATATCGTCCGGACCCTCCGACTGATGCACGAAGAGCGGATCGCCATCCGGCACCAGACGCTTGAAGAAGGCGACGAGATCGCGCTGCACGTCCGGATCAGCATTTTCCTGGATCAGCAGGGACGCCGAGGTATGGCGGCAGAAGACGTGCACCATGCCCGTCTCGATGCCCGCCGTCCGGACAATACGCGCAACTTCGTCCGTCAATTCCAGGAGGCCAGTGCCGCGCGTCTCAACTCGCAATAGTTCCTGATATTGTCGCATCCTGGTGCCCGTCTCCGAGAGAGCCTATATAAGCGGGATGAGCAGAGCATTCGTCAAAGAATCCGATGCGGTCGAAGAGCTTCCTGATAGGCTTATCTCCGAGCACCGCAATCTGGTCACGCTGGAAGGCCTGACCCTGATCGAGGCTGAAGTCGAAAGGCTGAAGGCGGAGCTTGCTGAGGCCCAGCAGGCGAGCGATCGCGACGCGATTCAACGCGTGTCCAGGGATCTTCGCTACTGGAAGCAACGTCTCGCCACCGCGGAGGTTCAAAAGCCTCCATCCGATAGAGCCGCCGTGGCCTTCGGATCCGTCGTGACTCTCGAAAGGGACGATGGGCGCATTCAGAAATATCGCATCGTCGGCGAGGATGAATCCAATCCCGCGAAGGGCAAGATTTCCTATGTCTCGCCCTTGGCCCAGGCTCTCATTGAAAAGAGCGTCGGCGATGTCGTTCACGCGGGCACCGGCGAAGCCGAAATCATAAAAATCGAGTAGGCGCGGGGCCCGCTCGGATCAGCTATCGCAACCATCGGCCGACGGCATGAACGACTTCATCGCCTGCTCGATTTCGTCAGCGGTCATGTCGCGCTGATGCGTTGCAATCGACCATTTGTGACCGAACGGGTCTTCGATGATGCCGTAGCGATCACCCCAGAACATATCTGCGGGAGCCATCCGCAGCGTTGCGCCGGCTTTGACAGCCCGATCGATGAATGCATCGACGTCGGCGACGTAAAGATGGATCGTCACCGGAGTGCCGTTGAGCGAGGTTGGCGCCAACGAACCCCAATCCGGGCTTTCATCGACGAGCATCACCGACGCGTTGCCGATCTTGATGGCCCCGTGCATCAGCTTGCCGTCCCTGCCGGCCAACCTCATCTTTTCGACAGCGCCGAAGGCCTTTTTGTAGAATTCGATCGCATCGGCCGCTCCGGCGCATACCAAATGCGGGGTGATGGCCTGGAGATCATCTCCTCGGATGACTTTGGGCTTTTCCTCAGTCTGGGTCATTTCGCTCCTCCTTTTTTATAGGTGGCCGCGTTTTTCGCGGGGAAAGCGCATTGAAATTGCGTGGCACCAGCGCAATCCGTCAGGTCATCTTCATGCGTAAAAAGGCTTCTTCATGCTTCATGAAGCCAGAATAGCAAAATAGCGCTGCTCTCTCCGAAGGCGAAGAAAATTTGTCCCTCAGGAATAACGGAGCGACACGGTGCATTGCCTAACGCCTGACGGCCACGTGGCAATAGTCGGAAATTTCGGGGAACTCTGGACTATGCGCTGTCTCGTCCTTAACGACGTGCACCGTTTGCAGATCCGCGGATCGCGCCGCTTCCAGCTCTTTTGGATTGTCCGAGAAGTAAACGATGCGGGCTGGCCTCGTGCCGATATGCTCGGAAATGCGAAGATACGATGAGGGTTCGGTTTTGGGGCCAACATCGGTGTCGAAATATTGAGAAAACAACGAGCGCAAGTCGCCCGCGGTGCCGAATTCAAAAAACAATTGCTGTGCCTGCACGGAGCCCGAGGAATAGATGTAAAGAGGCAGACCTTCCGACTTCCACTGCTTCATCGCTCGCAGGGCATCAGAAAAAATCGTGCTTCTGAGCGCGCCAGAGCGATAGCCGCTTTCCCAGATCAAGCCTTGCAGCTTCTTGAGTGGAGGCGCCTTGACGTCCCGCGCTTGCCAGTCGAGCAGGGAGCTCACGGCATCACTTCCCCCAGCGAGGGCCTTTGCCTGCATGAGAATATCTTGAACGCCCGGGCTCGTGAAATTTTCGGATACGAACCCTTCCAAACGATCCTGCGAGTAGGGAAAAAGCGTATCGCGAACGAAACTGATAGGGCTGATCGTGCCCTCGATATCGAGAAGCACGGCATCGGCTTCAATGTGTACGAGCGCCTGCGTCTCAGGCGTCGCCAGCTGTAGTTCACTCACGTCGGGTGGCACCATCAAGCTGCTTGGTAGGTCGGCACGCTCTCAGCGATCGCGTCGCCGGTATAATGCGCGATCCAGCCCGAAGGATCGTTGAAAAGACGGATCACCGTGAAGTTTCCTTCCGATCCGCCATCGAACCAGTGCTTGGTGCCGCGCGGAACGGAGAGAAGGTCGTCTGACGTGCCGACGATTTGATAAACCTTATCACCGACATGAAGATAGAAGGCGCCGCTGCCTTCGACGAAGAACCGGACCTCGTCCTCGTCATGTGTGTGCTCGCTCAAAAACTTCTGCCGCAAAGCCGGCCAGTTCGGATTACCCGGGCGAACATGAATGACATCGGCGTTCGTGTAGCCGCGCTCATTTTTCAGGCGGTCGATCTGCGGCTTGTAAGCCGTTAAAATTTCTTCCGAAGACGAATCCGATGAGAGCGGCTCCTCAGCTTTCCAGCGCTCGATGCTAGCGCCGGTATGAGCCAGCTCTTCCTTGATAAGAGCGAAATCGATGGTGTCCAAAAGAACATCCGTGGCGTCAGCTGCGGAATAGACAACGAGCTGTGTCATGGTCGATAGCTCCTGAAGACAATCATCTGGTTGAACAGCGCTTCTAACGCCTCCAAATGGCGCGTGGCATCGCGAGGCGTCCTTCCCCACGCGTAAAGTCCGTGGCCCGCCAGCAAATATCCCGGAGCACGTATCTGCTGCGCGGGTACTCGCTCGGCAAGGCGCGACGCAACCCGCTGCGAGAGCGCGTCGATATCTTGATCATTGGTGAAGACCGGAACCTCGACGGTCGCCTCGTGAGACGTCACGCCAACAAGCGCCTTCTGCAATTCCCAGCCGTTGAGCAGGACGGCGCCGTCAGCGAGGTGAGCATGTCCGATCACGGTCGAGGAGGGGCCGTGAATATGGAAGATGGCACCGATATCGGGATTGTCCGCATATTGCCGGATGTGGAGCGCGGCTTCGGCAGAAGAGCCCGGCAAGAGCGGCTCGTCGAGGGATTGGATCAAGACATCCGACGGCGTCAGCGTGCCCTTGTCGGCACCGCTTCGCGTAATCGCGACGCGCGTCGCATCGATCCGGACCGAGAAATTTCC